>JACKAF010000009.1 GCA_020635235.1 Pseudobdellovibrionaceae bacterium | reverse complement strand
GAATGAAGCGGCTTATGTAAGCAAGATCAACCACATCGGAGCTCCTGCCAAACAGATGCCAAGAATTAGGGACGTCATGGAGATGAAGGAAGGCGATCAGTTCAGCAAGAACTCTCTGGACCGTTCGCTTGCCGCAATCAAAAAGTATCTGCAGGAGAACAAATACTACACCTCTAAGATTGATCAGAGTACGTTGAAGTTTAGTGAGGACCGTAGCCAGGTAGAAGTGAATATCGTGCTGCGGATGGGTAGTCGCATTCAATATGCCGTAACCGGCAATACTGTGTTCTATGATGTCGAACTCCGCGATTTGATGTCCGAGGAAGTGTTATCGAGTCTTAATGCAGCCTCCAACATCGCTCGTCTCATTGAAGCCAAGTACCAAAGTGTGGGGTACCACTTCGCCAAGGTCGATGTAAATGAAGTCCAACTTGAGAAAGATGACACGAGGAGCGTGACCCTCAAAGTCGTGGAAGGCCCGCAAGTTCGCATTGATCACGTGTACTTCAATCGGAACAAACCTGAAATTGGCACTGTTCGAGTTTTGAGCGACGACACGCTTGAAAATATGTTCTATGAGGGGGCTCCCGGGGTTTTGCAGCGCAAGCTGTTTTGGCAAAAGGGAATGCCCACGGCGAGCTCAAATTTCCAGAAACGGATCGAGCGATTAGGCTACCTAAATGCGCGTGTGTCTGAGCCGAAAGCGATCTTCTCGCAGGACAAAAAAGGCGTAGAACTGTTTTTTGATATTGAACTGGGCAATCCGACGCGTATTACCGCCATTCAATTTGAGAACAATAGTCGAATCTCTAACAAGGAACTGTGGGACATTCTTCCTTTTAAAGCCGGGGACGCTTTTTACCCTGAAGTGCTTAAAGACGGCAGACAGAAGATTCTCGCGTACTATGCTGAGCGAGGCTACATAGACGCTAAAATTCTCGGTGAGAGTCGTGACGACGTGAACATCTCAAGAGATCAGGAGAGCGCCGTCATCAAGTATGAGATCCAAGAGGGCATCCAATACCGAGTAGGCACTGTTGAAGTGGAAGGGAACCGCAAAACAGAGAACGATGTGGTGCTCCGCGAAGTGCGTCTAAAGACCGGGGATATTTACAACCCGGAATTAGTGGCAGAATCCGAGGAAGCGATCTCCTTGCTCGGCTTGTTTGGGCGTGTAGAGGTTATCGTTTCAGATGGAGAGAGAGGGGCTACAAAAAACCTGAAGGTGGTGGTGCGTGAGCTTGCGCCAGGCTTGGCCGAGATCGGATTTGGCGCTACCTACGAAGATCCTTTGTTCCGCTTGCGGGCCTTTGGCGGAGCCGGTTATAGCAACATGTTCGGGAAGAACCATTCCGGATCGCTTAGGGGCGAAGTTCGTCTACCGGTGAGTGGTACGGCCCGCGTCTTCCCGTTTCTGGAGTACGCGGCGGTGCTGGGCTATGTAGCGCCGTACCCGTTTGAAGTGCCGGTCGTGCTCAAGTCGGCGTTGGGTTTAGACAGTTTTCAAACCGCCTTCAACCCCATTATAAATGAAAGAACCGTACAGACGCGCGCCCGCTTTGAGCTTGATATCTCCAAACAGTTATCGGACTCAGTTACGGTGAGTTACCGTCTGTACCGCCTGGAACGTACGAATACACAAGTCTACGACACGAACCAAAATCAGGTTCGTCCAGATACAATCAACCTTATCGGTTCGACTGGCCCGGGTTTGATTTTGGATTTCAGAAACGATCCATTTAATCCCACAAAGGGTAGCTACCACTTGCTGAATTTAGAATTCGCACACCCGGCGCTGCTGTCCAACGACAATATTTCATTTGTTATGGCGCTTTCTCGAAACTCTTTCTACCTGCCGCTTTTCGGCCCGCTGTCGCTAACGGCCTATTTGGGAGCCGGCTACGCCAAGTCGTTGCTGAGTGGTCAGCCCCTACCGGACGCGCGCCTGGCGAGCGACTTGTCGTTGGGAGGGCAGCCGAGCTTGCGCGGCTTTACGATCAACCAATTCAAGCCCAATAACACCACTCGTGAAACCGGTTTCTACAATCTGCGACTCGAAGTAGGGGCTGAGATCTTTGAAAAGTTCAAAGGCGTGGTGTTTGTTGATAGCGGCCAGATATTTCCGTTTCCTTCGCAGGGCCAGATTCGGCACGATGGTTTGGGGGTAGGCTTCCGGTACGCCACGCCGGTGGGACCGATCGCCGTAGATCTTGCCCACGGCATTGGCCCCGATGGCAAAACCATTCAGTTCTACTTCTCTATTGGAACCCTGTAACTTAGGTCCCCGGGTTGATTCGGAGTGTTTTTCCGGGTTGGATCTGCGAGCGGCTGAGGTTATTCCAGCGAAAGATCTGCTGTACCGTAACGTTGTACTTTACGGCAATTGACCAAAGGGACTCTCCTTTGCGGACGGTGTGCGTAATAAAACCGTCACTGGGTTTGACCTTGGAAATTTGTGTGCGTGTTTTGGCCGCAACGGCTCTTTCTTTTGCGGGTGTTTTGGTTGCCGTATTCGCGTACGAAGGGATCATGAGCTGTTTTCCGACTCGCAGGCGACTCCGGCGACTGATCCCGTTCAAATCGGTGATTTCTTTTATGCTTACGCCAAATCGGCGCGATACAACGTAGAGATTGTCTCCACGTCGGATGGTATATTGAACTGGCTGGATCGATTTTTCGAGATCACTCTTTTTGGCGATCAAAGCCTTTTGCACCAAAACCTGTGTACCGACCGGCACGCGGAGGGCGTACTCTTTGGAGGCCGGGGGAACGACACCTCGGCGCAACTCCGGGTTTAAATAGCGCAACTCCTCTTCGGTCGAGTTGATCAACTCGGCAAGATCGCGAAGGTGTACTGGGTACGTTACGGTGACGTTTTCGAAATCCAGCGGGTCTTGGTAAACAATTTCCTCGAAGTTAAACCGCTCAGGATTTTTTGCCAGAATAGCGGCCGCAATGAGCTTGGGCACATAGTCTTTGGTTTCTCTCGCGATATAGCGGCTCTTGCAGATCGTCCAATAATTGTTGGTTTTGAGCTCCCGCACCGCGCGTAGCAGCTTGTTCTCGCCCGCGTTGTAGGCCGCTGCCGCGAGGTACCAGGACTCAAACATTAAGTAGAGGTCTTTGAGATAGCGTGCGGCCGCTTCGGTGCTGCGAATCGGATCCTGACGTTCGTCAATCCATGAGTCTACGCGCAGGCCATACCGGGTTCCCGTTGCTGGCATGAACTGCCAGGGGCCTACCGCACGGGCGATAGACTGAGCGCGGATATTGAAACCGCTTTCAATCATGGCCAGGTAGACCAGATCCTCCGGAAGTCCGGAGTTGCGTAGAATGTGCTTCATCAAGGGGATGTAGCGGCTTGAGCGGGCCAGGTAGCGTTCGAAATGCACCCGTCCGCGGCCAGTGAAATAGTCCATCCAACCTTCGACTTTTGAATTAATCGTGATTGGAAAATCGTAGCGACTGTTGTCGTAGAGGCCGGCCGTACTGGGTTCTTCGCGCTTAACGACGTCATCAATGGTAAGCGATTCGATTTTTTCGACGTTGGATCGACCGGGAGGGAGAGAAATCTTGGCGCCGTGAGAATCGGGAGGTGCCAGTATGTTGTCATCGGGCTGGATAAAGGCACAACCACCCAGGGCGATCAGCAAAGCAAAAATAAATGGCAGGACGCGATGCGGCATTCTCGGTTTCTCGTCAGCTCCAACGGGTTGACCGAAACTATATTATACCATCTCTGGTTGCGCGGCGCAGTACCCCTAATTCTCTGTCTTGTCCTGTTGGCTGCGGTCGAGCGCCGTGCTCATGATTTCTCGAAGATAACTGGCAACCACGCGGCGGAGCTCATCGATGGTGAGGCTGTTCAAATCGATATTCTTCTTGTCCAGTATGGATTTCAGTTCGCGGCGGATCGCCTTTGCGGGAATTCCGGTTAGGTGAATCACCTGCTCCAGAAGATCTTTGCCTTTGTCGTTTTGTGATTCTTTATCCAAACCTATACCGATCTCGAATGCCTTGATGCTAACACAGGTGAGTCTCCGATCAAGCGCTTCTTATGCCATGATATGTCGAGACAAAAATCCATCTTTGCGTCTATGCCGGCGTCACAATAGGGCCATTGTCCGGCAAGGGGGCGTTGGGGGCCAGGTTTTCAAAAGAGGCATATTGTCCCAGCCAAGCCACTTTGACCGTCCCTCTCGGTCCGTTTCTGTGCTTCCCGATGATAAATTCCGCGACGGAGGCTACGTTGGGCTGGGCCATTGCCTCAATATCCTCACGGTGAATGAAAATAATTAAATCCGCGTCTTGCTCGATCGCGCCGGATTCGCGTAAGTCGGCCAGCATGGGTCGTTTGTCCTGCCTCAAGTCGATATTTCTGTTGAGCTGGGAAAGGGCGATGACCGGGGCGTCTAACTCCTTTGCTAATGCCTTGAGCGATCGGGATATATCCGAAATCGCTTTTTCACGACTTTCTGCTTTTGGTGTTCCCATGATCTGAAGGTAGTCGACGATGATTAGGCCGATATCGCCTACCTCCGCCTTCAAACGTCGGGCTTTGCCTCGCATTTCCAATACGGTTAGGGCCGGTGTGTCGTCGATGTAGATGGGCGCTTCAGAAAGAGCTCCCGCCGCGCGGGTCAGCTTGGACCAGTCTTGTTCCGTCAGTTTGCCGGTGCGGATTCTGTGCTGATCCACTTTGGCTTCCGCAGCTAG
>JACKAF010000008.1 GCA_020635235.1 Pseudobdellovibrionaceae bacterium | reverse complement strand
TGTTCGCGCACGAGCTTCCTCAAGTGTCATTTGTTTATTGAATCCCAGACCCAACCAACGATCTTTTGAAATGTCCCATTCGCGTTTGGGTTTCTTCGCTTTTGAGTGAGTCGTGTCGGCCTTCTTGAACGATATGTACTGAAGCTTCCAACGCGGAAGTGACTTCTTCTTCGGTTGCGCCTTAACGTAGTAGCCCATTTTGACCTCATGTGTTTTTGAGATCTCTTCGGCGCACTGACCCAATCACAATATCGTCCGCATCGTCCGATTCGGACGAGGTTTTCGCTTATAACTTATTGAAATTATTAAAAGTAATGGCGGGGCGGACGGGACTCGAACCCGCGGCCTCCTGCGTGACAGGCAGGCGTTATAACCAACTTAACTACCGCCCCTTTGCGGTAAGCTGCCAACCCTGCCCTATTCAAGCCCGATTGACAACAAAAGAGTAAATTCGCTGCCTTAATGAGGGTTGTCAATGCCGCAATGGCCAAATCAGAGCTTAGCAGCAGCCGCTGGCCTTCTTTTTCTCGGTAGTCCCACGGATCCACTCGTAGGCCAAAGCCGCCACCAGCGTGCCTAGAGCGGGGCCGATAAAATAAATCCAAAGAGGCCCAAGCTGGTGCTCGAAAAGAGCCGGAGCCAGCGATCTTGCAGGATTCATCGAGGCCCCGGTCAAGGGACCCCCGACGTAGGCGGCCACCGAGACGATCCCACCAATCGCAGCGCCCGCCATCGTGCCCTCCGCCCGCGTATCGGTCGCGACCGCAATAATGACAAACATAAGGAGAAAACTGAGCACCATTTCCACCCCAAGCGCCGGCAAGAGAGGCAGCGCCGGAACCGTAGCGCCAAACGTCACGCCTGCGGGTAGCAGAGCTGAAAGTAAGAAGGAGGCAAATAAGGCCCCACCGAATTGCGCGGCCCAATAGGCAGGCACTTCATTCATCGGAAAGTGGCGAGCCACCGAAAAAGCGAGCGTTACTGCCGGGTTGAAGTGCGCCCCACTCACATGCCCGACCGCGTAGATCATGCACGCGATAACGGCGCCAAAGACTAGCGGGATCGCCATGGGAGAGATAGATCCGGGTAGGCGCTCCAAGAGCATCACGCTCCCGCACCCCGCGAAAACCAGGGCAAAAGTCCCAATAAATTCAGCAGCCGCCTTATGGCTTAAACGCATGATTGCTCTCCGAAACAGATATGCGCCTGATATAGCAGAGAGAGGCTCCCCCGTTTAGGATTGATTTTGCATTCATACCGCACCGTGCTATATCGCTCACCTGACGTTAACCAATTTTCAGGGCAAAAAAATGAAGCGTGGCGGATTAGGAATCGGGCTTATTCTTTTTATCTCGGTAGTTAGCTTTGGCGCAGATAAGCCTAAAACTCTCGCGGAATGTCCAGATCACCTCGCAGAAGTCGCCCTCTTCAAGCAAGCCCGCGAAGAGCGCCAAGGGGTAGAAGTCACCTTTGCTCCTGCCGGCGGTAAAAATCCCTCAGCCAGCAAGAAAGGCGAAACGGCGGTCTTTTTCGTCGGCCCCGTGAACGAAGAAGGCGAAGCCTCCGTCGAATTGCGCGACGGATTCGGCAACCGCCGCACAGAAGTTTTGTCCCGCTCCCGCATTGTCCAAGGCAGTGTGCGCCTGACCGATCACCCAGACATCATGGGTAGAATTGCGGACGCCGCCCGCCAGCAACAAAGCGGCCCCGGCAAACTCCTACAGTTCAGTTACGAGCTTGGCGGAAAAACAGAAACCATCCGTGGCTTTCTCGCCGACATGGGCGCTCAGCGCGATGTCGAATACCGCAAAACGGTTTCCGCTAGCGATTTTCCTGAGGGGGAACTCCCTACAGCACCCGGCGCTCCGGAAGTTGAACCCACTATGGTCGTGCGCATCGTCCGCATGGATCAAACAGAAGCCATCATTGATCTCTACACGATCGATCCGGCAACCATCGAAGTCGTCGAAGACAAAGATCTCGCCCTGCGCATCCGCCAGACTTTCCTGCTCCAAATGCTGCTAAATTCTGTCGTGGAACGCCAGGAAGAACTCCCCGATCGCGAAGACGACGCCAGTAGAATCGTTCTCAAGAATGGAAAGTCCTTTGAAGTTCTACCCAACGGAATGAGTAGCCATTGGGAAGGCAAGACATCCGTTCTCTTTCGATTTACCTGTATCGATGGCAAACCGGGATTTTTGCGCATCTACCCCGGTGAGCTGAAAGACGATCGAAGTGGCTTTAAAGAAACTCCCCACCACGCGTATTTCCGCCCCGGCTGGGACATCGTACTCGAAAAATTCCCACAAGAACTCTTTGTTGACTGGATGCAACCGCTCAACGAGGCAGGCATGAAAGTCGGCGTTGTGGGTGAAAATGGCGAGTGGGTCCACGAAACCGGCGTAGAAATCAACTGGTTCTTCAACTTCATCCGGCAAGTGCCCGATGTCCAAGAGACGATGCTCCAGTGGGCGAGTTTTTACGCCCCCGGCACAAGCCGAGCGTTGGGGACGCCGAATTACCAGCCTCCCCGCCGTCCGAACTAGCGGCTGCAAAAACGCGAATCTACGCTGCGTTTTTGCGGGCTTTCCCGTATTTGAGCATCGCGGCTTCGGCGGCCTGGATGATCTTCTCGTCGATCTCCCAAACCATCTTGTCCTTCACCAGTTTGGCCAGGATCTGGAAAAGCTCTTCATCAATGAAAGGCTTTACCTTGCCGCTTTGGTACTCGGATTCCTTTTCGCCATAGAGCCCGAGGAAAGTCTTGTCGTTAAACCAACTCTCGCGGTTTCTTTCGGCAAGCTTCTGCATCAGCTCTTCGCTGGGATTGCGCTGCAGGAACTCAAAGAACATCCCGCTCGCCGGGGCTCCCGGGTGGTACCACTCACCGGTGAAAACCTGAATCACATCCTCGCTCTCATCCCGCAGAACGGGCGTGATGAAATTCACGCCCCGATCCTGAGCGTGCTGATGAAACGCCAACAAATCCGGAGTCCGCAACGCGATGTGCTGCCAGTGTGCCGCCGCCGAATGGGAATTCAGCATGTCGCGCACGTGAGAGCGCATGTTCTTTGGCTCTGAAGGCTGCACGACTGCAATCATGGTGTTGTTGAATTCGGGTTTTACATCTTCCCCCTCACCCACCTGCATCGCAAAGGTCAGCGAACGATCGCCTTCCCCACTCACCCACTCTTTGCGCTTTTCATAGAGCATGTGCTCCGGCGCACAACCAAAAATGGTGCGGAAAATTACGTAAGACACATTGTACATTTCCGGCTGCACCAGAAGCGTCATGTGATCGACTTTGAAATTCAAAAAATTTGGTCTATTCATGCAGCTATTATTACCAACCGAGAGCGGCATCGACAAGCAATCGGACGCACCACGCATGACCCATCGCATCACAGAAACCGAACAAAATTCAATGATGGAAACTAAACTACGGCTTCGGCAGGTCGATGAATAGCTAGGTCTACCGTCGGGAAGGATCCGAGACTTGTTCCCGCAAGAGCGACTTCGCCCGGCGGTGGGATCCAATCCTCGTCTTCCCCCACTGGTGGGAGCTCAATCGGCGCCCCATCGTAGCGCAAGCGCTTGCCGGGGTAGATATAGGTTTTGAGCAAGTAGGTAATAAAGTTTTTCTGATCGAGGGCGGGGTGCAGGTGAGGCCGTACCTCGGCATTGTGATAAGCGGGGTACCCCGTCCAATGCATGTGCGGCTTCGCGTGGTGCGCACCGTGGTACCCATTATTAAACGTCAACCAATTCACCCACGGGCCCGTCATGCTACGTGTGTGGTTGTACTCGTGATCCGGATCGCAACCGTCGTGCTGGATGACATTCATCCCGATGATGCCCCACACGCAATAAAGTTGAGGCAACCAGATAAAAGCTAAAAATGCCTTCCAGTTTAGAATCAACAACAAGGCTTGCACGAGATAGCCGGTGTACTGCTCGCGGCAAAACTGTTTGTACCAGCCAGGAATCTCATCCTTCATCCTCGCTTTGAACTGGTTTTCCGCGCGGATGAGACTCGGAATGACGAGAAAAAAGAAAAAAAGCTGGTTGAGTAGGTGCCAGCGAAACCGTGCCTTGTAGGTGCGGATAACGTCGCGACGGGTTTGCGTATTGCGGTGATGGGAGAAATTATGCCCCGACACGTAAACACTCACCGGATGCCCATAACAAATAGAAAGAAAGATCTGAAAAAGCTGGTTGTGCTCGGGCTTAAAAAAAATCGGGTGGTGCATGGAGTTGTGGGCGATAGTGCCCACGATAAAACAAAGCGTGCAAGAAACGGCGATGTGAAGAATCCAAACGGGAGTGGGGACTTGAAAATCCAGCGCGTACCCCACGGCCGCACTCAGCAGAAAAAGGACACAAAACAAAATGCTGCGTCTATCTTCGGCGTGTTCAAGCCAGCGGGTCCGAGTCTGCATCCCTAAATCTTTCACCACACTCTCTTCAAGGCGACCCAAGTATAGATCCACGTTTTTCGGATGTGAACCCTGGATTACGCGACTTTCGTCAAGTTTTCTTTAAGAAGAAATCCCCCGAGCAACGCTGTCCGCGTCCAAATCAAAAAGGCCGCGCGTTCCCATTGAACAACAATTTCAGATACTTGGATTTGACGCCACACAACGTAACGAGATTGTATCCAACCAACTCGCACATTCGATCCCCTGGTGCCCCGTCTCCCTAACCCTTTGAGGAGCGCGGCACCTCGCCCGGGCACACGGCCACCCAAAACCCTTGTGCCCGGGCCACTCATTTGCTGCGGCAGACGCCCATTTAAGCAGTTGAAATCGCCAAATTAACTGCTAGAACTGTGGCCGTTGTGGATAACATGAACTGCGCATCAATCCAGGCAATCTTAACCTTTATCTTTTACGGATATATCTAAAGTAGCGAGCAGGAGAATGGACAAAATAGTCAATGATTTCAGCATCCGCGTAGCCACCGTCAACGGCACCGGAAGCCAGTCTTCAAACAACATCCTCTTTAAAACTCTCTTCCGAATGGGCATCGGGGCCTGCGGCAAGAACATGTTCCCGTCGAACATTCAGGGTTTGCCCACCTGGTTCCAAATCCGGGTAAGCCCCGAAGGCTACCAGGCTCTGCGGGAGAATGACGACATCGCCATCCTGATGAACGCCCAGACTGCTCACCAGGACATTGAGTCCATGCGCGCTGGCACCACCATTTTGTACAACTCGGATGTCATTAAGTTTGAAGACAAAGACATCAAAGACGGCATGTTTATGTACGCCCTGCCCGTCGAAACACTGTCACGCAAGATCTCTAACCCCAAACTAATGCGCCTTTTGAAGAACCTTTTCTACGTCGGCGCCGTCGCGGTGCTCTACGGTTTGGATCTCGAAACCCTGGAAGGTGTCATCCGCGATACCTTCAAGTCGAAGCAAAAGGCCATCGACGCCAACCTGGAAGCGCTCCATATCGGCATTGATTACGCCAAGGAGAACTTCGAAAAGAAGGACAGCTACTGGTTCGAAAAGGCCAGCTGCTCGGAAAACAAGATCATCATGGAAGGCAACTCCGCCGCTGCCTTGGGCGCTCTCTACGGCGGTTGTACGGTGCTGGCCTGGTACCCGATTACACCTTCCAGCTCGCTTGCCGAGGCGC
>JACKAF010000007.1 GCA_020635235.1 Pseudobdellovibrionaceae bacterium | reverse complement strand
CCTCTCGGCGGGCAACAGAAGCGGGATCCTGCTCCTTCTTCAGAGCTTGGTGTTCCACTCCCAACTGGATTAGCTTGCGCTCTTTCTCATCAATTTCAGTCGGCAAGCTGTCGATCTCGATGCGAAGTTTAGAAGCCGCTTCGTCAATAAGATCGATGGCCTTGTCTGGAAGAAAACGGTTGTTGATATACCGGTGACTGAGACGGGCCGCCGCAATGATCGCGCCGTCTTGTATGCGTACGCCATGATGCACTTCATAGCGTTCTTTTAAGCCGCGCAGAATCGCAATCGTATCCTCGATACTGGGTTCTCCGACGTACACTTGCTGGAAGCGTCTTTCTAAGGCGGAGTCTTTTTCGATGTACTGGCGGTACTCATCCAAAGTGGTCGCGCCCACGCAACGGAGCTCCCCACGAGAAAGTGCGGGCTTAAGCAAGTTTGAGGCATCCATGGCACCGTCAGTCTTACCCGCCCCAACTAACATGTGGAGTTCATCGATAAATAGGATGATGTTTCCTTGCGACGCGGTGACTTCCTTGAGCAAGGCCTTAAGGCGCTCTTCAAATTCTCCCCGGTATTTTGCTCCAGCAATCAGGCCGCCAAGATCCAAGGCGAGAATGCGTTTATCTTTGAGTCCCTCGGGAACATCCCCGCTGACCACACGCTGGGCTAGGCCCTCGGCAATCGCTGTCTTTCCCACTCCGGGATCCCCGATGAGCACCGGGTTGTTCTTAGTGCGTCGGGACAATACTTGAATGACACGTCTGATTTCGCTATCGCGTCCAATCACTGGATCGAGTCTTCCATTTTCCGCGGCCTGCGTAAGGTCGCGTGTGTACTTTTGTAGCGCATTAAATTTTTCTTCGGGGTTTTGGTCAGTGACCCTCTGATTACCCCTTACCTTCTGAAGAGACGTCAAAAAGCTCTGTTTTGTGATTTGGTAACGGATAAGAAGCCCGGGAATTTTGCCTTCTTTAAGATCGAAGAAGGCCAGCATGAGGTGTTCGGTGCTGATGTAGTCGTCTCTAAGGGCTTTAGCCTCCGCCTCGGACTGCATCAAAATTCGATTCGTGGTGCTGCCAAGATAGGGCTTTACGTCGCCCTCCACTTTGGGGCGCTCTTTGAGCAGCTGTTCCATTTGGGCGGTGAGTTCTTTGCTGAGGCCTTTTTTCAAGTTCTCAAGACAGGCTGGGACGACGCCATCCTTCTGAACCAGGCACGCCAGAAGCAGGTGCTCGGGCTCAACCGCCTGATGCTTCCACTTGAGCGCCGTTCCTTGTGCAGTAACGACAGCCTCTTGTGCCTTTTCGGTAAATTGATTCAGATTCATCCCTCACACCTTTCAAAATGATGACCTTAATATGTGTATGTTTTCTCAGATGTCAAAGCACTATAAGCCTGTGTCGCCGTGAAGGAAATGCATGATTTCCGGCACTTGGCGGCGGACTCCAGAAAGTTTCGCGCGTGGGTTGTTCTGCCGGCGCCAAAGCCGCCTCAGGCGTGGGACTCAGCACTCGGCTTGACCCGCTCCGCGTCAATTTCTTAGTGTCAAAATTCGGATTATGGGGCTTTGGGGTTGGGAGGCTTCTATTTTTGGGTGGTTTAGGAACTATCCGTTCTTTCACTTATTGGGTCGTTACAAAGGTAGGTTGGGAATCGGGCTCGTGGCCCTCGTGTTGGTAGATCTCTCCAACGTCGCCCTGCCTCTCGCGGTCAAACGCGCTATCGATGCCGTCACCGCAGGTTCACGAGTCGGCTTGCAAGTTGCGGCGTGGTCCATTCTCGGACTCATGGCCGCTCAAGCGGTTACGCGCTACCTTTGGCGCTGGTACCTTGTGGGAACATCTCATTTTATTGCGCGCGACTTGCGTCGGCGGATGTACGCCCATTTGCAAAATCTCTCCCTCGACTATTACCAGCGCGTCCGTACCGGAGATCTCATGTCGCGGGCAACAAACGACATAGAATCCATACGCATGGCCGTCGGCCCCGGACTACTCGTCGCTCTGGACGCTATTATTCTGTTCGCGCTCATGATCCCGGCGATGCTTTACTTATCCCCAAAACTGACACTGTTTACGTTTTGTCTTTTTCCAATCGTACCTTGGTTCACAACAAAGATCGGCGATCGCATAGACAGTTTGTTTGAGGCCGCGCAAAAGAAGATGTCGCGCCTGAGCGGGTACACACAGGAAACCCTGTCCGCGATTCGGCTCGTGAAATCACTTGTGTTTGAAAATAAATCGAAAGAACTGTTTTCCGAGTTTAGCGCCGAGTACCGTGGCGAGGGCATCAAGCTAGCACGTTACCAATCGTTTTTTTCCCCCACCCTCAGTCTCATTACTTCGCTTGGGACTTTCATGATTCTGCTCGCGGGCGGGATGGACGTAATCAGTGGTGCGATCACTGTGGGCACATTCGTAGCCTTCCAACGCTATGTGGTTCAGATCACCTGGCCCATGGAGGCGATTGGCTGGGCCGTCACCATGAATAGAGAAGGATTTGCGGCCTATCGACGATTGGAAGAAGTGTTTAATACCCCGACCATCACGATAGCGCGCCCGTCCAACCGACCGCACGCTGGATACGGCGAGCGTCTTTGGATTCCGAGATTGCAATACCGGTATCCCGACAACACTAAATCTTTCGAGCTCAATGTGCGGGACTTGCGCATTCGGCCGGGGCAACGTATCGGGCTTGTCGGCCCCGTGGGTTCGGGAAAGTCCACCTTGTTTAACCTTATTCTCCGTCTCAACGAACCCGAAGCGGAATCGATCTATTTCAACGGGACGGATGTAGTGAGCCTGCCACTGCCTAGCTTGCGCAAGGACGTGGCCTCAGTCGAACAACAGATCTTTCTGTTTAGCGAAAAGCTGCGCGACAACATCTCTATGGGTATGGAAGAAGCGCTGCCGGAAGCGGCTGTAAATCGACTGCTCCACTCTACTGCCCTGCTAGCGGAAGTGCAGAGTTTGGACAAAGGCGCGGACACTTTGCTCGGAGAACGCGGAGTAAACCTCTCAGGTGGACAAAAGCAGCGACTTGCCTTGTCTCGCGCCTTGGTGCGAAACCCCCAACTTCTTTTGTTGGACGATTGTTTCTCCGCAGTCGATGTTGATGTGGAAGAGAGAATAATCAAAAGCCTTTTATCCGATTATCCGGAACTTACTCTGTGCATATGCTCGCATCGCATGTCCATCATGCCGCAGCTGGATGAAATATGGCTGCTTGAAAATGGCCAACTGACGGGAAGAGGCACGCATGAAGAACTGCTGCGCGACTCTCGCACCTATTACAGGTTGTGGCACCAGAAAGAAGCCCAAGAATGGGGCCTAGTGGAAACTGCGGAGAGCGTATGAGGGTTGCAGAAACACAGCGCCATTTCACCGCCAAACAAATCGTCCGCGGTTTCCTTCCCTATCTGAGACCCTACAAAAGCTCATTTATTATCGCGGGGATTCTCATTGTCGGGTCCATGATAATGGACGTCGCCAAACCTATCGTCGTCGGCAAGGCAGTGGACGCAACGGTAGGACCCGGGGGAACTTTTGAACGCCTCTTTCCGTATTGCCTTAGCTTCTTGGGCCTCATCGTGGCGGAGTTTGTGCTAAACACCACAAAATCCTACCTCGTTCAGGCGGCAGGACAAAAAATAACACACAAGCTGCGTGTCGACTTGTTCGCACGAGTTACCCATTTTCCTGTTCCCTACTACGACAAGAATCCCGTCGGCAGGATCCTTACCCGTATTGTGAACGACATTAAGACCCTCGGAGAAGTTTTTACCGCTTCCATGGCCGTCTTAGCCTTGGACATCATCCTGATATTAGGAACAGTCTTCGCCATGGTGTGGCTGGATGCAAAGCTCGCCGTGTGGGTCTTGGCGACCTTTCCGATTGTACTTCTTAGCATTCATCTTTTTGGGAGATTTTTGGCGAGCGCCTACCGACAGGCTCGCGCCAAGCTCTCTGAAATCAACGCCTTCCTAGGGGAAAACATCGGGGCGATCGCGACGATTCAAAGGCTGGGTGCGCAAGAAGGCCGGCTGCGAAAATTTGAACGTATTGTGGATGAGCATTTCAAGGCGCAGATGCACTCCTTACGCGTATATGCCAATCTCTACCCCATCACGAATACGTTGAATGGTGTCGCCATGACGACCCTTCTCCTGGTGGGGGGCAATGCTGTTTTGGATAAGACCATTTCACTAGGAGTGCTGGTCACTTTTATCGGCTACATCCGCAACCTTTTCATACCGGTAAGAGACCTCGTCGAAAAATACAACCAGCTGCTCTCTGCGCGAGTCTCGACGGAACGGGTGCTCAGCTTGCTCCATGAACCGGTCGAGATGGAACCTCTGTCCTCCATAGGAGACATTGAAAAGGAAATTGTGGGTGTGGATTTTCGGGATGTCACGTTCACCTATCCAAGCCGTACGGCTCCCGCTCTTAAAAACGTCACTCTGAGTCTTCCAAGCGGGCAGTCCCTTGCCATCGTGGGCCCGACGGGAAGCGGAAAGTCGACAATCATCAGGTTGCTTCTCCGGTTCTACGACACGGATTCCGGGCAAATCCTTGTCGGGGGAAAACCCATTGAAGACTGGGATCGACGTTCGCTGCGAACCCAGTTCGGGGTGGTACATCAGGAAATCTATCTCCTACAAGGTACCTTGCGCGACAACCTAACCTTGGGTTCCCGGCTTTATCCCGATCCCTACCTGATCGAGCAGTGCCAAAGGGCGCAGTTTTGGGAATTTGCCAAAGACCGCGGCGGTCTGGACATGGCGATTCATGAGGGTGGGGCCAATCTTTCGATTGGTCAGAAGCAACTTATCGCCTTTGCGCGCATCCTCGTCTTTGATCCCCCGGTGCTTATCCTCGATGAAGCTACCGCCAGCATTGACCGCATCGCCGAGCAAAAATTAATGGAAGCCACTCGCACCCTTTTGGAGGGGCGAACCTCCATTGTCATCGCGCACCGGTTAAGTACCATCGAGTACTGTGATCAAATCATTGAAATCCGCGATGGAAAAGCTGGAACCTTTTCCAAAGAACGATCGGAGCAGGTGGCTAACCACCGCCCCGCTTTGTAACGGGAAAAGCTGAAAGCGCAACGTGATAAATTTCATTGGAAGCGTCTTTGGAGTTTTCCAGCTTCCCAATCTGCTGAAAAGCCTCCTTGAGAATGGCAACGACCTTAGGAAAATCCTTCTTCTGAATGGGCAAAGTATAACCTTCTACACTGCGCTCAGCGCGCGATGCCACCTCGAGGGATTCGGCAGCCAAACCCAACATTTGTCGATGAAAATTGCCCAATGCCAGTCGGAATATCCCGCCCAAACAATCAACATCCCTGTCCACAGCACGCACAACACCGGATGCGTCTTTTTCCAGGAATCCATGTGATAGCAAGAATTCCACCGCAGACTGAATGTCTTTTAGGGGCACTTTAAAGAGCAAACGCGATTGGATCCACGCCGCGTCGACTTGAAAACCGGGAAGCGTCGCCATCTCACGAATGGCAACATAGTACCAATGCGTTAGGTAGCGGTAAGCTTCCATTTCTTTCGGATTGGCCGCCTGGTATGTCCGATTTTTTTGTAGAAGTTCAAACGCGCGAGTTTGCAGTTCGCTGGAACCGGCGTCGCTCAAGTCCTTTAAAGCGTCCAGGTAAGCGCACTCCTGGGGATTCAAACCAAGATGAGGCGTCAGTTTCGCTATCGCTTTGCTGGATAGGTTTCTCGCCCCCGATAACACCATCGGCAGATACCCGGAGGCAAGCTTCGCTTTACGGGATAAGTTTCGGAGAGAAAAAACACGTCGCGTTTTTTTCTGGAAAGCAAACCAGTCTTTTAAAAAAACGCGATAGTCGTGGTAACGGAATATATCCGGTCGTTCAGAATCGCGAGTGTCCATTAACGTACCTCAGTACTCGCAAAGTTTTTGAAGTCGGGAAAAGAGATCTTAGATCGCTTTGGCCGGCTTCAGCACTAACGGTTGGCGTCGGCATTTTTGTTTCTTCATCCCATAGCCTATTTCGCTGAACGCAGACTCAAGAATGCGCTTGGCCTGAGCCATTGCCCATTCTTCAGCCGGCGCTCCTGAGTCAGGCGCTGTCCAGGCCGCGGGACCGCGGACGGCACTCGCCTTCGCTGCGGCGATGCTGGCTTGAATGTTTCTATCGGCTTGTTTTAGTGTCGGCATTTGTGTGACCCTCGTAACGTTCCTGGTGATTCTAGAATACCCCTCAGGCAGCAATCTTTCAAGCACAAAAATACCACTTTTGTGAGCATGGCTATCTACCT
>JACKAF010000006.1 GCA_020635235.1 Pseudobdellovibrionaceae bacterium | reverse complement strand
CGAAACTCTTTCGCGCAAGATTTCCAACCCGAAGTTGATGCGTCTCTTGAAAAACCTTTTCTACGTCGGCGCCGTGGCGGTGCTGTACGGTTTGGACCTCGAAACTTTGGAAGGCGTCATCCGCGATACCTTCAAGTCCAAGCAAAAGGCCATCGATGCCAACTTGGAAGCACTCCACATCGGTATCGATTACGCTAAAGAAAATTTTGAAAAGAAGGACAGCTATTGGTTTGAAAAAGCCAACTGCTCCGAAAACAAGATCGTAATGGAAGGAAACTCCGCTGCGGCCTTGGGCGCTCTGTATGGTGGATGTACCGTACTCGCTTGGTACCCGATCACGCCTTCAAGCTCACTTGCAGAGGCGCTTATCGCGTACGCCAAGAAGTACCGAGTAGACGAAAACGGCAAGATGAAGTTTGCCGACATACAAGCGGAAGACGAGTTGGCCAGCGCCGGTATGGTGCTAGGTGCCGGCTGGGCGGGCGCACGCTCGATGACAACGACTTCCGGCCCCGGCATTTCGCTGATGAGCGAATTTATCGGCCTCGCCTACTACGCAGAAATTCCGTCGGTGTTTATCGATGTGCAGCGCGTGGGCCCTTCGACCGGACTGCCGACACGCACCCAGCAGTGTGACATCATGCTTTGCGCGACCGCGAGCCATGGCGACACCAAGCACATTCTGCTTCTGCCTTCCAACATCCAGGAGTGTGTGGACCTGACAGCTGAGTCGTTCAACCTGGCCGAACGCTTCCAGACTCCCATCTTTGTCATCACAGACTTGGATCTGGGAATGAACAACTGGGTGGCGGACGACATCCAGTACAAAGCCCCGAAGTACGATCGCGGCAAAGTGCTCACTAAGGAAGATCTTGAAAAGAACTCGGATTGGGGACGTTACCTCGATAAAGATGGCGACGGTGTTTGCTACCGTACGCTTCCGGGAACAGACCACCCCAAGGCGGCTTACTTCACCCGAGGCTCCGGCCACGACGAATACGCCCGCTACACCGAAAGCCCGCACGCTTATATCCGCAACGTGGACCGCTTGAACAAGAAGTACCAGACGGCGCGCAAAGCGGTGCCCAAGCCCATTCTTCGCGGTGAAGCGAGTGCGAAACTTGGAATAATTGCTTACGGCACAACGGATCACGCCATGCAGGAGACTTTGGATCGCCTGCAGGACAAAAACGTGAAGTACCTCCGACTCCTGGCCTATCCGTTTGGGCAGGAAGTACACGACTTTGTGAAGAGCTGCGATCGCGTGGTGGTGGTTGAACAGAACCGCGACGCGCAAATGCGCCAGTTGCTCGAACTGGACATCCGCGGCCAGCAGGACAAAATGCACTCGATCCTCTACTACGGAGGGTTTTCCATTTCTCCTGACTTCATCGAACGCGAGCTTAAAGAGAAGTTCCTAAACTAAGGAAAAGCCATGAGCACCAATACTACCTATACCAAAGCCGATTACGCAGGAAAGCCCTCCACTCTTTGCAAAGGGTGCGGGCACGATTCCATCACTAACGCCATCATTCAGGCGTACTTCGAGTTGGGCGTAAACCCCACTCAAGTCATCAAGCTTTCCGGAATCGGGTGCTCCAGCAAAACCCCGACCTACTTCATGGAAAAAGGCCACGGGTTTAACAGCGTCCACGGGCGTATGCCGTCCGTCGCCACTGGAGCGAATGTCGCCAACTACCGTCTGCCAACGATTGGTGTGAGCGGCGACGGCGACACGGGCAGTATCGGCATCGGCCAATACCTGCACGTAGCTCGTCGCAACGTAGACATGGTTTACATTATTGAAAACAACGGTACCTACGGTTTGACCAAGGGGCAGTTTTCCGCAACAGCCGATTTGGGTTCCCCCGCAAAGCGCGGCACTCCAAATCCGTTTCCCTGCATTGACTGCTGCGCGGTCGCCATCGATGCCGGAGCCACCTTTGTCGCGCGCTCCTTTTCCGGGGATCGCAAACAACTTATTTCGCTCATCAAAGCGGCGTATTCGCACCGGGGCCTTGCGGTACTCGATGTGATTAGCCCGTGTGTCACTTTCAACAACCACGAAGGCAGCACCAAGAGCTATGACTGGGTGAAGGAACACGACATACCGCTCCAGGAGCTCCAATACGTTCCGGAGAAAGAAGAAATCGAACTCGAAATGAAGGAAGGCGACGTCCGCACCATCGAGCTGCACGACGGCTCGCACCTCACCCTTCGTAAACTTGGCAAAGAGCACGATCCCAGCGATCGCGCCTCAGCGCTTAAACTCATCCATGACGGGGTCGACAACAAAGAGCTTGTGACCGGGCTTCTTTACTTCAATCCGGAAATGCCCGATCACAACTCCATCCTGAATCTTTCGCCCACGCCCCTTGTGCAGCTGGGTGAAAAGGATCTGGATCCGGGTCCCGAAGTCATCAAGAAGCTAAATGCTTCGATGAAATAGGAATTTCCGCCTAATATTTCAAGGCTTTAATAGCAGAGTCTCCCCTTGATTTCCGTCTGCGCTTTGGGGTAAACCATCGGCACTTGGAGGTCGGTTTGAACCCACGCTTAGTCAAGCTGTGGGGTTGGGGAGTGGCATTGGGGCTTTGTGTTTCCGCGCCAGCGCCCGAAAACACCGTCGTCCACCTGCCTCTGCTAGTGGGCATGACCACTCGCGAAGGAAAGCTCACCGATGCCGGCTTTCAAGAGGCCCACTGTAAAATCGTCTACCGACAGGGCGACACCGCCACCATTCGCCTGACGTCCGATGGCAGCTCCCCCACCTTGGGCGGATCCCTACTAAATGGTCTCGCGCTTACCGGCAAACGTGCCGAAAACTTGCTCCGCTGGTGGAAGGACGGACAGACAGCACCGCTTCGCATCCGCGTCCCCGATTCAGACTCTCTCGAGAAACAGTTTGATAGTAAAGAATGGACCACGCCAAACTTCCGAGGCGAGGGTGCAGGCTATTTTGTTTCCCCGGTTGTTGTTTTTTCAGCAGAACGGGATTTCGAGCCGACTTTTTTCTCGAAGTGGAAACACTTTTCAATAACGGGTAAGGAGTCTTTTGCAATTCTCCCACTAGAAGAGCAAGAAGAAGGAGAGCTGCGGCCCTTTCCCGGAATCTCGCTCTATGACGATCCGCACATGCTGCGCGCCGGTGTTTCATTCGACGGCGAGCAGGTCAACGCCGTCACCATCCTGCACGCCGAAGGAGATCCGGAGTTAGCCCCTCCAACCATTTACGCAGTCCTAACACGCGAACTCCAAAGATTTGCGGACGGGAAATCGAGTGCGGTGCACATACTTGAAATCCCAACAACGCTATTACGCTTTCCGCCGGGTTCGCCCACACTGAGTCAAGCTAACAGCGCGCATGGCGCGTGGATGCGCCACAACCTGCCCCATCGGAGTGCGCGCCAAGCTGTGCGCCAGATGTGGAAAGCAGGTGACTGGATTCGAATGAAGATCGAGGGGGACAACCTACCCGCTTTTGGAATCGAAACAACGGCACGCGCGCTGGCGTTGCAATTGCGGGGGCTTTTGCAGGACAGAAATTCAAGACCACGCCTGGGCCGAGCCAAATTTTCGCTTTTCTGGCCTCACTTCTGCGGTCATCTTTTTAGTGTCGGAAATTAGAAGGTGTATTGAGTTTCCAGCATTGCGCCTTTAAATGGAGGTACCCGTCGGCAAACGCCCCCAGAGCAGAGCGTGCCACCACTGGTCGCCCCGACGAAGGCTTTTCCTACCAAGGCGCCCCACTTCAGCTCAGTCCCAAGATTGGCGAAGTGTTGGTTGGATTCTGGGTTGCTTGGCACAAACTCATACCCCACACTCGCGGTCCAGTTGCGAGAAAAAGTGTAAGTTAGGTCGAGCTTGTTTCTATCCTCTACCGTAGGCAAAGCACTGAGGTTAAGATTTGCGCGCTGCTTGCGAGCATTGAGCTCAATAGACTGGCGCTTGAAGGTATCGAGTTTAAACTTGAAGGCCCCGTGTACCAGATTGGAGTGCGTCGGAAGCGAACGGTACCCACCTGATAGCTCTAGTTCGTGGTACTTCCCGCCCAAGACTCCGTGGTGGATCGGGACTCCAAGGACCCGATCGTAGCCCCCCAAGTAAGAAACTTGGATCTGCGATTTATTGATAATGTCGCGGTGGCTAAGCTCTAAGCGCGTTCCAAAAGTATCATCGTTGTGAGTGCTCTCTACGATGTTTTCTTCCAGCGTCGGAGGCCGACGAAAGGGGAAATCGTAACGACGGTAGTCTTTGACTTCCAGTTTCACCGCCCAAGGCGAGGGCGACCAGACAAGCGACGCGTAAGTCCCCACACCGGGTTCTTCATTGAAATAATCCCGCCCCCGCAAGCGAGAGGGTAGAAGCAGGTTGCTCTCCGCGTAGAAATCCACATTCGGGACAATTTCAAGTTGGGAGTAGCTCGCCCCGACAGTGTTCCAGTAGCGGTTGAAATGCCGAATGAGCTCCTCGGGCGGCTTATTGAGAGCGATAAAATAGTGCGCTCCAAGTTTAGCAAGCGGAGAGGTTTTCAAAGTCGCCGAAGTCCCCATCAAAAATAGCGTATTTTCCCCAAGCGGATCCGCAACGGCGTTGAGTGCGACGGGGTTTTTGAGCGGGTTCACGCGACCCGCAAACCCGAGAATCTCGCCGCCCTCTGGACGGTAGCGCAAACTCGCCCCTTCCAAAGTGTGGTTGATTCCAAATATGTCGTCTCGATAGAGACTGAGCGCAATCCCCTTACCCAATTCGTGGTGCGCATCGCCCGCACGGAGCTCCCAGTCTCGCCATTCGGCCGTGACTTCCTTTTTTTCGAGGACAAAGGGCAAGTCTGCAGTCGGGCCGTTTGTCGCAAAACGGTTGCTGAAATGGATCTGGGCCGACACATTGGCAACCTCTGCCCGCACCACGGCTTCGTGCAAAAAAAGGTTCGGATTCGGAGCGCCGGGGTTGAGCTCGTTTTCGGCATTGGTAAACAGCAAATGATCGGTAGCGGAAAACCTGATCGCCGGTAGGTTTTCCACGAGAGTTTCCGCAGCGTAAACAAACGGGCTACTCGCTAAAAAGGCCACGAAAATAAGTGCACTAGCGATCCAAAGAAGCGACTTTGTCATTGCTGGCCCCCACCAGTTCCCCTACTTTTTTCTTCAAGCTCTCAAACATCCCCTCATGTAAGCCGTTGAAGGACTCGACCACTTCACCTTTAGAATTGATGAGCACCGAGAAAGGCAGCGAACCTTGCTGTTGGTAGCGTGCGAAAATCTTATGGCTAGGATCGAGGACTACCGGAAACTTTAAGCCGTAGGCCTTCATGGTCGGCCGGACATCCTCATTGGTTTCCGCGGTGTCGACGTTAACAGTAAGTACATCGAGCGGCAGATCGGTATTTTTCGCAAGCCCCTGAGCCAGCTGTGAGAGTTCCTCCAGGCATGGCACGCACCAGCTTGCCCAGAAGCAAAGCATCAAGGCCCGCTTTTCTTTTAGAACGTCCGAAAGAGAAACGCGGGAGCCGTCGATTTTTTCTCCTGTAAAGTTTGGAGCGACGTAGCCAAAGACATTCAGGTGTAGAGTCACAAAAAGAAGAAAAGCGAATTTTGTAGTAGCTCTCATGATAGCGCTCCCCAAAGAAAATCAATGATGTCGTTCGCAGTAAATCCACTTCCCGGCCTAAACTTCTTGAGCACCTCGTCGCCCGCTTCGTTCAGCACCACCACCGCGGGAATATCGCCCCCATTCCAATCAAAGTAGAGGCGGTAGTTTTGATAGATCCACGGATCGACAACCGTCTCGAAATGGATGTCGTGCAGATCCGCCATCTCTTTCTGGAAGGCGTCCGCCGCCGCCTGGTTTGGGGGAAACTTTCGCACATCCGTCACGGTATAGACGGTGACCAAGACCTGAGCGGCCTTTTCCTTAAACTCGGTCTTCAGTAGCCGATCGAGATCGATCATCTCGTCCTTGCAGCTGTCACACCACTGGGCCGAAAACAAATAGACCCGGACTTTCTTGTTTTCCCCAATCGGCTGCTCGAACCCGTCCCGAATTCCGCACTGAGTGAAGATGAGTAGGGTACACAACACCCAGAAAACTCGTCCTGTCATAGGGCCTCTCCAATGAAGGTAATTCTTGATTTGGTGCTGCTTCCATAACGATACCGCATTTTTGGCAATGCGGTGGGAAAGTCCCGCGTAGGCGTTAACACCTGTAGACGCAATAATACAACCCACAGCGTCACCGCCTTGGGTTGACTTTGGAGCGCTGGCGGAGGAAAGGTGTGTTTTTAAAGAATGTAAAGGCAGGAGTCTCAGTAGGAATTGGAAAGGTAGGTTTGCGATGGCACTCAGAACAGGGAAGCTACTTATTAACAACGAATGGTACGAAGCCCAGAGCGGCAAGACCTTCGACGTCATCAACCCGGCAACGGAAGAAAAGCTAGGAACAGTGGCCGAGGCCGACAAGGCCGATGTAGACGCGGCGGTAAGAGCGGCGCGCCGTGCCTTTGAAGAAGGTCCATGGAAAACCATGTCGGCACGGGATCGAGGGCGTATTCTTCACCGCATTGCCGCTTTACTCGATAAGCACAAAGAAGAATTGGCAGAGCTTGAAACTCTGAATAACGGTAAGCCCATTAACGAAACCTTGGGCGCAGATTTGCCGCTTACGATCGACTGCTTTGAGTACTACGCTGGCCTTGCCGACAAAATCCACGGCGAAACAATCCCGGTAAACGGTAACTTCTTGAACTACACTCTGCGCGAGCCTGCGGGAGTCGTGGCACAGATCATACCTTGGAACTTTCCGCTTCTGATGGCCGCTTGGAAATTGGGACCAGCGCTCGCAACAGGTTGCACCGTTGTCTTGAAGCCGGCAGAGCAAACTCCGTTTACAGCTCTGCGCTTGGGTGAAATTCTTTTGGAAGCGGGTCTCCCTCAAGGCGTGGTAAACATTTTGCCAGGCTTTGGCCCAACTGCCGGCGCCGCGCTTGCGATGCATCCGGATGTGGACAAAGTGGCTTTCACGGGCTCCACGGAAGTTGGCAAACTCATCATGGGAATGGCAGCCCAGTCGAACTTGAAGCGCGTATCGCTTGAACTCGGTGGCAAGGCGCCCAACGTCGTATTTGCTGACGCGGATTTGGATGCTGCCGTTGCAGGCACCCTACGCGGTATCTTCTTTAATCAGGGAGAAGTCTGCTGCGCCGGTTCCCGACTTTTCGTAGAAGAATCGGTCCGGGATAAGTTTCTCGATAAGCTTAAAAAAGAAGCCGACAGCCTAGTTGTTGGAGATCCGCTGGATCGAAAAACCCAGATGGGCGCACAAGTTTCAGATGAGCAGTTCCAAAAAATTCTCGGCTACATTGAAAAAGGAAAAGCGGAAGGCGCCAAAGTGCTTTCGGGTGGAGAGCGCGCACGGGACAAGGGCTACTTCATCAAGCCCACCGTTTTTGATTGCCCGAGCGATGACTTGACCATCATTAAGGAAGAGATCTTTGGGCCGGTCGTTTCCGCTCTTTCGTTCAAAGACATGGACGATCTGAAGGAACGCGCCAACAAAACCATCTATGGCCTCTCGGCCGGTGTGTGGTCGCGTGACATCGGGAAAGCCCACCGCTTGGCCCGTGATATCAAGGCAGGAACCGTATGGGTGAACTGCTATAACTGCTTCGATGCGGCTTCTCCGTTTGGAGGCTACAAACAAAGCGGTTTCGGGCGCGAGCTGGGCGAATACGCCTTGGAGCTCTACACGCAAGTAAAGAGCGTGTGGGTTTCACTCGACTAACGCACTCCAAGCAATCTAATCTTCGGCGCCCGGCTGCCTAAAACAGCAGTCGGGCCGCCTACTTCCAATCTCAACTCCACTTGACGCTATGCCGATAAGATAAATGGAGACATGCGTCAAACAGCTCATTTTAAGTATTTGTAATTACTCATTTTTTTATGGACTCTCGTAGGCACAATTTCCGACTGGTGCGCCCCAAGTCCACCCGTGAGCTCGACACCGGGCGGGTGGCCATCTCGGTCGTGGTACCCGTCTACAACGAAGAAACAAATCTCAACCCTCTCTACGAACGGCTCTCACGGGTGCTCACCAAGATTGGTAGCTTCGAGATTCTTTTCGTGGATGACGGAAGCACCGACAACTCGGCCTCCATTATCCGCGCGCTGAGCGCCGAAGATCATCGCATTGGCGCCTTCTTTTTTAGCAGAAACTTCGGACACGAGGCCGCGACATCATGCGGGTTACACAATGCCTCGGGACAGACTGTCGCCATTATCGACGCCGATCTTCAAGATCCCCCGGAAGTGCTACTAGAAATGTATGAGCAGTGGAAGAACGGCTATGACGTCGTTTACGGACAGCGCCGTTCTCGAAAGAACGAGCCCCTGAACGTTCGTTTTACGAGCTCCATTTTTTACTACGCATTCCGGGCACTTTCCAAAGTGAACATGCCGGTGAACACCGGCGACTTCCGACTCATGGACGAAAAAGTAGTGGCATCCTTCAAGGAGTTTCCGGAACGCAATCGTTACGTGCGCGGTCTTACCTTTTGGTCTGGCTACCGGCAGAAGGCAGTGCTATTTGATCGAGACAAGAGATTTTCAGGAAAAACGAAGTACAATTTTTTCAAGCGTGCGAATTTGGCCTTTGATGCGATTTGCGGTATCAGCGGGGCGCCGCTTCGCCTTGCCACGCTGGCCGGGTTTGCAGCCACGCTGCTTAGTCTCACCATTGCCGCACACGTCGTCTATGCCAAGTTTATTCATAACATCCCATTTCAGGGTTACGCGCTCTTAACCAGCGGTTTGTTCCTAATCGGTGGCGTGCAGCTTTTTACCTTAGGACTGCTGGGAGAGTACGTGGGGCGCATTTACCGGGAGGTTCAGCAGCGCCCCCTCTATGTTCTGAAGGAACGCCTTTGCCCAAAGGGCTCGCAACCTACATTAGAAAAAACGGGGCACAAATAGTGGAACCTGTACGAAAAAAGTGGTTATGGGGTCTTGCGGCCGCTAGCTTCGCCCTCCATTTCCTAGGTCTCACGAGCCCAAAGCAAGTAATCTTCGATGAATTCCATTTCGGAAAATTTGTTACTGCCTATTGTTGCACGGGACAACGCTTTTTCGACATCCACCCGCCCCACGCGAAGCTGCTTATCGCCGGCTCCGCGAAGGCGATGGGCTACAAAGGACAATACAGGTTCTCGAAAATTGGCGAAAACTACAACGGTCCGGGCCTGTTTGGACTGCGCTTTCTCCCCGCCCTCGCCGGCGCCATGATTCCTGTCCTTGTGTATATTTTGCTTGGGCAGCTTGGAGTCACGAGTGCTGGCGCCTTTATGGGTGGGTTTGCGCTTTTATTGGACAACGCAGTTTTAGTGCAAAGCCGATTTATCAGCCTGGATACTATCTTGGTGGGCACCATCCTGGGCGCCCTCGTTAGTCTGATGGCGTATATGCGGGCCCACTCACTGGCTCGCCGATCTTTCTTCCTCACGCTGAGTGGCACTCTGGCAGGCCTTGCGATTGGGACTAAGTTCACCGGACTCGTCGTTTTGTTCATTCTTGGACTGATCATCTGGCGCGTGGCTAACCCTCTGGTACGACGTCACTCGGTAGGCTTTTTGAAAATGATCTCGGGTGTTGGGGTAGTGGCGCTGACGGTTTACGCGGCAGGGTGGTTTCTGCATTTCCATCTTTTGGGACTCCCCGGAAACGGCGATCGCTTTTTTAAGCCACAAGGAAAATTCTTCCAAGACACGGCAACAACCCACCAACGCATGCTTGCGAGCAATGTAAACCTAGGCAAAAAACATCAAGACGGAAGCCGGTGGTGGCAGTGGCCACTCATGAAGAACCCCATCTACTATTGGGCCAACGGTGGCAAACGGATATATTTCCTGGGAAACCCGGTGGTATGGTGGGGCAGTAGCTTCTTTTTCGTTGGGTTACTTTGCTACCTTATTCTTGCCCACTTTGGACTCATTGCAGCTCCGCACCCAAGACAAAGCGCACGCTACTTGTGGATACCGCTCGCCGCTTACTTTGCGGCTTTTGCGCCTTACATTTTTGTAAACCGCGTACTGTTTATGTACCACTACCTTACCGCTCTGGTTTTCGGAGTCGTGGCGGTCACTACGTGGCTGGATTCGGTAGGTTTCTTCGCCCAAGGGGGACCTGCGCATCAAGGCAAGACGTATAGAGTGTTGTTGGCGAGTGTCGTTCTTGGATTTGTCTTAGTGAGTCCGCTGACCTTTGGATTCGTATCGTTCGGCTGGCACCACAGCTTACTGCGGTTTCTATTCGTAGTACTCTAGCTTCTTAATAACCTTATCGTAGTACTCATCGCCCTTGCGTACATAATTCTTGGCGCGCATCCAGTATTGCTTGGCATCGTCTATCTTGTTCATGCTCTCTAGAATATAACCGTGTACATAGGCTTCTTTAGCAAGTCGATTGAGCTGACGTTTGGCCTTAAGTAAACATTCTTGAGCGTCCCCATAGTTCGGATCGCGCTTGACCATTTCCTCGCATAAATCGCGGCTGGCGTTGTAGTCCGCCTCCGCATACTTTTCTTTGGCCTGGATAAGGAAGGGCTCAAACTCTTCCTTCTGGAGCATGCGGGCTCGATCGATAATCTGCTTCGCCTCATTAAGGTACTGCGTATCACCTTGCAGCTGTATCTTACGGATTTCCTCGGCGGTGTTGATCGCTTCCGAGTAGCTTTTGTTCGCGAAAGCGGCCACGGCTTTTTGGAAAAGCTCGATCACCTGCTTGCGCTTATCCATTTCCGGATCCTGCTCGGGAGGAACCTGTTGCAAGTCACGAATCTTTAGGTCCGCCGCCCGCAAACCCTTGCGTGCGGTTTCGTTATTAGGATCCACCACAATGGCTGAGTTGAAGCTCTCTGCCGCACGATCGAAATCACCCAATCGCAAATACTCAATGCCTTCTTCAAGGTAAATAGCCAAATCCTGCTTGTCGTCTCTCTTGGCTTTTACTTCGGCTTCGGCAATTTCCTTTTCCTTCACCTTGCGCTCGTACATCTCAAGCATGTCTCGAGACTGCTTATAGTAAGGCACAAGGTCATGTACTTTGCTCAGGTGAAAGACCGCTTCGTCGTACTTTTCAGTCTCTGCCGCCCGAATAGCGGATCGGTAATGGCCTTCCAAAGCTCGCTGGTTTTCAGGTGAGAGCTCAAAGTACTCCTGTGGCATCGACGGGGGTAGAGTTGTCGGCGTGCCCGCATCGGCTTTGGGTGTCGTCGCGCCCGGGACCTGTCCCGGAGTCGTCGCGGCAGTCTCCGCTTTGGGCTTTGGCTTTTCATCCGGGCTGATTACCAGCACTACCGCAAGCGCAATCAGCGCCGCGAGGAGCATCTTTGTGAGAGGCGTGCTTTTCTTGTCCCGGCCAAAATTCGGAAAACGTGAAAGTAACGAGCCCGGGGGCGCCGTCGGCGGCTGCATCCCCATCGCGGGTTGTTGGGCCTGCTGCTGCTGCAGTTCAATGATTTGTGCCTGGCGCGAGGGTGTGAGTTGAACCGAACGTGTCTGTTCCACTCCCGATCCGGTCAACGCCGCGACGTGGGAGGCCTCTAACGGATCCTCCGCAATTATTTCGTGAATAAGGAAGTTAATCTTCGATCGCCCGATGGAAATGACATCATAGCTATTTAACGGATGCTCCAATACGCGCATGCCATTTACATAGGTTCCGTTCCGGCTTCCCATGTCGACCAGGCGGTAACCCATCCCCACACGCGAAATCTTGGCATGAATGCGAGACAACTTATCGTCATCGATGAAAACGTCCGCCTTCTTGCTACGGCCAAAGGTGACTTCGTAGGTTTCGAGCAGCAGTTCTTCCCCATCGCGAGGCCCATCTTCGAATTTGAGTTTAGCGACTAGAGGTTTGGCCTGGACTTGAGTCTCACCCATCCCAATCGAGGTGCCGCTCTCCATTGAATCAGGCACCAATTCCGGCTGGGACAGCGGAGCTTCTTCGGGACTCTCCATAGGATCCTGTATGGCCAGAGCCGCCGAGCCTTCAGACTGCGGCACGGGCTGATCCGCAAACGGATCTTCCAGAGGTGCGAAGCCCCCATCCGGGTTTTCCATCTCCAGAACCGGGGCGTTCCCAAGTTCCTCTGGGTTATCCATCGCGGGGCTCATGATGGGTTCTTCAGAAAGGACGGGTTCCACTTTCGAGTGCTGCGTTCGCGCCATCGTGCCCATTAGCACCATGATGCGGTAGCCACCAATATCAAACTGGTCCCCACTCGTAAGCTCCACGGTTTCAATGGAACTTCCATTTACAAAAATCTTTCCGCTGGAGCTCTGGTTGGTCAGGTACACCGCGGAGTCTGTCACGCGCAGCTCTGCATGCTGGCGACTGATGCTCTGGCTCTCCAGAACAATGTCACACGTATCCCCGCGTCCAATGAGGTACGTCCCCTCTTCGAACTCTTTCGAGAGGCGCTCCATTTCATTTTCAAATACTTTTACTTTTACCTTCATGGGTAAAGCTCCGCCGCCCGCAACCGGGTCTGTCCAACCGCGATGTACTTGCGCGCTTTTGGTACCATCTCGTGATTCGGCCGATGCGCTAACATCTGCTGAACCTGCGTAAAGTGATAGATAGCTCGCTCATATTGGAGCGAATCAAAGTACTTCACCCCCATCTCAAAATGCTTCGACGCTTCTTTTTCCGCTTCTGCAATGCTGAGCTGCAGATAAAATTGGGCAAGGCCGTGGCCACGATCGAATGTCAGGGCTGTTTTGAAAAATTGGATCGCCCTCTGCAAACTATGGTTGAGGTACTCCCTACGTCCCTTACGAAAATATTGCTCGGCCTCCTTGGCGGAGTCGCTTTTGAAATCCATCTTCTCGAGCGCTATTTCAGCGCTGGACTTGGCTGGATCATCCAGGCCTCCGATGCCAACCGTTGGGTCCTTGGCTTTTGTAGGATCCAGATTTTCCAGATAAGGGCGCTTGGTAATTTCTGAAGTAGGTGCCGACTGCTCGATCTTGGCTTTAATGGCCTCTTTTACGGGCGCATTCGGATCTGGCTCCTGAAGAAAATACATTCCGCCAATCACAAGCGCCGCCACACCGTAAATCAGCGGGCGTCTGCTGGGCGGGCCCTTTATCTTCGTTTTACCGCCACCAAGGCCTATCGAGCCCAAACCAATTTCCGCTGCGGGAGCCACTGCGACGGCTGCTGCCGGCGCAGCGATGGGTTCTGCCGCCATCGGGTTGTTAAACCTAAAAGCGAAGTCCCCTACCTGCACAATATCCCCGTTTGCCAAGGGAGATTCACGCACGAGGTTGCCATTAACCAGAATTCCGTTCTTGCTGCCGTTATCCCGAATCGTAACGTGGCCGCCCTCTTGTATTTCCACTAGAGCGTGGTTACGAGAGACAGAATTGCTCGGAATGACAATGTCATTGTCATCACTTCGCCCAATGGTAAGACTCTGCGCTACCATTTCAAACACACGTCCCTTGCCAGGTCCAACGACCTGTTCCAAAAAGGACACGCCCTGATTGTCGGCGACTAAGCTATGCTTGCTCATTCATTTTCACCGTAACCAAAACATAATGGATGCTTCCGTCAGAATTCTTGTGCCCGACGGCTACGACGTTGCGCATGGTCCCGTTGACCTCCAGTTCCGCTTGCGCCGTCTCACCCAACGATCCCAAGACACGTTCGATCAAATCAATCACCGTTCCCGCAAAAGCGGAGTCGGAAGTCGCGTCTGAAATATTCTTGCCAAGGGAATATTGCGACCGAATCGACAGAAGTTCTTCCGCCACATTTCCCACGAAAACAATTTTCTTTTCTCGATCCAAGAGCAATAGGGCATCGCTGGTCGCTTGATCCACACCCTGGATGGCACGCTCATAAGCCTGATTCTGCAATTCACTATCGTCCTGAGAGAGCACTCCCTCTCCAGCAGACTGTTTCATTCGGGTGACCGTAAAATTCACAACCTGAGCCAGATTTTCGAGCTCAGGAAATTTGTAATCGCACGCAATGTTCACGTTGTCGCCTTTAAGGGCAGCGTCTAATTGATCATTGAGCTGTACAATAGGGTGCGAGATCATCTTCGTGATCATGTAAAAGCCCACAATCACCAGCAGGATCGCGAAGAGCACCGCACGTACGAGCGGCTCATAGACGGCGTGGATTCCCCTGGGAATTTCAAAGTCTGCAATCACAATAGCGGAAAGCTCCGGCGCATTGGTGTCCTTGGAGTACAACGATATGGGCTGTGCTACCACGTACACGCCGTCACCTTTTTCGATATCTACCAACTCTTTTCCATTTCTTTTGATGTCTTCAATCGCAAGCAGGTAACGTGGATCAGTGATGGATTTGTTGAGCAGTTTAGTCGGTGCAATGATGGTGTTTGCCCGCGGATCCACAATCGCAACCGCCAGCATACCTACTTCGCTCTCTCCTGCCGCCACCGACAGTTTGGTGAAATCACCTGTTTTGCTGAGCACCCGGTAATTTTCACGAACGACTTGGCTAATTACCGTGTGAGCGCGTTTTAGCGCCTCACGCGTCGCAATTTCCTGCCCCCAAGGCAAAACTGAAAAGACCGTCGCGGCCACCGCAAGCAGAAAACCCCCGCCTAGAATAGCGACCATCAACATCCGCCAGTCGACGGACTTCATCACGCCGTAGAAGGGTGAGAGCACTTTCTCATCCATCATCAGCATCAGTTTTTCCTGGGGAGTAAATTCTGGCGCCGGGGTTTCCGGGACGGCAGCCTGGAAGGCATCCACAAGCGGCTGGGCCTGAAACGCGGCGGCCCCATCCAGTCCAAACTCCATCTCAGGCATAGCGGGTGCGTTCGCGGCGTCTCCAGGCACCTGCGGCGAAACCTTAGAACGCGCACTCCCCAAGCGGATGTGGTAGTCGGCAATGACTACATCGTCTCCGGATCGGATGCGTTGTTTTCGAACCAACACGCCGTTCACAAAAACTCCGTTGGAAGACCCTAAATCCACAATGGCAGCCTTATTCCCTTTCACCACGATGAGCGCGTGCTGCTTTGAAATCTGCGGCGAGGGCAGAACGAGATCGCAGTCCTTGGCACGCCCCACCTTGTGGGACCCTTCTGCCAAGTCGCGTACATCGACTACGCGACCATTTTTTACGATCTCAAACTTCAAGCCCACACTCCGTCACAAATCAGTTTGGCTCCCGTCTGCAATTCCAAGCTCTCAACCCTGTTCGCTTGCAGTTCGATGATGTGCTTCACGCCCTTACGGGGGAGCAGTAACCGCCAGGGCTTCATTGCCTGAACAACACTTACGATTTTTCCGTCTTCACCCACCAAAATCACATCGATGGGAAAGCGCATGAAAAAAGTGTGGATCGAGTTACAGCGTGGAAAGCAGATGGCCTCATTCTGTGGGATGGTCTTACGCCCCATCAAACCCAGAAAGCGGCTCATGTAAGACTCCGCAATGAAACACTCCGGAATCAAAGTCCTGCTCTCATTTTGTAACGCCACTTTGCGCACTACTTCACTCCCAAGAAACCTAAAATCACCGGCCCGAAGATCATGATGAACACCGCGGGCATGATGAAAAAAATCAGAGGAAACAAAAGTTTTTGTGAAGCAGCCGCACCCTTCTTTTCCGCTTCCGTAAAACGTTTGGTACGGATGAGATCCGATTGCACGCGGAGCACACCACCGATACTGCTACCCATCTGGTCCGCGGTCACAAGAACCGCAACGAGTGAGTTGATCTGCGTGAGGTCGATACGCCAGGCCATATTGCGAAGCGCGTCGGCACGCGTCGTACCCAATTGAATTTCCTGTAAAGTGCGTTCCACTTCCTGAACGAGCGGACCGGGTCGGGTCTTCTCCACTACTTTCTGAAGCGCCCCGATGAAGTCCAAACCGGCTTCGGTGGAGAGCGTCAGCAAGTCGATCACGAAAGGCAGCTGGAGAGAGATTTCGATGTGGCGGCGCTTGCGACAACCGCTGACCCAGGCCCCCGGATAAACGTAACCGACAAGCATCATGCCGATGAGCATCCACCAGGGAATCGTCGTCCCATTGGCGAGCATGTAGGCATAAAAGAAAAGCGGGGCAACAAAACCGAGAAAGATTTTGAAAGCGAGGAGATCTTCCACATCGAGCTCCTCTTCCAGTCCGGCGGAGATGATGAGGCGCTTGGTCTTCTTGCGCCAGTTCTCGGCCTTGATCTTGGAGGAATAGGGCATGACGACGGCGCGGTAGATCGGGCGGCAGATCTTCAGCAAGGCAGACGAACTGCTCTTGCGCTGCTGCTCCAAGCGCTTGGCCGCCGAGGCTTCGAGCTCACCGGAGAATAGGTGCCACCCAATGTAGAAGGCGGTGGCGCCCATCAGAGCGATGCCGACGTATGCTAACAAGTTTCCCCTCCCATACGAGTCTGGGCACACTCGTGCCGCAGTGAGTTATTCCGGATAACTAATCGGAGATTTCTGTAGAAAACTTGAAGGCTTAACCCACCGCGTACTATGCCGTGACTTAATACAATTATAGCACGGGGCGTCAGCCTGGGACCACCGCAAAGGTGGTCCAAACACGACTTTTACACAAATGATTTCAAATATTTACATCTTATGCTTTCCAAGAGGGGGCCAATAGGTGTTACCATTTAAGAAAGGTTACCGATTCTCGGGCCTTGGGCTAAATGCCCGCGAAAGGGGGTGGTACTATGTCAAGTTCTTCTCATAGTACGGAGGTGACCCTGCCGTAGGCAGACCTTCGATTTGGGGAGCTCCCTCAACGGGGAGCTCCTTTTTTTTTGCCCAATCCGTTTCAGACCGCTCTACCAAAACCGCATGCAAGGCCGCCGTGACTGGCTCCTTAAACTCGCTCGGAATGGCCGCCACCACCGACAAGGTATTCACACAAACAAAGTGACAAGGGGCCCCGGCCTCCGCAATGGTCCGCAGAAACTTGGAAAGCACCCACGCGCAGCCGTGGATCCCGTCCCCAATAGCCGAGACGAGGGCGACCGGTCCAAGACTCTCCTCGATGGGAACCACCGTCTCGACCTGAGCCACTTTTTCCGGCTCGCTCAAAAAACGAACTTCGCTATCAGTGAAACTAAAAAACCGTAGCGGGAAGTGGACCGCCGAGAGAGACTCGGACAACGTCCGCAAATCCATTCGCGTACGGAACAAGGTATAGCCGTCCTTGGATCCGATCCCGCGAATGCGCGTGCGTTCCATCGCACCCGGTTCTTCTTCCATGGACGCCACGAGCTGAGTGCCCGCCGCCGTCGAATCGGCACTGGGCGCGATGCGCACATTGACGTTAAAGCGCTTGGCGAGATCGATGCTGCGCGGGTGCATCTTCGCCCCAAGGCTTGCAAACTCCAGCGCCTCTTCATACGTACAGGTACGCAACAGTTCGGCATTATCGACGATATTTGGATCGGCGCTGTAAAGCCCCTCCACGTCGGTCAAAATCTCACAGTGCTCGGCCCCAAGCGCCGCTGCCAACGCAACTGCCGTCGTGTCGGATCCGCCCCGCCCGAGTGTGGTGACTTCTTTGTCTCGGCTTACCCCTTGGAAGCCCGCCACAATCACAACTTTGTCCTTCTCAAGCTCGCTGCGGATGCGATCCGGACGCACTTCCAGAATTTTCGCGTCCGTGTGCACGCTGTCGGTAACGATCCCGCATTGGGATCCGGTAAAAGAAATAGCGGGCACCCCTTCTTCGTGAAGCGCCATCGCGAGTAACGCCATCGAAACGCGCTCACCCGTAGTCAGCAACATGTCCATCTCGCGTTGCGGAGCAAAACCGACGGTGCTCTTGGCTAGCGCGATGAGGTTGTTCGTCATTTTCCCCATCGCGGAAACCACAACCACGAGCTGGTGCCCTGCCCGCTTCACCTCAGCAATGCGCTTGGCGGCGCTGCGGATGTGTTCCGGAGTCGCAAGGCTCGTTCCGCCGTATTTTTGGACAATGAGCATAGTGGGACTCACGATTACCTTTTGAGCCCAAGAAAGTAAAGATTAGCCCGCTAAGTAGCTAAATTTTGAAGAGAATCCTAAGAATTGTCTCAATCCTGCTTTTTGGCCCGCTGCCAGAAAGCCTCCAAAGTTTCCAGGTCGCAGTCCTCAAAGGCTTTGCCTTCGGTCGCCAGCGACTCTTCAACGTGCTGCAAGCGGCGCGCGAATTTCTGACAAGCGCTGCGCAGGCTAGCTTCGGCGTCCAACTTCAGGTGACGCCCGAGTTGCGCCAAGCTAAACAGCAAATCCCCAAACTCTTCTTCAACCGCAGATTTATCGCCCCCATCAAGTGCCTCAGAAAGCTCGCCCACCTCTTCACGCACCTTTGCGAGGACCCCCGCCGAATCTGGCCAATCAAAACCGACCGTCGCCGCGCGGTACCCATACTTGTGGGCTAGTAGCAGGCCGGGAAGCGCCTTTGGAATTCCATCGAGGAGCTTGCGATCGGGCTTTTCCTGCTGCTTGAGCTTCACCCAATTGGCCTTCACCTCCGCGTCGTCCTTCACTTCGACCTCGCCATAGACGTGCGGGTGTCGGGCTATCATCTTGTCGGCCACTCGCTTGGACACGGACTCCAGGTCAAAGCCCGCCTCGCCCTGTTCGGAGGCAATCTCGGCGTGAAGCGCGATCTGTAAAAGCAGATCTCCGAGCTCTTCTTCCAGCACGCTCAGATCGCCACTATCAATGGCCTCCAGGCACTCGTACGTCTCTTCGACCAGGTACTGCGCCAAGCTTTGGTGGGTCTGCTTTTTGTCCCACGGGCATTTCGCACGGAGCTCCGAGACAACTTGGATAAAACGGACGGTTTCTGGCAAGGCTTTGTTTTCCATCCGGGTATACAAGAATTTTTTGGGTGAAACTGTCAAGTTTCGGAGTTTGGGGGCGACGCTCCTAAGACCTGATTTGCAACGGAGGTGTTGAATCCTACGAAAGATCAATGGGATATAAATAACTCTAGATCTGATCCGCCGAGGGTGCTAAGTATCCGATGTTATTCAAGCTAGGGTTCAGCAATCAAGACACTAAAGCGCATCTTTTCAACTTATCGGAGCAAGGAGAGTAAGACTATGGTCACACTTGGGGAATATATATGGATGGACGGGGCGAGCCCCACGCAGAAGCTGCGTTCCAAGACGCGGGTTCTCAACCTCGCCGATCCAAAGAAAGTCACTCTGCAGAGTTTTCCTGAGTGGGGTTTCGACGGATCTTCCACCTACCAGGCGGACGGGCACAAATCCGATCTGACGCTGGTTCCGGTCACCTTCGTGAAAGATCCCATCCGTGGCGAAGGCAGCTACCTCGTCATGTGCGAAGTGATGAATCCCGACGGCGTCACACCACACGTCTCCAACACCCGCGCGGAACTGCGCCGCGTACTGGACGCCGGTGCGGCCAAGGAAGAACCTTGGTTCGGTTTCGAGCAGGAGTACACGCTTTTCCGCGGTCGTTCTCCGCTAGGCTGGCCGGACGGTGGCTACCCTGCCCCGCAAGGCCCCTTTTACTGTGGTGTCGGTTCCGATGAAGTTTTCGGAAGAGACCTGGTTGAAGACCACGCACGCGCATGCGTCGAAGCGGGTCTTATGGTCTTTGGTATCAACGCGGAAGTGATGCCGGGCCAGTGGGAATACCAGGTAGGTTACCGTAACCGTGACAATGAGTCCGCGGATCCTTTAACCGTAGCCGATCACAACTGGATCTGCCGCTGGTTGCTTTACCGACTTGGCGAAAAGTACGGCGTGACCGCAACCTTGCATCCAAAACCCGTCCGCGGCGATTGGAACGGTGCTGGCCAACACACCAACTTCTCCACAAAATCGATGCGCAACACAGCCGGTGGCATTGCGGCGATTGAAAAGGCTATTGCACTTTTGGAGAAGAAACACGCGGAACATATTGCGGTGTATGGTCACGGACTTGCTGAGCGTCTAACGGGCAAGCACGAGACCTGCAGCATTAACGAATTCCGCAGCGGCGTTAGCGATCGTGGAGCTTCCATCCGTATCCCCGCACACGTTTCCAAAAACGGCGGTGGCTATCTGGAAGACCGACGCCCCGGCGCAAACGCGGATCCGTATGTAGTTGCAGCGCGGATTCTCAAGACGATCTGCGAGATCGTCTAAGTGTGATTTTGGTGGCGATTGACTTTCCTCCGCACGCGGAGGAAAGTCACCGCCATGCACACATTCAAATCTTTCGTTTCTCTCTTCTTATTCTTCTATCTTTTTCCAGCAACGAGTCAGGCAGGCTTCGTATCCAAGAAGCGCCCTATCGATGCGCTCCATTACCGATTGGAGTTTAGTGTCGATCCGTCGACCAATCCCGAGAACCTGCGTGCGGAAGCACAGATACGCCTTAGACTCACCGCTCCAGCCAAGTCCGTTAACCTGGACGCCAAGGGACTACAGATCCACAAGACCCAGCTGCTGCACTCCAAGGGCTGGCGAAACGTTCGTCATTCGCACGCAAACGATGAGCTCACAATATACCTTCCTTCTCGATATAAGAAGGGAGCGACGCTCAATTTAAGGGTCGAGTACACGGCCGCGATTCAAACCAAAACCCATTATGGACTATTTAAGGTTACCGATCCGGATGAACCGAAGCGAGGTCCGTTATTGTTTACCCAGCTTGAGTCGATGGGGGCACGGGAAGTTTTCCCCTGCAACGACGAGCCCCAGGACAAAGCCACAACGGAAATTCACGCCAGCGTACCGGAAAAATACGATGTAATTTCCAACGGACGCCAAACAAGAAACAAGACGTTCAAGAAAAAGGGGGCGACCTGGAGACAGGTCCATTGGCTGCAAGACAAGCCGCATTCGACCTATCTCGTAACCCTGGCCGTAGGTGACTTCGCACACGTCGTTGCCAAGAGTGCAAACCCGACGATCGATTTCTGGGTTGGAAAAACAAAAACCAAGAAGGTGGCTTTTGTCGCGGATGCCACCAAAAAGATGCTCGGCTTTATGGAAGACTATCTGGGAGTGAAGTACCCCTGGAACAAATATTCTACTCTCGGTCTCCCCACCTTTTTTTGGGGCGGCATGGAGAATACTTCCGCCACCAATATCAATCAGGAACGCTTGGTACTCAACGATCCGGATTCTGAGTTTGAGAAAAACGGCATCGTTGGCCTGGCGGCGCACGAATTGGCGCACCAGTGGTTTGGAGATTACGTTACGATGCGCTGGTGGGATGATTTGTGGCTCAACGAAGCCTTTGCCAGCTATTTAGGAACCAAAGCCACCAAGCACATTTACCCCAATGAAGAACACGACATTGAACTTGTCACCTACACTTGGGACGCCTACTTTCGGCAAGAAGACGGTCCGCGAAGTCACCCGATTGTGAATCAGGAACTTGAAGATCCGGGCGATGCCTTTGATACGATCAGCTACAACAAAGGGGAAAACGTATTGCGGATGCTCGCGTACTACGTCGGCGAAAACAACTTTAGGGCCGGCTTGAAGCGGTATTTACGCCGTCACGCACTAGGAAACGCCACGTACAAAGACTTTTTCAATGCGGTAGCGGCCGCGTCCCAACGAAATCTGGATAATTTTCGCGACAGTTGGCTTTTACAGCGCGGCTATCCAGTCATTAGCTACGAAACGGACTGGGATGCGGACAAAAAAACTCTCTCGCTAACCATCGAACAGGCTTCGAATCACAAGAATGACAAGAGTGTTTTTGATTTCCTTCTGCCGGTAAGCATCCACCGCAAGGGTGTCTACTCCAAGGATCTGGCGCTGGCTATCAGCAAGGATAAGCAAACCTTCACGGAAACCCTGGAAGAAGAACCCGATTGGGTTTCAGTAAACCCAGGTGGCATTGCACTCGCCAAGGTGGTCCCGGACGGCGTTTCCAAAGAGAAGATAACTGCGCAGGCGCTCTCCGATCCCGACCCGATCATTCGAGTATGGGCGAACTTTCAGCGCGTAGCTGCGGGTCTCAACGAAGGAAACTTGTCCGGGGAGGATCAGGAACATTTGCTGAAAGCGCTCGAGCAGGATCCTTCTCCCTATGTACGTTTGGCCCTGCTTGATGCGATTCAGAAGTCGAAAGGACGCTGGCTACCTGAAAAAATCGGTGCGAAAATTTTCGCAGACGCCCAGCAGGCTCAAAAACCGGCGTTTGCAAAAACCGAGCTCTTTCGGAAAGATCCGCACGGTTGGCGACAGTACCGAGCGCAACTTCTCGGTACTCTGGGTAAGGTAAAGTCAGAAAAGGTGCTGGAGTTCCTTACCCTGACCATTCAAAATCCGGTTTTGCCTTTGGACGATCTGCGAACCAGTGCAACGGCGATTGCGAGCCTCGGGGATATTCGCAGCGGAGAAATTCTTCGCGCGGGGATAAAAACCCACCAGGATCGTGGCTACCGGTACAGTTACTGGCTCGAGTTTGCTTTCGGTGCGTACGAAAACCCGAGAGCCGCAGCAGAGATCCAGGCGCTCACACGCACGAGCGGCCCCGATCTCATCGGAAGAATCTCCTGGCTGATTCGAAACAATGAAACACTGAGAAATTCTTCTGAGTGGGCGAAGTTTCTTTCTATCTTTCTGGTCGAGGACGATCAGTTTAGTGATGATGTGAAAACTCGCCTGCTTTCCACAGTGGAAGACATCAAAAATTCATCAGTCGAAAAAATGCTGAAAGAAGTGATCAAGAATACGGAATCCAAGAGGATCAAGGAATCCTGTAAGAAGATACTGGGAAAGAACTTCAGCTAGAAGGCTAGGCGTCTTTTTTGAGAGCGGCAAGCTTGAGCATCACAAAGTCCGTAATACCGGCTGTGTAGATGACCTTCTTAAGAATCTTGAATTCCAGATTCTTATCTGCCTGCATCACAATCATTCCGGAGAAGGAATGGGTATCGCTGCGCTTTTCAATGTATTGCGAACGCTTTTTGTGTTGCTGCAAGGCTTGGGCAAGGCGCACAATCGTGACGTTGTCTCTGTACAGGTGCTCGCGCGGGATATCACCGTTCACCACAGGAACAAGTTCCACTCCGTCCAAAAGCACCGCGTTTTGGGTAACCACCAAGTGGAGTGAAGAGTCCGGCGGCGGCGCCAACGTGGTCGATTGAGGTAAACTCAATCCTTCTGAAACGTTAAACGTTGTTTGTACAGTGGAGTAGTTTTTCAGAAGGAAAAACAGGATCGTCGTCAGAATATCCAACATGCTGGTCAAGGCCAGGCCTGACGGCGTCACAAAACGTTTGCGGGATTTGGCAGTGACTTTTTTTCTTTTGCCCAACATCACACGCCTCCCAGAGATACGTCCGAGAATAGTCGGTTAAACTGCTGGCTCTCGGGACGGCCAGCGATATCAGGCGGCACATCCTTGAAACCAGGATCTCCCTTGATATATTCCCGCGCGGCATCCATGGTGCGGATAATCGTGTCGTAATTGATGTCGTCACCTGGAATGAGCGTCAGGTCGTGCTCTTTCATATTTCGTTGGTGCAGGCTAATCAGGAACTTGTGCAGATCTTCAAAAGGGTAGTCTTTTCCGACTCGTCCCAAAACACGGGATGAACCAGCGCTAGACTGAACTTGAAACCCGTCCGGGCGGATACGGATGATGACTTCGAGCTTGGGATCCTGCTCTTTGGCCATTCGAACTTCCTCCGCCGTAGAAGCGATCTTCGGCAAAGGGGCGTCAATGATAACCACCGGAATAACGTTCGCAAACAGCAGCAAGAAGAACATCAAATTGGTAATGATGTCCATCATGGATGTGAGATTCAACTCATCATCCGCTCGCATCCTATTTGTACGTTCACTGGGCTTACGCACAGAATCCCTCTGAAAGCTCTATTCGTTAATTGCTTCGTCGTCTTCCGCACCCGAGCGTCCAACCTTCTGAGCTGCGCTAAGCAGGTTGACGAGCTTCACAGAGTACTGGTCGATGTCCGAGATAATCGAGTTAATCTTGGACTGAACGATCGTATGAACGAAAAGCGTGGGCACGGCTACCATCAAACCAAACAAAGTCGTATGCATCGCTACCGAGATCGCGCTCTGTAGGTATTGTTGGCGCTGAACAGCGTCGACTCCAGAGTCACCGGATTTGAAAGCAACCACGAGACCGGCGATGGTTCCCATCAGTCCGAGCAAAGTGGAGAGGTTCGCGAGAGTCGGCAAATATAAGGAGCGAGCTTCAAGCTTCGGCAGCGCTTCCAGGGTCGCTTCGTCAATCGCGTTTTGAATATCCAAGGCACCGTCTTTGGCTCTGGTCAGTCCGCTCTTGAGCACTCTCGGCAACAAGGCCTCCGCTCGGCTATTGCACAAGCTGATAGCGCGATCGATGTTGTCGCTCAGAATGTACTTCTTGAGCTTGGCCATGAATGCTCGGCTGTTGATCGAATAGTGAAACTGGATTTTCACCCAACGTTCCACAGCAATCCCTGCAGCGACCACGCCAAGGAAAGCGATGGGGAACATGAGAGCTCCACCATCTCTAAAAAAAGCTCCAATCTCAGAGAGCACGGACATGACATCCTCCTAAAAGAGTCAATTCACCCTTAAAAACCGGTGCGCCGGTGTTTGGGTTTACGCATATTTATCGGCAGCGAAGGGAGGGAGGTTAAGCCCAAGCATCAGGCCCGCGAGTAAATCATTTAAGTATTTGAAATTATTTACTAAAAAAGGACGAACAGACCGCTCGCGTAGCGTAGCGAGATCGGATTCTGGGTGTAGGTGAATTGTTGCAGAGTCGCCCCACCTTTATAGGTGTGGGCCGGAAGGTTCATGTAGTAGCCCGCCACTTCAAGACGAAGGCCGGCGCGCGCACCAAAATAAAACTCTACGCCGGCGGCAACCTCGCCCGTGAGGACCTTGTCGACACGCAGATCCTGAGCCGTCGCGTTGTAGTCATAGGTCGACTTGCGCTCTACGTAGGAGAGTCCCACGCCTAACCCAAGAAAAGGCACGACGTCTCCACGAGAAAAGCGGTAGCGCACACCTATCACCCCGGGAATGGCTGTCACATCCACGATGTGGTATTGAACGTTGCTCGCAATTTCCTGCTCTCGTTCCGTCCTGAACGTGTGGTAACCGATGCGGGCAAAAAGTTGCCAGCGGTAAAAAAGGCTCAGAGTGAATTCTAGTTCCACGTTAAAAAACGCGGCATAATGCATCGCTTCTTCTGCCAACGCGGGAGAACCGCCGGAGCTGCTCACGAAGGTGGACAGTGGAAGCAGTGTGGCAAGAAGTACGTTGACGCCGAAGTCAGTGTCGCGGGCTTCGTTTTCGACAAACTGATCTCGTCGGTAGTTTCCAAAAAGCCCTTTGAAATCACGCTTTGCGAAACTTTCCGCAGGAAAGGCAAACAGAAGGATGAGAACAATACAACACTGGATGTCAAAACGCCGAAAGCGCATAGCAAAATTATATCAGAGGGGCCGAGATTGCGCCCGGCATTTAGCCCGGCAGCTAGGCGGGAAAAAGCGTGAGATCATCCCCGACGTTTACTTTGAGATGATCCCAGGCGGAGTTTTTGGCGCAGGCTATTTCCCAAAATCCATGGGACCCTCGGATGATCGCAAATTTTCCCTCTTCGATGCTGAGATAATTCTCGACGGACTTGAGCTTCTCCAACCGGTGGTTGATTTGTAACTCGGCCCGCTTCGCGTTGCCGTGAGGAATATTAGTAATGATATTTCCAAAATGATCCTGACTGATCACGTGTCCCCGCTGGACCCCATCCAGCTCGCGGCACATCGGGAAGCCGTCACCTTTGATCTTGGTAAGCTTCTTCAATCTGGGTTTTCGGTCTCGCAAGAGTTTGACCACGAAAGGGGCAAAAAGATCCCGTCCGTGAAATGTGTGCGACGAGAGACCCTTGTCGGCGGGAATTTCGTAGTAGTTAGCTTTCTTTCCCTCTCTCCGCTCGCAATCATCCACCGCCCAGGACAAAAGACCGTTGTCCGGCCCCACAAAATGGTATTTTCGGGTACGGACGTATATGCTCCGGCGCTTGGTCCCCACACCCGGATCGACAACTGCCAGGTGGATCGTGTCCTTTGGAAAATAGCCATAGGAGCGGAAAAGCTGAAAAGCCCCGCGATTTACGTCAAATGGCGGAATGTGGTGTGTGATGTCCACCATCCGTACCGATGCCCCCGCGGACAGAAGTACGGCTTTAACTTCAGCCACATAGCTATCCTGCGTACCGAAGTCCGTTAAAAGTGTGACGACCTTTCCCATAGAAACCTGTATTTTGATTGATTTGTACCAACTTGTGAATAGAATTCAACGCTGTGTTTTATTTCGGAAAATCTCTGCAGGCAGCGGCCCTCGCGGTCACTGCGCTGGCGCTGTACGTGGGCCTGACCGAGGTCGAAATCAAGAAAGAACTGACGATGCTCGTTTTCGGGATCGCGCTCTTTTTGCTGGGACGAACCGCCGAGAAACGTGGGAGTAGCTGATGGCAGGACATAATAAGTGGAGCAAGGTTAAACATATTAAAGGTGCAGCGGATGCCAAGAAAGGCAAAGTCTTCACCAAGCTTGTCAAAGAGCTCATGGTTGCCGCACGAACCGGTGGTGGAGATCCAGACGCAAACGCACGCTTGCGAGCAGCTATTGTGGCCGCAAAGGCAGCGTCCATGCCCAAAGACAATATTGAACGCGCCATCAAAAAAGGGACGGGCGAAGTCCAAGACGGTACTTCGATCGAAGAAGCCGCGTACGAGGCCTATGCTCCGGGCGGGGTTGCAGTCATCGTGGAGGCGGCAACAGACAACAAAAACCGCACGGTCGCGGACTTGCGCAATCTATTCAAGAACAACGGTGGCAATTTGGCTGAGACCGGGAGCGTGGCTTGGATGTTTCAGCAATGCGGGCTTTTGGTTTTTGATGCTTCGAAGTACTCGGAAGACAAAGTGATGGAAGTGGCTCTAGAGGCCGGCGCGCAAGATGTAAACTCAGCTGACGGCGGAATTGAAGTCACCACCGACACCACAGAGATATATAAGGTTAAGGAAGTCTTCGACAATGTTGGGATGCACCCAGAATCTGCAGAGCTTTCTTTTGTTCCGAAAAACAAAGTGAAAGTTGAAGACAAAGACACAGCACAAAAACTGCTCAAATTGCTGGAACTCGTTGAGGACCACGAGGACGTACAAAAAATTCACGCCAACTTCGAAATGGACGACGCCCTTTTTGCCGAAGTCGCCGGCGAATAAATTGTGGTAGTGTTGGGGGATGAGACGTGTTTTGGGAATTGATCCGGGTTCGCACCGACTCGGTGTGGGGTGCCTGGTCCAATCGGGACAATCCATCCGCCTCCTCGCAGCCGAAGTAATCGAAGCTCCACGAAAAGAAAGTCTCTACCCTAGGCTGGGCGTCATTCAGGCCCGCCTCATCGAATTCATTGATCAATGGCAACCACACGAAGCCGCCATCGAAGATCTCTTTCAGCACCGCAATGCGCGCTCAGCCTTCCATCTCGGCATGGCGCGGGGCATTGCGGTTGCGGCTTGCCTACAGCGCAAAATTCATATTTATGAGTATGCACCGGCCAAAATCAAATCAATGGTGGCCGGCAGTGGCAGAGCTGACAAAGAACAAGTGAAGAAAATGACGGAAATGCAGCTCGGTCACCGTCTGGATTTGGGTTACGACGCCACGGACGCCATTGCCGCTGCTCTTTGTCACGTGGTGAGCCCGCGTTTAGACCGAATGGGGATAGTATGATTGGATTTCTCCGTGGAAAATTGCTCTCAAAAAATCCCGAAACCCTTCAGTGCGTGGTTCTAGCGCAAGATGTGGGCTACGAACTCACGCTCCACAAAAAACTCTTCCTTAGTTTGACGCCGGATGCGGACGTTTCTCTTTTCGTTCACACCCACATGAAAGAGAGCGTGTTTGCTTTTTACGGTTTTAACTCTGAAGAAGAAAAGCAGTTTTTTCGAGTTTTGCTCAGCGTCTCCGGACTCGGTCCAAAGAGTGCCTTATCGCTTCTCGGCGAACACGGCGCCCAACCACTCGCGCAGCTTATACTTCAAAAAAATGCCGCCGAGATCTCGCGCGCTCCCGGAATTGGAAAGAAAACCGCCGAACGAATAGTACTGGAGCTTCGAGCCAAAGTAGAAAAACTGGCTTGGCTAAGCAAGATCCAGGACAGTCTATCGGTTGGCACCGAAAACGAAGAACCCTCTTTATCTCAAAGTCTAAGGGAAGATCTTTCTCTGGCTCTTGTCCACCTGGGCTACCAGCCAAACCAATTCAAGCAAACCCTAGACAGTTTTTGTGAAAAAGAGGATCTGGAAAAAGTAAGTTTTGAAGCCGCCCTTAAGCGACTTTTGGCTGATCTATCGGGCCGGATCGCGGGCAAACACTTGAGCAACTAATGGAAGAGCAAGACAGCCCGTTACTAAGTTACAAACAGCAGGCGGAAGATGTACGCACCGACAACTCTTTGCGCCCTCGGCTGCTTGGGGACTTCATCGGTCAAACCACTCTCAAGGACAAGCTGAAGATCTTTATCGATGCCGCGAAAGAACGCAAAGAAGCGATGGATCACCTATTGCTCCATGGTCCGCCGGGACTAGGTAAGACTTCTTTGGCTCACGTGGTTGCTAAAGAGCTCGGCGTGCAAGTGGTTTCCACTTCCGGACCCGCTCTTGAAAAGTCCGGAGATCTCGCCGCTATTTTGACCAACCTCAACCCGCACGACATCCTGTTTGTGGATGAGATCCACCGCCTCAATCGTGTCGTCGAAGAAACTCTCTACCCGGCCCTAGAGGACTTTCATCTAGATATCGTTTTGGGACAAGGTCCCAGTGCGCGTGTCATGAAACTCAACCTGCCGCCGTTTACACTCATAGGCGCAACGACTCGAGCCGGCCAATTGACTTCTCCGCTGATGGGGCGCTTTGGTATTGTCTTCAGACTCGATTACTATGCGCCCGATGCATTGCAGATGATCATTGTACGATCTGCCGGGATTCTCAAATGTCACATCGAGATGGAAGGGGCTCTTGAGATCTCCAAGCGCGCACGAGGCACCCCGCGCATCGCCAACCGTTTGCTCCGCCGCGTCCGGGATTTCGCGCAAGTTAAGGCAAAAGGGATCATTTCACAAACGGTCGCGGCCCAAGCGCTCGACATGCTGGATGTGGATCACAAAGGACTCGACCACATGGATCGGCAACTACTGCGCACGATTGTGGAGAAATTTGATGGCGGCCCCGTCGGAATTGAAACCTTGGCCTCGGCCTTGAGTGAGGAAAGATCGACGCTGGAAGACGTGTACGAACCTTATTTGATACAGAACGGTTTTATCAACCGAACCAACCGCGGCCGCGTTGCCACGGCTCTGGCCTATGCGCACCTGGGTCTGGCCGCACCTGAAAAAAAGACGAGCGACTCGCAGCTGACGATCTTTTAAAGGAAGCTAACCCGACTGCGGAAACACCCTATCTTGACCAATTTCACGGCTGACGCGCTTACGCAAAATCCAAACCTCCGCGATCATATAGACGACAAAGCTAGCGGTAAAACCTACGCCCTTGAGCAGTGCCCAGTCGCGCGTGCTCCAATTAAGTGCGGCGTAGGTTGCCAAAGCGGTGTGCAGAAAGAAAAAGAGGCTCAACCTCCAGGTTAATCCGTAAAATCGCTGCCGGAAAACGGGCTCCAGGGCGGGAGGCAGTCTCGTAAACATCCCCTGCTCTTTTGCCATCACAACAAGCAGCGGCTTGTTCATCAGGCACGAAACCGCGAGCACAACTCCAAATACACCCTCAAGGAGCGCCGGCTGCAATTTGAACCACACTCCCTCCTGTGTGGCGAGGGAAACTCCTCCGAGGAGAAGGATCAACACACCTCCGCCCCAGGTAATTGGGCTTACACGTTTCTGCTTGCGCCACTCGACGAGAATTTCACCGACAGCAAACACCATGCCGGCAACCACCCCCCAAAGAATACCGAAGTATTCCTCCACGATGGTGAAGGCAATGACAGGGATTACCCCGCCGAGGATGAGAGAACGGATGGGTTTTTGAGACGGTTCGCTCAAACTAATTTGTTTTGAATGGCGTAGTGAATGAGTTCCGCGTTGTTGCGCAAATGCATCTTTTCCAGAATACGCGTCCGGTAAGTGCTCACAGTCTTCACGCTCAATCCCAGTTCGGTAGCAATTTGCCCCGCTGTCTTACCGGAAGCCAAGTTGGTAAGCACCTGAAATTCACGGTCCGAAAGCGTTTCGTGCAAAGGTCGCGCCCCATTGTCACCGATATCGAGCACGAGCTTCTCTGCCAAAGAATGGCTGACGTACTTGCCACCGGAGGTCACCTTTTCAATGGCTTTCACGAGTTGGGCAGGCGCGGAATCTTTGGTCAGGTAACCGCTCGCCCCGGCTTTGAAAACTCGCAGCGCGTACTGCTCCTCGGCGTGCATCGTAAGGACCAGAACTGGGAGCTCCGGGTGAGTCTTCTTGAGTTCTTTCAAGACGTCCAGACCCGATCGATCCGGCAGTGAAATATCCAAAACGACCATGTCGTAATTATTCTTAGAAACTAAATCGAGTAAGCCTTGCCCAGTTTCCGCTTCACCGGAAACATTTATCTCAGACGCTGAAAGTATTTGTTTGAAACCCTCGCGGACTATTGCGTGATCATCTGCAACCGCTATGTTGATCATCTTTGCTTACCTCTCTCCCTAATTCGACGGAACCTGGACACGAACCAAAGTTCCCGTGGGCTGCCAACTCTGAATTTGGACTAGGCCTCCAACTTGGGCAACGCGCTCTCGAATCCCTTTGAGCCCCAACGACTGTCGACTGTGGATCTGGTCTTCGGTTATCCCGATCCCGTCATCCCAGATTTCCAGAACCCGATTCTCTTCAACTTCTTCCAATACTACTTTCACTGAGGAGGCTCCGGCATGCCGCATGACATTGGTCAGGGCCTCCTGCAGCGCTCGGAACAGTGTCACAGAAGCATCTTCTTTTTCGAGAGCTGCATCGCCGATGCGATTGACAAAATCACATCGAATTCCCGTACGATCCTGGAAGTCCTTAACTTGCCACTCGATGGCGGCGGTCAAACCCAAATCGTCCAAAGCCCCCGGTCGAAGATCAGAAGAAATCTTGCGTACCGTCTTGATGGTAGAATCGATGATTTCATCCATTTTGCCAAGCTTTTCGTGGATTTCTGTGGTCCCCGTTCCGCGACCGGCGAGCCATGCAATGTCGTATTTTAAAGAAGTTAGGACTTGTCCAAAGACATCGTGTATTTCCCGCGCGATTCTTGTGCGTTCCGCCTCTTGGACTGTCACGATGCGCTCGTAAAGGGAGCGCAATTCGTCGCGGGATTCCTTGAGCTGCCGGTTCGCAACTTCTGCAATTCAAGGTCCGTTCGGCAACATGGCTTTCCATCCGGGCATAGGCGAGGGCGAGTTCCTCACGGTTGTTCCGGCGCTCCGTATCGTCTGTTGAAATAATGGTAAAGCCGCTGACACGACCATTCGTGTAAATGGGGCTCAGTCGGCTCGAGTACCACGACCGCCCGCCGTCGGATTCACGGCGTAGGTTTCGTACTGGAGGGCTTCGCCCGTTTTGCTGCCGCGCAAAGGTTTCCTTCGACGGCATCCCGCTCCGAAGGATCGATGTAATCGAAAACGGAGGTCCCAGATCTCCTCCGAGTCTTGGGCGGTAAGGCGTGGTTGATGTAGCGGATCTTCAGATCCAGATCGACGTTCAGTGATGAAGTCAGGGCGTTTTCCGCAAGCTGCGCCACCGTTCCTCGGAGTGCCGAAGCGCCTCAACGCATGGGTGCGGTGGGTGACATCGTCAAACACCACCATTCCGCCCCGGACGCTCCCGTCGGCGCCTCTCAGGGCGCGGCGGAAACCTCAATGTGCACCCCTCCGGTCGACGCGGGTTACGGACAAACATAGGAAAGCGGTTTACCGTCTCGCTAACGCGCGCGAACCAGCGGTATCTGCTCGGCTGAATCGGCGTCGTTTCGTCGGTTTCAAACAAGCCGTAAAGGCGTTGCCACTCCTTGGGCCCGCCACCACGGTGCCCATTCCGACGATCTTTCTGCCGTCGAGTTGAAAACCAAGAGATTGAAATCGGCGTCAGCAATCGCCACCCTTCGGAAAGGTTTTCCAGAATGAGTTCAAGTGAGGGCATCGCCTTCTGAGCCGGAGATTCAAGCTTGCGCTTTAAGGCATTGATTTCTGAGTAAATTGAGTTCATGTCTTCCAAAACCAGCTACCGTGAACGTTTGTAAAAAATCCCTGATCGCGCGATTCTTACTTCAGACGCATCCCCAGACGCTCGGCCTCCGGGACATCAAACGGAAAGAGCGAATGGCGATCGTACAAGGCCCCACGCAGATCGGCACCTGTAAAAGGCACTGACGGGCGTGCACCCAGAGAGGTCCGCGCCACAGAGTTCAGCTCCCGACAGGTTTGCCCCATCCAACCTACGGCACTTCGCAAGCAGGCACGATTGAGTTTCGCGCCTTTCAAACTGCAACCCCGCAAATCGGCACCCGCCAGCAGAGTTCCTGCAAGTCGGCAAAGTCCAAAACGGTTCCGGAAAGGTAGCACCGCTAAGGTCCCAAGCGCAAGATCGGCGTCCACCAGGAGACACACCGGCCTTGAACGCCGCCTCGACACATTCCAACGCGCTAATCGGTCGGGAGGACACGAACAAAAGGACCCCTATCCTAGAGCGTATCTCCAAAGGGGCCTCTAACGAGTGAGACAAAATGAGACTGTAGGTCACTTCCTACTCTAACACTCAAGAGAATTCTTACGCAACCGGTTCGCTCCCTGTCAAGGGCAGGTCAAAGGTTTTTGTTTACAGAACCAGACTGACCGAACGTCCTTGTATAAGAAAATCTTTTCAGCCAAAATGAGTCCCGACTTTTTGCTTCGGAGGAATTCACAGCATGGCAAAACGGGTGTTCTTGCTTATCGTCGTTAACCTTTTGGTAATTACAACGCTCACTGTGGTGCTGGCGCTGTTTGGCGTAGGCAACTACATCACGCCTTACGGTTTGGACTACCAGTCGTTGTTTGCCTTCTGCGCGGTTTTTGGTTTTGGCGGCGCTTTCATCTCGCTTGCGCTCTCGCGCGTGATGGCCAAAATGATGATGGGGGTTCACGTCATCGATCCGCACAATCCTCAAAGCGCCCTGGAACGAGATCTCCTACAGACGGTTTATCGCCTTGCCCAGCGGGCAGGACTTTCCACTATGCCGGAGGTGGGCATCTACGATAGTCCGGAAGTAAATGCCTTTGCGACCGGGCCTTCGAAATCGCGCGCTTTGGTCGCCGTCTCAAGCGGCCTTATCCAAAGCATGGACAGCAGAGCGGTTGAGGGGGTTTTAGGCCACGAACTCGCCCACGTCGCCAACGGCGACATGGTGACGATGACCCTCCTACAAGGGATTATTAATACCTTTGTCATGTTTTTCGCGCGCGTCGCCGCCTGGGGAATTTCCCAGGCACTTTCCGGTGACCGGGACCGGAACCGAGGGCCGAATCCCTTTGTCCACTATATCTGTGTCATCGTTTTTCAAATCGCCTTCAGCCTACTCGGTGCAATTGTCGTGAATTACTTTTCGCGCACTCGCGAGTTCCGTGCCGATAAAGGTGGTGCGAATGTCGCCGGAAAAGAAAAAATGATCCACGCTCTGCAGTCCCTCAAGCGGGGGACTGAAACGGTGGGCGATGATCACCCCTCGCTCGCGACGCTGAAGATTAGTGGGCGGGCCAAGGCCGCCATGGCTTTGTTTGCCACACACCCCTCTTTGGATGATAGGATTGCTGCTCTACAAGGAGCGGCCTAGTGGCGTCGAAAACTGTCTTAACCGGGGTCAAACCAACTGGGACGCCCCACATTGGAAACCTGATCGGCGCGATACGACCCGCTCTGAAAATGGCCAATGCAACGGATGGACAGTGCCTCTTTTTTATTGCTGACTACCACGCTTTGACGACGATCCACGATCCGGCCGAAATGCGCAAACTGACCCGCGAAGTCGCCGCCACTTGGCTCGCCTTCGGTTTGGATCCCAACAAAGTGCTCTTGTATCGCCAGTCAGATGTCCCTGAGGTCTTTGAACTCAGCTGGGTCCTTAGCTGCTTTGCCGCCAAAGGTCTTTTGAATCGGGCCCACGCGTACAAAGCCGCCGTCGACCAAAACGTGGAAAAGGGGAAAGATCCGGACAAGGAAATTTTCATGGGTCTTTACTGCTACCCGGTACTCATGGCAGCAGACATCCTCTGCTTTGACGCCGATGAGGTTCCGGTGGGCGAAGATCAGGTACAGCATCTTGAGATTGCCCGAGACATCGCACAAAAGTTCAACCACACCTACGGCGAAGTCCTGCGGGTTCCCAAGGCCACAGTCCAGGAAGAAGGGGCCTACGTCCCTGGTCTGGATGGTCGCAAGATGAGTAAGAGCTACGACAACACCATCCCGCTTTCTGCGGACACTAAGCGGCTTCGCAAGCTCGTCATGAAGATTCAGACCGACTCGAGCGCGCCCGAGGACCCCAAGGACCCTGAAAACTCCTCACTCTTTAGTCTATATAAGCTTTTTGCAAAACCGGATCAGGTGGCGACACTTCGCGAACGCTACCAAAGCGGCATTGGATGGGGCGAAGCTAAACAATTGCTATTTGAAGCCATCGAGGCGGAAGTCGAATCCCCCCGCAAGATCTACGAGGAGCTTCTCGCCCACCCTGAACAGATTGAAACCATCCTCGCCCAGGGCGCCCTCAGAGCCCGAGAAAAGGCCGGGGCCGTGATGGAGCGGGTGCGGCAGGCGACCGGAATCGCCAACCCTTGAAAATGACAGGGAATATCGATATCCTAAACCCCTTCCGATCGAGTGCAAGAATTGGTATATCGTAGGACCTTGTTTGGAGGAGGCGACATTTAGTGGAAGCCGAAGTGCTCAGCACGCCCCCGACCGCGGGTGACGCAAAAGTAGTGCTCGATTCAATATTGAGCGGCGGCGCACGCCCCGAGGTCCCTACACTCCCTGAAGATTACCGGGTCCGAATTCCCAGCTTTGAAGGCCCTTTGGATCTGCTGCTGCACCTTATCCGCAAGGAGCAGGTAGATATTTATGACATCCCGGTAACGAAGATCTGCCAGGCGTACCTCGAACACCTCCAAATTCTCCAGCAGTTCGATATCGATTTGGCCGGCGAATTCATGGTGATGGCGGCGACTTTGACGTTTCTAAAGTCCCAGGTCCTCATCCCCAAAGAAGAGACAGAAGAAGAAGAAGAGGATCCGCGCCTCCCCCTTGTCGAGCAGCTGCTCGAATACGAACGCTTCAAGAAAGCTGCCGTGGAGCTCGACATGATGCCGTGGCTGCACAGGGACATTTACCCCCGCCCACTTGTGGCGATGGAAAAATTTGTTCCCAAACACACGCCCGAAGAAGCGCCAGTAGAAGGCATTGAGACCTACGATTTGCTGGTGTGTCTGAAAACGGCTTTGGATCGCACAACACGCAAGCCGCACGAGATCCATGATCAAGCTGCCAACCTGAGGGAACGAGCCATGAAGATGGGCTCCGTGCTTCCGGATGAAGGCACCATGGAGTTTCGGCAATTGCTCCCTCGAGAACTCTCTACAAGTGAACTTGTGGTCAGCTTTCTCGCGGTGCTCGAACTTGCGAAACTAAAGTTTATCAAGATTTTTCAGTCGGAAATTTTTGGCCCAATCCAGTTGCAGCGCGTGCGGCCCATGGAAGAACTGGATACCGGCCTGATGGATCAGTTTTAAGGGGTAGTCGATGGACAAGAATACGCTAACCGGTGCGATTGAGTCGGTACTGTTTGCAGCGGAAAAGCCTGTCACGGTCAACAAGTTGCAGGAAGTTGTGGGAGAAGAAAACGCCACCCTGCAGGAAATCGAAGAGTGCATCGCCGCAATCGAACAACGCTACCAGGAAGAAAGTTGCGGCTTCGAACTGCGCCCAGCACAGGGCGGCTTCCAGTTCTGTACGAAAAAAGAAAATGCCCAATGGGTGCGTAAGTTTTTGGAGTCCAAGCCTTTCCGCCTGAGCCGTTCGGCTTTGGAGACCCTAGCGGTTATTGCGTACCGACAACCGATCACCCGAGCCGAAATCGATACCGTACGCGGAATCGACAGCTCGCATTTGCTACGTACCTTAATCGAGAAGGGAATCGTGAAAATGGCGGGAAAGGCCGATCTGCCCGGCCGCCCGGTACAGTACGGCACCACCACGAAGTTCCTGGATTTGGTGGGACTAAAGTCGGTGGGCGATTTGCCCCCGCTTTCTGAGTTGCAGGAATTGGAAGGCGATGCTCCGAAACGCGATCGCTTGGAAGAGGGCATGGATCGCTTTGTGGAGGCTGACGACATCCTGGAGGATCGTCAGAAGGAGCTGGAAGAAGGGCTTACCGAAATCGATGAGATCATCAAATCGGCGGGGAAACCAACCAATGAGATCCATGAGTCTCCTGTCCACGCGGAGATCGCAGCGGAAAACGAGACAGCCGTTGCAGAATTTCAGGCCACTAGCCGGTACTGGAAAAAATCCCGCGCAGCCAAAAACAACTCCGAAAATACAGAAGAGGCCGCTGAATTGGAAACGTCCGATGTGCAAGCCGACACTCTAGAAGCCGAGGCCGAAGCACCGATCGAAAACGAAGCTGCTCTTGAAGCGGAGATCCCGGCTGAAGTGGAAGCGGCGTTCCTGGACGACTCAGCCAGCGACGACGAAGAAAAGCTCGTTAATTAGTCCAAAAATCGCTCACTTCATTCAGGATATTTTTCGACACCAGTTCCCGCACAGACTCCTCATACCAGCCTTTGGGCATAAGTTCCGAGTATTCCGGCTGCACAAAGCGCCGATCCACGAAAACCAGCAATCCCTTTTTGTGCTCGGAACGTATGATCCGGCCGGCTGCCTGCACCGAACGCACCATCGCCGGATAGGTATAAGCGTAGGAAAATCCGTCCCCGTATCTTTTGTCGAAAAATTCGCGCTGCTTCTCATGGGAGTAATCAAAGACGGGTAGTGCCGGGCCGATGATAAAAGCGCCGTGCAGGTTTTCTCCCTGGAAATCCATCCCCTCGGATAGCATCCCGCCCTGGACGGCCAGCACCACACACGGCAACGGAGATTTCAGTCTTTCACTCAAGGCTTCCACTTCGCTGTAGGGCATTCGGGGTTTCTGAACAATCAATTCAAAGAGCGTGTCCTCAAGATGGAGTGCGACCTGCTCCATGAACTTGTAGCTTGGGAAAAAGGCAATATAGTGGCCGGTCTGCACTTCCGAAATGCGGCGAATGATTTCCGCTACCTTCACCGCGCTCTGCTCCCGGTGCCGATAGGCGGTAGACACCTGCGGGATAACAAGCACCTTCCTGTTTTGTCTCGGAAACCGCGACTCAAACTCGCGGTTGTCTGCATTTTCTGCAAGTCCATTCACGCGCTTAAAAAACTCAAAGGGTTTAACAGTGGCTGAAAAAAGTACACTCGCGTGAAACTCGTCGTAAACTTGAGCTAACAAGGCTGAACTATCGAGGCACTCAACACGTAGAGCGTGCGAGTCTCGATCCTGCGCGTAATACTTACACAAGCCTTCCATCTCGCTGTCGTTGATTCGGAAAAATGCATCCACCAAAGCAAACAGCTCAAAAATTGGCCGGGTATCGACCGCTTCATTTTGCATCGCACGCACAAACCAGCGGGTGGTTTCGTCGTGCAATCGCTCGAGCGCTTCCATGTCCACACTGACTTCAGGGTGATTGAGATCTCTCGGCGCGTGAGATCCGATGAACTGTTCCAGGCGTACGATAAGATCTTCAATCCCCTCGCGTAGTGCGGCTGGGTATTCCTGAATCTTTTCCAAGACCGCCCTGAGTGACGCCGTTGAGAGTTCGGGTGAATAGTGTTGGTTAGAGCGCTGGTACAGGTTGTGGGCCTCGTCCACGATAAGATTTGGGCGCCGCTTGCGTTTTACCTGCGTGAGGCGAGCCAATAGGTTAGCCTGAGGCGAAAAAACATAGTTGTAGTCGCAGACAATGAGATCCGCATTCTCTACCGACTCGAGCGACAAGCCATAGGGACAGAGTTCATTTTTCTTGCCAAGAGTTCTCAACTTTGCGGCGTCCAAAACTTTGGCGCGGGAAATTTTTTCTCCGGCGCTCGTCCCGTCGAGTTTTTCGTAAAACCGCCGGGAATACTGACAAACACCCGGGTCACAGTTCAATTCGTCTTCCGCAATGCAGGACTTACTTTTTGCCGAAAGCACCAGTGTTTTTGGAGCAGCTCCCGCTTCCTTAAGGGCCTTCACGGCGTCAACGACGACGCTGAACTGACTATTCTTCGGGGTGACATAGATTAGCTGTGCTCCGCGCGCCAGCGCCTCTTTCAAGGCCGGAAAGAGTATCGCAATTGTTTTCCCGTAGCCCGTCGGTGCTTGGATGAGAGTTTGGCTGCCTTTATCGAGGCGCGCACTCACGTAGTCCATCAAATCCGCCTGCCCTTCGCGCATATTCTCAAAGGGAAACCGCAATTCCTTGGAGACACGTTTGCGGCGTGCCAGGCGCTTTTCAATTCGCTTTTGCTCGTCTACTAAGGCAGGGAGTTTGGCCTCCAACCATTTTTCATAGGCCTCTTTGTCATAGGGTAATTCAATTTCCTGTTTTTCCCCAGTACGGCTGGAGACAACGAGCAAACGCGCAAGGGGCTTCATCCCAGCATATTTTTGAAAAAGATAACAGTAGGTAAAAAGCTGAAGCTTATACGGGTGCTGATCGGTGCTCTCAATTTCCTTGAGCAGGCGTTTTAGGGAGAACGTGGTCTTGATTTCTTCTATGGTTGCCGTGTTCTCATAGCGAAAAATCCCGTCGGCTCTTCCTGAAACCACGAAACGGTAGCCCGGCGCATAGAAACTGGACTTGAGGGGAAATTCACTTCTATAGGCGGCGTCAGAACTATTCTGATTTTGGACTTCCTTGTGAATCTGGTCGCCCAAATTCAGACACGCCTCAAAGGCCCCCGTCTGGAAGTCCCCCGCGCGCGGAACCGCTTGAGCAAACTCGGCAACTGCCAATCGCACCGTTCTATCCATCGAACTGCCCCGGGAAAACATATTGTTTCAACTTGTCGGCTCCCAAAGGCGCTTGGCCCGCTGACTGCAAAACCGCGTCCCCTCCACCAGTGAGGACACGCAAGACTTCAGTACGCAACACCCGCAGACGATCCAAAGTTACAAGACTCACATCCGACACAGGTGCGGGGTGCGGAAGGCGGCTCCTGCCGGGGGATTTTTTGTTTTTGGCAGATACAAGGATGCCGTCTTTAAAACGCAGTTCGCGGTAAAACTCTGCTTTGGGTTCCCGGTACGTGAGAACGCAGTCTGAAAATCGACGTGCCCACCTGCCAGAGTGGACTCTGAAGGCGGTGTGCCCGCAGCTTTTAGAAAGCCGCCGCGCCACCCGCGCAGCGTCCCACTCCGGTACCTTTTCTGTCGTTTCTTCCTCTTCTTCGGCTTCTTCGTTCAGTAGCGCCTTGGCTTCAAGCCGGCGCTGCTTAAGAAGGGCTATCCGTTCGGTATAACCACGAGATAGCCAGTAACGAATTGACTCCGCGGTCCTTCTAAAAGGAAATCGGGCGTTTTCTTCTAGAATCCGCACACCGTCCAATACTACTTCGGGATCGGCGGTGGCTTCGCTCTCACTGCTGAGCAGCGCCGCCAGAATGTCGGGCTTCTCGCTTGCCTCAAGCATCACTACCCAATGCGTCCACCAGGCAGAGGTGGAAAAGGGCCCATAGCGTAGATCCTTCCCGTCCGTAACAGAAAAATCTCTGCCACAATAAAAAACCTGACGAGATTCTGCTTTGAGTGCCCGATTATAAGGCGGATCGATTTCCTTGATTTGATCGTTTTCAAGGAGAGCCGCCTCAAGAGGTGTGGCAACCGGGTGAACCTTGATGTCGGCCACTTGCGCGAGCATTTCATTGAGTCGACAGCCTTTGGTTTGCTTACCTCGAAAGTAACTATTGACCCGACTCTTCAAAGAGGTGGCCTTGCCAACATACAAAACGTTCCCATTGCAATCCTTTAGATGGTACGTGCCGGGGGATTCACTGAGTTGCAGTCGCGTATCGCTCTCAACAAGGTAGGTTCGGGTCCGCTTCTTCGTTCCGTTTTTTAGTGGAGGCGTTTTTTCAAACCAAGCTTTGAATTCCTGTAACGTCGTTACGTTCTCTTGCTCTTGCAGAAGCTTCAGCATCTTGCCCCATACAAAAGCAGTAGCTTCCACATGATCGCCGGCTCTTTTGAGATTGGCTAACGGTTGACCAAGATGCCCGCAGACGGCTCGGATCGTGTGTGAGCCCAGTCCAGGAAGTAGGCGTCTGGCGAGTTCGTAGGTACAGAGCACTTCCGGGGGGGACTTGCCAAAGAGACTTCCCACAAAGGCCCATTCAAATTTTGAGTAGTGAATAACCCACAAGGCCGTTTTTGGAACGGATGTTAGTAGCTTTGCCCAGGCTCTTTCGAGCGGTTCGCCGAGGATGGCGTCTTTTTCAGAGATTCCCGTAATTTCCTGAATCCGCCGAGGGATGCGTCTCCCCTCGGGCTGGCAGAGCACCACCGAGTGCACCTCGGGTTTTTGCTCTCCATTTCCGTACGCCCAACCCAACTCCAAAAGACCGCCGTTTGTGGGGTTCATGCCGGTGGTTTGGCAGTCGAAAAACACAACCTGCTGCTGGATTAGGGGGGGATTTCTGCCGGCCATCGCGCCTAAGGCTACACGCCCGGCCAGCAGACACCAACCCCAAAGCGCCGCTCGCCCGTAGTTTTTTCGTCCGGAATGAGAGTTTGACTTCTCCCCCCATCCGCCCGTATTCTACGTGCCTTTGACGCGGGGTGGAGCAGCCTGGTAGCTCGTCGGGCTCATAACCCGAAGGTCGTAGGTTCAAATCCTACCCCCGCTACCAATTTCTCCCTGTTGCTCGCCCGACACGAAAAGTCCCCTTCAAAAAATCGGTCCGTTTCAAGTTGTGCTAGTTTGCCCCGATGGTTTTCCAGAAAGCCCTTTTTCTTTTGTTCTTCTTTGCGTGGCTGCCCGCGGCGCTTTGTGAGCCCAAGCTCGACTGCAGCCGGCCGGTCGCTCTGGCGACGCTCCTGCAGGAACTCGCGGTAGACGAACCGTCCTACGCCATGTTTCTTTTGCGTTTGGATCGGCTGCGAAACACCTTTAACGCTCAGACGCATCTCTACTCCGACGACGAAGGCGCGCCTTCAGAAACGGGGGCACTAGCAAAAGTACGTTCGCAAAAGGATCCCGACTTCCCCTTACTGCTTGAAGTCGCGAACGATTCAGAAAACCAAACTTGGGTTGCTGAATCACCCCGTCAGTATTCTCGGCAACGTCTGGACGAACTCCACGAGCTTTTCTTCAGTAACTCGCCCACTACCTGGGCAAGCTCTGACAGAACGCTGATAGAAATCCCTTTCGAGGCACTATCGGAACAAGAGTCTCCGCAAACGACTCTGGACGTTGAGGTCACGTCCCCTACCGGAACAGCACGCATGGAAACAACGGCAGGAAATATCGCAGGATCGCTTTGCGCCTTTCCCGCAGGCGCACTCACGGCTGGCGTCGGTATCGTCCTCACCGTTGGGTGTGCCTGGGTACTCCCCCCTATTCTGCGACAGCCTATTTCCTGGTTCGGTGCCTTTGCGACAAGTTTCGGCGGCTTACTCGCCGCCGTCGAAACGAAAAAGCTTTTGCAACGGCTTCTGCGCAGCTCGGTAACGGTCGCTTCTGTGGAAGACGCCGCGGTTCCCTTACTCGAGTACCTATTGGCTAACGGCGGTAAACAAATTGGCGAAGACGTCTACTACGTGAGTTTTGGCGACTCCCCAAGAATCGACATCTTGTTAGACGGCGAAGCCAAAAAGCTCTGGGCCTACAAGTGGCCCGGTCCCAACGGGCCGTAGAGAAAACTAACCAAGCAGGAAGAATCGATCTAGTACGCTAAAAAGGTGTGCTTTTAGTACCGGAACTTCAGAAGCTCCTTTGAGAACCTGCTCGCGATCCTGCACAAACTCAAACGCATCCCCTACTGCTTCAGCGGGGCGCAAATCGCCAGGAAGTGCCTCGACCATTCCCGCTAGGCTTGCCGATGAAACTTCCATGTGAAACTGCAGAGCCAGCACGTTTTTCTTGTACAAGAAAGCCTGGTTTTCACACGCGGTGGAACGGTAGAGCCATTGGGACCCAGCGGGCAAGTCAAAGGTATCGCCATGCCAGTGAAAGACCGTAAGAGGGTTGGGTAACCCGAAAAGTAGGTCGCCCTCCGATCCAGAAACCGCTTCGATGGGAAACCAGCCCACTTCCTTTTGCGGGTTCGGATACACTCGAGCGCCCAAAGCCCTCGCAATAAGTTGGGCCCCGAGACAAATACCAAGCACCTTTTTCCCCGCTTGGACGGCACGACCAATAAATTCAAGTTCCGACTTAAGCCAAGGGTACTCGGCCTCATCGTAGACGCCAAAATTTTTCGCTAGCAGATTGCGCTTCCCTCAATTCCCTTGATACGCTTCGAGAAAGCCTAGAACTTCGGCCTCGGCTTGAAGGAGGTCCCTGTGATTAAATTCTTACCGCTGTTCCTGTTCCTCTCCCTGCCGTGCCTAGCCGCGCTGGAGGATGAAAAAGAAATTAAGGCCATTGAGAAAGCACACGCTGCCGTCGACTCAGTTAAAAAAGAATTCAAACAGAGACTGATGGAAGCCGTCCAAACGGGAGATCTGGAAAAAGCTATCCCTAGCTGCAAAATCAAGGTTCCAAAACCAAAAAATATGAAAGTGGGCCGAACCAGCCACCGCTTGAGGAATCCCAACAATGCTCCACCCGAATGGACAAAGGCCTATTTGGAAAAATTCTCGAAAGCAAAAGCAGAAGACATCCCAAAATATGTGATCACCCCACTCGGCAAGAATCGCTACGGGTACATGCAGCCCATCTTTGTTGAACCCATCTGTTTGAACTGCCATGGTCGCTACGTAGCAAAAGACGTGAAGGCTGCAATCCGCAAAGAATACCCGAAGGACATGGCAATCAATTTTGATGTAGGAGATTTTAGGGGCCTTATCTGGCTCGAGTTTGAGAACTAGGCTTAAAACTCAAGGATCGACAATCTGACTTTGTCAGTGAGGCGCGAACCTCCTCATCGCTAGTCTGCTCGAAGTTTTCATACCACCTGCCCACGGCACCGAAATCTGAAGGCGCGATCACGTAGACTACGTCGTCGGCCACCCGTTCCAAATTCCGCGCAGCGTTTCTCGACACAACCGGAGACGCCACCACGATCTTAGCTGGCTTGAAGCTACGAACGGCTTGTACTGCGGCCTCCATCGTGGCGCCGGTCGCTATCCCGTCATCCACAAGAATCACCGTTTTCCCTTCGAGTTCGAGGTGGCCCCGCTGCGTAGTGTAAGCTCGCTCTCTGCGCTGAAGCTCGAGGCGCTCTGCCTCTATGACAGGCGCAAGATCCGCCTCCGATAGATAGAGCTGATCCAGAATATCCCAGTGCAGGACCATCGCCCCGCCGGACGCGATAGCACCAACGGCCATCTCCGGGTAGCTAGGAGCGCCAATCTTACGGACCATAAAAACGTCCAAGGGAGCCCCAAGCACACACGCCACTTCAAACGCCACGGGTACACCCCCGCGAGGCAAGCCGAGTACAACAAGCTTAGGATCCGCTTCGTAATCGTGCAGGCGTTTAGCAAGTTCCAAACCTGCCTCTTCGCGGTTCGTAAACACGTTCCCTCCTTTGTTGGAGCTTCAACTTACTTTGAACTGCAACCGAGGTGCCAACGACGTAGGCGCAGCCGAGGCAATCTGGAAACAATTCGGGACACATGTACCGATAAAGGGAGACAATTTGGCCCACATTGGAGCGAAAACTTGGACCGGCAAGCCTGGTGCATGGCACCCTAATTGCTTTCTAATCTGAAGCATTATTTTGGAGGTTCATATGGCAGGGCAGAAAGACAACGTTATTCCTATCCAGGGCTACCACAAAAATCGATGGATAGTGGTGGGAGATGCATCCCGCTTTATTGTCTACGAGAAGCACGTTCATCGAGACTTGCATGAGCTCGGTCGTTTTCCCAATCCCGCCGCCCACGAAAAGATCTCTGCGATCGCAAGCGATCAACCTGGTAGAGGTTTCTCTCGCAATCGTCAACAGAAGGCAGCAGGTGTCCCGCGACACGCTTATTCTTCTGAGCAGGACCCGAAATCTCATGCTCTGGAGACTGTTGTGAAGACCGTCGGAGAATTTCTAAACACTGCGTGCGCCCAACATAAGTTCGATGAGTTTGTGCTGGTAATGGATGGTAGGCTGTCTGGAATCCTTAGAACCAATTTAAGAAAAAGCACGCTCCAAAGTTTGGTAGGCTCCGTTGAAAAGGACTTGGCGTGGCTGGAGGGAACTGATCTCAAATCACGCATCGAAGCTGTTATCGAATCAAACTAGGGCTGGGCGTGAGCAGCCACTCTCTCGGCTACGAGTCGGTTGAGACGTACTAAATCCAGACCCGACGCTCGAATGTGGGCACTCCCCATGTTCACATAGAAGACGTCGGAGGAGTCCGCCGTATGAAAGCCCGGAAACGGTCGACCTGAGGACAAAGTATGCAGAGCTCCGGATTGGACTACCAGCTCCTGGACCCAACTGCTGATGCCAGCACCGCGGTACAGCGGGGGCTCCAGTCTTTCGTTTAGTTCTCTGACAAAAGCATCCAAATTGCCGTAGCCCAGTCGGCGAACATCTTCGTAAAAGGTACCGTGTAATTGAAACTGTGACTCGCCTTCGGCGTTTGTCGTGCTCGTCAGTGCGGCCGCAAGCTCAAAACCCTGCGGGTACGTATTCAAAGCAATAGCCTCGGCTACTTGCTGCAAGAGATTTTCTCGGTCCCGCGCCTGCGCGTCGGCTCTTCTTATGGGACTCGTGCCACCTTCACCAGCTTGAATGAGTCCGGCCCCAATCAGTTCACGGCGAACGCGTCGGTACTCTCGCCCACCCATCTGCCAGCTCGCGACCTGCGTACGCACTCGCTCCTGACGGCGGGCAAACTTCTCGTAGGCCCGCCGGAAGCTGCCTTCACCACCAAACTGATTGTAGAGTTCGGCATAACTCGCCAAATAGGAGAGGTCAGAGTTTGCGGCCGCCGTAAAATTGGCAGGTTGCTGTCCGCTCCTCGCGTCCAGGCTTCTTTGGTGACGGTACGCAAGTTCTAGGTAGATACGCTTCAGAAAGCGAGTACGATCGGACTGCGAAGCTCCTTCCACCACACGCCGTTGACGCCAGTTCGGCGCAACGGTTCCACCTGCTTCCAGAAAACACTTCTCATACGCATCGGCGAATTCAGGAGCGGTGAGAAATCTCTTCGCGCCCGAGTCGTCCGAGTACTCTACCAAGGTTTCATTAAAAGCACTGAGTAGTAGTTCAGTGGCATCCGCGTCCCGGTACACCCACAGTAAGTTAAAAGTACGATTTCGAATCTGGTTATCCTGAAAGAGATGGGCATGGATGGCTTCCAGGTCGCGAATGAGGGGCACCCGCGAAAACGGGACGAGTCTCTCTCTTAAAATCTCAATCCCTGTCGCCCGGGAAACAGCGCGAACAAGAAAGTCATTGATATCGCAACGAAGCCGCTTCGCTGCCCCTGCCGAAGCCGCAAATAGAAGTAAGAAAGCGATGATAGTGAGACGCCTGCGCACGTTAACTCTCCTTTAGAATGCGCCCCACACCCAAAAACCGCGCCACCTTAGCATACCCACCCAAGGGATCAAGGACTGTTCGTCCACAGTAACAAGCTTTTACTTGACCCTGACGTTACGTCACCCGCTATCCTAGAAATATGAACGGCGAAGACAAAAAGACTTACAAAATCAACGAACTGGCAAGACTCTCGGGAGTCTCGGTGCGCACGCTCCGATTTTATGACGAAATCGGGCTTCTCAAGCCTGCGTATTGCGGGGAGAACGGCTACCGCTATTACGAGAAAGAACAGCTCCTCCTGCTGCAGCAAATCCTTTTTTACCGTGAGTTGGATTTCGAACTCTCTGAGATCGGACGTCTCATGACCGCTACAGACTTTGACAAGGCAGAGGCGCTGCGCAACCACCGCAGATACCTGGAGAAAGAGGCCAAACGCTTTAGAGTGCTCATCCGAACACTGGATCGCACGCTTTCACACTTAGAGAAGGAGACTCCGATGAAAGATAAGGAAATGTACGAAGGTTTTTTTGATCCAAAACAACAGAAAAAGTATGAGGCAGAACTCGTGGAGCGCTACGGGGCAGCTGCCCAGGCAAACATCATTGAAAGTCGCCGACGCACCCAGGGCTGGAAAAAAGAGGATTATCAGGATGTCGCCAAAGAATACGATCGCTTGCACCGAGCGCTCACCGAAACACTAAAAGCGGGGGCGAAAGCAGGGGATCCGCAGGTGCAAACGCTAATCCGCGAACACTACGAAGTGGTAAACCGCTTCTGGACGCCGGATCGCACCGCTTACATCGGTCTCGGGCAATTGTACTGTGAACACGAGCACTTTCGTCGTATGTACGACGGCTATCACCCGGATTTGGCCCCCTTTCTTGCCGAAGCGATGCGAGTCTATGCAGAAAGCCACTTGCCGCCTAAAAAGTAACTCGCATAGGGTAGTGGCATGTTCCTTAGAGGATTCATGCTGGCGCTCCTGTGGACCGGCTCGGCGAACGCCGGCCTTTTTGTCACGCCTGACTCAGCCTCAACCGAACTAGCGCTCGGAACCAGGCTTTGCGGTACGACTGCTGGACACACGGCGTACCACTTCGATCATTGCCCACGCTACCGAAGTCTGGTTTCCCGTGTCTCTGAAGACATCAGCCTTCAACAGAGAAAGGCACGCGAAAAATTGGGTGGTAAACCCATCGATGTCTTCGAGCAAGATTGGTTGCGATCCTCTAAGACACGCTTCGTTTTGACTGGGATCATTTTCCGGGGAGATCGCCAACCATTTCTAAGTGGAGCCTGTGCGGAAGTCCGCCTGGTATATCGGTTGGCCGGTAAGTATCAGGACGAAGGTACGGAACAAGAAACCTACCTTCCCTTCACCTTGCTGCTCGCCTACGAGATACCGGGCAAAAACCGCCGCTGTGCCAAACTGGCGGCTGATAGTCTTGACGTAAAGCTGCAAGAAAAGGCCTGGATCGAAGCGATCACAACGGCCCCCTTTCGGGTGGAACTTAATTTTCTAAATCTGCGGGTGGAAGCACCGATCTTGGAAAAATCCGCAGGCTACGCCGAATATTTTATGCGAACGCTTCGCCCAAAAGGCGAAGATTTGGTGGTAGTGGCACTTGAGAACACTCCGGACGTCGACAGGATACTGAAGAGCGCCACTAAAAAAAAGGCTTACCTCGATTGGATCGAACGAAACCTAGGCGAAATAGCCTCGGGAACAGCGCACCTGCCCGACGATCTTTGCGCGTCGCACGCTGTCTCGGTAGCGCCATTCGGCGCTCTTAGAAAAATAAATGCACCTTTTTCACAGCTCCCACTGCCAAACGTGGATCTCAAAGCACATAAGAAGATAGCGACAACTAATTTACTTTTGCGACGCCTGAACGGGATGAGTTGCCAGGGATGCCACCAAACACGTAGCGATGCGGGTTTTCATTTTCTTGGAAAAAACTTAGAGAAGAGCTTCAAGTTCAATCGGACCACCCTTCCCGCCTCGGCACACTTTTTTTCCGAACAAAGTTGGAGACAACAGGTTACGGAGTCGCTCGCCAAAGGACACGAAGTTCCCGCGCGCCCATTTCCCGGAAACTTGGATGCGGTGCCGTCCGCTGGAAGTGTCTGTACATTATCGACCAACTTTGAACCCGCCGGTTGTGGCGACTCACTCAGTTGCCGCCACCCGTGGGAAGCCGATGCGCCCGAAGTAAATGTCGGGTACTGCCAACTAAAAAAGGCCCCGATTGCAGGGGAACCCTGTCTTCTTGGTAATTGGACCAATCGTGGTGGAATGGACGACGCATTGGAAATGGTTTTGAACACGGACTGTTTTGGTCGCGCTCAATGTCTGCCTCAGAAGATTGGATTCCCCGGCGGACTTTGTGCCGCCTCCTGCGAAGACAATCTACCAAACTCAGTCTGCCACCCGGTTCCAGCACTCCAAAAATTTACAGACTGCCGCGCTGCAAACCGCGGCTTGGCAAAATGTTTTGAGCAAGCCGCAACTCCAGTGTCGCTTCGGGCTTGCGGAATTGACATGCCATGCCGTCCTGACTACGTTTGCGCCTTAAGAGAGGCAGGGGACGAAACTAAGGGGGGAGCATGTGTCCCGCCTTATTTCCTTCCCCAATTAAATACGCGCGGCCATGAATTTTAGGCTGCACGCATTGCTACTAAAAGGAGTCCTTATGAAACGCACACTCGCTGCTTTGTTTGTTCTGTTCTTGGTTCAGAACGTAAACGCAGAAGATAAGAAATGGTTTGAAGAAGGCTTTGTAAAAAACGCACTCAAAGGCCGCGCGGCGGAGATGTTGAGTGACACCGGTTTCTCCCGTGAAGAAACCAACTGGTACCGCTGTGGTGCGATCTCGCAAGCGCAATTCAAACACGCGGAACTTTACATCAACCACAACGAACCCACTCCGTGTTACGAAGATAAAGATTGCGCCATCGGATCGCTTGGCGGGTTCTGTTCCGTTGCGGCCCACAAGAGTCAGTTGGAAGGCTATGCGCTTTACACCAAATCGCCGACCTACCAATACCTTGCGAAAAATTGGCGCAACGGACGCTGCCACGGTCCCGTCGGCCTCTGTTTGCCGGTCGATACCGCCTTTTGTGCCAAAGAGGGGCGCTCCGGAGTCGGTAAGTGCCAAGGAAAATGGGCTGATCGTGCCAGTGACGAACCCATCTTTATGCGCGCTCTTGGCGGCGAAGAAAATAAGTAGGGCCTAATTCTCATACCCCGCGTTCCAGACTAAGCTGGGACGCGGGTTTTTTTATTGTATTCTTCGATACTTACCCTCCCGAAATAGCGGTTGATCTCCTACCCGACTTTCGCTAAGGTCCGCGCATCTATCGTTAGGTAAAAACTTTTTGAATTTAGGTAAGCGGCATGAAGCTCTTATATTTCCGTTTGGTGGTTTTGTTTTGCCTTTCGTGGACGCCGTTTCTTCTGGCCGGCGATGAAAGAGAACCCGATTGGTCAAAAGTCCATGTTTCCCTTGGTGGAAGTTTTGTCCCCGTTACGACCTATTTTGCGCACCGGGCCTGTATCCAAAGTGTCAGGGCTCAAGAGGGTGGCGCGGACTACGCGTACTTTTTTTTGTCCTACCTCTACCCTAAGAGTACCCCGTTTGCATCGGCCGACGAAGTCCAGAAGTTTCTAGACACTCTAGACAAGCTCGTCTATGAACGCCTCCCTGCTGTCGGGAAAGAGCGTGCCTCCGCAGTTTCCAAGCAAGCGCTGAACTGGGAGTACTCCTTTCTTGAAAAGCTTTTCGAAGAGTACGAGCGTTTTCAATCGGATTTTCTGCGTACTATCTCGTCTTTTGGCGCGCTCAATGACGAAAAACTTAGATGGGAAAAAACCTACTTGGAAGTGCACGGTACGTGCGATTTGGGTGTGATCGCCAACCTGATCTTCCAACTGCACGACAAGCTACATACTTACAACGAAATCCGTGGTCGTATCACAGGCGCCTCAAGCGCCCCCCGTGAGGTACCGCCGCTGGAGGTGTTTCCGGAACCGGTACGAATTGCAATTGAACGAAAGTTAAAACTTACGGAAGAGCGGAAACACGCGGAGCCGATTTGGAAAACTTACGACAGCTTTGTGGCAAAAGCTGAAGAGATCTCTGCATGGGAACTAGAGGCGCTTTTTGAAACGGGCGAAGATCTTGCGGCCATCCGCAAAGAGGTGCTGGAACTTGAAAAGCAAAAGGCGGAACTTGGTAGCCAACTCCTAAAGCTACTTGCGGACAACGGTAACCCAAACAAGCAGTATGTGGCCATTGAAGTGCGCCCGATGAGAGGATCTTCGCGCGCGAATAGCAACGAGACGTTGCGCGATTCGCTCATTGAAATGTACCACCAGTTGGCCCGCAAAAAGAACTGGTCCTTTAGAAAAGTGGATGGGAGTACTATTGTAATCTCTGGCCCACGGGCATTTGACTATCTGGCGGGAGAAACCGGGAAACACACCCTGAACGGCAAGCTCGGACCTGAAACCAGAAACTACAACCACACGGCATTTGTGACGGCAGTGGAAATCTCCCGAGAAACTTCAGATATAGACGCGTACCGACTGCTCTCTGTCAGTCGCAACGATGACAAAAGTAACCGCGCCTACGCTTTTAGCGCTGTGGGAAAACCGATTCGCAACTCCGGATTAGATACAGAGGTTTTCCACCAGGTGTTTCACGCAGACGAAGTCATGGCCGGTGGCCAAACAGAGGCTTTTTTCGAGGCCTTGCTTTTGCAGTCGGCGATCAATAACTTGAATTCAAACGAGGGCTAGAGACAGATGCGCATGCCACTTAAGATAGGCGCATTGTTGGTAGCGTTGGGGGCCATTTGGACGCTACCGATCCACGCCGTCTCTGTACAGATCTTTGTGGAACCGCCCGCCCCCGCAAACTGTTCTTCCGCTGTCAAAGCGGTCCTAAATCGTAAATTGCTTTTCCTGGATCCCAATCAGCATGCCGAAATCTACGTTAAGCCAATTCGTAGATTCGCGCTTGCGGGGAGCGGGGGAATTATTCTTTCGCCCACAGACTTTTTTGCGCGGTTTGCAGCCTCTCTCCCGCCCGACGGAGTCCTTGCACAAACTTTGGAGCTTTTGCGTACCGCAAATAGGCGACCCGACTTTATCTCCTGCGTACTCGGTAGGAACTGCAGCTTCATCGCCCCCCCCAACGCTGAGCAGACCGGGGCCAGATATACCGCCCACCACGCCACCATAGGAGGCAGCCTCCGGCTCGAGAGTTTCGAGCCCGGAGCCGTTCCCTCGCACGCCGAGCTCTCGGCACTAAGCTGGCGCCAACCCGATTATGTCGCCATCGTTGTCGACCCCCCGAAGCATGAATCCCAACACCTCTTGGTAGACTGGTACGCGGACTGGGTACATGAAGGCGCGCACGTTTTCGTTCTAGATAAAGTGGGACAGTGGCTGCGTGCTCTAAGAACACTCGCCACAAGGGAAGTGGAAATCCACGATGAGGCCCTAAGATACCTTCGGGTAAACGAAAATGGGCAGGTACTCGAAGCCGCTTTTTTCTATCTTCTCACTGAAGGCATCGCACACCGTACCGATAGTCTCGTACACACTGCCTTTCAGCCTTCACCGCAACATGTCCCGGACGTCATGGCCATTCAGGAACACCTTTTGACTGAGATAAGAGCGTTGAGATCCACTGCAGAAAACGATCTCCGAATAAATCAGGCAAGCGACGTGTTCGATAGGGCGGGAGCATTCTTTCACTCGATGCAACAAACCATCGATCAAGCCGCTGCGCTCCCCTAGTTTCTCGAACATGACAGTCTCAATTATAAGAATAATCTCGCTCTGAGTGTATCCAAGCTGACAAAGATAGCTTCCGTTAAGGCTAAACTCAGCTGGCACGCCGCTTGCTCTCTCTATGATTCGAGGAGGAGCCCATGCTAGAGCTTCTAAAAATCGTAGTTCTTGGAGTTGGTTCACTAGTACTTTTGTCCGCGTGTGGAGACGCCGGACCATCAAATTCAGCACCGGCGGCTGCGGTCCCGACGACACCGCCTGGGCAGGTTACCGTTATCACGGACCCCCCCGCCCCCGCCCCGCAGGTAGATCCATTGGAAGACTACTGGGCGCTCTGGGTAAACGAAGTGCAGACCGATTACGGACGTCGGGTCCACTCGCTCCTGCTCGTCAGTAACGAAAACGGTAAGTTCTTCCAGTCAGAAACAACTTGCTACTACAAGGTCGGACCCAACTCGTTCCAGCTCAAAATGGCTACCGCCTTCGCTCCCATTGCGGTGATCCCGGGAGCCAGCTTTTATTCCCTCGCGGGAACTGAAACGGATGTTGAAACCTATACCGATGACAACGGAACCGTTCACAAGTGCGAAGCTGGCATCCGCAGCGGGCAGTATCGTTTAGAGCTCGATCAGAACGACAAAATGTGGATCGAGCAGCCCGACGGAAACGTAGTGGGGGTTCCAAGCGGCCCGTACTCGAGAAATGATCTTTAAAGCCGAACCGCCGATCCGGTTACCCGCCGGATCGGCTGCGGCTACTGGGCCACAATGTGCTTCCGCTCATCGACACGAAGCGCTTTCGTTCCAACAAGAGCGGATCGTTCTGACTTTTCAAACCAGCAGTAGGTACCGTTTTGTTCAAACTGTTTGCGCGAGCCGCAAGCGTTCCCGTTGACCTTGGCGGTAGTCAACGCCACTCCAGGGGTTACGAGTTCCACAACATTTTGCCGCTCCTGATCCGCACCGATGTAAGAGCCAGCCGACGGCTCGATAGTAACGGCAGCCACCGTTCCACTCAGCTTTTGTGATATCTCTGTCTTGCGGGTCTCTCCGTGAAGATAACCGGTGGAAACCCCGTCATCTTCGTACAAATCGAATGAAGAAGCGGTTGGATCGGAAAACACTTTTATCAGTAGCTCGTTTCGTCGGCTCCCGTCAGAACGTTTGCCAAAGGTATTCACTGTTTTCTCATCGACAGGCATTTTTGGAATAATGGCGCCACCCTTTGCGAAAAGAGGCAAGAGGAAATACGCACGCTTCGGGTCTTCGGCAAGCTCAGCCGCAGGCACGCGCTCCGTTCTATAGAGCGGCACAAAGTCACTCTCTTCCCCTTTCGAGTCGATCCACTTATGGCTTTCGTAATCAAACCAACGCCCGCGGGGCAAATACACTTTGCGCCGGTGCTCGCCGTAGTTCGCAACAATCCCAAAGAGCAACGCATCACCGATCATCTTCACGTTGCCGATGTCGCGCACCTTCTCGTCGTCCTGGTAATAGTAGACAAGCGGCGGGTAGACGGGCTGCCCGTTCAAGTGCGCGCGGTGCGCCCAGGAATATACGTACGGAATAAGCTCGTAACGCCGGCGCACGTTGGCCCGGTTGCTGTCCAAATGTCCTCGAACGTTCGCGGCAAAGCTCTGATCTCCGTTCGCTTCATCTAGACCCCAACCATGCGGGCGGAGCGGGACATCCAACAAGGAACTATCCGCAAACCACTGGGTATAGATGTTGTACTCGTAGGGATCCTCCGGCGGACGCCCTTTGTGGAAAAAGCCGCCGGCATCTGAGCCGTAGTAGTCCATCCCCGCTAAAGACATGTGCATCTGCGTTTGCAAATGCCCGCGCAGGTTCTCAAAATTTCCCATGACATCGCCAGACCACATTCCTCCAAAACGTTGGGAGCCGACGGTGCCCGCACGAGACATCGTAAAATGACGAGGCCGGTACTTGTAGCGCGTACCGTAAATCCTCTCCATGGTATCGAGCAGATCGTTCTTATTTTCAGGCCGATCGTAGCCCTCTGTAATTCCTTTTGCCCAAAAAAGGTTATAGACATTGTGGATGTCCCCGTGCCGCTGCACCACGTGCTTGACGAGCTGACCGCTTTGATCACGGTACTCGCGGAAAAGCTCCGGAAAGCCGCGGTAATATGCGTGCTGGTAGTACATCTCCGGCTCACCCAGATCGAGCCAGTGGGCGAAGATGCCCATTTTTGAGAGATGATGACGTTTTAACTGATGCCAGAATTTCCTTGCTTGAGGGTTCGTCCAGTCAATCATGCCGCCACGGCCCCACCAAACCTGGTGGTCATTGCCCCCAGCGCTCTGGTAGTCTGTCGTCACATTCACGGGGTTCCAGCCGTTGTTATTCCCATCAAAGTCCAAGTTGTGGCGGGCTAGATAACATCCATCATCTTCGACAATCCCGCTGAAGCCAGCGGTGTTCTTTCGAAACTCCGAATTAGAGAGAGCTTTGTGCTCATCCAGTCGGTTGTCGATATAGGATTCCTCGATGGGCATGAACTGAATGCCATAGCGATCATAAAAGCTTTCAATCTTGCCGCGCGGATCAGGAAAGGCCTTTTCATTGAATTGCAAAACGCCCATTCGGTAGACCTTGGGGTTGTCAAACTCCTGGCCAAACCACTGCAAATCAAGAGCGACACCATCGAGCGGGAAATCCGTAGCCCGCAACGCGCTCACATCTTTTTCAACTTCATCCCAGTTGTCGTAACCAAACTCGGAGGTCCAGTGACCAAAAACGGTTTTGGGAGGCACCGGAGGCTTTCCGGTTAACTGCATGAAGTCTTGGCGCAGATCGGGCAAATCTTTTCCGCTCAGGATGAACCCACGCAACTCGTCTCCCCAGGTGCGCGCGCTCCAACGTTCTGCTTCGGTAAAATCCCAGCTCATTCGATAGACCTGATCCAGAAAAAGGGCATAGTTATCGGTGCCGGATCCGAGGGCATAGAGGACTGGGAACTGGGAAACACTCGGACCACCTTCGTAAAAGCTATCAGGTCCAAAGCGAAAGTTTCCGTGTTTGCGCGCGTTCCACTGCTTTCCTGACCAGTTTCCGTCTGCAGTCACTCCGTTCACAAAGAGATTCCCTACGCCGTAGGCGTGTTTCATTCCCTTTTTGGCGATGCGCAGGTACTTCTCACTCTTATCGAGTTCCTCGCCGCAGATCTCGGTAAGATCCCTTCCTCGCTTTTTGTCGTAAACTCTAAAACATCGGGCCTCATTGAACACAGTGACTCTGAGTTCACCGGTTTCTACTCCGTCGGCGTGTTCGGCATAACTAAATGGACCTTGATAGCCCTCTTTGTACCGCCCTCCCTCACCATCAACCATCGGACTCGTCCAGATGGGGGTCTCCGCTTTGGGGCCATGGGCGGCGTGATCCAGCTCGCGCCGCTCGGACATTTCGAAGTGAATCAGATCATCGTCGAGTACCTCAAGCTTCAGAAAACGGCTCCCAACGTCCCAGGAAAAGGAGTGCACCACTCTTTTAACGCCGAGTGGCGCCGCTTGGGACAGGGAAGAAAATAGAAAGGAGACATAAAGAAGAGATAAAGTGCGCAACCGCATACAAGGCCCTCAGATCATTTGAATATGCTATCAGCACACCACGCCAACCCACCTTGTCAAGCGGAAGCTACGCGGCATGACGAAACGCCGCAGCCCTTATACTCTGGGGCTCCTTTTCTTCAGGGAACAGGACAACTCCGGGGGTATTTGTGAAGTTAACAAAAATTGCGTTAAGCATGGTGTTGAGCTTTGTTTTTTCAACACCCACTGTATGGGCGGACGGGCCAACTGGCGAAGCGCCTAAGCAAGGACAACTTCCCGGACGCTGGTCCTCTGCCATTAAGCAGGGTTTCGGTACGGCGTACGAGGCCTATGACAACGACAACCGCTACTCCGGAAATTCGGCGACGGCGCCACTTTCGCGCGTATGGTTTACGGTTGCCGAAGGCGTTCTCACTGAAGTCTATTGGCCTACCATCGACACCCCCCAAGTGCGCGACAGCCAATTTCTCGTAACTGATGGGAAAAGCTTTTTCTTTGAGGAGCGAAAAAACTCTGAGACTTCCGTTCATTGGTTAGAGACCGGGGTCCCCGCATTTCGTATTGAAAACAAAGACCCCAAGGGCCGGTTCAAAATAGAACGCCTTATCTATACCGATCCCGATAGAGATGTAGTGCTTCAAAAAGTGCGGGTCGATCAATACGTTCCGAACCTACAGTTTTATTACCTGCATAACCCACAGGTAAGTAACACCCCCATGGGAAATTCTGCCCGCGTTGCCAAAGACGCTCTTTACGCCTGGCAGGAAGATCACGCACAAGCGGTTCGCTTCAGCATCCCACTCAAAAAAGTCTCCGCTGGTTTTTCAGGGCCTAGCGACGGCTTTCAAGATCTTACGCGTGATTTCCAAATGGACTGGCAGTACGAAACAGCCACCACTGGGAATGTTGTCACCACGGCATGGCTAGAGCTCCCAGCCCACCAACGCACCGTCGAGTTCTACATCGCACTTGGATTTGGAACCTCTCCAGAAGCTGCTGACACCATCGCCAAACTAAGCCTGCAAGCGCCGCAGGCCGCGCTCGAAAAATACCTCCAGCAATGGCGAAGTTACGAGTCCGGGCTCATAGATCTCGGCAGCGTTGCCAGTGACAATGGCGACCTCTACCTCGCCTCGGTTTCCGTAGTAAAATCGCTGGAAGACAAGACACGGGAAGGTGCGTTTATTGCTTCGCCCACCGTTCCTTGGGGCCATCATATAGAAGATAACAACAAGAGTTTTGAAAAGAACAGCCAACGGCTTCACCTTACCGGTGGCTACCATCTGGTTTGGCCTCGTGACTTATACCACATGGCCTCTACCTTTCTTGCAATCGGCGATTCAAAGTCGGCTGTAGCGGCTTTGCAGTTTCTAAAAAGCGTGCAGATAAAAGGAGAAGGGGAATGGGTTTTTGGTCACCGACGCGGGCCCAAGGCCGGCACCTTCCCCCAAAACTGTTGGGTCGACGGCACTCCGCACTGGGTAAATCTGCAGCTCGACGAAGTTGCTTTCCCCATCCTGCTTGTACACCGCCTTTGGAAGCAAAATCTTGTTCGGCATGAAGACTACTGGGCGATGGCCCGATCGGCCGCTGACTTTATTAAGGCTTTCGGTCCCTGGTCTCCGCAGGAACGTTGGGAAGAAATTTACGGCGCTTCTCCCTCCACTATCGCTGCGCAAATCAGCGCACTATGGGCGGCGGCGGAACTGGCCCACGAGGCGGGCGATTTCGAGAGGGCCAGGCAATATAAGGAGACTGCCGATCACTGGGCCTACCGCCCCGGTGACAACATCAGCACCTGGACATTCACTTCCACCGGCAAGCATGGCAACGGACGCTATTACGTACGCATTGAGGGCGCCAAATCCTGGGATCAGATTTGGAACCCAAACGACAACGTGATGTTTCCGATGGCAAACGGCGTGGGACTCGTAAGGGAAAAAGACATCACCGACGGGGGTTTTCTCGAACTGGTGCGCCTTGGTGTACGCCGTGCCCTCGATCCACAGATGGTGGATTCGCTACCGGAGTACGATGCAACCATACGACGCGATCTTCCGGGAATCGGTCCCGGTTTTTTTCGCTACCTGGGGGACCGCTACAATTACGAAGAAACAAATGGGGCGCAGGCCGATGGCATGTTGTGGCCACTCCTTACGGGTGAACGCGGCCACTACGAAATGCAACGGGCCGTTGAAGCGGGGCAACCCGCCGCGGCTGCGATGCAACCGTACTTGCAAGCGATGGAAAAAATGGCAACCCCCAGCCTGATGATTCCGGAACAAGTGTGGGATGCCGGAGCGCGGATGGGACAACCCACCGGGGCCGCCACTCCACTAGGTTGGGCGCATGGGGAGTACATCAAAGCCCTGCGTTCAACAAAAGACGGAAAAGTTTTTGATAAGCTGAATTTCTAGCGAGCTAAGAACCGCAGCTACTTCTTTTTACGCTTCGTAGCTTTTTTCTTCGCGGGCTTCTTGGTGGATTTTTTCCCCGCTTTTTTGGCGCTTTTCTTCTTCGACGCCGCCTTTTTCACCGGCTTCTTGGGCTTGCCTTTGGCACCTTTCGGCTTGATCGGACGCGGGTGTTTCTCCACTTCATCTTCCATGCTATGAACGTACTCACTCACAACATCGTCGTTGGCGTTCTTGTCCGCAAGAAACTGTTGCGTGATTGTCGCGGCGACTTTGGTGGAAAGATGCCTGGGAAATTTCAGAAGCCCGCGGCTTTCAAGCCACTGTAGAAAGCGGGTAAGCACCGGGGCAATGGGTTTAAAGTACCAAGGTAAAGGTTTTGGGTTCATGATGCTATCAGTATCGACACTTTGCATTAAGCCCTTGAGCGGGACTTTGCATTGACATCCAGTGTCATGCGCATAAGTCTAGGCGAAGCCGTAAGGAGGCGTCAATGTTAAGACTCTTTGTGCTCGCAATGTTAGTAGGGCCGTGGCTTTTGGCCGACGAGGCATTTCGCATTTGTCAGGACCCGAAGGAAGGCACCCAAAATATTTTTGTCGAAACCGGCGAAAAATGGATGGCACTGTTCCGGGACGATACCGGAAAGACCGTAGACTTCGTCGAGGCGGATGTCTGTGAAAAGAAAGATTCCATTAGTAAGGAAGTGCTCGCCAACATCGCCGCCCCCGAAAACGTCCGCGCCGCCTGTGTGTCCATTACAAATGATGCCGGGGACGGAGTGCTCGCTATTCTGCGCGAACCCAAGAAAGGAAAATACCAGGTCGAGATCAAGGACATTGTTGTAGAGAAGCCCAACAAAGACAAGGGCCGCACACTCGACTGCCGTTAGTTTTCTTCGCGGAGCAAAATTCGGCCTTGGTTTTTTGGATTCTTACCGTGTTTATCTGCGTAGTAGCTCCGGATGTGGTCCATATCTTTGCGGATATCGCCCGTTAGGTGAAACACGGGTCCGAAACCTGTCTCTTTTTTGGCATAGTCTATGTACGCGAGCGTTAGCGGCACACCGGAATCCTTAGCCATGTGATAGAAACCTGACTTCCAAAATTCTTTGTACTTGCGGGTGCCTTCAGGGGCCAAGGCGAGAATAAAGCGCTTTCGGTATTTAAAATGAGTGACCACTTGCTCGACGGTATTGTGTGAGTGGGTACGATCCACAGGGACACCACCCATCCGGCGTAGCAACCAGCCAAGAGGAGGAAAAAACAAGGTGTGCTTAGCGATCCAGTTGACGGGAAGCCCACTCGCAAACCGTACGGCCATCGCAATAAAGAAATCCCAGTTTGAGGTGTGCGGGTAAACGATGGAAAGAAACTTATCCAGGGTTGGGGGCTCCCCCACCATTTTCCATCCAATAAGCTTCAAAAACAATTTTGCGAGTCGCTGGAGCACTGAACCCTCCACGAGGATCTTACACAAAAAAAGTGTCTGCGCGCAGTCTTTTGTTTGCGCGGGGACTACTTACCCACCTGCTGTAGGATCTGTGCCATCATCGCATCCATGTCGGCAGGCGCCGAACGCGGAGAGAAGATATTATAGAAAGAGTAGGGATCATTACCGACCGTAACGCTTCCACCAGCACCCCCGCTCACGACGGTACTTCCCCCAAAATTGTATTTTCGGATGACTGCCTGAGCACCCACTTTTTCGCCATCTACCTGAAGCTGCACGGTTGAGGTAAACGGCTTGCCACCTTCGATATGCACGACGTTGTGCTTGATGTCAGTTTCTTTCCTGAGGGCATCAATGAGATCCGGATCCCCCTTAAACTTTATCTTCACGGTCGAATTGAAACCGGTCTGAGAAACGACTTCCGCTTTAGCAACCTGGAGACCCGTAATACCTTTGACCGCATACAAATCCACCAGGCTATTGACCGCAAGTTCTCGACCCGAAAATACGAGAGTGAGCTCTTGCTGCTTTTTTGGTTTCGGGTTTGCCAAATCGGCCGGATCTACCAACAAGGTCTGCAAATTCTCTCTAGTTAACAATGTCTTTGTGGCAGCTCGGACTTCCTGCTCACCGAACATAATTAGGTCGGGATCTTTAGAGGCCACAGCTTCTTCATGTAGTTTAAGCGCGGAATCATACTCTAGGAGTTGCAGCCGGAGTGTCTGCAGATCCGCCACGTATTTCGTTAACTCGGCGTTGAGTCGGGTTGCTTTGGTTAATGTCTCCAGATTTTTCTCAACCTCTTCCAAAATTCGCCTACGGGCCGCCGGGTCGCGAAGCAACAGCGGAGCATTGTCTCCGATAGGAAGAGGCCCCAACTTCTTGCGCTCTTGTTCCTTGGCTTCGGCGGCCTTGGTAGCAGCCTCGGCTAAACGGGACGCTTCGCGCTCGGTGCGGATCGCCTCAACCGCGGGATCGTGCCCTACCAGCCTCTTGAGATCCCCGTCCTGAATTTTTGCGAGCTCCCCCGCCAAGCGGCCCTCTAATCCAAACTCACCTGCCGCTGGCAATCGCTTAAACTCTTTATGAAAGTCTGCCACCCATCTGCCCACGGTGGCCGACGAGCGTAGTTTCTCGTCGATGTCCCCAAAGAGATAGTTGCGGACCTTGTAGTTCCCGTTTTTCGCCTTCTCGAACGCAAGAAGAACGAGCAAGTTTCCCTTGGAATTTAGCAGCTGCTGGTAGAATTCAATCTGATCATCGTTCTTGATACGCGCACGCTCAGCCTCGTCGAGATTCTTTTGCGTAGCATAAGACATCGCGCCGCCTTGCTTTCCGGCCTCTTCATGGAGCAAGGCAACGATTCCTTCTGGAGTTTTTAGTAGCTCCTGGCGGCGCAGGCGATCCTCACGGAACTTGCGTACCCACTCTCGTAGTGCGGGCTCGGCCAGAACCAGCTTGGCTTCAAAGGCCTGGTTCCCTTGAGCGCGGCGGTAGCGCGAATCGGTTCGCTTGATGAGCGAATTGATGATAGTCCGCACATACGCCGAGTGCCCCCCGGCTTGAATTTTGTCGCCGCCCGTCTTTTCCAGATCGTTCAACTTGCCTGCAAAAAAAGCGGCTCGGAGTAACGCCAGATCTTTGGACGCCGCCCCTTCTCCTCTGTCGGGACTGATAAAGAAATCTTCCAAATGCTGGCGAATTCGGACATCAGTCCAAACGATGCCAAGCTGATCCCGCCAGGCAGACTGCCAATCTATGCCCTCAGGCTTGTGTCCATCGTTCTCGTCTTTCTCGCCGTCTTTTCCTCCGCCCTGTTCTTTTTCTCCGTCAAAGTCCTCATCACGCTTACGCGTACCGGCTCGTCGCCCGATGGCGTTCAATCGATCCAACATGTCGGCGATCTCCACATCGCTGATCTTTTGGAACGAGACGACATCCACCGGATCTTGCTTGCCGGGGTTGACTCTTAAGATGCGGCCAATGCGTTGGAGCAGTTGCCTAGGCGGCGTGTTTTCATTGATGTCTATGAAGAGTGTCAGATCGGGGACGTTCACGCCTTCATCCATCATGCGTATCGTTACGAGGAAATCTATTTTCCCTGCCTTAAAGTCGTCTTTGACTTTCTTTTTGTCGGAAGCAGACATGTAAGAGTGGAGATACGCAAAAGTCGGCTTACGGCCTTTCTTGCCCTTAAAATGCTCCGTAAGAGCGGCCGTGAAAGCTTCTGCCTCATCTTTGGACGAAGTCGCAATGAACCCACGTTGGTGCTCCAGGAACAAGGGCTCGAACATCGTGATAACGTTTTTGTAGTGGAGCGGGTTTAGGACTCGTCGATTTCCAAAATTGTCCTCATCCGCGATACCCCCCTGCTGATCCTCGGGAAGAAGCGTTTTCTTGTCGACGAACAAGCTGGTTTGGGCATCGCCCGGTAGCCGGTTTCCAAGCTCGGCGACAAGTCTCTGCTCCACCTTATCAGGATCCAAGAAATGGGATTGAAACGGCGTGAGTTCACCTTCATTGATGGAGTTTTCAAGCTGCGTGACGACTTCCCCGACCGATCGCTCAATACGAGCCATACCCGATCGGTAATTTTCGGGGGTGTCAAGGTACGCCCAATAGGCGCGGCCGTTGAAGAGGTCATTGATTAAGTCCACTTCGTGGTGAGTTGGAGTCGCGGTCGTTCCATACAAGAAGGCGGTGGACCCCTTGCTTCTATCCAACCAAAAGTTCAAATACGGAATGGTATCGGGTGCGCCTGCGTGGTGGGCCTCATCGAACACTAAAGTTCCGAGCGACGCACGCACGAATTCAGAATTGACGGATTCGGGCCCTCCAGTTTTTGCCTGCAAACTTTGAATGGTTGAAACCAGAATGACCTGCTTCCCCTCTTTCTCTGCAAGATCTAGGACTTGTTCCATCGAAAGATCGTGGTGAATGGTTTCGGTGTGCCCTTTGGGATCCGTCTGGTCTTCCCCCCAACGCACAATAATAAAATCCGTACCTGGGTATTTGCCGCTAGCTTTCATGGAGTGGACTAGGTCCATGACATCACCTTGCAGCTGGTCGACGAGAAAATTCTCGTGGGCAACAACCATCTGCAACCGTCGTGTGTCTTTGCTTTTCTTCCCGTCGTTTTTGATGTGCTTTTTGAGTTGGGTTTCAAGCACCCCTTTGGCCACCTCGGTCTTGCCAGTTCCTGTTGGAGCAACAAACAAGAAACTGTCCTGTCCGTCTTCGACGGCGTGAACCGCCGCCGCCTTACCCTCTTCCTGAACCTCCTTCAAAAACAGTGGAGGTTCTCCAAGGCTGAGCCGTTCTGCGCGCGCGACTGGACTATGCACAAACGGGTGCAAAGGGTGGCCGATGAGGAAACGCCGAATTAGCGATCGTCCCCCATCGTTCAACACGGCAAAATCGTATCCCTCTGGGACGATCAAAGTGCGGACGTTCTTTTCCCAAGTAATTTTTGGGGTGGTCGCCTTAGGATCGAAACGAATACGCAAATCGAAGTCAGCACCGTAGTTTCCCAACGTCATGCAGTCGCCATCTATTTTGCAGCTGCGGTGAGTTTCTGGAGAACTCTTCAGCGCACGCATTCCAACGGCAGGCAGCAGAACATTGCGCAGAAAGTTCTGCATCTCAGCGGTCCCCTTTTCAGAAACCACTCGCACGACGGAGTGCTTGGGGGCACTCGGATCCCCCGCGATCGCATCGTAGCTCTCCTGGCACTTTTTGGGATCGATGCCCGCGTGGGCAACCGAAACCAGTAGCAACAGCAGAAATAGAATTGGCCTTACTATCCGCATACAAAAAGAATGCTGCTTAAAAACAGATTCCTCGTTTGTCAGTGCAAGAAGGAGGCCCTTTTCCTGTGCCTAAGCAGGCTCAGAAAACCCGGGGAATACGCACAAATAGTCGACTATAGAACATTGCGAGCACATACATTTCTTCTTAAATACTAATCACTTACGGAGGGGTTCTTGCACTCGCCGCGGCCGAGATGATACAAGCGGCTCCGGAGAGGATTCATGGAAAACCGTCGCTTAGCGGGGATTGGGGGGGCACTGCTGTTGGCTGTTTGCACCGCCGAACTCGCCGCGGGCGAACGAAACGATCTTGCCTACACGCTTCGTTGCCTAACAAGCGTTGCGCGCGCCGCACGCGTAGAATCGATCGCACAAGCCGAACTTCTTGAGGTCCTCGCTCAGCCATTGCTCCGCCTGGGCATCTCGCCAGATCAAGTTCTCGAGGCATTGGATCGCAACCGCTTTGTTGGCACTTCTAACCCGGATGTTTTGAGCTACCTGCGGCAAGCGTCTTCAGCGGGCACGAACGTTTCTGTATTTTGCAACGGCGTCACCTTGGGTGAGTGCCGAAGAAGGATCCTCAACGCCCTCTTTGCTGGACAGGTTTTTGACGCAGAAGTAAAACGCACGGAATTTGTTCACGAGATAGAGAACGCGGGTGGGACTCTTTTTCTTTCCGTTCTCTTAGAAAACGGAAATCAGGGCCGCTTTGCCTACCGCGAATTGATTCGGGACTTAATGAGAGCCACTGAACTTTCCGTGCTGCTTTACACGAACTCTGAAGTGCTGCTCGGCGAATTTCCGAGGATCTAACTTAATCGACATCAATGAGCGTGCTTTCTCCGGAGAGCGCACCACGCAGAGTTTCGGGGTTTGCGGCAGCATACAACAGGTAGCCAATATCCTCTCCCACTCCGGCCCGCGCTGCCACCGAGTCTCCCTCTTTTACTTTTAGCCGACTCTTATACGCGAATTCGTTTGCTACGGCTTTTTCAAAACGATTGACTGAACGCACAACCCCTTCGCCGGGATGAAGGATGTGTGCCGCCGTATATTGTCGGGCTTCCGTGTGAAAAACAAACGGACGATCCAGTTCCACAGAGACAAATGCTTCCCAGGCGTTAAACCCGTATGCTTTAGAAATGAGTTCCATGATGTACCCACCGGGAGGTCGTAGAGCGATCTCGCCAAATAGGGCGCCCGAATCGGAGAGATAGACCTCGAGGTGGGTAATCCCCCACTGAATCCTTAGAGCTTCGATCACCTGAGTGTTGAGCTTGAGAATCTCGTCCACCTGCTTCGTCGGTAATTGCGAGGGGACCAAGTTAATATGCCCTTTTTTGAGGTACTGAGTGGTATTGGTGAAAAGTATCTTCCCCCCATTCACAAAAGACTCGATGCTGGCTTCAGGGGCGTTAACAAACTTCTCCAAGATATGGGAGCGATCTCCCGAATTGGCAACAGCCTGTTCGGTTTCTGCGTAGGTTATCCCGCGGCTACCGCTGAGCTTCCTGGCCTTCACGACGACGGGAACGCCAAGCTTGTCTAAGACCTGGCCCGGGGGGAGTTCTTCCTTAAAACGCATGAACTCCGTCATGGGAACACCGTGGCGTTTGAGGTGGGACTTCATGAATAGCTTGTCGTGACACTTAATGACTGTGGAATGGCGGCTCTTTCTGGCATCGAAAAATCGTCGAGCAACAGACGCGGCGTAGACGGCACCCTCAGTACCGGCAAGCACATGCGTGTACGGCCCGTGCGCGCGAAAATTCTCCAACACCGCTTCGATTTCTTTGTGCGGTGCGGGGATATCCGAATGCAGTTGAAATAGCGGCTCAGTCTTGAGCGCGACAGATTTCTGCGTCCAAAGCGCAAACGGAACGCCAAAGCGGCGCAAGGCTTTTACCACTCCGGATCGGTATCCGATCAATAGTACGCGTTCCACACTCACTGCCTGACTCTCGCCATTGTTAGGTCCACAGCAAAAACTCAACCTGCGAAAATAATTCTAAGAACAGATTCGAAGGCCGTAAAGCATTCTCAAAATCGAAATGTTCATTCCTGAGAGCGTCGCAAGTCTAACTCGGTTTTCTACTCCGCAGCGTGCCTGCTGCAGCTCTCAAAACCTGGCACAAGCTTTGTATTACCAATAATCAACGCCGACAACGGCGTTAGAGAAGGGAGTGAATCATGAAAAGTTCGGTCGTCTTTATCCTTGGGGCAATAGTTTTTACGGTGGTCCTTTCGGCCTGCGGTCCGGCCATGCCGATGGGCTACGGTTACGGAGCAGGTGGACGCTTCTCCAACTGGGAGGCCTGTTTGCAAGCCCAGCTGCGCACGTCCGAGAACCTACGTTGCGCGGAGCGCTTCTAAGTCCTGATTCCCGTCGTTTTTCCCTGTCCCCTCCTAGTCCCCCCAGGCCCAGCCTGGGGGGAATGGCTTTAAAATCCAAATATTTAGCTGGCCTTACTCTTTTCAAAAAGCTTCCGATTTGCCTCCAATTTGCTCCACAATTCGGAACTAGACTGAAGCCGGAACCAGACAAGGGGGCTTGAGATGGAGTCCAAAATTCTATTTGTTATGCTCGCGCTGAGCGTTCTGCTTTCGGCGTGTAGTTCAGACAATCAAAACGTCCTTCGGGCGGTACAAAAATACAAACTGCGCGGAGAACCCATCGAAAAGATCCTCGAAGATCGCGTCGCCAGTTTGCGGACCGCGGGCGTACACGCGGAATCAATCTGGGTGGCCCCTAAATTCGAGGACTCTAACTTTGAAGTGAAGGCCGTCATCCGGGTCGCCAACAGAAACTATGAAGAACCCTACGTCTGGGCGCTTACCGAGCAACCCACTGCCACAAACGCCAAGTCCCGAATCTGGAGCGTGAAAGCCACCAGCGAAGCGGCCAAAGCCGTCGTGCGCGGCGATAAGTGGGCCGGAGTAGCTGGGCTACCTACGCGCTAAATTGGGCTGCGGATCGGCTTCAAAGATGACGCCCTGCCTCCGATAAGACTAGTGCCGATGTCCGCGACGAGCCACAAAAAGCGTAAGTCACCGAAAGCTTTGGCTATTTCTGCCAAAGAACAGCTGATACACATATTCACTAGCCCCATCCGGGCATTCAAGTTCCTATGCTTTGCGACAGGGGTCGCCTTCTGGAGCTTTGCCGCCCTTGTGGGCCTCGTCACCTACCTGTTTTTCGCAAGCCTTCCTGACGTAGAGTCCATGAACTTCACCGCCCTAAAAAAGGTGGCGCGCGGCCAAGTTTACGAGCGCTTTGAGAAACGCGGGGGCAAGCACATTTGGGTACCCTTGTCGGCGATTAACCGGGATTTTCTCTACGCCGTAGTTCTGAGCGAAGACCGCAGCTTCTTTGAACACGATGGAGTGAACTACGGGGCCATCATGCAGGCATTCGCCGCAAACCTAAAAAAGGGGCGGCCCGTTTTCGGGGGAAGCACCATCAGCCAACAGGTGGCCAAAAACCTCTTTCTCGACGACAGCAAGACCTTCACCAGAAAGCTCAAGGAAGTCATTCTGACCCGGCGTCTTGAAGCCACGTTCAGCAAAAATGAGCTTTTGGAGATTTATCTGAATCTCGCAGAATTTGGACCGGATATTTTCGGCGCGGAATCAGTTGCCCGGAACGTGTTTCGCAAGCCCCCAAGCGAGATCAATGCCGCCGAGGGCGCCTTCATCGCCCTTTTGCTGCCTTCGCCCAGGCGCAACTTTTATAGCCTTGTGCAAAACCGGCACGTCTCGGAGGCGAAACGGGAAAAGCTCCGCAACATCCTAAAGGGCATGCTTTACAACGAATACATTAGCCCCAAGCAGTACAGCCGCTACGTGCGCTACGACTATACCCCTTCGCTAAAGCGCGCAGTCGCTGGCCGTTAATCCCCAAACTAAACCCTTGACCCCACGTGTCTGAATGTTAAAAGACGCACGAAACTTTTCATGCGTCGGAGAATCATAGTCATGCTCAAGCAAATCGCCCTCACGGCGGTTCTCTCTTTGTCGTTCTTTTGTGCCCCAGCTGAGGCCGGTATTCGCAGTTGGATTGCCGGCCTTTGTGGTTATACCGTTGCCGAGGAGACGGGCGCCGAGACCGTGAACCCCGTCCCGACGTTCTTGCAGCCGGCGTTTGCCGCCGTGGCCAAGTTGGACACGACAAAGGCACTGCGAGCGGCCCAGAAGATCGATCCTGCTTTCGAACCTACGCACGGCCCCGCGTACGCAAACCCAACGGCAGAGCGCATTGCGGCTTGGAAAGGCCTATTGGGACTTACTGCGTTGAGTGATGGGGACGGAAACTCTACTTACGACGCGTATCTGGACACCGTCGGCGAAGCGGATTTGATGGATGGGGACGACGTCGACCTTTACCTCCGCTGGCTCGCCGCCGCGGGCGTGTATCTAAGAGCACTTGGCAAAGATACGAAGTTGCTTTTCCAGCATGCCTTCGCGTTGGGCCTCGATCACTTGAGCTTTGTGCGCTCACTGCCACCCGATGTGGCGCTCCTCTATATTCAGGGAGACCCCAACTACACAGACGAAACAGTAGAGAAGTATCTGGAAGATCTCGCGGAAACCTACCGCATTTGGGGCGAGGTTTTCAGAGAGCTCATTCAAAGGCGTGCGGCCCAACAACAACCAGAGCCCCAGGCCTCGGGTCGACCCGCGGCCGCCGCCGTTGCCCAGCCGCGAGCGAACTAGGTTTCGGCGACGAACTCTGTAGCGCACAAGGAGATGAGTGCCCTGGCGCTATTCTCCCTTGTCATAGCGGGCAAGTAGCTTGCTAAGCGATTTGTTGACCGCTTCCACACTTTGAGAAAGCAGCGACTCAAAAGACGTAATGCCCAAAACGTGCTGCGTGCCTTTTTCGACGGCCGGCCCCACCGCCTGGAGGTCTTGCCAAATTGGATCGCCGCCATCCTTGGCGTAGAGCGTGAACTGCATGGTCGCTTTGGGTTTGAGTTCCCCGGCTCCCACGAGGCGTTCTAGTCCCCCGCCTTTTTCGAGTTCGACTTTCACGCGTGCAACCGCCAAGGCCTGGACGCCCAGCGATTTCGCCAGTGCCTTTCTCTCCTCGGGACTCAGCCGCTCGATAGGCCAAGGATCCATGACGCCGTCGGCACCATAGGCTTTATAACCACTTGCCGTCGGCGGGCGACTCTGCCAACCCTTCATTTTTTCATCAAAGAGTTTAGAATAACTCGCGTTTTTCCTTAGCCCGTCGGCCCCAAGGACTTGCCAGCGAAATTTTTTGGCCAGAGTTTTTCCGACGTTCGCGTAAATCGAACTCGCGTGTGGGGCGGCTTGCACCAGACCCGCGCCCCAGTTGGGAAGATCGTTCTGTGAAGAACCGAACTTCCACCCCTCGGGCTCTTTTTGTTCCACCGAAAAACCTACGATGGCAATTTTCTTTACCGCGCTGACCGCGGGCTTATCCACTTGCAAGGTGGCGCAGGCGTTAAATACGAACGCCAGCGCCACCAGAAGAATTGAAGTTAACTTTTTCATGTTCCCCCCTAAAAGGCATAACCGAGTGAAATTTCGCCAGACGGTTGAAACCCGTGATAGAACGGTACACTGATCGTTCCACCATTATCCGCCTGGATGGTATCGCCGTTGCTGTACCAGCTGGCACCGAACGCCAAGTTCACGTTTAAACCGTTTTCCCAAACCCATTGACGACCCACGACGGTGCCAATGTACATTCCGGCTTGAGATCCCTGAGAACCCAAGGCACGCACAGAAACTACCGATAGTCCGGCGCTCGGACCGACGTACCAACCGGTGTTCATCGCATCGCCGCTCAAGTAGTAGTTAGCACGCACGCCAATTCCTAAACCCGAGAGTTCAGCAAAGAGGAAATTTGCGGACAAATAACCAATACTCGGGCCCACCGTAACTTTGTCAGACACTCGAAAATCCACATCACCAGACAGACTTCCCAGCACTAGACCAAGCGGGTTGACCCGTATGTTGACCCCCTTACCACCACTTCCCTCACTTTCCATGGCGTATACACGCCCCACTCCTAAAACAGCGAACATTCCAATCAATAGAATTATTTGTGATCTTTTCATGACCCCTCCTCATTTGAGGGCACCATTCTTGCCCTTCCGAAATTTCCCGGTCAACAAAAACTTATACCGCGGTATAAAATATTTATCTTTGCGTATAAGTATGCAGGTGCTAGCTTCCGAGACTGTAGAAGGAGGGGCTTATGTAAGAAGACTTAAATGGTCTTTAGATACGCGTGGATTTCGCGAAGTGACTTCTTTCGTACACTATCGAGGTCGGCCGAAGGATGGGTTGTAATGTAGTCTATTACGTGCCCGGTCAATAGACTCTGAATCCATTTGGCAACGGCCGATGCTTGCCGGCGTTTTTTTGCGGGAAGAATCTCGGCAATCGCAGCCGCCAGGCGATCTGCGCCGAGCGTGCGAACTCGATCGTGCATGTCTTTGTACGACTTATTGAAACTTGCATAGTAGTAGAGAAGCAAGATCACTTTCGGATGAGTGGGAAAGTCTCGAACCCACGCGAAAGTTCCGTTGACGAAGCCATCCACTTTGCCAAAACCTTCGTCGGGAGCCTCGCGCACAAAATCAACTGTGTAGTTTTGCACAGTAGAAATCACGAGCTTGATCGCCGCCTCAACGAGCGCTTCGCGATCCGGGTAGTAATACGCGACGTGCGCACGCAACATCTCTAAAGACTTCCCAATAGATTCAAAAGAAGTCCCTTCGATTCCGGTACCCGATCCGATCAACTCGATCGTTTTTTCCAGAATTCGAAGACGGCGTTCATCTCCACGTGAAGGTTTGAAATTCAAGAACTTCGCGTACAGCGCCCGATTGCGTTCAGAAAGGTTCATGGCTTAACAGCGGCGCAGTGTAGCATAGGTGGAATTACCACACAAGTTACTGTGATTTCAGCTACTTAGCTTACGAGGCCGCCACCCATTTCCAACTGGGCTCTCCGTGGGCCTTGGCCGCGCGGTACAGAACCGCTTCAAAGAGAACCGAGGTAACGGTGAATTGAATAGCAAAGGCCGGCTGGGAATAGTCGGTGCGTACCACGATGCCGCGCGCCTGCAGGGGTATTTCTAGCCACCCCGACTTAACGACGAGCCGCACGGCAGCTCCGAGACGAAACTTGGGTTCGCCTAATACCGCCACTCCGCCTAGCCCAATGTCGACCAGGGTAACAGCGTGCATGCTTTGCCCATCGTGGACGTATACGGTGCCCGGTAAGGCCATTCGTGGAAATCGGCGGCGATCAGCTGCCATGGGACCCCTCTGTTGCTCCAAGTAAATCGGTATCGCGGACTTTCGTTCTCTAAAGTAGAGCAAAATCCCTGCCGTAGAAGCCAAGCACGAGTCCCACCGCCAAGGTGTCTAGGTTTTCCTAGGGATTCCGAGGGTTTAGCAGCATTCTTAAACGATTTCATGCGTTTAGCTTAAGCGACTATAATAAAAGCACTCTTGTAAATGGCTCAGTCAATTTCATTCAGATTCGGATTCGTCCTGGTGGCCTCCCTGCTATTGGGCAGTTGCCAACACCAAATTACTAACCCGGCACTTTCGGGAAAGATCTGGGACGTACACGCTGGAAAGTTCGTCTCGGAGGAAGCGTTATATTCCGCGCTCCGGGCCGCCGACTATGTGCTACTCGGAGAAGCGCACGACAACCCGGTACACCACCAATACCAAGCAGAAATAGTCCAACGGCTAAAACCCACCGCAGTGGTTATGGAACACCTTGATCCCACTCAGGCAAAAAATGCCAATACGGCCCCACTGTCGGAGTTGGAAACTATCTTGAATTGGGCAAAGAGCGGCTGGCCCGACTTTTCTCTTTTTGAACCCGTTTTTAGATCTATCAAAGAAGCGGGGGCTACAGTCCTTGCGGGAGCTTTGGATCCGGAGCACTTAAAAGAGATACGGGCGGGAAAACCCGGCCCTCTCCCTGCCAAAGTATTCCGCGAGTTCGGCGGCTTGGAGCGACGTCCTAAATGGGACAAGAAACTCGAACAGCTGCTTGATGAATCGCACTGTGGGCAGTTGCCCAAAAAATATTTTTCAGGAATGGCGCTAGTTCAAAAGTACAAAGATCTCTACATGGCCTACCAACTCTCCCAGCAAAAAAATGCGCTCTTACTTGCCGGTGCCGGGCACACGCGCGACGACTATGGAGTCCCTTTTTACATCCATCAGGCTTTTCCAAAAAAGAAAATCGCAACGGTACAGTTCACGGAAGTGCATGAACCGACCGCCACGGCGGAAGACTTCGGTCATGAGCCTGCCGACTACCTTTGGTTTACGAACCACCCGAACCGGCCTGATCCTTGCGCCGCTTTCCGCAAACCCAAAGTGGTGATTGATCCTGGCCATTCGCCGGAATCGCCGGGCGTACGAAGTTCTACCGGAAAAGATGAAGTGCTCTACAACGACAGGTTTAGTGCGCTACTCCAAAAGACGCTTGAGCAACAGAAAGCGTTTGAGGCACCGCTCTCCCGGAAACAGGACGAAAATCTTTCGCTGCGAGAGCGCGTAGATAAAATTCGCGCTCTAAAACCCGATGCCGTGCTCTCGATTCACCATGATTCTATGCAGGAGAATTATCTAGAAAAGCGGGCCGACGGCGGTTGGGTTACACGTGAGCCCGCGACCGGGTTCTCCCTCTTCGTCGGAACCCGTGGTGAGTATGCCGATCGCTCGCGTACACTCGCGGAGCTGATTGGTCGAGAGTTCCTAAAACTGGGACGAAAGCCAACACTGCACCACGCAGAGCGAGTGCCCGGCGAGAGCCGGACGCTGCTGGATGACGATCTCGGGATTTATGAATACAATGAACTCGCCGTGGTTAAGAACGCAGTAGCCCCCACCGTACTCGTCGAATTAGGTCTCATCGTCGATGAAGGAGATGAAAAATACCTAAGCACGGTAGATAACCAGAAGCAGCTGGCGCAGGCGCTACAAAACGCCTTAACAAAATTTCTAAAAAATCAGTAACGCAAAAGCGACGAGCCCCAGGTGTACCCACTGCCAAAAGCCGCAAGGGCCACTAGCATCCCTTTCTTGAGTTCGCCCGCTTTCAAGGCTTCATGCATGCCAAGTGGAATCGTAGCCGCAGTCGTATTTCCAAACTTCTGAATCGTGTTAAAAACCTTTTCGGCGGGAATCTTCAACTGCTCGGCAACAGCGTCGTTGATGCGCAAATTGGCCTGATGAAAGAAGAACCGATCCACATCGTCGACGGTAACGCCATGTTCGCGTAAGCAGGCTGTTAAGGACTCCGCCATCTTTGTGACTGCGGCAATAAAGACTTTCTTGCCGTTCATGTGCGGGTAGTGCAGGCCTTCATTCAGCACTTCGTGATCAATACGATCCGGCCGCCCCAAGGCGGATCCAGGGGCCGGGATCCACAGTTCCTTTGCGCCTCTACCGTCTGCGTGTAGGTGGCAACCCAAGACAAATGACTCCCGATCGGAATCAGAAACCTCTTTCGCGGAAAGCACAACGGCCCCCGCCCCATCTCCAAACAAAACCGTGACATCGCGACCGCGGGTGGTGCGGTCAAGCCCGCTGGAGTGCACCTCAGATCCGACAAGAAGGATCTTCTTGTAAGTGCCACAGCGAATAAAATGGTCGGCGATCGAAAGACCGTAAATGAAGCCCGTGCACTGCTGTCTGATATCCAAACTTGCGATGCCCGGCACTCCAAGTTTCTCCTGCAAAAAACATCCTGTGCCTGGAAAGAAATGATCCGGCGTTAGAGTGGCAAAGATGATCATGTCGATGTCGGCGACCGCGACACCGGCGCTCTTCAGCGCCTCTTGTGATGCCTCCAGCGCCAGGTCGGAAGTGCACTGCCCCAGCGCTGCCCAGCGACGCTGCTCGATGCCGGTGCGCTTGCGGATCCACTCGTCCGAAGTGTCCAAAAATTTTTCCATGTCAAAGTTCGTCAGCACCCGATCCGGCACGTAAGAACCCACACCGATAATTTCTGAGCGTAACATTCCCTCTCCTGGGCTTTGGAAATCCCGGTGCCACGGGGCACCACTCGATCCCTTAACAAAAAAATTTCGATAAACCTACACCGCTCCAGGCGGTCTTAAAACCCAAAAGTTAAAGACAAAGGAGGGCCGGGCATGATAGCTTGAGCGCCACGGAGGCGGCATTGTCCGAGCATTTTTTAGCCTACATTCGGGCACATATCGAAGCCCTGCGGGAAGAACTGGGTGCGGACGCCATGAGCGTCTACGAGCGTGACGAGGACGAGCGCGTAGCCCGTTTACTGGCCTGGTCGGGAGAGAAACCGCGGGAAATAGCGCCTTTTGATTTACCGCCCATTGGAACCTGCGCAAAAACCGGTAAAGGCATCCTTATCGAGAAAAAGCACGATCGTCCAAAATTTCGAAGCGTGGTCATCGTCCCTTTGGAGGCGCAGGGCGAGCAGTTCGGAGTCTTAAACTGTGCGAGTGAGCAAGCCGAATATTTCAAAAGCCAAAAGCTTTTAACAGCCGTTCGATCGGTTGCCGAGATGCTCGCGAGACAGTGGTCCTCGCCGGGAACCGAACACCTTCATTAGAGCATTCCGGCCTTTAGCAAACTTACCGCGACGTTGAGTTTCACGATTTCCATCGCATAGTCCCAAGCGACGGTATTCAGCTTGTCACAGGACTGGTGGTAGCAAGGGGTCTTCGTATCCCAGTGTTCAATGGTCAAGATAGTCGGTATCTTCTGATTGAGAAAAGGGACATGATCGCTCCCCCAGGCCGGCATCGTAATATTGGGGGTCAATCGAGTATAGGTTTTAACCTGGGTTGAATACCAATTGGCTTCTGACTCAAACTCGTTGTTGGTTTCGATATCGATAACGCCGTTCTCGTTGTAGCCGATCATATCCATGTTTATCGAATACTTCACTTTGCTGAGCTCGCCTGACTCACTAAGCGATTTTACATAAGCCTTACTCCCAACTAGTCCAGTCTCTTCACCGTTGGCGGCAAGAAAAACGAGCGTCTTAGCGGTGGGTTGCTCACTCAGCACTCGGGCCATCTCGAGAAGAGCGACGGCACCGCTTGCATTGTCGTCGGCCCCTGCCTGATGGTGACCGACATCATCTAAGTGCCCTACGACCACCACCCACTCATCAGGTAGCTCGCGGCCCGGCCTTACGGCCACAACGTTACACTCTTCAGCATAGCGCCGTGCCTTGTAGCAATGTAGAGAAGTGCGGTAATTGAGCTTTTCAAATTCTTCCTGCAGCCATTTAACGGCCCGCTCATTACCCGAATTCGCTTTGCGATCCAGACCGGCCACGTCCCTATCTTCAAAGGATGCCAGGAAGGTCAAATAATCTTGGTATTTAGTCTTTGAGATTTTTTTGAGCACCTCTTCTACTTCCACACGCCGCTTGAGAGAGCGCGAAGGTATTTCGGGAAAGTAGCTCTTAAGTTCCGACGGTCGCACTCTTCGGAGCAGATTTTGTATCTGCGCAGGCAATTCATCCAAATCTTTGCGCAGCTTGACGACTTTCAAGCGCCCTTCGTCCATGTGTGGGAGAGTATATGGGGCCAGAGCCTCCAAATCATGCGGGTGGTGAGACGTGACGAGGTAAATCGGTTGCGGATCATTGCCACCAAAAGCGCTAAGGCGGAGCGCGGTCCCTGTAAGAAGCAGTAGGGCCCCCAGAACAGCAAGGATGCGGATGCGTCGGTTCATTTTTCCCCCAATAACTTTGTTTCATTAGAATAGGAGACTCCGAAAATCTAAGAAAGTAGCGCCGTTCCATGAACGGTAATTGAAAAAACACAGCAGCGACGGCGCAAGAACCTGAAATAATTAAACAAAAACCATCTGGTCCGCAGCCCGAGTTTGAGAAAATCGCCAATATTTTCCTCTAATTATCTCGACTCAGCCTTCCGATTTACGCAGCAAGTAACCTTAAGGAGATACTCATGAAGACAAAGAACTACCGTAACGGAAAGACGACCTGCCGCAGCTACCTAAAGCCTGCGGGAAATGGGTATGAAGTCGGCTTTTTCTACGGCAACACCCAGGTGTTCTGTGGAAATTTCGTGCACGGCACGGAAGCAAATCAATTCTTCACGCAGATGAAGAGAGAAGTGAGCCGCTTTGGTAAACGTTTCAAGGTCGGAAAAAACTATCCCACGGGTTGGTTCAAGAAGTTCCTCGGCGCGCACTTGCACCGCAGCTACTACAACTTCGTAAACAAACAGATCCGCAAGCACGCGACGAGCGCGAACCGCAACTACGGCCAAACGCTTCGTACGTACAAGCGTTTAAACCGCCGTTGGGCCACGGGTGAAAAATCCGCGAGTCTCAAAGCAGCCTAGCTTTTAGGTTCGTGATTTAGAATAGGAAAGCCGCACTCTTCACGGGGTGCGGCTTTTTTTTAATTGGCAAGAGGTCGTTCTTGTTTCGCAGAGCGAACCCCATGTGTAGGGCTTTTTGATCCCCGCACCGGACCACTCTGGTGGCTTGTTCCACGATTCTTTTCGGCAGCGCCAGCTGCACACTGCGCGCAATATTCACAACGCTCAGTTGCAGTCTTTACGGGAATCGCTTTTAGCTTGTTCCCAATTTTAATAAAAGTAAGATCGATCTCACCCGTGTCATTCACGATAGTAACTTTGTCTCCAGGTGCGATCGGCTCTGCCTTCATTTTCGCACCTTGTGTGACATCCGGATCCATAGAGAAGTAGGAGCCATCAGTGGGTACAATGACCTCTCGGTCGCCAATTTTCATCTTCTGAGTACACCCGTAAAAAACCACGCTCTTATTGCCGCCCTTTTTGCCGTCAAATAGCGATTTCAAAATTGCAGAAGGTGAATACTTGCTGCCGAGATCTAAGTGGCGCGCAACCGCTCTTCCAAACTCCACCGTAGTGGAGCCTACCGTAGCCTTGAGTGCCGTTTCCGCGAGATCCCAGTGTTCCTCAAGGTAGTCGGCTACCTGCGTAAGGTATTTTGGCTCGTCGCTAAGTCCTCGCTGAACTTGCAGGTCCATTACAGCATTGCAATCCCGTTCCGGTACCCGGGCAAAGGCGCCGAGCGCCAAACCAAAAGTAAGAATGCCAAGGATGCGTATCATTGTTTGCTCCCCTCAGGCACATCACCCTTTTCCGGGGGACAGGTTTCTCGGGTAAGCGCTAGATCCGCAGCGACCTGGGCCACCTCCTGGCCACCAGGCGTCTTCACGTCTTGCATCGTTTTGATAAGCCCTTTACGGTTGGATGTTTCCAACGCGTTACTGATGACTTGTTGAGCCGCTTCCTTCTTCTTACCTTTGAAAGTTCCAGCCTCTTCAATTGCCCGCCTAAACAGGCTCTCATCAATCTTAGCCTTGGGATTCCCCACTACCCTCGAAAGCTGCTCAAAAGCACTCAGTTGCTCCACCTGATCGCCCGGCGGCCTAGTGTCAGGACGGGTCCGATCAGGCGGTTCCGGTTTGGGCCCTTCCCGCGGCGGTTCTTCCCGACGCGGGATTTGCGCGTTGCCTAAGCCCGCTCCTGCTGCAGCATCCCCTAAAGCGTTGCCTACATCAGTGGAGGGGACGGCGCCTCTTATGGCGTCGCCTAGACTGTCGGCGCCGTTATCTGTAAATGGGTTAAAGGCTTCTGGCGGCTTCTCAGGTTTTGTCGGCGTCACTCCCTGCCTGGGCTCGCCCGTTACGCCGCGATCTCTTGACGCAACCGCGGGTGTATTTTCAGGTGCGGCGTCGCCTGTGGGCGGCACACTTGCGGGATCGCGAGGTTCGCTCCCCGCGCCCGGAAGATTTGAGGGACTTGAGTTATTGGAGAAAGCATGAGGCAAGGTAGGAGCCTTCTTGCTGTGAGACGGGTTGCTCCCGGAACTCAATCCATCCCCGAGTCCGTGGACCGAAGGATCGAGTCCGAAAGAGTCGGGTGAACCACTGCCAAGAGCTGAGGGACTCGCCGCGCTTCCGTTGGACGCCACATCAGCCCCCGCCTTGCCCAACAAATTTCCATCGCCGCTAGAGCCCGCGCCGCTACCGTTGGCGCCAAAAGTGGACTTGCTTACGCCTGAGGGGTTAGCCGCACTGATTCCGTCTCCGCTATTCTGAACACCACTGCCGGCATTCAAGGCGTTCTTTATGACGCCATTCGGAGCCACTTCCCCGCCAAAAATATCTGCACTTCCATTTCCGGATCCCACAACAAGCTTACCGAAGCTTGGATCCCCGTTCACAACCACCTGGAAAAAGCCGCTATTGCTTTTACTGACTGACGGTTGAAGCGAGGCCGTCACGGTTTCGGGCATCCCGCACTGTTTCGCCAAATGCTTGCCGATCATCCCAGCAAGGGGATCGACAGGTAAGAAACCCTCATCCATTTGAGGCTTCAATTTGTGCGGCGAAAACGCTTGAGTCAGAGCCACACCGGTGGCGCTTGAAGAAACGGCTGGCACCAAAAAGCCCGCAAGCCATTCAGGCTTGGCGGCACTCGTTGTTTCAAGCCACGCGTTGAGTAAGGTGGATTCCAGAGCCTTCCCGCTTTTAGTGTGCAGGACTCGAAGCGGCGCAGATAGCGTCTTGCGATCCCCGTAGGCATCAACCAGACCGTAGGTCTTGCCGTCCTTTTTAAAGGGAGTCAGCAATAGTGCCATCCCGGAATAGCGTCCGTCTTTTTCGACGAGCTGGACTTGAGAACCCGCGATCGTGGAAGTCCAACGCCCGAGTAAGACTGTTCCGCGGTTTTTATTTTCGACAAAAAGATTGGTACAAACTTCGTTCTCGCAATAGTTCTCCGTCGCGTAACTCCAGAGTGTGTGTATCTTTCGCGGTACCGATCGGAAATTGTAGGCATGCCCGCCGGGGGTCAGAATCAAAACTGAGTTCTTATTATGCCAGGGCTGCCAGATGCTTTGCGCCACCGCGGGAACGCGCTTACTGAGCGCTCTCAACTCTTCGATGATTTCCAAATAGCTTTGGCAATTGAACCGCGCTTGACCGTAGTACGCTTCAACGGCCTTGCGGTATTCTTCGAGTAAAGCCGTATTAGATAGAAAGGCAGTGAGACTGGGCGCTTTCTGTGCGATGCGCTCCATCTCCTTTATTGAACGCGCTTCAACTGTTCCAACAAACAGGATGAGCGCCACGGCCGCGATGGCCGTCCCCCTGGCAATACCGAGTTGCATCCTCTTATTCTAGCAAGGCTAACTAATTGAAAATATTGTATTCTCTCGGTATACAGTAGATTTCACAATTACACTCCGGGAATACAATTGACAGGCCCAACGGCGTTGTAGAGGTCCTAAACAGTATGCACGTTGTCTTAACAGGTTTTCGACGTTTGGCTGAGAACTGCCGGAGTCATAGGGGCCATCGGCGGGGTCGACGGGCCCCAGGCAGTGCCATGGACGTGAGAGTTAAATAAGGACTGGAAGAGATCTCCTTTTATTAGGGCGTGCGCCGCGCTCTCCCCAAGCTTGATCTCGCTACTCGAGTGCACCACGATAGAAGAGCCATCCACGGTAAAATGGCTTCCCTGACTATTCTTAATAGAGATCTTTGGACCTTCTATCTCAATCTGATTGTCCTTTTCATCGGAGATTGTGATCTTTTTGTCCTTACCGTTCAGTTCGATGCGGCGGTTATCTTTGTCCGAAACAACGATCCCACTGTTCCCGTCTGAATCGTCAAAGCAAATCATGTGTCCCGAACGGGTACGGATAAACTTCAGATCATTCTTGTTATTATCATTATGATCTCCGTCACGACCCGAGCTCGGCGGAGTATTTTTTGGATTGTAAAGCGCACCCATCACGATCGGGAAATCTACGTTGCCGTTTTCAAAATAAACCATCACCTCATCGCCGATCTCCGGCAAAAACCAAGAACCACTTTCTTTGGAGGCATAAGGCATGCACAGACGTGCCCATTCCGAAGGCATTTCGGCAGAATTTCCGTGAAACCAGGGGTACTCAACGCGAATCCGTCCTTTTTTGTCCGGATCGTTGTTCTCGCGCACAATAGCGCGCGCCATCACCGGCATTAGACCACTTTGACTGATTGCGGATTCAAACATCCTATACCTCCGAAATCCCTAACCTTGTACTTTCACCTGTGCTCGAAGTTCAACGATGTTGACCTTGGGCACTCGCGGCAATTTACAGCTTGCCTGGCCACCCTCTACAGACGTAACCAAACATTGCCCCAGAGAAATGAGTTCCCCGTTCATCTTTTTTCCTTTAATGGACAATTCATCTTTGACTGCCATTCCATCTACTGCCTCCAAGAGAAGCATCGATGTGGAATCCGACACACGGTAGCTATCGATAACAGGAACCGAAACTACGCGTGTAATTGGGAAATCACGGCGCAAGACTGAATATTTCACGGGTCCGGAGTAGCGCTTCCCTCGGACGCGAAGAAAAATATCGCTCTTACCCAAACGCGCGGTAAGGGCCTTGCCATGTTGGAGTTTGAAAAGCGGTTTCGCCTTGGGTCCATCGGCACGGAAAACCGTCACATCGATCTCCTTGCCGTTGTTCTCTCCAAGAAGCGTCAGCGAAACCATCCCGTTTTCGCCGTCCACCTGAAACCAATCCGTTCGATCGCCTTGGCTGTAATTAACCTCTCCCTCAATCTTACTTCCTTTCGGTGCCGGAGTAGCCCCTGTCATTACTTGATCGGAATCCGACTTGAAATCCGCATTGATATAGCGGACGAGCAGCTCTGGTTTGCCAAAAAAGTAGCGCCAGGCCTGCTTGCGATCAATCGACAAGCGATAATCACCGGGAGCCAGGAAATTTCTCGGGTAAAGAACAACGTGGTTCTTGCGAAGCGTACAGCTCGCATGCATCGGGATCCTGGTGTTGTAAGAAGTATGCTTCAATTCAACCTGAAAGCGCTTGCTGAATTCTCTGCAATTTAATGCAGTGACGTTCTTGCGCAGCTCCTGGCTGATGACGATCTTTCCCCGCTCCGGCAATTGCACTCGTACCGGTTGATCCGTATTGCCCAGCCTCTCGGGCGGTACAATCGGAACACCTGCACAAGCCGTCAACAACGCTACAAGGGAAAATGAAGCCATCCTAAGCCACATCAGAATCCTCCATACCCGAGTAGAAAGAAAACTCGGCGCCGTCTATTTGAAGTACATCTCCGGACGCCAAATACCGGTCTTTCTGAATCGGGTTGCTGTTTACTGAGATTTGTATGGAACTATCCGAAGCATTGCGAACCAAGCGATAGGCAAAGCGGTTCTTCGGCAATGCTTCTCTGATGATCGTAACATAGCAGGCCCGTCGTTTCTGATTAGATTTGATCAAAGGCACCACGCTGCGTCGGTGGGTACCAATTTCGCTACTATCCGAGATAAGACGCACCAAGTCCGAATGTCCTAACTTGTGCTTATCACGAACGTTAAAGCTTCCAACCAGAAATGCGTCTCGGTCTTTTAGGCAGAATAAACAGCCGGGATCCGTGTGCCGCTGTGTCCGCCCACAGTCCGAGCATACCTTGGTCCGGTACCGATTTACGATGCGCAAACACAACCAAAGGCCTAGCAGGCCGAGCGCCAGCCACAACGCCACGCGCAGGTACTTTTCCAGGAAAACGTTGCCCTCAGGGACATTGAGATTGAAAGGTGCACTATCGATCTTTTTGTCTCCGAAACTTGCCTGAAGACGAACCCGGACTCTTTTTCCACGCAAGTCATACGGAGGAGAAAACGAAAGTCGGCGACGCATTTCAGGCAAAATTGGAGAGTCCGCCGCTATGGTCGAAAATCGAACATTTTCCTTACCCAGGCTGTCCTGAATTTCAGTAAGAACTGGCCGGATTTCCGAGGCCACAAACGGATTGTAGAGAGCAATATGTAACTCCACATTGCGTTTCTTAAGTTGTGCGAGGATCTCCTTGGAAAGATCGATATTACCCGAAGTAAAAACCCAAACAATGGTGGGCAGTTCGCTTGTTTCCCGCGCACTAAGCAAGTGCTCCAAGGGCTTTTCAAACGTCGTGGAGAGCAGCGAATTGTCACAACTTACGATACTCTCTTCCATCTCACGCACAGGTCGGTGGTTGTGATGAATTTCCAATGTGGTGTTGGTATAGGAAACCAAGCTAACCAGCGAATCCGGATTCAAATGAGATTTCAGCTTACGTGTCAGCCGGTTCACGCGTTCATCAATATTGTTCTTTCGACACAGCGTCGAAGAGTCCACCATTAGCCACAAATTCACGGGCTCCTTGGTACCGCCTCCAACTCCACCAAGTGATTTCCCCTCCTCAGTCAGAACTTCAAAGCTAGTACTCTCCTCCGTTGGGTTAGAGACCACTGCTCGAAACTCAAAGCCACTCCCATCGGGAACCACTTCTTTAAGCACGAGTTGAGGCTCAGTGGGCTTTGGCGCGGCCACTAAAAGCCCGCAAAACAAAACCAGAATTCCACTAGTTGCGATCCAGTTTTTCATGATTGTTCCTCCCGACTGAGATCCACTCGATATTCACCGGGCAACAGCTTTAAAGTAAAAGCCTCACCCCCGAGCGTAAGAGTTTCATTGGAACTTAACGACTGAGGTCGATCAAAGTCTTCCTGGCATTCCAACAAGACTTCCTGATCTATGACTCGGATCTTGTACTCCGCATCCTTACCGCGCGCGGCCGGCACCACGGTCAGGCCCCCTCCCTTGGTGACCGAAAAGAAATTAAGGCCGTCATATAAAGGGAATACTCTTTCGGAGGCCTGAGAAATCACAAAGCCTCCAAGCTGAACTTTTTGCATATTCGGTGCGACGCGTGCGGTGCGCTCCGCAACCAGCACTGCGACGCGCTTTTCCGCTTCGAGCGTATCGTGAAAAGCTTCCGCCGCGGCTGCGAACCGCTTTTTGATTCCCTGGACCAAGAGGGAGAAATAGACCTGAATTTTTGTAACTAAATTTGCCCCACTCAGTTTGGACTGGATGGCGCTAGTTGACGCTATTGGGTTCATGATTGACCTCGCATTTCCTTGGGACTCGCATCCACCTGTAAAGCCAAGAAGCGATTTCCCAGCAGCTCGACTTCGTCATAATCGAACAACTCCCCCTGTTGCTCCTCGTGCCCGTTGAGCTTGAACACGGTTCCGGGCTCCGCGATAAGTGTTCGGACCCCGTTGATCATCAATTGATAGCTGCGGAAGTCTTCATTCTGGACCGGTGTCATTACCAAGCTGCTGCTTTTTGCTCGCCCAAGTGTTTCAAAAGATTTTCCGGCGAATAGGATTTCTCCCTGGTGGGCCCCGTCAAAGCAGTAAAGAGCGAGCCGGCGCGGTTGCGCCCGACGAAGCTTTTGTTGCTGCTGGCATCTCGCCAGTATTCTCTCCTCGGGGGCTTCTTCCCATCCCTCAAGAAGCGTGTGTCCATTTGGCGAATACCCGGCCACGCGGTCCTTGGGTCGCAGGAGCTCTTTTACAAAAACTCCAGAGGCTTTTAAGAGATGTCCAAGTTTTCTCATGGCTACTCCTCCGTGCGCGGGACTACATCCGCTTCTTTAGCGGTCTGCGGTTGGTAGACAGCTAGGTCAAAGAATCCAAAGTCCAGATCCGCTTTTTCGACGCGGATCTTCAGACGGTTCTCATGGGCCACTAAGTGTTCAGCGGGAACCACAAGTCCGTAGTTCGCCCAGCTATTCGGAACTGAAAGCTCTGTACCAGACTCACTCACCAGGTGTTTGCCATTGATCTCATAATGCACCTGGGCGCCTGCACGGCGCACATACTGGTGCAGAACCAGAATCAAAGGCCTATCGGGGTTCGGAACGTTCACCTCCACCGAAATCACCCCGCTCTTGATGAACGCCCCTTTGATTGAAAGGGTATCGCCGCTCTTGAATTTGGTGGTTACGGCACGGCTGTGCACGCCATCAGCCTTAATCTGGTACTTGTCTTTGTTCTCAAGCGTAATCCAGTCGACTCGATTAAGAACGTGTCCTCCGAGCGAAATGCGCGATTCCAAAGGGACGAGGCGCGTGCGCATATCAATGAGGCCCTCTTCAATGGCATTGAGCAGATTGTACCGTTTTTCTGCGTGCTTCAGAACCGCTTCCAGAATGGAAGAAGCCTCTGTGAGAAGTCCCAGATCCGTAGGCCTTGGGATCACCTCACGCCGTCTCAGTTTCTCCAGCACTTCGATCGTTTGCAAAACGCTTGTGCGATCGAGGTTGCTCTGCTGGCGCCCCAAACGGTTAAGCAAATGCTCCAAGTACAGTGAGAGACGCTTTGCATACTCCGAGGCTATAAATGAAACTTTTAACGGCTGGTAGGGCACCGAAAGGACTTCCGCGTGCAACTGACTTAGGTAGTGCGCGCTGTCATGCGGGTCTTCCACCAAGAACAGCTTCGCAAGTTTTCTTCCGGTATCCTCTAAGGAATATAAAGCCCGGCGCACCGCAATCTTTTGTTCCACGTCCAATTGGCTAAGCGTATGCGGAAGTATGAGGGTCCTAAACCGTCCATCTAAGAGCGCTTCCTTGCCACCCGACAGCAGTTTAGCGCTCCATTCTTCGTGGGCCTCGGCCATACGCAAAGTGGTGGCCTCCGGGCTTAAGCTAACTCGAAAAATCTCTAAACTCGGTTCACTCAACTTCCTAGTCGAAACAAGAACTTCGGGTTCCCAGACCTCGGTCTTGAAACCGGTGATGGTAGCGTCTTCATCATCGGCGTAGCGATCCATGCCGCGAGTCTGGTTTTTCACACTGACGACGACGGTTTTGGAGTTCTTGCCTCCGACATACGCACTCAGATCCAGCACGCGTTCTTCTGTAAGAACCAAAATTTGTCCATTGGGGAGAATGCCCATTCCCGGCTTGAGACGCACAGTAAGTCCGCCCATCGGTACCACGGCAAACTCTTCCAAAGCACCCATCACGATCCCGCCGCCGGTGTACAGATACCGACAAAGCAGGGAAAGACTTTTGTCAGCCTGCTCGGCAAGCCGGTTGAAGTCCTTATAATCTATCAGCTGGCCCGGAAAGAAATTCGGGCGACTTAGATTGCTCAACATAATCCACCTTCTTTTTGGGGTTCACGTTTTTTGGGTTCAGGGTGTAATTCGAGGGATGCCGTTCGCTGTGAGAAAGCATCCTTTAGGTGCGCGACCGGCCGACTGGAGGCCGAGCGCGCTCGGTGTTTGGCCCAACTTCTCAAAGCTTCCAGACGGTCCGACATTGTTTTTGAGAGCGGTACCGTCTCATTTATCGCCTTAAGAATGTGCGCTTGAGAAAATTCCGACTCACTTCCAAACGCATCGTAGCGCGCGGCAATCAAGGTTTGCTCGATTTCCGCGCCGCTGAAGCCTTCCGAGGCAGAAACCAAAGGTTCCACATCATAGTCGGAAGCCACCCAACCAAAGCGGCCCATCTGAATTTCGAAGATCTCGCGCCTTTCTGTTTCCGAAGGGAGATCTACGAAAAAGATTTCGTCAAATCGGCCTTTGCGCAAAAACTCCGGAGGGAGCTGCGAAATATCATTGGCCGTCGCAAGCACAAATACGGGACTCTTTTTTTCCTGCATCCATGTCAGGATAGTTCCAAACACTCTGCTGGTAGTTCCTCCATCGGATCCTCCGCTGGATTGAGTCCCCGACAGCCCCTTTTCAATTTCGTCGATCCAAAGGACACACGGTGATACCGCTTCGCAGGTGGCGATGGCGTTTCTTATGTTGCTCTCACTGGAACCCACCAGGCCGCTAAAGATTTTCCCCATATCGAGGCGTAGGAGAGGGAGCTCCCACTCGCGTCCCACTGTCATCGCCGTCAACGACTTTCCGCAACCCGGAATCCCAACGAGCAGGATTCCTTTGGGTAGAGGCAAGTTCAACTTGCGCGCTTCTGCAGACATCCCTTTACGCCGCGTGTAGAGCCAGTCTCTCAAAGAATGCAAACCGCCCATGTTGGCAACGTCGCCCGTGTGCGTGTTGAGAAATTCCAATAGGCCCGATTTTTTTACAATCTGGCGCTTTTCTTCCTGCACGAGGCGGTGATCCAAGCGGCCTTCAGAGACGATGCTTCGGGCAAGAACGTTCTCAATCTCATCGTAGGTGAGTCCGCTGGAAGCATCGACTAGACCCTCCAGGGCCTTAGCCGACAGGTCTTCGGCTCCGGGCACAACGACAGCCGCGCGCTTCACAAGACTTTCGATTTCGTCTCGTGACGGCAGCGGAAGCTCCACCACCGTGACCTCTTTGGCCATCTCCGGCGGGAGCTGCATACAAGAGGACAAGAAGACGATATTGCGTGGGCTACTCTTAAAATCCTGCCCCAGATCCCGAAGTTTGCGGACTAAAGAAGGCTCCTTTAAGTAAGGGTGAAAGTCCTTAAGGACCAAGACCGACTTCTCGGAGGCGGCTTCGTACCACTTCAGGACGGCAAGTGGGTCTTTGGCATCCGAAACGGCCTGGGCCCCTTCCCGGACCCCTTCAGTCCTGGACCAGACATACAGGCGGCTTCCCCGCTTCTGGCAAAGATCCCCAAGAAGCGTCAGAGCCCTGGACTCTTCAAAGGTCTGTAGTTGAATGAGGGCGTACCGGGCCCGAATGAGCGCCGACATCTCCTTCACAAACTTTTCAACCTGACTTTCTTTTGGGGTAACCAAAAGTAACTCCTTTAGTCTGCCTTCTCTCTCTTTGAGGTCCGGCTTGGCGCTTTTTTAGCTGCCGTCTGTTTTTGTATTGAGCAAAACGCATACCAAACCTGCGCAAGCCTGCTGGAGCTTGCAAACCGCGTTTCACGTCTCAACCTTGAGCCGTAGTCCGTTTCAGATCTCACAAACGATTCTGTCCGTTATTGAGACGAAGTCGAAAGCCGAGCACAAATCGAGCGCTCTTCCCGCCACCCGTGCTTGGCATGCTACTTGCTCACTCACTCTTACAAGAGGCGAAAGCCCGAAGGAAAAGAATGACCGTTGAATCTAAAAATTATTTCCTGCACCTGAGTTCGAGCTTGAGTCGCTTGATGGGAAACATCTTAAATGAAGCTTCACGCAACCCGTTTAAGCGCAGCCCACAGGTCCGACTAGGAATGCCAGAGGGAAGCAGCAGCGAAGATTTTCATCTGCTTCTAACTACCAAGCATCATTTGGAATCAGAAAAAGGAACCTTCAGTTCTCCGCTGGGAGGAGATTCTTTCCTTGTATTTAGAAACCCAATCAGGTTGCGCACCTCCTTCGTCCTATTTGGAAAGGGTTTGCCCGTACAAACGAAGTTGAATGCTTTTGACAAATTGAATTCCTATTTTTTTGATAATCACGGAATCGATCCCATTCTCCCCGATTCGTACAAGGAGTACCCAGCTCTCTACAAAAAGCTTTCGGCGGGGCGAGCGGAGATTCGCGTGAATGAAAAAGTTTCCGGACAGCAGTCCATAACCCAGAACGATCAGCTCTCAGATACATTCCAGTTCAGATTTGACTACATTGCTCTTTATCACAGCGGGAATCCCCTGAGAGAAGACAAGAAAGTCAAACAGCGGATCGTTGAAATTACCAAGGATGATAGTGAAAGGAGTGTACTATGAGTACCGCTTACGAAGCTCCTGGAGTGTATTCAAACATCGTCTCCAGCGGCAATAAACCCATCGAGTCGGTGGGATCCTCGACAGCCGGATTTATCGGACAGTCGAGTGTTGGACCCCAAAACAAACCCATGCTGGTCACCAGCTGGGCGCAATACCAAAAGCTCTTCGGCGGAATCGCGGAAGGCGGGTATCTGGCCCACGCTGTATACGGCTTTTTCCTCAACGGAGGGGCTCGCGCCTACATCAATAACATTGGTGAGAAACAGGAGAACCAAAAAGAGGAAGACGTCGCGGGTCTAATAAAAGGTGAAGACAAAGGCCCCGGCAAACGTACTGGGCTTTGCGCCTTCAAGGAGATCGAAGATATCTCGTTGGTTGCGGCACCCGGTTTTACCGGCCGCACCGTGCACCAAATGCTGTCGGACCACGCTTCTGAGTGTGGCGACCGTATGGCCGTGTTGGACGGGATTGAAGAGCTTGGCGAAGTGCAGCTGCATGAGTTTCCTCGTTTGGGAAGCACTGAAGAAGCAGCACTCTACTGGCCCTGGATCTCAGTTTTCGATGAGTCAACCAAGAAACTGACCTACGTCCCACCTTCGGGGCACGTGATGGGCACCATGGCCCGCGTGGATTCCGATCGGGGCGTGCACAAAGCTCCCGCTAATGAGGTACTTCGCGGAGCTTTGGGTCTGAAGTACAGCCTGACGCGAAACGAGCAGGCATTGCTCAACCCGCGTGGCATCAACCTGATTCGGGATCTCGATGACATGGGAATCCGCATCTACGGTGCCCGCACACTGAGCGAAGATAAGGAGTGGAAGTATCTCAACGTCCGTCGCTTGTTCCAGGTTGTAAAGCAGTCTGTGACGAAAGGCACTGAATGGGTCGTGTTCGAGCCTAACAACGAAAAGTTGTGGGGAAACATTGAACGCAACATCCGCGCCTATCTGAAGACTCTTTTCAACAATGGTGCGCTTCAGGGGAAAACCCCAGAAGAAGCCTTCTATGTAAAGTGTAACGCTGCTACGAACCCGCAAGAGAACATCGATCTGGGGATTGTTACCATCGAAATCGGTATCGCCCCGGTGAAACCAGCGGAATTTGTGCAGATCAACATCCAACAGCATGTTGAGCAGAGTGAAGCTTAGTAGCTGATGGATATAACTCATAAAGGAGAAGGAACAAATGGCTAACGAAACAGAAGAGTACCTCAGTGTCTCCAGTTTCAAGGTCTCTATTGATGGCATGAACTGGGAAACTTTCGAGACGGTGTCAGGCATTGGCGTCGACTTAGAGGATATCTCGTTCCAGTCAGACAAGAAAATGATGTTGAATCGTCCGGGACGTTACAACGCCCGCGACATCACCCTCATTCGTCGATTCAAGAAGGATCGCGAACTGTACGACTGGATCAAAAAAATCAAGGACGGAAAGAACGAGCGCAAATCCGGCTCGGTCATTCTCTTCGATGATGAAGACACGGAAGTCGTGCGCTTCAACTTCTTCGGAGCTTGGCCAAAGAGCTGGAGTGGACCGCTTCTTTCCAAAGACCGAAGCGGAAACGACATTCTCAAGGAAGAAATTACGCTCAGCGTACAGGATGTCGAACTGAACTAAGGGTACCATGCAACCACAAGGGGTTTACAATCTAACTGTCCGGGAGGAAGAGAGCCGCTCCAAACGTTCGCGCGTCGGACTGCTGCATGAGCGGACAGGGGTTCCGGTTTTTCTGATCTACCTTAGCGATCTTGAAAAAACCAAGACCTTCGAAATCTTCTCGGCAGAGGAAGTGGAAACCCTCGGATTCAAAGCAGCCAACGCACCCGACAAGGCTGCCTGGAAGCTAATAAAAAGCTTCTTTGAATCCGAGGGCCAACACGCCCTTGTGGTTGCGTCCCCTTATTCAGGGAAAAGCCCGCTCGCGAGCCTGATCGGCAAGGACAAGGGACTGGAGAGCCGAAGTGGCATTTACGCTCTCAAGGGACTTGTCGACTACGCAGATCTGGTAGTCGTCCCGCAGGCAAGTGCCCTGCTCGACTCCAAATCTCACAGGCTTTTTTACGCCAAGCTCTTCGAGCTGAACCTTGAGCTAGATCATTTTTTCATACTAGTCGATTTCCCAAAGACTTTTACCTTGGATGAAATCAAGGCATGGCAGAAATCGCTCGCACATGCGAACGCCGCCTTGTATTACCCTTGGTTGCTAGTGGATAGAGCACTTGTTCCCCCAGGGCCCGTGGCCGCCGCCGCGTACCAAAGAAACGACACCCAATACGGGATCCAAGATTCTCCGGCCAACAGGCCTCTACCCGCGCACGCGGTTCCGGTCCGCGGAATGAGCCCCGCGGAGCTCAGCGAGTACAACGGCTCTCACGTGAACGTTTTTCATTCTTTGAACGACGGTGACCTAAGAATTTGGGGCGGATACACGTTTACGGATCGCCTCGACTTTGACAACAAACACATCGCCACACGCAGAACGCTACTTGCACTAAAGGAAGCGGTTCATTCGCTTTGTGAGCCTTTTGTGCTCGAGCCGATGGTTTCAGATCTAGCGCACACCATCGACGTTTCTTTGCACTCTTTTTTTCAAGACCACAAAAAATTGCTGGACGGCAGTCAGCGACAATCCTTCAAAACGGAAGTCCGGGTGTCCTCGGAAGCCGGAGACGATGTGGTCCAAGTGGATTTGCAAATTTCTCTGCCGTACGTAGTGAACCAAATGACCTTATCGATGGCATTAACGGGGTAAGACTATGAGTGATAACGAACAAACACCAGACAAAGAGGGACTAAGTACCCGCTTCAAGATAACCATTCCGCAGCTAAAGAACGTAACTTTCAAGACCTGCGACGGCCTAGATTCAGAAGTTGAAGTGCGCATGATTGCCGAGGGCGGTCGGATGGGCGCTCCACGCACCGCCCGCGGACGGCAGTTGGTCAGTCGGATCAGTTTCAGCCATGGAATGGTGAGTCCGGAAGCCAGTGGTTCCAGCGCCAAGACAATCTTCGACTGGTATCAGGAAGTTTGTGATTCCAGCAAGCCTTTGGAGAAAAAGACTATCTCCATCACGATCGAGGACCCGGGTGGAGGCAAAATAGCAGGGTGGAAAATCCTGAACGCGTGGCCGTGCCGCTGGCGCGGGCCGCTGCTCTCCTCGGAAATGAACCGCTTAACCATTGAACAGATTTGCTTTGCCCATGAAGGCATCGAGGCCCAATAGGAGAAGGCTATGAGTTCGCAAAACACACTCGGAAAACTTTCAAATACCGAAACCGGAAAAGAACTGAGCTTCTCCATTAACCCTACTGAGTTCGTTCTGAACCGCAGCTTTGATTTCCAGCTGGAACCTCAATTGGGCCAGGCTGCCCCAATGGTGGCCTTTCGCTGCGGCGGATTGACCAACCTCTCTTTTGATCTGGTATTTGACCAGGATGCTGATAAGGATTGCGACCTGAAAAAAGTGGAATCTTTTCTCGCGGACTTGAACAAGATCAACAAAGACACCCGTTCCGTCGCCCCCCTGGAGTTTTCGATGGGCTCATTCTCATTTAAGGGCTACATGAACGGCTACACACTCCAAGCGGTAAGGTTTAACGAACAGGGCGATGCCACAAGCCTTCGACTCTCCGCGACCTTGATTTCCACAGGAGATCTGGAACAGAAAGGGGCAAAATAATGCACTACTACACGTTCCAGAAGAGCTCTAAGGGGGCCTCCCTCAAGAGGGCCTCTCTTGAAGAGCACATTAAGTATTGCTTGCGTGCCGCCATCTTGACTCGCGAAGGGGAACGGGCCTTAGCGCCCCATTTGGGCAGTCAGCTGCAGAGCATGCTTTTTCGTCCGATGTCGAATGCCCTGCAGACGGAGCTTCGCAATCGCATCAGCCAATCCATCGGTCAAAGCGAGCCGCGAGTGGATACTCTATCGATAGACTTTAGCAATGGTGCTACGGATCGCTGCACTCTCCAGATAGCTGTGAAATACCGGATCAAGGAAACTCAGAAGATTGATCAACTTAAAATGACGGTGAACCCATGAAGTTAGAAAACCAATACAAGGACATTTTGGATTCAGCCTTCAAGACAAACTTTCCCGAATGGGAAGCCATGTCACCTTTGGATCCGATGAAGGTCATGTCGGAGAGTCTCAGTGCAAGCTTGGCACAGATAGAAAAGCGGCAGAGCCGCTTTACCAACACTGTATTGGACTGCCTTCCGGCCCTCTTCTCCTTTGAATCACGCAAGGCGAGCCTACCTACGGGTCTATTCGCGTTTAACCCGAACGCGAAGCTCGTAAACTCGCAGAAGATAGGCCCTGAAGCGGTGTTTCGCTTTGAATCGGAAAAAGCCAGCGTCCTGGTCAGTCCGAGCAGCACCCAGATACTTTCTCCCGTGCTGGACTTCAAACAAAGTCAGGACTCGGAGGGTTACCACCTGAGCTTTCGCCAAGTAGAGGGCAGCGAAGCCATCCGTTTGCACTTTGTGCCCGAGAGCACGGAAAAGATGGAGGACATTCGCGTTACCATTCACGAAATGGGTAATGTTCACGAATTTTGCCAGGAAGATCTTCTGATTCGGGACACGTCCGACCGGCTCGGACGCCGAGGTAGCCTGGAAATCGAACCCATCGAAGGGCAATTCGGCCGAGGCGCCCTTCAAGTAGAGATCACTATTGCAACAGTCGGAGACGCGAACGGAACGTTCCACCCAAACTTGATCGAATGCACTTACTACCAACAGGAAGAATTTGTCGAATTGGGAGCCCTAAGCGGCGAGCCCTGGGAAGAGGTCGCCCTAGATTCCGCCATCGTCAACGCCCCGGCTGAACTCCACATCCATTTCCCGGATGATCACAGCCTACGCATCCGCAGAATCGACACCGACATTCTGAAGCTTCGCCATGCAAACTACGAACGCTTCAATAATTCCTTTTTTTACAACGGGGTAAACCACAGTCTGATTCTCCCGAACGCCCACAAAATGGTGCAACGGTATACAGGTGGCGTTACGCTTCTCGCACCGAAAATCCACCGCGCACCTGCTTCGGAATGGCTCGACGCCAGCTTCGAAGCCAGCATGGGTGAATACGCGGCGGTGCTCGAAGGCGTCGAACCCGTTTGCTCACTGGAAGGCTATTCCCCCCGCGAATCTAAAGTGGAATACCTCCGGCGCTTCTATGGCGCGATTCGTACTTTTTGCTCGGCGACTCCGGCGGATAGAGAATTTATCCCTGAGCAGTTCAAGGCCCGAGCTATTGCCCTCGATGATCGCATCAAGTGCGTAGAGTTGGCGATCCAGGACAAGCAGGTGGATATTTACGTCCTCACTCGTTTTCCCGCGCCGGGACAAGGGCTTCAGATTGAGCCGGAGATAAAGGAAGCTGTCTCCGCATTTGCCACCGAGAATATCCCGATGGAGTATAGTTGGTCGGTTCAGGCTTTTCGGGCTTCCGAGCCACTCATCCAGCTATCCACTGAAGTCCATTTGGACGGTAATCGAATGGGACTCCTGGAAGAGGATGTGCTCCACGAAAAAATATCGAACAAACTTTCACATTTAATCTTGCCTCCGCCGTTTGGGCTACTCATAGCGGGACAGAAGTATTCCAAGGAAGCGCTTTTGACCGATCTGGTAAAGCGCTTGACGGCTCCGCAGGGTGATAACTCCCACCTGCGACGGACGGAGGTAAAAAGTCTCCATGGACTTATAGTCCATGGAGACTCCTCCAAATTTGAAAACCACCTGACACGGGCTCCGGGCCAAGTGTTCTTCCCTCAGGTAGAGGTAAGTTCGCGCATCCGCTGCAGCGAGAATGTGTTTGGCCTGTCCTCGGAAACGGGAGTCGCCCATGCTTAGAAGCAAAACATTACCCGCAGAGCACTTCCCTGCGTACTTTTCGCTGGAAACGGGCGCCGATACCGCGCAGGTCGCCCCGGTGGTTCAGGCCCTCAATCAACTCGGGGAGAGTCTTTTGATTCATGCCCACCGCATCGCCGCCTCCGCCATTCCGGCCTTTTTTGAGGCCTCTCAGCAGGCGGCGGTGCTGGGCGGGTTGGGTTTTTCCGCCCAGATGCTCGAAATGGACGAGCAGGAGCGCTTTTACCAGCTACTCCCGACTATCATGGAAAACCGCGGGCGTTTAACCGCGGTCCGTACGCTTGGGGAGTTGTATTTCGGAAAGATTCAGATCTCCCGCGGGCGGCCGTTTCGTCGAGATGCTCTCTTAGCAAAAAAAGGGGCCACGTTCCGTCTATGCGATCAAGAAGACAAAAAGGACACCGTATTCGTTCGTCTGAGTAAACCTATCGCACAGGCTCGTATCGACGAGTTTCTCAAAAACACCACGCTGCTTATTCCCGCAGGCTTCTCAGTTCTTGTGATGCCTCCGATCGCACCCGTCCTTCCAAAGGAGAATAGGCTTTCCCTGGCAAAACCCATAGCGCTTCAACAAAGGAGGTTGTAAGTGTCACATTTTTCGGAAATTCAAACCAACCTAAAGAACAAAACAGCGTTGCAGGCCGCCTTAAAGCGAATGGGATTTGAAATCGAAGAGAGTGCAAGCGGCGTGGACGTGCGCGGTTTTTTTGGGGATAGCGTCAAGGCCGACTTCAAGGTGCTTACGCGCACCCACTATGACATTGGATTTAAGTTGAATGCGCAGGGCAGTTACGAAGTGATCGGCGACTGGGAACTGCTTCCCAACGTTTCCGGAATCGAAGAAGAGGCCTTCACGCAGGATCTAAAGCGCGAGTATGCCCGCGAGGTCATCGTCCAACTAGCTCAAGAAAAAGGTTATGAAATAGCTGTAACGGAGAATGAGGAATCAAAAGATATCGAACTGGTGGTGTCACAATGGTAAAGAAAATCACTTTCAAGATTGATAAAGCCGGTGAAGTACAGGTCGAGGTAGATGGGTTCAGTGGGGCCTCCTGCGAGGAATTCACAGAACCTTTCGAGGCCGCAATCGGAGCCGTTCTCAAAAAGGAGTACAAGGATGCCTACTACGCAGAAAACAACGAAGAAAAAAGCATCGAAACAAGAGAGTAAGCAGGCAAACGCTCCCAAGCAAGAGATCGTGAGCCGCATTTTCATCACAGCAAACGGGAACGTAGTAGTCAGCGACTTGTGGAAGGAACTCGGAGAGGCTCTTACGGGCAGGGGGGATTTCGATGTACTCTAAGCTTCGCGTCTACAAGAGCGGGATCCATCTCGGCGAAGAACGAATCGTCGCGGGAAACTGCAATTCAGGCATGATCAATTTCTCGGGCTGCCATCTTGCCTGCAACTTCTGCTACACACCGGAAACCTCCGTCGAGCAGCAGGGTCAGGACCTTAGTACTGGTGAGTTTACCGACTTGCTGGACGAATTAGTCGTGCGAGGAGCCCGCAACCTAAATTTCATCTCGCCTTCTCACGTTTGGGCCGTCGCTCAACCCGCAGCCCGACGGATTAAGGCCAAGTACGGCCGCCGCTTGCCGCTCATTTTGAAAATCAGTGGCTACGAGAGGCAAGGCCTGCTGAGTAGCATGGCCGCTCTGGGTGATGTATTCGTTCCCGACTTCAAGGTTTGGTCGCCAGAGGTCGCGCGGTCATTGAATCTGCCGGAAGACTACGGGGTTACAGCCCAAAACGCCGTCCGGCTTTTGATACAAACCCACGGTGCCCCTCAATACTCCAGATGATATGAAGCTCTCGAGTGGTGTCCTCGTGCGGCACCTCATGATGCCTGAACACTTTGAAGACTCTTTGGACGTTGTTGAAGCGCTCGGGGACATCGGCTTCTCGGGTCACCTGAATCTAATGACCTATTTTTATGATCCCAGAACCCGGCGCATTCACAATGCGAACCCAACGCAAAGAGATCTCCTAGCCACCAAAGCGGATCAATTGGGGATGTCAGTTTTGATCAATGGAAAAGTTTTCCAGTCACAGGAGCGCAGAATCTATGCCTAGTCCAGCCGCCTTTTTGGGGAAGTACGAACTCTCTTTGGGAAACAAAAAGTGGAACGATTGCCTCAACCAAGTGGAGTTCCATAGCGAGCTGGATCACCCTTCACGCCTAGTGGTGAGTCTAGCGGTGAATGCCAAAGAGCTCAGCCAACTGAACGGAGGCAGTCTGCCAGCAAGCGCCTCACTTAAGTGGCAGGACATGGGCGTTTTCAAAGGTACACTCATCCACAGCCGTGTGGTCTCCCACTCCCAGCTTGTGTTGACCTACGCCGACACTCTGTTCGCCGCCAAGAAAACAATGCTAAACGGCTTTTATAAGAAGCAGTCCTTAAAAGAAATTCTAGAAAAGCTCTCAAAAGAGGCAGGGCTTAAGGTTCGCTTTCAAGGAGGTTTTGCCGAGAAATTGCCCGGGTTGAATGTGGGCGGAAAGACGGTATTCGATCTTCTCACTTCCCTAGCCACGAAGTATGGGTTCTACTTTAGCTACCGGTCTTTTGCAGACACTCTCTACTTCGTAAGAATCGGGGCGTCGATCAAAGATCAAAAGCTTGATTGCCGTGAAGAGGTCGCCGATATCTCTATCGGTCAGGCAGGATCGGAAGCCTACTCCCAAGTTACACTCCGGTATTTCGATCCCAAATCCATGGAAACCAAGGAAAAGAAAATGGCTAAGTCCTCTCTCTACGGCCAGCTCGGCGGATTTACCGAGCACCCTACCTACCGACATAAAATGGATTGGGCGTCTGCGGCGGGAAGCCTCGAGTCCCACGTTACGGATTTATACCACTTTGAAAATGCAGAAGACCTCCTAGCCAGGGAACTTTCCAAAAAACTGATGGCCCAGGAAACCCTCCGCCTAAAAGTTTACAAACCGGCGGCGCTTCCGGGCGACAAGTTGAAGCTCTCTGAGTCGCCCGCTGGGGCGCTGCAGGACGGCGATTATCTTGTGAAGTCTATGTCGCTCTTTGTGAACTCGGCACTTCCCTATGCGGAGATTTACGGTATCCGCCCTTAAAAAGGAGAAACCCATGTCGGAACTCTACGAAGCGAGCCCCCAGAAACTAGCCACTTTCGATGGCATCCAACGAGAAGATTTTAATGCAGTCAATCGGATTGCCGGGGCTTCCGGCGCGGTGGCCGTGTTGGGCGCCCAATGGCTCCACATGAACCTGATCAACACGGAAATCTGTGGTGGTTACTTTGTAGACTCCAAAATTAGCGAGAGCTACCTGAATCAGGTTGTCTTTAGCCACGTTGCTTTTCGGGGGGTAAGCTTTGAGAAGCTACAAATCGACAAGGTACGCTTTGTATCCTGCTTTTTTTCCTCGTGCAGTTTTGTAAACCTCCAGCTCTTGCAGGGTAAAAGTGACCTGAACTTCCAGGATTGTGCATTTGAAAACACCTTGGTCCCGGTCGATTCCATTCAGGCGGCTTGCGCATTTTATGGTGAAACTGTGCCAAAGGTCGAAAAAACAGTTAACGCCGCAGACAAGAAAAAGAAGCCGGAGCAGGCTCCGGCTTCTTCAGACAACTTAGAAAAGATCACCGAAGCGGGTCGCTTCGGCGGTCTCGAACTTTAGCGTTCAATGACGTCAGGTTCGCCCTGCTCGCCACCTTCATTTTCAATCACATCCCCTTCGACGGGCTTGCCCGTGGACTTGTCGACCGCTTGCAGAATCGGACCAGCATCAGCCCGGCCGCGAAGAATGAGCGCGTCCACATCGCCCTCGCTAATACCACCCTGATTGAGCAGCTTGCGAGTCTCAGGATCGACTACGTACTCCCAGTCGTCTTCAGCGCGCGCATTGCGCTTGAAGCCCTCGCTGCGGACGTCGTCGTAGTTGTAGTCTTTATGGATAAATTCGGTGGGTTTGGCATCTCCGGCCGCGCGGCCCTTAAGATCGGCCGCTGCCATGCGGTCATCAATTTCCGCTTCCTGTTCGCGGGTCAGCGAAACCGGCTTAAGCCGGGTAACCCACTTAGGAGCAAACACCTTGTAGTAATTGCCGTTCACTTCCTGACCGCCCGAGCCACGCACGGCCCGCGTGCCAGTGGAACCCATCCACCATCGGGTATGCGCCGGAAGATCGAGGCGGGCGATGGCAAGCAACTTCTTGCCATCGTATTTGCCGGATGTCCGTGTCCCAATCGCTCTGGCGGTTTGCTTGGCCGCCGCATCCCAATCTGAGGCATTCTTCGAACTAGGGGCGTCCAAGTGCGCTACCACATCGATACCGTCTATGGATTTTGCCACTTCTTCGGCGACGGGACCCAGGGTAACGACCTTCATGCTGGCTCCCGCTTTCTTTGCTTCAGCAAAGATCTTGTTTCGAGCGGAAACCACCTTCTTATCAAGCGCCAATTCCTTGGCGTCTTGAGTGTCCATCCCCAGCGTGTCCACCGGTAGGGTACGAAGAATTGCGTAGTTTTCATCCACGCCAATCACTTCGAGCCATCTTTGCAGGTGCTGGCCCGCTTCGCCGGTCAACGCACGCGCCGAAAAGAAGTCATCTTGAGACTGCTGATCGGCCAATACGATGAGCTTGGCCTTGGCGAAACGACCACGGTAAACCGGACCATGCCCGAAGCTTTCATGGTTGAGAGGCTTTACGGACAAGCTGTTGAAATCCGGCCAATCCTGAAGCGCCAAAGACAGGGCGCAGCTAGACTTGGTACCACCACAAGGGCCGTTGTCGTAAAGGTTCACGTGATCCGGCGCCTTCTTTTCAAAGCGCGGCATCTCGTAAGCCAAATCGAAATCCAACATCCCAGGCACTCGAATCTCGCCCGCAACCGAGAGCATCCCGTTCAAATCATCTGTGACTCGATCGTACTTAACCGTGTGCCCGTCATTGTTGTATTTCCCCTTGTCGGAGAACACCTGAATCGAGTCCGATCCCCTTCTGTTGGAAGTGGTCCCCTGCGCTCCCATTCTCCAGTTTGTTCCGAAGGCGAAATCCTTGAAAGGAATCGGCGCATTGCCGTATTTGTATTCAGATTTAAGACGGCGTAGAACAGCGGTCTTGGATTCCGAAATTCCCTCAAACCACTCGGCGGAATAGGTTTTGTCGCTCTCGATTTTCTTGGCCACGCGCTTCGCGGCGTCGGTAAATCCACGAACGATGCTTTTGAGCGCTTCCAAGCCACCGTTGTTGGGACTCGCACCACCGGGGTGGGGAACACCCACCACTAGAAGCTCGTGCTTCAGGTTAATTCCTTGGCGTTTGAAGTAAGCGTTTACACGTTTGGTATCGCAATTTTCCAAATTCTTGGCGGGAGAGCAGTTTCCTCCGCGAGCATTGATCCAGGTCGCTACGCTAGCTTTACCACCGGAGCCTACGCCCATTACAAGTTGGAGACTTCCGGCGTTCTGTCGAACCATTTCATCAAAAAGCTGATGACGGTACTCAACAATGGGGCTTTCTTTGCCACTTTCTGCACCCTGCTCCAACCATTTGAATTTCGGATTTTCGTGATCGAGCTGGCCGTTAATCGTATAAACGAATGTATTCAAAATAAGGTACTGATCCGTCAACCCGAGATGGTTCAAAAATTTCTGTGTTTTTGTTCCCGTAGAACCGGTAAAGGCACGGTTCGAAACATTCTCATCCTGCGCGCCTTCCTGCCCTACCACGAAGGCCTTAGCCTCGTTCTTGCCGAGACGCCCGCGGTACCACATTGGCCCGAACTGCCAGCGGAATTTTTCTTCACGACCACCTAAAACATGATCCGCGATCGCGCGGTAATTGGGTGTTGAACCGAATAGATTTGCAAAGTTGGATCCTTTTTCCGGGCCTGGATCGTACTCTCCAGGGTTCCCGCGTCGCTTGTCGGGAGAGTAAGCGGCCATCGCGGTCGCTCCGACCAGCAATGAGCAAATAAGGAATCTTGTTCCCTTAGAAAGATAGTTGGATGGAAAAAGAGTTTTTGGCATGGCCCCCTCCCGTGCAATAGCCATTTTTAAGCTTTCATCAAAAGCCTTATACCGATTGCCACATCGCAGTAAATACTTTAGTTCATGAATTTGAGGCAAAGGGGGCCAGAAATGAGCTATACCAGGGATCCAAAGAAGAAAACCAAAAACTTCACTGCTTTATCTTTTCTAGTCCAACTTCTGTTGTGGGTCCCTGTACACGAAACTCTGGCGCGGGAATGGCCAAAAACACTCAAAGACTTTCCAAAGTCCCTACAAACGAAGTGGGATCTTGCTAAAAAAGAGACTGAACAGCCCTCTTGGTTTCCTACGGTTTCATGCGAAGACGCTTGGTTTAGTAAACAACCCGCAGAAGTTCGGTCAGCGAAACTTTACCAGTTCAATTTCGAAAAATACGCTCGTGAAAAGTACCTGAAGAAAGACCCCACGACACTGGGATGCCAAAAGAAAAACGAGGCAGATACGAAAAACTGCCTACTGCAGAGAGCGTATACGGATTTTAACAAAGAGCTCGAAACGGGCACCGCTAAGGACGGTCAGAAGATTAGAAGTCGTGCGCGCAAAGACTGCTACAAAAAGTGGACCATCCTCGTCGCGATGGATGCCGACAACGATCTCCATCCCTACTCCCTTTGGGATATCTATGAGATGGAAACCGATTTTTCTGGCGGCGAACGGGCAGGATCTACGCTTCGTAAAGACGTTATCGTCCAGCACGATGGCGAAGGCGACAATGGAATACAACGTTTGCACATTTTTCAAAGCACGCAGGAATACAAGATTCAAGAAGTCGATTACTTCAAAAAGCAAACCGTTTGGGATCGACATTCTCCGCTCGTGGATTTCAAAGAGGAACGCTACCTAGATTCCAAAAAGGCGCGTTTCGTCGACTTTATATCCTGGGGAATGAAGCAATACCCCGCGCAACACTACATGATTATTCTTTGGGGGCACGGAAAAGGTTGGCTCGTGCGGGATAAGGCCCAAGTCAGTCACCTATCGGGTTCGGAACTTGCGGACTCATTACGGCAGATCCACGAAGAAGTATTAGAGTCCAAACGCCCCATCGATAATTTCATTGCAGATGCCTGCTTTATGCAAGGCGTGGAGCTTGCGACTGAACTCTCAACGTACACGCGGTTCACTTCGGGGTCTGCGCAGGTCCAGAGTTTTCTAGGTCTTCCGTACCGCACATTTTTCTACGAGTTAAACAGCAGTTTCCACCGACTGGGCCAGCGCCTCAAACGCCAAGCTGAGCAGTTTCAGAAGAGAGGACTTCCAGAAAAGGCAAGAGCCGCTTTGGATAAATGGGAAGTTCTCAAAAAGGATGAACCTGCAGCGGTCGCAAACACACTCCCTTACCTGGTTTCCGCTTCGCTCAGTGACTCCGGGTACCAAGGGCGCGTGGATAAAAGCTCGGATGGATACCCCGAAGGTAAGGATTTCTTCACCTTTGCGTCAGTCGACGGGAAAGTTTTGCGGCTTCAACTGATCCCACAACTCGAAAAACTGGCAGTCGCTCTCAAAGCCTTTCTATTCGAGGACAAGGAGAAGCGATTTGAACGGGCTTTGGATCTGCAGTTTGCTGTTCCCGCTTTGCAGATGTTTAGAACGGACCTGCGCACTCGGGAACTTGGCAGCACTTTAGGTAAACTCAAACTACTCGGGAAAAGCTACCCCGGATCGGCTCAGGCTCGTGTAGTCGCCCGAGCCGCACACGAAGCGGAGAAGACGCTCGAGGCCGTTGTCCCCTCCGTGTATTTTTCCAAACGCTACGAAAAATACCCGCGCTTTCGAGCGATTGGCTTTTGGCTGCCGGAGTCGCCAGAGGAATACAAAGAGGATCTCGCAGCCTTTCAGGACACCCTCTTTTTTAACTCGAACACGCTGAAAGCTAAAAAACCTGCGTGGAAGGATTTATACGAAGTGCTGTTTGAGGAAGAGCCCTAGTTCTTAGTCTGTAGATTTTGGGAGGCCTTTTTGTACCTCCGGCGCATCGCCAGGAATGAAATCAGACTGTGCAGAGGACGGAACGAGGCGCGGATGAGTTTTTCCCACCAAAAGAGCTTCAACTGCCCTTTTTCGATGACATGATCACCAATCGGCGCGTTAACCGCCCACGTTTGTACTTTGCTGTTCACGCCAACCTGCAGGGCTCGGAAGTCTATGTAGAGCAGGTTGAGCGCATCCTTTTGCATAAAACGTGTGTGGAAGCGTTGGTCGAGTGACTCTACTCCCAGCATCTTTTTGTACACAGGAACCAGGCTATCTACGCAGTTCATAACGGCGTAACGGTGTCCCGACTGCGTCACGATGTGAGAAAGCTGTTGGAGCATTTTAAAGAACACATCGGTGCCTCGAAAATCTGGATCGGTACAAACGCGGGAGCCTTCGACAAAACCCTCTTTCCAAAGCCATTCCGGGATTTCGACTCCGTAGCTCACGTGTTCGCTACGCTCAGGGAGTCCGTTGTTGAACACCACGCGAGCGGCAGAAACAATGCGCCCGTTTACTTCGCAGTATACCTGGCGGGAATGCCTATCCCAGGGATCACGCATCAACGTAAAGTCTTCCGTATCAAGCCATCTACCTTCCGCCTTGGCGGCTTTTAGGCGAAGTCTGAGGATGTTTTCCACCTCTTCGGCCGTCTGCGCGCTTTTAAAAAGAAAGGCTTTTTCAAGATCGGCCACCAGAAAACCCGAATCGCGCAACTGTTGAATCGTCATGCCCGGGACCGTCATCAACAAAAACTCAGAAACGCTATTTTTCAGATTGTCTGGACAGTGCTGCCACGTACAGAAAAGAAGGACTATATCCCCCTCCTCCTGAATCGCCGCCACTTCGACGACGGAGCTATACTCCCCACGAGCGGGCATCATCAGCTTCAGATCCATCTTCAAGCCAGTAAAAAAATTGCCGTTTACGCTCTTGGTTCGAAGCACCAATCCATTATTCGAAAAGTGGCTGACGTTAAAAAGCAGAGTACGACTGAAAGCGATGGGGTCATCACAGTACGCAAGCGGCATGTTCTCGGTGCACGGTAGCAGGCTGTGTTCGCAAACCTTGGATCGGTCCAAGTCTGCAGTCCGCACACCTAGTTTAAGCCGGAAGGATCCCGCAAACTTGATATGACTGATGTTGCGGAGAGTAGCTTCGCGGGGGCTCGTTTCACCCACTCGCACGTAAAACTTCTGGGCAATCGTGTCGAGTCCGGGGATCGCCTGCTTAGGAAGGATCCCTATGCCATTTGTAGATAGATCGTAAACTTCGGCATCATAGGTGCGCCCGGCAAACTCAATCTTCGCCTCGGGAAACTCGCCTCTATAGAAAAGGATGCGCTTGGATTCCCGGCGCTCAACTTTGGGCGCTTGAACAGGTTGCAGTTCCCTTGTTTGAGGATCTACTTCCTGAGTTTCCGCGACTTCTAGTTTTGCCGTCTTTTGACTCATACGCCTAGCCGTTTCTTCAATATGTAACCTGCCAGATCTATCGCAAACACTCTTGGTAAGAAGGGAAAAATGCTCGCGAGAAATCTATCGCCCCTGTGTGGAATACAAAAATGCTGGTTCACGTCCCGCAACGATGCCTCGACGACCGTCTCGGGAAGCATTGCCCCTCGACCGGGATGCGCCCCCTGCCGATCATGGAAAGGGGTCCTCGTAGTGCTGGGTAAGACCAATTGGAAACGTATGCCTGAGTTCTTGTTCTCCCGCGCAACCGCGGCCGCATAGCTAAAGCAGAAAGCTTTCGTTGCCGTGTACACTTGGTTGTTTGGAATCGGAACCACCGCGTTGATAGAAGCCACGTGGATCACAAATCCAGAGCCAGATTTTTGCATTCCGGGTAACAAGGCACGGGTAAAAACAACGGGTGCCACGGCGTTTACGTTTATGACGTCGATATAATCCTGAACCGGATGCGTCTGCAGAGGACCCTTCAAGCCAAAGCCGGCGTTGTTGATGAGTACCTTGATGGGTTCATTCGCCAGGGAAGCGGCGACCGCCTTGGTCTCCTCGATGTCACGCAAGTCAAGTTCCAGAGTCCTCACACGGATGCCGTGTTTGGACTCGAGCTCGGATTTCTGAACCTCAAGTGGACCACTTTCATTAGAGACGCAAATCAGGTTGCAACCCAGTTTGGCTAATGCCTCCGCATACTCTTTGCCAATCCCACTGGTGGTTCCAGTAACGAGACCCCAGTCGGATCCACCGAAATTTGATTTTTTCCAAGCGCTGAAATGCACTAGGCCACCTTCCTGTGTTGATCCATAAGCTGAGAAAGTTCCTCTTTGGTAGGCACTTTCAATTCCAACTGACGCATTTTCTCTTCGATGGCTCGAACCATAGCATGAAGGGTCGGATCCATGGGCGTATCGGGCCGTAAAGTATGTGGCGGACACACGTCTATCAAAGTCTGTATGGCAGCCAGCGCTTCATGGTATTTTCCTGCAAGTTCAAGCTTGATCGCTTCCATGATCTTCCCGCGTGTGGACAGTTTCCATTCGATAACCGCAGGAGGGTGGTGTTCGAAAATCTCGTATACCAAGGACTTCTTGGCTCTCCCCTTGAGCAGGACGTAGCCGGCGGGGCGATAGAACTGATAGTCGTGTTGCAAGTCAATAAACTCCTTGGAGCATAGAATATCGACTTCAAACTGCCGCGTGATCGTCTCCAAACGAGACGCCACGTTCACAGGGTCCCCGATCAGGGTCCGGTCAATCTTGTGGTTCGACCCGAAGTTGGCAGATAGCATTGTTCCGTGCGAAATACCCGTTCCGAACTGCAGTAGCTCTAGATTCTGTTCAAAGCGCTGACGATTGGCTGCCGACAGATTCTTGCGCAGCTCCACAATGGCTTTCAAGCAAGAGTTAGGATCAGAGAACTCTATCATCATCGCGTCACCAATGATCTTGTCCACCGTACCTCGCTCTGCATACACGGCATCGTTCACTATCTTAAAAAACTCATTGATTGTCTTTTGGCATTCAAATGCGGAATAGGTCTCAAAGAAAGTCGTATAGTTATGCATGTCCATGAAGGTGATGCACTTGCTCAGGTTCCGGGGCTGATACAGCAGCGGGTCTTCGCCTCTGTCCAGCTCCTCGACCACGTCGAGACTCACAAACGATCGGATAACCTGATCGCGACGCTTTAATTTCACGACTTTGTTTTCGAGTTCATCCATTACTCGCAGTTTGTCGCGTTGTTCTTTGAGCTTGTCTTGAGTCACAACGTTGAGCTGCTGTCCCGCTGCGAATGCTAATAGTAGTGATTGGCATAGGGCCCCGATAGGAAGGCCCCAAGAATAGATGTAAGCGTGTTCGACGGCGCCGGACAACCAGGCCACAATGAAGAAGGCCCCCATCGTAAACGGGATCCAGGACACAGCGTAATACAGGCTGATGCTATTGCTCCGGCTTCTGGTCCAGAGAACGACACCAACGGACGGAAGCACCAACATGTGTATGAGCGCGAAAAACCGCACGGGAATCAGCGCGTAGGCGCTGTTAGTCGCAAAAACCGCTAGTATAGTTAGTAAGTCCATCGCTGGCAGAACCAGCAGCAACGACTTGAGTCGGTCCTTGCTCGAGAAATATGGCTTCTTTGGAAAGAGATCAAGCAAAGCCGCGGAAAAGAGATAGATAAAGAACAATAGAATGGGCGCAGAAAGAGCCGACCACCAAAAATCTGTATGGAAACCAAAGATAACGTCCGGAAGAATTGCCTTGTGGTAGGAACTAAACGAGACGGTGAAATGTATCGTCGACGCTACAAAAAGCGAATAAAACAAATACGTGCGGTTCGGATAGGTCACAAACAGGAAGATATGATAAATCATCAGCAGCAAGAGTCCGCCGATGAGCGTGCAAAACACGGCCAAGTCGAATTCACGCTTCACTTCGTGCATTGGGGAAGATCGCACCACAGTCGCGAGCGAGTTGGAGCGGCTCTTCACGGAGAAGTAGCGCACACTATTCCCGGGGGGAACTTCGAACTTTAGAGCGGGAACACTTTCAAAGCGCCGCATCGGGAGCGCAGAACCCACTGAGTCCAAGGCCTTACCAGTTTCATCGTAAGCCTGGATCTGTTCCAAGAAGACCGGGTTAAATTCAAAATAAACAGTTTTGGGGGCTTTGGATTCGTTCAGAAAGTGAGCCTGCACCCAAACCGTAGTCGTTTCCAAACCAAAGGTCAGATTCGCAGACTCCGGAACGGTCCAAGGGTGTTTCTGTCCGATGACATCTTTCGCTTGCAGCTCGTTTTTCTCATCCAGAAAATAGAGAATGTCCTGATTGGCCTTCTGGTCGAGCGAGTCGGAGACCTTAATGACGGGAATCGGGGCCGCCATTGGCGAATTCGCCCACAGGGAGGGGCAAAGTAAGAGCCCCAACACACCCAGCATTTTTAGCCCAAAGCTCATGGTAAAGATAATTCTCCAACGAGCTTATCGGCTTTTATTCTTAAGTACTTAAGGCGCTTCTGACGCGCTAAGGCGCCTCAAAAGGCCTGCCCCGCAATGCTTTGGAGCCACCTCCATCGGCATATGTAAATATTTTTTATTTACCAGTCAAGAAATCGATCAGTTCCGCGAACTCCCGGGAACGGGTATTCAAGGAAACATCCACGACCACTTCCTGCTTTTCCTTTTCGAGATCGAGGACTTCTTCGAAGTGGGGGAGGTCATAGCGGATGGCGAGCTCCTGGGGCAGCGTGTACTTCCACTCATCGCCTTTTTTGTAACTGTAGAGTTCCATTTCCACCCGCAATTCAGTGCGATCTTCGGAGTTTTGATCCGCTTCGTCATTCCCATCCGGAAGCACCATGTGCGTGATTCTTTTGGTGTAGCTCGCGTCGTCGCAGCTGTAGAGTGGCGGAAAGGACTTCGGCGCGTACTTTGACTTGGTTTGGGCGTTCTTGCTTTGAGAGAGCAGCGCAACCCCCAAGTACCTTACAATACCGCTGTACGTATCGAGGTTTAAGCCCTCGTGGCCGGAACCTTTGGTAGCGGTGATGAAGGGTTTTACCTTCTTTGCGAAATCCTCGGACTCCTGGATCACAAGCAACTTCGGTTCGTCAAAGCCACAGCGAGTAGACTTCGCAAGATCGATTGCCGCCGCCGCCTGGCCGACTTTTTGCGAACTCGCTCCAAAACTCGGAAATGCGTCCGGATCTTTAGTGGGAGTCGCCGCAAAGACTTTTTCAGAAATCTGCTCAGTTTCCAGATCCTTGAATTCATCCAAGTAGCTCTTGTTCCCGTAAACCGGTGTACCGTCGATGACGACCAAATTCACGTCCTGCACGTTCACGTGGGCCACCAGGTTGGTGTACGGATTCGAGTTCGCCGATCGAGTCGCAATCAAAGTACCCATCGCTCCCACTTGCAGTGTCCCTACCCCGTGCTCGCCTTTTTTCTCAAAGCCGTAATGGTTCATGATCTTCGCGGGATATTTCGTGACCATGTAGTAGAGTTCTTGATCGCTGAAAAGTTTGCGGGAAAATTTCGACTTCAGAACATAGTTGCGCGCCAATTTCAGCTCTTCGAGTACGCCTTTAGATCCCGTGGGTGTCCAGTCCGAACCCAGAGCAACCGTCACTCCCGCTTTCTTCGCCGCTTCGACGTCGACAGTCTCACCGTACAGAAGGAAGTTGGAGTACGGTGACCATACAAGACCCATTTCGTTCTCGGCCATCGTTTTGAAATCTTCGTCTCGGAGACCCACCCCGTGAATGAAACTCACGCCGGGGATTGTAAGTCCCGCCAAACGCAACACTTGAAACTCTGTCCAGTTGTAAGGGTCGAGACGACGGCCTTCTCCCAAATGGGTGATGAGCGCGGAACGACGGGCTCCCTGCAATTCTAGGTAGCGCTTAATAAACTCGCTATGTTGCTTAACGCCGAAAACTTCAGTGAAATAGTTGATGAAAGATTCCTCATCCGGTACTTCGCACTGTTTTCGAAGCGTCTTTTCGCCCTTTAGTAACCAATCGTAGGAAGCCTTGGAATAGACGTTCTTCGTAGCTGCTTCCGGAAGATCCCCGCAGTGGTCTTTCAGATACTTCGCCACCGCTTTTCCGTAGCACGTAGCTTCCCCCAAACAACCGAGCTTTTGGATTACGGGCCGCAATTCATTCCACAAAAAGTGCACGCGCTCGGGCTCGATGATATCTCCCGCAGAACTAATCGCTTTGCGCTTGCTGATGTAGGCTCCCGTATCTTCCACTGAGTGGATGGCAAATTTCTTGTGGTTCAACATATGGCCCTGCAAGAATGCCGTTCCTAAAACCATCGCCTGCAGTTCTGACCAACGGTAGGCCGCAACTTGCGCCTCGGCCTTTGCCGACCAGGGATTCATGTTATTGGACTGTACTTCCTGATAGTTAGAAACTTTCTTGCGCCATTCAAAGCGGTTCGCGAACTGCCCTTTAGCCGCATCCCAGGTAGGAAGCATGTTCTGCTTGTTGTGACCGTGGAGATCGATAAGGCCAGGGTAAATGACATCGTACGCGCGCGAGCCCTTCGGTTTTAGGACGACAACCTCAGCTCCTTCTTTCTTAAGAGCTTTTTCCGCTTCCTCAGCGTCGTCTACTGCTTCGATTTTTTGGATCAATCTATCGTCGACAAGTACGTAACCCAAGTACGTGCTGTCTTCTTCTTTGTCTAAGTATTCCCCAGGAATTTTCCCGATGAACGCCGTGGGCTTGGCAAACGCCGCCACTGTAAGAAAGCATTCTGCAGCCAAGGAAAAAAACACGGCAAGAGATAGAGCTCGACCCATGGGACCCCCAAAGCATGTTGTTCTCTTTTCCCTATAGCTTGCACCCACCCATGCTGCAAGGTGTTGTATCTTTAAAATTTAATGTGACTAAATTGGTCTTGCACATTAATGCGGCGAGTTAAGATTATTCAGAAGTCATTTTGCGGGTTTATTTTCGGACTCAAAAAAAAGAGTCCTGCAGAAACCCGATAACTTTTCTTAGCGGGAAAAGCCCTTTTTACCAAAGCTTCAGACGATCGGCGGCAGGGAGGTACATCTTATCCCCTACCTTACAGCCGTAAGCTTCATAGAAACCAGGCTGGTGTTTCAGGGGTTCGTTCACACGTACATCGGTTTGCGCGTGCGGATCCGTTTTAAGGCGCCGTTCCCTTTCTGACGGCCGCATTGTGCCGCACCAGGAACGCGCAAATTGTAAGAAGAAAGCTTTTTTGTCTTCCTGACTCCCTTTGTTTTCAGGAAATGCGGCTTCATACGCAAACGAGAGTCCCGTGACATCTGCAATATTTTCCCCAAGGGTTAGGCGACCGTCGTGACCGGCCGCTGCGTATTGCTTGACGAGGACATCACCAAGGGCATGGAACTTCTTAACGTCCGCCGCCGACATCCATTGTTTGAGATTGCCCATCTCGTCGTACTTCGCGCCCTGATCATCAATGGCGTGTCCTAACTCGTGACCCACAACCATACCTGCCCCACCGAAATTGGCGGCCTCCGGGGCCGTCGGATCGTAAAATGGATACTGCAAAATCCCCTGAAGCATCACGAACTTGTGATCCGCCGGGCTGTAATACGCGTTTACCGTTAGCGGGCCCATGGACCAGCGTTCCCGGTTTCGTGGTTTACTGAACTCCTCCAGAGTCCGTTCCACCCATTGCTCCTGCCGAACCATCGAGTTCGCGATCGGAGCCTTGGGATCGTAGTTGGCAACTGGCAGCAAATCCCATTCTTTCTCAGAGCTGGGTTTAACCAGCTGCATTTTGACCGACTCCATTTTCTTTATCGCGCCCTTCTTGCCCCGCGCGCTCAGCCACTGGTTCTTTTTAAGCCGCTCTACCATGGCAACTCGGACTCTATCCACCAAAGACGCAAACTTCTCTGCCGGAAAATTAGGGTAGAGCTCGTCGATAAGCTCTTTATCAAGCTCTTTTCCGAAATTCCCCATGATGGCAAAACTACAACGCTCAGCGCGCACTGGACGGGCTTCGGGTCCTCCAAGATGCTTGTGATTAAAATCAAATCGCGTTTGGAAATATTCCGGGTAGGCATCGTCCATGTAAGACGACAAGTCCCTAAACAGATAGACATCCTTCAGAGTATCTACCGGGGTCGACTTCAGCAGCTTGTCCACTTCCTCAAAGTTCTTGGCAAAAAGGCTTCGCACCTGAGTTGAGGGCGGTATTTTTGCCAACGCATCTTTCAGAGAGAGTGATGGAAATTTTTTCAGAAGCTCTTCCCTGCCTATAATTAGGCGCTTTGAAAAGAGCTCCCGCAGTTCCGCCGGGAGCGGGTAAGTCGCGGCCACCGCTTTTTCGAAGTCTACAACAGCTTTGGCGCGTGCCTCAGGGTTGTCCAAGCCAATCGTTGCAAAAAAGCTCGTAACCATCCCGGTGAAGTCAGCCAGCACCTCCGGCTTTTCGTAGTAACTTCGCTCGGGAAGCGTCATCAGCGGGCCGCTGTCGAAATAAACATCGTAGAGTTCAGAATTATCCAGGTTGGAAAGCCGCCCAAAGGAAAGAAAGGCGTAGTGCGGCCCCACAATACGGGAGTTCACGAATTTCACAAAGGAGGCAGAATCCTTATAAGGAGCAATTTCTTTGAGTGTAGATTGGACGAGTCTCTTCTCTTCTGCTTTGCGCGCCGGAGCGTCCATGCAGGCAACATAATAGTTTCGCAGCGCTTTAGCTCCGGGTGTGAGCTGGGTACGGGCCCCAAGTTTGGCGAGGTAGCTTTTCTTGTGCTCGAGAATTCGCTCGAAGGAGTCATTCACGGCAAAAATGTGCCGGCTGCGATCGTCACGCAGTTCAAAACACGCTAGGGCCTCGGAACAAGCGTATTCGTAAAAATTATCGCAGGGACTAACGTTAGCGTTAACTTTGAATTCCCGTCGCTCGGGAATGGAAGACGTTTTGCAGCCTTCAGCAACGTCCTTGCGGGTGCAAGCAACGGATAAACCCAACAATAAAGGAAAAACAAGGATGAAACGCAGCATGTCGGAAACGCCTTGGAAAAATGCTAAAACCTAGTTGTATCCTTCGATACGCACGTTTCCAATATCATACTTTTTGAGCCGGCGATACAAAGTGGGACGCGAAACCCGTAGCTTTTTTGCCATCGCTTCAACGCTACCTGTATGCGATTTCAGCTGATCCTCCAGGATCTTCTTTTCCAAATGGCTGAGATAGGTCTCCAGGCCGTATTCGTAGAGCACTTCCGTGTCCACTTGCTCACCCACACCCCGGGAGTCGGTTAACGGTTTGGGATCTTCAAACGGGCGATAGCGGTCACTCAAATGGCCAACTTCGATGCGTTCGGCAGCGCGAGACATGATCACCAGATACTCGACCGCATCACGCAGTTCGCGAACGTTTCCTTCTTCCCAATGGAACTTCTTAAAGAGCTCTACAATCTCAGCATCGTAAGGCTTGTCATAACCAGCGAAAGCGTTCACGAAGTGTTCGAACAGAATCTTAATATCCGACTTACGCTCTCGCAAGGGGGGGATACTTACCACCACTTGAGAGATACGAGAGTAAAGGTCCTGACGGAATTTTCCTTCTTCAACCATCTTCTTGAGATCGCGGTTCGTCGCACAGATTACCCGTACATCCGCTCGGCGTTTTTTGTCATCGCCCAAACGGTAGTATTCCATCGTATCCAAGAATGTAAGAAAGTTTGCCTGCGTTTCGAGCGGCATTTCTCCAATTTCATCCAGAAAAAGGTCGCCACCCTGGGCGATCTCGACCAAGCCACGCTTGTCCGCAATGGCACCCGTAAAGGCACCCTTTTTGTGGCCAAAGATCTGATCTTGGAACTGCTCGTTATTCAAGCAAGCACAGTTTACCTGCTCAAAAGGGCGGGCCTGCCCTTCGCGCTCACTCACTACTTTGTTTGAAAGTAGAGCAAACGGAGTTTTGCCCACTCCCGTTTCTCCGTAGAAAAGAATGCGCATGTCTTGGGCCTGCTGGACCAATTGAATCGCACGCTGAATACCTTCGCTTTCGCCGACTAGCTGGTTTGTTTCAACCGACTTGTCGAACGCACGCTTTAGTACTCTGAACTTTTTTGAATCCGAGAAGACCTTATTGAGCTTTAAGTTGAGCGTCCCTTCGTCGAATGGTTTCTCGAGGTAGTCGTTCGCCCCAAGCTTCATGCACTTCACTACTGTGGGGACGTCGCGAAATCCTGACTCCATGATCGCAGGTTTTTCCGGAAAGCGTTTCTTAAACTCCACGAGCACCTGCGTGCCGTCGTGTTGCGGATCCTTTAGATCAATGTCGATGATGGCACCGTCGAGCTCTTCTCTTTCAAGAATGGAGATCGCTTCCACGTAATTGTGGGCGGGGTGCAATTCGTAGTTTCCCTTAAGCGCCAGTTCCATCACCTTAAGGAATACTGGATCATCATCAAGAATTAGCAGATTTAGCTTCATGGATACTCCGTACAGAGTGGGCACAAAAATAACGCGAGGCAATATACTAAAGGTGGGATTTTAAAGCAACTCAGCTAACCGGCCGCGTAAGAAATTTCTTACTTAACCTACAGATTTCTTTAGGGTTTTTGAAACATCCCGTCGTGACAAACTTCTCCTTTCCCCTCATCGTTATAGCTCCTTTAAAGCTTTTCATTCTTGGGAGGATCTATGCGCGCTTTGAGCAGAACGGCAGTACTCTTGTTAGTATCGTTATACGCGGCGGTCGGCACGGCGGCGACGGCGCTGCGCATGAGCCAAACCATTTCGGTGAGCGCCTTGGCGGGTGAGGCCTTCGCGGAGGACCTGAGCCACTATACAGGGGTAGCAGGCGCCAACGTGAGCTACCAGACCATCTCCGGACCGGCCTGGTTGTCGCTCACCACGAAGGGCATCCTGTATGGGACCCCCTCCCTTGAGAACGTGGGCCTGAACAAGCTATACGCCTCTGTGGAGTATGGTGGAAAAACAGATCTCTTCCTGGTGGAAGTCGATGTGCGCCACCCGAACGAGCTGCCAACACTTAGCCTGCGCGCCAAAGTCGGCGATGTCTTTCTAAATGATTTGAGCAAAACCACTGGAATCGTCGGCCGCTTTAGTTTTGAGAATCTGCCGGCCTGGTTGGAGGCCACTCAATCGGGTGTGCTGGTGGGGACCCCTGCAGCAAGCGACATTGGCACACACCAGTTCCAGGCCTTTGTAGAGGGAACGGACGAGTCTTTCACCGTCCGCATTGAAGTCTACAACCAAGTCCCGGCGGTGGCCCCAGTAACGATCAAGGTGGGTCAGTTCTTTTCCGTCGATCTCGTTAAGAGCATCGGACTGCAGGGACGCTACACCGTTTACGCCCCAGTGTTTCTGAAGGTCAGCACCTTGGGCGTCCTGAGCGGGACGCCGTCCCGACTGGACGTGGGCAGCTACCGAATATGGGTGGATGTCCGCCAAGGCATTAAGCTGTATCGTTATTACTTCGACTTAGTAGTGGAAAACTAGCCTCTCCACTAGCGGCAGGTATTCGGCACAGGTCGGGTATCTGCCGCACTTTTTCCTACCGTTTCGTCCGCATCGTCACAAACTCTTCCGCACTCGTCGGATGAATTCCCACTGTCGAATCGAAATCCTGCTTGGTAGCTCCAGCCTTGATCGCAATCGCCACGCCTTGAACGATCTCGGGAGCGTCGGCGCCGATCATGTGGCAACCGACCACTCGGTCCGTTTTCGGATCCACAATAAGCTTCATGTGAGTTTTTTCCTGAACTGGCGACAATGTGAACTTCAGCGCACGGAACTGACTCACGTAGACATCCACTTCACCGAATTGAGAACGCGCCTCGGCTTCCGTAAGGCCGACCGTCGAAAGTGGGGGTTGTGAAAAAACGGCAGAAGGAATGTTTGAGTATTCCATCTTGTAGTTTTTTCCATTGAAAAGATTCTCTGCAAGCAAGGTCCCCTCACTCGTGGCGACTGGAGTAAGATTTACTCTGTCCGTACAGTCGCCAATCGCATAAATGCTGTCGACGCTGGACTGGCTAAGCGCATTCACAAGGATCTCGCCGCGCTTACCGAGCTTCACACCAATCTCCTCTAAACCGAGATCTGCGGTGTTGGGCACGCGCCCCGTGGCACACAAAACGGCATCCGCTTCGAGTTGGCTCCCATTTGAAAGTTCAATGAATCGGGATGTCCCGGCCGCAGAGATCTTCTCCATCGTCACACCCGTATGAAACCGAATTCCCTTCTTTTGAAGCTCCTCTTGAAGGTAGCCCCGCATGTCCTCGTCAAAACCTCGGAGAATTTTATCGGCGCGGATAACCACATCCACTTCACTTCCAAAACCGCGCAAAATGCCGGCAAACTCCACAGCGATAAACCCACCGCCAGCAATCACCGCACGCTTGGGCTGTTCGTCCATTTCAAACATCTCATCGGAAGTTACTCCCAGCTCCACGCCGGGAATGGGAGCTTTGCTCGGTAGACCGCCTACGGCGACCACAATGTATTTCGCCGTGTAGGTCTTGCCATTCACTTCAACAGAATGGGCGCCCGTGACAACACCACGGCCCACGAAACGATCCACTTTGTTTTTTGAAAGCATGCCCTCGTAAAGACCGCTCAGCCGAGAAATCTCTTTGTCGCGTGCTGCCTTTAAAGCTTTCCAGTCAAAACGCGGAGCTTGTGTGGTCCAACCGTAAGACTCCATCAAATGGACTTCATCCAAAAAGTGGGAGCCCAGCACCATGAATTTTTTTGGGATGCACCCGCGTATCACACAGGTCCCGCCGAATCTATCCGATTCGCAAATCGCAACCTTTGCTCCGAGGCCACCCGACCAACGCGCCACCCGAACGCCGCCTGAACCCCCGCCAAGTACAAATAGATCGTAGTCAAACTCGCTCATGCTTTCTCCCACCGGGGGTATACCGCAACAGGAATCAGGCGACAACGCCTTTGGCCCTGTGATAGCGTCTGCCATCATGGACGAAACGCTCAACCCCTGGAAAACGCTCTCCACTAAAACACAATACGAAAACCCGTGGATCCGAGTAGAGGAACACCAGGTCATTAACGCCGCGAACAAGCCGGGCATCTACGGAACCGTGCACTTTAAGAATCTCGCTCTGGGGATCGTTCCTGTGGACAACGAAGGGAACACATATCTGGTTGGGCAGTACCGCTACCCACTGAAACAGTATTCCTGGGAAATCCCCGAAGGCGGCGGCGCTTTGGAAATTGAGCCTTTGGTCAGTGCTCAAAGAGAACTGAAAGAAGAAACGGGAATCACAGCAATGGAGTGGAGGCTCATTCAGGAGATGCACCTCTCAAACTCGGCTACCGATGAACGTGCTCTTATCTATCTGGCAACTGGCCTGCATTTTGGGGATTCTGCGCCTGAAGAAGATGAAGCGCTCACAGTTAAAAAACTACCGCTAAAAAAAGCTACAGAGATGGTACTGAACGGCGAGATAACAGACGCCATTTCAGTGGTCGCCCTACTGCGCGCCAGCGCACTAATGAGTTAAGGTTTTCCGAAAACACCCCATGTAGCCAACTCGCAAACTACTTGTGTACTCAAAGCTAAATCCCTGGTGGACCCGTCGTCGAAAAACGGACGACCAAAACGGCCACGAAAAAAACTTTGGGAGACTGCCTCGATACTCCACAAGTTCAAGGCCGCAGTTAGTTGCAAAGGTTCTTACTTCGTCCGGCGTTAAGAATAGCTCGTATACGTGTACGTTGGGCGGCGACTCCGGAAACCAACGAAGTGCTTCAATTGCCAAAAGGCGCGACGCCCAGTTTCTATTAAATGTGGAAAACATCAGTAGTCCACCAGGCACCAAAACCCGTGACGCCTCCTTCAACACGCGTTCTGGTTCGGATACATGTTCCAAAAAATCCATTAACAATACGGCGTCAAATGACTCGGCGGCGAAAGGTAACTGCAGTGCGTTCCCATGTACAAATTGCGCGCCCTCCACTGCCTGGTCTCGCGCCACCTGGAGCGAATTTTCTGAGAGATCGACTCCCGTAACCGAAAAACCCTCGCGTGCGAGCGGGTTGGCGACAAGGCCGCCACCGCAGGCCACATCAAGCACCTTTTGACCGGGCAACAAATGGCGGCGGACAAAATCCAACTTTATTCCGGATTCGGCACGGAGCAGGCCTATCGCGTGGCGATCTCCGTGGTACCACTGATCCCCCAGCTCGTCGTAGAAAGCATTGTTAACCTGATCACTCATGCCGTTTTCCTCGTAGGAACTCGCAACCACGCGGCCCATTGATAGATCGAAAAACCAAATACCGCAAAAGGAAGGGCAACGCGAAGCTCTTCGGCTTCGTGTTGCCACCACAAACTCCCCGTAAGAAAAAACAGAACGGGGTGGTTCAGAAAAAGTAGCGAGTGCAACCAGTTCTCCATCGGGCGGCAACTTTCGGCGTGGATCCACTCATCTTTGGTAATAAAGACGGCCGAAAAGACTGCTCCCGCAAGATAGAGTGAGAGCCAGTGCGGATCCGCGGGTGCAAAGGCCGGTATACAAAGGACCGTGCCGAAAACCAAAGAATCTGCAACGTGCCCAAAGCTTTCAAACTTTGTTAACCCACGTCGTCGATGAAAGATTCCATCGTCAATAACCATCAGCAGCCCCTGAAAAATCCACGCCGCTATACTTGCATAAAATAGCATCGTCTAAACTCTTTCCATTACCGAGGCCGCAAACGTAAGGCCTGGGCCGAAGGCCAATGACAAAACACGACTTCCAGGGCGGACTTCTCTATCATTCAAAAGCTCACTCCAAATGTACGGTAGAGAACAGGAAGACAGATTTCCCCTTACTTGCAAAACGGCATCACTGTGACGCGTCTTGCCTGGTCCGAGTTCCAAGGCCTCCGCAACGGCCTCCACAATGCGAGGCCCACCGGGGTGAATGGCAAAGTGGTCCACATCTTCTAAAGACATTCCCAAGGAGCGCAAGAAATCCGCTACAAACTTGCGCAGCTCACCCAAAATTTTTCTCGGAACTTCGCGGCTCAGGGTCATCCCGAAATTGTTTGAGCCCAGCGTCCAGGTCATGTCGTCCAGGC
>JACKAF010000005.1 GCA_020635235.1 Pseudobdellovibrionaceae bacterium | reverse complement strand
TGTCGAGGCCATGCGCTTTGGTGTCCCGGTAATTGCGCTCAAGCGGGGTGCCGTCGCGGAAACTTTAGGCCAAAGCGGGGTCCAGTTGTCGGGGGATAGCGAGGAGGAACTCGTACACGCGCTTCGCTACCTACAGCGCCGCCCCGCTTTACGGGAAAGGCTTATAGAAAAACAAAACACCCGCGTGGCCGAACTGAAACGTTTTCAAAACAAGAAAACACTCTGTGGGCTATTGCTCGAAACCTTGCAAGAAACGCGGCAGCCCAAGCAAAGCAAAAAGGTAATTGATGAACGCACAACAAGATCTGATCTCCAAGCTTAATGAATGCCACGAATTTTGGAAGAACATTGGTGGAGAAGCCGAAGACGCCGAGGAGAGTCTGCTTCGCTTTTCTGACTTCGTTTCCGCTCATAGCGACTGTTTCCAGCGAAGCTTACTGGAAGGGCATGTAACCGGCTCGGCATTGGTGGTAGACGCCGAGTGCAAACAGGTGCTTCTAACCCACCACAGAAAATTGGACAAATGGCTCCAGTTAGGTGGGCACGCGGACGGGGATTCCAGAGTCGAACAAGTGGCACTCAAGGAGGCCGAAGAAGAAAGTGGATTGAAGGATCTTCGCTTCCACCCAAGCCTGAAAGATCGCCCCCTGGATTGGGATATCCACGAAATACCCGCGCGCCCGGGTGAGCCAACGCACTACCACTATGATGTACGCTATTTGATCCAGACTACCGATCCGAGCGCTATCCAGTGTTCTGACGAGTCACACGCCCTGCGTTGGTTTCCGCTCGAAGAAGTCGCAAACTACACCACGGAACCCAGCCTTTTGCGCCTCATTGAGAAAGTTCGCCTCTTAAGAGCTTCTTAGCTTTGAGCGTGCGGTGCCACTGCCGTACCCTGTGCGGCACCCCTACCGTATTGAAATTGGGCACCCGGTCCGCACGCGACATGAGGTCCTGAGGTATAATGGTTGCGCAACTTTCTGGAGATCCCTTGCAACGGCTTTTTCGCGTACTGCTATTTCTTGCGGCCTCTTTGCTTTTTAGCCGCTGCGAATCACTGTCCAAAGGGCTCGATACCACCTTTGGTTCGGGAGGGATCGTTACCACCGCCATCGGCACGTCCGACGATCGGATCTACGCAGTGGCTATCCAATCCGACGGAAAGATCCTGGTGGGGGGGACTTCCTACGACACTAAAACCAACTTCGCACTCGCTCGATATCTAACAGACGGTAGTTTAGACACCGCTTTTGGGGGGGGAGACGGAAAACTTACTCAATCCGTGGGTTCGGGAGACGATTCAATATTTGCTATCCTGCTTTTGAGCGACGGTAGTTTTTTCGTCGCAGGAAGTACCACGGTAAGCACCGGAAACACCGACTTTGTGTTAGCGCGTTTTTTTTCAGATGGTACATTGGACACCAACTTCGGCTCCAGCGGTTTTGCCACCCGGGATTTCGGACTCGCCTCGGCCGCAGACATGGCTCTGGCACTTCTTACAGATGGCAACGGCCGACTCATTGTTGTTGGACAGGCTGACGACGGCACCCAAAAAGACTTTGCGGTTGCCCGGTACGAGACTACGGGATCTCCCGACACCACTTTTGATTCCGATGGCTTTGCGACCTACGCGGTGACGACGGGAGACGACACCGCAAGGGCCGTGACCCTAGACGACGTAGGCCGTGTCCTAGTAGCCGGTCAAACGGAAGCTGACGTCGCCATACTGCGATTGAAGTCGAACGGGGCGCTGGACACCGGTTTTGATACCGACGGCATGCGCGTCGTATCGATCACAAGCGGCACCGACGTAGCGACAAGCCTCAAAGTACGCTCTGGAGGGGAAATCCTCGCGGGCGGCGTCGCCCGCCAGGGATCTACCTCCGACGCCATGCTCATCCAATTCCACACGGACGGCTCCACAGACCTGGAGTTTGGAACCAATGGAACGGCCGTCTACTCTTTATCTACGTCGACTTCTCGAGCCGACGCTGCGAACGCTCTCGTCCTGGCCGTTGGGGACAAACCGCTCTTCGCCGGAAAAACCAACAATGGCTCTGATTTTGATTGGCTTCTAGCTCGTACCCGCTTTTCTGGGAGCGAGGACTTTACTTTTGACACGGATGGCTTTTTTAGCCTCGATTTCGCTGGCGGCTTGGATGAGGCCCACGCTATTGCATTGCAGAACGACGGGAAAATTCTGGTAGCGGGGGAAGCCCACAACGGAAGCAATGCCGACTTCGCCCTCATTCGTTACGAACCCTAGCGGCTCGATTCGTTTCGCTATCCCTCAAGAAATGATAGAATTTTTAGGCTCATGCCTCTACGCTTCTTTATTTTTGCCGCACTCTGTCTAAGCTCAGCAGTGGCCGAAAATTTTCTGCCGACTTACCCGACGGGTTCGTTGACGGAACGCTACCGTGCGGCGGACTTTCTAGTACTACTCGAACTAGATCCACTTCCCGTCCATATCATCCAGTGGAACAAGACACGATCAGAACTTCTCTACGTTGAGGACGGTGCCGCTAAGATCATCTTCAGCGGCAACATAAAGAAGAATTACTACTTCTACTTCAATAACAAGAAAGTCCCTCTCCGGGACGGCCAGTTTAATTTTAAGTTCCGTGTACCACTTGAGACCACGCCGATTCCAATAAAAATTGTTGGACCAAACGGACGTTCCTCGGAATACCGTCTGCTAAACCACTGGCTAAATATTCCGCCAAAGCTAAAATTCAAGGAGCAAAAGGAAGAAGAAAACACCGAGGCAAGTTTTGGTTTGCGTGGAATATTCAAACCTTCCGCATTCGTTCAGCTCTATGCGGAGGGCCTGCCAACTCAGCTTGTAGATCTGGACACTCAACAGCACTCCAAGCTTACCTTTAGAATTCTGACTTCCGTGAATGAGGTGTACGACGGCTGGGTACTCTTAATACGAGACCGGAAAGGGAGGGTGCGCGCGAAGGTTGGACGCTTCGGCTCCCCGCCGGACTTCATTGACTGGCGTGAAATTTCCTCACAAATGAACCGCGAGGGAGAATACACATACCAAGTAAATCTCTACTATGAGGGCAGACTTTACGAAGGAAAGATTAGCGAGTTTAGAGTAATTGCGGGTCAATCCGTGCTACCACACAAGTATTCACCTTGGCTCACGATTCAGCCCGAGGGCGGTTTTGGCTTCCTCGTATACCGAGATCAGTCCAACAACACTTTCTCTCGTGCGTACATGAATTTCGATTTCCCTTTCATACTCTTCAATCGATTTATCGCTCGCATCGGAGGTTTCGCAACCCTACATGAAGATGGCTCCGACGACGTGTTCACCTTTACACGTTTCGGAGGTGGAATACGTTTGTTCGCCGGCGGTCGAGATACATTCTTTGGAGACGTTTGGGGTTTCCGACTGGATACAACGCTGAATGTCGTGGGGTTTACAGTCTCAGGAGATTCCGTAGGAGCGCGCCGTATTCGCGCGGTCAGTCTTCTGGTGGAGCCACATCTGCTTCTTTGGTCTTACCACTACGTCATCCCGTGGGTAGAGCTCGGGTTTAACTCGGATGATACCCATCAACACATCTCTTGGGGTGTAAATTACATCTTCTTTATTCGGCCTTGGTCCGTAAACGTGGGCTTTGGTATCGCCAAGGACACGCTAATCAAATACACGACAGAATCAGCTCGTTTTGATGTTTTCCGAACTACAATGAAGCTCATCTGGTTTATGTAGGCAGAATCTTGACGCCTTCGCTGGTCGGTCGGGTTTGAAGTACGTGGATTTTCTCCGCTTCGCAGGCTTTTAGTATCCCTTTCTTTTTGGCAGGATCGCAGAGCACAATCAAACTACCGCCTTGCGCCGCACCGCAAACTTTGCAGCCGAGTATATCCAAGGATCTCAAAAAGCTTACTATCTTATCCAAGCGCGGCGTGTTTACCTTGAACACGCGGCTCCGAATATCCCATTCTTGGTTCAGCAAACGCCCCAAATCTTCCCAATTCGTAGATCCTTGAAGGAGGGCATTTACAGAGTCCGCAATATCCCGCAGCTCCGAAAGTCCCACTCGATAACCAGACTGGTTTTCCAGAAAGCCTCTGTAAATTTCCCAGTTGCTTAGACCGCTCTGGTGGTGGTCGCCGGAAAATAGAACGAGGAGCCGCTCGGATATTTCTGACTGCAGTCCCGGCGCGTATTCTCGCACACCGGGATTACCGTAGCGGAAATGGTACGCTCGGAGCCCCCCATACAGAGCCGCAAGATAGTCCTGCGTTCCGGTGGGAACTTCCAGAAAGCGCGCTTCGAAATCTTGCACCCAACGCAACATTTCCGTCTGCCATCCCGATGGCAAAGCTCGGCCCTCGATCTCCCAAAGCCCGCGGCACAAAGCCACCGCTAAGGCGGACGAGCCTCCTAGGCCGCTCCCTCTGGGAACTTCTGTTCTAATTTCTGCCCTAATCGAAAGCCTGGGTAGCTGGCGGTCGGAGAAAAAAGCGAAAATGAGCGCCGCCGGAAAACGCAGGGATGGGGACACTGCGTGGAGATCCTCACGGACAAACTTCTGGCTGTCTTTTCCGGAAACGATTTCCAGGCTGAAAGTTGGGGCTTCGGCCACACCGAACGCGACTTCTTCCCAAAGATCGAGCGCGACGTTCACCGTCACGGCTCCGTTGAGAACAGAGTAAAGGGGCCAAATATCTAGGGTTCCACCTGCGAGATCGGCTCGCGTTGGCGCTCTGGAAATAAATCGCTTCATGTTTTTAGCTTATTCGAATTCGATGAGAAATTCATTGCTTCGCAGGTAGCTGAGTTGCCCACGCACCAGCATTTCTTTCTCAAGACCGCCCTGTCCAACGGCTTCAATCTGGTGACGCAACTCGTCGCGTCGGAGCTTAGCAGACTGGATCTGCTCTTCTAGATTTCTTTTGCCCTGGTTGATGCGGTACCAATCGATCCAACCCCGCTTTGAGAAGCAACTCAGTCCTAGCAGGGTCGTGATTACGCACAACAACACCCAACGGAACAACACATAGCAGCGAATATCTAGAAAGCGCATGTTTAAAGAGGAATGGGGTTTAAGACGTGTACCTATATTCTACCGCGGATACGGAAGTTGCACCAGTTTTTGAGGAGCCGCAGACCTATAGCTGCCAGACTTTTAGAGTGTTGGTAGGAAGCTCTGTGGGCTCTGGCAGACCGGCGGTAAAAACAACCCGATCGCCGCGGACAAGCTTCTTGTGATCAATCAACACATCGCCGAGCTCATTGAGCGGGGAGGCCTCCGAGCTTAGTTCCTTGAGGCTATGGACAAGGATCGCCTCGACTCCCCAATGCATAGAAAGCTGCCTGTAGGTATCAAAATTGCTGGTTACCGAAATCACACGACAGGCCGCACGGCACTTAGAAATCAACTGGGACGAATACCCGCTTCGGGTCATCACCACAATCGCGCGCGCCTGAAGAATAGAAGCCAAACGAACAGCGCTCTGAAGTAGCGCGATGGCCATCTGCCCATCCGCATTGAGCTCCCATTCGTTATATAGAATCGCTTGCCCCCGCGGCTCGGCCTCTATCTCGACAGCAATTTGGTTCATCATCTTAACGGCCTCAAGCGGGTAGCGGCCCACTGCGGTTTCGTTGGAGAGCATGATGGCGTCGGCACCGTCCAAGATGGCGTTGGCAACATCGGAGGCCTCCGCGCGGGTGGGCTGCGGATTCTCAACCATGGACATTAACATCTGAGTCGCGATGATGACCGGCTTGGCTTTTAGATTACAACGCCGGACTATTTTTTTCTGCAGCACCGGCACGCGAGGGTTTCCGACTTCGACGGCCAAGTCCCCTCGTGCCACAAGAATTCCATCGGAAGCATCAATGATCTCTTCCAAACATTCTAGCGCCTCGCGCTTTTCAACCTTGGAGATAATCTTAATGGCTGTTTCTCGAGAGTGAACAAACTGCTTGATGTGCCTAACTTCCTGCGCGGATCGCACAAAAGACAAGGCAATAAAATCAATCTTGGCTTTTACACAGAAAAGGATGTCCGCATAATCTTTTTCAGTAATGCTATGGACAGAAAAAGTCGCTTCGGGTACCGAGATGCCTTTGTGCTCAAGCAGTTTTCCACCGTTGATAACCGTTGCTTTGAGCCGCCCTTTGTATTTTTCCGTTACCTTCAGACGCAGAAGACCGTCGTCCAACAAAACGGTTTGCCCTACAGCAACGTCTTTGCACAGATCCTTATAGGTGCTGGTAATGACGTTATCTTCGTCGGTGTGCTCGTCACTCGTCATCCAGACTGAGGCACCCTCACGCAGCTCCAAGGTTTTGTTTTTCAGGGTGCCCACACGAATTTTTGGTCCCTGAATATCTCCGAGGATACCGATGGGCTCACCGAGTTCCTCTTCAATCGATCGAAGATCCGCAATGACCCTTTTGAAGCTCTCGTGGTCACCGTGAGAAAAGTTCAAACGGGCTACGTTCATCCCGCTGCGGGCTAGGTCCATTAATTTTTCTCGGGTGTCAACGGCAGGGCCAATCGTGCAGATAATCTTGGTTTTGCGTTGCATGCGTAAGCTATACTGCCGAAAGGCAACTTACTGCAAATAAAAAGAAGCGAAGTGAACCTGTCTGATGACGGGTTGATTGAGGAGGGAGTTGATCCGCGCGACGATCTCTTCTTTAAAATATAGCTTCCCATCCAGGGTGTTAAGACGATCGAAGCTCTGACCGCGCAAAATCTCAATCACGGTGTGCTTGACGCCAGCCTCGCCTTGTTCCAACAAGTGGCGCCCGCCTTCGTCAAACAACTCGAAATCCAACCTCAAGCGCGCAAAGTGGTTCGCCCTGGACCCCGGCTCACTGACATTCGCCAGCACTTCCCCGAGACTAAATAGCACTGGGGGCACGTCGTCCGAATGGGCGTAAGCATAATAGTCAGGTGATACGGAAGCCGGAGCGCGCTCCGCCTGAGGGGCGTAGTCCGGAAAATGAGAGAGCACTAAACGGTTGGCCGAATAAGAATGCCAAATGATGTAAATGCCAAGAGCGATCCCGATGCCCGCGAGAGACGCGGAGAATATGTAGGGTATGGGTAAACGCACAGCAAAGCCCCTTTCCCCCAATTATAGCTCAGTTAACGCGCCGAATTACGATTGCCGTAAATTCTACACATTTATGCCTAAGAGGCCCGTGGTAAAATAAGAAAAAATACAATGAGATAGCATGAACTCTACCCAACTACTGAATTTTGCAGCCGCGCTCATGATCGCGTGCCTGGCCATGGGGCCCCACCCGGCGGGGGCCGAAGAAGAGGGGATTCCGGTTTCGAAGCAGGAAACGGTGGCCGGGGAAGAGCACACCACCGGTTACGAGGAAATTCACGAGCCGCGATTTCTCCACCCCACAAATTGGGGCGAACCGGGAACCTTCCGCGTGCGCTCGGCCCAGAGTTTTCCCATCGGAACCATCTCGTTCGGGATTGGGGGAGAGTTTTATTCAGTACGCAACGCCCCCATAGCAAATGGGCGGGCGGACACGCTTGGAGAGAGTCTTTTTGTCGGCTGGGCACCTGCGGAAGATTTGACGATCTCGGTGGCACGTAGGGGGTCCAGTACCACATTTGGAAGCCCCAGCCAGCTTGTCTCTTCCCTCGGCGATTTTAACTTTTCCGGAATGTACTCCTTCGCCCTAAACGACTACATGTACCTCGCGCCGGTACTGAACATCCTCATTGCCTCCAACTTTAACAGCTTAACGCCCTCGGGTGCCACAATGAGCGTTGGGGCCGGGCTAGCCTATACACTTGGACTCGACTGGCTCGCGGGACTTCCTTTGTATATACACGCAAATCTTCTCTACCACATGCCGCAAATCCGCGATCCCGGACCTGCGGGATTCACCACACAAAACTTTTTTGATTTTTCTAGATACAACACTCTGTATGCCGGGCTCGCGGCAGAATTGCAGCTAGGCGACATCATCCCTTTTCTAGAGTTCAACCAAACCGTGCAAATGGGAAGTCCCATCGGCTATGGCCTTTCACCCTCCCAACTAGGTTTGGGTGCGCGCTTCACACCTCTTAGTAACAAGAGCTTCTCATTCTTGGTGGGGGCGGACGTCGGTCTGGGCAAGCCCAATACCTACGGGGGCATTCCCTTTACATCCGATTACCAGATCTTCGCCCAATTGAGCTACACGGTCGGTGTTTCACAAACTGAACGCAAACACTACTACACCACTCAAGACGTCAACGTGGTTGACCGCAAGTTTGTAATTCGAAAGAACATCCGTTTTGAAGTAAATAGCGCTACACTGACTCAAGATAGTAAGCCGTTGTTGAATGAGATCGCTGAAGTCATTCGCCGGAACAATGTGCGGAAACTTCTTATTGTCGGTCACACAGACTCCACGCATACCGAGGGCTACAACCTAGCTCTTTCAGAAAAACGCGCGGCAGCGGTAAAAACCTACCTTGTCACCCAAGGTGTCGAGGCGGACGTACTTCAAGCAAAGGGAATGGGAAAACGAAAACCCCGTGCCAGCAATTTAACGGAGGCCGGCCGCTCCAAGAATCGTCGTGTCGAGTTTTTTATTCTCGAGTAAATCGAAGCTTTATTCCACCATCTTGGCAGGATCCAGGAGCTCGTTAAGTTCAGACTCCGATAAATCGGTCATTTCTTTAGCGACCTGCCGAATAGTCTTGTTTTCCTTATACGCGGTCTTGGCAATCGCAGCCGCTTTGTCGTAACCAATCTTGGGGGCCAAGCTCGTCGCCAGCATCAGGCCTTGCTCGACCAGTGAGTTGATTTTCTCGGCATTGGCTTCAATCCCGCGGACGCACTTGCTTTCAAACATTTTTACCGCGCCCGCAAGAAAGGTGATCGACTCCAAAAGATTATGGGCTATCACCGGCATCATTACGTTGAGTTCAAAGTTTCCGGCGGCTCCACCAAAAGCAATAGCGGCGTCATTACCCACGACATGCGCACAAACCATCAGCAAACTCTCGGCGATCACAGGGTTCACCTTGCCGGGCATGATGCTGCTCCCAGGCTGTACTTCCGGAATGTAAAGTTCCGCAAAACCGCAACGCGGCCCACAACCTAGCCAACGGATGTCGTTGGCAATCTTGGTCAAAGACACGGCCACCGTCTTTAAGGCACCGCTCGCTTCCACACAGGCGTCCTTACTGGCTTGGGCTTCAAAATGGTTTTCTGCCTCTTTAAAGGGCAGCCCGAGCTGCTTCGCCAGGCGCTCCGAAACCAATTTCCCAAAGTTGGGATCCGTATTGATGCCGGTACCGACTGCGGTGCCGCCGATCGCCAATTCGCAAAGCGATGGAAGGACACGCTCCAAGCGTTCAATCCCTTTTTTCACCTGGTTTTCATAACCAGAGAATTCCTGGCCCAGTGTAAGGGGGGTGGCGTCCTGCAAATGCGTACGTCCGGTCTTAACGAGCTTCGAAAACTGTTTGGCTTTTTCACCAAGGGTGTCGCGCAATTGCTGGAGTGCCGGCAAAAGCTGTTCATGGATCGCCACAGCAGCGCTCATGTGGATGGCTGTGGGAATGACGTCGTTGCTCGACTGGCCCATGTTCACGTGGTCATTGGGATGTACCGGACTCTTGCTTCCGACTTTGGAGCCCAAAGCGGTGTTCGCCACATTCGACGCCACTTCATTAAAATTCATATTGGTGCTGGTACCGGATCCCGTCTGGAAAATATCCACAACGAAATGCTCGTCAAAGTCGCCTTCCGCGATTTTCTTGGAGGCCTCAAGAATGGCGCCCGCGAGTTTGGCGTCCAACCCGCCGAGTTTTTCATTTACCTCGGCGCAAGTCGCTTTCAGCACGGCCAGCATGCGGATGAAATCCCGGCTGAAACGCAAAGGACTGACAGGAAAATTCTCCACTGCCCTCTGGGTAGAGGCCCCGTAGAGATAACGAGAGGGGATCTGCATTTCCCCCATGGAATCCTTTTCGATCCTATAGTCCGCCATGCTGGGCTCCTTCCTATCTCCCCAAAATCATGGGGATAAAATGTGGGCGAACCATACCCCTGCCCCCACTGGAATTCAAGCGCACGCCCAAGGCAAAAACCGCTAAAGCACCGCGTCATCTCACCCGAAAGGCTAGGAGAGAACTTTTGAGACAGGGGATAATCATGCGCAAATTTTTTGTCGGATTTATTTCGGTAGGCTTACTCTTTTCAAATCTGGCCTTGGCCGGGGATCCTGATCATGCCCAACACTATGGCAAGAAAAAGGACTATTCCCTGCTTTCCGATTTCAAGAACGGTGCGAACCATAAGGCTGAAACAGCCCATCGCAGTCTCGCTTCCGGCGATGCCGAAGCCGACATCGAGCACTATCTCGGCATGAAGCGCCGATTTGGCGTCGACTTGGGTGGCTGGCTACCGTTTGGCGATTTCAACAACGTCGGCACCCTTTCGCCGATGCTCGGTGTGCACTTCACCTGGGAAGCGATTGCACCCTTGGGCTTTACCCTGAGCTACCGGCACGCCACGTCCGACAATAAGACCACCCCTGGGAGTTCCAAACTGAGCGTCAACCAAATCGCTTTGGGAACACAGGCTTCCTTCCCGATGGATCGCTTTATTCCTTTCGTAAAGGTCGAAGGCGCGTTGTACTTCAACGACTATCACCAGAACGGCGCCACCCAAACGGGCGATTCGACCATGCTTACCACGCTAGGAATCAGCGCGGGATTGGGTTTTGATTTTATCGTGGGCCGAGAAGTCAGCGTCGGCCTGGATGCCATGTACCACTACCCGCTACCGAAGAACGTCACGGTCGCCGGCTCGAACTTCAATCTCGGAAGCCCCTTTGCGACCTTCGCGTTCCGACTGAATTTCTAAAATAACGCCCAATTTTGAACCTTGGCTCTGGCGGTTGAAAAGCCGCCGGGGCCAAAGTATCCTGCCCCCCTGATGTTTCAGGGCATAGATCTTTACAGCGATACGATGACGCGCCCCTCTCGAGCCATGCGTGAAGCGATGGCTGCGGCCGAGGTAGGCGACGAACAAAAGGGCGAGGACCCAACCACCCTGGCCCTGGAGGCCCGCGCGGCGGCCTTGCTCGGCCTGGAGAGCGCACTTTTCTTCCCGAGCGCCACGATGGCCAACGAAGTGGCTCTCATGCTCCACTGCAGCCACGGGGACGAGCTCATTGCAGCTGAAAACTGCCACCTCTTCTTTGCTGAAACCGGGGGACCCGCGAAACACGCCGGGGTACAGACCCGAATGGTACCCACGCCGACTGGAATTTTTGACGCTGAAGCTGTATCACAACATTTCAACGCCATTTCAGGACCGCATTTCATGGTGTCGCGGCTCATTAGCATTGAGAACACCACGAATCTTGGCGGTGGCATCGCTTGGCCGCGCACCACGCTTGCGGGCGTTGTCGAACGTGCGAAATCGCTGGGGCTAAAGCTACACTTGGACGGCTCCCGTCTCTTCAACGCGGCTGTGGCTTCAGAGTGCGAGGTGAAATCGCTAGCTGCAGGTTTTGACTCGGTGACGATTTGCTTTTCAAAAGGCTTGGGTTGTCCGACGGGCGCGATCCTCGCATTCGAAAAATCAAAGTGGGATCGCGTCCGTCGACTCAAACAGCTAATGGGCGGGGCCATGAGGCAAAGCGGAATGCTCGCTGCGGCCGCTCTTTACGCTCTGGACCACAACGTCGAGCGACTGAACGAAGACCATGAGAACGCGAGATTGCTGGCGCAGGGACTCGCCTCAGTTCATGGCGTACGGGTGGAGAACGAAGCTCCGTCGACAAACATGGTGTTTTTTGAGAACAGAAACCCTAAGCTCGATGATCTGGCTTTCAGCCAAGCCTGCGAACGCGCGGGTGTGCGTTTCTCCCAAGTGGGACGATCCCGATTCAGAGCGGTAACCCATTTGGATATATCGCGTTCAGACATTGAGAAAACTTTGGAAATCCTTGCAAAGATCGGCACCGAAGCATGAACGAAGAAAACAAGAAAACACTTAGTCAGAACCTCAAGGGGTCGCTCCCACTTATTTATCTTATAGTTGGTCTCCTGGCGTTGCGATGGACGATCGTGGAACCTTATGTAGTCCCTACGGGCTCCATGGAGCCCACCCTAAAAAAAGGGGATCGGCTCTATGCTCTAAAATGCGCCTATGACGTTCGTTTCCCTTTTACCGACATTGTACTTTTCAAAACGCGCGACGTGAAACGTGGCGATGTCATTCTGTTTCGAAACCCAAATGACACTAGCATTACGTTCGTCAAAAGAGTGGTTGGCATTCCCGGAGACGAGATTTCTTTTGTAGACGGAACGCTTTACCTGAACGGGCAGGCGGTCGAAAAGGTATTGGCCCCTGACCGAGGGATCATGTACGACATCGACAATGAAGAATTCAAACGGTTGTTCATTGAATCGCTGGGGGATGTCCGCCACTGGGTGATCTTGAATGATCTCGCCCCCAACGAACGCAATTACCACAAACTTGTGGTCCCTCCGGACAGCTACTTTGCCGTGGGTGATAACAGAGATAACAGCCACGACAGCCGAGCGTGGGGACTCGTTCCGTATGCGCTATTAAAGGGAGAGGCCATGTTTATCTGGTACTCCAGCTACGACTGGACACCTAGGCCGGAGCGCATCGGCACCCTCATTCAATGAACGCCGACTTTACACACCTACACCTGCACACTCAGTACAGTCTTTTAGACGGCGCTATTCGTCTGGATCCGCTTTTCAAAGCGGCCACCGAAGACAAGATGGAAGCCGTTGCCATAACGGATCACGGCAACATGTTTGGCGTACTGGATTTTTATCACAAGGCTAAAGAACACGGGATACAGCCGATCCTTGGGTGCGAAATCTATCTGGCGCCCGGTAGCCGACACATGAAGTCGGCACCTTTTAACGCGAACAACGAGGTCGCGCCCTATGCAGTCTCACGATCGGGGATGCACCACCTCATCCTGCTCGCCATGAACGAAATCGGCTACCACAATCTTTGCAAGATAGTTTCCATCGGCTACTTGGAAGGCTTTTACTACCGGCCCCGCGTCGACAAAGAGGTACTCGAACAGTACTCGGAAGGGCTCATTGCGACTTCGGCGTGCCTCAAGGGCGAAGTCGCTAGCCAATGTTTGATGGGAGATATGGATCGCGCCCGCCGAGCGGCCGAATGGTACTACAAAATATTTCGAGGGCGGTTCTACCTTGAGCTCCAAAACAACGGCGTCCCTCAACAAATGGTCGTCAACCAACGTTACCAGGAGCTTGCGGAAGATACCGGCATCCCGCTGCTTGCTACTGCCGACTGCCACTACCTGAAAAAAGAAGATGCGTTTACTCAAGAAGTCCTCATGGCGATCCAAACGGGCCAAGTGATCGAGGATCCGAGTTCACACCACATGGTTTCAGAGGAATTCTATTTCAAGCCTCAGGCGCGCATGAAAGAAGAGTTCGCCTTTTGTCCTGAAGCCATTGCGAACACCATGGAGATCACGAAGGCCTGTCAGTTTGAATTCAAGCTAAAGGACGACAAAGGACGCCAGATCTACCATTTCCCTAAGTTCGATCCGCCCCCGGGAAAGACGCTGGAGCAGATGCTTTGCGAAAACTCCCGCGTCGCGCTCGAGGAGAGATACGCCGATCTGGAGGCCCTGCGCGGCTCCACCTTCAGTAGTGACGAACGCAAACTCTACGCGGAGCGCCTGGAAAAAGAGCTCACCGTCATCAATGAAATGGGCTTTGCGGGTTACTACCTTATCGTCGCCGACTTCATTGGTTACGCTAAACGGAACGGTATCCCGGTCGGTCCGGGCCGTGGTTCCGGAGCCGGCAGCTTAGTCGCTTACGTCCTGCGCATCACCGATCTGGATCCTATTGAGCACGGATTGTTATTTGAGCGTTTTCTTAACCCAGAACGCGTCAGCCTTCCGGATTTTGACGTCGATTTCTGCATGGAAAAGCGCGATAAGATGATCCGCTACGTCACCGAAAAATATGGCGAAGAATGCGTAGCTCAGATCATCACCTTCGGAAAATTGCAGGCGCGCGGCGTACTCCGAGATGTCGGGCGCGTCCTAGGGTTTGCGCCGTTTGAAGTCGACAAAATTGCCAAACTTGTCCCTGCAACACTCAACATCACCTTAAAGGAAGCTCTCGAACAGGAACCGCGACTCAGGCAGGCACAGGAAACCGACGCGCGCACCGAGAGGCTTTTCTCGATTAGCCAATCCTTGGAAGGTTTATACCGCCACGCTTCGATCCACGCAGCAGGCGTTGTTATAGCCAACAACCCAATGGTCGAGCACTGCCCGCTTTACCGTGGAAAGGAAGGCGAGGCGGTTATCCAATTTGATATGACCAATGCCGAACGCATTGGTCTTATCAAGTTTGATTTCCTGGGACTCAAAACACTCACCTTCCTTCAAAAAGCGGAAGATCTGGTCAACCAGCGCTATCCGGACCGCCACTTGATTTTGAACAAGTTGCCGCTTGTCGATGCGCCCACCTACAAGCTCCTGAGCAAGGGCGATACATTTGGCATCTTCCAGCTGGAAAGTTCTGGGATGCAGGATCTGCTCCGGCGGGTACAACCCGACCAGTTTGCAGACATTGTTGCCATTAGCGCGCTTTACCGACCCGGCCCTATCGGTAGCGGCATGTTGGATGATTATATTTCCCGAAAGCACGGGGAAACGCCCGTCGTTTACGACTTCAACGAATTGGAGCCGATCCTAAAAGACACCTACGGGGTTATCGTTTTTCAGGAACAGGTACAGCAGATCGCAGTAAGTCTTGCCAATTACACTCTTGGCGGCGCCGATCTCCTTCGCCGTGCGATGGGAAAGAAGAAAGTAAAAGAGATGGAGAAACAAAAGGAAACTTTTGTTTCTGGAGCTCTTACGAATGGCCACAACAAGGAAAAGGTCGAACACCTTTTCGAACTTATGGCCAAATTCGCAGGCTACGGCTTCAACAAGTCCCATTCCGCTGCTTATTCCATGGTCACGTTCCAGACGGCCTATCTAAAAACGCATTACCCGGTTGAGTTTTTCGCCGCTCTGTTGACCGTTGAACGTGAAAACACAGACAAGATTACCCGCTACATTGCAGACGCGCGCAAGCATGGGATTGCTGTTCTTCCACCCGATATTAACGAAAGTGAAACTGACTTCACGGTAATGTCGGATAAGCAAATTAGATTTGGATTTGGTGCCATCAAGGGAGTCGGGCAAATTGCCATCGACGAGATCATTGAAGCCCGCCGCAAGGAAGGGCCATTCAAGGATCTCTTTGATCTATGTGCGCGAACCAATAACCGTGTCGTAAACAAGCGCGTACTTGAAGCTTTTGTGAAGGCGGGAACCTTCGACAGTTTTGGTGTCCATCGAGCTTCTCTCTTTGCGGCGATTGACAGCGCACTTGAGCTGGGTGCCAGTCTGCAGAAAAATCGAGACGACAACCAGTCTTCCTTTCTGGATCTCATGGGCGAAGAGGACAACGGTTTCGCGCACCGGGAAGTTACGTACCCGGAAAAGCCCCCCTGGAATCGGATGGAAGAACTAAAGCTCGAAAAAGATACTATCGGCTTTTTTGTGTCGGGCCATCCCCTTGATGATTTGGAATGGGAGCTAAAAAAATACACTACCGATTCCATCTCGGACTTGCTCCAGCGGGCGTCTGGCAAAGAATGCTTTGTGGGAGCCCAACTCACGGCATTTCGAGAGATACTCACCAAACGCGGAGACAGAATGGCCTTTGCCACGGTTGAGGATCAGCTGGCGCAAATCGAAATGGTTATCTTTTCGGACGTGTATTTGGAGTCCGAAGAAATACTAAAATCTGGAGAACCTCTCTGGATCTCGGCGACTTTGGAGGTCGGCGAAAACGGTCACAAGCTCATCCTTTCGAAGAAGAAGGCAAAGGGACGGATTCTCCCGCTGCGCTTTGCTTATGAGGCCCTAGCGCGCGAGGTCCACTTGCACGTACCCGCGGAGCGTTGGGCGGGACCCGACGGGCTAACCTGCTCACGTAACCTTCAGAAATTCTTACAGAATTCTCCGGACGCCACCGGCGCTCCACTTTTTCTGCACCTGAACCTTGATGAAAAGACCGAAACTGTTCTAAGGTTGAATGGTTCTATTCCCATAAACCGTGAAATCATTGAGCAAATCCGAACTGACTTTAAAGAATATGGAAGCAAAATTGAATTTCGTTAGCCGCTGGGTTCTTCTTCTGGGCTGCTTTGTCACTTTCTCGGCTCTGCATGCGGAGGGAGAAACATTCAACATTTCCGCGCCCATTCCTGACGACATGCTTACGCAAACCGGAAAATTTGCGATGGATTTGAAACACCAGGCTGTGGTGAATTGGCTCAAATCCGAGATGAAGGACAAGTACGCGGCCGTCGAAGAGAAGGTAACTCCCGAGTTCACCGAGAAATACGTGCTCGATTTCACCCGCCGAAAGTTTTTCTCGGGAAAACCCTTTATGGAGGTCAAAGGCCACCTGGATTCCAAAGGCCTCAAGGAATGGGCCCGCATTGCTTCTGTTAAGTCAGAAAGTACGTCCTTAAACCCTCTGCTAGTCTTGTCTTCCGATTTTCCGGATAACTCTATCTCGCCTGAAAGCACGTCGGAAAAGGTGGAATCCAGCAAGTACGCCAAGATCGTGCGGACGTTGCTCGACGCTTCGTTGGCGAAGCTCAACGTCAATTTGAAGATAGTTCCCTTTACCCGTTTTCCGTTAAGTAAACCCGCGCGTACCAAAAACGAAATCGCGGCTCTACGTGAGATTGGACTTTCGACCGATTCAAAGACAGCTCTTTGGGTCCACCTTTCTTCCTGCTACAGCTGTGGGGGAGCAAAACTGGATCTCTATCTTTACAACTTCGATCAATCCCGTATCGCAACTGCCGACACCGAAGATCTGGCGCTCGCCCAAAGTGATATGGCGAGCGAGGCTCGCTTAAACGAGACCCTCGCCAAGCCTATCTCGGACTTTGTCCAACGCCTCGAGCAAGTAATATCTAAGGGGGCCCTCTTCAGTTCGGTCTTTCACCTGGTAGTTAAGGGGATTCCCTACACCAGCCACAATGTGCTTGAAGACGCTCTAGCTAAACTCGACTACGTGGTGCGCATCTCGCTGCGCAGCATGGAGCCCGATGGGGCAGAGTTCGAAGTCATGAGCTCGGTGGGCCCGGCGGAATTCTCGGAGCGGCTGGGACGATCCCAGTTCTCGGGGTTCAATCTGAAAGTCCTAAAAATTGATTCAGATGCTCTCACTGTGAGATACTGGAAGCCAGGTAGCTCTTCTTAAATCGCGAAACCATCCAACGCGTCACATTAAAAAGGAATACGACGTGCCACTACGAATCGTCTTTCTTCTGGCTTTGGCGTTTCTTGCCGCATGCAGTTCGACCGAGATCAACGAAGGGGCCGACAAACCTCTATCCCTTTCCACCGAGCCCGCCCCGTCACTCTCCAACGGCCCCAAAAAACTCTTGGTCGTTCAGCCGGTCAACCTAAGCGCGCACGGGGCACAAATACTTGAGAAAAGTACACTCGCGTTTATCGAATCGTGGATCCAGCTCAACGGCGTTTTCACCTACGTGCCGGTGGATGACCTGGAAACAGAAGAAAAGTTTCTCAGCCAGGACAAAGTCTACGACGTACAAAAGCTGATGGACGCGGCGGCCGATCAGGGTATCTCGGCTCTGGTCATCCCGGAGATTGAAGAAATCGAAGTGCGAAGCGAAGGCGACACCGAAGGCTTCTTTAGGAATCGTACTCAAATCACCTCTGCGAGGGTACGTATTCGCGTATACGACGTTAAAACTCGTAAACAGATCCTTTCAAGGCGGCGAACAGCCAAATACTCCGAGGGGCAAACCACCTTTCTTGGTGGCAAGACTGAAGCCGAATACGTGGAGTCACAAGGAGAAGAAGCGGTCAAACTTGCAATGGGTGAAGTCCTGGAGCTTCTCCCGCAGTACGCAAAGCGAATCGACTGGACCGGACAGATCGCTCGAATTGACCACGCCCGCATTTACCTGGACTCGGGTCGCATAACCGGACTCCAAGTCGGGCAAGTCTTAAAAGTCTACGCTCCCCTGCACCGGGTCCCCAACGAAGCGACAAAACAAGAACTGGGTGTTGCCCGCGGTCCGCTTCGGGGCACCATCAAAATCATAGAGTTCATCGGCGAAGATGGGGCACTCGCTCTTGCTCATTCCGGGACAGGCTTTGAAGCCAAAGATCACGTTGAAATGTTCCTCCCCCGCCACCAGAACTAGCGCCTTCGGGCAAAAAACGCTGGACCCCCAACCTCCCCCGTTTTATGTAAGCCGCATGTCTGTGGAAGTATCTAAAGTTCGCGGCATCAGCTGGGAGGATCTGGAGAGCCTTCGACAAGAGAAAACCCAGCTCGCCATCCGACACCCGTACAGCAACTTCCTTATTCTGAGTGAGCCGAAACCGACCTTTACTGGCGGGAAACGCGCCGACGATTCTGAGTTGCTTCCCAGCGCCCCCAACAGTGGGGCGGCCATCCACCGAGCCTCGCGGGGCGGGCGTTGGACTTTTCATGGGCCCGGTCAAATGCTGATCTACCCCATCTTTCGCCTTACTGAGTTCGGTTTTCCCTCGCGCGGTGTGCGTCCGTTTCTCGACCGATTCAGCGCAGGAATAGTGGAATGGCTGGAGGGACTAGGTCTAAAAGCCGCGCTGGGAGAACCTTTTGGGATTTACGTGGACGGAAAAAAAATTGCGGCCTTCGGCTTGTCGTTGGAACGGGGGGTGACCAGCCACGGGGCGGCCCTCTATCTCGCACCGCAACAATCCGCGTTCAAACACATCCACCCTTGTGGGGTTCCAGGCCAAAAAACGACGTCACTTTTGGAGTGTGGCGTGCGTCTGAGTTGGGAAGAGGTGTCCGCCCAAATCGTTGAAACTCTTAAAAAAAGTTTTTTGCCAGATTCTGATTGGGCCTATAATGTAGGGACACTCAAAAACGCATTGCGCGTAAAGACTATAAGCGGAGAATGTCATGGCTGATGACCAGAACAAAAAATTTATTATCCCAGCCGCCGGCGGTTTGGTGGTGGGTGCCGTACTTACTTTTTTGATCCAAATGCTTTTGAGCTCGTCGGGCGGAGACAACCCGGTCGTGGCCAAATACAACGGAAATAACGTCCGCGCCGAGGAGGCTTTTCAGTCCATTAAAACGCGCCTCTTTGATCTGGACGAAGAAATGTACCGCCTTAAGGAACGCGCAATCAGTGACTACATTGAACAGCGCCTACTGCTTGCGGAAAGTGAAAAGAAGAACATGCCCATTCCGCAGTTGATTGAAAAGGAAATGGGCGGTGAAGAAGCTGAAGTAACCGACAAGGAAATTACAGAGTTTCTCACTTCCAAAGGCCTTAGTCTCAATGATCCGCGAATCCGCAAAGAAGACGTGAAAGATTACCTTAAATTTCGTCAGCGCCACGAAAAGCGCCAGACATACGTCGACAAGTTAAAGGCCCAGGCGAATGTGCAGCTCCTTTTGAAAGAACCTGAGTCTCCCAAGATCGCCGTCTCCACCGACGGGTACCCGGTTTGGGGAAAAGCCAGCGCGCCGGTGACGATTGTAGAATTCTCAGACTTCGAGTGCCCGTATTGCTCGCGCGTCGTTCCGACAATCGATCGCATCAAGAAGGAGTACGGCGAGGATAAGGTACGCATCATCTTCCGCGACATGCCACTACCTTCGCACCCTCGAGCGATTCCAGCGGCAATCGCCAGCCATTGTGCTCACGATCAAGGAAAGTTTTGGGAATTCCACGACGTCCTTTTTGAAAACCAACGCAAGTTGGGTGATGACGATTTGAAGGCCTATGCCAAAAAGATCGGCTTGGATGAAGCCAAATTTGGCGAGTGCTACGCGAAGGGGCAGTTCAAAGATCGTGTGGAAGCCAGCCAGCAGGAGGCCCAGCGAGTGGGTATCCAGGCAACACCTTCTTTTGTGATCAACGGCACGCTCCTGCAAGGCGCGCAGCCCTTCGAGAAGTTCAAAGAGAAAATTGACCGCATTCTCAGCAAAGGCTAATTCGGTCGGAATTCAGGCCGTCTGGGGCAACCCAGACGGCTTTTTTTTTGCCTGAAAAGTACCCGTTGCTAGGACGGGCAATCGCCTAGTGGAGCGCCGGCCGGCGCTCACGCGATCGGGGCCGAAGTCGGGAAGGACTCGCCGAGACTTTCGACCTCTTACCCTTTGTTTTTTTATCGCCGGGTTTGGTCTCCCCCACAAGATCTCGATGCAGCATGGAGGCTTTGACGAACCCCACAAAGAGTGGGTGTGGATCAAAGGGCTTGGACTTGAATTCCGGGTGAAATTGGCAGCCGACAAACCACGGGTGCGTCGGCAACTCGATCATTTCCACAAGATCCAATTCCGAATTCACGCCGCTGAAACGAAGCCCTGCACCGCTGAGTATCTGCCGGTAGTGGTTATTGACTTCATACCGGTGCCGGTGGCGTTCAAAAACCTTCTTCTTGGAGTACACCTTGGCGACCAAAGAATTGGGCTCCAAGCGGCACTCGTACGAACCCAGGCGCATGCTGCCCCCGATTCGCTGTATCTTCTTTTGATCTTCCATCAAATCGATGACAAACTCACCCGTCTTGGAAACCTCTCGGCTCGTGGCCTTGGTCAGGCCGCACACATCCCGCGCGTATTCGATGATGGCCAGTTGCAAACCAATGCAAATCCCAAAATAAGGAATCTTGTTCTTGCGGGCGTAGTGGATAGCGCGGATCTTTCCTTCCACGCCGCGTGCCCCAAAGCCACCCGGCACGAGGATGCCTGAAAGACCTTCCAGCAGGGCCCCGGATCCAGCACTCTCCAACTTTTCGGAGTCGATGTACTCGATGCTCAGGCGGCAATTGTTCGCGATACTGCCGTGATTCAAGGCCTCGCTCACACTCTTATAAGAATCCGCCAAATCAACATATTTGCCGACGATACCTATCCGTACCTCTCCATTGCGTGGCGAGGTCATGGTCTGAACGATCTTGGTCCACTTGGATAGGCCGCGGGAGCGCTTTTTAAGGCCCAAATGCTTGCAGATTTTTTCATCCAGTCCCTGTTCGTAAAAAACGAGCGGGACCTCGTAAATGTTGTCGACGTCCTTTGCCGTAATAACATTGTCCGCCTTGATACTGCAAAACAGTGCAATCTTCGCACGAATATCCGGCGGAAGGATGCGGTCCGTCCGGCACATCAGAAAATCGGGCTGAATACCAATTTCCCGAAGCTTCTGAACACTGTGCTGAGTTGGCTTTGTCTTGAGTTCACCGCTAACGCCCAAAAAAGGTACTAGAGTGAGGTGGATAAAAATCACGTTTTCCGGACCGACATCGATACGAAACTGGCGAATGGCCTCCAGAAAGGGCAGCGACTCAATGTCCCCCACGGTCCCGCCAATTTCGACGATGGCGAGATCCTTACCTTTGGCAGCCTTTCGGATGCGGGCCTTGATTTCGTCCGTAATGTGCGGGATCACCTGCACGGTGCCGCCCAGGTATTCGCCGCGACGCTCTTTAGCGATTACGGTCTCGTATACCTGGCCCGCCGTCACACTGTTTTCACGTTTCAACGATACATTCGTAAACCGTTCGTAGTGTCCCAAGTCCAAGTCGGTTTCAGCCCCGTCCTCGGTTACAAAAACTTCGCCGTGCTGAAACGGGTTCATCGTACCCGGATCGATGTTGAGGTAGGGATCCATCTTCATCAGGGTTATCTTCAGCCCCCGATTCTCCATCAGTGCCCCAATGGACGCCGACGTGAGCCCCTTGCCGAGGGAGGAGAGAACGCCTCCCGTCACAAATATATACTTCGCGTTGCCGCTCATGGATGTCTCCCCTCACTACGCATTTTAAGAGCCTGTTCCACCAAACCCACGTCCCCGGGAATATCCACGGCGACGGTATCTTCAGCTATCGGAATGACCTGAATTGTAAAGCCGTTCTGCAAAGCACGCAATTGTTCGAGACGTTCTACTCTCTCCAGTGCGCTGCTCTCAAGCCGGCAAAAAGTCTCTAGGGCTCCGAACCGAAAAGCGTAAACCCCAACGTGCTTGAAAAAGAAATCGGGGCCGGATTTCAAGGGGGCGCGTGAAAAGTAGAGAGCTTCACCGGAACGGTCCAATACCACTTTAACGACGTTAGGATTGTGAAGCTCGGATTCAGAATGCTTTTTAACCGCCAGAGTCGCCATTTGTGCTTCCGGGTTCTCCTCCAAAACCTGAATGAGCCCATCGAGGGCCTCAGGAGCCAACAGTGGCTCATCCCCTTGCAGATTGATGACGATGGAATCTGCCTGCGCACCCGCCTGTTTCGCTACCCAGGCCACCCTATCGGATCCGCTCTCAAATTCAGGAGAGGTCATCACGGCCTGTCCCCCAAAACCCTCGACGGCGTCGAATATGGCGCTGTCGTCGGTTGCCACGAGCGTCTGTGCGACACGCTTAGAGGCCTGAGCCACCTCCCAAACATGCTGAATCATTGGTTTTCCCAGGATCCTGGCCAACGGCTTTTTGGGGAAGCGGGACGACCCCCCGCGGGCGGGTATTACGACCAAGGGGTAACGAGTTTCGTCCATAAACACTGACGTATAGCTTTTTCGAGGGGCGAAGGTCAAGGCGTTCAGCGGCGCTGCCCAAGCTTCAGGCAGTGTCCAGGAGATCGTCGAAAACTGAGCGGGCCGCCCCTTGAAATTATTGCGTATTCTAAAGGTATACGGCTTGCATGTTTTCGTGGGTAATCGAGGTGGCCCGTGAAGTTGCTTTTTGGCTTTTTTAGGTTTGTCCTATCTTGTCTCATTACTACCCTGACCCTATACCCCTTCAAGATTTCGGCGTCCGAGTGCACTGCACTCGAACCCATTCGACCGAACGCGACGCGACTCGAAACGCGGCTCGCTGAGATGGCGGCGCTTGGCAGCCATCTGGCGGGATCTAAAGCGCACAAGTCTTTCGTAGATAGTCTCGAACAGTACGCGAACCAATACCGAGAGGCGCGTGTGTACCGGGAAACGCAGACCTTTGATTATTGGGCACCGACCAACGTAAAGCTGTTAATAGACGAAGTACCGATTGAAGTCTCCTCAGTTTATTTCGACTCCCCCACAGGCGTGCTCAAGGGCACCCTCGCAAACGCGGGGCACTTCCTCTTTCCCAACTATCAGAATCTCCGTGGCCGCATCGCGGTGGTCGACGTACCGTTTTCGGAAATTGAATTCAAAGCGCTCTCCGAAAACGCAAGGATTGTAAAGGATGCCAAGGGCAGCTTTTCCGACCAAAAATACCGGCGGGCATGGCAAGGGCTCCTGGTGCCGACCATGGAAAAATTCGCAGACGCCGGGGCCGTGGGCGTAATTTTTGTCCTGGATACCCCCCAGGAAGACGCTTTCGGACAGCACTACTTTGGAAAAGGACCGCAGACAATCCCTGGAATTTTCGTTTCCAAGGAACAGCGTAAGCAAATTCTCGACGGAAAGACGGCTCGGATGATTATTCGAGCGGAGTCGTATCAAAACACGAGCGACCACCTGATCGTGGAGCTACCCGGTGAAAGTGAGGAGTCGATTCTTCTCGCGAGCCATACCGACGGACCCAACGTAATTGAGGAAAACGGGCCTCTAGGGCTCCTTGAACTACTGAGCTACTTTTCGAGGCAACCGCGCGCCTGTCGCCCCAAAACCCTTCGGTTTCTTTTCGCGACCGGACACATGGATGAAAACCTGCAGTCAGTCGGTGGGTGGCTTCATGGCCACCCAGAGATTGCCGATCACACGCTGGCCGTTCTTGTGATGGAACACTTGGGTGCGATGGAATGGGAAGTACGTGACGGCGTGCTCCAAAGCACGGGGCGAAACGAACCTGGATTAGCCTTTGTGTCCTCAAACCACCATAGTTTTTCAAAACTAGTTGAAAAGGCGCTGCTCAGCTCCTCTTTGGATAGAGCGGTTCTGCTGCCAAAATTCGGGGCCCAATCCATATTCATCGGAGAGGGTATTGAAGCGAACGCGATGGGAATACCTACCTTTGGGTGGGTCCCTTCTCCCACGTACTTGCTGGCGTCCGCCGCCAACAGTCACTCCGACAAAGTATCCGTCCCACTGATGCGAAAGGAAATAGCACTGTTTGCCGACCTGGTGCGCGAGCTGGTGGAAAACTTTCATGCTCTCAGCAGGGCCAAAGAAGTTCGCTACGCGTACCGCAACAAAACCTATCCAGCACTATTCAAGCACAACCCAACTGAACCCCAACGCCCCCTGTTTGTCTGGATCAACGGAACCAATTTCTCGAACAACGATGAGCTCTCTGAGATGATGTTGGACTCCATGGTTGAAAAGGGATTTAACGCCTTGTCTGTCGGGTACGCTAACGGTTATCTGGATGGCTTTTTGTGCGAAGACCTTGCTCGGAAGGCTGAAGCGATCTTTGTTGGAACCGACTCCGCTATCTCGACGGCCTATCGGGAACTCAACTTGCCCGAACCGGCGTCAATCGTAGTCTCAGGCTTCAGCCAAGGAGCTTGGATTGGCGGACTATCCCGAAATTATTCGGCCAAGATCGAAAGGGCGCTGTTACTTGCCGTCGGAGATAGCCCGACGTTCGGAGCGCTGCCTTGTTTAACGAGAATGGCATCGGAGAGATTCAAAGTTAGGGCCGTGAACGGCCAGTCGGATGGAGTTTTCGAAGACAATTTCAAAAACCTCGCATCAGTAACAGGGTACTGGCCACGAGAATTTACGTTCGACGCGCTGGACTCCAACGGTTCGGGATGGCTAATGGTGCCCGATGTTGCGCTTCCACAGGGCAGAGCGGATCACGGCTATATGCTTGCCGAGGAAGGCAATTCTGGGCGCCCCCACCCGCTTTGGATGCAAACAGAACTCCCCTGGGGAATGAAGGCCGGCCTAAACTGGTTAGCTACCGCAGACTAGTCAAAGTGAGTTTTTCTATAGAGAACGGTACACCATCGCGCTAGTAAACGGAACGCAAGCCGTCATCCAGGCACATGTCCCGGATCTGGCGGAGCTCATGGACGGCAGGGTCGTCGGCCGCTAGCGAGTCGGGATGAACCGAACGCCCCTTGATGGACTGGTAGATATCGACCGCCTCAATCAGGCCGTAAAAGTAGCGCTTGGAAGCCTCAGACATCCCTGCAATGAACTTTTGAATGTCGAATTCCACAGAGGGCACCTGTGGGTCCCGGTACGCGACAGCTTCCATTCGATTGAGCGAGAGGTCTGTGTGGCCGGCACGCTGGATGAGCTGAGCGCAGTACACCAGGAATCGCAAAATAGCCAAATCCTCTGTATCCCTCGGAAGCAGGGATTTCAGAACACGATCTACCGTTACGCCTTGAAAGATCATATTTGCAACTCGTCGCCTATGAATAACTTTTCGGCAAAATTGCGGCGGGAATCAATAGCCCAACCACCCCACAATTTTTTTTTACCTTTGCACACCCGAAGCTTCAACGGCTTTCTTCGCTGAAAACCGCCGCCACGCGTCACGTAGACACTCCCGCAGAGCAAGCCGTAGCACATGACGCGGCCCCCTTATCCGGCGTAGAAAAAATGGGTTAGTAGTAGCGATTGGGGGGAAGCATGCACAAGTACCTAATAGCCGGAATTTTTGGAGCGCTCATCACCGTAAACACTTGGGGAGCGGAAACGTTTAGCGGTGGGTGTCAGTACTCGACCACCACCCCCGGCATCCCCACGGCGACTTGTCAGGTCCCGCTTTGTCCCACCGGAGGAGACTGCGCGCCGCCGACGATTGATAAGCAAAGCGCCCAAATTCGCTTCGACGAACCTTTGTACCGCTGGACAAACGTTTGCCCGGAAAATGAGGGAAGTGCGTCTTGTTGGGAAGTTCAGTTTGGCGCGGGCCTTGAAATAAGCGCAACCGATCCGTCGGGGATTAGAGCCATCGGACTAAACATCGCTCTCGAATCTGGAAGCCACCGAGAATTCAAAAAGGTTTGGGTAGAGAACCCCATTTTTAGTAGCGGTCGGTATTCTGGCAACGTCAACGTGCGCACCAATGTGGCCCCTGGCCGTACGCTTTCGATCTCTGTCTATGAACTTTGTGCAAAAGACGCTCGCGGCAACACGGGCTGCGCCTTTCCGCTAGACTAAAAGTTATTGCGCTCGCTCAGCTTCAAACGAAACTAGTTCGCCTCGACTCGTGGAGTATTTGATTTGGATGGGCTGGCAGCAGCGTTCACAGTCTTCGACATACCCCTGATCGCCCACGGAAATATCCAACAACATGGAAATTGCCGACCAGCAGTAAGGGCACTGAAAACTATGTTCGATTTCGTTCTCCAAGGTCCTTAGTCGTTCAGGGATGTCAGGCCACCCGACTCGCCGAAAACCTCAGTAACAGGGTTTTCGTCCGGGGAGCGGATAAGAAAATAGGTGTTTTCACTTTCAGTGAACAGAACACGTACGGCACCCGCAAACGGCGCCAACTGGTTCTCGTGGTATTCGTCTAACATTTGAATTTCAATAACGGCGGGGCGGCCGGCAATCCACTGCTGGAGGTCCCCGACAGGATCGGTGGGGTCCAGTTCAAAATCCGGATCCACTTTTTGAATGCCCTCTTCCAGAATCTCAAAGACATCCAAATCACGCCAGGACTCGAGCGTTACTAGCTCCAATTCCACCCAGTCATTGTGGAGCCTACGCAGCTGCGCTTTCGCATGCTGAAAAGTTTCGTCTGTACGAGCCAGCCAAGCCCGCCCTACTTCGAGTTGTGGCAAGAGGGATGGGGGCTGATGAGATTTGGGTATAAGAGAACTTGGTTTGCTCTTCTCACGTCCTTGCTTCAAAAACGACTGGACGCACCAATCCGGAATGATGGGGTTGCCGTCCTTATCCCGGACAAAATCAATCGCGCGGACTGGGCAGACCGAAACTAAGCCAACCACGACGAGCAGCCGAAATAAACATAACTTGTGCATGCCTTTCCCCCCGAAAACATACAAAGCTGCCAGGCGACGGAACTCGGATTAGACTGAAATGGTCACGAGCGAAGATGCCAACCCTATGATGCCCCTGCCTCCAACGATGCAAGATCCTCAACATAGCACTATGACACCCCAAATCAAGCCCCTTATAGAGGAGGGGGGCCGCGGGCTAGCGCAGCTTTCCCTGAATTCGCTGCTTGAGGGCAAAGGCGGAACGCGCCCAATTCCTTAGAGTGACGAGGGCTGCGGGCTTGCCTGCAAGCCAGCGTGGGACGGCAATTTCCGACGGCCCGTACTTTCGCTTGTAGTCTCCGCCCCCCCCGAAATCGAATTTCCGGATACCACGCGCTTTCCAATACTTAATGGCATGCCAGATGACGGCCTCATTGGGGCGCAAGTGCTGCAGTTTCCGCCAGCTCGCACCGCCAAAAAAGTAGCAGGTATCGTTAAAGGCAGGAAAAATCCCCGTCGCCGCGCACTCCCCCTCTGGCGTCAAAGCGCGAAGCAGGAGCAGCCGGCCTGTGGGGAGCAGATGCTTGACCAAAGTCTCGATCCGCGTCAGGCCATAGGTCGGTACGAGAGCCTGCTTTGCAAACACGTCATTTAGCTGCGCGTAGTATTCCGCGGCGAACCCCTGGTCCATCGCTTCAACCACTACGAGCCCCTGTTTCTCGGATTTCCGGATACAACGGCGACAAGCACTCGCCATGTTACCAAAGAGGGTGCTTTCGTCCTGGGTCAGGTCGATTTCAAAGCCTACTGCCGTTTCCCTGCAAAAACCGGAGGGAGCTTTTGTTTCCAACGGAATACGACGGTCTACAAGTTCCAGATAGTGGCAGCCCAGTTTTCCAAAAGCAAAAGCGCGCAGAGCCGATAGCGCCTCGACACGCACACTGTTATCGCTGAGATTGAAACCCATATAGGCGGTAGTCCAGCCCGTGAACGGACTGCCCAGAATACGGAAGCCAAACCGGCTCACAATCAGACCAGTAAAGTATCCGACAGATTTTTCACCATCGAATAGCCGCAGCACAATAGGCTCCGCACTCTGAGTTTCGGAGATAAAATCTAACCACGATCGCGTCTCGAAGATAGTCCGATCACTAAACGCATCGAGCTCAGCCCAAGGAACATCAGCTAGATTCAGAGATTCAATTCTTAGCATTAGATTGTTTCACTCTAATCTTCAATAGAACGCGACAGAAAAATGGCATCTCGACCGCGTTTCACCACTTTAAATCCTACAGATGCATGCAGCTTTTGGCTGCCCTCATTGTCTCCGGCGATCCGGGCATCGAGCCGAGAAATTCCCTGCTTGTGAAGTTCCTCAAACATCCTTTGATAAAGAAGTTTCCCGAGTCCCAAACCACGATACGTTTCTCTTACACCGACATAGAGCGTCTTTGAGATGGCAAGAGAGGAGTCTTCCCAGTAAATTTTATTTCCGCCGTCTTGCGAAGCTCCTTCGGTACTTGGGGCCGGACTTCTTCTCTTGAGGTTAGCTTTGAACAACCTGTTGGCGACAACCTTAAACAAGAACACCGGGTGACGAGCCAAGAATTTGAGCCAAAATTGCTTCCAATTCGAAATACAAACAAGAAAGCCCGCGATCTCCCCCCTACATTCGCAAACAAGACCGTTAACTTCGGGACGAGACACCACGGCGGCGGCAATCAGCCGGTTTGCGGGCAGTCCACTGATACCTGCAACCGTAACCCCCAACTCTGCCATGGCCTCCGCGAGATCCGACACATCAGTCGCTTCAACTCTCCTGATGTTTTCCGGCACACTTGCCACCTTTGACCGCTCCATATTCACGTAGGACCCAAGAAGAGTTTGTCACATAGCCATCTCCACTCAAGCTGTGCCCGCTCCGCGCCCGTTATCCGGTGACCGCCATTTTGACTTCGCAAAAAGTCGAGAACAGTCGAAACTGGAACAAACCACCCGTTCTTACTGGCTAGTAGCCGCATCAATTTTTCGAACTTGGAGTTTAACCTTCCTCCAGCAAAAAATCCCTTCCCGAAATGCGTGTACATGATGCAAAGCCCACCTTCTTTTTCTAATTTGGCTTGGTTTCTCTCGACGATAACCCGATTAAACTGCTCAACATTCTTACCATCCGAAGAGCAAAACCAGTAGTTCACAAACGGCTTCTCAGGATCATGATAAGGCATGAACGGGCAAACTTTTAACGTATTGATATCCGCAAAAACAAAATTGCGAACATATTGGATGTACTTTTTACAATAATCCCCCCAAAAAAGAGGATCGTCTTGCAAGTGCCCTCGGAAAATGTTGTCCTGTTTCCTCCAAGTAAGCAAGTTATACAAAACCCGTCTGCTACCTGTTACACGATTTGCGCCCCAATAGATATTCTCCCGGCAGGCCGCATGGTTCACCATCGTTTTCGGCCAGGAAGAAAAGTGTTCCTTGAAGACCTCCAAACCCTGGGCTGTTCGTGCACGTTTCGAGGTTTTGAAACTTGCATTATGAAGCGCAATTTCAAATCCCTCCGCCTGAAGCTCTTTCAACCAGGCCAAATACTCGGGATTTTCGCACGTGTCACCGTACTCCGCGGATTCGGCGACGGCCCCTAATGGCCAAACGGACTTTGTTGTAAGGATGCCGAGATCTCGCAAGAAGGAATAGACGGGCCTCAGATTGGCGAGGGTACCAAGATCTGTATCGTCAAATATCGTAAATGCAAACCGTTTGTTATCTGGCCAAACTGGATATTGCGATCGCATCCTTAAGACCCAACCCTTTTTCTCATCATAATGCACACAACAGAGAAAGCCCACCCAACTATTGGGTGCGGGACCGCACGAAAACCGCCCTCCGGAGAGTGGGGTCAAAGCATTTTGAGGTAGACAAATCGGGTGGGACTGCGGTAACCCTCCACCCATACTCTCCATTGAAGGAGTTGCGGGTGTAGCTCAGTTGGTAGAGCATCAGCTTCCCAAGCTGAGGGCCGCGAGTTCGAACCTCGTCACCCGCTCAGTTCTAACAAGACACGAATTCGCATCGCCCCCTTCGAGGTCGAAGAACGTTGTAGTTCTGTGCTATCGTTAACCACATGTGCGGCATCGCAGGTTCTATCGGCTTTTCTTCTTCCGTAGCTCTCCCACTCGTTGAAACAATGAATAACGCGATACGCCATCGGGGCCCTGACGATAGCGGAATACGATGCATTGCGGGAGACCCCTCGTCCGTAGTATTCGCTCATAGCCGACTTTCAATTTTGGATTTGTCTCCAAGCGGACGCCAGCCCATGGAAGAAATTGACGAGCGGGGAAAGCGCGGCACGAACTGGCTCAGCTTTAACGGTGAGATCTATAACTTTCGCAAAGTTCGTGAAAAGCTCATTAAAGAGGGGTGGCGTTTTCGTACTGAAAGCGACTCAGAGGTTATCCTGAAGGCTTACCGAGCCTGGGGCCCGGAGGCCGTCCACGAACTAGATGGGATGTTCGCGTTCGCACTATGGGACGAACACGCCCAGCGTCTCTTCCTGTGTCGAGATCGCATGGGAATCAAGCCGCTTTACCTTTACCAGCCCAAGCAGGGAGGACTCTTCTTCGCTTCAGAGATCCGTGCGCTCCTTGCTTTGGGAACGCCCTGGGTAGAACGAAAGATCGACAAGGGCGCGCTCCAAGCCTACTTCGCGCAAGGTTCGGTCTGGGGCAACCAAACCCTCGTATCAGGTATCCGTGCGCTAGAAGCTGGGTCCTATACCTTCGCGGATCGCACGGGCAAACTTCAGCCCGCTAGGAAATACTGGGCACTTCGCCAACACGCCGAGTTGCCGCCCCCCCCGACTCGCTCCGAATGCGTACACAAGATTCGCCAACTGTTGCAACAGGCCATGGAGGACCACCTTGTCTCGGATGTGCCGGTCGGCCTATTCTTGTCGGGCGGGATCGATTCAAGTGCACTGGCAATATTGGCCAGCCGGGCAAAGACCGGCCTCGATGCCATAACTCTCGGCTTCAAACAAAAAGACTACGATGAGACACATTTTGCCAGTCGGCTCGGCAAGTCCCTAGGTTTGCGCCACCAAATTATCCGCAGAAGTGAGGCTGAACTGATCGAAGATTTCCCACGGTTCCTTAGCGCGCTGGATCAGCCGAGCATCGACGGATTCAATACCTACCTCGTTTCCAAGGCAGCTCGTGAAGCCGGACTCAAAGTCGTTCTATCAGGTCTGGGGGCGGATGAACTTTTCGGAGGCTATCCCAGTTTTTGGCAGGTTCCTCTGGCCCTTAGGATTCGAAATGCAACTCAATTATGGAGATCCGGTAGTCGAGCATTTGCACTGCTCGCCCGGCAGCTCCCCACCGTGCATGCCGACAAGTTGGGTGCAGTGTTTTACCGCCCAAATCATTTGGTAGACATCCAAATTCTCAGACGCGAACTTTTCTTGCGAGAACGCCACCCCAACTTACCAAGCTCTGAGTCGGGCGTATGTCGCTACTCAGGAATTGAGGCCGCGCTCGTGGCGAAAATGAAGAAAGACGTTGAGGGGCTAGCACCAGAGACCCAAATTTCCCTTCTGGAGCTACAAAGCTACTTGCGCTACGTGCTACTTCGAGACTCAGATAACTTTAGCATGGCCCACAGCCTCGAATTGCGTGTTCCGTTTCTCTCCACACAATTGATGGAGTTTCTAATCAGCGTTCCTGGCAAATGGAAGCGTTATTCACGTTATCCTAAGCCCCTGCTCGTGGATGCAGTGGATGGGCTGCCAAGGGAAGTTTATGCACGAAAGAAACAGGGATTCAGTTTGCCCTGGGCCAGCTGGATGAACGGCCCGCTGAAAAAGCTGTTCACCTCGCTCTTAGATATGCAAGATCTATGGAAAACCCTTGGCATCGAATCTGGTTTCCCAAAATCTGTGTGGCAACAATTTCAGGTCAATCCGGTGCGGATCCACGCCAGCCGAGTGCTCGCTTTGTGTGTTTTGGCTTCCTTTGCTAAGGAACACAATTTGAGTGGTACAGACTAGGGAGACCTACTCTCCAAAAGCCCTAGAAAACGTCGTAACATAGTCGTCAGCGCACGCATCGAGTGCGAACTGAGTCCAGGCCCTACGCTGTGCACGCTTTGCATTTGCGGAAAGGGCCGTCGGGTTTTTATGCGCGAAAACCATGGCGTCAGCTAGTGACTGGACGCTGCCAGCGGAAAAAATCGTCGCTGTGTCACCCACCAATTCGGGTAGCGCCCCAGAATCAGATACAATTAGAGGGACACCAAGACTCATTGCCTCTCCCGCGATCAAACCGAATGCCTCCGCGCAGACGGAGGGAACCACCACGCAAAATGCCTTTGCGATGTAGCGCTCAACATTACTCCTAAACCCAAGAGCATGAACCTTATCGCCTAAATTGAACTTGCGGCTCAGCTCTACAAGCTCCTGCTGATCCCCGTCCCCCACAAAAACGAGTGCCCTTGGGGCCTCAACGCGCGAAGTATACGCCGCATAGGCTTCCAATAGATCAAACACTCCTTTTGAGCGGATGATTCTTCCAACAAAGAGAAAATATCCCGTCTCGCTGAACTCACTCCACAGCTTCCGTTCGTTGCTGTACTGCTGGATTCCATTATAGACGCTGACACATTTTCGCGCGTCAATAAAACCACGCTCGATATTATACTTGCGTTTGAAGTTGGAAGGCGACACCACATAAACAAATATTCTGGAAACTAAGAACCCTCGAATACGCTTGATCAGTCTCCGGATTCCGCTGGTTTCGTTTCCTATCGAGGAATCGTGATCCAAGAAGACCGTCTTGCGCAAAAGACCCAATAGTAGAGAATTAACTGCAAAAATCGGAAAAAAAAGTAAGACGATACCTTGCGGTTTCAACCGGTGGAGGAGTTTCAGCAGGCGCCAAAAAGATCGCCCACCTTGCATCGACTCGGACCACACTTCCAGCACTGATGTATCTGAAATGGAGCTCCGGAAACTTTCCGAAACAGGGTAGCGAACCACATAATGCAGATCAAAGCCCCTACGGGATAGCTTCCGGTCAATACTAATAAACAGCGGCTCTAGACCTCCACTACGGTTGAGGCTAATGTCATAAATAAAAAGAAGCTTTCTACGCTTCATTTGGAAGCAACCTCTCCTAGTCCCATGCTCTTTTCTTACGATTATCGAACCATTGACCTTCATCGCGCGGATGCCACCGGCTAAATATCTCAGGGTGGAGATGCCGGACGGGACGAAGCCCTAGCTTGTCTCTAAAAGAAAAGTACAGGTAGTCATCTTCGCCGCCCCACGTTGTCTTGTGTTCAAAGCCGCTATCTCTGAACCCACCGAGCGCCAAGAAATCCGACTTATAAAAGCAAAGGAAACCTGTGCCACGGTGGTCGTACCATGGATATTGAATAGTCCCATCTTGCCTTTGAAAAGACAAAACTGGGGAAAAGAACGCGGCTCCAAGTTGGGTGAACCTTCGGATAGAACTAAAAATATTGTCTGGCAAAAAGAGATCCACATCGCAAATAAAGACAATCTCATTTTCCATAACGGACTCATGCTCGATCATCTTCTGTAATGCGTCCACTTTAGAGAAAGTCCCATGAAGGGGAAGCAGGGTAAATGGGATGCTCAGCTGGGATCGCACAAGCGTTTCAATACTTTCCACATCCGTGCTCCCGTAGTCTGCAATAAGCAATTGAACGTTCTTCTCCCAGTGCTCAATACGTTTTAGGTTTTCTACAAGATGTCTAAGCATAGTCCCGCGGTTGAACAACGGGACACAAATGCTCACTCTTGGCGTGCTGACATACTCGCTGGAGACCCACTTTCCAGCGACGCGCCTAAACAAATAGTGAACGTTCAAAAAAAGATTCCGAAAGATGAAGGATAGTAAGCGCCTAAAAAATCTCATGGTTTTCCCATCTCAAATAGCCAAGGTTTTTTTAACCATGTCCACGTAAGAATCTATGTAGCGGCCATCCGACAGGTTTTTCACAGCGTGTTCTCTCCCATTGCGCGAAAGTCGAGCTGCCAAAATTTCATCTGAAAGGACCCGTCGAAGACACTGAGCCAAGCCATCGACATCCTCGCTTTTGAAAAGTAGAGCATTCTCCTCATGCTTTACGTAGAACGGAATTCCGTCAACCGTAGAAGCTACGACTGGCTTGCCTGCTGCCATTGCCTCCACTATAACCCGTGGCATGCCTTCCGCCCTGGAAGGGCAGGCCAGGAGTCGACAACGGCTTAGATGTTCCAGCGCGACCGCGTTTGGTACCCCGGGAAGCATCTCTATTCGGGAGTACTTGGAAGCGAGATTCTTGTAGTAACTTTCATCAGGCCCAAATCCAATAATGCGCAGCTTAACGTCGGGGAACTCATCTGTGATTTTTCCAAACGCCCGGATCACAACGTCAACCCCCTTTCGAAAATAGGGGCCGCCAAGGCACAAAATGTAGTTTTCAAAGACTTCTGAGGGCGGAATAGTGCTTACCGGTGTAAAGTAGTGAAATGAACTCCGCCGGTTTTCACTCGGCATCTCCGCCACACCGTCCAGCTGAGTTGGGTACATCACTCGAACATGATCCGCCAGTTCGATCACAATAGGACATACAATCTTGGCTACCCACGATTTTACTCGATCGATGAACGCGACTTCCTTGCGATTCAAAAGAAAGCCATTAGTGGGATTCCCAGCAAACTCTACGATAAGTTTCGCGCCGGTGAGCCATTTCAAAATGACTCCCGCTAAGGCCGTCGTGTAGGGGCCGTAGCTCATGATAACGTCAAATCTCTTACCAGATCGGTGCAGTTCCCAGCCCTTCATCACGTAGAACCGCAGGTTCTTGAAGAATCTTCGAAGAACGGATTCCTTATAGCTAAAGACCGTGTAGTACTCGAAATTGCCAATTTTGTGATTCGCTCCCTGGTCAGATTCCGGTCGATCATGCCAAATCGGGCTCAGAATATAGCCCTCGAGATGGTCGGAAAGACCGAAAAACTCGTTGGATCCGGGTTGCTCCGGAAGCGGGTTGGGCCCCGCGAGCAAACAGATGATTTTCTGTTTTGAGGTATCTGCCATTCCTGTCCCCAGCTCTAAACGACTCCGCTTGGCGCAAAGCGCGCAAGTATGGGAGTCCGGTATACGTATCGGATCATCCGAGCCTCCAAATGAGGCCCAACAAAAGTCTGACAGATCCTGGCTATGGTATTAAAATAACAAGAGTATCCGCGTTGCCCCGCTGGCTAAACGCGTTAGCTGCCAACCCATGCAAAAAGTAATAGAAATACTAGACCCTTTAAGCCTCTCGTGGGCCTTCAGCGTGTTCGCGTTGGCCTACCCCTGGACCGTTTATCCTGGGCTGCTCTATCTGGTCCGACGCCTACGGCCCCGCAGTTGGAAATCCGGTCCCTATGAACCCTCGGTTTCCATCCTAATGACGGCCCATAACGCAGAGTGTGAGTTAGAGACCAAAATCAGAAATTGTATGGAGCTCAACTACCCGAAAGAAAAACTGCAAATTGTGGTGGTTTCAGACGGCTCGACCGACGGCACCAACAGCCGACTCGCGCAGCGGGGCGCAAACATCACCTTCAAGTGCCTAGCGGAACGTGTAGGGAAGAACAACGCACTCAACGAAGGAATCCCACTTTGCACGTCTGAGTTGGTTTTTTTCACCGATGTTGGCGCCTTGTTTGCCCCGGAAAGCCTCAAACGCCTCTCGGCTCATTTTTTGGATCCCGAAATCGGCTGTGTCAGCAGCGTCATCACCACACACCCCGCGGAAGGTTCAAAGTCCCAAGATTGGAAGAGCGCGGACGGAGAGTCGCTCAACTTCGATTTGAAACTCAGGCGCTGGGAGAGCGAAGTCTCCTCAACCGTGAATGTCGTCGGCGCCGGTTTCATGGTGCGAAAGGCTCTCGTTCGGAATTTCCGAAGTCATCACAACAACGACTTCAGTTGTGCCCTGCACGTACTCCAATCCGGTCACCGGACCGTTCTGGATCCGAGCGTAAAAGCCCAAATGTTTCTCTCTAAATCGGCGCGAGGGGAGCTAAAGCGTAAGATACGAACTGCCGTACGTGGCATGTGGACCCTTGCCCAGAACGGTTCCTGGAATATCCTGTCTGATCCTTTCTTGTTCTGGCAGATCCTAAGCCGAAAAGTTGCTAAGTGGATCTTCGGCTACCTTTACCTAGGTACAGTTTTTCTGGGTTTTCTGAATCTAAACTCGAAAACCGGGATCGAGCCCATCGCGTCCGGCCTACTGCTTGCCGTTCTTGTCGTCGGCGCAGGCGCAACGGTGATTCCTCAACTCACCCGTTTCAAATTTTTCCGCGTCAGCTCTTTCTTGTGGCTAGGAGTGGAAGCCTCACTCATCTCTGTCGCGTTCTTCCTTTTTGGAAAGAAATATTCGGTTTGGGCACCTACGATACGGATTGAGGACGCCGAGCTTGAAGCCATCGAAAACAAAAGAAGGGCCTAATACAGTTACGGCTGCAGGATCAAAATAAATGCTCGCTGAAACGAACACAACTCCAGCCCCGAAACACAAGACCAAGGTGGCATTTCTCCTTCCCAACTTACTTGCCGGGGGGGCCGAACGCGTCACGCTGAACCTGCTCAAAGGAAATCTTCGCGAACTTTTTGATTTATCGTTTTGGGTTATTCGCAAAGAAGGGCCTCTCTTCGATCAGATCCCATCGAATCTGCCACTGACCGTACTCGACGCGCACAACACCCTAAGTGCGATTACCCGGCTTGCCCGCGCGATCCGGACACAACAGCCAGAGATTCTCGTCTCCATGATTACGCCCGCCAATGTGGTCGCCACACTCGCGGCAAAGCTGGCTAAGGCACGCACGCGCATGGTACTGGTCGAACACGGATCGATTCTGACTCACAAGGAGGGACGAACCGGCCTAGAAAGAATTCTACCGTTCCTTCAGAAGTATGTTTATCGCCTAGCTGACAAAATAGTTTCGGTTTCAGAGGGCCTCGCAGAGGAGATCTCTTTAAATACGGGACTCAACGCCTCGAAAATTCAAGTGGTCTACAACCCGGTGCTTAGTCGGGATTTTTATACCCGAGCGGAGGAGACCGTCACACACCCGTGGCTGAGCGCCAAAGATTCTTTTTGCGTCGTTATGGCGGGCCGCCTTCAAGATGTCAAAGACCCTATCCTGGCGATAAAGGCGATCGCCGCGTTGAAGCGACGAATGGACTGCAAGTTCTTGCTCTTAGGCGACGGGGCTTTGCGGGCCGAAGTGGAAGAAAATATCCGGCGTTTGCAGTTGGAAAACTGCGCAGAGGTAGTGGGTTATGTTTCCAACCCTTTACCGTATATAAAGCACGCAGACTGTCTGCTGATGACATCGTACTCTGAAGCTCTCCCCACAGCCATCGTCGAAGCGCGGGCACTGGGGCTTCCGGTCGTCGCAACGGACTGCCCGTGGGGGCCTCGCGAAATTCTGAACAAACTAGGCCACGGCATACTCGTTGCCGAAAGAGATCCCGAAAAGTTAGCCGACGCGCTCCAAAAAGCAGAAGGACTCTCCAAGCGAGTGCCGGAGAAAGCTTTGCTCGCTCCTTTCACTCTAGAGGCGTCAGTAGAACAGTACGCTACGATCATCCGTTCCCTGACTTGAGAATTTACAAGATATTTTTCCCTTTTTTTTTCGGGTCCCTCTAGGATCTGGCCGACTGGAGAAGACGATGGACAACTACTTAAGCAGAAGACAGTTCCTAGACTTCATGGGGCGGACCTCCGCCGCCGTATCCATCGGGCTCACCGGACTAGCGGGAAAAACCGCCTTGGGATTTGCCTCCAGGCGCCCTAGCGCACCCAGTTTTGCGATGAGTCCCAGCGCCGACGATAAAGTGGTGCTCGCACGTGGGCTTTCCTATTCTCTGTTGGCAAAGCTTGGGGACCCTTTGAACAGCAAGGGAGATACCTTTGGGAATGACAACGATTTCATCGCATTCGTGGCTCAATCGGGAAACGAGGCTCTGCTTTGGGTGAACCATGAAACACCCAACCATTTAACCTTGTTTAATGGGCAAGCGAGGCCCCGAAGCCGGTCCGAAGTGCTAAACGAAATGAAAGCTGTGGGGGGTAGCATTCTACACCTCAAACGGAATGGCGGCATTTGGGAGCTTGTAAAAAATTCCCCCAGAAATAGGCGGGTCACAGGGGCCACCGAGATCGCCTTTTCCGGGAAAACCCGGGTTGCCGGAAGCTTCAAGGCTCACGGCACGTTGGCAAATTGCAGCGGAGGGGTCACACCTTGGAATACCATACTTAGCTGCGAAGAGAATTTTGAAGATTATTACGGAGATGGAAAGGGATCCAAGAGTCGTTACGGCTGGGAAACCGCCTTCGAACGCCCTGCGGAACACTATGGTTGGGTAGTAGAGATAAACCCGCTCACCGGCGAAGCCAGGAAGCTGATCGCCGGAGGAAGATTTTCCCACGAGGGAGCCACCGTAACGCAAGCGAAAGACGGCAGGGCCGTATTCTACTCCGGCGACGACGCAGAAGACCAGTGCCTATTCAAATTCATTTCTGATCGCAAAGACTCTTTGGAAACAGGGACGCTGTACGTTGCCGACACGCTCAAGGGGCGCTGGATCCCGCTCGCAGTAGATCAGAATCCGGAGCTGAAAAAAAAATACAAGGAGCAGCTCCAGGTGTGCATCCATGCCCGCGAAGCTGCTCACCTTGTTGGCGGTACAGCTTTGGATCGACCCGAAGGCATCGCAGTCGATCCAAAAACCGGCGCCGTGATCATCGCTTTGACCAACAATAGGTCGAGAGATAACCACTATGGATCGCTACTTAGAATAGACGAACTGGGTGGGGACGCGGGAGCTCTGAGTTTTAAGTCGTCGACGCTTGTTACCGGCGGCGAATCGACAGGTTTTGCTTGCCCAGACAACGTCGTGTTCGATCGAAATGGGGATCTCTGGTTTACCTCTGACATTTCCGGAAGCGCATTGGGCGCGCCACCCTATTCAGCGTTTAAGAACAATGGCCTCTTTCTTGTCCCGCTGTCAGGCCCCATGGCGGGTAAGGCTTTTCAGATGGCCTCGGCGCCAAAGGAAGCCGAATTTACCGGCCCCTGTTTTAGCGCGGATGGCAAAACGCTCTTTTTATCGGTTCAACACCCAGGCGAACGCTCGCAAAGTCTAAAGAACCCGACGAGTCGCTGGCCCGATCCGGCGGGCATTCCACGTTCCGCGGTGATCGCCCTCTCGGGCCCAGCGCTCGACGCCTCGCTGCGTTACACCTAAGCGCAGCGGTTTCAGCCAGAAACTTTTCCTAATATTTACGTTTTCTTTATCGGAGTGCGGTACATCTGAAAGGGAACAGGGTTAATGCAGGGGGCTGTTGGGTTGCGGTTTTGGCATGCAGCTTTGATTCCAACATTTGTGTTTTCGTTTTCAGCTGCGTTTGCAGCAAGAAAGCAGGAGTGTCGTGTAGCTATGCTGAGAGAAGCGAACGTTCAACTTTATGATTCACTTGCAGCCGAATATTTCGACGCGGACGTTTCGGATCACGACGAGATCGAATACAAGTTTTCTTTGAGCAAAGCCTCCTACGAACGCCTCTTGAACCTGGGTTCCGTAAGAACCGAGCGGGTACTCAAGATGCGAAATCACTATTTCGACACCCGGGACTTTAGACTCTACTCGAAAAAGGCGCGCTTGCGTTTCCGCATTACCAATAGAACAGACGGTGAGGTCACCCTCAAGTTGCCATCCTCCAAGGTAGTCAGCTCACAACACCCCCCGAAGATTCGCCGGGAAATCACGGCCTTCGCCTCACCCGAGGAACTCTACGCCATGATTGAAGGGGAGCGAGATATTGACCTTCCAAAAGAGATCAAATCGAAACTACCCGTTGGCCAAAAGAAACTACTCTATTTAGGACAAATAAAAACCAAGCGCACGTTGCTTCGTCTCCCCAACGGACTTGAAATTGAAGTAGACAAGGCCAAGATTCTCGATGAGACAATTTACGAGATTGAAATAGAGATTGGTGCAGGTACGAACGCTGAGGCTATTTTTGATTACGTCACGAGGTTTTTGAAGCTCAACGACATCGAAAACGAACCGACAGAAGTCTCAAAAAGTAAGCGCTTTTTCTCGAAAATACTCTCTCGCTGAGCTAGGCGGCGGAAGGATCCCTGCCCCCCAGCGAGGGCATTCGCTTTCGGGCAGAACGCTGCATCGACGCGCCATCGTAGACATAGCTTCTTCTATTCCGTTTCAACACCTGTATCCTGTGCTGGGCGGCGCCGGCAAACAGCCCTAAAACCAACCAAAATGCTCGGGTCTGGAGCAGAGACAGGAACATACTTTGTACATAAAACGAGGTGAAGGCCGCTAACAGCCATACCCCTTTAGTGCGCGACAAGTTTAGATAGCCTTTTAGTGATATGAAAAGCGTAATGAACATTAACAGCGAAAAGCCTACTATCCCCTGCTCGACCAAAGTAGTCAGCTGCGTGCTGTGTACCGCCTTAATTTTCGTTTTCCCCAGCTCATAATAGAGATACCCGAAGCTTTCTGCTCCGTGCCCGAGGAAAAACTTCTCCTTGAAACGGTAAATGGCCACATTCCAAATATAGATACGACCGCTACCGCTCGAATCCGCTGAGTTGAAGCGCTCCATCACCCCTGAGAATCCAGGCAAATACGGCAGGCTAAGAAAAGCCACCACAATGATAGTGACCTTATGCTTTCTGGCTAAGTTGGAACCCAAGACAAAGACGGCGAAAGCCACACTCATTCCTACAAAACCGCTTCGGGATCCCGTTAACATCATGATGACGACGACCGCGCCAGTGCACAATACTGCAAACAGGCGCCTCGTAGTTGATTTCGAGGCGACAATGATCTGGAAGCCCGCGGCCAAGGACATCGTGAGATAGGCGCAGAGCGTATTAGGATCCTCATGATTCGTTGGAGTCCCCAGAACCAAGCGATCGTCGATAATGAGAGCTTCTCCAAAATAGTATTGAAAAAGCATGTAAAGGGAAGTCGCCACACCTCCAAAGAAGAACATATTCCGGGCGTCTCTGAGATCCTGCTCCGTGTAATGGTGATTGGCTAAAAACGCTGCCAGGGTAACGATCGCCATCATTCCGGGAATACTGAATTCGCCAGGATCATACACGTTCCAGGTGACACTTGCGGCAATCAGTGAGCCATACAAAAAAAGCAGGAAACTGGATAGATAGATTCCCCGCCAACGCGTGACCTGCTTTGCTAAAAGAACGAGTATCGAATAAAGCAAGAAGTCACGAACCCAAGTATTGGTCAAAATCTGCTGAATAAAAGTCAAACACAGATAGATGCCAATAGGGAAAATAAATGGTCGCTTTAAGACAGTATCGCTCGCTAGTTTGACGAGTCGATTGCCTAACCTTTGTGTTCTCATGCTCATGGAGAAACTTTATGCGACTCCGCTAGAAAGTTCTTCGGTTACTCGAGTAAGCCCACCATTCACGACGGTATAAACAACATCAGCAGACTTGAGAATTTCTTGGTCGTGCGTAATAAGGACAATGGTCGTATTGCCTTTCAATTTCTCGATCGCTTTTACGATCTGAACTTCGCTTTCTCGATCTACGGAACTCGTGGGTTCGTCCAAAAGAAGCAACGAAGCCCCCTTGTAAAGCGCTCGCGCGAGGGCCAAACGTTGGCGCTGGCCGCCGGAGAACTGAATCCCTCCCGACTTCACCTTTGCGTCAATCCCGCCCGTCAGGGAATGCACCCATTCTTCTAAATTCGCATCCCGCAGCGCGGACTGAAAGCGATCCGCATCGTAAGGCTGCCCCCATAAGATATTGTCCCGTACTGTACCCGTCACCAAGGGCGCTTCTTGCGTTAGAAAACCGATGCTTCGGCGCCAGTGGCTCAAATCAAGATCGGAAAAGTCCGCGCCATCTACCGAGATCCGCCCTGAAGAAGGCTTGAGTAAACCACAGATCATATCCAGTAGAGTGGACTTACCTATCCCGGAGCGACCAAGAATGCCAATGAACTGCCCCCGCTCCAAAACAAAACTCAGATCCTTGAAAACCGAACGGTTGTTAGATTCATAAGAAAAGGAAATACGTTCGAAAGTCATCTGGCGCTGTAGTTGGGCTTTAACTTTTCCCGTAACTCGCTCTCCGCGAGCCCGCATATCCAACTGCAAATCATGAAGCATCTTTATTGAATGGTATTGGTGGACCAAACCAAGTATCGCGGCCTGGATGTTGAATACCTTGCTGGAAATTCGGAGAAACAAAACAATAATCGCAAATACGGAGCCCGTCGCCGTTCCGTTCGTGTAGATAGCTGTCAACGTCAGCGCCGCAATAAAAAGTCCACCAAACATTAAAAATCCAAAGCGGTTCCTCGCACTCAAATGCTTGGCAACGAGTTCGATTTCCTTGATCTTGTTGAGAGCCGGTCTCAGGTTGGCATTGATGCGCTCGTTGTCGGCGCTGACTTTCCAAAGTTTAAGGTTGTGAAGTACGTTCCCGTATTCCCTAAATAGGGTCCCGTTTGCCCGCGGAGTTTCAGCCGCATTTGCTCGTATTTTTCGAGTAATTTGGAGATAGAAACCGAGATAAACCATACCCGCCAGACACGCCGAAAATACGGGCAAAGGTGCGGTAATCGTGGCGACCACCACGAATGCCGCAAGCACCAAGGTATCAGAGGCGAGTTCCAAGAAAGCTTTGAGGCCTACCCGAAGTGCGTAGATGCAACTCGTCAGTGCGGTGTGAATTTTTTCGATGGGTACGGCGCTCAGATACACCCACTCGGCCCGGATAACATCGAGCATCAGGCCCGCGCGCTTTTCGAGTTCGACGTGGGTCATCACGGTACCTTCGAGGAGTCGAACCCCGTACTGGAGCCCGGCAGCCCCACCGTAAACCAGCAAAAAGATGACCACGCCGGCGAGCGGAGTAATACCCATATCAAGCACCAGCCGTGCGACTTTGCCCGTTTCCGGGGAGGCTGAAATGAAGTTGGTGCTAAAAAGGATGACAATGCTGCTCGATTCCAACACGCCGCTAATCGCCGAAAGAATAGGAATCCACAGGGCGCGGCGGCGCACGCCCCTCAACAGGCTTAGGTAGATTTCAATGGCGGCTCTGAAGCTTTGCAAAGCAATCCTCTGGTCTCACACGAATGCACTAATGCTATCGGCAGAGTTTTTAATTTAGGTAAGGGAAATTACTGACTATTTGGTTAGTGGGCTCCCGAAAGAGCTCGCTGCCTGACTGGCCTCGCCTCGGCGAAAGAGACCATACGGTGCTGCTCGGGATCCCAGAGTTTCAAACGCATGCAACTGGCAATATCTCGTGGCCGCAACGAGGTGCGCCCCGGATTTTGAAGTTCCGGAATCGCTGCCATGGCTTCCGGCAGTCTATAAAAGGGGATTCGAGAATTCAGGTGGTGCACGTGGTGATAGCCGATGTTTCCGGTCAGCCAGTGAATCAGCGGACTCCCTTCCATAAAGGAGGAGGAGTTTAGCGCCGCGAATAGGAAGGTCCATTCTTCGCGAGGCTTCAGCTGCATGGTCGGAAAATTGTGCTGGATGTAGAAAAGGTACGCACCGAGCATACAGGACATGTAGAGCGGAAGCAGGTAAGCAAGCACTAACGCCGACAGGCTAACCGAAGCCAAAACCCACACAAATCCAAGATGCACCAGCAAGGCCACCAGGGAATCCCAATGCTTTCGAGGGTCTTTTACAAAAGAACTTAGGCACATTCCCAAAACAAAAATAATCACGTGACCGGACAAGAAGGGCAACGGGCTGCGGCTTAGCCGGTAGCGCAGGCGGACGGAAAAGGGAGCACGGTTGTACTCACTCACGGTCATGATCGGAAAAGATCCGATGCTCGCGGTAGCGATCTGCGAGTTGCGGCTATGGTGATAGTTGTGCGAACGATTCCAAATGTTCGGGGGGTTCAATACCAAAATCCCCAAACAGTTCATGAAGGGCTTTGCGAGCTTGGAGGATCGGAAAATCGCCCCGTGCTGGTAGTCGTGGTAGATGATAAACATTCGAACAACGACGCCACCCGCGAACAGGCTCATCAAAATGCGCAAGACCAGCGGAAGCGGGCTCAAGGTGCCGGCGATCAAAACCGCCAAAACTATCGCGGTCGAAATCAAGTGCCACCAACTTCGCTTCGGATCTTCCTTCGCGAACGGAGCACTCGCACTCATCAATTCTTGCAAGGTTCTCATTAGTTTTCCGCGGTTTCCAATGACCGCTTTATCTCCGACAATTCCCCCTGAAGGAACTGCAACTTAGAAGCCTGGCGCTTAACTTTTCCACTGCTGGTTAGAGGGATACTGTTCGATTTAATTAGACTAATAGCATACGGCGTAATGCCAAATTCCTCAACTACACGGCTTTTAATGCTCTCCACGACTTCATCCAGATCCACATCGCGAAGGGCTTGGCGCGAGACTTCCTGAATCACGACCAGCCGTTCCTCGCCACCCTGTTCCACAGATACGACCGCTCCCGAGCCCACCTTCAAAGAGGGGTGACTGAGTTCCACGGCGCGCTCGACATCCTGAGGAAAAATGTTGCGCCCGCGAATAATCACCATGTCTTTAATACGACCCGTCACAAATAGCTCGTCGTCAAAAAGAAAACCGAGATCTCCGGTGCGAAGAAAGCGTCTGTCCGATCCTTCTAGCCTCACCCCAAAAGTCCGCGAGGTAGATTCGGGCTGTTTCCAGTACCCCAGAGCTACAGAAGGGCCGCTCACCCAAATCTCACCCACAGTTCCCTCAGAGCAAGCCTCGAACGTCTGGGGATTTACAATCACTACGTCATGGTCCAATACGGTCTTTCCGCAACTGACAAGAGCGTTTGCACCCAATCCTGGCTCAGTGTGAACTCCCTTGCCCTCAGTCTCAAGTTGATTTCGATCAAAGTATCCGATGACGGGCGCTTTCCGTCGGTGGGCCCCCGTCACCATGAGCGTCGATTCTGCCAAACCATAACAAGGGTAGAAAGCCTCGGACTTGAAGCCTACCGCGGCAAATTTTTGAGAAAAGCGTTCCAATACGTCGGCTCGAATGGGCTCGGCCCCACAATAGGCCAGCTCCCAGTGGCTCAAGTCCAACTCGCTCATCTGCTTTTCGGTGACCCGGTGAGTACAAAGTTCATACGCGAAATTGGGCGCTCCGGAAAAAGTGGTCTTGTACTTTGTAAGGGCCTGGAGCCAACGAAACGGGCGCATGAGAAACGTGTAAGGTGACATCATCGTCACGGGAATACCGGCATAGATCGGCTCAAGAATGCCACCGATTAGCCCCATATCATGGTACGGGGGCAACCAGCTAAAGGACGAGCTCCCGTCATGAACTTCGAAAGCTTCGCTAATACATTCCAAGTTACTCAACAAATTTCCGTGGCTTAGCATCACGCCCTTAGGCTGAGACGTTGAACCGGAAGTGTACTGGAGGAACGCGAGAGAATCGGCCCCGATATCCGGACGTTTCCAGCCACGCCAATCTGCGTTCACTTTTTCAGTGTCTACCCAAGTAAGATCGCGCAACAACGGATGGGCCTCGAAATGAGGCGAAAGATTATCAAGAATTCCCCCGGAGGTCAGCGCCACCTTCGGCAGGGCCTCGCGGACTATGGAATCCAGACGTTCTAGTTTCTGATTGAAGCGGGGCGGGTAAACCGGGATCGCGACGACACCGGCGTAGAGACACCCAAAAAAAGAACAAACGTATTCCAAACCGGGATTGTGGTTAATGAGAACCGAATCGCCAGGGGATGCAAACTGCGACAGGGTTACCGCCAAGGCACGGGCCTTTTGGTCCAAGTCTGCATAGGTTATGATCTGCTCGTCGGACTGTCCGTCTCGCAGAAAAATATGGCTGTTTTGCCCCGGCCTAGATTCGGATCTGGAAAGAACCAGATCCACCAGTGTAGAGCAGGCTATTCGCTCACGCACTCCCAACCTCGTTTTTTAAACTAGGCGTTCGTTTGCTCACGAATTACACGATCGATGTCGGCTACCGTCTGCAAGGTCGCCAGTTTCTCGTCCGGAATCACTACATCGAGTTCGTCCTCCATGGCCCCCACGATTTCCATCATGGAAAGAGAATCGATTCCTAGTGCAGATATCTTGGTGTCCAAGCTAATCTCTGGAAATTTCTTGTCTTTTTCAACTTCCTTCGCAATCCGCGTGAACATAGAAAGTACGTCAGTCTCACCCACCGAGGGCCTCCAATCCGTCAAAAAGTTAATCCAGTCTCTTCAGAGAATACTGATGCAGCGACTGCCAATTGTTTTCAAAAGCCTTAATGCACGTCGATAGATATCTATCGTAGTCTTCAAAGACCTCGCTGCCCCATTTCTCGCGAATCAGTGCTTCGTTCTTTTGAAGACGGGTAAGCCAATGCTCGCAAGTCTTGCGGTAATGAAAGCGCATGGAATGCATTTCCATCACTTCAAAGTACGGAACGGTGGCGACGATAATATCTTCTACCCGAGGCGTAACCGCACCAGGAAAGATCACATACGTGGCATGCCGCAAATCATCGAGGTCCTTCTTATTGCGAGGTACCTGGCAGCGCGTGATGGTTTGCAACCCGAAGTAAGTACCCGGCTTGCTCCACTCATGTGCGCGGCGAAAGTAGTCTCGGTAAAGGTCAACGGCTTTTCCTGCTCGGGCGTCCTCAGGAGATACGATGTGTTCCATCATGCAGATGCTCATGATGGCATCAAACTTGCGCGGTGGCTGATACGTTTTATAGTCGTCACAAGTGGCGGTGGTATTCGGAAGATTTCGCTCCTGGCATTTTTTTGCCTGTTCCGGGCTTAGCGTGAACCCATGGACATCAGGTACCTTGTTGACCAAGGCCTGGTACTCGATATTGGCGCCCCAGCCGCACCCGATATCAAGCACGCTTTCCGTATGCGGTCCAATATTCGCGAATCGGCTCAATCGCCGCAACTTATTGTCTTGAGCCTGCTCAAAATTGTCCGAAAAATTCTCGGTGTCCTCAAACAAGGCGCATGTGTAATTCATGCGCTCATCAAGCCAGAGCTTAAAGAAGTCGTTACTTACGCCGTACGAAACTTCCACTTCATCTTGTGTTGAACCCATTACGTTCCCTCAGTTTCGGTGTTGTCCAAACAAAGTATTGCTTTCTCCACCTGTGGACATAGAATCCATTTCCAAACGCACAAAATAATGGTTGGCAGCAATTCAGCCAACCATTATCTAATGAGTCGGAGAAAAATTTGCAGGAAATGACACATACTGCCACCCCTCCCGCGACAGATGGCCAGGAGCCTAAACAACAACCCTCATTTGAGGAGCAGCTCTCTGCCCAAGCCATTTTAATCTCGGACCGAGACTATCTTGTCAATCAGCATTGTGCCCAACTAGGGGTCGACCAGAGCGATGTTTTCGCCAAGACGCGGGTCTACTCAGGCGTGATAGACTCACTGCGTCAGCATGGCATCATGCAGTACGGTGTCCCCATCGAATCTCCGCCGGGACCGACCGTAACTATGGAATTTTTTGGTGAAAAACGGACCATGATCATGCTGGCAAGCAATGATTATCTGAATCTGTCCACAGATCCGCGGGTCCACGAGGCCATCCAGCGCTGCCTTAAAGACTACGGGGTCGGGGCCGGCAGCTCGCGTGTCGGAACGGGGTACTCCTACATGCACCGACTTTTGGAGGAAAAGCTGGCGCACTCATTCGGCAAGGAAGCCGCTCTGCTTTTCCCGACCGGCTTTGATGCCATAGCCGCCCCAGCACGCTGTCTGCTAACCAAAGACGATCGGGTCCTCATAGACAGCTCCTCGCACGCGTGCATCCTCGAAGGCGCACAGAGCTGCGGGGCCACCGTACGGGTATTCGCCCACAACTCGCCGGACCGCTTGGAAAGCACCTTGCAGAGGGCCCGCAACAAAGACCCGCGTTCCGGAATTCTGGTGATCGTAGAAGGGGCCTACAGTATGGACGGCGACGTGGCCCGCCTACCCGAGATTCTTAAGCTCTGCCGACAGTACGGTGCCCGATTGCTCGTCGATGAAGCGCATTCGATCGGCGTGCATGGGGACAAAGGCCACGGTGTCTGCGAAAAATTCGGACTCTCCTCTGAAGTTGATATCATTGGCGGGACATTCAGCAAGTCACTGGGAGCCACAGGAGGCTTTCTTGCTGCCGACAAAGATGTCATCACCTATTTTAACTACATCTCGAAGAAAATCATTTTTAGTGCGGCCCTGCCGCCCCTGCTGATTGCTGGGGTCTCCGCGGCCTTAGACATCATGGAAAATGATTCCAGCCTTCGCGAGCGGCTGTGGGACAACGTACGCTACCTTGCCAATGGCCTACGCCAGGTTGGGGCACGCCTGATGGGTACAGAGACGGCCTCGGTACCGGTTCTGATCGCCAACGACAGCATTATGTTCCGGTTCACTCAAGATCTGATCCGTGAAGGTATTTTCACATTCCCCGCTGTTTACCCGACAGTGCCAAAAAATAAGTCGGTATTCCGCTTGGCCCTTCAAAGCCGCCACGAAAAACAAGATTTGGACCATGTGATTGAGGTCTTCGATCGCCTCCTCGGAAAATACGGCGCCAAGGCTCCAGCGAACTAGAATACGCGTCGCGTCATCAGCTCTCGATTGAGTTCTACAGAGAAGATCCAATTTCTCCGATAGAAGTAGTGCAATGATAAGCAATTTTAGCAATCTAAGCCGCTGCCGGTATTTCGTAACGGCTATATTGTTGCTGTTCCTAGAGGCACAAACCGCTGTTGCTGCAAATCTCTCCGACGCGCTCAGCTTGCAACAACGCTTTTCGGGTAGCTCCGAGTACCGCGCTGGGAACTTGCCGGACTCACTACTTGTTCCCGTAAGACTTCTTGGCGCTGTCCCCAAAGCGGGCGTGCACTATATTCCGAAAAGAACGGATCTTGTCACTCTTCTATCCTACGCGGGTGGCCTACTCCCCAGCGCTGAAGGCTATCTAATTATCAAGCGCCGTGTGGGAAACGAATTCAAAAACTACCGCCTTAAACTCGATCGCCTAGCCGACGCAGACGAAAATTCAATACCTTTGATGCAAGAGGATGATCTAGTCTACATCCCTTTTTTCCGACCGGTAATCCACCCCGATACAATGCAAATGATTTCGGTAGTAGCAACGGTTCTTTCTATCGCGGTGTCAGCTACCGTGCTAATCGGTCGGTTCTAGAAAAATTCTGGAGTGCCTTTGATCTCGGAGCTATCAACACCTTCCCCCCCTCAAAGCGTCCGGCCTTTGCGGATTCTTGTGGTAATGGGCGGCTTCCACTGGCCGATCCGGGACGGCTCTACAACTATCGCTTACAATTTTTGCAAATCCCTCATAAGGCAGGGTCATTCCGTCGACATCCATTCAGCGCATGTTTCGGGGCCGCAATTATTCGATTTGCCGGTTAACCCAATCCCCAGGGACGAGACAAGCGACTTTTCCGATCCGAATCTAGCAAAAATAGCTCGGGTTTTTTACGTACCTCCGTCACAGCTTTCCTACGTTGCGGACGCGAGCCGAAAAAAGTCGTATGATATTTGCTTTGGAATTGGAGAAGGGGCTTACCCTTTCCTGATCAACGCGTCGGCAAGATCCCGATTTTGGCTGCTAGGTGACAACCCGCTTAGGAATGCCGTCCTTTTTTTCCTATCGGAGGCGAGGCGTACCCCTATCATTGCAACTCGAAACCTGGTTGCAGTATTAAGGCAAACTCTCTTCCACCATTTCCACCCACGGAAACTGGACGGAATTTCATGGGTAACCACCAAAGACTGGCGCTGGGGGGTTCTCTATCCCGGTAGATATAAAGGTATCTTGCTCCCCAACGGTGTAGATTTGAGCATATTCCGGTCTCAAACCGCCGCAATGGATCCCTATCGGCTGGCTTTTTGGGGGAATCTTTCGTACTTCAATAACATCCGCGCAATTTCCTGGTTTTACAATAACGTGTTCTCCGAGCTCTATCGGCAAGATCACAGGTACAGGTTCATTATCGCCGGCTCCTACCCAACTCAGGACTTGCGGCGACTGACGCAAAACCCGGGCGTGGAACTACGAGAGGAACCTCCTGATCTGGCTGACTGCCTGAAAGACTGCTCGATAGCGGTGTTTCCGTTTACTTTTAGTACCGGGATAAAAAACAAGGTGCTCGAAAGCGCGGCGATGGGAAAATACTCGATCGTATCCCAATGCATCTACGCCGACTTTCCGAAGGGAGAAGCCCCTCCCCTTGAAGTCTGCCGGACGGCCCCCCAATGGAAAGAGTCGATACAAGCCTTGGCAGCGTCCACCGGAAAGATCAGCCAGCAGAGAGAGCTCTCCTCCAGGTGGGTAAGTACCTTCCACGACTGGGATCGGACATGCCTGCGAATGCTAGAATTCGCCCAAGAATCTCTGAGCCTAACCGACTCCGAAGGCGCAACCGTGCCCCTTCCCACCCCGCGTACCCAGACGGGCGACTAGATTTCTCGATTTCTATTTAACGCGTCGCGCTGCCCCTCCGATAAGTCTATACGAGGGCCATATGCGTTTTTCTTCTGTTCTTATCACTGGGGCGAATGGGTTCGTTGGACGCTCTCTATCCGCCGCTCTGCTGAGTCTGGGCACGAAAGTCCGCGGGATCGACCTCACCGGAACGCAAAATCCTGCCACCGAACACGTTACGGGCAGTATTTTGGATCGCGCATTGGCAGCAGAAGCCGCCAAAGGTGCTGAAGCCATTATTCATCTGGCAGCTGCGCACAAGGACTTCGGCGTGCCTGCGGAGGAGTACTATGAAGTCAACGTAGAGGGCACACGAAACCTCCTGGAATCGGCCTCTAAGCACGGCATTAAGACTTTCATATTCTTCAGCTCGGTCGCGGTTTATGGTCCCCGCGCAGACGACTCTCCCGTTGAGGAGGGGGACGAAACGAGGCCGCTGCACGACTACGGGAAAAGCAAACTGGCGGCGGAGCAGGAGATATTGAAATGGGGCCGAGCGGACGCGGATCGCCAGGTACTCATTCTGCGCCCCACAAATATTTTCGGACCGGAAAATCGCCACAACCTTTACCGACTGATCCAAACGCTAGATCGCCGTCAGTTTCTACGGGTGGGCAAACTAGATGGAGTAAAGTCCATAGTCTACGTCGGCAATGTGATTGCTGCGACTCTGTATCTCATGAATCGCCTAGAACCCGGATTGAAGACATTCAACCTCGTAGATGAACCGAGTCTGACTTCATGGCAGATTATTGAGGAGGTATGCAAGGCCGGAAAATTCAAACTACCGCGACTACAAGTGCCACTTTCGATAGTAATGCCCCTCGGCAAGGTTTTGGACGGAATCGCCAAGGCTACGGGGCGGGATTTCCCTATCACCGGCCAAAGAATCAAGAAGCTCAATACGGCGTCCCATTTCTCCGCAAAACGGCTGGCAAAAGAGGGATTTGTGGCACCGTACTCCCTCCAGCAGGGCATCCGTAACACCGTGGAATGGTACATAAAAGACGCTACACCGCCTAAAGCCGCATAGGCTAAGAATTTCCACCCAAAATACCGATAAGAATCTAGTCGAGTGCGCGAGGGCCCGTGTGGACAAAGCTTTAATCGAACAAATTACCAACATAATGCTTCTCCGGAAAGCTCGTATCGTCGCGGGCTGCCTTCTCGCATACTTGGTGCTAATTCTGTATGTCCGCAGTCTATCTCCGGACTTTCTGGCGCGCGTCCAGATCTTTGTATCAATTCCCGAGGTCACCCTTGGAGAAACGAAGGGAATGTTTTCGGGACTATTCAAAGATCGAGAACGAACCGACCTAATCTTAACCCAGCGAGCTCTGGTGGCATCTTATCCAGTCTACAACACCGTCAAGGAAAAGCTGACGCAAAAGAAGCAAGAAATCAAACCCGTCTCCACTGGAATGGAAATGGCCCTTCAGGACATCGTTAAGTACATCATTCTTGGGAAACAACATGAAATCTCCGCAAATCTCTACGACTGGGGATATTTCGATTTTCTAGATCGAATATCTTTTTCGACTGACATTCAGGGGGGCAACTTCTCGATTGGCTTCAAAAGTTCAAATCCCCAGCAAGCATTGAATGTCGCAAAACTAATCGGTGAGGCCCTTTTAGACCTCAATCTAGAAATTGCAGCCAAGCGGTCGGCAAAAGTATCTGATTTCCTAGAGCGAAAAGTTCAGGAAACCAATGAAAATCTGCAAAAAGCGAATGAGGCTATCGCAGAGTTCGTACGCCAAAACAATTTGCCACATCGAGAAAAGCTACTGGAAGAACGCTATAGAGCCTACATTGAAGCACAGCGCGGATTAGCAAAAGCCGAACAGGTGATCGCTGAAAAGAGCGTTCGCCTCGTCCAAACCAAAACTCTAGTCAGCAAGCTCAAGGCTCAAATGAAGGAGAGCGTAAGCCAAACCAATGAACCGCGTATCCGCGCTTTGATGACAGAAATCGCAAAATTCGAAGCCGCCCTTCTGAACCAGCAAAAGAATGGGATCCCCAGTGCATCCCAGGCTGACGTCTCCCGACGATTGCGGCGCCTAAGAGACCAGCTCTCCCAAGAAATGGACACGGAGAAGTTCTACGATACCGAAGCTCTCCAGCAAGGCCTGGAAAAAGCGCTAAGCATGGTCCAAATAGCGGAGGCAGAGGAAAAGGGTGCCAAAGCGATGTACGAGGAAGTGAAGAGGCAAGTGAACTCGTACAAATCAGAATTGAACAAGTACCCAGAACTCGAAGCCAAACTTGAGCAACTGCTATTTGTACAAAAGCAGTATGCCAAGATGCAGCAGGTTCTGACCGAGAACTACCTCGCTGTAATCACGCAGGGGGATGTGCGCACCAGTAAATTGGTTATTTTGCAAGATCCCATGCTCGACTCCAATATTCTGGGAGCCAGCAAAACAAAGAAACTAGTCCTTCTTAGCTTTGCGGTAACATTACTCCTGATCGGCGGCATCGTCGGCATGGACATCTACCGAGAAACTATCATCGGATCTGCGCAGCTGAAGGCTTTTCAAAACCCAATCTATCTTGGAAAATTCCCTCATATTCGATCATTAAAACGCAAGATCATTTCCCTCGGTTTTGAGGAAAATCTTCAAACCGCCCAACTAGCTTTCCGCCTAATGCGGACAATTCCGACAAAAAAGATTGTTTTGGTTTGCAGCTCGCGGGCCATGGCGGGAAAAACAATCACAACCTCCGCACTCTCGGCGGCACTTTCCAAGCTAGGTAAGAAAGTTCTCATCGTTGACGGGGACAATCAGGCGACTCACAGAAAGCTGATGAACTACTTCCGTCAACGGGGGGGAAGAAACTATGCTGCAGGCCAAAGCCTCTCCTGGATTATGGATTTGATCACAAACAATGCTCTGGATGAATGGCGCGGCAACCGAAATCTCGTGGTTTGCCCGATTGCAGGCACAACCAAGACGTCAGAAGAGCATGTAATGAACTTACAAAAGGACCTAACCGCGCTTCTTCAACGCGCCAAGCAACATTTTGACTACGTTATCGTCGATGCTGGGCCAATATATTTCGTCGAAACCGGCATTCTAATCGAAGCCTCCGATGCCGTGATTTTCGCAGTCCCAGAGGGTGCCCTCACGACCGCAGAATTGATGGAGGCGACAAGAGTTATTGATCTTCACCGGAAAGAAGGGGCAACTCTCTATAGCGTACTCACCAATACTCGACTGGAAGCAAGCCTGGATTCCGCGTACCGCTACTACATGCAACCAAAAAAGACTGGTGGCGGGTCTCAAAATGATTCCGAGGCAGCCTAAGAAAGAGCCTTATTTTTCAGCCAATACGCTGCGGCAGTAAGTAGCATGGCCAGAAAAGTACTCCGCTCACTACGTAGCGCTGCCGGCAGATCAAAAACATGTTCACTACCCGGAACAGCCGGAGTGAGACGAGGTAACCAGCGCGGTACTTTCTGCTGGTAAGCTGCGTAAGCTTCTCCAAAGGTTTCGGTCAAAATGCCTTCTTCATAGCGGACGATTAGTGAGTATTGAACAGCAAAAAACAAAGCCGCTAGTGCTGCGTAGGGACCCACTCCAAAAAGTACTGACCAAGATACGTACATGGTAACATTGGCTATGTACAGGGGGTTACGGACATACCGAAACGGCCCCGCACAAACAAGCGAGTTTACTGCGTCACCACGGGTTCGGGTCACGCTCCCAGCGTAGCCTACTGCCCAAATCCGAATAGCCTCTGAAGCTAGAATCAAGACGATCAAGGCCAAACTAACGAGCGGCGACGGAGCGAAAACTACTGGCATCAGTAGCACAAAAAGAAGGACCGGAACCGGAGAGTATCCCCGATACTTAAACCATATTCTTCCCAGCTGAAAAGCGGGCGTTTGCATTGCCAAATCCATGGGGTAAGGAAACCAGATCTGCTGCCTTTCGGCAACACCAGTGGAAGTACGGTAAAATGTTTCTGGGGGAGGGCGCCTTGGACATCGTATTGCTTTGGGTGGACGGAGAAGACCCTGAATGGCTACAAAGGTATCGCCAATTCACCGGACGGGACGGAAACAGCGCCGAGTTTGTCGCCCGCTACCGCGAGTCGGATGAACTTCGATACGCGCTCCGCTCTCTCCAAAAATACGCTCCATGGCTTGGGCGGATTTTTCTCGTACATGACGACGTGCAACGCCCACCATGGCTAGTGAAAGAGCACGAAAAGTTGAAGCTGATTCCGCACTCATCCTTTATTCCGGCCGAGTTTTTGCCCACCTTTTCTTCATACGCGATCGAAAGCTTCGTCCACCGCATTCCCGGCTTATCCGAGGAGTTTATATGTACTAACGACGATACATTCTTGATTCGCCCCTGCCTTCCAACCACCTTTTTTAGAAACGGTAAACCCGTGGTTTACCTGTCCGAATTCGATGCACCGACCGGCCCGGTCAGTACTTCAGAGCCGGCCTGGATCCAAGCACTGAAAAATGCTGAATCGCTCATTGGTGCGGATCAGCATCCGAGAAAGAACGTTGCGCATGGGTTCTATACTTGTACAAAGCAGGCTGCAGGTCGAGCTTGGCGCGCATTCCCTGAAGCTCTTCTAAGAAATGCAGACTCTCGCGTACGCTCGGCTCATTCCTTGGCTGTCCTAAACCACTTAGTTCCTCATTCCATGCTCCAAGCCGGGGAGGCTATCCCATGTGAGCTCCCCTTCGTCAGAATGCAACGCTGGCTATTTTCCGAAAAGCTTTCTACTCTTTTCTGGCACGCTGCCCGGGGGGTACGGCACCCCACTCAGCGCGCCCGCTACCTGCTTTCCCACCTGAGCCATCCGCCCGTGGCGCTGTGTATCAACAGTGGGCCGAGGGAATCCATAAAAGCCCTCCTTTCCGAGAAATTCCCACAACCCTCCCCCTTCGAAGTGTAAACGGAACGTTGCTTTAAGCGTCCGAATTCGCTAGAACGCAGGCATGCTGTCTGAGTCTTGTTACCGGCGCTTGGACTGGGATTTTGAGTGTTTGGTGAACCCCCGATTTGAAGCCCAATGGGCCCGCTATACGCCACGCAACCCGATTCGTCCGGTCTGGGATCCGGCCAAAAAGCTTTGGCTTGAAATCGGAGCTGGCACAGGAAGCTTTTTCAGACAGCTGGCAGTGGAGATCTCGGACACCACGTTCTTAGCAATCGAGCGCGATCGCCACCGCGGAAAAACCCTCGAGACTCGGGCTCAGAAAGCGGGCCTGGAAAATTTCATCGGTCTGCGCGCCAACGCAGTCCCCTGGGTCATGCATCATGTTCCAGACCACACACTGGATCGAATTTACATTCTGTACCCTTGCCCCTGGCCCAAAACTTCCGAACGAAAAAACCGGTGGTACTTGCACCCCTTCATGGATGTCCTTTTACGCAAGCTCCGCCCAGGCGGTCACATCGTTTGGTCAAGCGACCAGCAGTTCTATATTGAAGAAGCAGCGTATACCTGTGACAAGAAGCACGCGCTGAAAGAAATCAAGAAAGGCCCCCTTTCCCCTCATCCAATGAATTACTTGGAAAAGTTTCCTTCTGGCCGAACCAAGTTCGAGGGCGACTTCCTCGCCCAGAGCTTGCCCTGCTTTGAACTAATTGTGGAAAAGCCATAACGCCTCGCATCGGGCTGAAGCCTCCCCTCCATAGTATTCTTAGGAACGGGAGGGGGAATGCGATTCTTTTTATTCGCTGGATCTCTATTACTGGCTGCAAATGTAAGCGCGTCGGACGGCGCCTCTAGAGGGGATTCAGGCATCTTTGGGCCTCCTTACGCAACTCTTCTTACCCTTCAAAGCGAATTAAGATCCGAGTACCCGTCGCTCGTTACGCTGCAAAATTACGGCACAAGTTACGAAGGCCGTCCCCTCCAACTTATTATCGCAATGAAGGAAAATGAATCTGCCACGGTCCGCACTGCAATAGTGATGGCGGGCGCCACACATGGAAATGAATACTTGCACATCGAAGATCGCTTACCCGCCGAACTTCTGCGCCTATCCCGATCGGACTCAAGCGTTTCACGATTTCTAGACGCTGGGGGGGTTTTGGTTTTCGTGCCTATTGTGAATCCTGACGGCTACGAGCGAAGAAGCCGCTACAATGCACGGGGTGCCGATTTAAATAGAGACTGGGACGTCCCACCGGCCGGATATAAGGGATTCAAAGAGCGAGAATCTGCGGCCCTCTCGGAAGCCTTGGAGCAGCTCCGCGTCGTACACGGGCTTCGCTATGCTATCACCGTGGACTACCATTGTTGCGCGGGGGCCCTTCTGACTCCTTGGTCGTACACTCTAGAAGACCTTCCTGAGCCGCAACTAAGCCACCACAAGGCAATAGGCGATTTAGCCCGAAAAGATTTGGGGGTAGCCATCGGGGCAACGGGCCAAGTTTTGGGATACACTCCGACCGGAACTTCCAAGGATTACTATTTCTCCTCTTACGGAGCCCTGGCGTTCACGTATGAGGGAAGTTACAAGACTGAGGAGGGCAAGCTGCCCGCCCATCTAAGTTGGTGGCAAGCAATGCTCGACTACACTCGGGAAAATCTTTTCTCCGAAACGATCCAAACAGCCATGTCATCGCTGCATGGATTGAACGTCGACCTCTAAAACCACACGGAAAAAGTTGGGCATGCCGACTCGGGAATGCTATAAAAGCCGCTGACTTCGGGGCGTAGCGCAGGGGCTAGCGCATCTGCTTTGGGAGCAGAGGGTCGCCGGTTCAAATCCGGCCGCCCCGATTCCACGTACAGGATTCCCTAAAGATTTTTTTGATTTATTCCGATATTTACCCTGAACGCATTTTGTTCGATTACACACACCGCTATGCGAATTCTTACCCTTACGAATTTATTTCCCGACAGCCATGACGAACGCAATGGCATCTTCTTGTACCGTCAACTCCAGGGGATCCAGCAGGAAGGGGCAAAGATCGAGGTTTGGTTGGCCTGGCCAATCTGTCCCTGGCCACTGTACCTCTTCAAACGTTGGCGCGAGTGGGGACCCGAACGTAAGCCAATGGATTTCCCCGGAGTGAAGGTAACGGTGATTCGCTACCTCAGATTGCCCGGAGGGTGGTTTAACCGGTGGTCTGGCCTCTTTCTTTACTTCGCCAGCCGCAATCGACTAAAAGGCCGGCGAGATGAGTTTGATCGGCTTTACGGCTACGATATTTTTCCTTCGGGCGACGCGGCTGTTCGTCTCGGGAAGCGCTACGAGTTGCCAACACTGTGCTCGGCGATAGGTGTGGATTTGGTGCAAACCTCAGAGAGAAACGAAGACATGCGCCGCCATACCAGATGGATCCTGAACGGCACCGTTGGGGTGGTTGCTTGCGGCAAAGAATTGGCCGATGCCGTCTACCACTACGCCAAGAAAGACTCCATCAAATTGTACGGGGTTGTGGATCTCGAGGTATTTAAGCCTCCCAAAGATCGCCCAGCGCTTCGCCTAAGCTTGCAGTTGCCGGTAGACGCTCCCGTCATGACCTTTTCCGGCTATCTCATTGATCGCAAGGGAGTGCAGGAACTGATAAGCGCTTTTGAAGCCGTTTCCCGTCGACACCCCAAGCTAAACTTGATCATTTGCGGAGATGGTCCGGAACGCGAAAGCATGAAACGCCGACTGCGCGCAGCCAAGCTGGAAAACCAAGCTCGCTTCTGTGGCAACGTGCCCCCCGAGGAAATGATCCAGTGGTTTCAGGTCGCCGACTTTTTTGTGCTGCCCTCGAAATGCGAAGGCGTGCCAAACGCGCTCATGGAGGCCATGGCCTGTGGGGTCCCTTGCATAGCCGGTGCGGTCGGCGGTGTTCCCGACGCTGTCGGAACGGACGGGGGGGTCTTACTGATTCCACCCGGCAACCCGGAGACCTTAGCGCAAGCCATCGAAACCCTCCTCTCCCAGCCAAACGTGAGGGAGAAGATGTCCCGCCAGGCGCGAAAAACCGCGGAGCAAGAGTTCGATATTAAAAGAAATTCTCGACGGCTTTTTGACTACTTTTTGCAAGCCCTGCCCGCAGAAACTGACACGCCGAATAAAGTCGCTGGCGGTTCGCGCCGATAAGTTTACTAGGAGTCTTGAAGGGCCAAGGAGTGTGCGTGCCGAACCCAGCTCAAAAGCTTGATCTTAAGGGACACAAAGAGGACCTGCTCCGTAAGATTTGGGACAAGTCAGCGGTGAGTTGTGTTGTGGGGCTCGGCTATGTGGGCCTGCCTCTGGCTATTGAGCAGGCTCGCGCAGGCTTCAAGGTAGTTGGGATCGATACCAATGAGTTTCGAGCCAAGATGATACAGTCAGGCAAGAGCTACCTGAATGATATCCCCGCCGAGAGCTTTCAAAGCCTGTTGAAGGACAAGCTCAGCGCCACTTCTTCATACGCGTCCCTTCCCCAAGTAGATATTTTTATCGTCACGGTTCCGACCCCATTGTCAAAAAGCCTGAGCCCGGACCTATCATACTTGCACCGGGCGTGCGAACAGATAGCGGAAGTTATCAAACCCGGACAGCTGGTGTGCATAGAATCCACAACCTATCCAGGAACTACCGAACAAGAACTACTTCCCATACTCGAAAAATCAGGACTCAAAGTGGAGGAAGACTTTTTCCTAGCCTATTCCCCGGAACGTGTGGATCCGGGAAACAAAAAGTTTACGGTAAAAAACACTCCCAAAGTAGTAGGCGGACTTGGTACCGAGTCTTTAGAAGTTGCGGTAGCGTATTATTCTCAATTCATCGACACAATCGTTTCCGTCTCCAGCGCATGGGTCGCCGAGATGGTGAAAATTTATGAGAACACTTACCGGTCCGTTAATATTGCCCTGGTCAACGAAATGGCTATGCTATCTAAGGAAATGGGACTTAATATCTGGGAGATTTTGGATGCCGCTTTCTCAAAACCTTTCGGTATCTTACCTTTCTACCCAGGTCCCGGGGTCGGAGGACATTGTATCCCGCTGGACCCCCACTACCTGGAGTGGAAAGCGCGAGCCATTAATTTCAATACGGAATTCATTACGCTTGCAGGAAAAATCAACCGTCACATGCCCAACTACGTCGTGAACCGATTGCGGGAACTTCTAGACAAAGCCGCCACGGCCCTTTCCCAATCGCGCATCTTGGTACTTGGCGTGGCGTACAAGAAGGATGCAGACGAAAGTCGAGAGGCCCCGGCTTTAGATATCATCACCAAGCTTCAAGCAAGTCGGGCGCAGGTACACTACTACGATTCTAGGATTCCCGAAGTCTCCCACCTCGAACAACCGCTCCGATCGATAAATCTCAATCCGAAAGCAATTGAATCCTATGATGCAATACTGATAACAAACGAAGACTCGAAGGTGGACTACTCAACAGTGGTAAAGCACGCGAAGCTAGTCTTTGACACCAGAAACGCTACGCGAGACGTGAGAATTCACCGCCACAAGATCACGCTTTTATAGCCGGACTTATTCGGACCCGCCCGGGTTGTCGGTGACCACATTGCTACTACTTAGACTTGTAGCGGTACCACTATGGCTGTTGCCAGATCGATCGTCCACCGTAGGGAAGGTACTTCCATCACCCATGTCCCAGTAGCCCATAAGATCCGCTGAAGAGGTATAGTCGCCTTGTTCGGTCGTGGGCCGGAACGGCGTGCCACTATTGTAGAGCTCGACAATTTCTGCGGATGTTAGGTTATCTTTCCAAATGGCAACTTCATCCAGATAGCCTGTGAGACGTCCAGTGTCCTGCGAGCGACCAAACTGAAGTTTTCCTGTGCCGGCAGTCGGTTCACGAAAGTTCTCCAAGCCCGACGGTAGCCCAACCTGCTCCTTGAGCGTACCATTCAGATAGATCTGAACGTTCTGTCCATTGGAAACCTGACCGTTCTCGTTGTACACGCCGACCACGTGGTACCAGGTGTCGGTCGTGAGGTCGGTCATCGGAATGCCAGCTTCCTCAGAATTCCAGTCGTTGGGACCGAAACGTAGTTTATTGATCCCCGCGCCCTCTCCGATATCTGAGAGATTTTGCCCGGTCCAGAAGACAAAGCCATCTTCCCAAGAATCATTGGTCGTCGCCCCGAGAATGGGGAGCGTACTATTTCCAGGAAGTGAGGAAAACTTGATCCAAAAGCTGACGGTCATCTTGGTAAGTTCGGAAGAGACTGCGAGATCCATCAACGTGCGAAATGCGACGAGATCTACGTAACCGGTGCCGTTGAAAGAGTAGGAAAACCCATTCCAGGGAACGGAACTACCGCCGCCGCCTTTAGCGCAACGGCCGATGCCGACGACTAAGGCCGCCAACAAAAGAACCTGTAGGACTAAACGTACCACATGCGCCCCCTTATTTCGTTCTATTATACCACCAGGCACAACCCAGAAAGCGTGCCCGTGCCTGAGTCTTCAAAATTGCTTCACAATTGGTTTAGTTCAAACGCACGGAGGTCATCTTGGAAATGCCCGCCTGCTCCATGGTCACGCCAAATAGAGCGTCCACGATATCCATGGTCTTTCGGTTATGGGTAACCAAGATGAACTGGCTCTTTGTAGCCATCTTCTTGATGACCGTATTGAAACGGGAAACGTTTGCCTCGTCCAAAGGCGCATCCACCTCGTCCAAAAGACAGAACGGGCTTGGCTTGCGCGCGAAAATCGCGAGCACCAAGCTCACCGCGGTCAACGCTTTTTCCCCGCCTGAAAGCAAACTGATGCTCTGCAAGCGTTTCCCCGGCGGCATGGCCATGATATCGACACCGGATTCCAGAATATTCTCTGGATTTGTTAACGCCAGCTTTGCCTTTCCACCATTGAACAAGATCGGAAAGACCTCTTGGAACTTCTCGTTGACGCCTTCGAAGGTTTCACGGAAACGCCGCTCGGTGGTCTCATCGATGCGCTTGATCGCCTGTTCGAGAATCTTAATCGAGTTTTCCAGATCCAGCTTTTGCGTTGTCAGAAAATCGTGCCGCTTTTGCACTTCTTCAAACTCATTGATGGCAGTTAAGTTGACCTCGCCATAGCGGCCCACCTTGGTGCGCAAGTTTTCAACGTGTTCTTCCATCAACGCGTCTTTTTCTTCGGTGGGTAAACTGAGCCACTCGTCTTTTACTTGGCCTTGCAGAAGAGGGACTTCTTCGAGATTTAGTTGGGCAGCCTCATCTTTGGGCGAAGCTTGTTGGTTGTATCGCTCCAAAGAAATATTTTTCTGGTGCTCAAAGTTAGATTCCTCATGAGCCAGGCGGATTTCAACTTCTTGAATCCGGTCCGCCGCGGCCTGACGTTCTCCCTGGATCGCTTCTTTTTTGAGCCGAATCTCATTGAGCTCCTGGCAAGTGATGCCGTAGGCTTCGCGTACTTGCGCAAGATGCGTAACGAGCTCATTTCGTTTTTCCGAACTCTCGTCTCGGTCGGCGCGAACCCGGGTACTGTCATCCTCAATCGCCCGCAAGCGCATCTGATCTTGCTCAGTTTTCTTGCTCAGGTTCTCGAGCCGCACACGGAGTTGGCTGTTCTGAGACTCGAGGCTATTTCGTTTCTCCTCGAGGCCAGTGCAGCGTTCTTCCATTTTGGAGTATTCGATCTGCTGTGTCTTGAGGAGGTTTTGGATCTCCGCGGTTTTCTGGCGAGCACCCTCGAGTTCTTGAGCCAAGCGCTCCACTTCCGCCGCCATCTCCACTTTGCGTTGCTGGAAAGTCTCTAGTTCGTTCGCCCAGCCCTCGAGTTTGACTCTGATTTCGTCCAGCTGTTGCGAATTCGTTTGAGATTCTTCCGTAAGAAGAAGGTATTCCTTTTCCGAACGCTCTCGCTCAATTTGAACCTTTTCCCGCTCCTTGCGGTAGCCAACGGCTTCAACGTGCAGCGAGCTTAGCTTGTCCTTCATTTCGGAGTGGCGCCGCTCCTGGGTCTCAAGTTCGGCTAGCAAAGTCTCTCGCCGAGAACCCAGGGCGTTGACCTCGACTTCAACCTCAGTCAACTGAGCCTCGAGCTCTTCGATCTGACGCCGACGGGCGAAAATACCCTGGCGGGTGGGCGTAGTGCCACACGTAAAGGTACGGTTGGCGTGCGCTGCCAAAAGCGCATCCCGAGTAACAAAGGTCGCCTCAGGAAACTGGGTTCGCAAACCAAAAACGGTTTGGTCATCCTCAACGATAAAAATATTGCCGAGCCACTTCTGCGCCACCGCTTCGTAACCCGGACGAACCCGCACGCGATCCATCAAAGGCTGCGCCCCGGGCGGGTGCACCGGAGCCAACGCAGGAGGGATCTCCTCAAGCGCAAGGATACCGACCCGTTCGAGCTGGCTCTCCCGGATCTTTTCTACAACCAATCTAGCGGTTTCTGCGGTTTGTACCACAACGGTGTTGCTCGATTCCCCAAGCAGCACTTCCACGAGCTCTTCTACCTCAGAATCCGGCTGCATCGCTTCGGCGAGCGGCAAGGCGCCCTCAACATCCATCTTCAGCAGCACTTCTTTGGCAGTGGGCGAATAGCCCTCAAGATTTTCCTGAAGTTCCTTGAGCGATTCAAGTCGGGATCGTATCCCGTGAAACTTCTCTCGAGTTTGGAATAGCTCTTCCTCCACCTCGGAAAGGTTGGAGGAGATCTGCTGGCATTCCTGATAAAGTTCTGAAACCTCTTTTTCCACGCGCTGACCGCGTTCTTGGCATTCGGCCACGCGTTCGTCCGCTTCGATAACAGCTTTCTTGGCGGCGTCCAAAGCGCTCACCGACTCGGTCAAGCGGCCGTTTAGGGCCTCGCTGCGAGCGTTAAACTCAGCTTCCTTCTGGCGCCCATGCTCCAGCTGATTCTCCAAATAGATGCTTTTTTCCGTCGTATGGGAAAGTTCTTTTTGGGCGTGCGACCGTTCTTTCTCTCCATCGATCAAACGAGACTGTACTTCGGTGAGCTCATTCTGCCGCGCTTCGATCGCCTCGCGAGAGCTAAACAAGGCGCTTTCCAGACCTTGCAGTTCTTCGGATAAGGATTCGGTTTCCCGCTCCGATTCCACCAGTTTGTTCGAAATCTCTTCACTTTCCTGCGCGCGCGTCTGCTGGGCCTGCTCGATGTGCTGCTGTTCCTGCTGGAAAAGCGCCAACTGGTTTTCGAGCTTTTGAACCTTCAGGGTAAACTCACGTTCCTGAACTTCGACCGTTTGGGAAAGGCGTTCCTGATCCACCCGTTTGACGTCGAGCTCGCTCGACTGCGCCTCGTAGCGGGAGTGCTCTGTCTCCAGCTCCGAACGCGCTTCTCGGAGCTTGAGACGCTGTTCGGTCAAATTGTTGAGCGTCTCTTGCAAAGAAAAAAGCTTGCGGCCGAGGAGGAAGAGATCCACCTTCTCCAACTCACCCTTTATCTCTTTGTATTTGCGCGCGCGGGTCGCCTGAATCTTCAGGCTGCGAATCTGTTTGTCTAACTCACGAATAATATCGTCGACACGCTCGATGTTCAGACGCGTGGCTTCGAGCTTCCTCTCGGCCTCGCGGCGCTTGGTCTTGTACTTGGTAATGCCAGCGACTTCCTCAAAAATTCCACGCCGATCATCCGGTTTCACGTTGATCATTCGATCGATCTGACCCTGCTCGATGATCGAGTACGCGCGCCGCCCGACACCCGTATCCATGAAAACTTCGTGCACATCCTTCAAACGAACGGGAGTCTTGTTGATGAGGTACTCCGCCGTACCGTCTCTGAAAAGTCGGCGGGTAATGGCCATCTCATCGCCTTTGGCGATAGGGATTAGGTGCGGGGGGAGGTTCACCCCCGATGCGTCCATTACGAGGCTTACTTCCGCCATGGACGTGGCCGCACGGTGCTCCGAGCCATTAAAGATGACGTCGGCCATCGAGTCGCCGCGCAGGTGCTTGGCGCTCTGCTCACCCATCACCCATTGGATGGCGTCCACGATATTGGACTTCCCACAACCATTGGGTCCCACTACCCCGGTGATACCGGGCTCGAAGGGCAGAATGGTTCTATCGACAAATGACTTAAAGCCTTGTAATTCTAAGCGTTTTAGCCGCATTCGCCTGCTTTCCCCTAAGACTTACACTCTTTTATATGATTGGAACCGTTGAGATCAACTCAAGTACCGTGCCGTGGTATAAGTTGCTGATAATACTACAAGCCTCTAAGGGGGCCGTCCAGATGGAAAAGGACCGATCGCAAAGCTTTTGTCCTCTCATCGGAGCGCCGCTTGGGCGGCGGCCAGCCGCGCGACGGGTACGCGAAACGGGGAGCAGCTAACATAGTCCAGCCCCACCTTTTGGCAAAAGGCGATGCTTTGCGGATCCCCGCCATGTTCGCCGCAGATGCCGGCCTTCAGCTTCGGATTAGTCGAACGGCCTTTCTCAAGCCCCATCTGCACAAGTTGCCCCACCCCACTTTGATCGAGGCTTACAAAAGGATCGGCAGCAAAGATGCGCAAATCCACGTAGCGAGGCAGGAACGATCCAGCGTCGTCGCGGGAAAGCCCCAGGCTCATTTGAGTAAGATCATTGGTTCCAAAGGAGAAAAACTCCGCCTCCGAAGCAATCTCATCGGCCAGCAGGGCCGCGCGCGGGATCTCAATCATGGTACCGATGGAGTAGTCGAGTTTGACCCCTTTTTCCGCAAGCACTCTGTCGCAGACGGCGATCAGACTCTTCTTGATCTGTCGCAACTCCTCGACCGAGCTCACAAAGGGGATCATGATTTCCGGTTGAATCTCGTAACGATCGCCCAAATGGAGCTCTGCTGCCGCTTCCACAATCGCACGAGCCTGCATTTCGTAGATTTCGGGGTACGAGATGGCCAATCGGCAACCACGGTGGCCCAACATCGGGTTATTTTCTTTAAGGGCTCGGATACGCGCTTTGAGGACCTCCGTAGAAACCTTCAGCGTCGAGGCAAGTTCTTCAATCCCCCCCTCGTGCGGCAAAAATTCGTGGAGCGGCGGATCCAGAAGGCGGATCGTGACGGGAAAACCTTTCATCGCTCGGAAAATTTCCCTAAAATCTTCTTTCTGCATCGGAAAGAGTTTTGCCAAAGCTATCTCGCGATCCTCCTTATTCATAGCTAGGATCATTTCGCGCATCGCCGAGATACGATTCTCTCCGAAAAACATGTGCTCGGTACGGCAGAGTCCGACGCCCTCGGCGCCAAACTGACGCGCCACCCGTACGTCGTTGGGGGTCTCAGCATTGGCGCGGACGCCCATACGGCGGTAACCGTCCACCCACTTCATCAGTTTGCCAAAGTACTCATCGACTTGACTGTTGATGGTCGGGACATGGCCCAAGAATACTTCGCCCGTCGCACCGTCGATGGTCAGCTGATCGCCACTCTTTACCGTTATCCCCCCGACGGTAAAAATCTGGCGCCCGTAATCAATCTCTAGTTCACCGCAACCGGCGACACAGGGCCGGCCCATTCCGCGAGCGACCACCGCCGCGTGGGACGTCAGACCGCCTAAGGCAGTCAAAACCCCTTTGGCAGCATCCATCCCCGCAATATCTTCCGGCGAAGTCTCGTGCCGCACCAAAATCACCGCAACGCCCTCGTGGCTACGCTTTTCGGCGTCTTCGGAAGAAAAGACTACCTCGCCACTTGCCGCTCCAGGTGACGCCGCAAGCCCCTTGGCAATCACTTCCTTGGGAGCGCGCGGATCCAGACGCGGGTGAAGGAGCTGCTCCACCTGCTGGGGGTTGATTCGCAAAATGGCTTCTTTCTCACTAATGAGTTTCTCATTCACCATGTCGACGGCAATTCTGACTGCTGCCGAAGCGGTACGCTTACCGGTGCGGGTCTGTAGGAGGTAGAGTTTGTTTTTCTGAACGGTAAACTCAATATCCTGCATGTCCCGGTAGTGCTTTTCCAATTTCTGATAGGTCTGCACAAGCTCGGCGTACACCTTCGGGAATTCTTTCTCCATCGTCGGTAACGAGCTCTTACCGGCCGTTTCGGCGTTGATGGGCTGGGGCGTGCGAATGCCGGCGACTACGTCCTCGCCCTGTGCATTTGGCAGAAACTCTCCGAAAAATCTCTTCTCACCCGTCGAAGGGTCACGCGTGAACGCGACGCCGGTCGCGCAGTCATTCCCCATATTGCCAAAAACCATCGCTTGCACATTGACGGCGGTGCCCCAATCCTCAGGGATGGAGTTGATACGCCGGTAACTCTTCGCCCGGTTAGACATCCACGACCCAAATACAGCACCCATCGCCCCCCACAACTGATCCTCGACGGACTCCGGGAATGGCCGGTGCTGGACATTGCTGACGATGTCCTTAAACTCAGCAACGATTTTCTTGAGCGTCGCCGCACTCAGCTCCGCATCCGTTTGCACGCCCGCCTCGCGGCGGCATCTGGTAAGTACCGTTTCAAATTGGTACGAAGGAACTTCCAACACCACATCCGCATACATCTGAATGAAGCGTCGGTAAGCATCAAAAGCAAAGCGCTCATCACCCGATTGGGCAGCGAGACCCTTCACCGTCGCGTCATTCAGGCCCAAGTTCAAGATGGTATCCATCATGCCGGGCATACTGACACGCGCGCCCGAGCGGACCGAGACCAAAAGCGGGTTTTCCGAAGATCCGAATTCAGCGCCAACGCTCTTTTCCATCTTTTTGAGCGCTGCCGCCACGTCGGACTTCAATGCCTCTGGGTACTGCTTGTCGTTCTGATAGAAGTAGGTACAAATCTCCGTCGTAACCGTGAAACCAGGAGGCACTGGGAGACCAAGTCGAGTCATCTCCGCCAGGTTTGCGCCTTTGCCGCCGAGCAAGTTCCTCATATCGGCTTTGCCGTCGGCACTTCCGTCGCCGAAGTAGTAGACTAAGCTTCCCATTCTTTTTCTCCGCTAAGACGTTCCCGCAAGAATTCCTTGAGCTGGTTCAGACCCACCGTTTTTTGGGTCATCGAATCCCGTTCGCGCACTGTAACCACATTGGACTTACCAGTTTCTCCGTCGATGGTTATGCAGAACGGCGTACCCACTTCATCCTGTCGTCGGTAACGACGGCCGATCGCCCCCTTATCATCGTAAAAGCAGTTCCACTCGGACGCGATATCAGCAAAGATTTTCTCCGCCATTTCCGGCATCCCGTCCTTATTTACCAAGGGAAAAACAGCGGCTTTGATGGGGGCAAGTCGCGGGTGAAACCGCATCACCGTACGTTCCGCCTCTTCAGCATAGGCGTCCGTCAAAAACGCGAGTGTCCCCCGATCGGCTCCAGCAGAGGGCTCAATTACGTAAGGAAAATAGCGTTGCTTCGCCTCTGGATCGGAATAGCTGAGGTCTTTTTTGGAAAATTCAGAATGCCGCTTGAGATCGTAATCCGTCCGGTTAGCTATCCCTTCCAGTTCCGCTCGACCGAAGGGAAAATCATACTCAATGTCCACACAGCCAGCCGCGTAGTGGGCCAATTCACTTGCCTCGTGATCGCGCAGGTGCAGGTTTTCCCTTTTGATCCCGTAGTTGAGATACCACTCGTAACGCGTCTTTTTCCAATGATCGAACCATTGGGGGGCCTCTTCGGGTTTAACAAAAAATTCAATTTCCATTTGCTCAAATTCCCGCGAACGGAACGTGAAATTGCGTGGGTTGATCTCATTTCTAAAAGCTTTACCGATCTGGGCAATGCCGAACGGCGGTTTCACACGTGTACTGCTCAAGACATTTTGAAAATTAACAAAAATTCCCTGACAGGTTTCCGGGCGGAGGAAGGCCACGGAGCTGCTATCTTCCAGAGCGCCAACATGTGTCTTGAACATTAAATTGAATTGGCGAACATCAGTAAACTTGTCCTTGGTGCCACACACCGGGCATTGGTTGTTCTCCAATTGATCCGCGCGGAGGCGGCTTTTGCATTGCAAACAATCGACCATCGGATCGGTAAAAGACTGGACGTGGCCCGAGGCTTCCCAGGTACGCGGGTTCATTAAGATGCTGCAATCCAGGCCTACAACGTCCGTACGACGCATGACCATGTCCCGCCACCAGGCCTCTTTTACATTGCGCTTGAGCTCTACCCCAAGCGGACCGTAGTCCCAACAGCCGTTAAGTCCGCCGTAGATTTCACTAGATTGGAAAATAAAGCCCCGTCGCTTGCATAACGATACGAGGGCCTGCATGCGCTGATCCGCACCGGACTTCTTTGCCAAAGCGATCTCCTTCGTCTCACCACATCCCGCTAGCGCTGTCGGATGCCCTAAAATTATCGGCAGGTTATAGCTACCATAGTTTGGGACCCCGGCAAAGTTTGCGTCCTAGTAGAATTTGGAGAAGGCCAGGCAAAGCGGCGCTAGCAAAAGAAGCATGGCCGGCGGGAGGAAAAAGAACAGGAGCCAGGCCCCGATTCTCCCCGGCAAACGGGACGCAAAGTCTACGGCGGCGGCTTCGTGCTCCTGCAAAAGGAGCTCGCTCAGTTGGGCAAGCACAGCGCGCACAGGACGTGCCTCTTTGTAGAGATTTTCCAGCACCTGCAGTGCCTCCCGAACAGAAGGCGGGAAGTCCGCACCCTCAAAGAGCTCCGCCGGCGATGCGGGGAGTATGGCCCTGGAGAGGGGTCCCGCCTGTTTTCGAAGCTGTCCACAGGCGTACCGCATCTCGAATCCCCCGTCCAAAAAAGCTCGCAGTATTTCAACGGCGAGAATTCGTTCCCAAAGCTTCCGGCGGTAAAGGCGAGACGACGGCCTTAATAAAAGCGTGCGAACTTCCATAGTGTGAGGCCTCCTCCTAGTTGCATCCCTGCGGCGACCACCACGCACGCTGGGGCGAGAGACTCCAGCCAAAAGTGGAGCATCAAATCGGGCTGAAAAACGGAATACACGCCAAACAAGGACCACGGCAGCCCCGCCGCGACAAACGCCTGCCCGTACGCCCACCGGGTGGCTCGTCTTACCCGGGCAAGGGCCGCGCTTTCGGCCTCCAGCAAAAGACATGCACGATTCAAAAGCGACATCACAGGCAGACCCTCCCGGTAAGCTTGATCCAAAATCACCATCCAGTACACGGCAGTTCCCCCTGGGTGGCGGGCCTCAAACTGAAACAAACACTCCGACAACGTAGAGCCGTTTTCAAAGCCGCGCAGGCTTCTGCGAAGATGGACAGCGAAGGGACACTGCAACGCCCGCGCAACCCGAAAAAGGGCCTGCGGCAGTGCCTCTCCGTCTCCAACCAAAACCCGCAGGAGTGTGAAAACTGCGAGAGACGATCTTTCGAGGCGAGTACGATTCCACTCCTCCCACGCCGAAAAACAAGCGCGCGCACCAAGCGGCGCACACAGCAAAGCCAGCGCTCCAAGGAGTGGGCTACTCCACCAAAGCCACAACGCTCCCGCAGCGACTGCGGAGGCGACAAACCAGATCCCAAAAACCCAACGCCGCTCCCGCCACAGACTCAACCAGCGGTGGCCGGAGTACGGGTACCGGCGCCACAAATAACGCGCCGCCACAACACAAAAGCACCACGTTAGAAGGAAGCTCATGAATAGTCCTGGTAGCCTCCACATAGCGGCTCCTTTCCCTCCGCGTGCGTCCGCACTCGCAAACTAGAAAGTGGCCTTGCAAAAACGGTGCGCGCGACGCTCAGACTTTTCAATTCTTCTGCTTTGCACTAAGCTGCAGAGCAGCAGAGATGAGATAGGATTAATAGAGTCCGGTTACTTGCGGGGGGCAGAGGTTATGGAATACAAAAACGCGTCAGTTTCAGTGGATGGTAATTCAGTAGCGGAAGCCTACCGCCAACGGCAGGAAGCTACGCCGACGGCCACCGCCCATCTCGTAAAGATAGATGGCACCTACCGCCCTGTTTCATGGGAAACCATTCACCGCGAAGTTCTCGGCATCGCGAAAGCTCTTTTTTCGATGGGCCTGCAAAAGGGAGATCGCGTCGCGATCATGGCTCATACCGAACCGCGGTGGAATATTGTCGACATGGCGCTACTCTCCTGCGGTTTTGTTACGGTTCCCATCTACCCGTCCAGCACGCCTGAAGACGGAGCCTTCGTTTTGGAAAATAGCGAAGCCAAATTGCTGTTTGTAGGAGATCCCAAGCTCCTTGCCAAGGCGAACGAGATTTTTGCAGCGGCGGGCACGACTCTTCCCCTTGCGACTTTGAAGGATGAAGCGATCAGCAGCGGCGCACTTAAAGCCACTGGTTATAAGGAATGGGCCTTCCAGGCTGTCGACGACGAAACAAAAAAACAGTGGAGAGCCCTCTCGGAGACCGTGGAGGCGGAAGATCTGGCATCCATTGTTTACACGTCGGGTACCACAGGCCAGCCCAAAGGGGCGATGCTGACACAATACAATTTTGCCTCCGCGCTGCGAATGGTTGTGGACGAGATCGATCTAACCGCTGACGACACACTCATGACTTTTTTGCCCCTCTCTCACATTCTCGGACGCGTCGACAGTCTCGCTCCGATCTTTGCCGGTATCATCGGGGCCTACGCAGAAGACATCAATTCCATCTCGCGTAATATTCAGGAGGTGCGCCCGACGATCTTGATTAGCGTGCCCCGCATTTACGAAAAAATTTATGACAAGATCCGCACGGACGTGGATGCCGGATCCCCCATCAAACAGAATATTTTTGCATGGGCCCAAACGGTAGGTCGACAGGTGGTCCGGATGCGATCCGAAAAAGAGCCCATACCATTGGCCTTGCAGCTCAAATTTCAAGTAGCCGACCGCTTGGTGTTTTCGAAAATTCGGGCAAAGCTCGGAGGAAGAATCAAACTAACCGCTTCAGGGGGCGCCCCGCTCGCGCAGGATCTCTGCGAATTTTTTCATGCCTGCGGAATCAAGATTTTAGAGGGCTACGGACTCACGGAAACTCTTGGACCTATTTTTGTGAATCGCCCCGACAACTACCGTTTTGGCACAGTGGGTATCCCCATTGGAACGGCGCAGGTGAAGATCGCCGAAGACGGAGAAATATTGCTCAAAGGGCCTCAGGTTTTCAAAGGCTACTTCCGGAATCCAGAAGCCACGGAAGCGGCGTTCACGACGGACGGTTGGTTTAGGACAGGAGACATCGGTGAGATTGATACCCGAGGTTTCTTAAAGATTACCGACCGCAAAAAAGAGCTGATTGTTACGGCCGGCGGAAAGAATATCGCTCCCCAGAAGCTGGAGAACCTACTGAAGCTCAGTCCGTTTATCAGTAACGCTATGGCTTTTGGTGACAAGAAAAAATATATAACCGCCCTAGTGACTCTCAATGAAGAGAATGTACTTGGCTGGGCAAAATCCCATGAACTCAGCAACGTAAGCTTTGAGGAACTAGTAAACCACCCAAAGCTCCGTGAGTTGCTCGACGGAGAACTAGCGGAAGCCAACAAGAAACTCGCCAGCTTTGAGTCGGTAAAAAAAATAGCGATTCTTCCAAACGACTGGACACCGGAGAGCGGGGAACTTACGCCGTCTCTCAAGGTAAAACGTAAAGTGGTCGTCAGCCGCTATCAAGACTATTTGAACCGCATGTACTGACGCCGATAGGTGAGAAACAATGAAGGTATTCGTCGTCTTTGGCACACGACCAGAGGCCATCAAATTCCTGCCTTTGATTCAGGCATTCAAAGCCCGCCGTGCCACCTTTTCTCTGCAAGTCTGTACGACAGGTCAACACCGCGAGCTGGTGGATCAGTTGCTCGCGGACTTTGAGATCCGGCAAGATCATGACCTGGATATCATGCGCCCCAACCAGACATCGGTCGACATCATGGAGGCCACTCTTCGCAAGTTAACGCCTCTTCTTGCCCAGGAACGGCCTGATTGGGTGTTGGTGCAAGGGGATACCACTTCTGCCCTGGCCGGAACCCTTGCGGCCTTTTATTCTCAGATTCGGGTGGGCCATGTCGAAGCGGGCTTGCGGACCTGGAACAAGGCGGCCCCTTTTCCGGAAGAGATCAACCGTGTACTCATCGATCACACGTGCGATTACCGATTTGCCCCGACGGAAGTTAATCGGGTCAATCTTCAAAAAGAAGGGATTGAAAAAGATGTGTACGTTGTCGGCAACACGATCGTCGATGCTATTCACACCGTACTCCCCTTGGTGGAGAAAAAATACGCCCCCCAGTTCCAGCAAAAGCACTCTTTTCTAGATGGCGAGAAGAAACTGATTCTTGCGACGACCCACCGGCGGGAGAATTTTGGTGAACCTCTGCGCAACATACTAGGAGCGTTCAAACAGATCGCTGAAACCCACCCCGAGGTCCAGCTGGTTTTGCCGGTACACCCGAATCCCTCGGTGTCAAAAGTGGCGCGCGAAACATTAAAAGGGATCAGCAACATTTCGTTGATAGAGCCCCTGGGCTACTACGAGTTTCTTTGGATGATGCAACGGTGTTATCTACTCCTGACAGATTCGGGCGGCGTGCAGGAAGAAGCCCCCACATTTGGTAAACCCCTTCTGGTGCTCCGAGAGACGACGGAACGGGCCGAAGGTGTAGACGCAGGGGCCGCAAAACTTGTAGGTGCTTCAAAAGAGAAAATCATCGCTGAAACCGAACGGCTTCTGTGTGATCCGAATGCCTACGCAGCGATGTCGAAAGTCCCCAATCCGTATGGGGACGGCACGAGCTGTAAACAGATTCTCGACCTACTGGAAAAATCCTAAATTCTCAAAGGAGAGAGGGTGTGAAACCTTCGTAGGGTATCACACCCTGTTGGAGGGGTACCCGCTTCCCATAGTCCAGAGGGGCCTGGGATTTCGGAAGCGGGTACCAAAGAGGGAATTTGAAAGCCACCTTTTTTGCGTGGCTCAGGGACTCTTAAAGATTTCCGCTATCGCGAACTTCAATCTTCTTCGGCTTGGCCGCCTCAACTTTGGGAACTACAATCTGCAATACCCCATCTTTGTGTACGGCCTCAATCTTCGAAGTGTCTACGTCCTGGGGCAAACGGAAGGAGCGAGTAAATTTACCGTAGCGCCTTTCGCTATGCCGGAAATTGGTACCTTCCTTCTTTTCTTGCCACTTGCGTTCACCTGTAACCGTTAGGGCATCGCCCTCTATTTCCACGTGAACGTCTTCTTTGGTCAGACCCGGTAGATCGAAGCTCAACAAATAACTGCGATCGTTTTCTTCAACGTCTGCCTCTGGGGTAAACTGGACTCTTCCGCTTGTGTACCCTTCAAAAGGGTTCTCGAAAAAGCGGTCAAAGTCGCTAAAAAGATTTCTGCTCGGATTAAAAACACTCAGCCTTGTCATATCTAACCTCCTAAACTGTTTTGCCCTGTCTCTGGGGCATTTCCTCTTTCATTTTTAAAATGGGAACGCTCAAAAAATTGTCAAGAGGCGGGAAAAGCCATTGCAGATTAGGCACTTAACAAAAGGGACTTAATAAAAAAGCCCTGTGGAAGGCTCCACAGGGCTTCAAGAATGAAACAATGTCCCTACTACGGGAACATGTTGATAAGCGCTTTATAGCGATCGCCACGCTCTTCAAAGTTCTTGAACATGTCTTGGCTGGCGCACCCCGGCGAAAGCAGGATAACGTCGCCAGAACGGGCTTTCTGATAGGCCAGGTAGACGGCCTCTTCGAAAGTGCCGACGAGAAAAGTCTCCGCAAAATCTCCGACTGCGCGGTTGATCTTTTCCTTAGCCTCGCCCACCAAAATAAGATTCTTCACGTGGTTGCGAATTGAGTACTCGAGGACTTCATATTCCTCGCCTTTGTCCTTTCCGCCTGCAATCAGAATCACCGGTTCACGGAAACTCTCCAAGGATTTCATCAAAGAGTGGACATTTGTCCCCTTGGAATCGTTGTAAAAATTAACCTGATTCTTGCGCGCCACAAACTCCATGCGATGTGGCAAGGGCTGGAATGTAGTGATCACTTTCTGGATCGCTTCATTGGAAACACCAACGAGCTTGGCAGCCAGAGCAGCGGCCATCACGTTTTCCTTGTTGTGCAGACCGCGCAACAAAAGCCCATTCAGGTCAAACTCATGGTCCTTCCAGCGAGAGGCGTGCAAGTGCATCGTGGTCGGGGGAGCCAGGTACATCCCCTGGAAACGCTCCGTATACTGGACGGGGATCTTGGCAAGCGCATCCGTTGTGAAAAACAATGCTTTAGGCTTCACGTTTGAAAGCAAGCTCATCAGCTTATGGTCCCGAAGATTTGTCACCAAGTGATCTTCTTCGGTCTGGTTTTTCACCAAACGCATCTTGGCTTCGATGTAGTCGTCATAGCTGCTGTAGCGATCCAAGTGGTCCGGAGCCAGATTCAAAATAACCGAAACCGCAGGCTTGAGTGTCTGAGTCGTTTCCAGCTGGAAACTGCTGATTTCGAGCACGATGAAATCGCTGCGATCCCGTTTGCTTACATAATCAGAGATCGGTTGCCCAACGTTCCCACAGAGGAAGGCAGTTTTGCCCACAGCGCGAATCATCTCCGCGATGAGTGTAGACGTGGTCGTCTTACCGTTAGTCCCTGTAACCGCAATGATCGGCTTGTTGATAAACAGACTGGCGAGCTCTACTTCGCTGATGATGGGAATCTTCGAACGTTCCGCCTGCCGCAAGGGCTTGATGTCTAGTGACACTCCCGGGCTTACTACAATCAAATCCTGATCGCAGAAAGTCTTCAAAACATGTTTACCGAGCTCGGCCTTGTACTTGTAGCCTTCCAAAGCCTCGATGGACTCCATCAAATCAGTCTTATTCAGCTCGTCGGTAACAGTAACCTTACAACCTTTTTTGCAAAGTAGCTTGGTGGCAGCCACTCCAGTCCTGCCCATCCCCACAACCAGGACGCGCATATTCTTCTTAATTTTAACCATCTCTCTCTCCCTCGAACTATCTCAATTTCAACGTCGCCAAAGCCAACATGGCGAGAATGATCGATATGATCCAAAAACGGACCGTCACTTGCGGCTCCGCCCACCCAGACAACTCAAAATGGTGGTGAATAGGCGCCATTCTGAAGACGCGTTTCTTAGTCATTTTGTATGAAATCCGCTGCGTAATAACGGAAATCGCCTCCATGACAAAAATGCCTCCCACTATCACCAAAAGGAGTTCGTTCTGAGTGATCAGCGCCACCGTTCCGATAGCACCGCCCAACGCCAAGGCCCCTACATCACCCATAAAAACTTGCGCGGGGTACGTATTGAACCAAAGAAAGCCGATACCGGCACAGGCAATCGCCCCGCAAAAAATCGTGAGTTCCCCAGCATCCAAGACATAGGGAATATAAAGGTACGCTGCTAGTTTGGAGTGCCCTGCCAAATACGAAAGCAGAGTAAACGTGGCGGCTGTGCTGATAATAGGACCGATCGCCAAGCCGTCTAGGCCGTCGGTTAAGTTCACAGAATTTGACGTTCCCACAATAACAAACCAAGCAAAGGGTATATAAAGCCAGCCAAGCTCCGGCGTAAACCCTCGGAAAAACGGCACATAAAGTACCGTGTCCATACTCATATAAGAGAGCAAGTACCAAACAACCCCACCAGTGATGAGGGTCTGAAGTACCATCTTGGCTCTCTCAGAAAGTCCCTTCGAGTTGTGCTCTTTAATTTTCAGGTAGTCATCGAGCCAGCCAACAAAGCCAAAACCGATCGTTACCGCCAGCACAAGCCAGATGTAACGGTTGGTCAGATCCGCCCATAATAAGGTGGAAACAACCACAGTCATCAGAATCAGCAGGCCACCCATAGTGGGCGTCCCGCGCTTCTTCAAGTGGGACTGGGGACCATCCTCCCGAATGGTTTGCCCAATCTGGCGGTTCGCAAGAACCCTGATAAACAAAGGCCCAAGAGCAAAACTCAGAACCAAAGCTGTTAGTCCCGCGCATAGCGCCCGGAAAGTAATGTAGCGAAAGACATTAAAACCCGGGACTACGTCGTGAAACGAATAGAAAAGATGATATAACACGGCCTTCTATCTCTTTTTTATCCCGACCCAGACTTACTTGAAAGTCCAGGGGGGAGCAACCTCAAAGTTGCAAGTTTTTGATATTACACACTAAAGTGGCAGGTCCCCGATCCAGCGGAGCGTCAACGCGCAGCATCGCGGCGCATCGCGTCCACGAGCTTGTCCAGATTTCCACCACGAGAACTCTTCACCAAAACCACATCTCCCGGCCGGTGCGCTTCAGATAGACGCGCCAGTGCCGACTGCACGTCGGAGGCGGTCGTAACCTCGGCCTTGGGACGGCGCTTTTTGAGGACGTCCGCCGCAAGCGCCATCCTTTGGCCAACTGCCACGAACCCAAGGGGATGACCTGCCAGCAGGTCTGCGAGCCACTCCCCGACCTGGCGGTGGTAGTCCGACTCGAACTCCCCTAGCTCCAACATATCTCCCAAAATGACCAGCTTCCGGCGTGCGGGGTCGAGCCGCGAAATACTCTCCAATGCAGAATGTAGGGCGGTCGGGTTTGAATTATACGATTCATCGATCAGCACAGTTCCCGAATCCAGGGGTACAATCTCGCCGCGGTGAGTGGCCGGGCGTATCCCTAACAGACGTTCGCGTACGCGTTCTAGCGGTACTCCAAAAAGCTGAGTAACCGAAATGGCGGCAGCTATATTCTCTGCGTGGTGCTGTCCAAAGATGGGAAGTGAGGCCTCAAGGCTTTCTTCACGCACTTGGATTTTCAAATTGAGCTTGGCCGTTTGAGGATCTATTCTAACGTCGAGAACTCGTACATCGGCTCGGTCTTCGTCCGAACCCACACAGTAGCTCACGGTGGGGACACTCTTTCCGGAAAATGCCAGTGCATAGGCTTCCATCACCCGCGCATGGCCTTTGTTAAGCGCAACGCCAAGTGTGGTGTCTTGCGAGGCCAAGAAATCGAACATTTCCTTCTTTGCTTCAAAGACTTTTCGCAAGCTTCCCAACTTCCCAACGTGCGCGTCACCAATATTTGTAATAAGCCCTACCTGCGGACGGAAGTACTGGCACATTTCGCGGATCTCACCAATCGCGTTCATACCCATTTCGAGAACCAGGAATTCCGTGTCGTCCTCAAGCAAGGTCAATGTCTTGGAAACCCCTAGCAAGTTGTTGAAGCTTGCCGGTGACTTGACTACACGCTCCCCCAAGAAAACGGCGACCATCTCCTTGGTGGACGACTTGCCGGCGGATCCTGTGACAGCGACCACTTTCCCCTGGAAACGATCTCTCAATCGAGCCCCGATCGTCGCAAAGGCCCGCAACGAATCCTTGACGACAAAATGTGGAATCGCCGCTGGAGTCTGCCGCTCGGCGATGACCGCAACGGCCCCTTTCGCGGCAGCGTCCGCGGTGTGATCGTGTCCGTCGAAGCGTTCGCCGCGCAGCGCCACAAACACGTCCCCCGCCTCTATCGAGCGCGTATCCGTAGAAATCGCTCGGACCGTATGGTCTTTAGAGAATTCCCCCACGCACTTGGCGTCAGCCCAGTTGGCGAGATGAGCAAGTTTTACCCAGCTAAACATTAGATTTGGTAATACTCCCTCACGACTTCCACATCGTCAAAATGGATTTTCGTCGTGCCCAGTATCTGGTAGTCCTCGTGGCCCTTGCCCGCAATGAGAACGATGTCTTTCGGCCCGGCGAGACTAAGCGCCAATCCGATGGCGCGGCGGCGATCTACTTCCCGCTTATATTCGGCCCGCCCCGGAAGGATGCCCGCTTCTACGTCATCCAATATGGCGTTGGGATCTTCTGTTCGCGGGTTATCCGATGTCGCAATGCACACGTCGCTCCACTCAGAGGCCACGCTCGCCATGAGCGGTCGCTTCCCGCGATCCCGATCGCCCCCGCAGCCAAAAACACAAAACAGCCGCCCGCCTGACTTTCCACGAACCTCATGTAGTAAACGCAAAACATTCAGCAGGGCGTCCGGTGTGTGGGCGTAGTCCACAAACACGTGTGCTTTGCCGCCGGTTTCGGCCATCTGCAATCTGCCGGGGGCCCCCGAAGCCTCCGAGAGCTTTTCCGCTACGGCGTCTGCTTCCAATCCGAGGCCGTGGCACAAAGCAAGCACCCCCACCGCGTTGATCACGTTGTGGCTCCCCAATAAGTTCAGTCGCAAGTCCAGTTCGCCGCTGGGTGTACGCACTCGCGCCTGGCTGCCCTTCAGATCGCACTGCAGATCCTGCACAAAAAAGTCCGCGTCGGCGTCCAAGCGGGAAAAGGTGTATACCGGATAGGCCTGCCTCTCCAGCCGCTTTCCGAAAGCGTCCTCCGTGCAGATGGCAGCAAAGCCGGGGTTAAGCTCGCGAAACAGCTTTTCCTTCGCGGCAAAGTAGCTCTCCACGTCCCCATGGTAGTCCAAATGATCTTGGGTGAGGTTCGTGAAAAGTGCGCCAGAAAAGCGGGTACCGGAAACCCGCTCCTGATCCAACGCGATCGACGAAACTTCCATTGCGGCAAACGCAACACCCGCCTCTCGCATCTCGTTAAAGAGGTATTGCACGGTGTATGGGTCGGGGGTCGTCAGCGAAGACTCCGTTATCTTGTCGCCCACTTTGTAGTTTACCGTCCCGATTCGCCCAGTCTTAAAATTCAGGCCTTCCCATACCTGCTCGCACAAGTGCGCGGTCGTCGTCTTTCCGTTGGTACCCGTGAGACCTACCAAATGAAAATGTTCGGTCGGGTGCCCGAACCAGGCGGCACAGGCCAAGGCGAAAGCCTTGCGGCTCGACTTTACACGTACCGTTTGAGGATGCGTTAGGAAGCTGTCTTCCCGCTCAACGACCGCAAACGCGCCTTGCCGAAGCACCTCTTCCAAATAGTCGTGTCCATCCTGGCGAGTCCCCGGAATGGCAAAAAACAACACCCCGGGACCGACCTTGCGGGAATCACAGCTGAGTCCTGTTACTGTGGTCGGGGTTTGCAATTTTGAGGCAACAAGGGTTTCGGCAGGAATAAGATCTGTCCAGGGCATCGAACTTGGCATGCCCTGGACAGTAATGCTTTGTAAAAAAGAGGCAAGGAAAAACGAACCTACGAGCCCGACTTTTCCAACTCAATTCGTAGTTTATCGATCCGGCCAGAGGCCACCACGGGAACGGTCTTAGTTCGATAACCCTCGCGCTCAACCGAGAGCGAATACGTTCCCGGAGACAAACGCCAACGGTAGCTTCCAAAAGCGTCCGTGGACCGGCTTTCACCCTCTTTGAACTCGATTTCCTCAAGACTTAGCTTGGCCTCGAGTGGGCTACCGGTCGCACTGTCTACTACCTGTAGCTGCACAAAAGCGCTGTGCATTTCTGAGAGAATAAAGGGCACCGCTTTTCCGATAGTCGGCCAGATCGTCTGTTTGTAGGTTTCAAAGGACGGCTGGAACGTTGTCCCGACCTCAATCAAAAACGCTAAACTCCCGTAGCGCGCGTAGTGTTGCTCAAAGTCCTCGCCAGAGGCGCTACCGACGCGCATGCCATACCCCAGTTTGTCTGCAAGGCGATCGCGCAAACCATAATAGATCTCGCTCTCGGCCATGTCTCCGCACAAGTAAGGGTACAGGACTTCATTCCCGTAACTGTGGAAAGACAGGACGTACTGCGCGCGCAGTTTTGCGTTCAGCTTGTCCATTACTTGAACTTCCACCTCGGACTGTGCCGAAGGGCCCTTAAAGACCTCGCTGGCTCCGATCGGGGAGTTCATTCCACAGGCTCCCCACTTAAACGCATAGTTGCGGTTCAGATCCACTCCGCGGCTACCATCGCTATTTCGAGCGCGGTTCTTGCGCCACATTCGATCCACTTCAAAAACGTGCTGGAGACCATCGGGATTCACCACCGGAACAAACCAAATGGAAGAATCTTTCACAAATTTCTTTGCGCTTTCCTCCCCCGCGGCAACGCTCTTGAGTAGGGCCGTCGCCGAGTCGAGCACGATATGGTGTGTGGTGACTTCGCGCGCGTGGTGCTGGCCAATGACAAGCATTTTCGGCTCATCTTCCACTACACCGGGTCTTTCACTCACCTGCAGAGCGTAGAGCGCGTTGCCATCCGGAGTTTTGGGCAGTCCCAGCCACTCATTAAGATTGTAGACTCTCGCATAGTCCGGGTAGTCCCGTTCCAGGCCCTTGAGTACGTTCAAACTTTCTTCACGATCGTAGTAAGACTCCAGAAAGTCCGCGACCCCGGTTCCGGCAAACTTTCTATAGGGTGCCGTCGGTGTGACCCCGCGGATTTCAAAGTTCAACTTCGCGTCGTTGGACAATGTAACTGCGAGTTGCTCCAAAGCCTTAGGGTTTTCGGTTACCACGTCGACTTTGCCGGTCGCCTCAACGTGCCCAGGGATGTCGTACCCTTGTTCGGTCAAGTAGTCGGCAAGGAGTTCTGCGTTTAGCGCACGCAACTCCACCAGGTGGTTCTTGGCGAAAACCGAAGTAGAAAAAAGTAGCAAAAAAAGTAGGTAATACTTCCTAGGCATGTAGCGTCCCCCCAAATGTGTCTAAGCCCCCTCAAAAACAACGCATGTAGTCGGTGTTTTTAGGCCCAAAAACAAAGTAAAAGACGATGGGGGGCTTTGCAAACGCAATGTAGGGGTCTAGTCAGGCAGCGTTAACAAATAGGTGCGCTTAGTCTTCCAAGTGCGATGGGGAACTGGCTCGCTGCTGAAGTTGTCTTAGCGCAGCGTTCCAAGCATGGAGATTGGGAAGGAGTTCGTATTCCACGCGCTCGGCCACTGCCTCTACATCTGACAGGACGGCCGGATCTTTGAGTTGGCCGATGATGCTGGCTAACTCCAGCTCGATTTGACGAAGGGAGGAGTTCCCTACTGAGAGACTTGAGAAATCCAGCTCCAGCACATTCTGGGCAATGCACATGGTTTCAAGAAATTTTTCGGCGCCGTCCAAACAACGACCGAGACAGCCCCGCGCCTCGGACGGATCCGCTTCCAGATAGATTTCGGTGGCTCGCAAAAAACTCTGCTGCAAACGCTGGATAGATTGGAGAGCATTTTCTACGCCGTCGGCGGCCCACATACGTTTGCTGGCAGTTCTAATTTGGAGATTTTCCATTCCCTCAAACTCAAAACCCGCGAGGCGAGACAAGGCAGGCAGCCGACTTCCGTTCAAAAAAACTTCCGTCACCACTCTGTCTGGAGGCAAGCTAGAAACTATTCCATTCAGAAAAGCCTCCAACGTGCGGGGGGCCTCCGGTAGTACTTCGGCTTTTTTATCATCAATGCTGACGAGTACCATTTTATCCCCTATGCCGGATGGCGATTCTGAGTAAGTTCGCGATTTAGTTTCTGCGAAGGGCGGTGGTGCGGATCTTTGGTCAGCGCAGTATGCAAGCGTTCTCTGCACTCCGCCCAGCGGCCACGCTTGAAAAGCACCGTCGCATAGGCGTAGTTGACGTCCACGTTGTCAGGTTCCTGGGCTACAAACTGTTTCAACCGCTCCGATATCGCCGCGAACTCCCCGCACCGGTGCGCTCGCGCGACCAACTGCAAAAGTGCTGTTTGATTGAGAGGATCAAGATCTAGAGCTTTGTAGAAGTATTTCTCAGCAACAAAAAAATCCTCGCGCTCCTGAGCGACCAATGCCAGACCGCTAAAGGCCTTCGAGCAGCCGGCATCCAAGTCGAGGGCTCGTTGAAAGTGTTTTTCTGCGTCATCGAGACGATGGCACTGAAGCTCAAGCATTCCCAGATTGACCTCAAGAAGTACGGAATCAGGACGCACCTTCATGGCATCCAGATAAGCGACCCGCGCCTCAGTTTCCCGGCCCAAACGAAAATAGCAATTTCCGGATTCTTTCAAGACTTCAAACCTGTCTTCTTTGCTGAGAGCCTCTAAGGTGCGGATTCCCCCAAAGGTTTGAATGGCGCGTCGATCGTCCCCTTCCTTGGAGTAACAATGTCCCAGCCAAACGAGCGCTTCTTCGCTGTCGTGCAGCTCCCAAAGAGCGCTGAAACATTTTTTGGCTTTGGGGCGATCACCGAGACGCAGCAAACAGATGCCCAATCCTTTTAGGGCATCAGCATCCTGAATATTGTTTTGAAGGAGACGGGAGTACAGGTTCTGGGCGAGCAGAAAATCCCCGTTCTGGATGAGTAAGCGAGCATTCTCCAACAAATACTCACGGCTATATTCAGGAGTTGGGGCCGGAACGGACGGGAGGCTGTCCTTCTTGGGCTGAAGCTTGAGAACGAAAGTACGTTGCTGGGGTTGGGCGGAGGCGATTTCCTCTACTGAAACCTCCTCAGCTGACTGGAGAAGTTCCAAAAGAGGCTCTACCGGTTGCTTGTCGAGCGTTGTCATAGAGAGGCCGTGGGAATTTGTTCCTTACCTCTATCCAAGAGCAAAGCGCGTGCCACATCGGGTGGGATTATTCTTGGACTTTTTTGCCTGTGAAAGGCCTTTGGCGTCAGAGATACCGTCCAAGCGCCAAAGCTTTGACTCGCGCAGCGTGGCAACTACGCCGTCTTGCCAGGTTTGCGGACGGGGCGCAGTGGCTCACTGGAGACGCTGAAAGATTTCAACTGGCGCTTTGAATCCATGGATCGCTTCAGTTCTCCAATCGTTTCCGACTTCATCTCGTCAATTGTGGAAATCAGCTCCAAGTCCAAATTTACGATCTTCTTCGCCAAGCGCTCGCGATCCTGAAGAAGCTTTTTTACTTCAGGTCGGTAACGGATAACGTCCACGTTTGCCATTTGGTGGGCGTTAAACAGCTTGGCGATTTTATGATCGAAGTACCGAATAATATTCAAGATGCGCTCGCGGTTATCCACAAAAAAACTGATGTCGTGCCACTTCTGCTCATCGCTACTTTGTAGAAACTGTTTGGTTACCTTGAGAAATTTCTCAAAATATTGATTCTTGAGTTTCAAGTACCCTAGCAACTCGTCCATACGTTCCTCCTTCACTTATTAGTTTTCTGCACAGCTTTGTCGGAATGCTCGAAATTCTGAACTGCCTCGCGCCACCCACCGAGAAGCGTCTGCAGAACTTCTATCGCTTCTTCCAGGACCTTCGGTTCTTTTTCTATGGATCCGCGCATCAGGCGGTTGTTCACGAAGCCATAGAGCCGGTCCAGTTGGAAAGCCAGGCTTCCACCTTTCTCGTAGTCAAGCGTCCGCTGTAACTCCTGGACTATCGCCCGAGCTCGTTTTATTTTTTCCAGCTTCTCGTCATGCTTTCCTTGCTCATTGGCCGCTATCGCTAGCCTAATAAAGCGGATAGCCCCCTCGTACATCATCAGCAGTAAAGTGCCGCGGCTTGCGGTATTGGCCTGGGTGGTTCGGTATGCGTTTATCGGTTTCTTGTTGTTCATCTAATTAGAGTCCTGGAATGATGCCCCCGCCCCCTGATATCTGGCCGATCCGGGCGGACTGGTTGCGAAGATCCGAAATGGCTTGCTGCGCTCTTGAAATTCTATCTTTCATGAGGTCAATGCGTTTCTGGGTCCTTGCTTCACGTTTCTGATACGTCTCCTTTGCGCGCTGGACACGTTCCTCAGCGTTTTTCTTCTGGATAGAAAGAATTCCGCTGTCTCGACCAGTGATTCCAGTAAGCGCGCTCTCGAGTCTGGTGATAACCCCAGTACGCTCACCGTCACCCGTAAGCAGTGTTACGACCTCATCAAAATTTTCGTTGAGGGCATTCTCAAACTTTTTCTCATCGTACGTCAGGGTGCCCTGCTTGGTGAACTGGACACCGATATCAGAGAGTGCGCGAATCTTTCCTTCCGCATCAAAAGAAAACCCATCCTGTAAGGCTCGCACCATTCGGGACTTAGTGAGACGGATTCCGTAGTCTCCGGCGAGCGTATTGCGAGCTTGATCAGGCTCGGCTTTGTTCTGATCATTCACAAACTGGAAAACGCTGTTTACACGATCCACAAAGTCCTTCATTTTTAGCTTCGTGGCATCGATATCTTGCGAGATGGTCAACTTACTGGGCTTGCCGGAATCGGAAAGCCCGCGCAAGTTCACCGTGACTCCGGGAATCAGTCCGGAAACATCGTTGGTCGGCGACTCCACTTCCATCCCTTCGTACAAGAGCTTTGCGTTGCGCGCCGGGCTTTCCTCGGCCAAATAGATTTCCTCTTCTCCATCAACAAAGTAAAAGACCGGGTAATCCACCGCATTGGGTTTCCCCGAACCATCGTGTGTAAGGACGAGCCGCCAGGGGAGATCCAGATCTCGGGAGTCGTTGATCACGGAAGCCCGCACACCCATATCTGCGCTGTTAATGATATTGGCGAGGCCTTCAAGTGTCGCTTCCCCGTCATCGACAAAAACCTCGCGGGTCTCGCCGTCTACAGTCTCATAAGAAAAATAGCCGGAGCCAATCCGCGTCTCGTCCTTATCCGGAAAACCATTGCTGATGGCGGTGGCGGGCGCCGCGAGCTGCAGCACTTCGATGTTATGCGAGCCAAACCGCGCCAGACGATCATCCGCCGTTCCGAGGAGGACGTTTTCGTGTGAGCTGGTCACCGCGGGATCGCGGATGCTGTCCGCAGAACGGAGTCCTGGAATGAGTTCGTTAATGCCGTTGACCCGGTTCACGATGTCCGTCAGAAGTTCGACCTTCTTGTCATAACGATGCTGCTGGGTCTCGGCCGCCTTCAGCTGCTTGCTTTCTCCCTCAACCATCTTTTCGAACGCACTTTGGAGCTCGGGGCTTACTCCGGAAAGACGTTCGACGCTCAAGGGGGCCACAAGAGTCTCCAAAATATTACTGGAATGAAAGGGTTGTTTGCAGGTATCGCCTCAGAACTGAGGCTATACATTTATTTTACCGTAGTACGGCAGGCGGAAAAACTAGTTTGGTGGCAAAAAAAATGACTAGATTTTTTTTTCGGAGACCTTGACCGGCGTCAAGCCTTTGGCAGCCGGACCGTCTACAAACGGCTTTTTGGGCACGGGTTGGGCGTCCTTACTTCGGTCCAAAAGTTCTAGAAGTTTTTCTGTGTCAAGGATCTGACTTTCGGAAGTCTCGGTTTCGGAGGAAACTTTCGCGGGTGTTGCATTTTTCTTTGACTCGGCGGTCCGAACTTTGTCCTCGGACTGGTTTTCTCGTTCTCGCTTGCGGGCGCCTTCTTCGGCGGACTCTCGAAGAGTCTCCACTAAATAGCTACTGCCGATGGGAATGTTGAGAGGATTTATTTTCATCCTACTCTTCCCATCGGCAGTTTAGCGCTATTCCTTCAAGCAATTAGAGCAGCTTAAGCGCAAGGGACGGCAACTGATTGGCTTGCGCCACCATTGCTGCGCCCGCTTGCAATTTAATGCTTTCACGAGCCAGGTCCGTTGAAATCTTGGCGTAATCCGCATCGAGGATACGAGAGTTCGCCGCTTCCAAGCTTTCCTGGTGAACTTCCAAATTGTCACGCGTGGTTTCCATGCGTGTCTGCAAAGCTCCTAGTTGCGCCATCGGAACATGGAGTTGTTTCAAAGCCGTGTCGATGGTCTCTAGAGAGTCCGCAGCGGAGTCGCGGTCAGAAAGATCCAACCCGTCAACTCCCAAGGCACCCGCAGTCACATCCACTCCGTCGCCGTTGTAATTGATGACGTCGTATTCAGTGTTATCCGCACCGATGTGGAATCGGAAATCGTCGCCTTCACCGTTTAGAAGATTTGAGCTGAGATACTTGGTGGATTGGGCAATGCGCTCAATCTCGGCTTGGAGCTCGACGTTTTCAATTTCAATCAGTTCACGCTCGCTGTCGCCAACCGTATCGGTAGCAGACTGAGTGGCTAACTCTCTCATCCGGATAAGGATGTCGGAGATTTCACTCATTCCTTGACCGGCTACCTGGAGGAGCGAGAACGCATCTTCTGAGTTTCTCACTGCCTGGCCCACGGAACCGATTCGGGCGCGAAGGTTGTTACTGATGGCCAAACCCGCGGCGTCATCACCCGCTTTGGTGATGCGGCGACCGGACGCCAACTGTGCCAACGCCTTTTCGTGGGCACGTTGCGTATCAGTCAAATGCCGCTGGGCATTGAATGCTGTCACGTTTGATAGTGTTGTAATTGGCATGATTAGCCTCCCAAAAACTTAACTATTAATAAAAAACTGTTTGCTCTATATTGCTCCTGGAACGCTAATGACGCATCCCAGCAACCTTTCACAGAACCTATCGGCACTGCGTCATCGTCCTTTAGAAAAAAATGCCACAACGCGACACAAAAATTGAACGCCCCGCCCATTTGAGCGTAATGAGAGATGAAGTCATTGAATATATTTGCGTTTCCAAGGACGGGCATTATCTGGATGGGACCTTCGGCTACGGAGGCCATTCGGAGGGATTCCTGGGCGCGGGAGCGAGCCAGGTCCTTGGGCTGGACCAAGATCAAAGTGCCCTGGACGCCTACCGGGCAATCGGGGCCGCCCGAAACGATCCACGACTGCATTTGCAGCGGGGCAGATTTTCAAATGTGAAAGAGCTGACACAATTGCGCGATTGGGACGGGGCGATTCTGGATTTGGGCCCGAACTCGGGACAGCTCCTGACTCCCGAAAGGGGCTTCTCCTTTAATGAGGCGGGTCCGCTGGACATGCGCATGGACACCCAGAACGGTTCGACGCTGGAGGAATGGCTGGGGCAGCAGGACGCTGAAAGCTTGGCCGACGCGCTTTATGCGGCCACAGGCATGCGAGACTCCCGGCGTGTCGCCCGCCGTCTCCTAGCGGCCTTCGAGGCCGGAACTTTGAAAACGACAGAAGATCTGGCCAAACTTAGCGGCCCACGCCGCGGTAAAACGCACCCCGCCACTGAGTGCTTTCTCGGCCTCCGAATGGCGGTGAACGACGAACTGGGGGAAGTTCGGCGGGGGATTCCCGCAATTCTGGATTGCCTGAAGCCGGGAGGCCGGCTGGGAATCATCACATTTCACTCCACAGAAGATCGCCTCGTAAAGCACATCTTCAAGCTTCTCGCGGGGCGTTGCGTTTGCGAAGAGCGTTTGTGTTCCTGTCCCAGGGTGGAGCAGGTGCGTTGGGTTAACCGAAAACCCTTGGAACCTTCGGCGGATGAGCTCCAACGCAACCCGCGTGCGCGCAGCGCCAAATTTCGTTGCGTTGAAAAAATTGCAACAGAAGCATAAAATAGAATAAGAGCCTCACTCTCGCCTAGCGGAAGGTTGTTTGACCCAAAGCCGCTAGTCTGTTTTCCCAAGAATCCTATGTTCCAATCTACCAAGGCCAAGATCGAGTTCTATTGTTTGCTTGCGACTGCGCTTGTGGTCGCAATATCGACGATATGGGTACGCACCGCGACAGTGCGCGACACTTATTCGTACGTAAAACAAGAGAAAAAATTGAAGAACCTGCAGCGCGAAATACAATATGAGAAGATCCGCTGGCTAAAACTCACGGCACCTGAGCGATTGGAAAGATTTGCGGATTCTTTGGATTTACATCCTCCTCGAATGGACCAATTGCTGAGATACTCTAGCGTGAGCAAACGCACTGGTGAAAACCAGTAGGCCAGCAATAGGACACCCGATAAAATCAGAAGGGTAAAATGCGGTTTCGCCTGGGATTAGTCTATTTCACCATTCTACTAATCTTCGGGATGATCACGTTTCGTTTGGTCCAGCTGCAGGTACTCAAGAACCCCACGCTGCAAAAATTTGCCGAAAAGCAGTTTTCCAGAAAGCTACAGGGGCACTCTCACCGTTTGCCGATCGTGGATCGAAACGGCAAGGAACTTGCCGTCAATATGCGCGCGGCTTCGGTCTTTGCACACCCTAAGCTCGTTCGCGACAAGTACCGGGCCGCCACCATTCTCGCCAAACATCTGGGCAAATCCGTCGCCCACTGGAAGTCGAAGCTGAACTCGGACCGATCCTTTGTGTGGATACAGCGCCAAATTGAACCGGACACGGCAAAAGCTTTAACCAAGTACAATCTTGAAGGCGTGTTCATCAAGCCTGAGAACACGCGAGTCTATCCTAACGGCTCCTTCGCTTCCGCAGTGATTGGCTTTACGGATATTGACGGTAAAGGCCTTGCCGGAATTGAACTCGGACAAAGTAAGGAACTGACCCAAGCAGAACCCTCGTACCCGGTTTTGAGAGACGGTAAAGGGAACGCGACTTATATTGGCAAGCCAGACGCTGCCGAGGAACCGGAATCGGGTGTCGCGCTCACCATCGATCGCACCCTCCAGTACATGGTGGAGGAAGAACTCAAAAAATCTCTTCAGGAAACCAAGGCGAAATCGGTCATGGCCTTACTGATGGACCCGTTTACCGGGGAAATCCTGGCCATGGCTCAGCAGCCTTCCTTCGATCCCAATGATGCTGGACATTACCCGAGCCACCTCTTTGTGAACCGCTTGGTCTCGCACCGCTTTGAACCGGGCTCCACCCTGAAGGCACTTTTTGCAGCAGAAGCGATTGATCGAAAAATTCTCACGCCTACCTCTGAAGTCGACGGCCACAACGGCAAACTTCTTATCGGAAAGAAGGCCTTTCGCGAACACGATCCAAGCCACAAGTTCAATAAGCTTCGGCTGGAAGAGGTCATCGCCTATTCGAGCAATATCGGCGCTATCGAAGTCGCAAAAAAACTAGGGAACAAGGGGATGATGGCAACCCTTCGAAAGTTCGGGCTTACCCGAAAAACTGAGGTAGGCCTTCCGGGAGAAGTCGCCGGATCCTTGCGTCCGGCCTCCAGATGGACGCCCCTTGTGGCCGCGAACGCGGCCTTCGGCCAGGGCTTGGCTTTCACGCCGCTACAGGTGGTTTCGGCTTTCACCCCCTTTGCGAACGGGGGTTACCTCGTTAAACCCAAGATTCTACGCAGCGAAGTCACCAATGTTTCCAAAGACAACTTGGACTTGGTCCGCGTTCTATCACCGGAAACCGCGGAGAAGGTCAAAGCCATGTTGATCGGGGTTACCGAACACCCAAAAGGATCAGGGCGGGGTGCCCGGCTCCCTGGGGTTCTCATCGCCGGAAAGACGGGAACGGCTCAAAAGTACGAGCACGAACACGGTTATAATGGGGGGAAGTACTATTCCTCTTTTATTGGCTTCCTACCTGCAGATCACCCCCAGCTCTTGATAGGGGTCATGGTGGACGAGCCGCAGGGCAACTACTACGGGTCCCAGGTTGCTGTCCCGCTTTTCAAAGAAATCGCGCGCAAAGGCCTGCACCTGCTGGGCGGTACCCCTCGACAGATAGCTACCGCGCGTCCGCTGGTGAATGCGGTCCCTACACCGCTGCGAGGCAAACCTCCGGTCGAACTGAAAGAAAAAGCACCCGGAAAATGGGAAATGCCAGAGCTACAAGGGCTTACCGTACGGGAGACTCTGGATCTTCTGAATGACAAGTTCAAAAATGTTAGGATTAAAGGCAGCGGGTATGTCGTTAGACAAAGTCCAAAGGCCGGAGAAACGATTCAATCATCAAGTACACTGAACCTGCAGTTTTCCACTCCCGGCTAAATTAACCAACCGGTAAGAAGCTTACTTGGATCGTGCTACCTTCAGGTGGCGTAATATCAAAAACGATCTCGTTGGTTCCTAAATCATAGACATAGGAATAACCAGGTAAAACCTGATTCCCAAGAAAGACCTTCACCTGAATGCTGGAAGGATCGGGTTTGCTCGACAACAAAAAGCGTTTCGGTAGCTCTTTCAGTCGAAGCCCCTGCAGGTCGATCAAATCACCAAAACTCTCACAGAGGTCCGCCTTTTCCCCGCCCAAGGTATCTGCCAAATCAAAATAGCGGGCTGCATAGCCTGGCATGTTATCGATGTCGGAATTGTATTGAGTCGCACAACGATCCGAACTTCCATCCCAGTAATTTACCGAGAAAACTTTCAGCAAATCTAAATTGTTGCCCTTGAGGCTTAGGTAGCTACTTGCAAAATCCGCTACCGAAGGAGCTCCCGAAACATAGCGAGAATCTTCGGAATCAGAAATAAAAACCAGAACCAGGGGAACACCGGAACGGGGAATAAATTGCCCTTGCAAGGTATTCAGGACGCTCTGCATACCTTGGTTGAAAGCGCTGGTTTGCAAGTTAATGGTCTGAGAAATAAGAGACCCAAAAGCGTTCACTCGCTGAGTCACTGATCCAAAGTTCTTGGTTAAGATAGTCCCGTTAGGCCGCAGACCCGGATTGTAAACTATATCGGTTGTGGTGATTCCCATCCGGTAATCATCCGTGATCGTATCCAGCCGAAAGAAAAACTTCTGCGCTTCAGCAATCAGGTGAGACTGCGCGTTGGTCATGCCGGAACGGTTTTCAATCATCCACAAAATATCTAGCAAAGGTGGATTGAAGTCTTGCGTAAAATATTGGGTGGTGGCCTGTCGTGTAAAACTGGCTTGATCACTACAACCTACGTACAACACTGCACTTAGCACAAAAAGTGCTCTCACCAGAACATTTCCCAGTCGCTTCCAAAAGGCTTGAATTTTGTCAGCCCTGTTCGGCATCTGTATCCACTTCCTCTTTCACATCCGCTTACGTAACTTCCACTTCAACTTCCGCTGCATCGAGAACAGAAAGCGACTTGAACCGGAAATACCAGAGTAAGGCACCCACGACAGGCGAACCACTCCGCGTTCATGCAATTGCAAAAGGACAGCCAGACTGCCGAGTTGGGGAAAGTTTACTGATATCAGTCAATTATCTGTAGGCGAGGAGTATACAAAGCGGCGCCGTTCGCATCGCTCGCGTTTAAGCACTGTACGTCAGGCGCAAAGCCCTCCTAAGCCATTAAAAATCTTGGGAATAAGCTCTAGCGTTTTGTTTGCACACGACAGCGAAGAATGTCACTGCCCGCGTATTCAACTGGAGGGCGATAGCTACAGGGTTTTTTCGCCTAGAAACTTCTGCGCAAGAGGCAAAAAGCGCTCCGTGTGGTAGGGGTCAAGCCCGTCGATCAGGATTTCGCCGGGATCCGCCGCCCGGGCGAGAAAGGTTTTGAAATAACGGCTTGCTTGCTCGCGGGTGCTATCGCTGAGCAGATCGCCCGCCAAGAAGTACAACACCGGGTGCTTAGGGGAGCCCGGCTCACTAAGCAAACCACGCACCACCCTCCATGCCGAATCGTTCTTTTTCTCGTTCCACAACGCCACTGCCCAGGCCGTACGTTCACGAGGGCTCAGCTGTTTTGCCGAAACCCCCTGGAGTTCAGCGATCAAACGCCCATACTCCCCAAAGTACACATAGCTCTCAAAAAGACGCTGCTGTACTTCAGGTTGCAACGGATTACTTCGAGCGGCCCGCTTTAACGTGGAAAAGCGCTTTTCCCAAAGTTCCAGCGCCGCTTCGCAAGAGGCTTTTAGCTGTAGAGCGCGCAAGTTTCCTTTTTCAAGCGATACCGCCTCGTCGAGCAAAACCAAAGCTTCCTTGCAATCGTGCACTTTGAAATGCTCCAGAGACTGCAGGTACCGGGCCTGCCCCTTGTCCGTTAGGAATCGCGATTGAAGGCGCTCGAGGCCCTCGTTGAGCTGGTGGAATTGCTCGGGCGAAAAGCTACGGACTCGCGGCGCAACCTGTCGAGAGATAAACTCGTCCAAACTGGGTCGGCCCTCCAATAACAGAGTCAGCTCGCCCACGCGTAAAACGCCACCCACATTGTCGGGTTGGCTTTGAAGAAATTCCCCCCAGAGGGCCAAAGACTTGCGGTAGTCCTGATTGCGAAAATAATACTCGGCGGCTTCGGAAGAGGCGGGCGCAGCTCCAGCGGGACTGCCAAGGAAATGCGTTAGAAGAAGAATGGCTCCCCAGATTCGCATCGGGTGCTCGAATAGTTTAGAAGGTCACTCCCAAATGGGCTCGAACGGCAACCGGGTTGCGGTTACTGCCGCTAAGACCGGAACCAGCAAAAAGTATACCCGCGTTCGCGCCGAGGAAGCAATTCTGGTACACGGTGTGTTCGACTCCCAGATCCACTTCGAATCCGAGATCGGCCGCTTCGCCAGCGGCCACTGCCGCCTTGCGCGCCCAAATTAGTTCAAGACCGGTCGACCAATCTTGGGACCAATCGAAACGGATACCAGGACGCAGATAGTAGGCCCCAGAGAAACTATTTTGGCTGTTGCTATAAGCGAACAAGCTACCAAGTCCGACGGTATTTCCATGGGACGCTCCCATCAGCTCGCGGCCCATAATCAAACCTGGGTGCCGGTTGCGGTGCATAAGGATGAAGCCGTTCATGCTGCCGTCATTGACGTTGGAGTCACCGCTTGCCCAAACAAAATCCACAAAGGCTTTTAGCATGTGGCGTTCGTAGGCCGCATTTACCATGAAGGCAAAGGCATTGAGTGTATCGGCGTTCGCGTTATTGTCGAAGTCGGCCGCACTACCGCCGATCCACGCAATTTCACCACCAAACGTGAAATAACGAAGCGTCTTTTTGACGTACACATCAACCAAGTTGTTGTTCAAAGGGTACGGAGTCCGGCGGCCAGGCGCCAAACCAAGTTGAAGCGCACGATCCACACCCGTCGTTGCCCGTGTGTCGTTCAGCAGTTCTGCCTGCTGACCGGAAGTACGCGCTTGTTTTTCGTACATGATACCGGCCTCGACCTCGAGTTCCGGGTTATCGTACTTTATGTAAATGGAGTAGAAATCCTGATCGTTCGTACCGGCGATGACAGAACTCTTCCTGGGCTTTGAATAAGCAATCCCACCGATAACATGTCCCAAATGAAGGCGATATTCGAAGCGATCGTAGGTGGTCTGCCAGTTGTCCCACACCTGGTTGCCACCGTCGTAGAGCAAGCCGTAGCCCCACGCGACCGGCATGCGGCCGAGCCGCAGAACGCCGAAGTCCGAGGTCCATTCCAACCAGACTCGGTTCAAAATCAGGCCCGTAGCGCTCTGATCACCAAAAACATAGCCGCCCTGCCCCGCCACCAAGCCAACCGTCGCCGGCGGCGTCGTGAGCGCGGATCCCGCAGCGCTGGCCGTGGCCAATACGTTCCACTGGGAATAGAGACTGAAGTGGTCATCGATTACGAGGGTCGGATCCAGGAGCGCCCGCCCAGATAGGTAGGTCTTTTCTGCTCCGGAAACCCCAGTCACACCAAGGCCAAGCGAGCCGTAGTAAGCGGTCTCCGCTCGGAAATGGCCCCCGAAGTTCATCGAGACGGCCAAAACGCTAGTACAAATCCCTTGGGCGACAAGCCCTAATATACATAAGGTCTTAGACATAATGGCATAACCTAGATGAAAGCGTCCTCACCTGCAAGGAGCATTCTGCGGAATGCCAAATTGAAGGCTAACCCCCGACCTTCCGCAGTTCTTCCTCGTAGTATTTCTGGTAGAGATTGTCCCACTGCGCCGAGAATTCAGGCGGCGGGTTTTTCATTGACGCAATACGTTGTCGCGCTCGCTCCCCGCAAGACCCCAGCTGGGAGACAAATTGGACACAAATCCGCTTCGCTTCGCGCAAGGTGGCGCCTTTGTCTGGGTACTCGACCATCCGCCCTTTTTCGAGACCGTCGATGACTAAATTCACGATGTGCATCACTTTTTCGTCGGATATCACGTCAGATCACCGCATTGCGTTTTTTAACAAGTTCACGCTTGATCAGGTTAAACATCTTTTCCCTGTCAATATTGCCACCGGACTGTGCCGCCACTTGCTCCAACAGGCGTTCGGCCTCGGCATTGATTTCATCTTCAACTTTAAGATCTTTCACGAAGATCTCTTCCATCTTTGATAAAATCTCAGCTTCGCCCGTCTTCAAGACGATGAGCTGTTTGGATCGCAATGTCAGCAGCAGCTTTTGGCAAATCAGCTTTACTTGTGCAGGCTTTAGTCGCATTGATGCCGAGACTACCCCAAGGGAGACATAGCTTTCAATGAAGAAAGAATCCGCAAAAACCGGCTCCAAAATCCTTCGCTTCCTCGGTTTAACCGCCATTTTTGGACTGGGTGTGGCGGCCTTGAGCGCTGTGCTACTCGTCGTCTACGTCAACTTAGTGAGTGTGGAAATTGATCAGAGGATCGACCAGCTGAAATCCGCGCGCTCCTCGACCTTTTACGCAGTTTACCCGGAATTCGTAGTCGGTCAGAAAACTTCACTGGAAGCATTGGAGAAGCTGCTACTGGATACCGGCTATATTAAAAAGGACGACCTGAGTGAGCTCGTCACAAATTCCTATGTTTGGGAAAACCGCTCGGGATCTACGTGGCTGCTCACCCTTCACCGCGGTAACTTTTCCGGCTCCGGTTACCCTCTGGGAAAACGAGTGGTACGCGTGCGATTCGACGTCGAGGGCCAGGAGCTCACGCTATCCGAAATCTATTCTCAGGCCGACCAGCAGCGCCTGGATCGTTTTGCTCACCCACCCAAACGCTTGGGACATTTCTTTGCAGGCCGTCTTCGAAATCAACATTCCGTAGCGCTTTCTGACATCCCCGTTTCTGTTCGTTTGGCTTTTATCGCGATAGAGGATCAACATTTTCTGGATCACATGGGAGTCAGTCTGCGTGGAACTTTGAGAGCTCTTTGGACGGATCTCGTGGCGATGAAGTGGGTGCAAGGCGGAAGCACCATCACACAACAGCTCATGAAGAACCTTTTCTTCTCCCGCGAAAAGGTGATCACCCGAAAACTAAAAGAAGCCTTGTACGCTTTTGTCGCCGAGGCAAGGCACGAAAAAGAGGACATTCTGGAAGCGTACCTGAATGAGGTATACTTAGGGCAGTGGAACACACATGAGATCCACGGCGTATCGGAAGCGGCGCAATACTACTTCAATCGCTCCATTTTTGATCTCACACTTGCTCAAAGCGCTACGCTGGCCTCCGTCATCAAAGGGCCCGCGATCTATAATCCCCATAAGAATCCGACCGGAGTGATGGACCGCAGAAACCTGGTACTCAAGCAGATGCTTGAGGCCGATTTTATCTTACCGTCGGAGTACGCCAAAGCGATCCGAGAGCCCCTGGGAGTGGCGTCCGCCGCGCGCGAGCTGGACGATGCCGCGTATTTCATGGAACTGGTGATGCTCGATCTTCCTGAAAATGTGAAGTCGCGGCTGGATTCTGATTCGCTCACCATCTATGTAACACTCAATCCTTACCTTCAATCCAAAGCGGCGAATGCGCTCTCCGCACACATTGATCGGATGGAAGAATATTATAAAGATCTGGCCCTAAATAAGAAGGATGGAAAGCTGCTTCAGGGGGCACTGGTGGCTATCGATGTCCCAAGCTGCTCCGTGCTTGCCTTGCAAGGCGGACGAAATTTCCGGGAAGCCCCGTTTAACAGGGTATTACAGGGAAAACGGCAGCCCGGATCTCTGTTCAAGCCCTTCGTCTACCTGACCGCCTTTGATTCCCCACCGAAGGGACAATCCATTACGCCGACGACGATGCTCGATGATAGCCCCTTTGTGTGGAAGTACGATCGCCAAGAATGGGAACCTCAAAACTATGAAAAGGAATTTCGCGGTGAAGTTACGCTTCAGGAAGCTTTGCAAAAATCCATGAACGTCCCCACCGCCCGACTGGCGCAGATGGTGGGAATCCCTCCCATCGTGGACACGATGAAACGCGCAGGGATAGAATCCGAAATCCCCAAAGTACCGTCGATTGCGCTTGGGAGCGCCGAAGTCACCCCTTTTGAACTCGCCCAGGCCTATACAACTTTGGCCCGCTTAGGAAACCGCTGCGTGTTGAGATCCTACACAAAGGTCTACGACGAAACCGGAAATCTCATTCAGGATGCCAAAATGGTGGAGGATAGGAAATTGGACGGGCGGGCTACTTACGAAACGGTAAAGATTCTTCAGGGAGTTTTTACCGACGGGACGGCTACCTCCGCCCAGCGAAGCGGCCTGGATTTGAGCAACTTTGCAGGCAAAACAGGCACTACAAACGACTACAAAGATGCCTGGTTTGTCGGCTTCTCTCCCGATATTCTGGTGCTCGTTTGGATCGGCTACGACGTCGATACCAACATGGGTTACCCGGGTAGCGTGGCCGCACTTCCCATCTGGGTGCAATTCATGAAGGCCGCGGCGCCGTCGTTGCGCGGAACGGCCTTCCGTTTTTAGACTTATCCGTTGAGACCGGAGAACGGGTAGGAAATCCCCAAAGCGAATTCGTTCAGTCCGTTTACGATACCCAAACCGAATTCAAGCCACAGGCGGAGTCCACCCAGTGCGTGCACATTTACCTGACTTCCCATCACCGTGCGGATTGAGAAAACATTCGGCGCGGCACCGAAACTAAACGACGGAGAAAACTGCATCGCCCAGTACGGAGTAAGGTTTCCCCAGCCCATCACAAAACGCTTGCTGACGGTCGGAGAGAAACGCAAAACAAAGTAATTTTCCAGCTTGAGACTGTTAAAGTACATGCCTCCGAGTAGGGAGACCGCTGGCTGAGATTGAAGATCCGGGATGATGTACCAAACGCCGTAGCCACCGAAGTTGTAGCCCATTTCGCCTGAGCCAAAGCCAAAGCCCACGCCCACATCTTCACTCGCTTGGTAACGCAACTCCGAATTGAGGTAGATGCCACCGTTCTGAAAAACAACTTCCGGACTCAACATCACTTCAAAGGTGTTCGGCATCAGGCCTTCTGCGTCGCGCACTTGGCCCCCCGGAATATCTCCGGCGATTCCCGAAACACTCACCATGGCAGCTAGTAAGAACGCAAAAAGCTTTTGAAACATCGAGTCCCCTTTCAAGTTGCTTGAACGACTCATGTTAGTAAGCACGCGATCGCTTTGCTAACCACGCCGCGTTAACTGGCGTCTTTATTCGGTTTCCCGACGGACGTCTGCACCGAGTTCACGCAGACTTCGATCCAAGCGTGCATAGCCGCGATCCAGATGGTAGATGCGGCGGATTGTAGTTTCCCCCTCGGCGGCCAGCGCGGCAAGTACCAAAGAGGCACTCGCGCGAAGATCTGTAGCCATCAGGGGAGCGGCAACCAAACGGCAAGGTCCCAGAACAGTCGCGGTATTCTGGCGCACCCGAATCTTCGCCCCTAAGCGACGCAGTTCCGCAACGTGCATAAAGCGGTTCTCAAAAATATTTTCCACGATTTGGCTTGTCCCTTCCGCCAAGCACATCAGCGCGAGAAACTGCGCCTGCATGTCGGTGGGGAATCCCGGGTACGGAGCCGTCTCGATCCGAAGTGGGTAGAGACGCTCTCCGGGGTGGACCGCTATCGTTGTCCCATCCTCAGAAATGTCTAGGCCAACACCCATGTCGCGAAAAGCCGACAAGACTGAGGTCATCTCTTCGGCACGGCAGTTCTCCAAAACCAATGGACTCTTAGTAATCGCAGCGGCCGTGATCCAGGTGCCACACTCAATCCGATCGGGCCGGATGGCTACCGGAGACAGCGGCGCCCGCAAGCTAGTGCCTTCCACCACGATCTCGCTCGTTCCCAATCCCTCAATACGCGCGCCACAAGCCTTCAAAAACTCGCCGGTCGCCAAAATTTCGGGCTCACGGGCGGCATTGCGGATGCGTGTGGTTCCCTCCGCCCCAGCGGCAACAAAAAGTACATTCTCGGTACCGGTAACACTGACTTCGGGAAAATCGATATTTGCGCCACGCAAACGATCCTTTACAGACGCCAGAATATACCCGCCTTCCACGCTCACCGTAGCTCCGAAGCGCTCCATCGCCATTAGATGGAAATTGACCGGCCGAGCCCCGATCGCACAGCCTCCCGGCAAGCTGACTTTGGCCGTCCCGCAACGCGCGATCAGCGGGCCAAGCGCCAATATCCCCGCCCGCATCTTGCTTACCCACTCGTACGAAGCTGTGGGATCGCTCACTGTCGGATCGATCGCAATGCGCCCCGCCTCTTTGTCCCATTCAGTGCGAACACCCATGCTGCCCAAAAGGCGCAGAGTGGTTTCCACATCCCAAAGCCTCGGCACGTTTTCGTAATGAACAGGGCTATCAAAAAGCAGAGATCCGAAAAGCAAAGGCAAAGCTGAATTCTTGGATCCGTGCACACGCACGCGACCGGCTAGCTTGGTCGGCCCTTTGATGATCAGTTTGTCCATTTACTTTCCTTTCGCTCCGCTCGCTGAACGCCGTGCAAAGACCACGCGTGGGTGGTGACTGTAGTCCTCCACCACTCGAATCTCCGTAAATCCAGCCTGGGAGAGCCTGTCTTTTACCGCACTTGCCTGGCGAAAATCTATCTCCGTGATGAACCAACCCGAGGGGCGCAACAATTTGGGCAACTCCGCGATCCAACGCTCAATAAGTTCGAGGCCTTGGACGCCGCCCCGAAGGGCCAATTCGGGTTCCCTACGAACTTCGGGGGGGAGCATTTGCATTTCCTCGTCCCTAATATAGGGGGGGTTAGAAACCATCCCCTCGTAGGGAGCGTATTCGATGGCCCGCTCAAAAAAATCGCCCGGGTGCAGGCGGTACACGCAAGAGGGGGCGAGCAAGGCCTGCCGGTTTTTCTCAGTGTATGGAATCGTCTCCGGATTCAATTCAAACGCGTGCCACTCCCAGGTGGGGCGTTCTTGTAGCACCGTGATCCCGATGTTGCCCGATCCCGCCCCGAGTTCCCCCACTTTCACAAAATCCTGGGGAACCTCTTCGAGAAGAGTTTCCACGAGGATCTCAGTTTCCTTGCGAGGGATAAAGACGCCAGGGCCCACCTCAAAGCGGGACTGCCAAAACCACTCTTCCCCGACAATATACTGAAAGGGTTCTCCGGCTTCGCGCCGTTTCAGAAAAATTTCAACTCGGTCCAAAAAGGCGGGATCCGTAATCTCCTCATCCCACCAGAGTGCCAGCCGTGCCGCATCCACTTGAAGCAGGTGCTCCATAATCTGTTTCATATGTAGCATGGGATCGGCACACTGGATGGAAGCCCGGGATAGGCGTCTTTTGCCCAACTGCGCCAGATCGGAGTATTTCACTATTCCCCCAGGGCTTCGGTGATGCCTGAAAGAGCGCTTTCAAAGGTGTTGGCCTTCAGCGCCTCGGATTCGTAATGTGTGTTCAGGCTGGAGATCATTTCTTCTATATCTCCCATCAAGAACGCGTCCAGTTGATACAATGTGACGCCTATGCGGTGATCCGTTACGCGGCCCTGCGGAAAATTATAGGTGCGGATTTTTTCACTTCGACCACCCGTCCCGATCTGGCTGGCGCGTTCTGCAGAAATCTTATCATGCTGCTCGCGCTCTTTGATATCGAGCAATCGCGTTTTTAGAACCTTTAAGGCCTTGGCCTTGTTCTTGTGCTGCGATTTTTCGTCCTGGCACACTACAACGAGGCCGGAAGGAATGTGCGTCACACGAACCGCAGAATCGGTCGTGTTCACGCTCTGCCCGCCTGGGCCAGAGCTTCTGAAAACATCGATACGCAAATCTCCCGGATCGATTTGCACTTCGACATCTTCGGCTTCAGGCAGTACGGCGACCGTAACAGTACTCGTATGCACACGCCCCTGTGTTTCGGTCTTGGGTACTCGCTGCACGCGGTGAACGCCGCTCTCATATTTAAGGCGGCTATAGACTCGTTCCCCGCGAATCATCACCATGATTTCCTTAAAACCGCCGACGTCATTGTGCACGATCGACATGGGCTCGATACGCCAACCGTTCTCTTCAGCGTACTTGGAGTACATGCGGTAAAGATCCCCGGCAAAAATACCGCTTTCGTCCCCACCCGCGGCGGGTCGGATTTCGAGAAGAATATTTTTGTCATCATTTGGATCGCGGGGCAGGAGCAAAATGCGGATTCGGTGGGTAAGTTCCTCGATCCGTGGCTCCATTTCTTCGTTATCCGCCTTGGCCATTTCAGCAAGTTCGCCCTCTTCGGTACGAATCATTTCAGCGTTTTCATCACGCTGTTTGCACAAAGCTTTCCACTCCTCGTAGGCGTGCACTAGGGGCTGCAAACGAGAGTGGTTCTTGCTTAGCTTTTGAAAGAGTTTCTGGTTCCCGACGGTTTCCGGTTGGGACAAACGAGTTTCGATGTCCCTATAGGCGGCAACTACATCCTCAAGCTGTTCATACATGCCGGCCCTAAAGGTAAAAGGCTATTTGCCCTTTTTGAAACTTCCGTATTTCTTGCGGAAGCGTTCCACGCGGCCTTCCGAGTCCACCAGCTTCTGCTTGCCGGTGTAGAGCGGGTGGCAGTTGGAACAAATTTCCACGCGGATGCTCGCCATCGTCGCACGGGTCTTAAACTCGTGCCCACAGGCGCACCGGATGGTGGATTCTACGTAATCTGGGTGGATATCGGCTTTCATCCCTACTCCTTAAACGAGGCGACACTCTCGCACAAAACCCACAGCTGGGCAAGGGGTCAGTTGGGGCCTAATGGCCGCAGGCGATACACCGTCCCCTCGGCCCCACGCACTTCCAGCCTCTCTACGATGCGACGGCGGTGCCCTTCTCGCCGCAGAAATACCACACCTCCGAGGCCGTGGCCGATCCATTCTCGGATCACCTCCAAGGGCAGGCGGCCGTTGGCCTGCCAGAGTAGGGTTTCCAAACGCCGTAAGGCCGCCCGCGCAGAGTCTGCATGGAGGGTACAAAAGGATCCCGGGTGTCCGGTGTTCAGGGCCTGGACCAAATCCAAAGCCTCAGGGCCGCGGCACTCGCCCACTACCAGCCTGTCCGGCCGCATTCTGAGCGCATTGCGAACCAGAACCGGAAGCGTCACTTCCCCCACCCCCTCCGCAGAGGCCGATCGAGTTTCGAGAAACACAGCATGGGGGTGCTGGCATCGAATTTCTCGCGTTTCTTCCAGGATAATGAGCCGTTCGGCGGGAGGCACACGATTCAAGAGGCATCCCAGGAGCGTAGTTTTTCCGGAACTCGTCGCGCCCGCGATGAGCAAACTGCGGCGCTGAGAAATCTGCCTGAGGAGCCAATCGATCTCCTCCGTATCTCCGAAATCCTCGAGCGTTAACTCGCCACGCTCTGCAAAAACCCGGACACTGACCAACGGCCCCGGCTTAGCCAGAGGTGGTAGAAACAAGTGAAAACGGCTCCCGTCCGACAAACACCCATCTAAATACGGCCGGCCCGCTTCCAATCGACGCCCCGTAGGAATGACCATTCTTTCCATCAAGGCGTAGATTCCACTTCGCGACTTAAACGGGGGCGCTACCGGCTCAAGGCCTTTGCCGCAGTCAACAAACGCAGAGTCCAGGCCATTCAAAACGATGTCCTGCACGGCGGGAAGCAAGAGGAGCGGTAGCAGCGCCGCGCTCTCCCCCTTGAATTGCTGGCGCAAACAATCACGGCGATCCATTCATCTGATCCCTGAGTGCCTCGAGTTGGGCCTGTCCCTCTTTCCGGTGAACCAAGGAAAGGTTGAGGGCCAGAAGCAACTCAGTCTCCCGACGGCGTTTTTCATCGCTACCAAAAAACAATCCCACCAACGGGAGGCGACTCAGTCCCGCAACTCCCCTTTTCTGGAAACTCCCATTCCGCTTTACGAGCCCCGAAAGCAAAATCGTCTCGCCGTCCCGCAAATCCACCTCCGTTTGGACGCGTCGACTGCTAATACCGGGAACGTTCTCCAGAACCTGGCCGCTTAACTCGGAAATCTCCACGTCGATTTCGCATCGAAAATCATCCCCGCTCCGCCGCCGCGGCAATACTTTTACCGACATGCCAAAGGGCTTCCAAGTGATGCGGCTATAGTAGTTTCCGTAGGCCCCTGCGGTTCCAGGAACGGGAATTTCTCCGCCCGCGTGAAAGCGCGCCGATTCACCAAGACGGACGAAGAGCTCGGGCCTAGCTACGACATTGGCCCAACCTTCACTCACCAGCGTTTTTAGCAGCCCGTCCAAACTTCCAAATGATGTACTCAGGTTGACACCCCAAGGAGGCCCCTGAACATCGACGGAGAAAGTTCTTTGCTCCGGCCAATCAATTCCTAGATCGCTCAGAAAATTCTGTTCCAACTCCAGAAACTCCAAGCGAATCCTGGCAACCGAGGCCCCGTCGTTTCCCGATGGGGGCAGAACTCTGACGAGAAGTGTTCGATAATGTTCTTGGGTCCACAAAGTGACGACGGTTTCTCCCTCCCGCCGCCCGGTAAGTAGCACTTGCTCAGGCGGCACGGCCCGCACACCAAGAATGCTTCTGCTGGCGACCGCCACCCGCCGAATTCCCGGAACTTCGAGTACTTTGTGAGTGTGCACCGGAAGATCGAGCGTCTCCGACGCTCCCAGAGCCGTCGAAGCGGCGAAAACCAACAAAAAGCAAAGGTGAAACCTGCACAAAAGCATGAGTGCCTACAAAGCAAAATCGAGACCGCCCCGTCGTGCCTGGGAATCCTCAAAAGACGCCCCGTTGTCGGTTCGGTCGTCCACAATCAGGACTGCAGGCGCTTGACGGGCTCTCGTGGCCCGTATTGACTGAGTGAGACATGGATTGTCACCAGACCTTTAAATGCAGCGAATGCAGTGTCCGCAATTCCAGCCTCTTCGCGGGCCTGTCCCCCGAAGAATTGGAACAGCTAAACGCATGCCGATCGATCCAACACTTCAAACGGCGCGAACGCGTTTTCACCCAGGGCGAGACCGCACTGGGAGTGCATTGCGTGCACCGCGGGAAGCTAAGATTGTTCCAGAGTAGCGAGTCGGGAAAGGAACAAACCATCCGGTTGATTGCCGAAGGCGGTGTGGTCGGAACAGAGTCTCTACTTACCGAAAAGACATATACGGTCTGTGCAGAAACTTTGGAAGATGCTGAAGTTTGTTTTCTAGAAAAGAAAACCTTTTTTGACCTGCTTGGAAATTCTCCCCACCTGGCGCGAAAACTATTGCAAAGCCTTGCAACGGAGATCCAAGCGCAAGAGGAAACTATCTCCACTTTTTCTCAAAAGAGCGTGAGAGAGCGAGTCGCCCAAACGCTATTGGCCCTCAATGATCGTTTTGGTAGCCAAGCTGAAAATGGATCGTGTCTTCGGATCCCTTTGAAACGCGAAGAAATCGCCACGCTCTCCGGAACGGTGCTTGAAAGCGCGGTGCGCTGCCTTTCTGAATTCCGCGACGACGGATTTATCGATCTTGTGGGACGAGAAATCTACGTTGTGGCTCCCGACAAGCTACGTGCCATCGCCGAAGGCAAGACGGTCAACGCGCTACGCCGCTAAGCTTGATATTTGTCAAATTGTGGATGGGACAGACTCTCGATACCTTTTAGTTGTATTCGTGCATCGGAGAGGCAATGGATCTTAGCAACCCTATCGGGCTTTGCGGCATCGAGTTTGTGGAGTTTGTTTCGCCCCAGCCAGAACGCCTGGACGCGCTGTTTCAAGCGCTAGGTTTTTCCAAAACACACTCCCACCGCGAGCGAAGCATCGATCTTTACACCCAGGGTGACATCCACTTTTTGCTCAATCGCCAACCCAACACTTTTGCGCACTCTTTTAGCAATACACACGGGCCCTCCATCTGTTCGATGGGCTGGCGCGTCCAGGACGCCCCCCGCGCCCTAGGCCGTGCCAGCGCCCGTGGAGCCAAACCGTGTCCGCTGGGAGACTTTTCCAGCGACGGGCGGCCAGTGCCCGCCGTATACGGGATCGGCAACAGTCTGCTCTACTTTGTGGAGCCACAAAGACACCTCTATGAAACACTGGGATTTGTGCCCTTGGAAAAGCCAGCTTTGGTGGCGCCTAAGGGTTTCATCGCAATCGATCACCTCACTAACAACGTCGCCAAGGGGGAACTTCGGCGCTGGGCGGATTTCTACCAGGACATATTTGGCTTCACTGAAGTCCGCTACTTTGACATCCGCGGCGAGAAAACGGGTTTACAGTCTTTTGCTTTGCGCTCGCCGTGTGGCCAGTTTTGCATCCCCATTAACGAGGGGACAGAGAGTGCCTCACAAATCAATGAATACCTGCGCGAGTATAAGGGGCCGGGAATTCAACACCTGGCTTTTCTAACCGATGACATTCTGGAAACCTTGCACCGTCTGGACGGAAGTGGCATCGAGACTTTGGATATCGACAAGACCTACTACCAATCCATCTTTGAGAGACTCCCCCAGGTAGAAGAAGACCGAAGCGAGCTCGAACGACTAAACGTCCTCATTGATGGCGACGAAGAAGGTTACTTGCTGCAGATTTTTACGCGTAATCTAATTGGGCCAATTTTCATTGAGATCATTCAACGCAAAAACCACTTGTCTTTTGGTGAAGGGAATTTTGGCGCGCTTTTTCGTTCTATTGAGCGAGACCAGAAAAGGCGTGGTGTTTTGTGATCCAAGCGCTACGGACACAACAGTTTCGAAAGTTTGACAATGCTGAGCACCAGGCCTGGAGAACTGTTTACAAGAATCTCGAGGCCTGCCGCGATCACCAAGCGTTTTTGGAATTCAACGAAGGCCTGGCAGTGCTTGGCATTGGCGGAGAGGGAATTCCGGATCTGGATGCGGTTAATGCCAGGCTGATGGATTTAACCGGCTGGCGCGCGGTACCGGTGGACGGATTGGAAGGCGGAAACTCCTTTTACCCGGCCCTGGCACGTCGAGAATACCCCATTGGAAATTTCATTCGATCCGCAACAGATCTCGGTTACACGCCGGCCCCAGACGTCATACACGATCTTTACGGACACATTCCGCTGCTCGCGAACACCGCCTACGCAGACTTCTGCCAACGCTACGCTGCTACCGCTTGCAAGTATCTAGAAGACCCCACGCGGTTCGATCAGTTTGAGCGCTTTTTCTGGTTTACGGTGGAGTTTGGGCTTGTCGAAACCGAGGTCGGTAGGCGGATATTTGGCGCCGGCATCCTCTCCTCAAAAGCCGAATCCGATTACGCATTGAGCGAAGCACCGGAAGTTTTGGATTTTTCCATCGAAGCCATTGTCCGACAGGACTATCGAATCGACCAGTTCCAGCACCGATTGTTCTTACTCCGTTCCCCTGAGCAGCTTTATGAAAGCCTTGCCGACGTCGAGGCCTGCATAAAAACGAAGGATCCTTTTCCGCTCACGCCCATTTTGCAGAGGTAGTACATGACTGAAAAACAAACAACCACGCCCAGAAAAATCTTTAATATGGAGAGCTCTCTCTATGAGCAGCTCGCTACACCGATGCCGGGAATGTCGACTCGAGTAAACGGGACCAAGCTGAGAAAGCTCTACCTCCAATCCATGTCGCAGCAATGGGCACCGACCGATAAACTGGAGTTTGGTGAACTCGAACCGATGCCTGAAAGGCTTCGCGAAATTTGGATCCGCTTCGGGATGATTTTCTATACGCTGGAGGAGATGGGGCTCCACACACTCAATCACATGATGGGGGCCGCTTCCGATCGGCTGGCGAGTGATGACGTAGCTTTCTACTTGTCTACCCAATGCGCGGACGAGGCCCGGCACGTCTTTCTTATTGAGCAATACCTCTGCCGCCTTGGAGCGCGTCCACATTTCGACCGTAAGTTTCGCGTCCTCAGTCGAGTCGCCTCCCAAGGGCTCTTCCGGGTCGAAAACTGGTTATTCTCAACATTGTTCTCAGAAAATTTTGCCTCCGCATTCCTGCGAAGGGCCAAAGCCGCGGAAATTGATAGCTTTGGCCAAAACATGTGCGCCGGAATACTGAAGGATGAGCACCGCCATATTCACTTCCTGAATATTGTTTTGCCGGACATGATCGAACGCCTGAGTCTTCTGAGCCGAACCTACATTAAGACATCGCAGTTCTTTATTATGAAGTTCACCGAGCACGTATCCCGCTGTCTTGAGGGTGACGGCGTGGCAGTGGGCATTGAAAGACGGGATCTATTAGAAGAGACCTTCGAGAACCTGAAAAAAACCTACGAAAGTTTTGGGGTCGGCAGGGACTTTCTCGTCTTTCCCAAGATCCGCACCGTATAAGGGCCTCCGTTTTTTCCAAAGCGCAAAGGCACTCGTTGCGCGATATAGAGCGAGTACCCAATGGCCACCAAGCTAAGAATGATAAAGTTCCCCATAACTTCATCCTAAAGGCATCGGGCCAAGAGTCCATTTGACAGATATCAAGTTTAGGCGCGCGTCGGCGTCGCGTTAGGGAGATTCAATCCCAGATGCCCCATGCTGGCGAGTAGAGCCAGGAAGAAGGCCAAATTGTGGGCGATGATAGGTTCATAAATATTTAGGTGGGAGAGTCCCTGCAGGTTAAACCCGAGAAGCGCTACGAGCGTGCCCCAACCAAAAGCACGCTCCGCTGTTCCCCCGACTAAACTGAGATAGCGGCGCATCCCCCACCAAAATACGGAAAACCAGAACCAGAGATAGGCAAGTGTCCCCAAAAGCCCCGTAGTCGCCAGGATCTCAAGGGGGGTGGAATGCGCGTTCCCAACGGCTCTCTCTACGTAGCCAATGCAGGAACCCTCTACGTACTTTTTCGATAGATAGCCGTTGTTATGGTAGCCAATTCCCAGGATCGGATGATCCAAGAAAATATCCCGGTGTATCTCCCAAACACACTGACGCTGCGAAAAATTGTATCCGGGATTTGTCCCTTCCACCGTACGTCTGAGGCGCTCGCGCATCCCTGGACTTGTGGCAAAAGATCCTAACATAACCATCAAGAGCAGAGCCGCGGTGGCAAGGAGCACTTTCCAGCCTCGCGCGCAGGCACAGAGTGCGGCCGTCACGCAGGTAGCAAACCACGCGATCCGGCTCGAAGTCCATACGACCACTACGCATAACAGCGTCGCGTGCAACAGTCGCCACCACTGGCGCGGGAAAAGACTAAGCGCCAAGCTGAGAAAGACAGACGCGTAAAGCAAATAAACGTTGGCAAAAGATAGGTGCCAATCAAAGGTGCCGAGTACCCTCGGCCCGAGCTCCAGCTCTTCCACCGCATAGTGAATGATCTTCTTTCCCTCCGGACGGAGGAGATCCAAGGGCATAAAATGCTGGAAGACGCCGTAGATCCCAATGACAGTGGTCACAACAAAGAGAATGCGTAACCAGTATGCAGAACGATTGTAGCGCCGTAGCTGATAGTAGAGGAAAACATAAAGCGCAAAAAATCGCAGGGATCCCACATCGGCAAGTTTCTCGAGTAAGGTAGGTTTTTTTCCCAGTAGAGCGGACAAAGCGGCCACTCCCATGAAAATCGCCAAAGGCTTCATAAAGGGAGGGATCTCGAGCTTCTCGCGTGTCCATAGCCAACGCACCACTATCAATAAAACCAGGCAGGAAGAAAAAATCTCCATCCCCGAAATGCTCGTCGGCAACGAAAGTACATAAAGCCCGAAGGCCCATTTTTGTAGAGAGTCGAACCAATCGACTTGCCGCAGTTTGAGATCCATCGCACCCATTGGTGACGGAAGTATGGCATAGCCACAAAGACATTAAAAGCTTTCCCAGGGACCAACCGGGTTGAAGGAGTGGGCGCAAGTTTTAAGTGGGTAGCGACTAGAAGCTGCCTTCGGAGGCAAGGAGATAGCGGCGGATATCGCCAATATTCTCCACGGAATCGAGGGCGACCAGGAAGGGGCGGATATCAAGAGACAAATGGGAATCGCTGTACCCGAGTACAGTGTTTCCGCGAAAGCGGAGTACGATTTCTTCGTTCGTGGAAAAGTACTGTTCCCCTTTTAGAAAGCGGCTGGAGCTGCCCGCGCATTGGTCGCGCAAAACAAGCTCGACTAGATAGTATGAGTTGGCAGGAACCTGGGTCAACTTGCCTAAGGACACGGCATCTTCGGAAAACTGAATCTCGTTGAGTTGGACGGTAACGCGAACGACTTTTGCCTCAAGATCGTTTGGGTAGAGTCTGAACTCCGCTACGCAAAGCCCCAGATCCCTCGTTTGCACCCCGAGCAGATCCGCAGCGACAATTTCTAAGTCCACGGCGGCGCGGCTAAGGCCGCTCTGCAGCGACCCTTCCATCGCCTGACCACTACAGCGGACTAGCACCAACAGCAATGCCAGCAATAAGCCTGCGGTGGTCACAAATTGTTGTATCGCCTTCATAACCGCTAACGTTCCTCATTCACTTAACCCGCGCCCGGACGGAAAGCACCTTCGACAAGGACACAGGTTTCGGGACAAAAACTAGAGTTCGATTCCCAGATTGTAATCGTCGTTCACACCCGAGATAAACCCACGATTGTCTCCGCGATCCAAACTCACGTAGTCGGAATACGCGTACTGGGAGTCATAACCACCCGCGTGGGTAACCCCGACGACCCGCAGTTCTCCCCCGAAATCGAGGAACATTGGGCCGCCGGAATCACCAAAACAGGAGCCCGCGCGATTAACAGGGCCGATAATCGCTTGGCCTCCTCCGGTATTCAGGGGGGTGATCAGCTCGATATAGTCTGAAATCTGATAAACGGCGTTTGTACCCGTGCGTTTAAATCCCGCACCCAAACGCGTTTCGATGTCGCCACAGCCAAATCCAACCAAGCGTACGATATCGTCTTCGCGCACGCCGTAACCAATCTTGGAAACTTGGCCAAGGTTCTCATCCGCAACATCGCTGTTGAACCAAAGAACCGAAATGTCTCGGGGATCGTTAACGACTCCGGGACCGTAGTTACGACGGTTGGAAGTGTAGAACGTTCCAAAAGAAGTGATAACGGTATACGTGCCGCTGCTCTGCGTGCAGTGCGAGGCCGTCAAAACCGCGCGAGCGCTCACGAAGGTTCCCGTGCAGAGGCCACTGCCTCCAGGAGAGATCACCTTCACAACGGAAGGGTAATCATTTGTAAATTCAACTTTGCTAGCGCTGGGAGTAGGAAGAGAGCTCAGGTCCCGAGCACCACACCCAACCAAGAAAAGGAGTGCGCACAAAGGCGCTAATGTATTACGTACCGCAAACATACCACTTAACCCCTGAATTTTATTTTTTACTTATGGTTGGAGAACATTGCCGCGTCCTCTAACCGCCCTGTTTAACCCTGTTTTTCGGAATCCGAGATAAGTAGTTGCAACGGTGGTGCCGCCAATTGTGAAGATTCAAAAGTGACTGAGATCACGTGGGAAAGGATCTAATTTGTAAAGAGAGTTGGCACACGCAAACATTGTGAACACGTGCACACCTTTTCTACACGAAGGCCTTCACAATCATGAATGTTTTTTCATAATGAGGACTTGCTATGGTTGAAGGCTGTACAGAGAGATAAAAACGCGCGCGGCGTGATGAAATGCCTATAGATAACAAGAGCTTTGGGTTTTCCTGCGCCCGCCACTGCCTAGAACATCGTCAGCAAAAAAAACCGGCTAAGTACCTAAAATAGCTACGCGGCTAAGTTGAGGCTCTGCCCCAAAGTAGCCGCGTAACCTATCACTCAATAATAATGAGTAGACTAGTTCTTCTTGTTGGCGATGTAGCCGACCGAGAAGGTCCGGCTCACAACCACATTTCCAGAAGCCACTTCGATTTCCGTCGGAGCGCTCTCAAACGCAGCTGCCTTCGCCAGTTCTCGTCCGCCGAAATCCCCACGCGGTGAGCGCGGCTTCTGCGGGCCCGAAACACTCCAGGCTCCGGGCGAACTGATCCACCACTTACCGCCATTGGCGAGCGCCACTTCGGCCGCGATCGTCTTGTCTTTTTCCTCTTCAATTTTGCTCTTTAACTTGTCTGCCGCCTCGTTAATGGATTTATCCGAGACGTAAAAGACGGGCGGTCGGAAACTCAAGGCAAGACGGCGTTTGCGTTCTTCACCCTCTTTGCGTCCCTTACGCAGTTCTTCCTGAAGTTCGCCAGACTTGGCGCGAACAAAATCGATGGCCGCGGCCACGTCTTTAGCCGGGGCACCCGTATCAATGGACAAGGTTTCAAACGCGACACCGACATTGGTGCACTGCTCATCATCCACGCTCTGCGCACGTTTCTCGACGATGACGGTTTTTTCCAAAGTTTGCGCTCCCAAGGCAGTAGGGCCAGGGATATTCAGCTCGTCCCCGCGATTGCTATCCTCAAGTTTGCGCAACTCGTCCGTGACGGATTTCTTCAAGTTATTTAGCGCGTCCACTGCAGCGTCTTCATCCAAGAAGCAGAGCGCGTTCAAAGTCACCGAAAAGACGGCGCGATCTTTTTCCAACTTTGTGGATTCCGACATCGGCACGGTTACCGAACCCACTTCTTTTTTCTTTTCCTTTTTCTCCGCGGCCATACCAGGCAGCGCCATAACAACTGCCAAGGCTGCAAATGCTAGAAACTTCATCGTCAATCCTCCCTCATTGCCCCGTCTGGGGACTTATATTGCATTGAGTCATTACTCAACTACGCTGAGTATGGAGTTCGCAAGACAAAACTTATTTAATTTGAAAGAAGTGTCCCCAACTTGAGTACCAAGTTAGCCTTGATTTGTCCGGTTTAAACTCTAGGAAGGATGACTTTCAGAGGGTTTTCCCCGCATTAACAAAGTAAACAGCAGTCCAACTGCCGCACCCCCCAGATGCGCGAGGTAATCCACCCCGCCTCCTACACTGGAAACTTGCTCGAAACCACCCGCAAGCTGAACCGACAAATAAAATAGGAGGACCAAAAAAGCAGGTACGGAATAAAAACGAAACAAAAAGAAGTACGTAAAGCGGGCCTTAGGAAAACGCAGAAGATAAAAAACCATAACACCAAAAATTCCGCCACTCGCACCAACGTGAGGAATGCTTTCTCCCCCTCCGAACCAACCGGAAAGAACAGAACCACAGAGCGTCGCGCCCACTACCAAAAGCACGTAACGAACCATTCCAAGTTCGTCTTCCACATTGTCGCCAAACACAAAAAGAGCGTACATGTTGCTCAAGAGATGAATCCAATCGCCATGCACAAAGAACACTGTAAGTAGATTTAGACCCATGAAGCGGGTTTTCATCCCGGGATAAAAAGCAAGCTCTTCAAAAAGTTCGAGATCGTTGAAAGCCAAGATGCTCAGTAGGGAAGACCAAAGTATCAAAAAAACGGTTACCCAAGGAAAGCGAGAGAGCTCCCTTGGATTCGCTTCTGCGGGCAAACCGAACAACGCGAGCCATTTGCTCATCGAAGTCATCCGGTTTTCGTCCCAGCCTCTGTTAGGGTCGCCCTTGGAATGGTGGCTCAGAAGACACTCCTCAATGGTGTCCCCGACAGGAATCGAACCTGTAATTAGGGATTAGGAATCCCTCGTTATATCCATTTAACTACGGGGACTTTAGCCGGCCTACTCTACTGTTTGGGGGCTTTGGATTCAACCCCTACACTTGCCGCGTGGGGGTCCCCAATCTATCCTTAGTAGGTGACTAATTTTTCTCTGATCCCGTTTGAATCTGAACCCAACTTCCAGGTGGCGGGGACGGCCCGAATCCAGGGCCACGCCCTTCAGCTTGTCTTTGAAGTGCGGGGCTCGAACTTGGTTTTGCCAGCCCGCGCGGAGAGGCCTTCCTACCAAGAAGGGCTTTGGAGAACCACGTGTTTTGAGCTCTTCGTTGCGGACCCAACGGGAACTTCGTATGAGGAGTTCAATTTTGCACCCTCAGGGGATTGGTGGCACGCGCGTTTCCAGGACTACCGAATACGCGCCGAAAACAGCGCACGCCCTAGCGCACCGCTGATACGCACCTCTACCCGACCGGTCGTTCGCGTAGAGGTAGAGTTACCGAACTTTTCGGCCGGCCAGAGAGTATGCGCTCCCTGTGCGGTACTCGAACACTCGTCTGGAGCCATCAGCTATTGGGCCATGAAGCATAGCGGCGACAGGGCGGACTTTCATCGGCGAGAGGCATTCTCGCTCCATCTCTAACATTGTCGATCCGCAATTTTTGGACTAAAACCTGACTTTCATTGAGGAGAGTTTCGATGGAAGAATCCGATTTTCAGAAAAGAGTTAAGGAAGCTAAAGCGGTTATCAAAGAGAACAGCATCCACGAAGTAAAGGCCAAGCAGGACAGTGGGCATCAGTTTTTTCTTGTTGATACGCGCGAAGATCTAGAATGGGAAGCCAGCCGCATTAAGGGAGCCATACATATCGGTAAAGGGGTCCTGGAAAGAGACATCAGCCAGAATATCCCTGACAAAAACGCAGAGATCATTCTGTACTGCGGCGGCGGATCGCGATCCGCACTCGCTGCTGAATCTATACAAAAGATGGGTTACAAGAACGTTATCAACATGGCCGGTGGCATCCGTGCCTGGGCCGACGCCGACTACCCAATGGAATCCTAGGTTTGCTTACAATTCGCAGCCAGATTCTCCATTTCATTAGAAACCGTACGGGTGGGATTGAAAGAGATCCCGTTCTTGTTTTTGGAAATCAGAAGTCCGGAACTACCGCGATTACCGCCCTGCTGGCGTTGATGACCGAGAATCAATACAGTTCGGATATTTTCTTTCGGCTGAAGAAGGACAATATGACCGCCATCTGGCGGAAGGAATTGAAATGGAAAGACTTCGTTTACGCTCACCGAGCTTTTTTCCGCTCCAAGATAATTAAAGAGCCCTCCTTTACTCTGCTCATGCCTGAGGTTCTGGAGTTTTACCCGACCGCAAAAGCCCTTTTTATTGTCAGGCACCCCCTTGAAAACATCCGCAGCATTCTCAACAGACTAAAAATCCAACCCAAATCCAAAGATTGGGGCTATGGGGCGATGCCGCGCGAATGGCAGAATATCTTGACAGGCTTGCATGTCCCTAACAGCGGCGAAAACTACATGGAAAACCTGTCGCTTCGTTGGCTCAGGTGCGTGGAACTTTACGAACGGTCCAAAAATCGACTCCAACTTGTGAAATACGAGGCCTTCAATTCGGACAAAGCTTCGGAGCTAAAAAGTATCTGCGCCGCTCTCGGGCTCGAGGTTCGAAAGGCGGTCGAGCCGCACTGCGATACGCAGTTTCAACCCAAAGGCCAAGAGGTAAAGGACTTCAAAGAGTTTTTGGGTGCAGACAATTATTCTATCGTAAGAAAAATCTGCTCTCCTGCCGCGAAACAATTTGGGTATGAGTTCGAATCTTGATAAGACAAGCTAGTTGAGGAGGGGGCAATGGTAACACTATTTGGAAGCACTACTTTGAGGGTACTCAAACCGCTCGTCGTCGCGGAAGAACTTTCGATTCATTACGAACAACGCCACATCGACCTGGTCGCCGGAGAACACAGGCAGCCGGCCTATCTCGCTATCAACGCACAAGGGCGCATCCCGGTGTTGGAGCATGAGGGGCGCTACCTTAGCGAAAGCAACGCAATCGCCCGTTACATGGCAGACATGACGGACAACTCTTTGTACCCCAAAGACGCGTGGACTCGCGCTGAGATCGAGCAGTGGATTGCCTACTTCAGTTACCATGTGGAACGCAATTTCGTGAACGTCTTTTTCAATAGGGTTGCGGGGCCCAAACTCTTCGGGCTCAAGACAGATGAAAACCTCGTCAATGAATGCCTGGCGACCATCCAAAAAGAAATGCCTTACATCGATTCTCGACTAGCAGAGGCCGATTATCTCTGTGGCGATACCTTCACACTCGCCGATGTCATCGCCTTCTGCGACATCCTAGGGTTTGAGGCAGCGAAGATCGATTTGGCAGCCTACCAAAACTTCCAGCGCTGGTACGAAAGTATTAAGAATCGGGAGTCCGTAAAAAAACACACGCCCAAATTACTGGCGTCCCCTTTTTAACGGAGTTTCAGCGGGGAGGTCCCGTACTCGGCGTATTCGGCTTCGAGTGCCGCCAGCACCTCCGCCGATGGGTTCAGGCGAGCGGCCAGCTTTGGTAGCAAGCTATGCGCGTGGCTTAAGGCATAGTAAGGAAGATCTTTTCCAAAGCGCTTGGCAATGCGATCCGCCACACTCATGCCCTCGGAGGCGTCTACTGGCTTCTCTCCGCGGTTAGTGAGCCCCAACACAGCGACAACATTTACGCCGGCTTCCCGGAGCTGGTCCATTGTTTCGATTAGCGACCCGCCCGTGGTGGTAACGTCTTCAACCACAACTGTTTTGCCTTTAGGTTGGCCCACAAAATACCGATCTTTTGGGTCTCCGTGGAGCTTGGCTTTGGCCCGTCCCATCGCCAGCACGTGACTCCCCTTGCTAAAGTTGCTTTGCCGTTTGGCCCATTTGTACTGGGATAACAAACCCGTCTTTGTCGCGCCTTCCGGCACTCCATAAAAGCAGTCGACCGCAAGCTTTTGGCTTTCTACAAAATCGAGAATGAAATCGCAGAGACGGTCCAACAAAAAGACATCATTGGTCACGCTTCGCCAATTGACGTACCAATGAGATCGCCTGCCGGACTTCAGCTGAATCGCTTTTTCAAAAAAACCGGCCACTTTCTCTTCAAGAATAAACTCTTCAAAAACCGCTGGATCAAACTGGGTCAACGAGAACCTCCCCCATGCGTTCGAATGTTTTTTGCCAAGCCGAGTGTCGCAAACGCGCCTCCGCGGTCTCCATTATTTTTCCGCCCTCGCTTAATTCTCTTTTCCACTCCTTACCAAAATCCCCTTTTTGGATTTCGGAAAGTATATGGTGCAGCTCTTCAGAAAGGCGAGGGTTCAGGACCCTGTTCCCTCGGGTCACGCCGCCGAAAAAGGCGGTGGGACTTATCCGACGAACCGTACCGACGGGCCCGAAGCGCAAAAAGACATCCATTATTCTCTGCACTTCGTAACAGCACTCGAAAAAAGCCATCTCTTCACTGTAACCCGCTTCGCGGAGCGTATTGAAGGCCGACTCCATCAGGTACATGAGTCCACCACAAAGCACGCTCTGCTCACCAAAAAGATCGCAGACCGTTTCCTCTTCAAAACTCGTACGCAAAGGAGCGCCGCGCGCGCCCAACGCAAAAGCGTAGCTTTCCGCCAGTTTCCACGTGCCTTCCAAATCCGTTTGGCTCTCTGCCGCAATAGCCACCGGCAGACCTATCCCGCGTTCGTAATTCTGACGAAGAATGACACCCGCGCCTTTTGGAGCGGCCAGAAAATAATGGGCATTCGCTAAACGCTCGATTTCTCTAAAGTGGTACGCAAAACCGTGCGCAAAACCCAAAAGCTTGCCGCCCTCAATCGCCGGCAAACAGTGCTGGAACACCTTGGGAATCACTGGATCGGGCAAGGTGAAGACGAGGACCGAAGCTTGCTCCGCAGCCTCCAAAAAACTAAGTACAGAAAAGCCGTCGGCCGTGGCGTGCTGCGAACCCGAACCGGCTCGCGCCCCCACCACCACGTCAATTCCTGAGTCTCGTAAATTCAGCGCGTGCGCACGCCCCTGATTTCCATAGCCGAGAATGCCGACCCGTTTTGACTTCAAGGCCTTCAGGTTTTCCGGTTGGACTTCCATTAGCCCTGGGTATACTGCGTTTATGGACAAATTCAAGCTCGTAAGCGAATTCGAGCCCCGCGGCGACCAGCCCAAGGCCATAGACCAAATGGTCTCGCACCTCCAGTCGGGAGCTAGAGACGTCACACTGCTTGGAGTCACGGGAAGTGGAAAAACCTTCTCTATGGCTCAGACGATCGCCCGACTCAACCGACCCGCACTCATTTTGGCACCCAACAAAACACTTGCAGCGCAACTCTTTGCAGAATTCAAAGAGCTCTTTCCTGAAAACGCCGTGGAGTACTTCGTGAGTTACTACGACTACTACCAACCGGAGGCCTACATCCCGTCCACGGATACCTTTATTGAAAAAGACTCCTCGATCAATGATCAGATTGACCAGCTCCGCCACTCGGCAACACGCAGCCTGCTCTCCCGAGGGGACGTCATCATCGTCGCGAGCGTTTCTTGTATCTACGGCTTGGGCGCCCCTGACACGTATAGCGAAATGCTCATTCGCCTCAAGGCTGGAAAAAGTTTCCGCCGGGACGAGTTACTATTTCGCCTGGTGGAAACTCAGTACGAAAGAAACGATTACGATTTTCACCGTGGTACTTTTCGGGTGCGGGGTGATGTCATTGAAGTCTTCCCAACTTTTGAGGAAAGTTTTGGTTATCGAATCGAGTTCTGGGGCGATGAGATTGAGAAGATAACCCGCGTCGATCCCGTGACCGGGAAAGCCCTAGAAGACCTGAAAAAGCTGGATATTTACCCCGGAAGTCACTACGTCACCCCAAAAGAGCAACTCGCGCGCGCCATTAAGTCCATTCAGGCCGAGCTGGAGGAGCGCCTGCCGCAGCTAAAGTCTATGAACAAACTGGTAGAGGCACAGCGTTTGGAAAGCCGCACCTACTATGACATCGAAATGCTCGAAGAACTTGGCTATTGCAACGGCATTGAAAACTATAGCAGACACTTGACCGGCCGGCAGCCAGGCGAGCCACCTCCGACTCTGCTTGAGTACTTCCCCAAAGACTACCTGATGTTTGTCGATGAAAGCCACGTGACCATCCCTCAAGTCGGAGGCATGTACCGAGGCGATCGGGCAAGGAAAATGACCCTCGTCGAACACGGCTTTCGCCTACCTTCGGCTCTGGATAATCGCCCACTCAATTTCTCGGAATTCGAAAGTCTGGTGAATCAGATCATTTACGTATCTGCAACGCCCGGCCCGTACGAGCAAAAAAAGTCGCGTAACCGCATTGTGGAGCAAATTATTCGGCCTACGGGTCTTCTGGATCCACCTGTCGTTGTGCGTCCCGCGAAAGGGTGTGTCGACGACCTCTACGGCGAAATCAAAAAGCGCGCGAAGTTGGGCCTGCGGACGCTGGTCACGACTTTGACAAAAAAGATGGCGGAGGATCTAAGCGAGTATTACCAAAAGATGGGACTGAAGGTGAAGTACCTGCATTCAGACATAGACACCATCGAGCGCGTCGAAATTATTCGCCAACTACGGCTGGGGCAGTTTGACGTCCTCATCGGTATCAACCTGCTACGAGAGGGCTTGGATATCCCAGAGTGCGGACTCGTAGCGATCTTGGATGCCGACAAGGAAGGTTTTTTGAGAAGTCAGACTTCGCTTATCCAGACGATTGGGCGGGCCGCACGCAACGTGGACGGCTTGGTGGTTCTGTACGCCGATCACAACACAGACGCAATGGAGTTTGCCCTAAAGGAAACCGATCGGCGACGAAAAATTCAAGAGGACTACAACACCGCTCACGGAATAACACCTCTCTCCGTAAAAAAGAATATTCACAGCTCTCTGTACCAAGTCGAGGAAAGCGACTACTACGAAGTAAAAGTTGCCGAACCTGACACAAACTACCAGACGGTGAAAACGGCAGACATTCCGAAAGAATTGGATCGGCTTGAGAAACAAATGAAAAAAGCCGCAAAGAATCTGCAGTTCGAAAAAGCGGCTGAGCTCCGTGATCAGATTGTAGAACTCAAGCGCCGTCAGTTGGGTTTGGCCTCTGAACAGTAGCCCGCCCCGCAGGCCCCCAGCGCCGACCGGCACGCAAATCTTCCAGCACGGTCAAAGCTAATGTCCACGCGGCCGTGGAAATCGGTTCGCAAAATCTCCGTCCCCACCTCCCGCAGTCGTTCCAAAGTATCGGGGTGCGGGTGTCCGTAACGGTTGTTCGCCCCCGCGGAAACGACAGCAAGACGGGGGCGCACACGTTTTAAGAACGCGCTATCCGAAGAGAAGCGCGATCCGTGATGAGACACCTTGAGCACAGTGGAACGCCCCCAGTCCGTAAGCCCTCGCTCTGTTTGCGCCCCAATATCCCCCGTAAACAACACCGAACAGGGTCCGTAGGCGAGGCGAACCAGCAGCGAGTGGTCATTGTCGGACTCCCCCTTTCCCAGCCCAACCCACCATTGTACTCCTGATGAAAGCACGAAACGGGAGGGAACGACCCAGGGGAACACGTACACGCCGCGCCGACTGGCCACTTCCAGCGTTTCTTTTAGCTGCAGGCGCTTTGGCGGAAGAAAATGGCGCGGCAGCCAAAAGGCCCTTACCCGAAGCGATTCCAAGACTGCAAGAAGTCCGCCCAGGTGATCGGCGTCAGGGTGGCTCAGCACCACCGCCTCTAAGTCCAAGATGCCTCGGGCGGCCAACGCAGGAATCACCACCTCACGTCCCCTATCCGTACGGGCGCTCCGGATTCCGGCATCCAGGAGAAAGCTCTTGCCGCCAGGGAGGACGACCAAAGCGGCATCGCCTTGGCCAACGTCCAGAAAGCTTATCTGGAGCGAGTTGCCCCCGTACCGGCCATAAAACCGAACTAGCAGTAATGTTAACAGGATCCAAAAGGCAGCCTTGGCACGAAACATAGTGTCCCTTCGCAGCGTTCGGATTCCATTTGGGTGCAAAACCGACTCCATTTATACAGTGCGTTGGCCGCGTCGTTCAACTCCTGGGCAAATTGTGCTTTAATAGAGTTATGCACACACCACGACTTTGTATCGACGGACGAGCCGCGGCCGAGTTTGAATCCCAGGGCCTTGTGGCACAGGAGCTTATAGATCAGCTGGTCGCCGCCCAAGGATGCCCGCATGCGGGGAGCGAATGGGTTGAAAAGCGCCGGACGGTGTTACTGAGCCACCCGTCGCAGGTTTTCTCAGGCCAACTCAAACGCTTTGATACGAAACGTAGGATCGGGAGTTCTTTCTTTTATTCCGCTTGGGAAAAACACTTTGTTGAATCCTCGTCCATTACGGCGTTCCACCGCTTCCGTCCGGCCGATCGCATGGAGCCGTTTCTGGACTGCCCCACCATAACGACAGTGTTGCCCGCCTACCGGAGTCTGGGAGCGACCCTACCTCCCGTTCCGGAAAATCATAGTTTCGTTGTGCCCTCTCAGCACGACGCAGTCCTTTTGCACGAACATTGCAACATTTCGGAATCGCAGATTCGCGTCGTATTACCTTCCGCACGACGCTATGTTCATTTTGCCGATCTAAATCGCCCGTCCTACGATGGGCAGATTCTATTTTTGACGGATGGCGGGCGCGAACTCGACCTGCGGCGGCTTCAGCATGTTGTCAGCGGCCAATACCCGCAACTCCCCCTGAGGACTCTTCACTTCAACGAAGTGCGCGAGTTTTCCGCCAAACAATGGATGAAGACTCTGCAGTTTTCCTTTTTAGTATTTTATTTAACCGAACGGGCTTTTGATTGGCCTTTTCTCGCGCTGGAAGCGCTCTATTTTAGTGTCCCCGTCGTATTTATGGACCGCCACAGTGCACTCGCCGAGTTACTGCCGCTGTCTCCTCTTCGCCTCTCTCAGTACCTTACGGACTTTATTTCCGCGTCCCAGCTTCGGGAATCCGTGGACTTGGCTCGAACACATCTCGCCGATCAAGGTGTGCTCCAACAGCATCACCAAGCACTTAACTACACGCGCCTGTATGCTGAGATTCCAGGCGCTCCGACTTTTGCTGAAGTTTAGTAGACCCGAAAAAAAGCAAAGCCGGAAGGCCCCCTTTGCCCTCCGGCTTTGTTGACAACTGGTCAGGGTATCCCCTTAACGTCCCTGACCACCCCCCGAGAAACTCTAATAGCCCAACGAGTGTGACCGACCTGTGCCGTTCTTGCGGCCGACTAGCGCACGCCCGGTTGTCGGCGGCCTGTACGCCCCTTCAAACGGAGTCGACTGGCCTTGGCCGTTGTTGGGAGTAATCTGATCTAATTTCTTTTCTTGATCCGCAAAAAACTCAGAAAAATCCTGAGAGGCGACGCTGCCACCGCTTCGCACACTTTGCAAAACCCTATTCAAATCCGAAACGGCGCGCTCACCCAAAATGAGGTTGTGGTTGTCCCGTGTCGACATCAACCCGCGCGTTGTGCCGGACATCCCTTTCGCAAGCGCACCGGAGACGCCGCTACCAGGAGCCAATGAAAACACGTTTGAAGAATCGGATTTAAAACTTGTTCCCGTCGGCAAGCCAGTACCGATCGCTCGCACACGGGAGGTTGAGGGCGATGTGCCCTTAGCGTTCGCTAGGCCCACTTGCGGCGCCCCTACAGAGGCCAATAGCGCTCTGGAAGCTTGCGCGCGCGCCTGCGCGGTTCCGCCCTGAGGACTTGTTATGCCGTCGGCGTTTGAAGCGCCGCTCACACCTGCCAGGCCAGCCACTAAGCCGCTGAGGCCTCTATTTAATGGTGCGCTCGATCCGGTATCACTGCCACTGCCCGCCCCGCGGCTGCTGTCGCTGCTCACCGCGCGCGAGGTAATTGAAGTGCTTAGGGAACCTGAGGTGCCGGCGCCGCCGTTTACGGTCAATCGACCGCGCGAGCCTGCCGCAGCGGTCCCTGTCGCAAGTCCTTGCGCCACGAGCTGGGTATTAATAGAGAGTTTTGCGAGGCGAAGATTTTCGTCGGCCTGCTGTTTGGCAAAAGCAATCTGCTGATCGATTCGATCCTGTTCAATGGCGCGGATTTCTCGGCGTTCCGCTTCCTGAGCTTTGCGCTCTTTTTCGAGGGCCGCTAGCTGCAGGTTCACACGCTCGCGGCGGGCCTCTTCCTGGTCCTTCGCCAATTGCTCAGTAACTGCGAGGTTTTTCTCCTGAAGCGCACGCTGCGTATCGGAAAGCTGTTTGGTCACATCGGCCTGAATCTTGGTTTGCGTAATCGCTGCGTCGGCCGCCGTTTTTGCGACAAACTTGTCCGCCTCGGCCTGCTTCTCTGCTGCAGACACCTGCGCCACGGCCGCCATTATAGGAGCCATGATCGCCGCGAGCCCAAGCAAGATTTCTCCCGCCTGACCGCCCGAGCCGCCCTCCGAGCCGCCCTGATTACAGCCGCCTCAAGCCGCGGCCGCTTGCGGCAGGAAGAAGGGCAAAAGGTGCCGCACTGCCGGAGCGACTCTCCAATGCTGGGCCTTGGGTGCTAAACGGTAATGGATAAGATCGGTTCCCTGGACGGCCTCTGCGGCCTGCGCACGGTTTTGCACGGTAGTAAGTAGGAATAGGAGGGCCATAAGGCCCGCAAGCCCGCGCTGAAGGACGCGCGGTGAGCCTGCACTCGAATGTCTTCCGTGGGGGGTCATTCTCAGTTGTTCTCGCTTCGTTGTCGTAACTAAAGTGTGTCTACTGGCTTCACAGCGCTTCCTGCACGAAAGCGGCCGCTAGGCACGGTAGAGTCACCCACACCCAATGAAATTGCACAATGCTTGCCAACCAGGCCCCTACCCAAAATAAAATAAGCGTTTGAAATTATTAGGTTTCGGGAATGCTACCTGGCTAAACAGTTGGTATCGGACTACGCTGGAGAGGCAAAGATCCGGTTAAGTCCCCGTTATTAAAGAGGTCGTCACTGTATGCGGGTTGTACACACGTTTTCGGCGCACGAGTAGCGGCGGGAAGGGGGGACGCTCCCCCTTCCCGTCCGTTGTCAGGCTCCTTGATTCTTCGGTTCCCCCCAAAGAAAACTCTTAGCGGCCGATGCCTCGGTTCTGGTGGCCCCCACCTAAACCGCCGGCCGTGTTGCCTCCGCTGGTATTGCGGATGCCACGCCAAACAGCATCACTTTTTACCGTCGACAAAAATCTATTAAGATCCGAGCTCTTTCCATCCCGTTCGGCTTTCGCTTCTTCGGTCAGCTGGTGTGCGCCGCGTGTGGATCCGCGTACCACGCCGGCCACCTGAATCTGTTGGTCGAGTTGCGGGCTCAAACCTGCGGAAACGATGTCTCCCGCCGTGCCCGTAGCGCCGAACTGGAAGCCACTTGCACCCCGCGTAGCGCCCCGGGACGAAACCGAGGCACCCGCGACATTGCTGTTACCCGCCACGGCGTCCTTCTGGACGGCCTGTATCAATTTGCTGGAGGCCGTCCCACCCAAAGAGGCAAGCTGACTCGCGCCGCCCGCCGGCAAAGATGCCAAACCACGTGAAGGAATTGAGACACGGCTGCCCGATCCCGATGTACTCGCGCTACTCGCGCGACTGGATGAAGTACTGGTACTCGCAATCGCACGCTGGGTGATGCTGGAAGCAAAACTGGAAGAGGCGGTACTAGAGCCCGTGCTTGTCGTCGTTAAACGGCCACGCGATCCCGCTGGAGCCACGCCCGTAGCAAGCCCCTGTGCAACCAGTTGCGTATTAATAGAAAGCTTAGCGAGACGAAGGTTCTCGTCCGCTTGTTGTTTTGCAAAAGCAATCTGTTGATCGATGCGATCTTGTTCGATGGCTCGAATCTCTCTTCGTTCCGCTTCCTGGGCTTTACGCTCTTTTTCGAGCGCAGCAAGCTGGAGGTTGACGCGCTCTTGTCGAGCGGCCTCTTGGTCCTTGGCCAATTGTTGAGTCACCGCCAGGTTTTTCTCCTGAAGGGCTCGCTGGGTATCGGAAAGTTGTTTGGTTACGTCGGCCTGAATTTTGGTTTGAGTAATAGAGGCATCTGCAGCCGTCTTGGCGATGAATTTGTCGGCTTCTGCCTGCTTTTCAGCAGCAGCTACCTGGGCCATCGCTGCTGCGATCGGCGCGATAATGGCCGCGATACCGAGGAGGATTTCGCCTGCCTGGCCGCCGCCTTCGCCCCCGCTTCCACCTTTTCCGCAGTTTGGGCAGCCGCCTTCTTGAGCGAACGCGACCGGGAAAACTGCCTGGACCAGGGCCAAGGCTCGGGACTGCTTCGCAACGAAGCCGTTCCAGGTCAATAGTGCGCTGAGCACTACTACCTGCAGCTGCGTACGCCCCAGCATTGATTTGTCTGCCCTATGAAGCAATGTTTTCCCCAAAAGTTAATGCGGCAAACGTACTGGTGGAATCCCTACTCATTGGAATTGCACATGCCTTGCCAACTCCCGGCCCTCGGGACACCAGTTAAACATCTGAAATAATTGATATTCGGTGATGAAAGCTGCGTAGACGCCTGCCGAGGGCTCTGGAGTATACAGCCTGTCTAAATGTAAGTGCTTGATATTACGTAATTTGAACTGACTATTTTGACGACGTTGTCTGCTTTTAAAGCAGTCAGGAAATGCTTCGTAAGCGCTTATAAATAAAGGGATTTTTGCTGGGCCCAGTCGGGACCGTCCACCGTGTGTACACTACTGTCTACTGATTGGATTAACGGGTATGTGTGGGGCGAGAAGAGTCGCCAAAGCTCGAAACGGCACGAGCGCGTTCGGCAGAGGAAACATGCGGCGTCCCCTCGAAGCTCGCAACAGCCCGCACAACGGGCGCGGGTTGCGGAATACGTAAAGGGTTGGCTCGGGTAGAGCCCCGCATCGCGGCCGTCACTCGTTCCAGAGCGGACTGGGGCGACTCGCTTACGGAAGCGATAGAGCGAAAACTCGGAGACGTTAAACCGGGTAACACCGTTGAACTAGACGGCGCCGTCGACGCAACGACGGTTTGGTTCTTTCCAAGAGGATCCAAAGTCGCTGGCCCGAGTTGATTGGGGACGTAGCCCCGAACCAACGCACTCGCCTTCATCGCGTACTCAGTCAAAGCAGCCTGTCCAGCTTGGACATACATCAATAGTTCCGCCTGGGCTTTTTCCACACCGCGGTTGAAGTAGGCCTGATCCAAGCGTGCAGCACGAGCACTGGCCGACGCGGCCAATGCCGCTCCAATGCCGGTAACCGTATCAAAGAGTTTTCCCTGCTCTTTTTGCTTCGCAAGAGTCGCAATCAAATCTGTTTCCGCTGATTTGGCGGCCGCATCGTTGGCAGCGGTATGAAGAATGGCGTCCGCCTTGGTCTTGGTGTTCGTCACCACTTCGTTGGCCTTACTGGTCGCAATACTCTTGGCGGCTCCTGCCTGCGCTGCAGTCGTGCCTACGAGGGCGATCGCACCCGCTACGGATCCTGCAATAGCCGCCGCCGCTGCGATGGCACTCCCACCGCCGGCACCTCGGCCGCCACCACCACCAGCACCTGCGCCGCCACCGCTTCCGGGAGCGCCGCCGTTAGAGCCGGAAACGCCACGAACGGCATTCACAAAGTTATCGCGAGGGGCACAAATGTTTCGGCAAGCAGCCACTCCCAAGCGGGCCTCGCACTCGGCGCAATCCCTACGGGCTTTTTCGCTGAGGCCTGTCGCATTGGCCAGACCGATCAATTGGTCGTCTGAAAAATCACTGGTTCTAGCGCTCGCCTTATTTACCGTCGGTAACAAGGAGAACGCTGCACCCAAAGCTCTCCAGTTCTTGGGTTGAGCTTTTAATTTATAGGCAGAGCGAAGCCCTCGACCTTGTTTATGGCGCGTAGGGCCGGTCTTTTTCTTTTTTGCTGCTTCAAGATCAAAAACACCGTCTTCCTGACATTCTTCACGCTCATCGCCCTCTACACAGTCTTCCTTATCTTCGGTCGAACCGTAGTTGCCTTCGAGCAGCGCCAGATCCTTTTGGACTGAAGCCAGGAAATTTCCATCGTTCGGCTTGGCAGGAGCGCTGGCAGGTTCTGCCGCCGCATCCTTTTTAGTGTCGTCTTCTCCAAGAAGTCGCCCAATCGCCGAACTGATAAAGCCGAGCCCTGCGGAGACGGCCTCCTTATTAGTATCCGAACCGACTGAAGCCAGGCCACGGGCACCTGAGGCGCCACTGGAAGAACTCGCGGTTCCTTGCTCCGGGGCATCGTCATTAAAGCTGATAGTGGAGGCACCCGAAACAGACCCTGCGCTTACCCCCGATAGATCCGCCAACTCCGAAGGGTTGATGGCCGGCTTGGAAGCGCTCGAAGTCTTGTTCAATTGGAACTTCGGATCGCTCAGCGCAATCTTCGCAGACGTTACGGTCGGCGGAGGCGCCTTGAGATCAAGCGGAAACCCTGGGCCCGCTTCCGGAATAAGACTCGCGTCCGGATGCTGCAAAAACTTTTTGTATCTATCGGCGGCATTCACATCGATAAAACCTCCGAGCATTGCTTGCATCGGGGGTAGATCTGCGTTGTGAAGTTCGTTACTCATGAAAACGTTCGCGAGTTCGCGAATCGCGCCCGGCATCTTGGAAAGGGCTGCCTGCACGTTTTGTCGGCGCCATTTATCCATGGGGTTCTCAGCCGCATCCCGCATTGACTGGTTCACTTCCGCGATCGTTCCAACCAGTCCGGAAAAGGCCGGAAAGCCCATATAAAATTTCACTTGGTCTTCAGTCACTTCGGAAGGCGGAGCTGGCAAAGCGGGCGCGGGAGTTGGGGTCAGTTCGGTTTGGTCTTCATCGCCTTCATCTGCGCGGGCGATGGACGTATGCCACAGCGCACTGCTGATTAACGCAAGCGCGAGTACGTAGTAAATTTTGCCCCTACTTAGTCTCATTCATTCACTGGGTCCCACAGGAATTTAATTCCGTCAGAACCCTCCCCTATCTTCTATAGTTGCATAGAGCTTGCCAAAAAACGCCCGCTGACAACGGAATAAGTTATTGAAATTATAGAACAATACCGATAGGTTCGTCTGACTGGATCTTAGGCAGCTGCCGAAGTTTTAATGCCCTCTCACCGGTAACGATTAAATTGGGATAATCGCAGCGTTTTCCCGAGCGAGCTCTTTACACCGTGCAATTCTCCACGTGTATTCGCGGCGTGTGGCCCTAAGCTGGCAACACTCCATGTATTCAATTAGTCTTCGCTGACTTCGTACCGTCACGCCTTTCTACAGTAGCGGGAAAGTGAAATTCCTGAATCATTTCAAAGCTTGACCCCGTCTTCCCCGCCGGGCATAGTTTTCAACGATTTTAGAATTTCGATATTTCTTAGAAAAAGGGGACAGCAAATGCTCGATGATGTTTACACAAATCTAAATTACTTTCTGCGTTGGTTGCATATTTTGGCGGGAATCACGTGGATCGGCTTGTTGTATTTTTTCAACTTCGTGAACCCACCCTTTCAGGCGTCTCTAGACGGGGAACTCAAATCGAAAATCAATCCGGCACTTCTCGGACGTGCGCTTTTTTGGTTTCGCTGGGGCGCCATGTTTACGTTCTTGATGGGACTTACCCTACTTCTCTACAAATATACCGTCGGTGAGCTTTGGACGCGCGCAGAGGGTGGCATGAGTGATCGCGCCATGTGGATTCTGTTCGGAGCGCTTCTCGGAAGCACCATGTGGTTCAACGTGTGGTTCATCATTTGGCCTGCGCAGAAAAAAATTCTTGGCGGTCTGAAAGCAGGGCAACCTCACCCGGAAGCAGCGGCCCTCGCAAAACGTGCGACAGCAGCGTCCAAAATGAACACGTACCTTTCTGCACCGATGCTATTTGCGATGATCGCGCCCACCCATTACGGGACGATGAGCTTTACAATGCTTGTGATCGTACTGGCGGTTGGATTCGGGATGATCAAGTTCCTATATTCGTTGGCCCCAAAGGTAGGCCAAACGTTCTAAGATTCGGCAAGGCCACTGGCCCCAGGCCTTGCCCGAGCGGTGAGGTCGAAGGCCGGTGGCTTAGGTCGTGCTGTCGATACGCTTCTTCAGCTCTTTTCCGACTTTGAAGAATGGAAGCTTCTTTTCGGGAACAAATACATCGGCTCCCGTTTTCGGATTGCGTCCGACATAGCTCTTATAGTGCTTCACAAACCAGCTGCCAAAACCACGGATCTCAATTCGATCGCCGCGGACCATCGCCAGAAAAAAGGCATCGAACACGGTATTAACCAGCTCTTCGGCTTTTTTCTTCGTCAGGTTCGCCTTTCGGGCGATCACTTCGATGAGTTCAGACTTCGTCACGTTGCCTCCTAATGTCGCTAGACAGCTTCCCGTTCGGCAATGGTACTTACAAACCGGTCGGGTAAGTACCTTATTATTATAGATTTTTTCTAAACACGATCCAAGCAAAAAGGCAAAAAAAGCATGCAATACCAAAAAGTTAGCGAGAAAGCCGGGAATTCCGCGTCCCGGGCGGATTGCGCGCTGGGTCACCGGCTCGTTTGCGCGTGACGGTGGTTGTACTTGTGCCTATGAGGCTGTAATTTATCAGACGATTAGAGTTTGGATTTCCGTTCGCGTGGATAACAAGCAAGCATATTTTCTTTATGGCGCCGCTATCAAGGTATCGGACGCACTGATCGTGGTGGCTACCTGGTTTCTGTGCTGGCTGCTCCGCTTCGATCTGAAACTCGCACCGCTTTACCACGAAGAGATCCCCAGTTTTGACCTCTATTCCAATGCGGCCTTGCCCCTCGCATTAGTTTTCACTGCCACCTTCCATATTGTTGGCGCGTACCGATCGGACCGCTTGGAATTCGGCTTCAGAAGCTTGCGCAAGACCTTTCAGGCCTCCATGGTCAGTTCTTTGGTTTTTGTTTCGACAGTCTATTTTCAGGGCGCGATTCTTTTTTCCCGTGTCTACCTCATTATTTTTGCGGTGCTTGTCACCTTCAACCTCTTCCTCGGTCGCTTCGTATTGCATTTGCTCTGGCGCCAGGTGAAACAACGCACTCGCCCAACAAAAACGCTGATTGTAGGCAACGGAGAACTCCTCGAAACCTACCTTATCAACCTCGAAAGACGCCGGCCGTATCCAATAGAGTGGTTCGGGCGCTTGGGGCCAAAACAGCTCGTTGGACGGGTAGGGGAAATCCCGTACCTCGGCGAAGAATCCCGCCTGGCACAGACGCTCGAAAACTATCGGCCGGATCAGGTTATCCTTGCCTACCCCGAACACTCGCACCACCAATACCAGAGCGTGCTGGAACTGCTCTCCAACGAACTCGTCGCGGTAAAGGTGATCCCAGATTTCGGCAAACAAAGCACCTTCACCTATTGTGCCGATCACGAAGTGGGTATACCGCTCCTGCATTTTAACCGTGAACCCGCAGGCCTTAGCGATCGTTTCCTCAAACGCATGCTCGACATTGTCGGCGCCTCTTTCTTTTTGATCCTTTTCTCCCCGCTATTTGCCTTTATTTCGCTAGTTGTGAAGTTAACTTCCCGAGGGCCGGTTTTTTACACGCAGAAACGAGTGGGGGCGGACGGTAAAGAATTCGACTGCATCAAATTCCGGACAATGCACGTGAATGCAGAGGCCCAGACGGGGCCAGTTTGGGCAGCCAAAGATGATCAACGCACGACGGCCTTTGGCAAATGGTTGCGCCGAACCAGTCTGGACGAACTCCCTCAGTTCTGGAATATCTTGCGTGGGGACATGAGCTTAGTCGGACCTAGACCAGAACGTCCGAATTTCGTTGCCCAGTTCAAGGGAGAAATCCCCAAATATATGCTCCGTCACCGGATGAAGTCTGGCATCACGGGATGGGCGCAGATTAACGGGCTGCGCGCCAACACCTCACTGAGAAAGCGCATCAAGTTCGACCTCTATTACATAGGCCATTGGTCGCATTATTTCGATTTGAAGATCATTCTCCTTACCCCGTGGATCCTGGTTCGGGATTATTTTAGAAAGAACGCCTATTGATTTCGTCACCTAAAAGAGTAGCGATAGTCCACGATTGGCTCACTGGCGAGCGTGGGGGCGAAAAAGTACTGCGCGAACTGCTGGCGCTTTTCCCGCAGGCAGAGATCTTTACGCTGTTTTATGACTCACAAAAATTTACGCAAACTTACCTGGGCCATCCCGTACACACTTCTTTTCTCCAGCTCTTTCCGGGAATCGGCAAATACTACCGCTACCTCTTGCCACTCTTCCCGATGGCTATCGAGCGTTTGGATCTACGCGGTTACGATCTTGTAATTTCCAGTAGCCACTGCGTCGCTAAGGGAGTCATCACCGATCCCGAATCGACCCATATCAGCTACTGTCACACGCCGATGCGCTACGTTTGGGATTGCTACCACGACTACTTTCCGCCAGGTTTCAAAGAAAATCTCATGGCACCGTTTCTCCACTACCTGAGGACCTGGGATGCAGCGAGTGCTGGACGCGTAGACGAGTTCATCGCCAATTCACAATTTGTGCGCCAGCGGATTGGAAGGTACTACCGGCGTGAGGCGTCCGTAATTTACCCTCCGGTAGACACGGAGTTTTTCCATCCCGGCACAGATACTCGCGAGGATTTCTATTTGGTCGTTTCGGCGTTTGCTCCCTACAAGCGCATTGATATCGCGATCGAGGCATGCCGGCGCTTGGAAAGACGGGTCGTAGTCGTCGGCGACGGCCAAGACGCAAGTACGTTGCTCCGACACAACAACCCCCAACTCGAGTTTACAGGACGCATTAGTCTTTCCCGCTTGCGAGGTCTTTACCGAACGGCTCGTGCATTGCTTTTCCCCGGTAAGGAAGACTTTGGGATTGTACCCGTAGAGGCGCTCGCTTGTGGAACACCCGTCGTGGCATACGGTGTCGGGGGAGCGAGCGAGACCGTATTGGACGGCAAAACGGGTGTGTTATTCAGCGAACAAACTCCGGCCGCACTAACCGAAGCCATTAAGCGATTTGAGAAATTAGAGATTGAATCGATCGCCTGCCGCCAACAGGCAGAGCGATTTTCCAAGCTTCGCTTTCAAAAAGAACTGCGAGCTTTTTTTGATACCCCGATGTCGGGAAAACCTAAACAAAAGACTCGCCAACCGCTCAGAGAAGAACCCTCTTTGGAGCTCCGTTAATGGGAATTGCGGTCAACGGCCGATTCCGCTCCCAGAACGTGACTGGGGTTCAGCGTTATGCCACCGAAATCACCAGTCGACTTGGCGACAAAGTGCGAATTCTTGAGCCGGACAAACCGAAAGGCCGCATCGCCGGACACGCCTGGGAACAATTTGTCCTGCCCCAAAAAGTGACCGGGGAACTCCTATGGTCTCCCGGCAATACAGGTCCGCTCAGCGTACCTTCGCAGGTCCTAACGCTGCACGATCTCAGTTTTATCGATTTTCCCAAAGGGTATTCCAAAGCGTTTTTGTCTTGGTACCGCTGGCTCATCCCGCGTCTTGTAAAGCGCGTGCGACACCTGATTACGGTTTCAGAGTTTTCGAAGCAGCGGATTGAAAGCGTGTTCAGTATTCCGGCGAACAAAATCTCGGTGATTCCGGAGGCCGCAGGGCCTCATTTTAAACCCCAAGCTGATAGCGTGGTACAAGCGACACTTGCCAAGCTCAAACTCAGCCACCCTTACCTCCTTTGTATCGGCGGGGACAGTCGGCGGAAGAATTTCATTTCCGTTGCTAAAGTGTGGCCAGTTCTTTCGAATAGGTTTAAGGACGTTGATTTGGTAGTGGTGGGAAGTCCTGAAGGCGTCTACCGCAAAAACCGACTCCCAAAACTTCCCCGCTTAAAAGTCCTCCCGCATGTGGAGGAAGGCGATCTTCCGGCGCTCTACCAAGGGGCCCGCTGTTTTGTTTACCCTTCTCTTTACGAAGGCTTTGGACTGCCCATCCTGGAGGCCATGGCCTGCGGTACGCCCGTAGTGGCCTCCAACAGCAGTTCTCTTCCCGAAGTGGGCGGACAGGCCGCACTGTGGATCCCCCCACTCTCGTCTGAAAAGTTGAATGAGACGCTCGCGCGAATACTAGAAAGTTCCGCCTTGCGCCGTGAACTCCAAGAAAAGGGACTGCAGCACGCCGCACGTTTTTCATGGGACACGGTAGCACAAACAACCTACCAAACACTTCTGCGCAACGTTTAGACTCCGTGTGCCATCAACAAATCCGCGCTTAACATCCGTTACGAAAAGTTTCGCTTTGTACCGGCAGTGTTTTCTATACGGGGCATAATAGTCATAGAGGCAGTTTTCATCTACACGACGGCGTGCCGTCTATCCCAAACAAGGAGCAAGAACATGAAGAAGGTAATCATCATCCTGGGTGTAGTTCTGTTTTCAAACGCATTTGCATACGAAGTGGGAGATACCGTACCCAATCTGTGCTGGACCGACGCGACGGGAGTGAGTGTCTGTTTAGATCATTATCCGGACACCGTGAAAGTGGTCGACTTCGGTGCGGGCTGGTGTGGTCCCTGCAATTCCAAAATGTCTGAGCTGGCCCGCCGAGTTTCAGAATTCGACGGAATGCGGGTTAAGTTTTTCAGCAATTCCATCCACGGCTGGCAAAACCCGTCCAGTCCGTCAGCGCAATTCCTCAACGAATGGCGTAACCGGCACAAGATTCCCGCTTCGATGGCAGTCGTAGCCGCCCCGATTCAGCAGCTCTACGAGTTCTCGCCAGAAGGCTATATCCCTGCGCTTGCCGTAATCGATCAGAATAACGTCATGAGCTATAGAGAGGTCGGCGCTTCTATCAATACCGTCTTTGCGGAAGTTCGACGCCTACTGGCGACACGCTAAGATTCCACGCCAAAGAGGGGTCCCGACGGGGCCCCTCTTTTTTTCCAGCCGCTTTACCGCCTGCCTGCCCTATGGTAGCTAGTTCACATGATTCTTTCGGGCAAAGCCATACTTGAAGGTGTAAAAAGTAAAAAAATCGTAATAGATCCGTTCTACCCCGATCGCTTGGGGCCGAACAGCTACAACCTGAGTTTGCACGATGAGCTGGCGGTTTACGAGCAAGAGACGCTCGATATGAAAGAGCCACTCACGTTAAAACGCTTTCGAATTCCAGAGGAAGGTCTTGTTCTCGAACCCAACAAACTCTATTTGGGAAGAACTTCAGAGTACACAGAAACCCGCGGTTACGTCCCGATGCTTGAGGGCCGATCCTCAATTGGCCGCTTGGGCCTGAGCGTTCATATCACGGCGGGCTTTGGCGACGTGGGCTTTCGCGGCTATTGGACCTTAGAAATCTTCGCACTGCAACCTATTCGCGTGTACGCGGGCGTAGAAATCTGCCAGGTCTTTTACCATGAAATCGCAGGCGACTACACGGAATACAACAGCAAGAAATACCAAGACAATAAGGATTTGCAGCCGAGCCTGATCCACCAGGACTTTTTGAAACCGGCGCCTACGCCTCTTTGAGCCGGGACGATTCGGCTACGCCCACGGCGTTCTGAAGAAGAAAATCACGTAATTTTATTTTGTCGGACTCTGTCGTGTACCGGCCGAAGTGAATGATACCTTCACGCCCTTCAATGCGCACCGAAGTTGGCAAATGCAGGCGCTGGCTATCCGTGTTGATATGGATCCCCGCTATCCCATTGCGGCTCAAAGTCTTGCGTGTCTGAGTTCCCCAAGGGTAGCGCACCCGGTAAGCGAGCTTTTCGGGTGTCACGAGGAGCTCCTCGACAGAAAAGACCTGCAGCAGGAAGACAAGAAAGAAAAGGCTGAAGAATGCGAGCAAGATGGAAAGCGGGACTTCTCCGGAGCCATCCGCAAAATGGGCGGAACTAGAAAGATACAAAAACCCGGTAAAAATAATTCCGAGGGAACTGGGCCAGCTGCTCCAAACGCGTTTGTGACACACGCGGTGAGAATCCGGAGACGTCTCAATCCAAATACGATTACCGAATTCCTGTAAGTCAGTCTCACGGGTATGCAGCGGTAAGGACTGAAGCGTCGGTACTTCGGGCTCGAAAACCTTCAGGTTCAAGAGCCGCCCAAACTGCTCCGCATCGGCCTCCCAGGCGTCTTTCTGGTAAGAGTAAAAAAGGGAAATCTCGCGGGCGGGATTGCTGTGTTTGAGCACGAGCTCGTACTCGGTCTTTCCAGAAACGGTATCTCCCTGTGTAAGGTGGCGGGAACGTTTTTCAATCCCGGCGTAGTGAAAGATAGGTTCTCTCCAGTAATTTTTTCTGAAAAAATAGACTTCGGTGTACTCCACCATGTTGTATTTCAACGTTACCGTCTTGGTGTGGAAGAAGCGTCCAATTCCATAGACGCACAGACCGAGCGAGGCCAATATGACGGGAAACATCGCGAGAAAAGGCCCTAGCCTAAAGCCGCGGGTTAGGTAGGCGCCGAGCGCACCCGCCACAAAAACGGCGAGCACGCAGCACGCAAAACCCAGAATCGCCAGCGTCACCGCTGTCGCGGGACGTTCGCGGTGCGAAGCCGGGAGTACGGCCGCGGAGGGCAGCCATCGAATTTGATTCGCTTTTAGGAGTGAAACCACCGCTTAACATCCGATCGGCCTAGAGCCTCCGGTCTCCCAACACCTGGCGAACAGCTTCGTAGCCGTCGACAATTCCGTAACCGAAACCCAGATCGAGCTTCTTCTGACTGCTCGCGAGCAAAATGGCTTTCGCTTTCGCAAAAGTCAGTCGCGGGTTTGCCTGGAGCATGAGCGTAAGCAAACCACTCACGTGGGGCGTGGCCATGGACGTTCCGGACCATGTGGCGTACTCGTTTCCGGGAAAGGCGGAAGTCACTTCCACACCGGGTGCGGAGATGTCCGGCTTCAGGAGACTGAGAACCCAAGTACCCATGTTCCAAAGATTGGGACCACGGCTAGAAAAATCCGCAAGAGATCCGTCGCTCTGTATAGCGCCAACCGCGAGGGACTCCGGAAGGCCGCCGGGGATACCGTTGGGTACGCCGCCTGAATTACCAGCAGCGAAAACCGGGAAAATTCCTCCCTGGATCCATGCCAGCACGGCTCGTCGATAGGCCGCAAATTGTTCGATCGCTACAGGCCCGGGACTGCTGATCCCGGCTCCCCAGGAGTTACTGATGAGCTGCGGAAAATCATCTGTTTCAGGATCGCCATCGGGGTCATAGGCCCATTGCATCGCTTCCAGAATGGCGGAGTCAAAACCCGATCCCCCTGCGGTAAAAACTTTCCCAACTACCAAAGAGGCCGCGGGCGCGATACCCACATTGACGCCTGCAATGGTGCCTGCCACGTGCGTTCCGTGGCCGTGATCGTCATACGGGAAAATCAGCGGGTTTAGAAAGTCTTTAAAGACGACCGGCACATGGCGCTTGCCACGCAAGAACTCAGGGTGCCGGCTCTGGATCCCTGTATCCAAAATACCGACACGAACACCGCTTCCATCCAATTGCGGGTAGTGTTCACGAATCTTATCGAGCCCAATCGCCTTCAGCCCCCAAGGGGTTTCGGGCACTTCGGCTGTGCGGGCGCCGACCGAGCTGGGAGGCTCCACAAACTGACGCTGCTGATCCACGACGACGCCACTCACCCACGGTTCCTTGGCAAGCGCGGTAGCCGTTTCGGGAGTAAGATCCACTCGGGCACCTCGGACCAACCAGAGATCCCCGACCGTTGATCTGAGTTTCCGCGCTCCCATCCATTCCTTGAGCTGCTTCACACTTTTGTCATTCGTACTCTGCAGGAGGTTCTGCAGGCCCGAATGTCCCAGTGAGGAGATGCTGAGTTCTTGTTCAGCAAATAGAACTATATGGTTTTGAGCGATTGCCGAATACTGGGCCAAAGTAAAGAGTACAAAGATCAGTATGCGCATGATTACTCCATTCCGAGTTTCTTAAGTGCTGCTTCCAAAGCTTCTTGCGTGGAATTCTCAACCACCTGAATTCCAGCCTCCTTGGCGGTTTTACGCGAATGCAGACCCATCGTGAGCGCGACGAGTTTTCCACTATCCAGTTCGAACTCAATCTTCCCTTTGTATCCTTTGGGAAAGTTCGCTTCGAAGAAGTCTACAAATTCCAAAAGCTGTTCGCGTTTGGGTTGCACCTGCATTCCATTTTGAGCGAATGGGCTTTGAATCAGCACACTCGTCGCGGGGGTATACTCCACATTCCCTAAACGCACCTTGGAAACCCGGTATTGCAGCGTGGCCCTCTCTCCTAATTCGGCGGCCTTTAGCCAGGCGAGCTTCATCCGAGCGGCCTCTTTAGCAATCTGGGTGAGACTCCTCCAGCTGGGCGTAAAGAGATCCGCCTCAGCAATATTTTGGCTATCCACCTCGTCCATCGAAAGATCGTATTCAGCAAATAGCAAAACCGTGCTCTCCGGCGGCAGCAGAATTTGGTTTTGCTGCGGCAACGAAATCATCTCAACCCGCGCGCCTTTATAGGCCCCTTTCACCCGGTACAGCGACCCGTCCGCATTCGTGCGCGTATTAGAGGTGTATGTCAGCGCACCCGGGTAATATTTGGTAACGATAGCCCCCATACCCGGGCCCTTCGGCCGGTTATCATAACTGGCCTCGTAGACATACAGGCCGTCACCGGCCAAGGTTTCGAAATCCAATTTGGAGTGTTTGTCGGTCAGCACACCAGGCTGGCCCGGATACTGAGAAATCCCACAACCGGCCAGCAAAAAGAGGAAAAAGAAATGACCCCTCAAGCCAAACATGAGCGCCCCCTAACTGACGGAAAAAAAAAAGAATGGAACAGAGATATTACAACAGAGTAGACGCTCAAAAACAATCGGGCCCATCCGAAATCCTTAACGCCTTGCGGAAATAGACCAAATTGACTACAAAAGGCCCATGCGGCAGCTCCAAGTACTCTTTTATGTCCTCCTCACGGCGAACCTCGCCTTAGGCTCCACGAGCGGGCGCCTGACCGCCGCCACCTGTCAGTCCCGCATTATCGCCAACAGCAGCGTGCGGGTCCCCATCAGCCGTTATGGACAACCCTACGCTCGGGCTAAGAATGGCTACTTTGGAATGCTGGGCGAGGGATTTGCCGAGGACCACGAAAGGCTACTCGACGCCGGCACCGCGTTTTCCCGGCCGGTGCTCCTGGATCTGGGAGCGGGCCTGAGCCTGACAGGGCTGGAGTGGGTCTCCCGCGGTGGGCAGGCCGTCGCCCTGTCGGCACACGATTTCTGGGACTCCATGGATAAGCTCACTCTGGTAACAGCCGACGAGCTAAAATTCTACATGCACGACCGGAAGTACATGTTGGATCAAGCACGGGATATCAACATCACCGCGTTGAAATCCGCTTCCATTATTCTCGGGATTCCCTTTGACGAGTATGCCCCCTGGAAACGAAAGCGCGTGATGGGCTTCAGCGTTTGGCGTCCCGATGCGGAACTGATGGCCGACCGGGTGCGTGAGCTGAGCACAAGTTTTCTCGGCAAACGAAAACACCTGGAAGATCTCGGTCTTTTCGTCAGGGCAACGGGGATGGCAGAAAATTTGTTGCGGGACTGGGAGCGGAAGGTGCACTTGCTTGCGGATGTGTACGGCGCCTTTTTCTACTCGGTCGATAGGCGGTACATCATCGAACTCGTCTACAACGCCCTGGCTCCGGGCGGGAATGCCTACCTTTTTTATGGGTTAAAGCGCGAGGCAAAATATGGCGGGCCCTACGACCGGGTCCACCTGTTGGGGGGCGGTGACATGGACTTGCTCGACTTTCTGACAACCTATGCACCGAACATCTTCAAAGAAGTAGAAGGATCCGATTCCTACGGCACCTACCGAGTACTCCGGATACACCGAGATCCCGCGGTCGCCGCGGTGGACCTTCCACTCGCTCTAGACAAGAAGAGCATCCAGTGGGTTTCCTCGATGGACGGCTACAGTTTCCCACAGCTCGTGCGGTACCAACATGTGCAATCGGATCGTTTCTTAGAGATGGCGAACTAGATTTGCATCTCAATCCCGAGCGCATGGCTGGTGTAGCGGAGCGAGTAGAATTGGCCCCGTGAATCTGCCCCTGTGTAGAAGTTGTAGAAAAGGCGGAACGAACGGTAGGCTTCCGGGGGGTTGTTGAGCGCCAAACCGAACTGTGCGCTCAAAGATGGGTTCTGGCTGGATTCCTGTCGCCACTTGATGTCCATCGCCACAAAGGGCGTGAGGCGCGCGAAGTTCCAGGATGAAAACCAATGTCCCCCTAACTGAAAACTCCACGCAGGCAGGCTTGGAATCGAATTCACGTTCACTATCGCTCCCAAGTAGGCGAACTTAAGCTTGTCGGGGGCGAAACCAAGTCGCCCCACCAAAAACTCACGGCTGTAGGTAATCGGTGTCGTCCCGCTGATACCATCCGATAGATGGGCCGACACGTGTGTAAACCTCAACTGCCCACGCCACGGTCCCTGTGTGACTTCCGCGTAAACCCCTATGAGACCGTCCGTGTGTTCGAGCGGAAAGGTCGCCCCACTCTGGCGCATGGCAAAGTAACCGGCACCTTCCAGACCGAATACCCAGGCCAAAGAATCCTCTTCTGCTCCTGTGCCGGAAATCAAAGAGAAGTAGTTCCCGACGTAAGCGTTGACCCGATTTTGCTGATCGAAAAGCAAAGCCATCCGGATTTCACGAGGATCGGCAAAGGTCAGCGGAAAAAAGCGGCTTTGTGGCAAGAACTCCAACTGCATGGCGTTCAGACGAACGCAAAAGCAGAAAAAGCCTATCACCAGGATAAGTGTCTTGAATCGCATGTATGGGGGATTTCTGCTGAAGCAGGACGATTACAACATTACGTCCATATTGAGCAAGTGTTGCGTATTGGCAGACTGATTGGGAAATTCCACCGCGTAGTGGATTCCAAACTTTCCACTGGAAACGCCTAGACCGGCGGTCCAAAAAGACTTTTGTTCTTCCGGCCTCGCGCGAAAGCCTCCACGAAGGGAGAAATAGTAAGGCGAAACGTATTCGGCCCCCACACTGAGCTGGTAGGGAACAAACTTATCAAACCGAGAATAGGCCGCCAGCGAAAGGAAAAGTACCTGCTCGTAGTTGATGCGCGCGCCGACTCCCAGTTCCCTACTTTGTTCCAGGTAACTTGGGTCGCCTCCGAAGATATTGCGAACAGTCGCCCCAAACTGGATGACCGTGTAGTCGAATAAAAGTCCCAGGTCTAAGTCCTTAATATTTTTTTCCTGACCAGGTACGTTCTCGCCCCACAGGATCTTACCGGCAAGTCCCCACCCTATATTCGGTGTGAGCTTACTCATCAGCGCCAGACGAAGACCCTGATTAAACTTCCCCGGGACAGCGGACGCCATTCTATAGAAGCCCGCGCCGCCTCCCACAGATGAGGTTTTGGTGTCCAGCACGCTAGTGGAAAAGCCCCCGCCACCAAAGTAGGTGCCATCAATAGAGTACACATTGGTAAATACAGCGCTCGCGGGGTTGGAGAACACGCTATCGTTTAGCAAATGCCCCCCGACCATGGATTGCCCGAGGGCCAGTTCATGGATGGGAACAATGCTCGTTCCGGCCGCGTAGCCGAATGAAGAGAACAAAGCGAATACAACTAAAAGCGCGCGTTTCATGCTGGTTTCCTTAAGGCCCCTGAGGAAGACGACCGGTAGGGGCGCATTTGTGACACCGACTGCTTGTCATTTAGTTTACAAGCTATGTACCTAAAAATAAAGGCATAGAGCGTTTGCCGGCCCCACACAAACGGTGTGCGTCTAAGCTCCGACTTTCAGAAAACATTCTGAATACTTACCTGGACTGCCTGAGTCCGCCAACTCCTTTCCTGGCATACACCTTGCTTTGAGTAGGAGAAAGAGCCTGTGCTCCGCGCCGGCGAATTTTTGGAATTTGTTTGTGGAACGTGCCCCCTGGGAAGAAATCCCGGGAATAAGGGGAGTTGAAAGATGAAGTGGAAGTTGATTCAGTTACTGTTGAGTGTGGCAGTGCTTTTCGCAAGCCAAGCCCATGCGGAATCTTATACCTATAATAACTATAGCCCGTACTACGATGGGTACTCCGGTTTGTACAACACCGGCGGAACCAATCTTTACAACCTAGGCGCTTTTGGTAGCCAGCTTGGCAGCTACTACGGCAACTATGGTTACGGGAATGACTATAGCTACTACCCCACTAACTACGGTAGCTGTGGCGGTTATGGTTCGATCTACTCCAGCGGTTGCTCGGCCTACAACAATCTTGGATTTTACGGTTACTCCGATCCTTATTCCTACTACTACGGAAACGGATTCGGATACGGCTATGATAGCAGCTACTACTACCCCAGCAGCTCATCCTACTGGAGCAGCAACTACGGCTACGACTACGGGTACAACAGCAGCTACAACTACAATAGCAGCTACTATTATCCGAGCTACGACTACGGTTATGGCTACGGTGGATACTACGGCGGGTCGTACTGGAATTACTCGCCGGTAAATATCTACGCGCCTACGTACAACATTTATTATGCCCCCCAGTCGACGGTGGGCTCGAATACTTGTAACGGTGTCACGGTCCCTTGCACCACGCCGACCAACCCGGTGGACCCTGTGAACCCGATTAACCCGATTTTTACGCCGCAGACGCAAGTGTCTCAGACGCCTCCCAATCGTATCCGCGTACCCCGCGGCGCGATCGGCCGGGCGACTCACTAGCGCCCGCGCAGAGCTTATACGGATCGAGCACCAACGAGCTATTAGAGGTGAATCAGCTCGGTCTGTTATAAAGGTAGGGGAAAGCTTAGAACTTGCCTCCTCCCCCTTATGTGGCCCCGAAACACATATTGTTCTAAGCGTCCCCTACCACTTTTTCCTCGAAATACCCCAGTAATTTCAAAGTGTTAAATCCTGATTGACTTTCCTTTGGCGTTTCTATTACAACTAAACGTCTTACTCGAATCCGGAGTAAGAGTCCTAATTAAACAGGGAGCAGGTTATGAAGAAGGCGGATTTGGCGAAAGTTAAGAAGTTGCTTGAGGAACAGTTGCAGTCCCTCCAGGCCGATTTCGGCGTGGAGGTCACCAAGCAGCAGACCAATGAAAACTTGGCCGATGTGAACGACCAAGCCAGCCTCGAATCCGAGCGTAGCTTTGAGTTGCGCATCCGGGATCGGGAACGCAAACTCATCGCCAAAGTGCAATCCGCTCTTCGTAAGATTGCCGACGGCAGCTACGGCATCTGCGAATCCTGTGACGAACCCATCTCCACCAAACGGCTTTTTGCCCGACCGGTGACCACCTACTGCATCAATTGCAAGTCGGAGATGGAAGAGGAAGAAAAGCGCGAAGAAGCGTACCTCAATTCGCACAATCGCGCCCAATCCGAACAGCGCATCTAGTCTCGGCGCTTAGCGCCTAGGCCTCTGACACCTAAGTGACAATCTTTGCCTACCAGGCGTGTATTCCCCTGGTCAGGTACCGTTCCCTCGTGCCTGGAATCCTATCCACTCTGGCACAAAGCGTGCTCTCTATATAAGGAAATCGCGCCCAAAATAAAACGGTCAGTATACGGGTGCTAGAGTGGAGCGTTTTCTCATGCTGAAGTGGAATCAATGGCTAGTCGCTGCCTTGGGCGCTGCGCTGCTTTCCGCGTGCTCGACCAACGTCAGTGGTCCTATCCAAGTCCGTTTGATCCAGCCCGCTCCCGGTCACTGCCGTTACAACATCGGGCCCGCGACTATTCAAACCCTTAACTCGTTAACGAACATGCAAGGGCTTATGGGGCGTGTCGGCTATTTCGATCGGAGCGAAACCTTTGTGAAAGCCGATCTGCAATTCGGCCAAGTGGGCGGAACCTACACGCCGATGGACTACGGCAGCTTGTACGCGGCCAGCCTCTATTACTATTTGGAATCAGGATACTTCTTATTCAAGAACCTGCCGACGAACTCGGTCGATATGGCCCAAGAAGTCCCCTCGCTCTCCAGCTCGCAGATCCAGATGGAAACCTACGAGATTAGCAAGGACGAAGAGGTAAAGGACAATGCCGCCTATCTTTACGATGAAGGGAACAACACCTTTATCTCTTACCCAGCTGGCGATTTCGTCAACGGGCTACCGTTCGGAATGAATCGCGGGATCATGATCCACGAGTACACCCATTTTGTAATGCGCCACCTAGTGCGCAATAAGCTGGGCAAACAAACCAAGCAAATTCCTTACGACACGCTTGGGGCGTTGGACGAAGGTATGGCCGATTACTTCGGATTCCTTTCCACCATTATCCCCGGCACTCCCGAGGGGGAAAAAGGCGATCCCGGGTACTTCCTTTGTACGGAAGATAGTTTGGACCGCGATCTCAGCGTCGCAAAGACTGTCAACGTGAGCCGCACCACCGACTGCCGAAACGATCTCGCGGATTACGACTGCTTGCGAATCCCCGGCTCAAAATACTTCAGCGTGCACTCGCTGGGTTCGGTGTTTGCTTACGCCAACTGGGCGCAGGGCGAAAGGGTCGGACATTTCCAGCACGCCGCCACGCTTGTGGACCTCATGCGAAAGATTGGAAACGGCGCTTGCGGAAGCGCGGACAACTTGACCTTCCAAAGTATTGTTAGTTGCCACTCCGGAGGGAACTACTCCGGTACGAACCTGGGGACACTCCAATAATGCGAAGGCTAGCGATTGTCATATTATTGGGTTTGTCGGGTCTCTCCCAACCGTTGTTGGCGGAAGACACGCCCGCGGCCTACACGCCGCCGCTGATGTCCGACTCGCTTCCAAGAGTGTTGTCCCGGGTCGACAAGCGCCGCTACAGCCGACGCCGTTCCAGCCGAATTGCCCGCGCCCCTCAGATTCGCTCCCGCAGCCGAGCGGTTATTTACCGAAGTGGACGGCGCTGGGGAGCGCAGTTCTCTGTACTGGGCAAAAAGCAGAACACCAATGGCGGTGTTTTAGGAATGCTTCCCGCCTTTGGTATTCGCGGCTTCATGGATTTTCCCATCGTGGGGAATTTTATTCTGGAACCCAATATTGGCGCCTACGTGAGCGCGCAAGGGGTTGCCGAGCTCCGCACAACCCAGTTTCGCCTAACGCCTGGAGTGGACGTCCTCTATTCGCCAAATCCGGTCGCCCGCACCCGCTTTCAAATTGGCATCACCAACAAGCTCGACGTCATCTGGTCGCAAATCCAGGCCTTCAACGATTCCTCTTCCGGCCTGGGCCTTGGTTACCGTGTCGGCCCGACCGCCGGCGTCGCGTTCAAAACGGGAAGAGACAGCGCCTTCGCCCTGGATATGGACTGGACTTTCGACGTATTGAACGAAGGGCGCTTACACTTCGGCATCTCCGCCGGCATGGCGTTCTGGCTCTAGTCCTAAGGCCCTCAGCACCAAATTCGTTTAGCGTAGATATTCTTTGAATTCTTTTCCGGGGCGGAACTTCGGCACCCACTGCGACTTGATTTGGATTTCTTCGCCAGTTTGAGGGTTGCGTCCCTTACGCGCGGATCGTTTGCTTCGGACAAAGGTTCCAAAACCAACTAAGCGCACTTCCTCGCCACGTTTGATTTTGACACGGGTGGTATCGATGACCGCATCGATCACCCTTTGGCAATCGGCTTTGGTGAGTTTTGTTAGTGTTGCTACTTTGTCGACTAATTCGTTTTTATTCATTCTGCCTCCAAGATGTCCGAAGGTTTGAAAATATAAGGAAAATTTTAGTTTTCTTCAAGAGTGAAAATTTTTCTTTCGTTTCATTTTCTGCCAAGGCGCAACACAACCTATGCTTGGCTAACCCGAGTCGCCAGTGGTACCGTTACGCCCACGTCATGTCACAATATTTTCATCAGCCGGACATCGATCCGGTTCTCATTCATATCTGGGGCCCTTTTCAAATCCGCTGGTACTCGTTGCTCTTTGTCGGCGGTTTCCTTGTTGGGCGCTATATCTTAAGGCGCCTTGCGCGTGAGGAACGTTTTCAGTTCACCCCGGAGGATATGGATCAATTTACGATGTGGCTCCTTGTTGGAGCGGTGATCGGTGCGCGCATCATCTATTGTTTCGTGTACGATCCTGAAAGTTTTTTTGCGAACCCACTCTATCTTTTTCAAATCTACAAGGGAGGCCTGTCATTTCATGGTGGGCTGCTGGGAACAATTGTAGCGGGGTGGATTTTTGCCAAGCAGAAGAAGATCCCATTGTGGAACCTTCTGGACGCCATGAGCTTGGCTACACCTTCAGGACTGGCCATGGGCCGCATGGGAAATTTTATCAATGGCGAGCTTTGGGGGCGCGTGTCCTATGTGCCTTGGGCGGTCATTTTTAAGCACGGAGGTCCGGAGCCGCGGCACCCTTCCCAGCTCTATGAGCTTTTTCTTGAGGGGATTGTGCTCTTTTCTGTGCTTTGGCTGCTGAAGAACAAGCTCCGGCGCGATGGCGAACTCACCATCGTCTTTCTTATCGGCTACAGTCTGTCACGTTTCATCGTGGAGTTTTTCCGCCAACCGGATCCGCAGCTCGGTTTTCTCATCTTTGGCCTGTCGATGGGCCAAATCCTATCCATCCTGATGTTTCTGGCAAGTGCGGGTGTGGGTTATTACCGCTGGAAGCAGCTCCAGTCGGAGACTTAACTAGCGCCGTCCGGAGAAATCTGAGGCCAGACCTTTCAGCTTGCGCTTAATGTTGTGCTTCTCCAGCAGCAGGGTATTTCCGATTTTGCGCTCGAGGCGTTTTTTGGATCGCGCGAGCTGGTCTATCAGCTTTTTCACATCGATGGAGTGGGCCCCCAACATCTGGCTCTCCTTTTGTTTCAAAGTGCGCAACAAGGCCTCTACATCTTCATACACGCGAAGCAATTGTTCAATGGTGGCTTTCTTTATAATCATGGTCTTAAACTTAAGCGGAAGCAAAAGTGTTGCCGATGGAACACCGATTGGCAAGACGCTTGGCAAACAAGCTGGCTGCGTCGCGTTACCCCAGAGAAGGAATGAAGAAGGCGAGCCCAACCATCGTGGTGTAGAAGCTGTGAAGACGTTTCGCGCCGTAGGTCTCCGTGTGAACAATGTAGTCACGCAGTTCTAGAGTCAGACCGATGCCACCAGTCAGATAGATCTTGAAACCAAGCCCGACGTTGAAAGCGGGGTCAAAGCCCGATCGCACGATGGATTCGGAAGGATCGCTAGAGGCCCCGGTGCTCGCGAATTTGATAGTTTCGGTACTCGCCAGACCGACGCCAAGAGCGAGATAGATATCAAAGAAAAGATCCCAGCGGCCGCCGATGTGGATTTTGGAATAAAGCGGACTTACAAGAAGATTGGTCGACGCGATGAACTTGAGGCGCGGTGTTTGGAGGTTGGTAATGTTGGTCTTGGACTGCAACAGACCCGTCGTAAAACCACCAATCTTGTTAAAGAACATATGGCCATCAATCACTTCCCAGGCCAAATGATCCGAAAGGTGCCAAATAAATCGGCCCCCCGCCATAAAGGTACTCAAAACTGAGTCGTACGGGAGCACGCCGCCGGCCAGCTGTACTTCAACATGGCCCGACTTGTAGTGGATTTTGTTGCGCACCACAGCACCAATACTGTTTTCGTATTCGCTCTGCGGGGTGCGGATCGGTGGCGGGGCATCCGCCCAAACATTGCTGGAGACGCACAGAAAAAGTACTAGTTGGACGAGTTTTTTCACGATCGTATTCGTTTTTTAGTCGTAAGCGCTATTAACGCGGGTAAAAAAGAAGCCTTAGTACATTTCATCATGCCGCACGAAAAAGCGCAATGACGCCAATTGCCCCGCAAACGCGACGCGTCTTACCAAAGTGTCACTGGATCGACGTCCACCGCAAACTGGACCGGTGATTTTCTGCGATCCACATACTGCTGGATCTGTATGAGCAACGCCCGCAGCTCTTTTGCGGATCCGCATTTCACCAAACATTGCCACCGATAGAGCTTTTTGACTTTGGCAAGCGGGGCCTCCGCCGGCCCGACGATGTCGCACTTCTTCGCCCCTGGAAGTTTCGCAAGCGTCCCGACGGTCTCCTCAACAAACCGACGTACCGTACCCGGATTGCTGTGCTGGAAACGGAGCAGAGCGAGCCGAGTGGCTGGTGGAAAACCTACCATGCTACGCAGATGCGCTTCTTCTCGGTAGAAGTCCTCGCTCCGGTGTTCCGCTGCGGCTCGAAGAACCCAATGATCGGGATTCAAAGTCTGAATCAGAACTTCACCCGCGTACCCAGCCCGACCGGCTCGGCCCGCCACCTGTGTGAGAATTTGAAAGGTTCGTTCATTAGCGCGAAAGTCCGGAATATTTAAACTGGCGTCGGCCAGAAGAATCCCAACCAAGGAAATGCCTGGGAAATCATGACCCTTTGCAATCATTTGCGTGCCTATCACAATATCGACCCGACCGTCCGCTACCCGCTGGAGAATCTCTTCCAAATCCTTACGAGTCTTCACCACACTCCGGTCCATTCGGGCAATACGAGCATCCGGAAAGTAACGCTTCAATGCCTGTTCCACCTGTTCCGTTCCAACTCCCATTGGAATAATCTGGGTTCCCGAACACTGGCTGCAACTTTGGGGCGGGGCCTGAGAGGCACCGCAGTAGTGGCACTTCAGCCGCGGCGGCGTGCGGTAGTAAGTTAATGAGATGTCGCAGTTGCGGCATTGCTCGGTGTGACCACAATCATGGCAGAAGAGAAAATGCGCATAACCCAAGCGGTTGAGGTAGAGCAGAACCTGTTGGCCATTCTTAATGGTCTCCTGCATTTTCGCGAACAAAGCCTTACTGAACCAAGGCGTGTGCGGATCCATCAACTGGTCGTTATTCTTAATGTCGACAAATTGGCACTTGGGTAAAGGACGATCGAGCACTCTCTTCTTCAAGCTCAAAAGACGAAATTTCTCGTTTTTCGCATTTGTATAACTTTCAAGCGAGGGGGTGGCGGAGCCCAGTACGACTCTAGCCCCGCAGATCTTTCCGCGCACTACCGCGATATCTCTAGCGTTGTACCGGAGCGAGTCTTCCTGTTTGAAAGAAGCCTCCTGCTCCTCGTCGACAATGATTAAGGCAAGGTTTTTTACTGGCGCGAAAATAGCCGATCTAGCCCCCACGACAATCCTGGCTTCACCGGAAGCCGCTCGCTTCCATTCGCGCTGGCGTTCCGCAGGGCTCAAGTGGCTGTGCAGGACCGCGGTCTGACCGGGGAAACGATCCGAGAACCGGCCAACGAGCTGCGGGGTTAACGAGATTTCTGGAGCCAACACAATCGCGCTTTGATCCGGAGTCAAAAAGCGCTCAATCGCATTCATGTAAACTTCCGTCTTCCCGCTTCCTGTTACACCGAACAGTAGATAGGGCTTCTCGTGCCCGTGCACCCCCATCTCGTCCAGGACGTGTTTCTGCTCCGGGGTTAGTTCAAATCGCTCGGATTGGGCGGGCTTTAACCCTGCAGTCGGATCGCTAGTCGGCGCTTTGGTCTTTCTTTTGCGAATTTTCCAGGAATCCTTTGGGATGGCTGTAGCGATTGTCTCACCGAGCGGGTGGCAATAATACGCGGAAACCCAGCGAAGAAACTCCAGCATCTTTTCGTCGAATACCGGGGACTCGTTCAAGACGGACTCAACGAGCTTCAACTTGGAATCCGGAACCTCAGAGGACTCTGCGAGGCCCAAAACAAAGGCGTGCGTTAATCGGCTACCGAATGGAACCTGAACCAATGAACCCGCGACGACACGGTCCACGTCCTCGTCGGCAATTTTGTAATCAAATAATTTGGGAACCCGGTAGGGAACAGCGACCTGAACGATCATCGATACCTTAGGAGAATATCAAAGGCCTCCTCGACGGCAGACGGAATGGAGATATTCTGAGTCGCCGGAGTGTAGCCTTTTTTTATCTTGTCCCAGTCCGCGCCTTTGAGGCTTTTGACCGCCACCACCTCAGAGCTGATCACGTCCACGTCTCCCCGAGAAAGAGTGATCCTTCTCGGAAAATAGGCCCCCACCGGAAATTTCTTGAAATGATCGAAATTCCAGGCCGTTACCCGACCTTCTTCACGCCACTCAATTCGGCGCAACCCGCGCAGATCTTTGTCAAAGAAAAGCAGACGCTTGTCCAGGCCCTCGTCCGTACCCGTCACCTGGATGGCGGGTTCCTCACCCACCATGCGCTTCAGAAAGATATCGTCCTGGCGAATGTAGTAGTTGTTGGGCTTCCAGGTCTTGGGACTGGTTTTTAAATCATAACCCGGCTTAAATTCCATCAACTGGTCCCGTCGAACGAAACGCTCCTCGACGGCATTTTCGATAAATTTCTGCGGATCCAAACTCGTAAGATAGGAGACAAAGAGACGCGATTCCCGTTTATAAGTCTTCTGCCCCATCAAGTTGTAAGCGTCGGCCGTGACAAAGCCTTTTGCAGAGGCGTTGCTGCCCTCGATGCTCCAGGAAGCCAGTACGTTCTGCCCGTCAGTGTATAGGTGCTCGCGCAAAAGTTGCCCAGACGATCGCTGCCCAATCTGGTGGCGCAGAACGATTTCGAGCGGGTTGTCCAATTCCCGTCCCGCAAAAGCGGCCTCCACCAGGCCTTTGACCGAGTAAATGTACGCATCGGCAAAAGAGGCCCACGCCAAAGCCACCACCAATATAAAGGTCTTCATCTTAGAGTCCTCAAGTAGTCTTTCAACGGACCGGCGAGAGAAGGATCCCGCAGGGCCGCATCGATTTGTGCTTTTACATAGCCCAAGAGGCTCCCGGTGTCATACCGACAACCTTGCACGGCAGAGGCGTACAAGCGGCCCTTGGACGCTAGCGCGCTCATGGCATCGGTTAATTGAATTTCACCGCCCACTCCCGGCTTCACAGCTTTCAAGCAATCCAAAATCTCTGGCCCAAACACATAGCGCCCTACAATGGCGTACTCACTGGGCGCGCTTTCGGGCTTTGGCTTTTCAACAGTCGATTTCACGAGCACCGGTGCACTACCCACTTCCGCTTTTCCAACGTCCACAATCCCGTAGGAACTGGTTTGCTCTCTCGGAACCTGCATCACCCCAATCACGGAGGCCGACTGCGTGCCCGCCTGTTCAGAAAGGGTGGCAAGCGGTCCTTTCGGGGTATTCGCATCCCACGGAGGGAAAATCTCATCACCCAGGGCCACAGCGAAGGCTTCACTCCCGATGACAGGGGCAGCACAAAGCACCGCATGTCCCAAACCCAGCGGCTCTTTCTGGCGCACTGAAATCACTTCACAGAGTTTGTTGGTTTTCTCCACGCACTCCGCAAGCTCCTCTTTGCCACGTTCGCGCAAGGTCCGCACCAAGGCCTGGTTCACGTCGAAATAGTCTTCAAGCGCCGTTTTGCCCGAACTCGTAACGAAAACCACCTGCTCAATCCCTGCCGCCACGACCTCCTCCACGATGAAATGGATCGTCGGAGTATTAAGGATGGGCACCAATTCCTTCGGCACCACTTTGGTAAACGGGAGACTTCTCGTCCCCAATCCCGCTACCGGAATAACCACTTTTTTTATTGAAGCCCTGGCCATCTGAACCTGCGCGTTAGCTTATGCGTTAAACTTCTGTCCAAAAATGTGCCTATAGCCTATCCCATCCCAGGGAGGCCCGTCCATACCGCGGTCCCATTCCCCTGGACGAATTCCCCAATTCCTTGATATGCATAACTCAAAGACTAGATCTGAATATCGATGCAGAATCAGGATTATTTCACGAGCCCGTTCACGTACCGCATCCAAAAAACGCCCTCGGCCCCGGTCAAGGTAAGTGGGATCGGTTTACACACTGGTGTCCGGACCCACGTCTGTCTGCAGCCGGCAGAGGCAAATTCGGGTATCCAGTTCATCCGAACGGACATCCCAAGAGCCGAGCCTATCCCAGCACACTACAATTTCGTTGTCGCAACCGATTTGGCGACCACCGTGGGGAGCCACAGTCGCCCCGACGCGCGCGTCGGGACGGTCGAGCATTTGATGGCCGCCCTTTTTGCTTTGGGGATCACCAATGTGCTCGTGGAAGTGGAAGGCCCCGAAATCCCCATCCTGGATGGGAGCGCGATTCCCTTTGTCGAAGCGCTTATTGAAACGGGTGTCTCGGTGCAACCTTATTCCACGGCGACGCTAAAGATATATAAGCCAGTTCGGGTGCGACAAAACGGGGCCATCTGTGAGTTGTTGCCCCGCGATCGCCTGCGCATCACCACGTCCATAGATTTTCCACACCCGGTCATTGGTCTGCAAACCTACGCACTGGATCTCACACCCAACGCCTTTCGTTCAAACTTGTGCTCGGCCCGTACGTTTGGATTTGCCAACGACGTAGAACGCTTAAAACAGCAAAGTCTAGCTCAGGGGGCTTCCTTGCAGAACGTACTCGCCTTCTCTGACGACGCGATTCTTAATCCCGAGGGGCCACGTTTTGAGGATGAGTGCGTGAGACACAAGCTTCTGGACGCGATTGGAGACTTGGCTTTGTGCGGGTGTTGGATTGAAGGAGAAATGGTAAGCCATCGGGGTGGGCACTCTATCCACCGGCTACTGCTCCAAACACTCAACGACTTCCCCACACACTGGGAAAGGCTCCCACCAGAACCCATTCCCGCGCCGGTATTTGCCCGGAGCAAGGGCGTTTCTTCACTTTCGACTGCCGTCGATTAAAGCGGTTTCGCGTGCGGGTTCTTGTCCTGAGGGGCGCGTAGAGGCGGGGCATTCCAGCGGCCACCAGTAAACTTCACGTAGATTAGGTAAATCACAAAAGTAACGAGGCTTACACAGGCCGACAGGAAAAAGTAATAAAGAGAAGACATGTATTTTTGGTAGGTTTTAAGTTCACTCTCGCAATGAACCAAAGCGTTACCCACCATCAAACGATCGTACTTGTCAGCTTTGTCCGCTTGAAGTTGCTGTTCGAGAAGCTTGTAATTAGCGTCAAGGTAGTCCACTCGCCGATCGAGATTGTACAAGCGCCGGTCCAGCTGCAAAATCTGTGAAGGGATGCGGTCGGAAAAATACTGCCGTGTCGATCGGTAACCATCTACGCAATCGCGCAGTTCACTCAATTCAGTTTCTCCTTGCGCCGTGAGCGTCAGGAAAAAGAGAAGAAAAATGGGGCCACAAACTTTCATGACTTTATCTTAGGCTAAACAGGCCAGCCACTCTCCCTGCTCCAGGAAAGTAACCGACGAAAAACCGTTTTTTTGCAAAGCCTCGTGAATAGTTTCACGTTGAGAAACCAACAAGCCCGAGAGGATCAGTCTCCCTCCCTCTCGGAGTCGACTTCGGTACGCCTCCAGGCTTTGCAAATGCGCTTCGAGTAGGATGTTGGCGACAATAACGTCAAACTCGCCTGCCACCTTATCCGCACTACAAACGCTAAACTCTATTCCAGGGCAATCATTGTCGGCACAGTTCTCTTCTGCTACTTCAACCGCAACAGCGTCTACATCTACGGCCGTAATCGATCCCGCTCCGAGTTTGTACGCAACAATTGAAAGAATTCCACTCCCCGTCCCGGCATCCAGCACCCGTGGTGCCTCGGCCTGGGGAAGAATACTCTCCAAGAGTTGCACGCAGAGTCGTGTGCTCTCATGCAACCCAGTGCCAAATGCCATGCCCGGATCCAATACTATCGGCATCCTATCCGCGGCCAGCGCCTCGTTTCGGCGCCATTTCGGAATCAAAAAAAATCTTTCGCCAAGGGCTTGGGGTTGAAAGAATTCCTTCCACTTTTCCGCCCATTCCTCGCGAACCACTGTTTGAGAACTCACGTGCACCCGCTGCGTCCGCGGGTACAGTTCCCGCAAGCTCTCCAAGTAAACCGTCAAAGAGGTCTGTACGGCTTCTGCCTGTTCCGGTGCAAAGTACGCTCGCAACATCACAGGAAACGTCCCCTCTTCCCAAACACCTTCCGCACCTTGTTCCACCAAGTAGTTAGAAATGGCTTCCCTCAGGCGATCGGGACTCTCAATTCTCAGCTCCGTCCACTTCACTCGTCGTTACCTTGTCACACTTTCCCTGTGTTCTCCGGTTCACACTCGCCAAACGGCGGGTGGCCCGTATCAGCTCGCGCTCATCCTTAATAAGCTCGGCGGCCCTTGACCAAGCAGTCCTGGCGTCGCAGAAATTGCCCGTCTTTTCCAAAACCCATGCGTACCACGCGTAGTTCATACCATAACTGGGCTGCAGCTCCAGCGCCCGTTCGAAGTATTTTCCCGCATCCTTAAACAGGCTCATATTGAGGTAACAGATACCCAGCTCCCGCGCCGCCTCAGGGTCCTCCGGGTGCGCATTCAGGTAGGCCAGAAGATCTCCGGCCGCTTTTTCGTATTTGCGCTGGTTGCGGTAAATAATTCCCCGGCGTAGCAGATTGCGCGGATCGTTGTTCCCAACGCTCGCCGCATTTTCCAGGTAAAGCAAAGCTCGGGCGTAGTCGTTTTCCTCTATGGCCCGATCGATCAACTTACCGTAATAAAGCTTCAGCTTGCTACGAGCGACCTCACTCTTCTTATTGATATCCAGAGCTTTTTGCCAATATTTTAGGGCGTCGCCAAACTGCCCTTTTTTCTCAAACAAAACACCCAGCTGCTCCAAAACCCCAGCATCCGCGCGGTTCAGTTTGTAACTCTCCGCCAGCCAGCGCCCAGCATCCGCCAGGTTGTCCTGGCTGAGATAGAGCACCCCCAAGTTAAAACGGCTCGCCATATGCGTGGGCCATAGCTCAGTCGTCTTGATCAAATGCACGATCGCTTTGCTGTTTTCCCGGCGGGATAGGTGGTGGCGCGCGAGTCCCCAATGCGCACGCGCACGGGAGGGATCGTCGCCGACAAGCTGCTTATAAATAAAGGCAGCGGTATCAAGGCGCCCCATGTTTTCATACATTTCCGCCAAAAGTTCCTGAACTTTCAGCCCCTTGGCGGTTCCCTTGTGGGCCTTTTCCAATTCATTCAGAATTTCCCGCGCCTTGTCGTACTGTTTCCGGTCGATGTAGGCGTAGGCCATCAGCATCTGCTGATCAAAGGCGAATTCCGGAGATTTCAGCTTGGTCCGGATTTGCTCCGCTGCCTCAAACCGACCGGTGCGGTAGTAGACCCAGGCACAATCGATCATCGCCTCCGGGCGGTTTCCGGCCAGCACTTCAAACTGCCTGCAAACGGGAACAGCCTCATCAAGACGATTTTGGTCCAATAAAGTCCGCACCACATCGCTCTCCTCTGCGATCAGCTGACTGGAGAACCCCGCCAGACCAAGGAGAAGGATTATGTAAGTCCTTAAAAGCACAAAGCCTTTCCAAAAAAAGCCGGTTACACCCTTACCTCCTTTGATCGTAAGAAATCGACCTAAACTTGAACCCTTTTGTCGGCAGAAAGCCTACATTTTATCGATTGATTTCAAACGTTTACCTGCTAGAGTACCAGGGAGTTCGTAGGAGCTAGCCGTGAGCCTAAGAAAACTTCCGCGCCAGTTGGCTTTTTGGAGCGCCTTACTTTTTTGGGGCACGCCGTCAGCGCACGCCGCCTTGCCCAAAGACGCCCAGGAGCTGCTTCGCACGCTACCCCAAAATGCCGTCACCCTTGATGTGGTGCTAGGCCGGGCGATGAAATCCTCGGACAGCTTCGAAGCGGTGAAGTCTTTCTATCCCAAAATCGAGGCGCCGTTACTTTCGGCCCAGGCCGCTTTGGATTGGCAGCTGAGTTTTGAAATCAGTAAGTTGGAAGATCGCCGAGAAGCGACCAACGCCTTCGCTCCGCGACGTAACAATACTTTCGTCGGCAAGATTGGCGCGTCCAAATACTTTCTCACCGGCACAAGCTTGGCTTTGGAAGTCACCGACGGGCGCACCGAATTGGACTTCCCAACAATCACGATCGCCCCTTTTGTAGAGGCGAAGTCCAGCATTACTCTCGCCCAAAATCTGTGGAGAGACTCCTTTGGATACGCCACACGCCGAACGGCGGAGAGTGGGGAACTACAAAAGAAGTCTTTGGAACACCAATTTGAGGACTCCATTGACGATTGGACCATGGAGCTGACCCAAGTATTTTACCAAGCTTGGCTCGCCCAGGCCCGCGCGGTGGCTTCGGCCGATTCGGTGAAGCGACGAGAAAAGCTCGTGCGGGTAACCCGTACGAAGCAAAAACGCGGAACTGCAGAGCGGCCCGACGTTCTCCAAGTGGAGAGCTTCTTGCTGAGTGACCAATCTCAAAAGCGTGCGGCCGATCTGGAATTGGGCAACCGTTGGCGAGATCTCGTTATCGCACTGAAGTTGAACGAAGAATGGCTGACCACTGTAGATCCAATCGAGATTCCAATCGTTTTGGACTCGCCCATGATTGCTGCGCGGGATGATTGTGGCCCCCCTGCCCGGCTCGCGCCGTTGCCCGCGCCGAACACCAAAGTAAAGAGCGCCGATCTGGACGCTCAAGCCGCAACTCTGGCAGCGGAAGCTGCAGAAAACAGTGCCGCCCCCGCAGTCAAAGTATTTGGGACGATTTACGCCAATGGCGTGGATTCTAGCGGTGGCAACGCTCTTAACGAAATGCTCGGGTGGAAGAACCCTGGATTTCTTGTCGGACTTTCCTTTTCGATGCCGCTTTCTCAGTACGCCGAGCGCGCCGCCGCCCGACAGGCTATCTCCAACCAAATGCTCGCTGAAGCCCGGGCCTCGATCGCAAAAGACCAATTCAAGTTAGGCTGGATGAAGGCGTGTCTCGACCTCAATCGGTTGGAACACCACTACACTCTAAAAAAACAGGCCTACGAAAACCAAAGTGAACGGGCGCGACTCGAAGAAAAACGTTTCGCGATCGGCCGCGTGAGTACGCTTGCAGTGGTGCAATCCGAGGACGATGCGACACGGGCGGAGCTGGAACTTAGAGAGGCAGAGATCCAACGCCGAGTAGCGGCCTGGCAGGTGCGGCGCCTACAAGGGAAAATTAAGCCCTATTTGGAAAAATTACTGGAACAGATTTCTAACAAAAAATTCAGCAAATGAAAAAAATCATCGAAGCTTTCGTCCGTCAGTCCCTGTTTGGTAATCTGCTAACCGTTTTTGTCGTTCTCGTTGGGATCGCGGCGCTCTTTTTGATTCGCCGCGAAGTTTTCCCAAATGTCACCTACGACATCATCACCATCACTACCGTATTTCCAGGAGCGTCCCCTCAGGAAGTGGAACAGCTCATTACCAATCCGATTGAACAGGATCTCAAAGAAATCGACGGTGTAAAGCGCCTGGAGTCTCATTCCGTAGAAAGCCAGAGTGTTATTGTTTTGCGGCTGGATCCAGACCAGACAACCGAGGAAAAAGCGAAGAGTGACGTAAGAGACATCGTTGATCGCTTCAAAGCTCAACTTCCTGAAGGAGCTGAGGAGCCACTGGTCTCGGCATTGGAAAGCAAACAGCAACCTATTATCGAAGTCTCCGTCGCCGGCGACATGCCTGAACTCGAGTTGCGTGAACAAGCCAAACGCATTCAGGATGAGCTGGAGGACATTCCCGGAGTGGCACGGGTCAATCCGGTCGGTCTGCAGGATTTGGAAATCCGCGTGGAAACCGACCTCACCAAATTGCGACGCTACCAGTTGTCGCTCGAAAACGTGGTGAACGCTCTAAGAACCACCAACGTATCGATTCCGGGTGGGACGATCGAGGTCCCTGCGGGTGCCAAAGAGTCAGAAAGAACGGTGCGCACGAGCGGGCGGTTCAAAAACCCTGAAGACGTAAAAAACACCGTCATCCGCGCCAACGATCTCGGCCGGGCCATCCTCGTTAAAGACGTCGCCGAAGTCCGCTACCAGTTGGAAAAGCCCACCGTCTTGGATCACACCGATGGGAAGCCCTCCATCCGCCTCACGGTTTTGAAGAAGGAAAAATTTGATGCCATTAAGGTTGTGGATCAGGTCCACGCCAAAATGGACGAGATCGCTGACACCCTGGATAAGCGTATCAAGGTCGCTTACATCAACGATCTGTCCTACCTTATTAAGCGCCGCCTTTCGATCCTTACCTCCAACTTGGGCGTTGGACTTTTCCTCGTGCTAATTTTGCTCTCGTTCTTGTTGCCACACAGAACGGCCCTCATCGTGTCGCTCGGCATTCCGTTTTCCTTCTTTGGAACGATGATCCTGTTTAATGCCTACGACTACAGCATCAATCTTATTTCGATGATTGGCCTGATCATCGTATCCGGGATGCTCATCGACGACGCCATTGTGGTGACGGACAACTGCGCCCGCTACATGGAAGAGGGCTATTCTCCCGCGGAAGCGGCCATAAAGGGCACGCACGAGGTCTGGATACCCGTTACAGCTTCCGTAATGACGACAGTGGTGGTGTTTCTGCCGATGTTTTACATGTCAGGGATCTTCGGAAAGTTCGTCAAGCAGATCCCGCTGGGCGTAGTGATAGCTCTGTGCATTTCCCTTTTGGAAGCCTTTATCATTTTGCCTGGCCATTTGGCTCACTGGTCAAAGCCTAATACCCGCAAGCCCGGTGACGAAGCGCCCAAACCAAAAAAGGGTCGCCTAGCGAGAATCTGGGACGAAGTGGTGGAGCCCACCTACGAGCGCATTGTGCGCTTCAACATTCGGCACCGCTATTTGGTCGCCGTAACCACTTTTCTGTTTGTGGTGGGGTCCTTCGTTATTGCGGGCACGGCCATGCGCTTTGTTCTTTTCCCCGCCGATGATATCGAGATTTTCATGATTCGGGCGCAGGCCCCGACCGGCACAAGTCTTCAGCAAACTGAAGCGCTCATCAAACCCGTGGAGGACATCGTAAGTGCCCTTCCAGAAAAGGACCTTAAGAATTTTCTGACGACGGTAGGCATGTACTGGCAGGGACCGGAAACCAATCGCCGCGGAAGCGAGTACGCCCAGCTCACCGTCTTTCTGACTCCTCCCCAATCTCGCGAACGGAACGACAAAGAGATCATTGAAGAGCTTCGCGAAAAAATCGGTACGCCTCCCGGATTCCTGCGTGTCTCCTTTGAAAGAGTACAAGGCGGCCCTCCCGTCGGGCGGCCCATTGACCTGGGAATTCGCGCCAAAGAGTACGAGCAGATCGTGCCTGCAATGAAGCACATTAAAGACATGCTCGGCGGCCTCGACGGCGTCACCGACATTCAAGACAGCTACATCATGGGCAAAGAAGAGGTGAATATTAAGGTTGAGCCGAACGAAGCGGCCGCGGCCAACATCTCAGTCCGTGATATCGGCAATACCGTGCGCGCCTCTTTCGAGGGTCTCATCGCCACATCGATCCCCGGTCTCGACGAGGAAATTGACGTGCGCGTCGTCCTTCCCAAAGCCTACCGCACGGATGGCACGACTCTCGAAAAACTACGCATCCCCAACCTAGCGCAAAATTTGGTACCGCTTTCTCAGGTGTCGACACACTCCACTTCGCAGGGACTTGCGGAATACGAGCACGAAGCTTTTGAAAGGCAGATTGAGGTTACCGCCGCCGTAGACACCGAAAAAACTTCCGCCACCGAGGTCAACAACCTCATTCGCGCAAAGGTTCCTGAGATTGAAAAAATGTTCCCAGGCGTGACAGTGGCCTTTGGCGGCGAAGATCAGGATACGGCGGAGAGCATGGCCTCACTCGGCCGTGCCTTCATCGTCGCGTTGTTAGGGATTTTTCTGATTCTGGTTCTCACGTTTCGAAACCTTCTGCACCCCTTCTTGGTTTTCCTGATGATCCCCTTGGGGCTCGCGGCAGTCATTTGGGCGTTCATTCTCCACGGAAAGCCACTCACTTTCATGGGCATGCTTGGCATGATCGCCCTTGCCGGCGTCATCGTGAATAACGCCATTGTGCTCATCGACTTTGTAAACCAGCGCCGCCAAAACGGCGCGGATGGTGAAGAAAGCATCATCTCTGCGGCTAAATCGCGCTTGCGCCCCATTTTCTTGACGACCGCTACAACCGTCGTTGGTCTGATGCCAACAACGTACGGCATCGGCGGTCTGGATCCCTTTGTGGTCTACATTACGATGGCGCTCGCGTGGGGAATGGTAATCGGATCGACCTTGATTGTTTTGGTTCTGCCTTCTGCCATCGCCATCATGGACGATATCGCAAACCGTTTCGATCGTTTGCTTGGTCGAAAACCCGCAACGGCTTAATGCCAGCTTGATTTTTGACAAGCCGCTCCGGTTCTGCAATACCGAACTAGGCAATGATTTCCGTACAAAACGTATCCAAATCCTACGGCACCAAAAAGGTGCTGGATGGGATCTCATTAGAGTTTCAAAGTGGACGCACCCATGTGCTCCTAGGATCCAGCGGTTGTGGCAAGTCCACGCTCCTGCGCATCCTCATGGGCCTAATTCCCTGCGACAGCGGAAGCGTGCGGGTCGGGGACTTGGAAGTTTCCACGGAAAAACATTTCGAAGTCGCCCGCCGCGTGGGCTACGTCATCCAAGAAGGTGGACTATTTCCCCATTTGACCACGGCCCAGAACGTGGCCCTGGTTGCAAAACTTCGCGGTTGGACTCCGGAAAAGACAACGGAACGCCTTGAGTCCTTGTGCGCCTTGGTCCAGCTCGACACCTCAGTCTTAAAGCGCTTCCCCAAGCAAATTAGCGGTGGCCAGCGACAGCGTGTCGCCTTGATGCGCGCCCTGATGTTGGATCCGCCGTTCTTGTTAATGGACGAACCACTGGGTGCCCTGGATCCGATTATCCGTTCAGAACTGCAGCAGCAACTAAAGGCCATCTTCCGTAAGCTTGGGAAAACCGTCATTATTGTCACCCATGACGTCGGCGAAGCCGCCTACCTGGGCGACTCGATTACCCTTTTGCGAAAAGGAACGATCATCCAGCACGGAACGTTCAGCGAGTTTAACGCAAAACCCAAAGATCCTTTTGTTAGCCGCTTCATCAACGCCCAACGAATACCAGAAGTAGGAGCTCCATGAGGCGCATTCTATTCGCGATTTGTTTTCTTCTTTGCGGGGCTGGCCTTGCGAAGTCCAAAGCGGTGGTCAGCTCCAAGATCTTCACTGAGAGTTTCTTACTGGGCGAAGTACTGTCGCAGATCATCGATTCCACGGGGGAAGCCAAAGCGGATCGCAAGCTCGGGCTTGGAGACACCGCGATTGTCTATGAAGGGGTTCTCAACAAGAAGGTCGATTTTTATGTGGAATACACGGGAACCATCTCGGATAGCCTGTTGAATGACCCATCACTTCGAAGCGTCGAGGAGATTCGCACTGCGCTTGAAAAAATCGGCCTCACAATCAGTGAACCGATTGGCTTCAACAACACCTACGCAATAGCCATGCTCCGCAAGCGGGCAGAGAGTCTGGGGATCCGCACGATGACGGATCTACAGAAGCACCCGGAACTTGTCGCTGGCTTCACAAATTCTTTTATTGAACGTGTCGATTGCTACCCCATGTTGCAAACGGTTTACGGGATGGACTTCGGCAGAGTGAAAGGGCTGGCGCACGGACTAAAAATCCAAGCCCTGCTGCAAGGCGAGATTGATGTCACGGATTTGTATTCGACCGACGCTAAGATTCCAAAATACGATATTCAGCTGGTGGAAGACGATCGCGGTGCTTTTCCCAAGTACTTTGCGGTCATCTTAACGCGGAAGGAAGTCATCGAAAAACTCCCTCGTACGTGGCATGCGATGCGTGCGACGCTTGAGGGACGCCTCACCGAAAAAACTATCGCTGAGCTCAACGCGCGGGTAGAGGTCGATGGAGAACCCATCCAAGCGGTCGCCGCCGATTTTCTGCATCTCGATCATAAGGGGAATACCTACTTTGATACCCTTTGGCGGCTGACCAAAGAGCATCTTTTCTTGGTATGCCTTTCCATGCTTTTTGCGATCGTTTTTGGAGTCTTACTCGCGATAGTCGCCCGCTACTACCGTGTACTTGGCCATTTTATTCTTCTCTTTACCGGCATGATTCAAACGGTGCCCTCTTTGGCGCTCTTGTGTTTTCTTATTCCTTTATTTGGAATTGGAGTGGTGCCGGCGCTCGTGGCGCTTTTCCTCTATAGCTTGTTGCCGATTGTACGCAGCACCTACGTGGGACTCGTGGACATCGATCCCAAACTCTTGGAAGTCGGGCGAGCCCTTGGCCTACGACCCCTCCAACAATTGCGCCTCATTGAGATGCCACTAGCCAGTCGTCAGATTCTTTCCGGAATAAAGACTTCCGCCATCATCAACGTCGGGACGGCCACGCTCGCGGCCCTCATCGGCGCGGGCGGCTACGGGGACCCTATTGTAACGGGCCTAGGCCTAAACGATCTCAACATCATTCTACAGGGAGCTATCCCCGCCGCCGTTTTGGCACTCATTGTTCACGCCGCCTTCGAGCTACTGGATCGGGTAGTAATCCCTAAGGGCCTGCGCTAAGCCGCCTTAGTCAAGCCCCTGTTATCTAAAGAATTATCGCCATGCCCCCCATTCAGGCTTGAGAATGAGGGCCCAGTAGTGTTACTTCTTGTGCGTAGATGAAGTTTCCAAAGACAATCCGCCGTCCGCAAACAGCGCTTATCGCACTCGTTTTCGTTCTCAGTCTATTTGCGCGCAGTGCCCACTTCATCCTAGTCCCGCACACTCTCGATGGCTCGGCCCACGTGGCGGCCCACAGCACAGAATCGCATGGGAGTAAGTCCGAAACCCCAAATGCTGCATTCGAACTGGCCTCCAAGCACGGCGATGCCGACGCCTGCCACGTGCTTGTGGTCTTGCGGAATCGGGGCGAGCTGAGCCGGGTAGCCTCAGTACCCGCGCCGTCCCAGCGCTATTCCGAAGTTTCCACCCCAAGTTTTTCTTTTTTGTGGGTAAACAACCGTTACGGCTTTGCTCCCAAACAGTCTCCTCCGTTCGCCTAAATTCAGATCCCACTACTCTTTGTCCTTTTGGCTTTTTGTTTCTTTTTTTTGATTTGGTTTTTTAGGAGTCTCTCATGCGCACTCACAAACACGTTCTAATATTGTCGGGAATCTTCATTCTCTCACTTATCGGCTGCAGCCAGGTAAGTACAGGCGATGGCTTTGTCCGCGCTAGCCGCACGCAGGTTTCAGCGGATGCGTTCACCATCGTAGAAAAAGCGGATCTCAAGGTAGACAAGGTCCAGAGTAATAATCTGTACCGTATTCAAGCGAATCTTAAGCAGGTAGGAAGCCATGTTAGCCTCCTCGCCCACACGGATGAGAGTCTGGCCGGTGGAGCACGGATTCAGGTCGTACTGATTGCTAACGAAAAGTTGCGAGTACTCTATGGACTCCAGGGGCAAGCCATGAAGATGGTGGAGAAGCCCCTTAAAGAGGCAGCGACGCAATTCACTTTCGAAGTTTCACTCTACAACGAGGCAGATGAAATTGGCGTCGAAGTGGAAGAAAGCACCCAAGGCTTGGAGCTTTTGCACGCACACATTGAAGAAGGCAACGGAACTGGCCGCTCGGTGGGTGTGGAGTATTCCAACGACGGCACCCAAGTAGGGGCTTTGGACATTAAATTCAACATACCCGAGCACGCTCATGGAGGAGCCGAAGACGCGGGTGCCGCGGCCCCGCCTTCCGCAAAAGCGAGGCGTCCGAAACGCCTCCAGCTTGAAGTCGATAGGGACGGCGCGGTTTCCGAGCGAGTGGATCTGAAGCTGGACGGGCCTAGAGGAGATACGCGCTACCACCTTTTGGTAACGCTTCCGAACCTGGATGACCAAGTTACTTTGTTAACCAATGCAAAAGAAAACAAAGAGGGCGGGGTCACCATCAGCTTCAGGCGCTCGGCTAGAAACGAGCTGAGCGTTTCGTATGGCATGGGCGAAAACCAGAAAACGGCAAAACGCGTGATCGGGCCAGAGGGAAAGCTGAATCTTGCCATCTCTGTTTACAGCGAAGCCGATGAAGTGGGCTTGGACGTATTCGAGAAGTTTTCTCAAAAAAATCTGCTGCACGCTCACATTCACCAAATGGCGCAAGGAAGAGAGATCTTTCTAGTTCGCACTAAGGATGCGCAGGTGCAGGACCTGGCCATTGAAACGGAAATAGCTCCCCATGCGCACTAAGTTCTTCCTCATCATCGTAATGATCGGCATCGGATTCTCCAGTCTCTCGTTGGCAGACAACGCGGGGCTAGGGATATCCGGTGCCGTAGATCTCTATGGCGGCTTTGGGAGCAACGGACCATCGCAATTCGATGTGCTACGGGAAGCCGAGCTCATTGTGTATTCCCCCGCCGACTACCTCTTTGACGGGCGCCTTGGCATGGCGGCTCATTTGGAAGGGGGAGATTACTTTTTTGAGTTGCATGAAGCTTTCATCAGTTCCACGAAACTCATTCCCCGCTCGCGTATCAAAGTTGGCCAGTTTTTCCTGGGCGTTGGGAGGCTTAATCAGATTCACCGCCACGATTGGGCCTTTGTCACTGCCCCCAAAGCCCACACGCGTTTTTTTGATCAAGAAGGAGTCCTCGATCTTGGCGTTGAGTTCGGTACGCTTTTCCCCCTGCCCTTCTTTCTGGACTTAACGGTTGGCGTAACTTCCGGCAGAAAATACGGCCACGTCCACGGCGGTGGTAGTACACCAAGAGTGCCGACCCACTATTTGCGCTTGGTGAGCTATGCGGATCTCGCAAACAACTCAGGTTTTCAGGTGGGGCTCAACTACTTGGGCCGCGTCGCCAATGACGGGACAAAGAAACTAATGCTCGGCCTCGATTTGGTGGGAAAGTGGCGTGACAATCAACGCCTCGCCTTCCTTTTGCAGAGCGAAGCCTGGTACCGGGCCGAGACGCCTCCGGGCAATCCGGTGGAGCGGGAATTCAGCGTGTACCTTTACCCGCAATACGGTTTTACCGAAACCTTGTACCTTGGTCTACGCGGGGATCTTCTTGTAAACTTGGACTCCAACGAGGTGGACCATAACATCGTTCCGACGCTTAGTTGGAAACCGAGTGAGTTCACAACTTTTCGTGCGGCTTACAATTTTC
>JACKAF010000004.1 GCA_020635235.1 Pseudobdellovibrionaceae bacterium | reverse complement strand
TAGAGACAAGAGACACGGCCGTCAAAAGAATATTTCATTGAGGACTAAACTACGTAGAAAAGCATGCAACAAAAATGGCAGGCACTCCCCGCCAGGACGAACAGATGCCAGATTGCGTGACTATACGGCATCTGTTTCCGCACATAAAAAAGCGTCCCAACGGTGTAACAAAGCCCGCCCGAAAATAGCCACCAGATTCCGCCTATGGGGAGCTCTTGCATCAGAGGACGAATCGCCACCACGGCCAACCAACCCATACCTAGATACAGTGCCAGAGAAAAGCCGCGAGACATGTTGCGGGCAAATAGCTTCAGAACGACCCCGTAAGTAGCGAGCCCCCATATCACGGTGAAGAGAGCCCAACCCCAGACTCCTCGAAGGGTAACGAGCAGCAGCGGCGTATACGTGCCCGCAATCAAGACAAAGATAGCGCTATGATCCACGATCTTAAGCACCTGTTTCAGGCGCGGATCCCGAAAGGCATGATAAAACGTGGACGCCAAGAACAGCAAGATGAGGGAGCCCCCGTAAATACTAAAACTCAGCATACGCCAGCCGTCTTTCGCGTACACTATCAGCACTGCTAGCGCCGCCACACTCAAGCAGGCGCCCAGCCCATGGCTGATAGCGTTGGCAAGTTCTTCCCTACGCGTATACGGTTTAAAGGTAGCGTCGCTCATGGAGTCTCCGGAGAAAAGAACCCCGTTTAGTGTAAAGAGGTGACCGCAAAACCTCAACCACATTGGTCACGTGAAAAGGCTGACAGGGTGAGGTAGCGGACTAAGCTGCCCGTTCGGGGCGCACGATATTTCTCGTCTTTTTCGTCTTTTCGCGCACACGCTGGTTGGAAATGCAGCGGGTACATATCTCCGCCTGCTGGGCGAACTTTAGCCAGAATAACCCCTTCATGAAATGCGGAGCCACGGGGTTACCAAGACGCAGTTCGCTCTGCGCGGACAAGGCAATAGATCGAGAGTGCGGACAAGCAAACACCTGATCTTTGTAGAGCAACATTTCGGGATTGAGGCACTTTGCCGGAAGCGTTCCCGGAACAGGAGTCTTCGGGTTCATCCAAAACTCCTCTCGGTTTACAAACCAGATTTTGTCCGGCCACTTCTTAAGTAAGATCTGAATATTATCCTTGTTGGTTGAATACTCTGATACGCGCAATCCATCCAGGTACCCCATTATCTCATCGTCAAGGCGATCGATGTTCATGGCGTTTGAGAGAATCTGTATACTATTGCAAATTCGTGACCGGCGAAGGCGTTTCAGCCCCTCTCTCAGATTCTTCCAGATGAGCGGCTCCCCCCCGGTCAGGAGAAAATCAAAACTATAGTTCGAGTACTCGGACGCCTGAATGAAACGCTCTAGTTCCTCTAAGCTCATTTGGTACTTGGGGTCTGCCTTCATCAAAAACTGCATGATGCACTCTTCACAATCTAGGCTGCATACTGAGGTCACGTATAGAGAAAGGCGGCAGGAGCTTTTTTGTATTCTATAGTCCCTCACTAAGGCCGTAACAAATTCCAAGGGTCGATCCTTGATAAAGATCGCGCTCAGGACGGCTTTTAGTATTCGTAACAATTCTTTGGCTCGTTCGAACAACTTCATCAGCACGCTCCCGTGTTTAGGCAGCTTTTTTCGTGATGGCCTTGACCACTTTCCTTCTCACTCGATTCCAGAACTCAGCTCGCTGGCGTCTCAAGGAAACAGAACCCACTCGATAGCTCGCAAAATCTGTCACAGAAGGGTGGTAGAGGTGACCGACTATCAGCGGAATACGATGTTCAATGCTGCCTGCCTGCGCGCAACGGGAAGTCAGATCGGCGTCCTCTCCACCGTAGCCGTAGAGTGACTCGTCGTAGCCCTTCACTCTTTTGAGCAATGAAGTGGAATATATGGAAGGATTTTGGCTCGCATATATCTCATAAAAGTTCTGAGGCCGAAGTGCTCTTCTGCCAAACAGCAGGCTTTTTAGTTTGCCGAGCCGTCCCGGCACTACCCACCTTCCGGAATACATTGGAATCGTAGCCTCCCAATTGGATTTTTCAGCCATGATTGTTTCTGTGTACTCCGGGGTAAAACGAGCGACAAAAAAGCGGTATATGGATTTTTCGGAATCCAGCTGGAGCGAACTCCCAAACACTTGGGGGTACAACATGTCGGCATCGGACACCATCACCCATGGAGTTTCGACCCTCTCGATGAGCCGATTCAGTGCGTAGGACTTGTGAAAATTCTCAACCTTCGGAACAACGGGCACAACTCCAACGTTAGGCGCTGCGTCAACAATTCCATTCGGAGCAGATGCCGAAGAATACCATGCGACGAGTTTACGACACTCCCCAGGCAGCGTACGCAAGCTCCTTAGAAGCAAAGGCAGGTAGTACTGGGTAGTCACATATAACACAGTTAAATCTCTCGTGACTTCGACTTGTCGCGTCATGTGCTCTTAGTCCCGTCCTGACAATTCGGATCTTTCCACTACTAATTTCGGAGTTTCTCTTCAGATAAATGAGGCGGAAATCGAGGGGCCGACGCCCGACCGCCGACCGGGATTACGCAGCACCGCTGAGTTTCATTCGGAGGGACGCGAATTAAGAACGATGTCCATCAACGCCACCCACTTGGCCCTGAGGTTCGGGTCCGGGATCATGTGGTCGAGATAGTCCGCTTTGAGCAAATTCTCGGATCCTTCGGTAATAGCGCTCATGTCAAACGCACCGGGATTATCAATGAGCGCGTCTCGAATGTCCCAAGCGAGATCATGGGCGCCGGGAAGCTCCGCGATGAAACGAAAGCGCTCCAGCAACTGAGCCACAAAGGCGTCCTCGTCCACCGTTTCCGGATCTTCGGACGCAGTTTCCAATACTTCCTCCGTTTGCTTCTGTGGGACCGAGACTTTGGGAGCGGCGGGGACGAAGTCCTCTTTGACAACTTCAATTTGAAACGGAACCGAAGCATTTTCACTCACCGAAGGTTCCATGTTCCAGAAGTAGAGCCCGCCAAGTAAAGCGACAATCAAAAGTAAGTAGCGCATGATTCTCTCCCAAAAAAAGAGGGGAGATCCAAGGATCCCCCCTACTATCACGTCTTAGTTTGCGTTCGAGTTGATTGTTAGACCGGTCGTACCGCTAATGAGCTTGAAGCTGTCGGCATCGCTAAATCCCCAGCTCTTTGCCACATTATCGCTCACCTGGACCGCCGGATCCGCATTGGTCTGCGCGAAGATAAAGCTCACGTTGTGCCCCATGTTCCAGCGAGAAATAAACACCGGGTACTCCGAGGCCGAAGCGGTGTTTACCTTGCGCGATCCGATAGCAGTTCTAAACCCACTATTTCGGAAGTTGTTCCTGTGTGTAGATCCATAGCAGGCCAAGTTGTACATCAAACGGAACTTCGAGCGATTTGGAATTGTTTTCAATTCCGCTTCAAGATCCGATGCGACGACTTTGCCATCGTGAAAATACAGCTTTTCGTCAGCACCGTGCAGAGACAGTACAACATCGATGGCTTTCACCGAAGGGTTGGCCGACGTGTGACGAAGGCAATTCACAAAGGTTGCTTTCGTCCCGTTAGCATCCTGAATGACCGACACACCCGCGTAATTTCCTCCCAGACCTGCCTGACCCATGCTAATGGTCGAAGCGTCGAGAAAGCTATAAAGCCACTTGTATTTATTCAGGCCAAATTTCTGCAAACTTGAAACCAATACAAGGCGCCGCTGATTCTTCGAGACAGCCGCCGACGAAGTGGTCCCTGCGGTCAGAAGCAGAGCTGCTACCGTAAGTACCAAACTAGTTTTTCTCATGTTTCCTCCTGGCAATGGAACCCCCCGTGGGCCCCTTCAATAGCTAACGCGGGAGAATAGCCCTAAAGAGCTCACTTCGTAGGCGAGATAGTCGTGTACAATAGAAAGGATGCCCAAACTCTGGATTATGCTTGCCTTCGGACTAGGATTCCTGACGGCGGCCAATGCCAAAGATCCATGGGTACACATCGAGTATGGCGCGGCAAATGTGGAGTCGGGCAGCACTGTGATTGGGCCCGGGGCCCCGCTTCGGCTGGAAGTGGCTGAGGCTCGACTCGACAAACTCGCCGAAAGCAACCAACGCGTAATTTTTTACGTAAATGATCTGAATGCAGAGATGACGGAGCGAGCCGGTAATGCCCTGCTCGCGTATGCGACGAAACAGGGTTATAGGAATGTTGAAATTCGCGCCTTACCGGGGAATTTTTTGACGATGGATTTACCCGTTACGGATTCGGCGGCACTGAACAACCCGCCAGGGGAAATCTTCGATTCCGGTGAGCACACCCTTACTGTCTTTCAACGACTTGCAGATCAATCCCGCAACGGGCTTGAAATAATCAGTTCAGTTAAAACACTGGCTTCGATCGCAGCGACTGTGCCCAATGTAAAGGATCTTGGTGAGGCGCCATCCTACCTGCGCCCAGACGGCACGCGAGTAGCCAAACCAGGTCGGCTCTATCGCTTTGAGAACAAGAAAGACCTTAGCCACTCGCGAAGTAACTCCGATCTCGGCAAAGCGTGCCCGATAGTTTTCAGAAAAATTATCGAACCTTAGCTACCAACAACAAAAGCATTTTTGGGAAACTCCGGGCCAATCGTAGTATTCCGGCGTATTATCGTTGTGAGCGATTGCTGCTCTACCCAATCTCGCAGGAACGGAGGTAGCTGGTTTTGATACCAAAAGCGATCACCGTCGCGAAGGCGGAGAAACTGTTCGAGAATAGCAGCCTGAAACAACTGGCCGACCATCGCTCCGGGAACATGATCTTCCGCTAGACCTCCTACCCAGGTATCGATCTCTTCGACGTTCTTGTATACGGACGCGAGCCGTTTTTGGACGGCAACATTGCTGGTGATGTCGGCAAAATTGCGCACGGGTGCGAGTTTGTAAAAGCGTCGCGCTTCATTGTACCGCGGTATGCCGTGATCACGTCCTCGCTGAATATTGAGTGCCGGCAGATCAAGGCCCTTCGGAATTTTCAAGTGCTTTGCCAGTACGGCCGGGATCTCGGGAATACCAAAAAGGAAATTGCGAAGATCGTCGGAGATCACTACATCGATGTTCTGAGCAGACTGCCTGGCGGCTCCGCGCAGAAAATCATCCATGCTTCCCGATCGTAATAGGTCCGGAACCTTCTCAAAGAACACATCCCGAACAGAAATTTGGGCCCGCGGGCGCATTGTTCGATCGGCCAGCAAGAGCTTCGGTGGCACCATGCTGTGCCCAAATCGAAAGGCGGCGGTCGAAAACGTACTCAAAATTCCGGGATTGATATTCGGATTGTACCCCTCGTACCCAGGCAGGCTGCTTTTTCCGAGCAGCAAGGGCAAAAAGTCTCGGTAGGTAATTACCTGGATTTCGGCACCCACAATCATACGCGCCAGATGATAGAGCTTCTGCGGGGATAGAGCTGGCAAGCGATTAGCAATCAGTGTCTGCTCTATCAATCCGACGATGTAATTGTGCTCGCGCGCGAACACAGTATGCAATGCGGTCAGCGTGACCTGCTCGTTCGCCCGAACATCTCCCGCCATGAAAAAATGATCCTGACGAAAGCGTGGGTTGTTGTCCGGGTCATTGGGTAAACCCACGGTATTGTATGGGAGCAGAGGGTAATCCCTGTGGGGTCCGCGACTCATTGTCAAATAGGGAGAGAGACGTCCGTCCGGCAATTTGGACCTCAAAGCGTTCGCTCGCTTTTCGTCGGATCCATAGACCACAGACGCGTCTATGAACGCCGTGTTCTCGTTGATCTGGAACCGAACGCCATCGTAGACGCGAAATTTCGATCGACTAAACGGAAGCTGTTCGACTCCGATCCCATTGGGATCAAATGCAGGATCTCCGGGCGGCACCAAAATCGGAAAGGGTTCCCGCCCTTCTTTGCTCCTACCATTGTCAACCTTGTCCACAGGCGTGAGCACAATGTCGTGATCCAAGAATTGGCCCCAGACCCAGAAAAAGTCGGAAATATTAAGCGGGGAATCTACCCGTTCGGAAGCTTTAGGATCTGGATCAAAAAGAACATTGTTACTAATTAGCCGAGGGTTGAGGCGGCAGTCGCGGCCGCAGTCAAAGGGCTCCGCTTTTCCGTCCAAATAGCTAGTAACCGGAAAGCGCAGAATCATTGAGTTGGAACTGCCCCAGTAGAGTCGCTTGGGGTCTAGGTTGTTGGACTCACCGGTATGAGACCGAAACTCCTGGCGCTCATAGAGATAGGCACGGTTAGCCAACAGAGAGTCTGTTAGCACAGCGTCCCCGAAGGCCGCCTGTCCCATGCTAAGAAGCACGAGAAATACCCATGTAGATCGCATGAATCCCCCGAAAAAAAACCCGTTCAATAGTGTTAGAAGCAAATATAGATGTAGGACTAGAGCGTATTGTAGGGATCTAGATAAAAATAACAAGAGACAATATTTGGCACGGGATTTCGGTGACAAAAGTCGGCACTAGGCGCGAGCTCCTGTCTACAAGACTCCTACTTGCGTTCGATGGGCAGCCGGTTCTCAGCGCCGAACCCCTTCGGATAAGCGCACTTGAGCAGGAACCAGTCATCCAGAAGAATATCGCGCAGCGCCTAGCGGAACTAGATAACTGGTTCACCAAGAAAAGAACTGGCGACTAGTACCCGAACGGCTTTTGGGGTTACACTTAGTGTTAGCATCCCTAATTTCGGACTCATTTGATTAACTCTAAACGCATCGTTGCAATTTGCCTGCTCGCTCTGGAGCTTGCCGCCTGCGGCGGTGGGGGCGGTGGCGGCAGCAGCGGCGGTGGGAACGACAACGGCGACCCAACGCCAACTACCGTTACCTCCGGTCTCGTCTATCAGCTCGATGCCTCGAAGTACGATGGAAGCACTTTTCCTGCGACGGGTTGCGCGACTTTAAGCTGGACCGATCTAATTGGGGCACTGACCGGCACGCTCACGGGTTTCTCAGGGTGCGGAGCCACCAGCGGTTGGAACGGCGATGGCAGCTCAACCTCACCCTACCGTTTAGTACTGGACGGAACTGACGACTATGTAAGTCTCGGCACAAACACGATCGGTAACAAGTCCAACGGCGCAAGCGCAGTGACAATAGATTTTTGGGTTCGATACACTTCCTTGGAAAGTGGCAAATACGACAACAATATATTCTTCGTTAGCGTGGATGGCACCAAGGCCGGTCTCTGGATGAATTTTCGCGGGGATGGCGCCAACGCTGGCAAAGTACTCATTGCCGCCCGAAGTAAAACCAGCGACGCTTTTTTGGAAGCAACTTCTACGACGTCAGTCAGCGCCGCTACCTGGACGCATCTTGTAGGACTATTCGATTTCGCCGACGGAACTCTGAATCTAGCATTTGACGGGACAGTGGAAAGCGCGTCGTCTCTCGCTTTTGGAAGTACCACCTACACACAAGCGACCGCAACCGTCCCAGATACACTTACCTACACCAACGCTGCCAACGACTTCCTCAACGGGGAAATCGCTTACTTCGGCGTCTATAACCGAGAGCTCTCTTCCACGGAAATCTCGCAAAACTGCAATGCGCTGAAAGATCGCTTTTCGGGACATTCCTGCAACTAAAAAGCCCGCGAAGGCCATCTTATTCCGGTGTCGATAGTGACTGGACTTTTCTGTAGTGGCCGAGCTCTTGGCTGTCGGAAGACAAAGGTATCAAGTCGGACTCTAAAGTCACCCAGTCCACCTTCTGATCAACAAAGCAATTGTACTTCGGCTTTTGCGCGAGTCCCTCGACGGAAACATAGGTAACGTGTAACTCCCCGACACATAACTCGGATTCAAAAAAGAGCAAAGTACCGCAAGACCCGCAAAATGCTCTTTTTGAAAACTCAGAGGACTGACACCACCGGAGGAGGGCTGAGGGATCCTCCATCGCGAGATCCAGCTTTTGAAACACGGCCCAGGTGACAAAAGGGGCTCCGCTGGAACGCTGGCAGTAGGTACAATGGCAATTCGCACACGCACGGGGCTCTGCAGCAAGCGAAAACTGGATTCCCTTGCAGAAACAGCTCCCACGGTAAGGCACTTTACTCATCGGGCGCATCCTACACCACACCTACACCTACGGTAATCTTATTTTCAGAGACAATGCCCGCCCTGCGCCTCCAACCCACCCATAACACCTCGCATTAACTTAACCGCAATGGCTCCCGTTCCAGGAAGTCCGAACCCGAGGAACAGGCACCAGCTAAACTTTTGTTCAAGTTCATGTATTGGTGGTTCCGACACGACCACAGAACGTTTTCAATCCGAAGGATTTAAGCATGGATCCACTCAGGAAACTGGAAAGCAAAAGCGTGCACATTTTACGCGAGGCGTATTCAGAAATTGATAATCTCGCAATGCTCTGGTCAATCGGGAAAGACAGTACAGTGCTTCTTTGGCTAGCCCGCAAAGCTTTTTTCGGCCACGTCCCATTTCCGCTGGTACACATCGACACTAGCTACAAGTTGCCCGAAATGATTCAATACAGAGACCGACTGGCGGCGGAATGGAACCTCAATGTAATATATGGTCAAAACGAAGAGGCGCTTAAAAACAAAGAAACCTTTCCGGATGGGAATCTAGATCGGGTTTCCTGTTGCCAGAAGTTAAAAACAGATGCCCTTCGCCAAACCCTGGACGGAACCGGCCCGCGCTACCGATTCGATCACAAATCCAACACATACAAACGGGAAACCAATCCCGCACCATTTCGCGGAGTAATCGTTGGAGTACGAGCCGACGAAGAGGGATCTCGATCCAAGGAACGCTATTTCTCCCCCAGAGACAAAAGTAATGAATGGAACGTCGGGGATCAACCTCCTGAATTCTGGAATCAATACAATACGAGTTTCCCGCCAGACTGCCATGTGCGAGTCCACCCGCTGCTCGATTGGACCGAACTAAATATCTGGCAGTACATCGATGCCGAAAATATTCCTACTGTGTCGCTGTACTATGATCAGGGTTCCGGCACACGCTACCGTTCACTCGGGTGCGGCCCCTGCACGAAGCCAATCGAATCCTGTTCTCGTAACGTTAAAGAAATTATCAGTGAGTTGGAGTCAGGAAAGCTAAAGAAGGTTGCGGAACGTGCCGGGCGCGCTCAGGACGAAGAAGACGGAGGAGGCCTGGAAAAGCTTCGAAGAGGCGGTTACATGTAATGGGAGCTACCACTCTAAAAAAACAGTCCCAACCCGATCTATCTAGGGAGCCTCGTCCGCAAATGGACATCGTGGTGGTGGGACACGTAGATCACGGAAAGAGCACGATCGTCGGTCGTTTACTCGCCGATACCAACAGCCTTCCCGATGGCAAGCTAGAGCGGATCAAGGCCTACTGCCAAAACAACTCCAAGCCTTTCGAATATGCCTTCCTGATCGATGCGCTGAACGACGAACGAAAGCAAGGGATCACGATCGATGCAGCACGCGTTTTCTTCAAAAGTGAAAGTCGGGATTACCTGATTCTGGATGCCCCCGGGCACATAGAGTTCGTACGGAACATGGTAACAGGAGCTAGTCGGGCCCAGGCGGCTCTCCTCGTCATCGATGTCAAAGAAGGGATTAGGGAAAATTCGCTTCGGCACGGGTACCTGCTCTCCCTCCTTGGGGTGAAGCAAATAGTGGTACTAGTGAACAAGATGGATCAGGTGAAGTACTCTCAAAAAGTATTCAATGAGATTTCCAATGAATATTCCAAGTTTCTTAGCAGTGTCGACGTACTTCCAAAACAGTTCATTCCGGTCAGTGGTTTTCATGGGGACAACCTGACCACCGCTTCACCGAACACGCCCTGGTATCGCGGAGTCAGCGTCCTCGGCGCCTTAGAGAACTTTGTGATGGCGGAGCCCGCTGACGAGCTCCCATTACGGCTACCAGTCCAGGGAATCTACAAGTTTACTGAGTCAGGAGATCAACGACGTATCATCGCCGGAACCGTTCAAACGGGGCATGCAAAAGCAGGTGATGAAGTTTTTTTCTCTCCGAGTGGAAAGAAAAGTCGAATCAAGAGTATAGAGGCCTTCAACGCAACGCCTGATAGCATTCGGGCGGGGGAAGCAGTCGGTATCACGCTTGAAGACGAACTCTATGTGCGCCGTGGCGAGATCGTATCTCTCGTTTCAACACCTCCTCAAATAGGAAAGCGTTTTACAAGTAGCCTATTCTGGCTGGGTAAGGAGCCCGTACGCAAAGGGGATAAATACCTCCTGAAATCGAGTACTACCGCGGTAGACGTTGTAGTAGAAGAAATTAAAAGCGTTTTCGATGCTGGAGCGTTTCGAAAATCGGAGAAAAAAGAAATCGGCAGTTTGGAGGCAGGGAAGTTAACCTTGCTGACCAAGTCCGCTATCCCAGTCGATCTCGCGGCCGAAGGCGAACTCGCTTCCCGCTTTGTTCTAGTCTCAAACCACCGTCTGAGCGGCGGAGGTCAGTTCCTTAGCATAGAACCAGATGATGAAGCACCACTAAGGGAAAAGGTTACTACTCGAAACATCAAATGGCATCCAAGCAAAATTCCACCGCAAAAGCGGGCTGAACAATACGGACAGAGAAGCAGCCTGGTATTAATTACAGGAGAGAAAACGAGTGACCGCCAAGCCCTGGCGGAAGCTCTGGAGGGGGCCCTGTTCCAAGGAAACAAGATCGTCTACTATCTGAAAATGGGGAATGTCGTTCACGGTTTGGACGGTGACTTAGCTAGTTCAAACGAATACCGTTCGGAACACCTCCGTAGGATGGCGGAAATCGTCAATTTGTTTCTTGAGGCAGGTATAATTCTGATTGTTACCGCGGCGGAACTGACTCGCGAAGAGCTTGAAAATATCTACACCGTAATCGGCCGGGTACGTATCCAGACCGTTTGGTTGGGAAAAAGAACAACGGACTTTAATCCCGATCTCCACTTTGGCGTTAGCAAAGCTGAAGGGGTTCGAGCGCAGGTAAACGCCGTCGCGCGGCTCATGAAAGACCGCGGAATAGTGTGGGACCCTGATAAAAAATGAGCGTCGATCTAAAAGAGATCCTCTCCATTGCCCGAGATGCGGGCGAGCTAATCTTAGAACACCGACGAGCTGGGTTTTCCGTAGAAGCAAAGCACGATGACTCCCCCGTTACCGAGGCAGACACGGCAGCAAACGAGCATATTGTAACCGCTTTGAGGGCATCCTATCCGGAGTTGCCAATCGTAGCAGAGGAATCCTCTCTCCCCCTTTTTGAAGAGCGAAAGAAATGGAAAAGTTTTTGGCTCGTCGATCCTCTCGATGGAACAAAGGAATTTATCAAGGGGGCTAATGACTTCACCGTCAACATTGCACTCGTAACAAACGGAAAACCGGTACTGGGCGTTGTCTTTGCACCGGCCAAAAACGTGCTCTACTACGCAGAAGAATCCAAAGGATCCTGGAGAGTGAATGGTAACGGCAGGCCAGAAAGACTGCTGTCGGCCTCCTCTGTGGCACCCTACAAAATCGTAATGAGTGCCTCCCACCCATCTCCCACGGACGAAACTTTTTTGGAAAACGTTCGGGTGAGCGGCATTGTACGAGCGGGAAGTTCCCTCAAGTTCTGTGCGGTTGCCGAGGGACGCGCGGATCTCTACCCCCGTTTTGCGCCGTGTATGGAATGGGACGTCGCCGCGGGCGACGCCGTTTACCGCTACGCTTGCACACGAGGCGAGAACTTCAGCCCTCTCGTCTACAACAAGCAGAATCTTTTAAACGGCCCCTTCGTAATCGGAAGGCCCGCTAGGTACCATCTACCGAAAAGCGGAGTCATTCTTCTTACCGGTCTATCGGGATCCGGTAAGACCACAATAGGTCTGGCTTTGTGCAAAGCTCTGGACTCCTACGGATATTCCAGTGAGTTTCTGGATGGAGACAAACTGCGTGAGGAATTTCCCCAGACAGATTTTAGCCGAGAAGGTCGCATCGAGCACTTGTTACGTGCTGGAGCGCGGGCGGGTGCTCTTGCACGCGAAGGTAAGCTCGTCGTACTCGCACTCATCGCACCCTATGCCTCTTCAAGAGAACGACTTCGGAAAGCCTGCGATCGGTTCTGGGAAATACACATCGCAACACCCTTGGATGTGTGTGAACAACGTGATGTTAAGGGCCTTTACGCAAAAGCCCGTGCGGGGGAAATCAAACGGTTCACGGGAATTGACGATCCCTACGAAGCTCCCTCGAGCCCAGATCTCAAACTCGATACCTCCAAGCTTCCCCAGGAAGCTTCTCTCCTTTTGATCCTAGAGTGCCTTGGAAAATCAGTATAATCGGCAAGACCCTACCACAGCGGCATCTCAGTCAAAGCGTGCAAGCGTTGACTCCTTGCAACACAGCTGTTACCTGAAGATCTAAACATTATTTAGGTTGGAGGGCTAATGACTCGCTTCGTTTTAGGTCTACTATTCGTTTCAATTGCTGCTCACGCGGCTCACTTGGATATAGCTGAGTGTGAAAATGAGTCCGACAGAGAAAAATGCTACGCCACGGTATTGGATACAAAACTATCTCTCTTACTGCGAAAAAATGGACATGGTGGAGAGGAAACTCTGCAGGAAATCGCGTTCTACTGGGGCAAAGACTGTACAAAAGACATCATGGGAATCGGTTTCGCCCCCACTCGCCTAACAGCGACTAATCTTGGAGCCGCACAGCAAGCCTGCGACAAGATCGCATCCGATGTCGCAAGGTTTGGGAGAACCGGTTACGTGGATTCCTATAAGATTGGTTCCAAGTGCACCAATCCTGATCCGCGTCCGGACAAGAATGACAAGACGGCTATAAGTCGCTTGTGCTTGAGCGGAATCGCAAACTAAGCGCTTTTATTAGTTCTCGATGTCGGGGGAGGGCCAACTCAGTTCTATCAATCTGGGTTGCCGCCCTCCCCCGCTAAAACGACACTCCCCGGAAAATCCTTACCTTTTCGCACAAAGTCCTAATATAATATTTAGGCTTTTCTAAACACGTAATCACAGGACTCAACATGGCGAAAAAGATCGGCATTGCGCTGGGCGTGCTACTGGGTATCTTTCTAATTTACGTAGCTTTCAAATCGCCAAAATACGAATTCAATCGCGAAGTCAAAATAGAGGCGAATGCCGCCGAAATTTTTCCGTGGATTAATAACTCACAAAAAATGAACGTTTGGATGCCTTGGAAGGAAGTTGACCCAAAAATGGTGATGTCGTTCGACGGCCCTGAGGAGGGTGTCGGTGCAAAATCAAGCTGGACTAGCGACGGCCAGATGGGCGAAGGCTCGTCGACCATCATTGAGTCGGTTCCGAACCAAAAGACGGTCTTTCTATTGGAGTACACTAAACCACAGGCCATGACGCAAAACGCCTCTATTGAAATCCTCCCTGATGGGAACGCTAGTGTCGTTCGCTGGTCTGTGTGGGGGGAAAACGGCTTCATCGGCAGGCTTTTTTGCTCGCTTGTGGACGTAAGCAAACACATCAATGGTAGCTTTGATGCCGGACTTAACAAGCTGAAACAACAGGTCGAAACCTCCAAGCCTAAACAATAGCAACACCGGGAGATCCTATGCGCTCAAAATCCACGATTGTCGTCTTTTTCTTTGCTACTTTATTTTATGCGAACTGCGTGCTTGCGAGCATACGTTCCGAGGATTCTCACTTCGGATTCACTCAAATATTTACCACTCTTACTGACGGAACAACGACTTGTGTTCTGGATAGCTACACCACACTCGCCGCGACAAATGCCGGCTGGGTACGCCCCCATCCGGGGCCTGCAGTTTGGGGGAAAATTCAAACTTCCCCCGCATCTCTTCCGTCTGGCTACCATTGGTCTGATCTGGACGGCGAGGTGACAACGGCGCAGGACAACGGTTTCAATATCCTGCTCACGGTTTTTCCGTATGCCGATTGGGATCAAGTGTCCTGCAATTCGACGCTCCTATCTCTCGGGATAACATTTGATCCGAGCTTCATGGATATCCTGATGAACTATCGCCAGAACCCCTGCAACTCCACTAGCTATGGGTATTTTCTGGGAAATCTGGTAGAGCGATACGACTATGACAGCGCCGGCGATATGCCCGGATTGCAAGGGCCCATAGCCTATTACGAGGTTAATAACGAACCTTCGATTCAGTCAGCTTCGACATCTAACTCCGAATTCTTTTACTACGGTGACGCTTCTCAGTACGCAGCGCAGCTGATTTATAGTTACAACGCACTCAACGGCGCAGGCGTGAACGTTTTGAATGGGGGTACCTACAGCATCGATTCTCACGTCCAAACCTACTGGGACGATGTGCTAAATGCTTATTCCGCGGATGGGTACTTCGACATATTTTCTTACCACAAGATTACGGGAACAGACGCTGATCCCGATTCAGAAATTCCTGCGGTGAAGACGTTCCTCTCGACGTATAGCAGCTCTTACAACACCAGCGCCTACCCGATTTGGGAAACGGAGTTGGAGTTTTCAAGAGACGACTACAAAACGACTTCCGGGGGAACGGTGACGTATCCGACGGCGGATGAAGCCGCGAGTATCGTTCTAGAAGTCTATGCCCAAACTTTTAGCGCCGGGGCGGAGAAGATCTTTATGGCAGGCCCCGAATACGATCAATCCTATGATCTGTGCGGGATTGTTTCACCCAGCTATACGAATCCCTTCGCCATGATCGACACTTTGGGTACCGAAACTGAAGTCTTTACCGCTTTTTCCACTATGGTCGCCAAGATTGATTTTTTCACGGCGGTTACCGAGGCCTACGATGTTTACGAATTCACGGTCGGCGGCAACCCGGTATACCTCGTTCCCCGATCGGTCGATCCGACTAGCGCTCTAAGCAGCGCGGGATACTCCGGGACAGACACTGTGACAGTAACAGATCAGGATGGAACCGTGACTACAGGCGCACTCTGGGACACCCTGGGGACGACAAATTACGTTCGGTTCATAGAATAAAGACTGGAGCGGGAGACGGGGCTCGAACCCGCTACCCTCAGCTTGGAAGGCTGATGCTCTACCAAATGAGCTACTCCCGCGTAGCGCACTAAGATTGCGTAAGCCTTACCAAAAGTCAATTCGAAGGGAAAAATACAAGGCCCCAGCCATCCTAAGTCGAGATATGGCCGGGGCCCCGGAAAAACGCGGCTTTTAGGCCGCACGCTCCTTGGACTTGTTCAAGAGCTTAGAGAAAACTCCGGACTTCCCTTCCGCAATTTTCACTCGGCTCTTCTTCGAAGCTTCAGTCTTCGGAACGGCAATTCTAAGCACACCGTTCTCGTAGTTCGCTTCCACGTCTTCGGCCTCCACGGCGGTCGGAAAGTTAAAGGTGCGGCTAAAGCTCCCTGTTCGGCGCTCCACGTACCTTTCACCGTTTTTATCGCTCCTCGTTTCCTCTTTGCGTTCGCCACTAATGGTGAGTTGATTTCCACTAACGTCTACGTGGATCTCGTCCTTTGTCATGCCTGGCACATCAAACGTGAACAGATAGTGCGATTCTGTTTCCTCTTGATCGCACGCCGGGACAAACATTCCGGCCTGAACCAGCGCTTGAGCCCCAATCATCGGCTCTTCAAAAGCCCGATCCATTAGATGGCGCAGGCGGTGGAAGCCGTTATTATCAAACAGACTTGGCATCGACTCCCAACCCCGACTGATCAATGATCCCATTTTTTCCTCCTTTTTACCGGGAATGCTTCATCCCCGGACAGATTAATCGCGGACATCCCATGGAAATGCATACGCTGTGCCAAAGATAAAAACGGGAAGATGGGGAGTTAGACGGGCATTCCCTTACGGAGGATCTCTAAAACAGTTTCGTGCGGAATAGCGGGAGCTTCTCGCCCCTCACGGCCTTTCATACCGTGTGAGCAGAACATGGCGTTGAGCACCGCCTCTTCTGTCGCTTCGATAGTGGCCTCGTAAATGGAGTTGATGTAAGCGTCTCCAATAAACCGCAGTGTCATGTGCCTTTTTGAGTCAGCGTTTCCGCGTGGAACACGGTTGGCGGTACTAAACGCCGTGATGATCTCGCCGCTGGTATACGCCGCATGCGAGCCTACGCGCCCGAGTCCAAGCGCCGCGCGTTTTGCAATACGGTTGAGCTGGCTCCCAAGTAGCGGGGCGTCCGTACCAACGACCACAATAATAGAGCCATAGCTGTAGGTTCGCCTGTTGGATTCGCCAAAAAGCTTGTCGAGCTCTCTCCCAACAACCGCTCCCTCAATGGTCAAGTTACGCATGTTTCCGAAGTTAGAGAGAACGAGAACTCCCACGGTATAAGCGCCATCTTCACTGGGTAAGATCCGCGAGGAGGAACCGATTCCTCCGGCAAAATCACACGTCATCATCCCGGTCCCTGCCCCGAGTGACCCCTGCTCGACAGGTCCCGATTGGGCAGAGTCGATGGCTTTTTTGACGTGCGCGGGGCCATTAAGTCCCACCCTGACGTCATTTAAGAAGGAATCGTCCGTTTCCCCCACCACGGGAATTACGACGTCCGTACTCGTTCCAAGAGAAGGGTATTTTTGGGCAAGATAGCCGATGACTCCGCTGTGCACCTTACCCACCGACATCGTGTTTGTGAGTAGGATAGGAGACTCTAGGAGCCCCCATTCGACGACTTGGTTGAGACCCGACATCTCCCCTACACCATTCAAAACAAAGCCACCTGCCACCAGGCGACGCTCGAAAATATTACCGCCCGCCGGAAGAATGGCAGTCACTCCCGTGCGTACCAACGTTGTCCCACCGCCGTTAGGGATCTCCACTTCATCCGCAATGTTCGTGCAATGCCCGACTTTTACACCTTTTACGTCCGTTATGGCATTGTTCTCGCCGACCGCAAAACGTCCCACACGGATCCCAAGTTCCCGTGCACTTGGACGCGGACGAGGTCTTTCGGTCTGATTTGAATTGTCGTGTGGGTGCTTAGGCATCACAAGTTCATCGCCCGCGCACGCAACGAACGCCTTTCGTTGGCGCGCCAGCGTTGTACCGCGGGGTATAAGATCATTTTGATCAATTGATTGTACTCTACGCCCAGGCGTTCCGCCATGATCGTAAGATCAGAAAAGTGTGGGGTAAGACCCGGTAAGGGGTTGATCTCCAGGAAATAGGGCTTTCCCTGCTCGTCCATTCGAAAATCCACCCGAGCAACATCTCGACAACCCAATGCGCGAAATACCTTCTTGGCGCTGTTGTGCAGCTGCCGCTGGCTTGCAGGCGCCAGATCGGTAACGGGACAAACGAGTTGAAGAAACTCATTGTCCTCCGGCGAATCGTCCATCTTGGCTTCCAGCGTGTAGATGGAATAGGGATTCTCCTTTTTCTCTTTAAAACGAATTTCGAGCGGTCCTAAAACTCGGAGTGTGGAATTTCCAAATACGCCTACGGTAAATTCTCGACCACTTACAAATTCTTCTACAAGAATAGGGCCGCTTATCTCGCTCGACAGACGTTGCATTGCGTCCATAAGTTCATCGACATTCTGGACGACGGATTTTTCATTAATGCCCTTGGAGGTTCCCTCGTTGTTGGGTTTCACAATGACTGGGAAGCGGAACTCTGAGGCCTTAGGTGCTTTTTTGGGTGGCCGCGTATAAAGTTTGGACTGCGCTGTCAGCACCCCTTCTGCGGAGACCAGTCTTTTACTGACGGCCTTATCCAAACTGATCGACAAACAGGTCGCATCACTTCCCGTATGCTCCACGCCCAAGAGATCGCAAATCGCTGGAACCTGCGACTCGCGCGCGCGAGAGGCAATCCCTTCAGCGATATTGAAAACTACGTTGACCTCCTTCTGTTTTAGCTCCTCAGCGAGCTCCTTGGTCGCCTCGATCGGGATCACTTCAAACCCTAGCGACTGGATCGCGCCGGACAGGGCCTCGATGGTTTTCGGGGAATCAAACTCTGCTTCCTGCTCAAAGCCCTCTTCGTGCCGCTGTTTGCGGCGAAGGTTGTAAACGAGTCCCACTTTTGGAGAGCGTACGGACGTGCGGTGCGAAGGCCGATTGCGTTTGCCCCGAATTTTCATGCGCGCAATGGCGGCCTCAACAATCTTTTGAATAGTCTCGGTATAGGTTAGCTCAAGCCTTTGCGTGGCCTCGAAGATGCCGGCGCCCGGCTGAAGACTGGGTAACGCGTTAAACTCCATAAAGAAAATATCGCCATCTGGAGTTACCCTAAAATCGGCGCGTCCCAAATCCACAATGCCAAGCGACTCCACGCTCAATTTCATGAAGTGCTTAATCTTTTGAATTTGCTCCTCACTGAGCTGGGCGGGGCATATTGCCCGCACTTTCTCATCCATCTTGTTTTTATACTCGTAGTCGTAAATCCACTCCTCTCCCATCGATTCCAGAACTTTGTACTCCACCGGATCCAATATTCCTCCATTCGGGAGACCTGCCAAAAAACCGATGGAAACATCTCTTCCTGGAATAAACCGCTCGATAATGAGTCCCTCAGGAAACTGCTTTAATGACTCTTTGCCGTAGGCCACAAGCTCATTATAGGTGCGGCAAAGCGAGCGACTCGTAATGCCTTTGCTGGATCCCTCGTAGTTGGGTTTTACAAACGCGGGAAAGGCAATATCCTTAGCCAAGGCTTCAAGTTCCTTAGGCCGGGTTATGAAGGTCCCCTCTACAACCGGTACACTCCGGTGCGACACCATTTCTTTGGTTAGAAACTTATCCAAGGTCAGAAAACAAACATAGGGCCCTGGTCCCACGTAGGGTATCCCGAGCTGTTCAAATACAATGGGGGCGTAACTTTCGCGGCCGATTCCGGAGTAACCTTCCGCTGTATTAAAAACCAAATCCGGTGCGGCTTTTCGCAACTCCGAAATCCAAGCCTCATCTCGGGACATCGGGACCTGGACTACTTCATTCCCCTCGAAAGCGAGCGCCCGAGCGATGGCCTCAATGGTTTCTTCGGTGTCGAATTCCGCTTCCTCCACAGAATCCGAAGTTTTTTTATTGAACACAAAGGCAATCTTCACTGACCCCCCTTTAAGCACTCAATATTTTTCAGCACAAACGTCGAGTCAAGAGTGAAGCTTGATGCATGCACCCATCTCGAGTTTCTCTTTATTTTGAAACTCCACTCGGGTTAGCTTATCGGCGTGCGCTACGTGTATGTGATTGCAGGAACCGTATTTCTGGTGATCGGGCTGATAGGAATATTTGTGCCCCTGCTACCAACGACGCCCTTTTTGCTCCTGACCGCCTTTTTCTACTCCAAGGGATCTCGCCGCCTCCACCGCTGGCTGCTACAGCACCGCCAGCTGGGACCCATCCTTGTTCAGTGGAACGAGCATGGAGTAGTTGGTCTCCGCGCAAAGATAGTAGCGACTCTTTTCCTGGGCCTTTCTCTCGGCTACGCCCTGATCTTCAAAAGTTTCTTTTGGCCGCTGAAAGCCCTCGCCGCGTCCTGTGGGATTGTCGTCGCAGCTTTTCTGTGGACTCGCCCGAGCCGGATCCGCCCTGATAACTCCCAAGTAACCAATTTAACTAGATAAAATAGTGCGGCTAGCCCTACCCGTCGACATTGACATGGCGCGTTGCCTTCACTACTTTGGTCTCGAGGTATTCGGATGAAAAAACTCGCCATTTTTGTGTTCTTGGGAATCGCTGTCGGCTATGTCGCTTTCAAATTGAACGACAAGCCGCGTCCGCTCCCCGTCGCCGTGGAGGAAACGGAATCAGTCGCCCCCGTAGCAGCCACCACCCCGGCGGTAGAAAGCGCCCCCATCGAGGAAAAGAAGACACCTCTGGCATCGGCAAAGCCGAACCCCGAACCGACCTCACCCCCCGAGGAGCCGCACTCCAAGGAGCTCATTGAGGCGACTAAGCTTTGGAACTCCGGCAAAGGGGAAGAAGGCATTCGCATACTGAAGCAGGCCTTGGAGAAAGATCCAAACAACAGTGAACTACTAACTCAGCTCGGCGCGATGCACATGGATGTTTTTGAAGAACCCGGTCCCGCACTACAGTACCTGACCGCTGCCGCTCAAGCGAATCCTGACAACGGCGATGCCTTAGCGGGATTGGTCGAACTACATTCTCGGCAGGGGACATTGGCCGAGGCAGAGGCCTTACTGCGCACTTTGCCCGCCGACTCTCAGGCCGCGATGGCTCTCGCCGATGTGCAATTGCGCCAAGGGAAGGCAGAAGCCGCGCTCGACAAAATTGAAAGTAACCCCGATCTAGCCAAAGATCCGGTAATGGCGGGTGCGGCCTATTTGAACGCCGGCCAGACGGAAGAGGCCGTCGATCGTTTTCAAAAACACGCAGATCAGCAACGCGAACAGTTTGAAAAATCCGGAAGCAAACTGGATGCGAAAAGCTACAGTATTGCAAAAACAGACCTGGCTAACGCTTTTTTGCAGGCCGGAAGCACCGAGCGAGCCGCCCGCGAGGCAGAACAGGCTATTCAAATTGATCCCCACAACCGCTACGCTCGGGAACTACTCCAACGCATCCAAACCCCTGCTAATTAACTACTAGCTGGGTCGCATGCGCTAGACCAATGCCGTCAGCATTATCGTAATCGAAAACCCGAACGATAAAGTCGTAGGTACCTGATCTAGTGGGTGTGCCATGAATGGTGCCAGTATAGGAATCCAAGTGCATCCCAGGCGGCAGTTTCCCTACTGCGATATCCCAATAATAGTACGGGATCCCTCCGCTAGCGCGCATGCCATCGCGATAGGCCTTCCCCACAGAGGCCTCAGCAAGCTCTTTAGTTTCGAGTTTTAGCGGTTCTAGTGCCGAGGTGCGCTTCAGTTTGTAACCTACTGCCTGCATGAGTAACAGATCGAGCTTGGTGACGATCCAACGGCGCTGAGGCATCAGGTCCGCCTTTGGTTCGCGGCCTTCGACAGCTCCGAAAGCCTGCTTGCGGCTTGCCTTGTCAATCGCATCCGGTAGGTGATCCCCCTGATCGACATAGAGGATTTCACCCGCGTAGTCGGCAACCTTAAGGTCTAACAAGCGCTCACTCTTTAGCCCGCTGGTCGGCGACCATAGCGCCCAGTTTGGATAGGTCGGGTAAGCAAAAAGCGGGTGGCCCACTTCGTGAATCAGGTACGAATACAACTCGCCTGGCTCACGTTCAGAGTGGGTAAACTGCCACCAGTCGTCAGAGTTGGAGTTCAAAGAGATACCAGCCCGAGCCGTAATGCCTTCCACCAGCACCTGCCCCGTGCGGCACAATTTGTCCGCATTGCTCCCGACACTCTCCAGAGTCGCGCCCCGCGCACCCGCCTGCGCGTGCGGACGATTGAGCGTGTCCGCACCGACAAAATAGAGAACAAAATCCTTCACCGTATAGCGGTTTGTGTGTTCGAATTTCGCTTTCTTATCGCTCGCGTGTCTTTGAATCTCAGTAACCTCGCTACCCGCAGGCAGATCCCGGTACGACATGTCGTCTATGAAGTAGGCCCAATCGTTAACCGCCAACTGCACGACCTTATCCACAGTGGGGTTCACCTCATTTTCATCGCGGAAATACCCCGACTTATCGAGCGTGTAATCCAAAGTAATGGTGAAGGGCCAAGGTGCCTTCACCGAAAAAGGTTCTTCCGTTACAAATGGGAACCCGCGCTGCAAAAAAGGTTTCTCCTTGGGTTGCTGCAAATAGGCCAGGTTTTTTACAGGTGAAATGACCGGGGAGTCTTGCCACTGTACATCCTTGTCCTGATCGAGGACGAACATTTTCACCGTGGCTGTTTTTTCTCCGCCAAAGTTGTATTCGATACTGAGTTCGTGCTCCTCGTTCTTCCCATCACGATCCGGCCAGATCGAAACATAAAAACTCTGCCACTCGTCGGCGGCCCGAAGACTTATCGTTTTTCTGGGACCGGACTTTCCTACCGAAGAAGGGTTACTAAAGTACACTCGTGAGGCAGTTGATTTGATAGTTACGTCCAGAGGAAGGCGGGCACCCTCTTTGGGGCGGATAAAGATCTTGAAAGCTGGGTTTGCAATGTGCCCTTCCCAATCAACGATGGAAAACCCGTTCTTAATGAGATCGCGCCCGTGCCAGTCGACCATCGCAAAGGGAAGCCCCGAGGCATCGCGAGGTTTTTCCTCTTCAGTGGCTTCCTCCACGACCGAGGGCCGCGGGGGCCTACGCCCCCGAAAAGGCAAGATGAGCTTCGCAAGCTCTGCAACTTTGGCTCGGTGGATGGCCATCAGCCGTTCGTGCCAGCGTTTGACCACTTGCTCTTTCACTTTGTAGGCATACAAAGCCTTTCCGTACTCATCGAGCTCGTGGCTAACCTTGCTCTCCACAACCTGTTCTTTGTATTGGTACTCGAACGTACCGTTTCCTTTGGGAATGAGGGGGGCGTTTCGATCGACCACGCGCTCTTTCTTTTTCTCAATTTCAACCGTGAAAAAGTTCAGCGTGAGTACACCTTCACCGTAATATATATTCCCTTCGTTTGAATATTTAAACTCGCTCACATCCTCGCCCACGAGGACTTTATTCACGCGATCCGACAAGCCATTGAGCGTCCGGGTATCGGGAATAGTCTTGCCATTCCAGCGCAGTTCTATCTGCACCGGCTTGCCTTTGTATTTTGCCCATTGAAAGGGTTCGGGTTTCGGCTCGCTCTTTTCGACTTTAGGAGCTGGGGGGGCTTCTTTCTTCTCTTCACCGGAAGCCGCTTTTGGGCCTTCCCCCTCGGCATTCCCTAAGGTCTTTTCCGTCGCTACAGGTGGAGGCTCCGGCGCTGGTGGGGGTTCGGGCTTCTTTTCCACGGGGGGTTCCCCAATATCAACAGGCGCCGGCGCGTTCTCGGGCAGTAAGAGTGCCAAACTCGTGTAACTACTGTCTCGTCGCTTTTTCTCGGCCTCCCAGGCTTCTTCCATTAGCGTGGGAAAACTTCGATAGCCGGCTTCATTGGTAAAGTTCAACGCCGCCGGAAGTTCAGGAGCACGATACGCGTAGCGAGAACCATAGCGGCGTTCCTGTCTAAGTGCCGCACGCAGATCGCGGTTCATTTGCTCAAGCTTAGAGGACCTCGTTTCCTGGATGCGTGCATAATAACGATTGAACGCTTCGTTGCGGGCCTTGTTCCAGGAGGGAATCAAAGCTTTACGTCTCTGCGCCTCCGCGTAGGCGTAGGACTTTGCTGCATCTAGCGAAACAGGGACTTCCTCCGCCTCGTTGAGATAGCCAATCTGTTCAGTCAGCCAGTCGTCGACTTCTTTTTCATATTTTTCAATGGCATCTACGCTACCAAGCGGGACGTCGTTTTTTTTGTAGCTTTCGACAAGAGCTTTGGCCTGATCGGCCTCCCATTTGCGCAGGCGCTGCGCTAAATCGTCAACGCCCTCGTCCGCAGCAGCTCCAAACGCGCACACAACCGCACAGAGAAGAAAAAGACCTTTCATGAGAGTCCCCCTAGCTATTTCTTTTCAGCGACAGGAAGCGGTTCTTTCTTGAACGGGTCGCCATCCTTAAACAGCTCCCGCAGGCGATTCTGCTCATCCGTCTTCTGTCGACTTAATTCATCTGCCCACACCTTTTCCGCGTCCGAAATGTCCAACTCCACCTCTTTGTGCGGACACTCGCCATATTTCCAGAAACGGTGGTTGCGGCCATCAAGGCCGACCAATTCCGTATAATCGGAGTTGTTGGCAGTCCAAACTCTAAATCTTGGCTCTACTCCCTTGATCTCCGCCATCCCAACATTTTCGTACACTTCGTCCTCTCGGGAAGATCGCGAATTCATTTTGGTGAGCACTTCGTTCTCATTTAGCACAAAGAGGGTATTCTTTCCTTTTAGCTCGCCTTCCACACGATTTCTTAGACGCCCATCGAGGCCCTTGACTGAGTAGATCCCGTCAGCAATCACGGCAAGCGACTTGTTATAAGCCTTGGCACTAATAAGGTGTTCCACACCGGCCAATACACGGCCATGTAAGAACAAGAGCGTCTTTTTCTCGTTGGTAAAGTCGAGCAGAGAATAACCCAATTTCGCATTCCCGTAGCGAACTGGGTAGAGCCACTCTCCTTTGGTCGATATCTCTGAGGCAAACTCAGAATCCCCTTCATACCCTACCAGGAAGACCTCTTCCTTTTTTGCGTTCTCCGTAGACTTCAAACTTTTAAACTTGTGGCCAGGAAATGGCGCCAGAAGGATCTTCAACTCGTCATTGTGCAACACCACCAGAGTGTTTTCAGGCCTGCCAGTTTTGATGCTCTCGGTTGAGACGTTGGAGGAATTGCTAAGCTTTTCTCCAAGGACTTTCGAGTCATAGGAAATTTTCTTGGCAAAGAAGGCGATCCCTTCACCGCTACACGAAACATTTCCTAGGCCTTGCACTCCGAGCAAAGCTTCCGACTTTCTCCCAGACCAAAAGAGCTGGACTTCTTTTTCGTCTTCAATAACAGCGCTGTAATTGGAACAAGAAGCACCGAAGTTGAAGTGGCTCTGGAAAAAATCAGCCTTGGGAGTGAGAATATGACTGAAAGTAGCATCGCCTTCATAACGGGCGACAAATACTGTCTTGTCATCCAAATCCCCAATTTTGACATCCTTTATCTTCTGGCCTTCCTGGGCACGCCGCGCAAAAAGGAGTTTCCCGCCGCGAACCAGAAATAGCGCGTTGCTACCCTTTAGCGACTCCAGCTTGTCCTTCGTCACACTAGATCCCGTGCCGTCCAGAGGCTGCTCCAAGGCCGTAGCCGGCTCAAAACGATCCGTGCTAAAGGCCAGACTGCCTTCTACCGAGTTCACCGTGCTGAGATCTTTGGCTGCAATTTTTCCAATTTCTGTCTCTTTACCGTCAGCATCGACGTAAAAGGCGCGCACGAAACCATCGGCAAGCTTTTCGAATAAATAATTATCCCACCCGCTCGGCGTTGTGAGCCTTCTGCGCAAAACCGAGCCGTCCGAGGAAAACTCGTAAAAGCTGTCCTCCCACTCCTTGACGTCTAAACGAGCGAGCGTTTTTGAACCACGTTTGACTTCGCCAGAGAGCTGCTGAAAGGACTCTTCAGCACCCAGTTTGTGAGCCACAACAAGTTGATTCAGGTTGATAGCGAAGAGCCCCTGCTCTTCAAAGGTCTTTAGATCTTCGGCGGTAAGGTTGCTCTTCTGCAGATTCAACACAAGGTTGCTTTCTGCTGTCGGAGCCCATTTTGCGTAAACGGCGATCGCCCCATCAAAACAATGGAACGGGATCCGCTCCCCTTTGAATTGGGCGAGCATGAGGTCGTCCTTGGCCAGATCGGGGACTCGGTCGGGTTCGGTGCTCTTTTTCTCTTCCGTCACAGTTTCCGCGGGTTCTGATTTCGGAGAGCTAAGAGGCCGAGGTCCACTCTGCGTATTGCCTACCTCTAACTTGTCTGCTTTTTCCTCCGCTTTGGCCGGCAGGGGAGGCGTTTTGTCGCCTGGCTCTTTTTCTTCAGGAACCACATCCGGGAATATCTCAGGAACCTTTTCCGCCTCGGCTGGCTTTTCAAGCGCCGCCGGTTTTTTCAATCCCTGCGGGACTTTCGCCGCCTTCAAGTAGAGGTTCACGGTGTCCGCGTTGAGCTGGTAGAGTACAAAGCTATCGCAGGTTTTCGGAAGCTCGAGAGCAAACGGGTAGGACAAACGGCCCAATTGGTAGGCCACGTCTGTCTTATACGTCGCTAGTTTTCGAGTCTGGGCTGCCAGCTGTGGGTAGCCATCTCCGTAAGTCTTCCAGGCGGTGGTCGCTTCCTCCACGAGACGTTCCGCCTCGGTGAGTTCCTTTTGTCTCTCTTCGCGAGTGATGCTGCGTTTGAGATTAAGAATCTGCTGCACACGGGCTATTTTTTGATTCGCCCCTTGGAGTTGCGTCAGGCGCTCAGCGGCCTTGTTTACTTCGACCGTTAAAGCATAACGGGTTTGCCGCCGGAACTTGTTGTCGAGTTCAAGCTGCCCCTCTTCTTTGATAAGATTCAGGCGCCGATCGGTAAGATTAAAAAAGCGCAGCTCCACTTTTTTTCTGGAGGTGGCGTCTTTTTCTTTCCAATAAAGATTTCCCCAGGTATCAGTCTCAAGTTCTTTCACACTCTTGCCTGCTAGAAGCCAGTAAATCTTCTCCTGAAGCGCTTTTTCTTGGGCGAGATCCGCAACATTTTGCCCATCTAAGAAGACCGCGAAATAAACCGGGTTCCCGGCATAGGTTTCCAGGCTTTCAGACTTTGCAGGAAGCAAAATATCCGCGGCAAATCGAGCGAGTAGCTCATTGTTCCGCTCTAAGATGCCCTCATCATAAAACTTGCTGGCGGCACCATCTATCCAACCCAAAACAATCCAAATTGGCTTGTCCTTATAGAGAAGTTCCCCCTTGCCATTGAGCTTGAGCTTATCGGACGGAATACCAATCCAAACTTTGTCGAGCTCCTGGGATACCTCGGCCAGGTCGGCTACCGCCATTCTCTCGCGGTTTTCTTTCCAAACTATCGCGAGTTTTAGGTCGTGCTTGTCTGGGTTGAAAGTAGAGAACTCGACTTTCTTTTCCTTAAGTGGACTCTTTGTGTCCGCGTGCGCGTTGACGGGTACTTCGGCAACCGTTGAGGGCTGCGGCCATCCCGTTCCAGCGTTCGCGACCGCCTGGTAGCGCTTCATTTCTGGAGCGGGCAGCTCCGGAGCTTCTACTTTATCCGCGCTGAGATCGGCGTAAGGAAGTCCATCTGTAGATTCAGTTCCGCTGGAACTCGTTGCGGGCGTCACAGCTTTGTCGTCGCCAATTGGCGGCCCAGCTTCTTTATTTTTCTGCTGCGCAACCGCCAAAGGCATCGCCAACGTGAGTGCGAATACCCAGAGTCCGAAAGTGCGTGTCCAATCCTTCACGGCTATTCCCCTTTGCAAATCCCTTTGCCTCACCTGTTGCGGTGAAAAGGCAAACCCCGCTTATTTAACCGACAGATCCGTCCTATATGCACCGCGCCATTCTTGGCAAGCCATGGCCTCCTAAAAACGTTGTCACATGGGGCTTTCGGCTTTGAAAACGGGGCTATTTAGTCCGCGACGCAATACATCACCATATACTTTCTTTGTGGTTTGACGTACTGCGCCATCGTTGCTACCCGTCAAATCATCTGTTGTGTGGCGAATACCGGACCTGCTGTTGGGTCCAGTGCCATCTAACTAGGAGGAAACATGTTAAAGCGAATCGTTCCCGTTCTGGGATTCGTGGCGATTGTCGGAATGATGGTCTCCACCTCTGCTGAAGCTTGTGATTGGTTCAAGCGCGCCCGTAGCCGCCGTTGTGTTGTTCAGCAACCTAGCTGCAACTCCGGTACGCGAGTGTACTACTACTACTATCCCAGCAATAGCTGTCAGCCCAGCTACTACACTTACCCTTCCAAGACGGTAAGCCCTAAGGCGCCTGAGGCACCTGTGGCACCTGCGAAGCCGGAAGTTCCCGAGCTGAAGGACCTTCCCAAGCGTAACGAAGGTCCTACACTGCGTGACCTTCCGTCCCGCGGCCGTTACGAAGGACTAGACCTTCAAAATCTTCCTGGTCGTAGATAGATCAGGAGACTGCGAAAGCTAACGACGACAAAAGTGGGAATGGAGTCCGCTCCATTCCCACTTTTTTTTGCTAGCGCATCCTGGGCGCGTCGGATGAGAAAGCGCGGCTTCGCCCCGCAGAGGTCCGAATTCACCCTTGTCTTTGGTGCTGCACTGCGCTAGCTGCAAGAGTATAAGGCATTTTGGTTTGCAAAAAACGGGATGAATGGAGTGCGCGAATGGAAAGAACGCTGAAGCTTAGCTCTGTTTTTGGAATTTGGATCGTGCTCCAAAGCACGATCGTTTTCGGTTTCGAACCAGCGCAAGACAAGGACATTCAAATTACGGGCAAGGACGAACAAGAGGTTGTTGTCCAACCCAAAGTTTGGGTGGAGGTTTTCCAATCAAACTATCGCCCAATCATGCCGCGACTGGCAGGCGACTTCGTTTTTTATTCCAGCTTAAACGAGCGCGACACGCGGCTCGGCTGTGCTGGGCGCCACCTTTATGCGCTACCTCTAAAGCCGGTAAAAGAAAAACGACAAGAGCAACTTGTTGCTCGCTACGATTGCCTCCTGCAAATTCAAACTTTTGGTTCGGATGTGTACGTAACCTATCGTTACACTCCCGCCCAAACAGATACTTCCGTAAAAGAAGCTCCCGCACCGCAACTGCGCATAGACAGAATTGATGCCGGGGGCGAGGACGCCCTTTCCGTGACCGCCAACAAGTTTCCTGAAGTTGTCGGTGAACGCGGACAGGCCGCGCATCAGGTCCGCTTCGCGGTCAAGATGGACGACTTGAAACGCTCTCGCGACACAAAGGCCCAGCGCACCTCTCTCATCAATCACGATGAACTTTTTGTACTTGCTGAGGTAGGAGAAGGGGAAAAGCGTGAGACTTTCCTGGATATCTTAAGCTTAAAGGACCCCTGGGATTCTTCAAGCGAACCCGTCATTGATGTTCCTATCAAATCGGAACCTGTCGCTGATTTTCTTATTCCTCGCCAAAACGAGTTGATTCTGGCTCTAGACGGCACGCGCCTAAAGATGGGTCAATTGCTCTTCTTGGGCTGGGACGGAAAAAAACTCAAGGTAACCAAAGAAATTGGCAAGACAGAGCGTCTGGCACCGAGCTGGACTGAGGTCGATGAGTCCGATTTCGCCATCCGCCACCCCCGCTTTCTGGCGCTAACTCCCAATGGGATGCTGGGGAGTGAAAAGGGAAACAGCAGCGGACAGCAGTTTGTTTTCTATTACTCTTTTGATGACAAGAAAGTTTATAAGGTCTCGCACCTATCCCGCTTCATCACACAGATAGCGGGCTTCCAATTTGTAAATTACGGGGATGAACCCGGACTCCTCGTTACGGACTCCGACAATCGTTGGATCCGTTGGTATGGGAATAAAAGCCCATTCCCCAAAGACATGTCGGTCAAGACTCTCACCGACAAAGATTCGGGCAGCCTTCCGACCGCACCGCAGCCAAAAGCTAAGGTTCCGGACGAGAAACTGGTTCCTGAGGAGAAGGGTTAATATGCTCACGCTAACTAGGAGGACAAAGCCATGAAGGCTACTGCACTTTTCTTTTTGCTCGCTTCAATGGTTTCAACACCGTCTCGCTGGGACTCACACCCTTCGAAGATTCTGATCACTAACGCTAATCTCTGGAAGGTTAATAGTGTGCAGATGGGAAAAACCGCCCAAGCTGTAAACTACTTTGAAAACGCAAGCGTGAGCACAAACCAAATCGACACCACGATGAAGTTTCTCATCTTGGATCAAAACAAGGTAAACACTGCTGAGAAAGCCTTCATCCGCTTCGATTTCGACAAAGAGAAGGAAACTTTTTCAATCAACTCGGCAAAAGTTGTTCAAAAGCTTAGAGAACTCAAGGTCGGGCTCCCAGAAGGGGATCTGTTTTTCCTGCCCGGTACTAGCTCCAAAGAAGTGTTTGCGAAAAACGATAAGAAGACCAACGAGTGGTACCTTTTGCCGACTAGCCTGCTCGAGTCCACAGCCAAGAAAGACGACACAACGGCCCCGGCAGCAGACGCCTCAAAAGTACAGCAGTTCTCTGTAACGGACGGAAATCTCGTGCTGAATAACCAGCAGCTTGAACTTTCTAAAATCGCCCAACCGATCCTTTCCAGCGCCTTGATTGAATGGGGTGAGCCTACGTCCATCCAGGCCGTACGCGATGGTATCTATAAGAAAGTTAAGAAAGAAGGCGATGATGCCCAGGAAACGGAAGAGCTGGTCCCTGCGCAGCTTTACAACAAACACTACGTCAAACTACCGTTGGAAATTAAGATAGAGAATTCAAATCTCGGCGAAAGCGATCAGAAGCAGGCCACTGACGAAGGTAAGATCGAAGAAATTTTTCTGATTAAGCACCGACTGCGTGGAGATGGCCCGGGTTTCCTGTGGGTAAAAAAGGATGTCGAGCAGAAAGAAGTCCTCTTCCTGATTGAAGTTCCCGTTTTCAACCACAAGAACGGAAGCTACGAATTCGAAATTCCAGCCCGCTGCTTTATTGACCAAGTCGTAACCAAGCGGATCAAGGCCGCTGATTTGAGCTGCCTGCTTCCGAAGAACAGTGACTTTGAGGCCTTGAACGCGTGCAAATCTGTAAAGGTTGCCAGCAGCACGCAGGGAGAAAAGAAAGAGCCCGAAAAAGAAGAGAAAGAGGCCACACAATTGCGAATCGTGGGACGCTTACCGGGGGACTTCAATGAACAGACAGACAAGCCGGTAACCTTCTGGCTAAAGGCAAGAGAGGATCTGGACATTTACGAGCTTAAGATTAAGCCGGGTTCTGATCTCTCTGTAGAAACACCGCCGGATGAGAACGTATACATCCTAGACGCGGCGACATGTCAGCCTAAGCCCCTGTTCCCGAATTTGGCACGTGTGCCTTCGGGTAAGTAAGGTTTTTTAGGAGGAAAAACATGAAGGCCAAAGTCTACGCGAGTCTACTCGCGAGTGTACTGATCTGTTCAAGTAACGTCCGTTGCCAGGAGCCCACACGGGGCGAGGTGAAGCCCGCGCCGGTGCTCCTTCCGGAGGCACCACCCAAGCCGGAAGCCAAAGCTCCGGCGAAGCCCAAAGTTGTGGAAGACCCGAGATCGGAAGAGGTGCGGGATCTCGAAAAGAGGCTCCAAGCGCTTACCAATGCAGTAGGCAACCTCCAGCTCACCATGGTGGACGTTTATTGCGAACAGTGTCCGGTCACTCTCAAGCAGCAGAATCGCGAACTGGCCCCCTACCTGCACATAGCCGGTCGTTTTTCCATTTTGCGGGACGGGCTGTTCGACGCCCGAGATAGCCTGCAAGAGTTGAAGGACCTTAGTTCGGAACGCAAGCAGTCCATTTTGGCAGAAGTCGCGCGATTCGAAGCCCGATTGAAGCTCTCAGAGGCCTCCATCAAGGCGCTTGAGCCCGGAGAACGCAACCCTCTATACGGCCAGGTGGAAAAGCAGCTAGCGAACGTATACGCGTTTTTTGGGCCTGCCGACAGCAACCCCAAAACAGACACCCATGAGGTACTGAACGCGGACGTCCGAATCATGTGGGATGCCGCCCAGCACCTGACTCACAGCCGTCTCACCACCTCACGCGTGAAAGCGCAGGCCGAGGAGGTACTCAAAAAGCTGAGAACTCTTTCGGGTCGACGTGGTGGTGAAGCAGAAGTCTATGAGCTTCTGGATCGTGTTTTCGAACAGCTTCAGCCGAACTATCTACTGATTGACCAGTTCGGAATGGATTTTTCCGCTTTCAGCAATGAGCAGGAGGAAAAAGTCAGAGAGGCTGCCGTAAACTTGCTTGGAGCGTCCGAGTTGTTCGCTGAACACTCTCGTACGTGGGCGCAAAACGAGTTTAGCAAACGCAGGAAAGAGCGTCTCAGCCAGGCGTCTGCAGAAGCGAAGGCAGATGGAGATACGAGCAAAAGTAAAGTGCTTGCTTTGATTTTCTACAATGAGAGTAAACCCTTTCGTCCTTCTGCTTCAGTAGTCGCGGCACTTCAAAACAACGCCATAGGGTACCTTCCGGAAAGCTACTTGCTTTCTGCCGATGACAAAACAAGCTCGCGACTCATTGATCACCCAGCCTTTTCCGTACTCAAAGGAAAACCGGGGATTGTTTTTATTAACTACATAGACCCACAGCACGAAAACTATCGACGAGTAGTCTCATACATCTCTGCGGACGAATGGAACGACGTCAAAGCACTGAAGACAGCGATCCGTCGCGCGTCGGAACTCTCTTCCAACTAGGAAGAACCAGTCCGATATAGTGCAATATGTAGCAACGTATGTTGTGGCGCTTTTAGTCTAAACGACTAGAAGCGCCACAAAATCCCCTACCTAGCCGCCCCGCCGAATTGACAAGAAGCGCCATACCTTCGACTATCAGCGTAACGGTTGATTGGAAATAATCATCGCAATGATCCAGGGCAGGAAACAAAAACTAAAGAAGAGTTCAATTTTCGGAGGCCGACTGTTCTTTAGTCCACTAACTAGAAAGACATCTTCCTGGAGATTGCGTTCGTTCGGTTGTGTTGGGGCCTTAACTCTGTCGACGACAAGAGATCACTGAGACCACAGCACTGCTCGCGTGCAAACGCGGCAAATGCCTTGTGAACGAAAACGCGGTTGTTCCCAATCGCCATAGCTAATGCAAAAAAGGAGGAGTCAAATGCGTTACGCATTAACAATGTTAGTTGCTCTTTTCATTACCAGCGCAAGTTTCGCTGCTGATGGTGAGAGCGCAGATGTACTCGCCTGTCAGCTGGACGCGGTCAGTTCGATCGATGCTTCCGCTGATGAGCAGTGCGATGCTACAGCGAGCTACGGTCAACAGAAAGCCGTAGTCCATGGCGACCCCAAAGGTCGTTGTGAAATCTTCATTGCGTACGACTACTGTGCGCGACGCGCTGTCGAGAAAGCTCTCGAAAAGTGCCGTTGCAAATACAGAGTCTGCACAATCGTGGAAGACCCGCGGTTGTAAAAAGCTTCCTTCCTAGTTAGAGGGAACTAAAGTGTGGGGAGATGTCACGTCACACAACAGAGAGTCACCCGTGACGTGGGCTCCTCACACTATTGAATTGCAAGTTTTTGCCGGAAAGACTAAGTTTGCAGTAAGTTGGCTCAGAAACTAGTCGTCAACATGTTCTGAGCCTAAGCCTTTGTCGTCGTTAGCTTTTTCGCAGTATTTAGCGAAAACAGACAGGGGTTTATAAATGCAGAGCTTATCTAAGGCCTTTTGGGCCTCTTTTTCGACTCTCTTTATTTTCGGGGGGCTTCTTCTTAGTGGCCCGCTTCAGGCACAGGAAAAGACCTTACCGGTACCTAAAACGGCGGTCAGAGCACCTGCCCTCCACGAGACTTTGGTCGACAAGTGGAAAGACCAGCAGGATGAGAACTTTAAGTTGGACATTTCTGGTCCTGGTAACCGTGGCTTTCAGGTCGTTGTAACCGGCTCGCAACAGGGCGATCGCTTCGCTTCGCATGTGGAGCGAAGTCTTCAAGCCGTCATCTCCCGATCGGTCAAATATAAGGACTCCCCCCTAGAAGGTATCAACGTCCTGAAGGACGGGAGCATCACCTATAACGGCAGCAAGTATTCGGTTTGGTTTCGCATCAATGGGTCGAATGTAGCGAATGACACCTTAACCGGCATGCGGACCCAACTGTATGAGGAATTCACCAAGGCCGTCGGGGGGCCTCGCCTAGAATCTTTTGATACCTATCTCAACAAGAAAGTGTATTTCGGCATTTTGTTGAACGACCAACTGATTACCAACAAGGCGGATGAAGAAGAACTTCTAGACATGATCAAGGGCGTGATGGCCGGGCATACTGTCAAAGAGTTTGAGGTGAACGACTCCGGCGATCTGATTTTCGATAAGAAGGTTCTCAGCCTTAGATTTTTCTACCCCGAAGACGGCAAATCAACGTACTTCACACTTCCCGAGCACGATGAACTTACAAATAGGTTCAAACGCCATATCCGTTATGTCTATGACAAGCGGATCAAAGAAGTCGAAAAAACGCCGGCCAAAGTCACGGAATTCAAGGGACCCGCTCTAGTCGAGCGCATCGAGAGCCGGCCCGATGTGAAAGAAGGCATTCACGTCAGCAAACTTGTCGCAGAACTCCCTCATTTTCGCCGGCTGCTTGCCCATTTTTCAAAAACTCATCCGGACTTGTACGCCCGGCTCGTTAAAGAAACGGATTCAAAATCAGATTTGCGGGTAGAAATGCTCCCCGTAAACTCCTTGAAGGCCGTAGAAGATGGTTTCCACTTCGCACATGTCATTCAGTTCAATGGACGAAGAATAGTCATTGCGGAAAACAAGTGGAACTCGCTCGACAGGAACAAGCTTGCAGACACCGGGGAAAACCCGATGGTCAATCGCTCCTATTGTCTCTTGTACGCACTTTTGGAACGGATTCTGCCGCAAACAGATAACAAGCGAACTTCCAAAGCGCACGAACTTACCATGGAGCTCGCCTTTCTTGTTGAGGATAAAGGGAAGGTTGAAGCCATTGATAAGGAAACGATGAAGAAACTAGTAGATAGCTTTGTCGTGAGCGACCGCACCGAGCGATTGCGCGCCTATGTAACTGACATGAATCAACTTCTCAAACGCGACAAAGACTACCTAGACGGCCTTGGAACCTCCGGAAAGGAGATGGTCGAAGTGCTTCAACTGGCCAAAGAACTTGCGGAGTCTCAGGCGACAGCGTCATTGGATACAGACTTAGGCGAAGTACTCGGCCGTGCCAGCACGTCGGGAACCGACGCTAGTTCGGTGAACCTGGCCTTATGGCGCCTGTTTCAATCCATGCAAAAGGACCCCCGCTGGGCCAAGGAAATCTACCAACGGCAGGCGGTCTTAAGAGAAGCGACGTCACTAATTTTGAAGGGTGAAATCGAGAGTGCAGACGATCTGAAAAAAGCGTTGGAGCTCTTGAAGGAATCGCGCAAACCAAAACCGGAGAATCCGGCTCCGGCTGCGCCTGCGCCCACTACGGAAGACAAAGAAGAGTAGGACTATTCGCCGTAAATGTAGCGCGTTTGAGCACGGCGGAAAAACTCGGCGTCATAGACTTGCCGAGGTTCCGGCTCTTTTTTCTCCATCCACTGCGGCGGGGCATCGGCTAAGGTGCTTTTCAAAACGAAGCGTTTGCCCTCGTTGGGCAGTAAGGCCTTTAGGCTGATTTTGTACAAAGGTGTGGTGCTGGTCACTGCCTTAGGGCTACGTTCCGTCGCATTTACCCAGCTGGGTACACAGAGAATGGCGAGTGTAAGAAAATAGAGAATGAATCTCACCGCTTCCTCCTCTAATTATATTGTACCGCGTCAGGGATTTGGTTTCCAGTCGGGCCAGATCATATACCTGTATTTTCAGATAGTTACAATTATGGAGAGATCTTGCACTTAGTCGGCAACATTAAAGCGTGCGGCGGCAAGCGACTTGGGGTTTCCAGAGGTAGGAAGGGCCGTACTACCGGCCACGATTAATCGGCGAGAGGTCCCGCTTCCAACCAGAACTCCGCCAGCGGCTTCGTCCGCACCATCGCCAAGATGGAGTTTCAAGCGTCCATTGGTGGCGAAAGCCAAATCCGGTGTCAGCGTCGCCGAAAACCGGGCTACCGCAAAAGCGTTCCCATAACCCTCCTCACCCGCGTACCCAATGGCGAGGACCTTTCCGTCTTCCTGAATAACGAGACCTTTCACGACCCCGTTATTTTCCCCATCAAATGCGAGAGTGCCCTGGTTTTGGAGTGCGCCACTAGTGCTCAAGCGAGCGACGGCAAAAACGTTTTGATTTCCCTTGCGCGTATAGCCTCCCAGGTACACGTTCGATCCCGAAACCGCAATCGCGTTGGCAACGTCGTGGTGATTCTCTCCAAAGTCGATGAGTGTCTGTGTACCCGAACTAACAGACAGATCCGATTCCATACGAGCAAAAGCCATGTTGAGGTAACGTCCCGCACGTCCATAACCCGCAACGTACGCCACCGAACTTGTTGCGACTACCGCATAGGCAGCGTCATCCCCTTCGGCATCCCCGCGCTTACTATTGAAGTTAAAAGTATTGGAAGCCTGTTCCGCTCCGGAAGAGTCGTAGCGGATCGCGAGCATATCGCTAACCTCTCCGCTCCCGCTCGCTCGACGACTGGCGCCCACAACCAAGATCTGGCCATTCGGCTGTATCGAGACAGCGTGTCCGCTATCCCCGAGCGAACCAACAGAAGTCTTTACAACGCCGGCGTCTCCAAACGATCCGTCTGCCCCCCCATTGGTCCCCAGCAAACGCACAACAGCCACATGGTCTCTTCCGGACTCAACGGTAGTTCCTACAACCAATACGTTTCCACTCGCGTCCACCGCTAAACCGTGGGCCACGTCTCGAGTGGATCCCACGTCAACAGTCTGAATCCAAGAGAGAGAGGCCGTGTTGCCACTCACCACGAACTTTGCGACCACAAAATCGGAGTCTGTGGTGGACTGGCTGGTACCCGCAACAAAAACATTGTTCCCTGATGCCGCGACGGCACTCGCTGCAGCACTCGGTCCATTCGCTAGGACTCTTCCTGAACCGTTCAAAGCCACGTCCAAAGCACCAGCCGAGGTAATCGCCACGTTCTCAGAATCTTCGGCAAGACCGGAGGCATTTGCCCGAAGTGTAGCAGTATTGCCCGTTGCTTTGTAGAACACAGAGACCTTTTCCGTTTGCGCAGGCAGAAGTTTCGAAGGGATCTGCACAGAGCAGGTCGGATTAGAGTAGAAATTCCCGCCTGAAGGCGTGATGAGTGTGCTTTGATCGCTCACCGTCGGGTTGGGGCCTTCTTGCAGCCCAATTTCATAGCGCCCGCAAAGATCTCGTCCGAGCTGCGTCGCACCTTCAATAGCGACGCGCGAAGGAAGACCCGCTTGAGTCGTGACAACAAAAATGGTGCTATTCCCTGCGATTAGATCGTTCTCTCCGGCCGCATCATTCAAATAGTAGGTCGTTCCGGTACCGGAGCTGTTCAAAGTAACTGTGGACGTAGGCGAACTACAATTCGAATTGGAGAAAAAGCTACCCGAGCTGGCCTCCAACGAAATCGTCTGGGGACCGGGATAAGCGTTCAAATAACGATCTGTGCGGGCAACGCCGTACTCACGGCAGACACCCGTCTGCAAAAAAGAAGGCCCCGAAAGCGTATACGCGTTCGGAGACGTGGGGCCCACATTCACGATATAGTCCCCGCTCTGCACGCTCGGAACGTATGCGCGGATTTTGGCATTACCTGCTCTCGTGTGGCGCAAATATACCGTCAGCTGACTAACTCCAGCGCCAAAAACAATGAGTGACCGGCCCGCTACTCTAGGGGCGCGGTTCAAGGCGGAACAGCCCTCGTGCGTGTAAAACGAGTCACCAGTCTCTTCAGTTCCTTGAACAACGACCAGCAAAACCTCCATGGGAGATTTTGGCGAAGCCGGATCCCCCGCCGTATTGGAAAGGGAGAGGTTCATCGCCACGCAATCTCCGGCGGTGAGATTGGTACCACCGATAGCTCTAAGGATGGTTAGACGGGCGGGGAGAAAATTAGCGTCGCCTCGCAACGCATCCGAGTCGCCGCGCTGGCTAAACGACATGAGCCCAAAGCATCCGCCCAAGCTCAGTGCGCTCAGACTCCAAATCGCAATTTCAATAACACGCTTCAATCTTCTAACCTCGGATACAAATCACAGGGAGAGCTTCGCCCTTTCCACGAGTGGAGCTTCCTCCACTCCTCAAATCAACCGCTTCTGCCGCAGAGTCATTGACAGAGTTAGCACTCCAAAACAGCGATCCCTCGATGGCAATGTAGTCGTCCCCGGCCTGGCGGAAAAAGCTGCGCATCTCATCGGGACTGGCAAGACGCCAATCGGTTTGGCCTGCTTCGGAGGAAGTCTCGCAGTAGCTGACCGCCTCGTTCCAGCTGTAGCTTCGGCGAGCTTGACCGCTCCACACCTTTCCCGATGCCTGGCTTTTGCAGCCACCATCTTCGGATCGAAAATCCCCTTCACGGCGACAGTCTCCATCAGGATCCTGTGCACGCCGAACCTGATCAATCCATTCTCCAAAGGCCCGCAAGTCTGTGAAATGCGCCGAGTGCACCGCACCGCAGGAATAGGCGCTTCCACTAAAGGAGACAAAGGAAGAGACCCCAACGAGTTGATCCCCCAAGACAGCGGGGCCACCACTGTCACCCAGGCAGGTAATCGTATTGCTATCCGGATCGGGTACCAATTCGAGTAGGCCTTTTGCGTAGCCCTGCCCGTTTCTCCCCAACGCGTCCTGATACTCGTTAAAGACTACCTCTCCATAGCGCCGAACCCCAGTCTGCCCAGAACCACTGTCTCCAAGCCCAACGGCAACGAAACTATTTCCACGACTAAAGTCCCCGCTCGTATAGACACGGCGAAAATCTCGCCCTCCAAAACCTGCCACCGACGAATAGCCTGCAGAACCAAAATTTTGAAGCTCAATAATGGCCACATCGACCGTGCCGACAGCACCGCCAAAATTGAAATTTGGGTGGACAAAGACTTCCTTCACCGCAACAGGCGTGGAACCCATAAGTACAGAATAGTTACCCGGAGAGTTACGAAACTGCGCTACGCAGTGGCCTGCCGTGAGAAGCAAGCGCGGGCTCAAAGAGACGGCCGAACAATGAAACTGTCCGGAGAGGTACATTCCTACGACGTCTGGGTAGGCGGCCGATCCACCGCTATCAAGAGTTCCATTTCGGATACCCCGACCAGCGTCGGCAACAGAAGTTGATTCCTGCTTTGCGCAGCCGAAGGCCACGAGCAAAAAAAGGATCAACAGAAAAGAATTCATCAGTAAACGTGCAATCATGTTTTGTAATGCGGAAAACGGAATCCTTATTATGTTAAAGCAAACTTAGTGCCGCATTTTGCCGGAAATTCTCTAACTTCCAGTATTTCAAAGCACAAATGCTTCACAGAGGCTCCTAAACTCGCCCCTCCCGCGCGAGGTCTGCCCCTGAAATCGCGACGAACTTCTTTACGAGAGAATCCTCACAATTCTTGTAAAGACTGGAAATCAAACAAGCTTTGGCGAAAGTTCGGCTTTGGAAGCCCCTGTGAGGAAACTTACACGGGGCAGACTGCCGAAATTATGCGTCTTTTCTCCACGCTTTCTCCACAGTGTCTACTTTGTTGACCTTCAAAATAGAGGGGAGATCGTCAAAGCTTTGATCGGGGGTACAGGGGGACAAGAACTCACCCGAGTTAACTTCATTGAAATTCGAATGAAATCTGCGAATCGGGCCAAACGTTTTTTGTCTAAACAGTTGCCAGAATTTTACGCAGTTTTTCCGGTCATTGGCATAAAACGTGTAACCCATAATAGTGGGTTCCGCGTTAAGGAAAATCTTGAAAACCATTTTGAAACATACTCGTGTTGCGCTATTGCTGTTTCCGCTCTCGATATCGCTGTCTTCGTGTAACTTCGGATTGTTTAAATTCGGAGAGAGCGGAAAATCCCTTCTCGGCCGCTTTATTCGCAAACTGCCGTCCGCGGTAGTCGTGGAAACAACGCCGTCCGCCCACATGGCCGACGCCTGCAAGCTCTACACAGTCAATCTCCGCAACCAGGATTTGCTCGCCATCGACTTAAGTGAGCAAACTGACACGGTTACTGTTGGAATCGAGAGTTTCATGGATGAGCAATCGGCATCGGTTCTTTATCGCACAGGCTTTGAATGCAACAATGGCTCGCCCGAGTACTCTAGATTGACTGTTCAGATTCTGCCCGGTTCAGACTCCGCCTCATTCTACGTACGCGGTCAGGAAGCCGGGAATATGCGCCTCGGTGTTTACGCCTCGTCCCTACAGGGGCACGATTACGCGAGCTCCATCGTCGGGAACGTTCCGAAAAATATCGCCGTCAGCGGCCGCCAAAATCCCACTGCAGGACAATGCGCTTCGCAGACTATCACTATAAAAGACCTTTTCGGTAACGATGCTTCAAAATCGACCGATCTAATGCTGAGGATGGAACGATTGAGCGGGACCGGACGTCTCTATTCGAATCGATCCTGTCAGGATGTGCTCCCTCTCACGAACAACGTTAGCTTGCCGGGTTCGACAATTACTTACACGGTGTATTTCAAGAGCGACGATGAGGGATCCACACAGATTCGGTACAGTAGTTCTAGTTCGGGACTCAACCCCAACACCGTTACCTATTCGGTTGGCGCAGGTTTACCCGTGAAGCTGGCGCTTACACTTGAACCCCCGGCCGCGACGGGCTTCGACCAGGACGAACTCAAAAGCGGCCCTTGCCACAAATTTACCGTCGAAGTTCGAGATTTTGTTGATAACCCGACAAACGAAACGGGGGGCCTAACTCTCAGTTTCGTGGCCCCCACTTCAGCGGCAGGCAAATTCTACCAAACACCAGGCCAGTGTAATGCCGGTTCTACCACGAACGCTGGGTCCACGAACCAAACCCTCTTTATTGGTGGGGATGAAACCCACAAAGACTTTTACGTGCGAGGGATTGCGATCGATTCCTCCCAGGTATACCGCCTCGTCACGACCAACAGCTCTGGACAGGAACTTAGCGTCAACATGGAAAAGTCCTTTCGCGGCGGAGATCCTCTTTATTTTGATGTCTCGGAAGGTGTGACCAGTTTAGATGTCACTGAGTGCAGTAGCCCGAGTTTCTTGATTACCTTAAAGGACAGCTGGGGGAACACAACTGTCGCACCCCATGGGATGAGCATACGAATTTCAGGCGAAGCCACGAGTGACCTCTTTTTTGAAGGCTCAGGTTGTTCGGGCACCGGCGCAAACACACTAAACTCGACGATCGCGGAAGGTCAAAGTACACGGCGTTTTAGTTTCAAGACGGAGCAAGCTACGGTTCAGCAATACTCTACGGCCCAACGCCGCATTACGGTCCAGGAGACTGGAACAACCCAAAACGATGTGGGCGCCAATATCCAACCAAACTCAAATCCGGACACCTTGCTAGACGTGAACCCTGCCGCGCCGAGCGCGATACGCTTGCGCATCGATAACGCAGTTGTCACGAACGGTACCACCTCAATGCAAGCGGATGATACAAAAACAGTTCGAGTTGAGTCCGTAGATAGTTTTGGAAACCTTTCCAACGTACCCTCCCCCACAACGGTTTCTCTAACGGATACCGACGCTAGTTCCGCCCAGATACGTTATGCCACTAACTGCTCGACCGCCGCGTCGTCTGTCCAGATTGCTGCAAATAGCAGGTATGTAGACTTTTGCGTAAAAAAGACGGTTCTCGATAATGACCCCAGTGCGGATACGTTTAGCGTTTCGGCTGCCGTAAGTACGCCCTTTACGTCTAGCAAGACCGCGGCATTCTCCGTTTCCCCTGATCGAATAAATTCCATCAGCTTTAGTGACAGCGGCGCGGTCACTTCTACGGCCGGCGCCTGCTTGACCAAAACACTTCAAGCTCGCGATACGCATGGAAACTTAACGACCGATCATAGCAATAAATCCGTCTCTTTATCGCCCAATGCGACCAGCGTGAGTTTTTTCCAAAGCCAAACTGCCTGCTCAGGCGGCACCACGACCTCGGTCAACCTTATTAGTAGTAGCGCCACACGTACCTTAAAGTACATGCCCAAGGTACTTCCGAGCGGCGGCCCGGCTAGTGATTCTGTTGCGGTATCAGCAAGCATCGTAAGCCCCAGTTCTTCGGACAGTTTTACACTCACTTTCGGGCCGGGCGACATGGATTCACTCACACTGAGTGCGAATCCCGGGCCCACGACGCTATCACTCGGGGGCGACTGCGGCACCTTCAAAATCGTGCCCAAGGACGAATTTTTGAACCTTACGCCTTTTGGCGTGAATTCGCTCAGCATTGTTAACTCTGTCGCTGGCTCACTGGAGCTTTACCCGTCCACTTGCGGTTCTGGAGGAAGTACCTCAACGCTCTCTGTCTCTCCGACGGCGAGCCAAGCCACTTTCAAAGTACGAGGCAAGAAGGTGGGAAGCCCATCTTTTGGCCTCTCGGCATCGACTCTTGCTATCAACTCGAACAACTTGGGACTCACCGTCAAGCGCGAGGACTTTGCCTTTGATACGGATGGGATTCGTGTCGATAACTTGAGCGGCACCGATCGCGCCAACGCCGTGGTTGGGATCGGCGGAAACAGTTTTGTCACTGCCGGCCTGGGCAACAATAAGTTGATGGTGACGCGCTACCTAGAGTCCTCGGGTAGCTACACGGTAAGTGCCCTTGAGGTAAGCGTTCCCGGGGCCACCTCGTCTGAAGGGCTTGCGATCGCAAAACTCGACGGATCCCGTGTTGTTGTTGCAGGAAAAGCGGTGGTCTCCAGCCGCCTCGACATGGTAGTCGCTGTACTAGATGTTTCAGGAACCAACTTCAATAGCAGCTCGATTGAGGCAGTAGAGACCTATGACTATGAAGGGAGCGGTTCCTTTGACGATGTCGCCCAAGCCGTCGTCGTGGAATCCCCCAGTCAATTTATCGTAGGCGGCTATGTGAACGGAGCCAGCGGGACTCAGATCGCTGTTTCACGCTTCTCGTTCACCACATCGCCAAGCACCCTTTCACATGTAGAAGATTTGGCGGGAAGCGCCAGCGGCGCTATCACGTCCATGGTCACACGCTCAGGAGGATTTGCGGCAGCGGGAGCCTCGGGCAATCTGTTTTCTCTGTACTTGATTCCGTCGAATTTATCTGCGGTCACGGGCCCAGTAACGGTAGACTTCGGCGAACCGACTTCGGCGAGTAAGGCCAATGGGGTAACGTTTGATAGCAACTTTATATACGCTGTCGGGAGTGTCGGGGCTTATATGGCGGTCGCCAAGTACGACAACAATGGCACAGTTCTGAACTCGGCCAAGATTTCCACTTTGGGAAGCTTAAGTAGCGCCGTCTTTCTATCAAACAAACTTGTCGCGGCGGGACAAAAAACCAGCTTAGGGAAAAAAGATTTTCTCATCCTTCGCCTCCTGGGGACAGACCTAAGCAACGATACAAGCTTCGGCGCCAATTCAAGCCAAGTAAGCACTGCAGTCTCTGCCAACAACGACGAAGCGCTGGGGCTAGCTACCGTCAATAACCGCTTTGTCGCTGTAGGAAACGTAACCGACAGCGATCACGCCGTCGTCCGTTATCGAACCGAGTAACCTAGAAATTCAATCCGAAATCGATGAGTACTGTAGGTTGGAGATTTCTATAGGATAGATCTACCAGCTGAAGGTTTTGATTGACGATAAACTGCACGCCCGCGGATGCTCCCACATTGATTCCCAAATCCCAACGCTGTCGCCAGCCGACAGTTCCGATGAAGGAAAGACACGTTTGGCTCTCTTCACTGCCAGGAACCGAGGCGTTAAACTTGATAGCGCCCGCCCCCGCCTGCAGCCAAAGGCCACGGTAAGCATAGTCGTGGTAATAGTTAAAGGTAAAATGTCCACCGAGACCGCTGATGGACACAACGTCTTGTGACTGTGCAAAGTAAAACGGAGTGAGCCCAAGCGCGATGCGCTTACCGACCGCAAACTGGAAGCTTAAGATGGGATAGAAGTGGTTGAGCCCTATGCTGCCACCCACCGTTAGATCCGCCGTGTAGATGGTGTCGTAAGTTTTTTGCTTAACGAGTTGATCGTACAAATAGGCCTTAGTTTCGTTATTTTCATTCATCAAAGCAATATCACGCTTGCTGGTGCCTTTTTTAGGTCGGCGCCTTCTTTCCGGGCGTTTCTTGGGATCGTCCGCACGCGCAAAGCGGTTGCGCCCGCGCGATCTTCGCAACCCTTTGACGGGTTTGCGCTCGGCTTCGCCGCTCCCTTCTTCCGCGACCGCGTTGGTTGTGCCGCCGTCTTTCTTGCGCTCATCTTGCATGGATTGCCACGTGCTGGGTGAAGAGCGCCTGACCTCGTCTCCAACTTTCGGTGCCTCTCGTTGCGTAACGATTTTCATGACGGCAGCTTTGGAGTTCGCGCGTACCACCCGCCCACAGGCAATCTCAACGGCCCCGCGATAGAAGCAGATATTGTCCTCGACCTCCCAGGGCACATTTTCGCCGTGCGAAATCACGGCAAACTTGCCCTTCTTGCCGAGCTTCAAAACTTCCGCGGCAAACAGCGGGAGGCTGAGTACCAAAAGTACCCAGACAAATTTTCTCAGTCGATACACCATTCCTGTGGTTCCGGCTCTACGGCTCCTCTATTCGTATCGAATGAGATCTGAAGAAAAGTTAGGTCTTTTCAAGAACTTACTAATGTGGCGCGTTATGCTGGGCGCAGTCTCTGGTGAAGAAGGACGCTTCCCACTACCGATGTGGTCAACAAGACTGCCCCCAAAACCGGGATAAAAGTAAAGCACATCACCGATGCCCCTAGTCCCAAAGTATGGAAACGATTCGCTTTGACGAAGCGCTTCTTTTCCGAATAGCTCTTCGCGCGAAGAGCCAACGGGTAGTCCAAGTACTCCCAACCCAGGAAGAAGAAGCTAAAATAGCAGGACGCCGCAAACCCCACCGTCGAACCCACCACCGGTACGAGATGAGTAAGGAGAAGCAACAAGTTGACGAATAGCATCATGAGTACCGTGCGGAGAGCGTAAAGGATCTCGTAAACGATAGGGACCTCCCTGAGCGTCGACTCGGGAGTTCCAATCAAAAGTTCGGTTTGCCTCGCAAGCTTGGTGTAAAAAAAACCGCACAGGATTGCACCAAGCAGAAACCAGATGGCAATTGCCACACCGACGATTACGACAATGCCCGCCAGGATCGCCACTGTCTTTAGGAAATATCCCCAGAGACCTTCTGGAAAACTGGGTAGCCAAGAATGTAAGAAATTGGAGCCCACGTAATACAAAGAGACGAGCATTCCGATCGAAAGAATCAGATTTAAGAGAACGGGGGCCCAACCATAGCGCCATAGGCCGCGGTGAAGCTTCATGAAGCCATACCCTTCCCAGGCCACGCCAAAACCTTCAAAGAAGGCCCCGAACGCGGAGCTTTTCGGACTACGGCCGGAGACCGAGGTGGTAAGCGTTGTCATTCCGAACACTTATCATGGCTCGGCGCTCAAGGCTATCGAGAATCCTGCCGATAAGCTTCCGAGAAACGCCATGGAGCAAGCAAGAAAAACCGAGAAAGGGATCTTTTTCACGGTCCGCATCCATTCCATCCCGACGGACCTTCCCTTGCCGTACGACGTTTACCTATGGATTGATAGCCACGCTATTCTTTTTCGCAAACGCAACGAAGTTATCGATCACGACAGAATGGAGCGGCTCAAACAGTCAGGGGTAAAAGACGCCCTTATCCCCGATGAACAGAGACAGCTTTACATCTACTCCTTACTCGATATGGTCCGCCACCCAGATCTTCAGATGGACATCAAGGCTCGCTTTATTAAAGAAACGGCCTTTGTGCACGTTCACGATCTTTTCACACAGCAAAATATCGCCACCGTACTTTCGGACAGCAAAATCCTCATTGAAGAGGTGGTAAAATTTATAGCTGAAGATATGGAAGCCGCAACTTCCCTGATGCGGCTCTCGAATCACGACTACTACACCTACAATCACTCCGTGAATGTGGCGGTCTATTCCATAGCACTTGCGAAAAAGATCATTGGCGATGACAAGTTGGTACTCGTCGCTGCCGGGTTCGGTGGCCTACTGCACGACATTGGTAAACGAAAAGTAGATTTGAACATTCTAAACAAAGAGGGGCCACTAGAGAAAGACGAATGGAGAGTCATGAAAAAGCACCCCGATTACGGCTTAGAATTTCTTCGCTCCTACGTACATGTACCGCAGGATGCGCGCGACATCGTTGGTCAGCACCACGAAAATTTTGATGGGACAGGGTATCCCGGCGGGTTAAAAGAAGAAGAGATTTCGAAACTCGCTCGCATCTGTGCCATCGCTGACGTTTTTGACGCTCTTACTACTACTCGTTCCTACCGCGAGGCCATGCCCCCGACAGAAGCGCTCGAAACGATGTTCGCAATGCAACCAGGAAAGTTCGATCCGGCAATATTCCGACACTTCAACAAAGAGCTTCAACTCAAAGGTAGGCTCAGCCTCGAAGAAGACTTTGATCCCTGTGATCACGAGCACAGCAAGAAGATCAAGAAGGGCTAAACTAGCGGGAAGCTATCTTTTGAAGGTTTCGGCAACCTGAAGGAACACCATTTTCGCACGCCAACCGGTACATTTCTTCCGCCCCCTTGAGATCGCCGCTTTGTCTAGCAACAACTCCGAGGCTATTGCATGCATGGAAGTCAGTTTTTTCACGGCATGTCTTTTCCAAAAGAGCCACCGCGCGCTTCTTATTGCCCAACTGCAACTCCACGAGGCCTAAGTTGTTGCATCCCAGGTCTGCCCGTTTGGAGCACACTTTCTCAAAAATGGATTTTGCTTTGTCGAGCTGATTCTTCTGTTGAGCCACCACGCCCAAACCATTGCACGAGTGAAGATCTGTCATCGCACACCCTTTTTTGAACGCAACTTCTGCATCAAGGCCGTTGTTTAAAGCGTCGGCTCCCCAAAGAAAACACGCGTAGGCGACGCCCCCATGACAAGATTTTTTTAGAAGAGGTCCACGAGCAGCCGCCTCCACCGCCTGTGCCATTTGGTAGCAAGCGTACCCATCCCCCAAGCCACAGGCTTTCCCAAACAAACGTTTGGCCTCTTCCTTTTTTCCGTTCTTTTCCATAAGCACGGCCTGCCCGGCACACGCAGCCGCTTCGCCCGCCGCACAGCCTTTCGCATACAAAGCGGACGCAGCACTGGGATCCGTAGCTTCGAGCTGAAAAGCTCGGACGGAGAGCGGTTGAGAGGGCTGGGGAATTTGTCTTTCCGCGTCAGGAGCTCGGTGATCGGCCCCTAAAGCGGTCAAGGCTAACAGAAGCGGAAACGAGAATAGACTTTTCATACCCTCTCTCTTCGACTTGTCGGCAAGAGGGCTTTAGGCGGCTGACACACGGGGTGTAGCCGGAAAAGGCCATGCTTGGTTTAATCAACAGCATGAAACAAGTCCTCGCGTTTGTGACAGTATGGTTTGCAATTCCAATCTGGGCGTCTGAGCTGAGAACCGCCGACATCCAGTTCCAGTACATTAGCCTAACGAGTGAACGCCAGTTTAGCTGCACACACCAGAAGTCAGAGGTCGGGCTCTACGAGTGGGACGTTCAATGCGAGGTGGACGGAAAGGCGCACAACTATTTTGTGCACCTGGCGCTGCATTTTTATCCCAAGACGATTCATGGGACCAACGCCTACGAACTCTTGTACTGGGTGACAGACATGACGGATCCCCGAAACCCGAAACACGATTCCTCTACCATATGGATTCACAACGGAAGCAAAGAGAATTACATGCGGGTGCTTGAAGCCTCTCAGGGAATTGAAAACGACCTTGCTTACCTAAAGCTTACCGTCAAGCTAGAGGCGCCGTCCGTCTTACCAAATCGTTCCATGCCCTAGGCAGGAAGGGCTGGATCTGATCTTTGCTGTTGATTAGCTTGACCCCCTTTTTTCGTTCAACAACTTCGCCCACAATGATCAACCGGTGTTTTTTTTGAATGTTTTTCGCTTTCTTTGGATCCAGTACCAAAAGCAGCTGTTGATCTTCTCCGCCATAGAGTACCCAACGCTGCGGATCCACGTTCAGGCTTCGACCAGCCCAATTTATCGCCTCGATAGACGGGAGTTGAACCTGACGCACGCACGCGCCCGTATTCCAGCGCTGCGCTGCCAAGTTGAGATCCATCGCAAAGCCTTCATTGAGCAGAACGCAGTCCCGAACCCCGCTAAGCTTTAGGAGCTTCTCGGAAACGGCTGCCTGAGGCGGAGGGTCCAAGTGCCCCCGAACCAAACTCTCCCAATTGTGTAGGTTTTCTCTTCCAATTTTTTTGAGACACTCCAAGCCCGCAGCAGACGTCCCCAGAGGCCCTGAGACGGCCAAAATATCCCCCGACTTCACACGCGATCGGGAACCTTTTAGAAATGAAGACCCCGAAAAAACAACACTGACGGCCATGGCTGTCGGAGAGACGGTTAGATCCGCGCCTGAAAGGAGTATTTTCTGCTTCTTTGTCGCCTTATAGATGCCGGAGAAAAACTCTGTAAGAAATATCTCATGGGTTTCTTGGCGCATTCCCAAGAGAACTGACACTTTCTCCGGACGAACCCCAGAACAGGCCAAAGCATTCGCACCAATCGTAATCAGCCGTTTGCCCAATTCTTGTCCCGTCGTGTAGTTCAGGTCAAAGTGAACACCTTCCAGATAAAGCTGGCTCCCTACGACAGATCGAGAGCCGGAAGTTTGGAAAGTTGAAGAAAGCGCTTCGCTTTTTGTTTTTAACGCCCGGGCAACACGCTGTCTAAGCGCATGTTCACGCTCAATGCTAATTGTGCTCATTTCATTATTTAGGATAGACTTAAGCGTAGCGTTTGAAAACTATTCACCACAACAGGAGAAACAATGGATAAGCTAAAGCTCGCTGCGCGACTGCTTCTTGGTCTGATATTCTTCGTATTTGGTCTAAACGGTTTTTTTATGTTCATTCAGCCTCCCCCGCCCACTCCTGCGGCCGGAGCGTTCATCACCGCAATGATTCAAACCGGCTATTTTATGGCTGTGGTGAAGTCAGTTGAGGTCATCTGTGGCGCAGCGCTCCTGGCTGGAGTCTACGTCCCTCTCGCGCTCGTTGTTCTCGCCCCGATCGTGATCAACATCCTGCTGTTTCACGCTTTTCTGGATCCGGCGGGATTACCCATGGGAGTGTTTTGCCTAGTTTTACTCGTCTACCTTGCCTGGCAAAACCGAGCACGCTACCAGGGTCTTTTTTCACGATAAAATCTCTTCATTAAACGACCCGAGCACCTTATAAGAAAGGATGCTCGGGTCGCTACTAAAAAATCAGGACAAACGGGAATCGGCGGCCGTCGTCGAACACGCGTTCTCGCTCGCCAAAGCGCTTTCTATCGAGACTCTCTTGATTCAGGTCAGCAACCGCCGCCAAATGGACCGGATTCTCGAAAAGCGCGACACCGAAAAAATAGGCTGGATCCTCATGGGGGATCGAACTCCAGAGCTGGGCGAGAAAAAGGACGTTATCATCCCGGTCCCCGAAAGCCCACTTACACGAGTCAGCCAGATGCGCGTAGCTCTGTTCCTGGCGGTGGCACAAGGCTTTGCCACTCCCAAAGAAAGTGTGATCGCGATCTCCGGGGCCTTCGGTACTCAGAGACTTGATACGCTCATGATTCTAAACGCAGGGATCGAGTTCCCCTGGTATCAAAAACAATCCAAGGCGTTAGAAAACAGTGATCTGCCCATCCACACGATTGAACGAGTCATCAGCTGGGCACTACGTTTAGCGACGGAGGGACGAGAGGGTAGGCCCATCGGAACAATCTTTGTGATTGGCGAACTTTCGGAAATGCAGAAATTTACCCACCAGCTGATCTTAAACCCCTTGGCGGGCCACCCGAAAAAGCTACGTACCTTTGCCAACACCGGCTTTTTCGAGACGCTTCGCGAGTTAACCGGACTGGACGGCGCGTTCCTCATTTCCCCAAACGGCACGGTCGAAACCGCTGGAACATACTTGGGTGCCGCTTCAGAAAATGCGCGTACGCTTCCAGGGCTCGGGGCACGGCATACGGCCGCCGCCGCCTTCACCAACCGCTGCCGACATACCATCGCTGTCGTCTTGTCGGAGTCTTCAGGGACGGTGACGCTCTTTCGGGGCGGCGAGGTTTTGCTCAAGCTCGAAAAACTAGCCCCCCGGCACAAAGAACGAACCTTCCAAAAGAAGTAGCTGATGGACGAAACGCTGCAGGACGGGGAAGATTTCTACCTCAATGAGGAGGGCTTACTGGTATTTACTGCCCAGTACCTCTTAAAGCGTGGGTATTGTTGCCGAAACGGATGCCTCCACTGCCCGTACGATCCCCCGTCCGAGAGCCCGCCCAAGTCGAAATAGCCTTGTATTTTTGACGCTATGTGCTACATTCCGACCCGCTAAATCGTAGATCTAATGAAGAACATTTTTATACTTTTTACCCTGCTACTGGCGGTCGCCCCCACGTTTGCGAGCGACTGGGACGCTCTGCGCCGCGCCAGGCAGGAATTTGCTGACGAAGACGAGGATGGGGCGGATCTTTGCGCTGATACTCTCGCCGCGATCGGGGATCACGCCGATCTCTTTCTGGTTCTGGGCAAGGCGGATCCGAACGTCTTCCAACACTTGTGGGACTCTACTCCCTTTCAAACTTTTCTGACTGACACTGAACGCCCCGTCGTGGGCGAGTACCCAGAAGATGATCCGGAGGCCATCAAGGACTACTTGGATTTACGCTTGCCTGAGTTCAACGCGGGCCGCGAGCTGGAAAAAAAGCAGGCGGCCTCTCTCAAAGAATCCATGATCCTACGCGGAGCCAAGCCCGGGCGTAAAGGAGGTTACGCGGCTCTCGCGGCTCTTAGCGCGGAAAATCGCGATAGATTGCTTGCCGCACACCCCTACGCGCAAGGCACTCCCGGTATGGAGCAAGCCGAGGCTTTGGTAGCGAAACTTGGGCTTCTTTATACGCACAACGCTCCGCGAGCGGTTCAAACCCCGAAGTATTCTTTACTCTCGTCTGCGGCACTGGCGGGGCTGGGTTTTCCAGGAGGGCTCAACACTTCGGAATTCAATCGTTGGCTGAAATCAGATGAAGGTGTCTTCTTCTTCGTGGATCCCTATGTTGAGCGCTCCTCAGGACGACTCGTGGCCTCACAAGCCAATGCTGCCCGCCAGCGTTACGGAGAATACCAGTTTGAACTCGACTCCAAGTATGCCGATAAGCGTGCTTGGATTTCTCTGTACGTGATGGACGTGGACGAATTGATCGCTTTCGCAAAAGTTGTCCACCCGAAACAATACCAAGACATCGTGACGCTACTAAATGAGACATACCATTACGATTTCGAAGCCCGTAGGTCCATGCCGTTTGAGGAACTGATGGAATTTGCAAATGGCGGCCCACCGGAAAAAGCTTGGGAATTCGTACGCCGGACGCGAGGGCTTGAACCCAAGCTCCTAGATCTGCGCCACTCGTTGCACCGTCTTGATTTTTCCCCCGCGGATTTTCGCATGGTCATCCGCCAAACCTTGCTCTGCCAGCTGAATTCAATGCGACTCAATCAGCCACCCCAGTTCTCACGCGCCGTCGAGATCCTTGCAGAAGGCGATGCGCGCGAATTCAGACGTCTGTTGAACGACGAAGTTTTTACAATACTGGGTATTCCAAACGAGTATGAGTTGAAAGTCCCGGTGGCGGTACCGGTGCAGGGAATGCGCGTGAGCGCTCAACCTTAGAAACGCGACCCCGTTAGATGATCGTCGCCCTCGCCTGCACTAGCCAGAGAATTGTCGGTATCCGTACCATCCGCAAATTGGGGAGGCTCTATGCCCATTTGCTGACGGTACCAGGCCTGAACCGAACCATCGGCCGCGACAAGCCCCAAGCGATCGTTGTATTTGGGACTCGTAAACTTGGCTGAAAGAGGGCCCGCGAACTTGATCTTGCCGTTTTCTACGATGAAAGTTCCACCGCCTGAATTTCCCTCGTAAATACCAACTGCGTTACCAGACAAATTCACTTCCAAAAGTCCGTCTCCTTCGGGGCTGCTTTTCACTCCGCCGAGAAGAGTTTGGTGACCATCGACGATTACCGTTTCACCGGATCGGGGCGCTCGACTTGCCAGTTCAAAAACCGGGAGCACCTTGTCGGAAGGGCAGGCTTCCGCTTCCATGTTCAAAGAAACAAAAGCAATGTCCATTCCGGTTGAGCCACCACGCTTGATAACTATCTGGTTCCTCGAATTTTCTGCCTGCGACGGACTCACGGCGTATTGCACAGGAAACGTAGCTCCGAGCTGTTCAATTTCCATTGTGTAAGCTTTGTTTCGCACACAGTGATCCGCAGTCCCGGCCTTGACCCGGCATACCCGGGCTACTTCGTCGAAGACTTTTGAAAGGATAGTCATCTGGCACCGCCCCAGGGCGTTGCCATAATCTGAAACGATGTCCACGCTGAAATCAAATACCCCTTGTGCATTTTTGGAAGCGATTGCAGCCTGCGCAGCTCGCTTGGATTTGCCCGATGCGGGATCCGCGCCGGCGATATTTGCAGCGCCATCACCGCTACCCGCCTGCGGGATGATCGCAGATCTTGCTCCCGGATCCACCGACGCAATATCAAAACCTCTTACCGTTCCCTGAGGGACGTACAAACCTTCCCCAGGCGCCCCCACAGAGGCTTGGTTGCCCACGTTCGGATCCAACGGACGCCCTTCTTCTTTTCGAGGGTGCGGTCCCTTGAGAGGTTCTTCGGAAGGGGCCTTGGAAGGGACCTTTGAAAAACCATCAGGAAACTCATTGCGCTCGGAACCTTCCTTAGTCCCGACCTTTGCCTTTTCCTTTGCTGCCTTATTTGCATTCAATAAATCGGCGAGCACCTGCTGAAAGCTCTCATCTTCATTTCGGAACACCAAGTCTTCCCGGCGATCCCTTGAGAAAGAACTGGCAAAGCGTACGCCCGCGGCCAAACTATGATCCGTGCGCAGGTCTGCAAGAGCACTGCGCAATACGTCGAAGTCCAGAGCCTCGCTCGATTTGGATTCAAATAGCTCTTTGAGGACTTTGACGGAGACCTCTTCCTCGTTGAGTGCACTCGCGGCCTTCTTTTTGAGATCCTCCGGAAGTTTCGGTAGGAGCGCCTTCAGAGCATCCGAAACAACGCCAGACAATCTTAGCGAAGCAACATTGTTGTCACTCGCATCTTGTAGCTCTTGAATGATAAGCTCGCGCAAATTCGCATTGGGGGTCTCGGAACGGCCTTTTCTCCCCTCGTGATTGGCCAGGCGCAATGCCGCCATCAACTCCATTTTTTCAGGAAGATTCACATCGAATTCGGGGTGATCTTTCAGTACATCAAGCAGTTGTTGGGAATCGAGCAAAAAGTCATCGGCCGTAACTTTGGCTTCCAATTCTTTTAGCTTTTCTGGCTCGTCCTTTAGTTTCTCCCGTTGCGTCTCAAGAAACTTTTCTTTGAGTCTGGCATTCAACTCTTTGCCTATCCGAACAGGAACAGACCCCTTGATCCCGGCAAGACGACCCAATTCAATGGAATTCATCGTATCTAGGTTTTTGGAGGCTACTTGGTAGATGGAGTTGACGCCCGCCGAATCAGGAGTTTCGGCTAGAACCACAAAAGGTAGCAACAAGACGAACAGCAAAGCTGGGAACCTTGAATATATTCCCCAGTAAAATCTCATGAACACCTATGCAATGACGATGCAAGGCAAGTGCCACGGAACTCGAAGCGAATTGGCGCGCAGTTCTGCAAACTTAAGTGTTTCTCGCACGTGCACGCTCACCACGGGAGTGCGTAGATTTACTGGACGCACTGTCTTGAATCAAATCGCTCTTGCGCATTCTTAAGGAATACGGGATGTTCTTAGACCATGGGCTACTTGGAAAGCTATAACGCCTCTCACAAAAACCGCATCAACCGGGCGCTTCACTCTTTGGGCATCCCCGCGATAGTGATCTCCCTGCCACTGCTTTTTTTTCATTTCTGGTGGGGTGTTGGACTCTTTATTGGTGGTTGGATCCTGCAATTCCTCGGGCACTATTTTGAAGGCAAGCCACCCGCATTTTTTTCCGATCCCCTCTACTTAATAGTGGGTCCGTACTGGTGGCTAAAAAAGATGCTCACCCGGAAAAAGGACTAGCCTTGGGCAAGCATTCGATCCAGTTCGCCGGCATCCTCTAGCGCGCGCAGTTCACTGAACCCGCCGATGAGCTTTCCATTGATGAAAATCTGCGGGACCGTCATGTGGCCCGTCCGTTTCTTAAGATCCGCCAGCTCTTGAGGCCGTCCCTGCAGATCCGTTTCCGTATAGGGGACACCCTTTGAGTCGAGCAGCGATTTAGCACGAATGCAATAAGGGCAGAAGGTAGTCGTATATATTTCCACATTTGCCATGCCTGGGGGATACTCGAAGCGGCGTTCTTTTTCAACCCCGCTTTGCCGCATGGGGCCTCGAATTCCAGCTGCCACCCGCATAAAGTTACAGCCATAAAAGGGGAATCCATGAAAACTTTCTGGCTGTTGATTTTATTGGGCTTAGTGCCGTCCGCAAATGCCGCCTATGATCCGGCCGCGTTGGAGGTCTGTAAGCTCCACAACGCGAAGTCTTACTTCTTTAGCTGTCTACGCATCATTAAGGATAGGCAGTTTGAGGAACAAGCACTCAATGCCTGCCGCGAACACCGCTACAGCGACGATCTCAATCGCTGCCTCGCTATCGTAGCCGACGGCAATTACCAGGATGAGGCGCTGAAAAGCTGCCGGCGACAAGAAACCGCCAGTTTCTACAATGGGTGCTTACGGGCCGTTAAGAACAAGAGCTACACGGAAGACGAACTGGGACTTTGCAAGGAATTTAACTGGCCCGACGAATTCAACGAATGCCTGCGCCTTGTAGGAACACCTATCCGCAGCTAAGAGGCCAATTTTGCCCAATGGGCATCAGAAAGTTCGCTTAACGAGTTTAGTTTCAGATCAGCAATCGCAAAGCGGGGATCCTGTCGCACCTTCTCCTCCGGGACCGCAAGGCACTTCATCCTCGCCGCTTTCGCCGCAAGAACGCCATTTACCGAGTCTTCAATCGCGAGACAGTTTTGCGGCGCCACTCCTAAGGCTTTTGCTGTGGTCAAGTAAACGCCCGGGTGCGGTTTTCCGTAGGGCTCCCGATCGGCCGAGTAAGTAACCTTGAAAACACCGTTCAGGTCCAAGGCCCGCAAGACGGCCTCAATGTGCTTCTCCGGCGAGGACGTAGCCAGACCCAACGGCAGCTTTTTGCCCTCAAAAAAGCTTAGCGCTCCTTCGACGCCAGCTAGTCGGCGCCCATGAAGGCCAATCTGCTCGGCCACCTCGTCTATCACTTTTTGAGTAAGTGCGGCGGGACTGATCCCGTCCCAAGGCGAACGGCTGTAGTACATTTCAGTTATTTCCGCCATGCGGATGCCTTGCGTCTGCAAACACTGTTCTTCGGTCAACTGGATTCCCACGTCAGCAAAGCACTGGATCTCGGCCCTGCGCCAAAACGGTTCCGAGTCGAGTAGTACCCCGTCCATATCAAATATCACGGCCGCTATCATAAGCTCCTTGCAGCAAAGGGGTTTCAATACGGAAAAAAACGCCTACAATATAGCACACGTTTAAGACGCACGAGGAGATAGCGATGCCTAGTTTGGAAGAACTCAATCAGATTGCCGACTTCGAACATGTGGGGCGATTGGTGGAGGGGCACGCACTGCGCCTGGGGAGCGGCATTGCTGTGCTCCTCTTCGGCTGGCTGATCGCACTCGTCGCCTCGGGACTAACGCGCAAAGCCCTGCAGAAGGCTAATCTGGGTAGTTCGCTTGAACAGATTATGGGACCCGAGGCGAGACGCCCAGTCCCGGTGGATCGGTGGGTCTCCCGCGCGGTCTTCTATATATTCATGCTATTTGTCTTTATCGCCTTTTTCGAAGTTCTAGATCTCCAAGTCATCAACGAGCCGCTTAACCGTTTTTTGATAAAACTCTTTGAGTTCATTCCCACACTCCTCGGCCCGATCGTGCTTATATTGATCGCTTGGGTCGTTGCGAGCTTTCTGCGCTTCTTGGTGCATAAACTCATGGGTAGCTCTCAGCTAAACCAGATGCTCAGCAAATGGATCGGCATTGAAGGCAACCTTCAAAACTCCGCCGCCCAAACAGTTGGAAACATAATCTATTGGATGGTGTTCCTGATTTTTTCTTTGGCAATTTTGGACACTTTGAATCTCCAAGGGCTGTTGGAGCCGTTGCAGCAAATGTTCCAACAAATCTTGGGCTTCTTGCCCAACGTTTTTGCGGCCCTTTTGATTTTGGGCTTCGGCTGGTTTTTCGCGAGGGTGGTCCAGCGCATTCTCTCCAATCTCACTGCAACGGTGGGTGTCGATAGACTAAGCGTACAGTTGGGCCTCCAGGGTAATTTGGGCAAACACCCTACTTCCCATTGGCTCGGGGTACTCGGATACATTCTGATTTTGATTCCCGTACTAATCGCCAGTCTCAATGCACTTAATCTGCATTCGATCACGCAGCCAGTTAGCGAAATGCTCAACGAGGTGTTAACGACACTCCCGAAATTACTCGCGGCCCTTCTAGTTCTTACCGTGGCTTACTTCGCCGGGCGATTGCTCCGCGGGCTTGTCACAGTGGGACTCACCAATGCCGGATTTAACGGGGTGCTCGCCAAAATGGGAATTGGCAAAGATCCCATGGATTACAATTCGCTTCTCGGAAAGATGGGAATAGGTGAAGCCCCGAAAGAAGGAACGCGTACGCCTTCAGACATCGCAGGCTTTATCATTTTTTTCGGGCTGATGTTGTTCGCTGGCATAGAATCCCTTGAGATCGTCGGTTTTCAGGCGCTCGCCCAGCTACTTACTCGATTTGTCGTTTTCTTCGGACAGGTTCTGCTGGGGCTAATGATCTTCGGATTCGCGATGTTTATTTCCAACATTGTGGCTAACACTATTAGAGCGACGGGAAGCCCTCAGTCCAGCGCCCTGGCGCTGGTCTCGCGCGTGGCTATTTTGGTTTTGGCGGGCGCAATGGCGCTTCAGCAGATGGGTCTAGCAGAACGCATTATCAATCTGGCGTTTGGGATTGTTCTGGGAGCCGTAGCGCTAGCTGCCGCGATGGCCTTTGGTCTGGGAGGCCGGGACGTCGCAGCAGATCTTTGGCGCGAGTTTATTAACTCGCTCCGCGCAAAACGCCGATCGTGAGTTCCGGTAGGCGCAGAGTCCTTTTTGTCGCCGAGGACACCACGCTAGCCCAGATGGTCCGCTTGCGAGTGCTAGCGGGCAGTCTCGATTCAGATCGCTACGAAGTGCACTTCGCCTGCCAGCGCTTTCCCGATCTCATATTCGGCAACACGTCCTTTAAACGCTGGCCAATCTATTCTTTACCCCCCGAAAAAGTACTCGCAAATGCCGAGGCAGGGAAACGCCCTTACGAGATCTCGACGCTTTCAAAATACGTGGAGGAGGATTTTCGCGTTTTGGAAGCCGTACGTCCCGATCTCGTCGTGGGCGATTTGCGCGTATCACTTCCGATAAGTGCCGAACACAGCAAAATCCCCTACGCGACACTTATCAATGCTTACTGGAACAGCTCTTGGACCCCGAAATCTTACCCACTACCCGACCACCCAACCGTTAAGTGGTTTGGTAAGCACGTTGCTTCACTTTTTTTCCCACTGGCAAGACCCTGGGCGTTTCGGTACTTCGGAAAACCCATCAATGAGCTGCGTCGAAAATTCGGATTACCAACCATCGGCAACCTGCAGGAAATTTTGACTCACGGGACTTACACGCTATATCCAGATACTCCCGGCCTTATTCCACTTCCGGTCAAGCGGCCAAGGGATCATTTTCTCGGGCCCGTACTTTGGTCGCCGGCGCTTCCCCTCCCGCAGTGGTGGCCCGCGCTACGAGCAGACAGACCCTTGATTTACGTAACCCTCGGCTCCTCGGGTAATCACGGCTTGCTACGGAGGGTGATCGAAGCGCTCGCTGGCCTTCCGGCGGACATAGCAGTCAGTACCGCCGGCAAGGAGACGTTCCCCTCGGAAAAGGGGGTCTACTGCGCACCGTACCTTCCCGGCGACAAACTTTGTGAGCGCGCTTCCCTAGTCATTTGCAATGGCGGCGCTACCACTGCTTATCAGGCGCTATTCGCCGGCAAACCCGTACTCGGTATTCCCTCTAACCTCGATCAGTTTCTTTCCGCTACGGCCATCTCTGAATCGGGAGCAGGGAGTTGGGTGCGCGGCAGCGAAATAGACAAATTGCGAACTCTTGCCCCACAATGGCTGGAAAGCTCGAGCGCGCGAAACGCCGCGCGCCGCGTGCAGCAGGAATTTCTGAAATACCGGCCGGATTTTCTTTTTCCAGAATTTGTCGGATCGGCCCTGTGATGAGATACTCGGCTTCGTGCGAGCATTTTGGATTATCATTGGGTTTTTTTGCTGGGGGCTGTCCGGTATAGGGGCCGTATCTGAATCCCCATGGAAGTGCGATGAGGCACGCTGGATAGGTTCGCCAGGGCTGCATGATGGAATATTTCACAGTGCACGTGGGACTCTGTGCCACATTGACGGGCATGGGCCGCAAAGCTTTCGCGCACTAAGAGAAGCTATTCTTAAGACGATTGAAGAAAAATCAAAGGTTCACACAACTCCGGTCAACATACGGGTGGACGGAATGAACGGTATCAGCCTCGAAGTTACCAACACCGTCCAGGACTCCGGCTCCCCTGTAAAAATTCGAGAAGAAGTCCAGATTATTAGTGATGAGAAAACCCGCTTCATCTACCGTACCCGTTCAAAAAGAGTCGAAGCCCGGGGCATGGCTTCCTATTTGCGCAAAGTCGGGTTCAGCACCGAACTCCATTGGAACGCGGAAGAGCACAGATTTGAGATTGCGCTGCACAATAACGTGCAGGTCGAGCGGCCGTGGTACGCACTCGCCCCCCTTTTTGTGCTGATCGCCAAAGGCATCTCCAAAGACAAATTCGAGCAAGCGAGCACGGAACTTCTCGATTACATTAGCAAAAATCTCTGACTCCAACACCCTTGTTGGCACGCTGTGTCGCGCGCTATACTGATTTTCTTATGGAGCCCGAGATAATAAAACCTGGTCAGCCCCCCATTTCCCGCCATCTCCCGGATGTCATCACTAGCGCACCCCTAGAGACAGCTCCCCCGGTTGAGATCACCATTACGGCGTACCACCTGTACGATCACCTAAAGCTCAAGCCGCTTGTGGGAATTCTTAGTGGCAAGCTTATTGGTAGCTCTCCCCGCGAACTGCAGTTCAAGTACGGAAAGGACAGTTACCTCTTTATCTACCGGTTCGGTTCCCTGGTTTTTGTGAATGTGGATCCCGGATTGGCGGTCCAAGAGATGAAACGCATAGCGAACCTGATTGGCGAACCGAAACGTATCCCGCCGACAGAGTCCTATGACGTTCGTTTGGGAAATAAGACCGACGTAGAATTTGAGTACGCGCAAGTCAAAAAAATGACTAAAGACACGCTCCGGATGATCGCGATGACTCTCGGCCAATCGGCCGCCCTTGAGCTGATGGAGTCGCGCACGGAAACGATGCTTGAAGACTCTGCCAAACTTATCGAAGAAGTTTCTAAGCGCGGACGCGTTCCCAATACGAATAAGCACTTCGTGCGGATGATCGCCAACACGGCTTCGGCTCGCCAGGATATCGTAAGCAACTTGGCGGTGATGGATGCGCCCGAGGAAACTTGGGAGAGCCGATCCTTGGAAAGCCTCCACCGCGACGTCCAATACAACTTTGAAATTGAGTTGCGCTCCAGGATTTTGGACCGAAAACTAGTGCTCATACAGGAAAACATCGAGCTCCTAGCCGATTTAAGCAGTACCCGGCGGGGCCTACTACTGGAAACCCTCATTGTAGTTTTGATCGTGATCGAGCTCGGCATCGCCTTCTTTGATTTCTTTTAGGCACTTTCCCGCTGAGGCGGGGCCCCCTCCCCTTAGCCACAAATTTCTGAAATCCTTAAACTAAATTTGCCACCCCGGCCCTCCGGGCTTTTCTCCTTGGCATATTGTACGGAAACTGCTTATTCACAGGTACTTGAAGCGGAAGGCGATACGGAGGGCCAACCATGAACCGGAAGTTGCGGATGGGCATGGTTGGGGGCGGAAGAGAGGCATTCATTGGAGCTGTCCATCGGATGGCAGCCGGCCTAGACGGCCTGATTGAACTGTCTGCGGGCGCCTTTAGCAGCGATCCGCAAAAGTCGCAAAACTCAGGGAAGGATCTCTTTCTACCTGCCGAACGTGTTTACGACAACTACCGCGAGCTATTTGAGAAGGAACGGGTACGCCCCGATCGCATGGACTTCGTTTCCATTGTAACCCCGAACCACACACATTTTGATATCGCTATGGCGGCTCTCGATGCGGGCTTCCCTGTCATGTGCGAAAAGCCCATGACGTTCAACCTCGAACAAGCCCAAATGCTACGCGATAAGGTCTCTAAGTCCGGTTTGCTCTTCGGACTGACTCACAATTACACCGGCTACCCCATGGTCAAAGAGGCGCGCGCCTTAGTAGCAAGCAACAGTTTTGGAAAAATCCGGAAGGTAGTCGTCGAATACCCCCAAGGTTGGCTTTCGACTCCGCTTGAAACCTCCGGTCAGAAACAAGCCTCGTGGCGAACAGATCCTGGGCGGGCAGGCGCAAGCTGCTGCGTCGGCGATATTGGAACGCACGCTGCCAACTTGGCCGAGTACATCACGGGCTCAACTATTGAATCGGTGTGCGCAGATGTCACAGCATTCGTCCCGAACAGGCAATTGGACGACGACGCGAACGTCCTTTTGCGTTTTGCCAATGGGGCGCACGGCGTACTCCATGCGAGCCAGATCTGTGTTGATGAGGAAAACGGACTCAACATTAGAGTCTACGGCGAGCATGGCGGCCTATGGTGGCGCCAAGAAGAACCCAATAGTTTGCACCTGCGCTGGGCGGACCGCCCGCGCGAGACGCTACGGACAGGGGCCAACTATACCCACCTGTCTGAGGCCGCTCGAGCGGCGACCCGACTGCCCGCTGGTCACCCGGAAGGGTTTATCGAAGCTTTCGCCAATCTCTACCGAAATTACGCGCGCACCTTGATGGCGCAACTTGAGGGGAAAACCCCCAGCACCTTGGAAACAGATTTTCCTGGCGTGCAGGCGGGCGTGCGTGGAATGGCGTTTATTCAATCTGTAATTCGCAGTAGCGATAGTGACCGGAAATGGACGGACGTACCGCACTCCGGAAGTGAAACAAGGAGCGAACAATGACAAGACCTGTAACTCTATTCACTGGGCAATGGGCCGATCTAAAATTTGAACCACTTTGCCGCCTTGTCGCGGAACTGGGCTTCGACGGATTGGAGATAGCCTGCTGGGGCGATCATTTCGACGTTGCACAAGCGCTGCAGGACGAACGCTACTGCGATAACCGCTGGAACATTTTGGAAGAGTACGGACTTACAAGTCGTGCGATCTCAACACACCTGGTCGGACAGGCCGTCTGCGACAACATCGATGAACGTCACAAAAGCATTTTGCCTCCAGGGATCTGGGGCGATGGAAATCCCGAAGGCGTGCGGCAGCGAGCCGCGGAAGAAGTCATCCGCACAGCACGAGCCGCGAAGAGATTTGGCGTCGACACTGTCGTAGGCTTTACGGGCAGTCCAATCTGGCACATGCTTTATGCTTTCCCCCCCACTTCGCAGGAAATGATCGAAGAAGGGTATCAAGAATTTGCCCGACGCTGGAAACCCATTCTGGATGAATTCCAAAATGAGGGGATCCGGTTCGCGTTGGAAGTTCACCCGACCGAAATTGCCTTTGACACCGTGACTGCAGAACGCGCTCTTAAGGCCGTAGACTTCCATCCCGCGTTCGGATTCAACTTTGATCCGAGCCACCTGGGTTATCAGGGCGTTGATTACGTCGGATTCCTTTACACGTTCCGCGATCGCATATTCAACGTACACATGAAGGATGTAAGCTGGCGCAAAGCACCGGGTGTTTCCGGCGTTTTCGGTGGCCACCTGGCCTTCGGTCATGAAGACCGAAACTGGGATTTTCGCTCGGTCGGACGCGGAGACATCGATTTCGAACGCATTATCCGTGCGCTCAACGACATTAACTACAAAGGACCGTTGTCGATTGAATGGGAAGACAACGCGATGGATAGAGAGTTCGGCGCGCGTGAGGCTTGCGCCTTTGTGAAGCGTCTGGATTTCAAACGCTCTCACGGAAGCGCCTTCGACTCCGCCTTTGAAAATTAGTGAGGGCTACTGCCATGTCAGCTTTTTTTCCGGAAATCAAAGATCGTATTGCTTACGAGGGTCCTGAGAGTCCCAATCCACTTGCGTACAAGTACTTCAGCCCCGATCGCGAGGTGGGTGGAAAACCGATGGCCGAACATTTACGCTTCGCCGTCGCGTATTGGCATACGATGCAGGGAACCGGTGCGGATGCTTTTGGCGGCGCTGTTCATAAACGAACATGGCGCCAATCTGGAGATCCCCTTGTCACAGCAGAATCCACCTTGGACGCTCTATTTGAATTCATCACCAAGCTGGGGATCTCTCATTACTGTTTCCACGATCGCGACATGGCTCCGGAAGGGGCTGACATTCCGGAGAGCAACCGAAATTTAGAGAGATTGGTTCGACGTGCCGAGCAACTTCAAAAAGACAGCGGGGTAAAACTGCTCTGGGGAACCGCCAACCTCTTTAGCCACCCTCGCTACACTCATGGCGCCGCCACCAATCCCGATCCACTCGTATTCGCCCACGCTGCGGCTCAAGTGCGGCGCGCCTTAGACGCGACCGTCGCGCTCGGTGGTACCGGTTATGTTTTTTGGGGCGGACGCGAGGGCTATTCCTCGCTTCTCAACACCGACATGAAACGCGAAAGGGAGCAGCTCGCCCGCTTCTTACGCGCGTCCGTGGAATACGGTAGACGCATCGGCTTCAAAGGGATGTTCTTTATCGAGCCGAAGCCGATGGAGCCCACCACCCATCAGTACGATTTCGACGCGGCCACGACGCTAAATTTCCTGCGCGAATTCGGGCTCATCGATGATTTCATGCTTAACTTGGAAGCGAACCATGCAACGCTCGCGGGACACAGTTTTGAACACGAGATCCTTACCGCGTCCCTAGCCGGGAAGCTCGGGAGTCTCGACATTAACCGCGGGAACCCACAACTCGGCTGGGACACAGATCAGTTTCCAACGGACATGCACACTGCGACGCTCGCCATGTGGGTCCTGCTCAAACAGGGTGGCCTGCAGTATGGCGGACTGAATTTTGACGCTAAGTTGAGGCGTGGTTCTGTCGATGGCCAGGACCTTTTCCACGCCCACATTGGTGGAATCGACACTTTTGCACGCGCGCTACTCGTTGCAGATCGCTTAGTGCGCACTCAGGCGTTGGATTCTCTCATCGAAAAGCGCTATGCCGGCTACGACAGCCCGATGGGGCGGAAGATCCAATCCGGGGAGTTCGATTTACCAGAATTAGAGGCGTGGGCCGTTCAGTCCGGCGAGCCGACGCTTCAAAGCGGCCGGGAAGAGGCTTTGGAAAACCTCTTCAATCAATACCTTTACAGCTCGACCATTGAGTAGCAGATCTCGAAAATATGCCATCGGCTTAGACGTTGGCACCAGCGGTACCAAAGCGATTCTCATCGACGACAAGGCTACGGTTGTTGGGCACCAGGAAGTCCCACATAAGATCCAAATGCCCAAGCCGCTGTGGTCGGAGCAGGAGCCGGAAGGTTGGTGGAGGGCCGCCGACAAAGCCATCTCCCAACTGCTCGCGAAACACTCGCGGTGCAAAGCCAATCTCGAGGTCATTGGGCTTTCTGGCCAAATGCACGGCAGTGTTTTTCTGGATAAGAAGAGCCGCGTTCTACGACCGGCAATTCTTTGGAACGATCAACGCACCGGTAATGAGTGCGACGAAATCACCCGGCTGGTCGGTGGGCGCGGAGCGCTTTTGCGCTACACCAGCAACACCGCTCTGCCCGGATACACAGCCCCCAAGATACTTTGGGTAAAACACCACGAACCCAAAGTGTATTCGAAAACGCGCAAGATATTACTCCCCAAAGACTATATCGCTTGGCGTTTGTGCGGGGAGTTTGCAACGGACGTTGGAGACGCTTCGGGTACGCTGTTATTCAATGTTCGCAAGCGCCGATGGCACAAAAAAGTTCTGAAGGCTTTGGAACTGGACCCAAAACTTCTCTGCAAAGTGCACGAGTCGATGTCCGTGGTTGGTGAACTCCACCCGAGCCTTGCTCGCCGGTGGGGAGTGGCTACCGCCAAGGTCAAAGTTGTGATTGGAAGCGGGGATCAACCTGCGGCAGCCGTTGGCATGGGCGTGCTACGATCCGGAGAAGCGTCCTTGACTCTGGGAACGAGCGGAGTGGTTTTCGCAGCGTCCGCAAGCCCGGTACCCAACCGCGCCGGACTTCTTCAGAGCTTCTGCCACGCAGTCCCTGAAACCTGGTGCGTTTTTGGATGTATGCTCTCCGCTGGCGCGAGCGTCGAGTGGCTGAAGGAAAATATTTTTGCCGGTCACTCGGTCGAATCCCTGCTTTCCCGCGCAGCCAAGGCCGCTTCCAAGGGGCTGTTTTTTCTTCCCTACCTAAATGGCGAACGCTGCCCGTATCCGGATCCGCATTCCCGGGCCTGCTGGGTGGGAATGGACCGGCGGCATACGCAGGCCGATCTCGTCCGTGCGGCATTGGAAGGGATTTCCTTCGGACTCAAAGACCAATTGCGTGCCTTGGAAGCGGAGGGGATTCGGATCACCCAACTTCTGTGCGCGGGGGGCGGATCACGCAACCCGTTCTGGCAACAGCTGCAGACAGATATTTACGGTATCCCTACTCGGCGATTGGACACACCACACGCCTCTGCTTTGGGTGCAGCATTGCTTGCGGGTACGGGTGTAGGCCTATGGGATAGTCTAGCGGAGGCATGCAAACAAGGGGTCCATGCAGGGCCCGCCAAAAAACCCCAATCTCAGCGGATCTATAAAGATCGCTATCGCGTGTACCGTAGCCTTTACCCCACTTTGCGCCCGGCATTTGAGCAAATTCACGGTATTTCAGCGTCTTAGCTCCGGTGCCCAAAAGTGCGCCTTGATGCCCTTTGCGGGATTTGCTACTTAAGAGGGCCTCCGTCATGAGATCGATAAACGCCATTCTAATCGGACTGCTACTGAGCTCGTGTTCCGTCCTTGAAATGCGCCGTCCAACCGCTGCCACAATCGAATACAGCCGTCCCTCTAACCCAGCGTTCATGGCGTCGACCAGTTTGTTACCAAAAGTGAGCGTTGCGGAGATGGATCTTGATTTGAGCCGTCGCTATTGGCTCGTGGAGGACAAGCCGGCCCTTATTGAAGAAAGCTACCGCTACGAAGTTGTCGTGACGCCAATTACCGCGCCGCTAATCGATCGCATGCTCCGGGAAGAAGCCCTACGAAAAAACATTTCGATGCGAGAGATACAAACAACTATCAATAACCTGACTCGTGCGCTCGTAAGGGATCAATCCTGCTTTGAGGTATTCGTCAAAGCCCCTTCCCTAATCGGACAGGAATTTCGTGTAGATTACTACGCAGTGACCTACCACCCCATCGGGGTCAAACCGATCCCGGCGCGCCCTCTTCTGGGCAGAGCGAAGTATTCCTCTGTGGTGGGGGCTGCGCGCGAATTGATGGACAGTTATCTGCCTGTAGGCGTGTGGGACAGCGACCATAGAAACATAAGGGGTGTTGGCTACTACTCTCGCCAAATACTTTGTGGCCCCGCCATCGACCTGCAACGTCCCTTTCAGATGCACGTGCGGCCGCGATACGATCTTAGCCTGGAGTCAAAGGTACTGGAGTGGCAACTGCCGCCTTCGGTGGTCGCCGAGTAGGGCCTACCAGGATTTTTTCTTGTTAGGGTGCAGATACGCCTCGTGGTGGATCGATTCCTCTGCAACGTTTTTCTGCTCAAGTATCGCCCGCACCTCTTTCACCAAGTCGGCACTCCCACAGATATAAAACTCCGAAAGTTCAAACGGGATTTCGGCAGCCTTGAGATAAGCCGTGACTCTCCCGGCAAATACTCCGTCTTGCGACTCGCGACTGAGGGCGGGAACCCAGGCTATATAGTCCAGCCGACTCAGGTCCTCGCCAAAAAGGATATCTTCTGCGTGCCGGAAACCGGCAAGAAAAAGTGTACTGAGGGGGAGGTTATCGCGAAAAAGCCTAGAGGCCACCATCGAGCGGAATGGGGCTACTCCTGTGCCCATCGAAACAAATACAAAGTGACGGTGTGGCTTAGGCTCGAGTACGAAAGCGCCCACCGCGCCGGCAAGCTCCACGCTCTCTCCCGCTTTGAGTCCCGATAGGTACTCCGTCGCGGCCCCCTGTTTTTTGATGCAGAGTTCTAAACTCTGTTTTTCGGGCGGGGACGCTATAGAAAAATAGCGATCTAGAAGCGCCCCGGGATTCGCAACATCCGGTACCTTCAACTGCAGGGCCTGTCCTGGCTTGAACGTAAATCCATCCGGTTTTTCTAATTCCAAGCGAAAAACTTCCGCGTTTAGCGCTTCATTGGCTAGAACCTGCGCCTTCATGGCCTCTCCTCATTTTTTTGGAATACCAACGATAACGCCGAGAGGCCTATCTTGCCACGTAAAATGTGGCGTGGTACGAAATTACCCTCATCACATTGGGAGGATCGGCGCCCTTGGAATTTTGGAGCGATAGCTTTGGCAACATGGAAAAAATCCCTGCGGAGTTCGCCTTTGGCAAGTACCACCCGCAAACGCACGTAGAACTCTGCCCCAACAGAAACCCCCATTTTTCATGGAGTGCTCTTCCAAGCGGGTGTAAGAGTTTGGTCCTGATTTGTCGAGACACGGACGTGCCGTCCCGACCGGACAACGTGAACAAGGAACACATTACTATTCCAACCTCGCTCCCCCGAGTGGATTTTTTCCATTGGGTACTCGTAGATCTTCCGCCAGAGCCGGCAATTATCGAAGCCGGAGAGTTTAGCGAAGGGATAATTCCCCGCGGAAAACCCGGCCCTCTCGGTCCGCGAGACACCCGCCAGGGGCTCAACAACTATACGCAGTGGTTCGCCGGCGATAAGAATTTGAAGGGCAACTATTTCGGCTATGACGGCCCTTGCCCGCCGTGGAACGATGAACTTGTTCACCATTACCACTTCACGTTGTACGCGCTCGATGTGGAAAAGTGCCCCATCGACGGCCAGTTTTCAGGACCTGATGTTTTGAACGCGATTCAGAAGAATGTATTGCGCAAAGCCACGATTACCGGGCTTTACCACATCTACCCGGATGCGCGCTTGGAGGACTAGTGGAACGCAAGTCGGTTGTTTTTTATTTCGATCCGATTAGTCCCTACTCTTGGTTAGCCGCAAATCAGATTCCGGAGATTGAAGCACGACTCCCCGTCCAGTTCGATTTTGTTCCGGTCTTGTTCGCAGGACTTTTAAACGCTCACGGGCAAAAAGGACCGGCGGAAATAGCGGCAAAACGACGCTACACGATGACCGATGCTATGAGGTGGGCCGCCAAACTTGGGCTAAGCTTCGAAGGACCACCTGCCCACCCCTTCAACCCGCTAAAAGCGCTTCGCCTTTGCACGGCGGTGGAAGCCACCTCTGCGAGGCGCCGGCTCGCGGAAGAGATTCTAAACGCGTGCTGGCGAGAGGGTGCGGACATCACCGATGACTCTGTGCTGATTGGCCTGGCCGCGAAAGTGGAGCTTGCCGGACAAACCTTGATGAACGAAGCAGGTTCAGACGCCATCAAGAAAGCGCTCCGGGATCGAACCGATCTCGCTATTGAACAGGGTGTTTTTGGTGTCCCGACGTTCTGGGTCGACAACCAGATCTTTTGGGGAAACGATCGGCTACCGTTCTTGATAGAGCACCTACAAGGGAGACTTCGGGTAGATCTAGACAGGCTCCAAACAGTGCTAAACCGCCCCCGCGCGGCCGACAGACCGCAATCCAAATAGTCGAAGTCGACGGGCTATCACTTTTTGGTAGGTCGCGACATACTGCGGATCTTCTGTACCGAACCAATGATCAAGCACACTCACGTACAATCCGAAATTGCAGTGAAATTTTCTGTGGTGCAGGTAGTGATGTGTAGCACCGATGACGTACCTTCCCATCCGACTGGTCGCTAATTTTTTGGGATAGATTTCGTAACCCGTATGATTGAGGACACCCGTTACGGTCATTATCGTTAGAAAAATCAAAAGTGCGGCCGGGTGTACTGGAACGAATAAAACGAGCACCGGTAAAACCACCGCTTGGATACCGGCTTCCACCGGGTGAAATGAAAAGACCGCCCAAGGAGTTGGGTTCACCGATTCATGGTGAATGCGGTGAACTTTGCGAAACCACCAAGGGAGATGGAGCCATCTGTGCGTCCAATAAAAATAAACTTCGTGGAGACACATTAGAATGGGAACGCTCAAAAAAAAGTATCCCCAGCCATACTCATCGATGTCGAGATAAACCCGCGTGTAACCGTGGGCCCAGGCCCAAAGGCCGGCCGTTCCGGCGACTGCCATAATGGCCGAAGTGGAGATTGACCAGAGGATCTCTCGGCGGACCACCTCCGGTTTTGGCCAGCGGGCTTCGATTTTGGTGCTCGCCAAAGCCTCCCGCCGCCACCGATAGAAAAAGAAATAGAGAGCGCCCGACAAAAGCGCGTACCGCGAAATTACGATGAAAAAAAAGACGGGCGCCGTCGCCCAAGTCGGGTTCAAATCCAGTGGCTGCATGCAACGGGCTCTAGCGTCGGCGACTCTTCGACAGCAGCCGGAGTATCTCCAGATACAACCAAACGAGCGTCACGAGAAGACCAAAGGCCCCGTACCATTCCATGTACTTGGGCACCCCGCGGTAGGCGGCGTTTTCAATAAAATCGAAATCCAAAACCAGGTTCAGCGCCGCGATAACCACCACAAACACGCTAAAAAGAATTCCGGCAGTACCTGACGAGTGGATAAATGAGATGGGGACTCCAAAAAATCCCAAAATAATAGATACGAAATAAAGCAGGCAGATGCCGCCCGTCGCAGCCACAACGCCCAGCTTAAAATTCTCGGTAGCGCGTATCATTTGAGATTTGTAGGCAGCCAGTAAGGCGAAGAGCGTCCCAAAGGTGAGCCCCACTGCCTGAATCACGATTCCCGGGTATTGGGCTTCGAACGTCGCCGAAACAGCGCCGAGAAATAGGCCTTCCAAAACCGCGTAGAGTGGAGCCGTCACAGGCGCCCACTCTTTTTTGAATATGGTCACCATGGCGACCACAAATCCACCCAAAGCCCCTACCCAGATCCAGGGCGCCACGGTGCTGGGATCCCAGCTGGAATAAAACTCCCGCCAGGTGTAGCTCGCAGCAGCGATCACGAGGAGTAGCAAGACGGCCGTTTTGTTTACCGTCCCCTGAATAGTCATTCTTTCGGAGGGCGTAGCCGCGGTCAAAGCGCCGAAGGCCTTGTCGTTTAATGCCGGATTGGACGTTCGCATGGGTCGCTCCTTATTGAGCCATTTAGAAAAGCAAATCATAGCGAGTTGGAGGCCCACCGCCAAGCCCAGTGAACTCACAAATTTGAATAGATACTTTTAAATTATGAATTATACTTTGTGACTCACGGTGCTAAAACGATCCTCAGCGATAGATAGGATGACGAATGGGCCGGGGGAAACTAACCAAGTAAAGTGAAATTGTGGGGGATCTGGGTCAGCCGGATTCCCCACAGACACTCCTAAATCTCTCGTATTTTCAATAACCTACAATCAGCGCGTTCGAATTGATTTGACACAAAAGTTGCGGCGCGTTATTTGGCTGTCATCAAAGGCCACACTAAAAAAGGCGTAAGGAGGATTAGTGATGAAACGTTTATTTGGATGTGCCCTCAGCTTAATGCTTATGGCAAACGCTGCCCTAGCGACGGATGTAAAACAAAAAGATATCGAACCCGTGTTCGTGCAACTTGAACAGAACGCCAAAGAATTTCCCATGATCGTCGAAAAGGACGGAAAGAAGTATCAGGTCTATCGCGCTCAAGGTGAGAAAGAAACCGAGAGCAACTATTACTATTCAGACAAAGAAGGTGTCAGCCACTGGATCAGTGAAGACGCTTCCCACAATTTCACCGTCGGTTACTTGGATGGCGAAAAGTTGGTAAGCCTTGATAAGGTTTCCAAGGATGCGAGCTCGCACCTGGCGAATCTTAAAAAAGAAGGCAAAGTAGACAACGAAAAAAGTGCCCAATCGCAATTGGTGCACTTGTTCCGCCGTTACGGATACGGATACGGCTACTACGGCTACCGTGGGTACCGTTACGTCGGTTACCGCTACACGGCCCCGTATTACTACGGGAACTACTACCGCAACAACGTTGTGTACTACCACTCATACCCGTCGTACACATACCAAAGCTACGGCAACTACTATTACAACAGCGGCAGCTATTATTATAATAGCTACGCCCCTGTGAACGTGAGCTACGGTTACTACTACGGACCGCGCTACACGGTATGCCTCTGGAGCTAAGCTCTAGAGCACACTTTAGAAGAAGCGCCGAGGGGAAACCCTCGGCGTTTTTTTTGATTTCCGCAATAGATATTAACTACTTATAGCTTTTGCACTTGATCCCAGGGCCCCTCTTTTTGTATAAGAGGGCACCTTAAATACTTACAACCCTGTTCACCGAGAAATGTTGAGGAGCTAGCTCATGAAGCTGTCGTACGTGCTATCGCTGTTTTTGGTACTTAGCTCGGCTGCCTTTGCGCAGCAGGGGGATATTCCGACTGTTGAGGAATCCCTGAAGGAGCTTGTCAGTACGTCCAAGTACCTGATGCGAAACCTGTCGCACACCACAAAGGCCTATTCCGATACGGCCAGGCAATTGTACCGGGATGCCCAGGAAAAGGGAGATACCCCTTACCACCCCTTTCTAAAAGAGCTCGTCGTTTTTGAAAACCACGAAGACGGCTACACGGTCTTCAAATGGCCCCACGAGTTGAGCAAAGCGGCCATCGAAATCCAGCAGACGTACCAGCGCCGAAAGTTCCTCGATGCCCGTTATGTAGAACAACGCTTGAGCAACCAGTTTCAGCAAACCGTCCACCCCGCGTATTGGCAGAGTTTGACGACCACCTACGTATGGATGGAATACGTGCGCCGCGCGTACCTCTACAACAACTTGGTAAAAGAAGGTTCGGAATATTACACAAGACTAACCAAGATGCTTTCTACGCTTCACGAGCAAGCACAAACGCTCATCGGCATCATGGGCCGTTTGCGCGTTCAGGCGCCCTTTAGCTCCGATGAACCTCACTTTGAACAGCGTTACGGTCGTTTTTTCCATGCTGGCAACGTCATCAACTTTGCTTGGAAGACACCGCAGCCGGATCTCACGCATTATTTTGCGCCGTATTTGTACCCCCTCTTGGTTCCCAATGAGAGCGATATCGAAACGCTCGAGCGTTTGCGGTCAAAACACCGGGACCTTTACGAGTCCAAGGAACTTACAACTTTCCTGGAAAAACTTAAGAAACAAGCCCAAGAGCAGCAACCCCAAAAGACGGATGGGGAAGCTCGAAATCTGAACCCGGATCCCATGAAGCCGCCCTCCTCCGAAGAGGCCTTCAAAAAGGAACCCGAGTATGTCGAGGGCAACCGGCCCCTCCAGATGCAAATCCTGCGGCTCCAATTCCAAGTGTCACGAGAGGGTTTAACCTTGGATAAGGAGCTCACCGAAGTACTGGAGAGTTTTTCCGCACAAGTGCAAAAACTGGTCGAAAAGAACCCCCAACTGCAAAAGATCGTCGACGAATGTAGGGTACTAATCAACGCAAAGGCGGACGACTACGATTCTAAGACGCTCGTTGAAAAGCTGCAGGGTATACTGAGCGGACCGCAAGGAATTCGTCCTGGTTTTCCCGCTTTGAAACCTTTGCCACCGGAGAGTGAGAAACCCGGATCCGAAGAAAAACGCGAGCCGCGCATCGGCTAGTTGCGTTAGCGCCGAAAAGCACATAGCTCGTTGAATCCATTCAGTGGAGCAAACGTGTAGGAAATGTGCTCATCCCATCACATTCTACTTTTTCTGTGATCCAGAATCGTTAAAAACGGCTTTTTGTCGGTGAAAATGCTGTTTTTTGACTGCATCCGCCAAGAAAACCCGCTATCATTAACCTGTCACCTTAACTCTTTAATTATCGTAAACCAAATGGTGGGGGAAATACCCATGGCGAAAAAGAAGAAGGCCCGCAAGGCCAAACGTCGTCCTGCAAAAAAAGCTCGTCGCAAAAAGACCTCTGGTCGTAAGCGTCGCGCAGCGAAAGGCCGTAAAAAAGCCACTCGCAGAACTACAGGACGTAAGACACGTCGGACTAAAGCGAAAAAGAAAAAGTCCGGCAAGAAACGTCGTCCGAACAAGGCTTTCATGGCTGCCATGAAGCCTAGCCCGGCGCTCGCGGTTGTGGTCGGTAACCGTCCACTCCCGAGAACCCAGGTGGTTAAGAAGGTCTGGAAGTATATCAAGACAAAGAAACTTCAAGATCCGAAGAACCGCCGCAACATCGTAGCAGATGCGAATCTGCAAAAGGTGTTCGCAGGGAAGAAGGTCGTCAACATGTTCCAGATGACCAAGCTTCTCAATAAGCAGCTAAAAGCCGCTTAAGTCTTTGAGAATGAGGCCCCCGGAAACGGGGGCCTTTTTCTTACTCAAACTCGACGACAAGCACTCCTCGGTTTCCCATCTGCACGTAGTGATTCAAATCCTGCCCCGAAGCCAACGCCTTTAGACGATCCTGGATCTTGCCGACCCCGGTAATAAACATCACTTCCTCAGAACGGCCTTTCATTCGTACCTCATTCAAGATGTCGTGGAAAATCTCCTCGGCCTCCGCTACCAGTTTGCCGTGCAAATCGAGTTCTCTCACCCTCGCCTCCTAGGATCCGGGCCTTCTGCCCCGCACGATTCAAATACATGCCCCTTAAACTAGAATAGTTGCATGGGACTACTAAAAACAATTACTGACACGCTGTCTGGCTCCGAACGTTATACCACCCGTTTTGCGGAAAAAGAGGAGCTGGATGAGGCCTTTGGTTTTCGGGAGCAGGCCTTCCAATCGCTAGGTAGTGGGTGGAAGGGCAACCCGGATCACTGCCCGGCCTTCCGAAATGCCCTGGACAAGGAGAGCAGTCATCTGCTCGCCTACGACTCCCGCACCAAAAAGCCCGTGGGCTACTTGCGGCTCACGCCCGCCCACCGGCTTTTCGGCGCGACAGAACCCACATTCCAAAGCGCTCTGCAGCACTTTCCGGCCTCCGTACACCCCTTCGTTTCTGTTTGGCATTGGATGGCGGTTCAGGCGCCAGATTCAGAGGCAGCCGTCCGCTACGCGCTTTGTACGGCCGCCTACACGCGCAGCCTTGAGGAGGGAAAGGCTGCCTTGGTGGTGGCGAGCTGTCGCCCTAGCGACATCGCGGAATTTCGCAGTCTCGGTTTCCGCCCACTCGGTCGAGTAGTAGCGTCGGCCATCTCAGGGCACGCGCTGCCTATCTTTCTCGATCTTCACGGTTACCAGTCTCTCAAGCTGCTCGACTCCCCCCTCTACGCAATTGCGAAATCCAAGGGGCTGCCTCCCGGCAAGATTGGCAGCGACTGGTACCAGGAGTTTATTTTCAGAAACGGCAGTATCGATACGGGTTACACGCGCTACCAGGCAGGGGCAGAGGCCAGCGAATTTCATGCGTCTTTAACAGAAGGTCTCAAGGATGGCGCCCGAAAACAATTGCTGAATAACGCCCTTCACCTCCGATGCCGCTTCGGAGAGACGGTACTTGCGGACAGCGCCCACGACACCTCCATCGGACTGGTAAAAAAGGGGGCGTTGGAAGTTTTGCTCGGCCAGGATCTCATCGCCGTTCTCGGCGAGGGGGACGTGTTTGGGGAACTCGCTTTCATACTTGGTGGAAAAAGGAATGCCATGGTACGGGCCGCCTCGGACGACACCGAAATTCTGGTTCTCAGTCGCAAGATCGTCGAGACGCTTAAAAGCCCGGCCGATCAGGCGCAGTTCTGGCGCAACCTTGCCACTCTCGTGGCCAAACGAGTCGTGTCGGCAAATGCCGCGCTCAATGACGCGAGGAAGGCTAAAACATCTGCTGGAATGCCTGGTACAGGTGGAAACTAACGGTGGCAACCCCGGCAAAGGCCAATAGAAAGCCCACAAGGCGCCAACGTTTGCCAGCCTTTTTGCGGGAAACGATCCGGATCGCGGATTCGTAAACCGCACCCTCTAGCTCGCTTCCAAACGGATTTTTTACTTGGGTGTGGGTAGTATCCATTACTCTCTCCTTGCAGAGATAGGAACTTCTCTACATCTTCATCGGTCGATCCGAGCGACGACCTGAGTCTGCCGCCGACGGATTTTTGCTACGGTGCATGCTAAAATAAGTGTGTACTCTCAAGAATTTCCTTTTATTCTGAAGCTGAGTATGTTTTTTTACGTGCCTGTTAAGTCTGGTACCTTTGCGAAAGGAGTCCGGGATGGACTACTACAAGGGAAGAAGGCAGCCAACGGATTCGCCTTCGGAAGAAAAATGGGATCTCGTTAAGACGGTTAAGGAGCCAAAGCCCGACGATTACCGCGGGTGGCCCCACTTGATGTGTTCCGGCTTTGATTGCGATAAGAAGGCATTGATGTCCTACGATCGCATCTACAAGTTCCTCAAGAACTTGCCGTCGCAGATCGGGATGCAGCCGATGGGCCTGCCGATCGTCTACAAGGTATCGAGCGAGGATCATCCGGATATCGGTATTACGGGGACGGCGATTATCGCCACGAGCCACATCAGTATCCATACCTTCCCCAGAGGACAGCGCGATGGAAAGCGCAAACCGAGGGGAATTGAGCGCCGGATTTTCAAGCCCTTCTTCACCTTTGATTGCTACAGCTGCAAGGCCTTCGATCCTGATATCGTTTACGATCGTTTGCGCCTGGCCTTCAAGCCAAAGACCATCGAGACCGCCCTTGTCTATCGTCTACGCGAGGATGAGGAGCTCATCGAAGTCGAAGATTATTAGTCCGAGCGGAAATAGTTTAAAGCCCCGAGGCGTGAGCCAAGGGGCTTTTTTTTTGGGCTTAATGATTAGCTAAACGGACATCGCCGTACGAAGATCCGAGGCCCACTGCTTCACGCGGGCGTCGGTCTGGTCATTTTGGTTTTCGATGTCGATAACCAAGCCGAGGAACTTGCCGTCTTGGATGGCCTTGGACTTCTCAAAAACGTAGCCTTCCGTAGGCCACAGTCCCACTAGCTCCGCTCCGAGAGGCTTGAAAGCCTCCCATAGTTCCTGCATGGCATCCACATAGGTCTCGGGGTAGCCGACGCCGTCGCCTAAACCGAACACAGCACATTTCTTGCCCTTTAGGTTGGTCCCCTCCAACCGCGTAAGCATGTCCGCCCAATCCTCCTGCATTTCACCGATGTGCCAGGTAGGCACTCCAAGGACCAGGTTGTCGAACTTCTCAAAAACACTTGGGGTCACTTCGGTCACATTGACAACTTTGGCGACCGACTCACCCAACTCGGCTCGCAAGGCTTCAGCCACACCAGCCGTGTTGCCCGTAGTGGACCCGTAGAAGATCCCAACCTTTGCGCCGCCGGTATCAAAGCCTTGATCGGCAGCTGCCACCGGGGCCGACGCTTTTGGCGCTGCCGCTCCGGTTCTTTTGGCCGCTGCCGCCGCCTGCGCCTTTTGTAGCGCCTCTTTTTCAGCACGTACGCGTTCTTCCTCGGCCTTTTTCCGGGCTTCCTCGGCCTGGCGAATGGCTTCGACAAGCTCTTCACTTTTGCGCACAAGTGCCGTCGCATCCAACGAGACCCACTCGGCCGGCGCGGGCTTGCATAGCTTCTCTAGATGCGCCACCCCCGATGGAGCCTTCGGCCCTCGGCCACGGTACCGCTTGTAGACTTCGGCAAGGCTAAGGCCCACTTGGGCCGTGCTCGCATCCGAAAACAGAAAATTGAAGTAGAAGCTCCCACTCCCGGCTCGCTGAGAGCCCACAAGCAGCTCCACAAACTCGTAGGGGATCTCCAAACTTTGCCAAAACGGAGCCTGGTGAATGGGCAGAAAGCAATAGACCGCGCTCAGTCCATCGCCGTTTTGCCACGTTCCCTCATAACGCATTTCTACGCGCAGTAAGCTCTGCGTGGTGCGGGCCCAAACGCCCAATTCCGCCAAATTCTTACCCCGGGTGACCCCGACGTGAGAGGTTTTAGATCTAGAAAATAATGATCGCATGGTTACTCTAGACGCCCAAAGCTGCCGAAAATATTCCCAAAAACGTGCACTGCTCGCATGGGGCAACAAATTATCCACCTTCGGCGGCTTAGTCAACCTACGGCTTGCGTCGCCCAATTCAGCGAATTAACATTAAAACATCCCTATTTTCGGGGTTTTACAGAATTCCTAAAAAAAATCAGGCGCGGGTGAACCTCTGGCAGGGGCCGGACGTCTAAATAGACAGAAATAAGGAGGACTCTATGCAATCCAAATTACTACTTAGTATGGCTCTGGTTTTCGCTCTGGCCGTGTCGCACGCAGAGGCGCGCGGCAAGGGTGGCCACAAAGGCGGCGGTTTTGGTGGCGGTCACCACCGCATGTTAAAAGAATTGGATCTCACCAAAGAACAGCGTGAAAAAGTCCAAGCCCTGCGCAAAACCAACCGCGAAAAATCCAAAGCGATACGGGAGAAAATGAAGGGTGCGCGCAAAGCCATGTTTGAGAAAATGAAGGATCCCAAAGCCACGGATGCGGATATCCGCAAGGCTTTTGAGGTACTCAACGGGTACCGCAACGAAATGCAGCGCTCGCACTTCGAGGAAACCTTGGAGATACGCAAGATTCTGACCCCCGAACAAAGGACGAAACTTGCGGAGAAGGTAACTGAAAAAATCGAACACCTACGCGAACGCATTCAGGACATGGAGGAATTCTCTCCGGAGGATTAATGAATCAGCTCCTCGCAAAATGGACGCTGAACCAACCAATGAAGCTAGAACAGGACCACCCCGCTTTTCGTCACTTGTATGACAATTACGCGGGTTTGGTCCGTTCGCTTCTTTTCAAATTGTGTGGTGCTGACGAGTTAGACGACGCTGTCCAAGAGGTGTTTGTGAAGATCTGGAAGGGGCTGCAAAGCTTTCAAGGAGCTTCCAACCATAAGACGTGGATCTACCGCATCACCTTTAACCATGCGATGGATCTCTTGAGAAAACGTCGTCCAGCCCCACTCCCGTTCAAGGAGTCCATGGCGGGCAGCATCGAGACGACGGACACCGAATGGCTTTGCAAGGGTCTTTTGAGGCTGAGCCCCGATCACCGCTCCGTCCTCGTCCTCCACTGCATGGAGGGTCTAAGTCTGGACGAAGTCGCAAACGTCACGGCCGTTCCAGTCGGCACGGTGAAGTCGCGCCTCCATTTTGCAAGAAAGCAACTTCACACATTCCTGCAAGCGCAGGGGGTGAAATATGAGTGAAAAACTAAATCCAGAAGAAGAAAAACAACTAGACCGATTTCTGAGGGAGAACCAACCGACAGCACCTGTCGCTCCCTCAGAAGAGTGGCGAGCCATCGAAAACCGTATCCGCCAACCCCACTGGCTCAGTTTTCCCGGCGTGCGTTTGCTTGTTCCGGCCACAATGGCAGCTGCTTTGATGGTGGTACTTTGGACCGGGCGGCCTTCCCCCCCTAACGAGGTTCCGGTGGAAACTTACTTGGTCGAAACCATGGAAAGCCTTTATCAGGGCGAAATCGACGAAGCTATCGGCGAGTGGGCGTACCTCGTAAACCCCTAAGCGCTACAAACGGCACTGCTTGGCAAAGTACTCCTGGTGGTAGTCTTCAGCGCGGTAAAACGGTGCGGCAGGCACAAGAAGCGTCACGATGGGAGCTGATAACTTTTTCTGAACTTCTTCCATCGAGGCACGCGCCTCCGCTTCTTGTTCTGAGTCATAAAAGAAAATGGCAGATCGGTACTGAGTACCGACGTCAGGCCCCTGACGATCCTTCGTTGTCGGATCGTGCATCTCCCAAAATGCCTGAAGCAGCTGATCGTAGCTAACTAGCTGCGGATCATACTCCAGCTCAACGGCCTCAGCGTGTCCGGTCGTACCTGAACACACCTGTTTGTAGGTGGGCGCTTGCGCGTGTCCGCCTGTGTACCCACACGTGGCGTTCACCACGCCCGGAATTTTTCGAAACTCTGCCTCAACTCCCCAGAAACAACCGGCTGCAAAACAAGCTTTCTTCATAGATTCACCTATAGCGCAATCCAGTTGCGAAAGAAAAGGACCAAAAATGAGTTCCAAAACGGAACTGGTATCAATTTAGATTTCCTTTCGGCTTCAGCCTATCCATTGGCAAAAACCATTTTCCCCAAACATTTCAAGTGACGCCACGCGTTCTTTCTAGTGTTGCACGGCTGGCACACTCTTTGTAATAGCCATTGCCAAGGTGATTCTCTTTAGGGGGCAAAATGAAAAACCTACTCTTATCTCTAGTTGTTCTAAGTTTGGCTACAATCGGAAACGCGCAACCCGGACCGGGTGGCCCACATGGCCCGCACGGCCAAGGAGCTTTGAAAAACGCGCTTGATACCGAAGCCGCATTAATGAATTTTTCAAACGAGGCACTGTTTCAAGCGGACTCGGCCGCGCACCCGCGGGCGGTAGAAGCCCTGGATAGGCTCAGTGATGAATCAGCGGTCGCAAGCCGGACCGTACATCGAGTGATTCTGCGCCCGCTCAAGAACGGAACTCCAGAGCACCACGTGGCCGGATCTCTCAGCGACGTAGAGTACGCCGTAAGCGAACTTGGGCGTTCTTTGGAGCGTTTGCCGTTTGCGAACCCGCAACTTCGGGCAAGTTTCCAGCGCGTTCAATTTGAGCTAAATCAGTTGGCTCGTGCATTGCAAAACCAGCCAACACCGCTGACTGCTTCTTGCTCGGTGAAGACCGGTGGAAATTTCTTCACGCCGAAATCGCACGTTGAGTGCACCGTTTACGGACGCGGCGCGATTGGCTATGAGGCAATCTTGGGTGGTCGCGATACCGTCCATGGTGAACTGCAGCCTCACTTGCCAACGCAAAACTTCGTTAGCGAAAAAGTGAAAGTGGGCTACAACCCCACATACCAGATCTATCTTATCACCCGCGGCGGTGAACGGATTCTGGTCGCGCAAAATTAAAGCGTGTGGTAGTTCCATTAAAGGCTCGCCTCAAAAGAGGCGGGCCTTTTTTTTATGCAGATACACCTTGTTGATGGAACATTCGAACTCTTCCGAGCGTATTATGGGGCGCCATCGTATAAGGACCCGCAGGGACAGGAACGAGCGGCGGTACGGAGTCTCTTACGAAGCTTACTCCTGCTTCTCAAAGATCCCGATGTGTCACACGTGGCCTGCGCCTTTGATACGGTCATAGAGTCTTTTCGCAACCAACTGTTTTCTGGATACAAAACCGGAGAAGGCATTGATCCCTTACTCTACGCGCAATTTCCTATCGCAGAAAAAGGGGTGCAGGCGCTGGGTATTCCCGTCTGGGGAATGCGCAAGTTTGAAGCCGACGACGCCCTTGCTACCGGAGCACACAAGTTCGCGGCGAGTCGCAATGTCACGCGCGTCTTTCTTTGTTCTCCAGACAAAGATCTGGCCCAATGTGTTTCCGGAGTTCGTGTGGTCTGCTGGGACCGGATGCGGCATAAATTTCTGGATGAAAAAGGGGTTCAAAAGAAGTTCGGAGTTAGCCCCGTTAGCATCCCGGACTATCTAGGACTTACGGGCGATACGGCAGACGGTATTCCGGGAATCCCCGGCTGGGGCGCCAAATCCGCGAGTACGCTTCTGGCGTGCTACACGCACCTGGAAAATATCCCTCCCGATCCTGAGCAATGGAAAGCGAAAGTCCGGGGCGCCGGCCGTCTTGCTGAATCTCTAAATAAGGAGCGCAAAGAGGCCTCGCTTTATAAAAAGTTGGCCACGCTGCGAACTGATGTCCCACTTCGAGAAACTCTCGCCGATCTGAAGTGGGAGGGCCCTCACACGAGCTCTTGGAAGGCCTTTTGCGAAGAGCTGGGGGATCCTAACCTCCACCGTGCCGGATTTTCCGCAAGTTGATCTCGGCCACATACGTCTGCTATGTATAAGCATCATGCGCATTTTGAGTTGCAACGTAAATGGCTTGCGATCCGCTTTTAATAAAGGCTTTTGGCCTTGGCTTCTCAGACAGAAAGCCGATGTCATCTGTTTGCAGGAAATTCGATCCCGCGAGGAAGACCTGCCGGAACTACTTCAAAAACAGAAACGCTTCCACGCTTTCTATCACCCTGCCACAAAGCCAGGCTATAGCGGGGTGGCCGTTCTTAGCCAACACCGGCCAAAAAACGTTCGAACGGGTCTTGATCACGCAGAACTTGATGGAGAAGGCCGCTATCTCCAATTGGATTTCGCCAATCTTAGCGTGGCTTCGGTCTATTTTCCTTCCGGATCCTCAGGAGAACCTCGCCAACAGGCAAAGTACCGGTTTTTAGAAGCGTTCGACAAACGGATGGAAAAGCTACCGAAAACCCCGGTAGTTTTTTGCGGTGACTTCAATATCGCCCACAAACAGATCGATATTAAGAACTGGCGTTCCAATCAGAAAAACTCAGGATTTTTACCTGAAGAGCGTGCCTGGATGGATCGGCTCCTTGAGCCGGAGAAGTTTGTAGACGCTTTTCGTGTGCTCAATCAAAAAGCGGACGAGTACACTTGGTGGTCAAACCGCGGCCGCGCCTACGAAAACAACGTCGGGTGGCGAATTGATTACCAAATCGTCTCGCCCACTCTGCGGAATCGGATTCAGAAAGTACAGATTTACCGTAAAAAGAAATTCTCTGACCACGCTCCCCTCATCGTTGACTATGACTGGAGCTTGAATGCCTGAAGCCGTGCACTTATGGAGCGTGGAAGGGAATCGTCAGTGGCTAGACGGCGGGGCGATGTTTGGGAATGCACCGCGTGCTCTTTGGCAAAATTGGTGTCCTCCCGACGAACGTGGCCGTATCGAGCTTGCGTGCCGCGGCCTGCTGGCACGAATTGGGGATCTTTGGGTGCTTTGCGAGACCGGGATCGGTGCCTTCATGGATCCAAAGCTTTCCGATCGCTTCGGGGTGGAACCGCGTGATCGCAACGTGCTACTCGACTCGTTAAAGGCTGCCGGAATAAACCAGGAGCAGATCGATATCGTCATTCTCTCGCATCTGCATTTTGATCACGCGGGTGGTCTCTTACCAAGCTTCGAGGCCTCGCAAAAATCCGGAGCAGCAGACCTACTTTTCCCCAATGCACGTTACGTAGTTGGGGCACAAGCCCTGGAGCGGGCGCTAAATCCCCACGTGCGCGATCGCGCCTCCTTTGTTCCTGGACTAGCAGAAAAGTTACAGAGCTCGGGTCGCCTGCTAGTCATTGAGAAAACTGAGGACGCTCGTCTTCCAAAAGAAATCTTTTTTTTCTTTTCCTCGGGCCACACTCCGGGCCAGATGCATTGCTGCATCCGTGGGGCGAACTCGACGGTAGTTTTTTGTGGTGATTTGGTGCCGGGAGCTGCCTGGGTACCACTGCCCATCACCATGGGCTACGACCGTTTTCCAGAGAGGCTTATTGAGGAAAAACTGCAGCTCTACGAGGAGGCAGTCCCAAACCGTTGGCTGCTTTATTTCACACACGATCCCGCAACTGTGGCTTCGAACGTAGAGTTAGATAGCAAAGGTAGATACGCGGCGGTGGATCTCAAACCAGCGCTAATAGACTGGAAACTCTAACTAGTTTTGAGAATCGACTTCGGTCGAGTTGTCGGCGCCTGCGGCCGCCGAGCTCTTCTTTTTCTTTTTTGCAGCACGCTTCGCTTTGACCGTCTTCTTCACCATGTTGTCGGGCTTACCACCCTTGGCCTTGCTGCCCCCTTCAATTAGCTCCAAGGCCTGCTCCAAAGTCAGAGTTTCGTGCTTGGTATCCTTGGGAAGACCAATGTTCTTAGAACGGTACTTGATGTAGACGCCGTACTTGCCTTCGTAGAGATAAATCCCTTTTTCCGTGTCCGGGTGAACGCCAACTTCTCGAATCAGTTTGGCCCCGCCCCGTCCTCGTTTGGGTTCGGCAAGTATCTCCAAAGCCCGCGTTAAATCAACGGTATAAACATCATCCGTTTTTTTCAAAGAACGAAAATCTCGCTGGTGTACGACATACGGTCCGAAGCGGCCGTTGTTGGCGACGATCATCTCGCCGGTATCCGGGTGTTTGCCAAGTTCTCTGGGCAAACTCAAAAGTTTTTGTGCCTGAGGCAAGGTCAATTGACGGTAGTCCATGCCCTTGGGGACGCTCGCCCGTTTTGGTTTAGGCCCGTCCGGGATCATTTCGCCGAGCTGCACGTAGGGTCCGTAGCGGCCTAATAAACAGAAAATATCTTTGCCAGTCTCTGGGTCTTTGCCAAGCGACTGCGGGCCCTTCTCGGAAGCCTCTAGGATTTCTGTCAGCATCTCTTCCGTCAGATCGGCAGGAGCCAGATCTTCAGGGATCGACGCTCGGACAGATTCGCCGCCGTTTCCGTCCTTAACAAGGTAGGCTCCAAAACGTCCCACCCGAAGACTGATATCTTTCAAATCCAAGAGATCAACCTGGCGAGACTCATCGGGATCAATCTTCTTTTCTTTTTTCTGGACCTGCTCCAAAAGTCCCTTGTCGCCAAGATAAAAATTCGTAAGGTAGGGCAACCATTCCCTCTCCCCTTGAGCGATTTCATCTAAGGAGCGCTCCATTTGGGAAGTAAAATTGTAGTCGACAAGCTCAGAGAAATGCCGCTCCAGCAGCTGAACTACTGCCATGCCGGTAAAGGTGGGACTGAGCGCGTTGCCCTGTCGTTTCACGTAGCCGCGCTCCTGGATGGTTCCAATGATGCTGGCGTAAGTGGAGGGACGACCAATGCCTTCTTTTTCCAAACGTTGGACCAAAGAGGCTTCCGTAAATCTCGCGGGCGGCTTGGTTTCGTGCGCGAGGGCTTCCACAGTGACCGGCTTAACGGCGTCCCCTTCGTTCAGTTCTGGCAAAATCACTTCACGTTGTTCGAGTTCTGCATCCGGCGAATCGCTGCCCTCGACATACGCTCTTAGGAAACCCGGAAACGCGATTTTCATGCCGGAAGCAGCAAAAATGGACTCACCGGCCTGCAGACGAATGCTCATCGAAAGCTTTTTGGCATCTGCCATTTGAGAAGCCACCGTGCGCTTCCAAATCAGTTCATAGAGAGCTTTTTCTTTCCCCGCTAGACCGCTTTCGGCAGGAGTTACAAAATCCTCACCCGCGGGACGAATCGCTTCGTGCGCTTCTTGGGCTGACTTGGATTTCGCTGAAAACTGGCGCGGTTCATCCGAGAGGAACTCTTTGCCAAAAAGCTGTTCCACGGCTTTGCGCGAGCCCGCCAAGGCCTCTTTGCTGAGGTTGGGGGAATCGGTACGCATATAGGTGATCAACCCTTGCTCGTATAAAGTCTGCGCCACACGCATCGTATCTCGGGCAGAAAGATTCAGCTTGCGGTTCGCCTCCTGCTGCAGAGTCGATGTAATAAAAGGAGGAGACGGGCGCGCGGTGACCATTTTTTCTTCGACTTTGGTCACTTGCCACGGCGTACTCTTGACCGCTTCCACTAGGCCCTTGGCGCGGGCCTCATCCACAAGAAGAACATCGCTCGTCTTGAGAAGCAGGCCAGTCTTTTCGTCAAAATCCTTACCAGAGGCGACTTTCTTTTCGCCGACGCCCACCAGGCGGGCCTCAAACTTTTTGCCGTCCTTCTCAACTTCCGCTTTGAGATCCCAGTAGGATGCTTTCTTAAACTCCAAGCGCTCGCGCTCGCGCTGTACAATTAGACGGAGACCCGCCGACTGCACACGGCCCGCGGAGAGGCCAAAAGCTATTTTTTTCCAGATTAGGGGCGAGAGCGTATACCCGACCAATCGGTCCAAAATTCGTCGAGTTTCTTGGGCCTGGACCAGCCGTTTGTCGATTTCGCGGCAATGCTGGAGCGATTCCTGAATCGCTCCTTTAGTGATTTCGTGAAACACCATGCGTTTGACCGGAACCTTCGGCCTCAAAAGCTCGATCAAATGCCAAGAAATGCTTTCCCCTTCGCGGTCTTCGTCAGTTGCCAGGTAAAGTTCATCCACGCCCTTCAGCTTCTCTTTAAGCGATGAAATGACCTTGGCTTTACCTTTTACGACAACGTAAAGAGGTTCAAAATTTTGTTCGATGTTAACGCCGATCCGCGCCCAGGCTTCTTTTTTGTATTTCTGGGGGACGTCGGCTGCTGATTGTGGGAGATCCCGCACATGTCCCATACTAGCTTCGACTACAAAGTTCTTTGGAAGAAACTTCCGTATCGTTTTTGCTTTGGTGGGGGACTCAACTATGACGAGAGACTTAGAAGCCAATATTTAATCCAAACTCGTAAGCGTTAATATTAATATAATCGATGTTGTCCTCAACGCGAACCAAATGAAGTCGCTTTTCGTACAAACACCCCAAAATACAACCCACCGCACCTGGTTAAACCATCCTGCAGCGTTCCAATCCCCGGACGACTCAAAGATTTCCCTCTTATCCGCACGCCGGGCTTTTTGTCAAACGGGAGCCCAAACAAGCGCGGACGGGGTGCGGGACCCGTGACGCAATAACTGCATTAAATTAAGGACTTAGAGCTCATTTGCTAATCTTCTTGCTCGGCTTCTTGCTCGGCTTCTTCCTGAGGCTCTCCGGCGGCTTCCTCCGATGGGCTAGGTTGGGCGTCCACTTCTGAGGGCACTGTGCCATCGGGAATGACCGCGCTGCTCTCGGCCCCAGCCGCCGGGGTCGAATCCACGCCAATATAAGGAGTGTCGGTCGGACGCAGTAGGTAGCCAAGCGCCAGCATTGCCACCGAAAAAACCGTAACGATCAAAGTCTTTTTCATACGCCATTATCCTCTGTGCGGCGTAGCATACTGGAATGGTGGAGAAAAGAAAATGCCAAGAAAACCGGCTAATGCACCCATATGAGCGAACGGTGCACCCAGTACTTGTCTCCGTCGGGATCTTCAACGTGGGCCCAACTCCCTTTTTGCTTTAGCAGTCTGAACGAATCGTAGTGGTTGGCCACCGGGTAGAGCGGGCTCTGCGGGTAGTGGCTGCCGGGACCGGTGCGCATATTAGCCGTCGAGGATTTGATGACGGCACAATAAAAACGGGAGCTTACAAGCGACTTCAGAATCCAGTGGAAATCCCCGTCCAGATCTTTCACGCGGTACCATCCGCGCGAAGTCTTAACGACATCAAAGGGCATATACTTCTGAACCTTCCAGGAAATCCGGTAGTTTGTTCCCGGACCCGACCGCAAATTTGCGGAACTAGATGTTACGCACACCGCAAAAGCATAAAAAGGCATGCAAAGACAAAACGCGACGAGAGTAGTTCTAACGGACATATCTGTACTGTAACAAGTGAAGCCGTTTTTTTAAAGTTAGGGGCGAAATCTTTCATTCACAGGGCGATTGCAGCAGCGCCAACTCACGTCCCATCTCGTTGTGTGCGGAGGAGACTGCCTCATTGACGCCCATACCAGATTTCGCCATCAAGAGAGTGGGACGCAGCGCAAGCGCTATAGGTACGGCAATTGTCGACGAGACAAAAGTTTCAACGCAGCTTCCCCCCAGCAGCGACCCCACTCCGTTTTTTTGGCAAACCTGAATCGCTCTCACTGTGTTATCAAGCGACCCAAGATCGGGCATCTTTATGTGGATCATGTCAACAGCGCCTGACTCAGCAAAAACTTGTACGTCCTCTGCAGTATTCGCCCATTCATCGGCCACCAATTCCAGCGACACGCCTTCAAGCGCTTCGTGCAATTCCCTGTAAGCTTGTAGCATCTGCTCGCGGTTCGCGGCATGAAGAGGACTCTCCACTCTCAGTTTAAAGGGCAGACAGGCAGTGGCAAGTTGACACAGGTATTCAATCACCTGGTTTCGATTTCTTTCAAAAACCAGATCGAGCCCCCCATGAAAATCAAAGTGGAATACGGGCGTGTAGTCCTTTTGCAGCGCGACTCGAGATTTGAGCCAAGAAACATATTCCAGAAGTTTCTCTCCCCGCTGCCCAACACGATTGGGCAGATCATCACCCTGCCCAGCCGGTAGCGAAGCCAGCCGATAGAAAACCATTTTATCTACGTTGTCATTCCAGTCATAGCCACACGATCCGTGCAATTCAACGCGATCTGAGGGAAGTGCAAGCGAATACTCTTTGCACAAAAAAGATGTCATGCACGTTCCCGACACACTGGCGTGTGCTCGTAAGAGCGCCTGCGAAATTCCAAAGCCTAAGGCACGCGATACTCCCCATTGTGCAAGGGTGGCGCAGTCCTCCTTGAACCCCTTGCCAAGTTCCGAGGAGCGTTCAAAAAGAACACCGGCCTGCGTCGGATTTGCCCTGAACACGCCTTCCCGCCCGGATTTGCCGGCGTACGAAACACCCAGCGCGTCTCCCCAGAAGACCCCTCCATCGGCAAGCTGTAGGCCAAGGCTTAAAACTTCTGCCACCTGTCGCAAGTGCCGCATCCCCGGAGTATGGGCAGGAGTCGTATAACGTTGGGAAGGGCTAACGGGGTGTTGCTGTAAGGCCAGTAGATCTTCGTTGTAGTAGGCTCCCAGACCGGGTACTGCGAAAACACGCTCAATGCTGAAATTCACGTTAGTGTTTGATCCAAATAGATTTCAGGCGTGTGTATTCAGAAAGCGAATGTACGCCCATTTCTCTTCCCCAGCCACTTTGCTTGATTCCCCCAAATGGGCTTGCGAAGTGGTAACACCCGTAATGGTTCACAAATACCATACCCGCTTCAAGCGCGGCGGCTATCCGGTGCGCGCGCGATAGATCGGCGGTATACACTCCCGCGGCTAGGCCATAGGGACTGTCGTTTGCCATTTCGACGGCCTCAGTTTCGGTCTCAAAACGAATCAAACAAAGCACGGGGCCGAAAATCTCTTCCTGCGCGATTTTGGAACGGTTGTCGACGTCACCGAAAATCGTCGGCCTTACAAAATACCCGCTGCGCTGGCCCGCATCCGGTCCCCCACCACACAGAAGTTTCGCGCCTCCCTTTTTCCCAGATTCAATATAGGCCAAGACCCGCTCTTGATGGGCGCGGTGGCATTGCGGTCCCTGTTGCGTTCCCGCTTCGAGCGGGTTTCCGCAACGAACGGCCTCAGCCATTTCTGTTAAGCGTTGAGCCACTTTTTCGTAAATGGAATTTTGAATCAAAAACCGTGTGGGCTCTGTGCACTTCTCACCCTTTTGAGAAAACATTAGAGCAAAAGAACGCTCAATCACCTTTTCCAAATCGGGCGTGTCTGAAAAAATAATATTGGGTGCTTTCCCACCCAGCTCCAGCGTGACCTGTTTTAAATTGGACCTACCTGAACTTTGTACGATCTGTTTGCCAACCGCGGTGCTCCCTGTGAACGACACCTTGTCAATGCCCGGATGATCCGCAATCGCCTTTCCCGCACGCACATCCCCAGTCACAAGATTTAGCACTCCAGGAGGCAGAAGACCCGATTCGTGTACAAGTTCTACAAAGCGAATATAGGACAAAGAAGTAAACGGGGCGGGCTTTACTATGGCGGTATTTCCCATGCTTAACGCAGGCGCAAGCTTCCACTGCGCAAGGAGCAGTGGGAAGTTCCACGGGACGATCAGGCCACAAACCCCTATAGGCTCATGCACGGTATAGTTAACAAAGCCTGCCTCCACCGGACAGTTTTCGGCGTAGTACTTGTCGGTCCATCCGGCATAGTAGTCAAAAATGTCTGCCGAGTCTGGAAGATCCCCATATAAGGCTTCTTCAAAGGTCTTCCCATTGTCGAGACTCTCCAGAGTGGCGAGTTCTTCCTGGTTTTTGCGTACCAGTTGTCCGAGCTTGCGAAGTATCTCCGCCCGTTCGCGCCGACTGACTGTGGCCCACGGGCCCTTGAGCGCTTTTCTGGCACATTGTACGGCCTGATCCACTTCAGATTCGGAAGCGTCGGTCAGCTGGGCAATTGCTTTTTGCGTATAGGGATTTTCGCTTTCATAAAGAGTCTGCCCTTTTACCCACTCGCCGCCGAGATACAAGGACTTAGGCGATTTCAACCAGCTCTCGGCCCATTCCAACTTAGGACGCACGACTTTTCACCTCTTCGAAAGTACTCGGGGCTTTGCGACAGGCCACCCGTCCATAACGAATCCGACGGAGGTAATCCGTTCCCACGAGATCCGCCTTCTCGGCGTACGATAAAAGCGCGATTAGCCGTGGTGTTGCCCCTGCAATCTTGGTAACCCGATGGATGGAGTTGCGGCCTTGGAAGAGAAGCAATGTCCCCGGATTGTTCGCCAAGGTAACCACACCCTCGCGCCCTCCCGCAAGGATCTCGCCCACTTTTTCATAGTTCGGATTTTCAGAGGATCGCAATCGCGGTACAAACTCAAACTCCCCGCCGTTTTCCGCAAGCTGAATCGCTAGGGAGGTAACAAAATCACACTGATCAAAATGCCAACGGAGGTAATCTCCCTCCTTCATTACGGCTAAATTTAGTCCACTCATGGGATCGCCGTAGCGGTGGATCTCCGGGAGTTCAAGAATGGCCCCAATAAACCGCATGACTGGATCCCACTCGTAGATTTTTCGTAACCAGGAATCGAGAGGAAAATCATCGTACGCCACCGCCCCGAGAGAGGTTACATCCAGCACCCGGCGGGGATCCCCTTCCGGTAAACTCGGATCGAGCTCCTCCAGGTAGGCGTTCCCAACTAGAGAGTTATGAAAGGCGCTTCCAAGCAGCCATTCACCTTCCTGGACAAGGCGGCTTAGGGCAAGAGGGGTAATAAAATTGGGCATCTCGCAGCTCCCATTCTCCTGTAGAGAACGGCGGCACTTCTCCAAGAGCGCCTTTGCCTGCGGGCTCTCCAGGTTTTCAATTGGATAGTCTTTTAAATTTATGATTTCTGACCATTTTGGGAAAGCGTTGCTAACCATACCCCCTCCAATCTAATGGCGCTTAGATTGGCGGAAGCCGGGACATTTGAAAACAGATTTCTAACGCATCGCTAACAACAGGCCCCGGTGCCCTCTTCAGGGCTTACGGCCGGAGACGGCCCGCAATCAAAGAGTCCATAGTGTCTGGAAAGATCCCCTTCAATGCGAAAATGGGGGGCGTACCGGGTGGAGTGCAGCATCGCCGCCGTATTGCTACATACCGCAAGACGCTTACCCGTCACAAAGTAGTGGTGATCATCGAGCCGAAAGCCATGGGGAAGTTGCGGAATGGTCCCCAGGTAATAGGCGGTCTGCCCGTAGTCTTCGCATCGATCTTCCAGATCCAGTTTAAAAGCCCGAATGGTGATTGAGTAAAAATCAAAGCCGCCCGCTTTATTTGACACGGACTCGTTGACCAATTCTATTTTGCTTCGGTTCATCACACGGTAGTCGCGTACACCGAGATCGAAAAGCAAGCGGCGAAAGTCCTCCACATACATCGCCCCGCCCAAGCATTCGCCTAAAAGAATCGGATCTTCCCGAAAGTGACTCGGCAACCGCTGCAAAGAAAACACGTCGGAAAGGTACAACTCTCCCCCGGGCTTAAGCACTCGCAGCAGTTCAGAATAGACTCTTTCTTTATCCGGAGAGAGATTCGTCACGCAGTTTGAAACCACGACATCCACGGAAGCGTCCGCGATCCCAATGGACTGGAGATCCTCGATGTAGCCTTCCAGAAACTTCACGTTGGATCGCGCGTATCCAAACTTCTTGCGGTGAAACTCCTCGTGGGCTCTAGCAATCTCGAGCTGAGTGTGGGTCATATCGACGCCAATCACTTGCCCCGACTCTCCGACCAATTGAGACAGCACATAGCAATCTCTTCCGGTACCACAACCCAGATCCAGTACCGTCGCGCCCTTTAATTCCGCGGGAAAGGGAGCGCCACACCCGTAGAATCGCTCCCGCACTTCCGGATGGACTTCGGAGACCATCTTTTGAAGTGCCGGCGACAACGCCTCCACCGAACAGCATGCGCTGGTTTTAAGATCTTTGGAACCCTGCAGTACTTTGCCGTAATATTCTTTTACGCTTTCGATTGTACCCACCACGAAACTCCCCTTTGGCGGCATCCTACCATGAATCGGCCTCGCCACAATGCTCCTTGCCAATTTGCCTGACAGGAGCGAGTTTCCCGGTAGGAGAACACAATGCTAAAGGTTTATGGTTCGATCCGAACCCGCACGTTTCGAGTTATCTGGACCGCTGAGGAGCTGGGAATCTCTTTTGAGCATATCCCTACCGACCCCAAGGCAGGTGAGAGCCGCACGCCTGAGTTTCTTCTCAAAAATCCCTACGGCAAAGTTCCCGTCATTGACGATGACGGCTTCCTCCTTTTTGAATCGGCTGCAATTTGCACGTACCTTGCGGATAAGTTTCCTGAAAAACAACTTACGCCCAAAGCTTATACCCAAGATCGCGCGATTTTTGATCAGTGGCTTTCTTTCATTATTACTGAACTCGAGCAGGGGCTTTGGACTATTGCCAAGCACACCTTTGCCCTTCCCGAAACCAAACGTATTGCGCAAATGCGGGAAATTGGACAATGGGAATTTGCGCGGGCCGCTAAGGCACTAAATACGGGATTGAAGGACCGTAGCTTTCTAGTCGGCGAGCGATTTACGGTTGCGGATATTCTCGCCGGAAACTGCCTCATTTGGGCTATTCGCTCGGAGGTTCCCTTAGGGTACCCTCGCCTGGAAGATTACCTGGAACGGCTTCAGCAACGCCCCGCCTTTCAAAAGGCTACCCAACGGCGAGACCGACCGCACTAGCTTGTCCGTCCCGGCTATGGTAGAGGAATGCGATGGAGCCGCGACTTGCCGGACTTGACGGTATTTTCGTCATACATTGCAAAACGGGCTACGAGGACCGCGCCCGTTCAATTGAAAAACAGCTGGCCGCCCTCCCGGCTGGTTTTGAATACGTACTAGACAAAGACGCCAACGAACTAAGCGCAGCTGACAAAGCTTGGATATCTCCGGAACTCTCCCCCGGTACCCAATCCGTTTTGTGCAAGCATCGGCTCGCCCACCAAATGGCGTATGAGCGCGGTTACCAAAGGTGCTTGATCCTGGAAGACGATGTTCTTCTTTCAAGAGACTTTTCTTTGCAATTAGTAAGCGTGCTGGAGGAATCCAGAACCCTTGGCGAAGATCACACGATTTTTTTGAGTAGTGCCTGCCATATGTACACCCCTCGTAGCCGCCTGCGAAAAGGGACTCAACTTTACGAACACGAAGCCAGCCGGGCGGCGGATTCCTACATTCTGACCCACACCGCCTCTGAGAGGAGACTTGCGTGGTTCGAAACACATCAGGCGAATTGGCCCATCGATCATCTTTTTAATCATATGGATCCTGAGATCGGTCTTAAGTTTTTATGGCTGGGCGACCCGATTGTGGAACAGGGAAGCGAGAACGGTACCTTTACTTCATGGGTGGAAGGGAACCCACCCCCGTGGCTCACCGCTGCCAAGTGGAAGGCAGAGAAATTTTACAAAAAACATATCCTAAGAAATCTAAAATAGTGTCAATCGTGGAGGGCATCTCTGTCGATGGGAAAACTATCCAAGAATTTGCGCACCATTTTTTGCTCTACCCGTCCCTTGGCCCGAGCGGGGACGCAAGCCCGCAGCATCAGGTTGACGCTTTTGTGATCTGGAAAGCTTAAAATCACCCGCGGCTCAAGCGACGGCAGTTCCACCCCGCGCTTGACCCCCATCATCGTAAAATATTTTCGGGCGTCTTCCATGTAGCCCGCGGTTTCTTCCCCGGCGATTTTTAGCAAGAGGGATTCAGCCAGCTTCCAATCCTCCAAACGGTAAAGAGATACTACAATGGTATGCAAGACGAAGTCGTCCGTATAACTTTCGTTGACGACGTTGCATTCTAGAAAAATCTTGTTGGGTAAGGTTATCGCCCGCCCGGTTTGCTGGTGGGAGAGTGTTCCCGGACCAATCTCTAACACCGTCGTGGTGAGCAAAGTCTGATCAATGACATCGCCCCGCACTCCGTTTACTTCGATGCGGTCACCAATAGAAAACGAACGCGAAAGTGTTCGCAAAAAAGAGCCCGTCACACAGAGAATAAGCTCTTTCAGCGCAATAACCACAGCGACCGCAACAGCCGCTAGGGAAAGGGCGAGACCGCGAATCTCCGGTCCCCAGATAAAAAGAACCCCGCTCACCCAAAAGATGAGCAGGGTTTTTCTCAAATTCACGCTCCATCTACGCCGCGTCTCCACGCTCAAATTCTTGGCACGGAGTATCGCATTGATAGCTACAAAACGGATCGCAATAACTGCCAGGAGAAGAACGATCGTCCCCAGCAGATTGACCACTGTAGTTTTTTCGAGAAGCGTCAGAAAAAGTTGTTGTTCCATGGCGCGCGCCCCATCTTCCAAGCCTGCGATTTTATCGCAAACTTAGAGAGAAGGCCAATCGCGCCGTGGACTCAACGAACTAGTAACGGCTCGAGCCGCTGCGGTCTCCACCGAAGCGAGAGGAACCACCACGGAAGTTTCCGCGGCCTCCACCGAAGCCACCGCCGGAACGACCAGGCGCTTTCGGGCGCGCTTCGTTCACGGTCAAGGCACGGCCTTCGACTTCTTTACCGTTGAGCTCATCAATCGCCGCTTGAGCTTCGTCGTCATTGGCCATTTCTACGAAGCCAAAGCCCTTGGAACGGCCAGTGGCGCGATCCGTGATCAGGTTGGCGGATTCAACGGTTCCGAACGGAGAAAACCAATCGTTGAGTTCAGCGTTGGTTGCAGAATACGGAAGATTACCTACGAACAGTTTCTTACCCATTTAAAGACCTCCTTGAAGGTGTTTGGGTTTGGTGCCGGCGAAAATCTCAGTGAGCACCTGCCCAGAGGTCTTCAGAACGGACAAAAACACCTCATAGCACACTCAATCTGGGCTTGCACCAGAATTCCTGGCAGCCTAACTACGGATAATCTGGCGCTGATTGGACTTTAGGACGGCTTTCCTTGCTCGGACTGTTTTGGGTGTAATTTCCACCCATTCGTCTTCATCGATCCATTCGAGGGCCTCATCCAGCGAGGGCTCCTGAACCGGTGAAAGCTTGGTGGACTCGTCCGAGCCAGACGCCCGCATGTTTGTGAGCTTTTTCTCCCTTGTGGCGTCCGCGTTCATATCGTTTTGTCGATTGTGTTCGCCAAAGATCATGCCCTCATAGACGCGGGTGCCCTCTTTAATAAAGAGTTTGCCTCGAGATTCCAGGCCAAAAAGGGCGTACTGAGTGCTCACGCCATCGCGATCGGCGATGATCGCGCCATTGCTCCGGCTAAAGCGCTTGCCTTGGTAAGGGATGTAATTCTTAAAAGAACTGGAATAAATAGCCTCACCGCGCGTCTCCGTAAGCAAGGTGGAACGTATTCCGATGAGCCCACGTGCGGGAATATCCACCTCGAGACGGATCCGCTGGGATCCTCCCAGCTGCTCCACGCTCTGCACACGGCCGCCACGTTTGGCTACTATTTCTGTAACGGTACCCATCTTGTTTTCAGGAATGTCGATGACCAGACTCTCCTGGGGCTCCATTTTTTGACCGTCTACGTCGACCGGGATAATTTCCGGTCGGCCCGCCATGAGCTCGAACCCCTGGCGGCGAAGCTCCTCAAGCACCACAACTATCTGCAGCTCCCCTCGGGCCTTTAGAAGAAACACCTCAGCGCTGTCCGTATCTTCCAAAGAGAGCGCGACATTACTTAAGCAGGCCTTCTGCAAAAGCTCCTCCAACCGGCGGCTGGTCAAATAGGTACCGTCTTTGCCAGCAAAGGGAGAGGTATTCACCGAAATTCGGACTGCCACCGAGGGCAAATCTACCTGAATGCGCGGAAGCGGCTCGCTGACAGAAACGTCGGCAATCGTGTCCCCGATGGTGGGTTCCTCGGCGCCTGAGATAAGCGCAATATCACCCGCCTCGAGGGACTTCACCCTTTCAGTGCCCAGGCCCGCAAAGCTTTCCAGAGCCACGATCGTAAAATCTTTCTTCCCGTTTTTACCCCAGAGCGTGACCCTTTGATTTTCCGCCACGGTTCCCGACTGAACCCGCCCGACTGCCAGCTGCCCGAGGTACGCGCTGTAGCCGAGGTTGGTCACTAACATTTTGAAAGGGCCGCCCGCTTGCACGCGCGGAGGAGGGATTTCCTTCACCATAGTATCGAGCAGATCTGAAAAATCCTCTCGACGTTCGTGCTTGTCCAGGCTCGCCCACCCCTCTTTGGCACTCGCGTAGAGCGTGGTGTAGTTGGTCTGGGTATCGTCCTCGGCGAGATCGTAAAAGAGTTCCAAGACCTTCTCTTCCACTTCCTCGATACGCGAGTCCGGCCGATCCACTTTGTTGATCACCACCACAATCTTGATGCCACGCTGCAGCGCTTTCCGCAGTACGAATCGAGTTTGGGGCAGAGGGCCCTCGGCCGCATCCACCAGCAAAAGCGCGCCATCCACCATAAAGAGCGCCCGCTCTACTTCACCACCAAAATCGGAGTGGCCTGGGGTATCTACAATGTTGATTCGGGTTCCCTTCCACATAAAGGCGGCATTCTTGGCGCTGATAGTGATACCGCGCTCTCTTTCCAAATCCCCGGAGTCCATTACGCGTTCTGCCACCACTTTGTGGGACTGGAAGACGCCTGACTGCCGGAATAATCCGTCAATTAGCGTGGTTTTGCCGTGGTCAACGTGGGCTATGATAGCGAGATTTCTTAGGTCCATGTGAAAAAGGCCATAGTATGCCAGAAGCACACGGAAACTCAACGAGGATCAGGAAAAGCTTTGATTAAGTCGGCTTACTTCTTTTCTAGGAACCGCTGCTTGAGAAAGTCTCCCAAATGGTTTTTCTCATCAGCAGGGAAAAGAAAACTCAAGGCAGGAGCCAAGATATCTTTGCAGGCAGGAAATCCCTTTAAGAGGTAGCCCAGGCGGATCTGAGACTCCAAATCTTCAATCGCCACACGCCGCTCTGCCTCTGTAAACTTGTTGGCATCTGTGTGGTATTTGCGATTGCTCAGCGCGCCCCAAGCTTCCATCCAGAACTTGTGCTCATTTCGTAGAAGCTCGCGCTTACTCTCGTAGGATTTTGCGTCGACCTTTTCTTGCTTGAGATCATCGGCGAGCTGCTCCAAAGCGGCGCTGGCCTCATCCATAGCGGTCTTAGCACGTTGGATCGATCCGACAAGAGTGCTCTCCACCGATTCCCCACGGGCTTTATAGACTTTTGCAGACGCCGATCGAATCGATTCCGAAAGAGAAGAACGAAAGTACTCGGTGGTCGCAAGAAGAAGAAAAGCCTCAACCTCGCGGTTCCAGTCCAAAGCTTCCAACACGACCTCACTGGCACCGTTGGCTTTTTCTTGATCCGCTTCGGCAAAAAGCGCGTTTGAATCGGCGATGCTACCGTCCATTTTTTTCTCGGCCAAACTCACCAGTTTCACGACGGATCCCGCCTTGAGTTTCAAGGTCAACGGCCGCTCTTTTGCGACATCCTTCATGTTCAGGCGGTAGGCCCCAGACTTCGTATAGACTAGATAAAAGTCGCTGTTTTTCCCGTCGGTTTTGGGCCCCTGAACCACAAAGGTCCCTTCGGAGTCTTCATCCAACCAAGCAAAGTGCGACTGTCTTAAGCAACGTTCGAATTCCTCTTTAGTAAACTGGGTGGTGGGTGTGGCTGAGGATTCAGGTGCGCGTGATGGAGTGAGCGTATGACTGCGATCCACCGACGGTGGTGTTTGGTCCCTAAGCGGGCTAACTTTCTCTACTTCCGCCAACACAACCGTTGGTAGCAGGCATACAATTAATAGCAACTTCATCATCGGCCTCTGGCACTCCATCACGCTTCCAAGCCTTGCGGCAAATTCCGTCGGCACATTCTTAAGCAGAACTCATGCCAAATCAACGGGCGCTTTCAGGCAGAACGATCGCTTGTATTCCGTAAGTGCGTTGGATGCCTCGCAAATCCTGTTAGACAACCCTGACATTTTTCGTTCACTACCTCTCATCGAGGAGCTGATTGACAGTTTTCATGGCGTGGGTCAAATCTCCGCTTTTCGCACCCAGCGTGCAGCGGCGCCGGAAATCCCCCCGCCGCCAGTCAAGGAGAACCTGCGTTAACTCCTGCACCGGAAGGATTAGCTGCGTGGTGATCGACTTAATCACGATGATTCCAAACGCCAAACCGAAAAGCCCCAATACCACAACGGCCCAGCTTCCCCCTAAACCAAGGCGTTGTGCCGTTCTATCTCGTTCATACATAGCGGCGCGATTGACATCGGCAAGCTCGAGGATCGAGCGAACGACGGTCACCCGCGCACTCACGTCGCCCGCAAGCGCTGAGGCTTTCACCTTTTCTATTGTGTCTAACAGCGGAACTTCCGCAGGCTCCGTCGTGTTCTTGCGCGCTCGCACAAAGGCTTCGTCGAATCGCTCGGCGTCCAGGGTTTTCCCTGGACTTGCCAGAACGGCCAGCATGTCCTCGGATGCCTCAAGGGAGTAGACGTTCTCGCTAAGTATCAAGCGCATGGCGGGGGCCATGCGCTCCAATAAGGCCACAGCAGAAAGAGCGGTGATAAGTTGAAGCGCCACCAAACCGTACAAGCGGAAGCGAAAGTTTCCAAGACTTGGCACTACTTGTCTCCTTCCTCACTCAGCAGTTTCGGCACCACACCTTCGTGCGCCACGACCACCAAGATATCGCCAGCACTCATCGTATCTTCCGGATCCGGAATTCGGATGGTGCCTCGCTCGCCGGAGCGCACCGCCACTACGATGATTCCATACTTTCGTCGCAGTTGCAGTTCCACGAGTGTCTTACCCACATAGACGTCAGGGACCTTGAACTCAGTTACCACTAGGTCTGTCCCTAAAGACATCTCTTCCAATATATGCTCGTGGACGACATGATTCGCGTAACGCTCCCCGTAGGCCCACTCAGGATTAATGACTTCGTCCGCCCCCACCATCCGCAAAATGCGCGCATGGAGATCGTCATTGGCTCGGGCAATAACACGTTTTGCGCCCATTTGCTTCAGCAATGCCGTACAGATAATCGCTGCCTCTTTGGATTGATCTCCCGTAGCGCAGATACACACATCCCGAGTCGCGGGCGACAGGCGGGCAAGCGCGTCTTCATCGGTAGCGTCAAAGCACATAGCCTGGTCGACTTCCGAAGCAATAGTCTGCACGCGTTTAGGATCGTGATCCACGGCTACCACCTCGACTCGTTTCGCCACCAAGGCCTTTACCAAAGCACTTCCGAATTGGCCCAGCCCTATGACCAGAACTTGCTTCTTCATTCGCTCTCCTTAAGTCACAACGATCTCTTCTTCGGGGAGATCCCACGGCTCGCGTTTGTCGGGGCGAGCCAACAGTAAAAACACGGTAATCGGGCCAATACGGCCAGCGAACATACAGAACATGATAATTATTTTTCCAACCTGATCGAGGGACTGGGTGGCGCCTACAGAGAGCCCGACCGTACCGAGCGCCGACACGGTTTCAAAAATCGCACTGAGGGGCTCCAAATCCTGGGTCAATGAAACTCCCACCAGAGTCACAAAACCTACTAACAAGCCGGCAGTCGCTACCGCAGCTGCTTTATACACGTTCTTCGGCGCCAAACGTCTTCCAAATACCTGGATCCGACCTTCTCCTCTAAACGCCCCCAATACCGCCGCAATCAACACGAACAGCGTGGTCGTTTTGATCCCTCCCGCGGTGCCGCCTGGACACCCGCCAACAAACATCAGAGCCATCATTACGTAGAGCGTGGCCGGTCGGAGTGCCGTCATGTTGATCGAATTAAAACCGGCCGTTCGCGTCGTAACCGATTGGAACCAGGCATTGCCAAGCCGATCGACAATACTCATTCCACTGAGTGCATTGGACCATTCCAAACTCAAGATGAGTACAAAACCCAAGAACAACAATCCGACCGTCATGACTCCCGCCGCCTTTAGCTGCAGGCGCGCGCTGCGCTCCTCACGCAATCTGAACAGCGCAAGCAAAAAGCCTGGCGAAAGCCCTCCGAAGACAATGAGAGCGCCGACGGTATGCAACACCAGTTCGTTCCCCTGGTAACCGACCAGGCTGTCACTAAAGAGCGCAAAGCCCGCATTGCAAAATGCCGAAATGGAGGTAAAAAGTGCCGGCCAAATCGCCTCCGTCCACGGTATCCCGTCCAGGACAAAGCCAATGGTAAGCAGCAAGGTCCCCAGGCCCTCGAACGCAAAAGTAACTCGTAAAATGTCTCGCAAGAGGCTACGGATTTCACTGCGCTGCTGGTACCCGGAGGCTCCTGCAACCAAATCCTCCTGACGAATAGAAAGGCGACGCCCCAGAATGAACGCAGCAATGGACGACAAAGCCATTATTCCAAGCCCGCCTACTTGGATCAGAAAAAGGATCACGCCCTGCCCGAAATAGCTGAAATCGACAGGCGTATCCAACACAATGAGACCCGTTACACACACTGCACTCACAGCGGTGAACGCGGCATCCAGACCCGATACCTTGTCGCCCGCCGAAGCCTCCGGCATAAGCAAGAAAAGAGCCCCCAAAAAAGATAGACACGCGAAAAAGAGAACAATGGTGAGTTGGGGACGTACGAGTATGCTTTCTAGAACCCCTCTTACGGTTTGCTCTTTCGTTTGCAAGTGCACCCAAAAAGCAAATAGCGGGACCAATAGAACTAGCCAGTGCCCAAACGGCGTGATGGCGTATGTTTCAAACCCCACTAAGGCCGCCAACGCGACCGCAATTCCCTTAATGGCTTTACTTTTTTGCTGGGAGCGCCTGTCTAGAAAAAGAAGCCCCAAAGTAAACGCGATGACAACAGCATTGGCCGACATCAACAATCGGAACCAAAGCGGTTTGTCGAGTAGACGCAGAATACCAAGGACAAACCACAGCACTAGACAAGTAATGGAAGAGTCTCGCACCGAGACGTTTAAACTAGTGCGCCAATGTTTGAGGGGGCCCGAGCACTGGGTCTCCTGCCAGACCCAACCTAGATGAAAGAGCGCAAGGCCCAGCAAGACAAAAGCCAAGGTTGGTTGGTGCCTGTAGTGCCAGACCACGAGGGCACTGAAGCACGCAGTACAAACCGCCAGTAATGCCAGGCCCCAAATGGGCGAACGCCGAAATTGGAAGGCACCGAGGATCCAGGCCAGCGTGACCACGGCGGCCGCCAAAAGCGGCGGCAGAAACTGGTTGGGGACGTCCGAATAGAGCAGCGTACAGGCACCGAAAAGGGCCGGAGAAATGGTCATTTGTATCGCTTCAATTCCGGGCGATTCGAGCCCGGTACGTGAGCGCAGGAAATGGCTGCCGATTAGTCGCATGGAAACCACTATCTTCCTGTGAGTGGTAAACCAATGTCAAATCAGACGAAGGAGATGCCTTGCGTTCGCGTGGGGCTTCCGGTAGATCAAGCCCAACAAATATAAGGAGAACGCACATGGCCAAGATTACGCTCAAAGGAAACGCAGTGAACACAGCGGGAGACCTACCCAAGACGGGAAATCTTGCGCCTGGATTCCGCCTTGTCAAAACGGACCTGTCGGAAGCTACCTTGGACAACTATGCGGGAAAACGTAAAGTGCTGAACATCTTCCCGAGCGTCGACACACCGACCTGCGCCATGTCAGTCCGCCAGTTCAACCAGCGGGCCTCGGATCTCAACAACACCGTGGTCCTGAATATCTCTGCAGATCTTCCATTCGCCCTAAAGCGATTTTGCGGCGTCGAAGGGATCCAAAACGCGGAAGCGCTCTCGTCGTTCAGAAGTGCTTTTTCTAAGGAGTGGAACCTGGAGATCGTAGACGGCCCACTTAAAGGGCTCTGCTCCCGATCTGTAATCGTGCTTGATGAGAATAATAAAGTTCTCTACGCGGAACAAGTCGCCGAAATAGCCAACGAACCCAACTACGACGCGGCGATTGCGTCTCTGTCATAGGCATGCCCTAGAGGGCGTTCGCCACACTTTGCTCCGCGGCAACGGAACGGCGCTCTTCGAGCGCCTCTAAGTAGCCAGAATCCAGGTGGTACACCCACCCGTGAATGGCAAGTGGGGTTCCCTGTTTCCACCGAGACTGAACAGGGCCCATTTCCATTAGCACATCAACCGCCCGCCGGACGTTCTTCTTTACCAACTCAAGGCAGACACTGTCCTTGTCTGGGTTCTTGAGTTCGTCGGGGCTGAGCAAAGATCGTATGGGACCCAACCAATGCGTCAGACACGGCTCTGGGTGCCCATCCAATGCCCCGCGCACGCCACCGCAATTGGAGTGCCCACAGACAATGACATGGGGAACTTTCAAAACTTCCAACGCGTAGAACAAGACTCCAGCGAAACTAGGATCGTCCTCACGGACTAAGTTGGCGATGTTGCGGTGTACAAATAGCTCTCCGGGGCGTGCGCCCGTAATCTCTTCTGCCGGGGCACGGCTGTCACAGCAGCCGATCCAAAGCGCTTGAGGGCTTTGCCCCTCCGCCAGCCGTTCGAAGTAGCTTACGTTCAGCTCGAGTCGATTCGCGACCCAGGCTTTGTTATAAAGACGCAGTCTTGTTGGAAACATTTTCAACCTTTCTACGCTTACGATTCAAAATCCGATATTTCTTCCCGCCCACTTCAATCAGCTGGAGATCAATTTTTCTTTGTGCCGCGCGGGGACGAAATTCCTCTAACATGACATAGATGTCACTATCAATAAAAGTGGCCCGGGAGCCGTCAATGTAGAGCATGGAATTCTCGGGGATACTATTCAACAGCTGACGAAGTCTCATCTTGTTCGAAAACGGCACGTCCTTGGTGAACTGAATAAAGTAAGTGCTGCCCTCCCGAATCATCACAATCGCACCATAAAGATTGGACATCAGCACTATAAGAGCCGCTACGGCAGCACCAATCAATACCCCTTGGAGCAAATTAGTAAACACAATAGCAAGGATCGTAACTAGAAATGGAATCCCCTGCTCTATACCGCCATGAAAGACTTTCCGGAAAACGGTCGGGCTTGCCAACTTGTACCCGACCATACATAGGACGGCGGCCAGGGCCGCTAGCGGAATGGAATTTAGGACCGGCGCTAACAAAACCACGCAGAGAAAAAGAAACAGGCCGTGAAAGAAACTTGCCCACCGAGTTTGGCCTCCCGCGTATACGTTGGCGGAACTGCGAACAATCACCGAAGTCATCGGTATTCCACCCACCAGCCCGCACAACACATTCCCTATTCCCTGAGCGAACAGCTCGCGGTTCCCATCAGAAATGCGTCCCTTGGGATCCAAGCCGTCCGTTGCTTCCAAACACAGCAGGGTTTCGATACTACCCACGAGCGCCAGAGTAAAAGCAGTCGTCCACACCTCGGGCCTATAAAACAACTCCATTCCAGGAAAGCGTAGCGAATGCCAAATAAAACCGAAGCTCACGTCGGGAATGGATACCACATGAGAACCCTGTAGCGCCCAAGTGGGAACGAGCGCAGCAACGCCGAAATTGAGCAAAAGCCCCATGACGACCACGCCCAGTGGACCCGGAACATTCTGGAAAAATGAAAACCTTGCGCTAAGTGCCGGCCACTTTACCAAAAGCACTATCCCTACTATCGCAATAACGATTGCAAGCGGGTGGAGAGCCTCTAATGCGAGCCAGATCTCACTTAGAGTATTTTCCCCGTCGGTGATACTCCAGAAATCCAAGTCACCCTCATAATCACTATCGCGGCCGAGAGCGTGAGGGATCTGTTTTAGCACTATCGTGATGCCAATCGCCGCCAGCATGCCTTGAATTACGCTGTTTGGAAAAAAACCGCTAAGTATCCCGAGGCGCGCGAAACCGAAAACTATCTGGATCGCTCCCGCAAGCACGACGGCTGCTAGAAAATTTTCGAAACCGCCCAGCTTACTAATTCCGGCAGCTACGATCACCGTAAGTCCGGCCGCCGGGCCGCTCACACTCAAATGTGAACCTGACAGTAAGGAAACGACAAGCCCAGCGATGATTCCCGTAATGAGACCAGAGAAAACGGGCGCGCCCGATGCCAGAGCGATGCCGAGGCAGAGAGGTAAAGCGACCAGAAAAACCACGAGACCCGAGACGAGATCGGATCGCCACACAGGCGCTCCGAATTGATTGGCTGACAGTGCGGCACGTTGCATTATTCACTCACCCGTTAATGTCTGAGCCTACCTTACCAAAGATGGTCAAAGGGGAACATCAAGAATCGTAGTAACTTGTACTATTTTTCTATTTAGACACGCAAGCTAAGCATTAGTTTGGCGGCGATACCTGTATTGCGCGACGGGTAGGGATTTTCCTCAAAGGATCTAATATTGAAGTAGCCATTCAACAGGTAGGATACGGTGAGTTCCAATTCTGCTGGTTGAGGCTTGTAACGGATCCGGCCACTCACTCTAAGTTCGGCTCGGTTGTTGTAGTAATGCCCTATCGTATCAAAAAGCACTGAGGGCTCAAGAAATGCGGCGACATAGGTATTTTTGATGGGTGCCAATTCCCCACCTACTTTAACTAAACTATTGTGGCTAATGTTTCCGTAATCGGCACTGCTAAACAAGGTCTCGCTGTAGGCCTCGACAAAGCCGTTAAAATGCGGAGCGAGCGGCATCTCCCAGTAATCCTCGTACGTAAACAGCGCCTGCGCGTCCACTAGAGGTTGGACTACTAAAGGATCGTTGGTCTCAAGTAGGTACCTCCTAAACCGTACATCACTACTTAAAGAGAATTGGTTCCAGTTCAACTTAATTCCAGGCCCAGCGTACGCGAAGCTCCCGATTTGAAAAACGAACGGATCGCGCGCCGTAGACGCCCCTTCATTTCCCGCAACCATATAGGCGTCCAGGAAAGGCACAAATTGTTTGGTCAATTTCGCCTTCAAGCTGTTTTGAAGAACGGCGTTGAGCGGATCATATTTTTCCTCAGCAGAAAAATAGCCCTTGAAGGTGGCAAAAGCCGAAGCTCCCACAAGAAACGCCAGTATGATGCTTATCCGTTTCATTCCACCGTCACACTTTTTGCCAGGTTTCGCGGTTTATCCACGTCACGGCCCAAATGTACCGCCGTATAGTAAGCGAGCAATTGCATCGGGATACTGAGCAAAAGTGGGCTCATTCCCCACGAGCAGTTAGGGATTCCCAAATAGGCGTCTGAAAGCCCCTGTAACTCATCGTCCCCCTCACTACCCACCGCGAGAATTTTCCCGCCTCGGGCCTTTACTTCCATCAGATTGCTGAGAACCTTTTCCCTCATCTGAGTAAGTAATGTTTCGCCCTCGGGGGGGGCAGACAAAACCACCGTCGTGGAGGAGCGGTCGATGAGCGCAATTGGACCGTGCTTCATTTCACCGGCCGGATAACCTTCCGCGTGGAGATAGGTAATCTCTTTCAGTTTCAACGCCCCCTCGAGGGCAACCGGATAATGGATTCCGCGTCCCATGAATAACCATAACTTGCTCTTCAGCAAGGTGTGCGTGAGTTTATCGATACTCGGACTGAGCTCAAGTACACGTTCCATCTGAAAAGGCAGCTCACTAAGCTCCGCAAGTAGGGTTTCCGCCTCCTTAGGTGAAAGCGTTCCCCGCGCCCGCCCAAGACGGATCGCTAGCAAATAAAGAACGCTGAGCTGTGTGGTAAATGCTTTGGTAGAGGCCACTCCAATCTCCGGTCCCGCCTGAGTCATCAACACTGAATCCGACTCCCGGGCAATGGAACTCCCCTGCACATTTACCAAGGCCGCCGCATGCGCGTGCCGTTCTTTGGCCTCGCGCAAAGCGGCCAGGGTATCTGCGGTTTCCCCGGATTGGGAAATAAATAGGCTCAAAGTTTGCTTATCCAAAACCGGCTCCCGGTAGCGGAACTCTGATGCGTAGTCGACGTCTACTGACAGTTTTGCGAAGCGCTCGATGTAGAATTTCCCGACAAGAGCTGCGTGCCAGGAAGTACCACAGGCAACAATACTTACCTTGTTAAACGTTCGAAGTTCAGCATCTGATGCTTTCAGCCCATCAAGGTAAAGATTTTTCTTCGCCCTTTTTAGGTTGCTAGCCAGGGTTCGCGTCAGGCCCATCGGTTGCTCGTGGATCTCCTTGAGCATGTAGTGCGGGTAGCCCGAGCGGCCAATTTCATCCGCGGACCAGTTCAAAGTATTTACGACAGGCACGATCTCTTTGCCGTCGTAGCGTTTCACGGTAATTTTCTTGTCTCCGCACAGGACAAACTCCTTGTCCTCCAAATAGACAATCTTTTTGGTGTGACTCAGAACCGCCTGGACATCCGAGGCCAGGTAGTTTCCCGTTTCGCCGACGCCAACCAGAAGCGGGGCCCCGTTTCGAACTCCCAACAGGAAGTCCGGGTCTTTGTCGCTCATCAACACGAAAGCGTAGGCGCCTCGAAGCCTTGCGGTGACGGACTTCACGGCGTCCTCAAGCGTTTTGTTGTTTAGTATCTCAATGTCAAAAAGGTGCGCCACTATCTCTGAATCGGTATCGCTCTTCACCACCCGGCCCAGCGCCGTTATCTCTTTTTTCAACTCAGCAAAATTTTCGATGATGCCATTGTGGACAAGAGTGATGCCGCCGGTGCGGTGGGGGTGCGCATTTCGAACCGACGCCGCTCCATGAGTGGCCCAGCGGGTATGTCCAATTCCGGCGCGGGCTTCGAAATTTGCCCCAGCCATACGCTCCCGCAGACTCGCGATGCGCCCTTTAACGCGAAAAAGGTGGACGGAGTCACTATCCCTCAACGCCACTCCCGCCGAGTCGTAACCTCGGTACTCCAATCTTTCCAAGCCGTCTAATAAAACTTCGCGGTGCCCTTGCTGTCCTACATACCCGATGATTCCGCACATGGAAAACTCCCCCCGTTTACCCTCGTCAATGGATCACTCAGCAAGTTCCGTACCAATCCAGTTCCGCTCCTGGTGGGAATAAATTCGCACACCCGTGTATTTTTTTCATGGTGCCTGAGTTGCCTCGGTGGCATTTCTCCTAATAGGCCCGGAAAGTTTCAGCGAGACCGTCCTTGAAAGAAATGCAGAGGTCGATTTCTTTTTCTCCGACTGCCGATCTAAGCCTGTCCACAGACCCCTGTGAATGCCGCACCTCGCCGGTTCGGGCCGGGGCCATGCGCGGCTCGCTCGAGGATCCCGCCAAAGCGGCCAGGCACTGGTACAATTCGAGGATACTGATTTGCTTGCCACTCGCCACGTTATAAGCCGACGCATCAAACTTTTCTGGGCGCTGAACGGCCATATCAAAAAAACGCACAACGTCTTTCACAAAAACAAAGTCACGCGTCTGCTTCCCATCTCCGTAGATCGTCCCACACTCTTTTTTGGAAAGTTTGTCAGCAAACGCAGAGATTACCCCAGAGTACGGAGAACTAGGATCTTGCCGAGGTCCAAATACGTTGAACAAGCGAAACACAACAGCCGGAACCGCGAATAATGTTCGGTAAAGCCTCACATACTCCTCAGCGGCGAGTTTGCTAGCAGCATAAGGAGAAAGACAAACAGGCGTCGTGTCTTCTTTGATAGGGAGATTCGAATTTTGCCCATACACCGCGCAAGTAGATGCCAATACAAAGGCTTTTACCTTCTTATTTCGTGCGGCTTCAAGAAGCTCTAGCGTACCCGTGACGTTTATCGTGTGCGTTTCCATCGGCGCTTCAACCGAACGCACTACAGATGCCTGGGCTGCGAGATGGACGACGTGGGAAACGCCTTCCATCGCCCTTGCGGAATCCTCCGCAGAAACTATGTCGCCTTCGTGCAATTCAATATCGTGAATAAACGGAGCTAAATTCTCTCGCTTGCCAGTCGAAAAATTATCCAACACCCGAACGTGCTTTTTCTGAGCCAATAACCGCTCCACCATGTGTGAACCGATGAAGCCGGCTCCCCCCGTCACCAAGTACTTCTCAGTCATCATTCCCCCAAAATAAGTGCAGCGTGTGCAATAAAAATATAGTTTAGGCGCCGGTAGAACTGCCGGACAAAGCGATCGCGATTCAGAGGAGGCCGACCGGCGAGCCAGGCGTCCATCAACGAAATCCGCATTCCCGCCGCACCAAACAAGTCATACAGCTGCTCAGGACGAGTATCATAGTACTCGGCGGAACCTAGTCCGTGCTGAAAAATAGTAATTGGCCTCCATTTTTTTAGCGTATTGAAGGCGCCTCGAAGGACTTCAAGCTCGGCTCCCTCCACATCAATTTTCAGAAGGTCCACTCTGAACTCCGGCTGGAGGAGATGATCCAAAGCGACCGTACGGACGGGGATCTCCTGAACTTCAGCCACGCCAGGGTAGTCGCGCCGTTTCAAACCACTGAGTGCATCGCACTCGGGTACATAATTAAACACTGTGCGCTTTTCCCGATCACTCAACGCAAGATTCATGACCTGGACACCGGGAAAACGCTTTTGCAAACGCGTGTGCCGTTCCGGAATGGGTTCAAAGGCCCAATGAAAACCTTTCGGGGAAAGGGCAACAAGCCTTTGAAGCACATTCCCCTCATGGCAACCAACGTCAATGCAATTAGAATCCGCGCGCAACACCCGTTCAAAAACCGCTTCCATCTCGCGGTAGTAGACGACTCGGAGCACATCATTTCCAAAAAACCGCGCGTAGGTCTTTCTAACGATCGTATCAACCCGCGTGTTACCAAGCGTTTCCTTGTATATCTTTTTTAAGTCCATTTTATCTCTCCGCCTTCGTCCAGATCTCAGTCAACGCCCGTCCCTTCAGAAAGTAGGCAAAACCCGTTAGTGCCGATACATTCATGGCACAGTAATAGAGAGGAACATAGGCCCACGAGAGTTCTATACCTGCACTCCGAGCAATAGCCCCTGCCCCGGCAATCAAATAGAGCACCACCTGGCACGCCAGAAACCAATCATAAAATGGACCGTTCAACGTAAGATTGCTTAGAAATAGGCCCAAAAGAATAAAAGGCATCGCGTGGCGTAAAGTTTTGTGCAGAAGGAACTGGACCGCAAACAGGTCGCGCGGGGGGAGGAGCCAACGTCGATTGTTCCATAGGCTTTGGTAACCTCCGTAAACCATTCTGGCCTTTACAGCCATGTCCTCCTTCAAAGTGATCGAGGCGGATTCCCGCGAGATTGCCTTAGGCTCGTAGATCACGCGGTACCCCTGTCGAACTATTGCAAACGTAATCCCAGTGTCATCGTTGATGGTGTCCTCAGGAAGAACCTGGTAAAGCCGGCGCCGTATGGCAAAAATCTCCCCGTCTGCAGTTGGAATGGATCCCAAGATACTTTCGGAAGTCTTAAGCGCAGACTCAAATTGCCAAAAAAGCCCATCCCCGCGAGAGCTGTCTCGCTTTTCCTCCTTCAGGATGCACTTTCTTCCGCACACCCCCCCAATTTTGGGATCGGCGAAATTTTTCGTTAGCTCCCTTAATGCGCTAGGATCGTAGAAGGTATTGGCATCCGAAAAAACAACGATTTCACCCTTGGCTTGTCCGACCGCTCGGTTCAACGCCGCTGTTTTTCCCTTGCGGGGCGCTTCATGCAGGCTGACTACACCCTGGTGAGCGTAGCAGGCAACTCGTTCCGGCGTAGCGTCGTTAGATCCGTCTGACACCACCAGGATCTCCAGCAGCTCTTTCGGATACTCCAACGCTAAACTATTCTGGATCTTTTGGTCGATGACGGCCGCCTCATTGTAGGCCGCAACAATAAGGGTTACGGAAGGCTGCGCAAAATCGCTCTGGTAATCTGGAGCCTTCGTTTTTTGGAACCGAGCCACCACAAGTACCGCAAGAGGGTAGGCGAAGTAGTGGACAAATCCGAGCGCGAAGCACAACCAAAAAATGATACTTAACAAACAGGAACTCCTTTTTCGGGAGTCTTGCCTTCAAGGGGCAAGGACACAGCCAAAATAATAGCCACATATAGAATCACAAAGTCTTTGCTCTTAAGAGGCAGGGTCAACAAGTTGAGGCACAAAATTGTGAGCGCACTCAGTGCCGCTACGCCCAGCGGGTCCCCCCTTCTGGCGGCCGGCAAGGCAGCGCCCAAGGTACCCAAAATAAGCGCCGTGAAAGCAAACAAACCAAAGATCCCTAGCTCCCCCCAAAGCTGCAATGGTGTGTTGTGGACAGCGAGCGGAGTCGCCTCGCTCATCAACCGATCGTGGCCAGTAACCCGATAAAAGTGTTTTGAGGATTCGCCCCAGCCGAAACCAAAAAACGGCTTTTCCTGCGATAGCTGCAGTCCAGTCTGAATGGATCTCCAGCGCTGGTGGTTTGAGGCGTCCGACAGACTGCGGAACCTACCGACGGTATCCCCCAAGAAGAGTGTGCTAAGGAGTAAGAGGCCTAGGACCCAGGCCGCCGCGCGCCGCAGCCCTTTGGGCGCAAAGGCCACCGACACAGCAAGTCCTGCACCAATGGAGAACACGCCCATCCGCGATTCTGTTATGACCGCCGTGTAAGCAAGTAGCGCCAATACTGCAAGGTACAAGAATCTCCATTTTTCCGCTTGTCTCCACCGATAGATCGCAAAAGGGATAGCTACGGCCGCCAAAACACAGATGAAATTGGGATCCCCGTTCTTCACATTTACCTTTGGCCGATCGTCTAACAGTCGCATTTCGCCGAGCACGTGGAAGCGGTACTGCACAATAAGACAAAAAATAAAGATCCCCGCAAGTAGAGCGTCGACGACCGATGAGCGGCCCCTGGCTTTGCGACATACCCAAGGCACTAAAGGAAAAAGAAGCAAGGCCTTAACCCAGCTTCGATATTCGGAATGATAAAATACTTTTAGATTCTGGTGATTGGCTAAGGAGCTGAGTAGCGGCGAAATCGCCAACAACGCCACCAAAGCCATCCATCCTTGCAGGGACGTCGAATCCTGTTCCGCCCATACAAAAGCTGGGAAATAAAGCAGAGCCGCTGCAAAAAAGAGGATCATTTCAAAATTGAATTGAATCAGCCAGCGGCTTTCGAGATGCAAAGCACTCATTGTGAAAAACACAAAGGCAGCAAGCAACACCACACCGATCCGCTCCACCCCGATACGACTTAGCTGAAGCGTTTGAACTCCCACCGCCTTCATAGACTCAACGGCTCCCCACTCATACCTTCCACGCGCGGCAACGAAAACTCAGCCAAAATTGTCGGAGCGATGCGGGTGAGCGGAACCGCTTCCAAATGCAACCGGTGGGTTCCTCTTCGGATCCAAAGGGCGCCTAAGGGATCGTGACGGCCGCTTCGCATACCGTGAATTTGGTAAAAAAGATCCCCGAAGTCTCGGGTCACACCGGAAACGTTTTTAACCTTCTTTCCAAGACTCTCGGCGTCCTCCAGCGAACAGCCGCCAAACAGGCTCTTGCCTTCCAAGTTAAACCAGCAAGCGGGAGCTCCCTCCACCGTAAGCGCATCTAGAGCGATTTTGGCGGCAGCAGCGTCTGAGTCCGTCTCAAAATCGAAGTAGAATTGTTGAGCCATCACGGGCCGCACACGTAGCGGTTTTTTTTCCACCCCTGCGAAGGAAAGAAATTCCCGCATGTCCCTGATTCGAAATAGGCATTTCTTCGTCTCGCTCCAGGGTTTCTGGCTTAGGGCCGTACAAAACAGGATTGTAGAGTGAGGGTAGTCTGAAAGTACTCGCCCAACGATCGCATCCAGAGCGCGGTAGCCTTTTAGAACCGCGTCAGAATACGAATCTTTCTCCTCGGCTGATGGTGGCACCGCAAACCGCTCCGGTTCGAAATGCCGCCAGTAGTAATGTTGGAAGTGCGCAGTACTATTGCAAAAGAAGGTTGCGTAATCGACCTTGAATTTTTCATTGAGGTACCGGAAAAGATCGTAGCAAATCTTTTCCATCACAATTGCCCTCTCCCATTTTTGGTCGGGCCGCGTGCGCTCTTTAGCCAGCTGGCGTAACCCACTCAAAGCGGTATTGGGACTCAGTCCGTGGCGCGCCAGGAACCACCCGAACTGAAGAAGCTCTCGAAGCTCAAAGCCACCGGAGCGCGAAGACTCTTGAACCTGGCGGGAAACAAAGTCCACAAAGGGAGAGATAAAGTCGGGATAGGCCTTCCCCCCTTCATCCCACGGATCGGGTACCACATAGCCGTTTACCCGATCGTAGCCGCAGTTCATGCTTCCAAAGATCCCGACTCGCAAACCCGCGGCCGAGAGGTAGTTCCCAACGGTTCGCCCCGCGAGCTTTTTGCCATCTCCGAGATGGAAGATCTCATGCTCGTCGTGGCGCAAGCCGGAATGTACCGTTGGCCATTGAATCCACGGCTCAAGGTGGTCTACCGGAACACCGGCTTCAGAATGAAAAACATCCGAAGTGTCGTAGAGCCTCTTAAAATGAGGCAGTAACCCGCTTCCCATGAACTGATCCAGGAGGTGCGGAGACAGCTCATTAAATTCAAGCTGTACAATTCTAGGGTTATGCAGTTTGGACACGCGGTTGCCTCGCGATGTTCAGTAGGTACTCCACAGCAAGCCCGAAGGCCACACCGAGCGCCAAAGCCAGAAGCAACAAACGGCCATTCTTTGGCCAAGAAGATTCGAGCGGAACAGCCGGCCGCTGAACGACTTCTACACGCCTTGGCGCCTGTGCATCGAAAAGAAGACTAGCCGCCAAGAGACTTTGATAGGTCTCGTTCAAGAAACTAAGGGTGGTGGGCGTGTGTTTTTTTGCTATCTCTGCCTGCAAAGACGTGAGCGCACTTTGGTAGGCCGCTTTGGGTTCCTCCACCACCAGGTATCGAACCCTATCCATAAGTTTGTTCAATAGGCGTTTTGCGAGGAGCGGGTTTGCGTCCTTCGCGCTGAGGACATAGGTGAAGGAGTCCCCACCCAAAAAATCGACACTTAACTCCCTGGAGAGTTTGGCAACAAATTCTGCGCGTAGATCAGCGTGCGTCGCTCCCGCGACGGCATCAATGCGAGCGCCCTGGGTTTCTTGATAGCGGGCGTAGCGCTCTTTGAGCAGGGGCAACTCATCAATGAGCTGGTTAAGAAATTCGCCCGACAAGAGCGCCTCTTTGATGGCGTAGCCATCTCGAACCCATACCCATCGGTTTTTTGAGTCTTCCATCGCGAGGTTTGGCGCTTCGATTTGACTGCGGTTGACCACCACACGCGCCGAAACAAGGTACTGCTTAGGTGAAAGAGTCGCGTAGAGTGCGGCCACGATCAAACTGCCAAGCACAGCACCTACAACTAGAATATGCTTTTGAAGAAATCCCATTTGTCCCCCCGCACGGCACAGAACGCGCCGCGTCCCCAAATTTTTTACTACCCCAACGCCCTGCGCTTTTCAAGCGGCGCTAGTGAAGCAACTCCCGCACAGGCTTTACGGGAAAGTCATCTAACAGACGCCGGAACTTCTCACGGTTCTTCTCGAGGCCGACGTAGTGACGAAACTTTTTTAGTGGCGGGAGCGAAACACGCGGTTGGTTTTCATCAAACTCCCAAGGATGGAAGTAGAGCACGACGTCTCCATCACGCTGAGCCTTTTTGAGCAAGCTCCGGGTTAGCGAATATGGGTAGAGCCGGAAATACCCGCCACCGGAAACAGGAACCCGCATCCCGAATAGATTCACACGACTCATCGGGACCTCCCAAATGCCTTCTGTTTGGGTGGGAGACGTCGGAAAATCAGGGATTCCATAGTCCGGGTGCCGAACCGGGTAAATGCTGCTGTCGTAGCGAAATCCCAAATCCCGGAGTATCCCAAGCGCCCAATAGGTATCGCGTGTAATGGAAAAGCTGGGGGCGCGGTAGCCTTCAATGGGAAGCTCTGCCTGGCTCGAAAGGATTGCCAAGGACTGTTCAACGTCTTTTTTGAAACCAACGGGATCGGTCAAGTCCAAAGGCTGGTGGTTGTACCCATGACTCCCAATCTCATGTCCGGCGCTTTTCAGCTCTCGAACTATCTGCGGGCTTCGCTCCGCTACCCAGCCGAGCACAAAGAAAGTCGCACGTAGGTTGCGCTGACTAAGCTCCTCCAGAATGAAGTCCAAGCCCTTGCGCACGCGGAACTCGCATTGGTTCCATTCTTTAAAGGGAATTTTTTGTCCCATGTTCCGAACACAGAACCAATCTTCCACATCGATGCTGAGAGCAATCTCTCCCATGGGCCCCTCTGCCGAATTCTAAACTGTACGAGCGAGCAGGATTTTCCGTGCCGTGTAGTAAAGAATCAAGAAGTACATCGACCAGGAATGCTGGTGCTGGATGTAGAGAAGATCGAATTCGAGTTTCTCTTCCGGACCCGCATTGTAGCCGCAACACACCTGCGCCAGACCCGTAATACCTGGCTTCACTCGCTCTCTCAAGTGATAGTATGGGACCTCGTTTCGGAAACGGCTGACGAAGAACGGGCGCTCCGGCCGGGGGCCGACAAGCCCCATATCACCGACCATCACATTCCAAAGTTGCGGAAGTTCGTCCAGGTGAGTCTTTCGTAAGAAATTCCCAAACGGTGTCACGCGGGGATCCGCCGTCCAGGAGAGCACCGGTCCGGTCTTTTCCTCAGCATCCACCCGCATGGATCGAAACTTGTAAATCGTAAACGCCTTCCCGTTTCTACCAATTCGCTCCTGTTTGTACAGCGACGGGCCCCGAGAACTAAGCTTAATCCCAATGACGCATAACAGCATCACGGGACTTGCTATTAATAGTAAGAGACCCGCGATCGCCGCTTCACTGAAAGCGACGACAAAGTTGCGAAAGGACTCGAAAGACGCGCGCTCGAATTCAAACGAAAACGAGAACGTTGCCCGGATGGCGGCGGCATTTTCTGCAAAGTATTGATCCATGTTCCCCCCAAAGAGGACTCGGCTCCCCATAGCCGAGACTTCCCATGTCTGGTTATTGAGTTTGCAGAAACTGTGCCACTTGTGAGATCCCGAAAGTGCGCGTTTATAGCGGGAAACAGGAGGGTGTCCAAAAGGTCTGGTGCCAAAACCGGTAAACTTTTCGCCACCGCGCCAAAATGATACCAACCCGACGCGCGATGTTTGCTCCTTGATGCCAGGCGAGAGCCGCGCTACGTTGAATGGGACCGGTAGGGGGAGGTCCGCCATCCACTTCGGGTGTTGGTGGCTTTAGCTCGATGTCAGATAAAACACACTTTGAAAAAACCGTGCTGCTCTCTCTAGGCCATCTTGGTGTAGTGGTGGCCAGTTTTCTTATTCCAATCTTTTTAAGTCGCTGGCTAGCGGTCGAACTCTACGGCACTTACAAGCAACTCATGCTCATTTACCTGCTAGCGATGGTGATTGGCCATATGGGCATGGACAATGCCCTTTTTTACTTTGTTAAAAACAAGCCAGAGCACCGTAGCCTTTTTTCTCTGAACGTCATGTTTTTTGACTCGCTCGTCGCGGGCGCTTTATGCGCGGGGCTGTGTTTTTTTCCGGATGTTTTTGGACAGCTCTTCAATAATCCCGACTTAGCTAAACCTCTCCCCTACTTCGCCCTCTTTCTTTTTTTCTCAATTCCGACGCAGCATTTCGAACACTATCTGACAGTGCTGGACCACATTAAGGCGGCCATCGCCGTCAGTTTTATTTACGAAAGTCTGAAGGCGGCCGTCCTGATTGGAGGCTTTTACTTCTTTAACTCTATGGAGGGAGTTTTTCTTGCGCTGGCGATCCTAACGGGAATCAAGTTCGTTACATTGGCAGGGTTTAACTTGCGGGAATGGTGGCGAACGCCAAATAGAGCGCAGTTGTCGACGCAATATTTCAGGGAGCAGGTTCGTTTCAGCCTGCCACAGGGCCTTACGAATCTCATCGCCTTTTGCTTAAAGCTGGACAAATTTGTCATCTCCGCGCTGTTTTCCGTGCGCCAGTTCACCATTTATGCTGTTGGTTGTTTTGAAATCCCGCTTATCGGGAGCGTGTCCAACACCATGACGGATCTCATGTCGTTCGATATGGTCGAATCCCGGAGCAATCCAGAACGACTGAAATACCTCTGGCACACGACTCTGCGCAAAGTAGCGCTATTCCAGGTACCTGTGGCGGCTTTTCTCGTGTTTTTTTCCGAGCCGGTAATCCGATTTGTTTTTTCCGACACCTACGCTGAAAGTGCCCCGTACTTTCGAATCTTCACACTCATTCTGCTTCTAAGTGGGTTCTCACCGGAGATTCTTTTTCGGGTTTTCGCACGTACTGGGCACCTGCTTCGCTTACAAAGCGTGGCGGCCCTCTATACCGTTGCAGCAGTGGTGGCGAGTGCATACTTTTTCGGCCCCTTGGGGGCGCTTTTTACCAAGCTCGTTTGCGATTTATGCACGCAAGTGCTGTATTCTAGAGCGGCCTCACGCCTCCTGCAGCTAAAAGCCTCGGAGTACTTCCCTTGGGCTCAGGTAAACCGCATCGTACTCGTGAGTGCTCTAGGCGCAGCCATGTCGTGGCTTTGCATCGCCCCATTTCAACTGAACGTTTTCTGGCAACTCACAATGGGTGGCAGCGTGTACGCCGCCCTCCTTGCTGCTAGCGCTATTCCTACAGGGCTCGTAATGGCCGATGAGGTCGACTATCTCAAGGAGAAGGTGAACCGACTTCTCCGGTTTGTGCCTGCTTCGTAAAAAGCCCCTCTGAGATAAAATACTCGTTCCCAATCCCATTGCGGTACGCATCCAACGCGTTCACGCTGGAGTCGAGGCGCAAGTTCTGGGCAGGATCCCCCGTCCAACTCCGTTCGTGCCAGTAGCTGATCGCCCTTACGTGCGGGTACCAACCTGCCCGTAAGCTGAAAAGAGCTTCCTGAATCCACCGAGCCTTCCCCATTGGATCCGACGGGTGTTCGATGGTCGCAAACTCCACAATCGCGACGGGCTTCAAAGGCGAGATGGAAACCAGTTCGTTGTAGGTGTTGTCCAAAACCGAGGTGAACGAGTTCCAATAGTCTCCGGGAACTTGCGCTCCGAAAACGCTCACACCGATCCAATCAATGTATTCATCGCCCGGGTAGTAGTGGGCCATCTCGTTCCATTCTTCCTTTGGCTGAGGTTGAGAATCCACGTGAAAGACCCAGGTAACTTTGTCGGCACGGGCGGTTTTAAAAATATCGATCACCCGACGGTAAACATCGCGAAAACGCTCCGGGCCATCCGCTAGTTCGGGATCCCCGTATTGGGTCTTTTCCCCACCACCGTTCCACTGCCCGTTCCAAGGGTACCAATTGCCATTCACCTCTGGCGCAAATTCGATAATGATGGGTTGATCTACCGTCTTGGCGAGGGCGGCCCACTGTCTCATTACATCGTCGAAATATCCCTTTAGAAAATTTTCCATCGTGTAAACAGGGTCCGCACCAAGATTTTGATCGGTGCGGCTTCGAGGAAGAATCCGGATGTAGGGAATACGCCCCATCTTTAAAATTTCATCCACCGCCTGCCAGGGAAACTCGGTACTCTCCGCCCAGTCGTTTTCAAATTGCACCCAGGTTAAGGGTTTACCGGTAAGTCGTTCCATCGCCCGCACGTTGGAAGCAATGTTGACGAGGTCTCCCTTGGGAAGATCCGGAAAAGCCCCCTGGTACACACCCTTCTCCGGAGGTTGGAGGGCATTCGCTCGAAGAGAAAAACGCTCCGGCGCAGGCGGAACCACTCGCTCGGCCTTGCCGGGCCGTTTTGCGCAGCTGACAAGTGCAATCCCAGTTAGCACCGTCAAAAGTATCAAGGAACCGTTATTCCTAACCCATCTGTAACCAAATCTTTTCATCTTCGCCCCCCGAATCTGCCTGCCATTAGTGCCCCATCCGAAAACGACGGCCTATACGAAAACCGGTGCCCCGCTAAAAGCGAAGCACCGGCCTCTAGGATCTAGTTACCAGAGTTACCAGGCTACGGCCAAGTAACTTCGAGTTCGCCGAGGAAGGTTTCTTCCTGCAGCAGACGGTTGTACATCTCCAGCGCTTGTGGACTGGAATCCAGTCGCAGGTTGTTGTCCCGTGTAGGAATCCAGCTACTTTCATGCCAGTAGCTAATCGCCTTGATACGGGCATAGCGCTCGTCACGAATCACAGTAAGTGCCTCGCGGAGCCAGTTTGCCTTGCGGTTGGGATCGAAACTGTCCTCAATCACACCGAATTCCACCACTGCCAGAGGCTTGTTAGGGGAAATTGCCGCAAACTCGTCATATGCCTGATCCATCACCTGGGTGAAACTGTTCCAGTAATCCCATGGAAATTGGGCGCCAAATACGCTGATACCAATCCAATCGATGTATTCATCTCCGGGATAGTACAAGGCCATCTTGTTCCAATCCGCGGTCGGCTTGGGTTGGGAATCGACGTGGAATACCCAGGTAACGTTTTCGACTCCCTCAACACGGAAGATGTCGATCACGCGACGATAAGCATCACGATAGCGTTCCGGACCGTCCGGCAGAGTGGGATCCCCGTAACCGGTGGTTTCGCCGCCGCCATTCCACAGTCCGTTCCACGGGTACCAACGGCCGTTGGCTTCCGGGGCGAATTCCATGATCAGCGGAGATCCTGTCAGTTTGGCGTTCCGAGCATACTCACGCAGTTCGATATCAAAATCCCCTCTCAAAATGTTGTTTAGATTATAGAGAGGATCCATTCCGAAGTCCTGCTGACGACGCGAACGCGGCATCAATCGGATATAGGGAACCTTACCAAGTTTTTCTATGGCCTCGACGGCAGGCCAGGGAAACTGGATACCTTCCACGAAGTCATCCTGAACCTGCACCCACGCTAGCGGTTTAGCTAACATAGAATCTAGTTGCATGATCTTCGAACTTTCAAAGAACTGCGATGCGGGGGCCGTCAAATCCGGAAAAGCTCCATGATAAATGCCCCATTCTGACGGAACGACTTTTAACGGCGCGGCCTGAGCGGCCATGCCAAGTAGCGCGACTACCGCGAACACACTACGTTGCAGAAATCTGCGTTTGGTTTTCATTTTCCAAAGCTCCTTTTTCTTAAACTGGTAACCAAAATGTGTGGCACCGGTTTCAGCGGCTGCAATTGAAGTGCCACGACTCAATGCAATAGTTTCGATTGAGGAACACGCACGAAAAAGAGCTTCCAATCAAGTCCCGCGGTGAGCCAATCCGCGAAGCCTGAAAAATTTGCCAAACACAAAGAAACAAAGAGGTTATTTCGGCACCACCTCCGAAGGAAAATATTACCGGTAAGAAAATTCACGGCGAGAGGGGAAAGCACTTAGCAGCCGCGTCTGAACTATGTTACAGATTTTTGAGGGGAGGGGTGGTCCATGTGCCGGGTTTTGCACTTGGTTGAACATCTATACCAGGGCGGCATTGAGCGGCTGCTGGAACAATTGGCAAAGCATTCGCCCAAAGAACGCTACTCTCTTTACTTCTATGCTTATCAGACCGAAAAACTCCAGGGAATCGGGCAAAAGCTGCAGGGACACGGAACACCGGTCTTTTGTTACAACAAACCAAAGGGCTATGACTTCAAGCTACTAAGAGAGCTTGTCCACACGGTTCGTCACAACAATATTCAGGTCATTCATACACATGATTTCGGCCCCATGGAATACGCGATCGCACTGAAAGCGCGCTTCCCCGGCTTGCGCCTCATTCACACTCACCACACACTCCACGATTTTCTTCGTTATCCGAAGTACGTTTTCTTTTTCCAGTTTGCCAGCCTTTTTTATTCGCAGATCGTCGGAGTATCCGACTATGTCACCGAAGAGTTGAAGTCTCACTGCCCCATTGCACGAAGAAAACTTCGTACAATTTACAATGGCCTCGACTTTGCAGCGTTTGAGCCCAGCGTGGGCCGAGCGGAACTTCGGCCCGGTAGGTTAAGGCTTGTGAATGTTTCGCGGATTTCAGCAGAGAAAAACCTAATCCATCTGTTGCGAACCTGTGCAGCATTGAAAGCAGAAGGTGTGGACTTCGAGCTTCACCACGCGGGATCAGGCTCGGCCGAAGAGGAACTCAGGTTGAAGCAGTTTGTTGAAAACAATGGCCTTGGTTCTCAAGTGTTCTTTCACGGATTTCAGGAAGACGTAAAGGGTTTGCTTGCAAACGGTGATATCTTCGTCAGTCCGTCGTTCACCGAAGGGCACCCGGTAGCCGTACTGGAGGCCATGGCGGCAGGGCTGTTGTGCCTGTGCTCGGATATTCCTGCCCATAGATTGCTTTCGAATGACGGAATTTTATTCTTTGAGCTGAACGGCGAAGATCTTCTCAACAAGTTGCGGGAGATCTCCAAACAACCTGCTACCTACGCCGCACTTCCGGCAAGGGCCCAGCACAATGTACGGAGTTCGTTTTCCATGGAGCGGATGATCCAGGAATACGGTGCCCTCTATGCATAGTCTAACACCACAGGAGTCACTATGTTGACCGAGATACGATCACTTGGACGAAGTCTTTTCCCCAGAGGTACAACGCCACAAGACCTGAACGACTTCACCCCCCATTTGAGGGGAGCCGTGGACTGGCTTTGGAACGCCCATCGAGGCGCAAACGAACACGGGCTGTCCAAGGGCTTTGATACTCTAAGAGGCCGCTGGGATAATCCGTATCCGGAAACAACCGGTTACACCGTACCTACCCTTTTGAACTGTGCACAGTTTCTAGGCGACGCGAGTCTTCGCGCTCTCGCATTGAAACTCGCGGATTATCTCTTGGAAGTCATGGGTAAGGATGGAGGCGTAAGTCACTGGGCGAGCGAAACTCACACACCCATTGTTTTTGATACCGGACAGGTGCTGTTCGGCTTGCTCGCTGCTCACAGGGCCGCGGGCAATCAGATTTACCTCGACGCCGCTATCCGAGCGGGCAACTGGCTAGTTTCTTCTCAAGATGAGGGTGGGTCGTGGAAAAATGGCCAACACCTAGGCGTAGAAAAAACCATCGATACTCGTGTTGCTTGGGCGCTGCTGCGACTTTACACCGCTGTCGGCGACAGCAAGTACCAGCGCAGTGCGATCCGTTGCCTGGAATGGGCGCTTAGCCAGCAAGACGAGGACGGTTGGTTTCGTCGCTGCAGCTTTACGCCGAAGGAGGATCCGTTCACACACACCTTATGTTACACGGCTGAGGGTTTCCTGGAATGCGGAAAACTACTGGGCGAGGATCGGTATCTATCTTCCGCAAGGAAAACCGCTGGTGCCCTCCTCGCTCTTCAAAGGCCAGACGGAAGCCTCTGCAGTACTTTCTCTTCAGGGTGGGAGGAAAGCAGCCAGTCCAGCTGCCTCACCGGAAACTGCCAGGCCGCGAAACTTTGGCTCGACATCTTTGAACTTGACGGCGAAGCGCAGTATTTTTCCTCTGCACAGTCAGCGCTCTCTTTTGTGGCTGGGCGGCAGACTTTGCGGCCTTCCTTGCCAGGAATTCACGGTGGTATTCCGGGATCTGCACCGTTCTTCGGAATTTACGAACGGTTCAAGTATCCCAACTGGGCCGCCAAGTTTTTTATTGATGCCGTGCTCACCTTGGAACGTGTGCACGCGTGCAAGTCAGAATTCACTTTCGTAGGTTAGGAGCCTTTCGTGTCTTACGTCTATCTCATTTTGTTGCTACCAGTGCTTTACTTCTATTTCCTACTCTTCGGCGCCTGGCGGGGAAAACGAGTGCGTGCCGAAGCCTCTCAACTTAGCGCCCACCGGTTTGCGATCGCCATCGCCGCCCACAATGAGGCGTCGGTAATCGCTGACACCGTTACGCGGCTTAAGTCCATGAAGTACCCAGCGGATCGTTATGAAGTCCATGTGGTAGGCGATTACTGTTCGGATGACACCGTCTTGCTCGCACGCAACGCTGGAGCTACTGCGCACGACCGGCAGGAGGGGCCTCGTACCGGTAAGGGGGCCGCGCTATCGTGGCTGTTTCAGAAGATTCTGCGCGACGATACTTACGATGCCGTTATAGTGTTCGATGCCGATACCTTAGTGGATCCACATTTTCTGAGTATTGTTGATCGCTACCTTTGTAAGGGTGCCAAAGTAGTTCAGGGTCAGCACCGGATCGTAAACCCGGAAAGCGGGTGGTTTGCCGCGCTCACGGAAGCCAAATTCCTAATAGACAACCTTAGTCAAAACCTGGGGAGAAGTTTCTGGGGCTTGTCTGCTAAGAACATGGGAGACTCAATTGCCCTGCACCGAAGTGTGCTCGTCGAGCTCGGTTGGGGTGAAGGCCTCACTGAAGATTTTCAACTGCGCCAACGCCTTCTGCTTGCCGGGTACCGCATACAGTATGCTCCGCAAGCGATCGGCTATGGGGAAGCGCCGCCCACGTGGGAGCAGGCCAAAACTCAACGTATCCGTTGGATGCAAGGCGCGAAGGAAGTAAGCCAAAATTTTCGTCGTCGCCTTTTGGCTTACGGAGTGGCCAACCGCAATCTAGCTGCGATCGATGCCGGTGTGGAGTCCTACCTTCCCACCTTTTCCACGCTTGCAGGCATAGGGGTTTTCTTTCTACCCATTCAGCTTTTTTATGGAACCGCAACTTCCGCAGTATCGGCCGCCGTATTTTTTTTGGCCTTGATCGGCTACCCTGTTCTGGCTCTCGCGCTAGCGGGTGCCCAGAGACGGTCGTTCGCGGCGCTGGCCAAAGGGCCGTACTTTGTAGCGTGGCGCCTCGTAACGGCTCTTAAGCTCCGCCTGAGTCGTCAGGAGATTCGGTGGGTGCGCACCCAACACGGAAAGGTAGTTAGTTGAAACGGCTCTTATTCATAACGGGAATTCAAATATTCCCAGCTCAGTCGGGTGGGCAGATGCGAAGTTCCAACCTGGCAAAGAGTCTTTCCCGATCAGGCTATGAGGTTTATGTCTATTCTTACACTGGGAGAAAATCGGAGTATCTCTCCAGAACTCCCTCTGGAGAGAATCGGATCAGCCCACAACTGGTTGAGTACGTAGATCGCTCCCCACTGAGAGCTTGCCTTCAGTTTCTGACTTACGCCCTGCACTTACCCAACTTGTGGTTCTCTATCCCTTGGGCGTTCTTGCAGTGTCCAAAACACCTTCGTGAACGCATCGAGTGGGCGGATCTCGTACTGGTGGACTTTCCATTTCATCTGCCACTCCTGGAACGGTATCTCGAAAATAAGCCCAGGATCCTAAATAGCCACAACCTTGAGCACGAAATCCCCTATGGTACGCGCGTTTTGAAACCGGCACGCCTACGCCGCTGGCTTCACTCAATGGAAACCCGCGCGGGCAAGTCGGCAGATTTGGTGCTCGCCTGTGGTGCCGTGGACAACCAATTCTACGATGGACTCGCTCCATCGGTAGTAGCTGTCCCAAACGCTCTGGATCCAAGAAGTTTTTCGAAGATGGGACGCGAAGAGACGCGAAGGGAATGGGGAATAAACAACGATGCGACGGTATTCCTCTTTACCGCCAGCAAGTATGGGCCAAATGGCGAGGCTTTCGCAAAACTACAAGAGTTCCACCAGAGAGAAGGCGCTGCTCTCGTCGAGCACGGGATTGAAATCCTTGTTGTGGGCTCCGTCTCTGACAAAGGACAACGGGAACCTGGCTGGACTGTCACCGGCTTTGTCGAAAGTACTCAGCCTTTTTTTGCTGCCGCTGATTTCGCGCTCAATCCTATCAGCAGTGGTTCGGGAACTAATGTCAAAATGTTCGAGTACCTGGTCCACAAATTGCCAATTTTGTCGACTCACTTTGGTACCCGAGGCTTTAATCTGGAGCCCGAAAAAGACTATTTACCTTTTGATTTTGTAGATTTGAAAGACAGGCTCTTGCAAGCGGCCGACCTCTCAAAGGCGGCTCGCTTGGCCATGGCAGAATCGGCTTTTCTAAGAAACCAGTCTCTGTGCGACATGGACCGAGTCGTTCAAGATAGGGTAGTTCCGGCGCTTACCACTTTTTTTGCAGCTTCGACGGCCGCGCCGAATTCTTAGACCAGGCCGCCCTAATTACTTTTTCCAATGGAGAGTTGGAGACTTCCGAAGTGGCGGCAATATCATTTCCGAACCGGAAATTGAACTCGTTCCAGTCAATCCCCTTAAAGTCCGATTCCCAAATCCAAATGGCGCTGCTTACCTGCCATTGCTCAAACAATTCAAAGTGATCGTTAATAAACTTGTCCGCACCCGGCTCATACCGAATCAAGCCGAACTCATTGACGGTTACGGGTGCTCCTCGCTTTTCCTTGAAGTGCTGAACGGGATCCATCAGCGTCGCCAGAAAGCTCTTATTCACGTAATCGGGTGTTCCGTCGTAATCTCCATCGAAAAAACCAGGGTATTGGCGTGCAAGAGTGCCCTTCTGGTGCGTATATACAAAAGGCTCGTATTGGTGCGCGACATAAACTATTCGCGGATCGGAAAATTCTGGAATACTGTCCAGCCAGTTCACGCTACTCCAGTTCATGCCGCCGACCAGGATCGGGGTTACCGAGTCTTCTCCCCTAACTGCGGAGACGATGCGCTCCGCCAAAGGATACCAGTTGTAGAGCGTATCCTTGTATTTTGCGAAAAAAGGTTCTGGATCATAGATGTTTAGCAATGCCCCGTTACTGTTGGGCTCAACCATAAGTTCGTAGCCAATTACGTTTGGATGATTCTTATAAAGCTTAGCGGTCTGCTTCCACATCTGGACCCAGGCATCCTGGGCCTTTTTATTTTTCCAAACTAAATGATCTTTCTTTCCACCTTGATCGGTAAACGCTTTTTCGCTTCGCCCCGGTCCAGTTCTGAAACCGATAACCACAAATAGATCCGCCTCGGCTGCCATGGCTATCAATCTGTCCAGGTTTTGCTTCGCCGCGTGATCCAAAGCATACGGGCGCCCTTGCGTGAAGATTCCCGGGTGAGAGATGTTGATGAAATTAGCGCCCCATCCAGCCAGCTGCTTTAGCCCGTCGACAGAATATGGGGGCCCTAAGGGTCCCGGCCCAATGGCGGAAACATCGTCCCCGGGCTCGATTCGCTTCTGCCAGATATTGGCGCCGCGCAAGCATAGCGCCCCGCGCCACAGATCCCATTTGGATTCGATTTTTTTGAGTTCGCAGGCTTCCAAACTTCCCCAGCCTGCAGCAAACAGAAGTAGCGTGGCAAGACTTTTGGACATAGACACCTCTTCTCTCTTCTCGGAAGAAAACGAAAAGAAGCCGAGCCCCCTTCATTCCATCACGCGTCAATCAACTAATCGCTGAACGCAATTCTTGGCGCATGAATTGCAGAGCTTTTGGTCGCTAACTCAGAAAGAGTGGTCATGGCGCACGATTATTTTTCAGATGTAAAAAGAACGTTGAAAAAATTTCATGGAGCCAACGGACTGACACCACTTTCAAATAGGGAGATACGATGAAAACTAGACATTATTGGCTATACAAAATGGGAGTATTGGTAACTCTCATTGCTAGCTTTTCTGCAAATTCACTTTTGGCGCTTGAAGTAGGGGATACCGTCCCGTACGTAATCCTCGAAGGCATCGATGCAAAGGGTGACATCGCTGTCGCTCCAGTCTCGGCGACCGAAAAGCCCGAACAATCCTTTACTCTAGTTGAGTTTTTTTCGGTGGACGATGCGGTTAGCCTCCAAAACTTACCCATTGTCACAGCGCAATCCCAAGACTTGGTCAAGGATGTCACCACCCAGCTAATCGCTGTTGACGCAGACGTTCTGAAAGTCCGCCAGTTTAGGGAAGACTATAAGGAAGACTTTCTTTACTCCGTCTACTTCGACTCGACTCAGAGCGCCATGAGGGCCTTTGGTGTCGCGAAGCTTCCCACTGTCTTCATTGTAGATCAGGATAGCAAAGTGCTTTTCAAATCGGAAGGGCTCCTGAGCCAGGACAAGATTGACGGGCTTCGGGCCGCTATTGGCTATGCGACCAGCAGCAAACCCTTGCAGGTGGGCGATGTGGCCCCTTCTCTTGTGCTTCGAAGTCATCTTCCAAACGGAGTCATTATTGAAGGCGACATCCGATTACCCGAGTTCAGCCAGCAGCGCTACACAGTGCTCAGCTTGAACACCATCTACTCTCAAGATGCCGCAAACAACACAGTGGCTTATCGGGACTTTGCCTCCAACTATGCTCATAGCACTACAGTTCGCTATGTAACGGTGGACAAGGATACCAAGGCGGTGAACGACTTCATGAACAAATACCCTGCCTTCTTTCAGTATCACATTGTCTACGATACCGAAAAAGTGTCCCAGACTCTGTTCTCGGAAACTCAGCTCCCGACGACGTTCGTACTCGATCGAAGTGGGACTGTGCTTTTCAAAAAGAGCGGTTTGCTCAGTCCGGAAGATATCAACGACATCCGTCGTATCATCCGGTAATACCGAAAAAGCGGAAGTGCAGCGCGGGCCGGCAACGGCTCGCGCTTTTTTTTAGGTGGTGGCGAGCTTTGGAATCGGCTTACCCAGTAAGAAGCGTGCCGCCAGCCTATTTCCGTCCAACCACTTTATGGCCAAAGTCGTAAGAACGATCGTGAGTAACCAGGTGAATACGAATTGGATATTAGCCGTCAGCCCCAAAGGACTGAGTAGCAGCCGGGAAGTCTTGATGAAATAGGGCTGGTGAAGAAGATAGACCCCAAAGGAAAGGGTCGAGATCTCGCTGACCAAGGGGTGTGGACCCTGCACCAAAGCCCGAGCCACCGCGAAATAGCCAAGCAGCTGCAAAAAAACCCAATACTCGGTGCCGTCCGGGAAAAAGTGGTGCAGAAATACAAATGCCGCAAGACACAGCACTCCAAGATGAACGCCGAAACTCTCCAGCCGGGGTCTCAGCCAGGCGTAGGAGCGATTGAGAGCAAAACCGAAGAAAAAGAACTTATACCCGGAAAGAGTCGCTACGAGGAGTGCCGTCGGGGACCAAGCGGTCGACCTCAGGCTGATGCATAGGCGTGCTAACAGCGGATCCACCGCGATCAAGCAAGCCAGGCCAATCAAAGCGCTGCGCGTGGAGCGGAAAAATCGGACAGTGGCTGGGAAGAATAGTAGATAGATGAATAATATCTCTAAAAAGTAGTAGTGCCCCTCCACGCCCGAGAAAAGAAGACGCAGCCCCGCGCGTCCCCAGACAAAGGGTGTGTAGTGAACTTCATCCAGAGGCATCAGGTGATTGCGCTCCACGAAAATCCTCAGCACCATAGTTAGGAAGCTGACGCAAAAGTAGGGGACCATGATGCGCTTGAACTTTTCAATTACATAGTCGGAATACGGTTGCACCTTGCGCTGGATGACCCCCGCATGCACAAAACCAGATATCAGCAGATACAGCGTTACCGTTGGGAAAAAGACCTTCAGGTGACGCATATAGAAGACTACCCAGGAGGCCTTTGGAAAGTAGCCCAAGCAATGGTGAAGCACGACGAGGTAGCAGGCCATCGCCCGAAGGTAATCGATAAAATAGTAGTGTTCTTTTTCCCGTGCCCCCATAGCCCCGCTGGCGCCAACGATGACGCACCCCTCCCTATGGTTGTACCCTCTTCCGAGGAACTTGCAAAGCAAAGGCCATCGATCTCAGGCCCGGAAGACCACCGAGCTAAGTAAATCCTATATATATAAGGAGGCGTCGGTGCCAGCTTGGCCTTGGCCAAGGCTAATCTTTGGGAACGGGCTTGCGTTTATGGCGACGCATTTCGCGCAAATAGGCCAGGATATCTTTTACCGTTTCCTCACGCTTCGGATCCGCCGGATTGTATGCGGGCATCGTGGTGTTAAAGCGGATGCTTGTCGGATCCAAAATCCATTTACGCAGCCAAGAGGTCTTTAACATCTCCGTGATGTTCACTGGGTAGTTGAGCTCAACCGCTTTGCCCCCACCGTCACCGTTAATGGTGTGGCAGGCCATGCAGTTTTTTCGAAATGCCAGAAACCCGCGCTCCACTTGCGGACTTCTTTTTTTGGGAGGCGTCATTCCAGGAAAACGCTTCTCAAAATCAACCAACTCGATTGCGACCACCTGGTACGGGGAGTCCGAGGCCCCTTCCGCCTTGAGTGCAGGAAAAGTTTCATTGTCCCAAACAAGATAATAGGGCCCCAGTTCAATCTTCTCATTGTTCTGAAGCTTATTGACCATCGTGAAGGGCTTGCCCGGCTTGGCAAAGCTCAAGTACGCGGCGTATTTTTTGAACTTCGCCGCCGGTACAGAAGGTTGGTAGCCGTCCTCGCACGTAAAAAGGATCTCATCGGCCTCTTTCCAGTCCTCTTTGAAGACGGCCTCGAATACCGCGCGCGCCGGTATAGCCGAATACGTGACCTTCGCTTTTTCGTGTGGCTCATAAACAGTGATGTCTTTAGCCGGTGCTAGTTTCTTTAGGGCCTCCAAAGAAAAACTTTGTATCTCTTTGTCATGAGCGCGGAAGCTCAGTTCCTGAGCCGTAGCCACTGAAACAAAACTAAAAAGGACCAAAACGATACGCATCTGATTACTCCTCATGGATCATATCCCGAACGGTATCGAGCAAAGGTAAGTCTGCTGGGGCAAGCCGGTAGGCCCCCCAATTCTCAGGCTCCACCCATTCAAACTCTGAGTGTGCGCTCAAAACAAAATCCGTAGATCGCGGAAACACTCGGTAAGCCGCCAGTCGGATCCTCTTGCCGGGAATCTCGTGTTCGGACCGTCCTACTAGGTCGCCCACTTCTACATCAATCCCAAGTTCTTCGCGTAGCTCCCTTTGCAAAGACTCTTTGGGCACTTCCCCTTCCTCGACTTTTCCGCCGGGAAGTTCCCAGTAACCGTGCATGTCGCCGCCCAACCTACGGGCCAGGAATAACTTACCTTCGCTCAGCATGACCCCTGCCACCACAGAGACAAACGGATTTTCGCTCAGAGTTTCCACTGCTAGCTCCAAAAAACCGGGCGAGTCTAGCACAACGCACCATAAAGACAAAATCTGTGCTATTAAGACCCATGCTTTCCCCCCGTTTTCAAACCCGCCGGTACCAGCTCAAAAAACAGGCGGTACTGGCCGTAAGACGCCGTCATCCCTGGGTATTTCGCTCGCAATTGAGCAGCGCTGCGAACCCCTTTCCCGCTGGCCAGTGGCTGCGGCTTTACGATCACGGAAACGAAACTCTAGGCTTTGGGATTTATGACCCGCATTCGGTAGTTGGGATTCGGGTGCTCAAAACGGGTAGCCACGCGCCTACCCGGGATTGGCTCTGGCAGATGGTGCACACGGCACTCACGCGCCGCCTACCCCTTTACGACGAAACCGATGCCCTACGACTGATTCACGGCGAAAACGACGGCTTGCCGGGCATAGTGCTGGATCGCTACGGAGACGTCGGCGTCTTGCAAACCTACAGCGCTTCGGTGGACACCCTCGGCCGCTACGTCGCTGCCATTGCACGCGAGCAACTTGGACTTCGGGCCCTCGCATGGCGCGTTCCCGCAAAGCGGAAACACAGCGAACGCGGGATACGCACGCTCCATGGAACCCTCCCATCGGCTCTTCAGATTCGCGAAGCTGAGCTCAATTGGCATGTCCCCTTGTTAAGCGGACAGAAAGGGGGCGCCTTTCTGGATCTGCGTGGGCTCCGGCGTTGGTTGCAGCGCCAGAACCTAAGCGGAAAAACCGTTCTGAATCTTTTTTCCAACACGGGCACCTTGGGCTTAAGTGCCTTAAACGCCGGCGCCAAACACGTGCTCAACGTCGACAGTTCTGCTTCTGCGATCGAGTTTGGGATCGAAAAGCACAGCCAACCGGGAATGGAATGGAAACAGGCCGATGCCTTTCTATGGCTGCGGGAACCCCCCGAAACCCAGTACGATGTTGTGATCGTTGATCCCCCGCAAATCGTGAGTTCAGTCTCCAAAGTCCCGGCAGCGCTCCGAACCTACTCCGCCCTGCACAGTGGAGCGCTCGCGCGTTTAAAACCTGGGGGCATCTTGATTACTTGCTGCTGCAGCTCACGGCTTACGCGCAATGTTTTTTTGGACGCGGCCCGGAGCGATCTCGCCCCCACGCTAAAGCTGCAAACAGTTCTCGAACCAGAGAAGGATCACCCCGTTGGCTTCGCTGAGGGAGACTATCTCAAAATAGCGGTTTTCAGCACCAAAGAGTCTGGTAAGCTCCTCGTCTAAAGCACGGGGAGGACTCATGACCGATAACGACCTTTGGACGCGTCGCCAGCTTTTTCAACACGGGATCACGGCAAGCTTCGCCCTCGCCGTTGCCCCTGCCACCGCGAAGGTCATTTCCACCCCCTCTGACGGGCTCTTGAGCGATACGATTTCGATCCCCTGCGGTAAAGACTCCATGCCTGCCTACTGGGCAATGCCGAAAGGAAACGGGCCTTTTCCGGTTGTTTTGGTGATTCAGGAGATCTTCGGTGTACACGCGTATATTCAGGATATTTGTCGTCGTCTAGCCAAAGAAGGCTACCTTGCAATCGCTCCGTACTTCTATTTTCGTCAGGGTGACGTAACCAAGATGAAAGACATTCCCCAGATTATTAGTGAGGTGGTTTCCAAGGTACCGCAAAAACAGGTTTGGGAAGACATAGATTCCACCATGAAGTGGTTAAAGAAAAACTCCAAAGCCGACACCACACGCACGGCCATTACGGGATTTTGCTGGGGCGGAAACGTGGTTTGGATGTACGCGGCCCACAATCCGAAGGTGCGCGCCGGGGTCGCTTGGTATGGTAGGGTCACGGGAAAACCCGATGGAAAGACTCTCTATCCCGTCGGCATCGCTCCCACTTTGCAGGTACCCGTATTGGGACTTTACGGGGAAAAGGACCACGGAATTTCCGCTGACGACTTGAGCACGATGCGAGAGGCCCTAAAAAAATCCAAAACCAAACATGAAATCATCGTCTACCCCGGCGCGGAGCATGGTTTTCACGCCGACTATAGACCGAGTTACCAGAAGGCCGCCGCCGAAGACGGTTGGAAGCGTATGCTGGCTTGGTTCAAAAAGAATGGCGTTTAAGAAAGAGTTTCCCGTATCGGGAGGCTAAAGCAAAATTCCGTGACGCCGCCTCTTCTCGGTTCCAGCCACAGTCGCCCTCCATGGCGTTCCACCGCTTTTTTGCAGATCGAAAGTCCAAGGCCAACTCCGGCCAGGCCCGCCTGTTGGTGTCCCTTTTGAAAAGGCTCGAAAATGCGGTCGCAGGTTTCCGCATCCACTCCGGGGCCATTATCCTTTACGGAAAAAACCCACTCACGATCCGCTTTTTGGGAGCTAACTTCTACGAAGGGTTCTTTCGCCGACTGGCTAAACTTGACGGCATTTGAAATGAGATTTTGAAAAACGTGCCCAAGCTGCATCCTGTCGGCCACAACCCGCGGGAGATCCCCCAAACGGATTTCAACCTGGGCGCTTTCTACCATAGAACGAAGATCCTCGAGTAGCTCCCCGACCAAAGCTCGGGTATTGATAGGTTCGGTCACAAGCTCGAGTGCATTGAGCCGCGAATAGGCGAGTAGGGAATCAATCATGTTAGCCATCCGGCGCGCGCTTTTCTGGATATAGCCAAGCCAACGTTTGGCTTCACCGGTCCATCCGGGCGCGTGTCGGGTTTCGAGCAGATGCACGAAGCTGCTCAATGTCGCAAGAGGTTCCCGGAGATCGTGCGATGCCACGTAGGCAAACTCTTCGAGCTGCTTGTTCGATCTCATTAGGTTCATCGTAAGCTGGCTAATTTTTTCTTCGGTTTCGCGACGTTCAGTTATGTCTTTGATAAACCCTGCAATGAGCTCCTCACCCTGATACACAATGTAGTTGGAAGTAATTTCCACTGGAATGAGCGCTCCAGAGCTCACTTCATGCCAGGTCTCAAAAGTAATTCGCTTTTCGCGCTGTACTCGTCCCCAAATGGCCTCACACTTTTCGAAAGAGAAATGCGGATCCCAGTCGGGGATGCGCATACTGAGCAAATGAGCCTGTGAATAACCCCAGTGACGACAAGCGGCCTGGTTCACAAAGCGTATTTTGAAGCCCTCCCCTGGGCAAATAACGTAGACGGGATCCTGAATGCTATCGAGGAGCTGCTCAAAGAAAGCAGGATCGCTAGAACGGACGGAGGATCTAGCTTCGAACCCTTCGGATTTCTCGTAGCGATCGGTTGTGTGAGCCATATGTAAAAGGCCTCTTTTAATCTGAAAATAGGGCCGCTGCCTCAGCGCGTCAAGCCCGCGTGCCCTCGGCGGCGAAGCCCCCCCGATCCCACGCCGGCAAAACTGCCATGAAACACTATGGAGCGAAGCTCGTGGTACTCGCTTCTTATGATTTCCTAATTTCGAAACCTAGTGTAAAAATCAAACTCTATGGGGCAACACAGTATCTATGTCTGGATTGGGTTTAATCTCTTTGTCCTTGCGATGCTCGCCCTTGACTTGGGGGTTTTTCATCGAAAGTCCCACCGCGTCGGTTTCCGGGAAGCGATGATCTGGACCGGTGTCTGGATCATACTGTCTCTTTGTTTCAACCTTATAATTTACCTGCGCGAAGGCACAGAGCCAGCACTCGCCTTCCTCACGGGCTACGTTATTGAAAAATCCCTCAGTGTGGACAACATTTTTGTGATTTTGATGATCTTCACCTATTTTAGGGTGCCCGCCGAATACCAGCACAAAGTGCTATTTTGGGGAATCTTAGGGGCGTTGTTCATGCGCGGCGTATTCATAGTTGCCGGCGTTGCGCTCATTCAAAAATACCACTGGATCGTATTTGTTTTTGGAGGTTTTCTCATCCTCTCGGGACTGAAGATGGCCATGCCTAAAGAAGAGGAAGTCTCCCTTGATAAGAATTTTGTTCTGCGGCTAACCAAGAAAATTATCCCTACTACATCCGAATACGAGGGGGCACACTTTTTCGTAAAAAAGAATGGCAAAAGAATGGCGACCCCTCTGCTCGCTGCTCTTGTGATGGTGGAATTTACGGATCTTATCTTTGCGGTGGATTCCATTCCCGCAATTCTTGCAATCACTCCTGACGCGTTTCTGGTCTATACGTCAAACGTATTCGCGATACTTGGACTGCGATCTCTGTATTTTGCGGTATCGGGCTTGATGGATATTTTTCACTTCCTGCAATATGGTCTGGCCGCGATTCTGACATTTGTGGGGGTAAAAATGCTTCTGACAGACATCTACCCCATCCCTACGGGCCTTGCCTTGGGCGTCATTCTCGGGATTCTAACGCTTTCGATAGTGGCTTCAAAGATTTGGCCGGCTCATGCGGCCAAAGAAAATACTCCGAACTAGTTGTCCGTTTGCTGGCTGGGCGCCACATCTTCACTATTCTGTGGCGGATCCGCCGGTGCGGCGTCTTCTGTAATAGCGGTTGAATAACTGTCCGTCGGCGCAGGAGTCTCGTAGCGCTTACGAATCGAGATCACATACTGGTCGTGGGTCATGCCCGGATGGTTATCACAAGCAAAGGCCGAAAAAGAAGCCAACGCGGCTAAGATCAGTAGCGATTTCATAAGCTCTCCTCACACCTTAAGAATGCAATCAAGGTGCCGATTTCCCCCGCAGCGAACACTCGCAGAATACGCACACGCACTAGTCAATAGTTGGCGGCATCGGAAATTTCGGATAGATTTCGCCTAATCACAAGGGGGACCTCATGACGCCTATTCTAAAAGTTGGTCTGTTCAGCCTGTTTTTTGGTGCGTGCCTACATGCAGCACCAGCCACCACATCCAAGGTGTTTATGGACATCTCCATCGGTGGCAAACCGGCGGGCAGGATAGTGGTCGGGCTTTTTGGGAAAACCGTTCCCAAGACAGTCGAAAACTTCCGTGCACTTGCTACCGGTGAAAAGGGAAAGAACAAGCAAGGCGTCCCGCTGCATTATAAGGGCTCAACCTTCCACCGAATCATTCCAAATTTTATGATCCAGGGCGGCGACTTTACCGCGGGAAATGGAACCGGCGGTGAAAGCATCTATAAGGGTGGCAAGTTTAAGGACGAGAACTTCAAGTTAAAGCACGAAGCCCCCGGCTACCTGAGCATGGCCAACGCGGGCCCCAACACGAACGGTTCGCAGTTTTTTATCACAACCGTCAAAACTCCCTGGTTAGATGGACGGCACGTTGTGTTCGGAAAGGTCATCGAAGGGATGGATGTTGTCAAAAAAATCGAGAGCCAGGGCTCCCGTTCGGGAACCCCGGCCCAAGAAGTAAAGATTACAGATTGTGGAGAACTAAAGAGCCACAAATCTTAACGCCTAGACCTCGGGACCTGGTGATTTTACTGGCTGCAGTTCTGTCCCGAAGTCCTGGCTGACGCGCTCAAATCACTAGGCTCATCCGCCGAAGAGCGACAAGATGGCCGGCAAAATCGTCAGCAAGGCCTGAATGATCGGTCCCAGTCCAGGGAAGATAGATGCGATAACCGGGCCGATAAGCTTGATAATATCAAGAATACCGCCGACGCTGGTTGCCGTTTGGACGACACTGCCGTTGTTCATCTCGACAAGGCCGTACGCAAGCGAATCTACGGTATGCGACTCTCCGTTATTCAGTAGCGTAAATAGGTTTCTTAAGTTCTTAAGGTTGGTGCGTTGACGCCCAAACAGACCGCGGGTGTTTCCGTCTTGGGGAGCTAACTCCGCTATCGCGGCTTCAAGCTGCTCGTACGAAGATTCGGAAGGATCGCCCAAGGGCGCCACCGACATCATAGGAAGTTTCTGTAAGGTATCAATCGCATCGGCGTTGGACTGTCTTAAGTCGACGCCACATCCGGCAAGAAGAATGCAGGCAAAAGCTAATACTAAAGCTCTCATGGTGACCTCCGTGTCTACAGTTTCTAAAGATGCCCTCGTCCTGTGGGCTAAGCTGATAGAAACAGTTTTCCATGAAAGCGCGGACGCAATATGCCGCGAGTATGAAGATTTCCTCAAAAACTAGCTCTTGAGCGCCTGGTAGTGCTCCAGTGCCCTATCCCGAGCCATTCCGTGATCGAGCATAGGCTTGGGGTAGGTTTTTCCAAGCTCAACGCCGCAGGCGCGCAGCTCCTCCGCGGACAAGGTCCAGGGCTCGTGTATGGCTTTATTCGGTAGTTTGGAAAGTTCCGGAAGCCACGTACGGACGTAGTTTCCATCTGGATCAAATTTTTTTCCTTGTAGCATCGGGTTGAAAATGCGGAAGAAGGGTGCGGCATCGGCGCCGCAACCTGCCACCCATTGCCAGCCCAAGGTATTGTTGGCTAAATCCGCGTCGACCAGAGTTTCCCAGAACCAAGCGGCCCCCTCCCGCCAGTGCACCAAAAGATCCTTCACCAAAAAAGAGGCCGCGATCATACGCACCCGGTTGTGCATCCATCCAGTCTCCCACAGTTCGCGCATCCCGGCGTCCACAATTGGGTACCCTGTCATTCCCTTTTTCCACTTCTCCAGCGCTTTGCTGTCCGCCTTCCACGAAAAATTCTTAAATTGAGGGTTGAGCGGCTCCGAAGTGGTTTCAGGAAAATAGTAAAGAAGACTGTGGCCAAACTCTCTCCACGCGACTTGCCGAATGAAACTCTCGGCCGCGCCTTTGAGACCTATGGCAGATAAAATTTGCTTAGGGCTGATCTCACCGAAATGCAAATGCGGAGAAAGACAGGAAGTCCCCTCTAGTTCCGGAAGGTCACGCTGGGTAGGGTAGGCCTTAAGAAAGCTTTCCGTTAATTTCGTAAGGCGCTTTTTTGCACCGTTCTCGCCCGGTTCCCAATACTGCAACATCTTCTTTTCCCATGGGTGCCCCGTCAGTAGCTTCAAAGCTTCCACCGCCCCAAAACCCGGTAGCTCGCCCGCATAGCTCTCCAAAGACGGACGTCTAAGTGGGGGTTCCAACTCCACGTAGATCTTTTTCGCCGCCTTCCAATAGGGAGTGAACACGCGGTACGGTTCCCCACTCCCATTCTTCAGTTGCCAGGGTTCCAGTAGCAGATTTCCGCTGAAACTGTGGCATTCGATCCCCTTATCCCGGAGGGTTGTCTTAACTTTGTTACCGAGCTCAATACCGTAGGGTTCGTATGATCGGTTCCAGTAGACGGCAGAGGCCTTCACTTTTTCGCTGATTTTTTGAAGAAGCCTAACCGGATCGCCGATCCCGCAAAAGAGTTTCACCCCGCGATCGCTTAGCTCTTTTGCCAGAGCGCTTAGAGACGCATGCAACCAGGCTTTAGACGCGCCACCCATCGCCCAAGGGGCCTCAGGGGAAAGTATATAAACGCATACTACCTTGGCCCCTGCGCGAGCGGCCTCGCTAAGCGCCGGGTTATCGGCTAGACGGAGATCGTTTCTAAACCAGTGTATATGTGTCTTCATACGTGGTTCCTCAACATGAGTTCGCGTGGGTTGGGCTCAAGGTAACTTTGACCCTGGAGGTAGCCGATTTGAAATTTGCGGACATAGTGCTGGAGTAAAGTAAGCGGCACGATAAGCGGTACCCACCCGAGACGGTACTGTTTGATAACCTCGCAGAGCTCCGATTTCTCCTCGCTCTGCAATTGCTTTTTCAAGTAACCCGCCATGTGCTCCAAGGTATTTGTATTGCGCCCTTTACTTGCCAATACTTTAAGGCCTTCCATGAAAAGCCTGGTGTACTCGCGCTGGACTTCGCCCCTTTCTTTCGCTTTGGCATCGGCGACAAGTTTGCCAAGCTTTCGATAGTGCGCTGGAGAATGGGAGAGCAATTGCAATTTGTGGCGCGTATGAAACGTCACAAGATCACCGGCTGTCCAATTTTCTTTGAAGAAAAACAAGAGCCGGTTGTAGGCAAAGACCCGCTCGACAAAGTTTTCTCTCAAAGCCTCGTCTTGAAGGCGCCCCTCCTCTTCGACAGGAAGAGAAGGAAACTTCTCCTGCAGAATTCTTGCAAAAATCCCTTGCGAGCGGCCACTTGGAGGCCCTTGAGGGCTGTAGACCCGCACGCGCTCCATCCCGCAACTTGGGGAGTTCTTCTTGAGGACGAAACCGCTCAGTCCCAATTTTTCGATACGCTCCACTTGTGACAGAGCATATCCGACAAGACTATCGGTAAGATCCGTATCGCCCATCATCGCGCGGGATTCGTTGGCGGATCCAACTAGGCGGATAGAAGCTCTGGGAACCGTCAGCCCGATGCCAAGCTCCGGGCAAAAAGACACCCACTCGACGTGCTGGCCTAGCTGGTCGACAAGGAATGGGTCGCGTTTATGTTGCCCATCAAAGCGCACGCGCTCTCCCAACAGACAACCAGACACGCCCAGCCTTGGTCGGGCTATTTTAGGTTGCTGCCTCATTCCTGGTAGATCCTTTCAATCATCCGGCGACGGTAGTCGAAGATCTTCGTCACGTCAGAGCGGATCCAAGGGCCAAGGAACACACTCCCCAAACGCCCTCCGGGGACTTCATAGCGGACCTCATCCACAATAAGAGTCCCACGCTTCATCTCGATAAAACGGTGTGTATGGTGCCACGTTTTGTAGGGACCCTTTACTTGGGTATCCACAAAACACTCATTGGGGACCCACTGTTCGATAAGGCTTTGCCACTTCATCGGGATCCCGCGGACACGGAGGCGGTAATCGATAGTCTGCCCGACTTGAATGCTCTCGTCGGTATTGCTGAGCACGTGAAATTGCAGCCAGGTGGGTGTAATGCGCTCCAGATTTCTTGCATCGCAAAAAAACGGAAAAATCTCTTCTGGTTTACGCGGCAGCCACTGCTTTACGCGTAAGACCTCTTCAAACTTTTTTTTTTTGAAGGACAGATCTCCGCAAAAGCCGCGTCGATTGTGCCGTATTCGAACGAGTAGCCGCTGTCGACCGCCTTCGCCGCCTGAACGCGTTGACTTTTCGTGGCGAGCTCAGACATCTGGCCCATCGCTATTCGTAGCGCCAACGTGGGAACCGGCAGGAACGCGGGAACCCCCAACGCGCTCGCGAGAGATTTCGTAAATTCTTTATTGGTTACAGGATGCGGCGCCACCCCGTTGACCGGACCGCGCACTTCGGCGTTGTTCAAACAGTGCAGGAACAGCCCAGCTAAATCTTTTACGTGGATCCAACTCATCCATTGTTTACCATTCCCTATGGGTCCGCCTAAACCCAGCCGGAAAATGGGAAGTAACTTTTGAAGGGCCCCGCCATGGCCAAGCACCATTCCGATTCGTATCGAGACACGACGTGTGAAGCCGTCTGCTTTTGCCGCCTCGGCCTCCCAAGCCTCACAAACATCGGCAAGAAAACCTTCCCCGCTGGACGCTGACTCGCCGAGGATTTCGTCTCCTCGTTCGCTGTAAAACCCAATGGCCGAAGCACAAACAAAGCTTTGAATATTCTCCCCGTACTGCTTCATGGCGTCCACCAAGTGAGCGGTACTTTTGGTACGCGACTCGAGTATGCGTTTTCGCTTCGCTTTGGTCCAACGTCCCTCGGCAACGGATTCGCCAGCCAGGTGGATCACGCCGGTCACTCCGTTAAACGCTTCGCGCGGCGGAAGCTCTAAGGCCGGATCCCAATCGTAGGCTTCCACCGGCAACCCGATCTCGCGTTTTGCACGCTCGGCGTCGCGCGAAAGCACAACGACGTCTGCACCTTTTTCGACAAGCCTTTCGCAGATTTCCTGACCAATAAACCCGGAAGCTCCTGTGACTAAAACCTTCATGATCTTCACCTCTGACTGAATTGTATAATATTTGCGTAGATGATTGCAAGATAATATGATACATTTATTGTACAGGAGTTGAGGCATGACTGAGCTCAGCATGAAGGCCATATGTAAGCTAACTGGCTTAAATCCCAGCACTTTACGGGCGTGGGAGCGCCGCTACAAAGCCGTAGCGCCCCGCCGCACCCCTACCGGGAGGCGTTTGTACAGCTACCAGGACGCCGAGCGTCTACGTCTTATTACCCAGCTCCTCGAAGAGGGACACGCGATCGGCACACTCGCGTCCCTGACGGACGATGAGTTGCGCCAGCAAGCGACCCAGAATCCGAAAACCACACCCCAAGCAGCACCGTCGCGGGCCGATTACATTTTGAAGACCATTCTCACGGACTTGGCCGCATACGATCTGCGCTCCTTGACGACCCATCTTGAAAACGCGCGACAGCTTTTCGATCTGCGCTCCTTTGTTTTAGAAGTGGTGTCTCCCCTGCTCGCTGAAGTGGGCAAGCAGGTAAGCGCCGGCAAGATCCGAATCGCGCAAGAACACGCCCTTTCAGCGGTTCTGCGCGCACAATTAGGACAAACCATGCAGGGTCTTTCCCATTTGCACACAGGACCCGATCGCCAGGTGCCGCGTTTCCTATTCACTACCCCCCAAGATGAACTTCACGAATTTGGAATTCTTATCGCTGCGCTACTCTGCGGGTACTGGGGGCTCGATGTTTGCTTCCTGGGTCCCAACCTCCCGGCCGTGCCATTGGCCGAGGCAGCCAGGGCTCTATCCGCAGACTATATCGTGCTGGGTACTTCACCACTCACTCAACGATTACCCGAGTACATCCGAGAATTGGATGCGGCGCTGTCGGATAATGCGAGTGAGATCCTAATCGGGGGCGCTGCGATTGGAGGGATTCCTGCCGAAACGGCGCACACCTGTCGGCCTATCGACTCTCTTCAAGCCTTGGATCAGCTCTTCAAAACCCTCGCCCCGCAGGCGGGCGCGTGATCCACAGTCCATTTGAAAGTTTCGTTCTCTGGCAGTGGGGTTGGCTCTTCCCCTTACCGGCCCTTGCCATTAGTTTTTTCGCTTTTGGTCTTCTTTGGCTGCTAAGCCTGGCGATGAAGGACGCCAGCCTAGTGGATCGTTTTTGGGGCCTTGGTTTTCTCGTTGTCGTTGGAGTCTATTATGCGAACAACCCAGCCAAAGACTGGAGAAACTCTTTGGTGGTGGCCCTCTTGGCGATCTGGGCCGTTCGTCTGAGCTTGCACATTCATCTGCGAAACTCGGGAAAGGGCGAAGACAGACGTTACTCGGATATGCGTCAGCGCCATCCCCATTTTGCACTCTGGAGCCTTTTTTTTGTATTCTGTCTCCAGGCAACCCTACTCGTCGTCATTTCACTCCCACTTTTATACATGCAAATTCTTAGAGGCCCATCCAACGCGAGCTTGTGGGACGCGCTCGGTGCATTGCTCTGGGGAGTTGGCTTTTTCTTTGAGGCATTGGGCGATTGGCAATTGAAACAGTTCAAATCAAAGCCAGAAAACATTAACAAAGTTTGCCGCGTCGGCCTCTGGAATCTTACCCGCCATCCAAATTACTTTGGTGAAGCGTTGATCTGGTGGGGGTTCTCTTCCTTTGGGCTTAATTTGCCAATGGGAGTTTTCTTTTCAGTGAGCCCCATTCTAATCACCTTGCTACTATTAAAGGTATCTGGGGTCAGCCTATTGGAGAAGGATCAGGTCCAGCGTAAGCCCGAATACGCAGCATACCAAAAAGAGGTCCCCGCATTTTTCCCAAGATTAGCCGCGAGCCGGAGATCGAAGCCTTAGGCGGTGGCCGCGTTTCCTTTCTGTGTTTTCCTGAAGAGCGGGCAACTGAGTAGCGACAGCAAACCCATGACTATAAACGCAGTGCCATAGTTCCACTGCGCCACGAATCTTCCGCACAGAAATGCTGAAGCGGCTTCACACCCGTTGGTTCCCGCCATAAAAGTGGAAAACATCGTAGCGGGATACTCTTCCCCTGCACTCTTATCCATAAAATAGCTGTAAGACACGGCCGTGAAAGTTCCGATCCCCAAGTAGACGAGAATCAAGAACACAAGAAAGAGTACGGAGCCATAGATGTGCGCCACGCCTGCTGCCGCACAAAGCGCAAAGACAGCAAGAATAGTTCGGAAAAAAGCCCGCGCGTGCCCTACTTTATCCGCGGCGACGCCTCCCAACCAGGATCCGAGAATCATCATAAAAACCGATCCGGTGTAAAACCATCCAATCTCTGTCTGCTCATAGCCCAGAGACAGCAACGCCGGTCCTGCGACGGCACCTATCGCTTCAAAGCCAGCCCCGGAAAGTAGCGCTATTCCGAGATTTCTCAGTACGGACGGATTCTTGGCCCGCTCAAGCAACCACGTGCCCACCGCATGCTCCGAGGAGGCCGGCGCCTTTTCGTTCTTCAGGAACATCAATATAAAAGGAGCGACGCACACAAGGCCAGCAATCAACCCCAAGCCTACATTCACACTGATATTTGGAATCAGAAGCAAGCCGGCCCCAAAAGCCCACCTTGCCGTTAGCATCCCTGCCTGCATCGCCGCGTTCAAGCGGCCGCGCTCGGACTCCTCGACGCTGGCCATCGCCCAACCGTCAATCGCGACGTCTTGAGTGGCCGCACAGATAGCGTGCAACACGAGAAGACCACCGAACCAACCGAGCGACAGGGAGTGAAAATAGAGAGCGACAGGGACTACCCCTGAGATCATTCCCAATTGGCAAAGCAAAATAACGTTGCGGTAGCCCCAGCGCTGACTTTGCTTATCTACCAACGGTGCCCACAAAAATTTCAGGGTCCATGGAAAAGCCAAAAGCGCTGTTACGTAAGTGATATCTTCAATTTTCCATTGAGTTTGCTTCAGGAGCGTTGGCAAGGCCCACCAAAGAAACCCAATGGGGGCGCCCTCCAAGAAATAGAAAAAACTAAACTTCAAAAAACTTTTTTGCCGCTCTGAAAGCATAAGGGTCCAGTGGTACCAGTTCTTATCTAGTAAGGGTACCAGCTTTTGATGCTAGCGGGTACGATCCACACAGAGTTTAACCAGGCCCTCGGCAGCGGATCGAATTCCCCCACCAGGAAGATGCCCAAGCGACTCAATGGCTTTGTTCGCAAGCTCGTCTAGGCGTTGACGGAGAGCCACGAGAAAATCAGACGAAATGGCGCTTTCGATCTGACGCACGACGGTGTCGGAAACGTTTTTTTTATCAAATTGCTCCTGAGTGTACTGAGCGAGTTCGGGATCGCGGGCCAAGAGCTGCCAGGTGACAAAATTTAGCTTCCCTTCCCTCAAATCCACCCAAGCTTCTTTATCATCTGCCCCGACCACGTCGAGCAAATCGTCCGAAAACTGAAAGAGCTGACCAAAGGACAGCATGAAGGATTCCAAGTTGCTTTTCCAGGGACTTCCGGCCAGTTCCGGCCCGACAAGAGCGGCCCACTTTAAAAGCGAAGCTGTTTTGAGTTCGGCAATTCGCCAAAAGATTCGTTCGGACTTTGGTATGGTGAAACGCAATTCATATTGCAGAGATTCTCCACAGACGAGTTGTTTCAAAGCGGAGCACAGCCCCGCCAACAGACGCGGCTCTCCTTTTTCGGCAATGCGCTGAACAGCATCACTTAACAAGTAGTCCCCCGACAGTACGGGAAGCGTATTGCCAAACAGAACGTTGGCGCTGGGTTCACCTCTACGGACCGTCGCCATGTCGATAACATCATCGTGCAAGAGTGTCGCCGTATGAACAGCCTCCGCGGCCCAGGCGTAGAGGCTCAAGTGCGAGGCTTCTATACCTGCCATTTCCCCAAACCAGAAAACCAAATGGGAACGCAAGCGCTTCCCTCTCCGCTCCCACAAGGAACGGCACACAGTATCGACCACTGCCGCGTCCGGAATAGCCATTTCAAACTGGTAACTGGATAGAGCGTTCACAAACGGACGAGAGCGTTCGAAAGCGCTGGCGACTGCGATGGAAGGTATCACTGAAACCCTCCGAACAAGCACAAGCCTTCCAGAAAAACCAGTTTCCCGAGGGTGGCGAGTAAGAGAACTCTAGGATTCCAGGCCCTACGCCGCGAAAAAAACGTAAAAAGAGCAATACTAGATACCCAAGCTAAGGCCGGCAGCGGCAATAGCGCGACCGTGTACGCGCCGTCCAAGGCAGCCAAACTCAGTGCGAAAAGTAGTGTGGTCGCTCGTAGAGTTGTGTCGACGCCAAAGCGGACCGCAAAAGAACGTTTTCCTACCATGGCATCCGTAAGCACTTGGGAAGGTTGGTGAGAAAGAAGAACCGCCACGGCGAGCGCTGCAAAGCTCATACATCCGAAGGCCCCAACCCACGGATTTGCGCCGCGGCTGAGGAGCCACAGGCAACCGAACACCCCCGGACCATAGCAGACCCCCGTAACCCATTCTGAAAAAGCGGAATACGCAAACGGTTTGCTGCCCACGTTATACCCGACTCCCAATACAACCAAAGGTAGCGCCACCGCCAGAATGGAAAGCTGTCCCGCCTGGAACAACACCCAAACTCCCACCGCCACGCCCAGACCGAGAGCCAGCAGACCGTGCCAGCGCGCCCGAGAAGGACTTTGATCATGGTAGCGCACCCAGGAGTTGTACTTCTCCACATCCGCTCCGCGGGACCAGTCCATCGCGTCGTTCATGAGGTTGATTCCGTGCTGGATAAGAACGACACCCACCGTAGCAAGCAATATTGGCGACCACGAAGAACCGAGAGGGACTAGCAAAAAAATTGCCAGTCCAGGGAGAATAGAAATCAGGTAGATGGCAGGGTTTAAAGCCTGCCACCACCCAATCGTTTTCTCTCTAATTGTGAGAGAAGCGCGCATGGCTTATGCCGTCGCGCGCCGCGCGTCTTGGTAACTATCCAGTGCTTCTTGAAACCAGACTGCGTGCTGCTTCTCAGAGTCAATGACTCGCTGATACACTTCCGCAGCTTTCTCGTTGTTTGCCGCAATGGCTTGATCTCTTAGGTTTGGGTAGATCTCTTTCCATTCGCGGTTTTCAACGCGAATTGCTACCTTGAGCGCGTTTTCGATAACTCCTTCAGGATTCATCGCCAACAAGCGATCGCAATTCTCTCGGATTTCCTTGAGTGCCGCGATGGCCCGGGCGGTGTCCTCTCCGCGTGAGGGCTCTCCCATGTCTTGATACAATTCCCGCATCCAAACCGAATGCGCCTTTTCCTCGCCTGCTACCTTCAAGAAGATTTTTGAAATCTCTGGGTACCCGGCTTCTTTTGCCCATCTGGCAAATTCTGGGTACATCACTCGGTTTTCATATTCTTCCACGTCGACAAAAGACTCAGCAGAGCTTTCCAGATCTGCGCCCTTTTGCGCCGCAGCAAAACACTCGAAGATCATGTCTTCGGTAATCGTACGCTCGGACATTGTGGCCTCCTCATTATTTTTTGAAGTTTCAATTATTTCTGAAACTTTAAAAAAGATAAAATCGTTACTGATCTCTGTCAATGAGAAGTGTATAAATTTTGTATGCAGGCTTTGCCCTTCGATCGCATCGCGAAAAAGTATGACCGCGTTAATGACTTCTTGTCGCTGGGATTGCACAGATCTTGGAAAGAAGAACTCGTCAACGCTTTGCTAAGTGAACACGGAAGGATTCCAGATCGTGTCTTGGATGTCGCAACAGGAACAGGAGATGTAGCGGGTCTTTTCAAACGCAAAGGAAGCCGCGAAGTAATTGGACTGGACCCGTCAGAAGAAATGCTTGCGCTAGCGCGCGCACGCTACGGAGAAACGATTCTTTGGCGGGCGGGGCATTCCGAGGATCTTCCTATTCCCAGTGACTCGATCGATCTCATCAGTTGCGCCTTTGGAGTACGCAACTTTCGCTGCCGCAAAACTGCCTTCGTAGAATGGCGAAGAGTCCTTCGCGCGGGAGGCCGAATCGGCATCGTTGAAATCCACCCCGTACCAGAAATTGCCCTGTTAACTCCCATCGATTGGTATTGGCGCCATCTCGTCCCCCCGATTGGGCGCCTTTTTGGGGATGAGGCCGCGTACCAGTACTTGCGCGACTCGGCACACGCGTTTTTGAGCCCCTCGGGTCTTGGCCAAGAACTTGAAGCCGCCGGTTTTCGAAAATTGAGCCATACCCCCCTGTTTGCTTGTGGAATGGTCAGCTTTGCTTTATTCCAGTGGGATGGCATCTGTAAGCAATCTAACTGAGGAAGAGCTCGCGTTTTCCGAGATCATTGGGGATCTGATCGAGCAGTGGGGTTTCAAAAGGCACCTGGGCCGCATCTGGTCGCTTCTGTATCTCAGCTCCAACCCGCTGAACCCCACCGACATCCAGGAGCGCTTGGCGCTCAGCGCTGGCTCAGTCAGCTCCGCGCTCAGCGAGTTGCAGATGTGGGGCGTAGTGAAAAGAATCCGGATTGCCGGGGATCGGAATTTCTACTTTGAGGCCGACGAACACATCTGGCGCTCCATCTCCACAGTGCTACACACTCGAGAATTGCGCATTCTGGAAGAGGCCGAGGCAAGTCTGGGAGTGCTTCAGAAATCTTTGGGAGAGTCGCGAAGTCCGGAGACAGCTAAGTTCCAATCCGAACGCGTGAAGCACGTAAAAGACGCGGTAGAAACTGCCCACGCGCTTTTTAGTCAGCTTTTTATCTCCCACTCGCCAAGCCTTCCGCGCGTAGGGAAACTCTTCAAGCGCCTGAAGACTCTCTAACCAAAGCTTTTCTTCGGCTCAAAACGCTCGATCAAAGTCTCTTCCCCGCCGACAGAACTTCCTGTTACCTCGACGTATCGAACCGAGGAGAAAATACCGCTCCCAACCGTTTTAATGAAGATGCTCTTAATCACAGCGGGTTGGCCGAGGATGTCCGTAACGGCCACAAACTTTCCCGCTTCTCGTCTGCGAACGGTGATTTCTTTTTTGGGAAGAGCCTTTAGGACAAAGCGGACTTCTACGCTATCCCGTTTGCGGACGCTGACCCCGTACGCAAAACTCTCCTCAATCGCAGAAAGCGCTTCGATTTTTCCGTCTTCTTCTTGAAGTACCCAGTAAACCCGAATGGGATCGCCCGCGTCCCAGCCGCCTTCCGCAAGATTCACCTCATATACAACTTGATTGCGGTTTAGGCTGCGATCGATCGTGAAAAGTGGTTCGACCGCGAAGGCGCCCGGACCTAAGAGCAAAATCCACAACAGCCAACGTTCGTTGAATGGCCGGATCATGGCACCTCCCCGTAATTTGATTGTAGCGGCGAATGCCCCTGAGAAATACCAAACTCATCTGTAAATTCAATAATTTACAGAATATCTATCCACGCTTATTGCTCCCTTTACATTGACACAACACAGCGGTGCGTTATGTTGGGAAACCAATGCACTTTAAAGAAGGAGACGGGATGCGCACGAAACAATGGATGGCGATCGCTTTATTGATGGGGTGTCTTTGCGCGCAGGCGGCCTACGTAGATCTAGGCCCGCTTGAGTATGGAAGTCTCCAGTCGGCAACCCCCCTGTGTGCTCCCGACGTTCATGAGAAATGTCCCAATCAAAAAGAAATCCCCACACCGCTTCCGCCTGGCGAATTAAGTGCGACCGCTTTTCGTGTCCAGTCTTTTGGGGACACCCAGATCACACTCGTTCTCAAAGCCTCCGAAAAGGCCTTCCCTTATCTGCGTATCGAAGGCCCGTTGAAAGAAAGTGGCGACGCTATCGCCATCGGATCAGGCCCCAAAGCTTTTGATACAGAAAGCGGAAACGGAGTTTCAGTTAGGTTGGATGTAAGCCTGAAGGAGCCGGGCCTTTACCGAGTTCTTGCGACTACGGAATCCGTTAAAGACGGCAAGACTCCGGACGCCTCGATTGGGTTGGAGCTGACCTCAAGCTGCAAGAAGAATTGTACGCGGCCCACTGTTGGCGCGCTTGAATTTCTGAAGAAGTATAAAGCCCAACTGCTCGAACAAAGCTCCCTCGAACCTTTTGTCAGAGAGCGCGTGGAAGTCGCGCTGCCTGCGGCCACGCTTGATGAAGATAGGGCCGAATTTGAAATCTTACTTCGCCAACTGAAGGCTTTCCTAAGCGGCGAAGCGACGCGGTTTCCGGTTCTCCCGCCGCTACCTCAGCTCACTTATCTGCGGCCTTTAATTGCAGGCCTGGAGTCTCGACTGGGACAGGTGCCGTTGAGCCCGAAAAAAGCGGTGAAAAAACTTAGCGGCTCGGTTCAAGAAATTTTGGCCACAGCCAAAACGATCCGGCATTATCCGTCTCAGCTAAAAGAAACGGTTCCGGCTGTCACTTACGGCCATTTCCCGCAGGAAACTCTGTCGCCGGTGCAGGCACGGCATAGCGATGCCATTGCCGAAATCCTGAACTCCCTCGCGGAAGGAAGCGGTGGCCTCACTTACCAAACCAAGAAGGCAAAGCGCACCCTGCACACACCGTGGGATCTTTTTGATGCGCTTATCGCCGCCGGACACCGGATCGAAGTGCGAAACGAACGCACTTACGCAAACTTTATCTCGCTCAATGACGGTGTCACCAGCGTGCAGTGGCCTGTGTGGCTGGACTCGGGGGTGGCGCTTTCAACGGGAGAAAATATGGTCGCTCCGGTCGGTCATAGCCACCACGCTTTTCGTATCAGTGGGCCAGATGTAGACGCGCGCGTCATGTTCTATCTCGGAATATCCGGCGTGGGTTTCTGGGCCCAAACCGACGAGCGGCCGGCATGGACTGGTAGCCGAGTGGCCTACGCTGTTTCCAGCGACAAGGACAAAAACTTTGTGCTCGCTACGGTAAAGGCCGCGACCGCCTATTTTAAGAGAATCCGAAAGGAAGCTCAGACGGTTGCCAAAAACAAGCCTGCTGATGGCTACGGTTATCTGGGTCTGTGCAACGATTCCAATGCCGCGCTTGAGCTGATAACGCATAAGACGATTAGCGCTTACCCTATCGCGCGTGCGGCCGAATTGCAGGATAAATCCCCACGGCTGGGAGATGGCTTTGAGGTCGTCTTCGCAAAACTACCCAAGGATGCCGATGCGGATTTGACCGACAAAGTCTATCAGAGAGACGTTCTCAACCGAATCTGGGCCATGAGCGCACATATGATCTCCTCAAAGACCATCCCAGACAAGGAACTAGAAGCGCAGCTGCGCATTCTAAAAAAGGAAACGCAGGCCAAATAATTTGGTGGGAGACTGAAGCCTGTCGAAGTCACCAATTACCGACACACTTTGGTCTTAGACAACTGCCACGCAAACTTATTCAACTGTCTAAGTAGACTCTAAAGGGTGGGGTCTCGTCAAGAACCAACCGGTGCGTCGCGTCAAAGCGCCTACACTTCGCCCCTCCCGCGAAGGCTTCGCGTTGACTCTGTCCCAATGCGTCATTTATCCCTAGGGTTACCAATTACCGGCCCTCTTTGGTCCTGATCACTGCCGCGCGAAAGCACGAGCCTTTTGGCTTTTGAGCAGGGAGTAAGGATGGGCATGCGTCTCGGAATTCTTTTCGTCACTCTTGGATTAGCCTGGCCTCTACGCGGGGACGACTACTATGAAAGTCAGCTCCGCGCACAGGCGGCCATTCGGGCACAGCAGCAGCGCAACTACGAATCGCAGCTGCGGGCAGAAGCCGCAATCCGTGCGCAGCAGCAGCGCAACTACGAGTCGCAGCTGCGGGCCGAAGCCGCCGTCCGAGCTCAACAGCAGCGCAACTACGAAGCACAGCTACGCGCGGAAGCCGCCATCCGCGCGCAAAACCAGCGGAACTATGAGGCGCAGCTACAGAACCGTAGCTATTACTCTCCCTCATACACGCCCTCCTACGCTCAGTCTCCCTCCCCGTCGTATTCCTCGTCTAATCGATCCTACACTTACCCTGGAGGCATTCCGTACCACAGCTCCCCTCCGGTTATTATCCAGCAGCCGGAGTACGAAGTCATTCCGCGGCCGGAGCCGCAAGCCATCGTACAGCGCCAGGAAACCAAGGGGACAAAAACCTCTCTTCGAATCCGGGTTCCTGAAGGAGCGACACTTTACATCGCGGGAGAAAAAAAGGAAGGCAACGTCTTTTATACGATACATCTGGAAAACGGACAGCAGTACTACTACGTCGTTGAAGTCGAACTGACTCACCAGGGCAAGAAATACCGCAAAGGATTTGAACTCGCTTTCAAGGGCGGCGAAAGAGTCGACACGGAGGTAACTCTAGCCGACGTCGTAGGCCCAAACGTGGCCGGCACCGCCCCCACGACTCCCGATCCTCAAGCTAAGTTTCCGGCACTTCCCAAAAAGGACCCGACGCTGGAAGAAGATGGGTGGCTTGCGATCCCGCCAGGTGTTGTCGCCATCGGTGGCAAACGCGTTCAAAAAGGGGCGGACGGTTACCGACTCAATCCCGACGGGAGCGTCACGTGGCGTACACCTTTTGCAAAAAATCTCAGGGAATGGGAAACCGGTGCCAATAGTAGCGCTCAAAAGCTTCTGGCATCCGCAAAAAGTCTGGTGGATGAAGACGAAAGAGTCGACACCGCTTATTTTAAGGGCGAGCGAGAAATTGCAGCGAAGATTGGAGACACCGCACTCGAAGAGCTCGCAGAAAGCCTCATTGCGGCTGAAGAGAAGAAACGCAAAGAATTCAGAAGCAAGATTCTAGAGGCACAAACGGCACTCTCCACGGAGCAACTCGCCGCTATCCTGCTGGAGGCAAAGGCCACCGCCGACGAAGGGCCGGAGAAAGAAGAAGACCACCTAAAAAGATCAAAGTCCCTGGAAGAAAAATGGGATACGAGCTGGAAAGCCTTTGCGTCGCAGTGGAGTACGGAAAAAACCCGGCGCGCTGACCAGTACCGTCCGATGGTCGATGCTGCGGAAGCCTCAAAGCGCTACCTGGAGTGGGAAAAACGTTCCAACGAACAAGACCAGGCTTGGTTTGATGCCGCCAAGAAAAAGCACATTTCCGATACTGAGACCGCCGATGAGGAATACTTCGAAAAAGAGAAAGAACGTATTGAAAAGCTGCCAACTGCCGAGTTGAGACAATCAGCAGGCGAGGCACTTGAAAAGGAGCGGACTGCTCGACGAAACTTTCGAGAACGGGCCTTGGAACGCCTCACAAAAGATTTGGAGAAGCGGCGCAAGTTTACACGCGCTGAACTTCTAGCGGTCCTCGGCGGTTACTTCCGTCGTGAAGCCAATTTCCACGAGGCCCACAAGCTACGCTTCGCCGACGAGTCCAAGCGGCTTGAGAAATTCGAGACGGAAAGCGATGGCCAGTGGGCCGAAGAGCAAAAGCGCCAAAAGCAAGAATACCGCTCGGCTCAAAACATCCTGGATTCGTTGAAGCCCGAAGAGGTATCGCTGCCCACAGACTGCAAATCCTACGCAGTACGGGACGATAAAAATGGAACCTTCGCCGTCTTGCACATCGCAGACGAAAAGAAAACCGCGGTCGCAAAAATAACCGCTAAGTCGGCACGCCTCGCCTGCAAAGATCGAGCGTTGGCCATTTTGGTAGACGCTCTATCAGCAGAAAACGATTTCGTCCAACTTGAGAACGGTGATTCTTGGGATAACAAAGAGTTCGCCGAAGCCAAAACGGGAAGCCGACTCGCCGTCTTTGACGATGGCAAGCTCGTCTTTATCTGGGACGCCTCGCCGCTCCAAACTCAACGTGTGGACTGGGATCAGGAGTCGGAGCGTTTCATTTTGAGATTGCAGAAAGACGAAAAAGACTTCACGGACCACATGTATGAGATCCGTGGAGACGGTAGCGGCTTCAAGCAAGTGCCTTGGGCCGCAGCAAAATAAAGGATAGGGGGAAACATGAAGGCAACATTCATAGGGATCGGGTTTGGTCTTGTTCTCTTCAGCCACTTGGCCAAAGCAGATCCTCCACTACTGGCTCAGTGCAGTGAGGAGAAGAAAAACGCTGATGGATCCTTGACCATCGTAAATCCACGAGTGATTCGCGGGGCGGAAACGCTCGAAATCAGCTCCACGGCTTCCGATTCCAAAGGCGTCTGCAAATTGTTTGGCTACGAAGACTACCTAAACCCAAGCACCGAGGCCAGTGGTGACAGTCAGAAAACCATCATCATCAACAAAGACGGGAAGTTCGAAGGGTGGAAGCGCTACAATAACCGGGATACCAACTCTCGAATAGACGGCATCACATGCCACAACGGGGCCTGTCCTGAGCTTCTTTTCATCTCCAAAGAAAAGCCCAAAAAAAATGAAGACGGGAGCTACACAATCGAAAACCCCTACACCTCCCGGGGGCCCGGACAATACACCATTTCTTCCTGCGATTCCGATTTCACGGGTGTTTGCAAAGGCTTCGGCTTCGATAGTTATTTAGACAAAACTCTAGTGGAAGCCGGAGACGACGCCATCACTCTCGCTGTCAACGAGGACAAGCAATTCAAACATTTCAAACGCCGCGCCCAAAAAGACTACAACACACACATTGTATCGCTGACCTGTTTCAATGCTAAAGAGCCCCCCGAGTCAGTATTTTCAGCGAAGGAAAAAAAACGCAACCCCGACGGTTCCACTTCTATCATTAACCCGACAGTGAAGCGCGGGAAGGAGACTTTTGAGATCTCTGGTTCCGGGTCTAAGGAAACAGGCATCTGCAAGGCATTCGGCTTTGACTCCTTTCAGGATCAAACAATGGTTGCCAATGGTGATGTCAAAATCACATTCAGAGTCGATGAAAAGGGGGAATGGGACGGGTTCTCGGAATCCACCGATAGATTTGGAAATGATCGGGTAATCCACATTTCCTGTTACAACAAGGACAAGCCGCCAAAGCTGGTATTTTCCTCCAAGGAAAAGAAATCGAATCCGGACGGTTCGATTAGTCTCTTCACGCTCGCGGTGAGTCGCTCCGCTTGGACTTACCCGCTTTCCGGAAATAAATCGGATCCGCAAGGTTTGTGTATTGCCTACGGCTACGACAAGTACCTTGAAGAGACCATCGAGAAATCTGGAGATGTACAAAAAACTTTGATCGTGGACAAGGAAGCCAAGTTCGATGGGTTTGAGATGTACCAGAATCGTGGCGGCTCCAACACTCAGGTCACAGCCATCAGCTGCTACGACGAAAAGTCTCCGCCAGAGATAAAAGCTAAAGCGTCGACTATTACCAGGAATCCAGACGGGACGGTGAAGCTGGAAGGCATTACCGTTTATCGTGGGCACCGCAGCCTCCCCGCGAGCGATCGATCCGATCTCGGAGGCCTGTGTCGCCTACTGGGCTATAAAAAATATCTCGCCGACACTATGCGTTCGAGCGGGGATCTGCCGCAAACAATCGGGATTCAGGAGAACGGTACTTTTCATTGCTTCTACCCGTATGAATCAAAGAGCACCAATGCGGGTGTCGACAGCCTAGTTTGCTATTAACTGAGGGCTCTGGCAAAATGTCCCCTCACTGGGAGGGGACACGCATGGGAAATCGAGTGGTCATTGTTGGCGGAGGTACCGCGGGCATCACGTGTGCTGCAAAGCTCCGCAAGAAACGTCCCGGACTGGAAATAACCCTCATCGATCCGGCGGAAAAACACTACTACCAGCCGCTATGGACACTCGTCGGAGGTGGCATTCTCCCCAAACGGGCAACGGAACGTTCCCAGAAAAGTCTAATCCCCAAAGGCGTGCGGTGGCTGCAAGAGCGCGTAAGTGAATTTCTACCAGAACGGAATCAAGTCCGTACCACCGAACAAAGCGTACTGGACTACGACGCATTGATCGTCGCTCCTGGCATACAAATCAATTGGTCGCAAATTAAAGGTCTGCAAGAAGCTCTCGGGAAGAATGGGGTATGCAGCAATTACTCCTACGAATACGTTGAAAGCAGTTGGAAGTTCATTCAAGCGTTTTCGGGAGGAAGAGCAATCTTTACCCACCCCTCAACGCCGATCAAATGCGGTGGTGCTCCCCAAAAAATCATGTACCTTGCCGAACACGCTTTCCGGAAAAAGGGAATCCGAGACAAAAGCGAAATTATTTTCGCATCCGCAGGAAGCACGATTTTCGGCGTTCCAAAATACGCAAAAGCACTCGATCAGGTAGTGAAAGACCGAGGGATTCAAACTCTATTTCGCAGAGATTTGACGGAAATTCTGGCGGACCGGAAAGAAGCCCTCTTTAAAAACCTCGATACGGGAGAACTCGAAACTCTTCAGTACGATCTGCTGCACGTCACTCCGCCCATGAGCGCTCCCGATTTCATTCGCAAGAGTCCTCTGGCCAATGCCTCTGGGTGGATAGACGTAGAAAAATTCACTCTCCAACACCTACGCTATCCCAATGTCTTTGGACTCGGGGACGCGAGCAGCTTACCAACCTCAAAGACGGGGGCCGCGATACGAAAACAAGCTCCGGTCGTGGTGCAAAACCTTCTTTCTTGTCTTGATGGCAAGACCCTCAGCGCGCGCTACGACGGGTACACGTCCTGCCCGCTCGTCACCGCCTACGGCAAAGTCATCCTCGCGGAATTCGACTACGATGGTAATCCCGTCGAAACCTTCCCGGTAGATCAAGGGCGAGAGCGGTACAGTATGTACCTGGTAAAGCGCCACCTGCTGCCTGTTCTTTATTGGTCGGGCATGCTCAAGGGCCGCGCGTAGGGACGCGGAGCGGATTCTCAACTCTGAAAAAATCCGCCAATATCTTATCAAGGCTGAGTCACTCAGCTCGCTTCTTAGGCACGTATTTTTCGGTACACCGCTTGCAAAAGCACCCATTGCGGGAGCACAGACGCTTCCCGTCTTGATGGAGGCATCGTTTTGGAAAAGAGCCGGTTGCAGCTCTTCGGAAATTGGCTTGGGCTTTGGTCCCTCACCCTCATGTGGGCCCCCGGAGTTCTCGCGCTCACCGATGGTCACCGCATCCGGCTCGCCTCCAAAGGACGTTCCTCCCACGCGGCTGCCGTCGTATTGGAAGCTAAGGGAAGGAGCTGTTCCGCCGTACGCGTCGCACCAGAAATGTATTTGTTGGCAGGCCACTGCCTGAAAAGTTTGGATCTCCGACCGTCGCACGAAGTCCGCCTGCTCGCCACGAACGGAAAGCGGTTCAATCATCTTCGCGTCGCAGCCAGTTTTTTGCACCCTCTTTATGCCGAGCCCGTACGCCGTCAAGAGCGAGAGGCGATAGAACACTATCTCAACAGCTCCGTCGATCTTGGTTTGGTACAAGTGGAACCTGAAGCCGCTGAAAACCCCGTACGCCCTTTTTTGGAGGCGGCCCTCAATACGGCGAAACCTGAGTTTCGGGAAGTTCACGTCGGTACACCGGTCATCGTCGTGGGGGGTGGGTGCGAACGCATTAATCCACTTTCGGCCCGCTGCGAAGGCAGTATTAGCGCTGGACTAGGCTATCTCAAGGCCGCGCAGAGAAAACTAGTCCTGCCGAAAGTAGGAAACTTGCCTCTTCCTACGGGCCAGTATTATTACGCCACCAACAGCACCGTAGAGCGCAGCCTTGGTCCCGGTGACTCCGGCGGACCGCTCTTGCTAGCCAATGGCCGCGTGATTGGGGTTCATAGTTTGATTACAGCTGTCCAAGCAGAAAACCAGAAGAGTCTTCCCAACTACCACGTGAAACTCAGCCACCCGGCAGTGGCCTCATGGTTGAAGCTACATCTGAATAAGCCCGTACTACTAAGTCTGCGCTAGGAAGGATCGGGCGCCCCTTTTTTCCCCAAGGGAAGAAAATTCAGGTGCCACATAGGGTAGCTAAAGAGGAAGAACACACAAGTGGTACATATCAACCGGACGTAGATATAGTGGAGTGGAATCCACTCTACCGCGAAATGGAAGCTGAGCGCGATAAGTCCCAAAGAACCGATTTCTATCGCGATAAAACCCGCGAGCTGCTTCCACAGGTGACCTGCCTGAGCCTCAAACACATAGCAACGATTCCCCCAGAATTGTACCGACACACTCAACAAGAGTGCCGGAACATTTGCCGCGCGGGCACCAAACTCAAAAAACTGTATGAGAACCGTTAGAGTAAGTAGGTCGACAGCTGTCGCCGTCAAACCGACCACCGCGGTCTTTACGATTCGAAAGTTTCGGATTTTCACCGCCAAATTCGAGAAACTCACAGCGGGACCCTATCCAGAAAATAGCGATTCACTACCCGGTAGCGCTTTCCGTTAAAGTCGATCGTGTCGCTAAAAAAAGTTTCAAGGACAAAAAATACCTGACCAAGATCCCACAACACGATGGTCCAGAAGTACCTGAGATTGGTCTTGAGCGACTTCTGAAAAAGAAGCTCGTGCGCCGTCGAGACCAACACCCGGACGCCCGCACACCCGAGCCAGAAAGCGAGGCTCCACGGAGCAAATCCCGAAAAAAGCACGGCCAATGTAGCGGGCACTTGGGGATACACCATAGTCGCCAAAAGATAGAGCCACTTGTTGGGGATCACGATCTTCTGGCACCAGGCCCAGCGCCTTTTCTGCTGGACAACATCGTTCACCGTTTTGTTGGAGTATTGAACAGGGCAAAAGATATTGGCAAAGCGCACTTTTAGGCCATGCACTGTAAAAAGGTTTGGAATCGCGACATCGTCCGCAAGAAAGTCGTTCAAATAACTCCAGGTGTACTCTCCAAAGCTATCGAAATCGTCTTTCCAAAAGGCCATCGAGTGCCCCCAACCAAAGCGGGGAGACTTAGAAAAAGCCCACGAAATCATCACAAAGGTCGCTAGATCACAGGTGTTGCCAAGTTTTAGAGCGGAGCCGAACGTGTTCATCCGAAAATCATACTGAGGAATGGTCACCAGCGAAGTGTCCGCGTCCTCCAAACAAGCCACATTTTCGGAAAAATAATTCTCGTGCACCACCGAGTCTGAGTCGGAAAGCAAAACGATGGGGTGCTTTGCGACCTGCATACCGTCGTGAATAGCATCGACTTTTTTCCAAAGCGCTTCACGCGTGGTCGAAACAAGCATTTGCGCGTCTGCATCCGGATACTTCGCCAGATAACTTTGGATTACGGGCACCACGGGTGCTGAGAGATCGGGAACGGTAAAGATCAGCTGCTGAGGACCTGGGTAGTCCTGCCTGAAGAAGACGTCGAAATTCTCTTCTTCGTTGTCAAAGGCGTTCACGCAGCACTTGATCATCGTGATACCCGGATACGATCCGGAGCGTTTTTTTAGCGGGGGCGCCTTATGAAAATAAAAGATGATAAGGCAGACGATCCCGAGAAGCTGCAAACTGCAGCCCACGACCGCTACCCAAAAAAAAGTGTCCGCAATTATGGGAAAAATCAAAGAGTAGGCCCCTTTTTGGTTTTGATGGGGATAGTCGTCAGCGCCAAATACTTATGATTTTCAATTAGATGGACATGCATGACTAGACCGATACCTTTGATTCTTCAAGCAATCTGGTTTGTATACAAATAAATGGCTCATCAAGTTTTCGTCAAGGTTCTTTCCCCCTGGTCGCCAGTTGACTTTTAGCGTCATGACCCTGACTTTGATACTAAGGGGTTTGAAGTAGGTGAGAAAATTTAGGCCGATCCACTGGCACGTCCTGGGTGTGCTGTGCTTGCTCTCTTCGGTGGCATCCGGGGGCATACTTCCACAGTGCGTGCGCGAGTTCCTTTTAAGAGCGCTTCCCGTTTTTTCGTTTTCTGCCGATCCCAGTACCCTAATAGCGCGTTTGAGCCCACCTGAACTAGGAATTCTAGAGGGGACAAAATGGTCAGAGGGAACGCGCGAGTCCCGGCAAATGCTTGAGGCCCTCCGAACCGGCGACTGGGAGGCGCCGATCTTCAGTCATGAAAGGGCGCCCGAAATGGCCTACGGACTTTTCCGCGCCGGAAAGATTTCCGAGGGTCAATTTGTCACACACCAATTCTTCTGGGCCGCCCGGACGGAATATAAGGAGGCGCTGGGCTTTTTCCCGATGCTGGACGGCGGTGGGCTCACCTCCAGGGCCCGTGCTCTTTTGGACCTTCCACGCGGCCTGACCGAAGCCGCCAAGGAGCAACTCGCTGCCAAACTGGCTGCGCTTCCCCGCTCTGAGCAGTATGTTCTCCAGGCGAGCACCCATGAGGCCTTGCAGGCCGATCCGCGTCTCGGTGTCGCGGATGCGACGTTCAGAGCTTTTCTTGGAATGCACTTCCGCCCACCAGAAGGGCAAGCCTGGGGCCTTGTAGTTCCCTCGTTTGGCCTCATGCAGCTCTACTTGGAGGCCCGCTATGAAGAACGCGCGATGCAGGCTGTCCCTGAATTTGGAATCGCCCCCCACGAAAGTATTCTTGATCAAATCGGCCAACACCGGCGGGTGGTCGTGGTCCCCTATCCCGGGATCGACGGCGTAGAAGAGGGCGACGGTATGTACTTTGGAAAAACCTACGGTTTTCTCCACGACTTCTACCACCTGGATAGAGGCTCCTCGATCGTGATCCCGGAGTACAGGGTGCTCTTCCCTCTCATATTTTCTGCCATGCTTCGGCATAAGCGCGAATTTCAGACCGCTCCCGGCGAGTACGTCTGGGTTTGGCAAGAAACGATCGACGGACTCATGAATCTCGAAACGGATAGCCGAGAACTACTGACTTATGGCCCGCCTCCTTCTGCGCTGGACTGCTTTGAAGTCGACTTCGGAAGAAACAGCCGCCGTTCGCTGGTCGGCCAGGTGGTCTTGCGGGACATGCTCGAACGGCGTGGAATGTGGGAGGCTCTCGGGGTCGACATACCGGCGTGGGAGCGCCGCTTGAAATAAGCTTTCAACACAGCACCTAAACGGCACAGGTTGCAAAAAAAAAGGGGCGCCCCACGGGGGGCGCCCCGAATGTCGCCGCCTAATTAATGCGGAACATTTTGTTTATTGCCTTGCCGTTCATCGCTCGGACGTGCACCAGGTACTCCCCGGCTTTCGTCCCCTCGCTTACCAAGGCTGTGACTTGGAACGGGTACTTGCCTGCATTGCACTCAACGTTCTTCCGTTTGAACGCAATGGGCTGTACGACGATGACGCCCTCGCCAACTGTCATGAGGATGTCTTTGATTTCAAGACAGCTGACAGGGTGAGTGCCCGTTAAAACCATGGCGGGCTGCCCACTCAACTCATCCTGAACCATGAAGACGTCCTCGACAGGAGCGTAGAGATAGTCGTCGGGCCCAGGACCGGAGTGCGTGGCACGAGCGACCGGCAAATTGCCGAGCACTTTCCCCGTAGGGCCGTCCACGATTTTCCAGTCACCCGCTGGCAAGAGCTCCAGCTCCATTACCTGTGTGTAGTCCATTTCGACTTCGATGCAGAAGCCTTCGTAGACATACGCACTCTGGAAGAGCTTTACCGTGCGGGCTACCAGATCCACTTCGGTCTTATACGGTCCAAGCTGGTAGCAGGAGCTATAAAAGGCGCCCTCGGCAACCACCTGGATGCGATCGTTGTCATCAAAACCTATGGGAATTCTCACTCCCGTAAGATTAGTTTCAACAACCTTAGGCTGGTATTCCGCGTGGGCGGTGATCCCAACAAGTAGGGCCAGAACGAACAATGGCTTAAACATAATACACCTCTCAAGCCACGGCTTATCTAGTTGATGGCCGCGTAGACTTTGTTAATCGCTTTCCCGTTCATGGAACGTACGTGGAGTAAGAAAGCTCCGTCGCCCACCTTGTCCAACTCTACGGTTTTCTTGAACGCGAAATGTCCCGCTTGGCAGTTGGGCTGCTCTTCAAACCGCACAACTGGTTGCACAATCACCACTTCGGGGTATGCGTGGACTTCGGTCTTGTCGAAGCTCATGCAGCTATTGCTGAAGGCTCCATGAAGCACGGCCACTTTCTTACCGGTGTTTTTGTCGATTTCTACAAAGGCATCTTCGACAGGTGCGTAGATGTAGTCGTCAGTTCCGGGTCCAATCTGAGTCGCTTTGTGGATTTCAAGCTTACCCAGCGGAACCGCACTGTCGCCGTCAATAACTTGGTAGTTGCCCTTCTCTAGCATTCCCAAGTCAACGGTTTGGGTGTACGGCACGAGCATGCGCAAGCACACGCCGCTGTAAACATAAGCAAACTGAGTTACCGTGATCGTGTGATCCGCTTCATCGACTTTTACATCGTACGGGCCAACCTGGTAGCAGGTATTCGGAAATCGTCCGGCAATCACGAGCTGCGATTGATCGTTGTCATCAAAACCGACTGGAATAAAGGCCTTAGCCGCAGACACAGCCTGCAATACCGGCTTGTCAGCGTCATCCGCCTGAACGTTCACTGCAAAAATTAAAGTAAGCGCAATAGTAAACAGTATGGATTTCATATGTTCCCCTTCCTATGTAGTTACCGCTTTCGTGCATACGCCTATGCAACGGTGGTTCCATGATTCCTTTGTGCACACAAAAAGCGCTAACAGATCGGGGGATAACGCGCCGCTGCGCCTAAATGCCAAAACGGGTTTTATGGGCTATAGCCCGTAAAGAATAGGTGTTGGTGGTGTTAACAAATTGAAAAGATTTTGACCTCATCATCGCGCCGTCTCAAGGTGTTCAAAATGGGATTACTGTCGACAAAGGAGCGATCGGGCGAGCGTTTTCGGGGTTCGAAAGGAGACAATTTGTCACATCCATATCCCACAATGGTACTTGGAGTTACCATCGCAGCGTGGCACCACTTAATTTGCAGGAAGCGTATAATAAGTGCTCACCTAGAAGGAGAACCTAGATGCGTTTTCTAATTGTTTCGATCGCAGTCTTACTGAGTGCTACTTTTGCTTTTGCGGCTTCCACTCCCAAGGAAGTGTGCGAACAACTCGCCAAAGCGGCACGCAACAATGATTTTGATACTTTTACAAAGCTTTCGACGCCTCCAGGGAGAGGTATAGCGAGTACGCCGAAAGCGAATCAGAAAAACTTTCAGAGCATGCACCAAAAACAGCTGGATCGGATTAAGGATTTAGCTTGCGGAACGGAACTTGTAGCGGGCAACCAAGCCGTCGTAAAAGCGACGAGCAAGGGAGAGAGCCGCTTGGTCCCCTTTCACAAGTACAGCGACTTGTGGAGATTTGACCTGCCTACCTACCAGGCTTTTAACCAAATTCAACACGGCCACCACGGAAAGGGCGGGCACAAGAAAAAGTAGTTACAACTAATTATAGAATACAAAACAACGCCGGGTACTCGAACGAGCGCCCGGCGTTTTTTATTTAAGTCTAGTGATCGCTTACGGTAGAAACGTAGAGCGCTTCATCGGTGCTTCGGTTGTAGAGTACAAAACCCAAATGCCCTTGAGCTTCATTACTGGAAAAAATCCTGTAAAAGCCCAAGTATTCTTTTTCCTTTAGAAGATCTCTTAAGCGGTTGCGGAACTTGGTTAGCTCCTCAACTAGACCTTCGGACAATTCGTCCCGATCCAGATAGTCGCTCACAAAGGCTACCGAGATGTGCTCGAAGTTGGGTCGCTTCACAAAAAAAGCTGTCGCGTCTTCATCGACATCTTCGCCACCCACTTCCCCGAATGTGTTGACCTTGTCCACCAGAGCGCGCATCGCCTGCCACTCTTTTTCATCTTTCGCAGGTGTGACTTTGTAGACTGCGGTCACACGCCCCCCGGCGGGGCTATATTCTTTTTCGCCCGCATCGTGCAAGCCTTTGATCGTGGGAATCAATTCGGCGAGCGAATCGCTGCGGAGTTTTTTGGCATCCATCTTCTTAATGTCTGCCCCGAACAGAGTCGTGGATAGTATTAGTCCTAACAAGAACAGATGTCGCATCAATGGCCTCCTTATTAATGCTTTATTCTGGGACTACTGGAGACGCCCGGCCCGGTCAATGCGGGAGGTCATGAAGTTCCCATGTAGGCCTACTAAGGTCAGGTTTTTTTAGGCAGGTGCACACGGCCTAGGCAGGAAAACTCTAAGAATACAGAGGGTTTCCTGCGTATTCGGGGTGGCGTGGGGCTTGCACCCCATTGGGGGAGTACCAAGGACAACCGGGGGGGAGAAATTGCGTACTAGAGCCAGGAAACCATTCCTTTTTGTTTTTGTATTGATCGCCTTTTTAGGCCAAACGGCCTTTTCCATACCGCTGATTAACCTGAAACCAAGTCTTTTGGACCACTATTCAGGACCTGCTAAAACGCCGCAAAGGCAGGAAGCAGACGAACAGCCCAAAACAGACGAGCCCACGGCCGCAAACGAAGAATTCAAGAAAAAGCTCACTGAACTCAAAGATCGCTACTACACCGAAGAAGAAGGCGGAAAGTTAAAACGCAAAACACCCTCCGGGGATGGGGATGAGTACGATGGTATCCAACTTCACTCGGGCGATATGGAAAAAGCGTTGGGCGTTCTCGATACGCTGGACGGTGAAAAACCGCTCGCGGAACAAATCGCCACGCAGTTAACAGAAGTAAACTCCAAAATTGATCTTAAGAAAGAGGAAACCCTTAGCGACCACGAAAAGCTCTTGGTCGGATTAGGCCAACTAGAAGCAACCCTCCAAAAAGCTTTGGGTGAGGGCTCAGAGGATTTCAAACTTTCGGGCATTGATGACCTGCTCACGGCAGCGCAAAAGGACGACGATGAGGGCAAAGAAGCCAAAGTGGCTCTTGGCCAACTGGTCTCCACTTTGCGGGCACTCGAAGAAAAAAAAGGTGCGGAAAAGTTTGCTCTGGACCGCGTAAAAGACTACATCGCAGACCGCCTCGTCACCCAAGTCGACGAGGCGTTCAAGACGGGCGAACTCCCCAAGCTCGCCTCCACCGATCCGAAATTTGCCGAAGCGCAGGCGCGCTGGCAGCAAGCGACTAGCCTCAACCCGGGTGCGTTCGAGCGCAACACGGAGATCGGGAGACTTTTTCAAGGACGTGCAGCGAGCGGCAAAAGCACCGCCTACACCGACGCGGCTCCAAAAGAAGACCGTAGCGTTAAGGACGACTCAGGAAAAAGGTACAAGTACCGACCTGTCACGCTCACTACCGAGACCGGCGGGACTTCAGAATTTGAAGTTTTCGAGGATACAGCGAGCGGCCAGCTTTTTGGCGTCAAAAAGAGCGACGGGGGTGTCGCGGCCTACATGAATAATGGCAAAGGCGCTAAACTCGGAATTCTCTACCAGATATCCGGAAACGCAGCACTCCGACAAACTGGAAAAACCGAAGACGGAAGAATTGTCTTCGAGGGTTACCAGGAAGGTGACGAAAACTCCACGCGCGAAGTCGCCGGTGTCTACTACCGCACACTTCCTAAGCAGAAGGATTCCGGAAACGCCCCCGCACCGGGTGGAAACACCGCGGAAGTGGGTAAGATTTATAGCCGCAACGATGGCACGCACAAAGAGTTTAACGAAGGGCTTTATGTGCCCGCGGCTCTTACGCACGGGCGTGATGTAGATTACAACCAACCAGAGAAGGTCCAAGTGGGCTACCACCAACGAGACGCGGTACTGGCGCAAGCAGCGAACGCACACAAAATTTTGACTGCGGAAGGTGGCATCCCAAAGGAGCTGAAAGACCAGCTGCCAGAACTTAGGAAGGTGACGATCGACGGAAAAACCTATCTAGGTAGAAACCACCATGAGACACTCACTGAAGTTTTTCTCGGTCTGGACAATGACAATAAGCCCATCTTCTTTTGCGCGACCTGCCAGCCTGGCGTCGCGCTCCCGGAAAAACCGGCGGAAGATTATGAGGCCATTACGGCGGCGGTGAAAAAGGAAAAGCCGGTTCAGTTTGCGGTAGATAAAAAAGCCAAACCGTACGGCACCATCACTTCAGAGGGAACTCAATTCAGCGTTCGGCCTACAAATGATGGTAAAGGTCAGGAGATTTTTCACCCGCAAGTCGGTTGGGTACCCGCCATTAAAAACGGTGGAAGCTGGCAGGTGGCTTATGACCAAGGCGGAGACGGCAAGTTGTCTCCGGAAGACAAGCATACGCCTCTTTCTTACTTGGCACGGCAGCATAGCTCGCTGCCGACTTCGGTAGAGCCTGTAAAAGAGAAGGATGAAATCGCAAAAACGGTCGCGTCCGCGACAGCTCGTCTCGCAAGCCTCCCAACGGGAGCGCAGCGGGATTCCTTTTCCAGAATTAGCGTGAGTATCAATGGCGGCGCACGGGTGCCTTTTCCGACAGCGACGGTCGGTGAAAAACTTTACGTAATGGACTACGTGCAGGAGGGCGGTCAATGGAAGCCCATGTGGATACCTAAAGACCAGTGGAGCCTCAGCGACAAGGCCGCCGACATCATCTTCAAACGGGGGGTTCCGAGTTTCTCCGGATCCACAAGTGTAGGCAGCACCCACTCAGGATCGACAGTCAGTTCTGGGCATCCCGGGTCTTACCCATCGTACAGCTCGACACCGTCGTATAGCTCTTCATCGACCAGTAGCTCTGGATCCACGGTGGTTCGCTCCAGCTCGTCGAGTCTACCTTACCCGGCACCACCTGGCACCCGGTGGGCGAGGAGTTGAGATAACACTTGCTGGGTCCTGGTCAGGGCCCGATAAGAAAAATCAAAGCACAGCCACTGCAGGCTTTAACTCCTGACTTTACTGGGGTAATGGCCCAGTGCAGTTGAAGCTTGCCAAATCGGCATAATTAACAATATGTTTACGCCTTTAGCCGGCGTAGCTCAGTTGGTAGAGCAACTGATTTGTAATCAGTAGGTCGCGGGTTCGAGTCCCATCGCCGGCTCCAGTTTTGGGCCTATCCCAGGACTGTTTTAGTCCACATAACCTGTTTTCAGACAGGCTGGCCTTATGGAGAGGTTCCCGAGTGGCCAAAGGGATCAGACTGTAAATCTGACGGCTCCGCCTTCGGAGGTTCGAATCCTCCCCTCTCCACATTTTTAGACTTAACCTTCTGAAATTATTAAAATTCGAAAATTAAAATCTTCATTTGGGGGAAAATGGGGGAAAAAAACGCCCTGTTTTGACCCTTATTTTGTGTTCAATTCGCCACTATTTTCCCCCAACTCGGCAACGTATTTTCCCCCATTTAGCGATTTGGGGGAAAATGAACTGGTACTGGCGCGGTGTGGGCTCTATTTTTCAACGCTATATGAAACGGATTTCTTTGTGCGGCCTCCAGTATGCATAACTTCTTGCCAACTTCGTGCTTTTTCGATGGATTGGAAGAACTGGTACTTTCTGACTTTATTGCCGGAGTATTCTTTTCATATCGATAAGCTTCATCAATCTTACCGAACTCAGACGTTGGTAGCGCTTGGCTTTCTCATTCAGATCCAGAGTCTATTAACTCAGGGGTGCTCCAGAACAGCGTGAAAACCCGCTTTTTACCTACGTAGGTTTTTCGGATTGAACTTCTTTGTCCTTGGTTGTCTCCTTTGTTGGGGCCAAATACAACTTCGAAACCAGAAATCTCTCCGCTCGACCAATCTTGAAATGAGGGAAGTCATCCTCAGTCATCAATTTATAGAGGGTAACTGCAGGACAACCCCAATCGATTGCCAAGCTGATTAACGCTGTAAGTGGAGCAGTTCTAATGAACCGTCACCGCCATTCATTGAGTTCTATTCCCGCCACGCGAGTATCCGTTACTCAACAGCCAGCCGGCATCAAGCGTTTTACCACAGAGCGGTAGCAGCGCCGCTGCCCTTTAGCAGTGAGAGGTTTGGCAAAGTGGCTGGCTGAGCAAACTACTTGCCCGCTTTTTCATGAAAGGCGAACTCGTTATTGTTCCATCTAGCCATTACCCAGGTCAGCAGTCCATAGCATTTCCTTTTCTGTAGGGAACCGGCCCATTTATCAACACAAAGCTCTACTTTCATTGATCCTTTAAGGATGTGGTGATATAGAAATATTTGATGCAACCTGGAGATCGAAAAAGAGCGGCGTTGCTTTTGATTCTCGAGGATGACCCGAACTTCCGCAAACGCTGCGACTCGAGTTCAGCGACCGAGGGTACCGCGTTGTAACGGGAATTCGGTAGCGGCGTTTGAAGCCATGCCCGCGAAAGCCTTTGATTTAGCCCTGCTTGATCTGCGTTTTGGTCAGGAAGCAGCATTTCTCTGATAGAACGGTTAAAAAGAGCTCCCTGATTGCAGGATCGTACTGCTTACGAGGGTATGGCAGCAGCTACGACGGCAATTCAGGCGGTGAAATAAAGGGGCCTTAACTACCTCACAAACCCGTGTCGATAGAAACGCTGGAAAGGCGCTGTGGATGGATCTCGCAAAGACGCCGTCGAGGATGTTTGGGGAGGCGGCCAGTTTGGCACAGCATGCGAACGGAAATACATTGAGTTTGTACTGGGGCAGTACGGAAACAACATCAACAAAGCGGCCCGCTGGCTGAGACTTCACCGCCAGAACCTGCAGAAGCTTCGCAAATTCAGCGCGCACCTAGCCTTTGAATACCGCCGGGTTTTTGCTCCAACTCGAACACCATCCGTGGGCATGCACTACGCCACCCCGGTCAGCATATTGCAGCAGCCATACTCCGCCCCATCAGGCTCCTTGAATTTTTATAGTGAATGCAGTTGGTGCAATCGGCTGTCTTGATCATTCCTCACCGTGCTGTCAGAAACCTTCTCGACGTACTTTAAACTCTTCGCAGTAGGGTTCTTAATGGGATCGATGAAACGTACCTTTTTGGGCTTTTGCCCTTCTTTTCGTCGGCAGCAAAAGGACAGAGGTGCTGGTCCCCAGCTTCTTGAGCTGCACAACCGCAAACGAAACTTCCAGGAAACGACGCCTACTAATCCCAGTCTTGGCCATTTTGGTAAACCTCCCAGTGTTTATTGAGGAAAACATATCCCCTTTCCGGGATGTGAACAATGAAAGTACAGCATAAGGTTGCACAGCTACCCTTGCTGCAAACTTCTACACACGGCGGCGGATCTGTTTTGGGCAGTTCAAAGCTCAAGATTAAATGCATCGCTTGTCTCTGCGTGGTGGCCATTTTCCCCGTAACGTAGCTGAAAACAGGTGTCTTGTAAATTATTCTCTTTCTGGTGGGATCCCGTTCCGGTTCTGTTGCTTTGGGCAAATAGTGGCCGATGAGATTGGCAGACCGCTCACTCCGTCATTGAAATCATAGCTGTCCCTACGCTTGCCGCTCAGTGCCCAGCGGTGCATCGGGTGCCCCGACTGTTCGGTTCTCAACAAGAAATATCTTAGTTTCACCGCATTTGAATCTCTTCTTCGCGAAGCCCATACCCTATCGATTTCGTAGGCAAGAGTTTTCCCAAATCCTCTATTTTTTGGGCTTAGCCGTTTGTCCGCGAGCGCCTGTCGTAATCCCGATGAAGCTTCTGGCGGGTATCAGGCACAGCTTCAAAAGGCCTTCGGTGGTTTTCTTGTAGTTTTAGAGGGCAAGAAAGTATCAGGAGAATCAGGGCAGCCAATCATCGCGACTATCAAAGCGTTCTGGTAGTTCTTGTGGCGCGGAGACTCAGCAATCAGTCGGTGACACGTTCTCTGTTATGAAACCCCAGAAGAAGTGAGAGCGCGGAATTCATTCCAACCCCGCGTGAGACTGTGTGGTATGTGGTACCTCAAGTAGGTTCTTTTGACTGAGTGTGGAGGCTGTTCCGGAAGAAAGTGAAACCAGGGGCTCCCTCAGGTAGTCCGACAGAAAGCTAAGAAAAAGTTATTCTCGTGGGTACCGGACGCCATTTGTCGTACACACTTCCGAACAGAGCCCGGCCAGAGCGTCATAGGGTTTAGTTTGGTTTTTGAATCCGAACCATGGCACTGGTGACATTTGCAGGATTTTTGACGACGTGAGCCTTGTTCCGCCCGACACCGCCATGGGCGGAAAAGCTGGCCTTTTCTGGATTGAACCTCTATGGTTCGATGATGTCTCTTCTTGGGTCCTCCAGGAGCGGTTGAGACGGCAGTGAGCAATCGCATCAGGCCTTATAGAAGATGATTCGAGGTGCGTTTTGAGTCCGCTTTGTAGAAGGCTGCGGGTTTGTACGAGAACAAAATAGCTACGGTAGCTCAGTGGCAGCTTCTCAGAAAACTCCACTGACGTAATCGAGCCTGGGTCTTCGGACACCCATTTTCTATTTCATGTAACGCTGACAGAGGGCTTTCGGTCCAAGCATGGTGTGCGCGGCACTAGATACAGTGGCCCAACCGAAAAACAACAATAAAAAGTTTGATGGAGGTGATCCCAACCCTCGAGGCACACTCTCGCAACCCCCAGTGTATGAGAGTGCAGCTAACGGGACGCTACCCGATTCTGTTTCATCCCGCTAGAGATTTCTTTAGCTCCTGTTTTAGGCAAACATTTCACAATCGTAAGGATGTGTCTTAAGTCGCTTTCGCTCTGGCTTTGCTGAAACCGCGAATGTCACCCTTCGCGTCGACGATAACAAAGTGCTCTCCGTGGTAACCTCAAACAAGTCAGGTTCCAGCTGGTCCAGTTCTCCCATCAATTCATGAGACCCTTACAACTACCTGGCGAACCGTATCCAAGGGGCGGTTAAAAACTCCATCGGGAAAAGTCAGCTCCAAAGCGTTTTTGCCGTACGCCAGCAACTTAGCTGGCGTATCGTTTAGATCACTGAGATCAGAGAATGACCGAACGTCTTGTCCGTACTTCTCAGTTCTGTTTTGAAGTTTGGCCACGTTGCCGGGTTGGTGCTGGGACAAACCATGGGGCGGGAGGTAAAATAAAATTTACGATGGTGATGTGATTTTGCAGAGGATTTGTCGAAGATACCGTATTGTTTCTGAGCCGTTAGTTGAAACTCCTCCAAACTGCCGAATATCGGAATGGTTTGGTTTTCGATATTCTTTCGTTGAGTATCCGACGGAGCCAGCTACCAGTATGGCGATCAATAGAAGCGATAGGCGAAACAAATTCATGGTATGTATTTGCATATAAGCCAGAGTCTTCAAATCAAGAATCGAAAGAGGGGTGCAACGATCTGCTGCATCCGATCGCTCATGATGCTTTTGGACCCGTCCCTCGGTAATGAAACGAAATGGCACCGCCCGGAGCCGTCCGCAAGGTCAGCGAGCCACCCAATGCCTCCTGAGACTTTGAAAATTAAAAAAGGCCCAAGCCCGTTCCGCGGACAGGTGGTGAGATGCCAGGCGTGCCCCTTTAGCAAGGATCTCTTTGGGCCGCCTTGCCCCGATCCATCACCGCACGGTCGCGAAACGATCGTCATCGCTAAAGCTCAATCGTGATTAACTGCTCTCCGGTGACTGTGCAGCATTGTCCAACAGATTTCGTAGGCACTTCCCGAAAAGCAGCAAGGGGAGCCGAAAGCGTGACAGGGAGCCCGCTCGGTTGATCGTGAAGAGACCTCAAACTGTGGTGCTCCTTCTCCACTCTTCACGACGATTTTTAGCGAGATACAGGCCAAGCTCCTCGTTGAAGGGAGAGCATCAGGGTATCCAGTGAGGCAGTTGTGATTTCTCGAAAGAGTGTTTTCCTGTCTGGTCTAGCACTTCAGATATCGCATTGAGCTCTGTTCGGCTGGTTTCACTGTTACGCGTTTCAGACGTTCGGTTCGCATGCGCAACGTATTCAATGGGCTTGCGAAACAATGAGCAACTCTACGGCATATGCGCCCAAACGGAGCAAATGGTTTACATTCTTTTCGCGGTTTTGGCCTCTGCCGGAATTTGCTTCAGGTGGCTCGTAGAAAGTGGTCGCGAGGATACGACGAACGCCCAGCATACAATAATGGAAATGATCAACGCCAATAACGGTAGAAAAGTCAAACATGAATCTCGGATGAAAGTACCTGCCAATTACGCGCAACGAAAAAACGAAAAACACGCAAAAACAACAAGCGTTAGAAGCTGAAAGTTTGTTTGCCGTGAAGTAACGCGCTCCCAGGTTGCGTGAACGAATAGTAACGACAAACGGATTCTGCGTCCCACCGCTCAAGGCGAAAACCCGGAACGAAAAGCAGGCGAGGTATCAGTCATAGAGCTGCATTGAAATAAAAGATCTTTGCAGGGGAATGCGTTTCTTAACGCATGCGATGGAGTAATAGGTTAAATACGAAGGAAGAGTACAGTTCGAAAAAGAATTTCCGAGCTGATTCCAAAAACAGGTAGCCAAATCCGACTACACCGCGCAGACCTGCAGGCCAATGCTATCCATCGAAGCCGAATCAGCCACCACCATTGTCAATGTTTCCCAGCTATTGAAGACTGTGCGCCTTTCTCATCAGTATTCGATAGCCCGCGCCAGATTTGTGGGTCCATAGCATTTCCTTTTCGCGAGTTGTATCGTACTCACCTGACCTGAAAAGTCAACCTCTATATTTGTTCGTGACGGGGTGGAGTGTGACGAGCAAGAGTTTAAGCCAGTGGTGGGCGATCTCCAACTGACTTTGGATCGAGGTAAGTTACCTTCGACAGCTCCGCAACACTTAGCTTCATAAATCCTTGCCCCAATGTAGGAAACCATATCTAACCAGGCGGTTTCTCTGGGAGTCAATCTCGAAGAAATCCCCCGAAAAAAGGTTTGAGTCGTTTTGTCTCGAACCTCCATTTTGAGTAAAAAAGTGGATCGATGAAATGTCGATCCCAATTTGGGGGAAAAGATTTGCAAACTGCTGGCACTTACTTGCATCTGGTTTCACCATCGGTACTGACGTAGGTCTTGGTTTTTGTTAGTTTATGTCGTAATTACGACAGGTTAGAAATAGGCGTTTTTGAATCCTCCCCTCTCCACATTAACCGTTCGAAATGTTGCGGTTCTTTGGCCTCATGAAGATTGCAGGACTCGGAAATTTTAGTATTAGCGCGGCGCAACCGCCTACGCCTCCCCGGTGGTCGACGGTAGATTCCCAATAAAATGCGGACGGCTATATCCGTGCGTAAAAGCAAGCCCAACTTGGGGCGGCAGTGCCGCGGCTTTCCGCGTAGCCGGCTACGCTTGTTCCTTGCAACGAACAGATCATTGATAACCGAGAAGAACCAAGGTAGGGTTCGCCGCGAATGAGGAGGTTCGGATGAGTTGCAAAGGTCGATGGCAAGAATGGGGAGTTATAGCTTTCTCGATGCTGTTTGGACACACAGTCCGTGCGGGGGTGACCACCCTGTGCGCGGAACGATTGGCAAATGCCAGCGCGTCTGCTCACTCCGTCAGAGTTTCGCTACTGCCTAACGAGTCCATTCGGCTTGCACCCGTTCTCCCCTTCCAAGCAAACGCGGTGACGGGAACGGACGGCGGCAGAGAGGCCGCAGGCCGGTTCGTTTCCTTCTTAGCAGCGCTCCTTCCCACGCACCAAGTCTCCATCGAGACGGCGGTACCTTTGAGCGTTAAAGACAGTTGGGATCTGCGTAACGTCGAAAATATTTTCATCTCGCCGGATAAAACACGCGTGGCCTTTAGCCAGCGGGGAACCGGAGTTGGCCCCATCTACATGTACGATGCTCGGACTGGAAAGGTTATGAGCTCTGCCGTGGAGTTTGATGAGACACTAGCACGCAAAGCCTACCGGGAGATAGGTTCCAAGGTTGGCAGCGGGATTCTCTTCTCTGATAGCGACGATCCTGACTCCACTGAGACGACGGTGGTTCGACAGATGAAGGAGGTGGCCAACGGAAAGGGTGGTATGTTCCCCTTCCGAAATATGAGCTTTTCACCTGACGGGACCAAGCTCGTCGTTGATGCCGGCAGCGTCTTTACAGTTTTCGACGCACGAAACCTGGAACCCCTTTGGCAGTTTTCCGCGGGGCTCCCGGTCAACGGAGCAGCCTGGTTTTTGGGTGATTACATCCTGACTTTGCACGAAGTAGGCCTTGAGGGCGGCAATGCAAACGTCGCCATGATCTGGTCCTCCGAGGGCCCAAAGCATCTTAAGGTACAAGCCGTCGACAGTGGCTTTGTTCCCAGTGGCTTGATCTGCTGGGGTGGGCATTGTGGAAACCTAGCAGGTAGGGGAATTTCGCCGCAAGACCCCCACGGCCGATACTGGGTACGGACCGTACAGACCATACCCAACTTGAGTGCCGCCCTTAGGATGTCCCAACAAGGAAACTTCAATAGCGAGGCAAGTAGGCAGGCGGCGATTCAAGCAGAATTGAGCTCAGGTCAAAAGTATCAGGAGACCAACGTTTGGCACATTCGAGAAAGTAGTGAGGGACCGCAACTGGAAAAGGTACTTTCGTTGGCACGACCGACCATCGACCCCAACCCTTTTACTGTTGCCTTTGCTGCCCGTCGAGCGGCGGTCGGCTCGGACAAGGGAGTCGTCGAGATATTCGATCTCCCTTCTTGGGAGCAAACACACCGACTTACCTTCGGGGATAGCCGTTCCCCCATCAAAGCGACCGTCATTTCTGATGACGGAAACGCGGTGGCCGCATTTACAGAGGACCAAAGGATCGGTTTTTGGTCTCTTAAAGACGGCAATGAAAGAGCACTGGGTTACGTTTCAGCCAGCAACACGCCTTATGATGCGTTCATTGAGGAGCAGGGTGCCAACACGCGGATATTTTTCTCGAGTGAGAACACGCGGTTAAATTTCTTTATGGAAACAGAAGAGGATGGGCTGGCTCACTTTTCCTTGAGCGTGCCTTCGAAATGACGGGGTCAAAACATTTTGCCCGAAGGCCGGCTAAACGCTTGAAGGCATCCAACCATTTGAAATCGTTCGATCTCGTGCCGCAGCCACAAGTCTGTCCCTGCAACCCGACAAAAAGCCCTGTAATTTCAAATTCTTATGTAGCAAGACATTGACTGGACGGCTCCGTTCGAATATAAGACGGCTTCCCTAACACTAAGTATGAATACCGCACCCCAAACAAGCCGGAAGAGTCTTTTCTTTCTTTGCGTTTTTGCGAGTACCGTTTGCCAGCCCTCTTTTGCGGTTGTTCGACCCCACCAATGCGCCATCGTGTTTTATTCTGCAATATTTGAGGAACTCGACCCCAGAGAGTATTTCGGAGTTGATAGTGAGGCTGAGTTGAGCCCCGAGCAGATTCCTCTCTATGAGCAGCTTCTAGCCATTCATGACGGTATCCCTGGGGACTCTCCGCCTGGACCTGGAGACGGACTAAAATGGGCATGTCCGGTTGGGGAAACGCGCGCGTTACTTGCGCGCTGCGCTTCCGGGGACCTAACTGTGTTTTCCGTTTTGGCGCGGACCTATCAGAAAGATCACCACCCTCTTACGGGCCTGCAGTCTTTATGCTATCTCGACTTCATCGATCCGCTTCGCGTGGACTTTGAAAACGACGTGGAAACAGCCGCAAGTGCTTTTCTTGGCGCTTTGAATGCCCTTCAGGACGCAGGCCATGAATTGGATGCCGATCGTCTACATTTTGACTTGATGTGGATCGGACAACAAGGACAGCTCTCCGACAATGAGGACGTCGCAAACCGAAGAATGGCCTTTGCTTTAAAGGTGATGAAGAGCATTCAAATCCCGCCGACTAAAACTGAGATCGAAAACGCGTCGCGAGTGCTCCTATCGCGTCTGGAAGAACAGAAAGTCGCCTTTCAAAGCGAGCTCGGTTCCTTTCGACAGGCAGGGGCGACTTCCCTCTCCCTCGAACCGATCCTCGGGGCGCTTGCAGGGACATCCGAAACGGTTCTCTCGACAGAGGAAGCGCAACGTGCCCTCCACTTTTTCGCGGAGATTGCCGGAAAAAGGCGCTTGCGCGATCCGGAAGAGTTGCAAGTACTAGGAGAACTTGTTCCGGGCATTAGCAAAGTCCTGGGCGACTGGGAGAGCGCTGAATCAACAATCTATAGCACTCTCTCCGAGGTACTGAGCGGCCGGTTGAATGGTGAATGGGAACTAAACATGCTGGGAAGGCGCATCCTTACAATACAAATTCTCGTCCTCAAACTCGTCGCGGTCCACGGCAACAGCGCGGAAGACCGGCGCTTTGCTGCCGCGTACCTGGAGGAATGGGAGAAATAGCCCCACAACGCGCGCTCCGTCGGCCCTCCTTCCCTTTCTCGCAGGCACAGCAGCGACTTGTATTATTGCCAATATAAATACAACGCATACTTTTTATCCATTTTTCCTATGACACCTAAATCCGATACCATTGAAGAGAGACAGGCAGAAAACTAACTAGTACTTCAGTGGAAGGGCACCCAGATGCAGATCCAAGTTGATTTTAGTAATCTGGAACGCTGCGAAGGCTTTGAAGAGCGACTCTCTTCTGGCATTCGCGCTCTTTTTAGACGGTTTCCGAACGCCATTCCTAGATTTGTGAAAGTCACCCTTAAGAAGGGCATGGACCGCAATCGGGTGGGCCGCAACTTTCAGGGAAAAATCAAGTTTTATGGCGGACGATTCCACTATCTAGCGGTGCAGCGGGTGGCGAGTAGTATCGAGGAGGTTGTTCGACTCGCAGAGCACGAACTCGTCAGACGTATAGAACGAAAAGAACGGGAAACCGGCATGTACCCGTCCAGTTCCTTTCTTAGCGGGAGGTGAGCCAATGAATCAACCCTCAGTTAACTCTGACAAATTCCAAGTACTACGCACACTCGTTGCGATATCTCATCTCGATGGCCAGTCGTGCGCACTCGAGCGGCGTTACCTTTTTGGAATTGCCAAAAAGCTTAATCTTTCAGCCCACCAGCAGCGACAGCTAATGGAGGAACTAGACGAGCCCAAAGATCCGTTGGCTTTATTCGCGCAGATTCAGAGTCCCAAAGAGCGCGGATGGCTTCTGACCTCTGCAAGGACCCTAGCCCATGCTGACGGGATATTTTCGAGTTCGGAGCAGATCATGCTGGATCAAATGTTCGAGCTCCACATGAGCACCATCGATATCGACGCGGTCATCGCCGCTGTCATGCGAGACGAATAAACTTGATATTACTAGCACGATCCCTCGGCTTCTCTTGCACAAGCTCCCAAGAACGGCGTTGCTACCTTCCGTCTTACGGTCTAGAGTTCTCCTTGCCTTTCGCAAACTTGACGAAGAGATAACGGCGAAGCACGGTGTAGGGCAAGGTAATGGAGACTATATTTTGGTCAGTTGCGGCCGCTCTGGCTTCTGTTGTTACTCTAAGGGGGAGGGCCTTCCGCCTCGCCCCCTACTTGGTAGCCGGATTCTTGCTGTGGCTCTCCGTTAGTTTGATCGTCACCGCGCCGGCGTCAGTTACCCATCCACAGACTTTTTCATGGGCATGGTCCAACACCTTTGGGGCCGCGTTGGACTTCAGGCTCGATGGACTCAGCCGAGTCCTGGTCATCCTGATAGGATTCATCGGTTCCGGGGTGTTTTGTTACAGCGCAAGCTACATGCGACCTGTTCCCGGCTTGCAGGGATTCTACACCACACTCACTCTTTTCACTGCCGCGATGATCGGCCTTGTTTTGGCCGACAACCTGATCGCTTTCTTTCTTTTCTGGGAGAGCACGAGTGTCTGCTCTTTTCTTTTGGTTGGTACCAACCACCAAAGCGCTTCCACTCGCGAATCCGCGCGAAAAGCCTTGTTCCTGACCGTTGGAGGCGGGCTGATGCTCCTTATCGGGTTTCTCATGATTTCGGCCCATGGGCAGAGCACGGGCTTGTCGCTCTCGGACTCTCTTCGTTTCTCAATGATCGGCCGATCCATTGTGGATTCTCCAAGTTTTCCCGTGATCGTTTTCTGTATGGCAGTTGGCATCGCCACAAAGTCCGCCCAAGTACCGTTCCACATTTGGCTTCCCGCGGCAATGGCGGGTCCTACGCCCGTCAGTAGTTTTTTACATTCCGCCACGATGGTCAAAGCCGGTGTGTTTCTGCTTGCCCGCCTCACTCCTTCGCTTGGTGGAAATGAATTGTGGAACACAAGCTTTACGATCATGGGTTCAATAACAATGGTCACCGGGGCCATTCTCGCTTCCGCGCAACGAGACATTAAGAAAATCCTGGCCTACTCTACGATTGCGGTTCTTGGGACGCTTGTCATGCTCCTAGGGATCGGGACAGATATCGCGATTAAGGCCGCGATCGTTTATCTCGTTGCCCACGCCCTATACAAAGCGTCACTCTTCCAGATTGTAGGGAACATTGATTATGCGACGGGAAGCCGGGACATAAAAACCCTCGGCTCTTTGGCCCGTATGCTGCCGCTAACGGCGACTGCGGCGGTGTTGTCGGCCTTGAGCAAAGCCGGGGCCCCGCCACTGTTCGGCTTCTTTGGGAAAGAGCTGGCCTACCTCGCTAAGATTCAACTGGGGACGGTAGGAATACTTCTCCTTTTCATGGCATTCCTCACAAACGTTCTTTTGGTAGGACTCGCCCTCAGTATTTGTTACCGTCCTTTCTGGTCAAAAAATACAATTACGGGCGAACTGAACGCTGTCCCTCTGCCAATGTCATTGGTCCCACTGGTTTTATCGGTAGCCGGACTGTTTATCGGATTGTTTCCGGCCTTCTTTGACCAATACCTGGGTACGCAAATGGCCAGCGCTATCGCCGGCCAAGACCTTACAATGAAGCTAAAGCTTTGGCATGGTATCAACTTCGAGTCGTTAGTAGTAATTGCTCTTAGCGCCGCAACCTTGGCGATAGGAGTGCTCGCTGCGGTAAAAGTTAAACCCATTATCTCTTTTACCTCTGCGAAGCTCTCCTCCGTTCAGCACTGTGGCCCCAACAACATTTATGAGAGGGTGATTTCTGGAATTCCGCGGTGGGCAAGCTCTATTGTGTCGAAACTCCAGAATGGCAACCTTAAACACTACATCACTTGGACGCTGGCGGGCACGCTCGCGTTGCTCTCACTCCCTCTTTTTCATACCGTAGATGGAATCCGTCCGACTCTCAGGCTGGATTGGATAGAGGCTGCCTTATTCGTAGCGATTTCTCTCCCGGTAATTGCCGCGCTAATCGTAAGCAACGAATTCTCAAAGTTGATTCTTCTTGGAGCTTCAGGCTTCGGCGTGGTTCTGGCTTTCGCCGCGTTCGCCGCTCCCGACCTGGCATTGACGCAGCTCTTGGTCGAGGCTCTCGTGCTAGTATTTGTTTTGGCACTCTTTCGCGTGGTGCCGGGGGTTGAGGAAAAACGGCCAGGGAGATCTACGCCGACAGCAATAGCTCTGGGTCTCAGTCTGGCCTTCGGTGCCCTTTTGCTTGCCAACGTCCCAGAACTTCCCAATGCGTCAAAAATCTATTTCCTCGAGCATTCCTATCTCGAAGCATTCGGAAAAAACGTCGTCAATGTCATCCTCGTTGACTTTCGTGCTTTAGACACTTTTGGGGAAGCCGTTGTGGTCGCCATCGCGGCGTTAGGTTGCGGCTCCCTTCTTCTGGCGAATGAGAGGACTAGTTGAATGGACAACGTTATTTTGCGGACAACTCTCTCGCTAACTTGGAAGCTCCTCGCCGCCTATTCGCTTTACATATTATTGCGGGGACACAATGAACCGGGCGGAGGATTTATTGGGGGCTTGCTACTGGCTTTGGGCATCATCCTCCGCGGATATATTGCAAACTCCAATACGACAGAAGACAAACTCCGCGATGGCTACACGGCGGGACTGGGATTATCGGGAGTAGTTTTCCTGTGCCTCATTGTGTTACCGGTGGTAGTGGGACACGAAGTCCTCAAGGGGCTATGGACTTCGGTTTGGATCCCGATTGCCGGCAAGTTCTCGTCGGTTTTGATTTTTGATACCCTCGTCTATTTGATTGTGGCGACCAGCGCCCTTTATGCGCACTCAGCTCTCTATACACCCGGCCATCGAGGGCAACCATGATCACTCTTTGCGCCGTGGTGCTCATTTTTCTCGGCCTGCTTTTTCTTCTACGAGGGAGTTTTGTTGGGATAGCGTTTGGATTGATTCTGCTCGGCAATGGAATAAACCTCACAATATTTGCTGGATCAAAGCCGCGATTAGGCATGTTTGCCTTCGTCGATAGGGGGGCCGCGACTTCACTCAGCAACGACCCCGTGCCCCAGGCGCTCGTTCTAACGGCTATAGTCATAGGCTTTGCCTTGCTTGGCTTTGTAGTAGCGCTCATTAGAAAAGTGGCAGCGATTGGCCCTATTGATGGGAGTTTTATGAAAGAGGAGGACGCTGATGAATAATCTGGTCTTCCTCCCGGTGGGAATCGCATTTTTGGGCTTTTCCCTAACGCTGATTGTTTCACGTCGATCACAGAAATTAGCGTCGCTCGCTGTAGCGGTTTGCTACGTGGGTTTTGGCGTGTGGTCGATGTTCAATCTCTCGAGAGACGTCACGCTAAGACTCAACGTTGGGGGCTGGCCGTCTCCATTTGGCATCTCGCTGATGTATGACAACCTTACTGCTCTGCTAATTTCATTGACTGGAATCCTTTATCTCGCCACAGTTTTGTACTCCAAGCCCGGGAAAACTTCGGAAGACTCGCCTCTCTTCTTCCCGTTGATCCATATCCTAATATGTGGAATCTCGGGTGCGTTCACCACAGGGGATCTCTTCAACCTTTACGTATGGTTCGAAGTCATCCTTCTCTCAAGCTTTGTACTCCTTTCGCTTGGTAATAAAGTGGCAAGAATTGCTGGTGCTTTTAAGTACGTTGTTTTGAACATGCTGAGTTCCTTTTTCTTTCTTGCCGCCGCCGGCCTAGTCTATAACGCCGCGCACACGTTGAATCTTGTACAACTCGCATCGAATTTAGGTGAGCTAGCCTTGGTAAGTCCCAACTATGTTCTTTCTTTGAACATTTTATTGTTTATAGCCTTCGCCATCAAATCCGCACTTTTTCCATTCTTTTTCTGGCTCCCCGCGAGCTACCACACGCTGTCACCGGCGATATCGGCATTGTTCGCAGGGCTGCTCACAAAAGTCGGGCTGTACGCCATTTTCCGCGTAAATTTGTTTACATTTCCTCAAAACGACTATGTTCAAGCCCTTCTCGGTGGCTTGGCTTGCGCGAGTATCCTGATAGGAGTTGCCGGCGCCATCGTACAAACCAGTATTCGAAGAATTCTTGGCTTTCATATCATCAGCCAGGTTGGGTACATCGCGCTTGCGGGGATTTTTGCGTTTTCATCGGATAGCACTTTGCAACGCTTTGGTATTTCGGTGGCTTTGTTCTATATGGCGCACCACATACTGGTAAAAGCGAATCTATATCTAGTCTCTGGGCTAGTAGCTTCTATCACCGGAACCGAGCGTCTGGGAAAAGTTACGGGACTGCTAGCCACTCACGCGTTTCTCGCGCTCTTATTTGCGATTCCCGCCCTCAGTCTAGCCGGGATCCCTCCGTTCTCGGGTTTTTGGGCCAAGTTAGGGCTGTTTCAGGCTGCGCTATCAGCCAATCAGATTCTAGTCATAGTCGTCATGCTAGCCGGCGGTTTTTTTACGGTGTTCAGCATGACAAAAATATGGTTGTCCGCCTTCTGGGGCGAAGCGCAATGGGACGGAAATGCTCGACCTCAAAGGGCCCCGGTTTGTTCGGTGATTGCCTGCATACTTCTGTCGATGTTGAGCGTGGCCATCGGCCTCCACCCCGACCTTTTGTTCGGGCGAGCCGAATTGGCAGCCCGAGACCTTATTTCTGGGATCCATCATGTCGCTCCGTAAGACAATTCGGAAAACTGCGGTACTGTTTAGTTTTTTCTGTTTCTATTTTTATGAACTCACTGCTTCCGCAATACGAATTGCGTGGGATGTTGTAACACGCAAGGACTACAGCAAACCCGGAGTTATTGATGTTCCCCTTGATGCCGTTACCGACGTTGAAATAGCCCTGATCGCCAACCTCGTGACCTTTTCCCCGGGAAGCATGGTGGTGGGGTTGTCGGAGGATCGCAAGACGATGCGGGTTCACGTTATGTTTTTGGATGATCCTAAAGCCGAGATCCAGACGATCAAAGCAAAACTGGAGGCTAGGGTGCTGGAGGTGCTACGGTGACGGTGTTCGTCGGTTTCTTAGCTTTGGCATTGGCGATCGCGGGCTTGCTAGGGCTTTATCGCGTAGTGGCGGGCCCCGACCAATTGGATCGAGTTTTGGCACTCGATTATCTCAGCATCGTTGGGATTGGCATCGTGATCCTGTTGGTGTTTGCAACGGGCGAGCCCTTATTGCTCGACATTGGAGTCTGCTTGGCGCTGGTCGGATTTTTGACAGCCTATCTCTTTTCGAGATTCACATTAGAGGAACGGAAATGAGTTATTTATCCGGTAGTCTGTTGGTGATCGGGAGCTTATTCATCTTTCTTGCGGGCCTCGGCCTGTTTCGGATGCGAACTTTATTCACGCGCATGCAAGTGACCAGCAAGGCCTCAACCCTTGGAGTTGTTTGTATGATTTGTGGCGTTTCGTTGCGCGTAATGAAATTGGAAGTAGCAACCAAAGGCATACTGATATGTGCTCTTCTGATCCTCACAACACCTATTGCCACTCACGCACTGGCTCTAGCCGCAAAGAAAAGAGGATGTGATCGATGATTTCTCTCTCCCGGATTATCGACAGCAAATGGTTTGAGCGAATGGTGACCGGCGCCATTATCGCAAATGCAGTGACACTCGGGCTGGAGACCTCAAGTTCGCTCAGCCCAACGCTCCGGCTAGCGCTGGGAACTACCGATAGGTTTTTTCTTCTGTTTTTCGTTTTGGAGCTCTCCGCCCGCGTTTGGGTTCACCGCTGGTCGTTTCTGAAGGATCCTTGGGGAGTCTTCGATTTGTTGATTGTCTCGATCGCACTAATCCCTGCTACCGGCTCGCTTTCCGCACTTCGGGCCCTGCGAGTACTGCGAACTCTTAGACTCATTACTGCGGTCCCTACGTTAAGGCGGGTGGTCTCAGGATTGCTCTCAGCCATTCCCGGCATGGGAGCCGTTGGTTCAATACTACTGGTCGTCTTTTATGTTGGGGCCGTAATTGCGACAAATTTGTTTGGGGCCGCCTTCCCAGACTGGTTTGGCTCCATCGACAAAAGTGCGTATTCCCTTTTCCAGATAATGACTTTGGAAAGCTGGTCCATGGGAATCGTCCGCCCTCTTATGAACGTGTTTCCGGCGGCCTGGTTGTTCTTTATACCGTTCATTCTGGTAACGACCTTCACCATGCTTAATCTGTTCATCGCGGTCATCGTAAACGCGATGCACGCCGAAACGGATGAGGCCGCCGACGCCCGAGCCCGGCAGGGGGAAGAGGAACGGGCGGCGCTTCTTTCCGAGCTTTGCAAGCTAAGAGAGGGCTTGGAGGCACTGAGGGAGGAGATTGCCACTAAGGAAACCCCGCCTATCACGCGTGAACCCTATCCGCAGCGCGCCCGCACGCCCGAGGTCCTGGAGGAATGGGACAAATAGCCCCACAACGCGCGCTCCGTCAGCGCTGCCCTTTTCTTGCACTCTGAACTCATTGTATTTGAACCATTCCAGCAGTACGGTAAGAATGAAAAAAACCAAGGAGGAGTCTTGAAAATCAAGGAGTCGGTCACCAAGATCATGAAAAAAAATCCCCGGACGATTGTGGGGAATACGAAGATATCTGAAGCAGCGGAGCTTCTGAAGGAACTAAAGATCCACCACCTTCCAGTCACATCCGGCGGAAAACTCATTGGAATGTTTAGCTACAGCGACCTTCTAGCCCTAGATTTTTCGGCGCCCTTCAATCAAGACGCTCGCAGCGTTTTCGCCGTACTCGACTCCGAAAAACACATGGAAGAAGTCATGACGACAGACCTCACAGTGTTAAACGAAAAACAGTCCATCGGAGAAGCTGCCGCACTTCTCTCTACAGGCGAGTTTCATGCACTGCCTGTAGTAAATGACGCCAACGATCTGGTGGGAATTGTTACCTCCACCGATTTGATCCGCTATTTGGCTGATCTTTGTAATTAAGCGTATTTCCGAAGTTGAATGAAGCGTACGCGTTGGAGCAACCAGCTTGCTTTCATCCTAGCAGCGATCGGATCGGCTGTTGGCCTTGGAAATATTTGGAAATTTCCTTATATCGCCGGGGAAAACGGCGGGGGGGCGTTTGTTCTCGTCTACCTCGTTTGCATCGCTGCCATCGGGATTCCGATCTTTATTGCTGAGCTTTTCATCGGACAACACGCCCAATGTAATGCCGTCGCGGCCTTCGAAAAACTGACGTCCAAAGGAACTCCCTGGCGGGTATCTGGCTGGATTGGTGTGCTGGCTGCTTTCTTGATTTTGTCCTTCTATTCTGTCGTTGGAGGCTGGGTACTCAGTTTCCTCACCAAAGGCATTGCCAATCGCTTCGTCGGCCAACCCGCTGAAGTCGTACGCGGCTACATGGCGTCCATCATTGGTGACGCTAAGGCCTCTATCTTCTGGCACACCGTTTTCATGGCTATCGTCATCGGAATCGTAATCATGGGGATAAAAGACGGCGTCGAACGGTGGAACAAGGTTCTCATGCCCGGCTTTTTTGCGCTGCTCGTCGCGCTATTCGTCCGAGCCGCTTTTTTGCCAGGTTTCCCTCTAGCACTCACCTTTCTATTCGCGCCCGATACCAGTAGGTTGACTGCCGCCGGGATATTGGAAGCTGTAGGCCACTCCTTCTTTACACTTAGCGTGGGCATGGGCGCCATCATTACGTACGGCTCCTACTTGGGCGAGAAGCAGGAACTGCCGCGTATCGCGTTTCTCATCGGACTTGCGGACACCCTTGTCGCGATGATCGCCGGAGTCGTAATCTTCTCTATCGTTTTTTCTGCCGGTCTTAAGCCCGAAGCCGGCCCCACCTTGATGTTCCAAACATTGCCGGTGTTATTCGCAAGCATGGCGGGAGGTTATTACATTGCCGTCGCTTTCTTTTTGTTAGTCCTGTTTGCCGCGGTAACTTCAGCCGTAAGTTTACTTGAGGTAGTCGTTGCCTACGTTGATGAACACTGGAACTTGAACCGCACAAAGGGCACGCTGCTTGTCGGAGGTGTTATATACACGCTGGGTTTGCTCTGCGCCACATCCAACAACTTGCTGAGTCACGTTACCGTGCTCGGTTACAACTTTTTTAGCCTTTTCGACACCGTTTCCTCCAACTATCTACTGCCGATCGGGGGGTTGCTCATCTCTCTCTTCTACGGGTGGGTACTTGGGAAAAAAGCAATCCGATCCACATTGGGTGCACACGCAGACAGCCCATTCTGGCTTCATAGCTTATTGTGGTGTGCACGCATCCTAGCTCCCGTAGGCGTATTCCTCGTACTACTCAATAGCATTCTTCCGGGTGGAATCCTTGCGCTACTGGGAATCGCTTCCGAGCGGTGAAGTGTAACCCAGGTGCACTCAACCCTGAATAACGACGGCATGGATGTTCTTTAATCCGTTTATCCTGACCTATTATCATCGTTTTTTTCGATTACAAAAGTTTTCTTTATCTATTTTAACAAATCGTAAATCCAGCCGTAAAATTAAGTGAGCAGACAAACTAACCCTGCTTACGAAGGAGAAAAACTATGAAAACCGAGACCAACAAACGAAGGCTGCGCCTTATTCCAATGGAGGGCCCTACGCAGCAACGCTTCCGGGTCCTAGGAGAAAGGCGAAACGAATCTAAGAAAAGAAAGGCACGCCCGCGAAAACAACGGCCGCTGATATTCAGGTCGTGTAACCTCTGCGGACAGACATTCAGCCAGCAGTACAAGTACCAACTATTTTGCAAAAAGTGTCGCTACAGCGATGATTCGTTCAAGTTCAATGAATGGCTCCCGAGCGCACCCAGGCTCCACTTGATTCCCACAAATGCGCTGTGCAGCCATGCAAACGTAAACACTCGATCGTTTTCTGCCCCGCCTTCCACGGTGCGGTACCCAGCTTGGAACGTAAAGTCGTTCACGGTGTAACCCACAGACAGGGCAACATCAAAGGCCCTGCCTTGAGGTGCAGCGAGCCCATCCAGATCAAGCTCCAAGTGCCAATCCGGAGACGGAAACCAAACAGCACCGAAATGGAGCAGAGGAACAAATCCCACGTTTACGTTCTCTGAGCTTGTGGTGCCGTCCGAGAGACCAATCAAGGCATCTCGAATTTTGGCAGTAAAACCCAAACGAAAGCGCCAGGCTGACTCTGAGGGAAAGCGGTAAAAGTACGTAAGGCGATAGGAATTGAATTTGTAGGTAGCTTCCAGTGGAGTCGAGGCCGCAAAATTCTGCCCATTAAAAGAGATCGGTGCCGCAGGGGTAAAGCTCAGGCGGCTAGTAAAAGGCGCGATCAGCAAACGGAGCGAATGGCGATCGTTGATGTTCCAGACGCCGTACCCACGCAATGTAAACGTGCCGCGCGGACCAAAGTCCGTGAGGCGGACGCGGGTGCCGCCTACCGTCGGAATTGAGAATTCGTTCCGGCTTTGCCAGGCAACCCCCGGTTGAAGTTCAATCTCAAAACGAGGACGCTGCCTTGCCAAGACCGGCAAGGAAAAACAAAGCAAGAAAAGAAAAAGCACTCTCATAGTGGAAACAGAGTACCAAACTTTCACGCCTCTAAAAAGCTTCTGCCTCCACTCCTCGAGTTCTTCCCGTTGCACCGGCTCATGCAATTCGCGCAAGCCATGCAGCCTTAATTCGAGACGGGAGGGATAGTCGCCAACCTATAGGCCTGGCAGTCAGGTAACTCCAATCGATCGCCCTCACCGTCGCCGGTTCCAAACCGGGAATCGAGCGCCCCCTGAGCTGTAATCCGAAAATGACGAATGACGCCAACACCTCCCGCACCCAAAATCTTGCCGTTCGGCAGCACGTGAAGGTCTTGAATCACTGCTTGGCGCATAGTGGATCCATCGAGAGTCGGAAGCGGGAGCGAACCGGAATCCCCAAAAGACATATCGTAAGAACCATCTGTGTTGTAGCGAAAGAGGGCGGAGTGAGAGCTCATCCCCCATGTGCCGAAATTCACGCCACGTCGAAAAGCAACGGGCTTGTCATCCTGCTGAATGGCTAAGGCATAGGTATCTGAGTTTTCATCCAAACTAAATGTCAAGCTCTCAGAGTTCAGGGCGGGATAATGCGCCTCCATTGCTCCATTGCCGCTCAGTCGACGTGGCCCCGCGGGCCCTCTAGGAACGATGGCGGCTCCAAACCCCAACACAATCTTCTCGTCGCTCTGAACAAGTGGAGCATGCCTAGCCCATGCGGCGGCCTTGAACGCCAAGAAAGAACTGATGTTCAATGTACCGCTGTCACCAAAGCTGGTGTCTGCCATGCCATCAGAGAAATAGCGGCTAAGATAGGTGCGGTTCGGATTGTGTTCTCCCCCAACCGCAAGAATACCGCCATCCGATAGCTCAACTGCGGACGCATAAAACCCTCCATTGTTTCCGGAAACTCGCGAATAGGAGGCTACGCCGCTACCGCCCCCGAAAGAACGGTCGAGAGTACCATCTGAATGGAAGCGCGCCATGATTGGAATGTCAGTGGGATGGGTTTCCTCCCATCCAAAAGAGAGGATTTTCCCCGATGAGAGAAGCAACGTGGATTGCTGACCAAGATTAGTATCCGATCCGCCACGCGTCGCCGGAACGGTAGTCCTGCGATGTCCACCCTGAGCAAAGGCTTCGTCGTTGCGACCGTCATGCAGAAAACGATGAAAGAAAAAGGTGGACTGGCTTTGAGGGAGATTACCTGCGCGATCTACCTGTTCGTGTCCCGCTAGCAAAATTCCACCGTCCGGCTGAACCGCGAGCAAGGATGGCACTATAAGCCCGCCGCTCATTTCGTATCGCGCGATTCCACCATCACCGAAGTGCCTATCAAGCCGTCCGTCCCCGGAGAAGCGGGCGACCATTAGCGCATACCAGCGATCCGTCGTTCTCCGGTCACAAGCCATCGAAATATAGTATCCTGGCGAACTCTCGGGCGATTCAGTGGGGGGTATACCGGTCGGGGGCGCGGGGCTCGGCGGTGCTTCGACAAAGCGAAGGCAAGTTTGGCTCGGGCCTCCGCTGGCATGCGAAAAGGCGCGACGCGCTCCGCATAAAGGGGAGCTTGAGAAATCGAATGAAGTGGGATCGGATGAAATCGCGCGAGGTAAATTCAGGAACATCTCCCCAACACTGAAGCGCTGGGTGAAGGAGTGTCCTACGCCAACGGGATCGTTTACAGAAATCCCAACTCTGGAATTCGCATTCAATGACCCCGCCGGTGCCTCAGTTGAACTAAAAGCCAATGCCCGCCTCCCACTCGATTCCGGGTGTAATAAACCCGCACGAAGAGCATAGTAGCCGTGCAATGCAGCGACTTCAGCATCGAACACTTCTTGCCCGGATTGAAAGTACCTTCCTTTTTGGAGTGCCATGCGTCCCGAGGCAACGCTAACCAGCGAAGCGGAGACGAGCATTGTAAGCCCGACCATTCCGGCAAGGAGTAACGTGATACTTCCGCGCGCGTTGTCCAAAGGACTCTTAGCTCGTCTATTTCGTTCCATATTGATACACCACCGATCCGTCACCTAAGAACAGGGGGTTTCGCACGTAGAAAGCGTACTGGACTGCGAACGGTGGTGCCTTTCCCAAATCTGCTCGCTCTGGCAATCCTTCCATCCGAAATCGAAAAAACCTATTGGAACCGGTTGAGCTAGGCGTCGCTGAAAGTGTACCGGGTGGCAGCGGCGGAGCCAAAGCAACCTGCGGCCCAAGATTTGCGGTATGTTCCCGATTCATGAGCTGGGGGGCGAGCGGGCAACTCGCACCCATCTGGGCATCTCCGCACAGAATGAAGGCAGAGATTCCATGATACATCCGCTCTGTCTCCCACACTTCAGGCGCCTCAGATAGCTGGCGCTCGTAAACCAACGCTTGCCTTTCTGACAGGAAACGGAAGCGCACACGCGTGGATGTGTCGATCGAGGAGCGACTAAAATCCACGTCGCACGTAAGCGTGTCAGTCGTATTTGTGCATCCAACGGTACCGGTCGAATTTCCCGCCGCTCTCCCAACGTTTAGGACGTGCTGAGCTGCGCTTACAACTTCACTTTCCACGGATCCGCGCTGCAAAATAGCCTCCTTAAGTTCAGCAGTCGGTGCCATCACTCCGGCAGCAAGCACCGACAGAAGGGCCGTGAGCGCCGTGACTATCATAAGCTCCAACAATCCGAATCCTCGTTCATCAATCATTTAGGGCTCCTGCAAAAACATGCCAAGTGTCAGCTCGTGAGGTTGAGATTCACCTCTGTCCGTATCTAACCAACTTACCCCCACGGTCACAAAGAAGGACTCGTTTTCCCTTCGCGTGTAGCTTGAGGGACTTTGCCCGCAAGCCGCACTCACTGGTGTCAGGCTAAGGCGATCGAGCACCTCAACTTGATAGTAGCGATTGGCGGCCGCTAGTCCCCAAACAGGGTTATCGGTGGCGGACTGGGGAAGACTCGCCAAGGGATCGGGTAAACGGATCGTTCCAGTTCGCCGATCAACCTCATTCACCCGTTGGCAGAGACTGTAGGGACTTGCCGCACTCGGCGTCCGGCGAAGGTACGATAGCAAGAGATCGTTGGTCATCGAACGAAAGTATTCGATCAACTCCGTAGCATAGGATTGAGCAATCAATCTCCGATTTACTCGGACTTGTTGTACACGCACCTGCAAAAGACTTGACTGCGCAAACAGCACGGAAAGAGAAAGTATCGATCCGGCAACTAACAACGAAAGCAGCGCATAACCGGCTTGATTGGGTGATCTTTCAGAAAGCATGACTAGACTCCCAACAGAATAGAAGGAAAACTTGGTGACAGCTAATAGCTCCGTCTTACGACGGATACCCCTTCCGAGCCCACGCGCACCGTTACCGGTCGGGAGAAGTCCAAGAAAAGCGACTGCGACCATTTTTCCGGCCTGATGGCAGAGTGTGAAAATCGCTCAACGGTTATGTTGTACACCCCCAAAGGAAGCACACTCTGCATCGAATGGTCCCTGTTCCATATTATGGATGACTCATCGATCACAGGCTCGTCGCTTCCATCAGGGTGCACCTGAACTCTCAAAGACAAGGGTTGTTTGGCAGCTGCGAACTCAAACTCAATTGATGGCCTCTGTGTAAAGTCAGGCTCAACGTCCGCGTATCGCTGGGAATGCAAGCAACCCATAGTCGATACCAAAACATACATGACAACAAGACGGTTCTTCAGCGCTTTAAGCTTCGAGGATCTTGAATCCATGGGGTACCTCCGCATTAAACGTTCCTATATTGAGATGCGAATACTACGATCGAATGAAACTGCAACGCGCGTACCGCACCCAAAACGAACTCGATTTAGACGCTTTGGCCTTGCTCGGCACGGGAGTGACCTTACGTCGGCCGTCAAAAAATTTCCGAACCAGACCGAAACAGCGCACTTTGGGGTGTTAATTTGATAACTTGGAACGTTGCTACACTTTAGGCAGGCCTCATTTGGCACCATTGGCACCCCCCTGTCGCATATATGCCTGTATTTATTAGACTCTTCCATGCGGTGGGAATCGGGCGGATTACGTGGCGGGATGTGTCGGAGCCTTCACAATCGCTTCATCATCTTCCCATATACTAAGAATTCATTTTCCTAGATGAATCTTGTGGACCGTTGACTGAGAGTCTTGATGACGCATAAATTTCGAAAAATTACGCTCTTTTTACTGCTCACAACGCTCGTGGCGTTCAGCGCATGCCATAAACGCAGCGGACCGCAAGACGAGCTTGAGGAAATTCCATCATGGATATTCGCGCCGACCTTGGATGTCGCCAAGCTTTCCGTGGAGGTAGACACGACTGAAATTCGTGTCACTGCAGAAACTGGGGCGGTAGAAACCTACGGAAACCCGTCGGTCTACGCGTCGATTCACGTACTTTCCGCAGAGCAGGTGCAGCAAGACATTGAAGCCAGCGCAAGCGGCACCGTAACTTTATCCGGGAGCCAACGCGGATCCGCGCACCAAGTAGTAGCAGGTGGCTTTAGTGCGTCGATTCCCAGGGAGAGCGGTTTTCTTGTCGTGAGCGTACACCCGACCCAGCCCTCCACGGATTCGATTCGCGTTTCCTCTTATTCGACTTCATATCCGTCCGCCGCCGTTGCAGATTTGGAGACACCCGCAGCTGTCTTTACACTCTATAGAACAGCCGAGGTAGAGTTACCCTCCCCCTCAGCAACTAGTCCTTGGTTAGACATGACCTCCAATATAGTTCTATACCACTTGAATGATTTTGGAATGACCCACATGTCCGCCATACAGGACAGCTCACTAAACGGACTAGACGCAACTCTACACGCACCCAACGCGTTAAATTACACTGTAGCCGGCCGCCTATCACGGGGACTCTCTTTCGACGGCTCAGTGGACAATTTGCTCTCCGTACCGCTTACGCACTTCGAGACATCGGGCACTATCTCAATATGGGCCCGACTCACAGAGGCAAGCACCGGCATATACACGATCTTCTCGAGCATACATCACGACAATGGTAATACAGGGATGCAAATACACTACGATGGTCCTTGGGAAAAATTCCGGATTCAATTTAATGATTACGCCCAACCCACACAGGAATTTGATATTGGTACCAGTGCGCTAGGAAGCTGGAACCACGTCGCATTCACCTGGTCAGTCTCGGATACACGGTACCGCGTGTATTTCAACGGGCAAAGAATCGACATTCCGGGCCCCGTTCCCTGGGCTCCGAACAACTTAGACTTTGCGTTGGGATCGGGCTGGTTTGGGGATCTGGATGAGTTTGCTTATTGGACGCGCGAACTGAGTGAAGTAGAGATCACGAACATCTATCAAAGGCAAAAATAATTCAACGGTACAAACCTGGAGATGGATCAGATGGAGCGCTCAAAAACCAAGCCATGGCGCCGTCTTGAGATGGATAGAGCGCGCGCAGCCATCAAAAGGGAACTTAGTGAAATTTCAGATCGGTTGAGACTTCGCAAACATCTTACCTCTAAAATTTCAGAATATGAGCGGAGTTCCGCAGACAACGCAGAGATCTACCTTTTTGTTTACACTTTTTACGCCTTGAGCTACCAGACTAAAGGTCCTCTCTTTCATCGAGATACCGTTCGCAAGCTCGAGTCGATATTGCTTGCATTGCTTGAAACGCAAAAACTCGTTCCTCGGGGTTCCGCGCTTTCGTTCCTTTACCGGGACGCCTACTTGCTCGTAAGCCAGCTTTCCTGGGCACGAGGAAACCTTTGGCGATCTTTGTGTCAGCAGCAGATGGCGTTTCAGTTTGTCAGCCTGAAATCACAAGAAAACTATGACCTGCAATCTTTGTCCTCAGGTATTCGGGCGTTTCGGGTAGCGCAATCGCGTCTGGCTTTGGAGTTTTTTGCTGCCGCTGAGACAGGTCCCCTAAATCTCGCGAACCGCTTCCGCGCCCGTGTACAACGAATTCGACTCCTTCGCCTGGCAAACCGTCTGGACGAGGCAAAGGCCTTGATTGCTCACACGCGGGAGTGGAGCGGTCTGGAATCCAGTCACTTGAGAGAACTCGAGTGGGAGGCGCATTTAGTAGACTTGAGAACGAGCGGGGATCTCAGAAAAATAATCTCGCTCGTGCGAAAATCAGGATCTCACAACCACCCTGGTTTTTTCCTAGATGCCTTTTTATGGAGCCGTGCAGTGAAAGACCGACAATGGTTAGGACGTTTCAAAACAGTCGCCCAACTAGGGGGAGCGATAAGAAGCGGGAAGCGCCAATTCCGCGCTCTTGCTCAGTTGGCGCGCTTGCTGAAGGACCTCTATGACTACGACATCCCCTTTTTGCGTCGGCTTGGGCAAGTGGAAAGAATAATGACGGAACTAGGCAGATTTTCCACAATCGAGCGCGAATTGCTGGCCCTCGCGTGCTTGGCGAGGTGGTTAACGCGAAGTCGCTGTCTTACCTACGCGTCGCTAGTTCTTGGTGAATACGAAGGCTTGAGTCTTCGCTTGAGCCAAGGGACCGGAAATGATGCCTTGGGAATAATGAAGGATCTATTGGAGTCCGATTGGTACGGGACCCGCGAGCGCCTCAAATTCGACCAGGCAGCTTAGTGAATTTGGACCATTCCAGCAGGTAAGCAATGTTTCGACTATTTGCCTTCCTTTTCATCTGCACCACACTCTTTGCCGCTGAGGATCTGAGCGACGAGTGCAAATACTCACTGGAAGAAAAATGCAAAAAAGGACTCGTAAAATCGGGAGAGAGTATTCTTCCGTTATCGAAGTATCAGGCTAAAATCATTGCCTGTATCGAAAAAGTTCCCGCCTGCACCCCTGAAGAAAAGCAAAGGCTTCGCGCTGGTTTGAAAACAGAGTTTCAGGAATTCTATCAAAAAGCCCAAGATGAGTTGAACAAAGAGAATACCAAATACGAATCGCAGGCTGCCGAGATGGAAACAGGCAGCCGGCAAATGAGGATAAAGTCCGCCCTCTTGATGCACTACCATGCCGTTCAAAGGCTTCCGTCCAGACTTGAAGATCTCTTTGAAAATCCCGGTGGAGATTGGAACGGACCCTACTTACGGCGAGGCGATCTGATCGACGCTTGGGGAACCCCTTTTCGATTCAGCCCCACGGGTGCAAAGAATTATGAACTGGTTTCCGCAGGGCCGGACAAGATCTTCGGGACACAAGACGATCAAAAATCGCCTCGGTAGGCAATAAGGGTACCCTCTTCTATCCGGTAAAAACTCATCATTTGTGCGTCGGAGTTTTTATCCCATCCCGTTCGCGAGTATCAGGCTGAGACGCTTCTCCGGGTGTAACAACGCGATTTTTGAGATCGGACTGGAAGCTTTTAATGCTCTTGTCGTAGCCCGAGATTTGAAAAAGATAGGGAATAGTCGGGTTGCAAATAGGGTATTCGCTCTGTTGGCCAACTAGTTTGTGGACGCACGCATTGCAAGTATTCACGCACTTAAGTCTCGCCGCCGCGAGCGCTACATTCGCGGTATCCTGAATTTTCTTGTAGCACGGGGATAGAGTCTTCCATAGCGACTGAAAATCCGCTTCTTCGGTTTCCTTGCATTCTTCTAGTTTGGGTTCGACGGATGTGACTTGGATTGTATCGTAAGCGAGCCGCACACAGGGATCCACCGTCTTTGAGCACGCTTTGATCTGGCTTCGCATTTTCAATAGCTCAGGGCTTCCCACAAAATTGGGATCCTCTGTGTCCCCAATGGTGTCTGGCCAGAGAGGAGAAAAAACGGTCTCGGCATGCCCTGGACGGGGGAAAAACAAGAAAACCGCCGCAAGCGCAAAGCCCCAGATAAAAGCGCGAAGAAGGTTCATTTATTAATACTAGCGCATTTTCGAAACCCTCTCACTCCGCTCTCCTGCGGCGCCAAAAAAGCGCCTCAGGTTGACTTCGCGCGTCGCGCAGATGAGTTAAACACAGGAGGTTTTATGCGGTCTACTCTGTGGTTCTTAACGCTAGTCTTGGCTCTCCCCCTGTACGCGAAAGTGGACATCAATTGGTCTACTAGCGAGCAGCAGGCCTACCAATACCAGCGGATGCAGGCGACACGCTTTGAAAATCCGCCCAGCTATTTTGAATCCGGCTGCATGCAGGCCGTGTCGGCCATGAGTTTTCCGCTTCAAATGCTACAGACCTATACCAACTCCGAGTCTGAATCCAGGTGGTGGATCAATGTGCTTCCGGGTTGGAATTTGTTTCACGCGATCGGCACGAGCGCACCAAACGTCTTGCGTACATTGGACGGCATCGAGATAGACGGCATGGGCCGCTTGTCTTTGGGCGCACCGCCGATGGGCGGGAAGTATCTACCCGGCTACGCGTTCATGCTATATGAGCAAGGAAGAGATCCCGTAGGCATACACACCATCCCCCAACTGGATCCGATGGATGATCTGCGGTTTTTTGCACACGATTTCAAAACCAAACTTCCGCGTCCGAGCTTTATGTTAAGGCAGGTTGCAAACGGCTTGTCCTTATTTATGAACTCACCGTTGCATCTTGCAATTGATCACTTGATTGCACGCCTGGAAAGGGCTGGGGCCAATGTCGATGCTATTCGGGACGCCGACTATCTTGTACTCCGCGCCCCTGAAGCCGTCCGCGAGGAAACGCGTTTTCTGACGGGCAAACACATGGCTCTCGAATTTGCGAATTATTTCGGAGTGGACGGAAAGCTGTTTGATCTTATTTTCGTATTGAAAGATGGGACGGAAGTTCCTTTTGCTGAAATTCGCATGAAATCTAACGAGCAGCCATTTATCGCTTCGAAGTACGGCTACAACCGCTTTCACATCCCGCATCGAATGCGGCGACGGCCCTAGGTCCATCAGTTTCCGCGCCCTAGCTCATGGAGTTCGCTCGACACCTTGCCGTCGAGATCGACGTAGCTCTTGGCGGTCTGGTAGACGGGGTGAAAGGGTGAGCGAGATTCTTCACTAGGATAAAATACCCACTGCCCCTGTTGCTTTTGTTTGCGGTAACGAAGCGGCTTTTGAAATAGGCTGAGCCCTTCCCACGCGCCCGAGTAGGCGTTCACCATCACCGCCCCCAGGCTCTCGCCGTTCTTTTTCTTGCCGACCGGGACTAGGTAGTAATTCCCGTTTTCATGTGTCACAAGCATTGGATCAAAAAGAAATCCATCGGACAAATCTTTGAAGGCAGGGCGTTCCTTTGTGATCTGAGTCAAGTAAGCTTTGGCTTTAGTGAGAGCCAGATCGGGGGAAATAGCCGAGCCGTCTGTAGGTTGTTTCTCGGTTACAATTTTCATACCGGCTAAAAGGCTCTTCTTCCGCGCTTCCACTTCATGCACTGCTACATAGCAGTTTCCCCACTTCCCTGAACCTCCCGTTTCATTCCAATATTTTTTGAGCCAAGCCTCTCCACTCACCAGCACGTGTTGCGCCTCCCACGGATCGTGCGCCTCAATGGTCTTTAGTTTCAACACCATCGACATCATGGGGTGCTCTTCAAGAGTTGCGCCAATCACAACCACCCAGTGGGCGTGTCCGTATACCAAAACCGGGACAGGGAATTTACCCATGTACATTCCGTCGATGGTAAGGCGCGTGATCGCGTCTCGCGTCTTAGCGCAAGTGGCTTCCCAATGGCTATCCTTACCGAGCTGCGCAAGCGCCCCCTTCAACCCATCGGGATCGGCATACCAACCCTGTTCCACCTTGTACTTCTGGATCTCATCCCAGACCGCTTTTTGCGCGTAGCTGTAGTTCACATCATCCGGAAAGCCCTCAAGGGTCATCTGACCGGCACCCGCTCCACACCAATAGCTTGTTTGCTGGGCGTAAAGCGGAATCCTATTGGTGTCTTTCAAATAGATCTCAAAATCGGCTTTGCTAACGAAACCGAATCCAAAGACTAGGCAAAACAAGACGTGTGGGATGGGCCGATAGTAGTAGCTCTGCACGCTCTTCCCCCAAATATTATTGCTATCCTTTAATTGAACGACGACTTGTCGAATAAATCTAGGCGCACAACGACCTGCGCTTAACACTTGTCTCGGGTAGCGCCGTGCGTCAGCGCTTCCCCCATAGGCCCCTCAGGGAAAGGAACACACCAAAGCTCAAGAGCGAAAGCCCTGCTCCTACAAAAAACGTAACCCTCGCCCCAAAATACTGCCAAAAAAATCCCGCGAGCGTGCTTGCAAGCAAAAGTGCGAGCGCACTGAAGAGATTGAATATTCCGTAGGCCGTACCGCGCCGCGAGGCCTTGGCGGTATCGGCAACGAGGGCCGCCAAAATCCCTTGGGTAAAACCCATGTGCAGACCCCACAGCGCAATTCCGAAAAAGGCGCCCAACAGACCCGTTGCGGTAGCCAATAGAAGATCGGAAGCACAGAGAATGAGTAGGCCGACAAGCAGCAGCCATTCTCGCCTAATGCGATCAGAAAGTAAGCCAACCGGATAAGAGCTCGCCGAATAAACGATATTCATGACGATCAGGACAACCGGGGAAAAGGCCAGTGCCACACCAAAGTCTCTGGCCCTAAGAATCAAAAATGCTTCACTAAAGCGCGCCAATTGAAACACGGCGCCAGCCCCCACGACGAGCCAAAATGAAGAGGAAAATGTCTTGAGTTCACTCAACTGGAGTCGTCGACTGGAGTCCTCCGCCGTCTCCTCTTTTTTCTCGCGCACTCCAAAATATAAAATGAATACCGACAATACAGCGGGGATCGTGGCCAACCAAAACACAGTCCGATAGTGGTTGTGAGTCAGGTACATCAAGAGCATCGCAAGCGAAGGCCCTAGAAAGGCGCCAACAGTATCTAGAGATTGTCGGAGTCCAAACGCTCTTCCTCGCAGCTCCTTGGGCGCGAGATCCGCAACAAGAGCGTCCCTTGGGGCCCCTCGAATCCCTTTACCCATCCGGTCAAACAGCCTCGCCCCGTACACGACAGAAACACTGCCAGCGATAGCGAAAAAAGGCTTACTCAAAGCGCCCATCGAATAACCAAGCAGCACCACCGGCTTTCGACGTCCCAACCAGTCGCTGAGCGGTCCCGAGAAAACCTTCATCACCAGGGCAACCGCCTCGGCAAGCCCCTCCAGGATGCCTACCGACACCACGCTCGCGCTCAGTACAGAGACTAAAAATACGGGTAGCAAGCCGTGAATGGCCTCGGACGAGATATCCATGAACAGGCTAACGAAACCGAGGGCCCAAACACCCCGTGGGAGTCTTGTAGTTGAGTGTCGCTCTGCCAATAGTCACTCCTGTTACTGGCGGCGAGCTTACTCCTCAGACTTTACTTAAGTAAATACCGAGCTCGGAAAGTACGGGAGGGGGTGTTTTGCAAACTCAAAACCCAAACATCGTATTGTTATTGATCGTCCGAGTCTGGGGGATGAGCTGCGTGATATTCGAGTGTTCGACAACTCTACCGCCCTGAAAGCACAGGAGATCGTAAATGGCAGCTGGTTTTTCATCTTGCTCCCCCTCAGAGATCATAAGTACGAGATTTCCCTCGGAGAGAATCTTGTGCTGTTTCGTATAGGAAAGTGCTTTTACTTCGTTGCCAGAACCAGGGTTATCGATAGCGCTCCAGTGTTCCGCAATCAGCCCTGCGGAATCGAATCGAATCACGTGAAAAGCCACCAGACTCTCCCCACCCAGTGGCCACGCATTTTTCCATCGGTGGTGCATCGCCACAAAGTCCCCATCCTCAAGAATCCGAATGTTCTCGATTTGGGTTTGATGGGCTTGTAACTTGGGAATCAAGGCTAGAAAGGCCGCCCGCCCCGTTGGGACATTTGGATTGTGCTGGATGTAGTTTTCATCCACCATAGCTTCGATGGCCATCGTGTCATAGCGATTCACAGCGCTAAAGTAGGCTCGTGCCTTTTCCTTATTTGTCATCGGACAGTCCTTTTAAAAGCAAATTGACACCGTCTAGAGACGCCACGCCCTCGATATAGGAATCGGGCCGGACCAAAATCGCCTGCCCCTTGTAATAGCCGCTGTCCGTCCAAACATCGCTCTCACCTTCTTCGCAGCTGATCTCAATCAGCTGCACATAGTCGGGAAGAGCCGGCGGCTCGCTAATTTTCCCAAACACCAATAAGGAGAACTTGGAGTACTCCAGTAGGGAGTAGAGCCGCGTCCGCACACCGCTCTTTGTGAGCTCGAAATCAAACAGTCGCTGCCCCTTCAGCCCGCTTTCTCCATACCGAATGCCCATACCGGTCACATTCCCAGAGCGCTTCTGAACTATTTTTACGTAGTCCTGCGCGTGCGTGCCGTTCTCAGAATATTTCGTCGAGCGGACCAGTTCCCCGGAGGTGGCCACTACACTTAGCGCTACAGGCTTGCGCTCGTCCTCATAGGTACCCAGTAGTCGTGCAGACGCGCCATGATTGATAACTCGATTCAGCTTCCACATAAGGTTAAAGGCATCCGCTAGACCCGTATTGAGTCCCTGTCCTCCATTAACGGAGTGTATGTGGCAGGCATCGCCTGCAAGAAAAACGCGGTCACCCAAGGAAAACCGCTCCGCCACGGACTCTTTCACAGAAAAACGCGAAAACCAGTCAATGCGTTTGAAACGAAGCTCGTGCGGGGACATCGCACGGTTGATCTTGGACAGCGCGTCCTCCAGCTCAAATTCCTTTGTGTCCATCCGAACATAAAAGCGATCGATATCTCCCTCTCGGGGAATCCAAGCCACATCCGACGACTCCGCCTGAAACACAATAATCTCCGGTACCTTCGGAAAATCTGACTCAATCACTCCGTCGATTACGGCCCAAACTATTTGAGGGCGGGTAATTTCAAAGGGGACGCGAAAATGCTCACGCACCACCGATCGCGAACCGTCCGCTCCGATGAGGTACCTGGATCGCAGCACTGCGCCACTTGCGAGCTCGGTGACGCAGGTACCATCCACAATTTCAATCGCAGCCACATCCGACTGCCGCCGCACGGGTGTTCCAACTTCTTTAAGCTTTTCGTCGAGCAATTTCTCAATGTGTGGCTGGCCCAACATCAAAAAATGTTTGTGCAAGCAACCCTCAAGCTCCTCCCACCAGGAGGATTGGCGCGACAGAAACTTTCCGCCTTCCCACACGGAGCTCGTGTTGCAGGTTTTTCCAAGCGGGTAAAGAGCGTCAAAGAGGCCCGCGACCTCAAGCAGTTGTAGAGTGCGCGCATTCAGGGCGTCGGCACGTCCTACCTGCAGCGGCCCCTCCGACTTGTCCAGCACCACCGTGCGAAGTCCACATAGGTAACCAAGGTAAGCGCACATTAACCCGACAGGTCCAGCGCCGACGATGACTATATCCGTTTCTTCTATCTTCATTGGTGAAACTCCAGGTGCGGATTTTTAAGCGCCGGTTTTCCAAGTACATGAACTCGCCTTAAATGCCTAGGGGATCCGCTTACAAAGGCCTCTCTCCCGTGAAGGAGCGTGTGGTTATCCGAAAGAACAACGTCCCCAGTCTTCCACTCGTGTGCGTAAAAATTTGCAGGATCGTAAAGCGCCTTTTTCATACTTTGAGTAAATTCCCGAGTCTCAGACTCCGGTATTCCCTCAAAAGAAAACAGAGGGTGGTTAATGAAAGCGCTATCTCCCTCCTTTGGAGGCTCGCAGTATCTCATCACCGTATAACCTCTTGTTGGGTGCTTGGTGACAATCGGAGCCACGCTCTTGCTATGATAAAACTCCATTTTTCTTTCGTAGACGCCGCGCACGCCTGCCCACCGCGCACGATCCGTTTCGGAGGCCCTAGCGTACGCGATTGCGGTATTGGAGAAGGTGGTCCTTCCGCCCGCGTTTTCCCCCGGTGCACTCACACAGTGGAATATCTGAATCTCCGGCACTTCAGGCCGGTACATCCCGTCCCAATGCAAAGGAACGTAGTTAGAATCAAAGATGTGATCTTCAGGTTGTTTCTGCTCTACAAGTTCCAGTACCTTTCCAAAAGGCCAGAGACTAATCTCCCCCCATAGTTCGCAGTACTCTGTAAAGGCGTCGACCCTTTCGAAACTACGAAAGCCTCTTAAGACCAGCAGGTGCTCCCGCTCGAAAAGAGCGCGCAGCTCGGGCAAATCCAGACTAACAAGGCTCTGCTGCGCACTTTGAGCCTCGACTAGAACTCCCACGCTTCCAATTTTTGAGTACTGTAAAGACATGCTCTCCCCTAACTAGCAGGATCCTTTTAGCTCGTAGTGGCTCGGTTGCCCACTGCCATCGAGTACCAACTTTGCGCCAATTTTTTCCGCGTGTGAACGCTTGGTAAGAACAAACTCATTGCCGGTACTGAGCGCGACCCCATGCCAAGGTGTCAACCAGTTGTTGGCCGCAAGCAACTGGATTCCCAGCTTACGCGCACCACACGACTGAGGGTGGATCGAAAGGCGGATAGCGCCAGGAAAGCGCTTTGCGACCAATTCACTCCACGCGTTACTCCGGCGGATGACTTCGTAGGCCCGAGTTCGGCTCTCTTTTTGAATGGCGGTGCGACTCTTGGTCTGCCCTGGAACAAGCGCATCTTCGAACAAGAACCGCGTTATTCCGCAATACATCCGGTGCGCTTCCTGATCTACCTGAGTTTCAGATCCTTTCCCCCCTCTTCGCACTTTTTCTTTTAGGGTATCCAAAGGCTGACCATATTCCTCCATTAGATCCAGGCGCATGGAGGCAAAGTTTTTCCCACCGTACGACTCATCAAGATTAAAAGTAGAAAGCGTGCTTAGAGAATGTTCTGCGATGATCTGGCTGATCTTTGCCTGATAGGCGCTGACATGGGACTCTTTCATACCGACCAAATCACTGAAAACGCGGCCGTCGGAACAGAGAACCAAGCGAGCTCCTGGACGGTAGATTTTTTCGATCTGCCGGCATAAAGAATCTAAGAACTGCAGCGCCTTTAACTCCGCCATGTCTGGAAGGTGTCCCAAAACTTTGTCCGGGTTTGGAGATTTTCCAGGAAACGCGGGAAGAACAAACTCAACAGGCTTGCCGGCTCGTACCGCAGCGACCGCCTTTTGAAAGTGCGGAGCGACGCACGCCGGGCAATCTGTCTCGCAGGACTGTTCAGCCAAAACCATCCGTCGGTGTTTAGCAAAGACCGCAAGGATCGCTTTGGCCTGTTTTTCGGGATTCGAAACAGCCGGTACGATAGTGGTACATAGGACGGGTTTGAGCGTTGCGAGGCCCCACCCCTCGCTCGGCAACGTTCGTTCAATGATCTTCATACTCCCCCCAAATCGCCCATGTCCCTTAACCGCGTCGGGGCACCGCCCCAACCACTCCCTTGAGACTAGGGGAAATTATGAAATAACTGAAATTTATAGATGCAATGCGTATGATAAGTGAAAGCTATGCCTTGTGGATTGCGATCCCTTGGAGGAAAATAGTTCTTACGACCACCCCATCCAATCAACCAGGAGCCAAAAATGAATGTTCGTCTCAGTACACTTCTATTGTGCTGCGTCTTTTCTTGGCGCGCTCTGGCGTTCGTTGAAGTCCCGCTGGAATCGCATTTCGAATGCAAGGATCTCGGGAACTCGCGTTACCGCCCGTTCTACCTCAAAGTCATTCAGAACGGCACGCAGTACCAAGACTACAGTCAAACACCCAAGGGACTCCTCGGACAAAATGCTATGAAGTCCATAAGCGAATGTGAGCGCGCCGTCGAAGCCGCTAATCAGGAGTTCGGGGTCATCTGTAGTCGTACCGGTCTCGATGGTTGGAAACCGACGCTCTATACCGGCACCGTTCCCGGGCGTCCTGATTTTGGTTATATGGGTGGGAGTTCGATCATGGATTTTGAAGATTGCCTGACGGCCACACGAGGTTCGAGTCAAAAGGGCGTTTGTTTCTGGGGAGGCTCCTCATGGTACGTATCCCCGATTGATCACGAAGGCCTGACCGAAGGGCCCTTCAATTCCGTAGAAGCGTGCGTGGAAGCCACTTTAGGCCTCTAGGACAAGTACCGTTAGTAGACCGAAGTAAAAAGAATTTACAATGCGCTTCTTTACTTTGAAGCCAGCCTCTCGAAACAAATTTTCCAGATCTGCCGCCGGCCGAAACGGGGGAATTCCCCCTCGAAGAATCTCGACGTTAATATAAATTCCCAAGGCGATATCAAAGTCTGACGGCGTACTCCCGTTTTTCACAGCGCCTATGGCCACGTCTTTTGCGGATTTTTCCAATAGTTCTTTAGTAACAACGTCCCCGTTTGGATCCGCGACAATGAGAGTGGCCCCAGCCAACATCATCGCACGTAACTTCTTCATCGCTTCAAGTTGAGCTTCCAATGGAATGTTGTAGAGCACGTTATTCATCACGGCCCCCGAAAGGCCCGTGAGTTCGTTCCCTGTAAAATTGAGAAGATTGAGCTCCATGATGTCAAAGCTCGGCAAAGGTTCACCCAAAGAGGCCGCGACACGCTCCATTTTTTCTCTCGCAAGGGCAAGGCCAGCGGGCGACATATCGATAGTATGTATCTCTCTGTTTCGCGCTCGCAATAGGAGCCACGCCGAGAAGGGGCCCGTCCCCCCACCGATATCGGCGATCTTTCCCGACTGCGGGAGGTTCAAATCGGCAAACTGAATCAGCTCCTGGTAGTCCGGAGAAAATGGAGTAATGCCATCGTAGAGGCGGAGGTAGATATCCCACAATTTGGGGTTCGTGCGGATGGCTCTGAGCCCCCCCATCGAGGCCAGGTACTCTTGAACTTCTGTGTTGAGGGGTCCTGGGGCAAGCGCGATCCCCGCAATGCGGTGGATCTCGGCCTCAGTCGTTACCTCAGCGCCAGTCAGTATGGCGCTCTCCCAATGCACACCACTTCCTGCCGAATGGCCCATGACGATGTCGCAGCCAGGCAGAACAATGCCGTAGCTCGAAACACTGAGGAAAATGAATAGAAGCGGAATTAAACGCACTGAGGAACGAAAATTCATCGGCCAGTACCCTTCTACATCGATAACCACTTGCATACTGCCTTCGGCCTTAGGTAGTACTACCCGCAAAGAAAAGTTGCAATGGAGAGAAGCCGTATGCCGGTGCACGCAAGTAAAATCAAGAAGATAAGTACGAAATCCGGGAACCCGGGACTCCCCGTTGTAGTGCTTCCTGGCGGCCCGGGGCTGAGCTCCCAGACCATGGACGGCCTAACGGAGCTTAGCGATTCGCGCGACCTCTATTTCATTGACCCCCCCGACACCGGTGAAGCGGAGACCCCCGAAGACTTTGACTACGGTGTCACCCTTCTGGATTTGAAAGCTGCCATCGCGGAACTTGATGTTCCCGTAATCTTGCTGGGACATTCCTTTGGTGGGATTTGGGCAGCGCACTTGTGCGAGTCCGAGGGACTCGATGTTAGGGCTCTGGTTTGCCTTTCAGTACCTTTTTCTGAACGCAGCTTTTTGGATTTGAGAAAACAGTACGAAAAACACGCAAGCGCAGAGGCGTTTGCGGGCGAAAAAAAGTTTTTGGATAACCCCAACGGAGCAACTCTAAGCGCATGGACGCAAGAGTTAGGTCGACTCTATTTTAATGAAACCAATATTGAACGCGGGAAGGAAATGCTCAGACGGGATAATTTTTCCGCGAAACTTTTTCTCGGTTGTATGGCGGAAGGGGCGCTAACGGCGAATGCCCTTTTGCCAAAACTAAAAGCTTCTTCGCTCCCCAAATTGCTTCTCGCCGGCGAAGCCGATCTCTACACGACCCCACAGTCACAAGAACAGGATGCGGAATTGGGCGGTTTTGAGTTCGCTACGGTACCGGGCGGCGCTCACTTCGTGCATTTCGACTCTCCGTCGGCAACCTGTGCCGCCATCGAGCGCTTCCTCAGCGGACATGCCGTTTAATCTTTGCGGCACATCCAGGTCAAAGAATGATCACTAATGTTAAGGGCAAGCCGGTAGCCCCCCGCTAATAGTTTGCCCTTCAATACGCCCCCCGCTACGTTCAAAAAGGGGGGAGTTATGAAGCAATCACTATTCTTATTTTTAGCGGGACTAATTTTATCCCATTCAGCTATGGCGGGAGAGGCGGATCAATGCGCTCAGGCGGCCGATAAGGACATCTGTATCGCAAACCTGCTTTTGTCCAAGCTGAACCGGCTCATTCTTGCGGGTGGCAGTGGAACCGGGGAAACACCTTTGGTGAGAATTACGTACTATGACGAGGCCAATTGTGCCGTCGACTGGGGAACTGGATTCATCCCTCGCGTGATTACGACAAGTACTTTGCCACTAATAGAAAGCACGTGCCGAGAAATCGCCGATACTATGGCCAACCTTAGTGTCTCAACCTCGGCCATTGAAAGCGTCCGCGTTGGGGCACAGTGCCTACAGGTTGCACCCAGCATCGATAGGCACCAAAAAGAAAAGGTGTACGCGGATTGTCTCGCGCGATCAGAAAGCTAGACTTTTTGACGGATCTAAATAGCTCGCGAGCCGCTCGCGGCGGATTTTTTGAAGGCAAGGATCTCGTACCCGAGAGCCCCCATTCGAGAAGTCAGTGCCAGAGGGCGGTTCGCCGAGCGAATGAGAGCTTCCTGTTCTTTCCACGTGCCAGCAAACCTTTCGATCGCATCGTAGGTAGGCAAAGTATTCTTGGTGATATCCCGTGCGACAATCCAATCGAGCCCATGTTTTTTTGCCAAAAACTTGTAGCGCGACCGGCAGGCAAGCTTAATATGCGCGCCGTACATCGTTACAAGTGCCTTTCTGCGCAAAAGAAAAATGACTGCGGTCACCGGAAGCCAGGCGAGTCGCAATACAAAGTCACTCAGGACGATTTTCCCACCAGGTTTTAGGACACGCACAGCCTCTCTAAAAAAGGCATCTCTAGACGGGAAATGAAAAATACACTCCACCGCAAAAACCGTATCAAAAGAGTCGGAGGGAAAAGGAAGTTCGCAGGCATTTCCTTGCACAAAATCGATCTGGTTACCCGATCTTGCTTTTACATTTTTCTTTGCGACTTCAAGCTGTCGAGGATCAATGTTGAGCCCAGTAAGTGAGACCCCCTCAAAGTTTGCATTCAGCAGGCCAACTGTCCCGCCGAAGCCGCAGCCCACATCCAAGATCTTGCTCGCAGGGGCGGGTTCCACCGCATTGATGAGTTGCCAGGTCAGAGCGTCGGTAGCTTTGGAGATGGCATCAGGGGATAAGTCAGCGCCTACGGGTTTCTCCCAGTAGCCCCAGTGCACGTTGCGCCCGGCCACTTCTTGAAGGGCGGAGCCCTCCTCCGAGCTAAGCTCCTGTAAGAGCCAATCAAAATACGGTAGGTCTACGTTTAACTTCTCTGTAATATCCATCCAGACTCAGTCTGTACGTCACGGCCTCGGCCTTAGTCAAACTTTGCCTCAATAACCCACTGCACGATTGCCGGGTGGCTGGCCTTACCGTATTCTTTTGCGAATTGAGGGGAGACTAGACAGCTATGGCAAAGCTCTACTTTAGATACGGCACTGTGGGCAGCGCCAAAACTTTGAACCTATTGGCGGTGGCGCATAACTACAAAACCCAAAACAAGAAGACGATTCTTATTAAGCCGGAACTGGACGTACGCTTTGGTAAGAACACCATCAAATCACGGGCCGGGCTTATGGTCGACGCAGACTACCTTGTCGCTCCCGATACGCAGCTAAATTTGGCCGGCTTTAAAGGCGTGCATTGTGTACTTGTCGATGAATGCCAGTTCCTCTCCCCCCTTGTGATCGAGCAGTTACGAAAGGTGGCGACGGAACTGAACATCCCGGTCATCTGCTACGGCCTGCGCACTGATTTCAAGCAAGATCTTTTTGAGGGGTCCCGCCGGTTACTCGAACTCTGCGATACGGTCGAGGAAGTCAAAAACACCTGCAATTTCTGCAACCGAAAGGCGATTTTTAATCTACGCCTCCTAGACGGAAAGCCCACGCTTTCAGGGGAAGTGATTGAACTTGGTGCCGACGACAAATACGTACCCGCTTGTGCCCCGTGCTACACGGAAAAAACCCGGGCTATCTAGGCGTATTCCGTAGGTCTGCACCCGTCAAAGACGAGATTTCGCCCGCTTGCGCCTGACACCAAAAGTACTACTGATTTTGGGTTCTTGGCGCACTCTCGCCGGCCACGTCTACCTTGAATACAATAAGACTGCGCGAAGTGTGCGTAAATCGCAGGTATGCCGCTTGCAATCCAAAGGCCCCGAGGGGTCAAAGTGCGGGGAAATCTATACGTTCTACTAGGGCTATTGCTCGTTGTTAGCTCGCTGCAAGCGGCACCGGAATGCCGTCTTGAAGAACCCGTCCCCGGTCCCAACGAGATGATCGCACTTGCCTTCCCGGAAGGGCTCACTGGCATCCCAAAAAAGAACTACTCAAACCCGGTGATGGCCGGGCAATGCACGGGCTTCAACCGATTCAATACACTCTTCATTACTGGTCAGATTAGCTGCGGCCGTCCCGAGCTCCCACGCAGCAGTAAGCAACAGCAAATGATACTAAAGACAGCTTTAAGCCGCACAGAAGCGGGCGAACCCCTCGTCATTCAGGGCTATAAGTCCTGCGCGGAGTACTTTGAACACATGCTAAAAAGCTGGGACGAAAAGGACACGAACGGAAAACCGACAAATCCCCTTCGGATTGCTATTGAATGGCAGCAGTATAGTGAGAACGCCCAAGCCTTACACATGGAATTTGAAATCCGCACCGGTAAGATGCTGCAGCTCGACGGCTTCTCGGTAGAAGAAAAGCCGACCGATCAGGAAAAATCGCTTACTCACTCGATTTCGACAGGAAAAGCGGTTGATATTACACTCCGTAAACCCGTGGGCCATGCTCTTTTGGTAGTAGGGATGAAGCAATCTTTCGCAGGGGGCGGCAAACGTTTCTTGGTGCTCGATTCGAACTTCCCTTGCCAGCTGCAAGAACTGTATATGAACGAAAAAGGCGAGTGGGTTTATCCCCCCTACAATTTGAATGACGCTCAAGCGACTAGGAAGTCAAAAGACTATATCGAACGCTACAAATCCAACATTGCTATCTTAAAAAAGACTCCGGGCACCAGCTTCCCGTTGCGCAACACCGACGGTAAGGACGTGGCCATTCCCAAGGTCCTGGTACTTCCGGCCTACCTCGATGACTTGGACCGAGTTTGTCAGGGCAAGAAATGCTACCAGCATGCGTCCGTCGAGATTGAACTAGGTAAAAGCGTCAAGTCGACAACTCCCGATGGAAAACCCGCCAAGGGGCCACGCTGGCTCCTAGGAGAAAGACCGAGAAAAGTATTAGAAGATCTGCCTGGCCTAATAGCGTCGTGCACAGCCCAACTCGGTGAGCACTTTAAGCGCCACTTTCCTTCGGGAACCAGGAAACAACCCACACACTAGCCGAAACAAACACTTACTTTTGCTGCAAGGCCGCTCGCATTTTGAAAACATCGACCAAATAGACCTCGCGTACCCACCCCTGAGAAGTCTCCAGCAAAATTTGAGAGTTGTCGTCCTGGATAAACTTTACGTCTAACATGTTTCCAAGCGACTCGCCTTTTAGCCGAATGGGCTCAAACTCACCCGTTGTCGACCACAGAACAAGCGTGCTTTCCTCGCGGCTTGCAGAGACGATCATCTTTCCGTCGCCACTCATCGCCACCGCGGTCACGGGTTTTTTGTGACCTTCTTCAAATTTCTTCAAAAGGCGGTTGCGATCGGAATCATAGAGCTCGACAGTGCCATCCGTTAAACCCACCGCGTAGGAACTTTTCATTGAAAAAGCGACGGGGGGCTCACTCCCCTTTTCCTTAGAGGTAGACACAAACTCTCTTGCCATCACCAAGTTGTGCGACCACTCGTTGGGATTTGTAGTCCATACTTGTGTCGCAAAGCCTTTAGGGGTTTTTCCGGAAATCACAAAAAACCGAGCGTCCGGAGATCTGGCAAACGCGCGTTCGATGCGGAGGTGGTGATCATAGGCGACATCAATCTCCTGCTGATCGCAGCCGAAACCCTTCTCCGCGTCCCACAGGGCAAGCAGGGCATCTTTTTGATAGCCCCGATGGTAGGAGACCACATGTTTCCCGCCGTTGGTATAGCGGCTATGGCCACCGATGGGAAGGTCACGAAAGCCGGTGCCATCCGTGAGGTAGATACGGGCCTCAAGATGGCCTGTAACAATGTCTCGGATCGCGAGACTCTCGGCGGAATCCGCAACGTAGCTTTTTCCATCGGGAGAAAAATCGATGGAAGAGGTTGGAATCTCTTGTTCTTCATCGCTGGAAACCAAGCCGTACCCCAAATCCTGTCCCGGAGGGCCAAGCAACCTTTCAACAACCTGCGCGATGAGTTCGTCTACTTGCGTATAAACCGGGGCCGGGATTTCTTGGTATTTCTCATGCGCTTCCTTTAGCACATCAAAAACATCGCCCAAGCCTCCAAGCTGCTCCAACATCATCCGAGCATAGGGATCGCCCGCAAGGCCACGGTGTATCTGCGCCCAAAAGAGCTCACGGTACCTTCGGTACGTATTTCTAGTTTCCGTCCTGGAGGCAAAGGGAGTGTAGTCGCTAGACTGCAGATCAAAAAAGTAAGCAGGCCCACCAAAAATGCTGCCGCCTGTAACCGCTGCATAACGGCCATCGTTGGATACCGTCAGCACGGACGCCGAGGTCGCCCGACCATCCAGCCCCGGGACATTGAGATTTACCTCAGGCTTTTCGTTTCCAAAATGGCTGATGACAAAGCGTCCGCCCAAAACCGTGCCGCCGTCGGGCCGTTCTGTAATGGCGGTGCCGACAAGTAAGCGCACTGGGCTACTTGCCACTTCCAACGTATCGACCAACTCGTTCGTTCCGAGCCCGAGATGGTGCTGGGTCATGTAGGGTGCTGCCGCAAACTCCGTGCGGCACCTTACCGCATCGTCCCCGCCAAAGGCGCTAAGGCCATAGACGAGAAAAAGAGCGAGAACTAGGCTCGAAAGACGTTTCATACCGGTACCTTGGGTTAAGAATTAAGTACCGGCCTTTTAGCATAAAAGAAGGCGGGAAAGCAATGGCTCTCCCGCCATCCAAAAACGACTGTAACTTATTAGAAACGTGTGCCTATTTGGAGGAACAGATCCAGAGAAAGGGTGCTGCTCCAGAGTGCCGTCGTTCCAGCAAAGCTGATTGAGGGTCTCGCCAGGTAGACGCCAACGCCAGCACCGGCACCCAAAAAGAAGTTCTTCGCAAATAGCCACTCGTAAGAGGCGTCCAAACCAGCGCGCACACCGATTTGTTTGCTGATGGAGACTGTGTTCCTGTCCATCCAGTCAATGATTACCACATAGGGGCTCAGTACAACGCCGGAGCTATTCACATCACCATGAGCGAAGTACTTCAAGCGCGCACCAATTTCAGCTTCGAGGTAATTATTGGCACCCACAGAGTCAAACAGCATTTGCCCAAAAAGACCGGCTCCTACTTTGTCGTTGAAGTAATACATGATGTTCGCGCCGTACCCGAGCGCCATGCCGTCGAAAGGTATCGCATCTAGGCGCAGATCAATGGACCAACGGTTGGAATCCATCGGATCGTTCACTACTTCGTCACCCACAGCAGGGGACAAGGAGGCGAAAGAGAAAAACAAAACAAATAAGGAAAGGACGGTTCTTTTAAGGGATTTCATTAACTGCTCCTACTCTATTAACGCGAGCGCAGACGATGACTAGCCGCACGCTTACGCCTATCTAATTAGCAAGTCAAATGCCAAAGCCATGTGAACTGAAATTTCACAGTTTTTTTGAAGGGAATTTTCTCGGGACAGTTTTCGCCGCACCCAAAGATGGCCGCGTGTAGAGCCCATTTACAAATTTCATGGAAGTCACACTTAGGAAATTAGAACTTACAAAGGATCGGGTCCTTCTTGCGCACTTCCAGACTACGCTGGAAGGGTGTCCCTTTTTTGCGAAAGCCTTCGCACTTAAAGCTGAGGACAAAGCTCACCAGAAAGTTTCCGTCATATTCCACGTCCGTGAAACTGAAATTACAGTTTGCTTCCTTCACATGGTTCGGAATGGATCGCTCAAAGCCGTCGATGTCTTTATACAAAACGTCACCAAATCCCTCGTTGTAGAGCTTCAGTTCCATTTTTTTATTCTTTTGCAAATAGGCGGTGTAGTCGTCAAAGGCCTTAAGCGTGATGCGCACACGAGGTTTTTCGTCGGCCTTACCGAGATCCAAAACTAGGTCCTTGCCTTTCCACTCACAACTTGCGGAGGCCCAGGTGAGTGGCTTTTCGTTCTCCGCTCCAGGGTATGCGACCACATCCGCAAGAGCGGGCAACGAAACGAACAGGATTGAGAATAGAAGGAAAAGGAATTTCATGAACGGGCTTATTATCCTCTTTTGACGCATTAAATCAAGAGACCATTTTTGTCACCTTGCCTAGCGGGACGACGCCTATTCCGACCCTCAAAATGAAAAAGACCTTTAAATTCAAAGAGAACTTAGCGGAATACACTTTGCTTTAACTCTAACTGGCGACTCCCGTGAGAGCCGCTTGGAGTGTGGTGGTGGACAAAGGACGTAAATTTTTAAGCGGATGGCTCGCGTTGGCGTTGCTGCTGACTTGCCTACACGTGCCCGCTCGAACGTGGGCCGAGGAGTCGGATATCATCGAGCCCCCCTTCGATGCGATCGACGTGCGGGCTAGTCGCTTTGAAAAGCTTCTGGAAGGCGAATCCAACGATTCAGACGAAATCAGCTACTGGGTATCGTTCCTACTGGCCGCCGGCTTACTCACCCGTACCGTACCCTCGGTCGCCGGTGGTGCCATTGAAACGATCAAAGATACGATCGCGCTCTCGCGAAAGAATAAAGAACTCGCGGAGGCCATAAAGCGGGCAGAAGCGCGCCACGCCGATCGCCTCGCCGCTCTCCAGAAGGCCGCAGAGGACTACAACCAGGCCCTCAAAGAGGCGCAGAACGGTCAAAAAACCAAAGGCAAAGACGCCAAAGTAAAACAAACCGGAAAGAAAGTTGCGGAAGCATTTAACGCTATCATTGAATTCGAAAACAAGCACCTCAGCGTAAACGATCACCAGGGGACTCTCCGCTACGATGCAGACAGAAATGCGTTTCAACGAAATTCTCCGTTGGGAGAACGAGCGCCCTACCCTGAACCAAGCCCTGAGAAACTGAAAAGCACGGCAAAAGAAGCGTGCGCGATCAGTTACCAACAAATCGCCAACGACATCAAAGCGCTTGGCTGGAAAAGACTTACCAACTGGGGATGGCCCTTGACCTACGCCGTCGGCACCGCGGGTGCAACGACTTGGTGGCGGTATGTCGCTAAACAACGCAAAGATAACAATGGCGGAAAGTCCGTACTTGAAATTCAATCGGACAAAATCAAAGCAAATTCCGCAAAGCTCGCCAAAGCCACAGATCTCGCCCACCAATTGGAGTCTCTGGACGATCCGAAGTGGAAAGAGATTAATGCCGACTTTACCAAGATTATTATGGAAGTCCTGCAGCACAACGAGAAGCGAATCGTCGACTACTTCAAGGAGAACGTGCCCAAAGAAGTACAGGCAATGCTAGATATCGAGCAGATTATTCATGACTCTCTACACGGCGAACACAGCCAAGCCATGTTGAAAAACGTGCTTCCAAAATCAATGGCAGCGGCCGCGAAGGCGACTGTCGGTGAAGCGACGCCCGAGGATGTCATGGGAATCATCGGTACCAAAGATGTAGCCAAACAAGAAACAGACACAAAAAGTTTTCTTATTATTCTATACGCCGAGATTTTCAACCGTCTGTGGCCGAAATTGGCGTTCAAAAACACGAATGGGGATTCGCACATGATTTTAGTGAGCCCCATCATTTCGGACTCGCTGGCCCGGATGCGTGGCTTGAAACTCAAGATTCAGGAACAGCAAAAAGAGAAAGAGAAAGTAGATGGGAACCAGGCGAATAGCCCTCCCATTCTAGATAAAACGGCGGCAGCGCAGGCGACCACACCCGCGAATGTAGCAACAGATTCAATGGCAGGGATCGTTACGCAGGCAACAATGGATCCGACTCCTGGAATGATCCTGCCGGATCTTCCCGAATAAAAAAGGGGGCTATGCGCCCCCCTATCGAGAATGATCTCTTTTTCCTAGCGCTTTGTCGCAGGAGCCAGAGCGTCCTCATACATGATGAGACCGACGTCTTGCAGTTTCATCGAGCCAAGGCGATAAACCTGATTGTCCTTGAACACGATGGTCTCCTCAAATGCGCCTTCCGAACTCGAGCCTTCCGAATGGCACCACACGCTTCCGCAGTAGCCGGTTGCCACAGGTTCTTGGTTCTCGCCGTGAGTCATGCTGTAAAAGCCATTCTCGTCGAAATTGAGAGTACCTGTTTCCTCGTGGACTTCCCCATTTCCTAAATCAACTTTCGAATAGACTTCGTTGCCCGTGACTTTGAGCACGGCGGTGTACTCACCTTTTTGGCCACTCGGCATTTTCCAATAGCCTTTGCCTTCAAACGTCCCTTGAGGGAAGCGATTCGGTGCGGCAAACAATGCAGTAGATAGTAGTGTCAAAAACAACCCGATGTATTTCATTTTTCCTCCAATAGTTAGAACAAACGGCCGATAGAGTACTGGGAGGGTGTCACTTGAAAAGGCACGCCGAATAAAAACGGTTTGGTGGCCTATTCTCAGCCCTCTCAAGTAGTTCAATATTTTAAGCGTTTCAAAAGCATCGGGGACAATGCAACGCTTCCTTAAAAGCCATATCCAACCCCATATTCAATTTTTTGGAGTTCTGCGCAAATCGCTTCCCTACCACTTCTGGTTGCTACAAGCTTTCTGCCTGATGTACGTCATCTACCGCTTCGCCAGTCGGGACTATACGATTTATGGATTGATCGATAGCGACATGTTCATCTACCCGCGTCACCGCAGTTTTGATCCCTGGCCTACGCCGCTCAGTCATTTGGTCTCTTTTGTTTTTCTATATGATTTCCTGCCGGGACCAAGCACCACCTTTCTGTGGTGGTTGCAAATCGGAGTCGTATTTTCATCCGGCTGCGCTCTTCTCGGCATCTATCCGCGACTCTTCACCCGCTTAACTTTTCTGGGCTTTCTACATTTTACGGGCCTCGTCCTTGCCACAAACTCCGAGATAGAAGGCGGCACAACCAGCCTCTTCACTCTATTGATCCTGTCTTTGAGTCCAAAATCGAATTTCTACACCTTTACGGATCTTCTCGGAAAAGGAGAACCGGCCGAAAGGACCACCGACCACCACTGGCCAATTTTCTTGTTCCTTCTGGCGATGAGCGTTTTTTATGGTTCAGCAGGCCTTCTTAAGATCATTGAGGTTGGCCCTAACTGGGCGTTGCGGCTACACTTGGAGCGAGTCGCCCCCAGCCACCTTGGCTACAGCGTATTCATGACTTCACGCGGGTTCAATCCCGCTATCCTTGCTTTCATACGCGACAATTCTTGGTTCGCACCCTTAGCGGCGTGCATTACCCAGTTCACGGAACTCTTCTTTTTTGCAGTACTCTTCGTTCCTCGAGCGCGCTGGCTTTTCGTTCTATCGATGGGTCTATTGCACTTCATGGTTTACAACACCGGGGGAATCAACTTTTTAGGAAACGGTTTCCTGCTTTTGATGTGCTTTGACTATAACGCACTCGCCGAAAAGCTTTTTTATGCAAGACATACAAAAATCCTTCGCATTCAAAAGTCTGCCGCATAAAGTGGCCGCTTTTCTGGCGGCGAGACTTTGGTTTGTTTGGTTTGTCTCACTCTACGTGGGCATGCTCTTAAGCTTGTTCTACAATACGCCCCGCTACCATCACTTTGTCTCCTACCGAGACACTTTCAATACGGGGCTGATGCAACGATGGTTTGCCGTAAATTTCGCTCTCACTTTGGTTCTTGTGCTCTTGTGGAAGCCTATTCAGCACCTTTCTCGCAAACTCCACACATGGGTAATGGAGCCTGATAGCCGGTATGCGCGAACGGTTGTGACACTCGCGTTTTGCACAATGATCTTTACCTTTCATACTCGCGCCCATTTCGGTTTTTGGTGGTTTTCTATTGGAGGCTGGACTTATGAGAACTACCAACCCGTGTTTAGGCCTGACACCGAACCCCCGCCAAAAGTTCTGGTGAGCAATGTCCCGAGCTTTCTGTACAGGGGAATTCGCCAAGAAGTGCTTCCCTACCTGGACCGCTCCGTCCCCAAAAAGGGGTACGGAAGCTTGCTTTTCCTCCACTACAAAAACGGAGTAACACTTCCGTACAACATGGGGCTTTTGGAAGTACCCTTTTATGATTTCATCTTCCGAAGCTACAAAGGGGACGATTTCGCGGGATTCCGCGCCCAGCTTTTACGATACAAACTCGAAAGCTACTATAAAAAAGGGTACGGGTTTTTGCTCCCTTCCCGTTTTGCCTATCCTATTCATAACCATTACGTCGACTTGAATTACGCGAACTACCCCGATCCCAAACTCCTTGAAAAGGCCTCTCAATGGACCGTAGAAGTAAAAGTGCCCATGGAAGGATCCGCCTACATCTCCTCAGCGGAACTCATTGAGGAAATTTTCTTTTAGGCGGGTTGACTCACCCTCCCCAAGCAGTAGAGTCCCTCTGAGACCCTCGGAGAAATATGAAACCTGCGACAGCGAGCGATATCAGCGCAAACCCACACAAGCCACTCAGAAGAGATATTAAATTTCTCGGCACGCTTCTGGGGCAAGTTATTGCCAAGTGCGAATCGCCCGCTTTGCTGGAGAAAGTGGAAGAAATACGCCGACTGTCGAAAAAAGCCCGCCGTGGAGATAAGGACGCCTATCATAAGATTCAAAAAAACCTTTCCCGCCTTAGCCCCGACGACCAGGTCGCCGTCGCCCGCGCTTTTACCGAATTCTTACGCCTCGCCAACGCAGCAGAACAGTTTCATCGCATCCGCCGGCGGCGGGAGTACGAAGTAGAAGGCCGATCCGCGCAGCCGGGATCGCTCGCTGCTTTGTTTCAAAAATGCGGGCCAAAAAAGGCGAAGGACCTCTTGCAAAGAATGCAGGAGCTGGAGATAGACCTTGTATTTACGGCCCATCCGACAGAGGCAATGCGCCCGAGTGCCATTCGCTATTACCGACAAATCGCTGACTTTTTGGACGTGCTATCGAACCCCACAACCTCCGCAATAGAAAAAGAGAGTGCCACCAAAGGGATTGAACGCACCCTATTCGCGCTCTGGAATACCGGTTTGTTTCGTGACGAGGCGCCGACACCCTTTGATGAAGTTCTTTCAGGGCTCTCTATTATTGAGGACGAAGTGTGGCCAACGATTCCGAAATTATTCAACCGACTGAATCACTACCATGAAAAATACCTTAGCACTTCTCTCCCCCTTGATTGTTGTCCTATTCGCCTATCTTCTTGGATGGGCGGAGATCGTGACGGTAACCCCAATGTAACGGCGGCGGTAACTCGCAAAGTACTCAATCACTGTCTTTTTCGTGCAGCTACTCTGTACCTGAAGGAGCTGAATCTTCTTGTTCGGGAGTATCCTTTCTCATTCCGCGACGAACCACTTACCAAGAAATACGCACTCAAATCCAATGAGCCCTACAGGGAACTTATCGTTCTCCTCATCCAGGAATTGGAAAAGCAAAAGAACCGCATTGAAGAGAACAGCCCGCTCAAGGACTCGCCACTTGCCTTTGTCAGAGAGGCGCTCGTGGATCTCCACGGCGCAATTTCCAGACATCGGTGCGGCCCGGTTGCAAGAGGTAGACTCGAAGATCTTATTCGACGCATTGGCGTCTTTGGCCCAGCGCTCTTACGCTTGGATATCCGTCAAAACCGAAACGTCCACGAAAAAACCGTAACAGAGATTCTTCAAAAAGAGGGGACCGACTACAAAAGCATGGACGACGCCGAGCGCTTCAACTGGTTGAGCGCGTGCGTTTTTTCCAAGCCATTCCCCAAACGCGATATTACCCTCTTTTCCAAAGCCACGCAGGAGGTTTTGGAAACGCTCACCGTCATGGCAGACTACCCGCGGGAGTGCTTCGGTCTCTACATCATCTCCATGGCGGAGTCGGCAACTGACATCCTAGAAGTCTTGTTTCTGCAAAGGTGTGTCGGGATTGAATGCCCGCTCCCCGTTGCCCCACTTTTTGAAACTCCAGAAAGCCTCGCTCAGTGTGAAATCACGCTTCAACGACTCTACGAATTGCCGGCTTACCGGGCATGGATCGGGGACTGCCAAAATGTGATGCTCGGCTACTCGGATTCAGGCAAGCGTGCGGGAAAATTCGCTTCTGCTTGGACCATCTTCAACAAACAAATGGGCATCACAGAACTGAGTAGTCAGTACAATATTGAACCCATTTTCTTCCATGGCCGGGGCGGTACAATTGGGCGTGGCGGCGGGCCAATCGCCCTCGCCCTTAAGGGTCTGCCGCGTGGTGAACAGACTCGAAAATTACGAATCACCGAACAGGGGGAATCAATACATGCAAAATTTGGGTTGCCGGAAGTGGCGCTCAGAACGTTTGAGTTGTACCTCTCCGGACTGCTTGAAAGTGGAGTAGAGCCACCCGCTAAAAAACGGGACTCGTGGGCGAAGCTCATGAACGAGATGGCCGACTCCAGTGCCAAGGCCTTTCGGGCCTTTGTCTATGAGGACCCGCGTTTCCTCGACTACTACGCCCAGATCACACCGGCAGAGGAAATCGGCAAACTCAGCCTCGGAAGTCGCCCGGCGAAGCGAAAAGGGCTCACCGACTTCGAAGCGCTGCGCGCGATCCCATGGATTTTCTCCTGGACTCAAAACCGGTTTTTGATCCCGTCTTGGCTTGGTGTTTTTGAGGCACTCCAAACCGGACTTGCCCAAAGCAGTGAAGCGACACTGAAGGAAATGTACGCCAAATGGCCCTTTTTTGCGTCCACTCTCGATCTCATCGAAATGGTACTCGCAAAAGTCGATCCTCCAAACGTCCACCTCTATTCCGAAAAATTGGTGCGCGCCGATCTGAAACCGATCACGCACTCGCTCATGCAAAACTACTCCAAAACAGTCTCGCTTGTGCTAAAGATCACCGGACACAAAACACTACTTGAACACAACCGAGTGCTGGCGCGCTCCATCGAAGTACGCAATCCTTACGTGCAGGTTCTTAACGTCTTGCAAGTCCTTATGCTTTCAGAACAAAGAACAAAATCGGGTTTTGAGAAAGCCCTACCCATCACCATCAGCGGCATTTCTGCCGGCATGAAGAATACCGGCTAGTTCGGCTGAAGAGCGCGTGCTGCCCGGTGTACGGCCTGGATCTCTTCCAAAGCTCTTGCCATTTCGGCATCGTCCACACTTCCCCCGACAATGGCACGAGCCTGACGAGTCGCCGCACTTTCCCAATAGGCACCTGAGATATTATTCACCAGAGGCCCGACCGCGCGGCCGTAACCCAAATCCCCGAGCGGTAGATGGAAATTGAATCCTGGGTTGAAAGGCATTCGCCGCACCATCCGCGCCGTGTCTGAAGTCACAAACGACCACGCAGTGTTGCCAGGCTTTCCCTGCAGGGTGACGAGTGCCACGGGGATTTTCTCTGACTTCCACCGCCGGTGGGTCCGCTCAATGGGTGTGCGACGAGGATTATCTTTGTCTTCACGTTGCACATACATTTCATAAACCACTTCGCCTTCCTCCATTCGCCGGTTGAATTCCGTCGACAAATAGCTGTAGTCGCCGTCAATGATCGCGCGCGTGAAGGTCTTTATCCAGCCGGGAATCTTTTCACGGATGTGCTGATTGTAGGGCGGTCCGGCGAGCCTGAAACCGTAACGGAACGCCACGCGATCTTTCATTTGAGGCGTTTCTTCAAGTAGGTAAGCGTGGCCACTTCCAAAACCCACGTCCCGATAACCGAAAAACGGCGTTCTGCGCCCACTCAAAATGGCGGGAACGAGCGTTCCAAGACCCGCGATAGGGTGACGCAGGACAAAAGCCCCTTCGCCGATAAGCCCACCGATCTCCATTCTCCGCCGCCTGAGTCCCTGAAAAAAATAGGGTTCATCGTCGAGTGGCGCATCCTCTTTCAATGTCCTTAAAACGTATGCGATCCGCTCCATCGGAATACCACCAAAAAACTTGGCCCCAATCGCAGAAAAACTTCCTAAGTGGGAAAATCCTTCGAGCGTCGATCCGAAAGCACCCACCGAGGCAGTCGTCGTTAGGACAGTCCACTTTCCATTCACGTCCAAGCCCACAGACATTCCCGTTACGTCCGGTTTCAAATGCCACGGATCTTCATCCGCCCGCCCGGTCGTCAAACTCGCGACACCGTATACCGTTGCAGGAATGTCGTCAGAAAAAAGCCCGTGGCGCGTCCATTCGGGTCGATTGGAAAGCAGCTCAAACTTAACCAGGGCCTGCCCAATGATGCCGTTATGAAAACCTTTCGCGATGTGGTGGTGGGCCCGCTGCAAAAGACGGTTCGAGTAAGTCGCTACCATCACGGAGCACGCAATGTTGCGCCCCGCTCGCTTCACGGACTCCAGATAGGCATCGCCCCTCGGTGCCTCTAGCGGGTGAAAGGCCTCACCAAAGCGGGCGGCCAAATCTGTTGGCGTATGGTAGTTTGCGTGTGCCGAAGCAGTCCCTGAGTAGAGACACACCAGTCCTATTAAACTAAAAACAAGGGTCCGAAAACGCACTTCTGACCTCCCCCATTGCAGGGCCCCATCGCTGGGTAAAATTTAATTGTGATTTTGTCGCCGCCTTTCCCCGCAATAGAAGGCGTGACACATGAAGTCAACCTATTAGTTTCCTCTGTAGCGGCTACTGTTGCGGAGGAGCAGAAGGGGGTACCGAAAGGCGCTTGCTGAACTCAAACAGAAGAATCGCAGCGGCTGCACTCACGTTGAGCGAGGGAACCGTGCCGACCAACGGGACATTTACCTGCCAGTCACATTTATCCACAAGTTTTTCGCTCATTCCCGAGTACTCGGAACCTAGGACGAGCGCCACACGATCAAAGTCAGGCACTTGCGCGGGCGCGGTGGACTTTTCGCCAAGAGCCGTTCCCACGATCCAAAAGCCCTCATCGCGCAAGCGCTTGATGGTTGCTGAAAGATTGGTAACTTTGACAATGGGAAGATTGGCCACGCCGCCCACTGAAGCATGATAGACCCCAGCAGTCACTTCCACACTGCGATCCTTAGGAATAATCGCACCGTTTACACCTAGAGCTTCAGCTGTCCGACAGATCGCCCCGAAGTTTTGTGGATCTTCCAGATGATCTAGCACCACGACCAGCGCCTTGGCGGGCAACTCGGACAACCAACGGTCCAGATCGGCATAAGGATAAGGATTGAGTAAGGCGCGAAGCCCTTCCTGATTTTTCTCTTCAACAGCGACGCCAGCGCGGCGAGCGAGTTCTAGAATATTTTCACGTCTTGGACCACGCCCCCCCACGATGAGTTTTCGGATCTGTGCCGGACGATGTACAAGCAGGTGTTCAATCGCACCTGCGGAGGTAATTTCAAGTTCGTGACTAGCCAAAGAGATGCTCGACCACTTGTCTCGGCTCACGGGCACCGGTGATGGGACGCCCCACCACTATTTGATCGGCTCCCCACTCGATGGCCTCGGCCGGAGTCGCCACACGGCTTTGATCGTCTTGATAGACTTCGCGATCCTTCAGACGGATACCGGGAGTAACCAGCAGGAATCCAGGAACGGCGCTTTGACGGATACGCTTGATCTCGTGCGCCGAGCACACAATGCCCGCACACCGCGATTCCATGGCCATTTGCTGCAGATGTAAAACCATCGACTCAGAATCACCCTGGAACCCGAGCTCATTAAACTCTTCTGTGCTGTGGCTAGTAAGCATGGTAACGGCAAGGAGTTTTAGCGGGAGGCCTCTGCAGGCACTCGACGCCTCTTCCATCATTTTGCGTCCACCGAGACTGTGTATCGTCAGGTACTGCACGCCCATTTCCGCCACTTCCTCTACCGTTTTCGCGACCACATTCGGGATGTCATGCAGTTTGAGGTCGAGGAATATCTTTTTGTTGCGCTCATGCAGAAAACGGATGAGTTCCTGTCCGCTGCGAGTAAATAGCACCGGCCCAATCTTGTACCAATCAATCAGACTTCCAACTTCATCCACCAGCGCTTTGGCCTTGTCTGGATGATCGTGATCGAGGGCGACTATGACTTTATCGAAGGGTTTGCTCATACTATCATTTCCTTAATGGTTTCCTCAGGCACCACAGTATGTAGGACGAAGGTGCCCTTAGAGGAAGAGGATTGGTATTCAATAGTGTTCTGCTCTACCGGATGAGGCTTTCCGTAACGGGCCAGAATTCCCCCGATCATCTGAAACATTTCGTCGGGAACCGGGCCAAAGGCGATGGCTTCGGGGCCTTGAAAGTTTTCTGGCTTAAAATGCACGGCTTCCGCTCGACGCCACTGCTGGTTCAGCACGTTATTCTCTTGCTCATGGCGGCCAACCAGTAGACGAACCTTGTCGGCGACTCTTAAATAGCGGCCGTGGCGAAGTAAACTACTCCGCACCAAGCGGGCTTCACCCGAGACATTTTCCACATCAAAGTAGTCTCGAAGCCTTCCCGAGAAGCTTGATTCGGTCAAAAGGCACCCGCCGCCGGGGGGCTCAAAATTCTGAATCCCATACGCTTCCGCAAGCTCAAGCTGCGCTTTGCGCCCGCGGCCGTTAAGGGCGAGCAGTTGCTCGCGCTTAACCCAACCTTTTTCTTCCGCCACCGTGGGCTCAAACAGCTTCGCAGAAAGCGGTCGCAGGATCTCGCCCCGCATGTCGGCTTCCTTATCAATTTTTACCATCGCCCGACGCTGCTGGCTCATCGGCCTTTGGCCTAGAACTTCTCCGGTAATAATAAAGTCAGCCCCTTCCTCTTCACGCACGATCTCGGCTAGCTCGAACATGAATACACGGCAATCAATGCAGGGGTTCATGTTCCGGCCGTAGCCAAATCGGGGGTTCTTCACGAGGTCGAGGTAGGCTTCGCCCTTTTCTTTAATAATAAGAGGTACGCCGATGGCGGCCGCGTTGGTCTTTACATCGGTAAGGCACCCAAAGGGCGAGGCCAGGTGAAGGCCGATGACTTCCACCCCTTGATCCTGAATGAGCTTTGCCGCCAGCGTGCTGTCCAGCCCGCCAGACATGAGCGCGATAGCCTTTGGAGTTTTGCTTTCTTGATTCATGAACCGCCGTCAGTATTGCACCGACTTGTACCGAATTGATCCCAAAAATTCAATGCTTAGGCGCCCTGGGCGGCAAGTGCCTAAGACCTAGTCAGTATAAGGCTTTGAAATTATTAGTGTTTACTAGCTGTCTTCACCGGCGCGCGTCAGGCCTTAAACAGGTGGTGTATACAAGTACCCATCACCTCGTGCCTGCACACACGGCACACACCTTGCACTTCCAACGGGTAGTTACTGGATTGCAACTTTAGTTTTTCAACTGGGATTAACGATGAGACTCAACATCAAGAACTACACAGCCCCCTTAGTGGCTCTTGCCGTAGCGTCCTTCTTCAGCGCTTGTAACTCGCGATCGAACTTCGCTGGTTCTTACGGCATTCCGAACGAATTCGTTCCTGACGTCCAAGCGACATTTCCGACAAATAGCAATTCCAACCCTGGAATTGATCTCTCTGGCTTGGATGACTCTACTCAAAACAACCCGACAGATTTTGGCGACCTAGGTCAAGCGGATCAGCTTGGTTTGGGGAACGTTTTGCAAGAACTTCAGAACGTAAACCCGCAGAACGAGGCCGACATACCGCCGGCACTAGCGGAACGCCTCCAGGCCGCGCTTGAAAACGCTGCCGACGCGGCGGATCCTCAGGCCGCTTTTGAACTCATTGGCCTCGGCGGTGAGTTGCTCACAGCTTGCTTGGAATCGGTAGACGACTACGTACCTCGTCCGGGTGAACCGATTTCCGGTACCCATACGGGTTCGTGCGGTAGCGAAAAGGGAACGGTCACCGTAACCGGAATTTACCAGAAGAAATTCTTCCGCCGGGCGAGCAGCGGCAACGGAAACACAGACAATGACGGCGACTTTGGTGGGCAAACCACGTCAGATACGGTGAATACCGGTATCGCAGGCGGTTTGGGCCTTGGTGACGTAAAGTTCAAAGTCACCAAAGGTGAAGACACCGGTATCATGAATGTGAACCAAAACGGTATCGGTGCCATCACGGTCGGTAAATACACCGGACTTGGCACGGACATCGCGAGCAACGGGAAACCCGCACCTCGCGTGGAATTAACCCGACCGGACGAAGGTTCTGGAAAGCATTTGGTACCTGGCTGTAAGGGTCAGTACAACATTCTTAAAGAATCTGATAGCACCAACCCCATCCCGGTGAAGTACGTGGAAGCGATGAAAATCGTAGGCCAGTGCTACCGCAAGGGTTTAGTTCTTTTCACACCGAGCTTTCAGCGACTCTTTAAGAACATGAATCCTCAGCTGAGACGAGTGATTCAGTTGAGATTGCTCGGGATACAGTAAGATTTTTTAGCAACTTTGTAACGCAACTAAGGAACGCAACTATGAAACGCCATCAGGAATATAATTTCTTTACGCGTCTGCCTTTCATCCTGGTATTCGCTGTAGCGCTAAGCTTCAGCCAGGTCGCCAAAGCGGAGCGCCCTACGGCCGACAATATCTACGCTTGGCTAGTCAACATGGGCGGGATTGCTTTCGACGCGGCTGGCGGTTTGTACTTGCCGGGAAACGTACTCACGGGATTGCGCGACGGGCGTTTTTCAGATTTCAGTCAGCTTTTGCTTTTCACCCACCAAATGTCTGCGTGCGTGAAAAAGACAATCGAAAAGGCACCGGGTAAACTCACTCCCTACGTAACGGCGAGAGACATGTTTGACGATGGACTCTGCCGCCTGACGAGCTGTTTTAGTCAATCTCTCGGCATAGCGATTATGACGGAAACCAACCGTCAGCTGCGCGCCGCTACCGGTTTGACCGAAGCTCAACGGAATGAAGCACGCCAGCAGATAGCTTTGGCGATGTACAACAGTATCAAGACCAAGAAGTGTGGCAACAACGGCAGAGGCTTTGATTCCGCCGTGTTCACCATCCTTGGCGGACTCACACCCTCAAACTAGTCAGATTAGGGAAAAGTGTAGCGGCTATCGTCGGAAGTCCCCATCTTGGAATCGGGGCCCGCCGACCGGATCGCAAACCCTCTTTCCGACACTTCCAATTGATAAGCGGAACCCCAAGGATCCAACAGGAGATTGTCCTGTCGGCTTTCTCTTAATGCTATTTCTAGCGATTGTGGCGGCACCCCGTGACGCGCGCGGTACAGATAGACATTCTTAGCGAGCTGATCGGCTCTATCATTCATGTCCGACTGAGCGCCTAGTGGACTCACTTGCGGAAAAAAAAGGAAAATCCACGCAATCCCTCCCAGAACGCCGACAAAGCTAAAGAGCGGTAGGCGGTATTGGTCCTTTTGAGATTTCCAGTACGCGACTTCGCCCGTGCGCCAGGACTCGCCTTCCCGGGCCTTTGCCTTCAAAGAAAAATAGGCCTCAGCGGCAGCACCCATCACCAAAAAGGGCAACGCAAAGCGAAGATTGGGGAGCGCCATGCAGGTTGCGAAAATCATGAAAAAGCCAACCCCCGGAACTACGCGGTGTGTATAGAGCTGCCCCAATCCAGGCATCATCAAGCTAAACGAAGCGGCGTATAGCGCGTCCTTTTGTGTCATCCCGTAATTTTACTTCAGCACCATACTTTCCGATAGAGACGGTGAATGCGTGTTTCTCTTACATTCATGTGTTTGGCCATGCTGCTTTGCGCCGGAGACGTTCAGGCACGCAGTTATCGGCGCGCCAAGGATGTACGCATTCTTATTTCCGGTGCTTTTGAAGCAAGCTTTGCGAGCACCGCCGCGGACACCGTTGCCGGCGCCAGTTACACTACCAAGTATTCTCCCTACTACCCCATCGCAGGCGGAATCGGAGTCCTGATACACGACAACTGGTACATCGGCGCCAGGTTTGACTATTGGCTCGCTGGTCGCGTTTTCGATCCCGGTACCGGATCTCAAAGTGATGCGCTGCGGTACCTTGCGATAGGTGGCGAATTAGGGATCGCACAAGCAGACAATCGGTTGCAGCTCTACATCCTGGGAGGACTGGGGTACCCATTGCAGCTGCAAATTGACTCGACCGCCGGGACCTTCACCACGCCCACAAAGCAGCTCACCTTCCACGGACGCGTCGTCGGAGCGCTGAGTTTTAGTCGCTACCACGCATTTTTTGTGGAGGTCGGCTATCGATTCGCCCATCTTGGGAGCTTCACAAGTGGTGGCACCGACTACCTAAGCGGCGGGGCGGAACTCGACTTATCTGGCCCGTTCGCGGGACTGGGCATTCACTTCGAATTCTAAGCCAGGTAAACCTTTCTAAATACTTGTACTCGCGCGATAATTAGAATATCTCTGCCTTCAGCTTAACCTGATGCATCATCACGCCCACATTCTGCTTCTCGCGCTAATCATTTTTACGCTGATCCCTTTGCAAGCAGGCGCCCCGCCGCTGCTGGGCCCCATGGTCGCCGTGGTTTCTAAAAAAGAAGCCAAGACGAGCCAGAAAAAGACACCGAACAAGAAAAACAAGAAAGCTCCAAAAAAACGGGCGCGCCTCCCCAAGAAAAGGGTCCCTGCAACCGCGGAAGAAGGCGAAGAAAAGAATGTAGGCGACGGTATCAAGGAAATGGGAGAGGACATCAAAGACTTTGGTGAACAAATGGTCATGCGTATTGACCGGCTCATCAAACAGAAGTCCTTTACGTTTCTCGGAGACCCTTGGACGGTCCAGGGTATTCCAATTTTTTTCCCCGCTCGCAACACCGGCGTTCATCTTGGCGTCCACATCATGATGAACAACATCCGACGCCAAGATCCACATAAGGCCCAGTTCATGGGACAGGTTCTTGCGAGCGACCAGGGTCAGCTCAAACATTTCATCCAACTCGACTTGCCGAGGGCCTTTAACGGAAACTTCAGAATTCGGGGCCGCGCGGCACTCGATCGCGATTTACAGCAACGCTACTTTGGGCTCTCCAACGAAACAACCGTAGATAGAAACGCTGCCTATCAAAATGCGCTTGTTTACCAGAATATCCGCCACCAACCGAGCTTCACCTTGGAGTTCCTAAAACGTTTTGGTCGCAATCTGTTGATCGGTCCCGTGCTGGGTTTGAAGTGGTCCACCATTACCGCTCCGGCGGGCAGTTTGCTCGCGCAGCAGGCGCCGGCGGGAGTCAACGGCGGACGGACACACTACTTTGGACTTGCGATCATCGACGATCGCACCGATTTCGAGCCCTACCCATCCCGAGGCTCCGCCCACGAACTCTTCCTCGTCTTCTACAACCGAATTCTGGGAAGCGACTACGACTTCTTCCGCGGTACCTACGAATACCGTCAGTACTGGCCGTTGCACCGGACTTTGACTCTTGCTCACCGGACATTTTTTGAAACGCTGAACGGAAATGTCCCGTACTACGAAATGGGGGCGACCGGCGGACTCAATCGCACACTTGGTTTTGGAGGGAGCCGGTTTTTGCGCGGCTATTTTGAAAACCAGTTTGTAGGAAATTTGAAACTGGCGATGTCCTTGGAGCTACGCTGGGACCCTCTGACTTTCAACATGGCCCGCCAGGTATTTACGCTGGGATTTGTACCCTTTCTGGATTTTGGACGTGTATGGAACACGGACAGGCCCCTTACCTTCGGACCCTGGCACGCCTCAACGGGCTGGGGAATACGAGCCATCTGGAACCATCGCTTCATTTTGCGAGGAGATTTTGCGATGAACAGCGAGGGGACCAACGTGTACGTGGAGATCGGCAACCACTTCTAGATCCTGCTACTTTAGCATGAAGGCTTCCAAACGATCGAAAGCCCGCTTCAAGTTCTCATCCGAGGTCGCATAGCTCATGCGCACGTAATTGGTCTGCCCAAAGGCGGCACCGGGTACAAGACCAATGTGTGCCTCTTCCAACAAGAGCTTACAAAACTCAAGATCCGACATTTTTTTGTCCGCAAGCCACTTGTTGATATTGAGGAAAAAGTAAAAAGCTCCCTGTGGCTTCACAAATGTAACTACCTTAGAGAATTTTTGCAGCCTCTCTAGACAGTAATTGCGGCGACGTTCAAAAATCTTAACCATGTCATCAATGTAACTGTGAGGCAGCTTCAGCGCGGTGGTGGCCGCCACCTGGGCAAAGCTAGTAACATTGCTGGTGCTCTGGCTTGCTAGGGCAGACATTTTCTTAATAAGCGGTTCAGGCGCTATGGCCCAGCCCACTCGCCACCCGGTCATCGCGTAGGTCTTGGAAACGCTGCTCACTGTTATTGTGTGGGCGGCCACTTCCGGACCGAGCGACGCCACACTGGTGTGGGTAGCCCCGTCGTACAGAATCTTTTCGTAAACTTCGTCCGCTAGAATCCACAAATTGCGCTGCAAAGCCCAGCTCACAAGACGGGTGAGTTGTTTTTTATCGGTCACCACTCCAGTCGGATTGTTAGGCGAGTTGAGGATGATCCCGCGGGCATTGGGCGGGATCGACATCCCCTTCCAGCGATCTACGTTCGCGCAAAAGCCATCTTCTTCAAAAAGAGGCAGCGGAAAAACCTTGGCCCCGGCAAGTTCAATCATGGCCTGGTAACTCACCCACGCAGGCGTGGGAACGAGAACAAAGTCATCCTCCTCGACCAAACACTGCAGCGCCAGGTAAAGCGCGTGCTTCGCGCCACACGTAACAATGACTTCACTCGACTTAACGGGGAAGTTGTTGTCACAGGAGACTTTCTCCGCAATCATTTCGCGCAGGCTCAAAAAGCCGGCTGCTGGCGTGTACCGTGTAATCCCTCGGGCCATGGCCTCCGTCGCTGCGGCCTGGATGCTGTCAGGCGTATTAAAGTCCGGCTCCCCGGCGGCCAGACTGATAACGTCTTTACCCTCGGATTGTAATTGAGCAGCGCGCGCAGATATTTCGAGCGTGGCCGATGGTTTTAGGTGGTTCACTCGGCTACTGAGCTTCAACATAGTTTTTCTCTCAGAATTGCATCCACGTGTTTAGGCACCAACTCACTCACCTCTCCCCCGTGAGACAGAACTTCCTTCACCAACGTGGAGTTAACAAAAAAATACTTTTCCGAAGCCATCAAGAGAAAGGTCTGAAGCTCCGGATACATGCGCCGATTCATGGTCGACATTTGAAACTCGTATTCGAAATCAGATACCGCGCGAAGCCCCCGCAGCACCACCTTGATATTGTTCTTGCGCGCGTACTGCACCAGAAGTCCGGAATAGACTTCCACTCGCACGCGCTTGTCACCCTCGAAACACTGCTCAATCAGCTTCTTGCGGGTATCTGCTTCAAGTAAGGGGGTCTTCTTGCCCGAGTGGGCCACGAGAATCACGACTTCATCAAAAACTGTGAGTGCGCGTTTTACGAGATCTACATGGCCATTAGTGATCGGATCGAACGTCCCTGGATAAATCGCTTTTCGCTCCACAACTTATTCCGCCCTAAGAGTTCGTTTGTTTGACCAGATACAAAAGCTCGGATTCCCCAAAGATGGAGGATTTCCACTTCTGCAGCCCGTAAACCGGGAGAGAAACTACCATTCTCTTGGGGTATCTCACAAGAAAAATTGCCTCAGGCATTAGCAGAGCGTGGACACCTGAAACGAGGCGCTCCGCAAATTCCGCGTCCCAAAGCCGAAAAGGGGGATCCGCAAAAACTACGTGAAATTGCTTTCCTTGTTCGCGCAACATTGCCGTCCAGTGAAGCACGTCGCCTACGTGAACGGTGCTGCGATCTTTCCACCGCTCAGCGGCTTTTTTTAGCTCAGACGCAACGCGCGGGTGCTTTTCCACGAAGTCGACATGCGCCGCACCCTCTTCTAAGGCACCGAACCCAAACCGCCCCTTTCCGCTATAGAGATCGAGCACCCGCCTTTCCGGAAGATCCGGGCGCAAGCTATCCAGCACGCTGCGTAGGGCGCGACCTGTAATAGGACGCAGATCCGGGGGATCCCGCCGCGACTTCATTACTCAGCCTTTGCGCATTGAACCGGCGTACCGGAAATAAGGACCTTGGTGCTATCGGCAGAAAGGCGCCACTTCAGGTCAATGACGCCGTTACCCCCCATTGCCTGCGCCTTCGCCCAAAGCTTGTCGAAGGCGGGCTGCAGTGGCTCCTCAGCGTCCTCTTGAACGGGGCATTGCAGGGACACCGGAGTGAAATACTCAGAAATCACAAAACCCTGAAGAACCGCCCCTGAAGTCATCCGCATGGGCGAGCCCCCGCCGACGCCGCTACTCGAAACGGTTACCGGCGCACTCGGGGTTGCGGTCGGGTTTGGCGTCTTGGCGACGGCTACCGCCTGCTCTTCCTGACCCGGAAGTACGGACTCGCCAAACTCTCGGATCTCATCAAAGGCCTGCGTCGCTTCCGAAAAATCGGATCCGGGTTCGGACTGGCTGTTCTCCGAGAAAGCCAAGTCCCCAACTTCGGGTTCACTCGGCTGGGCGTCTAGAGCCCCAAAATCATCACTCAGGTCCGGAAAATCGTCCGAAGCTAAATTCCCTTCTGCACCGGGAGTACTGGACTCAGAAAACTCTTGGGCCGGCACTTCTTCGGGCACGCTGGACGCGGCCGCGGGAGTCGAAGCGTGTGAGGGCGTGGACTTGCGGGCGGGTGGGTTCTGCATCGCCTCTTCTAGAGACGGGAGATCATCCAACTGCTTGGACGGGTCGAACTTTGCTCCGCAACTACACTCTACTTCAAGGACCCCTTCTTCGTGATCGACCTGGAGCAAACACGTGGGACAAATCGATTGCAAGATGCACTACCTCCCGTGGCACTTCTTGAATTTTTTTCCGCTTCCGCAGGGACAAGGATCGTTGCGGCCGACTTTCTTGTCGTCTCTACGGGACGGCTCACCCTTGGCCCCTTGATCATCCCCGCGGGAAAAATGCATTTCCTGTTCTTTGGGCTGCAGGTCTTCCACTTGCTCCTGTCGGTTCACCTGGACACGGAATACTTTGGTGATGACGTCTGTCTTAACCTGTTCGTCCATCAACTTGAAAAGTTCGAAGCCTTCCTTCTTATATTCCACTAGCGGATCCTTTTGTCCGTACCCGCGCAATCCCACCCCCTCTTTGAGGTGGTCCATATTCAGAAGGTGGTCTTTCCACAGCTGATCAATGGTACCGAGATATACCCACTCTTCAAGCTGGCGCATGACTTCCGGAGTCATGTCCTTCTCGCGCCTGTCGTAGACAGCCTCGGCCCGCTCATAAAGAATTTTGGCAAGATCTTCAGGCCCCTCGACCTTCTCAATCAAGCTCTGATCGAGGCCCAAAGTATTATCAAAAAGGAAGAGCAGCGACTCAGAGAGTCCCTTGGTATCCCATTCGGACTTCAACTTCACGGACGCGAACGCACTTACCAAGCCGTCAATCTGCTCGCGAATGATGTCTAAAACCAGCGGCTTGCTGTTCCTACCCGAAAGAATCAGCTTACGAAGTTCATAAACCACTTCGCGCTGTTTATTGAGTACGTCGTCGTACTCCAACAAATGTTTACGAATATCAAAGTTGTGGGCTTCTACCTTTTTTTGCGCATTTTCTATCGCCCTGGAGATGAGCTTGGACTCGATCGGAACATCTTCTTCCATATTGAAGCGTTCCATGTAGGCTTTTATTTTTTCACCCTGGAAAATTCTAAGCAGATCATCTTCCAAAGACAGATAAAATCGGCTCGATCCCGGATCTCCCTGACGTCCCGATCGGCCGCGAAACTGGTTGTCGATACGGCGAGACTCGTGACGTTCGTTGCCAATAATGTGCAGGCCGCCCATCTCCCGCACACCTTCTCCCAAAACAATGTCCGTACCACGGCCTGCCATTGCAGTGGCGATGGTCACAGAGCCTTTGTGTCCCGCCAGGGCCACAATCTCAGCTTCCTTCTCGTGGTTTTTCGCGTTCAAAACGTTGTGCTTAACTCCCGCCCGTTTCAGGGCTTCGCTTAGGCGCTCGGACTTCTCGATCGAGACGGTCCCAATCAAGACAGGCTGGGCATCAGCGTTTAGCTCTTTAACATCGTTGACGATAGCGCGGATCTTCGCCGCTTCGTTCTTGTAGACCATGTCGGGCCGGTCATCGCGGATCATCGGCTTATTCGTAGGCACGACGACCACATCCAAATTGTAGATCTTCTGAAATTCAGCAGCTTCGGTGTCCGCCGTTCCGGTCATACCCGAGAGTTTGTCGTACATGCGGAAATAGTTCTGGAAAGTAATTGTCGCCAAAGTCTGATTTTCATTTTCAATGGTGACATTTTCTTTTGCTTCCAAAGCCTGGTGTAGGCCATCACTGTAGCGACGCCCTGGCATTAAACGGCCCGTAAACTCATCGACGATAATGACCTGGCCATCCTTGACCACGTAGTCAACATCCCGCTTGAAGATGGCGTGCGCCTTGAGCGCCTGGTGCACGTGGTGGACCAGTTCGATGTTTTCAGGGGCGTAGAGGTTGTCCACCCGCAAAGATTGCTCCACCTTAGAAACCCCTTCTTCGGTGAGAGCGGCGGTTCGAGATTTTTCCTCAATGGTAAAGTCCGCTTCTTTCTGCAAGCGCGGAATCACTGCGTTGATCGTGTAATACTTGTCGGTCGATTCTTCGGTCGGACCACTAATAATAAGCGGAGTACGTGCCTCGTCGATCAAGATGGAGTCGACTTCGTCCACAATACAATAGTGGAGTTCTCGCTGGACGTAGTCTTCCAGGCGAAACTTCATGTTGTCGCGTAGGTAGTCAAATCCAAATTCGTTGTTGGTACCATAGGTAATATCTGACCCATAGTTCTCACGCCGCTGATCGTCTCTAAGTCCGTGAACAATACAGCCCACACTGAGCCCCAAGAAGCGGTAGAGCTGCCCCATCCAGTCGGAGTCACGTTTAGCGAGGTAATCGTTTACCGTCACGACGTGTACGCCGCGGCCGGTGAGGGCATTGAGGTAAACGGGAAGCGTCGCCACTAGCGTCTTACCTTCACCGGTTTTCATTTCCGCCACTTTGCCTTGATGGAGGGCGATGCCCCCGATTAGCTGGACATCGAAGTGGCGCATCTTAAGCACGCGCAAAGCCGCTTCACGAACCACGGCAAACGCTTCCGGCAATAGCTGGTCGGTAGTTTCGCCCTTTTGGAGGCGTTCCTTGAACTCAACAGTCTTGTTGGTTAACTGCTCGTCGGATAAGGGCTTGAGGCCACTTTCCAATTGCCCGATCTCCGCGACGACGCCGCGGAGCCGACGAATGTACCTGTCGTTGGCACTTCCAAAGATTTTTTTTGCGAAATTCTGAAGCATAATCACGTAAAGCCTAACTATACACCATAGGAGGACTCCGGCCCAACGGCAAGTAATTGAAAGCCTTGGTTTATTTACCCAAGCTTATGAGCCTTAGAAGTTCCTCTCGGAAACGCGCCATCGCAAACGGGATATCATCGTCCGGGCGAACGTAAAAGGGTTTTCCCATGCGCACAGTCACGGCGTGGCCCCGGCGGGTGGGCAGGGTTCCCTTGGGGGCAATCTCGTAGGTACCGATGATTGCCGTCGGAATCAACGGAACCCCAGCGTTCTGGGCAGCCCGAAAGGCCCCTTTGCGAAGCGGCAAAAGCGCCCCGGTTTTCGACCGGGTCCCTTCCGGAAATATGACCACGGAGGTCCCCTGGCGAAGCCCGTCTTCAACTCGCCTAAGCGCCGCCAAATCCTTACCTGACCCAGTTCGGCGAACGTAATAGTTTCCCATCACGTAAATGGCCCAGCCAAATATCGGTATTCGTACCAGCTGGATTTTCATGATCCACTTTAGATCGAGAGGCAGGCCCCAAATAACGAAGATATCGAACATGCTCGCGTGGTTGGGCGCCACAATTACGCCGCAGCCAGAAGGCACGTTTTCCAGTCCTTCCAGTCGAGGGTGGACGCCGAACAGCGCACAACACACCCGCCCCCAAAGCCGACCCCAAAAGCGCCCGGACCCTTTAATAAGGAGAGCGGAGGGGATCGTGACGAGCGAAATGAAGATCGTCCATAGCGCGACGATGAGACCTAAAAACCAACTCCAGAGCAAACCCAAATCCACCTCAAAGTTCCGAAAGCCGCACAACGTTAGGACTTGGATTAGTAGAGAGCTAGGAGGATGGCAATAGGGAGCGCAAAAGCTTTAGGCTACTACTGCGTCGTCCTCAACCGGAACGTGGCCGATCCAATGGCGTAGGTACACGACGGGCGCCTTCTCGGCGTCGGGGTATTCGATACGGGCGTAGGTAAGCTTGGTGTACTTTCCGTACGTAGACAGATCTAAGGATAGAGTCTCGTTCCAGGTACCCAGATTAATGTACTGTTTCCCGTCGCCGATCTGCAGGTGTTTGTGCACGTGGGTATGGCCGAAAATAACCGTATGTACCTCGGGGGTTCGCAAGATGCGCTTGGCCGCGTCCGTCAGATCCGGATAAACCGAAGTTTCCCGTAGAATTCGAAAAGTTGTTTTCAAGCTCGATTGTCGGTAGCGGTTTTTTGTGAACCGGGTAGATAAAAAGTAGACGATCAGGCGACAGATATTGGTAATCGCAAACCACGTATCGTGGACCAAACACCACAAGATCATCTGTCTGAACGGACGCACTTTGTCGATCATCGGGCGCAGCATCTTCAACTTAATAATGAATTGAACGGCAAACAGCGAACCCCAGGGCAGATTGATTATTGGCTCGGGAAGGTTTTTGGTGAGAAAGGGTTGTGTCGGATCAAAGCGATTCACTGCCTCGTATTGGTGGCCATGTTCAATGTGTACTCCGTCAACCTGATAGTGCGTGTTTTGCCAGTTCACCCGAGCCCCGACGGTATCCTCGAAAACATGACGTGCCTTTTCCCACAACATCTCCTGATCGTGGTTGCCGATGATGTAGGTAAGGCTGTGTTTAGGGTGCTTTAGAAACTCTCGAAGGGTTTTGAAAAACACAGGGTGCCCTTCAATAATCGCGTGCAGTTTAAAGAGGGAAACCGCCTCGGTGAGGATCACTGTAAAGTGCCCGTGGTAGTCGGTTAGAATTAGATTCAGCATGTCACCGTTAAAAATCAGCTCTATTTCAGCATCATCGTAGGGCGGCTTGGTATGGAACTCGATAAATTCTCTGAACTTGTAGTCCCAGAAAAAATCCTCAAGCGCGTTTATAGATCCGTCTTTTAGACGACGGCCGCGCCCCAGGTGAAAGTCAGACATGACGAGCTTGATTTTTTTCATGGTGCGCTGAACGGATTAACCGGTCTTCTTCTTGGTCTGATCGCCCGAATGCTCTTTACTCGGATCTCTATCAATGTCTTCCAACAGGGTGATGGCGAGCTTCATCGTTTCCACCAACCGTCTCTTCTTAGAATCAATGGCCCCTAGAATCATGGCACTGCCGCGCAGTTTCTCTTCGGCGGACTCAAGATCCATTTCCAACTGGTCACCCTTTTTCTTCAATTCCAATACATGCTTGTCCTTGGAATCCAGCAGCGCCTGAGCGTCACGTTTCAACAGCTCATACTTGTTCTCGAGTTCCTTTTCCTTGAGCTTGATACGCTTGAGATCCGACCTTACCTTTTCCTTCCACTCTTCTTTTTCGTGGCGCAGATCCTTAATCTCATTTTGTATCCCACCCGAAGCGCTCACCCGTTGTTCATATTCAGATCGCACACCAGCAACTTGATCCCGAAGCTTATCTTCAAAGCCTGCAAGTTCGCCTTGTAGTCTATCTCGATCGCGTTTGAGAGAGTCGTTCTTGTCGATAAGCTCTCGGTTCATTTTGATGGCTTCTTCAAATTGGGTAGAAACTTTTTTTAGATACTCCTGGTACTGGCGCAATTGATCGCGCAAGTCGCGGGCTTCCAGATCCCGCAGCTCGATATATTTCTTCAGTGTGTCGACTTGCCCCTTGGAGAGATTCTCTTCCGTTGGAATCTTGGAGATGTCGTCCAGTTTAGACTTGAGGCGGCCCAGCTGTTTCGTAATGAAGCCGTCTTGAGCTTCATCTCTTTCCAAAATGAACTTGGAGGTTTGCTCCACCGGATGAAGATCTGTACCCGTCCCACTGAGTTTTTGGGGCTCTTCATGGCGTTTCTTGGGCACGGCCGCGTGGATATCCCCTGAGGTATCCACCTTGAAAAATTTCACTTTGCCTGAGCGCCCCGTTTTTGTGTCGTCAGAACCCAAACACACACCTCCAATAGTCTTTTCGGACTCCGCCCCCAGGAAGGTGAGTCCAAAAAAGTCTATATATTCAGCGCCTTATGCTCTAGTCCGCGAGCGTTGACGGGTCTCCGGCCCCCTCTGCTATGATTTCCACATGAAGCCCAACGACACTCCGCTTCGCGCCCTACTCCAAGAACGCACCCGCGAGGGGAGCCTTTGGTGCGCGGAAAAAGGAAATGGCGTGCGTTGCTTCGCGTGCGGACACCGCTGTTTTATTCCCGAAGGTCAGGAAGGAATCTGCAAAGTACGTTTCAATCGGAATGGCACTCTTCAAGTTCCCTGGGGCTACGTCGGCGGTTTGCAGATCGATCCGATTGAAAAGAAACCTTTTTTTCACGTGCTTCCGGGAAGTAGCGCGCTGAGCTTCGGCATGCTGGGTTGCGATCTACGGTGCGGGTACTGCCAAAATTGGGTAAGCTCCCAAACGCTACGCGATCCGGAGGCTGTGGCCTCGCCTATTGCCGTTAACCCTTCTGATCTTTGCAGCTATGCGATCGAGCACAACGCGCCCGTGGTCACCAGCACATACAATGAACCGCTTATCACGTCCGAGTGGGCGGTAGAAATCTTCAAAGAAGCGAAAAAGCGCGGACTTCTTTGCGCGTATGTCAGCAACGGGAACGCCACCCCAGAGGTTTTGGAGTATATCCGTCCGTACGTGGACCTCTATAAGGTGGACCTTAAAGGCTTTCGTGACAAGCCGTACCGCCAACTTGGAGGTGTACTTCAAAACGTGCTCGATAGCCTGAAGCTAATCTACGAAATGGGGTTTTATCTTGAGGTTGTGACGTTGCTTGTGCCAGGAATGAACGATGAAGAGGCAGAGATCCGAGAACTCACCCAATATCTCGCTCGGCTCTCCCCCACTATTCCCTGGCATGTCTCTGCTTTTCACCCGGACTATAAGATGCAGGAGACGCCCCCGACGTCAGCCAAGTCGCTTTTGCGGGCCTGCGAAATCGCTAAGGAGTCTGGGCTCCACTATGTTTACGCCGGAAATCTGCCAGGGCAGTTGAGCGGCTATGAGCACACGTACTGCCCGAACTGCGGCGAAGCGGTCATCAAGCGCCGCGGATTTAGAGTACTGGAAAACCTTCTCGTTGATGGAAAATGTCAGGCGTGTGCCAACGCGATTCCAGGAATCTGGAACGCCCCTAACGCTTTTGCAAACTAGTCTTTTGCTCTTCCGGAGTGTCTTGCGTAACCAGGCCCTTGCCGGGGGGACGCATGTCTTTCATTTTGTAGGGTGTGTCTCGGAAATTGCGGCGATCGCCCTGCCGCCTGAAACGAAACATCAAGAACACGAACGTGGCCGTTACAATAAACCAAAAACCGAAGAACAAGTCCGTATGCGAAAACTGGTTGATGAAGTTAACGAGAAACTTGCCACTCGTATTTTCCATGATAGCCCTCTAGTCGATGCTAATCCTTAGGCCCGCAGGGTTTGTCTGTACTTGTGGACGTCGAGTCGCAAAATAAGCTACCAAAACTCCGCCGACAATTCCGCCCACCACCGCCCAAACTTTCCAATCATTATACCACTCGCTACCAGTCTCCGTTTGTAGCCGGTTCATAAATACATCCGGTGGCTGAAGCGGATCCCGCCTGTCCAGCCAGGCAACCCTGTGGGCTTCCACGAGTGAGGTAAAACCATCGGTTGCAATCGGCAGGGCGTCTCCCGCTCCCTCTTTGAAGTCCGCAAGCAGAAGGGGCCTTGAGGTCGGCACTTCGTCCACGCGCAAGCCTGGCGTAAACAGGAAGATTTTTGCTCGTTCACCGGATGGTGTGACAACCAGCATGCTTTTGACGGCGTTATCGGCGGCAACGCTCGCCAAGGTGACGGCTGGCCGTTTGGCCCTCTGTAGCTTGATTTCCACGCTCCGGACGCCAAGCTTTCGGCAGGAAATAGAATGGCTCTGCGGCAAGTAGCCTGTCGCCTCGGCACGGACCTGAAGGTTTCCCCTTGCAATAAAGCCCAGTGTTTTCTCGGAGGCGACGGAAAAACCGTTCACCAAAACCTGGCTTTTCGCAGGACTCGCGCTCAGACGCAAACGGCACGGGCGCCTTACTTCCGAGATGATCTTTGCAAGTTCCTGTTCCAATGCGGCCGAATCCGCACGCTCTCCGTCCCAACCCCATTCAGGAAGCTGCGAAATGAGTCCCAAGGGGTGTTCATACACCGCAGCTTTGAGTAAAGAATGGGCCGATCCCGTACGTCCAAGGCGCCACTCCAATGCCGCACGGGCGAGGTGTGCCTGCTGACGTAAAGGGCCGGAGGACTCCTTTTTTAGAAAGCGGGTCACATCGGCTTCATCCAAGTTTTCCAGCAGTCTCTCGGCACGCTCAGGGTGGGCATCCAGTTCGGTGTAAAAACTCGACCAGAGTTGATTCAACCTCAAACCTAGCAATTCATCGTGGAGCTCGCCAGCACTCTGAACGGCCACGACTGGGTGCGCGGCGGCATTGATCGGCAATCGATCGAGCCATTTTTCTATGCCCCGTTCAATTCTAGAAAGGGCAAAGCCGGTGTCCGGACTTTCCAGTTCGTTTAGTCGGAGCACGCCAACCGGAGTGGGCGCGCTGTCTGTGCTAAATGACACCGCCCAAGTCGGTGTCGCCATCGTTACGAAAATCAACAGCCAAGCGGTCGCTTTCATTCTCATTCCTCAGCTAGAACTTCAATGGTTGGTCGGGGATGCCTTTTCTTTTGACGCTCTTTGGCCACGCGTACGCGATCCTGTGGGTTTCGAAGCGCTATGCTTAGTTTACCGCGTTGCTGGGCCATTTCCAGTTTTCCAATTTCGTTGCGGTGCACCGCTACAATCAGCACACTCATTTCCCTGCCTGTCCGCACCTGGAGTACCTCCAACGACTCGGCGACTACTTCTGGAGGGAGTGGGGCCGTCGGTGCCGCAATCACGTCGACCAAATCTCCCACGCTCACAAAAACACGTTCCGACAGCACCATCTGGTAGGCCCTGAAACCACGAGGAACGCTCCGGGCAAGGCCCGTAACGTTCGCAGACAAGAGTAGATGAAACCGCCGCAAAACCTGGTTCGCCTGAAGGGGCGCCCGCAAACGCGCCCCCTTTATTAGATGCAACTCTTGATCGCTGAACGCCCCATGAGGATCGTGTATTTCAGTTACAAGCTTGAAGTCGGCCAGCTGAAGCGTATGCCCTTCCGGCAATGCGAATCGAGTCACCAAATAGCGTACGGGAACACCGGCGGGTTGATAGAGCCAGTCAGCCAGCATCGGGTAAACGGCCGCCGTTAAACAGAGGGCCACCAAAAAGGGTAGCAGCACAAGTGGACGCGCTAGCCGTCGCCTCCAGCTTCGCCCCATTCGGGATAGCTTTTCCCATCGTACTCCAAACGGCGTTCTTGAAGATGATCGAGTTCTACTCTCCATCGGATCATCACCTCCAGGTGAAAACAAGCAACGACAACGGCTAAACTCATGACCCAGAGAGTCTCCAAGACAATCGCGCCGCTATTCGACCAAACTGAGCGCATACTGCCAAGCATCGCCCTCACGTTCCAAAGTCACCTTCGTAGTAAGAGCCCTGACTTCGTTCCCACAGATTCTCACAACGCTCGCGATGTTTTTGTCTAACACCATAATCCTCGTCGACAGACCACAGATTTTACACTTTTCAAAAACAATAGGTGCCTGCACCTCTCTGCGCAGCCCGCACACTGCCTCACCCTTGAGTTCGTGGCGCGCATGCGACACGTTTGTCAGCCACTTCCACTTAATTCGGGCCTTCATCGCGAAGATCTCGGCCTGGAGAGTTTTCTCGATTGTCTGATCCGCGAGCAGGCACTTCGGCACTTTGGCTTGAGCGCAAACGTGCACTGCGTGATGAAGTCTTTCGATAGAGTCCAAGGCTTGACCCATTTTCCGGGTTTCATTTAGTAATTCCCGATCCAACCGCCCCAGCCGAATCCCAAAATTATCCACAGAAATCCGAAAACTCTCTGCCGCGTAGGCGCGCTTCATAAGCTCATGGCTCGCATACGGAAACCAAAACAAGAGAGCGCCAAAACTCAACAGCACAACGTGCATTTTCGACTCACCTCAAAATGGTGCCTCCCCGGCCATTCCAAAAGCATCGGGTAGCGGTAGTGCAAAGTAGCTACCCAACTCCCACTTGCATTTCTCCGTATCCGCCAGTGCAGCGGCCGAGGGGGCGAGGCCGGTGCAAAGGCAGTCTCGAAAAACCGTTCTACCCTACGCTTGCTTTCTCGCTCCGATAAGCCATAGAGCCTCGCGCGCACCCATTCAAAGGCTCCAAAGTGCAGACTCGCCTCAAGGCCCGCGCGACGTGCTAGCTCCAGATTGAAGACCATTACAAAAATCGTGGGTAGCAAACAAAAGCTGGCCTCCAAGACGAGACTCCCGCGCGATCTCATTTACCACCCTGTTTGTTGCCGCTCTCCATGAAATCATCAAAGCCACGCAGCTCGTAGGAATCGGATTCGACTGCCTCCATTTTCTCTCTGCCCCTTTTCCCTTGTAGCGCAGCCGAGATATTGGCATAGCGCGCTCGAATATTCTGTCCAACGACACTGACGACCGCAATCGTCGCCACCGCGAGCAAACAAACAAGAATGAGGTACTCGACTAGGCCTTGGCCTCTATTTCTTTTTTGCATTTGGCTTTCCTCCGCACGATTCACTTGTGCGAAAAGAATGCCACACGCAGGTGCGTAGATTTTGGGGAGTGAGGTAGGAGAAATGGATTAATGGAACGGATTCCGAACCTAACGGCTCGCCTGGATAAACTCCGTGAGGTAGTGACGTGCTACTTGCTCCGCCCCTACTTTGGCGCCCAGAAAGTACCACTCCACATCATGGAAGGTTCCGAACTCGGACTCAATGACACCGGTAAACATGACTGTGGTCTTCGGCGGCATGTCTTCCACTATCTTCATGCAGCTAAGCTGGATGCGACCCGGTGAGGGAGCCGAGAGGGTGAGTTTCATCCGGTTTCGTATCAAAGAAAAACCAGAACCCGAATCCGATCCGCGAACCAGCTTAATCTGAAGCCCATCGGATTCCACTCGGGAGTTGAATAGCCGGACCAAGTACTCGAACTGGTGCAGCAGATCCTGAACAAAATTTCCAGTTTCAACCGAGAGCACTTCGTCTTTGGTCGTCGAAATATCGATAGAGGATTTCTCGCCTGATTTAATGAGCAATTCCTGCTCAGCAAGGTTCTCTATCCAGCGAATGGTTCTATCGCTTGTCATCATGGTGAGTAATCACTCCCCCATCAATGGGCCGTGGTCGGATAATTCTTAACCCTATCCTTGATAGGGGGGCACCTTATTGCCGCTTTAGGCTTCCTGACAGAGCCAGGCATGCACACCGCGACAAGAGAAAGCGCCCGAATAAGAAAGCGTAGGTAAGAATTATTCTCACACACGAACCCGATAGGGGAGCTTACCTTATTATCCCAAAAATTGAATTCCGCTCCAAGCCCTTCTATTGCCCGCAGGCTTGGAGCGGAAAAAAGAAGGTGCTTAGACTTCTGCAGTCTTGACAGCGTGGGCTTCCTTACCAGGAACCATACCCGCCTTCTGTTCAAGATCTGACAGCTTCACACTCAGGTCCTTGACCTGAGATTCCAAAGTCTCGATCAGGTCAAGCTGATTACCATCACCGGACTTGGAAAGGAAAGAACTAAATGAACCATCACCCTGCTGGATGATGTGACGCAAGGTCGAAATCGGAATCGGAGCTTCCGAACGTTTCTGCTTCTCAAAAATGATCTGCGTCAACGTGGCCGCTGTGATATCCTTTTGATTTCGATTATCTACGACTGTCACTTCTTCGCCTTGCTGAATCATTTCCGCAATTTCGTCGAGCGTGACATAGCAGCTTGCGTCTGTGTCGTATAGTTTACGATTTTGATATCTTTTAATGATTTTAGCCTTCTCCATGTTTTTACCCCCAACCTGTAAGGACTATTTGAGTTTCCCCATTGGAGCATGGAAGAGATTTTGCAACCGAATTGCCTTCTCCCAGATCCCCCATCAAAATGCCTACACAAGCAAACATTTACACGTGAGACAACCTTCGATGAAGGCGTCAGACCTCCTGCAACCGCACCCCTAGAGCTGAACCCCGCTCCGCTGTAAAGACATATGGAACGAAGAACCGGTGAAGGAAATCACGGCCTTCTCAACCCAACCCCATGTTTAGCGTATTTGATTTCTTTGCAACCTGTTAGAGCCCAAGACAGTCAAACACGCCGATGATCCAGTCCGTATTCTTGGGCGACTGACCCCCACTGTCAAGGAATTTTTTTTGCACCTGTGTCAAGCTATGACGTTGAAACCTAAAGGGAATTGGGGATTTTTTTCATGGTGAGAGGTGTTAACAAACGCGGTCAACAAAGTTTATTTTCAATAAAATTTTGATGAAGCGTCAGCTAACTGGATTTCACTGTAACGGAAAAGAGAGGTTTGAATTAGGCGAGTTGGTGACTCAGAAGAGTACGAAGATCCACCGGAGACTCATTAGTGAGGCGCTCGCGCGTCCTTTCTACTTCTTGCAGCGAGGGGATTTCTTTTTCATTGCTAAACGTAAACGACGCGAGCTCTTTCTGTTCCACGGTAGCAGCGAGTTGAATATTCGGGACACGAGTTTGTTCGATCACTTCCTCGGCGCGTTCACAGATGTAGATCAAACGCTGAAGTTGGGATTTCATTCGCGCTTCGTACGCTCGCAGCTTCTGCTCACACTCATCGACGCGCGCTTGCAGCACGTTTACGCAGGCCGTTGCTTTGGCGCGCTCCTCGTCTGACTGTTGGTGACTTTTATGAACCCACCAAAGGGCGAAGGCCAAGCAAATGTTCACTGAAAGCTGAATGAACCAGATCCACTCCATGAGAGGCTCCTATAGCGCGCGTTTGAAGGACTCTTCCGCGTTGAGAATTTTCGGGGTCAAGAAGACCAGAATTTCGTTCCGGCTTTCTTCTTCTGATTGGTTGGACACGAAGAAACCCAGAATAGGAATCTTCATCAACCAGGGAATACCTTGCACTGCGTTTGTGCGCGTGCTGTTGTAAATCCCGCCGATAACGGCAGTGTCGCCGTTCGCCACGAGCACTTGCGTGCTGACCTGGCGCGTATCGATCTGTTTGTCGGTCGGAGGGCCCGTTGGGACTTCGTTTGTTACGTTCACCTTCATGAATACCGCACCGTCACCAGAAACAATGGGCGTCACAGCCAACGAGAGGTTTGCCTTAATTTCTTTAAACGTAGTGGTTTGCGTACCGCCTGCGGTTACCGACTCCTGTAAGAATTGTGTCACACTCTGCGTAACAGTCGCCTTCTGATTGTTCACCGCGGTAACTTGAGGATTTGCCAAGATGCGAACCTTGTTTTCCAACTGACCCAGTTGGAAATCCATCTGAAGATTAGCAAACTGCGGCGCACGAATGGTTGTGGTGTTGAAGCCCTGGATATCCGCAACGAAGTCATTGTCCAGATTCACACCGGAGATGCTCCCGTTAGCTCCCAAGCTGCTAAACCCGATTTGTCGCGTAAACGTATCCACCATTTCCACAATTTTGGCGGAGATGGAAACTCGCGGGGGTTGGGTGTCGAGCGCCGCAAGAAGTTTTTGCACGCGTTCGGTCACGCTCTTGATGTCTCGCACAATAATGGTATTGGTGCGCGCGTCGGTGTCGATTTTTCCACGATCGGTAAGAAAGGGTTTGGCTTTGCCGGCAAGTTCGGCTGAATCGGCATAGCTGACCGGGATAAGGACGGTACGCAAGCTTTGTACCGCGAGCTTGGCCTTTTCGTTGGCAACCGCGGCATCCTTCTCAGACTTCAGACTGCTAAGAGTAGCTACGCGAAGCACGTTCCCCTGGCGAATATATCCCAAGCGTTTTGACTGCAATACTAAGGTGAAGGCCTGATCCCACGGGATGTTTTTCAGACTCAGTGTGCCGATTTTCCCGCTGACGTCTTCCCCAATCACAATGTTGTAACCGCTGGTTTTGGCGATAAGACGCAGGACATCCTGGATGTCACTGTCCTTGATTTCCAACCGTTCAATCGGTCGCCCGGTGAAAACACGATCGATGGCGTAGATGTTCTCCTCTATATAATTGTTGGTACCAAGCTGGGCGGAAAGAGCACCCTGCGACAAAGCGGACGGCACTCCGGGAGACTGGTATTTGTTTTTTGGAGGCTGAAACTCAATGACAAAGTTGCTGCCTTCCCAGAAAACCCGCGGTTTGCTTGGCTCGCGCAGCTGAACTATCAACTTCGTGGAGGGAGCCGCTTCCGGAAGCTGCAACATCGTAAAAAGGCCAACCGGCGACTGAAACTCGCGCGTATCGTAGGCCCTTTGAAATTTATCTGGCGATTCGGTGTTCTGGAAAAGGTACACGATCTGATTGGTTTCCGGGCTATCCACCTGCTCGTAGCGCGGTCTCCCATTAAACCCCATCACAATGCGAGAGTTCGATCCCTCCATTTTGAAATCCAGACTGCCTACTACGGCACGTCCGTAGGAGATGGGCTCCTCAGCTCCCTTGGACTGGTTTTCGCCATAAACCTTAACATCCTGCTCTTTTTCCTTTTGGGCTTCTACCAGCTGGTCAAACGCGTCTTCTTCTCCGGCACCTTCATCTTCTGCAAATTCGTCCCCGTCGTCTCCCAAAAGCGCATCAATCTCCGCATCCTCGCCTTCTACCGCGCCGCTCTTGCCTTTCTTGTCGTTGGCGACGGAACGTATCTTTTGATCTTCGCCGTCGAGCTCGGTTTCCGTCTCATCGGCAAGAAGCTCATCTATACCTTCATCCTCACCGCCTGCACCCTCTTCATCGGCGTAGAGGGATTCATCTTCTTCATACAAGGCCTTCTCGCCGCCTTCGGCCGCCTCTTCCTCGTATTTTTCCCCGTTGGCTAACTCACCTTCATCATCGTAGTACTCGTAATCGTCACCGCCATCCTTAGCGTAACCATCTTCATACTCTTCGTACTCCTCGCCACCGTCTTCCATTAGCGATTCCAACTCGTCGGACGCGTCCTCTGCGTAAACGGATCGGTAACGCGGGATTCCCACCACCAAGAGCAGAAGCAGCAAAACCATAAGCGTTTTGGGCTTCGGCCAAGAGGCGGAGCATCTAGTCCTGAGGTAGCGAAATAACTCTTTCATAGAGACTTTCCGTTCCTAGATAGTTGAAGGTTCGTTCAGTAATGATGACGTCGGTATTGAGGATACGACTAATCTGGCCACGCTCACGGCCAATCGTATCGCCGGGTTTGACGATATACGTGTAGCCGCGAGGATCCTCAAACATAGCGCGTGGCACCCCGCCGCCTCGCAAAATGGCCCGCAGGGTGAGTTGATCGATGCCGTACTGCTCGATCGTTCGCAAAGCGGTCGGCGAGCGATCCCCCGAGACTACCAGCGGCTCCTTGAAAGGATCGCGCTTGCCCACCGGCGAATAGATGGCGCCTTCTTCGGCAGAACGCGCCAGCTTCCCCCATAAAAGCGCACTGGCCGCTATTAATAAGAGTATGCGAGAGTTCATTGCGTAAACCGGTACGTCTTGATAGTGGCCACGGTACGGGCTTCAATAGCCCCGGCTTTGGCCGCCACGTTGTTCGTCTTAATATCCAACTCTTCAATATTGATGATGCGCTTCATGCGAGCGAGTTGATCCAGAAAACTCACGGTCTGAGTAAAAGTGCCTTCGATCTCGCACCGAATTTCAACCGAACGATAGAAGCTGGCTTCTCCGTTTCCTTCCCCGCCGGGTCTAAACGTTTTCACTCGCACCCCGGTGTTCTGGGCCAACAGGGTCATCTTTCTCAAGACACCGGAAAGATCAAAAGTAGGCGGCATGTACTCCAAAGCGCTCTCCAACTGCACATTCAACTGGGCAAGTTCCTGCTTAATTTTTTCGATGTTTTCCGCGAAATCCTGCAGCTTTCGAAGTTCCGCTTTCTTGACGGAGATCTGGCCTTCCAGGTTGCGCTCGTCTTGGCGCATTTGGACCATATCTGTCGTCTTGAAAGTATAGAATTGGTTGCCGGCAATACCCAGACCAACCAACATGATGATTAGAGAAATTTGGTATTTAGGTTTCATCTTAGTCGCCGCGGCCTACGCGTGCCCGAGCCCCTACCTCGAAGTTACGAACATCGATGTTGTTGCTTAGGCGCCGGGTGGTGACTTCCACGAGTTTGACCTCGTTGAGGTATACAGACTCACCCAACTTGTCCATGTAGTCCGAAATCTGTTCGTTCGTGTACGCGAGCCCCTTAAGAGTCAGTTCACGAGCGGTAAACTTTACGCGAATCTCTTCGAGCCATGCCTTTTTGGGAAGGCTCTGCCCAATCGCATCCAAAACCGAAACCGGCGTGGTGCGGATCGCGAGCAGGTTCTGGACAATTCCCAAACGATCCGCCACTGCCTTTTTTTGCTGCTCGTAGCTGGCAAGCTCTGCCTTGAAGGGGGTCAGATTTGCAATTTCCCTTTCGTAGGCCTTGAGTTGCGCCTGAAACTCAGACATTTTGCTTTGGTGATTCTTGGTTACGGCAATCTTGAATTGCTTCAAGAACGGCTGGGGCAGGAAGGCAACGATCACCGCAATTCCGATCAAGCTAAAGAAAGAGAGATCCAGCACCAGACGGCTTTTGAATTTGCTCGGTAACGGAAGCCGCTGCAATAGCTTGTTCTTCGAGCGACCTCGAAGATTCTGCAGTCCGTCTTTTCCCAGATCGATCCGAATCATGGGCTAGGTATCCCCTAAAGTTCGTAGCGAAAGTCCCACCGCGACCGCACCTAAAAACGAGAGCTCTTTTATCGCCTCGGAATTCATCTTTTTTCCGGAACCTGCAATATTCTGGATGGGATTCAGAACGTGTATGGGCGCACTCAACCGCGCTTCCATCGCGGGAATGAGGCCCAAGGTGCGCGAAGCTCCACCACAGATGTAAATCCCCTGAATCACGCGATCCGGCGCTTGGCTGCTATAAAAGTCCAAAGTACGCGAAAGTTCTTCCGAAAGACTTTCGCAGTGTTGGGCGATTATCTGTGCCACCTGCGGTTCAGTTGCCGAGGCAATTTTCATTTTTTCAGCTTCCGGCAAGGAAACTCCAAGTTGCTGGCTAATCTGTACGGTGCAGCTGGTTCCGGATTGTCGTAGATCGCGGGTGAAGGAGGTTTTGTCTCCCTCGACGATCGAAACCTTGGTGGTACCGGCGCCAAAATCTATCATGGCGCTCACCGCACCATGTGAAAGGTTCAGCAAATGGCCGTAGTTGAATTCGAAAACGTTCCCCAACGCAAAAGGCTGTATGTCTACGACCGCGGGATCGAGTCCCGCATCACTGGCGACGGCTGCGATCCCTTGAACGTAGTCCTTCTTTGCAGCGACTAGCAAAACGTCCATCATCGGCTGGCCGTCGGCGGAATCCGCGTCTCCCAGAATGGCAAAGTCTAGATTTACATCGTCCAGCTGAAAGGGAATGTATTGTTCTGCTTCCCAATACAATTGCGCACCCAACTCCTCTTGCGTCATCTTGGGCATCTGGATCTTTTTTGTAATGATGGAAGTTCCCGATGCACCAATGGCGACTTTCTTCGACGTAAAGGAAGAACTCTCGAAAAGAGTTTTCAAAGCACTAACAACTGCGTGGTGTTCCCGTATCTCGCCGTCAGGTTGTATCGCATCCCACGGCAATGGCACGCGATTGTACGCAAGCAAGCGCGGACGTTTTCCGCCTTGCAACTCAACAGCCTTTATTCCGGAAACACCCACGTCCAGTCCGACTAAGCGGCGCTGAAACATGGAACTTATGAACCCCACGAACTTCTCCTAAGAATTTCGTAGATGATTTTTGTTTATGGATTCTTCCAATTAGGGTCAGTAGACCCAAGAGTGGAGCTTTGTGGAGATGCTATACCCAATAATTATTATAACATATGGCCGGTAACCGTCTAAGAAGAGATCACCGACTATAAGTTCTACGATTTTTCACAATCTGCAATTTTGGACGCGTCGCAAAACTCAATGCTTTCGTAGCGATACACAGCGTCGATTTTCTAAACTACTGGCACCGGGGTTGCAGGAAATTTCAATATGTTCCGGTTTTTAATACTGTTTATTCTGTTTACAGTTCTTGGTTGCGCCGATCTGCAGGAGCAGACGGCCTTTCGGGGCGCCGCCACCACAGGCGCGTGCACCGACGCTCTTGGCAGTCACGCTCACGGTGCCGTCTGGGAATGTCCGGACGGTTGTAATACGTGCACGTGCGTCAACGGGCAAATCCGATCAACGCAAGAGTACTGTGAATAAATGCGATGGTTCGCCCTAATTGAATTGGTGCATACCGTCGTCGAGATATTCTACGACCAGCGTATTTCCGAGAATGTCCCCCAGCCTCGTACCCGACTCGAGGGAGGCGACGAGATAGGCCTCCAGAATCAGGATCGGCACAATTCCAATCAGAAAGACGGCCCACAAGATCGGAAGCCCCGCAAAGGGAATAGCCAACATAAAGGGAATGTTTCGTAACAGCGAGTTGCGAAAACCACAGGGTAGACCGCGGTGGTCTTCAATCACCCGAAGCCCGATAATCCGCTTTCCGATGCTCTGCCCTACCCACATACCGTCCTGAACACCCGCAAACAAGATGGCGACCACGAGTCCAAAGGGCGTCCAGACTGCAGCTCCCAAAAAAAACATAGCCGTAACGATGACTGTATCAATGGATTTGGCCATGATCCGGCTGAGAAGCGGGGCGTGGCGCTCACCTAGAAAAATGCTGGTACGGCGGGTTCGGGATCGCCGCTTTTTGGGGGCAGTAGACATCGTACGCATGGAGTCAAACGGGCCCCCCTGTTCTCCTTGACTGTAGGGGGTTACCACTTAATAAAAGAGTCTACATGAACCATAGGAGGTCGTCATTATGGCTGGTGGCGTGAATAAGGTAATTTTGATCGGAAGACTCGGTGCGGATCCGGAAGTGCGGTACACCAGCGGGGGTTCCGCCGTTGCGAATTTCAACTTGGCGACCAACGAAAGCTGGATGGACAAGGAAGGCCAGAAAAAGGAACGCACCGAATGGCACCGCGTGGTGGTTTGGGGCAAATTGGGCGAGCTTTGCGGGCAATATTTGAGCAAGGGCCGCCAGGCCTTTGTTGAGGGCCGCTTGCAGACACGTGACTGGCAAGACAAAGACGGCAACAAGCGCTACACCACAGAAATTGTCGCCCAGAACATTCAGTTTCTCGGTGGCCAGGGAGATCGGGCTGGATCCGGTGACTTTGCTCCTTCCGGTGATTTTGCTCCGGCTGGACAGTCCATGGACAGCGGTCCCAGCGGGATGGACGACGAAGTCCCGTTCTAGATCTGAGCCTCATCGACGAGCTCGCTCGTAATGGAATCTGCAAGCAGGCGCCCTTTTTCACTTAGCCGGAGGCGAGATCCGTCTATTTCCAAGAGACCTTCCCCCAGAAAATCTGCGTAGCGGGAGGCCGCTGTGAGATCGTACGCATAGCGCTTACGAAAAAGGGGCAGTTCGATCCCCACATTGGTGCGCAGCTCAAGAAAGGCGGCCTCCAGAACCGTCTGCAGCCGGGTGCTTCCCTCAAAGGGCACCGCCGAAAAATCCGCTTCCAGATAGGTTGGAAAATGCGCTTTCTGCTTTCGGTGATAAAACTGGCCGTCTCGAAAAAGCCGACTGGAAGCAGAAGGGCCAATCCCCAGGAAGTCGCCGCCCGTCCAGTACAGTAAATTGTGCCGGCAGACGCGTCCCGGGAGGCTAAAGTTCGAGATTTCGTACTGCTCAAAGCCCTGAGTTCTTAGAAACTGCACTCCCGCCTCATACTGGTCCGCCGCCGTTTCGGGGTCGGGCAAGGCTGAAGCGAGCGGGTGCTCCGGCTTGAGGGTTAGCGTGTAAAAACTCACGTGGCTCGGCTGCAGTTTGAGCGCTTCCGTGATGTCCCCCAAAAAAGCCTCGGTAGACTGGCCTGGTATCGAGGCGATCAGATCCAGATTATAGTTCCTAATCCCGGCCTCCCGTAGGTGGGAAACGGCCCGGCGGATACTCTCCGCGCTGCCGAGGCGTTCCAGAGTAGCGAGGTGCTGCGCCTGGAAAGATTGTGCTCCAAGACTGACCCGATTGACCGATGTCCTAGCCAACGCAGCAGCGAACGGCTCATCCACAGTTTCCGGATTGGCCTCGATCGTAATTTCCACACTCGAAGTGAAGTCAAAGCGCTCAGCCGCCGAGCGAAAAAGCTTCTCCAGGGCAGCAGGCGGTAAGAGCGAGGGTGTCCCGCCGCCGACAAATATGCTGCCTACGGGCGGAAGGGCCCCCCAGCGAGCGGTGCAGTACTCGTAGGCCTGGTCGAGTTCGCACTGCATCCTCTCGATCAGCGGTTCAAAATCGGTGCGGGCGTACTGAGTAAATGAGTAGAAATCGCAATAGCTGCACTTGTGGACACAAAAAGGAATATGAAAGTAAAGGCCAAAGCCGTTTGTCAGATTCGGGCTTTGGGGGCTAGACTGATCCTTTGCAGAAAGGGCCACCATGTTGAAACGATATACCCTAAAAAACGGCATTCCTCTATTTGTGGTTGAAAATGCTTCCGCCCCGGTCGTCAGCATCCAGGCGTGGGTGGCTCGAGGCAGCACGCACGAGTCAGCCAAGCTGGCGGGTATTTCGCACTTTTTGGAGCACGCGCTTTTCAAGGGAACAAAGAAGCGAAAAGTGGGTGAAATCGCGCTGGAGATCGAGCGCTGTGGCGGTGAAGTCAACGCTTTCACCTCTTTCGAGGAAACCGTCTATTACGCCACCCTGGCGAGCCGCTACTTTGGGGAGGGCTTTGACGTTATTACGGATGCGGTTCAAAACCCTTCCTTTGATTCCAAGGAAATGGAACGAGAGAAGGAAGTCATTCTCGAAGAAATTAAGCGCGCACATGATTCGGCGACCAAAACTGTATTCATGAATCTTTGGTCGCTTGCCTTCAGCGGCACCCCTTATGGTCGACCAGTTCTGGGCTACGACTCAACAGTTTCAAAGATCAATGCGAAGTCATTACGCCAGTACCACCAGGAAAACTACCACACCGGAAGTGTTTCGCTATTTGTGGTTGGGGACGTGGACGCGGGTAAAGTCTTGGAACTTGCACAAAAAAAGATGGCCAAGATGCGAAAGCCCAAAGGCAAACCACCTGTCACGAAATTTCATTTGCCTAAACTCCCTACTCTACCGGTTGCCACCGCTTCCCGAGACATAAAAGAGTGTCACTCCTATATCGGTTTCCGAACCCCGGCGATCTCGGACTCACTAATCCCGGCACTGGATCTCTTTTGTAGTGCGATCGGGCAAGGAGAAAGCAGCCGGATGTACCAGAAGCTTGTAAAAACGGACAGGATCGCCCTGGACGCCGACATGGGTCTTGTCGCCACAAACAGTTGCGGAGTCGCGACCATCGGTTTATCGACCGCGCCGGAAAATCTCTATGACGCCACACGAGCGGCCTATGATGTCTTGGAAGAAGTCGCACGCGACGGCGTTAAGCCGGAAGAAATGGACCGCGTAAAGACCGCGATGGAATCCGAGATAATCTACGGAAAACAAACCGTAGAAGGTTACGCCAAACGTCTGGGCTACTACCACCGACATTTTGGGGATCCGGAGTTTGAGAAACGCTACCTAGACATGATCATGGGCGTGAAAGCGGCTGATCTACAGACGGCGCTCAAGATCGTGACAAGCGAAAAGCCCGTCATTTCGCTAGTGCACCCACAAGGCTTCAAGCTCGACAAGAAGAAGCTCATTGGCCTCTACCAGCGGCCAAAAATCAACCTCGTGGCCAAAGACGATACCGGGGTTGCCTGTGAAAAAGAATCCGGCATCACCTTTATTACCAAGAGGAGCTCCGAACTGCCGGTACGCTCGCTGCGTTTAATCTTCCTCGGGGGAGGATCCCGCGAGGAGGAAAAGGAGAATTTAGGAATCTCCAATCTCTTTCAATCGCTGTGGACTTCGGGGACCAAATCTTACAGTTCTCTGGATCTAGCCCACACGTTGGAGACGCTCGGGGCCTCCATCTCGTCTTTTGCTGGCAAAAACACGTGCGGACTCAGCGTGGACTTCTTAACCAAACACTGGCACCGAGTGAAGCCCTTGTTGGAAGAGGTATTGCTTGAGCCCTCATTCCCGCAACACGAGCTCGACACCGAACGGGAGCTGACTCTCAGAGAAATCCTTTCTCAGCGTGACTACCCCAGCACTGTTTGCCAACTCAACTTCTTAGAAACTCTTTACGGAGATCACCCTTATGGGCGCTCACACCTCGGCACGGAAGAGACGGTAAAAAGCTTCACTAGGGAAACGCTTTCCTCGTGGTACCGGGACTATGTTCACCGCGGGAGACTCGTCGTTTCCACCGTAGGGGATTTCTCTCACGAAGAGTGGGTCGACGAACTTCGGGAAATGTGCAAGCACCTGCCCGAATCTGGCAAACGAAGTAAGTCTGTGATTCCCGTCGAGCGACCGAAACAAATCCAAGTTGTCACAGCGGAAAAACAGCCGCTGTTTCAATCTCACGTGCTGATAGGGTTCCTCGGTGCGCGCTTCAATGATGAAGAGCGTTTCGCACTACGCGTTTTATCTTCCTGCTTAGCGGGTCAAGGCGGGCGCCTCTTTTTGGAGTTACGCGACAAACTGAGTCTCGCCTACACCGTGGCACCCATGAACTCGGAGAGCATTGAGTCCGGCGCCTTCGCGTTTTACATCGGTTGCTCGCCCGAAAAGTTGGAACGCGCGATAACTGGGATACGCAACGAGATAGACAAGATTCTGAGTAAACCTTTGGGCGCCAAAGAACTGGAACGCGCTAAACAGTATCTTGTAGGGCGCTTTGAACTGGACATGCAGAGAAACTCTGCGCAGGCCATGCTCTTTGGGCTCGATGAAATTTACGGTATTGGCTACGACCACGCCCTCCAATACCCCGGGAAGATACGTGCTGTAACGGCAAAGGCTGTCCAGGCGGCCGCTCAGAAGTTCCTGACTCCGGATTCTGCCGTTTTGTCGGTGGTGCACCCGACGCCCGTGGACGAAGCCTTCGTCCGCAGAGCCTGGGACAAGTCGGGGACGGGCTCCAACCGTAGCGCGAATCGGCCTAGAAAGGGCGTCGCTGAGCTTACGGCGTAACTGCGACGTTCGTAATCATTTCAAATACTTGACTGGCTATCCAGCCAGCGCTGGCATAAATCGGATTTATTTGGTATAAGAAGCGCACTTGAGGGATTGAGGAGTAGTGTTTCTTGTGTGGGGTTGTCTGTGCGCACATTTCTCATCGCCTTTTTGTGCTTCTCTTTGCTATTGCCGCCGGCCATAGCAGCACCGCCCTCCCCCGTTTGCCTAGCCAACATGGACGCCATTGCGCAGGCCCAAGCCAAAGTGAATCAGCCCGGACAAGCCGTCGCGGAAGTTCCTGCAGGGCCCGTCAAAGCACCGGGAAGCGACATGCTTGCCAAGCAAGAAGGCCAATGGGCGATAACTAGTTTGCCCCACGATTTTCTGGTTCATCATTATAGAGAGATCCGCGGGGACGAAGCTCTTTCACACGTCCCCATGACCGGCGCTATCATTATCGGAAGCTTTCTCCTGTACCGAATGCTGGGCGGACACAAAAAAGGTGAAACAGCCGCGCCCCACCAGACCAACGGAAAAAAACTCTTAGACTCAGAAATTTTTGAAAGCCACCAGGCGGTTCTTGAAACTTACGAGCAAGCTCTCAAGCAATATGAAAGGGCGCTGGTGGAGGCTCCCGAGGAAGCCTTCAAGGAATGGGAAAAAACGGTCCGCAAAGTAGGCGGTGCCGGCGAGCTATTAGATCCGCGGACGTACGTCGCCAACGCGGCCCGCGCCTTGGCTTACGTCCGCTACATCAAAAAACTCCGAGCGGCACACGGAGCCAAAAAGATCGGCCCGGAAGAAGCCGAGGAACTCGCTGTCCGTAAAATGAATGATGCAGAATTTGAGGCCTGGGCAGTGGGGCAGACAGATAACGATAAGGTAAATCGCCTCGCAGAAGTGCGCCGAGAAAAAGGCCCCGTCGTTGAAGAACCGGTGCCCGACATCGCTGTCGCCCGCACAGCTTTGGAAGCAGAAATCAAGAAATTGCAGGAAGCAGAGAAAGCCGTTTATGCCCGTGCGAAAGAACTCGGTGTCATGATCGGCGATCCCAAAGATCCCTTTGCAGACAACGAGAACCCCACAAATGGAGGCTACGCCAACCACCCGCGCTACTATTTGCAATCAAACCAAATGCTGAAGAAGGCCATTGAGCAGTACATTGAGGGCTGGAGAAAATGGGCGGAAGGTCCCGCCGACAACACGTGGGAGTATTACCCACTCGGTTACGCGCCCTGGAAGTGGCCACACAGAGTTGTTTTCAATCTTGGGATAGCCGTCGGAAATACGTTCAAGCATTTGAGAGCCATGCTCCCGGGAGATCTACCGCCCTGGATACCAGGTGCGGGTGAACGCGGTTTGCTCGGCTGGAACTACGCCGGTCGCCCGACCGCCAATCTCGTACGCAGCCTCTGGAGTGTCGTTGCCGAATCCAAATACTTTTTTGGTGTGAAGGGGGGCGCCATTACCGGGGCCGCCGCCATGGCCGCTTTTGTGTTCTGGATGTCCGAAGAAAGACAAAAAGCCGACACAGAACTTCAGACCACCCATGGAACCAACGCAGGCAAGCGCATGGACGCCGAAACAGCGATGCGCCTGGAAGACACTTCTGCGGGGGAAATGCTTTTCACAATGGTGCACATGTGGACCATGATGAAGCGCGAGTTTCCAGATGACTTCCCCAATTTCCCGTTCGATTTTAATAACGATGAGCAACGGGCACACTTACGCAAGTTGTATGACGCCGCGATTGAAGAAGAGCTTCGGGTACGAGACAAAGATCCCGCAACCTACGCAACCGACAAAGTTTTTAAAGTGGAAGTGGCGCGAAGATTCTGGCGCGAGGCCCTCTTGCTTGCCCAAAAAGACCTTGGTCTGAAGTTGGACGATGAAGCGCTCTTCGGCGAAAACAAAGATGGATTAGGCGGCCTAACCGACAATTTCGCTACGGCCTACCCCGAGGCTGTAAAAGTGTCCGCTCTTACGCTCCAACGCTTTGAAAGTAACCTAGATAATCTCCAGAAGCTTCTGGAGGGAAAAGATTTCCGAAAGGAATTCGAAGAAATCCTGAAAAAGCAGGAAGAGTTGACTGCCGAAGGCAAGATCGACCCCGCCTTCCAGCTCACGCCCTACGATTTCGAGCAACTCAAAGAGTTCCTTCGCGTCAAAGCAGCAGCCGAGAAAAAGGCTGAAGAGAAAGAAGACGGCGAAGAAGAGAACGACGACAACTAGGCTATTTCGGGGAAATAAGGTCTTAGCTCTGTAAGAAAACGCTCCGACTCCGGTACGGCCGACGGCCGCAGCGTCGGCTGAAACCTTTCCCTCGGGCAGCGGATCATTTTCGAGAGCGACGCAAGCACGCTCTCGCACAGGTGATCGGGCGAGTAGCCACCCTCCAGGCAGAAAAGAATCTTACCTGAGCAAAGCCGTTCCGCAGCAGCGAGAAGTGCTTCTGTTAGCGCTCCGTAGAAATCAGTGGTCAGTTCAAGCCCTCGCATCGGATCGAAGATATGTCCATCGTAACCTGCAGAAACCAAGATCATGTCGGGGCTGAACGCCTCCAGTATCGGAAGGGCGAAGCGCCCATATACCGAGGCCAGCACCGAGTCCGGATAGGCCTTGGGTAACGGGAAATTCACGGTAAGGCCTCTTCCGCTTCCCTCCCCGTGTTCATCGGCCCCGCCCGTTCCCGGGTAGTACGGAAAGCGGTGCGAGGAAATAAAGAGTACGCGCTCATCGGTGTAGAAACATTCCTGTGTGCCGTTTCCGTGATGCAGATCGAAATCGACAATGGCCAGACGTAGCGTTGGGCGCTCCTGTAGCAGACTCGCCGCCGCCACTCCGATGTTGTTGAACAGACAAAACCCCATGGGCGAGCTCGGTCGCGCGTGGTGCCCCGGGGGGCGCAACAGGGCAAAGCCCCGGCGGGCCTCGCCCGCGTAGATCTTCTTAGCCATTTCCTTGGTAGTCCCCACGGCGGTCAGGGCCGCCGTTAGACTCGTTGGCTCGAAATAGGTGTCGGCGTCAAACCATCCCGAGGAGCCCTTCAACGCCATGAGCGCCTGTACACACTCCTGCGTATGGAAACTCTGTAGGCTCTCGGAGCCTGCCAGCGGAAGAGGCTGAAGGCAGGCAATCGAACGCAGGATCGGATCTTCTGCCAGTCGGGAGTACAGCGGCGTCAGGCGCTCGGGGTTTTCCGGATGCGAGCGTGGCGGCACGTGGGACTGAAAAACAGATCCGTAGGCTAGCAAAATGTCTTTCACCGAATGAAACCACCTTTCTTTGAGTGTCCCGATCGTCTACAGGGCTGTCAAATCGGATGTTGCAAATTTTACCCTCGGAAAAACATCAAATCATCCGTAAATTCATGCATTTGGCTCCACCCCCTGTTCCCGAACTGACAGGGTGTATACCTGCTGTATACCAATGACCAATACCTCGACCCCATCCATAGAATACGGATCTGCACGATATCAAAGGCTTAGCGATTTCCACGGAATTGGTATTCAAATTGCTTTAGTAAAGTAACAGAAGCTTTTGCAAAAAGGCTTTCCGTTCCCCGCAAATTTTGCGGTTGGATACGCAACTTTGTAACGCAACTTAGAAATACAACAAGACTTCCCCCAAACCGCGTTTATGAGGCAGAGGCCTAACGGCTTCTGCCTCTTTTTTTTGCTTCAGAACTTCACTCGCTCCTGCCGATAAAGAGATGAATAGGACTGTGTCTAGTTCAGGAGTCTCGCATGAGAAAGCTCTTCCCATTGATTTTGATAGGCGTCGCGGTAGCGGCCGTAGCGGCCCCTCCGGACAAGGAAAAACCCGAGAACAAGCTACTACAGATGTACCGACTCTATTACCTTCCCTTCAATGTGTTCTTTCGCGAGGGAAACTCCGCCAACGAGATCGTACCATTTGTCGACGCTGACCCGAATGGGTTAACCAAGCGAATGGTAAAAGCCCAAGAGCTACAAATCCTGAATACCGAGTGGGACGAGATGCGCAAAGACTGGAAAAAGCGATCGCTCTTTCTGACCACTCAGGTGGGCGTAAACAAGTCGGCACGCATTACACGCGGCCTCATGTCCCACAAGATTTCGCTAACGCGTACGGCTTTTGATGGCATCGATCTGAACGATCGCATCAAGCTAAACAACGCTCTTAAAAGCAAACCGCCTCAGTTGCAAAAAGCCTTCAAGCAGCTGCGTTTCCTGAAGTCGTTCATCACCGAAGACAATGAGGACAAGTTCAATTTCTTCGTCGTCTCCGCCAGCTGGTGCCAAAGCTGCCTGGAATACCGTGTCCTTCTGGAAGCCTACGTAAAGCGCTTCGCCGATCCGAAACTCGTTCTTCACTCCATCATCCTGGAGGACCCGAAGGAGGAGGTTTTCGACGCCAAAGTCATGGAAGAGCTCTTTCCTAACCCCAAGAAGTATTCCCACGAAAGCATCCCGCGCTTTCTTGCCTATGAAAGCGAGAAGGGAAAGCCCATCGTGCTGGAAGAAGGCGACGCCCTAAAGGCACTGTATGACCGCTTTTTCATCAAACACCGCGGCTATCTCAACGATAAAATTAGCATTTTCGGAAAAGGGGCCCGCAGCCTGAGCTCTGAAAAGACGCCCTAGCCTCCTTCCCACTTGATTTCTGCCGCCCCAATCCGGTACTACTGCGGGCATGCGAAAGCTGTTCCCCCTCTATCTTGCCGCGCTTTATATGGCCTTGTTGGCTCCTCTCGGAGCTACCGCCCGACCCCAATCTAACGAAGAGGTTCTCTTTACGCTTCCAAACAGCGTAGTGGCCGAGATGTCCGAGTTTTGGGGTCGGCAAGCGGAGCTTGCAGTTAGCGACGAGGCGCTGGTGAGGCGCCTTCATGCCATACAAGCGGAGCGGGAAAACCCGATGCAGGACCTGCTCAACAAGGGCCCTCATTCGCTGGAAAATGCGCTCTTTTGGATTAGCGCAGTCCCGCACGGGCGAGCCCTGCTTGCGAACGTGATTCCGATTTGGAAACTCGATCCGAAAAAGCAAGGACTTCACTTTGCATCCGCGAGAGATCCCGACGGAAAACGACTAAACCAGAATGCCGAGTCGATGGCGTTTTTTTTCCAGGACACCGTGTACATTGATTACGAGTTTTCTTTTATCGTACTCGTCGCCTCCATGTTTCACGAGCTGGTGCACGCGCAACAGATTCTGGTCGACAAGGGTGGCAAAGAAAAGCAGGCAGTCATTGATCGCCTCAATAACCTAGATAACCTCTACCGGCACTGGTCCGAGATGGGGGGAGCGGCGACTGGGATGCAAATCGCTAGTAGCGTAAAAACTATGCGGGACGATTTGAGTAAGAGACTCGATGCCGCCAAAGAAGAAGCGTACCCGATATTGATAAACATGGAACACCAAGCCTACCGGATGCAGGATACCTTTATCGGTGAACTCTTTCAGCTCGGCGATCAATTTCGAGTAGCGCTCGCGGATCGAATTCAGGCCCGCCAGTGGCTCGCCTTCCCAGTCAGCGAAACCCTCTTTCGAGGCGTCATGCGGTACGAACGGGGCATGAACATTCCTGAACCCGTTCTCGATAAGTACTTCAAAGATTTTCCCTTTTCCTCATACGAGTAGCTCCCCGACAGGCGCTTGCCAAATAGTCACTTTGTGGGAAATCCCACCACCCTCTTTACTCCTTCTAACTCGCTGATAACGTTCGCTACACCTTCGGAATACACCCTAAGGGCACCTCCTTTGCACAGATCTAAAGGACGACGTCTTTCTAAGGTGAAGGTGGATCGATTCCATGCGTGTTGGGTGTGTGAAATTCCTTATTTCCGTTCTTGTTGCAGGTGTTTTTTATCAGCGTGCACACGCGGCTGAACCCTCAACCGTTGCGGAGCTTCGCTTTTATGAGAACCTCTTAAGCCTCATGGAAGTCTCAAGCCACGAAACCACCCCCTATTGGGACGACGACGCTTACATCACCCCAGATGTTTATTTGACCGCAAAACCCCAAATCCTCGATTCAAACAACACCATGCAAGTCCGCCTGGGTTTGTCTTTATCCGGGAGTGCACTTGGCCACGGCGGCCAATGGGTTACCCGAAGAAAGTGGTCCTCGGCGGATGTCCAGTCCCAAATTTCCGGGTACCTTTACAAAGACCTCTTCATTACACCGCAAGAGATACTTTCTGCAGGTCTGCGCGGCACACCCAATGTGAACTTTTGGGTTTCTGAAACTTCAAACAACTTTGGCCTTCTTGCTGGGATCGTACACAAGAAAACCAAAAAGAAAGCGGAGAAGGATACGGCCGCCAAACTCCCCAAGAAGAATGCCAAGATGAAGGCCGATATTGACGCTGCGGCCAACGATGCCGTCAGTCGCGCCAATGGCGCCCTCCGTAAGCAGTTGGGTCAGGTGGAGGAGCTTGTCGATGGAACGGTTGATTTGCCCTACCAAACCCAATTCAGCAGTCGAGCCCCTACGCGTAGCCTCCGGGGCAGACTGCAAGCACGATTTACGACCGACGATCAGAAGGATCGCGGTCCTCTCCCTGAAATGGACAGCAAGTACCAGCCGGCAAGCGCTTTCTTCCTCCATGAGGACGCGATCAAAGACGCTATTAGCCCGCAACTTGCGGGAAAAGAATTGCGCCTCTCAGAGGTCCACAAAATCCTATGCAGTCAGAGCTTCAGCAAGGCGCTCGATTTCTGCGCTAAGGAGATGGATCAGCAAACACGTGACACCGGAATCGTTTTTGACAAAGAAAACCCCTTCGATATCTCGTTTGCAGACAATCAAATCAAAGTAGAGCTCCACGCCGTGCACCACCTGCACAAAAAAGATAGCAAGGCAGAGGGCGTATTAAGCGATCCGCCCAAAGCCGACGATCTCAGTTTTCAAGGGAGCCCCTACACGATTGAAATCCTGTACGACGTCCATGGCGACAGAGTCGAGCGCAAGCACGTTAAAATTCTGCCCCGTTCCACCGGGGAAGAGAAAAAGGAGCCGGAAGCAAAAACCGAGGAGAATGGTTCTGTCGTCGATGATGCCTCTAAGGCGCTCCACTCAGCTGGACGTTACTTCTCCAGGAGCTTCCAGACCCTGCTTATCGCTCCCGAGGAGCAGCGGCGTCTGCAGGCCGCCTATGAAAAGGCCTTCCGCGAAAGAATAGATATTCCCGTCGTCCCGCTGGCGTTCGGTTTGAGTGTTGAGAATCCTAAGGGCGGCGGCAAGCCGGTCGCGGATCGTCACGGGAGCATCTTGCCGCTCGAAACCAAAACCGAGCGCGGCTATTTGATGACCACGAGCTATGCCTGTACGGACGACATGGGATCTCTCGGAATATCTTTCAATCCGATACGCACCGCAAATGGCCACCGAATGGAAATTACACGAGTGGTACCCGGTTCCCCGGCGGCCCTTGTTGGCCTGAAAGTAGGGGACCGAATCGAATCCTACCAAGGAAGCGGAGATTCCGAACTAACGTCCTTCACGTCTTCTGACTACAAAGCCTTCCTGGGTTCGGTAAAACAGACCGGTGCGCAACAGGATCTGGAAAAACGCGGGTTCATCCTGAAAGGGCAAACGCCCACAGGCGTCGAGTGGCAGCACAATCTCACTGCATGTCCAAATTTTATCGACCACCGGGCCGCGTTTGAAGAAATGGTCAGCAAAGCGAGAACGATGGAAGCCGATGCCAAAGTGCATGAGAGAGAAAAGTTCTGTAAGGAAAATCCAGGAAAGATCGGCATCCAATATGACATCGTACGTTCCAATCGTCCCGGCTGGTGGGGGATCAAAGTCAGTAGCGTAACCCCCGGTTCGCCGGCCGAGGAGGCAGGGCTAAAGAAAGGGGACTACATCACGACCTATGGTCCCGGCAGCGCGGCTCAGCGCTGGTATCTCGGAAGCGAGGACGCTTCCCATTTCCTCGGACTCATCCAGGAGACGGCCAAGGACGCAACTCCCAAGCTTTTTGTATCGGGCATCTCTGAGACCGGGCAATCCTTTGAACGCAGCTTTTCCTACTGCAAGCAGCCCTAGGCCTGTATACAAGCAGAACACACGGCCAAAAAATACCCGCTTTGCTCGCCTCCAGCCCGAGCATGAGCTCTGTAATTTCAATAACTTATATGAATTTCGCAAGCGGCACGGGCTTTGCTTTTATAAACCTTAACCCCTATCCCCTAAAATCACGGGTGGGCGAAGACAAACTCAACTGAGGATGGATGCAGCTTTAGACAACCCTCTAGCTCTGAGGGTACTTAGGAGGACACCAATGTACACACAACTATGTGCTCCTCTTCCGCTCCCTGTGTAGAGCTTAGGTTGTGGCCCCCGGCCAGAAGGCCGGGGATCACACCAAAGCCCCTTCTCCAAAATCACCAAAAAACTTGTCATCAAGCACTGCGTACCGTTTTCTGGATATCCATGGATTCACGTCTGGAAAAACTGCGCGCAAAAGGTATCTACATAGGGACTTCGAGCTGGAAGTACGAAGGTTGGAAAGATCTTATCTACCATCGACCGTATCGAAGCCAGAAGCATTTCAACGAGGAATGCCTGAACGAATACGCCGAGCATTTTACGGCGGTCGGGGTGGACCACACCTATTACGCGTGGCCAAACCCAAGCCAAATCAAGCGCTACGCCGAACACACACCAGCGAGTTTTCGATTTTGTCTGAAAGCCACGGAGCGGGTAACAGTTTTCCAGTACCCAAAACTAAAACGCTACGGAAAAGAAGCGGGAAAGTTGAACGAACACTTCCTAAACGCCGGGGAATTCGAAGACAACTTTCTCATCCCCCTGGAGCCGTTTTCAAAAAGGCTCGGGCCAATCCTGATAGAGTTTTCACATTTCTACCCAGGGATGATCTCCAGCGGGCGAGAGTTTGTGGAGAAGCTCGATCAGTTTCTTAGTCAAGTGGCGCGCCACAAAGCCTTCGAATTCGCCGTTGAAATTCGCAATAGCAATTGGATATGCGCGCCCTACTTCGAAACTCTGAAGCGCCATGGAGTGGGCCACGTCTTCAATAGCTGGACCCGAGTTCCCACGATTGGGGAGCAAATGGACGCGTTAGGAGATATCCCACTCGCACTTTACGCTGCACGACTGCTCCTTTCGCAGGGAACGAAGTACGAACAAGCGGTGGAAGCCTTCTCTCCTTATAATGAGTTAAAAGAGACCCACCCCGCCGTTAGACAACAGGCCGCAGAACTGATCCGGCGGGCACAAGTGGCGGGTATTTCGGCGTACGTTTTTGTAAATAATCGTTTCGAAGGCTGTGCCCCGCTTACCATCGCAGCCATTCTGGACTCACTCGAACGCTAATCCCTAGCCGCGCGGATTGAAGGGGTGATTTTCCAGGAGCTTTGCCGCCTTGACGTAGTCGTCATCTGGCGCCTTGGGCACTTTGATTTGAATCTCAACAAATTGGTCCCCGCGCTGACCGTTGCGGGAAGCGGCAATCCCTTTGCCCTTTAATCTCAAACGCTGACCGCTTGAGATACCGGCGGGAATTTTTAACTGAACGGAACCATCCAAGGTCGGAATCTCTAACTGTTTGCCCAGCACGGCCTCGGAAAAACTAATCGCTAGCGGCAATACGACGTTTTGCTTCTCGCGCTTAAAGTCTTTGTGGGACAGTACTTGCAGGCGGAGGAGAAGATCCCCATTGGGCCCACCGTTGTGTCCGGGATCGCCCTGCCCGCTAAGTTTAATCTTTGTTCCGTCTTCCACCCCTTCAGGTATCTTTACTGAGATGCGTCTCCCACCGCCGAGATCAAGAACTCGCTCCGAACCTCTGGCCGCTTCTTGAAAACTAATCGTTAGCGCCGCCTCGCGATCGTGGCCACGTTGCGCGAAGCCTCTGGTCCGGTAGGTAGTCCGTCCCCTTCCCATCGGCCCGGCCTCGGCGCTGAAACCACCGCGACCAAAAATTTCTTCAAATAGATCGCCCAGTCCGAAATCCGCAAAGGCATCCGGATCGAAATGCCCGCCGCCACCGGCGTGGGCATTTTGCGCAAATGGGTTGCGGCCTTGCGCGCGCATCTGGTCGTAGTGGGCGCGCTTCTTTTTGTCTTTCAAGACTTCATAGGCAAGGTTCACTTCCTTGAACTTTTGTTCAGCGGCCTTATCGCCCTGATTGACGTCCGGGTGATATTTTTTTGCGTGCTTATGAAAAGCCTTACGAATCTCCGATTCGGAGGCTCCTTTTGACACACCCAGTATTTCGTAAAGATCTTTGTCCAGCATCCTGCCTTATATATTAGGGATTCTCCAGAGATTGACCAGTGACGAAATGCGGGTGGCAAAAAAAAAGGGCCCTCCGGGAGGAGGGCCCTTAAAATCGGCTTGGAATTCTAATGTCTAAAACTCTTTTAAGATGAATCGAGGTGAATCTAAGTTGTCTGTCTAAGTTGCCGTACTAAGCTGAGTCGTCTTGTTGTGTAAATATTTGAGTTCTCAGATGTCGTACTTGAGTTTTAGTGCATTTTCCTTCCCGAGCCGTGTCCTTGTCTGTTGTGCTTCTGTAATTGTTAATTTGCACGGCTCGTGCCAAAGCTTTGGCCTCGGTATCATTCACTTTTTCGCCCGCCAGAAAACCGGCTGTAGAATAGGAAGACAACACTCCGGGCTGGAGGCCGATTTAGTCTAATAATTGCAGTAATTTAGACTGACAAGCGGGCTGACACCTACCCTAAGCCTGTAGGCATACACTAGACAGCGTCGCGGCCTAGCCCCGCAGCTGTATGGCGGCTACGACGCCAAAGCCCATGAAGAGGATAGGTGAGGTATCGATGTGAATCGTATAACGCCCCCTGAGGACCATCTGCGTGTCCCTATTGAGCTCAAAGCTCACTCCCGCCCCTACCTGGCCCGTCAGACTAGAAAGGTCCGCGGAGGCCGTAATCTCCTCACCTGGATTGGGGGCGAAACCGTTCGGGGTGTCCCCGATGCTGATCCCCAGGGCAAAACCCAGCCCCGCAAAGATTTCCAGCTGATTGAAGGTCAGGGCCGGCACAACGGCGAACTCGAGGAACCCATAGCTTAGGCTATCGGCAAGCGTCGGATCGGCAGCGCTCGCGATATTGGGATCGCTTCCGTTCATTTGCACGTAGTTCACTTCCAGGCGCACGGGCAGGTTGTCCTGCAGGTAGAACCCACCGTAGCCGCCCGCGAGAAAGCCAATGCCGGTGTAGGTACCGGGGTTCACCGGCTGGGCTGGTTGGATGATGGCAAAATTTCCGCCCAGGTTCACCCCGAAGAAGAAGCTGGGTTTACGCCGGAGCAATAGGCTCTCGTCTTCAGGCAACACCGCCCGGGTACGCTGCCGCCGCGGGGGCTTAGCCGGATCCGCGTCGCCCCGGCTTCCTCTCCCACCCACGATTTGGAGCGCATTCATATTTACCCAACCGTCCAAAGAGGAACCATCTTCAAGCTCTACTTCCACCATCTGGTAGTCGCCACGTTGCTTGCCCACAAGAATGACAATTGACCCATCCGGGAGCCGACCCTTAACGCGCGCGTCGTCTTTGGGCCGCTGGCGCAAATCTGTTTCAAAAATGACCCGAGCCTCTTCGTTCGGCGCAAACTCCTCCGCGCGAACAGAAACCGATCCCGTTAGGAAATAGAACGCGAGAAGTGCGCTACAAATTCTATGTGATGAGTGTGGGGAAACATGTCGATCCCCTGGACGTACTCGAGCGAAAAACCGAGTTCCGAAAGCCCTCGAGTATCTTTTGAAAAGGCCACTGGCGAACATGAGACGTAAATGAGAGTGCGGATATTGCCAAACAAAAATGCGTTTAAGTTGCCGCCCATCCCTTTACGAGGTGGGTCGACTAAAAGTGTATCATAGCTCAACGCAAAGTTCCGACCTAACTGGCGCGCTAGACGCGCGTCGACCCCGGCAACATCAAAGCTGAGCTTCGCGTCAAACTCCGACTGCGACTGGCGGTTGGCTTTGACGATGGCCGCACTGTTCCCGTCAAAACCGTGGACGCCCTTTACTAAGGGCGCGTACGCAAATGTCAGGTTGCCGTCTCCACAGTACAGTTCGAGCACCTGTTCGGCACCCGAAACTCGAATACGATCCGAGATGAGTTCTCTCAATCGAATGTTTTGCGCCGCATTCCCTTGGGTAAAACCATCTTTACCATGCGACTCGTCTTTCACACACTGCACCTGCCCCGACTCAGCATCGAGGTACAGCTCTAACTTCTCCTCGCTTGCGCTGCTCTGCCGGCGAATGGTTGAAAGCGCTTGATTGATTTTTGGATCTGCAACAAGACACTGTTCAACGTTGACGATCTCGTGACTCCGTTTGCGAAAAAAACCAAGCTGGTCGCCGCACCGACGCACCTGAATCCGCGTTCTAAAGCCGAACGGCTTGGCAGCGGGCAAGAACGGCCCGCGTGCTCTAGGTTCCCAACCAGCTCGCTTCAAACTGTGATCCAATGTCTTTTGCTTGGCCTCCAACTGGGATTCATAGTTCCAATCCAGCCAGTCGCAGCCACCACATTCACCGAAATACGCGCAACGGGGATCTACGCGTTGGGGACTCTTTTCGAGAATCTCTACAAGGGTGGCATCCACAAATCGGTTGCCCGCGGATTCAAACTCCACACGCACGCGATCTCCAGGCAACGTACCCGGAACAAAAACGACCTCACCAGAATCGCTGCGGCCTACACCCTGACCGTGTATGCCGGTGTTTTCTATTTGAAGGTCTCTTTGGATCATTTCGACAGAATCTTTTCTATAAGGTACGGAACGAGTACTTCCGCTGCGGGCATTTTTAATCGGTCTTCTTCAACCTCACACTCAAAGAATTCCACCCCCCAAGATTTCAAAGTCTCACGACTCGTCGAATAAGCAGGGTGGCGCCGCAAACGGAGGTTCATCGTCGGCACTGCGATCACCGGAATACCACCACCAATCGCCGCCGCAACAAGCAAGGTGACGGCGTTGTCGGTAATTCCCATGGCGCACTTGGAAAGGGTGTTTAGGGTGGCTGGCACAATGACAACCAAATCAAAGGTTTCAAAGTGCTCTACACTCTCGTCCGGTTCTGAAACCACCGGGTGATCCGCGGCCCAACTCAAACTAAGCGGCGTAATGAACTTGAAAACCGAATGCGTAGCAAAGGGACAAACCTCTGCGCCGTGCCGTCTAAGCTCCCGAAATATCTTTACTAATCCTACCGCTCCGATACCACCCGACGCCCCGATCGCAATGCGCTTGCCACGCAATTGCGAGGATTTTTCCTGCACGCCTTTGTCGAGAATAGGCTTAGACATGGCCCTTACTTCTCGCATTCACAAAAAAATCTCAACGTGTTTCTGCGTCCTTTTGCGGGGAATATGCCCCTTGTGGCAAATCTTTGCCTGTGTTATGACCTTCTTCACCAATGAGGGGAGGTCCGATGGGAGAAGTGGTTGTTTACGCTAAGAAAAGTTGTCAGCAGTGCAAGAAAGCGATCGCCTTTTTGGACAAGCAAGGTGTTGAGTACCAATTAAAAGATATCGTTCACGAGCCGCCTCCTCGGAGTCTGCTGGAAAAAGTTATCCGAGCTGAGAATATTTACTCCAGTTTGAACCAACGCAGCACGACTTATCGAAGCAATCATTTGGGCAAGCGTCGCACGACAAAGAACGAAGCCATTCGTTTGATGCTCAAAGATCCTAACCTTATTAAGCGCCCGCTTATTATTAAAGATAACCGCGCCTATCAGGGTTTCGAAGAAGATAGCCTGATCGATTTCGTGGAGAACTAGACCCCAAACATTCCACTCTCGGAACTCGTGTAGTAACGGGATTAGTTTGCGAAAAAGGCGTTGTGCCACGCCCTAGCGGCTTCCTCTGCTCGATCGGCAGGGACTACACAGGAAATCTTAATCTCAGAGGTAGACGTCATCAGGATTTCCACGCCAGCGTCCGCCAAGGCAGCAAAGGCCCGGCTTGCGACGCCTGCATAGCTTTTCATCCCTAGGCCAACAACAGAAACTTTGGCGAGATCGCCCCTCTGAGTAAATTGTAATTCGTCAAAAGCGGCTTCACCACGTAGCGCCTCTAGCGCTTCAGACGCGAGTTTCCCATCGGCACTACCGACGGTAAAACCGAGTCGCATGGTATCTGATTCGGCCAGTTCATTTTGGATGATGATATCGACATTGGCGCCGGCTTCCGCCACACGCTCAAACACCGTAGAGAGGACACTCGACCCTCGTTTGAGACCGGTAAGTGTAAACTTGCACACGTTGCGGTCCAAGCTAACCCCCGTCACAACCGGCGCTTCCAGCGCCTGAGATTCCGTGAAGCTCATTATCCGCGTCCTCCTCGCCTCTTCTACATCAAAACTGTCGCGCACCACAATAGGCATCCCGTACTTGGCCCCCAACTCAACACAACGGCTATGCAGCACCTTACTCCCCAGGGCAGCCATCTCCAGGGCGCTGTCATAATCCAGCGTTTCCACGAGCTTCGCCTCGGGAACCACCCTGGGATCCGCCGTAAAAACCCCTTCTACGTCTGTATTGATCTCACAAAAGGAAGCCTTCAACGCCACCGCCAAGGCTACCGCCGAAATATCGCTGCCGCCCCGTCCGAGCGTCATGACTTCGTTTTGCTCGCTTACGCCTTGGAAACCAGCCACAACGGGTACTCCACCCGCGGCCCAGCAGGCCTCCAGCTTCTCAGTATCAATGGACCGGATCCTGGCCTTGGCGTGCAGTCCTTCCGCTCGCAACCCAATCTGGTAGGCCAAGAACGCTTGCGCGGGCACGCCCTCTCGCTCCAAGGCCGCCGCCATAAGGGCCGTACTCACCTGCTCCCCCGCAGAAACCGCTAAATCATAGTGTTTGGCCGCGGCATTGGGGTTCACCATTCCGACAAGTTCTACAAAGCGGTTGGTCTCACCGGCCATCGCGCTGACCACCACCGCAATTTTGCCCCAACCCGCCTGTTTTTGCCTTGCAATACGAGCCGCAATCGATCGAATACGATCTACGCTTCCTACGGAGGTGCCACCATACTTCTGAACAATAGGCTGGTTTTTGTCTGTCTCGGAGTACATCAGTCGACGAGCTCTGGAGCTAGTAATTGCTCCAAGGTCTCCCTCCTCCGAACAACCCGTGCTTCGCTGCCATCCACCATCACTTCGCTCGCACGCGGGCGGGTATTGTAATTTGAAGCCATCGCAAAACCGTAGGCGCCCGCACCTTCAACAAAAACGTAGTCACCCGGTTTGAGTTCCGGCAGCGTGCGATCGAGCCCCAAAAAATCTCCCGTTTCGCAGATCGGGCCTACAACGTCTACGTTTTCGATGCGCGACGTCCCCCCGTCTCGTACCGCACGTATCTCGTGATACGAGCGGTAAATACTTGGCCGGAGCAAGTCATTCATGGCGGCATCCACGATGACAAAGGTCTTCGCTGGAGTACGTTTTACGTACAAGACTCGCGAAAGGAGTACGCCAACGTTCCCGACCAGTGAGCGCCCGGGTTCAATCAGCAGCCGCACCCCCGCCGCTTCGGCGGCCGGTATCAGGGTGCGAGCGTACTCGGCGAAATCGGGCGGGCTTTCGTTCTGGTAGCGAATCCCAAGACCTCCACCTAGGTCCAATAGCCGCAACTCAAAACCCTTTGCCTGAATTTCGCGAGATAGAGTGGCCATGCGCTCGGCCACTTCCCGAAAGGGCTTCACGTCGGTAATTTGGCTACCGATGTGGCACGACAAACCCACCAGATCCAGCCAGCGGTTATTGGAGGCAATCTCCAAAAACCAGGTCATCTCGTTTTCCGCGATTCCAAATTTGGTGCTGTAGAGGCCGGTGGCAATATACGGGTTAGTCTTCGCATCGACGTTCGGGTTAATCCTGAGAGTCACCGGGGCACGCTTTTGCTTTTTCTGGGCAACTTCAGCAATGAGAGTCAGCTCGCCGACAGACTCCACATTAAAGGAGAGAATACCCACATCCAGAGCCCGCTCTATTTCCGAGCGTAGCTTACCCACACCCGAATACACGATACGATCGGCCGGAACCCCTGCCAAAAGCGCTTTCTCAAGTTCGCCAACAGAAACCACATCCGCGCCGAATCCGTGCGCGGCAATCCGTTTTAGGATTGAAAGGTTGGTATTTGCCTTTACGGCGTAACAGGGCAAGGTGGGGTGCCCGGAAAAGGCCGCCTTAAGGGCCTCACAGCGGGCGTCCAAGGCCGCGCCCGAATAGACATACAAAGGTGTCCCGTAGTTCTTTGCGAGTTCTTCTAAGGGGATTCCCTCACAAAAGGCTTCCCCGGATCGATATGTAAATGCATCCATCGTACCGCCTTAAACGACGACGAATGTTGTAACACGATTGAAGATAACTTCAACCGGCTAGCACTTAGGAACCTAATTTTACTATGGTTTTGAACTCATCTGAGGACAGTGGCTGTACCGATAGGCGGGAACCTTTTTGGAGCACCATCGCATTACGGAGGGCCGGTGACTGGCGCATCCGATCGCGGGTTACCGGCGCTTTGAATTTTCCCATGGCCTTCACGTCCACCATCAGCCACGGATTACTCCCCTTCGCCTTACTCTTGGGATCGAAGTACTTATGTTTGGGGTCCATGGCGTTGGCGTCGGGGTAGGCCTCCCGCACCACCTCGGCCATTCCCACGGCAGCAGGCTCGTCGGTACTACTATGGTAAATGATGACGGCGTCGCCTTTTTTGATCTCATCGCGCATGAGGTTTCGGGCTTGGTAGTTTCGCACGCCTTCCCAGGAGGTGGTTTTTTTGGGGGACTCTTCCAAATCGTCATAGGAAAAGGTGGTGGGTTCGGTTTTCATCAACCAGTACTTCTTGGCCATTCTCTAATCTCTCAAAGCGTCTTCCGTGTGACCGTGGTCGGTCTGCCCCCCTTTTATTACACGGACCCAGGCAATACGACTACCTGCCATACGCACCACGCGCAAAGTATAATTTCCGGTGCCTACTTCGTCCCCCTGCCGAGGGGCCCTGCCAAGTTTGTTGAAGACTAGGCCGCTCAGTGTGTCGCCTTTTTCCGCCTCCAGATTCAACCCGGTCTCACGATTGAAATCTATAACGAGTACGCGGCCCAACACTTCAAAGCTACCGTCTGAAACCTTTTGAATGGTTTCGAGCTCTTCTTTATCAAACTCGTCACGAATCTCACCCACGATCTCTTCGAGAATATCCTCCTGAGTGACAACACCTAAGGTGACACCAAATTCATCTTTAACAAGGGCCATGTGCGCAAAGGCGTGTTGCATGTCCTCAAGCAAACGCAAAATCGGTTTGCGTTCCGGAACTCTCAACACCGGCTTAAGCGCCTTTCGGATGTCCGTCTTTTTCGAACGCACGAGATAGATCAAATCCTTGATGTGGATGATCCCAAGAACGCTATCCAAAGAGTCCTCGTAAATAGGCGCCCGCGTGTGGCCTTCCTCAACCATTTGGTCGAGCAATTCTGGCGCGGGCGTATTGACCGAAAAGGCAACAATCTCCGTTCGCGGAATCATGATCTCAGAGACGGTCATCTCGGCCGCTCCCGCTGTGGCGGCGATAATGGAGGCGGGCGTTCCCTCGGCGCCCTGGTCTCTCAATCGCCTAGCAATGCGAAGCACTTCTTCCGAGGAGTCCATCTTGCTAGAGTCCAGGCCCGCGACCCTCTTGACGACCGGATCGATCAGCTTGTCAAAAATGATATGCACTAGAAAAAGGCTTTTATGAAGTAGATAAAGAGGTAGCGACACGATGTAGGCCACGCGCTTCGGGTTCCCCGCCGCAATCGCCTTGGGGAGTACCTCTGAGAAAAGAAGGACCACGAGCGTCATGCTCACCGTAGCGACGACAAGCCCCACCCCCTCGCCAAAGTAGTGAATGGCCAAAGCGGAAGCGCACGCCGAACCCAAAATATTGACCACGTTGTTGCCGAGCAAAATCGTAACCAACAGGCGGGAAGTGGAATCCAGTAGGCCTTTTGCAGCCGCAGCAGCTGGGCCGCCGCCAGACTTCGCGTCACTATCGACATCATCGGCCCGCAAGCGCAGCAAAGCGGTTTCGCTCCCCGAAAAGAAAGCGGAAGCGACCAAGCAAAAAAGAATAATGAGCGCATAAATAAGGGGCGTCATACGCAAGCCCCTATTTCGGTATGAAATGGATCCGGCTCAGGGCCCGAATCCTCGGCTTCACTGAGAAACGCTACGGCGTCTTCCGAGGGAGATGTCATTGTGTTACGCGGTGATCCCAATACTCACTCAAAGAATGCACTATACCACATTCTAGCAAAAACAGAACGAAGTAGGAACTCTCCCACAGAGGGCCGACACTTGCCTAAGCCCCCCACTTCTCGGTACCATATTTAAATCCACCAAACAGTCCGAGGACTCCATGAAAAACTTGCTCCTTTTTCCCCTCTTCTTTTTTGCTGCGTGCACCGCGGGCAGCAAGGATTCCGCCTCCAAAACTCCAGACATCATGGAGCAAATAAAGGCCAGGCAAGAATTCGAAAGGCGACGCCAACTCGCCTTGAAGGAACAGCAAGACCAATATTTCAAAAACCCTCTAAAGCCACTACTCGCCGAAGGCCAGGTTTTTAGAGGACCCGCGAGCGCGAAAATCACTATCGTAGAGTACACCGACTTCGAGTGCCCCTTTTGTTCGCGCGGCGCGGAAACCATGAAAGTTCTTCGGACAAATTTCGGTTCAAAAGTACGGTTTACCGTGAAGCACCTACCCCTATCCTTTCACCGCTACGCAATGATCGCAGCGCAGTACTACGAGGCCATTGCACTTCAAAGCAAAGACAAGGCGGGAGAATTCCACGATCGGGTTTTCGAAGGCCAAGACGCTTTAAAAACCGGCGGGGAAAAGTTCCTGGAAAAAGTAACGACCGACATCGGGGCGGATCTCACACAGGTTAAAAAGGATCTCAATTCCAAGGCGGTAAAAACGAAAATTGACGCTGATATCGCTGAAGCCAATCGCTTTGGTTTTACTGGGACACCTGCCTTTGTCGTCAACGGCGTTCCCATCAAGGGTGCTCAGCCGCCCCAGGCCTTTGTCGACGTCATAGAAAGACACCTAAGTTCCAACTAGGCGCTTAGCCGCGATTGAGTCGCACCGTCCCTTTGGGAACAAGGACTCCAGGGCTTGTCTGCTCGTAGTAATTCCCCACGAAGGCATCCATCTGAGGCAAGTAGTACATTTGGAAGTAGTGCTCCTGGGAGGCTTCCACAATAAGTGCCAGCGAATCCCCGCCTGCCCGACGGTACGCTCGGATGTTACCGTCTCCAGAAAGATTGCTGAAAACCTTGCCGTCCTTGGCTAGCTGGATCGCAACTTTACCTTTCACATCCTCGCCATCGCCGCGAAGGTACGCTTCCACAAACATCTCCCACGGACTCTGGGCTTTTACCACGACCTCGCCATGGAACCGCCCGTTGAGAACTTCCAATTCCGCCTTGGGATCGAGGGGCCGAGATTGGCGAAGAGCCTCAAAAAAGTTTTGGTACCGCACTCCTTTTAGAAAACTCTCTATCTCCGTCTCATTGTTCAAGAGCTCCGCGGAAGCTTCCAGCGCCTTGCGTTCGATAGGCGGCTTGTTGTTTTCGCTTCTTTTATCGTTGGCCGTAGGCTCGGGCCCTTTTGGAACGGCATCGATGCTGGAGGGCGGGTCGGGCCTTTCCGCTTCTCCCGGTGCGCACGTAGCATTCCCAAAATCGGTGAGGACTTCACGCGGCACCGAAGCGGGTGTGTTCGCATGCCCGATGAAATAGCCCCCCACTAGGCCAAGCAATAGGCCACCGGCGCCCCAGGCTGTTTTCCCCATCGTAAATCCCTTTCTAAAGCATCCCGAGCTGCAGGCGGGCCGCCTCGCTCATCATTTCACGGCCCCAGGGTGGCTCGAAAGTGAGTTCCACCTCAACCTCTTTCACACCCGGAATGCGCTCAATTTTGGTACGCGCTTCTGCCGCGATCACATCGCCCATCCCGCAACCTGGGGCGGTTAATGTCATCTGTATGTAAACACTAAAAATCTTATCATCGAGAACGGACGGCGTAACGTCACACTGGTAAACCAGGCCAAGCTCCACAATATCCACAGGGATTTCTGGATCGAAGCAGGTCTTTAGCTGATCCCAGACAGCTTTCTTAACCGTCTCGCGCGACACGTCTTTGGGATCCAGCCGCGGGGCCACCACCTTTTCTTTCCCAAGGGCGTCGGCATTTTCACCATCGATCCGAGCCATATTGCCGTCCGCGGCAATGACCGTAAAATTTCCACCAAGCGCCTGGGTTAGTGTTACCACTGAACCCGATTTCAGTAGGACCTTGGAGCCACTCGGAACCTGCAATGCTTCCACGTCCCGCGTGAGCGCGATTTGTTCTCTTTGTGCGTACATCGCCTACTCCGTAGAAACGACCGCTTCTGGGCCGCCCTCCAATGCTCCATGCAGGGTATGCCAGGCCAAGGTGGCGCATTTAACCCGCATGGGAAACTCACACACACCCGAAAAAACGGCGAGCTTTCCTAGCGTCTCTTCGTCAACACCGGATTCTGCCGTCACCAGCGCATGAAAGTTTTTGAAAATTTTTTCCACTTCCCCAATCGACTTACCTTTAACAAACTCGGTCATCATCGAGGCCGAGGCCGTCGAGATCGCACACCCAGATCCCTCAAATCGAATATCCTTTACCTTATCGCCGTCTGTTAACACGTGGACGCTTATCTTGTCCCCACAAAGAGGGTTGTGGCCGTTGGCATTCTTATTCGCGCTCTCTAAGGGCCCAAAGTTCCGTGGGCGTTTTGAATGATCGATGATGACTTGCTGATACAAATCTCTCAGTTCAGACATCAGGCAAACACTCCTTTCACCGCTTCCAGTGCCGTGGCGAGAGCGTCCAAGTCCTCGCGAGTGTTGTACATAGCCAACGAGGCCCGCGTGGTGGCGGGAATTTTGAAAAAATCCATTACCGGCTGCGCGCAGTGGTGGCCTGTGCGTACCGCAACGCCGTGCTGATCCAAAATGGTGCCGATATCGTGCGGGTGGATGCCCTCAAGCACGAACGATAACACGCTCGACTTCCGGCGAGCCGTCCCGATCAAGCGGACGCCGTGCACCCTCTTCAGCAGCTTGGTCCCGTACTCCAGAAGATCCTCTTCGTGCGCACGGATACGTCGCAAACCCAAGGCCCGTAAAAAGTCTATGGCAGCGCCCAAGCCAACCACCCCCGCGATATGCGGGGTTCCCGCCTCAAATTTGTGGGGAACAGAATTGTAAGTCGTCCCCGAAAAGGTGACAGACCGGATCATCTCTCCGCCGCCTTGATACGGCACCATGTCTTCAAGAAGCTCACGACGCCCGTAGAGCACTCCGATTCCTGTAGGGCCATACATCTTGTGCCCGGAGAAAGCGTAAAAATCCGCTCCTAAATCCTGCACGTCGACATCCAGATGATGGATGGCCTGCGCGCCGTCCACCAAAACGGGAACCCCCAGCGCGTGCGCCCTCTCAACCATTTCCTTCACGGGGTTAATGGTACCGAGCGCGTTAGAAACGTGAGTAAAGGCGAAGAATTTGGTTTTGGCTCCCAGTAAGCCGTCGAGCTTTTCCAGTTCAAGTTCGCCGTCCTGGTTCATTGGGAGAACTTTCAACAGGGCGCCGGTCTGCTCACAAAGCATTTGCCAGGGAACAATATTCGAATGGTGTTCCATCCAGGTAATCAGGATTTCGTCGCCACTGGACAACCTGGGACGCACGAAACTCTGGGCTACGAGGTTGACCGCTTCGGTAGTGCCACGAACAAACACCACTTCATGGGCATCGCGAGCATTGATAAAATCCTTCACCTTGCGCCGCACGCTTTCGTAAGCCGCCGTCGCGCGTTCACTGAGTGTATGGACTCCTCGGTGGATGTTGGCGTTGTCGTGCTCATAATAGTTGTCCAACGCCGACAGAACGGCCAAAGGCTTCTGCGCTGTTGCGGCACTATCCAAGTAAACCAGCGGCTTGCCATGGACTTCCTGCGCAAGAATTGGAAACTGGCTCCGGACCTGCTTAATCTCAAATTCCATTATTGCCCAACCTCTTGCGAGAGCTTTTCGCTTACCTGATTTTCGAGAAACGCTCGTATGTTCTCATTACCAACCGAATCGACCAAATCCATCGCAAAGGCAGCCGTCAGGAGGGAGCGGGCCTGGGCTTCCCCGATGCCGCGAGCACGCAGGTAGAAGATCTGATCCTCGTCCAACTGCCCAACCGTTGCTCCATGGCTGCACTTCACATCGTCTGCATAGATCTCAAGCTGGGGTTTGGAATCCGCTTCCGCATCGTCTGACAAGAGCAGATTGCGGTTGTTTTGCTCGGAATCAGTTCTCTGCGCGCCCTCTTCCACTAGGATTTTTCCGCTAAATGCGCCACGGGCCTTCCCGCCCAAAATCCCTTTGTAAAACTCGCGGCTGGTCCCGTCGCTTACCTGGTGATCGATGACCGTGCGGTTGTCCAGACACTGATCGCCTCCCCCGATGTAGAGGCCCTCCAAAGAGCAAAAAGCGTGCGTCCCCGACAACTGTATCTCGATTTCATTGCGAGACGTCTTTGCTCCAAAAGAAAATACCTTGGATTCAAAATGCGCTGATTGCCCGACGTTCACCTTGGAGTAGTTCAAGTGGGAGCAGGCACTCCCCTCGGATTGCACTCGACAGAGTGAGAGACGCGCACCCTTTTCCAAGGCTATCTCACTCACCACGTTATTGAGGAAGTTCCCGGCGTTGGGGGAAACGTAGCATTCAATGACTTCGGCCTTTGCCTCCTCGGCAAGAAACAAAAAGTGCCGGGGGTGCTCCGCGCAGTTCTCTAAGGCCTGCGAGCCCACAAATAGGATCTGCACCGGTTTTTCAAGTTGCACACCTTTTTTCAGGCACAACACGTAGCCGTCCCGCAGAAAGGCAGTGTTGAGCGCCACAAACGGGTGGCTGGAATCCACAGCAGAATCTTCCAATGCATTTTTTAGCTCGGACTCATTTTTGCTCATGGCCTCGGCAACAGACAAAAGTTCCACTCCGGCGGGCAAATCATCCACTTGGGACAAATTTGCGTCATACCTTCCGTCCACAAAGCAAAACCGCGCGAGCGTACCATCAAGGAAGTAAGCTTTCGCCAAGGCCTCATCCACTTGCGGTTTCGCGCTAGGGCTTCGGTATTGGGTTTTGCCCATGGATTTGAGATCCAGGTAACGCCACTCCTCGTCTTTGCGCGTGGGAATGCCCTGCTCTTCGAAGTTTCCAATCGCCGAGTCACGCAAGGCTCGCATCCAGGCCTCGCCCGGCAACTGCTCTCTCCCCGCGCGAAAGGCGTCTGAGAAGGGCGTCTTGTTCTGAACCGAGGCAATCATCCTTGGGCCCTACCTTCTCCGGTTTCTACTTTTTCATTGCCCACCCAGACGTAACCACGTTCCTCAAGCTCAAGAGCGAGACTCTTGTCGCCTGACTTCACGATCTGCCCGCCGGCCAAAACGTGTACCTTGTCGGGGACAATGTAATCCAAAAGCCTTTGGTAATGGGTGATCACCAGGAAAGAACGATCCGGTGCCCGCAGGGCGTTTACCCCCTCGGCAACAGTCTTCAAGGCGTCGATGTCCAGCCCCGAATCCGTTTCGTCGAGAATGGCTAGTTTGGGTTCCAGAACAGACATTTGAAAAACTTCGTTTCGCTTTTTCTCGCCACCTGAAAACCCCTCATTAACCGAGCGGCTCGTAAGGTTCTTGTTCATACCAAGCTTTTCCATTTTCGCCTTTGCGAAACTTAGAAAATCCATGGCATCGAGTTCTGGTTCCCCGCGGTGCGCACGGATGGCGTTTACCGCAGTTCTTAAAAAATACATGTTGTTCACACCCGGGATCTCGACCGGGTACTGAAAGGCCAGAAAGATCCCCTCTCTTGCCCTTTCCTCTGCCTTCAGATCCTGGAGGTTCTTTCCACAATAGAGGATTTCACCTCCGGTAATCTCGTAGCCCTCACGTCCGGAAAGGATATGCGCCAGGGTGCTCTTTCCGGAACCGTTCGGCCCCATGATGGCGTGCACTTCACCCGGCATCACCGTCAGGTTCAGTCCCTTCAAGATTTCCTTGCCATCCACCGTGGCTCTTAGATTTCGAATTTCAAGTAACGCTTTTTCCATCGCCGCTTTCTCCATTAGCCTACCGCTCCCTCAAGGCTGACGCCTAAGAGCGCTTGCGCTTCCACTGCGAACTCCATTGGGAGTTTTTGAAAAACATCCTTACAAAAGCCATTCACGATCATTGAGACGGCATCTTCCTCAGAAATTCCGCGCTGCTTGCAATAAAAGATCTGGGCATCGCTAATCTTGGAGGTTGTGGCTTCGTGCTCCACTTTCGCTGTTTTGTTCTTTGCCTCAATATAGGGGAAAGTGTGCGCACCACATTTATCACCAAGCAAAAGGGAATCGCACTGCGTGTAATTGCGAGCGCCTGTCGCATTTTTCTGAATTTTTACCAGGCCGCGGTAAGCGTTTTGCCCCCTACCAGCCGAAATCCCCTTGGACAGAATTGTGCTGCGCGTGTTCTTCCCGAGGTGAATCATTTTGGTTCCGGTGTCCGCCTGCTGGCAATTGTTGGTCAGAGCTACTGAGTAAAACTCACCGACAGAATTATCTCCCTGCAAGATCACACTCGGGTATTTCCAGGTAATAGCCGATCCCGTTTCAACCTGAGTCCACGAAATCTTAGAGGCGAACCCCTTACACTTTCCGCGCTTGGTGACGAAATTGTAAATGCCGCCCTTGCCGTTTTCGTCTCCGGGATACCAATTCTGAACCGTAGAGTATTTAATCTCCGCCCGATCCAGTGCGACGAGTTCGACTACCGCCGCGTGCAACTGGTTTTCGTCGCGCATCGGGGCCGTGCAGCCTTCCAGGTAGCTTACATAGCTGCCTTCTTCGGCGACAATCAACGTACGTTCGAACTGTCCTGTCTCGGCCGCGTTGATTCGGAAGTAAGTGGACAGCTCCATCGGACAGCGCACCCCCTTCGGAATGTAGACAAAGGACCCATCGCTAAAAACCGCCGAATTCAGGGCCGCAAAAAAATTGTCCGTATAAGGTACCACAGTCCCGAGATATTTCTTGATCAACTCCGGGTGGTGTTTTACCGCCTCAGAAAAGGAGCAGAAAATCACCCCAACGTCGGCTAGTTTTTCCTTAAACGTCGTTGCCACAGAGACACTGTCGACGACAGCGTCAACAGCAACCCCACTGAGACGCTGCTGCTCATGCAACGAAATCCCGAGCTTGTCGAACATCTTTCTCAGCTCGGGATCCACTTCGTCCAAGCTCTTCGGGCCGTCTTTTTGCGACTTGGGCGCCGAGTAATAGACGATGTCCTGATAGTCTACCGGCTTGAATTTTACGTATTGCCAGGTGGGCTCTGACAGAGTTTTCCAATGTTCAAAAGCGCGCAACCGCCATTCGAGCAAGAATTCGGGTTCTTTTTTCTTCTCAGAAATCAATCGAATGGTGTCTTCCGTCAGGCCCTTGCCAAAGGAATCACTCTCGATATCGGTATGAAAGCCGTATTTGTACTCTTTTTTTGTAAGCTCTTCGAGCTTGTCGTGGGTCATGATCTTCATTGGACCCTCCCTTGCTTAAAAGCCGCAACCGTCGAATGAGTCAGGTGGTGAAGTCGCCGCTGCACTTTCGCTTCGGGGTCGACAAGATCTTCCAAATTCACGGCTCCCGAAACTTCATCAAAAAAAGAAGACAGCATTGTCCAAAATGGACGGATCGAACAACAACCCAAGTGAACGCATTCGGGCTTCTGCCCCCCGTACTGTTCGCAAAAGTCAGAGTCGATTCGCTTGGCAACCGGGAGCGCGTCGAAAATGGATTTCAAGGTGATTTCCGCAGCGGGGCGGCTAAGCTTGAACCCTCCGCGCAGTCCTCGGACGGATTGCACCAGGCCCGCTTGCCTAAAAAGAAACATGATCTTGCTGGCGTATTCGACAGAAATTCCCTCTGTCTCAGCAATCTTGGACGCCGACAAATGGGTCTCGTTGTCCAAGCGCGCAAGCTGCACCGCGCAACGCAGCGCGTATTCCTCCAGCGGGGAGATATTCATTAAAAATTCCTCTAAGTATTCTACTTAGGCGCTTCGGCTTTTGAGAAAGCCGCCCAGGATGCCGCCGAGTGCGGATTCCTGTGTGCGGATTTTCTTTTGCAGGACCATCACGGCCTCGAGCAACGTCTCAGGCCGCGGGGGACACCCGGGAACGTAGACGTCTACCGGCACGATACGATCCACGCCCTTTAGAACGTGGTAGCCGTGTTGCCAATAGGGACCGCCCTTATTCGAGCAGCTTCCCATGGAGATCACCCACTTGGGCTCGGGCATCTGATCATAAAGAGTGCGAATACGAGCAGCCATTTTCATCGTCACCGTACCGGCGACAATCATCAGATCCGACTGACGAGGAGTTGCACGGAAAACACCACAACCAAAACGCTCGAGGTCGTAGTCGGCCGCTCCTGCAGCCATCATCTCCATCGCGCAGCAAGCCAAACCGAAGGTCAGGGGCCAGAGGGAATTGGTTCTTCCCCACTTCAAGATATCATCCACAGTTGTCGTAACGACTCCACCCTCGGCAGTCATAGGCCGCATCCTCCAAAGAAGTTCCTATTCAAAGCGCCTTTCACCTACCCCATAATCATTACAAAAATATATGGAATGACTCAAGGCGCGATACATTACAATTCAGTATGGATTGTACGTCAATGAAAAGTTTCGGGATTCTTGCGAAGGGATGCCCTTGAAGTAGCACAGGCCGTCGGAGCTGCCAAACAAAAACGCCGGGCCTCCCGGGCTGGGCCCGAGCGGACTCATAAAGTCCGCTCGGCTGAATTGTAAGTATTTAATTTAATGCAGGAATAAGGGGCGCTTTTGAGCTTGCCGGAGTAAAAACGCGGGGCGTACAGTGATTTTGTATCTGGATCACCAAAGGCCCCGCTGGGGTATGCGGTGGTTCTTTAAAAGGCGGCTTAAAGCCGCCTTTTTTTTCACCTACAGAGACGAGCCCATCAATCTCAAGCGCGTGTAGTTCGCCACGCCATACGGGTCTTCCTTGGGGAAGAGCTTGGAGACGTTATTTCCGAGTAGCGTTTGGCAAGCGCCATAACCCGCCTTTAACGGGGAGGCATCCAACTGAGCGTCCACGGCCTTGTACGCCATGAGCTTTTCACTCACGGTATAGGGCTGGGTTTCTCGCTGGGCCTGAAGGGCCGAGAGAGCCTTGATGCCCGCCTGGTTGATATTGATGAGCGAAGTTCCCAGCCGGTTGCGGGAATCAAAATCGGCCTGGCTGAGCGCTCCACTCTGCAGTTCGGAATTCAGCTGCGCTTCCTGGGTTTTATACTTCGCGATAAGAGCGTTCATTTTTTCGACTTCGCCGAGAATCTCGGGCATGGGTCTGCGGCTTTCCGCCACAACCGTTCCCGCATTGGCGATAGTCTGGCCTATGCCCGCCTGATAGTGCTTCTGAACCGGCTTCCCCACCAAAGAACGCACGAGTTTGTCGTACTGCTGAACTTTGGCGTCGTATTCGACCGGCTTTAAACCTTTGAATCGATCCGGAATAGCCGTTTGTTCGTTCGGCTGAAGCCACAGTCCGTCTTTGCGCCCCCACGTCATATTTCGCTGTTTGTCGCCGAGTTTAACGTGAAGCAAAGAGTCTTTTTTCAAATCTTTGGTATCGATACGGTAGAGGCTGTTTTTCCCCATCAGCAGATAGAACTCGGGAGCTCCGTTTTTCCGCGGCCCTTCAAGTACGTACTCGCCAGTTTTGGGATCAAACTTCATTCCCTTCCACTGGACACCCGCTAGGGTGAGGCAGTCATTGATTTTCCCGTAGTTCAAATCAGAAACTGGAGACTTTTGATCGTCCGCCTGGACGCGACTCTTTTTCTTTCCCTTCGTTGTAGAAGAGACCGCGTGCGCGTCCTTCTCCGCAGGTTTTTCCGATTTCTTTGCAAATGCATTGAAAGAAAGAGTTAGTCCGATTACCAAGCTCAGTACAGATACCAACGTCCGAATCATTCTCGCCTCCAAAGTACCACTCCCACTCAGCGCCGCTGCCAGCACCGTGCTTGCCCTTATGCAAGGTGAATACCAAGAGTATTCAGCAACCGCCCGTGCGTATAAATGCCCCAAGACCTTGCCCTTTCTCAATTTCCACTGTCCAAAGAGTAGCTAGCGATGACATTCTGCGGCTAAAGCTGTGCTACACTCATAAAGATGGGCCTGGCCCATAGAAGGGGAAATATTGAAAACGCTCGTCCGCTTAGCACTGGTATTTTTTGTCGCGTGCGTGAATCCGAATTCTTCGGCCATGGACAGCACGATGGCTTTTCTGAAAAGCGGTCAACTTTTTATTATCAGCTCTTCCCGGGCGCGTTCCGTAAAAACCAATGTTACCGATTTTCAAGTCGCACGCGGCACGGTCGCTTTCACGTCCGGCGGTGGACTATACCTGGTAACGGATCTGAATACGGGAAGCTTCGTACTGGTGCAGAACGGCGTGAGCAGCTATGACGTCGCAGAGGGTACCGTTGCCTACGTGAAAAACAACGATCTTTACGTCGTCACCGATCTAAGCGCGGGAACTTCTCGTGCCGTTGCTTTCTCGATCTCTGATTACAAAGTTGGTCCGGGAGCGGTGGCCTACCGCATTTCAGATACCTTAGGTTTGGTTTCCGATTTTTCCAAGGCCGTGATCGTTCAAGTGTCCCTCGACGTCGACGATTATGAAGTAGGCGATCGCACCATCATCTACCGTAAAAGCGGTTCCCTGTACCTGGTTACGGACTTCAGTACAGGCGCCTCAACGCTCATCCAAACTAACGTCAGCGATTACCAAATGTCTAACCGACAATAATAGAACTGTTGTAGCTAACTATTCGCTACCGAGCCGTATCGGGCCACTCGTACCGGTGAGGAGCAGTTCGACCTTCTGCGGATCCTGCCAGGGAGGCATGTGTTCGAAGTAGCCATCGTAGGTTTCCTGCAATTCGGCGATGTACCGCTGCGGAAGCGGATCCGCCGAAGGGAAATCAACGCTTAGGGGATCCACGTAGCGCCCCTTAAGATAAAATTCGAAATGCAGATGCGGCCCGGTCGCCTGCCCGGTGGCGCCGACATAGCCAATGACTTGACCCATGTGGACGCGGCTGCCGCTCGTCAAACCGGCAGCGTAACGAGAAAGGTGTTTGTATGCCGTTTGATACGTAGAATTGTGGCGAATCTTAACCGTTTTTCCAGCACCGCCTCGCCAAGCGGCGTACTCGACTACACCATCCCCCACCGCGAGAACAGGAGTCCCACGGGGGGCCCCATAATCAATCCCGAGGTGCGGGCGGTTTATCTTCAAAATCGGGTGAAAGCGTTTCTGGGAAAAACCTGAAGTAATGCGACCAAACTTCAAAGGACTTTTTAGAAACATCCGGATGAGACTGTTTCCATTGCGGGAGTAGTAGTGGCGACGCAAGTCGGATTTCTCAAAACGAGCAGCCGAATATATTATCCCCTGGTTATCAAATTCGGCGGCAACAATGTCACCCCACCCTACCGGCAGATCGTCCGCGTAGACACGCTCGACGACAACACGCCACCTATCACGGATCTGAGACTCACGATTAAAATCGATCAACGAGGCGAAAACATCAGCAAGTTCAATAGCAAGGTGAGCAGGTAGGCCCACTCGCTGCGAAGATTCCCAGAAGGATTCGGTAATGAGTCCACTAAAGCCCATGTACCGGACGTTGCGCTTGGCCGCCACTATCCGCGCACGCCATTTATCGAGATTCTTGTCGACTACCAAACTCCTAATCGGATCCAGCAAGAACTCCAACCGCGACGGGATCTCCGTATTGGAACGGTTCCAGCGCATTAGGACTTTGGTGCCCGCAGGCAGCTGTCCCAAGTTGCGCAAAGGCCGAGCCGCTTTCAATATCTCCATGATCTGATCGGAACTCACACCCACCTGGCGAAGAAGAATATAGAGATTGGACCCGCGTTGAATCTCCATACGCAGAGATTTCTGATTGAGGTGACTAACGTCTTCCGTAGGGTTTCGGCTGCTATCCCATTCGACGTTGGCTAGCGGGTGACGAATGGTAGGAGCCGCTGGAAGCGAAACAGACAAAAAAGCGGCGATAAAAAAAATCCATCCCAACATGTTTGACGGCTCTTCGTTTGGAGGGCTTCGGCCCGTCCTAAATACTCTTATGCATTTCCCAGGCGCGTATGATGCTTAGCGCTGCCGTTTGTGTCAAGTTTACTCATTATACTGATATAATGAAACGATCGCTTAGTCATGACCCACCACCCACATTCTGAAAAAGCTCTTTTTGTCACGATGTGGCTAATCCTGCTGTTAGGCTTCGGGCTCTGGTGGTTCAGCAAGAGAGACTTCCGCATCGCATACGCGCCCCCCAAATTGCATCTTACAAGCGATCTAGAATCCCTTTTTGATCAGGCCTGGATTGAAGAAGTCCGCCCCACGAAAATAACGGTGCGGCTGCGCCTCACCGATGGGTACCGGCAGCGCCTAGGAAACGAAAACAGCCAACTAAACATCGGTTTTGAAATGCGCGGCGGAAACTCCACCATCAAGCGCGGCTCCGCCCCGTGTCTCGTCACGCGCGAGATCAACGGAACGAGCGTGCAGCTGGAAAATCCAGATCGCGTCTCTCCCCGAGAGATTCATCTCTATCTTGCCCACTAGCTGCGACGACAAGTTTTGTCGCCCAGTGCCCAATTAGGTCGCTAAAAGTCGCGCTTAGGTCCTCTTTTACTTGGCCAACACGCACAAAAGGTTGCGGCATTCGTTTTGCTTTCATTGGGTTTTGGTTTGGGCAAAGGCCCTGGGGGGACACATGAATCAGGAATTCTACAAACACCGTTTGGACAAGCAGCTGGGACCGTTGGTTGCCGAATACAATCACCAGACAGAAGCACTCACACTCCTCAAGAATGATCTTCGTACCTCTGAAAATATCGACGCGATCATCGCGCTCTCTGAAAAACAACTGCGCATCGAAAACCACATCTGGGATCAGTTGGGTGGCCGCCCCATCCCACCTACCCCACCGACCGTGTGGGAAAGGCTCGCCATTTTAGCCCTCAAGGCGACGACAGCCGTATTGCTGGTCCGGCTTGCCATAATGCTTTTCTAGAGACGAAGTCTAGGCTCTCAACGCGCACTCTTTGTTTAGACGTATTCCGCAAGTGCCCGGCCACCCTGAGAATACCCCTAAAACCATGCATGTTTAACTACTTAGACCCCTGTTCCCTATCGGCATTCGCTTTGCAGCTTTTTGGGGTGGGGGAAAAGTGCGGCGATTCATCATCACAATTTGTCTTTCATTTGCCTGGGGCGCAATCGCGCGCACCCCTGTCGGCTCACACGCACGTACGCTCACCAATTCCCGCACGGGCGCTCCTCCTGGAATTGTGGACTTGCGTACCGATGCAACGACTCCCACGAAGGCAGTCACTGCCTCAAATGGCCCTTTCAGAACCAAGACCCCCCGCGTTTTGGGATCGACTATCCAGCGCAGCCAATACAATTTCTCTACAAGTGTCCCGGCCGGTTCCGGGACAGTTCTGCGCACGGCGCGCACGCCCGCGTCCTCGGCGTCTACGCAGGCCGGTTGGGGAGGATTTGATCCTTCGCTTTTCAGCACACCCAGTTTCGTCCCGCCTGCAATCACTTCGGGTGCGGGAGCAACACAATCCGGGGAAGATTTTGCCAAAGCCATCGCGGCGCTCGTGCAGAGCGAAAGCGACAACTCGCTCCCGCTAAGCCTTTTGGATCAGGCACGCAACAACTTGGGCAACCCTTTGGAACAGAGCGGTCTCGGCTCAGGAAATTCTGGCAAAGGCGGCGGTTCGGGAGGGGGAGGTCCTGGATCGGGCGGTGGAAATAAGAACCACAATAAACAGCTTCAAGATGAACTCGATCGCTTACGCAACGAGCGAGCCTTCAAAGATCGCCTCACTGACGACGCCATCCGGCGGTTGCAAGACGAGATCAACGAGTTGAATAACCGGGAAAACGAGAACTTTGGTCCCGGTGGCGGCGCCAACATTACTCCTGGACCGAACGGCTTTGTACCAGAGAAAAAGAATCACGATTGGTCGCGCGCAGGAAACAGCAGCTTTGATATCAGCAAGCTCCCAGATGGAACGTCCTCTGGATCGGCAGGAGACCTGATCGCAGCCAACACGAACGGCAATCCCGGATTTCAGTACCAGACAGATCTTGGTGGTGGCGCGCGCGCTGGCTGCCAAGGATCGCTCGTTTATGCTGACAAAGGTTACTGTGTGATGGCAACGGCGGCGCATTGCCTGGCCGACAGCATCTATAATTCAGGAAGTTTCAGTACCGACAACTCTCTCGGAGGCTATACAGCGCCCGTCACTTTCCGCACTGCGGATTTTGGTGTGGTGCAAGCGGTCGCGTACATGAACCACGAATACGCAGTCGATAACTGGCAGGACACGGGCGCCGTTGTTTTTCGTTGTCCGGAAGATACCGCGAAAAAACTCACCGTGCTGAAGATCAACTCGAATGTCAGCGGCGGGCTTTCGGTCCAATACGGAAAAGTGATGGGCGGAAAAGAGGGTTACTACAGCGGGACCACGCTGGAAAAAGACAGCTACAGCGTTCCCAACCACCGCCCCTATCGGGAAACTCAGATTTCAGTAAACCAACACGGCACCTCCATCCAACAGGGGGACTCAGGCGGCCCGCTTGTCATTGGCGATCAGCTCGTGGGCGTGCTCTCCAACAAGGACGCCCAACATTCCAACTATGCGGCCAAGACCTCCATGTACTTTCTCGAGCGTATCATCGGCCAGGTGCAAACGCAGGCTGACGGCGAGGCCAAGGCAAAAGCCTCCCAATTGGCCCAGGAGCCCAAAAGAGAATCCTCCCCGAAGCCCGACGCCTAGGACTTACCGCGCCTCCCGGAAAAACGGTGGGAGGCTTTGGTACGGATACGAGTACACATAAATATTCGCCGGAAAAATCCCACGAAAGGGTCCCGTATAGATTCTTTCCCAATCGGCCCAATTGGCGGGCTGCCGGGCCGCAGAGCCTTTGGCGCCCACATTGGGGAGCAGGTAAATCGGGCCACCGCTATTTCCCGACTGGAGACCATTTACGAGCGCCGTGAAATGAATGGCGTCTGTCGGGCGAAGATTGTGCTTCTTCGCAAGTGCGTTTCCGTCCTGGACTTCACCCACAGCGACGTCATATTTGGAGAGAAGGTTCGACGCTCCCGCCGGCGGATCTACCACAAGCGCAAGCAGCACGTCGTCTGTCTTTAAAGAATTCCCTTTTTCTATCCACTGAGCGCCGTTGTCGGCGTCCTTACGCAGTTTGGCCTTGGGCTTGAGCTCCGCAAGACGGTAGAGCATATAGTCGCGGCTGTGCCAGCGCCGCTCTGAGGGCCCGTTCGCTTCGTTCAGACGAAGGTCATACGCACTTGTATCGTCGCCATACACCACCACACGATCGCAAGCGTAATATTCGAGTGGCCCGTCTTTTTCCGCTTTGTAGGCAAAGAGCACATTATCGCGGCAATCTGCCCCGACTTTGTTTAAACCATAGATCGCAGAACTGCAGTGGGCGGCCGTTGCGATATATCCGTCAGAAAGAAAGACGCCCGAACAAAAGCCGACGACATAGTCGCGGTAGTTAAAGTAGAGGATCTGGACGGTATCATGAGCCTTAATTTCACCCACTGTATTCGGGTACCAGCTCAGATCGTGGCCGCGCTCCTGCAAGAACCGCATCTGTTTCTTTTTCTTGTCCTCCGCCTTGCTGCCGGCAATCGCATCAAATTTTCCGTGATCTGCGGGGTTTAATTTTACAAGAAAGGGGCCTACGCGCGGGGCTGCCGCCTCGGGCGCGCACGCAGAAAGAACGCTTAGGGCCACCAACAAAAGTAAAAGGCTAGAATTTCTTTTCATATCTTCCTCCAGAACGGATGGACCTTAACGCCAACTGGCGAACGGATTCAAAGTTTCCAGACCGGAAACGGCCGGATCTGTTTCGCCTTGTGATCGGCCACCTGGACGGCGCCAAGTAGGCTTTGCTATGCTGACAAACGTGCCGAAAGACCCCTTCCTAAAACGCTGTCTGGGCCTAAGCCTGGCCCTTCATCTGCTTGCCGTCGTATTTTCGGTGGGGTTCGAACAAGCCGACGAATTTTTCCAAATTCACGAATTCGCGGCCTACAAGATGGGCAAGATCTCGGGCGAAGATCTCCCATGGGAGTTCGGAGAACGGATGCGCTCATGGGCTCAGCCCGCAGTCCTGTACGGCCTTAGCCGCGGGATGAGTGCTCTTGGTCTGGAACGCCCTTCGTCGTGGGCTTTCGCATTTCGCCTTCTCTCCGCCCTGATCGGTTGGGCGAGTCTTGTGGGGCTCACCTTGGTCAGTCGCCCGTGGTTTTCGTCCGAACCTAGTTACAGGGGTGCCGTTCTGCTGAGCAGTGTTTTTTGGTGCTTACCCTATTTGCAGGCGCGCACCTCCTCCGAGAACTGGGGAGGCAGTCTCTTTTTCATAGGACTCGCCGTGGGATTCCGAGCGTTTACAGGTCGCCGGACGGGACCTTGGCTACTTGCCGGCGCGTTCTGGGGTGCCGCCTATCTCTGCCGCTACCAGGTCGGACTTCTCATTGCTGGGGCCGTATTTTGGATGGCTTACTTCAAACGCGACAGGCGCGTCTTTTGGCTGGTACCGGGTTTTTTCGCGCTCGGGGCGTTGGGTATCCTGGCAGATAGGTGGGGCTATGGGGCGTGGACGCTCTCCCAATGGAATTATTTGCGAGTGAACCTCATTGAAGGAAAGGCCGCTGCCGATTTTGGAGCAGCTCCGTGGACGTATTATCTACACCACAGTCTTCTCAAAGTCCCGCCTATGGGCGGACTCTGCCTTCTTGTGCTAGTTGGCGGGTGGAGCGTGGCCCGGATGAATCCGCTCACCTGGTCGACACTCCCTTTTGTTTTGGTACACCAAATGCTTTCTCACAAGGAGCTTCGATTTTTGTACCCGGTAGTACCGTGCCTCCCGTTTTTTGCAGGCCTTCTGTACGAATGGGGACTTAAGAAAAGACAAAAACTGTCGCGGTTTGCGTTTCGCACATTTCTTGTTTTCAACGTGGTGTACTTGCCACTCGGCGTATTTGTCGCGGCAAACCGTTGGGAACACTTTTACGGGGCCGTTGATCGCTACATTGGGGCCCCCGTCCATTTGTATTCTTTGAACCCGTTCCCGTATGTCGGGCGATTCTTTACTTTTTCGGACTTGCGCTTTTCCCATCTTGATTCATGGACAGAACTTCCAACACAAAGCAATGGAACCCGCTTACTGCTCACTCAAGGTTACCGTTCGCCGCTTGCCGAGGAAAAATGTGAACGGGTTTTTGCAAGTCTTCCCGAATGGTGGACGAATTTTAATTTCTCGTTTCCGCCGCTGAATTGGCTGCCGCGAACAACCATCTGGTCGCTACACCGGTGTCCATAAAAAAAGGAGAACGCCCGAAAGCGTTCTCCTCATCGCGATAGATAGAGACAGGGCCTAACGCTGCACCGTTACGGGCGCGTCGAGCTCGCGGTCAAAGACCACTTCCCCGCTCTTGTTTTTTAAGATGACTCGCATCTTGTTGTTTTCTAGGCCTTGGCGCCGGAAAGCATACAGTGCGAAATGATTGGGCCGTCGCCAGATTTTCTGGATTGGGCTACCGAGTTTAAGAAATCCGGTGGAGTCCTGCGAGACCGCTACCAAAGTACGGTCCTTAGGACTTACCTGCACACTATCTAGATCATTGAGCGCCTTTTCATTGTCGCTGTGGATCCAGATAAAGTTGTAGGCACCCGTATGTCCGTCGGTACTGGGCACTACAAGGCCCTTAGCCAAGTCGTACTCGTAGGTGAACTTGATCGTGAAGGGGCTGAAAACTTCTTCTTTCACTTTGAAGTTTCCGACCTCTTTGCCATTCTGGACGACCGTGCCCGAGAACGCCACATCGGCTCCAGCGCCGATCTTACCCGTGAGAACGTTCTTGAAATTGACCTCAGTGTCTTTTTCTACGCCTGTTAGATCAATCTCCGTTTCCTCGAGTGTGATGCCAGACACGGAACGCGGATCGATACGGACCTTGAGGTGCCCGTCTTCCGCGTCCACACCACCGAAGTTGCGCACTCGCACGCTCAATGACACTTTCTCACCGAAAGAGAATTTGCCGTCGGCATCTCCTTCGATAAGCTTAGCCGCATCGGCGCTGGCCACAAGCTTCACGACCGCGTTGTTGCGGTAGAAACTTTCGACTTCAGCACGGCCTGCTTCGACGGCGTTTTTCTGCGCCGTGGGCAGGTGCGCAAGCTTGGCGGGTTCCTTCGCGCCGTTGTAACCGCGCGCGTAGGCCTTGGCCTCGCCCTCGCTCACCCCTTTGGCTTTGTACTCTGCATAGGCGGCGTTGTAGCCAAGCCCTTCAAAGCGCCCAAGAAGCGTGCCCTTGGCCGTGCCTTTTTCTTTCATCTCCGGGTAGTCGTGTTTTTCCGGATCCGCGGCGTCTTTGAACGCTACCCCATACGCGGTGTCGTAGGCCGCATCAAAGATGCGCTTGTACTCGTTGATGTACTTCGATGTGTAGAACTGAGCGTAAGCGGCACGGTACGCATCCGCATAAGCCTTGTCGTAGTCCGGGTGGGCGTACGACGTAGCTCCCGCGGGGTATTGGTACGTGGGAGCCGGAACCTGTTCCGGTTTCAACACCCCTTTGCCTTTATCCGCACGCAAACTGGGTACAAGAATATCCCAAATTTCCTGTCCCAATGCCGCAAGCCGGCTTCCCAAAGAAGAGGCCCCGTTGGCGCCCAGCTTCGGCGAATCCTCTAGCAGATCCTTCTCGATTTTCTGCTTGGGAGGGGACGCCAGAATTTCGTCCTCGCGGGCTTTCTTGCCAAGAGGCTTGTGCGTCTGCTCGGCCAGAGCTTCGGCTTCTGCCTTACCGTCAGTAGTTCCTTGCGCTTTACCGGCGGCCTCCTGAGTGGCGTTGTCGCCCTCCTTTAGGCCGTCGCGGTACCCCACATCCTTGCCAGTCGCTTGCCCCGCAAGAAAGCGTGCTTGGAGCTCCGCTTGATTGAGCCGAGCCTGCTTGTCCGCGAGCGTTTCAAGTTCCTTTTCAATTTTCGTGGAATCGTAGGTCGCGACATAGGCTTTTTCCAAAGCTTCGTCGTAGATCTTCTGCTTGAGACCGCGCCCCCCTTCGAGTGCCCCGTCAAAGTTGCCTTCAGTGGTACCTACTCCACCGGCAGCCGCGCCGGCGCGTTCGGCAGCTTCGCGTTCGCCTGCCGCCTTGCCCGCAGCCGATCCATCGGCAATGGCGCGATCCGCGCCGAGCTTGTAAGCGGCTTTGACCTTCGACAACTCATTGGAAGCAACATTCCACTCTTCTTGAAGTGTGTCTGCCGTCTCCTCGGCCGTCGTGTAGGCAGCTTTTGCAAAAAGCTCGATTTCTATAGCGGCATCGATGTTCTTCTGTTTCGTATCGCGTGCGACTCTCAATTCCTTGTTGGAATCGGAAATCTCCTTTACGCGCGTCTTTGCGGGCTCAATCTGCTCCCGCTCGATTTGCGCGATGCTGCGTTCGCGTACCTTGTTGGCCTCAAGAATGGCATCACTCTCCGAAGAGGCCTCCCCTTCTCGGTCGGTATAGCCTTTGAGCTCAGAGGCGATGGTGTCGCGAGCCCTGATGTCTCGCTCCAGGATGTCCTTGCTATTTTGCAGCTGGACCTGAAGCCGCGACACGAGACGCTCTTTTTCACTCTTTTGCCGCGTGTACCTCGCAACATCGTTGGTGAAACGGGTCACTTCGGCATCGTTTGTAGTCTGCGCACGCTGGATAGACGGAATAGAGTCGTTCTCCAGCGTATTAATCGATTGTGTAAGCCCGCGAATAAGTCTAGCAAGCTCCCGTTGACGATCCTGATTCTCGTTCTGTTCCCTGCGCAGTTCCTTGATGCGACTCTTCACGCCCTCATTCTGCTGTTGGACATCTTTAAGATTCGAGTTTGCGGTCGTTAAAGCCTGGTTGGCCGCTGCCAGATCGCGGTTCAGCTGGCGTTCCGTCTTGCGCAAAGATTCAACCGTGTCCTGCGCGACGGTAACTTCCGCTTCGGCGTTTGTGACGCCTTCTTTGGCTTGAGCCAAAGCTCTTCGTGCAACCCCTTCCGCGCGCCGCTTTTCCGCTTTTTCGGCTGGGATGGCGAGTAAACGCCGACGCGTCTGCTGGAGCTCGCCGCGTTTCTCTTGAAGATCTTTTTGAGTTTCCTGCTCATTCTTCTTGAGGTTAGCAAGACGCTTTTCCAGCTGTTCTTTTTTGTCTCCTTCGGCGGTCTTTAACTGTTCCTCAACGTTTCCGATTTGCTGGGAGATCTTATCCAGATCTTGCTGAATGCGCTGCACTTCGGGCATCAGCACGGAAATCTTGGTGTCGAGCTCTTCCTTTTCCGTATCCAAGGCCGCGCTGGCGGCCTCGGCATCGGCGAGGTTTTTCTCGGCTACGGTTACCGCCTTTTCCGCCTGTCGTACTGCCTGGCGTTTTTCCTGCACCGTCTGCTGGGCAGTCGCAATCTCCTGAGTGTTTTTAGCAATCTGATTGTTGGTCTGATTGACTTCAGTTTCCGCAAGTTTCTGTGCGCGTTCTGCTTTGTCAACGAGTTCAGTTACTTTTTCAAGCTGGCTCTGCTGCTTTGTAAGCGCTTCCGAAATTCTCTCGGCACGTCCCACGAGCAAAGTGTTCTCATTCTCGTTCGAAACTTTCTGGCTCCGCTGAGTAGTCAGCTGTTTATTCAACTCCGTGAGCTGATTAGCCAAATTCACTTGCTCGGTTTGGACCTCGCCGAGCCACTTGGAGGCATCCTTCAAAGAACTCGACGCCTCCGAATAGGCGTCGCGCGCGTCCTGCAGCTCACTCTCGACAGCAATCTTATTTTGAGAAGAAACGGCCACCGTATTGTCTTGGGTCGTCAGACGCGTCTTGGCGTTCCGGATAGAAGCAGCAAGGCCGTTAAGCTCTGCCTGCAGCTCTTTGTACTGCGCCTGCGCCTCGTTGATCGTTGCGCGAATCCCTTCCTGTTTGGAAATCGAAGCTTCAATATTTTTTTCGATTTCTCCAATCGTGGATTCGTTTCGATCTATCTGCGCCTGAAGGCGGGTGTGCTCCGCCTCGAGATCTTCTCGTTCACGGATTCGAGTCGCGTAGTCGCTGTGCTTTTTGTTCGCAGCCGTTCGCGAATCTTCATAGGCTGTTTTCTTTTTATCGTGAACTTCCTGATATTTAGAGACATCCAGGTCCGGCGGAATATCCGCGGCCTGTGATAAAGTTGAAAATACCAATAACGTAAATACAGAAAGACGAAGAATTGCCCCCGACATGTGCCCCCTCCCAGATTTAAGGCCCCTTAGCTGGCCTCTTCCGATTAATGGCAAATCTAGCGCAGCTCGTCAAGGGAGTGGATAAAGGAAGAACGTTCAATGTAGGCGGAATAAAAAGCCTCAATCTAGATTGGCAGTCTTAGTGGGTAGGGGTTTCGCCCGCGTCGTCGGCTCCTGGGAGAACTACTGAATCTTCATCCTGTCGACGCATCTGACGCCCCGGTTGTGCGGGCGGGTTACGAAATCCGGGGGGCTGCGGGATACGGCAAAAGCTGCCGTCTTCGCTATTTGTGTAGCGCTTTCTAAACTCTGCAATAACGGCGTCATGGCCCACAACCAAAAAGCACTGCAAGTGCGCAAACATGGCGGCTTCGTTGGCCTTTTCCTGAGCGGCGTCGTGTTTCTTTCTACCAAGTAGACCCGGCTTGAAAGCCTCGTCGGGCACCCACTTTCCCGCGCCTATGAAAGGTAGGCTGTAATTGTCTTTCGGATTATCCGGGCACTGAAACACGTTACAAATCTCTTCGTAGTCATCCCGATGATTAGGGGGGTTGATAATGGGAATGTCGAAGGTGTTGCGTTCCACCCGATTTGCCTTGCGAAGGAGTGCGCTTCCCGTCACTCCGTCCGCCTTGGCGTCGATGATTTGCGTCCCAGCTAACAAGCTGCACGCCTGATAAAGGGGCAGCGCCGCCTGATTGAAGCGGTTTTCCAGCTGCTTTTTGTTTTGCCCGCGTACCTTACCGACTTTTACGTCGAGTTCCTTGCGGTAGGTCCGCATCATTTTCTTGAAGAACGGCTGAGTCGCTTGGATAGCGACACCGTAAGCACTTGCCACGATCGCAGCGGTTTTTTCATCCCCGACACCGGGCTTTCCTTCCTTATCACAGTTGAGCTTCTTGTTTTGCAGATCCCAGACTAGGCAACCTAGTTTCGGATAGAGAGCCTTGGACTCCAGGTCTTCCTGTCCTTTTTTTAAGTCCCGATTGGGATCCCAGAGTTCAAAAAGTTTTTTAAGAAATGTAGCCCCGGCGATGGTCGCGACGGCCGTCGTCGCTGCTGTTTGCGGAGTAAGAGCCATCACGGCCCAAGAAACATCCACTAGGCTTCCCATCAGTCGCCGCGTCGTCTCGCCCGATTTGCAGTTGTTGGCGGTATCTACGATTTTCTGCGTTCCCGTTTCTACGGCCACGACCAATGCGTTCATCTTAACTGGATCAACTACTTCCTTATTCTTCTCTTTCTCGCGCATCTCGTTGAGCGCTTTCAGGTTGTTGTAAACTTCCGTCGCCGAGGTCTTGTATGCCTCGTTGCAGTCCTTATTGTTCTTGTCCAACACTGCTGCCAGCACCGACTGGGCTGCCGTGAGCGCTTTGGTCACCTCCTCTTCGCCCCCATCCGGATAAAAGGGACAGGCGGCGCCGAAGAGCGCAACCGGAAAGCAAACCAAGCATAAGACAATACGAATCATCGGAAACTAATCGGAAAGAGAGCAAAAGATCTTTAGGCATACGGCTCTCTATACGGACAGAGAGCTACTTAAACGCTCGGGCGCAAATACCCGTCTGTATCCACGAAGGATCTCGCCCTTCGCGAGACTTTTCCCGCCAGAAATCGAACTCTGCGCGCGACGGCTCACGGCCATAACATTTGGAATAGGCGAGCTCTATTTTGTTCGCCACATTTTCCGGGGCGCGGGCCTCTTCCGATTGGCAGATCCCGTTCCAGAGTTTTTCCCAATTTCCGCCCGTCTTCAACCACCCATTGACGTCGCCCTGTTCGGCCTCGTGATCCGTGAGACAAACCTTGAAGGCTCGTCTGACCGCCTTTTCCCGAATAGAGGGCAAGTTAAGATCCACATCAAACATGCTACAGATGTACGCCTGAATGTGGATGGGCGGCAGTTTCCGTCTCCTCGAGACGGAGTCCGCATCCCGCGCAACCGACGCGAAACCGCCCCTTAGCTGAGGGCGCGGTGCAGATTCGTGGCAGAGCGCGTACGCCTTTTGCGCTTTTGAATACAGATTCTCCTGTGAAAGAGCTTCCGGAGAAGTACAGATGGCCCACTTGAGCTTGTCGGCCGACCAACGTCCGGCGGACAACCAATCGCTGACCTCGGTGTCAGACGCGTCGTGGTTGGTCAAACACTCCTGGTACGCGGACCGTATCGCCTGGGTAATTGTACTTTCAGGAAATGGCGAAGCGGCAACCGGAAAAGACAGAAAGATTAACGCAGCCAAAGGAGCGACGGACGCGAAACGCACCATAAAAAGCGACATGTATTCCCCCGATAAGGTTCACTGCGAATATAAAAAGACGAAGTTCAGAGTCAACTTGCGAAGCGAAGTTTCGCAAAAAGGTGATCCTCGCGAGTCACTATTAAGCGTGTGCTGTGGAAATGGAAATAGAAGCAAGCTGCCAGTGCGGTCACCCCAAGCCAATTGATTCTGACCGAGGGCCTGGAGAACCTAAAGTGCATGCGACTCTCGGAGAAAGGGCTGCTGCCGGACACCCGTCGCCAATCTAATTGCCTCCGAAAAAATTCCCTTCGCGGGTATCCCTCACCTTTTTTTGGCCCCGTTAGGCGGTACCCCCTCACGCGATTCGCTGGTCGGTCCCATTACTCGGCTTGCATCGACCGAACCCGTTTTTTGAAGGGGGTAAGCCCATAGTCGTTCCAGAGGTTCTTAGCCCTTCCCTAAGAAAGCACTACACGAAAAATAATTTGGGAGTGGAATAGAAAGAAAAATCGGGGTGGCCGGATTTGAACCGGCGACCTCTTCGTCCCGAACGAAGCGCGCTAGCCACCTGCGCTACACCCCGTTAGCTACTCCTGTGAGTTGCGTTGAAGGTTCAAAACTTCGGCTGAAGTAAGCCTCCGCTTTTGCCTTCAGTGCAATCAGGTCGCTCTCAAGTTTAAGTCGAATGGCCTCAAACTCATCCTCGGACAAGCGCCGCGGAACCGTGAGAGGCTCCCCGTAGAGGACCACGCAACGAGAGAGTGGATAAGGTAGATAACACTGATTCCACGCTTTTTCAAAAGTGTATCTGCGCTCGGCGGCGCTCACTCCGGGGATGAGCTGGCAACCCGTTGCCTGTGCCAATTTCAATACACCGGCTTTTACTTTGTAAATGGGTCCGCGCGGTCCATCCACTGCGATGGATGCGTCACGCCCCTGGCGTTTGACTGCATCAATGAGCCCTTTGAGACCCGCAGCTCCCCCTTTGGAACTAGATCCACGCAGGACGAAGTAGCCGAGCTTTGATAAAACCCAGCCCATGAGCTGGCCGTCCCGGCTGTGAGAACTCAGGACCGCCATCCCCTCCCTGGAATGCGCCCCAATAAGCAGTAGCTCATCGCCGTGCCAGTGCGCGAAAACTCTCGGAACGGTGGATTTGGCGCGCGGCGTCCACCCAACCTTCTGCAGGCGCCAGCTATGGCTGATAAGCCAATAGATCCCGAATATTATTGAGCCGAGAAGCCTTTCGTAAACCTTTTGAAACATAGGCCTTTTAACCAGTAGCAGTGATATGCCGATGAGTAAAGGCTATGAAAAAGCCAGAAAAACGCGCGGCCCGCTTTGATCCGACGATCGCGCCCTATGAAACCGAGCGCTTGCTCAGGGATTTTGCCGGCGTCACCGGCCAACAGTTGATACTCGTTCTAAGCGCCGCCCTGGGAGAGCTCGAAAACGCGGCCCTCACTAAAGACCCCAAGCAGGTCGCTACAGGCCTTCGCGTCGCCCGGCGCGCCGCCGTCAAGGCTCAGGGGCTTGCTCGAAATCTACGCTTTTACGCATCCCAAACGGTCCTATCCATTGAGACAGTGGAGCTTTCGCAGCTCCTGCTGGATACAATTGAGCTCGTAGAAAAAGAATTTCAAAGCGCTGGGATCCAGATAAATGTCTACGCGGAAGCAGCGACTTTGATTGTCGCCGATGCAGCGGCCCTGCGCCAAACGCTACTCAATCTTCTATACAACGCTAAAGAATCCATCGATGGCAGCGGACGCATCACTATAACTCTCAAGCGCTCCAAAGCAGGAATTTCTATTGGCCTTGCCGATAACGGGCGGCCCATTGAAGGCGATCTTTCAGAAGTTTTCGAGCCACACTTCAATGCCCAGAAGAATGCCGATCCCCGTGTGTTGGGCCTGGCCGTCTCTAAAGTTCTTGTCGAAGCGATGGGCGGTGAGATCCAATATTCGGTTAGCAAAGACGGGGGCAATAGCTTCCAAATCCAGGTTCCCCAAATCCACAAACCGGCGGCCCCCAGCTACCGGCAGAGACGGCGTTTCCGACGAGTACGTCTGGATCTGCCTGCAGTGCTCACCATAGACAAACAACGCCACCCTGGGCGCCTGAAGGTGCTCGGAAAAGGCGGCTGTCTCGTAGAAATTTCTGCTGAAGTGGGGATTCACCCCGACGACTATTCCAAAACCGTTCAAGTCGAGATCTCCCATTTTGAGCACGAAAACATCTTGGTTCCAAAAGCCCGCATCGTCGACTCCCACCGCGTCGACAGCCAGCGCGGGGTGGGACTTTCTTTCGAGGAAGTCGGGGAAAAAGCCAGTCACATCATCGCCTCGCTCGTCCAAGGGCACACCGAATAAAGCCATATGACAGCCTTTCTTCCGGGGTGCTAGACTACCGCCCATGAAGTTTTGTTTTGTTGTGGGTTCGCTATTTCAGCAAAAGGCGCACTACACTACTACTTACCTCGCCTACGAAGCCTGGCGGCGCGGACACGACGTGGCGTACGCCTCAGTCGAGGATTTCGCTTTGGGACACGGGCACAAGATTACGGCCCTCTCTGCCAAGGCCCCTCCCAAAACCGATTGGGATCGCCCGACTTTCCTGAAGGCGCTTCAGGATTACAATCTCCGGTGGGTTACCCAAAATCTGTCGGAGTATGACGTACTTTTTCTTCGCTTCAATCCGAACGTCTCGCCAGAAATTGAGGAAGGGGTGTTCGCTCCCGCGCTGGATCTCGCGCACCAGCTTCTGGATTTGGGAGTGCGCGTAATCAATCACCCTGAGGGCCTGCGTCGGAGCGCAAGCAAATTATACTTGAGCCGCTTTCCAGAAAACCTACACCCCCGCCTCTTCGTGAGCCGACGCAGTGAGGACCTCAAGGATTTTCTTCGCGAACTCAAGAAACCGGCTATTCTAAAACCCCTGCGCGGCTGCGGGGGAAAGAACGTATTTCTTATCCGTTCCGCCAAGGAGCCGAACCTAAACCAAATCCTGTCAACTCTCACCGAGCGTGGCTACGTCATGGCACAGGAATACGTACCGGGCCCCAAACCCGGGGATAAACGCATCCTACTGTTCGAAGGACGAATCTTTGCAAGAAACGGAATTCCGGCAATTTACCGCAGAGTATCGCCAAGGGGAGAGATCCGAAGTAATATGGCTTTGGGGGCAACTGCCGAAACAACGGAACTCACTCAGGAAGATTTGCAAATTGTGGAGCAACTGCGCCCACAACTGCAACGGGATGGGTTGGACTTTGTGGGCGTCGACATCGTGGGGAACAAGGTGATTGAAATAAACGTATTTTGCCCGGGGGGTCTTGGAACCCTAGATCGGCTATACGAACTTGATCTCACGCCGTCGATTCTAAACTCAATAGAGTCACGGCATCGCACCGAACAGAGCACACTAGAAATTCACCAATGAAAAAAACAGTACTACTTCTTTGCGGAGGACGCTCCGACGAGCACGAGATATCGCTTATTTCCGCCTACCATGTTTTGCAAGCGATCGACAGAAAGCGTTTTTCGCCAATTGTCGTCGGCATAGGCAAAGACGGCACCTGGTACCTTGAAGAAGAGTCTAGCTTCTATGTTGACGGGTTGTCCGCCGATACGATTCAGCTCAACACGAAACGGCCCAAAGTGAGTTTGCTACCGTATCTCGACAACGGGCGTGGCACCCTCCAAGCGGGAGAAAAGCACTATGCTTTTGATGTGGTCTTCCCTATTTTGCACGGGCCTTTTGGGGAAGACGGTACGCTGCAGGGACTTTTTGAAACCGTTGGGGTTCCCTACGTAGGAGCAAATTGCGGTAGCTCGTGGAACTGCATGGATAAGGAACGCACAAAGCTACTCTGCGCTCAGGCCGGAATTCCCAGCGCGCGCTTCGTCGTCCTACACGCCGCACAAGAGTTTACATCAAAAGCAAAAGCTATCGAGGAACTCGGGTGGCCAGTTTTTGTGAAACCGGCTCGCCAAGGTTCTTCCGTCGGAATCAATAAAGTCAGTGAAGAGAAGTTCTTGGAAGATGCGATCCTCGAGGCATTTTGTTTCGACAACAAGGTTCTTGTAGAAGCTGGGGTGGTGGGCAGAGAGCTTGAGTGTGGTGTCCTTGGTCTGCGTTCAAAACCAAAGGCGTCTGTGGTGGGAGAGATTGTACCATCGACAAAAGTAGGCTTTTACTCGTATCAGGAAAAGTACCTTGCCTCAGAAACCGAACTGCTTCTCCCCGCCCCGCTTGACGAGGCCCAGACCCGTGAGGTCCAGGCGCTCGCGCTGCGAGTGTTTTCGGTGATGGAGTGCGATGGCATGGCACGCGTCGATTTTTTCGCAGAAGCCAGCAGTGGGAAGCTTCTCCTCAATGAGATCAACACCATTCCCGGTTTCACACCCATAAGTATGTATCCCAAGCTCTGGAAAGAGTCGGGCGTTGACTACCCTAGCCTGGTGACCCGCCTTTTGGAGCTGGCCTATGAGAGAAAGGGGGAAAGCTGTGAGTGAAAGTAGCTTGCGCTTTTATAGCCTAGTGCTTGCTCTGTTTTTTGTGGCGGCCGCTTCCATGGTTCAGGTCTTTGCGCTGGTAAGCGTTCTAACTTACATCCTCAACACAAAGCTGGCCCTCTATACACTCTACTTCGGGGCATTCTTATTCGGAATGGGCGGAGGCAGCTACCTTTCGACCCAAGTAAAGCGGACAACCAAAAGAGAAATAAGCGCGACAAGAAACAACCTGACCACGTTCCAAATGTATCTCTCGGGAACCGCCGCTATCGTGATGCCAGCGACCTGCATGCTTATCGCTGCAACGGAATACGCTCGGAGAACCCACTGGCTTCTCCCCCCGTCGATTAGCTCCGTTTTGTTGTGGTGTTGGGGAATCCTTCCCATAGCCTATCTTGGTTATCTGACCGGGCGACAACTCCCCATGGTCGCGGCCATTCTCAAAAAACGAGCGGCCGAGGACCAAGTTGTCAGATTTCTGTTTGGCTACGACTACGCAGGCGCTTTGGTCGGAGCCCTTCTTTTTTTGCTGGTTCTGTTTCCTCAGTTCGGCGTTTTTCGCTCCTTGTACGTAAGCGCATTTGTTTCTGCACTGGCGTCGCTCTTCGTCCAGGGCCTGCTAAGCTTTTGGAACCGCCAGGTATTCCTACGCTCAGCCCTATTTCTTCTGCTAAGCGTGGTGGGGATGTATTACGGCACAAGTCTAGAAATCTTGATGGACAACCTGGTATTCGGCTTTTAGATTGTCCGCATGTCAAAGCAAACCAATGAGTTTAAGACCCGAAGAACGCAGTTCCTAAAGCAGCTGGGCAAAGGTGTCGCGGTATTACCCTCGGCCAAGCCCGCCCTGCGTAATCCCGACGTCGCGTACCCGCCACGCCAGGAAAGCAATTTCTTCTACCTGACCGGTTTCTCAGAGCTCAATAGCTGTTGCTTGTTCGCTCCGATGAGCAAGTTCCCTTTTCAGATGTTTGTAGAACCGAAGGACCCGACCAAGGAACTTTGGGAGGGCTACATCCATGGACCCGAGCAGGCACAGAGCCTTTTCGGCGCGGATAGGGCACAAGCGTCGCACCCGGAAACTTTTTTTGACGAAGCTTTTGTTGAGGCCATCTGCGAAGCCGACTCTCTCTATTATAGAGTGGGATTAGACTCCAGAATGGACGAGCGCATTTTCGGTCTTCTGCAACGGGCGAGCAAGAAGCTCGGGAGAACCGGGCGTCCGTTTTGGCCCATTCGGGATCCGCTTGAGATCCTTGGCGAGATGCGATGCATTAAGTCGCCCGCGGAAATAGAACGGATGGCGACCGCTGCCAAGATTTCCGCAGACGCTCACAAACTCGCGATGAAACTCGCCAAGCCTGGAAGCTGGGAATATGAAATTGAAGCTCTGTTGTTCAAGGAGTTCCGAGGCCACGGCGCAGAACGGGTGGGCTACAACTCCATCGTTGCGACGGGCTCGAATGCGTGTGTACTGCATTACTCTTCAAACAACCAGCAATGTCAAAATGGTGATCTTTTGTTGATCGACGCAGGCGCCGAATACGATTACTACAGCGCCGACATTACACGCACGTTTCCGGTAAATGGCCAATTTAGCAAACCACAGAGAGAGGTTTACGAAGCCGTATTGGACGTTCAGAAGCAGTGTGTAGATGCGGTTAAGCCCGGTGCCACCGTCCACGCGCTCCAAGAGATGGCGTCCGAGCTTTTGCTTGAACACCTTTTGCGAATGAAAGTTCTCAAGGGAACAAAAAAGGCCCTACTTCAGGAAAACGCCCAAAAAAAGTACTACCCGCACGGAATCGGACATTGGCTAGGGATGGACGTGCACGACACGGGTCGCTACTACGTCAGTCGCTATGATGAATACCGACCACTCAAGCCCGGCATGGTGCTTACCGTAGAACCCGGCCTTTACTTCTCGACCGGGCCGGCCAGGTACAAAGGGATTGGCATCCGCATCGAGGACGATGTGGTCGTTACCTCGAAAGGCTGCAAAGTGCTGACATCTGGTGTGCCCAAAGAAGTGGAAGAAGTGGAAGCTGCCTGCCGCCTCGCTTAGAACTAAACGGGATCCGGTATGAATAATTTAAGAAGGCCGCTGCGTAGAGCTGGCTTTCTTTTTACCTTTGTCGTCCGCTTCCAAATCTGCGCGGCGTTTACGCAACTTGCCCAATAGAACGGCGAAGTTCTTTTCCTTAAGAAAAGACTGAATTTGTTCACGGATATTGTCGCTATACTTGATGTCATCAAAAGATAGATCGTTGATTTTCCATTTACGGCCGGACTTGCTGAGGTAGTACTCTAAAGCATAATCGTCGTCAGAAGCTTTGAATGAAGTCGTGACGGTAGCCCCGTTTCCCTTGACGTCGATTTTTTTGATCGTGTAGCTCGTTCCGTTCCAGAAATCGCCCATACGGGAATACGCGGTAAGGGCAATAATGTCTTTCAGAAGCGTCGAGAACTCAGTACGGTTCTTGGAGTTTTGAGCGGACCAGGCTTTGGCCCCGCCCAAGCAAATCTTTGCGACCTCTGTCCAATCCACTGCCGATTCAATGGTGTTTCTAGCTTTCTTTCCAGCCGCCCCGGACTCGTTAACTTTCTTCGAATCCTCAAACAACTCTTCCATGAATTTTTTTAACGTGAGCTGTTCGCCCGTGAAGGCCTCTGTCTTCGCCGCCTCTGCTTTGGCAGGTTCGCGACCTTCCTCGGCCGAAGATTCATCCGCATAAACGGAAGTGCCGCTGAAAACCAGGGCGAATAATCCAAGAAGAACCACAACAGTCAAAAGCAGCGATTTTTTCATAAAGCTCAGTATAAACACGCTTTCCAAAAAAGTATAGGCAGACGCAGCGCAAAAATCGCAAACAGCTCCACTTAGCGTGCGGCCGGTGCACCAGTCAAAATCGCTTCTACCGCTCTGAATACCCTATCGGGACTCAGTTCCCGGAGGCAGGCCTGGTAGCCGTAGCCACCCAAACAGCGATTGGAATCACAGGGCCGGCAACCGAGATCTGACACAAACAAAGACGTGCTATTTCCACCAAGCGGACGAATGTACTCGGGGTTACCCGGCCCGTAGAGCACGACCGTCGGGCGATCGGCGACCGTAGCGGCCAAGTGGGCCACTCCCGAATCATTGGCGATAACAACACTCGCGGTGCAAAGCAGCGAGCAGAGCGCATCGAGCGTGGTCTGACCCACTCGATCTGTGAAGTTCGCTAACCCCAGGCGGCCGAGCCTGGTTTGCCACTTCTGCTCGCCCGGGCCCCCAACCAGCACGAGTTCGTGGTCCGGGAATTTTTCTGCCAATTTCAGCGCCAAATCCTCCACGTAGGGCCATTCTCTAAGGCCCAACGCCGCCCCCGGAGCGAGGACAATTTTCTTCTCATTTGCCGACGTTAGATGGGCACTAGTACTCTGGAAGGCCGCCGCATCTACGCCCAAATCCAAAAGCTCCGCATACAGGGAACTCTTGTGGCGGCCCGCTCGTGGGCCACGCCACCGAAGCGCATGGGTAAGTAAAACTCCGCTCCCTCCCTCATCAAAACCGATCCGGCAGGGAATGCGGGAGAGCCAAAGAAGCGCGTTGGAAGACCAAGAGGCTGGAAGCGAGAAAGCGACCGCGTACTCCCGTTTTCTAAGCGCACGCGCAAAGGCCAGCAAACTTCGGGGCCGCCGCCAATCACGAGGCAGCTCTTGCGTCTCGTCGAATTCCCCCAGATTTAACCCCGCCGTTTGGGCGGTATGCAACAAACTCAGGTGGGCCTCAGGATACTGCCTGCGCAGAGCTGCGTAGAACGGTAAAGCCATCACGTGATCGCCGATCCAGTTTGGAGCCCTGACCAATATGCGCATAGTGGTTTGCACAGTTGCACTCTACCGCGAGCGGAGCCAGGGTGAAAGAGAGTGCAGCGAAGAACAGTCGGTGCTAACACTATAGACGATGGCACAAAAAGACGGACTTCTGCTACAACCTGCGGAGCGGTGGCGCTTACTTGTCCTCACACTGGGTATCGCTTTTCTATTTACTGCAGGCTTTTTGCCCACCGCCCAAAGTTTCTTCTATCTTTTTTGGAACCAGTTTGGCGGCTCACCGGAGAGTCCGTACGCCGTCCATTTGGAAATGCTCGCCTTCCCGCTGCTGGCCGCCTTGTTCTACTTCTCACTGCCCCGTGAGGCTGAGCCATCCACGGTACCCGTCCGGCAATTACTCCTTTCCGCACCCGCCGCCATCGCTATCGCGTTTGTTTCAGGGTGGATTCGGCAAACCCCTTCGGTTTTTGAAACTGGCCTGAACGCCGATTTTTTTTGGTATGCGCTATGGGTACCGCTGGGTGAGGAGTGGCTGTTTCGGGGCTGGCTCTACAACGTTGTCGAGCGGCGCTACCCAGGTAAACTAATCACACTCACTAATCCCTTTCCGGCAGCGGTAGGAGCCTCGAGCTTGGCCTTCGCGCTTTGGCATGTACAAAATCTGGCAGCACTTCCATTGAGCATTGTACTAATCCAAGTTGCATACACGTTTTTCGCCGGTCTATGGCTCGGGTACATACGCTGGAAAACAGGCCGCATCGGTTGGTGCGTTGCCCTGCACGCGGCACTTAATATCGCTAGCCTTTTGGTCTAACTACCAAACCAGGTATAATAAATGGATGAGGAAAGATTCGCGATCGCGGGGACAGGCGGTATTGGAATATATCCTCATGGTAGTAATGTTGGCCGTGACCGTCGCGGTAATCATCCGCAATTCTAATCTAAAGATCTACAATTTTTGGACTGGCCTCGCGCGGCAGGTCGCCTCCCCGTGCGCCAGTTGCAGCAAACCCGACGCGCCGGAATTCTAATTAAGCCCGGGCCAGCGCCCGCAGCGCTTCGTACAGGCGCCGCGGCAACTGCCCAAAATTTTCTACTTCCAAGCAGGTTCCGCCGCCCGCCTCGGCAAGCTTCTGAGATGCCTCCAAATGACTTCCCGGACCATGCAAATGCAAAACTATCAATTGATCAAAGCGTCGGGCCACATCCAACGGATCTTCCCCTTCCGTGCTGCGTCCGTCTGTCGCCAAGATTCCAATCTTTCGTTTGGCGGCCCGGCCCGCATTCAGTTGTGCCAGTCCCTCTTCCAGACCTTTCGCAATATTCGTAAAACCCGCGGGCTTTAATTTGAGGAACTCAAGTACGGTGTTCTCCCTCCGCTGATTTTCTTTCAGTGCCTTAAGGCTTCTGGCTTGCGACCCAAAAACGACGAGCGAAGTATCCTGGACAGGCACCTCCAACAACAAGACCGCCACCGCAACGCTGGAAAGCAAATGCTTGTCGCCTGCCATGGAGAAACTGCAGTCGAGCATTGTCACACACGGAAAACTCTTTTCTCTTTGGCACTCGACCCAAATGCTCTCGATCTCGTCAAGGCTCGGATTCTCTTCCAAACTTTCTTCAAGCGCTATCTCGCCCATGGGATTGCTGAAAAAACTCAGCAGTTCCCGTTTCATTGGCTTGGCCGGGTGGGCGACGATCGAGCGGGCATGGGACAGAACGAGATCCACAAGACGTTTATCCAAGACGGGATCGTTTCGAAGCTGGGTCGATCGACGGAGAAACAGCGCGCGCAATTCGTCGGTACGTTCGCCTAGATCTTCGCCTGTAAAGGCCTCCTCTTCGACAGTATGGGCGAGCTCAGGAGGAAGGAAAGTCTTGGTGAAGCGGCGCGGAGAAAAGGGCGTTTTCTTAAAAGCTAATTCTTTTTTTTTTCGAACTGATTGGGATCCTGAATAAGTTTCTGGATCAATTCTCGGGCATCAGTACCGGAGCTCGTTAGCTCGATTCTGCTGGGAAGAGCCATCAAACAAGCATCCTCAAAGTTGAGTCCCCCATCCATCAGGCGTCCCACCGCGATGGCGGCCCGAACACTGGCTCCCCGCTTTACACCCGCGTGTTCCCGCGTGGCACGCACCACCTGCAAGGCTTTCGCAAGCGCATCGGACTTGCCGTTACCGCCGACTTCCTGTTTGAGGATCTCAAACTCGTCTTTTTCATCCTGATAATCCAGGTGAATCATCTCAAAGCGATCCAGCAAAGCCTCTGAAAGGGCGTGGGTCGCGGTAAACTCCTTCGGATTCTGTGTCGCTACAACGCTAAACCCTGCCTTAGCGCTTATCTCCCCCAATTTCGGAAGAACGATCATGCGCTCGTCCATCGCGGGAAGCAAAATGTTCTGTACGGCTTCAGGCATTCGGTTGAGTTCGTTGATGAAGAGCACTTGCCCTTCACGCATCGCTTGTACCAGTGGGCCCTCTACAAAAGCCTCTTTCACGTAACCCTTCTTTAGGACTATTGGAGGATCGAACCACCCAGTGAGTTTCTGCTCGGTGTAGCGGGTATCCCCATCGACTCTAACAAATTTTTTCTTGGCGTCTTTTAGTAGGTTCTGAATAAGGAACGTTTTCCCTACTCCCACCGGGCCTTCCACGAGGAGGTTTCGCCCGAGTTTAAGAGCTTTTTTGATTTGGTCCGATTCTTTGCTTCGGCCGATGATTTTCATTTCTTTTTCCCAAGACGCTCTAGCATCTTTTCTAGCAAGAAATAGGCGACATCACTTGGGTAGGATCCGATGGAAAACCCAGCGTCATACCCCATTTCCAGTGCCAGTTTATGGGTTACACGCGGGCCACCCACAACCAAAATAAATCGCTTTTCCATGCCCCGCTTACGTAAGTGTAATATGACATCTTTCATATCCGCAATGTGGATATCTTTTTGAGTCACTATTTTGGAAATTAGTATGGCGTCCGCCTTCTCTTTTATCGCGCGATCGATCAACTCCGCCGGGAGCACCTGGCTACCCATGTTGACCGTGGAAAAGCCCTTGTAGCGTTCAAGCCCCACATCCCCGTCAAAGCCCTTCATGTTAAGTATCGCGTCCAAGCCTACTGTGTGGGCATCAAAGCCAGTATTAGCCCCGACCACGCGAATCGGTCGTCCGATCTCCTCCAGTATCCGCTTGTCGATCTCTTTGTAGTTCAGTCGTTGCCCGGTGAGCTCAGGTACTTCAACTTTTTCGAAATTTACGCCTCTTTGGGTTCGGCAAAATATTACAAAATAGGCGTAGCCGACACCCACTGAGGACATGTGAGCGACTTTCACGTCGCTAAAGCCCCAATCCCGGACCATCTGCGCGGCGGCTTCCTGGGCCTTCGGTGAAGGTTCGACCGGAAAGGTAAAGCTCAGCTGGAGCGCACCATCGCCCGTCGTATCCCCATAAGGGACTAAATTCTTGTAGTCGATTTCGTTCATCTATATCCGACTGCCCATCATTTCGTAAAAAGGGTTGAAGTACTTCGGGCCAACTTTAAACACTCCCTTTGCTCCCTTCCCTCCCGGGGTGGGTCGCTTCACATCAGCAAAATAACCGCGCTCGATCGCCTTCAAAAAACCAAGTTTCTCGATTTTCTCAAGCAGCCTAACAGCGTCATCAAGCACCTTTTGCGCAAAGGTCGCCATGAAACCGTCAGAGCGGTAACCCAGTTCATTTCCCATTCCCGCGGCACCGTTAACTATATATTGTGCGTTGCGGGCGCTCAAACTGCGATCGGAAAGCCACGGCGTGTGTACAGCCTCCGTTGGCATACCAAGCAAAAGCACCCCTTGATTGGTAAACGCTCCGAGAAGGTTAAATACAGCGTCCACGACGTGACTCGATAATATATCGCCCGTCTTGTACTTGGTATTGCACATGTACTTAAGAGGGCTTTCTGGAAAAATCTGACGCGTCATCTGAGCGCGGGCCAATTCCATCAGGATTACTTTTTCATATTGCGGGTTCATCTCCATCGCGTGGCCGAGCGCCATTTGAGAGGTGGGTAAACCCGCGTTCAACGCCGTCCGCTCATTGATGAATTCAGACGCCAGCACAGAATCGCCACTCTTCACCGCATCTGTCGTTTTCATGTAGTTGTCTTCACCCGTCATGATCCAAATGCCACTTTGGGCGCACAACAGCCGGGAAAAATGCTGATCCACGAGCGTGCGGATAGGGTTAATGTCTCTGAAAAGAATGCCATACATTGCATCATTCAAAAGACAATCGAGGCCTTCTATTGAGGCCAGTAGACTAATCTCCGCCATGCAGAGACCAGAAGCATAATTGGTCAATCGAATGTACTTGTTCTGCTCGGCGCCGACCTCATCGAGTGCAGCACGCATGATGCGAAAGTTTTCCTGCGTCGCGTAGGTGCCGCCAAAGCCCTCGGTAGTCGCGCCCTGTGGAATGTAATCGAGAAGACTTTGCGCCGTACTGCGGATCACAGCGACAATTTCAATCCCATCCATTACGGCGCTTTTGGCCTGAAGAACGTCTTCGTAAATGTTTCCGGTGGCGACGATTTGATAAAGAAGAGGGCGCTTGAGTTTGGCGGGATCCTTCAAGGCCTTTTTGATCTTGGCCCTATTTTTTACGCGCGATCTCAATCCGGCGACCGCTTCCCGTGCGAGGCGCGTCCCTACTTTAAGTACCGCGGCCCTGGGTTGGGCTTCGATAGTACCGACGTCCAGCTTGCCGGCCAGAACGGCGGCCTCCAAGTCCCCCAAGCTACAGTTTTCGGAGAGCATGGCATTCGCGATCCAGTACAAACTGCCCTCTTCCAATCGCCCTGCCCGTTCCACCTGATCCACAATGAAGTTGGAGGTCGGGTACAACAAGCCTTCTTCCTGTTGGGTAGCGCTGTTTAATCCCAGAAGCCGCAAGAAAGTACGTTCCACGCCAACCGTAGAGTGTTGCCGAACAAGGGCGGCCACTTCGTCCCCGATGGATCGGGCTACGGCTCGGCAACGGGCGATTTTTGTCTTCGAAAGGGGCAATGACGCACTAAAAGCCATAAGGCCGATTTATACGGGATAGGAGGCCTTCCGGCAAACGCCTTGTCGGGGGAGCAACGTCGTAGGAGATTAGAGTTGTTTGCGAACAAAGGACTTTAGCGCGCGGCTCTGCTCGCGGGGAAGGGCGTTGAACTGCACACCCAGGCCCATTCGCAGCGGGTCTTTGGAAACCCAACGGATTTCCCCCTTCGCCTTGATGACGGGTACGTTGAGGGGCTCAGGTAGCGGGACGTGAATATCCAATTGGTCGCTCACTAGCATGCCGTGTGGGATTTCCAAAAAGCATCCCCCTTCGGAAATGTTGCGCATGATGGGGTAAAACCACTCACCCTGATGGCGAACAATCGTCGGCATGTGGGTTTCAAAACGCTGCTTAGTTTTCCACCAATGCATTCTCGGATCAAAATACAAGTGGCGAACACGAGGGTTAATGAAGTAGCTCAGACTCACTAAATAGATAAAGAGGTGGATGACAATGGGCGCCAGATTCGCCCCTTGGCTGCTGTAGTAAATGTACAGATCCCGAGCTCCCCAAAGAAAACCAAAGGCAATGAGCGTGTACCAGCCCACTCGGGCGACTCGCAGGAGCCCTACAAGAAGCACAGACGGTAACAATAACGAAAAAAGCACGTCCCCGAAGTAAACCGGGTGCCCCCTCCAGACTTGCAGCCCCCATTGAATGGGAAAATACAAGAAGACCAAAGCACAGAAGGTCAAAGCTATGGGACGGCGTCTCACAGTTTTTTATTATATCAGTGGGGATTGCGCTTGTACTTAGGCGGCTTCAGATTTGTTTTTTGAAGAAGAAAGGGGACTCGGATTGAAGCGGTACCCCTCTCCGTAGATGGATTCAATGTGATCTTTGTACGCACCGAGTTTCTTTCGAATGCTACGAATGTGGGAATCCACTACGCGATCGGTCACAAAAGTATCCACGCCCCAAACATTGTTGAGGATGCGTTCGCGGCTAAGAACCCGATCAGGGTTCCTCACAAAGTAGGACAAAAGCTTGAACTCCAAAGCGGAGAACGGGACTTCGCGTTCTTCGATAAACACGCGGTGCCCTAGGAAGTCGATTCTAAGCCCCTGCACTTCGTACGTGGAAACATTCTCTCGACGTGCCTGATTCTGACGAATGCGGGTACGAACTCGCGCTTTGAGTTCTTCACCGTTGAAAGGCTTTTCCACGTAGTCGTCCGCCCCAAGATCAAATCCCATTACTTTGCTATGAGCATCGTTTCGGGATGAAAGAAAAATGATGGGGGTCTGTGAGGTTTCTTTCTGGCTCCGGAACAGGTGGCAGATTTCAAAGCCATCAACATCGCCCAGCGTGATATCAAGCAGAATCAACGTCGGGTTGTGTTCCTTTGCGAGCTCAATCCCCTGCTTTCCGTTATCAGCGCAAATCACCTTGAATTCGGAAGACAGCGTGGACTGAATCAAGAACTGGTAATCCTTGTTATCCTCAATGACCAGAATTTTATCCATAGGACGGTTCCTCTATGACCTTATCGGAAAACAGCAAAATCTCTTAACATTCTTCCGACTTTGGGCTGCCGCCCCGCCCCGCACCAGGCTCAAGAGGCCCGCAAAAGCACGCGTCGCGCCATCAAAATATGGATTTTTCTCAAGAATTCTTTTGATTCCCGGAACGTTTTTACTAACATGGGTTTGGGGGGAAAAACGACTTGAGCGAGAAACACAAAGGGGCGAACACCCCCAACGTGGTCGATCTGGCTGAGTTTCGCCGGCAGCGTGCCCAGGGGCGACCAACGCTATTCTACATTTCTGAAGGCGTGGAGTGGCTGGATCTACTCGAATCCTACCGGCTATTTGACGTCCGGCACGCTTCGTCCGTCCCGGAAATGACCCGACTCTTCGACTCTGCCTACCCCGACGTGGTTTTCGTAGAATCCTGGCTCAGTTGGGCCACTCCGGTGGCGCTGATTCGACAGCTTGCGGAAACCTTTGAGGTCCCCATCATCCTGTCTTTTAGAGAAGGCGCCGATCCGGAAAGCACGCGCAAGCAGATCAAGGAGGCCTATGCGGCAGGCGTCTCCGATGCGCTTCAGTGCCCCCTTCACCGCGAGGAGCTCAAAGAAACTCTGGAAGTCCTACTCAAACTTCAGACACAATTTTCACTTTACCACTAGGCAAGAAACGCAATGCTGGGAGTCGGCTTCCAAGGACTTCAGTTCGGGCTCTTCTTTTTGACAGCGTTCTTCACGCAAAAAACATCGAGGGTGAAAATGGCACCCCGTAGGCGGCGCGCTTGGGCTAGGCAGATCGCCTTCAAGAACAATCCGGTGTTTTTTTACGGACGGATCGGGATTGGGTACTGCAGAAAGTAGTGCCTGTGTGTAGGGGTGTTGCGGGCGAGAATAGAGGGACTGGCTACTCGCGGATTCAACCACCTTGCCAAGATACATAACGGCCACGCGGTGGCTGATATGTTCCACCACACGCAAGTCGTGAGAGATGAAAAGGTATGTGAGTCCGAGGCTTTTCTGGAGGTCCATGAGAAGATTGACTATCTGCGCCTGGATAGAGACGTCTAGTGCACTCACCGGCTCATCACAAACCAAAAACTCAGGCTCGACAGCAAGGGCGCGCGCGATCCCAATACGCTGACGCTGGCCTCCGCTAAACTCATGCGGGTAACGCAACATTGTCGACGGGTTCAACCCTACAAGCTCCATCAACTCCGCCACTCGCTTTCGGCGTCCCGCCGCATCGCCATGCATCCTGTGGATAATGAGGGGCTCCTCTATAATCTTCCCAATGGTCATTCTAGGGTTGAGTGAAGAAAAAGGATCTTGAAAAATGATCTGCATACGCCGGCGGAAGGCTTTTAAGTCTCCGGGAGTCAACGCGGTCACGTCCGTCCCGTCGTAAAAAACCTGACCCGAAGTGGGTTCAATCAATCGCAGGAGACAGCGTCCTAGCGTCGTTTTCCCGCAACCGGACTCACCGACCAAGCCAAGAGTTTCCCCCTTGTTGATCGCAAAGCTCACTCCCTGCACCGCCTGGATCTCACTTTTGGCTCCAAAAAGACCTTCTCCCACAGGGAAGTTCTTCACCAGATTCCGTATCTCCAAAAGCGTACTCACAACGCTCCCACCTCAAAACAACTAACCCAATGCCCCTCAGATTTGCTTTCCAAAACAGGATCCTTTTCCCGGCAGTGAGGTTTGACGAGTGGACAACGATCTTGAAAGGCACAGCCTTTCGGGAGTTGGGTGAGCGGCGGAACCTGCCCTGGGATGGTATTTAGCCGTTCGCCTCTTTTCTGCATAGAAGGGATCGAGGCCAGAAGTCCGCGGCTGTAAGGGTGTAAGGGGCGTGCGAATAGTTCGCCGACAGCGGCCCGCTCCACAATTTTTCCAGCGTACATGACGATCACTTCATCCACCATCTCTGCGATCACTCCCATGTCGTGGGTGATGAGTATGACCGACATGCCCATTTCCGTTTTGAGTTTCGTCATCAGTTCGAGAATCTGGGCCTGGATCGTAACGTCTAAGGCTGTCGTCGGCTCGTCCGCGATGAGAAGCTTGGGATCGCATGCCAAAGCCATGGCAATCATGATCCGCTGGCGCATTCCGCCGCTTAGCTGGTGCGGGTAGCTGTCGAAACGATTCGCGGCATCGGCAATGCCCACACGACCGAGCAACTCAAGAACACGCTCCTTCACCGCATCCGCAGGTTTCTCCGGATAGTGATTCTGAATCGCCTCGGCAATTTGAAAGCCCACCGTGTAGACCGGATTTAAAGAGGTCATTGGTTCTTGAAAAATAACGGCGAGCTCACGCCCACGTACGGCGCGCATTGCCTCGGGATCTTTTCCGAGCAGGTCTTCCCCTTGGAACAATATCTCCCCGCTCGCGTGCCGGGCAGGTGGGGTCGGGAGCAAGCGGAGCAAACTCATCGCCGTAACACTCTTGCCGCAACCGGATTCACCTACTATCCCGAGGGTCCTTCCGGCATTCAGATCAAAACTAATACCGTCCACCGCTTTCACGGTGCCTTCTTCGGTATCAAAGTAGGTGCGCAGGTCACGGACTTGAAGCAACATGCCAAAATTCTAACACGATTGATTTTGGGGCGCGGGCTTTTTTCCTTGGACTCTTAATCCAAACGTTCGCTTCCGGGAGGAGGACGAAACAAAAACGCACGCGCAGGAAACTTCTTGGAAACCCACTCGACCTCTCGCCACTCCACTCCCATGCGGTGGCCAGACTTGGGTTCAACCAAAGCCACTGACTTGGCAAGGAGAAGGTGCGTGGAGACGGCAGCGTTAACAGCAGTCCCACCGCAGCAACGTTCCGGTCGCTCGTACTGCAGCTCAAAAGAGCTGAAGTGAGAGCTACCGCGTATTTCCTTGATAGTGGAGTTAGACGGATCGACAAAGATCTGCCAGTCCAGTTCCCGATCCTTCAAAGTCCCTCGGTATAATCCCCTGCGAGGATCCCACTGCCAGCTCGAAAAACGGTTTCCCAAATCGCTCGGCACGGCCCCCATAAATAAGGCGATCAATTTTGGAAAGGATCGATCAAATCCAACCATGCGCTTTAAGTAAAAGCGTCCCGCCTCAGAATCCTGAAAATAGCGCTTCTGTTGCGGGTACAATACCCCAAACTTCTTGCCATTCAGCACAGCGAGGTAGTGCAGACGGCCGAAAGGATCCCGCAATTCCATCCGCGTCTGACCTGGAATGTCGGCGATAATCTGTCCTTTCCCTGCCCCCTGCTGTCCCTGCCCCTGGTACGAGAGGTACAGACTCCCGCTGAACTGCTGGCTAATAATCCGCCTACGGCCCTGCTCCTGCCAAAACTGGTTTTCCGTGTAACCCTGGGGTTCCGGATACATGTGCGCACACGAAGCCAGGAGGAGCAAAAACAACAAAGCTATTTTTTCCATTGAACCTTTTCTCTCAAAAAGCGAGCGATCTCGCGATTCACTTCTTCTGGATAATCCATGTGGGCATTGTGACTCCCCTTCTCTACCTTATGCAGGGTAGCGCCGGGAATCAACCCCGCCATTTCCTCTTGGAGGTAAAATGGCGTAATCCAATCTTCACCGCCCGCAACAATCAGAGCTGGCGCCTTCACGTGTGGGAGTAGCTTGCGCCCGTCGAATTCGTTGTAATCCTTAAGCAGGTTGTGGAAAGTCTCTACCGGAGATTCATGCACACCTTGCATGTACGCGCTGATATCCTGCTCATTGCTTTTCTCCGGGTTCCAGCCAAAGCGCGCCGTCATGAAATAGCTAAACCAGTTTTGCTTGGTAAACTCGTACCAACCCCGCCCCACCAGGCCGGGAGCGATCCCATAGAGCTTAGAACTCAACTTGAAGATGGCATCAAGCTTATTGGAATGAAACATGTGCTCGAAAGGCCGCACTACAGACCCACAAATAAGAACCAAGCCAGCCACTTTCTCCTGGCAAAAGTTGGCAAGATAAACACAGACCGGAGCCCCAAAGCTATGACCGAGACAGACGGCCCGTGAGAGCTTCAGGTGGTTCATCAAGTCCTCGACGTCGCGGGCACACCACTTTATGGTCATGTTCCGCCCGTTGCGGGGACTTCCCGATCGGTGGTGCCCCCGATAGTCGAGCGCAATCACCCGGTAGTCCTTTTCAAAGAAACTTAGCTGGTAGCGCCAGTGCTCAATACGGCATGTTAGCCCATAGCAAAAGATTAGCGGCTGCCCGCTCCCACGACTTTCGTAATATAGAGGGGTGCCGTCCCGACTCTTAAAAATACCGCGTTCCGTACTGGAGATTTCCGAGGAGAGCATAAAGTGTTGATAGCATAAGCCGCTTCCCCCCCTCAAGGGAATCAGAATAACGGCGGCACTTCCATGGCAGCGAGCTCTTTATCGGAAGCGCTGAAAAGATAGATCATCTCGGCCCAAGCGCTGCGCTTGCCGTCTTCGTCCCGGTAGAGCCGGCTGTATTTTTCGAGTTTAGGAAACATCTCCTCAAATTCTGCAAAGCTCTGCGGAAACCAAATCGAGGTAGCGTAGCTGCTCTGCCAAGAAACAAGGTCTCCCTTCAGGCGGTAGTACTCACCCAGGTAGCTAGACAGCACCGCACCTTCTTCGCCCGCGAGCGATTTTTCCAGACCGACAATGTCACTGGCAAGGCGCTGAAGGACCTGTCGATCGTAGCTATCCTTTGCTAAAGCCTCGCGCCGATCCCGCTGCCATTCGGAAAGGCCTATCAGGAAATGGTAGAGATCATTGGAAACATCTGCAAAGCGTCGGGTGTTCTTAAATACCCCCTCCAAGTCAAACCGCCGCTGCGTTCGCTCTTTTGCTCGTTTGGGATGCAACACATAGTAGCGAAGCGTCTTTGCAAGGGTGTTGAGAGAATCCACCACACGGCCCATTCGTTTCATGTCCCAAACCGCCATGGTTGCCCGAGGATCGTAGTGACTTCGGCGAAGATCCTGCGAAGGCGAACCCACACTGCGCCCGTAAATTGCGGGAATGTTCTTGGCAAACAGTCGGGTGTGCGTCTGCAAATAGACCTGACGCGCTTCCGCACTCGTCTCGGCATTCAGTCGCAGACGTTCGAGGAGCTCCTTTTCGGACTTCGGAAAATCCTGCTCGGAATTCAGGTTGCGAAGGAGCGTTCCATAGTTGAACCCCTTCCCTTGGAGCAAAGCGGCCGAACCATATAGATAATCCACCGTCCCTGTCCACTCCAGGCCGAACTCAATCTGCTGGTTAAGGCAGGAGTCACTCCCGGCCCAATCGACTGAGTGCCCCTCGCGGTACTTTTTCAAAATCCCAGCAAGCCCCCCGTCTTCATTCTTTCCCCTAACCATCTCAGTTACTTTCATGTGAGATTTGGATCCGTAATCGAACGCAAAGCCGCCCTGCCGGTGCAGCAGCTCGTCACTTCCCTTTTGTGGCGGCACCGAAGCGGCATCCGCGTCAAAGCCTTCCCCATGGCTCCACCCGATGAGCGCGATCCGTTCACTGGGGTAGTGCGTAAGAGCGTAGATGAGGAACCGCCCGGCCGTCGCGACATCTCCACTGTCGCCTTCGGGAAAGATCTTCACAAGTGGGGAGAGGGGCAAGTCCGAGCCCTTATCGCCCAAGTAGAGCTGCTCCATTGCCGTCGGTAGAAGGTCTTCCTTACCCTGAGAGCGCGCGTACTGTTCCACAATTTTTTTATATTCGCGGTGAAAGTTATTCGGACGCTTGGCAATGTGATAAATGCGCATTCCCTCTGTCTGCGCATCATCCTGGAAAACGACTACATCCACATCCAATGTGGAACCTACCTGTTCCATCTCAGCTATATCGCGCCAACTCATTCGGCTTAGATCGTTGTCGGCAGCCATGTAGACCAGCACACTGATCTTCTTGAAGCATTGCGATCGATCCAAACGATCATAGAAAGCCTGGTATTCGGGGTCCGACTTTGAAAAGTAATCGGTGTCGCGGGAGGGAGAAAATAGGGAGCGCTTCTCCAGGTCCGAATGGTTGCGGGTAAAGCCCTTTTTTTTCCAAACGGCCCGACATTCGGGCAAAGCTTTGCCGTCACGGCCCCGAGGTACGTAGGGATCTGCTAGTGACAAAAACGAGAAAAAAAGCACAAGGGTGGCAAGCCACCCTTGTGCTGTCCTTACAGAAGGCTGAATTTTCGCAAGCACTATTGCCATTCAGCGGGGATATCCTCGTCAAACGGACAAACATAGCGAGGGGTAATCGCATGTTTGTGCCTTTTGTCCAGGGAGTTATTGGTCAAGTATTGGACCACTTTACAAAGGGGCATGCCTTCGGCCGAGCCTTCGCGCGCGGCCTCAGCCAAATCGGCAGTGGCCTTCCCCTCGTAGCTCAACTCCTGCGCATTTGCGTCCGCGGTACCGACAGGCACGCTATTGCGCCGGGGAATCCACAGAAAATCCGGGTGAGCGTTCTTGTGCCACTCGCCGCCGGCGGCAATCCACTTTCCTCGGTTTTGGGCTTCGATGGGCCCGCCGCCGGGAAGTGTGCTGCCTTTCTCGATCTCCAAATCGCCGGTGTAGTTGACACGTACAAGAATCGCATCCGAAGGCTTGCCATCAACCGTCGGCCAGGACTCGCTCACGTATTGCACGCTCACAACAAAGCCAACAACTTTCTCAATGGAACTGTCATCGTAGCGCCCATTGCGCGGGTTGCGCTTACCTCGGGTCGCTTTGAAGCGATCTTTACGCTTGAACTGACGATTGTAGTCGACGGCACAGTCTTCCCACTTGCTGCAACGTTTGCGCTTTTTCAACGGATTAAAAAACGTAATGCTGTAGGAATGGACCGGTTGGTTCCAGACCTCGTAGTCGAACGTCTTATCCATAACAAAGCTAAGTCCCTTTTTGCCGATCATATTGGAAAGAGCCAGCAGGAAAGTAGCCGGGTTGTTGTCAAAACACTCCTGATTCACCAAACGTCCGGCTTTGTTCGTCCGCGCATCTTTGACGTTGCAGCGACCGCCCACATAGTTGCTCTCCGAACGAACCCAACGCCCGTTGCTATACTCGACCGTCGCGCCGTTCGCCCAGGCAAGCTGCTGCATCGCTGAAATGTCGTGCGGGTTCCAACGAACGTCGACGCCTTTGGCGCCCTCGAGCGTTACCCGTGTTTCCGCCGGAGGCGTCATGATCGAAGCCGCCGCCCAACCGTGGCAGATCCCCATCCAGGTTTCGACTTCTCCATTTTTCTCTAAGGGGCCGCCTTCGCCCTTCTGCTCGTTCGTCAGAGTGAAATCGGTGTCGCCGGAGCTGACATCCAACTTCTCTGCCGGCGACCAAGGCTGGATGAGGCGCGAAATGCCACGCGCGTTTCCGAACTCGTCCCAAAGCGCCGTCCATTCAAGACGTTTGGAAGCTTTTTGGCCGGTTTCTGTTCCCGGCTGTGCGTACGAGCCAACGTTCTTTCTCCAATTGGCCTCATTCGTGTTGGTTTCAAAGCCTTCAGCGTAGCGGGACGAAGTGATTCCCCCCGAGATAGACCAGTAGTCATCGGACCAAAGAGGTAGTTTGGTTTCTCCCTTTTTCTTCGATTCAATGAAGTCCATCGTCCTGTCGACCTCACTACTATCCATCCAGGTGGCCGTGAGGTCTGCGACATCATCATTGGCTTCCGCCGTCGCACGAAACGTAGGCTGACCTTGCTGCTGTAGAGTTGCCCGATCTGCTTTTACGATTTCTTCGCAGTTGATTCCCTTAAATGGCTCATAGGTCTGTTGTTTTTTCCCTATCTTGCGTTTCCCGAGGACGTGTTCGCAATACCAGCGATAGAATTTATCGGTTCCCTTAGCTTGCGCGCTCTTGAGCAGCGGGTGCTGCTTTTCCTGTTGGGAAAGTTGAGCCTGCTGCTTTTCACTGAGAACCAGCTGGTTGTTCTGCAGCCGATCTGTGGGCTTAACCTGCGTACCGGCCTGCTTTCCCTTGGCGTAGTACTTAGGGGACTGAGCGTTCATTTGCTGAGTCATTTGGTGAACGCTTAAATCTTCCTGATAGAAGTTTTCTAGAAAACCATCCAGTTCCTTGGCTTCATCCGCGCTAATGCCAAGTTCCTGTTGAAGTTGCTGCTGCGCTTCCTGTGCGGTGGGCTCTTGTTCTTGCGCCCGTAAAACCAAACCCAGCGAAACAAAAGCCAAAGCTAACCACCAACGATTCATTGATCGCTCCTCTTGTGACTAATTTTGCCAATCGAGAGTCTGGGTGACTAAGTGGAATAAAACGATTCGAAAAAGAGTATGCGCCAACCCGCCCCCGCTCCTGCAATCCCTTAGTGTTATTCACCTCACGCACCGCCCCAATGTCAACGCGTTTGGTCGTGCGGCGAAAATGTACTGCGGCGGGTTGAGCTAGATATTCAACATTCTTAAACTTTCTCTGTATACTAATAAGAACCAAAGCAATCCTAGATGAAAGCCTCTCAAACCATTTCCTTTTTGTTCGCCGTAACTTTGGTGGCTTTGATCCTCCATTTTGCGCCCTTCAACGAAGGGCGTGTTGCCGCGCATCGCCTGGAGCGTGCTTGGAGCCAAGAGGGTGCCGGGATGCGGGCCCTGCTCCGTAACCAGTGCGATGTCCTCACTTCCAAAAACGACACTCAGTATGAACGTCTTTTTCTCGGGTGGCTCGCGATGGACTCGCTGGAAACCGGCGAATCGCAGCGCATCTGCGACCTCGTTGTGCATCAAGAGCACTACACTCGTTTCGACCTGCGTACGTTGTGGGTGGTAAGCGTGCAGGTGCAACATGAGGGACAAATACTCCTACTTCGCTCTTTTAGCGTCGATACACCTCGCCCTCTTAGCTTTCTTCCCATAGTTGTGTTTGTTCTGGCTCTCTTCTTCGAGTTCCGACTTTGGAAGTTTAGTTTCATGCTGGGGTCCTACCTGTTCATGCTGAGCGGGGGAAACCTCATCCGCATGTTTGAACTCATTGGTCACAGTGCGTACATCGCTCTGACGGCGGATCAAACTCTGGTCGGGTTGGGGATGTTGGTGCTGTGGCTGAGCATTCAGCAGGTGCGGACCCAACGCTCAACTCCGCTGGCGGTGGAACAAAAACCGCACGAGTCCTGGCTAAACCGCGCCCTTGCCACTCTAACGGGGCTGTGGAATCCCATAGCATTCACGTTGTTTGGCAAAGTGATGGTTCCCAACCGGAGCGGTTGGATCTTTCCGTTTTTGGAAGCGCAGTTTGTTTTCACTGCCGTCAGTTTGTATTTGCTTACCATTCATTTTGGGAACCTGCGGAGCTTATTCAAAGAAAGCCTTTTGCTGCCCCGCTATTTCACCTATGCGGTCCTCTTTTTGTACGCCATTCAGCTTTGGCTAAAACCTGCCCGCAAGCAAAGAGTAGCGTGGAAAATACCAAACTTCTGGAGAGCACTGGCGATTCTCGCACTCCTCGAGATTGCGCGCCAATTTGTCCCCGCTTTGCAGAGCCTGAATTCGGTCACGCGTTTTGGCATGGCGCTGCTTCTTAGTGAACTCGTATGGCCCAAAGATCTTCATTTGAAAGCGAGTTTCCATACATTCTATCCTTGGTTCAGCGTACTCTTCATCGGCGTATTCATCATGGTAGTGAGTCTGGAGTCCGGGGTCATCGATCTCGCACTGGAACTCTTTAATCCGCGCGCCCATCCCCGAGTCTTGTACCTTTTCACTTTTCTTGCGGGAATGGGGCTCGGGTTTCTCACGGGAAGTTTTTCGGCCGCATTTTTCTCGTTATTTGCTTATATGCAAAGCCCCCAGGTGCCGCTCATTAAGGCGGCCATCTTGGACGGCGTGCTTGCGGGCCTTCTTCTCTCCCCTCTGTCGCTATTTAATCTGCTTCCTGCGATTCAGTTCCGAATCGGCGTACGCAAATTAATCTCCTTCCGCCTCAGTCAGCTCGCGATCCCACTAATGATAGGGATTACTATTTATAGTGTTGCAGCCGTGACTTCTGTGGATATTCTGCAGCCGGTTACTTTTGTATTCTGCTTGCTGCTCGCCTTTGGCTACACATTGAAAAGAGCGGCGTGGTCGGTGCGAAAAAACCGATCGCTTCTCGCTAGTAGCGAAAGCTAAACGTAGGTCCTCGCCAGGTGTCGGTAATGATCCGAACTCCAAGCAATGTACTCGCGCTCTTTGTCGGTAAGCTCTCGGATTACTTTGGCAGGACGGCCGAAGGCCAAACTTCCTGAAGGGATTTTCTTTCCCTCTGTCACCAGACTCCCCGCCCCGAGCATCACCCAATCTCCAATTTCCGCATTGTCTAGAATTAGACTCCCCATTCCCACTAGGACATTGTTTCCGATTTGACACCCGTGAAGAATCGCACTGTGGCCGATCGTCGAATTGCATCCGACAAGTGTGGAACTTTTCTCGTAAGAGACGTGAACCATGCACAAGTCCTGTATGTTAGAGCCCTCTCCGATAACGATGCGACCCACGTCGCCACGTAAAACAGCGTTAAACCACAAGCTCACGTGTGCGCCCACGGTAACATCCCCTTCGACCGCAACCCCTTTGGCAACAAAAGCAGAAGGGTCTATGACAGGAGTCTTATACCTATGCGGGAACCGCTTTTGCAGCTTCTCCAACTCGATTTTGTCTGGGCGCTCCGACATAATAACCTTTCAAATTAGAGGCACTTCCCTCCGAGACTTCCACGTCCAGGATTTTTCCAACACAGGCTTCACCGGCGTTAAGAACATGTACCAGCTTCCCGTGAGGGGTGCGTCCGGTATAGTAGCGCCCCTTCTTATCAAGCGCTTCTACCAAGCAACTCACGATCTGCCCCTCCATTGCCTGATTTTCTTCTTTGATCTTTCCGAAACAAACGTCCTGTAGATGGGCCAGGCGCTCGGTTTTCACCGAGTCGGGCACTTCATCTCCAAATTCATGCGCGCGCGTCCCTGGGCGGGGGGAGTACTTGAAAAGAAAGGCGCCGGAAAAGCGCACGTCCCGAATCACGTCCATGGTTTGCTCGAAATCTTCTTCGGTTTCTCCCGGAAATCCCACGATCACGTCCGTAGAGAGAGCGATATCTGGACAGGCCGCCCGCAAGGCCGCAACTTTTTCAAGGTACTCTTCACGTGTGTACAGGCGAGCCATTCGTTTCAGAACCGAATTGCTTCCCGATTGAAAGGGAAGGTGCAAGGCCGGGCAGAGCTTCTCTACGCGCCCAAACTGCTCAATGAGATCAGTGCCGAGATCTCTCGGGTGCGAGGTGACGTAGCGGATACGCTCAACGCCCGGGATGGAATTCGTAAGATCCACAAGCGCGGCCAAGCTTTCACCCGTACGCTTCCCATAGGTATTGATGTTCTGCCCAAGAAAAGTGATTTCTTTTGCCCCGCGATCGACCAAGCGGCGCACGTCTTCAAGCAGTTCCTCAATAGGCCGGCTTTTTTCCCTCCCGCGCACAAAAGGGACGATGCAATACGTACAAAAGTGATCACAGCCTTTCATGACTGTCAGATACTCACTGGGTCGCACCTTATCAATGACGGCCGGCTGCGAATAGCTGCGCTCTTTTTGATTGTCAAAAGTGGTCTCCAGTACGCGCCGTCCGCGAGTGAGGACTTCTTCTACCAGTTCGCCTACCCGCTCGACGCCATCCGGGCCCATCACCAGATCCAAATGAGGTACCCGCTGTAAGAGCGAACGGCCCATGCGCTGGCCGACACACCCGGTGATGCCGATCACCTTTTTGGGATATTTTTCCTTGAGCGGCTTGAGCTGTCCCAAAAGGCTGAGAACTTTCTGCTCAGATTTGGCGCGGATGCTACACGTATTGATGAGCAGCACGTCGGCTTGTGCGAGATCCGCCTCCCGACGGTAACCCTGCTTTACCAGAATGGACTCCATCCTGTCGGAGTCAAAGACGTTCATCTGACAACCGAAGGTCTTAATGTGTATGGATTTTTGAAGCCCGCTCACGCGCCACCCTTTCGTGCGGGCAGTCTAGTGCACAACTCGCCCAGTCACAAGCCTCTAAAGCCGCCAGGGCTGTGCGCTGGCAAGTCTGCCCTATCCCGGCGCGTCTTTGCTCATGCTTGCCTATTGGCGGGAAAGTCCTCATGCTGTAGGTTTTCGGGTCCAGGAGGCACCACTGTGATACCTTTGTTTTCCCCGCTCCGTCAGAACGAACCCTATCTGGAGGAATTCCAGCGTCGCTTTGAGTCCATCCTGCGCTCCGGACACTACATCCTCGGCCCGGAGGTCGCTAGTTTTGAAAAATCTTTGGCCGAGATTCTTGGGTACCGTTACGCGGTCGGGTGCTCCAGCGGAACAGAAGCGCTCATCCTATCTTTGAAGGCCCTGGGACTGAGCCCCGGTGCCCAGGTACTCACACCGGCGTACTCTTTTGTGGCGAGCGCGAGTTCCATCCTGTGGGCGGGCCTCCGACCGGTCCTGGTCGACGTGTGCCCGGAAACGGGGTGCGTCACGGCCGAACGGGTGGAGGCCGCAATCACGCCCTCCACGGAAGCCGTCATCGCTGTGGATCTTTACGGCCGCCAAAACGACCTGGCCGCTATTCGGGAACTCTGCCGCAAACGCTCTTTGCGCCTGATTGAAGACGGCGCCCAATCGATCGGGGTCCCGAACGCGGGGGCTGACCTTTATACTTTGAGTTTTTACCCAACCAAGAACATCGGAGCGGTGGGTGACGCAGGCGCGATTCTGACCGACGATGAAATACTCGCGCACACGCTGACGCACCTTACTCAGCACGGCGCTACCGCACGGGACCAGTTCGAGCGGGTCGGGACAAATGGGCGGCTCGATACCTTGCAAGCAGCTCTTTTGGAGCTCAAAATCCCCCACGTTCACACGTGGTCCGAGGATCGTAGACGGATCGCCCGGCAATACCGAGAAGCACTGGCTCCACTAGAAGCAAGTGGCAAACTGAAACTGCCGCCCGCCTCTGAGAACGATGCCAAGAACGTTTGGTCGCTATTCACGATTCGCATTCCGCAAAACCGCAACGGGCTGATGGAGGCGCTGCAGGAAAAGGGCGTCGGCTGCGGCATCTACTATCTGAAGTCTTTGAACCAGCAGGCGGCCCTTCACCCGCACCTCAATGGTGGGAAATTCCCGAACGCGGAAAAACTCTCCCAGACGGTACTTTCCATACCCATTTACCCGGAATTAGCCCCCGTGGAGCAGGAAAAAGTGGTAGATAGCCTGATGGAATGTCTGTCAGGTTCCATATAGTTCTTCACCAGCCGGTGATCCCGCAAAACACGGGATCGATAGCCCGTTTGTGCGCTTGCACGGGTGCCAGTTTGCACCTGATTCACCCTTTGGGTTTTGCGATTGATGAGTCAAAAGTAAAACGCGCCGGACTCGACTACTGGCCACATCTGGAAATTAGTGAGTACGAAAACTGGGAGCACTTCCTTGCGGTCCGCAAACCCGAGCAGCTCTTACTATTCACTAAGTTTGCTACCCGCTCCTTCTATTCCCTTTCCATTCAGCCCGAGGCGTACCTCGTTTACGGAAGTGAAACCAAGGGTCTGCCGGCAGACTTGAGGGAGAGGTACGCGGAAAGCTGCGTACAGATTCCGATGCGCACCGATTTAGTTCGTAGCCTCAACTTGGCCCAGTGTGCGGCAGTAGGGGTTTACGAAGCCATTCGCCAGAACGCAGTTACTTATTAACTTTAACGTTTTTCGCGGAATAACAACCGCAGAGGGGTACCGTGGAAGCCGAACTCTTTTCGGATCTCGTTTTTTAGATACCGACGATAGCTCTCAGGAACTTGGCGGTTACCAAAAAACACGAAAGTTGGTGGAGTTTCTTTCACCTGACTCACGTAAAGCAAATTGAAATTTCCACTCCCCCGCACCGGTGGAGGGTTGCGGGAAACGATCTGCTTCATGCGCTCGTTGAGTCGCGAAGTCGTAATACGTTTTCCTAGGTGTTTGGAAATTCTCAAAGCTGTTTTGAGGCAGCGATCGACATGCCACCCCGTGGCGGCGGAAATAGGTTCCACTGTGTACGGTTGGGCCGCGACGTAATATTTGAGCTCTTTAAGGAAGTTCCTGCGGCTCTCTCCATCCAATAGATCCCAAAAATTCGGGAAAATAACGGTAGGCTTGCCTTCATCCTCAATCAAGGAAAGTAGCTTTTTGTCCTGATCCGTAAGTTCCTCAGTAGATCGCAGAAGGAGGAAAACTAAATCGGACTCCCTAAGGGCACGCTTGGAGGCGTGAATGGAAAAAACTTCTATGGGTTCGTTTCGATTCTTACGGCGCCGGATTCCGGCCGTATCCAGCAATCTAAAGGAACGCCCTCCGTACTCCACTTCATGCGCGACGGCGTCCCGCGTAGTCATCGCGATAGGACTCACTTTGGAAACCACCTCCCCGCACAAACGGTTCATCAAAGTCGATTTCCCCGCGTTGGGACGGCCAAGTATGGAAATGGTGAGGCGATCTCCCTCTGGAGCTAGCGTTTCTATGGGGCGCGCATGAGAAACACACCAATCCTTAATCTTGTCCAAATGCAAACGGTGCGCTGCTGAAAAGGCGAGCATTTCTTCGAATCCAAGCTCGGCAAAGTCCCAAACAATCTCTTCATCCAAGGATTCGGCTTTGTTCACACCAAGAAGTACGGGAATCTCGGTGCGGCGTATTTCTTCTGCCAGCCAACGATCCATCGGCAGGATACCCGAGCGCGCATCCACCAAGAAAAGACAGGCATCCGCACGACTAAGCATTCCGCGCAGGACTTCTTGATCGGCTTCTGAATCAATTCCCTGCCCGTCGACAAGTTCCACTTGTTTTTCGTTCCATTCAAATTTTTCGCAGAGTTCGTCTTGAGTAGTCCCCGCCACGTCCCAAACAATACTGCGACGGTACCCAAGCAGGGCGTTCATTAAGCTGGATTTGCCGACATTTGGTCGGCCGGCAATGAGGATGCGGGCAAGCACCTTAGACCTCTATCTCGAGGTAACGTTGGACTAGGCGTTCGTCTCGTCGCCAATCTTTTTCCACATCCACCTGTAATTTCAGACAGACCTGACGGTTCAGGAGACGTTCCACGTCCTGGCGAGCCAAGCTTCCGATTTGTTTAAGCACATCGCCTTTTTTCCCAATCAGAATCCCCTTGCGGGAATCTGAATCGGAATGCACGCGCGCCAAAAAATGGGGAATATCCTTACGGGTCGGCCCTTCGTAGCGCTCGATATCAACACGCACGGAGTACGGAATTTCCTGACGGGTAATCTTGTAAACTTTTTCCCGAATGATCTCCGAAATCAAAAAATCCTCGGAACGATCCGTAACTTTGTCATCGGGGTACAAGGGATCCCCTACGGGCAAGTAGTTAAAAAGGACATCGACGACCCGGTCCACCCCATCTTGTCGACGGGCGGCAATCGGAATCATTTCCTGAAAGAGTCCCAGTTTGTCCACTTCTTGAAGCAAGGGCAGAAGCAATCGCCTGTCCACTTTATCAACTTTATTCAAGATACAAAGTGACTGTGCCTTGGGCTTCCAGTTCTTGATGATGTCCTGCATGTTGCGGATTCGGTCGAGAACATTGGAAAGAGAGGCATCAAACATCCAGGCCGCGACATCACAGCCCTTGGCCTGCTCGTCGGCCAGCCGGTTCAAGGATCGGGACATCAGCTTGTCGCGTTTCACAAGCCCCGGGGTATCCACAAAAATCATCTGCCCGCGTTGTTCATTCAAGATCCCTTTGACCGCGCGCAACGTGGTCTGGGGGCGGTGAGAAACAATGCTGACTTTGGTACCAAGGGCCGCATTCAAGAATGTAGACTTCCCCGAATTGCTGGGCCCAACGATGGCAACAAAGCCCGTTCTTTTTTCTATCTCTTTTTTCATGGTTTAAAGCTTCAGAATCTCAAGCGCTATTCCCGCGGCCTGCTGTTCAGCGTCCTTTTTACTTCGTCCATCTCCCTGTGCGATTACCTTTTCATTGATGAGGATCTCCACACGAAAGTACTTTTCGTGTTCCGGCCCCCAACTATCGACGATTTGATAGATGGGCGTGCAACGGAAGATGCTTTGGGTTCGCTCTTGGAGGTGCGTTTTCTTATCCATGAGCTTGAACATGGTCTCGTCCCCGTCGTTCAACGAAGAGAACCAGGGCTCATATATCTTCATCAAAAACTCGTTTGCGCAGTCAATCCCGCCATCTACGTAGAGGGCGCCCACTAGAGCTTCCAGTGCGGCCGCCAGAATGGAACGCTTTTCGTTCCCACCGGTTCGAAGCTCACCCCGTCCGAGCAGAAGGTGGTCGCCCACCCCCAACTCTCCGGCAATGGCTGCAAGGGTTTTGCGGCTCACCAGACTGCTCCGCCATCGGGAAAGGCGGCCTTCGCTCGCGTCGGGAAAACGTTCCATGAGCGCGCGGGCGACGATCAAACCGATCACGGCATCGCCCAAAAACTCTAGGCGTTCATTATTTTCCAAAATAATAGGGGAAGCGTTGTTCGCAAGTTCGTTGGCGTACGACGAGTGCGTCATCGCCTGCAAAAGGATGGCCCGACTCAAAAACGTATAACCCAGAAGGGTCTCAACGGCGTTGAAGTCGGATTCCAAGTGCCTAAATTGTGGTTCTCCAGCCAGGAATCACCTCAGCACAAACCAATTTTTTCTGGACTCCTGGATTATCCGGTCTCACGAAACGAGCTAGTGCCGCACGCGTGCTGCAATTCTAAAGACCCGATAATTCAATAGTCGCAAACCCCAAAATTTTCTACCATAGCCGCGGCGCTTAAACAAGGCCTCACCCCAATTAGTCAATTATTATAGTGTCTTGCGGCGATGCGCTCTGCTGGCCTCAGGGCGCCGGCCGTTGACAGACAAAATCGGCCGCGGTTAGCTTTCACTGTTGTTCGGGTTACATGGATAGGGCTAGGGGCCGGAGACCGGAGTAAATCACCACATGCACTTACCCCCAATGGACTGGATGGTTGAGGCCATTCGCATCCCTTCCCTCACGTACGAGGGTAATGAGGAGATTGTTCGCTTCCTCACGCCACTTTTGGAGGATTGCGGCCTCACCGTGCGCGAGCAGCGTGTACAGGAGAACGGGCAGACGTTTATCAACCTTATTGCGTTCAGCCACGCGCCTGATAGCCCCGACCTACTGGCATTTCATACCCACCTCGACACGGTTTCTTTCGGAGAAAGACAAGACTGGACAAAAACCGGGGGAGATCCGTTTAAGCTCACGCGTGTCCGTGACCGGTTGTACGGACTAGGCAGCGCCGATGTGAAGCTCGATTTTCTGTGCAAGATCTGGGCAGCCAAACATTCGCGCCCTTGGGGACGGCCGATTGCCCTGATTGGAAGTTACGGCGAAGAGCGGGGCCTGGTGGGAGCACAAAAACTTCTGGAAGCGCACCAGGTCCGCCCGAAATTTACTCTCGTCGGGGAGCCCTCCGAGCTTTCTCTGGTTTTTGCCCACAAAGGACACATGGTCTATACCCTGCGCCTGGCACTCTCCCCAACCGGCCAAGCAACTCGTGAAAGGCAGTGGAAGGGGAAAGCGGCCCATAGTTCTACGCCTCAACTAGGAGTAAACGCGCTAAACAAAGGCCTGACGGACATATTCAAACGCGGGCTCGGGATTGTCTCGCTGGACGCGGGCACCGATACCAACCGAATTCCGGATCGCTGCACGGCAACGGTCGTGGATGGACAAACGGCAGCTACGACATCACTCTTCCACCTTTTTCACTATTTCGAAGAACTCAATCACGATTTCAAAAAGAGACGTGACAACCGATTCAATCCTGCCTCCAGCACGTTGAGTGTAAACCGAGTCATTACTCGCGACGGCGCCTTGCATTTGAGTTTCGACGTACGAGGTCTGCCCGACCTGGACCTCTACCGACTGCAAAAAAAGATTGAAACCCAGGTAAAAGACTGGGGATTTGAAACGGAAGAATTTTCGATAGACGCGCCCCTAAAAGGGAGGCGGGATAGCCCCTTTATGCGGTTGGCAAGCCAAAGCCTAAAGGCGGCAGGCCACAAAAAGATAGTAAAAGCCACTAAGGCTTCGTCGACAGAAGCGGCGCTTTACCAGCAACACGGCTCCGAAGCGATCGTTTTTGGGCCGGGAGTCTCCATCGGGAACGTACACCGGCCGAACGAATTTAACTCGCTTTCTCAGATCAGGATCGCAACTCGTTTTTACACCGAAATGATGCGCTCGCGGCCTGGAGCGGAACAGGATAACTAGTGGAAGCCAATTTTCTCATTCGAAGTGTCCGCGAGGAAGACCTGGAAGATATTTTCCGTTTGAGTAAACTCGTCTACTTTATCAACCTGCCTGCAGATCGAGAATTTCTGAAAGAAAAGATTCAGCTTTCTTTGGACTCATTCAGCGGTGAAATTGAGAACAAGTTTGAACGCGAGTACATCTTTGTCCTGGAAGATTTGGAGAAAGAAGCCATAGTCGGCACTTCAATGATAATAGCCCGCCACGGCAGCCCGAAATCGCCGCATATGTATTTCGATCTCAAGGAAATAAAGAAATACAGTGAAACCCTGCATACGGGGTTTATTCACAAGGTCCTACGCTTGAAATTTGATCACGATGGACCCACTGAGATTGGCGGCCTAGTTCTCGATCCTGAATACCGAAACCACAAGGCTCGGCTCGGGCGCCAGCTATCCTTTGCGCGTTTTCTCTTTATTAAGATGAAGCGTCGCTGGTTCAAAGACCGGATCTTATCCGAACTGATGCCACCGCTGACAGAAAGCGGGGAGAGCATACTTTGGGAGGCGGTGGGAAGAAAATTTACAAACCTCTCGTATGAGGAAGCCGACGTTCTCTCGCAGACAAATAAGGAGTTTGTTACCTCACTCTTTCCCAAGCGCGATATCTTTGTCTGTCTCCTTGACGGCGAAGTGCGCGACGCCATCGGTCGGGTCGGAAAGGAAACGGAGCCGGTTAAGCACATGCTGGAAAAAATAGGCTTTGCCTGGAAGCACCACATTGACCCCTTTGACGGGGGACCGCATTTTTGGGCCGATACCGACAAAATCACGATTGTACGGGACACAAAAAAGGCGCATGTGCACAGTAAGACTCTAAACGGCTCAGCCAAGGACACCAAGAGCTTCGCTCTGGTCGGGGTCATGGACAAGGGGGAGTTTCGCTGCATTCAGGCTCCCTTCGACCTTCGCAAGGGGGGCGCCCTACTCCCGGCCACCCATCAGAAGCGGCTCCAGGTTGAGGCCAAAGACCTCGTCTATTTAATGCCCGTCTAGTGGCCCGAACGCTTGACCGCTCCCACTGAGCGACTAAGATCAAGGTCTAATCAGGAGAAACGGCATGGAAGCGACTCGATCTTACCGCGGCGATTACATCAAGGGCCACTTTGTTAAGGTGAGCGACCCCAACGGCGAAGTCTTGAGCAAAAATCCAGGGGACCTAGACCAACCGGTCTTGAGCTTTCCTTTCAGCTACGAACACGTGGGCGATGTAATAGATGCGGCCCGTGCGGGCTTTGCTACTTGGAAACGTATGCCGGCCTCGGATCGCTACGCGGCGCTCTCTCGCTACAGAGGTCTTTTGCAGGAGAGAAAAAAAGAAGTCTCCGAAATGCTTTCCTTCGAGGGAGGCGGCCCACTGTGGGAAGCGGAATCTGAGGTTAACGAGTCCCTGCAACTATTAGAGTTCTATCTGGGTCAGCCGAGTGAAACAGAAGTGGAGCGCAAGCTGGAGCATACCAATGAAATGGAGAGCGTTTTTCGCTATTACCCTAAAGGCCCTATGGTGGTCATCTCTCCATCTACCCTACCGCTCCTGATTTCCCATAGCCGCTTTGTTCCGGCACTTCTGAACGGAAACTCCGTTGTACTAAAGTCGTCAAAATTCAATCCGGCCGTGGGGCAGATGCTTGCCGAGATTGCAAACGATGCAGGCATACCCAGCGGCGTATTCAATGTTATTCACGGAGACGCAGAGCTTTCTCGGCGTTTGATTGGACACAAAGATGTGCAAGGTGTCTTTTTTACCGGTTCTCACGAAAAGGCACTTCGCATCCGCAAAGAGCTCGTGAACGACTACTGGAAGACCCTTGTCATCAATAGCGGCGGCAAGAACGGCATCGTGGTGTGGAAAGACGCTTGTTACGAAAAGGCACTAAAGGAAAGTCTCTATTCAGCATACCTAACGACCGGCCAACGTTATACGTCCACGCGCCGCTTGCTTATCCATGCGGATCTTTTTGATCGTTTTCTGGAAGATTTCCACAACCTCTCAAAGAAAGTGCGTGTGGATTACGGACTGTTACCCGATAGACAAGTTTTCATGGGGCCGCTTGTGAGCGAGGCGAAGATGGAAAACTATCTCCGCTACCAGGGGATCGCGGTGCGTGAGGGCTGTGAGGAAATCATGCGAGGCAAGCACCTGGAGAAGGAGCGTCGCGGGTATTACGTTTCTCCGTCCATCCACCTCGTAAAGACTCTAAACCCGAAGAGCATTTACCAGCGCGATATGATTTTTGGGCCAAACATCGCTATCTACAAGATCCAAGACCTGGACGAAGTGCCTCAGGTACTAAACCAGAGTCCCGACGGCTTGGTGGCATCGCTGTACTCGGCTTCACGTGAGACCTACGCTCGGCTTCTTGGGGAAGTCGAAGTGGGCCTTTTCCACTGGAACTGCCCCACGGTCAGCCCGGTTTACCGTCTGCCCTTCGTTGGCCTGAAGCGGAGCGGCAATGGACGCCCGATGGGAACGCAGGCGTATCTGCAGTGCACCAACCCGATGAGCTCCCTGGAGCTGGGGGCGGAGGCAGTTTACCCGCATCTGCCGGCTAACCTTCCGAAATTGTGAGGATCTTTGATTCTTATTTCGGCTTTGCTTGAAGCGCCAGCTTTTGCTACCCTGCCGCTCCTATGGAACGCATATTGGCTCTAGACGTTGGCACCAAGCGCACCGGTGCTGCGATCTCGGACGAAAGCCACACCTTTTCTTTCCCCCTTCTTCAATTCGAGGCCACGGATCCGCGACGCTGGGTGGAGAATGTGGTGGAACTCATCGATGAGAATGATGTCGGCACGCTCGTGGTCGGAATGCCGCTGGATTCCAGCGGTGAGCCCAGCGAAATGGGCCTGGAAATCCGAAAGCGTGTTGCGCTGCTACAAAAACGCAAATCTCTCCCAATTATCGAGTGGGACGAGCGTCTGACAAGCGCCCAGGCCGAGCGTTACCTGATCGAAGGCGAAGTATCCAGAAAAAAACGTAAGCAGGTTGTGGATAAAGTTGCCGCAACGATTCTTTTGCAAAGCTACCTGGATAGTTTACAATTCGATCACGCACCGTGGAACTGAGAAACTCAAGTTTAGGCCTATTTGGAAAGATTGTCGCTTTCCTGACTGTTGTCCTCTTCGTGTGTGCCCTCACGCTCGGGTACTTCGTGCTGCAAGGCAATTCAGATGGGGCACCGGTTGACGTCATTATCCAACGCGGCACCCCACTGTCGGGGGTCGTCAATACTCTACACAAAAAGCATGTGGTCAGCGTACCCACCTTCTTTAAAGTTCTTCTCACACTCACACAGGGAAGTTCTCGTGTACGCGCCGGTGAATTTCGTTTTCAAGAGAACATGAACCCGCTCAGTGCGCTCAGAGTTCTCTACTTCTCAGATCCGGTTCTCCATCAAGTAACGATCCCAGAAGGGTGGAACGTTCGGCAGGTCGCAGAGATTCTCGCGGCCCAAAAGCTTGGGGATCCAAATAAATTTGTAAAACTTGCCCTAAGCAAGGACTTTGCACGAAAAAACGGCTTCACCACGCCTACGCTTGAAGGCTTCCTCTTCCCGGATACGTATTCATTTTCAAAGGTAGACTCGGAAGAGTACATTCTGACGGCGATGGTAAAGCGCTTTAAGCAGAAGTTTGATAAGTACAAGGAAGAAGCCGCCCTCAAGGGTTACACCGTAGAGCGTTTGGTGACACTCGCCTCTATCGTCGAAAAAGAAACCGGGGCCCCTGAAGAGCGTCCCCTCATCGCGTCAGTATTCAAGAACCGTCTGGCCAGGGGAATGCGGCTGCAGAGTGATCCTACCACTATTTACGGCATCGAAAACTTCGACGGTAACTTGACGCGAAAGCACTTGGAAACTTACACACCTTACAACACCTACCGTATTAAAGGCCTACCCCCTGGCCCTATTTCCAACCCCGGAGAAGACGCCATCGCAGCAGTCCTGCGTCCGGCCGATTCGGAATACCTGTATTTCGTTTCCAAGAATAACGGCACTCACATCTTCACGAAAACATACAAAGAGCATGCGCATAACGTAGAGGTACTCCAAAAACGACGGAGTGGCCGGCGCGGCAATGCCACTCAAGGACCGTAATGCCCACAACCAAACCCGCACCTGATCGTAGCCCGACTATCATGAATGAAATCGTACTCCCCTCGCACACGAATGCGTTGGGAACCATTTTTGGGGGCGTCGTGATGGGTTGGGTGGATATCGCCGCTGCCATCGCGGCACAACGCTACGCGCGTTCCAACGTTGTCACCGCTTCCATCGATTATTTGAATTTTATTAACCCCATCAAGACGGGTTGGACCGTGCGAGTCTGCGCCCAGGTCAGTTACGTCGGGAAAACTTCCATGGAAGTTGAAGTGATCGTGGACGCAGAAAAGAATCAAACCGGCGAACGCAAAAGAGCGACCCACGCTTACCTGACCTTTGTAGCTGTCGACGAGAACGGCCGCCCCACCAAGGTAACTCCGTACGTCCCGCAGACGGCCGAAGAAAAGAAGGCCTACGAAGCCGCGAAGATCCGGCGCGAACGTCGCTTGCAGTGGCGCTAGCCCACTTTACCGTGGACCAGTCCCCTAATAAACTCTGTGATGCTTTTCATCGTCGCGCCAGGCGTGAAGATTTCTTTCACTCCTAGGGACTTCAATTTAGGAATGTCAGACTCGGGAATCACGCCGCCTCCCACAACGGGGATGTCGGACGCGCCCTTGGCTTTTAGACCTTCGAGAATCTCAGGAAATAGGCGGTTGTGCGCTCCGGAAAGTATGCTCACACAAATAACGTTCACGTCTTCTTGAATAGCGCTGTTTACGATCATCTCAGGCGTTTGGTGAAGGCCTGTATAGATGACCTCCATACCCGCATCGCGCAGTGCGTGCGCCACGATTTTCGCTCCGCGATCGTGGCCATCCAATCCGGGTTTTGCCACAAGAACTCTAATGGGTTGACTCATCACGCCGCCTCCACCGTTTGGGAAAAATGCACACTGCTTGTTTTTTTTGGTTCAAAAAGGCCTCCACCACAGGAGGTTCTACCGACGTCTCCGCGTCTAATACAGCGCAAGCAAACGCGTAGTTCTCAGCGACCGTCTTGCGGATAAATTGTCGCCACGGAAGCCCCGAGTGCGCGAGACGAGGATCCTGGCTTGCCCCTACCCACTCTTTAAACCATTTCAACTCCACCCGGGCTTCGTTCTCCAAGGCCCCGTGATAACTCTCAGGAATCCAAAGGGCGCACATTTTCAAAAGATTTTGCAATACGAGCTGGTCCCAATCCCGCAACTGGGTGATGGCATCTCTCACAATACCGCGATCGGGGAGCTCCAAGGGCTGTTCAATGAGCATGAGAGGGGCAATATTTGCAGCCCGCAAAGCCAGCATCATGCGGCGCACGCGCCCCAGCGATTCAAACGCCACTCGCAGATGCAGCACTGGAGGCGCTTCCGATTCCAGGACCGACACTTCGGCCAGGAGTTCTTCTTCGGACTTAAGGTTATCGACTAGAAGTTCAGGCTCACTACTGAAATCAGTAGACATAGACTCCCCGGCCCGCCTTACGCCCCAGCCAGCCCGCTTCCACGTACTTTCTCATGAGCGGGCAGGGACGGTACTTGGGATCTCCCAAATCGCGGTGCAATACTTCGCAAACGCTCAAACAAACATCTATTCCCACAAAATCTGCGAGCGTGAGTGGCCCCATGGGAAAATTGCAGCCAAGTTTCATCGCTTCATCAATATCAGCAGCAGTAGCCAGATTTTCCTGCAAGGCAAAAAACGCCTCGTTGATCATCGGCATCAGAATTCGGTTCACGGCAAAACCGGCAGAGTCCTTGGCCTCAATAAAGGTCTTGCCCATGGCCTCTGAAACTTCTCGGACTCTTTGGAAGCACGCATCGCTGGTCGCCATCCCGCGGATTCCCTCCACCAACTTCATGAGAGGCACCGGGTTCATAAAATGCATGCCGGCAACAAGTTCCGGCCGTTTGGTTTGGCCCGCAATCTCTGTAATAGAGATGGAGGAGGTGTTGGAACACAGGATCGCCTTGGGATCCAACAAGGTATCCAGATCGCGAAACAGTTTGAACTTGATCTCGCGGTTTTCGGTGGCGGCTTCCACCACAAAATCACAACCCTTTAAACCTTGAAGTTGCGTCGTCAGATTCAAGCGCTTCAGGATGTCTCCGGCCGACTCCTTCAAAACGCCCTTTTCTTCGAGCTTCGTGAGGCTCTTCTGCATGCCGCTGCGGGCTTTCTCGAGCTGAGCTTCAGAGATATCAAAAAGAGTTACCGGGAAGCCTGATTGGGCGCCCACCTGCGCAATGCCCGATCCCATAGCCCCAGAACCGACGACTCCAAAACCCGCTAATTTTGCCATGCTTTACTCCTCATAGACGTACGCGTTTCCGCAAGAAGGTATCAATCGGAAGAATGGCAGTCAATTGAGGGGGCATCGCCGGCTGGCGCAGGGAGTCAGAAATGCAAAAAACCGAGTGCCCGGAGGCATTCGGTTTTTTGCAGATGTATTTGAAAGTTAGCCTACTAGCTAAAGAAACTTTCAGGACTAGTGAGCCGCTGGGCCGTTAGGGATCGCGGTCGACACCGGGGAAAGACCAGGTGCCTGGGGCGCGACGCTCTGCTGACGGGCCTGAGCGATCTGCTTGTCCAAATCTTTTACGTTTGACTCCAAGCGCTTGTTTTCCTGTGACCAGGCCGTACAAGCGTTGGCCAGAGTGTTGACCGAACTGTTCACGGCTTGAAAGACGTTCCCAAAGTTGGTCATCACTTCACCCGCGACGCGGATAAAAGTGTCTGGATCGGTAACACCATCAAGCTGCGCCGTCTGGCTACGAAGCGTAGCCATCTGGTTCGCAATCTGCTGACGAGCCGATGCTTGGCAATCGACAGATTGGAGCAACTGACGTCCCTTACGGACGAGGCTGTTGGCAAAATTGCTAGAGGCAGTCAGGAAGTTCCGATCCTGTTCTGCAGGCACTACTTGGCCACCGGGGCTCACCGGGCCTTGCGCTTCAAAAGCTGTCTTGAAACGAGCCATCGCGGATGCTTGTTGGCCTCGAAGGCTGTTTGGTCCAGGCTGCTGGTTGCCGCCGAGGACAGACGCCTTAAACTCTTCACACTTTGCGGCCAAAGTCGACACCGCTTGCGTGACCGGAGCTTCCGCCGCAAGCACGTACTTATCAGCCGATTCGTGCAATTGACGGGCGCCTTCGTTAATCTTGTCAGCCTTGTCGTTGGCATCGCGCTTTCCAGCGATGGAGTTAAAGAAGTTATCCAACAACGCGAGGGATTTCTTCTTCTTTACTTCTTCCATCCACTTGACAGCGTCCGAAAGCTTCTTCGCCGCAACCAGAGGGCTTCCGCCTTTCTTGGTCGTGGCCAAGCCGTCTTCAACCTTGTCTGCAAAGTCGTCGGCTTTTTCGTCAGCTTTAATCGACTCCAAAATCTCTTTCTTCATTTTGGCGATCGCCTTATCAAGCGCTTCTTCGCGAGCTTTCTTGTCTTCCTTGGCTATGCCTTTCAGCGTCTGGCTGGTGAATTTACTGAAATCACCTACGGCCTGCATGATCTTGGACCAGGTGCTCAAGTCGCCTTCGACCTTGCTCTTGCCGCACTCTTGGGGCAAGCGACCAGTGTCGAGGTTAGACGCCGCCACTGCAGGCGAGCTCATCGACTTCACTTTTTGTTCGATGGCGTCGTTTTCGTCTTTGGCTTTCTTGGCGTCTTGCACTTCCTGATCACGCAACTTTACCAGGGCTTCGTCCAATTTGACGATGTCATTTAGACCGGCAAAGAAGGCAGTGGCCTGGTTTTTTTGCTCTTGCGAAATCTTCAAACGGCTAATTACGTCCGCCAATTGCTTCTTGGCTTCTTCGACCGTCTTAGGCTTTTTCTCGCCTGCAGAGGCCTTGTCGAGCCCACTGCTAAGCGTGCTGCCTAAATTTAAAGCGGTACCCACTCTCGGGGAGCTTCCATAATCGTACCCCAATACGATTCTGCCAGGCAGAATCATGGTTACCGCAAAGGCTACCACTACCCATTTTGCTGAACGGTTATTTACGTGCTTCATCTTCTACTCCGCAACTTTCAACACTACTTCCAAAACATCTTTGCGAGCGATTGGCTCGCTTAGCTTCCCGTTTACCGGGAGTCTATAGACGTTCCCCACGAACAGAGAACGTTCTCTTGGTACACTTTGCAAAGGGCACGCCAAATTGGCCGCCGAAGTCCCCGTACAATGATGGGTGTGCAACAGCCCCACTTGCCGAATTACGCTGCGAGACTCCATAGAAAGTTTTCTAATTTCATGGGGTTAAGAAATTGCGCAGAGGAGTGACTAGTGTCGAATGTTTAACCAGCATTCAGCCTGAATTTGAATACTGGAGGTATTCAGAGACCAAAAAGGGCGCTGTGATCAGAACCTATAAAGTTTTGCGCGGATAAGGTATAAGCGGCCGATGCCCAAATCCGTGCCTAAAGTCAGTATCAGCGTCCACGCCCAAACCGCAGCAACCAGTAAGTTTGAAAAGCTCGTGCGTAGAGCAGCACGCAAGGCACTTCAGGAGTTGCCAAAAAAGGCATGGCTAAAGAAAGGCGAAGCCTATGAAGTCGCCATCACACTCGTAAGCCCCAGCCAGATCCAGGCTCTCAATAAGCAGTTTCGAAAAAAAGATAAGCCTACCGACGTGCTTTCATTCCCACTGTGGCAGGCGCACCCTGAAAGGCCCCTCATTTACATGGGCGATCTGTGCCTTTGCCCCGCAGTTGCGCGTCGATACGCCAAAGAGCTCGGCCATTCGTTGGAGCAGGAACTCAAAGTACTGACCGTGCACGGGATTTTGCATCTTTGCGGCTACGATCATGAGACGAATGAGACGGATGCCAAACGCATGTTCAGACTGCAAAACCGCATCGTCGCAAGCCTTTAGCCCTACTGGCGAATGGCCTCGATGGGATCAATCTCCATCGCCTTTTTGGCCGGGTACACTGTGGAGACGAAGATGAGGACCGTTGCGATACCATAAATCGCCAGAATGGAGAGAGGCCGCACTTCCGTAGGCACTGTGCGATCATAATAGATGTCGGGCAGAAGATAGCTTGAGAAATAGCGCAGGTACACAAGCGCCGCGACAGTTAGTAGGGCGCCCAGAAATAGCCCCATTCCCCCCAGAAAAGCACCCTGCCAGATAAAGAGGCTCCGAATTTGTTTTTGAGACGCGCCCAATGCGCGCAAAACACCGACATTCCGCTTTTTTTGGCTCACATACATGGTGAGCGTGATCCCAATATTCATCACCGCAATGAGCACCGCAAAGCTTAGGATGCTGAACATCGCGTATTGTTCCAGCTTCAATGAGTTAAAAAGGGCAGCGTTAAATTGCGCCCAGCTCTCCGCCACCCACGTGCGAGGCAAGACCGCGCTCACCTTCTCCCTTAACGCTTCGGCGGTATCTACGTCTGCGCCCCAAATCTGCCAGCCACTGATGACCTGGCCCTTTTTGAGAAGGGCCTGTGCATCGGGAAGTGTAAGCAGCAAAGTCTGCTGATCAAATTCGTAGTGCCCGGTGTGGCAGATCCCAGAAACTACAAAGGTCTGCGCACGCGGGATAAGGCCCATGGCGCCAGACGTTTCAATCGGAGAAATGAGTTTGATCTCGGCGCCCGCAAACAGCTCAAGCCGCTTGGCTAGCTCGCTTCCCACAAGCACCTCCGGGCGCTTGGCCTCAGGATTCGGAAGCGATCCCTCCTGGATCTGAGACACCTTCAGCTCCAACTCCGCATCCGATAGGCCGAGCACGACTGCCCCAATGGCCCGCTTTTCGGACTGGAGAATCATCTCCGTTTCTAGATAAGGCGTGACTCGCTTAACCCCGTCCACGGCAGCCAGGCTTGCTGTCCATTTTTCGTAGTCGCGGATGACTTCCCCACCCGCTTGCGGCTTCACCATAATGTGGGGAAAGGCCGTCAGTACCCGATCCTTTAGGGCAGTTTCAAAGCCGTACATTACCGACAACAGGATTGCCATGGCCGCCACACCCACCGCGATCGCCGTCCACGCGACCAAGGTGAGTGGGCTAAACGTCCCTCGATCCGTGCCTTTAAACATAAAGCGCAGGGCGATGAAGCGTTCCTTTTTCACTAATAGTCATCCTCCGGCGGCGCCGTATCGGGGGGCTCAATGTACTCCCCAGAATCAAAATCCTGCGGCGGAGGCTCAAATGTCGGCTGATTGGGCGGCGGATCGAAATTCTCCGGCGGAGGTTCGAAATCCGGCGGATCCAGAGGAGGCTGTCCCCCCATGTCGTCAGGCTCCACAAAGTCGGGCGGCGGAGGGAGAGAGTCCACATTGAAAGGACTGGTGGGAGGCGGTGGCGGTGGATCGTACTCCGGCGAGTAGGCCGGCTCATCGTTGTAGGTGGGGGGCGGGTTGTAGCTGGTGTCCGGGCTGGGCACCGGCGGAGGGGTGACTGGCGGAGAAGGCCGCTCCCTCAGGCGCACATCGCCTTGATCAAGCGGGCTCCCAACCGGGAGATTGCTCTGATCGTTTCGGCGCTCCGGAGCCATGCGCATCCGGCTCGGGCGCGCCTTGGGCTCGCTTGACGTCGCGTTGGCTTTGTCTTCGGAGACCGCCTTGGGGCGTGTGGCCATTTTGAAAGCAAAGAAAGCACACACCGCGAAAAAAATTAACCACACCCATTTCGGCATGTTGCCATTGTCCTGGAATTATTCGCGAAAGACAAGGCGTCGCTCCTGTCCTTCACACAAAACTCATGCTATAACCGGGCTCTTTCGAAGCGAGGAGAGCCGCGATGAGCGAAACGCCGGACTACCATTCAAATGATGAATTTGTCACACGATCGGCGAAGCTAAAGGAAATCCAAGATCTCGGTGTTTCTCCCTACCCTCACAAGTTCAATCCGACCCACACGGCAAAGGAGCTGCTCGAAACTTATGGGGAGAAAAATCCTGGAGACTTTGAGGCCGCCAAAGCAGGTGAGTCGCCTGCGGTGACTATTGCGGGTCGTCTCGTACTTTTCCGTGCGATGGGAAAAAATGCCTTCGGTCACGTGCAGGATCACACCGGACGCCTCCAGGTGATGTTCAATAGAGATATCAGCCAAGTCACCGGTTACGATCCCGAAAAGGCGAAGGTCGCGCAGCCGCCCTCTCACATGAAGTTTATCGAAAAGCGCCTCGATTTAGGCGACTTCGTAGGCGTCGAGGGCCGCGTTTTTAGAACCCACACGGGGGAGCTGACCGTCCTTGCTGAAAAAGTGACGCTGCTCGCAAAAGCGCTCTTGCCACTACCAGATAAGCACGCCGGCCTTGCGGATAAGGAAACCCGGTACCGAAAACGTTGGCTTGATCTCATTTCCAATCCAGAGGTTGCCAGCACCTTTAGGCTGCGATCCCGGATCCTTGGGATTGTGCGCCGCTACTTTGACGAAAATGATTTTGTGGAAGTTGAGACTCCAGTCCTTCAAACCCAGTACGGCGGTGCCAACGCACGGCCCTTTCTCACGCACCTCAATGCACTCGATCAAGAGATGTTCCTGCGGATCTCTTTAGAGCTTCCCCTTAAGAAGCTCGTCGTCGGGGGAATGAACCGCGTGTATGAGATCGGACGAGTTTTTCGCAACGAAGGGGTCGACCGCACACACAATCCCGAATTCACCCTCGTCGAGAGCTACGCGGCCTACTGGGACTACAACGACGTCATGTCCTTTACCGAAAATCTTTTTGAGAAAATCGCGCTTGAGCTCTATGGGAAAACCTCCGTGCCGTACGAGGTAGACGGAAAAACCGTCGAGATCGAGCTAAAAGCCCCTTGGAAACGTCTATCCATGAAAGAAGCCATCAAGGTCTATGGCGGAACGGACGTAGACACCCTAACTGACGATGCCCTACGGCAAGCCGTGGTAGAAAAAACGGACACGGAAAAATCCGCAGCGGAGAAGATGACCCGGGGATCCTTGATTGCTGCGCTGTTTGAGACGGTGGAGGACTCGCTCATTCAACCCCACCACATTATCGATCACCCCATTGAAACGACACCGCTTTGCAAACCGCACCGGGATCCCAAACTTGCGGCCGAGGGGCTCGTGGAACGCTTTGAGTCTTTTATTGTCGGCAAAGAGTTCAGCAACGCTTACTCCGAGCTCAATGACCCTGTTTTGCAGCGAAAGCTTCTCGAAGGTCAGGCCGAAAAGCTCTCGGAAGGGGATGCGGAAGCCCACCCTATGGACGAGGAATTTATGGAGTCTATCTGCCAGGGACTTCCCCCAACAGGCGGGCTTGGCATCGGCATTGATCGGCTGGTGATGCTCTTTACCAACCAGCACTCTATTCGAGACGTGCTGTTCTTCCCGCTGATGCGTAGAGAGGGGCACGTAGGGAGCCCGCCGGACCGGGCTCTTTAAAAACGTGCATCAAATTGAATACCCCGAATAGTAGTGCCTTGGATGGCGCTCGTCTGACCATTCTGCTCTTGCAGAACAGCGTCACGCGCATCCAATACCCAGTATTGATTCTGTTTGTAGGTACTATTCGCGTAAAGCGAGAGATGTGTTTGGCCACCTTCTTGGTAGCGGCTGAGAACGGGCATCACCTCTTCTCCTCCGTCCTGATAGCGAATCAAGAGCGCCTCGCTTACATTTCGCACGTTGAGAGTCACCTTCTTCAATACTGCCAGGCAAACTTCTCGCACCGAACTACCATTCGTGTTCGACCCGCACTGACCAGGTACTACAGTATGCCCCGGTAAGTTCTGGCTGGGTTTGTCTTCCACCGCAAAATTGGTGCGGCAATCCCCACTTCCACCGGGTCCCATCACGTAACCACTACTAAGGTGTTGCCCTATTTGCATCGGCGTACGCGTCACGCGCGGATTGGAAAGGTTCACACTCTCCCCGTCGATGGCGGCATGCGTGGCGTTTCCCTGTATCGCGAGAGTGAGAGTGACTTGCTGGCCGAGTGCAACGGGATTAGGTGTCGCCGTCAAAGTACAGGAAGGCGCCGTTTGCGGAGGAGGGCCCTTCACCTCATAGGAAGCACTGCAGGTCGCCGAACCACCAGGTCCTGTTACCGAAGCGGTCTGCGTAAAGTTACCCGCTTGGGTGGGAGTGGAAGTCAAAGAGCCGAGTGGAAAATTCACGCTCGTGCTTCCGATTTTTGCACTACTCACTTCCCCTTCACTACGAAGCTCAAAAGTAAGCGACTCCCCCAATTGAATAGATGAAGGTTGGGCGGAAAGTTGGCACGTGGGCGGATCGACAACGGTCTTAAAACAGTCCTTGTTCACACCACAAATCTCCACCGAATTCTTCTGCGCAAAGTCTTCAAAAAAACTTTTTTGTTGGCTAATCTCAGTACGCGCGTTGTAGCTCGTCACGTAGTCCGTAGTAACAGTGGAGTTAATTCCTACAAGGTAGCGCTTATCCCCATCAAAAACAAAAGCGGGTCCACCAGAGTCTCCTGGACAAAGAGTCGCGCCACCGGACTTGCGGGATCCAAAACGGTTGCTATCAGTAGAGATGATTACCGATTCGCCGATCCTCAAGGTTCCATCGACACCGCCATTGGGTTTCGTGCAACCATAACCCAACAGGGTAATTCCCATTCCTTGGGAAACGCCCTTCACCCCCAGAGTAGCGAACTCGACGCCGGTAACTTCCTTGTCGACGTATCCAAGAGCGACGTCGTAAGCCACGGTGGAGTTATTATATTGGGGGTTGCGAGTTATGCGTGCGGAATACTGGGTTCCATTTACGCTAAACCGTACTGTCGTTCCAGTTGAGGCGCAGTGAGAGGCCGTAACAATCGTGCGCGGGCCAACCACCGTCGCGGTACACCCCGAGCTACTGCTCGTGATCCAAACCACCTCTTTATAGGTCCCGGATGCAACCGGCTGGCCGTTGATCAGCCGTTCGGATGCAAACGCAGACGTACACAACAAGATCATCAAGTAAATGAGCGGACGCATAATGTCTCCGGTGATTAAGAAACGAATGGAGCTGACATTTTCAGATTACAGGAGGACTGGGAAAAGAGGCGTTTTGGACTCGGGTTTTCGTTAGCAAATGATCTAGCTACTGAACACTCGCTACCAGTAGCGCGTAGTAATACTGCAATTCCCCATGACGCGGGTCTGACAGCTAATCCGATCCGTGGGAGGGTGGTTCTCTCGTTTGAGTAGCGCCTTCTCGGGTTGTTCCTGCTCGGAGAGATTATGACGCCCCACAACAACCTGTACGTTGCAACGCCCACAGACAAAATTGCCGCTGCAGGATGATGCAATGGGCAATCCAGCCTGCCGCGCCGCCTCAAATAAGCTGGTGCCGCTCGGGACGTTCACTTTTTTCCCGGACGGCAAAAAGGTAACAATGGGCATCGAGCCCCCTTTTCCGTTATAATTAAATGATAGAGCCTTTTCCGGCTAACCTAAAGATTTCCTTCCCGAAAAAAAGCTTATGAATCAAGAACGCAGAAATGAAACCGCCCCCAACGCGGCTCCGGTCGATACGGATGCCATTCGCGAGTGCGCCTCTACGCTGGAATGCATTCTGAGCGAAATGAGCCGAGTGGTCGTGGGGCAAGAACACATGAACCGTTCCCTCGTTATCGGCCTGGTCACCGGGGGCCACATACTCCTTGAGGGACTACCCGGCCTAGCAAAAACGCTAACCGTACGGACGCTTGCTCAAGTACTCGATACGCACTTTCAGCGCATCCAGTTCACTCCCGATCTTCTGCCCACCGACATTATCGGGACACTCATTTACAACGAAAAGACCCAGGAATTTACCCCGAAAAAGGGCCCTATTTTTGCCAACATTATTCTTGCGGATGAAATCAACCGTGCACCCGCAAAGGTACAAAGTGCCTTGCTTGAAGCGATGGCGGAGAAACAAGTAACTATCGGCGATACCACTTACCAATTGCCGCAACCTTTTTTGGTCATGGCGACACAAAATCCCATTGAACAGGAAGGGACCTACAATCTTCCCGAGGCCCAGCTCGACAGGTTCATGTTCAAAGTGAAGGTCGACTACCCTTCGCGGGAAGAAGAGCGCGCCATTCTCGAACTGATGTCCAGCGGAACGCCACCGAAAACCCAAACCAAGATTTCTACCGATGACGTCCTTAAAGCTCGCAAACTGCTCGATAGCATCTACGTTGACGAACGCATCAAGGAATACATTCTACGGCTCGTTGTAGCGACCCGGAAAAACCATCCTATCGGCGCGGACGAGGCCACCCCGGACGCGGTCGCGGATATCCGCCGAAACATTTCGGTCGGAGGATCGCCGCGTGCCACTCTATTTCTCAGCTGGGCCGCTCGTGCCCAGGCCCTCATGGAAAAACGGCACTTCGTCACACCCGACGATGTGAAGTTCGTTGCCCGCGAGGTCCTTCGCCACCGCCTCATTCTAACGTTCGAGGCCGAAGCGAAGAACATCAATACAGATGATGTCATCGGCAGGCTCTTAGAAGCCGTTGCCGTTCCTTAGAACCACCGGGAGCCCTTTGAATATCCCCCAGGAAATTCTGGACCAAGTGGCCCAGCTGCAACTTGTCGCGCGGCGTTCCGTTTCGACTCTCCTTTCCGGCGACTACCGCAGCGCTTTCCACGGAAGTGGAATGCAGTTTAAGGAGTTTCGCCGTTATGAGCCTGGCGATGATATTCGCCACATGAGCTGGACCGTTACCGCCAGAACCAAACACCCAACCATCAAATTGTACGAGGAAGACCGGGAACTCAACGTTCTCATATTAATCGACGTGAGTGGTTCATCGCTATTTGGCTCCGTACAAAAGCGAAAAATTGATATGTACGCCGAGCTCCTCGCTCTACTTGGGCTCGCCGCGGTGAAGTCCAAAGACAATGTGGGAATGCTCTTCTTCAATAAAGAGCCGGTCCTCTACCTCCCTCCACGCGACACACAGAACCACGTCCTGCACGGGATGATTTCACTCCTTCAGCAGCCGCTACAAGGCGAGGCCAGCGACCTTAGGCCTGCGCTGCTCTACGCACAAAACGTTTTGAAAAACCGCTCAATCGTCATTGTACTTTCAGATTTTCTAGTCCCGGACTTCAGCACGGAGCTGCGCATGCTGGCTCAACGGCACGAACTGGTGCTGCTCCACTGCGTGGACGACGCTGAACGCGGAGTCGGGCTCAAGGGCGTGTATGAAGTCTGCGACCCCGAGACCGGCGAATTTTTCTTACTCGATGCCAACTCCAAGAATGTACGCCAGGAGTTACAGCAACGAGCGATTGTGCACCAACATCAAATTGAGGACTTAAGCCGAAAGTGCAAATCCGACTACTTCTGCTTGAGTGTTCAGGATGACTACCTACAAAGACTGGTTCATTTTTTTAGGCGTCGCGGTCCTGCTCGTCTCTAGTGTTCGTGCTGAGGCCCCCGCGCTTCAGTACACGCTCACTCCCCCTCAGGTGGAACCGGGACAGCGCGCTGTACTTGAGATCCGCCTGGACACTCGTGTGCTCAAAGGTTTTGAAAACGACGTAGACTCGATTCAGGTAAACGAATCCCTTCTGCAATCGCAAAAGGGCCTCACACTGCTGTCACAAGACCGACAACTGGAAAATGGTATCGCCGTCTGGACCTACGCCTTTACCGCCTATGAGGGCGGGGAATATACGCTCCCTCCCTTGGAGTTTTCGTTCCAAGGGAGCAGCTATTCGACCGAGAACTTGAGCTTCAATGTCGTTTCCACCCGCGCCGAAGAGGACACCGAATTGCGCGAAGGTTTTGATGAAGCTGAAATCCCCTGGGTATGGCCCAAGTGGCTATGGCCTCTTTTGTCCATTCTCCTTATCACAGCGATCCTGACTCCCATTGTTTACCGCCTTTTGAAGAAATACTTTCCCAGAAAAAAGCTTGCCGTGCGTGCACCTCCGCCTGAACCGGTAATCCCTCGGGAACCGGATGCCGATTGGCTCCGCCGCCACCTGGAGCTCTTCAAAAAACACATGGAAGAAAATCCCGCAGACCCGCGGCTAGTGGACGAACTCACAAAGATCGTGCGCAATTACTACGCACGCAAACTGGATTACCCGGTACGCACGCTCACAACCAAAGAGTTCTCACACCGATTTGGAAAGTGCGACACGGGAGCCCCGGAAATGGTGGCACTCTTCACCAAGTGCGACGCCATCAAGTTCGCAAAAGAATCGCATGTCCCCTATGAAACGGCTTCAGATTGCCTGCAGACCGTGGAGCGCTCACTCTTATGTATCTAATCACCCCCTTTGCGCTGCTACTTCTTCTTCTGCCAATAGGACTGGCAGTGTTCTTCTTATTCAAGCGCCGTTCAACAAGCGGCAAACTCATACTTCCCTTTTCTTCACTTACCATCCGCCGGCACACAACCCGCAACGCCAAGTATGTACACCGCGCTCTCTTCGGAGCCACTGTTTTGGCCCTACTACTTATAGTTGTAAGTATCGCTCGCCCCGCAAAGCGCCACTTGTGGGCGGAAAAGTGGGCAGAGGGAATCGATATTGTCCTCACCTTGGACGTCTCGGAAAGTATGGACGCAACGGACTTCAAGCCAAATCGCATCGTAGTGGCCAAGCAGGTCATCCGCGATTTTATCGAGAAGCGCGATACCGATCGCATTGGCCTCGTCACTTTTGGCGGCGAAGCCGTAACCAAGTGTCCGCTAACACGAGATTATGATTTCCTGAAAAAGCAGCTGGAAGAAGTCGAGCTGCGAGAGCTAAAGCAAGGGACGGCAATTGGCATGGCCCTAACCAATGCCGTTGGGAGACTCCGGGGTTCCACCGCAAAAAGCAAAGTCATCGTCCTTATTACCGACGGGGACAGCAACGTCGGCGCCATCAACCCCATTACCGCCTCAAACCTCGCCAAGGAAGAGGGCATACGCATTTATGCGATCGGAATCGGAAAAAACTCTCGGGTACTGGTTCCCATCTACGCGTATGACATCATGGGAAAACGCACACACCTGCTGACACACATTCCGTCCTACCTCAATCCGGACCTTCTAAAGGAAATCGCAGGGCTGACGGGGGCCAAATCTTACATGGCTAAGGATGAGGGATCGCTTGCCGCCATCCTGTCAGAGATTGACCAACTGGAAAAATCAAAAGTAAAGGTCACGCCCAAAAGCAGGACCGAGGAACTTTACTTCTGGATTGCTCTGGCCGCGACGGTGCTAATGTTTGTTACCTATTTACTTCAAGAACTCAGGTACTGGAGAGCGTCACCACGTTATGCAGCTTCAATTTCAAAACCCTGAACTACTCTGGGGACTGTTGCCCGTATTGGTACTCGCTTGGATCATGCTTGCGAAGAGACAGCGACCGAACGCGCGCTTCTCGCTTCGCCACATGCTTTTAAGCCTATTTGCATTCGCCTTTTGCGTACTCGCACTCGCACGCCCGCAGTTAGGAAAGCACATTTCTTCCCGCCAGGGAGCGGGATCTAACGTTTTTCTTGCGATCGATATCTCAAGAAGTATGGTCGCCGAAGACATCCGACCCTCGCGACTAGGTTTCGTTACGAGCAGCCTTGAGGTACTCGCCGACGCTTTAAACGAGTCGCGCGTGGCACTCTTCCCGTTCGCGGCAGACGGCTACCTACAGGTACCCCTCACCTCTGATCTGAGCGGTATTCTTACAATCACGCCAACTCTAAGTCCGGAAATGACCACCGATCAAGGCACGGATCTAAGCCAGTCCATGCAGACCCTACTACGCCACATTTTTCAGCTAGAGGAAAAAGCAAAACAGCGCGGGGAAACCTGGTTTCCGTCGCAGGTGATTCTCTTTAGCGACGGGGAAAGCCATGAGGCACTACGCAAAGAAGTCTTCGCCCGCTACAAGGCAAAGGGAATCCCCATCCACACTGTCGGCACCGGCACGGCTGGCGGAGCGCCCATTCCCATCCATTCGTTTCAATTCGAGCGCTTCGGCCGCACCCCGTACCTCAAAGACGGAAAGGGCAATACGGTCACCACTAAACTGAACGCGGAGCCACTACAGGAAATTAGCAACCTGACAGGTGGAAACTACTTCAACGCGGACTTAACCTCGATTCTCGATTTGGGAGAGCGCCTGCGTCAGGGAGGACGTGCCTCTCAGGTCGTCACTTCAGTTGAAGTCGCACGTGAATTCTATCCCATTCTCCTCAGCATCGCCCTCCTTCTGTTTACGATCGAATTTGGAATGGGCAGGTGGGAGTACGCCATTCGATTGCTTCCGTTGTTGTTAGTTCCCTATACATTAGTGGGCGCTTCTGTGAGTGAGATTACTCAATCTCTGGAAAAGGCCACCGATCCTTTGGTTCGCAGCACGCTTACCTTCAACCTTGGCGTCGCCTACATGAAAGAGCGAAAACTGGACAAGGCGGCCGAATATTTTCAAGAGTCGGCCTACATGACCGACGATCCGATACTCAAAAAAAAGGCTCTCTTCAACTTGGGTAACACGTTCGTGTACTCGCAAGAACCCCAGAAAGCGTTAGAAAGCTACCAAAGCGCTTATGATACCAAAAGTGAAGCCACGGAGTTTGAAAAGGACACAAACCGAAAGCTATCGGAGAACATGGCCCTCGTCTCCCGCATTATGCAAAGCGCTTCCCAACAAGGTTCTGACGATGAAGACAATAAGTCAGGGCAACAACCTCAGGACTCAAAAGGCCCAAAAAAAGACTACGACAAAGAACAATTTTCACAGGAACGCAAGCAACGCATTTTTGACATGATGGCGCGCGAAGAACAACAGACCATTCAACGCCTTCAGCGAGACAAGAACCAAAAAGCAGACGCTTCACCAAAGGGCAAACAATGGTAGCGCGCCTACTGATTCCTATAACCCTATTCCTCTCCCTTTCTTTGCGCGCGGAAGAAAGCTTTCAGTTCCGTACTGAATTTTCGAAACCCGAAGTCTACGCCGGCGAAGAAATCCGCTGTGACTTTGTCCTCTATACAAATCTGAACACGGTCGAAGTCGAAGTGGCTAAATTCCCAGAATTCCGTGGTTTCTGGAAAGACAACCTCGTTCTACGGCAAGGAAAGATATTGGTTCCCTACTCCCGCTTCGCAAGCTCCCCCTGGAACCGCATCGTACTGGGCTCGTATCGCATTTCGGCGATGGTTGATGAAAAAAGTCCGATGATCCGTCCGATGAAGCTAGTCCTTAAAAACCCTTTCTCCGAAGAAGCGGACATTACTATTGAAAGTGAAACCCCCAAGCCCCTGCGCATTCGCGCACTTCCGCCTTTTCCAAGAAAAGAAGGCGAGAATTTTGAAGGAGCCGTCGGTCAATTCACACTCTCCCTCGACACACCTGAAATCCCGTACGAACAAAACGAGCCGGCAACGCTTCGTTTTTCCATTCGCGGACAAGGAAACTTCCAGGAAATTGCAAGCGCCCAGGTTTCGCTACCACCACAAGTGAAGGTTCTTTCCAAGAGATCCTTTACCCAAGGCTCTGCCCCGTACCAGATCCAACACCACGAGTGGAGCCTGTCGGTGAACCACGATGAGGATTTGGAAATCCCGCCGATTCACTTTAACTTCTTTGACCCCGCTCAGGGTCGATACGAGTTCCTGCAAAGTGAACGCGGTCAATTCCGATTTCAGGCGAAGCTCGCCCCCACACAAACGATCGAGACCGTTCTGGAACTGGAACCCAGCCGCGAGTGGGCTGCCGTCACTGAGCTAAAACGCAGTGCCTGGTTTTGGATCCTTCAAGGGCTCACATTCATAGGACTGCTCGGAACTCTGGCAGTCCAGCGCCTTCAAGAAAAACAACGCCTCTTCCGACAGAGCCCGGCCTACCAACTTCTACAACTACGTCGCGACACCGAGGCCGCGTATTCGAGCCAAGATTACGCAAAATTTCTCCGCCTCGGTAGCGAGCTTCTGGTCCTGCATTTGAAACACAAAACCGAGTGGGATCAGGATGGGGGCACCCGAGAGTCTCTGCTCCGCTATGCCGCCCGGCAGACGCCCACCGAAACGATTGATCAGGCGCGAAGGTTTTTTGCCGCGTACGAGGCCCTCCTTTATTCTCCCGGCGCTCCCCTTACCCAACAGCCCACCGTCCTGTACGAAGATCTGCACCGCGTGCTCGCAGCCTAAACCTACATTTTCATTGACTTTTTGAGGCCCCGCGGTATTGTAGTGGGTCCAAAATTGGTTTGGTGGAAACTCTTAATTTTACAGGAGATTTCAGTGGCCCGAGTTACGGTGGAAGACTGTTTAGAGAAAATCCCTAACCGCTTCGAATTGATCCACATCGCTGCCAAGCGTGTGCGGCAGCTGGCCAAAGGCTCCCGTCCGCTCATCGCTCATAGCACAAACAAGCAAGCGGTAATCGCACTCCGGGAAATTGCAGCCGGGCACGTGAGCAAGGCTGAACCCGAGACCTCCGAGGATGGGAATAGCGCGACCTAGGGTGTCCCACCGCCTCTCTGGAAATCACAGTACATAGGGGGACTCTAGATGAAGAAAAGCTTTAAGACGACATTGGCGTTGGTTGGGGTGCTTGTAGCTTTAGTGCTCTGGTACGTCGTCTATGAAAAGGGCATTAAGGTTAAGCGCAAAGAAGCTCAGGAAAACGCCAAGCTGGTTGTTGCGATCCCTCGGAATGACATTCAGGAATTCGAAGTCGATCGATTAAAGAACCTGGAAGCTTTGCTCGCCGCGAAAGAAAAAGACAAACTTAGCCCTGAGTACGAAACGATAAAGTTTAAGCGCATCGACAAATCGTGGTTGATCACAGAGCCGCTGAACGATGAGGCGGACGCTTCAACCGTTGCCGCAGTCTTAAGTACGCTCACCACCACCAAGAATGAACGAGAAATAGCGGAAAACCCGGCCGACCTTTCGGTCTATGGCCTAGATTTCCCAAGATACAAAGTTCGCGTGCGACGGAACTCTGGTGAAGACTTTTCGGAGGTTCTTATTGGGAAGGACACCCCGGTTGGCTACAGCAGTTACCTCATCCCGGCGGATCAAAAGGGCGCCGTCTATCGAGTCGCGAGATCTCTACGGACGACCTTTGACAAAAAGCTTTCTGATTACAGGAACAAGAACCTGTTTGCACTCACGCGGCCGGATGTCGATGAAGTGGAAGTAAAAAACAGTTATGGCAGCTTCATCCTCGCCCGTACGGACAATGACGCCTGGACGCTGGCTCGTGAAAATATCCCCGCCAGTGCGGACGAAGTAAAAAAGATGCTGGGGGCCATCCTTGATCTGCGCGCAAAAGACTTCGCGACTGAAAAGGCCGCCAATCTGACGACGTATGGCTTGTCGAAACCCGCGGTGGAAGTCTTCATAAAGAAAAAGGGGACCAAGCAACCAGAGACCCTTAAGCTTGGGGCGTCCGGTAAGGCTTTGTACGCGATGCGCTCTGGCAAGGACACCGTGTACGTTGTGGATTCCAAACTTCTTGAGACACTGCAGCGTCCGGCTAAGGAGTACAGAAACCGCTCCCTTGCCGAATTTAACCGCTTCAACATAAAGCGCATCCGTTTCGACCGAGGTGGTAAAAAGCTCGACCTGGTTAAGAAGGACAATAAATGGTCGATCGCGGATCAACCGGACAAAGAAATCGACCCGCACAAGGTCGAGGCTCTGATCGCGAAGGTTCAAGATACTAAGGTCACCCGATACGCCACGAGCCAGACACCGAATACCGGTCTTGCAAAGCCGGGACTGGTGCTTCAATTGAGCGATGAGGATGGAGAAAAGCTCAATGTAACGTTGAAATTTGGCGCCAAGCAGGGCGACCAAATCTTCGTAGCACGCGAGCAACTCCCCGTACCGTTTTTGATCAAACTTTCGGACTACAAGGAAATCAATCTGGAGGATTCGGCCTTCGTGCAGAAGAGCGCGGAAAAATCCAAATCCGATGTTGTTCCGAACGACGAAACCAAAAAAGATAGCTAGAGCTGGAGGTAGAGATGGCACTGTCGAATGTGAAGGGGCGCTGGGCATTAATTTTGGGCGCTTCGAGCGGTTTTGGGGAAGCTATTTCACTCAAGCTTGCCGAAATGGGAATGAACATTGCGGGCGTCCACTTGGATCGCAAAGGTACCTTGCCCCACGTGGCGGAGATTCAGAAAAAGATCCAGGCGCAAAACGTGAAATGCATGTTTTTCAATGTGAACGCGGCAGATGCAGAGAAACGCGCTGAGGTCCTGAAGGAACTCGCCGCACAAAGCGAGGGGGGCGTGCACTGTCTCGTCCATTCCCTGGCCTTTGGATCTCTTAAACCTTTTCTGACCGAAGACGCCAAGGATTCTATTTCCCAAGACCAGATGGACATGACGCTGAACGTGATGGCGCACAGCCTGGTCTATTGGACGCAGGATCTTTTCCGCGGAAAGCTCCTGAGAGAAGGCGCGCGCATTTTCGCGATGACCTCGTCCGGTGGTACCCGAGTTTGGACCACCTACGGCGCCGTCTCCGCGGCAAAAGCGGCACTCGAATCTCATTGCAGGCAGTTGGCTTTGGAACTCGCCCCGCATCGGATTGCGGTGAATGCCGTGCGCGCGGGCGTAACGGATACGCCGGCTCTACGTAAGATTCCCGGAAATGAAGAAATGATCGAAATCGCGAAATCGCGTAACCCTGCCGGTCGATTGACCGTTCCGGAGGATGTAGCCAACGCCATCGCACTCCTGGTGCATGATGAAGCTGGTTGGATTTCTGGAAATGTTCTCGGCGTAGACGGCGGCGAAGATATCGTCGGTTAACTAAGCAGGTACAGGCGGAGTTTCCGCGGTTTCCAAGGCTGGCCCCTCTTCAGAAGAGTTCGCTGGGTGGAGCTCCAAGCGCCGCAGGAGTTCGCGGTACACTCTTTTACTCAAGAGAAAGTCCGTATGGGAGAGGTGTCCCAGCTCGACATTATCGACTCTTCCCGAAGCCAGCTCATCGTGCGAACAAAAAAAGTCGTCCCTCGAAAACATTGAAACGACTCGGAAATCGCTCGGGAAGGCCGCCCGGTTTAGCTTCCGCATGAAGGGTGAAATCGGCAGCAACTGAAAGAGGCATCGGGCCTTAACTATAAGGTGGGAGAAAAATCCCAACAGAGCGATCCACGTACCGTGGTGGGGAGTTCCAAGGGTAACCAAAGCATCGCAGTAGTGCGATCCGCCAAGGAGCTGCACATAGTAGCGGGCGATGAGCCCGCCGGCCGAGTGCCCGATTAGATACACCTGAGATCGCATGCCAGTTGTTTTGCGAAGATTGAGTAGAACTCCAGAAAGCTTGGTGGCCATATGCGAAAGACCGATGATCCCGTCTGACAGGCTGAGCCAATCCATGGAAATTACGATGACGTTAAATCCGTCTTTCAGAAATCTTTTGCGAATGACTGATAGAGGGCGCTCTTTGGCCTGAAAACCCGCGACAATCACGACAACGGGTACGTCGCCCTTCACTGAGGCCGGCGCTTCCCACCGGGTAGGCGAGGAACCCGGCAGGAAATTTAGCAAATCCTTAAAAAGACTAAGCGCGCGCTTCACGCCATTCCTATCGGCTAGTTGGACCGGAGCTATGACCGCGACTTACTTTTTTATTTTGGATTTCAATCGCGGGACGTGCTTCTGAATATACTCAACGATCACCATTGGCTCCATGGTACCGCCGATTGTCAGAGATCCTTGTTTTGCGTCGTAAGACAAGGCAAGACCGGTATAGAGTAGTTTAATATTCCGGCCTGCTACCTTCGGATCCGAAAAAACTTGCGTCAGCATTTTCTGCACCGAGGGCGTCTCGTAACGGAGACCAACGCCCTGGTAGCCGAGCTTACTCAGCGCAGCGCTGAGTTCCTGAAACTCCGGACTGTTCAGAGATTCCGCCTCAGGGCTTTGCCCCTCCTCGCTCCATTTTTCCAACAAGTCTCCCGATGAAGAGCATGCGGCGAGCCATAAAAGGACGGAAACGAAGATGAGGGTGGACTTAAGCATGAGACCGCTCTCTAAGTATTGAGATCAATTCATAGAATTCTTGTAAAGATATTAACACAATTTCCCGATAGTCCAAGAGAGCAGGATTGTAAGCCGTGCGTATGCCTTATTACATTTTCTTTTTGTTCCTTTTGGCCGTCGGTGGGCCCTCGGTTTTTGCGGCCGGGGAAACTCCAATTACGTTAAAACACTTCCGTTTTGGTAAGCACAAGAGCCAGGATTTCGAGAGACTTGTGATTCAGTTTGGAGGCAACCGCCCTGATCCGCGCGTCCAGATTAGCGCCAATCCCAACCAAAAGGAAGCAACCGTCGCTCTAGAAAACGTCCACTTGATCGGGGCCATTCCTGAGAGCGCGATCAACGATTCCTACGTCGGCAAGAGCCGCTATTTAGGCCCGATTTCAATCAATACAGATGATCCGAATCGCGCCACCACGCTTCGTGTTTTCCTTAAGGAGAATACGTTGAAATTTGACGCGTTCTGGTTGCAGAACCCCGCACGCCTCGTGGTCGATGCTTTTCCACCGACTTCGCCTCGTTCGTCCAAGGGGCGCTTCATCTTAACCGCGGCCAAAAAGGCCGCACAACGTAATCTTGCTAGCAGCACGCTTGTGAACAAAGACGTCGTGTGTTTCCCCATTGCTTCTCAGCTGTCTCCCACTGTAAGTTTCCGCGAGCAAGCTGCTACCACGCCCTCAGGATTTGTTAAGAATTCGCTCATCGGTCCAATAGCCTGTTACCCAGTGGACGCAGAAGTGAAAGCCACCATCTTTTTTGCACCGGCCTCTCGTGTGCCGCAATCGACAACTGTCGCCCCGCTTCAACAAAAAGGTTACGTGGCACCAAAACTATTGCCGCCATCCCCCCCAGGCTCTGGCCTAAGTCCGACCACTCAAAATGCCGGACCGCTTCCGCCAGGTAGTACGCCACCCAATGGACGTCCTCCGGGCGCACCCCCACGTCTGCCCGCAGGGGCCGATCTTGAAAATACGGGTGGGAAAGGAAGCCGTGTAAACGCCGGTGGCTTCAGCCCGGTGACCCCGCTCGGCTCCAAGCTCGGCGCGGGCGGCCCTGTAGCGCCGGCTGCGGATCCCGCGAAGCTGCTCCCTCCCGGAAGATAAGTTTTTGCTCCCTTACTTGAATTCACCCCTCCCAGCATCGATACTGCTATCAACGTGAGTCGTCCCAAACACAGACAAAAAGGTAACCTACTGGGAACCGTACAAAAAAATCCTCGCGGGTTTGCTTTTGTCATTCCCGACGATACCTCACACCCAGACGCCTACATCGATCGGAAACAGGCCCGCCGTTTGATGAACAAAGACCGCATCCGCTTTAGGTACGAAAAAAGAGCCGGGCGGGTCTCTGCCTTGGTCGACAAAGTCGTAGAGCGCGGACAGAGCATCGTGTTGGGACAGGTAGAGCGCTTTGGCAGTAATTTGTCGCTTAACACAACCGATGGCGATTTTCCGATTTCGGGAAACCCAAAAAAAATCCACCCAGGCGATTGGGTCAGCGCGCGTGTCGTGCAATACCCGGACAACCGCCACGCGGGCCGAGTGGAAATCGAGGAATGTTTCGGAGAGAAGCTACTTCCGGCACATGACTACCGCATCGCCATCAACCGCTACAGCCTATCAGAAAAATTTTCGCGCGCTGAATTGGATGAAGCCGAGAGAGTCGCTGATTGGATGGGAGACGCAGAGGAGCGCCGTCACCGAAAAGATCTTCGTGATGTTCCCCTTGTAACTATCGATGGCGAAGACGCCAAAGACTTCGACGACGCCGTAGCGGTTACCGCTGAAGACTTCGGATTCCGGCTATACGTTGCTATTGCGGATGTAAGTTTCTTTGTGGAAACCGGATCGCTTCTGGACAAGGCTGCACTCCAGCGCGGTACCAGCGTGTATTTTCCTGGGCGCTGTCTGCCCATGCTCCCGGAAGTCCTGTCGAACAATGTGTGCAGTCTTCGACCCGGTGAGGAGCGTTTCGCACTCACTGCAGAAATCGATATCGATCGCCGGGGCGAATTCCTGCGGAGCGATTTTTATAGCAGTCTGATCCAAACGCACGCACGTCTAACCTACAACCAAGTTCACGGTTACTGGAAAGAAAAAAAGAAGGATTTGGAAAACTTGAAGAAGCCTCTTGATAACATGATTGGGCTTTTTCGAATTCTTCGACAATCCCGCCAAGCGCGTGGGGTACTAGACTTTGATTTGCCTGAGTGCAAGGTAGAGCTAAATCAGGACGGGGAACCCATTCGTTGTGCTCCCGCCTCACGCCACCAATCGCACCAACTCATTGAAGAGTTCATGATTGCCGCCAACAGGGTCGTCGCTCGAAAATTGCGCGAGTCCAAGAAAGCCGGAATGTACCGCGTCCATGAAGCCCCTGATCGCGAGGGAGTAGATGAGGTCAATCAAATGCTCCGGAATCTTGGGATCGGCGAAAGCATTCACAAAATTACCCCGAAGGCTTTCGCCAAGATCCTAGAAAGTTCTCACAATGTACCGGGCGGGCACACCTTGCACACCGTCATCCTCAGAGCCCAAAAGCAGGCGCGTTATTTGCCCGATCCACTAGGGCACTTCGGGTTGGCCTTGCGTGACTACACTCACTTTACGTCTCCAATTCGTCGGTATCCCGATCTTATCGTGCACCGCCTCTTAAAGAGACTCATAGGTGAAGCTAAGTCCTCCGATAAGAAATACGAAGAGGGCCAATTAATCAACGTCTCACGCGACTGCTCTAGTCAGGAACGCAATGCAATGGACGCAGAGCGTTTTGTTGTCCGTCGCAAGCAGTGCTGGTACATGCAGCGACACCTTGGGGATCGCTTCCACGCCGTCGTCAGCTGGGTTGCTGCCGAAGGCTTGTATATGGAAGTCCCTGAGCTTGCGGTCGAAGGCTTTCTTCCGGTAGAAACACTACGCGGTTTTTATGAGTACGACTCCAGAAAGCTGGCTTTCGTAAAAAGGCCTGGCAAAGAGAGGCTAGGCGTCGGAACAAAAATGGAAGTCGTCGTAGACGAAATCTCGGTGGAACAGGGCAAAATCTGGTTTAGCCAAGCATGAAAGTATTCGGCACAGCGCAAGTAGTTACACAAACTTTCAAAAACGCGGGACGCATGCGCGATATCGTCGCCGTTTTTGTAGCGCATGGTTTTGCGGATCTCGTCCATCGACTTCGTCTTGGTAAGTTTCTTCCTGCCAAGTACCGGGTGAACCCAGATTTCCAACAGCTTCCAATCCCGGAACGCTTGCGCCTCGCTTTTGAAAAACTGGGGCCCACCTTTGTGAAGTTTGGCCAACTTCTAGCCACACGACCGGATCTCATACCAGATGCCTACGTCGAGGAGTTCCAGAAACTGCAGGATAGAGTCGCGACCGTTCCGTTCGAAGAAATCCGGAAGCAGATTGAAGCCGAGTTGGGAAAAAGTCTCGAAGAGGCATTCGAGAGCATCGACCAGGCCCCCCTGGCGGCAGCTTCTATCGCCCAAGTCCACAGCGCGGTACTAAAAACCGGAGAACGCGTAGTCATCAAAGTTCAGCGCCCTGGAATCGACAAGACTGTTTCGAACGACATTTCCATATTGAGGGGCCTTGCCGTTCTGCTCGAACGCTACCTCCCGGAAACCAAGCTGTTTAATCCGACTGGGATGGTCGACGAATTTTTCCGATCTATTCACCAGGAACTCGACTTCCACGTCGAAGCCAACAACATACGCAAGATTAGAAAGAATCTCGCGGGAATGAAGCAGGTCGCTATCCCGATCGTTTACGGATCATTAAGTACCACTCGCGTCTTGGTATTGGAACGTTTTGAAGGCGTACGCTTCTCCGACAGAGAAGCCATTCTATCCAATGACATCAAGCCCGCCGAAATCATCGAAACCGGGTGTGACGCTTTCTTCCACATGGTGCTGCAGGACGGTATTTTTCACGGTGACCTGCATGCGGGAAACCTTTTCGTTCTCAAAGATGGCAGAATAGGTATTATCGATTTCGGAATTGTCGGGCGGCTTTCGAAGCGCATTAAAGAGAGTGTCACGACCATGTTCATAGCGATCATGGACGAAGACTACGAATCTTTGGCGTCCGAATACACCTACATCAGTCACATGACGGGTGAATCCGACTTGAACCGTCTGCAGAAAGATCTGATGGATCTCATCTCGCCTTACATTGGAATGGCGATTGGCGAGGTAAACATCGGGCACATCTTGATGCGGTCAACCGCGGTAGCTGCCCAGCACAACCTGCGCGTCCCACGCGAATTGATGCTCCTGTTCAAGGCGATTGTTACGATTGAAGGTCTTGGAAAGAAGCTCGATCCAACCTTTGATCTTCTCTCAGTCGGAAACCGACTCGCCAAACAAGCTCTGAGTTCGCGTTACAGCAAAGAGCAAATCCTAAAAGACATGGTGGTTGTAGGGCGCGATTTACAACACCTAGCGGAAACCTTGCCTCGAACCACAAAGCGTTTTTTGAGGAAGTGGTCTCAGGACGGTTTCGTATTTGAAACCAGCAGCAAGGACACGGAGTTACTTGCGAACACCCTTAAATCGAGCGCGCACGTCTTCGCCCTTTCCGCTCTTGGCGTTTGCCTTTTTGCGCTGGGTACAGTGTTTTTGATTCTCAATCACGGCCCTTTCTTGTGGGGAGTACCCATCCCCGCGAGTGCTATGCTGGTCGTTGCCGTCACCCTTCTAATGCACACGATTAGTGTTGCTGGAAAAAAGGAAAAACGCCCCCAGTGAAATTTGTCCTTTGCACGCTGAGCTTAGTACTAAGCCTGACCTCTGTCGCGCTTTCGCCGGAAGACTCTGCGATTTTTTCCCGGCTGGAAAAGCAGCTGAAAGGACAGCATGATGTCATTCGACGCACAGTTACGCGTAAGGGTGATAAGACTATCGAACTTGAAGGCTTTATCTCTACTGAACTCAACTTGGAACTCGCAAAGCCCTTACTGACAAACTTTGCCAGATACCAAAGCTGGGCGTTGCGCGACATCAACAAAAAACCCGATGGTGGAGAGTACATGCTAAAACTTCTTAGCGTGCTGCCCTTGCCAAGCGATGACAACGTGCTTCAACTCCGCTACCTCTTGGATGTACCCTTGTTTTCTTCCATCGGTGTTCAACCATTCCGGATGAGTTCCGCACAGAAAGACGGTTACCTGGAGTTGAAAGCAGAAGCGGTGACGTCAAAGAAATCGCTGATTGATTGGGCCGTGGGAACCGCAAAGATCTTTCCTGCCCCCGGCGAACGCCACCGCGTCTGGGTATACACGTTGGGACGAATGCGCTTGCACCCGTGGCTGATGTACGAGGCGCTTCCGGACCGGCTATTGAACCGCCTCGTGGCCAACAGGATAAAAACCTTTCTAGACAATCTGCTCGAAGAACAAGACAAGCGCGCACAGCCCGGACCGATTCCCCGCCACCTTTCAGCTGACAAATAAGCCCTCGGAAATACATCTAAAATCGATAAAACCGGTGCCCGTGATATAATGAATAGATAAGGGGGCGGTGCGGCGCAATCCGAGCACTGTACAACCAGGGAGGTTTCAGGATGGAACCGAAGGTAGTACCAGCTGTAGAAAATGCAGGATCGGTAGATCCCAAAATTTTGCGACAGACGATCGATGACTTGCAGGTGACTTCGCCGTGGCCTGGCTTTTTCAAGTCGATTGCGAGTCTCGCGATCATGGGAGTCTTGATTTGGCTGAGCCTCTCCAGCGAAAGCACTTTGGCCTTTGTTTTGTGGGCTTGTGCCACAGCATTCTTCTATTCATCCATTTTTCTTCTCACCCACGACGCCATCCACCACACCCTTACGGGTTGGAAGTGGTTTGACGAATTGTTCCCACGGGTACTTGCCTACCCCATGCTCTGGTATCACGGCATTTACTCTGCTTTACACAAAATCCATCACAAGATGAACGGAAACGACATCCACGATCCGGAACGCCCGCAGTACACCGAACGGGAATATAAGAGCGTCGGACCCGTCCGCCAGTGGATGATCCGTAACCAGTGGTGGCTCAATTGTTTTGTATGGGGTGGTTTCGGTTTTCTCTTCAAGCACTACTGGCAGGCCTACAAATTTTACAACAAGTCCCGGGAAGTACGCCTGGCCATATGGACCGACGTTGCCGGCGTGCTGCTCGTTCAGGGCTTTATCAACGTTTGGGCGTATAGCGTCGGTAACTGGTGGCATGCCTTCGCGTTTTTTCTCATCCTTGAACGCGTAATGGGAGCTTTTCACCAGTTTCGCTCGCACATCGAACATTATGGACTTTGGGGTAAGGAGTCGAACCCGTTCGAAACGCAAATTCGAAACTCGCGAAATTTACGCACCACGGGTTTTATGAGTTTGTACGTCGATCATCTTAACTACCACTCGGTCCACCATGCATTTCCTAGAATACCTTTTTATCATCTGAAAGAGGCGCACCGAAGATTGGTAGCTCTCTACCAAAGCTTTGGCCGCCCCATTGCTGAAGATACTTCTTATTTGAAAACGGGTTGGCGGCTCGCCACTAACCCAGTGGTAGTTCGGGAAGAAACTCAGGAAGTCATTCCTATTTCGAATCTTCGGTAGTAGGCTCGGCGGGTTTTTGCTGACGGAGTCCAAATTGCCGGAGGACGTCGTCGGCCATATCAAAGGCAAATCCGCTCCATTCGGACAATATACCATCCAACCAAGCGTCCCCGGTCGGTACCGGTTTGAGCGTTTCTCGCAAATTTCTAATACCTGCTCGGTTCTCCGATATTAGGCGTTTGGGCGTGGGAAGTGGGCTTGAGCCTTTAGCCGCCTCCACCTTCGTAGGTGGCTGGGAAGCCGGCGCAGCGGAATCAGTCCCCAATGTAGGCATGGCTACAAAACACATTAGAATGAAGAGTGCACGGGTCATGCCTCTAAAAAGTGCAACGGCAATGCCAGAGTTAAGCCCTTGAAATGTGGGCGAAACTTTCTACAAATAGCGTCTAGGTTCCAGCCACCGCCTAGGGGGAAGACGATCCGGACTTCTCGCGCTCGTCCGGCACCCGCGGATCGGTGCCGGGCAGGCTCCGCTCCTCAATGACCATCGGGTTTCGTAACTTCTTCGGCGGAACTACCGCCTTCGGCTTTGGCCCCGTCTCTTGACCATTACCAGGAACCAGCTTGGACGGTTCATTGCCACCCCCCGGAACGAGCTGGGGTGGATCGTTGGCCTCTCCCGGTATGTACTTGGGACCTTCGGCCAATGCCTTCTCATCCGGCGAAAAGGGAATCCCCATTTCGGCACAACCGTCTTGTCCCCAACAGTAAGTGACGCCGCGGATGCTCAAGGTAAACGGCACCTCACCCCGGCGACTAGCCACGCGTTCCTTACGCGAAAAAACAATCCGCATTCCGGCCTGGTGGGGGACGGCTTCATTCAGCTTTCCTTTGGTAAGCCAATTGTGATCCACTCGAATGTCCCACATCCCATCCGTAAGCTTGCCGTTTTCATTCACGGGGTAGATCACTTGGCAGTTGGTAATATCGATTTCTTTGCCGAGTTGGTTGGAACCTTCGGCCATAAGCTGAAGCTGTGTCTCTAAACGAGGTTCATGCTTGATGAGTTGCGGCCAGATAACGAGATCGAAATCAATGTCCGCGCAAAGCGCCTTTTTTCGAAGGGTTCTGGGAATTTTGTTTGGCAATCGCGAGCCATTATCAAAGGCACTAGCCAAAATAGAAAAACAACAGGCTATTAGAACGGTCGCTGTAATGAACGCGCGCATCGCCACCTCCACAGAGGCGCCAATGCACCACAACCAAACGCTACGCGTCAATTCCGAGGGGCTTTTACTGATACCGACGAGAAACAAAAACCCCACTCCGGTCTGAAGGATTGCAGAGCCGGAGTGGGGTCAGCGTTGCCGCTTACTTTTTCAGATCCTTGAGATCCAATAGTTTCGTGAAGCTTACTCCGATGCGACGCAACTGGGCTCGGCCACGGTTGTTCTGCAAGTCATAGCTCATCGCCGGGATGCTAAGGCTGCAGAGGACATTCCCCTCGCGCTTGTCTTCATTGACCGCTTCTTTGATATCGATCGAATCAGAATTCACGGTTGCCGACACTTTCTTGCCAACAATGACCGTCTGGCCTTGCAACGTGCACTTACCCGCGAGAACCACGTAGTCACTGCCAACTTCCGCGCGGACTTCCTGTGACGCCGTGGACGAATCTAAACGCCACAGACCTTGGATGTTGCTCGGAGTCCCTCCGGGCTGATTCGGGGGATCAAACAGGTAGTCAAACTCGCCACTCTTTCCACACCCTGCAAGGACCGTAATCGCCAGCACCAATGTGAAGCCTATTAATTTGTGTTTCATTTTTTCCTCCAGACAATAAGAGCACCGCGCTTGAAGTTCAGTCGAAATCGCGACCACGGGCGCGGCATTCAGTTTTTGTTTAATGTTGAAATTGTTAATAGCGGATCGCGCCAAAGTTGCGCAATGGAACGGGCCTCTTTGCGATCACAGCTGTGATCATGGGTATTTAAACAGGCGGAATACCAATTTCGTCACCCCGATGGGTGTCCGTCGTCCCCTACTTTTGTCATGATTAAGATAGAGAAATTAGTATCTGAAAGGCTCGGGTTGGGCCTGCGATGGCAATGGCTGCCTATGCTGGAACGGCCAAATCATCTCGACTCAGATGCTTTGCCAGTGGGAGTTCTAGGTGAGAAGCATGCAAGTTTCCTAGCGCAAGCGCGGTTGCTTGGGCTCACCCCGCTTCGACTGAGAAAGGATTCTCCGCGCTATTTTCCCGGCCGTCCCGCGCACTCCTGAGAAGAATCCGAGCGCAGTAAGCTTTGTTCGTTCGTAGGGTGTAAGAATCTGTCGTAAACTATCTGCAGTTATTCCAAAAAGAGGAAACGTATCTTGGATCATCCTATCGTTTCGTTCCGCATTTCCATCAAATAGTCGAGCTGCTTCGGTGGATCGCGTTTCAGGGAAGTCCCAATGCACACGGTTTACCCGTCGAACTCGTACGCCGTTCGCGATCGTCCCCGCACGAAACCAGATGTCATCATTGGTGGGACATTTTCGCAGAAAGTCCTTGTTGAAAATTCGCTCATCGAAAAATCGGGGCCGGTAGAGAACCCCGTCTTTGCCAGTTGGAAAGTACGCTGAGTGCTCCATTGGGTGATAATAGGAGGGGAATGCCCACTCCAAATAAGGGGATAGCTTCCCCCCAGTTTGGTGCATCAGACGTACGCGGTAGGCAATGACGCAATCTGGGGCCTCACTGTGGGCTTGCATGAGCTGTTTCAACCAATCGGTCGGGTAAAGCGTGTCGTCATCGGCCGTAACCAAGAGCACATCTTGATCCCACGTCTCCTGCAGGACAGGCAACAACTTACGATAAGGTCCGGTATTATCGGTCCATCGGATTTCAATTGAGCCGGCGCTTTGGAGCGAACCCACGCCGGGCGGAACATCTTCAAAACCCTGATCGTTCATATAGGATGCTGAAGAAAGCCAAAGAATTATCCGGCTTGGCCTAAGTGTTTGTTCCACCAGCGAGCGAAGAACCGTATGCAATGAGTCTGCCCGCGACCTGATCGCAGTCAAGCTGACGATAATTGAGGGCTCGCCCATACTAAAGGCTTCCTATCTGGTAAGGGTTTAGACTTCGTAGCCAAAGATCTTCACCATCAACGGAAGTTTATCACATAGCTGCGGTAGAATCTCGTCTGCAACCAACTGAGGACGTCCTAATCTTACTCTGTTGGGATGGCGCCGCCACCTTGTGACACCTCGCACCTAAACCGTTGCGCAATATAATAGCGAGGATTTTCATTTCTTTCGGCGGGCAATTGCCGCGAGTTTACGTTTCACCCGAAACAAAAAGTGCTTAGTAGCACTCCACGGAGCAAAGTGATAGGTCGGAGTGGCACAAAAACAACCGACAACTCGGTAGCCCAAATCGGCAAGTTCGTGGGTTATTCTTTCCCTGCGGTCTGCCTCCTGAATCTCGATGAATAGATGGGGTCTGTGTTCCGCAATAGTCTTTTGAGCGCCCGCCAACACTTCCTCCTCAGTCCGCTCTACGTCAATCTTGATTGCGGTGATCGACTCTCCCGCCACCTCGGAAAGTGATGCCAGAACCTCATCAAGAGATCTAAGTGACACTTCTACGCCGCCAGGCGTGTCTTCACCGCCGCTCAAAGTAAAGACTCCATAATTGCCCTGAGCCCCTTGAGGTAGAACAAGCCTCCCTTTACCAGAGTGACTGCTAAGGGCCAGCTCGAGGCAAGTCACGTTATCGAGCCCGTTTCTCCTGATGACCTCCTCAAGAATGCCAAAAAGCATCGGGTGAGGCTCAAAGCTAACGACCTGTTTTGCCATGAAAGCCGCGAAGAAGACAGTGTGGTTACCTATGTTCGCCCCAATATCCAGGAAGATTCCGTGCCTAGGCACTGTCCGAAAAACATGTTCCAATAGGTCACTCTCATAAAATGATCCCCGCTGGCGAATCTGGTTCGTTATGTGGTCATCGATTCCGGGAAAAAAGAACGTTCTTGACTGAGCACGTTTCGACGAGGGGTATTCAATCTCAAAATATTCCATGCACCCCCACCTTTGAAGTAGGACGTCTGACGAAGAAGCGTTGCCCAATTTTATCGTCGACGCGGCCAGATCATTCAACGCAGATGACTTGCCAACGGAAACTCTAGTCTAGGAACAACCGGAAGTAGATCCGCAGCTCGTGCAGCGCAAACACGTCCCGCCACGGACCATTGTGAACTGGCCGCACTCGGTGCAAGGATCCCCTTCATAGCCCTGGGCCTTGGCCAACTTAGAAGCCAAGGCACTATCATCGTCCCATTCTTCTAACGTAATGGCCATGTCGGTCGGCTCGCTCGACGCCCTGGCCGTCGTGCTCGTAACAGCACGCGGGATCGCCGTCCTTGGGGGAGCCGCTTCCATCGCGATCGCGGCCGCCGCTCCTAAACTCATTTCTGTGCCGCCGTTCGCACTCGTACGGTAAACGGTCCGCGGAAGCACCGGCGGGGCCTTGGGTGGCACGTGCACGAGGTCCGTTCTGCCCAAGTAGTTCAACGCCAAATCGCGGAAAATAAAATCGACGATGGAAGAACAGAACTTGATGTGATCGTGATCCGAAACGTGCCCGTTGGGCTCAAAACGAAAGAGCGTGAACTTTTTCACGAACTCGTCGAGTGGCACCCCATATTGGAGTCCCAACGAGACAGCGATCGAAAAGGCGTTCATCAGGGAACGGTAAGCGGCCCCTTCTTTGTAAACGTCCACAAAGATTTCGCCAAGTGTACCGTCCTGGTATTCACCCGTACGAACGTATACCCTCTGGCCCGCGATAGTGGCCTTGACCGTGTAGCCAAAACGACGTTTTGGAAGTTCGCGACGGTGCCCTGCCTCAAACAACATTTCTCGAGCCACCTGCTCGATCTGTTCTTGGCGAGTCATCGCTTCATCCTTCAGATCCGCCTCGAGGCCCTCGAAGAGGGACCCTGCAGTCGCGTTGAGCGGTTGGCTAAGTTTGGAGCCGTCCCGATATATCGAGATCGCTTTCACCATTTTGCGCCACGCGCCCAAATAAGCGTCCTTGGTTTCTTTAACGGTCGCCTCGTTGGGCATGTTGATTGTTTTGCTGATCGCCCCGCTGATGAAGGGTTGTGCTGCGGCCATCATGTCGATGTGCGTTCCATAGCTGAGGTAGCGTTTGCCGTAGCGCCCACACTTGTTGGCACAATCAAAAATCGGGTAGTGCTCCTCTTTTAAATGAGGGGCCCCTTCGATGGTCATTCGCCCACAGATATGGTCGTTCGCCTCGCGGATTTGCTCTTCGGTAAATCCAAGATGCGTCAATATATCAAAGTGAGGGTTGCGTAAAATCTGTTCGTCGAGACCCAGGACTTCCTTACAAAACTCTGGTCCGAGGTTCCATTGGTTAAAGGCGAACCGCAGTTCGAACGCGCTCTTGATAGCTTTTTCAAGCCTTTCAAGCCCGTCCTTTTTGAACCCCTTCGCTTTCAGCGTCTCGGTATTGATGTGGGGGGCCCCTTCAAAGCTTCCCGTACCGACGCAGTAGCGTACGATGGCGGTCGTCTCAGCCTCGGAGTACCCGAGATTGCGCAAGGCACGCGGGACGGATTGGTTGATGATCTTAAAGTACCCACCGCCGGCAAGCTTCTTGAACTTCACCAGTGCAAAGTCCGGCTCAATCCCGGTGGTGTCGCAATCCATGAGCAAGCCGATAGTTCCGGTAGGCGCAATGACAGTCGCCTGAGCGTTTCTAAAACCATATTCACTACCGGAATCCAGCGCCCGATCCCACGCAGAGCGCGCGGCCTGTAACAACTCGCTTGGGCAGTTCTCAGATTCAATCCCCATCGGGGTGGTTGAAATCCCCTCATAGGTTTCCGAAAGCTCGTTGTAGGCTGCCCGGCGATGGTTTCGGATCACCCGAAGCATCGACTCCCGGTTCTCTTTAAATCTCTCGAAAGGACCCTGCTCTTTCGCCATTTCCGCTGACGTCGCATAAGACTCGCCCGTCAGGATGGCCGTTAGCGCACCGGTGAAAGCAAGCGCCTTGGGGCTTCCATAGGAAATTCCCATCGACATCAAGAGAGCGCCAAGGTTGGCGTAACCCAATCCCAACGTACGGTACTCATAGCTACGTTGAGCAATCTCGCGGCTAGGAAACTGCGCCATCAGCACGCTGATTTCCAGAATGATCGTCCAAAGCCGACAGGCGTGCGTGTAGTCTTCCAAACGGAAAGCCTGGCTTGCTTCATCGTAAAATTTGAGCAAGTTGATGGAAGCCAGGTTGCAGGCCGTATCGTCCAGGAACATGTACTCTGAGCAAGGGTTGGAGGCGTTAATGCGTCCGCCCTCGGGGCACGTATGCCATTCGTTAATCGTGGTATCGCACTGGATCGCCGGATCGGCACAGGCCCAAGTGGCATAGTTGATCTTTTCCCAAAGTTCCCGCGCCGGTATCACTTTAGCGACGGATCCGTCAGTCCGCCATTTAAGCTCCCAATTTCCGTTTTGTTCCAAAGCTTCGAAAAACTTGTTCGGAACCCGCACAGAGTTGTTGGAGTTCTGCCCGCTGACCGTGCGGTAGGCCTCGCCCTGCCAATCCGTATCAAAAAGCGGAAAATCCACCTCGACAGTTCCCGACTGAGCCAACTGCAACATTTTTACCAGGTAGTTGTCCGGAATCATCGCCGCGCGTGCCGCCACGAGGGCCTCGCGAAGTGCGGGATTACGCTTGGGGTCCACCTCAACGACATCGGACTCCACAAAGCAGGCGTTCAGAACTTTTTCCAGGTGCTGTCGGTGAAGTTTCGAACCCGTCACCATCGCGGAGACTTTTTGCTCCTCTAGAACTTTCCAACCGATAAAATCTTCAATCTCAGGGTGATCCAAATCGAGGCAGACCATCTTAGCCGCCCGGCGCGTGGTTCCCCCACTCTTGATCACACCGGCTGCCTGATCTCCTACTTTCAAAAAGGACATAAGCCCACTGGATCGCCCACCGCCACTGAGAGGCTCACCATCGCCTCGCAGCGAACTGAAGTTCGTGCCGGTTCCGGATCCGTACTTAAACAGGCGGGCCTCGCGGACCCACAGGTCCATAATCCCGTTTTCGTTCACCAGATCGTCGCTCACACTCTGAATAAAGCACGCATGCGGTTGCGGGTGCTCGTAAGAACTATCCGAACGTTTCAAAGTGCGGGTATCGGGATCAACGAAGTAGTGACCCTGGCTAGGTCCAGTAATGCCGTAGGCATAGTGTAAACCCGTATTAAACCACTGAGGGCTATTGGGCGCTGCCATCTGGTGAGACAGCATGTACCTGACTTCGTCGTAAAAGTTTTCAGCATCGACATCAGAATCAAAATAGCCGTAGCGCTTGCCCCATGCGGTCCAGCAGCCCGCCAAGCGATGGAAAACCTGTCGGCTGTCATTTTCGCCCGTGGTCTCCGCTTTGCCTTTTCCTTTTTTCGGTACTGGTACGCCCGTACGGCGAAAATACTTTTGGGCCAGAATGTCTGTGGCAACCTGAGACCAATCTTCCGGAACCATCACATTGTCTTGAGAAAAAACAACCCTACCGTCCGGCTCACGGATTTCGGATTTTCGAGGGACAAATTTTTGATCCGCGTAAGGCGATTCAAGTTCTTTAGTAAAGCGACGAAGGATTTTCATCCTGGCCTCCCAAAAAAACGGTAACTACCGTTCAAGCGATCTATTTTTGGGGTAAGCAATCCCTTTCCCGCTAAGCCCAGTACCACTGGCCCATGGGATTCGTTCAAAAGGCGAAATGTCAGCTAAAACGCGATTAAGTGTCTAGGCTTCCGATTCGCAAGCCGTTGACCCTGCCCCCCTGAACTGGCATTCTGGCGTCTTCGTAGAACTCCCTCTCTAGGATGTCGCTCACCCGTAATGTACCCCAAAATATAGCACGTACACTACATTTACTGTCAACGGCGCGCGGCCTTGTAGTCCCAACTCAAGTGCAGGACCGCGTTAGCGCAGAGGAAACTTTTGCAAAAAAGCGAGGTCCCTCCTGGCAGGAGCCTGCGGCCTTTCACCAAGAAATTGCGCCGGGCCCTTGGGGGCCGGGCGTTAGGGTGCTATATCTTTACTAATATGATCTTTTCGCAGGTACGAAAGCGATGGGAAAAAAACGCTCGGCTTGATCCAATGTGGGCCATTCTGGCCCAGCCTAACAAAGAAAATGGGGGCTGGAACCCCGAGACATTTTTTGAAACGGGCCGACGTAGTTTGGACAGCGCTTTGGAGCGCGTTGGAGTCAGTTTCGTGGGAGCCCCTTTTGAACGCGCACTCGACTTTGGCTGCGGCATGGGAAGGATTTCTCAGGCGCTGGCGGCCAGAGGCCGCGAGGTACACGGCGTGGACATTTCCGAAGAGATGGTGCGCCTCGCACGGACATACAATCAGTCCCCGAGTAGCTGTCACTACCACCATAACCCCGCGTCGAATCTAAGCCTCTTCCCTGATGGGCACTTTGACTTTGTGTACTGCGTGATTGTCCTCCAGCACATGCCGCCCAGTTTGATGAAGGGTTACCTCAAGGAGTTTCTCCGAGTCCTTTCGCCCAATGGAAAAATACTGGTACAAATCCCGGCGGAGAGAAACGAGTCTACTTGGGTACACCGCTGCAAAGACTGGCTCCGCCCTCTGCTTCCCATTGAGGTCGCCGATAGCTTGCGCTTGAGAAAACAGTCTGGCCTCCCAATTTTGGAGATGTACGGCATCCCTAGGGCACAAGTAGAAGAGTGGATTGCACTAAACTCCGGCCAAGTCCTGCGTGCAGAGAGCGACAAGCACGCGGGTCCGGCATGGAGTAGCTATACCTATCTTATTGGGCGCCGCTAGCTATTTGCTCCAGCGATCTCCCCATTTACTATCCACTTTTAGAGGTACTCTTAAAGGCAGAGCCTTTTCCATGGCCTGAAGCACCAAAGGCTCCAGAGTTTTCTTCTCATCGTTAGGGACTTCAAAGACCAATTCGTCGTGCACTTGAAGGATCATTTTTGCCTTCAATTTTTGCTCAGACAACTTATTGTAGATATCTATCATCGCGAGCTTGATCATATCCGCAGCGGTGCCCTGGAGAGGCGAGTTGATCGCCAGTCGCTCCGCCATCTCCCGACGCATCCGATTTTTGCTGTCGATTTCCTTCACAAAACGACGACGTCCGAGAATCGTTGTCACATACCCCTGCTTCTGCGCTTGGCCAATCAACTTCTGCATGAAGGATTTCACACTCGCGTAGCGAGCAAAATAATTGTCGATGAAGCTTTTTGCCTCGGAGGTACTGATTTTGAGCTGCTGCGAAAGTCCATACGGAGTTTGGCCATAGATCACGCCAAAATTTATGGTTTTGGCAACGGAACGCTGTTCTGACGATACTTCCTCAGTTCCGAAGATTAGGCGTGCGGTGTGCGCGTGCACATCTTCGTCTCTTTCAAAAGCTTTCAGCAATTCCGGATCCTCGCTCATATGTGCCAAAAGACGCAGTTCAACCTGACTGTAGTCAGCGGAAAAAAGGCTACAGCCGTCCTTAGGGATAAACACCGATCGAATATCGTATTTGCCGTCTCGACTGACAGGGATGTTCTGCAGGTTGGGATTGGAACTACTCAAACGTCCCGTTGCCGCCACCGTTTGATTGAATCGTGTGTGAATCCGATGCGTTTCCGGATGTATGCGCGTCAACAGGCCTTCGACGTAGGTGCTTTTCAATTTCACCAGCTCGCGATTTCCCAAAAGCCATTGGGCGATGGGGTGGCTCTTTGCAAGGGTCTCCAATACGCTTTCATCCGTGGAAAACCCCGTCTTGGTTTTCTTTACTACCGGGAGTTTCAACTTTTCAAACAGGATATGCCCGAGTTGTTTGGGAGAGTTGAGATTGAACTCTTCGCCAGCAAGTTCATACACATTCTCCTGCACCTGCTCAATTTCTTCTTCAAGCTGCACGTTGAGTTTTTCCAATGCCTTATCATCCACGAGCACGCCGGTATCCTCCATATCCGCAAGTACCGGAATCAACGGCACCTCGATATCGGAAAAAACTTTGGATAAATGGGCTTTCTCGATTTCGGGAAACAACTTTTCGTGGATCGCTAGGGTTACCTCAGCATCTTCCGCTGCGTACTCCGTGGCTTGTGGAATCTGGACGTGGGAAAAAAGCACCTGGCTCTTCCCCTTACCCGTCACGTCTTCGTAGCTGATGTTTTGGTGTCCGAAAAGGCGGAACGCCATGGCATCGAGCCCGTGGGATTGCTCGGGGTCCAGCACGTAGCTTGCTAGCATCGTGTCCGAAAGAATTCCCGCTACCGGCAAGCCAAAGCGCTTCAGGATCTGAATATCGTACTTAATATTTTGTCCGACTTTCGGCAAAGTGGCGTCCGCGAGTAGAGGCCCCAGGTGTTTTTGAACCGCTGCAAGTGAAAGTTGAACGGGCTGAGGGGCGTTCTCATCTGCTTTTACGTGTGCAACGGGCAGGTAATAGGCCTCACCTAGCTTTCCACTTAAGGAAATTCCGACAAGACCCGCTTGGTGCGCGTCCAGTCCCGTTGTCTCCGTATCCACGGCCAGAAATTTGGCTTTACTCAGATCCTTGCAGATCCGCTGCAACTGGTTCTCATCTATTACGGCCAGGTACTTTCCACGTTTGAAAGTCGAAACAGATTCGGTAGTGGTTTGGAGATTGAATCGCTTAATAAGATTTTGGAACTCAAGCTCCTGGAAAAGCGGCCCCAAAAGAGACTCGTCGGGTCCTTTGTAGTCCAAGTCCTGCCAGCCAAAAGATAGCGGCACATCCTTCTTTAAGGTCACCAGGTCTCGGCTCAAATAGGCGAGCGCCTTCTCATCTTTCAGTACTTCTTTTCTTTTTTGCTGCTTAATCTCCTCCAAAGACTCGTAGATCCCATCCAGCGTCTTGTACTTCTGCAAAAGTTCAGCAGCCGTCTTAGGACCGATCCCTTTTACGCCGGGAACGTTGTCAGAAGAGTCCCCCATCAGTGCCAGCAAATCCACCATTTGCTCGGGCCCCACTCCAAATTTTTCCTCCACCGCGGCCGCGTCGTAGCGCTTGTCCTTCATCGTATCGAAGAGCGCAATTTTGGGGCCCACAAGCTGCATGAGATCCTTGTCGCCCGAAATAATATCTACGTGGTAGCTCTCGCTATTTGCCCGGTGCGCGAGGGTCGCGATCACGTCATCCGCTTCATAGCCTTCCATCTGCATGCGGGTGATTCCAAACGCATCGACCGCCTTTTGAATGTACGGAATCTGTCTGACCAGATCTTCCGGCGGTGCTTCCCGGTTGGCTTTGTATTTTGGGTACAACTTCTTTCTAAAAGTCGGTGCGGGGGTGTCAAAAGCAATGGCCAGTTTCTTGGGATTTTCGACGTCCATGACTTTTAGCAGCATATTGATAAAACCGTACACCGCGTTAGTCGGGAAGCCCTTGGAATTACTCAGCCTCTGGATGGCAAAAAAGGCCCTGAAAAAGTAGCTGCTTCCGTCGATGATTACGATTTTGTCTTTTTTCATAGTCTGGGGACCATATCGCCAGGGACTGCACCTCATCAACCAAAAAGCCGATAAGATATAAGGAAGACTTCTAGATATAGGCCCCCACCCCCATGCAGCAAAACGATCAAAAAATGCCCTCGTCGTCCGGCCCACGTTTCCCAGCACTCGACGGCTTACGCGCTCTCGCTATCCTTTTAGTTGTGGGTCATCATTTGGCCCATTACGTCTCGCTAGACGGAAAGGCGGCTTGGTTCCGAGCGATCGTCGGAACCGGCTGGAATGGCGTCTATCTGTTTTTCGTGTTGAGCGGTTTTTTAGTCGGGGGATTGGCGCTTCGGGAGCTCAATGAGACGGGCGGACTTCATCTGCGCCGATTTTGGGTACGCCGACTTCTGCGCACGTGGCCGCTCTATTTCCTATTGTTGTTCCTGAACGCCATTCGCCACTCGGGTCCGATAGAGCCGTCGCTTTGGCACTACCTAACTTTCACCCAAAATCTCTTTTCCCCGAAGTTCTTTTTGGTTACCTGGAGCTTGGCAGTCGAAGAGCAGTTCTACTTCTTCCTCCCGCTTTCCTTGGCCCTGCTCTGGAAGTGGAAACACGGCCGCATCGCCGGCGGCCTTTTGTTTGCGGCGCTCGTGATTGCCACCTATCTGTACCGCTGGATAGAGGGAAATGGCTTCTATAAGTTCTTCCATACGTTTGCCGTAGTCGATTCTCTCTTACTCGGTTATGGGCTGGCGTACCTGCACAGCCGCGAAAAGCTCGGTTGGTTGCTCAGGCATCCAAATTTGTATGGAGCAGTGGGCCTGGTATTCGTTTACGGCGCCCACTTCACCCATTGGAACCGTTTCTGGCAAACTAACTTTCTATTCGGGGGGCAAGCGATCGGTTTTGCTCTTTTGGTAGGAGCGGCACTCTCACCACGTTTTCTTTTTCGGTCTTGGCTCTCTCACCGCTTTTTGGCGTGGGTGGCCTCTCTATCGTTCAGCATTTACCTTTCACACGACAAGCCACTCTACTACGCCGCCCGCATCGCCCAGTATCTGGGGTTGGAGGATTGGGGGTTAATTGTTTTTTTGATTCCGACGGTAATGGCAGGATCTCTACTGTTGGCCTGGGTCCTCTACCACGCCGTAGAAAAACCAGCCCTCAAATGGAGAGATCGAGTGTGTCCGAAAGAAATTGTCTCGGTGAGCGAAAAGAAGCGTCTACAAAGACTTAGAACATCAGCGGCGAAGAGCTGACCACCAAGAGAAACAACACGATAACGACTATGAGTAATCTATCCATAATTTTTACCCAGCGCGTCACACGCCAGAAAGTAGCGGCATTTTAGTCAAATCCCCCCTCCGGTCAAGGGCTGTAACCAACATTCACCTCAAGTAGCTGAAATTAATACCTTAATTATTGAAAGCTGGACCGCTCACCGTTCAAATAATTGCACTTTTTTACGCAACGCGGTAAAACACGGGCTCGGTAGCATGAATTTCAAAAACCTAAAATATGGATGGGCTCTCTGCGGGTTCTTCTGCCTAAGTGTTTTGGCCTCAGGCCCGAACCATGAAGCTGAAGAGGACTGTCGAGGCAGGGTTGTCCAGGAGACGCTCGCCCTTCGCCTTCCGTGGACCCGTCCCCCGAGGACGATTCCGGGCTACGCGGGTCCGATGGCGGATGCCTCGGGGTCCTACGAAACACGCCAGTTGGCCGACGTCGCCCGTATTTATACGCGCCTGGCGCTTGACGAAAGCAGCCTGGATATTTTTGCGGTAGCCCAAAGCGATGCGAAATTGCGCGAGATTTCTTTTCACCTAGTCGAGGGTCAATACCTGCTCGGGCTGACGTCGCTGGTGGACTTGGAAACCAAACCGATTTTCGTCGTGCATGCGGCCTGTGTCGCGCGCTTAGAGAGCCACAAAATAGCTCTCTTGCTCAACCCAAGCCATTGGGAGACAGATCCCAACTTGAGTTTCAGCGCAAGCGCCACCGCTTTGTACGTGCTGGATCGTCTCGTACGCGGCCGACACATTAAAAGTGTTCGTGGAGAGCTGGGCGAAACTGTCCGCAATTATCTCTACGGTGACGATCCGATAAAGGAACCCGATGACAACTACACGCGCCGCGATCCCGTGGAGCGTCTTTACTCTCGCCTATATAGCGAAATAGTTTTCATCGAACGCTACGGGACATGGACGCGCCGAGAACACGCACAAATGAAAACCGAGGAGCTGGAACAACAGTATGATCTTTATTGGAGCAACCCTATAGGTTACCTGGGCGCAGTAATCCTCGATGAACTTAAAGCCATGCGTTATGAAGACGAAACGCTGAACGCTATTGTCGCCGTGGACATTTTGAGCCACCCACTACCAAAAGAGTGGCCTCTCCCCGCACTTCCAGCCGATCTAAACTAGAATGCACCGCGTCTAACTAAAGGTTTGCCACGCCGCTCTCTGCCGATATACTTCGGGCAATACAGGGAGGGGCTTGTCATGCGCATTTTTTCTGCTTTTTTGGGAACGTTTTTCTTTTGGAGTGCGGTAGCAGGGGCCTGCACAACAGCCGCCATCCCCCAAAGTCTCAACAAACTCATGGTAAAAAGCTACGACTGGACGCAAGGCCACGGAATGGTCGTTGTAAACAAACGCAACGTCGGGAAAAAGAGCCTAAATTTTCATCCCGATGCCACGTCTGCAGAGTGGACGTCAAAGTACGGCAGCGTCACCTTCAACCAGCACGGTCGTGAGTTTCCTCTCGGCGGAATGAATGAAAAAGGGCTCGCGATAGAAATCATGTGGCTGGATTCTTCCAAATACCCGGCAGCCGATGAGCGTCCGACGGTAAACGAGCTGCAGTGGATTCAATACCAGCTGGACAACTACGAATCGGTAAAGGAGATGTACGAACACCGTGACGATTTGCGCGTCCAACCCATTTACGCCAAAGTTCACTACCTCGCGTGCGATCCCACGGGAACGTGCTCAACATTCGAGTACGTCGACAAAAAAATGGTCGCAAAAATCGGAGAAGAGATGGCAGTTCCGACGCTCACCAATAACACCTTTGAGGATTCAGTCAGCTTTCTAAAAGAACACAAAGGCTTTGGAGGCGAAAAACCTATCCCGCAGTCCGAGGCCTCTTTGGATCGTTTCGTGCGCGCCAGCTCGCTCGCCACGGCTTTTGATGAAAGCACGCACAAGCCGGTTGAATACGCTTTTGAAATACTCGACAGCGTTGGCCCAACCGACTACAGCAAGTTTCACATCGTATATGAAACCAAAACCAGACAAATGAACTTTCGCACTCGCGAATACTTTCACGTCAAGTCGATCGATACCGATAAGATGGATTTCGCGTGTGAGGGGACCAAAACCCAAATGTTGGATATGGGCGCAAAAATCGAGGGTCTGGTGAACGACTCTTTCGTCGCGTACACACCGGAAGCCAACAAAGCCGTGATCAAGAAAAGTCTGGAACACGTCGGATCCCTCATCCCGCCTGCCGTAGTAAAGGCGTGGATCGGCTACCCGGAAACCACCGAGTGTAAGCCCAACTAGTGGCGTTTTACGTATTCGCCTAGAACGGAATCGTAGAAGCTAAAACCGGCGCCTTGGGCGGCTGGGTAGTGCTCTAAGTGCTTCTCAGACCATGCCTCGTCATGACACTCAACACACAGGAGCGCCACGGGCTCAAGGCCGCGATTCACCCACTCAAGCGAGTTGGGAATGGCGGAGTAGTGGGCCCCTCCTGCCGGCACGCGTTCGTCCCCCCAATACACTTCATCGCCGAGCGCCATGACCGCGACCCGGCTACGACTGGGGGCAAAGGCGCCCCCGGGCGGCAATACGATTCGAGAAACACGGCAGTCCCGGTTGTCGTCTATTTCCTGAAAATTCTCGCCCTCAAAAGGCGCGAAGGTGTAAAGCCCGCGCTGCCGGTACACGTTGAGAGCGGGAGTCGCGTGCGCTCCTAGCGCACTCGGCTTTTCGAGTCTAAGACGAACCCCTAGAGCCTGAGCCGGCCGGCCGTCCCACTGCGGACTTAGAGTATAGCGGCAGAGCGTTTCTGCCGCCGTTTCGATCAGAAAGAAGCGGCTCGCCCAAAGTAGGAACCGATACTCCCCAAGGACCCGGACGTAGTCGATGGCATCGCTGAGCTCCCCGCTACGGGCCGCCACCTGAGCGTCAAACTCGAGGGCGACGTGGACATGGATCCCCTGGGGTTCGACGCGCTCATGACGAGCGTATCCCATGATCGCTGGTAGGCCGCGGGCCTCCAGTTCAATAAAGTCTCGGTTTTCAGGCATTCGAATGAATCTCCAGTACGGTTCCGTTCAGTGGAACCCCTGGCTCTGCCAATACCAGATAACGGATGATGTCCGCAATGTGATCTGGTGTCGTTTGCGTCCTCAAGGAGGGGGCGGCCTTTTTCAGCATCGCCGTATCCACCGCGCCAGGGGCCACGCACACTACACGCACGCCCAAAGGCCCGGCTTCGGCGGCCATGGCCTCGGTGAGTCCGACTACAGCGTACTTTGAAACCGTATAGGCGGAGAAGCCCGGAAACTTTTCGGAACCCTGAATCCCGCCCAAGGAGGCGACATTCACGATGACCCCTGCTTTGCGCTCGGCCATCAATCGGAAAGCATGTTGCGCACAAATGAAGGCACCGCGCACATTGACCGCCATGACACGATCCCAGTCCTCAAGCTTTTGAGACACAAAGGGAGCCTCGAGCAGGACGGCCGCATTGTTGATGAGCACATCCAGTCTGGCCTTCTCGGCCTCAATTTTTCCAAACACTTTGGAGACGGCTGCTGCGTCTGATACATCACAGACGACGGCCTCGGCACTCCCGCCGCTCTCTTCGATCTGCTTTTGGGTGTTCTCTATTTCAGCAACGGTACGGCTTAGGAGAAAAACATGCATGCCGGCCTTCGCGAGGACGCAGGCTGCGGCTTTTCCTATCCCCCGTCCGGCTCCGGTAACTAGTGCTACTTTTTTGGAATTCCCACTCATACCCGCATGACCGTAAAGCTAGCACCCTGGCCCGCGGTTTCGATTATGTGCAGCTCCATCCCCTGGATCGGGTTGGCAACCCCGGAGGCCAGCTTATCGCCCCAGTAACCGGCCTTCGTTAGAGCTTCGACCAGACGCGAGGCCAGCTCGGAGGCCAAAAGCTCCGAAGTAATATTTTCCACATTCAGGCAAACCACCTCGTCTGCTGGAAAAACATACCGCTTGTCACACACGATAGCTTCCAAGGATCCATCCTTGGTTTGGCAACTCGTGCGGGAATTCGCAGTGGCGAGCAAAATGCGCTCGTCCCAAGCTTCGCAAAGAGGTCCCAAGAGTTCCTTGAAAACGCTGAACGAAATGGTTTGTGCGAGAGAAGAATCGCTCAGCACCACATCGAGGCGAACGGTGTAGTTGTGCCCGTGCAAGGCCTCTTTGGTACCATCCGCAAAAAGCGTCATGTGCGCGGAAGAAAACTTAAATCGATCCTTCTCGATCGTTAACTTCCAAAAAGATTTCGGCTTCAAAGACTCTCCGTTGTCGAACGAAACGAGGAGCAATCCTAACACCCGTACGGGGCGAACCGCAAGCTAGCGCTCGGCGAGCGTGACTTTGACCGCCACTGGGAGATGATCCGAATAGCCGGCAGTATCTTCTTCCAATGAAAGAAAGTTGTAACCCACCGGGATCTTCGAGAATACCGATCCGTTGAGAAACGCTTCCGGATCGTTTACCGCAAAGGGCTCTTTGGCCATCAGGAAATCCGGAGCCACAATCCTGAACGATTTCGGTTGAAGTTCGATCCCTTTTCGATCGTTGAAGTTGGCGCTGAACAAAAGCCGATCCAACTTGTTCCAGGTCCGATCTCCATAATAAAAGTAGGTACCCGGGGGCATCCGGCGCATGAACCGTTGATCTGCCTCAATAGCGAGATCCTGCGCGTCCACCATGGCGTTTTCCCACTTTGGATCTTGGATGACATTGTTGAAAGCGTTGGGGACCTCTCGCAGAAGCGTGTTGAAGTCACCAAGAGCGATTACATAGTGCTTTTCCTTGCCGATGCGTTTTGTCTCGGCATCAATATCCTTCTTTAGCGCTTCCGCCGTCAGCATACGTTTGAGCGTCTTGGCCGTAGCCGCCTGAGAGGGCCAATGGTTCACATAAACCGAAAGCACAATATCCGCATTTCCCTTCGGCTTGAACTGCATGCGTAGGATATTTCGCGTGGGTTTCTCGTTGAAGCTCGGTGGGAAATTTTCCCCGGTGAGTTTGATCTCGTACGGCTCGCCAAGCAGCTCCAACTTATCACCACGGTAAAGCAGCGCTACGTCGATCCCACGGTGATCCGGGCTATTCGTAATGTAGTAGTTGGTGCCATAACCTAAAACCGAAGCCAGTTCTCTGGCTGCATTTTCGTTCTCGATTTCTTCAATACCTAGTAAGTCCGGAAGATCGCCGATCGCCCCCACAGCTTTTTTGATCTGCTTCAACTTGTGCTGGAAGTGCGCTTCCGTCCAGTTCGTCTCAAGGCACTGTTGCTTGTAATACCCTGTCATGGTCCCGCAGAAATCTTCCTTCTTTTTGCCCGTTCCCGGAATTTCTGTTCCAGAGGGAAGAAAAGTGTAGTCCTCTTTTCCTTCATCGTATTGGGTATCGAAGAGGTTCAGCACGTTGTAGGCGGCCACAATCAGCTCATTCTGGCCCGCGTGCAACTGCATGTCCGGTGCTTTCTTGCTCCGCTTTCCCGCAGCGTTCGCCGTTACACAGCCGATGAGTACGTAAACCGTACCCAACAACATCACGGCACTCAAAACGTAGTAAGCGTAGGATCCCCAGGTCAGAGATTTCTTATCAGGCATGCGCCCCCCTCTCCATTCCGGCCTAGAGTCGGAGATTGCCCAAAATCTGTCATGGCTCGTTGCGTCATATGCTCCTGCGGCGGATCTGACGCGACGGACTTTTCGCTTACTAAAGCAGTGTTAGAATAAACGCTTCAAACTTACCTGGGACGGGCGCGTGAAACACATCTTTTTGATTGGCTCTCTCTTTATAATGGGCTGGATGGCAACGGTCGTGAACGCGGCCCCCTCGGTTAACGAGCGGCTGGACTCGCTGGAAAAGGCTCTGGCCGCCGTGATGAACCGACAGACCCCACGCCAGCTGGACGGGGTCGTACCCGAACGGACGCCCGTGTACAAAACGGTTTCGGACTGCAAAGAGGTCAAGAAAACCAAACTCTACTTTGATGGGACACACCCTTTCCAAATTCTCGGCGAACAGCGTTGTGGAAAGAGTACTTATCTTGTAGTGCGCTGGTTTGAAAAAGAATTTAGTGACGAGATTGCGATCAACACCGTCTTGAAAGATGACGTCATCTTGACGCCGAAATAACCCCTCTAAGAATGGCGGGGACAGGCTAAGCCGCCTGTCCCCGCTTTGACACTCGTTGCCATCCTCCGCTCCCGCTTCTATACTTCCCTGCATGCGAGTTGAAATTCCGAAGAAAAGCTTTGCGGTAGTAATGCACGAACGCGGAGGACCTGAAGTCCTTAGGTATGAGGAAGTCCTTACGCCGGATCCGGCCGAGAACGAAGTTCTCATAAGAGTGCACGCCGCAACCGTCAACCACACCGACCTTTTTCACAGGACCGGGCAGTTTTTTATACAAAAAGATTTACCGCACGTACTCGGAATGGATGTTGCCGGGGAAATTGTGCGCCTTGGGGACAATGTAACGGAATGGTCGGTCGGCGACCGCGTCGTCGCTACATTTGAAGCCCTCGGAAGAGAACGCAACGGCGCGTATTCCGAATACACGACGCTGCCAGTGGCAGAACTTCACCGTATCCCGGACGGACTAAACTACACAAACGCAGCAAGCATCGGTTTGGCTTTCACAACAGCGTGGATCGCTCTATTTTATGCCGGCGAACTAAAGGAAGAAGATCGGGTCTTGATCCATGCGGCCAGTAGCGGCGTGGGTACCGCCGCAGTTCAAATTGCCAGCTGGGCGGGCGCGCAATGTTTTGCGATCACTAGCCCGGTAAAGGCGGAGTCGCTCCGTAAACTGGGTGCCGACTTCGTCCTAGACAGAACCGAAACGGATTTGGTGGAGATCGTCGACAAAGTTACCGAGGGGCAGAAGATTTCCCTGGTGCTCGATCTGGTTGGCAAACCGACACTCCAGGAGTCCATCCAATTCATCGGCCGCAATGGGCGGATCGTCTGTGTGGGTGCACTTGGGGGCGAAGTCGCGGAGATCAACGTAATGGATCTCATCATGAAAAATGCCACGGTACGCGGCAGTTTCGACACCATTCGAAAAGAAGACTTTGAAACCATATTGAGGCTCTTTGCGGACGGAACCTTCAAACCAGTAATCGACTCGGTATTGCCGCTGCGCGAAGCCCGAAGAGCACATGAAAGAATCGAAGCCAAAATGGTTTCCGGCAAAATCGTTCTGGTACCGGAACTGAGCAGTAGCCGTAAACACTAGTTGAAAGGAGCCGCACATGTCGCCCCGTGAATCCGCCAATAACGTAGATCCAATGTTCCTTTCCCGATGGTCTCCAAGAGCGTTCCTGGAAAAGCCGATCCCTGAGGCGGACTTGATGTCCCTGTTTGAAGCCGCACGCTGGGCCCCGAGCTGCTTTAATGACCAGCCCTGGCTCTTTCTCTATTCGAAAAGTGAAAAAGATAAGGCGCTTTTTCTTTCACTGCTCATGGATAGCAACCAGGTCTGGGCGAAAGCAGCCCCAGTCTTGGCCTTTGCACTCACTCGCAAGCATTTTTCTCACAACCAGGCGCCAAATAGACTTGCCGCTTTTGACACTGGAGCGGCGTGGATGTCACTCGCATTAGCGGCGCACAAAATCGGCCTCGCCACACACGCCATGGGAGGTTTTCACCAGGATGCCGCCTACGAAAAATTGCAGGTCCCGCGGGATAAATTTGAAATCCAATGCGCCATAGCTATCGGCTACCGAGCCGACGCGGACACCCTTCCCACCGCCTTGCGCGATCGCGAAACACCCAGCCAACGCAAAGCAACGCAGACGATTGCTGCGGCGGGTTCTTTTCCCAAAGACCTGCTATACTGAGTATTATGATTAGCGTGCGCAAGTCTGATTCGCGAGGCCAAACTCAGACCGACTGGCTCAAGAGTTTCCACAGTTTTTCTTTTGGTGACTACTACGATCCCGACCAGCGCGGCTTTGGCCACCTACGGGTAATTAATGAGGACTGGATAGAGCCCTCGCATGGCTTTGGCAAACACCCTCACCGGGATATGGAAATCATTACCTACATGATCGAAGGTGAGTTGGCACACGAGGATAGTTTGGGAAATCAATTCCGCATCCGCCGTGGCGACATTCAGCGGATGTCGGCGGGAACTGGAATTGTCCATAGTGAAATGAACCCGTCTTCTGACGAGAAAGCCCACCTGCTTCAAATCTGGATCCTTCCAGATCACAAGGACATGGTTCCGGGCTATGAACAAATCTCCGTTCCCGAAGCGGAGAAAACGAACCGGCTCAAGCTCATCGCCTCCCGCGATGGCGCGGAAAAGTCCGTGCGCGTGTCGCAAAACATAAGCGTGTACGCTTGTTTGCTGGAAGCCGGTAAAAGCGTCAGCTTTCAGATGGAAAGCTCCCACAAGCTTTGGGTTCAAAGCCTGACCGAGCTGGAGCTCAACGGAGAGGCCTCACTTGCCTCTGGGGATGCCGCCTCGGTAACCCAAGAAACGCTCCTGACCATCAAAAGCATTCAAAGTGGTGAGTTCCTCCTTTTCCACCAGCCCGCCTGAACCCAAATCCCGTGCCTCTTGGCAAATGCTCTTTCCTGGACTAAGACCTAAGCCGTCAAGGAGACATCCATGGAAATGATTTACCGACGATTGGGCAAATCCGGACTTCGCCTAAGTGCACTTTCTTTTGGAAGTTGGGTGACTTTTCATACCCAGCTCGAAGTGAACGCCGCCGCCGATTGCATGAAGGTGGCTTACGATGCCGGCGTAAACTTCTTTGACAATGCGGAAGTGTACGCGCAGGGAGAATCGGAAATCATCATGGGAAAGGTTCTTCGCGACATGGGATGGGGACGCGATACTTATTGCGTCTCCAGCAAAGTGTACTGGGGCGGTCAGCTCCCCACGCAGCGAGGCTTACACAAGAAACACGTTCACGACGCCTGCCACGCCGCTTTGAAACGTCTTCAAGTGGATTATCTTGATCTTTTTTTCTGTCATCGACCGGATTTGCACACACCGATCGAAGAAACGGTCCGCACGATGCATACGCTCGTTGAACAAGGCAAGATCCTCTATTGGGGAACTTCGGAATGGGATGCGCAACAGATCACAGAAGCCCATGCCGTGGCAGCCAAATTCAACTTAACGCCCCCAACGATGGAGCAGCCCCAATACAACATGTTCCACCGTGACCGCGTGGAACGTGAATACAGCCGTTTGTATTCCGAGTTTGGAATGGGAACGACCATCTGGTCGCCGTTGGCATCGGGAATCTTGACCGGAAAATACAGCAACGGCATCCCAGCCGGTTCGCGCGCCACGCTTCCCGGGTACGAATGGCTTCGCCAACGCTTCGAATCAGAAGAAGGCCGGACTAGGATTGAAAAAACCAGAAAGCTGGAGGCCTTTTCAAAAGAACTCGGAACCTCGGTAACCAAACTTGCAATCGCCTGGTGTCTTGCCAACTCAAACGTCAGCACGGTGATTCTGGGCGCCTCGAAAGCGGATCAGCTTTCAGAAACACTGGGAGCGTTGTCGCTTTGTTCCAAATTGGATGCCGGAACCCTGGCGGCAATAGAGGAAATTCTGGATAACCGCCCTGAGCCACTCCCGGAGTTCTAGCCACGCCGCTCGCACATTGAGATTCCGAAAAGGACCGGCTAGTGTATGATTATCTGGTCAGCACTCATGTGCATTAAAACTGCGTGAAAACTCTCATAATAACTCTTCTTTTTATGTCGAGTGTTGCCGCACAGGCGAACGCATGGCATGGCTGGAGATACGCAGATGACGCGAACGCTCCCATCAATGACGATGAACCCACCTTCACCCGATACGATCACTGGCTAGAATGGGGAGTGGAAAATCTCCTGGCCCCAAAAGTCGAGTTCAATCGTTCCAGCACAAGGGGCTCGCGCTACAACGACACGGGCTGGCAAATTCAGGAATTGGGGCTCACCCAAACCTTCTCTCGTGCCGTGCTCTACGATCCCCCCGACAAATATGTCGTTGCCGGCTATTACGATAACGGAAGCGTCGGAGGCTTCATCGCGCGTTTTTGGCTAGACGGCATGCTCGACTCGAGCTTTTCGGGTGATGGCGTTGAGACTCTGGCGTTTGGCGGCGAAGACGCTGTTTTCCACGCCATTACGACAGACGCCAGTGGGCGCTACCTTGTCGCAGGAAAACGCGCGATCACAGGATCTTTGGACTACGATTTTCTCGTAGCCCGCTACGGCACAGACGGGAATCTAGATAATACTTTTAATACCACGGGACACACCGTGGTGAGTATCAACAGCTCGGCTATCGCTCGTGCGGTGGGCGTGGACTCAGTCGGGCGCATTGTGGTGGGCGGTTACGTCGAAGCCGGTTACTACCGCAATATCGACATGGCCCTTGCTCGCCTGGATACAGACGGATCCCCGGACGCAAGTTTTGGCACCGCCGGGATCGTAACCACAATGATCGATCCTTACGGTCATGACATGATCTTCGCCTTGAGGGTGGTTGCCGGGGACAAGATTGCCGTCACGGGCGCTTCACGCAACAGCAACGACACTGGCGACAACGCCAACATCATGGTAGCGCGCTACAACACCGATGGTTCCCTTGATAACACATTTGATACGGACGGAATTAACACCCACGATATTACAAATCATGACAGCAACTGGGCGATGACTGTCGACGCGTCCGGACGCCTTGTGACGTGTGGGCGTACCCTAAATGGCGCCGTTTTCCAAAATCAGTTTACCGTGTTTGGAACTGCCGGCAACATGGCAGTGTCGTTCCAACGGGCTATCCAAAATCGTTCCATTTGCCGCGCCATCGAAATAGATGAAGGTGGGAACTATGCGGTCGGTGGACGTGTATGGACGGGAGCGGCGACCGGGGATTGGGGCTACGAGGCCATGCGTGTTTTGACAAGCGGGGCGTTCGATACCACCTTCTCTGCAAACGGTTGGGATCTACAGGAACTTGGCGGCACACAAGACGATTACGCTCTTGGACTCACTTACAATAACAACAAATGGATCATGGTCGGCAACGTCGATACCGATGCGACGGCAACCATTGCCAATCAACTCGGCGCCATTCGGTACGGCTCCGATGGCGTGGCGGCAGGCGGTGGCGACTTTGACACCTGGTTCAACGTAACAGGCTACAATGTCGTAAATCCGAATGCCGATCAGGCGCAAGGCTACGTCATGCGGACCGACAATAGCGGGCGCTACATCGTTGGTGGCTTTGCTGAAAACGGCAATGCCGCCAGCCGTGACATCCTCATCTCCCGTTTTCTAACCACTGGGGCGCTGGACACTTCCTTCGCGGTAGCTGGGATATATACTTTGGACCTTGCGGGCGATCAGGACGAGGCGAACGGCCTAGTAGTCGACAGCGCACAACGCATTTACGCGGGCGGGTGGCGAGAAACGGGAGGGGGCGCGACACGTGACTTCTACGTCATTCGCCTTTCCTCCACCGGCGTACTAGATACCACGTGGGGAACGGGTGGCATCGTGACCGCCGATCAATCGGGGCGCCGCGACGAACTTTATAAACTCGCGATTGCGAGCAATGGCACGGGAAACATTTATGCCGGCGGTTGGGCACAAACCGGCGGAAATGCCAATACCCGCGATTACGCCGTCGTCCGGTTTAATTCCGCGGGCGTGCTGGACACCAGTTACGGGGCCTCTGGCTGGGCCCTTGCGGATTTTGGTTTGCGTGACGAGGCCACGGCCATGGCGCTCTCTACCGATAACAAAGTTTATATTGGCGGGTGGGCAGAAAGCGGAGCGGGGGGCGCTACCACACGGCGCATTGGAATTGCGCGCTTTAATACAACTGGTGCTCTCGACACCGGCTGGGGTGGGACCGGACTCGTTACTTTAGAGATTGATACCGGCAATGAAGACCGAGTGGATGCCTTGTATTTTAATACCGACGGTACGGTACTAGCAGCGGGAACGTTGGATCGTCCAGCGGCGGACGATGCTGTTATTTTCGCACGCTATCTAAACAACGGAAATTTGGATACAAGCTTTGGCGTCACAGCCGCGGGTTACACCATCGTTCTTGAAACTAACGGCTTCAACGAGCTTGTCCACGAAATCGGCCATACGAACAATGGTAAACTCATCGTAAACGGGAGAAGTCAGGGACCGGGAATGATCCTACGTTTCTTTTCAGACGGCTCCTTGGACACCTTTGGCAATACGACGCTCGGCTACGGCCGCCCCAACGGTCCTGGCGGCGACTTCCTCTACCACCTCATCACTCTTTCCGACGGCAAATACATGATCGGCGGGCGCACCAATAACGGCCTTGCGATCATGCGCGTTTGGCCTTAAGCAGCAGTTAACGCGTAGCTTCTCCCTCATCTCTCTCATCGTGTATTCTGAAAAGAGGCCCCCTACTTTCAATCAAAAAATGTTAGAAGCCCAGTGACTCGATGCCTCGTTTTTTTCTTTCTCTGCTTCACCCTTAAGGGGTACGCAAGACCGTGGCTCGGCTGGCAGTATGCAGATGACGTAAATGCCCCCATCGCCTACGACGAACCCATCTTTACGCGCTACGACCGTTGGGTGCAATGGGGCGCATCCAACCTAGTCGCGCCAGAAATCAAATTTAAAGACGAAAAAACATCCCGATTCAATGACGGGGGCCAACAGTTTCAGGATCTAGGGCTGAGTCAGACCTACTCCCGCGCCGTCCTGTACGATCCTCCCGATAAATACGTAGTGGCCGGTTTCTATGACAACGGCAGTGTCGGTGGCTTCATCGCCCGTTTCTGGCTCGACGGAATGCTTGATTCCACTTTTTCAGGAGACGGTATCCAAACTCTATCCTTCGGGGGCGAAGACGCCGTCTTCCACGCACTCACTACCGACGCGAGCGGCCGCTACATCGTAGCTGGTAAACGTGCGTTGACCGGATCGCTCGATTACAGTTTTCTGGTTGCTCGCTACGACACCGACGGCTCGTTAGACAATGGTTTTGATACCAACGGCCACACGGTGGTGACGATCACAAGTTCAGCAATAGCGCGTGCGGTCGGTGTCGATTCCGTGGGGCGGGTCCTCGTAGGGGGCTACGTCGAAGCGGGCTACTACCGCAATATCGACATGGCTTTAGTTCGCCTCGATACCGACGGTACTCCCGACACAAGCTTTGGGACAAATGGAGTGGTGACGACAGAGATCGATCCGTACGGGCATGACATGATCTTTGCGCTACGTATCGTCGCGGGCGACAAGATTGCCGTCACCGGTGCCAACCGAAACAGCAACGACACCGGTGACAACGCCAATATCATGGCGGCCCGATACCATACGGATGGATCTCTAGATACCGGCTTTGACACCGACGGGATTGCCATTCATGACATCACCAACCATGACAGTAGTTGGGCCATGACGGTGGATGCGAGCGGACGCCTAATCACCTGCGGAAGAACGTTGAATGGCGCCGTATTCCAGAATCAATTTACAGTCTTTGGCACCGCCGGCAACATGGCCCAATCTTTTCAACAAAATCTCCAAAACCGATCCGTCTGTCGTGCCATAGAAATCGATGAAGGGGGCAGCTACGCTGTCGCCGGGCGTGCGTGGTCGGGTGGAGCGGGTGGCGATTGGGACTATGAAGCCGTAAGGATTCTGACGAGCGGCGCGCTGGATACTACTTTCGCGACCAACGGGTTTGACATCAACGCCATGGGGGGCGCGCAGCCGGATTTTGCGCTGGGCCTCGCGTACTCCAACGAAAAGTGGATCATGGTCGGCAACGTCGATACCGATGCTACTGCGGGCGTCAGTTATGCCCTTGGCACACTCCGCTACGGCTCGGACGGTATAGAAGCGGGCGGTGGAGACTTCGACGTCAGATTCAATAGTACCGGCTTCAATGCGGTAAACCCTTCTGCGGATCAAGCACAGGGTTACGTAATGCGCACCGACAACAGCGGCCGCTACGTCGTTGGGGGCTTTACAGAAAACGGCGGCGCCGCCACACGAGATATTCTGATTTGCCGATTCTTGACGGATGGAAGCCTGGATACCGCGTTCGCGGTGGCGGGCATCTATACCTTGGATCTCACTGCCGATCGGGATGAGGTTAACGGACTTGTCGTCGACAGTAGCCGGCGTATTTACGCAGGAGGCTGGCGTGAGAACGGGGGTGGCGCGACGCGTGACTTCTATGTCATTCGGCTAGATTCCGCCGGGGCCTTAGATACCAGCTGGGGGGTGGCAGGGATCTCCACCGCAGATCAATCCGGGCGTCGGGATGAGCTGTACAAACTCGCGATTGCGAGCAACGGTACAGGGAACATTTATGCAGGCGGCTGGGCCCAAACCGGGGGCAACTCCTCCACGCGCGACTTTGCAGTGGTACGTTTCAACTCGGTGGGGGTTTTGGACACCGCGTACGGAGCCTCTGGGTGGGCCTTGGCCGATTTTGGTTTGCGTGATGAAGCCACCGCCATGGCGCTCACAAGCGATAATAAGGTTTATATTGGCGGATACGCCGAAACGGGTGCGGGCGGAAACACCACGCGCCGGATTGCTATTGCGCGCGTCGACACAGACGGTAACCTTGACGGCGGCTGGGGTGGGTTCGGCCTCGTCACACTCGAACTGGATACCGGAAATGAGGACCGCGTCGACGCCCTCTACGCCAATACCGATGGCACCGTGCTCGTGGCCGGCACTCTAGATAGACCCGGCACCGACGACGAAGTTTTTTTGGCACGGTATCTTAGCAACGGAAACCTGGACGGCGCTTTCGGGACTACGGCTTCCGGTTACACGATCTCTTTCTCGAGTAACGGGATAAACGAAATTGTTCATGAACTTGGCTATACAAACAACGGAAAAATTCTAGTCTTGGGGCGCGGCGGCGGCCCCGGAATGATCGCCCGCTTCTTTTCTGATGGTTCGATCGATACTTTCGGCAATACCACTACGGGTTACGGCAGGCCCAATGGCCCCTTAGGAGATTTTCTCTACCACGCGGTCATGGAATCTGACGGACGCTACGTCGTAGGCGGTCGTACGAATAACGGCCTTGCGATCATGCGCATCTGGCCCTAAGCGCTTTGCCAGAATGTTTCTTCCGGCCAACGCTGTTCCAAAGCGTACATTTGTTGCAAATGCCGGCAGTAGCTTTCCCAGATCTTTTCCAAACGATCCCTATAAGCATCCAAACTTGCGCCCTGCAAAGCTCCGGCAATCGCTTCTCCCGCTCGCATTCCGGTATAGATGGCGTTTAGCAAGCCTTGAGAAGATAGAGGATCGAAAGCCATCGCGGCATCTCCGCACGCTAGCCACGCGTCCCCGACAAAGGATGCGAGCCTGCGGCTACCGGCCTCGGTGCAAAAAAGTTCGGGGCGCCCGGCCTGCCCCGCAAGCCGCTCACCGATGTAGCGAGTCTCAGAAAGTTGTTCGCTCCAAAGTTTTTCAACACTCAAAAGACGTTTACAATTTTCCCGATCCGTATGAAACACAACCAGTGCCCGGTTTTCTGGGATTGGGGCCGTGTACCACCACCCTTTGGGTGCCGCTTCCATAAGCGTACGCGTCTCTTCCGTGTTGCCCGTTTCTACGTAACAGTAGAGCGCAAAGAGCTCTCGCTCCAAAGAAATTTTGGCTCCCAAGCCGCGCGCGATGGCGCTCTGCCTTCCCGACGCATCAATGACAAAGGACGAGCGAATCCCATCGGAAAAATCCCACTCGCTGCCGCGCCGTTCAGGGGGTAGCAAACGTTTATCTAGGATGGACGCCCCCCGTTCACGCGCGGCCGTTCGTAGATCTGCATCAAAGCGCGGCCGATCCAAGTGCCAACCAGTACCATTTTTGTCGAGGATAAAATCGAGTGTATGAAGTGCCTCTTCCCCCCAACTGGAAAGCGCTCCGTAGGCTACACGGTGGCCGTTTTTCAAAATCGGCAATAGCCCCAAAGCTTGCAGTAAGGGCCGAGCAGCTCCTGGAAGACTCTCGCCAACGGCGGACTTTGAAGGGGGAGCTAGAGGATCATAAGCCAGTAACACTTTGGCCCCAAGCTCTGCGAGCCTCATTGCGGCGACCGATCCTGCGGGACCACCACCTACTACAACGGCATCGTAGACTTCACTCAACGCTTTTTCACACCGCGTGCCTTGCGGAATGCCTCCAACTGCTCGGCGCTCTCCCAGCCCGCCACTTCAAAGGGCTTGGGTTTCTCGTTCGGATTCCGGGTCTTGGGAACGGCGGCCTCAAACGCCTTTGCCAATTCAGGCGGCAAAGTTTCCACGAACAGAATTGCCGGGAAATCAGCATCATCACGCACGCCGGGACGCGCCTCGATGACACCCATCTTATCGAACTCGCGCACCATCTGAAGGATCTGATCCGGAGGGGATCCCTTCATGTGGCGTACCCAATTCACCCGACGTTTGAAGGCCGCAAGACGCTCTGCCCTCGGCAGACGTGCATCCACCACGATACGGTAGTCGGCTTCGGAAAGCACGTGGTTCGGCACACGCGCTGGCCAAAACGTTGGAAGATACGGATCAAACTCTGGTTCGTAACCCGATCGGCAAAACACTGTATCGCCCTGCCAAGGGATCGCCATCCATTTGCTCAAATCACCAGGACCTTGTCCGTGTAAGGGTCCATCCAGTTTTTTGATCTGTGCTTCGGTGAGATTGTCCCCGTAGTCCTTTTCCGGGGTGTCACGGTGCTTGATCCGAAAAGGGGCGCTATAAACCGTGGCGTGTCGCATGGGCCACGTAAGTTCGCAACCGGGGTGAAAAGCATCCGCCAGACAAAAATGGAGCGCGGCTTTGTCTAACTCCGCCGGTTGCTGTTTGAGCGGTACCTCTTCCAACTTCGATGGGGGGGCAGAAGCGCGCGCCTCCCAATCGTTGTCGTACTCTCCATCAGCCCAACGTTTCAAATGCAGACTGGAAAGCTCGGGAACAATGAAGTTATTTCTTGGAGAGTCCGTAAAAGAGCCAAACGCGTCTCCGTAAAACATCGGCCAGCGAGTTCTCTCGTTAGAATCCTCTTCACGTACTCGAAACTTGTCGTAAACTTCCCTTCGCATCGCCCTTTGGCTTTTTTCGGCAAGTTTGGCAATGACGGCTGGATCCTCAAAGTTCCAGTCCGATCCGGCACCGTACGTATCCGCGAGTCCCTTGTTCACCCACTGAAGGTTCGATAGGCGCTGCAAAAGCGGATACACATCCTTGGTGAAGGAGGTCTTGCGAGGAACGGTCAACCAACCGCTCGCCGTATAGGTATGGATAAGCAAATCATGCAACGTTCGCCAGCCGATCACATCCGGAGCGTAGTTGGGCGGCCCTACGATTACCCAGGCGGGATCCACCGGTATCTTCTCGCCATCGCACTCGACGCTCGCGCGCACAGGACCGTCGGACGTGTCATCGTACCAGCCATCCGCATTATTGAAAGTATCGCCATCTGTGGGATCGTAAGGCGGACTGCCGGAGGGAGTTCCGGATTTTCCAAGGCCTCCCAAAACCACCAAGCGTCCTTTTTCGTCGGTGCGGAGTTCACCGAGCGGCACTTCCACGCCCATGAACTTACCGCCGTTGAACTGGTATGCCTTACCCGAAAGATTCTTTCCGGAAATACTCCGCGCACCGGGATCAATGACGAGTCTTTTTCTCTCCTCACCCTTTACCTTGGCGTTTCGGCGCGGATTGCCATTGCCTTCATTTTCAGGGATGTCGAGCGCTGACGTAAACCGGTACCAGGCCGCTTTTTTGTTGGCGAGGTGGACTTGCCACTGGATGGTGGCGTTGTCGGGCGTAAGTTCCTTTACCACCTGGCCCTTGGCATTGTAACCGTAAATTCTAAAGCGTGCGGCCTGACGTTTTAATGCACCCTTCTTATCCCGTGTAGCGCCAGCTTGGGTAAAAGGCGGTTTTACCACCTCGGGCCCGATAAAAAAGCCGTCTGCCTCGGTGCTATTTCCTATGCGTGCGACACCTATACCGGGGTGAATTTTTGCGCGAACAATCCGATTTTCTTCGTTTGCCTTGGCAAAGCGGGAAAGCAACGAGGCCGCGGCCACCATGCCGGATTGGCGCAAAAAGTGTCGTCGAGAAGGGTTCTTTAATTTTTCCATTTTCTCGCTCATTTCTTGTTCTCTGTAGGTGGCGTGATCTCGGAGGGTTCTTTCATTGACGCCCCATTTCTGCGGCGGCGGATATCTGCCATACGCTTGTAAACATATTTGCGCGCTAGGTTGATGCTACCCAACGGTTCCAGATCTTTTGTGGCGTGCCAGCCAGTAAAGGAAAGGCCTTCGCACAATTCCTCGCGGGCCTTGTCGTTCACGTCCTGACCGGTCGGGATACGTAGTGTGCCAAAGCGCCGAAACTTCCCTTCGCCCTCTTCTGGCCACTTCACGGTGGCATCATCTATGGGCGCACTTTTTTCGTCCTTTTGAAACTGCACCCAAAAACCAAAGCAGACTTCCTGGTTCTTCATCCGCCGGATCAGATTTTCACGAAGAAAATTGTCACCGTCCATGCAGGGCTTGACCATATACTTCATTGCTTTCTCACCCAATCGGTACGGCGTAGGGGTCCAGTACTGCCCGGCAAGTGGGTCAGCCAAAAAATTCAAATCCATTTCGTCGAGAATTTTTTGGGTTTCCGGATGGGCCTCGTTGTAGGCTTTCACTTTTTCAGGATCTCCGCTGACAGCAGAATCTACGAAAGCCAAAAAATCTTCGGCGTTCTTGTTGAAGAAGATGGGGTGATTTTGCATGACAAAATCCTGGGTGAGAGCGTCCTCTTCTCCTTCTAGAATCTTTTTACCTTCCACACCCACTACCTTAACGGCCATGCCGCGAGCGGCGGGCCGTTTGTCGGTCCCGTAGCCGCCATCATTCGCGAATCTTACCCATGCCCAATACTCCGGCTTTGCGAACACACCGACACGGTACTCAGCGGGGAGATCTTTTTGGACTTCGAACTTGGCTATCAAGCAACCGTGCGCTTTTGCAAAAACGGGCCGGCGCATGATTTCAGATCGGGGTGGACCGGAGGCCCGCATTACTTTTTCGAAAATATTTCCTATCGAGACCGAAACCGGATCTGGATCTTCCGCAAGCGCTATTCCCACGACTGCGATCAAGGCCACCAACCAAAACAATTTATTCAGCATTTTCCCTCACCTGCTCCTGACGCGACGCATCGCACCCTTACAGGTCTAATAGAGGGGCGCGGCGGCCGTCAACCGGGGGGGAATTCTAGGGGCGCCGGGGTAGCTCCGGCCAACACGGTCGCGCAACCCACCCGCTTCAAAAGGGAGCGTTTGGCAGGTGCCTTGTCCGCCGGAGGAGTACCCAGCGCACACGTGCAAATCAGACAAAAGACGATTAGCCACCTTTTCATGGCGGGAGATTTAACACAGCGGAAAGAAAATTTGAACCGTCAGGGCAAATCCACCGGTACTAGCTCGGGACGGGCAGAGGGCCTATCCCAGGGTCGCCGGCTACAATAAAGTGCCTCTCCGCCTGCCTCCAGAGTTCCCACCGCACAGATTTCGCCCTGCACAGGCACCAGATGGCTGATGGAAAAATTTGGAGGAGGATCGGCCAAGATCCGCGCCCGCAGCTCCAAACGCTGCGCCGTCGGGAGAGGTTCGGCGTACTCACCCCAAAAATAGATACGACCCAGCTCATCATGCCCAAAGCCCACCAGCGGACCCGTTACCAGACCCACGAGTCGGCCACTGGGCACGACACTGAGATCCAAACGTCGTGGTTGGGAACTTGTGGTTTGCGAAAACAGAGAAAAATCCATGTATAGATTGGAGGTGTCCAGCAAACGCCCCCAGCAATACAAGTTGTCGCGCGGGCCGTCGCTCAGTGCACAGCTTGTGTTGGCGTAAACCGATAGCGATGTAAAGTTTGTTTCCCCGTTCCCAACGGCTTTTGTCGGAAAGGGAATTCCGGCGGTGGCATAGGTTACGCTCCAGTCCCCACCCTCTTCCGGTCTTTGAAAAAACGGGAAACCGCCTCGCCCCAGTTTCCCACCGTAATTTTCTCCCCAGCAGAAGATCTTTCCCCAAAGTGTCTGCACACAAACGTGAGTCGCAGAAGCGGAAATCGTCTGCAACGGACCGAGCGCCTCGGTATCCACACGTGCGTAATGATAGCGGAGATCGTTCCCATCTATAAAACTCTGCAAACAAAAAATTTCCCCGTCCGTTGTTTCCAGACAATACCCGTGGAATTTTTTTGTATTCGATGGCACCCGGCCCAAGTTGCGACTTCGCTCGGGTTTAAACAGATCCAATTTGGACTCCGCACAGCGCACCTCATCTTCAGCGGTCCAGGCACAAAGCTCCGCGCCGAAATGGATCTGGCGAACTCGTTCAAGGGAGACATCGGGTTTGAGATTCCAAAGCGAGGATCCAGAATACCAAGTAGATCCACGACGAACGTAAACGGATCCTCCCCCAAAGTGGGGAACAATTTCCAGGCCACTCGCATTGAGCAAGGAACTGAAAAGTACGTACGCACAAACGAGCAGTTTAGACTTCATGGGTAGAGCAACGCCCCTTTCCGATCGTTACGCTTCCAAAGCAGTCCCTCGAACCCAGTCCAAAAGAGTGTGGAGTCCCGCTCATAGCCGGGCACTACAGCACGCCCTTGCTCGGACCAGGAGTCGTTTTTAAGATCGTAAAACGAGAGGCTTTCGGGTGAGAAAAAACCGAATGAGCTCCCCGTCCAGAAGCCAAACCCCTTATCAAAGGGACCAAATGCATGCGGCCCCTTCGGAGCCGCCATCGGCCGCCACTTGCGCGTCTGCGGGTTGTAGATCGCACCGTTTGTAAGAGCGGGCTTGTTGCGGGCATCTCTTCCACCAAAGACAATTAGTTCCCGCCCTGTCCATGCGAGATGGGGATCCAAGCGCGCGCTGGGAGTCGCTTCGTCCACGGGAATAGGTTCCCAAGTCTTGGAGATCGGATCATAAAAAGCGCCGTCATTTACCATTTCGGAAACACCGAGTTCACCAGCGCGTTGAAAAACGCTGACACCGCCCCAGATGGCAAGACGATCTCCTGTCCACAAAAGACCGTGCCCATACCGTGGGCTGGGCGTGGAGGCCGCGACCTCGACACTTTCCCACTTATCTTGCGTGGGATCGTAAAAGCCACCCGTATCCAAGGCCACCGGCGTGTTGGAGCAGCTTTGCCCGCCCCAAACGATCAAACGGTCCGCAGTTTTCGTAATTCCGACGTACATTCGATCGGAAGGCGCGCCTTCGCTAGTGATGGAACGCCAAGCCGCTTTTTCCTTATCCAGGAATACTCCCGAAGCTTGCGCGTCTGTGAGCGCTCTGTAGTTGAAGCGACAGGCAACAAAGATCGCTCCCCCGGATCGTAGCCAAGCGGGATAGTGGCTGTTTATCGCAAAGGTCCCCTTGCTCCGCTTCCAATCAAGAGGGTTTTCTTGGACCGGTCTAATTTTCCAAGAATCTTGAACGGGATCATAGGATTGAAAAAATCGTTCGTCCCAAACAAAAAGCCTATCCTCATTCCAATCGACGTATTGCCACCGCAATAGATATGGATCCTGATTCACATCCTCTTGGGTAAGTGGGGAGTCGGCCATGCCGATCCAATGTGGGGCTTCCGGGTGCCCCATGTTGTTCCAAGTTGCCATCGCCAAAACTGCCACTCGGCTCGCAATTGTTTCGTTGGGCTCACCTATCAAGTGAACCGCCTCATGGATCATGTGTCCGGCAGCATCCCGGTGCGTGTTAAAGCGCGCTGCTTGGCTACGCAGAACGTAAATGTTCATTTCACCCGCCCGCGCACAGGCTACCGTGTGGTCCTTGCAAAAGTCCGGAAGTTTATCTACCCACTGAAGCTCCGCTTTTTTCAGTGCGGTTACGAGTTCTTCGCGGTGATCGGAGAACCACTTCAAATCTTTTGCGGAATACTGCCTCTTCAGAAAACCAGGGACTTGGCCCGGATCCAGACGCTCAAGCACTCCGTAAGCGTAGCGAAGTCCATGTTCCGCAGTCACGTATTCTGGATCCCCACCGTTTCCGACTTCACTGCCGCCGTTACCGCCGTTAAACTTCTCACAAGAAACAAAAAGAAGTAGCGTCAAGGAAACTAGCAATTTGTATTTCATTCTTGATCTCCAATCGTAAGACAAAAGAGTTGGGTATTAAATCGGTAAACGGAATCCGCTTTTTCCTCAGAAAGATCCCGAAGCGCCTGGTGAACCTGTCGAATCAGCTCACGTGCTTTCGGAACATTTTCTTTGCTGAAAGCAAATGTACTTCCACGAAAATCTCGCTGTTCTAGGGGGCTTTCCAAGAGAGCGCGTTTCGCCTTTTCGATAAACTGCAAATGGTGCTGTCTAATTTTATGATTTGGAACACCATCCCCAGCAAAAACCTGTCCGGCGCCACGCACGATTTTGCCACTCGGGCCTTTCCGCAATAGTTTAAGGCGCAACAATCTTTTTAGCGCACTCGCCACCAGAGATGGCATCACCGTGCCCCCAAGGCGACGTGCCAAATACTCGGGGTCCGGGCGAAAGTCGGGAAGTTCCACCATCTCTAAGAGTACGAGGTGGTACCAATCAGAGATCAGCTTAAATCGATCTAAGTCCAGTCGAGTTCGGAAGCGCACTGGCGACAAAGACTTCAGCATGCGATCGTAGAGATCGGCCTGTGAGCTGTCTTTGCAGTTCTCGCGCAGGGCGAGCAGTTCTAAACGCGTGGCGGCCGGATCGGAGAGTTTCAGATTTTTGGAAAGCTTCGTCGCAAAGTTTGGTTGTAGACGCCGGGTTCCCCGCAAAACAGCAGAAAGATAAGACGGTGTTCGGAAGCCAAGCTGGCGCGACCAGGCTCGCATAGAAAAAGCGGCACTCCGCTTTTTCTTTTCCTCCAAGACGGCGCACAGGAACTCACGAGGATCCGCAAATTCAAATACGTCCACCGCGGGGCCTTCTCCCGCTACCGCTTCTACCCTCTCGTCTGTCACGAGAATGAGATATCGCGTTGCGTCATCTCAAGCAAGGAAATTGTGGACGCCTGTCTGCAAGTCTTAGTTATTGGGGGCGCCCGCAAGAATCCAAGCCCCTATGGCACTCACCTCGGCACTGGAAAGCGGGGGGCCATTCTTGGGCATTTCTCCTTCTCGGGTTTTTTTGTACAGACGACTTTTCTTCAGGTTAAACGGAATAACAGCGCGACGGTGTCCCATAAGCGTCTCGTAGCTTTCCAGGCTCAGCCCATGCGACGGGTTTTCATTGTTGTGGCAACCGAGACACCGCACTCGGAAAATATTGACGTAGAGAGAACGGTAACTGGGGCCCAATACGGGACGGTATTCAAAACCCGACGCCAAGAGGGCTTCGCCCGAATCCGTCACAACGCGAACGTCGACGCTCCCGGCTTCGCCTTGGGCCGGCGTGACGCACTTTAACTGCGTAGGATCGAGCACTGTGAGGTCGGTGCACTCGGACTCGCCAAAATACACGGCTTTGGCTTCACTGAGTTCCGAACCGGAAAGCAAGACTTCAGTACCTCCATTAGCGGGTCCCGAAGCCGGAGTAACGGATTTCAACGTCAGTTCGGCGGGCGGCGGAGCATCGGGCGCTCCCGCAAGGATCCACGCCTTCAATAACGCGATCTGATCCGCATTCAAGGGATCCCCGATGAGAGGCATTTCTCCCGAAGTAACTTTTTCGATCAAAAGACTTTCCTCAGGCTTAAACGGAACCACGACTTTACTCGCGATCAAGCTGGCATATTGGGTGAGATCCAAGTCCGCTGAAGCCCCTGGTTGGCTGTGGCATTCAGCGCAGATGGGTTGAAAAATTTCCGCAAGAACCACGTCATAGTTGAGATCGGCACCCATCGCCGAAACCGCTGAGATCAAAAAACACAAAAACAATTTCTTGGCCATTCCCCCTCCCACTTTTAAGAAAACGCACCCCGGCCTAGAACTTCAAGCCCAGGTCTAATTGACGCCCGCAATTCGTCCACAGATTGGAGACACTATTTGGAGACATCTGACTAAGTGCATTGAAAACGTCCGCTGCCTTTGTGAGCCTGCAGGCGGGATGGATATGGATTTCTTAAGGCACCTGACAATTACGCTCGCCGTGCTAGCCATGGTTGTGGGCTGCAGCTACAGACACGAAAAAGTGGCACAGTTTAGCGGCGACAGCTTTTCTTTTGCGTCGGTTCAGCGATTTATCCTGCAGCCCAAGTGCATGAGTTGTCACACGGGCCCGGGCAGCCCCCAGGGCGTCGATCTAAGCAGCTACCAAGCGGTGATGGGTAGCCATGTCGTCGAGCCCTTCAAACCCGATTTGAGCCGCCTTTACGATTCCGTCATGGCCGCAAGGATGCCTAAAGGCCAGGCCTCTCTCTCTCCGCAGCTATTGGATCTCATACGCGTTTGGATTGAAAACGGAGCGCAGGAGGGAGCCGCGGTAACTCCGCTCCCCGAGATCGAACCCACATACGTTTCTATCTTCCAAAACATTTTTGAAAAGCGCTGCAACGGCTGCCACAACGGGGCACATCCCAAAACCGAACTCGACCTTAGAACTTACAAAAGCCTAATGGAATTTGAAGGCGACATTTTTAAAGCCGTGGATCCAAAAGATCCTGATAGCAGTTCGCTGTATCTAAATCTGGTTAACGAGATCATGCCACCGTCGGGGCCTCTGGAAGAAAAGGAAATCAATGCCGTAAGAGATTGGATTCTCGCGGGGGCGAAAGAAAAGGAGAAAAAATGAAGTACATGGGTTTATTCGTGGCTAGTTGGAGTGCGCTCGCAGGCGCCGCCATCGACCTTTCGAAAACAAAAAACCAGGTTGAGTTTCTGGCGGTGGGACAACCGAGCGCCCTAAAGATCCGGGGTAAGTTGGAAAAAGACAAACTAAGCGGAAGTTGCTCACTGGAAAACAAACAGCTCTCCTGCACCGGGAAAATACCCCTCGATAGTTTAGACACCGGTATTTCTCTCCGGAATCAGCACATGAAAGAAAAGTACCTGGAAACTGCCAAGTACCCGGAAAGCACCCTAGTCGTAGATCCCATCGAGTTGGGAATAAGTGCCGACAATCCAAACCTGGAGAAAAAAGGTGATTTCAAAGGAAAGCTCACGTTACACGGGGTTACGCGGGAAGAAAAAGGGCAGTACGAAATAAAAAAAGAGGCAGGAAAGCTAAAAGCAAACTTCAACTTCGAAATCGAACTCGAGCCCTACAAAATCGATATCCCCTCTTACCTGGGCATAAAAGTCTCTAAAAAGGTAGAAGTGAAGGTCGAGATCGCGCAGTGACTAAACTCTGGTATGCCCTTGTTGCGTTTCTCTCGCTACTCTGCGCTAGCCGCTTGTCGGCTTATCCTCAGATGACCGCGCACGGTTACAGCAGCTGCCTCGCCTGCCATGTCGCACCCAGTGGCGGCGGGCTTCTATCGGCGTACGGGCGCTCGCTCTCCAGAGAAGTCTTAAGCACGTGGGGAGCGGAAAACGAAGAAGGGGTTTTACATGGAGTGGTGCCCGCAAGCGAGGTGCTCCTCCTTGGCGGGGATGTCCGGGCGCTGCAGCTTTTCATGCGTTCACCCTATGTGGATCTCGGCCGTTTTATCTGGATGCAGGCGGATTTGGAAGCCGGCGTCCGCCTGGGCGAGTTCACCGTCGTGGGCAGTATCGGCTATCAGAATCCGACGAGCGCCAACTACAGCGGTTCCAGTTTTTTCAGCAGAAAACACTACGTCCTTTGGAATTTCAGCGAAACCAATTTCCTCCGGGCCGGCAAATTTGATGGCGCTTACGGAATCCGCTGGCCGGATCATTTCATGTTCGCACGGCGCGATTTGAGTTGGGACGAAGGCAGCGAGTCGTACCGACTCGAGTGGGCGAAACTTGAAGAAACGTGGCAGCTCATCGCCTCAGTTTCCATCGGACGTCCGGACGCACCCCAGTTACAAATAGAGAAGGCCGCCACGGTACGACTTGCAAAGTACTTCGGCGAAAACCACCAAATCATCTTAAGTGCCCACTACGGCCTGAGATCGACGACAAATCGGTTTGTGTTCGGGCCCAGCGCCGTCTTCACGCTTCTGGAAGGCCTGAGCGTTTTTGCACAAGTTGATTTCCAGCAGGCGGCGAAGTTTGGATTTCTCGAATACCTCAGAATTAACTACGAAGTTCTGAAAGGCATCCACCTGTATGGCATGCAGGAGTTATCTGTTTTAGATGCGAGTTCTGCTTCGACGACCAAGCAAGCGTATACGCTTGGCGTGCAATGGTTTCCTAGACCCCACTTCGAATTCTTAGTGGGACTACGAAAGAGTACTTCAGGATCGGTGGCAACGGGTGCCACCGATTCGTTGATGTTACTCATGCACTATTATCTATGAGGACCCTATGAAGTCGATGAAACTCTCGTTCTTGTTTATGGTGGCCCTGCTTTTGGCAAACCCTTCCACCGCTGAAGATCTACACAACGAAAAGCTGGGAGATGTGATGTTACTCATCTCGGATCAAATTGCAGCGCTCGTTGATTTTCAGAAGAAGGCCCCGGCCGAGGTCACAGAAAAAGAATTTGCACGCGCGCTTTCGCGTACGCGTGTAAGCCAGTGGCTCTTCACGACTCTCGATAAAAGCAAAGGCGAGATTGTTGAAGGCGCATTCGCGCCCGCGGAGCTTACCCCAGGAAAAATTCCGGCCGCTGCCGCTGAAGACCAAGAGGCGCTTCTAAAAGAGTACGCAGATTACCTTGCCTCCGCGTCCGCCGCTTTTGCGGGGATTCAGACAGAACTCAATGCCCAGCTGGCGTTGCCGGTTGAAGAACGCGACTTTGCGGTCTTGAAAAAAGCGAACACGGCCGTGTTCCTGGTGATGGGAAAAGCCCACAAGATATTCAAACCCTAGAAGTCGAGCCACGGATCTGCCGATCCGTTCGCTCTCCGATGCTATCCCGCGAGGGCCGATGATCCGGTAGGCTCTCGCGGGAACCCACCGGTCAATTCTTTGCTTCCCAGGAAGTTCGATAGAGTACGTGCGGTTTTAACCACGAATCGACAAGGGACGGGTGCGGGTTCTCAAAATCGGCCGTCGGATCGTAGATCATTCCAAGCTTTTCCATCACTCGACGGGAGCGGTGGTTTCCTGCGTAAGTCATTGCAATCACTTCAGGCAGCTTGAGTTCTTGCCGTGCGTATTCCAACACGACCTGCGCGGCTTCGGTCGCATAGCCCTGGTTCCATTTCTCAAAAGCAATACGCCAGCCTATCTCGATTGCGGGCGTAAACGCCGCCTCAAAAGGGACATTTTGCAATCCCACAAAGCCGATGAATTCCCCTGTCTCCAGAACTTCGACCGCGAAAAGACCAAAACCATGGGCCTCGAAGTGTTTCTCGGCGCGTTTCACGACGTCATCCGATTGCGCGTCGGTGAGTGTGCCGGGGTAGAATTCCATCATCCGGGGATCGGCGTTCATTACGCGAAAAGGAATGAGGTCACTTTCTTTCCAGCGACGGAGTTTCAATCTAGAAGTTACAAGGGCAGAAGACATAGAAACTCCGGAAGCGCGTTAAAACTTGCACTTCATCGGGCCGCTCAAGAGGGCTTCGTCCGGTTTTGTCGAGCTGGAAAGCGTGTAGCTATCGGGACCGCGGAAGCCGGGCCGCCAAAATAGCGTGAGGGTACCGTTCTCTTCGGTGTCGCCGGTGCAACGAATAAACCAGTCGGGCTGGTGGCACATTCTGGAACCTGCGGGGCATGGCTCCCGGTACTCCCGCAGCGTCTCACACCCCAGCGTTCCCTCGTATTCCCCACTAAGCGTAACGTCCTTTTTAGTGAACTGGAGGGACAGGCGATCATTGAACATCGACTTGCAGGATTTATCGGCAACGGGACGCACCACATCGGCAACGGCCAACGAACCAAGCACTAACGCCATCAACCAAACATAACGCATAGGCAACCTCTAGCT
>JACKAF010000003.1 GCA_020635235.1 Pseudobdellovibrionaceae bacterium | reverse complement strand
TTGTCGGCCCTTCCAAAGAAGCGGCCCTACTTGAAAGCAGCAAGATTTTTGCGAAACAGTTTATGCAGCGAGCGGGAATCCCGACCGCGGATTTTCAAGTCGTAGATACACCGGAGTCTCTTGAAGCATTGGCGCACAGTCGCGAAGTCTGGCCAGTGGTACTCAAGGTGGATGGGCTTGCGGCCGGTAAAGGCGTCGTCATTGCTCAGAATCCAGAAGACGTGCTTCATTTCAGTCAGCGTGTTTGGATTGAGAAAGAATTTGGATCGGGCCCCCAGCAAATCCTGATTGAGGAGTTCTTGAGCGGGCGCGAAGTGAGCTATATTGGCTTGTGTGACAGCAACAACTTCGTTCCCTTGCCTACCGCAACGGACTACAAACGCGTCGGCGACGGAAATATCGGGCCAAACACGGGGGGAATGGGTTGTGTTTCACCTTCTCCTTTCCTGACGCCGCAAGTGGAAACTCGGATCACAAAGAACGTGATCGGAAAGTTACTTGCCCAGCTGGAAACCGAAAAGCTTGAGTTTCGTGGTGCCTTGTTCATTGGCCTGATGCTCGATGAAAAAGGGACACCCAATGTCCTGGAATTCAATGTGCGGTTTGGAGATCCGGAAACCCAAGCAACACTTCCGCGACTGAAGAGTGACTTTCTGCAACTTCTATTGGCGACCGCAAAGGGCGAACTCTCCGACTGTGCTCGGCCAGATGTAGAAGACTCCACGTCTATCTACGTCGTAGCGGCAGCCGAAGGCTACCCAGGGCCAACCGCACAGGGTGACACCATTGAAGGCTCGTCTGCACTGGACAAAGGAATCACACTGTTCTATTCGGGCGTTGCAAAAAACGGGCGTGGTCTTGTCACTAAAGGCGGACGGGTTCTCGGAGTCGGCTGCTTGGAAGTGGATCTAGGCAAGGCACGCGATCGTATCTACGAAAATATCTCACGCATTCACTGGCGCGGAATGCATTACCGCCACGACATCGGCACTTAGACTATGGCCCCCATCTACTCGATCGCAGATCCGAAGCTCTGGGAGCATCTTCAGGGAGTCGATCTACGACGAACGATCTGGGTTAGCCCAACCGATACGGTCTATGGCTTTGGTACCGCCTGCTCTAATCCCGACGGGCTTTCTCGCATTCAAAAACTGAAAAACGTTGGCCCGCAGCCTGCGATTGCACTTGTGGCGAATAGCGCTTGGGCAAGCGATTTGGTGCAGATTAGTGAGCGAAACCAGACATGGCTCGACCGCTACTGGCCGGGGCCCATTAGTTTTATCCTCCCCAAACGTTCCGGAGATGGAACCCTCGCGCTGCGCTGTCCGGACGACGAGTTTCTTCAACGTCTGCTGGCGGCCGTCGGCGAAGCGATATATAGCACGAGCTGCAATCGCCACGGCGAAGCGCCGGCCGAATCTGCGGTAGAGGCCATTTCGCTCTTCCCGGACGGTGTCGACTTCTTTATCGACGGGGGACTCGTGCAAAACCTAACGCCCTCGACGCTCGTTGATCTCACCGGCCAAGAGCCAAAGGTCCTGCGCCGCGGGCCCGTAAGCTTCGATTGACCCACTGGTTCGGATTCGCTACGGTAGGCGCCTATGGCTAAAGTCTATCCGTTTCGTGGAATCCATTACGACACTGGGCGCATTCAATTGGGAGATGTGATCACCCCTCCCTACGATGTCATCACCCCAGAAGAGGGGCGGCGCTTTCGGGAGCAAAGTCCTTACAATTTCGCCCATCTCATCCTGCCGAAGGAGAAATCGGCGTACGTTGAGGTAGGTGCCAGACTTAGGAAATGGAAAGCGGAAAAGATTTTAGTTCAGGATCCGATCGCTCACTTTTATCTATACCAGCAACGTTTTACTACAGATCACGAACACAGCCGCAATGTGCTGCTCTGCTCTGTTGAGCTTGCAGACTTCGCCGACCGCATTGTACTCCCCCATGAGCTTACCCATGGGCGCCCGGTTGAAGATCGCCTCAATCTGCTGCGCGAAACGCAATCGCACCTCAGCGCCGTATTTGCGATGGTCCGCGATGAGAATGGGGCACTGGCGGGTCACTACGAAAGCGTTGTCTACGACGCCCCGGAGCTGCAGGGAAAAACGAGTGACGGGATTGTGCATTCTTTGTGGCGGCTCCCCGTTGAACTGAACTCCGCAATATCGGCCTTCTTCGAATCAAGACCGCTCTATATAGTCGACGGCCACCACCGTTATACCAGCGCTTTGGCCTACGCACGCGAGGCGGGAACTTATAAAGGGGACCAGGAAAGCAGCCGCATGTTCTTTGCGATTGCTAACGCCTACGATCCGGCTCTCCAGGTTTTCCCCACGCACCGCCTCATCCGCCACGCAGTGCTCGATGTTAAAGCGCGCGAGGCTTTGGACCAACTTTACCGTGTCCACCCCGTTTCCCGAGGTGAACTCGACCGCTTTGTGAAGAACCAGGCCAAAGAACCCAGTTTTATTCTCTGCTATCAGGGCGAGTTCATGCTTTGCACGCCAAAAAACCCGCAGCGCGCGGAGTGGGGATCGCTGGCCAAACTTTCCGTGACTTGGTCGGACAACGCGTTTCTCAAAGAAGTTTGCAAGATATCGGAATCCGATCGCGGGGAGCGCATTCGCTACTTCCGGGACGAGGGCGAACTATTGCAGGCCATGCAAAATACCGACGCCGGGATCTTTCTACCGACCCCGGGAGTCGAAGATATTCCGATGGTCGCGGACGAGGGGCGTTTCATGCCGCAAAAGTCCACCTACTTTTTCCCTAAGCTGGCGGCCGGAATACTCTTGCGGAGTTTGGTGTGAGTCTTGCCTGCTATCAAGTCGACTCCTTCACGCGGAAACCATATACAGGAAACCCGGCGGCTGTCGTTTTGTTGGATCAGGAAAAAAGCGGCGAATGGATGCAAAAAGTCGCCGCGGAAATGAATCTCTCCGAAACGGGCTTTGTGCTCCCGTCCAAAGGGAGCTTTGGCCTTCGCTGGTTTACTCCAACAACCGAAGTCGATCTTTGCGGGCACTGCACACTGGCCTCAGCGCACACGCTTTGGGACACGGGGGTACTCGGTGAGGATGAGCCCGCGGTATTCCAAACTCGTAGTGGCAAACTGCAAGTCCGCAAGCTCGGGGACTGGATGGAAATGGATTTTCCGGCATGGGTGTCCAAAACCGTGGACTCCAAACCAAGCTACCTGAGCGCCGTGACGGATGCTGAGATCCTCTCTCTGGCAATGCACCCATTGGGACACAACCTAATCGTCGAAGTTCCAACTGAAGACGACGTACGCCGCGCGACACCAAATTTTTCGCGCTTGCGCACCGAAGCCGATTTGGTGGTGATCCTGACTGCCCGCTCGGAAAAATACGACTTTGTCTCCCGCTGTTTCCCTACCTGCTTTGGGATTGATGAAGATCCGGTAACCGGGGCCGCACACTGCGTATTGGGCCCGTATTGGCGCGTCCGGCTCGGTAAGGACACGCTTTCGGCATTTCAAGTTTCCTCCCGAGGGGGCGAAGTGCGCGTTCACTACGACGGTGGCGATAGAATCCGGCTTCAGGGGCAGGCAGTAACGGTCTGGCGCGGAACACTGTCAGAACAAGCGCTCTAGCTCGTAAGCGCTTCCAAATAGCAGGCCAACGCGTCCACATTTGCCTGCACATTTTCCAAGGAAATCCGGTAGTCGCTTAGATTTCGAGGAAAGCCTCCAAGTTTTTGATCGGGTCTTGCGACATAAAGAACATTCTCAGGCAAAAACTGGTTTTGAATCTGAAAGGCAGAGGCCGCCTTTATACTCTCAAAAAGCTTCTGAGCGATAGTGTCTTTTCCAAAGCTACGCACCGTCTTGTAACTATCGCACAAGACGGCAGCACGTTTCGCTGTTTCCAGAAGTTCGGGCGGCTGGAAAAAACTTCCATGCCATGCAGGAAAAATAGCAGAAAGGTTTTGGCTCGCAATCATCGCACCGGCCAGCCGCTGGAGGTGTTCAAGGTACGAACTTTCCTTGCGTGCTCGGTACAAGCCCGCAAGCGTTCGTGCCAGCCAACGATCCGCGAGCAAGCGCGCATCTGGCAAAGTGCGGTCCCGCCTCGCAACAAGGAAATCTACCGCCGACTGAGTCGATTTCAGGACAGCAGTCGATTTGTCGACGTTGAACCACTCCCAGAGCCCGTAGGCCGCAGCACCCGCAAACTCCTCCGCCCGTTTTTCCTCTCCACTGGCAAAACTGCCGTCACTCTTTTGGCTCCTGAGAAGTGTGTCCGCCCACTCACGCAACTTCGGCAACGAAACAGCGGCCGGACGAAGACGGTACCATTTCGCACCGATGGCGAGCCCTAGGCCTAGAGTGCCTAGATTTTCTGGCGGCCGCTTCAGTAGAAAATCCAATCCCCTTCCCACTGCGTCTTCGTCGAGGCTGCCCGTATCGGCCTCGCCCGCGTGGAGCAAAGCCAGTAACGCACCGGCGTGTTGGTAAGTGTCATATTTCAAAGCAAGTGCCTCGCCTGGCTCACTGGTCACGAGGAACCTGCCTTCGGAATTTACGGAATTGGCCAGAAATTCCGCGCCAAGCTTTACTCCCTGTGCGGTCGCCGCACTATCGATGCTTGCGATATCCCGTTGCCCGTTTTTCAGTCCGAGAAACTTTCTGCCATCCGTAAAAAAACTAAGAGTGGAAAACCAGTAGACCGGCACAGGCTTTGTAGCGTCTAAGCGCTGGAAGCGCTTGAGTGCCCGGGCGTCGTTTTTCAAGTATGAAACTATTTTCTCGGAGCGCAACTGTCTTTGTTCGTCCACCAAAGAGTACGCCACAAGTTCCTCGGGCAGAAAAGCCAGCTGGGTTGTCTGTGGAAAGGCCACCCCCTGTGAAGCGCGCGTGAGCGCCATCGTTCCGCCAAACTGGAAGGCGGGCTCTGTAGACGCCTGCTGGACCACATCGATTTTTACCCACCGCGGATCGTATAGTCGGTTCATCGGTTCGCGACTGCGCCGTATAGCATCGTCAGTTGCGGCTACGATACCTCGTCCCCGTCCGATGATAACTTTTGCGGCTTGCTCTCCATTACTCAATGAAAGGATTACGATTCTGGGGCGGCGATCTTTCAAGAGCCCTGCAAGCGTGGGACGCGAACTTTTTTGCTCGAAAACGCCGTCCACAACCTGCCGAACGAGCTCACCCGCTTCGGCTTCTCCAAGTAGGATGGGCTCGTCCACGTCGGCGAACCATATTCCGTACTGTCCTGGCTCGTAATAGATGGCAGTGTAAACGGTGAGTACCGCTATCAAGGACACCACAAAGGCACGAAGCAGCTTGGTCGGAGAAGAAAGGCGAATCCAAATCAGAGGTTCACGCTGAGCGCTCTTAGCCTTTTCTTTTGCCATGTTCCCCCCTGCTCCCAATAACCCCATTCTAACGTCTAAGTTCGAATACCACCATTTCGTAGTGCCCGCTCGATCCGTCGGTGTTGTCCACATACATGGACCTGAAGCCGTGGCGGAACGCCTGACGCCCGAAAAATGAGCCCCAAAGAGCGCTGCGTAACTCCATTCCCGCTCCGGTTTTGCGGTTAACTTCGTCGATCATGTCTCTCAACGGTAGGGACTCGCCCGCTTCGGGCTCTGTGTAGACGATTCGCAGCCTGTTATAGGTCCCATCAAAATACTCAAGGATGCGACCGAACTCCTCCTCGGCTTTAAGTTCGCTACGCACTTCTGACCCGTCAGGGGCGATAATCTTGGTTAGAAACACGAAGTGCAAGGCACCCGTGAAATCCACCTCACCTTTTACGTAGAAACGCGGATCCGTTTCCGATCGGCGGACGTAGGGGGGCGGCGCTTGCGGGGTCGGCTGATAACTAAACCAAATTGCCTCCATGCGCGCCGCTTCGCGGCACTCTTCGAGGTACTCATCGTCCGCCAGCACACAGGCGGCGCAGAGGCATAGATATATTAAAAGGAGGCGCGTCATTTTTTTCGCTATCCTAGCCCAAAACAGGCACGAAATTCCAGCTTACTACCTTAAATCACTGTAATTACTTGATTTTACTGTGGGACTCACCGCGACAAAAACTTCTAAAGCCATAGCGCCCCGCGTCCGAATGTACTGACAGAGAGTTTGATTCCATCAGTGCGGGCGGACCCGCACAGACTTGAGAGGACTATTATGAAGCACCGACTTTCTTTAACTGTCTTTGTACTTGTGGGCGCCTTGATGGCTATGCAACCGGTAGACGCGTTTGCGAAAGCAAAAAAACGCCGCGTTCTGCCCGGCGGTATCGTGTTCCCCAACCTAAACGAAGCCGCTTCGGTAAACCCGGCAACGTTAAAAACCCAGAAGGGTCAGGCCGTTCAGGTGCTTTACTCGCCGCCCTTGGAAGCCGGTACCACAGCCCACGACTACACCTTGTCCTTTGCCAGCGTCTCCAAGGACTTCGGCTTGGGAGCAGGTTACACCGGAACCTACGACACTGCAGCCACGAACCAGCTCACACATGGAGCCTTCGTCGGTGGCGGTTTCTCAACCGGTGATTTCGGGTTTGGTGTGGCGCTCAAAGAAACAGATTTGAGCGACACCACTTCAGCTCAATTGGATTTGGGTTTCAATTTCGGAGTGGGCAAGTCGATGAAGCTATCGGCTGTCGTTCGCGACGTGACGACAAGCAGTCGCACCGCCGCGATCGGTTTCGGTTATGAAAAAGCGGGCGTCTTCAACCTTGAGTTGAACGTCACAACGCCAACCTTCGACAATTTGGGAACAACCAACTACGTACCGAGCCTGATCGGAGGCATCTACGCCGGAATGTTTGGCGCCGCCTGGACGACCAGCTACAACATCGGCACCGATACGTTCACGAACAAGGCAACGGGTCTGATTTCAGTCGGCGACAACTTCGATATCACCATCTCTGTCGACATGGCCTCAACCCGCACCTTTACGTTCGGTTTGACCATCGGATTCTAATAGTTATCTGACTCAAGATTAAGAATAAAAAAGCCCCTCGCGGAAACGCGAGGGGCTTTTTGAGTTTATCAAAGACTGTTTAATGCTTACCGTTGCCCAAGCGCTCGTAAAAGCTCCCGCCATTTACTGACAACTGCTGCAAATACTCACAGGGCTTGAAACGTTCCCCGTAAGTGCGGGAAAGAACTTCTAGCTCACTAACAATGCTTTCGGCACCTACGCTGTCAGCGTACCGCATGAGGCCTCCCCGGAAAGGGGCAAAGCCCGTTCCAAAGATCATCGCAACATCGATATCCGACACGTGGCGGACAAGGCCCTCGGCGTAAATGCGGGCGGCCTCGTTTACCATCAAGTACGTCATACGACGCTCCACAACTTCATCCGTAAGTTTGGCATCGCGGGCTTTGGGTTTAAAGGTCTTCATCAGCTCCTGATTCACCGACTTCTCTCCCTTAGCCTTTCCGTAGACGTAAATTCCTTTGCCGACTTTCTTGCCAAGAAAGCCGTCCTTTACCACCTGCTCCATAAACGGAGGGGGCTTCATGCGATCTCCAAAGGCACCATAGAGAATCTTTGAAACCTTGGCGCCGATATCAAGCCCTATCTCATCGAGGAGCGTCGCCGGACCCATTGGCATGCCAAACTTCTCCATAACCCAATCCATGTCTTCGGGAGTAACCCCGTCGAGGAGGAGAAACACGGCTTCATTAAGATAAGGCGCCAGAATTCTGTTAACCACAAAACCCGGACCGTCTTTAACAACGACCGGGGTCTTTCCAAGTTTTTTCGAAAATTGGAAGATGGTGGCTACGGCCTTATCCGAAGTGTGTTTGCCACGAATAATTTCAACGAGCGGCATTTTTTCAACAGGATTGAAAAAATGCATGCCCACAACGCGAGCCGGATTCTTCGTCGCCTCGCTCAATTCGGTGATGGACAAACTGGATGTATTGGAGGCAAGAATCGTCTGCTCACCCACGACCGTCTCCAGTTGCTGGAAGACCTTTTTCTTGATCTCCATATCTTCCACAACCGCTTCCACGACGAGATCGGTGTGCTTAAAGCCAGAGTAAGTAACAGTGCCTTCAATCAATGCCATCGCGTTGTCTAGCTCGTAGGGCTTCATGCGCTTGCGCTTCACTCTTTTTGCGAAGATCGCATGTGCTGTCTTAAACCCTTGGGTGATCGCCTTCCAGTTGATGTCCTTTAAACGTACGCGAACACCTTTTTGCGCAAAGAGTTGGGCGATACCGCCCCCCATTACACCAGCCCCGACAACCGCGGTATGCGCTACGGACAATCCGGCGACACCAGACTCCGTACCTTTATCTTTTTTGACCGCGTCATTGAGGAAGAAAACATTGATGAGGTTGTTAGACTCGGGCGACCCGACCAGCTCACAGAAAGCTTTCGCCTCTACCTTCAGGCCTTTTTCAAGCTTTCCACCGTAGGTGGCTTTAATGACTTCGATGGCCTTTAGGGGCGCCGGGTAGTTTCCCTTGGTTTTCTCGAGTAGCTTCTTCTTTGCCACTTCGAAAACAACATACTTGCCACCTGGTACGCGTTCCATCAGGCCATGGCTGCCATCGTAACGTCGCTTGGCGCGGCTCTTAGCCAAACTGCGCGCCCACTGCATCGCCTTCTGCTCAAGTAGCTCTTTGGGAACCACTTTGTCCACCAGGCCCATCTTTTTTGCGCTACGAGAGTCAACCTGCCGCCCCGTGAGGATCATATCAAGCGACTTCTCGAGGCCAACCAGCCGAGGCAAACGTTGGGTACCGCCCCAGCCCGGAATAACTCCTAGCAAAACTTCGGGCAAACCCACTCGGGTTTCCGGAGCGTCCGTCATCATTCGGTAGTCGCAACTGAGCGCCAACTCCAGGCCACCGCCAACCGCCACGCCGTGGATCGCCGCAATAGAAGGAATGGACATTTTCTCCAGGTAGGTAAATACGGCCTGAAGCTTCATCAAAGCCTGAGACGCGTCATCCCCGTCAGCGGCGCCCATTCGTTCAATTTCGCTAATGTCCGCACCCGCTATGAAAATAGTGGGCTTCTTGCTCTTGAAAACAATGCAGCCGATCTTGGAATCGCTCTCAATTTCCATGAAGAGCTCGAGCAGGCGGAGCATGTTGGAAGTACTCAACTTGTTCGCCTTGGTACCCACCTCGTCCAAAATGATGGAAGCGACCTCTCCGTCTTTCTCAAGATAAAAGGATTTTTCCGAATGCGAGATAGACTCTTCTTTCAAAGAGCTCTTGAAGGACTTCATCTCTTCGCGCAAATTTTCACGAGTCAATTCCATGATCACTCACCCCTATCGAGCACAAACGCCGCACCTTGACCACCACCAATACAAAGCGTTGCCAACCCACGGTGTAAATTCCGTCGTTTCATTGCCAAAATTAGCGTCAGAATGAGACGGGCGCCTGTCGCCCCAACGGGGTGGCCGAGCGCTATCGCGCCGCCGTTCACATTCAGAATATCATCGCGCAGCTCACCGAGTTCCTGACTTCGTCCAAGCTTTTCCACGCAATATTTTTTTGAATTGAACGCTATTTGATTGGCAATCACCTGGGCCGCGAAAGCCTCATTCAGCTCGACAAGCTCAATGGCTGAAAGGGGTAGCCCCATTTCGTCCAAAACCTTCGAGGTCGAGTGGATCGGGCCCATTCCCATTCGCTTGGGTTCGCAACCGGTAAAGGTAAATCCGGAGATACGCGCGAGAATCTCGCGCCCTTCGCTTTTGGCTTTCTCCGCGTTCATCAATACCAAGGTCACCGCGCCGTCTGTAATGGGACAGGCGTTTCCCGGAGTGATCGTGCCATTCTCTCTATCAAAAAAAGGTCGCAGCTTTGCAAGCGCTTCCATCGTTTGACCGTCACGCGGGCCGATGTCGCTTTCAAGACATTCGTCGTAATCAGGCTCTAAAAGCGTTGGCAAAATCTCGTCTGCAAAGCGGCCTTCTTTTTGGGCCGCGACTGTTTTCTGGTGACTCCGCAGAGCGTACTGATCTTGAGTTTCTCGACTGATCTGAAAATCCCTGGCTAAAACTTCGGCTGTTTGGCCCATGTTTAGACCCGAAATGGGATCGGTAAGACCTTCCATGATGGCGACGACCGGTTTCAGCCAACCTGGTCTAAAATGGGAAACCTTCTCCAATTTTGTCGCCGGGGACTTTGCAAAGCTGAGCGTAGAAAACAGCTCGGTCATTTCTTCGCCGTAGAGTAGAGGCATGTTGCTCATGCTCTCCGTACCGCCCACGACCATGGTGTCCGCAAGGCCTGCCCCAATTTTGAGGCACCCCTGAGCGACTGCTTCCATGGCACTGGCGCAATTTCTGTGGACGGTGTACGCGGGAATGGATTCCCCAAGACCCGATCTCAAAGAAATCACGCGACTAATGTTGGCCGCGTCGGCGGGCGTACCCGCGTTTCCAAACACCACTTCATCCACGGAAGACGGATCCAGCTCCGCGCGCGCCATCGCTTCTCGTGCAGCGGTCACGCCGAGTTGAACTGCCGAATTTTTTTTTAACTTGGTACCGGCCTTGGCGAAAGGTGTGCGGACTCCAGATACGATTGCAACTTCAGACTTTTGTTCTTTAGACTGCCAAACTCTCATCGCCCCTTAACTTCCCTCTAGTTGCTGCCGCTGCAGGGCCCTCCATCTGGCAATAAAGGCGGGTTCTTTTCTTTGCAAACCCTCTAGGCACTTCTTCTTTGCCGCCTCGGGAGATTTCCGAAACAGCAGCGGATCAAAATGGCAAACTGGACATTCCAGTTCGGCCTTAAATTTGAGCGTATAATAGACCTCAAGCCCGAGAAAACACAACACCGCAGATAGCACACCTAACACGCCACCTGTCCAAAAATTAAAGTTCAAAACAATTCCAAATAAACTTCCGAGCAGAAGTCCCCAGGAAATACTAATAAAAAGGATGCGAGGAACGGGCACTCGCAGTTTTGGTTTCTCTCGTCCCGTGGAACAGACGGGACAATAAATTGTTTCCTTCATGAGATCTCTGAGCATTGATGCCGCCTTTTTTGTGGGTGAAGTGCTTTTATAATTCTAACGGCAAACTCCCGAAACCCATACGGGCAGCCGATGACACAGCGATCGCGCGTTCTGCCCCAGCATGCCTTCCATTCAATTTGGAATGAGGTACAATTGTTTTTAGGCCTAGAGCTTTTCTCAAACAAAAGGGTTCTGAATGAGACAATGTCATTATTGTCGAGGGGTTATCTCGTTAATGGTACTCCAGAAGAACCGCCTTTGTCCCCATTGTGGGAGTGATTTGCATTGCTGTAAGAATTGCTCGCACTTCGATGAGAGCCTAAGCTCAAAATGCCGCGAGCCCGAGAGCCCGTGGATCCCCGAGCGCGTAGGTCAGAATACCTGCCCTTATTTTGAATTCGCCACCGATCCGCACTCCAAGGAATGCCACAAAGAAGTGCTTTCGGAGGCGGAGCGCGCCAAAGAGGCGTTCCGTGCCCTCTTCCGCAACCTCTAGAAGCCTCTTCCACGGCCTCTTTCCGGGATTCTGCTCAAATCCTATTAATCATTGACTTTAGACCCTGGGCACAATATCTAGTACCCCTTTGGTGAAGTATGGCTACGGACAAGAAAAGTACATCTAAAAGCTCTAAATCTAAGGAAAAAGTGGAAGACAAAGGGGTAACCCGCGCGGAGGCCGAAAAGGCCGCTCAATCGAGCAAGGCGGCGGCCCCGGCTTCTAAGGCTAAAACCAAGTCGGCATCGGCCAAGAAAGCGGCCAAACCGGCAGGGGCGCCAGCGGCTAAAAAGCCGAAAAAGGCAGGCGCAGCCCCCAAGCGGAACCCACTCATTTCCAAATCTCACTATGAGAAGAACTACGAACCGCAGTGGCACGTTGTCGATGCCAAGGGTGTAGTTTTGGGCCGTTTGAGCAGCAAGATAGCAAAGGTTTTGATGGGCAAGCACCGCCCGCAGTTTACGCGCGGTGCGGATTGCGGTGATTTTGTCGTCGTAATTAATGCTGAAAAGGTCAAATTGACCGGTAATAAGCTCACGGACAAGTGGTACCACTACCACACGCACCACATGGGCGGTATCAAGAGCTTCACCCCTAGCGATTTGTTTGAGAAGCACCCCGAGCGGGTGATTGAGCGCGCCGTCTACGGAATGCTGCCCAAGGGGCACTTGGGACGCCAGTGGTACAAGCGGCTGCGGGTTTATGCGGGGCCTGAACACCCCCACAAAGCCCAGCAACCCAAAGTCATGACAGCGGCTCAGGATAAGTAAGCCAAGAAAGAGGAAACAATGGCCACAGATTTCGTACAAGCTACCGGAAGGCGCAAGACAGCCAAAGCGCGCGTCCGCCTTTACCCGGGTGGTGAAGGACAAATCCAGATCAATAAGCGCGCTTTTGAAGACTATTTTCCGGTGGATACCCAGCGCCGCATGGTTGCCCGTCCGCTCATGCTGACGGAAAAGCAGAAATCCATGAATGTGCAAGTCACGGTAGATGGCGGTGGAGTCAATGGCCAGGCCGGTGCGGTGGCCCACGGCATTGCGCGTGCGCTGATGAAGATCGATCCGGATCTTCGTGGCATCCTCAAGAAAGAGGGCCTGGTCACACGCGACCCGCGTATGAAAGAACGTAAGAAGTACGGACAGCCTGGAGCTCGCAAGCGCTTCCAGTACTCCAAACGCTAAGCGTTCTTGGGACTACCCAAAAAATTCAAGGGGCCTTTGGCCCCTTTTTTTTTCCTATTGCAGAGGCGTCTCGCCCCAAATTCCTAGAATAGAATGTATTTGCCGACGAGAAAGGCCGTGAACACATCGTCGTTGAGATTCGGCGTAAAAAGGTGGTTGGAGACACGATCGTAGTGCACCGCAAGCTGAACATCGTACCGATCCCACTTTCGGCGTAAGGCAGCTCCGGCGCCGTATCGGGTTTCGGGCGCGGCCACGTTACGAGCGCGCTCCTCGTACCGCACACCAATTGAGGGCTCCCACTCCGACCGGGTATCAATATCCACATCTGCGTAAAAGCCACGGGCTCCATTTCCCAAGGGGTGCCCAAGTGGCGTGCGCTTGTAACTTAGACCTTGGGTCCAAAACGAGTGGCTATAGGCCTGCTTCCCCGTTTGAACGTATTCGAGGTTGAAGCCGAGCATCCCCACGCGGGGCAAAGCCAGGCCCACGAGGAAGCTACTCTCTTGCTGGAAATCCCGGACCAACCACTGTGTATAGAGCTTGGCGTAGTGTTCAAAGAGCCACAAGTTCATGTGAAAAGCGAACACACTGTCCGAGTAGCCTGGATCGGTCGCGTAAAAGAAGAGACGGAAAAAATTGGAAAGATCCATCACCGGCGCGCCGATTCCACCAAATTGGTGCAACTGCTGCACACCAAATTCCAACCAATGGGTAGGGCGCAACGCGAAAGCCAGGCCCAACAGGTGCGAATAATCGACGGCAGTCTCGTTGTCCTGTTGCCCCCACCAAACATCAAATCCAAAGAGTCCCAAATCGCCCAAGGTGACCGGGCGTAGCGACAAACGGAACATACTTATCGGATGCGTGGCGCGCGAGAAAAGCAGAGTCCCGTGCCGAGCGTCGCCAAAACCTGGTTGGATCCGCCCGTACAGGAGTTCAAGCTTCTCGTAGTGGACTTTAATATAGGCCTGATTCAGATAGACGTTACCCACCAGCGCATCGTAGCCAACCCAGCCACCCGCGTAGCCCGCCGTCGCACCGACGCTAAAGCCGAGACTGCCGGCTCCCCCTGCCGCAATGGCGGCCTCAAGAAGAAGGTTAGCTCCATCCACGGTAGGCCGCCCATCTCGCAAAGGAAAAGTCGGCGAAACTACGGCACCCATCCCGGGAAGGGACAGCAAGTCGAGGCGAGAGAGAAAGGCACGAACGCCGACGGTGTTTGCCAAAGAGGCGGGCTCCAACACTCGGGTACGCTGCAAAAGGTGCACGGGAGCGCGGCACTCTGTCCCCTCGGGCAAAAAAATTCCTCGCCGTAGATCGGCGTAGGTTTGGGGTTTCAATAAACGCAGGGTCTGGCGCAGACATTGGTAGCTATCGAGGCGATCAAAGAGCGGGTAGATCTCACTGTCAGCGGGTACAAGTACCGGAGTCACCGCGTACAAAGAGGGCGCTAACCCAAAAAAGAAATACACTAGGAGATGCCTAAACATGCAGAAATATTGTCTTCGCTTTTGTCCTGGAGGTCAAAGCACGCTTCACAAAGCCGCCTTCACAAAAGAGAAGGCCGCCGGTATAGTTAGCCATGGCTTCTACATCAAGATGGAAGGGCTGGATCCAGCTCCTGCTCGGTCTAGGCATTACTTTTCTATTCTTTTATATGATGGCGCCATTCGTGGTGGCGACGCTCATCGGTGCCATCATCGCGCTGATCGTCTACCCGTTGCAGGAACGTCTAAATCGCAAACTGAATCCAAGTGCCTCCGCACTGGTGCTTTCCAGTGGGTTGTCGCTCGTCGTATTACTCCCGATTTTTTTCATTCTGTTCGCTGTTGTTTACAAATCGCTTCAACTTGCGACCCGTCTGCAAACAGCTCTAAGCGAAGGCTGGACACTGGGCAATGTCCTAGAGTGGCCTTGGGTGGCCTCCACGCTAAAGTTTGTTTCACACTACATCCCAGTGGACGCCGAATGGTTACACAAACAGGGGCTGGCACTCCTGCAAAGCAGCTCGGCTAAACTCTACAAAGCTTTGACGAACAGCCTCGCGCACACACCCGATCTCGTCATCGGCGGCTTTGTAGTCATCCTCAGCGTATTTTTCATGTTGCGCGACGGAAAACGATTCCTGAAGTTTCTTTCAGAACTCTCTCCCCTGCCCGCTGGCCGATCCCACGAGCTCTACCAAACCTTCGAAAGCACCTGCCGAGCGGTGGTTGTCGGGATGTTTGCAGCTGCCGGGGCCCAAGGGGTGCTCGTCGCCATCTTTTTTGCAATTACGGGAATGCCCAGCCCACTGCTTTACGGCCTGCTCGCCATCGGGATGGGAATGATTCCGATCGTGGGAAACGCGCCCATCTGGATCGGTGCTTTAGTTTATCTCCTCATTCACGGCTTCTATTTCAAAGCCGCCCTAATGTTGTTGGGCGGGGTTCTCATAGGGTTCTCGGACAACCTGGTCCGCACCTGGGTCATGGAGGGCCAAAGCGACATGCACCCGTTTCTGGCTCTCGTCAGCGTTTTTGGCGCACTCAACCTCATCGGCGCTCCTGGCATCTTTTTAGGCCCCGTTATCGCAGCGGTCTTCGTGGCTTTCCTAAAAATGCTGGCCCAGGAAATCCGGACCACCCCAAAGTCGCGCAAAAAACCCGCCCCAGCCTAGCGGAGAGACCTTTGGACCTGGTGCGATGACTCTGATATAAAGCCCCTTTCAAGACGGCCCGTTTGGGCAAGGCTATTTGGACAAAAACGATGAGTTGGTTTGATAACTGGATTGGGAAAAACGTCCGCCGAGCCTGGGTAGTTGCCAGGATATTCCCCCCATTTTTTAAAGCCTTACCCACGCGTCAGGGCTTGCTTAGCCATTCCGGGCGACTTCTGATATGGGGCAAAATGCGAAGAAGCTTTCTGAGCCTGTCGCCCAAGCTCTGCAAAAAACTCCAAATTCGCTATGGCATCCAGGGGGGGTGCGTAAGCTGTGGGGCAAGCTGCAACCTGATGTTCCAGTGCCCGCACTGGAATCCCGAAACTCGTCTTTGCGGGGTCTATGAAGATCGTCCCAATATCTGCCGCGTCTTCCCGATTACTCCGGCCGATATCCGGGATCGGACGCTGGTGAAACCAGAAGTTCCCTGCGGCTTCCATTTTGAAATAACACATTAGCTAGTCTTCTTGCGTGCGATCGCCTTTGGCATTTGGCAAGAGGCTCGCAGATCCAACGGTTGGGACAAGAACCCCCGCCTCTTTTGACAAGTTCGGTAGATCCACGGCTACGTTCTGTTCCAAACCGCCACGCAATCGCCGAACTCTGGGAGGAGTTTGGGAGACTTCGGGCACCCATTGCCAGCCCGCGTCCGGCCAGATGTTCTCAGGATTTTCGTAGTGACCGCTCCCACCAGTGGAACTTAATACCGGGGACATGAGCTCGACCCCGCCGGCGGCCCCGTACGCGTCAATCACCATCCGTACCATCGCCTCGGCCTTGGTGTAAAAATAGACAGTGGAAGTGAGGCGTTCGGAAGACAGGTAAGTCTGCGCCACGCCGAAAGCATCGCCAAATTGCTGAACGACGAGGTCCCGCAACTGCGGTTCACGTGCGCGTGCGTACCTAAGGACAGCTTGCGCATCGGCGATGCCACGGAAATGCTCCACCTCAACCTTTGTAGTCGAAACGGGAGTCCCTTGCCCGGCCTTTTCCGCCATCGCGGCGTTGTCTAGACTCAAGCTACGCCCATCGTTCGCCGACTGAAAGTTTAGAGATTCCGGGTATTCAAACTTAAATCCGTATTTGGATTCAAAGCCACGCATCCCGTTTCCGACGTGCACCCCGCAACCGCCGAGCAATAGGACAACGGTAGTAAAGATTACAAAAAAGCGGTTCATTTGGACGCCTCCACCGTTAAAGGAAAAAACTGAACATTTAACTGAAAAACTTCATCGGGATCTCCCGCAGCACCCGCAAACTCATCAAGCTCTTCTCGAAACTGTCGGATGCGCCGCTTGAGTTCAGGTAGCTGGGCTTTAGAGACAGCGAGCGTCAGTCCCGTAATTTCACGCTGCTGCACAGGCAAAAATATCGCTTCAAGCGCGCGTTTGATCATGCTCCGTTGAAACTTTCGAACGGAGAGGTTCTTGATGTCTTCTGCGGTTTTGACAACAGGACCATTTGTCTGAAGCAGTTTTCCGCCGTCTACCGAGATAAGTCCCCAGCGTTGCATATTATCGAGAGCGGTTTCGATCTGCTTGGCGCTCACTCGGCCGCGCAAGCGCCGGCTGAGGTATTCGGGATCGTTTTTAAAATCTGGCTGCCCCACCATTACGAACAACGCCACGTAATGCCACTCAGAGAGAAACTTATACTGATCCGATTCCAGTGAACGGCCACTTCCCCCCTGTCGAATTGCAAGCAAACGGTCTTCCACCTCAGCGCGCGTGTGCAAATCTTCGCACTTTTCTAGATCCACCAGGGCCATGAAGTAGCGCCGCTGCACCCCACGCAGCTTGAGAATCTGAGAAAGCTTCTCGGCTACCTCGGGCGTTACCTTACGTTTCCCGTTGATCACCATACTGAGGGTCGCCACCGATCGGATCCCATAACGGCGGCAAAGCGCACGAAGACTGAAGCGGTGTTTCTGTTCTGCCTGCAGGGATTCAAAAGCCGCACGCAGAAACGGAGAAACTGCGCGGTAATCAAAAATGTTTACGGCTGGGTTAGGCGTTTCTAGGGTCTGAGTTTGCATCGGACTAGACTTATAAAGAAAACCCAGAAATAACGCAATGCAAAAATGGCGCGAATTGTAGCCTGCACGAAACGTGGTATCGAAGGAGTAAGAAGTATATATCTGAAATTACTAAATAAATTGTGGACGGCTGCTTCGAGGGACGAAAAAATGGATTGCGCGTGTGATCACGCTGCGGCCTAGAGGCGCCAAGGCATCATCAGGAAGGAGGCGTTGGTAACCGACACATGGAACTCATAGGGCAAGGAAAGCGGCTCTGTGAATTCTTTGTAATTCTTTGGAGGATCCGGAAAGGGCTCAGATTCCCAAATGGCTTCCCGGGCGGCGTTATCGATTTCCGGGATCCCGCAACTTTGCATGGTGCGGATAGAAAGCACGTGCCCGTCCTCATCGACGCTTACCAGGAGTTTGGTAATGTAAGTTTTTTCACGCAGGCGGTCTTCCATCGTGCGAGCAACACCCTGTACCCGCCGCGACCACGGGCCGTGCACTTCATCGTGTACCCGATTCATAAAAGAACTGTAGATGAAGGGATCTGTATTCAGGAGAGTTTGGCCACCTATCTCAACATCGTCGGGCAGCACGTCGCTTTGGCTCCCGTAGGGAAGTAGATCAGAAAGAGTCAGTCCGTTGCCTTTGTCGTCGGGAAGGGAGTTACCGGGCTGTGGCCCCTCACGGAACTGTCCCACGACCGGACTTCGAGTTTCTTTTTTAACCCGATTTCGGAACTCTCCACCAAAGCGCGCCTTACCGCCCTCGTCCTGTTCTTCAGCACGGCTGGTTTGTACGGATTGCTTGGGCTCTTGATCCTCCCAACGTTCGACCACGATATTGTCATCCGGATTCTTCCGCGCTTGCTTGGACGATGCGCGCTCACTGAGCGGAACGAGGAATAGCAGCGCATGCAACAGAACGGCTCCCAGGATGGGAACCCAGATCTGCACAGGAGTTTCCTTCTCTAATACTGAACGCTCGTTAAGCATAAACCGCTGGCCGGCACCGTGCGGCCCGCGCGCCTCCGGTCTTTGGATTCAATAGCTTCACGCACCCCTTCCACCGAGCGACGTCCCTCCCCGACCTCGATCACGGTTCCTACCATAGCACGGACCATCTGCTTTAAAAATCCGCTTCCTTCCACCCGAAAACGGTACATTCCCGTCACCGGCTCTTCAATCAGCTCAAAGCGGTGGATCGTGCGTACCGAGGTCTTGGCACTGGATCCGGCCCCTCGGAAAGCGGCAAAATCCTTTTCTCCCACAAAAAGCGGCAAGCACGTCTCCATACTCTTCCAATCCAGGGGACGGGCGTAAAAATACACGCGCCGATCGAGCGCACTGGCAAAACGGCGATTGAGAACCCGGTACTCATACACCTTGGAACGCGCGTCTCGGCAGGCATCAAACTCCTCAGAGACCTCGGTCGAGTCCAGAACCCTGATGGTAGGCGGAAGATGCGCGTTCAAAATCTTGCGCCACTCTTCCGCGGGTTTTTTATCGCATTTAAAATTGGCAACCTGACCCGAGGCGTGCACACCACTGTCGGTGCGGCTCGCCCCTTTCAACGGCACACGCTCACCGACCACTTTTTCAATGGCTCTCTCGATAGTTTCCTGAATACTCGGTGCTCCGTCCTGTCGCTGCCAGCCGCGGTAGTCAGAACCATCGTACTCAATGGTCAGACGGATGTTCATGTTTGGTCCGCAAAGGCTAAACTAGTGCAAGCTCCGGTAACTGTACAAAGACTCCAAGGTCTCCAGTACGTTCAAAGCCGCCCCTTTTCTCAAATTGTCGGCAATCACCCAGAAATTAATTCCGGACGGTACAGATTGATCTCGACGAATGCGCCCGACAAAAGTGTAGTTGCTTTTCACACATTCAATGTTGGTCGGATAAATGTGACTTGCGGGGTTGTCCACCACCCTAATGCCGGGAAAGCCTTCCAGAAGCTCACGGATCTCATCCACACTACCGAAGTCATTCTCCAACTCTACGTTCACACTCAATCCATGGCCACAGAAGGTGGGCACACGGACCGCTGTAGCGGAAACTTTCAAATTTGGAGTTTCAAGTATCTTGCGCAACTCACGGATAACTTTTTCTTCCTCGTCGGTGTTCCCGTTCTCGAGTACAGATCCGATCTGGGGAAGACAATTGAAAGCGATCCGGTGTGGGAACACTTTTACATCGGGAGAATTGCCATTCATCAGTTGGATGGTCTGTTTGGAAAGCTCATCAAAGGCACTTTGTCCGGCTCCTGATACCGCTTGGTAAGTCGAAGCGACGACACGAGAAACTCCGTAATTGTCCAGCAAAGGCTTGAGGCACATTGCAAGTGGAGTCGTGGAACAATTGGGCGTAGTGAGGATCTTCCCCTCAAAGTGCTTCAGACTTTCGCCGTTAACCTGGGGAACCACCAGCGGAACCCCGGGCTCCATGCGGTAGAGATTGGAATCATCAATAACCGTAGCCCCTGCGTTCACTGCGGATGGGATGTACCGGGCGGACACCTCTTTAGGAACGGAAAAGAACGCGACTTCTATTCCGTTAAAGCTGTCTTCTGCGAGCTCTTCTACGAGGTGCTCTTTGCCCTGGTGGCGGATGTACTCCCCGGCCGATCGCTTAGAGGCCAAAAACTTCAGCTTTGGGATGGCTACCTTGTGGTCTTCAAGGATCTCCAGGAATTCCTTTCCGACCAAGCCCGTTGCCCCCACAATTGCCAAGCTTTCGATTTTCTCTAAGTGTTCGAACATCTGTTTCTCCTAAAAACTGGGACACAAGCTAACACAAATAAAGCGGCTTGTAGTACCGAATCTCGCCTGACTGCGGCCCTAAGGGTGCTTGTCCGCCTCGACGGAGGCCGGATTTTCCCGGCGACGGAGGACGGACCTACGGGAAAGGCTAAGGAGTTCACGCACAGGTGCCCACAGGATGTAGTAAAGCAAGACCAAACAGCCCGCGATCTCGGGCTTAATGGCAATAAATGCGATCATCATGACCAGAAGGACCAAATAGAAAAAGCTGCGTTTGTGCCGGAGATCGAAGTCCTTAAGGCTCCGGTAGCGCACATTGCTCACCATGAGAAGCCCCAGGACAAACGTCATGGCCAACATGACCGCCTCGGGGTGCTCAAACGGAATCTGGTGGTAGGCAATGGTAATAGCCGCGACGGCGATCGCGGCGGCCGGGATGGGCAGACCAAGAAAATAGCTCTTCGGCATGTCTTCAGAGATGGCGTTGAAGCGGGCCAGACGAAGAGCGCCACAGGCTGCAAAAAAGAAGGAGCCGGCCCAGCCGATGCGCCCAAAGGACGACAGCACCCACACATAGGCCAGGATTGCCGGGGCCACACCAAACGAAACAACATCCGCAATGGAGTCGTACTCCATCCCAAAGTGGGTCGCACTTCGGGTAATGCGGGCGACGCGCCCATCGAGGAGATCAAACAAGCCTGCCAAGACAATCGCGTAAGCGGCCTTTTCAAAATCCTCGTTAAACGAGGCCAAAATGGAATAGTAACCGGAGAAAAGGCTCGCAGTGGTAAAGAGACTGGGAAGAATCAGAATATAGGCACGGCGTTTACGCTTTGCCATCCGGATTCCCCTCTGTCACTGCCTGCGGGAGCTGCGCCAAGGTCGTTTCTCCACCCAGGACCATGTCTCCTGTTCGGACCAGGACTTTAGCTGAAACAGGTAGGTACAAATCGCATCGAGAACCAAATCGAATCAATCCCATTCGCTGGCCCTTGAGAATGAACATCCCCGCGGTCGGGTAACAAACGATACGGCGGGCAACTAGCCCCGCCACCTGCACCAAAACAATCTGCTCGCCCCCTGGGGTTTCGATCAATAGCGCGTTGCGCTCGTTCTCTTCGGAAGCCCGATCTTCAAAAGCGGCCATGAACCGGCCCTTGTGGTACTTGATGTTGCGAACCGTACCGTCGACAGGCACACGATTCACGTGCACATCCATCAGGGACATGAAGATGCTGATTTTCAATCTTTCTTGGCCGTCGAGAAATTCGTTTTCTTTGGCAGGCCCGACATAAATGATCTTGCCGTCCGCCGGCGACGCGATCATCGCTCTCCCAACGGGAGGCAGACGTTCCGGGTTACGAAAAAAGAACGCCACAAAGGTGGTGAGCAGGCCGAAGACGATTGCCGCTGGCCACCAACCGCCCACAGCAAAAGCTACGGTCGCCACCAAGCATACAAATACGAAAGGCAGCCCCTCGCGGACTACCGGAATGCCTTCGTTCTTCAAGAGTGATTATCCGCGGATCCGTTACCTGAGACCGAGGCCTCGGTCAGTTCAGTTTCTTCAAGATCGTAGGTGACCCAATCGGCCTTGGCAGTATCATCGGACAGGCCGCTGATGTGGGATTCAAGGTCTTTACGGGACACAACGCCGTCCTTAATGTAGCGATCCACTACCCGGCGATCCAAATACTTCAAATTATCCTTCACAGACTCGTTACTCATTAGCTCCCTCGCGATCAGAAAATGCCGTATGCTACTCTTCTACGCTTCCGTGTGCAACGTCGGCGTTTCATCGGTTTTAGGACCCGGTTCCGCCGGACCCGCGACATGTTTGGACTTGGCCGCTGCCGGCAAATCCTCAACGTCCTTACCTTCAAATTCCGCAATCATTTTGAGCAAATCGGCCCCTTCAATGACTTCCTTATCGGTCAAAACTGCCGCTACATGCTCCAGCAATCCCTTTTTGGAAAGGAGTAGCTTCTTCACACGGTCGTAGGCGTCGTCCAGAAGTTTCTGGATTTCTTCGTCGACCTTTACGGCGGTGGCTTCGCTGTAGTCCTTCTGGTAGACAGGCCCACCTGGCCCCTGCAGAAAGCTCGATCTCTCGGAAACCAGAGCCCGCTGCCCAAAGGCCTCGCTCATTCCAAATTCCATAACCATCCGTTTGCAGATGTCGGTGGCTTTTTGCAAATCATCCTGAGCGCCTGTTGAAACCTCATTGAACATGATTTCTTCGGCAACTCGGCCGCCAAGAAGGATGTCCACCCGGGCCAGCAGCTCCGGCTGAGTCATGAGATAGCGATCTTCTTTTGGCAAATTGAGTGTGTACCCGAGGGCACCAAAACCACGCGGAATGATGGACACCTTGTGCACGGGATCCGCATCCTTCGTGAAACAGGTCACTAGTGCGTGTCCCATTTCATGGTGCGCGACAATTTTCTTTTCTTTCTCGTTGATAAGGCGAGTTTTCTTTTGCAGACCCGCCATTACGCGATCAATGGCCTCGTCGAAGTCAGCAAGCTCGACCACCTGTTTGCCCTTGCGGACAGCCAGCAAGGCCGCTTCGTTTACAACGTTCGCCAAATCCGCTCCCGCAAAACCGGGCGTCCGGGCCGCTACTACATGCAAGTTGAGGTCCTCTGAAATCTTAACGTTCTTGCAATGAAGGCGAATGATTTCTTCGCGCCCTTTTACATCCGGGCGATCGACCAGCACCTGGCGATCAAAACGCCCTGCTCGAAGCAAGGCCGGATCCAGAGTCTCCGGCCGGTTGGTTGCGGCCATAATGATGACACCCGTTCGGGTATCAAAACCGTCCATCTCTACCAGCAACTGGTTTAAGGTTTGCTCTCTTTCGTCGTGACCGCCCATAGGGGATACGCTACTGCGTACCTTACCGATGGCGTCCAACTCGTCGATAAAAATAATGCAGGGGGATTTTTCCACGGCCTGCGCGAAAAGATCTCGCACGCGCGCGGCACCTACACCGACAAACATTTCTACAAACTCGGAGCCGCTCAAACTGAAGAACGGGACTTCGGCCTCACCCGCCACAGCTCTGGCCAAGAGGGTCTTGCCCGTCCCCGGAGGGCCGACGAGCAAAATGCCTTTGGGAATTTTCCCACCGATGGCGCGGAATTTTTCAGGCGTCTTCAAAAACTCGATAATTTCCTGAAGCTCTTCTTTGGCCTCATCCACACCGGCCACGTCGTTGAAGTTGATCTTCTTGGATTCATCCTGCACCAACTTCGCTCGGTTTTTGCCAAAGCTCATGATGCCCGCACCAGGTCCCATGCGGAAGGCGCGAGAGAACAAAAACCGCCAAATCAAAATTAATATAAGGAAAGGAAGAATCCAGTGCAGAAAAAGGTTTCGAAGCCCAACGTTTTCCGCCTCGTATTCAATGCCTTTTTCGTCCATCAACTTTATGAGGTCCGGATCTTCAACCAGCACTGAAACAAAGTAAGTTTCGGGAACACGTGTCAGGGGATTGGCTTTCGCACCGGTTTCAGCCGGCGACATTTGTTTGAAGCCCTTGTAGGTCTCCGGCCCGATGATCACCTTTTGGATCTCTCCGGCACGCACCTTTTCTTTGAACTTGCTGTACGGGATTTCTTTCGAAGCGAAATCCGGTCGGGAATAAATTGAAACGAGGAGAATGACCGCGACACCCAATAAGATCCAAGTCCATAGACCATTCTTGTTAGGTAATGCGGGACGTTTAGTCTGGTTAGGGCCAGGCCTGTTTGTTTGGTTCTTCTTCAACTTTTATCCACCTCTGTTTTTTCAGCAGATACAACCCGGGGAGTCAACACGACCCGTCAAAAGCTGCTTTTTAGGTCCACGAGGCCACTATCCGTCTATCATAGGGCTTCGCTAAACGCAACGGAACCAGGCGGGAAGTGTGTGATTTCGAACACTTAATTGGACGCCCCTCCGCTTTATAGACGCCGTCACCTTTTGGAACGTCCAGACGGGCCAAAAGGTGACGGCCCCTCTGCGAAACGCCTACGTAACGATAGTCGCATAACCTTTAATACAAAGGATGCGCCGTAGCAGTCTCCACCAATGGATTGTGATTAAAGGCTTTTCAAGCGTAGCCTCTTCCCCTATACCTGTGGACTCGTTTAGGCGACCGCCGGTCGTTTTATCGGGTTCGTAGCTCAGTTGGTTAGAGCGCTACCTTGACATGGTAGAGGTCACAGGTTCGAATCCTGTCGGACCCACCACTTTCGCCCAGTGGAAACTCAAAAAGCCGAGGCCCCCTTGAGAACTCCCCACCGCACCTTGGCCCTGCTAGGATTCTTTTTTCTCGTGGCAAAGGGCTTGGCCAGTACGATCTCGTTGGAGATCCCAAAAGACTTTGCAAAGGGCATTAAAGATCTCCCCTTTATTTCGCATACGGGGCCGGGAGCCTTTGACAATGCCCTAGCGCTGAATGTGCCTTACCCGCCTATTAGACAGTTACGATCCAAAATCGAAGAGGCGCTGGGACTACCGCTGGATCATTTCAAAGGGTGGAACCGGGAGGGCGAGGCGCACGTAACGGTGATTACGCCTCCCGAGTACGCGAACATCTTGAAGCCAATACTGTCCATGGATGATATCCACGAGCTTGCCAAGGCACTCTCTATTCAGCAGTCCGACTTAAAAATTCTCGGCATTGGCTCCGGCAAAAAACGGATCGGTGAAAACGAGGAGAGCACTTTTTTCTTGTTGGTGGATTCTTACAAGCTTCGCAAACTGCGCCTTCAAATTTGGCGTCGTTATGTGAAAAAAGGGGGGAAACCCCAAGACTGGGATCCCACTTGGTTTTTTCCGCACGTAACAATTGGGTTTACCAAGACAGATCTGCATGAGCCGGATGTACTAAAGGACATCAAACACGCCTACGATCCGCGCTTCAAGCTGAGACGGGGGCATTAGAAACCGCGTTGGCTACGGGCCCTTGCCAGCGGGACATCGGCAGGTGTACTTTCAGGCCAGTTGATTATGAGCGCAGGCGGCCGTCGTTATCGGCCAATTAAGCTAAAGGAGCTTTGGATCATGGGAAATATCTCTTCTCTCAATGACGCGAACTTTTCTGAAAGTGTGGAGCAGGATAGCCGCCCCATCCTTGTCGATTTTTGGGCGGAGTGGTGCATGCCCTGCCGCGCCTTGGCACCTGTGATTGAAGAATTGGCGCAGGAGTTTGACGGCAAAGTACGCTTTGCCAAAGTAAACGTCGATGAGTGCAAAACAGTTCCTGCAAAGTTTGGAATCCGTGGAATTCCCACACTCATTCTTTTCAAGGATGGAAAGAAGATCAACGAACTGGTGGGGAACCAACCCAAGGATCGCATCAAGACGATGCTTGATTCTGCGAACTAGACTTAATCTTCGCGAATATTCAAATAAGGAAGCCAGAGCGGCGGTGGACTTTTAGTCCGGAGAGTACCGAAGTTCCCAGGCAACCAACGAGGCGCCTGCGGTTCTTTGAGCAGCCTGAGGCCAGCTTCTTCCGGTGTCTTGTGGCCTTTTTTCTGATTGCAGCGCAGGCAGGCAGTCACGATATTCTCCCACGTCTTACGTCCCCCTCGACAGACGGGAACCACGTGGTCGAGCGTGAGCATCCGCTCGGGAAATTCCAGCGTGCAATACTGACAAAGATAATCGTCGCGTAAATAAAGGTTAGAGCGGGAGAAGCGAATGACAGGCACTCGGCGCTTCACTTTGATCCAGCGGCGCAGGCGCATTACGGCAGGTAGCGGGAACGAATGCCGCACGCTACGAACATAGGCCTGGTACTTTTCCAAAACTTCAACCTTGTCCTGAAAAACCAGAACGAAAGCCCGCTGCCAATTCACCACGCGCAGTGGTTCATAGCCTGCGTTAAGTAAAAGTACGCCTCTTGAGAAAAAATGGTTTGGATCCATCAGGAATTTGACGCGAAGGGAAGCCCCATCTTCCGCTTTACGCGATCCCCTACCATAATAACAGCATAGTCCAACTTGGGTAGACTCCGTGGGTCCACCATCCCCAAAAGCCTTCCTACACTCGTACTCTCCCCTGCAAACGTAATTTGGATTTCGCCAATCTTGACCGGAATAAATTCGAGCGGTTCCCCGAGCGTGACATCGACTACCGGCACATCTCTAAAAACATGAAAAACGTCCCCTACAACCACATCATCGAACTTACCGATGTTGAGATAGTATTCTTTCATGGGCTTATCCTCGACGGAGGCCGGGACGCGCCGTTCTACGAAGACGATTTCACCTCGAGGGGTGACCTTTTTCTTGGGTTTGTCAAAAGGGGAACGCGGTTCAGGAAGTTCGAGTTTTTCTTCTGAACGTTCGTCTAAGACGACAGCGGCGGGAGCACTGAGAAGGGGTTCTTCGACTGCAGGCGCCTCGTTGGGCACCATTACAACAGCGGGTGCCGACTCCGGCTCTGGCGACGGCGCCGTCTCGGCCCGAGCAGCCAGTGCGAGCAAACAACCAAGGCCTAAAAGCATCCAGGAAAACGCTCTCATGCTAGTCTCTTCGGCAAATTGTGCCGGGACCTTCACACTTGAGATGAATGCATTGTGTTAAGACTTGCGATCGTTCTTAGCCCGCTGCAGCTGATTGTAGATGTCGTGACTGCTAAGACCAAACTGAGGAGCCAAGCGTTTGGCCCAGTCTTTGTCGGATCCAAGACGCGCCTCAATTTCTTTTTCCAGTTCCGCAGACTCGCGACTCGCCTTTTCTCCAAAGGCGAGAAGCAACGAGTACTCACCTTGTTCCGGCAAGTCCTCAGGGTTGAGATCCGAAAGTCGGTGCCACCGGTACTCTTCAAATACCTTGGTCATCTCCCTACCAACAAATAGGCGACCCGTAGGAAAACGCTCCGCCAGCTCCTTCGCAGTTTTTCGGATCCGCTGCGGAGATTCAAAAAACAGTAAGGCCAAAGCTGCCGCTTCGCTCCGATCCCAAAGCGCTTCACGGTCTTTGGCCTTTTGCGGCAAAAACCCCACGAAGCTGAACTGCGTCACACCACTCACTGAAACGAGTGCCGTCACACTGGAGGCTCCTGGAATGGGGACAACGGGAATGCCTTCTGCGTGTGCAAGGCGCACCAACTCTGCTCCAGGATCCGATATTCCCGGAGTCCCACGATCGCACACCACGCCAACCGACTGACCATTTCGCAAAAACTCCAAGGCCTTTTCGTTGGACTTCTCAAGGTTATGCAGCGCAGAGGAAAAGAGGCGAAGTTCCGACATGGGTATCCCGTGCAGTCCCAGTAGTTTTTTGGTTTCCCGCGTGTCTTCGGCGAAAAGAACTTTCAACTTCCCCAACACCTCCCGAGCACGGAGGCTAAGGTCGTCCCGGTGGCCCAATGGGGTAGCGATCACAAAGAGTTTTGCTTCTTGGTTTTGCATTTTTCCTGTTATACTATAAGTGTTCCTGTCCTACTAATTTGTCAGACATATGATAATGCGAGCCAAACATTCGGGTGCTGTATTGGTCCTTGAACTCGAAGGACAGCTCGACTTCGAATCCACTCAGGAATTCGAGCGCACCTGCAGCGAACTTCTTCAAAAAAAGCCTTCGGATCAAGTCGTTATTAGCTTGGAAAAGCTTCGTTTTGTGGGATCCAGCGGAATCGGCCAGTTCATCAACGTGCTGAAAGGTTTCAATCGTAACCACAAGGCCAAAACGAAACTTTGCAATCTGTCTGCTGAATTCCAACGGATGTTCAAGGTACACCAAACGTCTCGCAAGCCCTTCGAAGTTTTCAGCAACATTGACGAAGCTGTCGCCAGCTTTGATTCCAGCCCACGCCCTCGTCTACGCACGAAGCCCCTAGACAACTAATCCAAACAAAGCCAACGAAACTCAAGATCGACGCTCCCATAAACCTCTAAGAGCGCCAAGCGCACGGTTTTACCTTTTGCGCGACAGAGGCAGTCGGCCGCGTATTCCAAACGCCGAATCTTTCTGGCGGAAAGCATCTCGTAGGACCGCCACGCGGGATTTAACCTCCCACGCACCTCAACCACCCAAAGATTCCCCAAGAAATCTTGCGCCAAACAATCAACTTCAACCCCACCAATTCGAAAGTTGCGCGCGAGAACGCGGTAATGATGCCTTTTGAGCCACTGACAAGCGGCGCGCTCATACCGGGGTCCACTGGAAGGATTTGCGGTGGATCGGCGAAGGCCCAATGGCCTGCAAAAAAGTCCGGTGCGCTTTGCTGCCATAACCTTTATGGCTTGCAAAATCGTAGCCGGGAAAATCCGTATCCATCTGAGTCATGAGAGCGTCCCGATAAACCTTTGCCAGTATAGAGGCGGCAGCAATAGAAACCGATTTCTGATCGCCCTTCACGATCGGGACCTGTTCGGTTTCCAAATCAATTCGAAAGTTTCCGTCCAATAATAGGAGCGTGGGAGCGGGCTGTAGCGTTTGTACCGCGCGCACCATCGCGAGTTTGGAGGCGTTCAGGATATTGATGGTATCGATTTCTTCGACGTGCCCTACTCCAATGGCGAAGCTAACCGCGCTATCGCGTACCAAAGTATCCAGAAGCTTGCGTTTGGCCGCGCTTAGTTTTTTGGAATCATCAAGACCGTCGGGTATGTGATCCATGTCCAGAATCACGGCAGCGGCGACCACAGGACCCGCCAGACAGCCGCGTCCAACCTCGTCCACGCCCGCGATGTAACGGTGTCCATGCGCCAAGTAACGCTTTTCAAAAGATGCGTCCGGTCCCACTGTTGCCTTCCCGGGCGCACAGCCAAAAGACCTACGCCCCCTGTTGGATCAAACACGGTCACACACTTCCCTGGGCCTTTTCAGCCCGGGGTCTACTGATGTCAGCTAAAGCTACTTGGAATCTTTGGAAGGTTTGGCGTCCTTGGCCTCGGTTTTGGCTTCCTTGGCTTCTGCCTTCGGGGCCTCTGCATCGGCCGCAGCCTCTACAGTTTCCGTGACCAATTCTTCCGGCGCTGGAACAGCCGCCTCAGGGACGACCATTTCTGCAAAGCGCTCCATCTCTTTAAGGCGCGCCTTTTTCCCCCGCAGACCCCTTAAGAAGTACAGACGGGATTTGCGGATATCGGCGGAAGTTTCCACGTTGATCTTCTCAACAAAAGGCGAATGCAGCGGGAAAATTCTCTCCACGCCAATCCCCTCGGAAATCTTTCTAACCGTAAAAGTTGCAGCCGCTCCCCGACCAGACTTCGGACTCTTGGACAGAACCACGCCGCGGAAAGGCTGGACACGTTCCTTGTCGCCTTCCTTGAGCCGCACATAGACGGTCACGGTATCACCCACGTGGAAATTAGGCCGCTTCTTCTCAAATGACTTCGATATTTTGTCTAAAATGGGGTTCTGCACGTTAAAACTCCAGATGCCGCAGACTATTTAGATGGGAGCCCCACGTCAAGGCTTTTTAGCCTTGGGCGACACAAGGCCGCCCGAGGACAAGTGGGCCCACCGCCAGGACTATTGCCAGGCTGTCCGGACTGGAGTCCCCCCCTCGGCCGTGCTAGGATACCGCGCAAGTTTATAGCACCAACGAGGTACCCAGATGGAGAAAACCCCTCATCAGTCTTTGGAAAAGTGCCAGGTTCGGCTACGTCTTTCGCAACATGATGCCCACTACGGCGGAGATTTGGTTTCGGGGGCACGCCTGCTGGAGTTTTTCGGGGACGTCGCGACGGAACTCCTGATACGCCAGGACGGCGACGAAGGCCTATTCCGCGCCTACGACAACGTAGAGTTTCTAGCTCCCGTTTATGCGGGAGATTACCTGGAAGTTGAGGGAGAAATCACAAAAGTCGGCAATACCTCAAGAGCCATGCGTTTTGAGGCCCGAAAAGTAATAGAGGTAGACAGGAGTTCGGGAAGCGCCAGTAGCCGGGCGGATGTGTTAAAAACGCCGGTAGTTGTTTGCCGAGCGACTGGGACCTGCGTAGTTCCCTTGGAACTTCAAAGAAAGAAAAAGTGATGGAGAAACTGACCTACCAAAAAGCCGGTGTGAACCCCGAAAAGGCCGCCGAACTGCTGCAAGGTTTCGGCGCACGGCTACGTCAAAGTAATCAGGATCCTCGCGTTTTGTCCGGGGTTGGCCCTTTCGCCGCCTGTTTCGATATTAAAGCGGACGTGGCCCCACTGAACTCACCGGTACTGGTTTCTTCCTGTGACGGGGTAGGAACCAAGGCCATGCTGGCCCTGCAGTGGGGAGTTCTTGATGGCCTTGGCCAGGACCTCGTTGCCATGAATGTAAACGATCTGCTTTGTGTCGGGGCCCCCCCCCTCATTTTTCTCGACTACTACGCCACCAGCCACTTGATGGAAGATCAAATGATGACCCTTTTGGAGAGCATCCGTAGAGCGTGTGATCTGGCGCAGTGCTCGCTTGTTGGCGGCGAAACCGCGGAGATGCCTGGGCTTTATAAGGAAAAGGAATTCGATCTCGCGGGTTTCTGTGTCGGCATCGCGGATCGCAAGAAACTTCTGGGCCCGGACCGTGTGCAGGACGGCGACTTGCTACTAGCCATTGAGTCTTCCGGAGTTCACTCAAACGGTTACTCGTTGATTCGAAAGTTGGTTGAACAAGAAAAGCTCGATCCCAAAGCACCTACGGGTTTTTCCGAAGGCAACTGGGCGGAAACACTCCTGGCCCCGACAAATATTTATGTGGCGGCACTTAAAGACATTCTGCCCGAATTCAATGCGCTCGCGCACATTACAGGTGGCGGGCTCTACGAGAACCTCCCGCGCGCTTTGCCCAAGGGTTTCGCCGCGCAAGTAGATAAAGACGAGTGGGTTCTCCCACCTCTTTTTCAGTGGATTCAGGAGAAAGCCGGCCTCGAAACAAAAGAAATGCTTTCAACCTTCAACTGCGGCGTCGGAATGATTGGCATCTGCAAGCCCGAAAACGCTGAAAAGCTGATGAGCCACGTTCAATCAAAAGGCTTACGTTGTTGGCCCATCGGACGGGTCGCTCCCCTTCAAAACGAAACCGTTGAGTGGCTGTGAAAAAGAAAAAGCGTCTGGTGGTCCTCGCCTCAGGCGAGGGCTCAAATTTTGAAGCCATTGCGTCGGCCGCAGCCCGTGGAGAAATTGCTGCAGACGTAGTCGCGCTCCTGTGCAACAAGGCCGGTGCGCCAGTCTTGGATCGCGCGAACCGTTTGGGAGTACCTGTTCACCTTGTAGATTCTAGTGCGTACCTTAAAGAGGGGCAGCCCGATCGCAACGCGTATGAGGCAGCGCTGCTCGAACGTTTGACGGCCACCCGCCCCGATCTTATTTGTCTGGCGGGTTACATGCGCATTATCGGGAATGAGATTCTGGAAAAATTTGGGGACAGGATGCTGAACATTCACCCTTCGCTGCTTCCCAAGTACCGCGGGCTGAACGCGATCCAGCAAGCGCTAGAAGCCGGAGAAAAGAAAACCGGGTGCACCGTTCACTGGGTTGTCCCTGCGGTCGATGCCGGTCCGATTGTTTTGCAAAAAGAGCTTCCCATTCTAGATGACGACACGGAAGCGTCTTTGCGCGAACGCTTGCGTCCACTCGAACACGCAACCTACATCGAAGCGCTCAAAAAACTGCTTTAGAAGCTAGACACTTTGGCAGATCGCTGTACACAGTGAGAGCCCTCAGAATTCAACGACTTAGCTGTAGCCCAGTCGTATACACGTAAGCCCCCGCCACCTATACAAGCGGTAGACACTGCTAAGTCATTGAATTTAGGCCGTTTGGCAAATTTCCCACCCCCCGGATTTTGGCAAGCGGAATGCAGTATTCCCTAAGTAGACTTAGGGGATAACAACATTGGTTACTAGGACAAGCATCGCAGCTTTGCTCGCTTTAGCATTGGCGAGTTCCGCCTTTGCGGCCACGCCGACGCTTAGACAACAGGAAGAAGCCGCCAAAGCGCTGTACCCGCGGCTCACGTTGGAATTAGGAAGAACAGGCGACAAGATCCTTAAGGACGCGGATGGCCTTGCGAAGCTCTCCACGGGCGACTACACAACCGCTATTTCCAAGCTTCAAAGATTGATCGATATGGATTCCGATCCCCTCACTCCCGGGAAGTCATTTCTCTCGACTCAAACTTTGGGCACACTCGGGCAGATCACGACCGAACTCACTACTTACAAAGGCAAGCAGCAAGAACAATTTCAAAGTTCACTCACAAGTAATCAAGAATCCTTGGCGGCGCTATTCCGACCGACTGGGGAGAAGCCGACGGCCGATGAAAACGCCCGTTACGAGAAAGTTCAGGGCCTTCTTAAGACAATGGCGGATCCTAAGGCCACACAAGAAGCCCGAGCAAACGCTCTCAAAGCTTTTAGCGAAGAGTTCAAGGGCCTGCCGGGCGACGAAAAATGCAATTGGGAAGGCACTTTGCAGGACCTTCAAGGGAACCTCGATGAGATCGCGGCTACAGATCGCGCTTTGACCAAAGTTGAAAAGACGACAAAGGAACGCGCGGAAGCGGTCGACAAAGCCGATCGCGCAGCCGGTTTAAAAGAAGAAGCCAAAAACGCGCCTCCTGGTTCGGGGCCTGGGTCAGGCCCGGGCGGGGGTTCGGGTGGCGGATCTTCTTCGCCTTCACCATCACCTTCTCCGAGTCCACTCGCCGGCGGCGGAGGCGGGGGTGGCGCTTCAGGTGGCGGGGGTTCCGGTGGGGGCTCCGGCGGTCCCGACATCGGGCAAGTCGACTTGCCCAATCCCAGCGATTTTTTGTCCAAGGAGAACGACGGCATTCGGGGCATCGTAGAGGCGCTTTCGGGAAGCAACAGTGATGATTTCATGCCGGCGATTCAAAAGCTCATCCAAGCGGGTGCGAATTTCGCCACCGGAAACGGTGGGACCGCGGCCATCAATCTTGGCCAGGCGTTCGGCGCACTTCCAGGTTTTGATCAATACCGTGCCGCGGCCGCGCAGGCTCTTGCTCAGCCGGTCGTGCAACCCGTTCAATCACGTCCGCCAACCACAACAACGACTCGGGTGCTTACCGCTGCGGTAAGCGGTCCCGGTGCCACGCCCGCACCACGCACTACGCGTCGGCCTCAAGGGGCGCCGGCGGCAAACCAGGTAGTTTTACGGCTGAACGACGGACGCCGTGTAGTCGGTGGCGCACCGACCAATGCGGCTGCTTTGCATCTGACGACGAAAGGGCTCTTGTCCGTGCGCGAAGATGCACGCTACTTGATGGGCCCGTTGGATCCACAGCTTCTTGCGGAACTTGAACGCGCGGGGGATCTCATTTCAGGCACGGATCGAAACCGCGCCTTAACGCAAGCTCGACCCTCTGCAGGCCGTGCGCTCGCTGGCCCGCGTGCGCTCACCTCACACGCCACACGGCGGGCGATTAAGACTCCGCTGGGTAATGGAACCCACTCCAAGTAACGAAAGTTAGGCGTTCCAGAGTTCTTTCAAGTACGATCGAAATTCAGGAAGAATCGAATCCAACTTTTGATGGCGCTGATTGCGTACACGCCACTCACCACCGGCAAAGGTTCCGTAGAGTTGCCCAGAGTCCAGTGCAAAAACCATCTGTGAAAGGCGGTGTTTCGCAGGGCCGGCCAGTAGGGGAGATTGCGCGTCCCAGGCCACAACGGAAAACGGCTCCCCCACGCGTATCTCTGCCGTCGGGATTCCCGCCGCACTGGCCCCCCCTGAAAGCGCCTCCTCAAAGAGCGTCTCCCCACAGTCGTTTCCAATAGCGCAAAGAACATTGCGTCGCTGCTTCTGTAGGCGCGCACCATATTCCACCCACCGCAACTCCTCGAAGGCCTGCAGACCGATATGGCTGTCTGTTCCTACCGCCCAACGGCCCCCGTTTTGCTGCCAATACGCAGAGTCAAAAAACCCATCGCCCAGATTGCCTTCTGTTGAGGGGCATAAAACCACACACGCTTGTGTCGAAAGAAGCGGCTTCAGTTCTGCCACCGATCCGTGCGTGCCGTGCACCAGGTGAAAACGCGCATCAAGTGAAACCTCTTGGCAAAGCCATTCAATCGGCCGCTTCCCATAGAAGGACTCGCACGCACGCACTTCCTTTTCTTGTTCTGCGATATGCAAGTGAATGGGCAAATCCGCCGGCGCCTCTTTCAAGAGCGCGTGCATGTGATCTTTGGGGCACGCGCGTAGGGAATGCCATCCCCAACCGAGTTTCGCGCCATAATTTTTTGCGAGCCGTTCCGTCGCTTCCCAGAGTTTCCAATAGGCCGCCGGATCTTTCGAAAGAAAACGCCGCTGTCCATCACTCGCCGGTCTGCCAAAATCGCCCGTCTCGTAGTAGATGGGTACCAAAGTCATCCCGATGCCGACATCCCTCGCGGCGCGCATCAGACTTTCCGCCATCGCAGCCAGTTCGGTGTACGGTTTCCCACTCTTATCGTGATGCAGATAATGAAACTCCACCACATGTGTAAAACCAAGGCGAAGCATTTCGGCGTACAGCATGCACGCGACACGGTACGCGCCCTCGGGGCTCAGACTGAGCGCTAACTGGTACATCTTCTCCCGCCAGGTCCAAAACGAATCGTGCTCAGGGGTCAGGCTCTCACTCATTCCCGCCATGGCGTACTGAAACGCGTGAGAATGGGAGTTTACAAGACCAGGAACCACGTAGGCCTCGTGCGCTTCGTATTCCGTACCGGGTTTCGCATCCCCAAGGTACGTCAGTATCCCGTTAGCGTCGATTTCCACGTACGCGGGCTCGCGCCACCGGCCGTTTTCCCAAACTCCATTGAACTTGAGCTTCATGTGGGCTCCTCAATTGACTGGAGCGTTCCCAGCAAATGCTGAATCAAATTGCGGAGAGCGTGGCGTACTTTTGTGGCCTTCTCGGTATCCAGAGTCAACCTATCGGGATCCATGTACACGTCCTGAGACATCTCCAATTGCAGACCGTGAATGCCGGTTGAAGGCTTACCAAAGTGCCGAGTGATATAACCGCCCTTAAAAGGTACATTGTGAGAAACCTGATAGGAACTCGTCTTCAAGCTTGCGAGTGCACTTTCTGTGAGGGTCGGATGCGCGGTCTTCCCGTTTTGATCCCCAAGTATAAGATCCGCAAAAGGCGTCTCGCTAATCGTAGTCACCGTTCGCCGAATAGAATGCGCGTCGAACAGCAAAACATGTGGGTGCTGCTGTCGCATTTCCCTCAAGAGCCCCCCCAGTTTTTCGTGGTACGGGAGGTAATAGGCCTGCAAACGCCGTTCACGCTCTTTGGTGCTGGGCGCTCCGTCTCGATAGAGTGGCGCGCCTGAAAAAGTTTGGGTCGGCACCAGAGCTGTTTCTTTGCGCAAATCAGAGTACAAAGGCTGATTTGTCGGATCACGGTTGAGATCAATGACATACCTGGAATAGCGGGCATGGATCAATGTCACGCCTAGCTCAGAAACAAAATCATAAAGGCGGTGAACAAACCAGTCCGTATCTTCCGGAACTTCTACCAAAGCCGGCCGCATCGTGGCCGCAATCGTAGACGGTATCTCAGTCCCACTATGAGGCGAACTGAGTACAATGGGTACCGCCGCTCCTTTGGGGGGGACAACGTAGTAAGGATCTTGATTCGGCATAGTTCTTTGCTATCTCTAGCCCAGAGGGCTGACAAGTCTGGACGTGGGTTCGATTTTCCAAATCTGCAAAAGCGGACGCGCCCCCTGGTTTTCCACGGTGAACTGAAGCCTTGACGACATCCCAAGTCGCTCTTCCAACATTTTTTCCAAACGGCCCCCGCGCCAGGCAAGCGCGTACCCGCCTGACTCCAAAAATTTCTCAACTTGATCCCATGGCAGTCCGCGGCCGAGATGGAACATCATCGCCATTTCTAACTTGTCACTCCCCATCGCCAGATAACGGACGGGATGAAAAACCCACCAGTCTTCGGCAAGCACTCGGATCTTGTTGTCTTTAGAAACTTTGGCGAGGTAATCATAAACCTGCTTTTTGGGTTCGACTTCCGCCGACTGGTACAAGGTGTGGGAGGTCCCACCGGTTTTATTGAAATGCCACAGAAATCCGTAACCAAATACCAAGAGAAAAACCCAACTGATGGCCGTGCTTCCCCACAAAAGTTGCTTTTCAGAGACAAGCGCACGACCGCAAATCACCAGCACCCAGATAGTAGGCACCATTAGAAAGAGCGAATGGCGTTGCAGTCCGGGCCGGACGCCTATAAAGCCGCCAACAACGTAGAAAAGAAGCAAGCAAAAGGCCCAAGCGCCAAATAATACCAATCCCTTCGAGTCCGCCCGTCGCACAAGCTGCCTAGCGCCTAAGACTAGGACGAGGCCTCCCCCCCCAAAAGCAAGCACATCCAAAGTAAAGCGAAGGGCAGAAGGAAGGGCACCAGAAACATCTTCTACTGGTGTTACCCCCGAAAAGATACGCACAAACCAATAGAGAAAAGATGGAAAAAGATCGATCCTGCGCAGATGGTTCCAAGTATTGTTGAACGCATCCGCAGGGACATACCACACAATCGCGGCAACTCCGAGAAGGCCCGCGAGCACCGCAAATAGACTTTTCAAATATTTTTCTGTGCTAGTGGCAGCACTTTCAAAGTAGAGATGATGAAAGTAGGCCGCCAGGATCATCGGCGTAACAAAAACATCCACGGGGTGAAGCAATAGGGCCGCCCCATACCACCCGAGGGTACCGAGACTACGCCCTTGAAGGGCATAGTAAAAACTTAGGAGCACGGTAAGGCCCATCAAACTCTGTTCAATAAAGAGTCGTGAGTAGACAAGGTGCATGGGCAACGCAAAGGCCACCATCCCCGTTGCCACGCCAACGACATTTCCAAAAAGCCGACGGCTAAGATGGAAACTCAAAAAGGCCGTCAGCAAACCAAAGAAAACTCCTGGGAGCCTTAGAGTGACAAAACTTCTAGGAAAAATAACCTCAAAGGGAAATAGCGTCGCAATATAGAGAGGGCTAATCGACTTTCCGGTAGGGCATTCCCAAGTCACCGGATTGCCATGGATAAAATCGAACAGGCGAGCCCAGACGTCCGCCTCGTCTCCGCTCACCCCCGGGGCCGTGCCGAGCATCCACGTGCGGATCCACAAACCGACTCCCAACAGGACTATCGCTTGGATCACAAAGACGCCGCTAAAAACCGACTGGCGAAACAATCTCACCCCTACCCCCTAAACGGAGCTGAGGATATCAAAGTTCGAACCACTAAAGTAGCTGCGTGCCGTAACGCCTAGTGACGAATTAGAAAGTAGAGAATGAGGCCGAGTAGAATGAGTTTTGGCAAAAACAACAATGTGATGTGCTTTTTGGACAGGGGCTGAAAATTCTGCCGCAGCCCGAGGCGGGTGACTGGCCCCTCCACGCGGGGACGCGCACCGCCCTTAACTAAATAAAGGTGATTGTTTGGTCGTTTCATCTCTGTCTCCGAATGCAGGAACGGAGCGCAGCTTAGCACAAAGCCAAGCCTGCCATCAACCGGCTCGGAGTTAAGTAACTGATTTAAAAAGAAATTACTTCCGCTTCAGGTAGGCGACGCCGTCCGTCGTGGTCTCGCCAGCCGGGTTATGCGCGCTGACAAAGACCTGCACCGTGCCGTCTCCATCCACCTCTCGGACGACGGCTTCACACCGAAGGGCCTCGTCCGGAAAGGCCACTTTTCGAAAACGGGCTTTGAAGCGACAGAGGACCCACTCGTCCTCCGGGAAATTGAGCGCCAAGAGATCCGCCAGAAACGCCATCGACAGCATTCCATGCACGATGACGCTGGGAAGCCCCGCTTTCTCCTTCGCAAATGCCTCATCTATATGAATGGGGTTACGATCACGAGAACTCTCCGCATAAGCTTTGAGCTGCTCGCGCGTAGGCGTGCGGGTGATCGACTGGAGCACCTGACCCACTTCCATCACGCGGCCTCCACCGGCTCTCGCACTACGAAGGTAGACCGCCCCTTTGCGACCAACTTGTCGTCGATAAAAAAATCTGTCTCGGTTTTAATGAAGCGCATTACCTCTTCTCGTCGCCGACGCTCTTTTTGATCTACTACCTTGGAAACAGCAACCGGCTCTTTGTTCAAAGTAAGCGGCCCCAAGTATTCGTACTCCTGTTCTGCGTGCAACAGGTAGCGCCAATTGACCTGTAGCTCATTCAATAGGTCAAACTCGCTTTTTCGGTAGATCGTTAGGAAGGTAGGCGGGATACCCCGTAAGTGCTCAGAACGCGTCGCAGCGACAAATCGGTCCACCTCGGCCTGACTGATTGTAATCCCGTCACTGTCGATCATGTTCGGGGGGGTTTCCATAGTATGCCTCAGCAAAAAACTCCGCTAGAATGTGCGTTAAGGCCCTCGAAGTCAAAGGAAACGATCATGTCAGTCTTAGCAGCGGTACGCTGGTTTTTCTTTGCATTCTATGTCGCGATTTTCTTTACCCTTCCTCCCTGGCTTCTCTGGGAACGCAAAGGACTATTGGTTGGCCTATTTCTGACGGCGGTATTCATTTATTGGCTGCGCGTGCACGCAACAGAGCGCATTCAAAAACGACTCGGGGTTCAAAAGCTTACGTTCGCGGAAGCACCTCACGTACATTCTATTGTCGGGGAATATTGTCGACGTTTGAAAATCAAAAAGCCGCAGCTGGATCTGCTTGATTCCCCGTCCCTCAATATCGCCCAGTTTGGCTTTAGACAGGGAGCGAGCCACCTGGTTCTTACTCGGGGTTTGCTCGACGAACTTCGCGAACCCGAATTAGCCGCGGTACTGGCGCGGGAACTCGTGCTCCTCAAAGAGGGAGAGGTGCCTGGCCAAAGCTGGCTCAGCCAATTTTTGGCGGTGATGGACTGGTTTGTAGGCACGCCGGTCAAGATCTCCTCACACCACGTCCGACGAGAGTACTCACTTAAGCTCGTGAGCCGGCAGGTCGTGTTTTACCCCCTATCTCTATTTCCAACCTTTCTTCTACGATCCCGCCGAGATCCGGGCCGGGTGGACATACTTTCGCTCAAACTATCCCGGAAACCCGAAGCCCTAGCCGAGGCCTTGCGGTTTATGGACGCGATGAAGGATCGCCATCCCCTGGCCGTCCCCTTTAACGCCCGACACCTCTTTTTGCTCCCCCCAACCACGAAAGATCCGCTGGCTCGCATATTTTTTGATGGCGAAGAGCTGCATCCTCGTATAGGAAAACTAGAAAAACTTCGTAGGGTGCTAGCTCTCTCATGACGACAAGCTTCTGGCTCTATGCCGGTCTCACATTCGTAACCGCCTTCATCGGTGGCATTTTGCCGGTGTTCTTCTCGTTCAAAGAGCGCTACTTGCGCATCATCGTAAGCCTGGGGGCAGGCTTGCTGCTCGGAATGTCGCTCAATCACATGCTGCCGGAAGCGGCGGAGCTCATCCCTGAAGAGTTCGGCGCGTTTTTCCTGATTGGATTCGTGCTGCTCATGTTGCTCGAGCGCTTTGTAATGATCCACAGCTGCGAAGAGCACGGTTGCGATTACCATACCATCGGACTCGCCGCCTTTGCTGGTCTCGCCGTTCACGCGGTCATTGAAGGCCTTGCCCTAGCTTCGACCTTGGTGGCGCTCGACATCGGGCCACTTATCTTGCTCGCGGTCTTGGTACACAAAGCTCCTGCGGCACTCACGCTGACCTCCCTGCTCAAGCTGGGCGGAAAATCCAAGTCTCAGATCGTAAAATTCATTACCGGAATTGCCTTGGCTACTCCCGCCGGCATGCTGCTCGCAACCAACTTTTTCAGCCACGAAATGGTTAGCCGAACGGCGGGAATCCTGCTGTCGCTGTCTGGTGGGACCTTCCTCTACATTGCATCTTGTGATCTGATTCCCGAACTGCACCGTAGCAATTTTGACAAGTATCCGCGGCTTTTCGCGTTTTTGGCGGGCTTGGGCGTAAGTTTTTTTGAATTGCACTAAAAGAGCTAGCCGCTCACATCTCTAGTCTTTTTTTTTCTCTGTAGACGGAGTCCGCTCATCAGTCTTTAGCGCGGCGAGCTTGCCTTTGACCTTGCTGGAGAGTTCTTTGTCGCGATCTGCGGAAAACTCGATGGCTTTTTGGTACATTTCTTGAGCGCGATCAAATTCCTTTTTATGAGCGTAAACGTCTCCCAAGTGGTCGTAAATAACTGCCTCTTCGGGCTGCAGTTCCTTGGCTTTGCGTAGACGCTCCAGTGCCTGCTCAACTTTCCCTTTTTTGAAGAGCACCCAGCCGAGAGAGTCCTCAATAAACCCGTCGTTAGGGCGCAGCTTCAAAGCTCGGGAAATCAACTCTTCAGCTTCGTCCAGGTTTTTTCCCATTTCCGCGTACGTATAACCCAGAAAGTTAAGCGCATGTGCATTGTTGTCGTTGATCTTCAAGATCGCTTTCATGTTCTCGATGCCTTGATCGCGCTTGCCAAGCTTATCGTACATCGCACCTTCAAAGTACATCAGCTTTTCGTTCGCAGGGTGGCGCTTCAATCCATTCTGAATGACATCGAGAGCCTTGTTATACTCCTTCGCTGCCTCGTGGAAGGACGCATACATGTCATAGAACTCCGGAACATCGGGGTTCTTTTTTACGATCCCGCGCGAGTAGCTGATCCCTTCTTTGATCTTTTTCTTGTCCTTCAGAAGAAAACCGACGTGCAGCACAGCTTGGGCAAAGAAGCTGGATTCCGAAGAGACCTTCTTGTACTCCGCAATCGCCTTGTCGGTCTTGCCATCCTCTTCATACACGGCGCCCAAATAAAAACGTACGTTGTCTGACTTGGGCTCTTCCTTCAGAATCGCATTAAATTTCTTGGCCGCATTGACGTAGTCTTTCAGCTCAAAGTAAATAAGACCGATCTTCACTTTTGCCGTAAAATCATCAGGCTCGCTTGCCTCGTATTCAACCAGTTGCTGAAGTGCTTCTTTATATTTCTTTTGTTGGAGGTAGAGCTGCGCTAGACGCTTCTTATACCGTCCGCCGCCATCGATTTTGCGATAAACGTTGATCGCTTCTTCGATTTCCCCCAGTCTTTCGTGCAGCATCCCGAGGGTGAGCCCAGCTTCAACAAAACTCGGGCGGAGATTGAGGGCCGAAGCCAGATCCTTCTTGGCTTTTTCGATATCGTCTTTTTCTAAGTAGATTCTGGCACGGTAAAAGTAACCGGTTTCGCGATCCGGATTTTCTTTGATGAAAGTACTAAACACTTCGATAGAGTCATCCAAATTCCCAAGTTCTGCTTCGACGATCCCGAGTAACAAGGGCAGCTTCCGGTCTGTCGGGTTTAACTCCAGAGCTTTCTTATAAAAGGTGCGGGCCTCGTTGTATTGCTTAGCTGAAGCGTAAACAGATGCCAAAGAAGAGTGATAGGACTCATTCTTCGGGTCCAACTCAACCGCCCGCTTTCCCAATTCAATCGCTCGATCGTTGTCACCAAGCTTGAGATAAACTTCACTTAGCTGATTCAAAATAGCGGGGCTGTTCGCGTCTTTCTTTAGGGCCTGCTCGAAATAGCTGGCCGCCTGTCGGTATTTTCCATCCAGCGCAGCACTTTTTCCCTTGAGATAAAGAATTTCCGCTTCGGGATTGCTCTTTTCGACCGGTGTTTCGTCAGCAACCAGAGGGCCTTGGAGGCAAAGAAACGCCGTTGCTAGGGTAACGAAACAGAATACTTTTTGACTCCGACTCTTCACCAACTTACCGTTCGGCGCACGGTGGCGTGTGCTTAATCTGAAACTAAATAATGAAGAAAACTCCCTGCTGCTTGGTAAACATCGCAGGATTAGGCAGGACTTTGTGAGGCTTCTGACACAATCGGATGGGTTTGGAGCCGCTGTTCGGAGTCAGACTGGGAGGCGTAAGCGATGTTTCCAACAAATGAATATGCGAAGAAGAGTAGGGAAATAAATACTTTGATTACGTGTAACATCAAGCCCCCCTTTGCTCCGCTTTCACGCCCCCAACAGATGCGAAATGGGTGCCAAGGCGCTTGTGCCTAAGCGCTGCCCAACAGATAGGCCGAACTGCCAATTTTTGTCGCTTTCGGTGCCGAAATCCCGGCCCTAGCGCCGGAAAATGCGAAACGGGTTGTACGTCTTCATCAGGCTTCTGGCCACAATCGGCGGGGCCATTTGAAACATGGAAAGGTTGGGATCCAGTGACTTCGCCACGCCCTCGATGATAAGGAAGGCCCGAAGCATCAATACGTAGCGGTTCGGAATCAGTATCCGGTGGTTGCGTGCAATGCCGAGCAGTTGGTTCACTACTTTGTCGAGTTTGACGTTCTTAACGCCGGTGCTTTTTACTTCATCCATTAGCGCATAAATGTCGGCCTCAAATTTCTGGTAGTCTGTTTTTGGGGAAGGCTCGCCCAATTCGTAAATGGATTTTACCAACCCGGGCTTATCGCGTTTTAGTATTGCCATCAAAACCTTAAGAAACCTTCTCTTGTCTTCCGGGTTCAGCTGACCAACCAGGCCCAAATCAATGAAGCCGATCTTGCCCTCATCTTCCATGAAGAAAAGATTGCCGGCGTGCGGGTCCGCGTGGAAAAAACCGTGATCGAAAATCTGCTCCAATACGGCCGCGACACTTTGAGAGGCGGCCTGCCGAGCCACCGTGGAACCTTTTTGAAGTTGCGACACCTTCCGTCCTCGGAGAGGCTCCATGGTGAGTACACGTTGAGTACTGAGTTCAGCGTAGTAACGAGGGAAAATGACGTCGGCTGAAGAGAAAATGCTGTAATAGTTCTTCCTGAACTGCTCGATATTTTTTGCCTCTTCGCGATAGTCCACTTCGCGAATGGTCGCGTGGTAAAAATCTTCGTACATCTGGCGGATACCGTAACGCGGAAAAGCGAGATCCGCAGACTTTGATATACCCTCCAAGAGGCTTAAATCTACTCGCACGAGTTTCGCCGCCCCCTTCTTTTGCACTTTTAGTATGACGGGCGTCCCGTCCTTGAGCTCCGCCTGGTGCACCTGCGCCAGGCTCGCGCACCCGAGCGGTTTGGTTTCAATGCGCGAAAAAGCCTCCTCCACAACTTTTTTCCCGAGCTCCTCCTTTAGGATTTTCTTGATAACGCCAAAGCGGACGGGCGGCACCTGGTCGAACAGAACGCGCAGCTCCGAGGCCACCGGATCGCCAATCAGATCCGGTCGGAGGGCTAACATCTGACCAAGTTTTACAAAGGTCGGGCCGAGGCGGTACAGCGCTAGGGCCAGTTTCTTTCCGAACACCGCATCGAGCGGAATACTGGCTCGGCGCGGGCGAGAAAAGGACAACCCACGTTTGCCGAGCTCTAGACCCAGCGCGAGAAGCCCTTCCCACACCGCATAACGTGAGAAAACGAACACAATTTGCTGGGATCGGACGGTCGCCGCAACGAGATTTCGTGTTTTTTGAAACAGCTTCACCTCTCCCTTGTCGCGCGATGCCAACACAAGCTTTAGCACGCAGCATTCAACTCTCCGCAAGGAAGTTTAAGTAGTCAACTTTCAATTGGAAATAGCCGATTCCATTCCTGGAGACCTCTGTGCTTAAAAAGTTTGCGCAAATTCGTGGACGCTGGATTTGGATCGCGGCGGTTCTATTCGTGAGTTACCACAGCTGGTATTGGTTCGCGTTCGCGCCAAAAACAAAACCGCACTTTTACAGCCCTAGCTTTCCGGTTAGTCAAAACTTTCAGTCGGAGCTGATTCTGCTAAGAGAAACCAAACGACTCGATGGCGACAGCGAATCGCGCATCCTCCACGCAACAGTACAAACGGCGAAGGTACTCCAGATCCCCGCTGGGCTCCTGTGGTGCCTGCTCTTTCAAGAAAGTCGCCTCAACCACCGTCTGGGAATGGAAGGTAACATCCCCAGCTACGGCCTTGGGCAATTCACTCATTTCGGTTTTCAAGAAATCAATTACCAACTCAACCGCTACAGCACTAGCAACCGAAGCCACCTAATTCGGTTGTTGGGTTCTGACGTCAGACCCATTTCAGCCAATAGCGCCACGCCGGACTCGCTCTCCTCTTACTTCTCCATTCCCACTGCGGTGGTCACGACCGGACTCTATTTGAAAAACCGGTACCTCCATCTAGGATCTCTGCTTGAGCGCCGTGGTATCCGGTACGATCCGAAGCTCCTGTGGCTCTATGCGGTCATGGCGTACAACAAGGGAACACGGGGCATCTTGAGTTTCTGGAATGCGGAGGAAAAGCGCCTCGGAACGAACCGCATCCGGCAGCTGGTAACGGACCCCGACATACTTTTGGATTTAGCGCGCGACAGAAATCTGTTCACCGCTGGTTTCGCGAGAGTCTGGGATAGAAGACGCGCCCGCAGTTATTCGGAAGAGCTTTCTATCCACCTTTCCAACATTGCAGCGTGCGCCTTGAATCCGATTGGAGTCACCCAGTGAAAGACTTCCTTGCAAAATTCCTTGAACCGTTGAAACAGACGTTCTCCCCAAATAACTTAAAGAAGGAATTTCGTTCGTTCTTCAAGCCCGGAAGTCACCACCAATGGGCAACGCTAGCGATTTTCGGAGTCATTGGTTTCCTGGGTTATCTCATTTATCTCGCAACGCTCGTCGCTCCCGACATCCAAATTGTTCAGGACAGATTCAACGATTTAGCAAAAAGCTACGAGGACGGCGGCAGCGCACGGTTCGCGGAACGGAAGAACGACCTGCGTAGAGATATCTCTCGTACGCTAAGAGCAAACAAATCCCTGGAAGCCCGAATGATAGCCACCAACATCAGTGTCTACCTTTTTCCCGATTTGCTCCCTTCGGAGAACTTTGAACGGACTGTGGCTGAAGATCAATGGTTACCCCTGCAACGCGCGATCGAAAAAGCCCCAGGTACGTACGAGAGCCGGCTCAAATTTGAAGAAATGAAAGCCAATATCTGGAATTACGAAAGCCCTGACAAGCGGGCGCCAAAACTAACTGAGACAGCTGAAACGGTACTTCACATATACGATTTGATGAGTACACAACGTTAATGAAGAATGATTTTGAAAATCAGCACGCCAGTTTTTCGGTCCTTTGGGGACTCGTGCTCTCTATTGCCATTCACTTGGTTCTGCTTTTCGTTCAGCTGCAGCAAGCAGCTCCCTTTCCGATACCACCTACAGAAGCGCCCCCGATCGAGATCTCTGAGGTCCCTGAAGAATTTCGCAACGTTCCCCGCCCACAGGATTTCAAGGTTCCAAAAAGACAAGAACCTGAAATTGCGGAAAGCGAAGATGCTGGCAACAGAGACCTGGATCCTAATGCCACGATTCTTAGCGACAAGAATCAAACAGCAAAACAGCAGATGAAGGCCAAAAAAGTAGACGATTTCCGAAAGGGCACAGGAACCGGCCCGAAGTCGCAGGATGTTGAGGGTCCCAAAGGGCTGACACCCACTGGCGATCCCGAGCACACCGCGGATTCCACGAACCCGCTGGAAGTGGAAGACGGCGTCGGCGTTGCCGAGAAAAAGGGCGTAAAGCGAGACTGGAAAACTCTATCGCTAAAAGATCTCAGCGTAGGGGGCGACGGAGGGCTGACCTCCGCCACGGATGACTACCTACAGGAGGTCATCGAGGGCGATCGCACCATGCTTTCAACCCGTGAATTCCGCTATTTTTCCTACTACCACCGAATCAAGGAGCTTCTGCGCCAGTACTGGAAGCCTGCGGTCGAGCGCAAACTTAGCATGCACTGGGCAAAAGGCGGAACCATTCGATCCGAGGAAATGACGACACAGCTACTAATCCTATTGAACCCTAAAGGCGAGATCACAAAAATTTCTCGAGTAGGAAGCAGTGGGATCAGCGATGTCGACAACGCTGCAGTAGAAGCCTTCCATAAGGCGGCCCCATTCCCGAACCCGCCACGTGGGATCATAGACTCAGACGGCTTTGTCCGCATCCGATGGGACTTCATCTTGAAAGCCGAAGCCACTCCCAAGATCCAGTTTCAGAGAAACCCGGCTACTCCCCGTCCGCTTCGCTAGGCGCCTTGAGCGTAAACTCGATAGGTACGCTGAAATATTCTTCCTGCTCTTTTGAGAGTCCCGCGGGCAGATGCCACGACTGTGCAGTCCGAACGGCTTCGGCATCTAATACGCCATACCCAGAGGAGCGCACCACTGTCACATCGGGTTTTCCCCCCACAAAATGGATCCCGATTTCCACTTCTCCTTCCCAACCGCGCGTCAGCGCTTCTTCGGGATATTCTGGCGCACGGTTCCCCTTTCCCACCAGAAACTCCTCTACCCTTACAGCGCGCCGTCCACTCACAGCAGAGGCAGCAGATTTCGGCGCGAGCCTCTCAGCTCCCGCAACGAGAGGCCCTTTCTCCACCGCCGATTTCACGGCCGTCTCCTGCCCACTACCGAACCCGCTCCCTTCCCACACGGGCTCCACATAGAACACAACGGGTTTTTTCGGCAAAATGCTGTAGACACCAACGAGTACAGCCGCGCACCCAAGGTGCAACACTGCCGACAATGCAAGCGAACGAAACATAAGATCAATTTACCACACTAGGGCGCCACTACCATGTGGTAGGGGGCCAAACCTACGCTCAGGTACCTGCCCGGAACATACGCAAAGTCTTCGAGCGAGACAAAAAAGAGTCTCGGGTTTTCCGTATCGCGATCTGCCACTACGACGGAGTTACAGTTCTCCAGATAGAGCACACTATGAAGCCCCTCGTAAAAGTCTCGTGGGCGCTCAGTAATTATGGTCTGGCTCCGCGACTCGCCCAATTGCACGCGAAGGAGCCGCGTGTGAACGGGCGGCAGCGATCGTACGATGGCTACAAGTTCCGTTTCACCAGTCCACGCAAAATCGACGATGTCGCCGCCAAGTTCTTCTTCCGTCACTACAAAGCCCGGCTTGCCGGTGACACGCTCTATACCGCCGTCCAATTTAGCGTATTGCCCCATCGTGCCGACGAAAAGGTCACCCTTTGGGTCAAACTTCAGGTCAGTCACGGGGTTTCCACCCGTGAGCGCAATGGCTTTAGGTTGCAAGGTGTCCGACTCAATATCTAAAACGGCCACGGCTCCGGAATCTTTCGGAAGCATCAGTGGAGTTTTCGGATCGCGCGTCAGTCGCTGGAGTTCAATGTAAAGACGTCCGTCGCTGTGTTTCATCCACTGCGCCTCCGGAATCCCATCGCCGTCCGCAAAAGGACTTAAGTCATATTCCTTTTCGAGGACTAGCTCAGGAAGACGGTAACGTCGAAGAGTCTTCTTCTCGTAGCGACTCAGAAAAAGTTTATCACCCACGACGGCGACGTCACTGGGGTTACTCAGATCCTCATCGTGTTTATCAACTAGTGCCTCCATCGTGAGACGATCCAAGATACGCACACCGTCTTGGCGGAGTCTATTAACAACGTAAAAGTGTTTTTCATCGGCTCTCACAAAGCTGTCGCCAGATCCGAGACCGGGAGTTTGCCAAACTTGGCCCTTCACAAGATCGACGTATCGGATGAGACCCTCTTTGAAGTTTTTGTCGACAGTCGATACCGCGAGGCCCGAGGCACGACTTTGGCGCTCCCAGGCAGATCTTGGAGTCTCGGGGGCACGGCATGAAATACTTTCACTCGGTGCGAATGTCGATTTCGGATCGGCACACCCTCCAAGAACGAATAAAAAACAAACAAGAGCCCTAATTTTCATATTGTATACGTCCATGTTAAGTAGATTCTCCTTCCGGGTGCCGGATAACCCGAGTACCCCGTCGTGTAGTCTATGGTTTCAATAGTCGTATTCTGGTAGCTGGAAGCCGCTGTCGTCGCGTCACTAAGGTTGCGTCCCTCAAGTTGAAACATTCCTAGTTGCTGGGTTCTCCATGCAATGTTGGCTGAGTGGTAGAGTACGGCTCCCAATTTGCGTGTGTTCGCAGTGTCGCCATAAGCGGGCCCAACCCAGGCAAGTTGGTACCCAAATTCAAACTCTCCCAGGCTATAGGAAGCGCTCGCGTGTAGGCGCCACTCTGGACGAAGTGGCAGATCTTTTCCGGTTTCATAGGAAACCCGCGACAGGTTGTCCGAGTCCATCCAGATAGCGCTTGTCTGGACTCTTCCACCAAATCCAAACTCGGCCACCGCCTGGAATTCCTGCGTAAGAATTCGGCTGGCGCCGATGTTTGTTGCCACACTCGAGTTCTGCGCATTTGCGATGTAAGTAATGAGATCTCGGGCCTGCTGGTAGGCTATCGTATAGCTCAACTGAAAGCGGCGCACAAAACCCTCCCAATCGCGCGACCAATCCAATCCCGTCTCTGTTTTTAGAGCTGATTCGTAACGCAAATCCGGAGCCGGCGACACTCCCACAGGACTGCCAAAAAGCTCAAAGAGAGACGGCGCCCGGTAAAATTGTCCGACAAGGGCTCGCCACCTCAGAGCAGGGGCGAGAGTCCATTCCGCCCCCAAACGAGGAGAAATCAAAATGTATCGAGCTTTGAGCCCAAAACTATTCTGCCCCGTATTGCCAACTATCCGCGTTCCGGAGGTCCGGTAATCGTAGAAGTGTCCTTGAAGAGCGGGACGTATTTCCAAGTTGGGACGAAGCTTCCAAGAGGCCGCTAGCCCTAGCGGAAGCTGCAAACGATCCTGCGTGCTCAGATCGCCTGAGTTCTGGGAGTACAAGGAGTAACGCTCCCAAGTGGCACCTAGAACGAGATCCAAATCCCACGGCCAAAGGCGCACCTGGGATCGACCGCCGACCGCCAAGTGGCTCGCGCTAAAATCCTGTACCGCCGTCCCGACGATAGGGGCCACGCCCTTTAACTCTTCAAGATTGTGGCGCACGTACAGGTGCGACTCCACGGCCAGATCCCCGGGTGGGGTCCATTGCGATCGTAGTCCGGAAAGTTGAAAGGACTCCTGCACTGTGCCGCCGCTAGTACCGCGAACCGCGCCAGGAATTTCCCGATACAAACCAGAATGCCAACTGAGGAGCTCCAACTGGTGAGTGCGGGAACTCTGCACCAAGTAACGCGGAAAAAAGACGTAGCGGTGCATGCGATTGTTGTCACGTCTTTGAAACCGATCATCAGAAAAATTAAGGGGGGTCCCGTTATCATCGAAGTATAGGAAATCTTCGTTGGACTGCGTGTATTCAACGCCTAAACGCAGAGTGTCTCCGCTACGCACGTCGGCCATGGCATTCAAGGCACCCAAGGAACCACCGCGGGCAAGAAGCTGCGTCGGGGAATCCCAAGGGGCCAGTCCAAACTGCACGGCCCCGCCCAGCCCATCTTCCGCAAAGTGGATCGGCACCCCTCCCGCGTAAAGCTCCAATGTAGGAAAGAAATGAGTTGATAGCAGATCCAAATCCGGTTGATTCAGACGGGCATTGCTCAGTGGGAAACCGAAGAGAAAGTAGCGGTTTTCGACATTGTCCTGACCGCGTATCAGAAATTGGGGAACGCTCGAAGAATCGCCTCCCGCTAAAACCTGCACAGACGGTTCTTCCAGGAGAGCCTGGCCTACACCTTGACCCGCGCCCAGCCCCAAGCGCTTCCCGCCCATTTCAGATTTTCCTGCAGGGCTGAGCGAGCGGTCCCGCTTACCATGCACGATGATCTTTTGAACCGCCCGGGCCGAAGGGCACACGGCGATACAGAAAAGCAAAATGAATATAAAACTGCGCAAAACTCCCTCGAGTACAGAAGGCAATCGCCTTCGCCGGCAGGTCTTCGGACTTGTGGGCGACTCCTACGGCCAAGCTTCCCGGAATAAACCAGTGCTGGGAGGATCCCATTGGCTTTCGTTCCCACATACCGCTGCGGGGCAGTCCCGGATTCTCACCGGGTTCCCTTTTGCTCGTTAGGCGGGCCTAACGACCGGCAAGAGGGGTATAGTACAGGCTTCCAGACGGCGCAACAGGGCTTCCGTTAATCCATACAAAATGATACGGTATGGGCGTTTTTTAAGGAGAAACGACTGAGCCATGAGTGAAGAAGCCATCTACGTAAATCTTGAATTCACGCCCAACCCGAACACGCTGAAGTTCTCGGTAAACCGCAGTTTGTTGCCTAGCGGTGCCGCCAATTTCACGAGCCTTTCCCAATGTGAGCACGCCCCGCTCGCGGCGCAAGTATTTGAGGTGCCGGGCGTTGAGGCGGTCATGGTGGGAACAAACTTTGTGACTATCACAAAGTCTCCAAAGGGGAACTGGGACACGATCGCAGAAAAGGTACCCGAGCGTATCCAGAGTTTTTTGGAGAGCAACGGCTCTCCATTTACACCCACTTGGTTTGCCCAAGAACAATCCCGTCGCGATACCCAAGGTGCCGGCGGTGACGTAGAAACGCGAGTCCGCGAGATTCTAGATCAGGAAATTCGCCCTGCCGTTGCGATGGACGGCGGAGACATTACCTTTGATCGCTATGAAGACGGTGTCGTGTATTTGTATCTACAAGGCGCTTGCAGTTCCTGTCCCAGCTCCGCAATGACGCTCAAGATGGGAGTGGAAACACGTCTCAGAGACGCGGTGCCAGAAGTTCGCGAAGTCGTACAAGTCTAAACGGGATCGGTCATTTCCTGAGAGCAGGCCGGATAACTAAGACCTTCTACTTCTATCTTGTAGAGCTGGAATTGCGGATCGGCACGGCGGATAAGCGAGCGACCTAAACGATAGATGGAATAGTCGTCCCAGAGGCCCCGGTTAAGATAATACTGATCGCCCCTTTTTGTCCAAAGCATCTCTTCTATTACAGAGGGAACTGTCGCGCCTGACTGCTTTGCTTTTTCAAAGATTTGTTGCAAAAGACCGCGAGCAAAAGCTAAGCGGTTGCGGAAGTAAAAATACTTGCGCGCCACATCCATCGCACCCGCCTTATCCCCCGCACGGAGGTGGGATAAAATAATGTGATCCGCGCTCTCCAAGTAGACGAGTTTTTTCGTCGCGCTCCATTTTTCCCAAAACTCGGCGCCAAAAGGCTCGGGCAGCCAGAAGAGATTGAAGCGCTGATGAGAAAGAGCGGATCGATTGTAGTCGTCCAGTAAGATCGCGTAAGAAAGATCCAGACCCTCAATCATCGATAGGTCTTTTTTCGCGTTCCCTTTTTCGGCCTCAGGAAAGATCGCTGGATCGAGCCCCCCCTCATGGGCCTCGGCGTGGTATCTAAGCGCCGTCAGTCCCACATGCTGCCGACTCAAAACGCGTTCGGCTAGTTCCAAAGCATTTAATTGCCGGAGCGAATCGACCATAAGTTTTGCCAATATGGACAGGTTTCTGCTCGCCAGTCCGGTGCTGTGAAAACTTACGCGGACATCGCCCGGCAAGAATTCTAAGGAGCGTATAAAAGCGGCCGCGCCGTCCGCTACTCGATAGCTGACCTCTCCGGTGGGTTCAGGCAAAACCGTGTTCACATGAGTCGAGTCTTCCTCGAGCAAGTCCGGCATCAAAAAGAAGAGCAGCTCATCCAGATCTAGAACAACGTCGATACGCGGAAAGGCAAAACAAGACAGAGAGATACAAAGAGTCAGCACGACTGAAAGCAAACGCATTCAGACGGTATAGCAGCGCGCGTCATGGCAATCCAGTAAATTTTAGAAGTGCTTAATGGATGCGGTTTTTGGGACGACGAAGAAACCAGAGAAGTCCCCAGAGCATAGGCGCGGCCAATAAACCAAGCCACCACCATGAAAACCCGTTGCGCGCGTGAGACGGTCGTACCGCCAGGGAGAGGAACTCGGGTTCTAGCCCCCCCAGAGAAGCAGACGATCGGGCAACTTTTCCGGACAGCCCGGCCGCTAAAGACTTGAGCCCCGGCGCCAAAGTGGGCGCAAGCGACTTGCTGATAGATGTAGATGCCACCGCGGCGCCCGGCGCCTCTTTCGCGGGAGTACTTTGGCGCGCTTTATCCAACGCGGAAGCCAAAAGATCCAGCGCACCGTCGGAAGTGTTTTCGACGGGAGACTTGTCGAGTAGCGAACCGAGTGGTCGAGAAGAAGAAAGTGAAGGAGCGTTGTAACCTTTGGAGAGAGGTTCCTTTTTTTTGGGCCCTTTGTCGCGCTCCGCGACAGCCGTCGGCTGAGTCGCAATGGCCGGAGGAAAAAGATCTCGTGTCAGAAAAACCACGGTGCTTCCATTGGTTGCAATTGGACTCGGAAACGACGGTTCCGCAGTACCGCTTGCTACCGATTTTTCCTGCAGCTCATTCGGAATGGCGGGCGGGACGAATCGCTCGCTTTCAGGATTTTCCTCCAGGGCAGCCTCCACCGCCGAACCAAAATCTCCTGTGGGTTCCTGGTTAAGCATCCGAGCGAGTCGCACGAGCATTCGCGTGCGAGTACGCGCGCTAATCGCTCCTTTTTGAAATTCCTCTTCGATCGCCTGCCGGGCGAGTGCGAGGTTGTCCAGAGAAAGTAAGTACGCGTCCCGAAACCGCGGATCATTGGGGTTTGTGCGAAGGCTGATGGCGCTCGCGTTGGTGTTTGCGATGGCTTCTTCTGCAAGCGTTGTAACATCGGAATGCGACCAAGCAAACCCTTTGCCCGGGAGCGAAAAAAGAAGAAGTAAAAATAGTGTCAGACCCCGCACAATACAATTGGAGTGCATAATCAAAGCCAGAAAAATCAACCTGAGGCTGACGAAGAATTGTCTAAGCTTCGGGCACCACAGCTAACACAATTCCGTTTTGCATAGAGTGGTCTAGGGTTTAGTCCGCCCAGCGCCTCTACACGCGCCCCCGATCGGCTAAGGTCGCGTGAGAACATGTATTCATTCGGAATAGGGGGGTTCAGTCACCCAACTCGCCGATCCCGTCCTCAGGCTTTGGTAGGCAATAACGTTGGTACTCTTCCAAGAACGCGAGCTTGGTCATGTCCTCGATGCGATCCACAAATAGTATCCCTTGCAGATGATCGAGCTCGTGCTGAACAACGGTAGCCAGAAAATCTTCGGCGACAAAGCTCTGCTTCTTCCCCTTCTCGTCGAGGTAGGAGACTTCGACTTTGCGGGGACGAAAAACGAGACCCCGCAGTTCGGGCACGGAAAGACAACCCTCCCAGTAGCCCTGCTCTTCTTTGTCGAGCACCTTGATTTTGGGGTTCACAAAGACGGTGAGCGACTGACCAGGTTCTTCTGCCGACGGAGGCAGATCAATCAGTGCAAGCTGCACCGACTCGTGGACTTGCGGCGCTGCGATTCCGATTCCCCCATACTCGCGCATCGTCGCCTTCATGTCTTCGATGAGCTGCTGGATCTCCGCACTCTGGATTTCTTCGGGTTTCAGGTCCCGCGCAACCTTTCTGAGTACGGGGTGCCCCATACGGGCGACTTTTCTAATGGCCATCACTTGCTCCTTCTGGGACTCATCCGTATACCATCCCGACGGACGGACACAACCTATTGTAACAAGAGCTGCGAAAAGGGCAGTATCCCTTCTGCAATATCAGCTAGTTACGGGCATCTTGACACGATCTCCGCTTTTCATATAATGCGTTGCATCAATAAGGATCATTAAGAGAACTCTTGAGGAGACGGTTAGATGAAAAGCACGCTGAATTTCGTGGGAGTGGCAGTTCTGTTTTTGGCGGTGGCCTGTGCCGATCCCCAGCCAGGTGAACAACGCGGCCGGCTCGGCGGAAACGGCGGCAACGGCAACTCCGGCCTGCGGACTTTCATTCCGCTCGGCTCTTTGGTGCCGCCCCCCAACTACCGTCCCCGCGCGCAGTCGATGCGTATGAACTTGGACGTTGCCAAAATGCAGATCGGTCGCCGATTGCAGCAGGGCGAATTTAGTAAGGACTCTCTTCCGACACTCGCCTCTTTGCGCGAAATCGGAGGCCCCAAGAAAGTAACACTCTCGCTTCCAGACGGACGCACGGTAAAGAGCTCCACAATGTGCCTGATGACCGCTGGCGCGGTGAGCAACGGATCCGCACTCTCTCTCAGCGAGGGTCCCTGCCCCGGAGATAACGAAGCGGTCCGCAACTCGGATATTCCGCTCACGGCCAAAGAGCTGTCGGGTAGACCTTCGACCGTGCTCTATTTTGAGATTATGTACAACGGCGCCGCTATCGGCCGCTTCTCTTCCTCTCCGAGCTTTGCAAAGAACAACGATGGCTCATACTTCCCCAATGGCGCTCGGCGTTACTGGCTTCTTGATCTATGCACAACGCGTGAAATCCCCGCAAACGATCCGAGTGGCTTAACGACAGTCGATTACGAGCGCGCCTGCATTGACGCAGGGCTTCTCTCGTAAATTTTTTAGGATCGTTACGTCAAATTAACTCTGTTCTCGAAGCTCGTCGCAACGCGCGATCGAATTGGCATAATCCCTCTTAAGTCCCTGTAAATTCTCGCCGAATAGAAGAGGGGTTGCTCTGTTCTCTCTCGCCCACCAAAAAGCATAATGAAGAGCTTCAAGAAAATTTTTGGCGATCTTCCTGTTACATTGAAGGTTGTCTTACTCGCCTTTTTCATCGTACTCATGTACTTCGTAAAAGAAGCGTCGTACATGTATGTAACGATGAAGACCAATGTAGAAAGCTTGGTCGGCTCGCGAATGGAATTTGTCGCGCGGACAGCGGCATTGGTTATTAACGGGGATTCTCACCAGCAGATTGTAAAAGCTTATTTGGATCGAGATCCAGATTTGACTAAGCGGGACGATTTCAAAAAAATTCAGCGCATTCTTAGACGCATTCAAAAAATCAACGAACTGGGTTCTGATATCTACACGTTGGTTCAGCCCCAGTGGAAAGAAAACTCACTCGTATTCATCACGATGAGTAATCCAAAAACTTATGTGGGCAACAGCATCCCGCTAAACCCGTCCGCTTTGGAGTGCCTGCGTACCGGAAAGCCAACACGTACCGCCTTCTACCAAGACCGAAAAGGGACCTGGATATCGGCGTATGCACCGATTCGAAACAAAAAGCGATCGGTCATCGCGATTGTCGCCGTCGATTACAAGGTCGACGACGAACTGAGAGCCGCTGCACAACAGGTAGCTCAATGGGCCGGATTGCCCTCCCTCGCCCTTCTCTTTTTCTTTCTTTTACTGGCCGCGCTTGTCGGGCGCTCCATTGCCAGTCCGCTTGATGAAATGACGGATGCGGTGGTTTCAGTAGCAGATGGAGTTCCTGGCGGAAACATCTTTACAGTCAGGCGCGATGAAATCGGAAGACTCGCTCAGGCGGTCAATGGAATGCTTGAATCGAGCACCCGAAACTCTATGGACTCGCGTGGTGAGCTCAGTACGCTTCGCGACGAAAAAGAACAACTCAGCAAAAACCTGCACGCCAAAGAGCTCGAGCTCAAGCGAACGATACAAGCGTACCAGGCCCTACTCGGAAAGCTGGATGAGGGTTGCCTCATTTTCTTGAAGGATGGGAAAGTACTTCCTCAATATTCAAAGATCTGTGAAGACTACCTGGAAGTGCACCCTGACAAGGTTCCGATTTGGACGGTTCTCGGGATGGACGACAAAATCGGAGAGGCACTCGTAGAAGCGATTTTTGCCGAGCGCCAGCCCGTTCACGAAACCCTGGCAAAGCTCCCGCAATCTCGTCGACATTCAAATGGAAGACGCATCAAGCTCACTTATCACCCATTGCGCAACTCCAATAAAGACATCACCGGGATCGTAACCATCGCCTCCATGGAAGGACAGGAGAACCGCAATAAGGTCACACCTCCTCCGCTCCCTGAGACCAATCTCCGCTTTGCAGACAAGATTCTTCGTTACAAGCACCAAGTCGCACACTACATCCGGAACACCCGTGGTGGGCTGCATGTTTTGCTCGGCGCTGTCCATAACTCCGCCGTGCTTCGCAGTGAAGCCGCGCGAGAGATCCTAGACGAAATTCGAAGCGGCGCGCTTTTGTTCTCTCTGAATACCGTAGAAGAAAAAACCAAACTGGTGGACGAGGCCTTCAGCGCCCTGAAATCCAATCCAGGCCATTCCAAGTTTGTGGATCAATTTGAGTCCCAGGTAGCTGAGCTCCAGACCTGCATCGATGACTTTGTAAAGGAAAGCGAAAACCTCCTCGGATTGGAACTTAACTCCAACGATCATACGCTCGAAATTTCGCACCGCGAGTTGCTGGATTTTTCCAAGGCAATTGCAAACGCCTCTTCTCCGGCAGAAATCAAGGAAAGCTTCGACGCGCACTTTGTGCGCGAACCGGTAATCAAATTTATCGCCCATTTTGACGATCTAATCCAACAACTAGCGCAGAAGTACGGAAAACGTATTCACCCCCTTCGGATTACCGGCGGAGAAACCCGCATTGTTCCCGAGGCTTACTTGGAACTTCTAGCTGAGCTAATACATCCCTTAAAAAACGCGATAGAGTTCGGTATTGAGCTTCCCGCAGAGCGTTTGGTGGCAGGTAAAGAAGAAGCAGGGCAAATCAACCTTCATATCTCACTCGCCAAAGGTACAGAATCGGATTGGCTCTTCATCACTGTCGAAGACGATGGGGCCGGCATCAATCTCGACGCCCTCAAAGAAAAGCTTCGACGTCAGGGTGATGAGAAAGCCGCCTCGGCCTCCGACTACGAATTGGTGCAGAAAGTTTTGGAAACCAATTTCAGCACCGCCAAGAGCGATAGCCATGAGACCGAACGAGGGGAAGGCCTGCATCATCTCCAACGTTCGACCAAAGATCTCGGCGGCAGCGTCGAAGTCATGTCTGTCCGCGGACGGGGCACGCAAATATCCATCATGGTTCCTTACAAAGAGAACATCGAAGTCGGCCGACTCCCCATTATTGAAGCTGCTTAGCACGCCCTCTAAACCACGCCGCACAGAGTTAGTTTAGTTTAACGGGTGATAACGGTGTTTCCGTGTTTTTTGCCCGTCCCCAATCTGCAGTTGTATAATCTCTGTTAGTCTTAGGCGTTTTCAGCCTACCCCAATACTCGGCCGCAAGCCAAAGCAGGAGAAAAAATGATAAAGCTCAGCCTTTTACTGGGTCTCGTCTACGGCTTTGTTTCCTCCACAACCTTTGCCACGGCGAATCGCTCCTTCAATGACTCAGAAACCGACAGGCTTATCAACGGCACGGAAGTCACCGACGGATCTTTTCCTGAAGTGGTTTGGATAAAATCCGGGGCCTCCACGTGCACGGGCACGGTAGTTGGCCCGCGCGTGCTCCTCACTGCCTCGCACTGCGCCGGAGATGGGGCGACCGCAACTTTTTCGATCAAAGGAACGAACTACTCGGTAAAGATAACGCGCAGTCCTTTATATATGACAGGCAAGGATCATGATGTGGCGCTTGGGCTGAGCACTACCGACATCAACGTCCCCCCCGCAAATATTACCGGTACCCCCCAAGTCGGAAGTGAGCTGACGCTCATGGGCTATGGCTGCACCACACCAACTGGCAACGGCCAGGCCATCGGCGGCGAGGACGGAATTCTGCGCAAAGGTACGACTGTGGTCACGCGCTTTGCGGGATACGACATGGTTTCTAGTAAAGCAGGCGGCGCCGCCACTTGCTACGGAGACTCCGGCGGCCCGGCCTTTGGCATCAGCGGACAGCAGAAAAATCTCTTAGGAGTGATCTCCAAAGGAAACATTAAGGACACAACCTACAGCGCGCGTTTAGACTCAACCGAAAGTCAGGAATTTCTAAAAGACTTCGCGCAAAAAAATAACGTCGAAATCTGCGGCGTAAACAAAAACTGCTCCCAAGGCCCCGGCCCAACCGCGCCGACCTGTCAGCTAAGCGCCAACCCAAGCTCCGTGAGTCTGGGACAAAGTCTCAGTCTACAACTCTCCGTTACGGGGAACGCAACCTCGGCTTCGATAAACGGCACTTCGGTTTCTGTAACTGGCGGACAGATCTCGCTCACCCCCTCCAGCGTCGGTACTTTTACCGCGTCGGCGAGTGTTTCAGGTCCCGGGGGCAGCAATAGCTGCTCGGCAAGCTACACAGTAACGGGTGGAACCACCCCCCCGGCACCGACCTGTCAATTGAGCGCTACCCCCCCGACTGTCACTTTGGGCCAAGCGGTTACTCTGAATCTGTCGACATTTGGCACAGCCACTTCCGCAAGCATCAATGGCATTTCGGTTTCTCACCCCAACGGCCAACTTACGATCACCCCTTCGAGCGAAGGGACTTTCACCGCGGCAGCAAGCGTATCGGGCCCGGGCGGGAGTAACAGCTGCACGGCTTCTTATTCTGTCGTCGGGGGCACCACGCCTGATCCGCCAAATTGCACCCTGACGGCAACACCGTCTGCAGTGACCCTGGGGCAGTCCATAGTCCTGCGCCTGCAATCTATGGGTGAAGTCACTAGTGCGCTCATTGACGGTGTGAATGTAGGGATTCCCGTGGGGCAAACAACTATCACGCCCACCGAGGTCGGCCAGCACCAATCGAGCGGTCTCGTCGAAGGCCCTGGGGGCCGGGGCACCTGCCGTATTACCTACAGCGTAGAAGACAACACGCCACAACCGATTCCGGATTTGACTGTGGTCCCTTCTTACTGCGGTAGCAACGACGAGGGCCATCCGGATATTTCGCAAGTTTGTCTCGCTGTGCTCAAGAGTGTCAGCGCAAACGGGCGCAGCCAATACGTGCGGGACGCGGTTCTTATCACGTACACAAACTCTGCGAAGGAAGTGCTTCCGATTATTCATCGTAAAGCGGGTACTCCCGCCGGAGCCGAAATCCTGGAGGAAGTTACTGCGTACGCAAACCTAGCCGTCCGAGAAGGTGACTACATGGTGCTGGACACACGTAAAGTTATCGTCACCAAACGGTTAACAGGCGGGCCGGAAGGTTCGATCCCCACTCGCATGGAAGGGCGCAGTGCGACCGGAAAGTATTTCCGCATCGACAAAATGACAGCACACTAGGAAGTTTTTAGACAAAGCTTCGAGAAAAAAACCGACGTCCCGCGAAGCGGGTCAGTAGAATAAAAAGCAACAATGTCGATAGACATTGCAAAGGAACCCGTGCCCCCCAACCTCTCCGGTGCACGGCCGCACACCCAAACTGACTCGGGTAGAGAAAGCTCAGAGCGTCCTTATCGTCGTCGATGACCAAAAGCTCGGTTTTGGTGCTAACACTGTAGTACATCAAAGCTTCCTCAACGCTACTATGCCCAAGTCCCAGAACATGGCCCAGCTCGTGTGCCAAGGTCACTTGGAGTTCCAGATCCGTTAGGTTAGAAATCTCTGCCGCGGCCCCCATCTGAGCGTTTAGCAGAATGCCACCATAGTATATGTTCGGATTTCCTTTGATGTTTAAGGACACGCCCGGGATATTGTTCACGCTTACACCTAAGGTCGTGCCCAAATTAGGATCGCAAAGAATGACGGGCGTATCGGTTGCCGTTTCGGCCATAAAGGTCGCCACATCGGTAGTGCTCGTCCCTCGTTTGAGAACGAGTCGCGAGGTGGCTACACCATTCCACGCGTTGATCGCCGCGTCCAGGGCATCATCCAGTACCGCGTTCGACACGGTACAATTCGAGTAGTTCACCCCGATCGTCAACTCCGTAGCATCCCACCCGGCAATGCCACTGCCCACCAACGTCCAACTGAAAGCACTCAAAGGTTTGAGGACGAAGAGCACGAAAATTATTTTTTTCACAGCTTGAATCCTATGGTGATAGCGCCGTTAAAGCGACGCCGGCTGCTAACAATCGGATTTAAGACAAAGGTGTCAAAGTTGAGTGTAACGGAGCGGGTGAAAGAAAACTCCAATCCGACGTTTCCGGTTGGGGTAAACGAATGGGAAAAGCCGGCGGGCGCATAAAAATCCGAAGTAGAGGCTCCATTATTTAGAGTCACAGTTTCTCCAAAGCCAACGGTCATGTCCCACTGCAGACCTGGCCCAACCCGGAGCTTGATAAAGTTGCTTATCTGCCACCCGAGGCTAAGTTCAGCTTGAAAGGTAAACATCATGACGGTTCCGTCGGCGCCGCTTCGCCACGGCACGCGCAGCCCAAGCGCCGGCTCAAGGAGGAAACTGTTGGAAAGCTTCCAACCTTTGCGTAGGCGAACAAAGCCCGCGATGGAACTAGCGAGGGCGGCGTTTTCGGGATTCACCGTAAAGCGCTTATCTATACTGAGACCCAACACCCCGAGATCTAAGGATAGGAAGGGGCGGATGCGGACCGGCCGGGCCTCAGACACGGAGGCCAGACCAAAACAAAAAAAGAGAATGAAAAAAAGTCCCCGCCCCCGCATGGATGGGCACAAGTATATCAAAACTGACTCGACAACCCGCGCTGCCGGGCGTTATAGAGCAAGGATGCCTGGAGGGTGAATGGTTGGGACAGGGTTGCGACCACGGTTGCACGCGGTTGTCGGAATTGGCTTGTGCGTTTTTTTTGGCGCCTTCAATAACTCGGACTTGTTTGGTGCGGATGGTGACGGATCGAACAAGCCGGAGAGGCGCCGTTTTCTTACTATTTCCGCGTGTGCCAATGAGATCCACGGTGCGGCCACGTTTGGCGATAAGGAACACACCGAGACCCTTCCCCCCGCCGCCCCGGCTCTTGACATGTGGGGCAAAGCCAAAACGAAAAGCCCGGATGAGATCCACCCGACACCGAAGTTGAGTCCCGACGCCGATCCGAACGAAGAATCCGTTCCAGTCCAGCATGCGGAGGTATTGGAGCTGGCCATGGGTGGGCCAGAACCCCACCCCAACCGCCCCCGCTCGGTGGCCGGAGATACTTCGCGTGTCACAGACGGCAGCGAAAAAACAGACAAGACTCAAGAACCCAGTTTTACCCCTACTCCCGCTAACGACGCCGTCCCAATGGAGTTTCCCGAGGCTGTCGTCGAACGCGCGCAAATGGGGTTACACAACGAGTGGCAGTTGTTATTCGGCGGTAGCCGACACGCCCCCCTTCACGAAATGGATTTTGATATCACCGTACTTTTGCGCAGTCCCAACCTTCAGATACTGACATTTGGAAACGGCGTCGCGGTTCCGGAATCCATCCGAGAAGCCAGACGAAGCCTTCTCGATCAACAGCCGCGTGAAGTGTATACGCTAAACGCCCAAATCCAAGTGGGTCTGCAGGAGCTTGGAGAAGACTACAAGCCGTCTTGGGATCAAGAACTCATACAGGCCTTTGTGATGATGGACGGCGAACGCTCGTGGACTGGGCCGACGCGCCAATTGCTGCGAAACCTAACTGCGATTCACGAACTCTCCTCCGAATCCTACGTGCGTGACCAAGACAAAGAGCTCGACCTGGGACGCGCGCAGGACAATCTCGCCAACTGGTTGCGGCGTTTGCTATTCCGAATGGTTGCCGGAAATGTCGTCGACAACAAGTTCGCCCCAATGGCGGTCTACGAAACCCGCCTCGACCCGGCGCAAGCGACCAGCCTTGAGGATCTCGCCAAGGCCGGTGCAATTGACTCTGGTCTGGTGAGTTTGTACCAAGTACACGACTACGCCTTGCTTGATGCCGTTAGAGAGTTGCACGCGCGCATGACTCTCCCTAGTAAATCCGCGCTCTCGGTGGCGTCCAGGGTAACTTTGAAGGCCTTGGTCGAGTCTCTGCAAGAAATAGAAGACGAAGTTTTGCGGGCGGGAATTGCCGATGAAGGAGAGTTTCCGGTTGTCTGGAATCTCGATCCGCGATCCACCTATGCCCTGCAGGCCGAAGCGGACGAAAAACAATTTAGCCTAAACACGAACGGGGGAAAAGTCGTACAAGGCGATGCGTACCGCACGCAGCTGAAACTCAGCTATAGAAATCTCCTCAAAGGTCTGTGCAGCAACGACAAAATGCGGGAGCATGTGCACCGCTACGCCGAAAATTTGGGACTCGCCCTGCGCTGGTTGAGACGGGCCGAGAAAGAACTCATCGTTGAAAAAGAGCGCTACACAGCGCATTCCACGGCGGCGGAAATCGCGCAGCATGCTGTCGCGATGGTGGCGCTCCCGCGGCGGGCAGGCGGCCTTTTGCTGCCGGATTCAATTGCCGTCGACGGATGGATCAAGATCTTGCCATCCGATCTGCGTGAAATCGGGCTACTCATTATTGATTACCATGACGGCTACGAGGACCCTTTCACGAACGAGTGGGTTTCTTTGAGTGGGAGAACGGCGCGCGAAGTACTCTACCGCACGGGGTCGCGAGAAGAACGCGAACAAATTATCGCGGCCCAGTTTTTTACGCGCGCGAGGATGAACGCCGCCAGAAAGGCAGCCGGCGTCCACTATTTGCGGGCGTTACGAGATTCAATCCGCAATCAGGTGGAAGAAAAACGTGGCGTAAAAGTCTGGCAGGCTGTCGCAACACGCGCCGAGGCTATGGAAAAAGTAGCAGTAGCGCGCGCCGTATCGACGGTAACGGACTACTTGGGTAAAGACACCCCTCTTGCAGAGCTCGTCGAAGCTGCGGATTTGGAAAATAAAAAGCAAGGGAAAGAGCCCGCAAAGCCACTTTCCGAACTCATTCCCATAGAGGAGTGTCACCTGCCGCCGGCCCAAACGCTCGCCCAAAATCTCCTCGACACTTGGAACCCAACCGTATTAGGTGCCCGCCCTCAGGGCCCCAACCGCGGCTATGTCCCCGCCAACGAAACGGAATCTTTCATTGCGAGTTTGAGTCTTGAAGCCATCCCCAAGACGGCCCTCGCCCGAGCAAACACTCTCATCACTTCGATTTTCGAGCGTCTTGATGAAATCTCTTGGCGAGTGTACGAAGCCAACATCACCGCTAGGCGTACTCGAAACGTTTCGCGATCCACTGCGACGACACAAGCGGGATTCGACGAAGCAGAAAAAGCTTTTCGAGAAACTCTTGCGCGGGACTACGACGCGTCCATGCAGCAATTGCAGACCTACTTCACCAAATTTCACCGTTCGGTACGAGTGGCGTTCATCGAAGCGGCCCTTCAGCGCAAACAAGGCGGAAAAGCGTCTGCTGCCCCGGTGCGGAGCGAAGCGAGTGATGAGGAAGCGGATGCGGAAAGCGCCGCCGAGGCAGAAGTCGATCCTGCGCCAGAACAAGTCCTCGCGCACTTGACTGTCGATGAGATCGCACGAGCGAAGCAGGAAGCCGACGTCACCATCTTGCACATGATCACCCCCTACGAAGCGCTCATATGGTGCATCCTCCAGGGTGAAACCAACACCAACCAGCGCTTTCTTAACGATCTCGCACGCCATATATTGCGCCAAACACAGAACTGGAACGGGCAGCGCTCGCTGGACGGAAACCGCCCACGGCCTGGGGTAACCCGGCGGGAGCTGATGTGGCGTTCGGGCCTAAGCCTTGGCGCGGCGATACTCTCCTCGGCGGTAACTTGGGGAGTCACTCACTGGCTAACTACCCCGGACGACGCAGACCGCAGTCGACCGGCAATTGTGCAGCCCGCCGACGAAACCAACCCAGCGCGGGTTGTGGAGGAACCCAAAGAGGAGGAAGGGGCCGATGATAGCCCCTGAGCGCCGAGTCTAACGCATAGCACCTAAGTTACTGAAATTTTTTCAGGAATCATCGAGCTCTGACGATAAGTGTATAGAGATACACGGGTACCGATCTATTCCGCCCTAGTTATCGGGAGCCAATTATGAACGCAGCTCGAAAAAAACACCGCATGTTACTCTGCTTGGGACTACTTGCCGTCTTATCTTTTTCCAATAGCGTCCGCGCTGAATATGAGGAAGAAGCCGAGTATGTCGATGAACGCGAGATGGTGCAGGAACAAGGTAAGACCGACAACGGTTACCGCAAAAGCACCAAGAAATCCCGACGGACCTACTACAATGAACAGCAACAGAAACGAAAATATTTCATTCCCGACACCCAACGAGTAGATGCGGGCACATTCCACGTCGCTTTTGGGGCCGGCGGAAACTTTTATATTGAACCCAAATTCGACAGCAACGGTGCCGCCATCGGAGATTACTTCAAGGATTTTGGATTCCAAGCCGGTGTCTACTTCGACTACGACTACGAAGACATGCGCCTCGGTCTTCGCGGTTGGGCCGGTTACAAGTACGTGCTCAACTCCGTTCACGTATTTGGCTTTGAAGGCCGAGTTCGTTACCTGTTCACGATGTCGGAGAACGTAAAATTCGGACTCGACATGGGTGTGAGTGGGGCGATGTGGTTGCGCACGATCACTTCGACATCGAACCAAGAAGAAGCCTTATTTCTTCCCGCGTTCATTGTAGGCGCCGGATTTGATTTCAACCCCTTCATGGTGGACTTCAAGACACTCATCAACCGTATAGGCCAAAACAGCACCATCATCGGCATGGAATTGACCTTCGGTTTCCGACTCTAGATCAGGCTTTTGCGCGCAGATTGCTTCTGACCAGATTCCACAACACTTCTTTTAGCTTCTTTGGCTCAACCGGCTTAAAAAGGTACTCGCTCGCCCCTGCCTGCAGCGCCTGCAAGACGATGTTCTCTTCCTTCATGCCACTCAGCATGACGAATTTCGGTGCATCAGGATTCTCCGCGTGCAAAACCCGCACGGCTTCGATCCCCGAAAGGACTGGCATTACGACGTCCATCAGCACCAATTGGGGTCGGTAGCGCCGGACGGCCTCTACAGCCTTCTGCCCGTTCTCAACATCCGCTAGAATTTCAAAATCTTCCAGCAGTACGTTGTAGAGCTTTTCCCGGATTTCCTCCAAATCATCCGCAATGATGAGCGTTGGTTTCATATTCAATATTTGCTAGATTCCGCTCATGCCGAAGCTGAGCTTACTCGTTCGCGTTTCCTTTTGCTTTCTCTTCCTGTTCCTTCCACTGGAGAACATGGACGAGTGGTTCTACGACCGGTATTTCTCCATCCGTGGTCCGCAACTCTCCAGTACTTCCCTGGTCCTCATCCACGTGGACGATGCTAAGGTGCCCGTAACAGTACCAAAAGTAAACTGGCCCCTCCCGCTGGAACCCCAACCGGATCCCGTCCAGATGTACCCCGTCTGGCACCAACGCTTTTACGAATCGCTCTTGGCAGCCATAAAAAAGGGCGGGCCGTCCTCTATAGTTTTCACGTCCTACTTTGGTGCCACCACCGGCGATGAGGCCGCTCGGGCAGAACCCGATCCCCTCACCATCTTCGGCTCGCTTATCAACGAAGATCAGCAGAACGTGCCTCCCCCGCCCTGGCTCACCACGGGAGAAAACTACGGTTTTGTGAATCTCTTTCCCGAGCGCGACAACCGGCTCCGGCGCACGCGGCTCAGTCACGGATCCACACCTTCATTGAGCCTACGCTGTTATCATCGGCTAATTGAAACGCCGCCTAAACGGGATCTCGCGACCCCCTTCTGGATCGACTTCAGGGGACCGGAGAACAGCTTTCCAAGCTATCGGGCCGAGGCCGTGATCGCGGGGGAGATTCCGGCCGACGCTTTCAAAGGGAAGTTGGTACTAATTGGGCCCACAACAGGCACCGTCAACCGTTTTGAAACCGCTTTTGGCTCGCTCTCTCGGCTCGAGATCCACGCCAACATCATGGATACTTTTTTGAACCACCGCGAGATAGTCCACCTCCCCGGTTGGGTAACTGTCACGATCGGCGCTGCCGCCGTATTGGCTTCCGCTACGATTATATTAAGTTTTCCTCTGTCGTCGGCATGGATTTGCCTTTTGCTGCTCGCGCTTTTCCTATTGATCGTTAGTCTCTTTCTTTTCGCCTACTTCAAAGTCTGGATTGGGGTCGCGAACCCCCTGGTATGTATTTTCGGAACACACCTACTCATGATGGGCTACAAGCTGGGTCGCCAGGAAGAAAAACAGCAGCGCATTCAGCAGGAAGCAGCCCATCTTAAGGAAATGGACCAGTTTAAGAACAACTTCATTTCGCTTTTCAGCCACGATTTGAAAACTCCTATCGCAAAAATTAAGGCCATTACCGGCAGGCTCCTGTCGGAGGAGAGTAGCCTCTCCACGGAAACAAAAGAGTCTCTAAAAACCGTGGCCCGCACGAACGACGAGCTCGCCCGCTTCATCTCAGATATTCTGAAGGTCACCCGCATGGAAACGATGTCCATCGAACCAGCCAAAGAGGTCATCGATCTAAACCGGCTTGTGGAAGAAGCCGTGAAACGAAACCGCTTCCAGGCGGACGAAAAAAACATCACGGTGACAGTCGATCTCGAGCCCCTTTTTTCCATGGAAGGGGATCAGAAGCTTATCGAGGAAATCATCACGAACTTGCTTGAAAATGCCATCAAGTACAGCCCCCCGGGCAGCGCAATCGTCGTCTCCACGCGCGAAGAGGGGACCCACGTCTGGGTAGAAGTCGAAGATCAGGGGCCTGGCATCCCGGAAGAGGAAATCCCCCGGGTAATGGGCAAGTTTTACCGTGGAAAGTCCGCGGAAAAGAGCACGAAAGGGTCCGGTCTGGGCCTTTATCTGGCCAAGTACTTCGTAGAACTCCACGATGGCCGCATCGAGATTTCCAGCCAGCTCGGCTCCGGGACGCGGGTGCGGTTCAGCCTGCCCCTGCCGGAATAAAGGCAAGTTACTGTTTTTAATAACTCTTTTGACACAGGCCATCCCGGCCACTTCCCGCCAAATTGCGTCAAAAGATGAAGTTTGATACAAAAGCAACGCAGGTTTTAGTGCCATTACATGCCCACAGGAGTCGCCGTGTATTCCATTTTGGTTGTAGACGACGAGGCGGAGCTGAGAAAGCAAGTCGTCTCGTTTCTTACTTCACAAGGCTATGAAGTAGACGAGGCCGAAGACGGACTCGCTGCCGCCGAAAAGTTGCGTTCCCAAAGCTACCCGCTCGTATTGTGCGATGTGAAGATGCCGCGCATGGATGGAATGGAATTTCTCAAGCACGTTCAGGAAAAAGAGTATTCGACCGCAGTGGCTTTAATTACGGCCCATGGCAATGTCCGAGATGCGGTAGACGCCATCCGCGACGGGGCCTTTGATTACATCGAAAAGCCCATCCGAGAAGATCGCGTGCTGGAGCTCGTGGAAAAAGCGGAACGGGCCTACCATATGCTGGCAAAGATGAAGTACTCAGCGCCTGTCCTCTCTCCGGGCAACGGAACAGAGTGTGTTGGAGAGAGTGCCGGGATGAAGCGTGTCTTCCAAATTGTTGAGCGGCTTAGCCGGGTCAACACGTCGGTGTTGATTCGAGGTGAAAACGGCACGGGCAAAGAGCTGGTCGCAAAAGGGATCCACTACAACAGCCCACGGAAAGACTACCCCTTTATCGCCATCAACTGCGCCGCGATTCCCGAGAACTTGATAGAGAGTGAACTGTTTGGCCACGAGAAGGGGGCGTTTACGGGCGCAGATCAACGCAAGATTGGACTTTTTCAATCCGCGGCCAAAGGGACCGTTTTTCTCGACGAGATCGGTGACACTTCTCCCTCCCTCCAGGTAAAGCTTTTGCGCGTTCTACAGGACCACACTTTTACGCCGGTGGGGAGTACACGCACGGTAAAGGCCGATGTGCGCATTGTCGCGGCGACAAACCGCAACTTGGAAAAGCTTATTGAGGAGGGGACTTTCCGAGAAGACTTGTTCTACCGATTGAACGTGATGCCGCTCTTTCTCCCGCCTTTGCGAGAGCGCCGTGACGATATCCCAGCGCTCGTACACCACTTTATCGACAAGTTTAATCAAGATCACGGAACGCGAATTCGTGGGATTGCTCCGGAAGCCCTTAAGCTTCTTGAAGACTACCACTGGCCGGGAAATATCCGCGAACTGGAAAATGCTATCGAGCACGCTTTTGTGCTGGAAAGCAACGATCAGCTGACAATTTTTAGCCTTCCGGAATATATCCGCAAGAGCGCGCGCAAAACAGCCGTTCCCTTCGATGACATTTTAGTCGGCCGTCCCTCGCTCTTTAGCGACATGGACTGGGAAAAAGGCAAAGAGAGCTTTGAACGGGAGTTCATTATTCAAGCACTCAAACGCAATTCGGGGCGCATCAACCTAACGGCGGAACAAAGCAATATCCCCAAAAACACCCTGTTGCGTAAGATCAAAAAGTACAACATCAACCCCAAGGAGTACGGCGGCTCCGGCCACACGGGACTGCTCTAAGTTTTTACGTGTAAGCCAACTTCTGTACACCAGTAGTAAACACCTAAGTTTCTTTACCTATTCTATTCGGCTTTGGCGTCAGCCTGGCGGCACCCGTGCGATTCCAACTATCTAAATAAAGTCAGAGACTTAAGATTTCACAATTCCCTTTTTACGGAACTTCGCAAATGAGTTCGGAATGTTAGGGAATTGTCAGAATTCTGGCATTTTTTAGAAAAGAAAAAAACCCCTACAATTGAAGAATCCCGCATGGGCCTCTCTCACCTAGCGTTTGGCGGGATCCCATTAGCTCAACTTTCACCTGGAAAACACCGAAGAGACTGCGACAGGAGCTGACACTGCGCGTTGCAGCCATGGGGAAACGGTAAAGTTTTAAAATTGCGAGTGATTATGATGAACGTTTTTTCGACAGTCTCAAAGCAAGTTAGAAACCGTCGCGGTAGCATGTTGGTCTATACCGTCCTCTCTATTTTGGCGCTTTCTTTGATCGCATTCGAAATTGGACAGAACTACGTCTTCTCCCAAAAAACGCGCATCGCCTCTGCGGATAAACTGGACTACTACCGCATGTTGACGAGTGTGCACGCCTATTTCCTAAACGCCGTACAGCAACAAATCTGTTTGAGCCCTGAGGCTGGTTATATTCCCGTGCCGGACTCTAGCGGACAACCCACGGGGGAATGCCCGACGGACTGGAGTACTTTTTTTAGCGCGGATCCCGAAAATGCGGCAAATCCGACTTTTGTTCCGGAAAAGCTCATCATGACCCAACAGGCCATGCAGGAAATCAACGTAGAGCATGGCAAAGCCTATGACGATACCAGTTGGGCGCTCGGCTTCGATCCGGTGAGGTTAACCATCGTACCGAGGGACGTCGCCACGACGGCGCTACACCCCTTGGCCGTACTCTTCGGCCAAACTTCCGGCATGCGGGCTTCAGCAAACGTTTCCAGAGTGGTTGTGACCATGAAGCGGATGTTGACGGTCGACATACCCTTTGACTCCGGTGCGGACACTTATATCAAGTTTCGGGTGGAACTCCACCTCGGCGCCACCGACGGTTTTCTACCGATGAGACTGCTCCCGCAAGTGCTCTTTATAGAATCGACCTACGGTTTCCACGCCATCAACAACTACAAATACGCATTGCGCGTTCCGGGGAAACTCGACCTCTCGGCGAGCAGTGCCACCGAAAAGCCTTACGGGATTCCGCGCGTCCCCTTGAGCGATCTCGCAAAAGACAGCAGCGGCAATTTAGTGGGTGGCCTCTACTTCGACGGCTATACGCGATCCGAAGGTCTTGTCTTGCCTAAGGCGGGGCAGTTCAGCTCCACCTCTTTAAGCACACATATCCTGGATAAGCCGGGTGTCGTCGAGCAGGCAACGGCTTCGGGAACACAGGAATTCAAACCCGCAACGGCAGGGGCCTCGGGCGGCGGAACCTGGCACGATTTGAATGTGTGGCTGGGGGCTCGCTTCATCAAATACAGCAACTACAACGATGACGGGCTCAAGCGTTGGGCAGGACTGGACTCCGGTACATCGAGTTACGATCCGGCAAAAGCACTCTATTGTGCCGAGTACGCGAAATCCAACACACTGGAGAGTACAAAAGCTACAAAAGTGCACGTCAAATCTAGAGACGGCGGTAACGATCGTAGCGGTGAAACTTTGACGAGCAAATTTTATATCGCATTTAGCTACCCGAACTACTACTGGCCTCAGGGTGACGGTGGCGTAACTTCCCGCTTTGAAAATCCAGCTCCGGGAAACCCTATGCCGGCAGATATCGAATCGTTGGAAGTCACTGAAGCGGTCGATCCCTGGGCACGGGTAAAAGTGCGCTACAAAGTTGGGAGCGACTGGGTTAATACCTCCGCGCTTTTAGGGCCGGCCGGCGAAGCCAAATGGGTATGGCAGGAACTCGACATCGAGGCACTCACGCGCGACCAACGCCTCGCGCTCGAGGCCGCAAAACCCGACTTCCTGGAAGTCATGGAAGGGGCCGCTGATTTGCGAAGCGAGTTCCAGAGTAGGCTGGACGAAGTCATTGCGGCAAATGTGGAATTGGATAGCAAGCAAACGGCCTTGGAAGACAGCGCAACGGCGATCGATTCCGATCTCAAAGGGTACCGCCGGACTGAAGCCTCCGAGCGGGCCGCCAAGTTTGACGTCGTAAAGACACTGCCCGAGCTGTGCTCCTCCAATTGCAACAGTTCCGACATAAACGAAATTACCTATATCAACTACAATGCGCTCGATTCGTATATCGATACGCTCGAAGACGCACTCAATCGTGACAAGCGCGAAGGCGACTCCAACCCGAGCCGCTGGGGTGTTTGGGAAGCGATGGAGAAAATTGACAATGATTCCGGCACCGATTACGGCTCGGACACCGGTCCTAAATCCGATCGGGACGACGCGTGGAACGCGCGTAAGGATCTGACAAAAAATCCCGGTCGACCTTTTAACAAGTCGCTGGCGGAACTCAAAACCGCCTTCAATAAAATCCGGGTCTTTGCTCTAGCGAAAAAAGCTCTCCAAGATAAGATCGATGAGCTCAGCCCTCTCGCTGGCGGCAAACTGTCGCTTAGTGTAGAGCTGAGACGCTATACTTACGCAGGCCAAGTGCAACGCCCGATCGCTCAGGGCAAAATAGAATTGAAGGGAAATAAATACGGCCGTTGGGACAATATTGAAGTCGTAATTGAACCCTTCGACGGACGCTTTAACCTGGCGGCACAGAAAAATGCGGATCCCTCCGTTTGGTTGGCCGCCGAAGACGCACGCTTCAAGTTTGATCTTCGTACGAATCCCAATCGGCGCTACGAAGAGCCCTTTCTCCCCTCTAACTGGAGACCTATATCAGTTTCGGGAAACAACGACCCAGTCGAATTCGAAAAGTTGCCCAATCTTTCTCTGGACTACGCAGGCCTTGGCGACTCCTGTAAAGACAGTGGGAGCAGTTCGACTGTGGGATTGCATGACGTTGCGAGAGCCAAACAAACTTGGATGGCTCAGGCACCGACTGGGATCAGTAACTTCGAAGACACGGAGATTATCTTTGACTCCAGCAATGCTCTATTCAGTAACGCCGGTGGGCCAAATCGTACCATGCCCAACGTGACCGTCGCCCTATGCGATATCAAATCGGATGCGCGGGTGGTATTCGGCTATTTGAACTGCTTGGATCTAAAAATCAGAGGCGGGCGCACCAACCCACTCTATATTGTGGGTTCCATCAACGTGGTGCGAAGCCTGCAAATCGCCCCCGGAGCTATTCGACGTGGGGTGTATTGGCTGAATCCGCACATGAGTCGACGCGCGCGCTACGTGATGGAAGAAGCAAAGATGCTGGGTGACGGTGTGGATCCGCGATCGTGCGAAAAGGCCTGGTATGACAGCGGCTGGAACAACTTTATGACGGTCGCCATGCCGCTCAACCGTTACGCCATGTTTTTAAAATGTGAAACGAGTCCATTTATTAACTCTTCCTCGCATCTGCGGGGGACCTCGGTCGACCCGGGCTCGATGCCCCACCCGATTAACGACGCGGGTTTAGTGAAGGGCACGTACCGGGCAACGGACTACGACGTGGGTCAGCTGACTTTGTTTTCTAACCTTTCAAACTAGTGGGTGACTTAATGAAGAGTGAACTCAAAAGAGTAAAAAAAATATTAGGAAATAACCGCGGCATGACTTTTCTGGAGCTTATCGTGACCGCCGCTATCATTGGGATTTCCGCACAGGGTTTGATGGCCGGTTTTCGAATGTACAACGGCATGTACCAGCAAGTGAAGATCGATCTGGCGACGGATCGCATGCTGGCAAGCATGATCGGATCGCGTGCGTCAGGAGGGGCCCAACAGTCCAGCCCTTCGGAAGCCAGCACACGCTTCGATGAGGACTTGATGGATGAGTTACCCGGCATGCGCTACAACGTGCTGAACGTAATGGACGAATCGGCATGTACAGAAGCGGTATGCCCTGGGCTCATTAAAGTAGTTTTGGTTCGCTCCGGAGTAGTCGGGATGTTGCTCGCGCACTACCGCTGGACGTGGGGCGATAAAACACGGGACATTCGGGTATTGGTACCGCAATAGGGGATTACAGGGGGACGGAATGAATTCGTATCGGAACAGCGAGAGCGGTATTTCGCTCATCGAAGTGCTGTTGGTTACCACTTTGGGGGCTTTCATCTTTCTTGCGGTTGGAGAATTGATGGTGTTTTTGAAAAAAGGGCTTCTGGTCACGGACGGAAACTTCCGAGCCTTACAAACCGAAATGGTAGGCTCCAGGGCGCTTTGGTTTGACATTACCAATAGTGGTGTAGGTTTTAACGTTTTGGGTTTCAACGACGAAAATGGCCGGGGTTTTTGGGATTATTTGAAGGACCAGCCGTGTCCAGAGACACTCGATGCGTGCCGCCGACGCATCACGCTGACTCCGCAAAACGGGGCTTCTTTTGTTTTGATGAAGGAAGATAGTAAAGAATCCCCCTCGCAAGCGATTCAAGTGGCCAGATTTTACGATCAAACAGAGCCCGCTCCGGGAAGCTTCACCGCCGCCGGAACGGTGACTCTAAATGAAACTCGAATGAAAGACATATTGGCGACCAAGTCGGCCACCACCTGGAGTCCAAACGGGACTTTGCGTGAACCCTTTGCCCTCATCCAATTTTATTCGGTCTCGCTGGAGCGTCAAATGCCAGCGGCCGGTTTGCCAAATTTCAACGAGGCCCCCAGAGCACATAGCTACATGGGGTACTGGGATGGAGGAGACACTTTCCAATCGATCACAACCCTTCCCGGAGCGCCCATTAGCGATCAACGCCACCCCGTGACTGATAACCAGATAACGAGTCTGGATAATTTTTTTAGAACAATGCCACCACAGGGCGGTGACGCTCTTTTTACGATGGTGCGTCGGGTGTCGTTCGTCCGCTATTCAGTAGAAGCTCTGGAGTACGAAGGCTACCAAACCGGCAGGCTCATGCGCAGTACCTTTGATCCGGCGGCCGGGGGCTGGAGCCAACCGCAGACGGTGGCGGTGCCAATCTGCGGTATTGAGCTCGCACGCCGAAGCATCAACATGCCATCCGTACGGCCGACAGTTTACGAAGACAAATCCACCTTAAACCGACGAGTCACCAGCAAGAGTGAAGCCATCGGCAGTTCCTGTCGTCGAGATGCGGCCGGCAACGTAGTGATACCCAATAGTTTTGAATTCTAGGATCCTTTTATGGATCCATTCGGAGGACGTATGAAAAACCGAAAGACCCTTGCGCTTTTTGGGGTGCTGCTCCTAGCTTTTTCCGTAACGGAAGCCGCCTATTCCGTCACTGGACCAGACGCTGTGTCCAATAACGGTATTGACGACGGTGTTCAAACCGCAACCCATGGGGGTCTGGGCCGCTCCTCCAACACCGGTTCGACCAAGGTTCTGCTAAGTTCCACTTGCTCGTCTACGAACTATCGTAGCAACCCCCAGTTGCTCGCGGGCACGCAAGCGTTCATGGAGGGTACGCGCGACCTGGACTGGGAATTCCAATTAAGAAACAGCAAGCCCGATGGCTTAGGCGCGACAGATTCCCCCATTTATCATGTCACTTTCAAAGCCGCGAAGAATTTCTACAACAGCACGAGTCCCTCAAACCCCGAGCCCACTGTAGTATTTGGGTCAGGTTTCAGCCCCGACCCCAGCGACAAGAATTTTGCCACCCCGGTCTTTATGGGTATCCAATTCGCGGCGACGTTCACGCTGACTTTCCCGAATTTAACGCGCACCGAGACGGGCGTAGACGCCAACGGCAATAAGACCGAGTCGCACAATCGGTACTCCTTTATCAGCTCCAGGTTGTCCCAGAATGGTCTCATCGTCGGAGCGCCTGCATATGATAACAATGCTAGCCCGGACGGGTCTTTTATCGTGGTTCGCCACCATGTGTTCGGTGCGCTCCCTCAGAACTTCCAATACGGACGTTATTATCCTGATAACTGCAACGCGATTAAGTCACCCCTGATGTTATTTTTCGACGACCGACGGCCCAGTTACCAAGGCGTGGTGAATTTCAAGATAACGACCGAAATGGAGCGCACGTATTGGCCCGAAGCCGGGGCGCCCGGTTACTTCCTCGCTTTGGATCGAAACAAAGACGGTCGCATCAATGACGGCTACGAACTTTTTGGAAACTTCGAGGATGCAAACGGATTTGAGACCCTAAGAGAGCTCGACTCCAACAAAGACGGCCTCATCGATGAAAAAGATGAGCGATTCAGCGAACTCCTCCTCTGGCAGGATAAGAACTCCAACGGTATCTCTGAAAAAAGCGAGCTGTTTTCCATCAAGGATAAAAAGGTCAGAAACATCAGTTTGAACTACAATTCAAATCGCTTCCTATTCTACGCGGCTCGCGCGACGGCTCGCCAGTATTCGAATTTCGAGTTTACGGATGAAAAGGGGAAAAATAAAAAAGGCGAGGTCATCGACATGTGGTTTTATAGCGCGCCGAACCAGCAAACCGCCTATTTCCCCACGCCTTGGTTTCCCGGACCTGGACTCTCCGGCCCGTCACTGATGGACGTGCTGCGCCGCCCGCAGCTAGAGTCCCGCTTGAGCGAATAGCAGGGCATTGCGGGGGATCTTTCTTTCCCCTTTGCGCGACGCACTCCGACCTGCTAGGTTGGAAGTGTCATGGGAAGGGTTACAAAAGATAAGGGGGCTGGTACACCATCCACGCCCCGGAACGAACCGAGCTATTCCAGTTATCTAAAGGTAAGCGAGCTGACTTCTTTGCAGGAGCCACTCTCGGTCCCGGCGGCACACGATGAAATGCTCTTTATCATCGTGCACCAAACTTATGAGCTCTGGTTTAAGCAGGTCCTATACGAACTTGAAAAGCTGGTCTCCCTTCTAACTGCAGCAGAACTCATCCCGGCATTCCGTCTATTTGACCGAGTCTGTGAAATCTTCCGTGTGCTCATCCAACAGATCGACATTCTGGAGACAATGACGCCGACCGAATTTAATCGCTTTCGATCCAATTTGCAGCCGGCAAGCGGGTTCCAAAGTACTCAGTTTAGAGAACTGGAACTCATGGTCGGAGCGCCACAATCTGATTACACAAAATTTTTTAAGCTAGACCCCGAATGGAAGAACACCATCAAGGTGAGGTTACAGAAACCTAGCCTGCGCGACGCTTTTCTTAAGTTGCTCCTGCAGAAAAAACTTCTGAAAAAAACCGACCCGGAATCTATTCTGCAGGCACTCTTAAAAGTTTACGATGGCGGAGAAAACACCGCCCTGCACAATCTGTGTGAGTACCTTATACGCTTTGACGAACAGCTTCTGCTTTGGCGTTTTAGACACGTCCAAATGGTGGAGCGCATGATTGGGATGAAACGCGGAACCGGTGGATCCTTAGGGGTCGCCTACCTCCAGCAGACCCTGCAAAAGAAGTTTTTCCCTGAGCTCTGGGAAGCGCGCACCCACATGGGTGGACTCAGCTACTAACTACCAGGATAGCGGCGTAAGTAGCGCACGCACCGGGCTGGCGTCGGCCCCTTCCAGCTTCAACGGACTCGCCGACAACCAGTAGATACCATCCTCCACTTGGGTCAAATCGAGGCCCTCCAGAATGGCAAGTTTCCCATTCAACGTAGCGTGGTGAGCCGCCAAAGTCTTCGAGTCGGCGGGATCGAGAGACGGCGTGTCCACCCCTACAAGCACCATCCCACTCTCGGATAACTTTTTGATGAGTTCGGGGCTGAGCGCGACGAAATCCTCATTAAAGTGCTCCATATCCGGAAACGATCCTGTCCGCAGCAACACTCTTCGTGTCTTAAATTCTCCCAGGTCCTTAGCTTCCAAAACCTCCCCGCGTTTTTTGGTGACGGTGCGTACCTCACACAAGCCGGAATAAAGATCTGGGGAAACGGCGTCAATGCTCTTGCCGCCTTTGATAAAATGGCTGGGAGCGTCTGCGTGGGCCCCAACATGCAAGGTTGTGTGGCAACTGGACAGCGTCAGATGGTCCCCCTTTTCCGCGTCCAAACTCACTTCGCGGGAGAAGGGCACGTCCCCAGGAAAAACGGCTGTGCGCGCACTCACCGTGGGGCTGATGTCCAAACAACGGGTCTGTTCCAAGGGCCTATAGTGGTAACGGATCGTTTGTCCTGCGGGAATACTGCCGACGGCCGCTAATCCCACCGCTTCCAGGAGGGGGGCAACCGCGAGCCCCGCCAAAAACGGCTGATAACCGCCGTAAAGTTTGCAAACGATTCCCAGTCCATTCGGGTATTTTGTCGAAGGTAAAATGCTGAGCCCCAAAAGACCATCGGCCCCTTCTTTGGCGATGACTTTCCCCTCATTCTCAGCCATCAAACGGGTATCGACTCGCTTCGGTCCTCCGATCCAGTCGGGAAAACGCAGCATTTGGTTTCGGATCCCGCTCAGTGACTCCGCTTTTGCCAACTGCTGGAAAAGTTTTGCCATCTGCGAAAGCTCAAGCACAGGCGACGGAAGCCCGCACCCGTCCACTACCCATTCGCACCTGAGCGGCTGCCCCAGCAGCGCCCCTAAACTATCGCGGAGTTTCTCATGATACGGATGCCCCACCTTATTATATGTCCCGGCGTCCCAACCATTGCGTTCACACGCCTCCAAAATTCCAAGGTGTTTACTAAAACAGCTGTGGTACTCGACCGCCGGCGGAATGGATTGGGCCTTGAGTGCCTCGCGGTGGGCTTCATCCATCGGGTATCCAATGTTAGGGATCGCGAGCTTTGGAATGAGATGGCGCCGCCTATCGGGAAGCTGCTTGAACGCCTCCACCTGCTCGGCCGTAGCGGAGATAGAGCCCAGTGCAGCGGCGTACAGGGGATCCCCGGTCCACGTCTGTGGATCCAAACCTGCCGCAAAAAACTGAAAGGGCTTCAGCAAAGAGCGGGCGGGAAACGCGAGCCGCTCCGATGAAGTCGAAAAGAGTGTTTCCGTTCCGTTACTGACGACAATTTCACCCGTAACGCTAATTTCCCGAACGCCATTTCGATAGAAGCTGAACAAACTGCTAAGATGCATGCACTCTCCCCATAGACCGCCCACTTTAAAGTGAGTTTGAGGCTTTGGAAATGGGCAAAACCGCCGCAAATTGTGCTTTACAAAACCCTTAAACTCCGCGTCGCGATCTAAGCATTTAAAATAATTGATAAAATTTTATGGTGACAGGCGTCGTGGGGTTTGGCTAAGGTGATCCCCAGGCATCGAACCAAATGGAAAATTTGAGAACTCCCGTTAATAGCTCGAAGGGGCAAGAGGTAGGGGCTTTGCGGCTAATAGGACTTGCAACACTTTTTATCTGGGCATCCCAAGCGGCATGGGCATCCGTTACGCATCTGGATGATCCGTTGTGCCGCGCGCATCTGCTTCAGTGGCAGACGACTCGCAACCTCATTGAGGGCCAAAGCATTGCGATCCGAGGAAACAAGGTTTATCTCGGCAACAATCAGTACAGTTTGTTCGAAGCCTCTTTTCACCCCAAACTGCAGACAATCGTGTACCACCACAAAGATGGCAGAGTGCCGGGGAAAATTAACTACGGCGCAAAACACGGGGAAGTCGCTCCTAAATTGCATCTAGCGGTAATCCACGGTGGTGGGGGAATGAAAAGCCAAGGGGGCTCGTGGCTAAACTTCATGAACATCATGATGAGCACCAAGAGCAAGAAGGGCTCCCTTGCCGACACGCTGAAGGGTCTGCCGACCTGGCTGCCCACTGTTTCGGAGTCCATCGATCTTCCGGGCTACGGAGCGGGTCGACATTTAGATGACTATGTCACCGCAAAGGCCCAGATCGCCTATTTGATCGAATGGTTTGAAGACATGAAAAAGGCCTCTGGCGGCTTGCCCTTGGTGGCCATCGCTCGGAGCGCATCGACCGGTCTAATGCCGGCCATCGCGCACATGCGTCCGGACCTGCTCGCTGGAATGATCTTGATTGGACCCATGCACCCGACCGTGGGCTTAAAAGAAAACGAACGGCTTGCCTATGAGCACGCCGAGCAAACGGGTGAATACAAGATTGGCGAAGAGGCAGAACGTTTGGCGTGGATTCGCAGCCAAGCAGAGGCGGGAAACCTGATTATCCCTGGAGACGCTGAAGGAGACTTGGGAGCCCGCATAAGTACGGTCAATTCGATGATCGATACGCTCGGCGGTTTTCCCGCCACGGGACTGCGTGAACGCCTTGCGTGGTTATCCAACATGCAGTCGCTGGGGCTGATTGGGGCGACGCCAGACCAGATCGCCTTCCTGGATAAATTGGGTTCGCTTCCGGGCGGTTCCAACGATCAACGGCGCAGTTGGATTGAAGAGAAAATTAGACGGGACGAATTTGTACCGAATCTCCGTGGGTTGGAGGTCCTTTTTGGATGGAACAAAGACATGGGGGCAGCTGACAGCGGGCCGCTGAACTGGCACCGCAACCGGAGTCCTTTTAATGGGATTCCCACATACGTCGTTTGGGGGGAATCGGATTGGCAGGTACCCCATAGCGTGCGGTTTGCGTACCGCTGGCACACACAACGCGCGCGGCAATTCCAGCCGCTCACTCGCTATGGATCCTGGAAAGGCGTCGGACACGATGTCGTCGCCGTGGCTCACAAGTCGATGCCCAACGAAGGCAAGGATACGGTGGTGGATGTCTACACACACGTGTACGACTTCTTGAACGCGGTCAACGAGCGCCAGGAACAAATCGCGGCCGCAAGAGCCGTAGAAGAACCTGCCACTACCTCGCCCTAGCCTACTTAACGGCCTTAATAATTTCAGCGAAATAGCGCGGCATTTGGGGACGTGGGTACCAAACCAGAGCCAGACTGTTCTCGTAGAAGCAACCTGGGTTTAGATCCGCTAAGTGTCCCTGACGGATATACGGTGCCGCAAACTGCTCGTCCAAAACGGAGTACCCGACTCCCATCATCACCATCGCAGTGAGCGCATCCGTATTATTGGCCAAGTGGCGAATGGGGTGCGCCATCTCGCGCAATCCGTGCTCGCGCAAATAGGAAAGTGTCATCTTGTCATGGGAATCAAAATCCACGATGTGTTTTTCGTTGATGATTTCTGGGAGGGGGATCTTCTTCCACTTTGCAGGGCCTACGAGAATATAACGCTCAGGTTGTAACAGCTTGCTATCCATCTCCGGCACGACTTCATCGCGGGGAATAACGGCCAGGTCGCTCTCCCCGGCCTTAAGCTTGTGGGCACCTTTTTCCCCATCGTCCAAATCAAAGTTGTAAACGAGTTCTGGAAATTCACGTAGGAGCTTTACGACTACAGGGATAACACGCGAACGCATGATACTGGATGGGCCCGTCATCCGAACTTGGATTTCTGCCATCGTCCCGGTCTTTTGAATTTTCGCAAGCACCTCGCCTTCGAGCTGCAAAGCGGCCTGGCAGTAGCGCAGAAGGGCTTCGCCTTCGGTCGTTAGCCGCATTCCACGGCGCGAGCGCGTAAAGAGAGTCGCTTCCAGGCGTCCCTCTAAAGTACGAATCCTCTGGGTCACACCGGTTTGGGTGATCCCCAGATCGGAAGCTGCCTGCTGGACGGTGGACCGGCGAACGATGGCCATAAAGGCCTCTAACTGCGGGCTAAGTAAACTCATTAAAATTCATAATTACATTACAATTATGAAATTTCAATAATTTATGCGTTGTGGCAAGTAATGGTCTGCAACCGAAAAATCACCTGTGGTGTCCACCCTCCCAGATGGGCACTCAGGCTGTCCTGGCCGACGGTCGCAACCACCGGAGGCTAGGAAAAGGAAAAGTGGTGGTGCAAATACAAGTACTTAGGAATGATGCTTTGCAATGGCTTGGCTATATTGTCCTACTTGTATGTGTAACGGCAGTCTCCCAGGGGAGCTCGGATCCACATTCCAATCGACCCGACCGAGCTCCCCTTCCTTCATCCCTTTTTCCTAGCGGGCAACACCCCGTGGGCACCGACGGCGGTACTGAGCTCTCGCTTGATAGTGCCGGTCCGCATATCCTGAACGGCACCGCCTATACGCCGACCAACGGTCACGGAACAAACGGGCACAAGGGCAACGGTGAGTGCCTGCTCCACATGGGCTTGGTTCCAGCCCGCCTCGAACTCATGCGCAGAAAGTCGGTCCCGGCGGCCTTGCCCGAAATTGTGGCTGGCAATGCTATGGCTTTGGATGAGGAAGGCAACACCACCTACAGAGGCCAGAAAAAAACTCCCAAGGCCGAGTGGGATCCCGGCCTTGAAACGGTTCGCTTTTTCAGCTCCGTCCAAAGAGAAACCAATCAAAAGCGCGAGCTCGTCCGCTACTCGAGCGACAGCAGAGTTTTTATGCCGATCGCGCACGGAAACGGCGCCTGGTACAGCCACTCGGGACCGATGCTAGATTTCGTGACTCTGGTCACGCGCGCCAGCAAAAAACGAAGTGGATCGACCCGAGACGGAAACACCCCTTCAGTCCGTGAAACCCTCTTCGAGCGTTTCCCCGATCTCGTGGTCGCGGCCGAAGCCAAAGACGATCCCGGTCACGGCATGGGACCCGATCCCGACAAATTCCCTACGGTAGATCATTGGATCGAATGGGAAGCGAGCTACTTGAGAGAGGTCAAAAGATTCGGTCTGCCCGTAGTGCCTTTGGCTAAGAGTGGCTCGACAGCAAAATATATGCAGCTCATTCAAAAGTACCCCGATCTTTTGGACGGTCTGATTCTCATTAGCCCGGTGCACCCCAGCATCAAGCTCAAAGAAGACGTTGCACGACTTCACCAATTTGTCGAAGATGGGGAGTTTGTCCCCAACATGTGGGGATTTGACTGGGCCGTGAAAATGGTCGGGCAAATGGATTTCCAGCACAACCCGCAGCCCTTTAACGGCGTGCCAGTACTGGTCATGTACGGCGGCATGGACTACGAGGTTTCCAAGGAAGTGTACGCGGAGTATGAACGCCTGACTGAGAACGTTCCTTCTGGCGACATCGCCCGCACTGTCCGCGTCCCAGGTGGCGGCCACAACCTGCTCGCCTCTCTTCCCGCTTTTCCGTCGGCCAACGACTTGCTCTACTTGTATCAGCTGCACGCAAAAGCCCCGTTCAATGTAGAAGCCCACAAAAATCAACAGCTTTTGTGGGATTCGCTTCGAGCGGAACTCAAGCGAGCGATGGAAAGTCTTGGCATGCCGTTGCCGCCGACCTGGGAAACCGATTGGGCCAACATCCGCACCAACGAGCGCGCCTATGGACTGCTACTTTCCAAGTTAGCCCCAATTTTCGCGCAGTATTCGGATTACATTGCGCCTTCGGTCCGCGATATTCTCCACGCCCCTTTGGAATCTCATCTTGCGATTTATGAGTTCCTGCAAAACGATGTGATTCCGAATTTTGAACGCAGCCGCATGCATGAGCTTCCGGATCTGCGCCGGGTAGTGGCGATGGGAGAAGAAGCTCCCAGCCCGAACGGAAACGGCAAAAGCACCCGCCGCCTTCAGTAGACTCAGAGGCGTGCCGCTACTTCTTCCATAAAGTATTTCATTCGACGACAGATAGCCGAACCGTCATTTTGATTGAATTCGAACCAAAGCATCAGACGATCGTCCGCGTGGATGCCTCGCGGGTTTTCGGGATGCAGTTGTTCGCGCACTTCTACGGCGTCCCCAATGAGCGCGCGTTCCAATAGCACATTCTTATCAGGAACCTGAGCCGTGCCCCGCATGGCTTCGATGTAGGTGTCGAGAACCTCGTGGGCAAGCACGTGCGCCTTTTTTGAATCTGGATCCACAAAGGTGAGCACAGTACGCGGCAAACGCGAACGGTGCCACGCCCGCTGGGTCTTTTTGCATAGGGTATCCATCTGTTCGTGCAGCGCCTGGATCCGTTCGGGGGGCGTAAAGGAAAGATTGAAAAGATCCAAATCCCAGAACTTCCAGCCGGTTTCAAGTGCCCGCGGATCCGAAGATCCTAGAACAACTCGCAGGTGCTGACGATCCAGGAGATTTGGTACCAATTGCAAGGATTCAAAACTCCACCTGGGCTTTACCGGAATGGGAAAAGTGTACTTTTTGCGTAGCTCTTCCGCCCGCGCACCATAGTGGATGAGGTCCCCCTCTCCAATTTCATAGCGCCCCACTCGATCCGAATTCAACACTTCCCCTGAGAGAAGCCTTAGGAAAATCTCGAGTGCCTCCAAAAAAGCAAACCGCACGAGCGAAGGCCAGAAATCTCTTTCCGTTGCGTCCCGCGGGACTAAGCCAAACGGCGCATTTTGGTATGGAAAACGGCCGGAAGCCACTCCCCAGTGGAGCGTGCGCTCCCAGAAGGCTTCATTTAGGAAGGCGATAAAATTCGCACGATCCGCGCTCGCTATCGGGCCACCACTACCGCCGACAATGTTGTGGATGCCGGTGCCGAAATTGAGTTTTCTTGTGTGCCCGACGAGCCACTGGATGAGTTGAAAGGAGTCGCTATTTAGCCCAACTTCTCCCGAAAAATTGGGAATGGTTGCAAGCGAGGTCTGCTTCTGCACTTCGGACGAGAAATGACTCTCGGCTAGCCAAAAGGTATCAAAACCCAGCGACTCCGCGAGAACCGCCTGATCGCGGGTATTCTCAAAAACAGTCCGACTGCCCAGCTGCCGGCCCCCGATCACAGGATCACTGATAGAGTGAAAAACATCAAAGATCATTTCACACCGATCGAAAGCTTCTCGTAAGGCCACTCACATTCAATCAGATCTCCGGCCTCAAACGGGACACTGGCGGTTACGCCGCCCGTAAACACAAGTTGCCCGGGCTCTAGTGGGACTTCCCATTCGGCCAGCTGACAAACCAGTTGGCGTACCGACTGAAGGGGATCTCCGAGTGCGGCCGCAGGGCAACCCGTTTGGACGAGCCTCCCGTTCTTTCGAAGCAAAACGCCCTTTAGCCGAAGGCTTTCCCAGTCGGTTCTTACTGGCGTTCTGCCGACGACATAAGCGCCCGCAGAGGTATTGTCCGCAATGACATCAGGGAGCTTAAACTGGAACTTTTCGTAGCGGCTATCGAGGAGTTCCAAACCGATCGTCACGTAGTCGACAGCGGCCGCCACTTCGCGCAAACTGGGCCGCCCTTTGAGTGCTTTGCCCATCACGATAACCAACTCGGGTTCGGCTCGCGGATGGATGTAGCGGGCTCTTTCGATCCCCTCAAAAGGATCTTTCTCAAACTCTTTAAGCAGATAGCCGCAAATCGCCTGATCCACGTTCACGTCTACCTGTTTCGCCCGACTTGTCAGGCCCATCTTGTATCCCGAAAGCTCCGAGCCTTTGGCAAGTGCACTTTCTAGACCCAGGCGCTGGACACGGTATGCCTGTTCGACAGAAAACTCCGGGCTTTCTGCCGTAAAAGCGGTGAGGGGACTCGCCGCCTCGCGGGCCTCTTGCAGTTTTTCAAGAATAGCTTTTTCACTAAGCATCATTTCTCCCAAAGCGAACAGATACTGAACCCAAACCGTCAAACTCCGCTTTAAAAAAATCGCCTGCCTCAACTCCAAGCATTCCCGACAGGGAACCGGAAAGAATCAAGGAGCCCGCCGGCAACACCTGGCCGTGCTTTCCGAGCTCGTTGGCGAGAAAACTAACTGCGTGCAAGGGATTCTCCAACACTGCCGCCCCCGCCCCGGTATGAAGAACCTCCCCGTTCTTGGACAGAGCCATCCCCATCAACGAGAGGTCTTGTTCTCCAGAAAAACGGTGCCCTCTTCCCAGCACCACGCGCGCTGAGGAAGCATTGTCCGCGATGGTATCGGCAGCAGAAATTTCCCAGTTACGGATCCGGCTATCGATGACTTCTATCGCGGGAAGCACCCACTCCACGGCGCGGACAACATCGACGAGAGTTACCCCGGGTCCTTGCAAATCATGCCCCGTTACAAAAGCGAGTTCGCCCTCAACTTTCGGCTGGATGAGCGTCGATAGATCGATCACGCTGCCCTCCTCGACCAGCATTCCGGAAAAAAGGTGGCCAAAGTCGGGTTCAAATACCGAAAAATGTTTTTGGGCCTCTTCGCTCGTCAGTCCTAGCTTAAAGCCGACAAGGCGTTCGCCTTTTTTCATGCGCCGCAGGACATTTTGCATCTGAATCGCGTAGGCCTGCTCAATCGTCAGTCCCCCTTCTTGCTTGGACGGAGAAAGAATCGTAGTACCCGCTTCTTCAGCGTGCGCTAACGCCATCGCCAAGGCTTCTGTACGGCTTTCTATCATCCTTCCTCCCCACTGAATTGAATAGAGACACTCTTCCACTCGCTATAGAAATCCAGACTGAACGCGCCTCCCTCTCTGCCAAGGCCGCTACGCTTTTGCCCGCCGAAAGGCACTCGCAGATCGCGCAAAAACCATGTGTTCACCCAAACCAGACCACAGCGAAGGGCATTGGATACCCGGTGCGCTCGATCTCCATCACGCGTCCAGATAGAAGCCGACAGCCCGTAAGGCGTGGCGTTTACCGCCTCAATGGCTTCGCCTTCGGACTGAAACGGGTAAACGGAGACCAGGGGCCCAAAAATCTCTTCGCAGGACACGGCGTGATCCAAGGGCAGCCCCGAAACCACGGTGGGTTCCACAAAGTAACCCGGGCTACGGGTCTTGCCGCCCGCCCACACCCGTGCTGGAGTATTCAGCAACGACAGGTAGCTCTTCACCTTCTCAAAATGTGCAGACCCGATGAGAGCCCCCATCTCGGTTTGGTAGTTTAGTGGGTTGCCCAACTTAATCGCGCGCGCCCGGGCGGCGAGTTTTTCCGTGAAGGCCTCAAAACACGAACTTTCTACAAAAACACGAGGGCTCGCCAGGCAAATCTGTCCCTGATTGCGAAAGGCAGCGCGCGCACAAAGCTCCGCGGCTTTTTCCAAATCCGCATCGGCGAAAACGACTGAAGCCCCTTTGCCCCCCATCTCGAAGGATAAGCGAGTGGGTCCGACCGCCGCGGATCGCATGATCGCACGCCCGGTCCTTGTTTCTCCGGTAAAAGAGATTGCCGAAACGTCGGGATGGGAGACCAAGAACTCTCCCGCCTCTCCGTCGCCAAATCCATGCACTAGATTAACAACTCCATTCGGAATTCCCACACGCGGGAGCAAAAACTCGACCAGGTAAGCCGCTGTCAGCGGCGTCCACTCAGACGGCTTGAGTACGACACTGTTTCCCATGGCAAGCGCCGGCGCCAACTTCCAGCTTTCCAAATAGAGCGGCAAGTTCCACGGTGTAATAAGTGCCACAACCCCCAGTGCTTCTCGCTGCGAGTAATGAAAAACATTCCCCTGCGGGTAACAAGAGCTTCCTTCCTGCCGCGCAAACTCCGCAAAAAACTTAAAATTGCGAGCGGCTCTCGGAATATCGCCCTCGAAACTCTCACGTAAAGGTTTCCCAGTATCGAGTGACTCCAAAAGAGCCAGCGCAGGTAGGTGCTCAAGGATGAGCGTACTTAGTTTTTCCAAGGCCGCACAACGCTCTTCCAGGCTGCGGCAACGCCATTCCCCTCGCTCGAAACTGGCCTTCGCCGCCGCGACCGCGGCGTCCACTTCTTTTTTCCCACCACGGCCAATGGTCGCCAGCACACTCCCATCCCCAGGGTGGATAGTCTCAAAGGTGGATTCCGAAGCTACGAAATGTCCGTCGATAAAATGTAGTTTGGGTGCCGCTAGCCAGTCGCGCATAAATGGCGGAATAGCGACGTCCTGACCACTCGGGATTTTTTTCCTAAGGTTTTCCATTCTACAACGGCCTAACGGCGGTGGCTTTCATCTCTACCGCAATATTTCCTGGTAGAGATGCCACGCCCAATGTCGTGCGCACTGGCGCCTTTTCACCAAAGAACTCCGCGTAAACGGCATTCATCTTGGGGAAATCTTCCATGTTTGTCAGAAAAACGTTCATCTCCACAACGTCTTTGAGCCCCACTCCGGCCTCTTTCAATACAATTTCCAAATTTAGGAGCGTTGCACGCGTCTCGGCCTCAATGTCGTAGTCCAGACGCAGGCCTTTTTCATCCAGCACCAGGCCAGGCACAGCATCGGTTTCGAAATTTCTAGGACCCATCCCACAAACGAAAACAAGATCTTTGTAAATAACCGCGTGTGAATATTTTCCCAATGGTTTGGGCGCCGCTCTACTAATAAGATGCTCTAACATCCGACTCCTTCGCCGCGAAACTCCAGCACCGCCGCCCCGGCACCCCAAATGGGCCCGTAGGCGTGAATCTGCGCGCGAGTCTCTCGTTCTTCCAATACTCCCGACAGCCAATGAAAGGCGTTTAGCTGCATGTCTGCACCGACTGCCTTTGCGTACTCTCCCACATTGAATGAACTCAAATCCCCGGACTCGAGGGTATTCAAAAATTTTTGGTTCCATTCGTCGTCGCTGGCTGACACGCAATCTTCTGCCGGCTTGATCTCTTTGGGTGTGTAGTGGGCGGAGAGCAGCGAACACGCAACATAGGCGGCTCTAACGCCACGGCGTGAACATTCCTCCCGGACAAGCCGTCCTATCTGCCTCGATTTCTCGGCGTCCGCATACACCCACGAGGATACGATACTCAGTGGAATCTTCCCTTCGGGGTTCAGGAAACGGTTGGCTACGATGGTCCCGGTGTCGATGGGAAATCCCTCAAAATCGACCGTCTTGGACGGCAAGCCATTTACTTTGAGCGCAGACGCAAAAAACTTTCCCAGCTCTGCGTCTACAGGAAAATCAAACTCCAGATCGCCCCATTCGTGCCAGTTCTCATCGACGTGAACGCCTTTCGGACGCTGCTGCACCTGAAAGGACGTTCCCAGCACGGAAAGCCACTGCGAACTGTAGAGCACAAGCACGTCGGGCCGGAACTCTTTCAAGTGGGTGCCGAGCGTTTCCATTCCGCCGGCAATTCTTTTCCAGGCCTCACTTTTATCGCCTTGCAAAAGCTGTGGCAAACCAGGTAGCCACCCAGCAAAGAACTCGCTCACGCCTGCCCCCTTTCCAGATCCCATTCCATCACTACGTTTCCTGTACCGATGACCGTCCCGTAACCATGCACTTCGCCTCGCACCTTAGGGAAGCCCATCGCGGAAAGCATCCACATGAGTCCGCCCGACTTCACCTCCGCAAAGGTCTCTTCCATGTAGCGCGGGAGCACTTCCTGTAAGGCTTCCCAATCCGCTTCTTGCAGCATCTTGATAATGCGCATGTCCCACTTGTATTGGGCGTCGCTTTGAATGTGTTCCTGGCTCATGTCTTCCGGCGGATCGGGCTCCACACTGAAATGCAAATGCGAAAGCGTGTTACTCGCCGCGAGCACGGCGCGGACCCCGCGGCGCTCGATGGCTCTTCTTGTAGCCGCCCCCAACTTCAACATTTCTCCCTGGCCGATAGAATCTGCAAAAGCATAAGGAGAGTTGTTTGCGGAAACCGGAAGCACCGGGATATCCCAATCCGGATTCAAGAGATGGAGAGACACGATCGTTCCGTAGTCCACACGGAACTTAGGGTTAGTCATCCTCTTTGCAGTCAGTCCCTCGCGTTGCGCTTCCTCCACACAGAGTTCAGCAAGTTTTGTATCCACCTGCATGTCAAAATCGTATTGGAAAAGATGCGGAAAGATAGGATCTACCGAGCGTCCCGCCAAGCGAGGCACACACGTGAAGTGGTGGCCCACAATGGTCATCCAATGAGGGCTATGCACCAAGATCACATCGGGTTTCAGGCGCTTGATCGTCGCACGCGCGCGTTCATAGGCCCAGCGGAGCGTTTCCCAACCGCCCTGAGAGCGTACACGATTTTGTGGCGGGTTTTCTCCGTAAACCAGGTGCGGCGGGTGGGGGGCGATAAACGCTCCAACTATCTTTCCTGACTGCATAATTCTCCCCTGTTCCGTCAAATGAAGGTAGAATTGCTCCCGGTACGGCATCTGTCATGACGCTTTGCGTTGTCTGTTTCTCGGAGGAAATGAATGATTCTCACAAACCTGGAGCAGGTCCCCGGCAAAACCATCGTCGAGCACTACGGCTTGGTACAGGGAAGCACCATCCGAGCCAAACACGTCGGGCGGGACATCATGGCAGGGTTCAAGAATATTGTGGGGGGTGAGCTGAAAGGCTACACCGAACTACTTTCGGAATCCCGCGACGAGGCGATCCGTCGGATGATGGAACAGGCGACAGCCGCAGGTGCCAACGCCGTGGTCAACGTCCGATTTTCCACTGCGTCGATCACTCAGGGTGCAGCCGAGATACTCGCCTACGGAACGGCTGTGAAGGTGCAGTAGTGGAGTTCATAATCGCCTTTGGCCTCATTATTTTGGCGTTTTTTACCGGACGCTATGCGGAGAATTCGCACTACAAGAGCATCCGTGCTCGAGAGCAAAAACTGAACGCCGTTCCCGCTGTCTCCGCTCGTAGCTTTCCGATCGAAGCCCCAGTGGAACACTCTGAACTCGTTTACGGCTCGGTAGTTGTAAGCGTGGATTATTTCAAACGCGTGCTGATGGCCTTCAGGCAGATATTTGGAGGAGAAATCAAGTCCTACGCCCCGCTCTTGGATAGAGGCCGACGTGAGGCCCTGCTACGGATGAAGGAAGCCGCGCCGGATGCCGACATTTTTGTAAACTGTCGTCTAGAAACATCGTCTATCGCAAACTCCAATCGCCAAAACAGCCTCTCCTGCGTGGAAATCATCGCGTATGGGACTGCGATCCGCTACAAGAAATAGATGCCCTATGTACCACCCAATTTGGGGGAGAGCGCGGAAAATTCCGCCGGAATTACAAGCTGGAAAACCAAAGCAAAAGACGTCGCCATAGTGTGTGGTTGTCTTGCTGGCCTGTACCTGGGTTTCGGGTGGCTCGCCGAACGGTTTGCTGCCTATATACCCGCAAGTTGGGAGTCTCGCTTGAGCGTAGCGCCCACGCCTCCTGCGGAGGATGACCGGTGGTTCGCCGAATACCAAAAAACACTCCACATTTTTGAAAAGTTAAGAAGCACCGAAAAGCTGAGAGAGATTCCCTACGCTTTATTCCTGGTGGAGATGGAAGAACCGAACGCTTTTGCGATACCTGGCGGCGGCGTGGGCGTCACTTCCGGCCTCTTAGAGAAAGTCACGACCGAGCCCGGACGCGCGATGGTACTCGCACATGAGTTCGGTCACCACGAACATCGCCACACCCTACGACGCCTTGGACGCGCACTCGTGTTTCAAACGGCCATGGCGTTGCTTTTTGGACAAACAGCAAACCCATTCGCGGAAGTCTCCGTCGCTATGGCGGAGCTGAGCTATAGCCGCGATCAAGAGCGAGAAGCGGACGAATTCGGTCTGCGACTTGTAAAAAAAGCCTATGGAAGCACGGCAGGCACTCTCGAATTCTTTGAAATGGTGGAAAAAGAAGATCTGGGACTCAGCAAGAAATGGCAGACTATGTTCTCAAGCCACCCGATTACGAGCGAGCGAATCGTCTACCTTCGTGAACTTAGTCGTGAGCTGGATAAGAAATAAAAGAACGGGATCCTGTTTCAGCCCGCAAGCGGACCCCAAGAACCCCGTTCGTTGCAGGAGACCTAAAATCTCAACTGCGAGAGTACGAACAGATATTGTGCTTGTCAATATTTGTCCTACAATCCCTGCTGAATAAGGGGAAGTGGTTGCCTACTTGAAAAAGCGGCGGACCCACAGAAGAACCGCCACGGAACCACCCACAATCCACGGAACCAAGTTGGTCGGAATTTCCGGGATCGGCTCACTTATCGAGGCAAAACTCTGGACGCTCACTAGAGCCAAGGCAGCGAAAATCAAAAAGTAAGTTTTTTTCATAAAACCCTCAGAATGGGAATTTAGCTGGTAGTCGACTACTTCTTAAAAAAGCGTCGCATCCAAATCAGGGCAAAAGCGCTTCCCCCAATAATCCAGGGAACCAGATTTGTCGGAACTTCCGGTATACTTGCTGTCGCGCTCACCGGCGGCGGCATCGCGACGCCGCTTTGCGCAAAGAGTAGACTTGCGACTGTCAATGTCAGGGTCTGGAATTTGGTCTTCACGGTTTTCTCCCTCTTAACTTGGACAAACGAATCGTTCATCGTAAGTGTTGTCTAACGACGTCATCCTATCTTTCGGCGCATTCATTAGATTGCTTTAGAAACTCAGCCACTTAAGACTCACCGCGCCAATTAAAACACAACGCTGGGTGGATAAACATTTTGCGGCAGTACGTCGATCCTAAAACATGCCGAAAGCCCGCAAATACCACCTCCCGCGCAAATGGATCCTCACCGCCTTAATCGGAATTCCCGCGCTGGAAACACTGGCCATGATGACGATTTGGAGCCGGGCCTTTTCGCTGGGCCCCATCATTTTTTCCTGTTCGGTGCTGACAGCCTATCTTTTTGCCGAAAGACTCTTTCCGGAAAAACGCGGCACGCTGACGCTCGACTCCCGCGTTGCCGTTCTCAATTTCTCTCTTTTTTTGATTTGCGGACTGAGCGCCGTGGGGATAGAGCGCCTAGTCCTAAGCTTCGGACAGGCAAGAGTACTGTGGTCCTGGTCTCTACTTTGGACACTCTGCGCGTGTTCCAGCGTCGCAATTTTCTTCCCAATAAGGGATTTGGTTGAACGAGCCAGAAGAAACGCCGATCTCGCGCTCCCTCTTTGCCTTCTCCTCGTCTCAACGATCGGCATACGGTACTTGAGCACTTTCCTCTGGAATTATGTTTTTCTTGGGATGCTCTCAAAAGCCATTCATATCAGCCTCTGGATAGCGGGATACGATCAATTTGATATGTACATAGAGGCCTCACGTGTTTATGTCACTCACCCTCTTCTGAGCGTAAACATCGCCGAGCCGTGTGGGGGGTTCACCGGCTACATGATTTTTTTCGTTTTGTATTCGCTCGTCCTGATCCTCGATGGCAAAAAGACTCAACGCCGTTTCCGTTGGGGGACGTTGGCCATAGGCTTAGTGTACATGTCACTGCTAAATATTGCGCGCATCGGCATCCTTTTGGGAGTCGCTCTCCGAGAAGGGCGACTACACGGAGCAGAAGCCGCGGGCGCAATAGTGAAGGGACTGTTTCACAGTCACGCTGGTTGGATCGTCTACCTCGTCGGACTCATCCCCTTTTTCGTTCTCGTCTACAAGTTTATCGCCAGGCAGATAAAGGAGCCCGTCTCTCATGCGCTCTAGTAACCGCAAGAGGTTCTCTATCTTCACGGGATTCTTTTTCCTTGCAACCGCCCTTTTCTTATCGGAATTCGGAACACGTCTGTTCCAGTGCGCGTTTAACGACGTGCCTTTTTTTGATCCCGCGCGCCCCCGGGTAGCTTTCCTCGATCACGGGGTCCCCTTTTATGCTTTGGGCGCAGACAAAATACAGACCCGATTCGAAGAAACATTCAGTCTCAAGAAAGATCCAAACTCTTTCCGCATCGTTTTGTTCGGGGGCTCCACTCTGGAAAATTACACGCTGTTCAGAGACACAGGAAAAACACTGAGCCAAACGATCACCGCAGCTCTAGGCTCGGAATCCCGCAATGTTGAAATCCTCAACGTCGCCTATGGCGGTTACACAACGGCGCATTCACTTGTCCTGCTAAGTCTACACGTCCAATCCTGGGAACCGGATCTCTACCTATACAGCCATAATTTTAATGACCTGACCGTTATGTATTACCCGGACCTAGTACCCGACTACTCGAACATGCTCACCCTGCCATACTTTACACAAGGCCGTTTTCCAAATCTCTTCACTCACTTTCTGAACCAGTTCCGACTCACCCGACAGCTAGCCAGGAAGATCCCGACAACGATCCGATTTTCGGAAGAAAAAAGCTACCCAGTCGAAAACTCTCGGCAACTTTATAAAAGAAATATTGAATCCTTCCTAGCCTTAGCGAACAAGAACGGAACACCGACAGTACTCATCACCGAAGCCATGCAATCCAACGCTGAACTTTTCGAGAGTACGATGAGAACACAGCCGTATGCCGCGGCCGCCACATTCCCAGCATTCGAACAAGTATACGCGCAACACGAGCGGCTGAACCGTCTGATAAAGCCGTATGCCGCACTCAACAACGTCCATGTGCTGGACGCCGCGGAGGTTCTAAGCAACCACAAAGAATACTTTGAGGACTTCGTCCACTTTAACAGTGCAGGTTTAGACGCCTTTGCCAGTGTCACGGCTAAGTTTATCCTGAAAAAAAATCTCCTGAAGAAGAGCTCTTCAAAAAGACCTCTCGGTAAGCTCGCGTCTTCATTCCCAAGGCAATAATGTCTAGAAAAAGCGGAATCGTATTGTTGTGTGCGTATAGCCTGAGTCTACTCTTCGCGTCGTTCCCTCAGGAGTTTCTCCCTGGCGTGTGGAGATCCTTTCATTCGGAGCTTCGCCGCTTTCACAGAAACCTACTCATGGAACCCGGCATGGGCGTATTTAAAGGCGAAGGGAGTGCGTTTGGGGAACAGTTAAACTGTTTCAAGGTTGTCGCCCATTCGGAGAGAGATCAGAAATCGCTCTATGAAACTTTCCCCAATTGCATCCCGCCAAGCTTTCAAACCGCGGATCTTCTAGGCATCATGCTGTTTCGGGCGCTGGTGAGCGAACCGAGAACATACCCGCCAGAACAGATGGCTGTCGTAGCCTCCAGCCACTTTCACGCGGTGGCGCGCTTTTTTTGCGATTCGAGATATTTCGGAAATAAGGAGTGGGACGCTGTTTCTATTGCATGGGAAAATCGCCTGCGAAACTACAAAAGCGGGGAGTACCAAACGGTCAACCGAACCCCCTTTCACTACGACTGTCGAAAAGGCGCTGCATTTCCCAATGAAAAAGTCGCTTCGCTCCACAGGACAATCGCTCGGGGAAATCAATGAGTCGCCTGCATTCAGCCTATCAAAATTTGAATCGGTTTTGGTTTGACGATGTCAGCCTTTACCCTTTCGTTTTGTGTCGAATCGCGATCGGCCTACTGCTCATTCACTGTTACGCGGTCTATTTTGCAGACCGGCTTTGGGTGGTTTTTGGGCCCGGGGGTCTGGGGAGCTTCCTGGCCGGTACGCCTTGGTTTGCCACGTCAAACTCTGTTTTTGTTGCAAGTTATGCCGCTCTACTGTTTGCAGCCGTTTCCTTCACGCTCGGCTTTTCCACCCGCGTGTCGGGCATCCTGCTGATTTTCCTTCACCACGAGTTTGTTGAGCTGGGAGCTCTGGCAACGTGGGGATGGAAATGGGAAATTCTTCCCTTTCTAAATTGTTTGGTGCTTGCTCCCTCGGGCGCTCGCTACTCGATTGATGCCTGGTGGAGGCAGAGACGCGATAAGAATCCAGCACCCGAGACTACGGCCGCTTGGCCACTGCGTCTCATGCAGCTCCACCTTTCGGCAATGTACCTAGCAGCGGCCTGGCAACGGCTGGACGATCCCAACTGGCTGGCTGGCTCCATGGTTTTTGCTGCGATGACCAACATGATTTTTTCCCGCTTCCCGAACATAGAGTGGTTCGGTTGGAAAGGCCTACTCGCCTTTTTTAACTACGCGGCGCTAGTTCTTGAAGTCGTCGCGCCGATCTTACTGTGGCACAAAAAATGGGGATCCTGGTGTGTGGTGGCGCTCATTGTTATGCATATCGGTCTTGAAGCGGGTACGATGACGGGCTACTGGCACGTCATGCTTATCATTCTATTGATCTGCTTTTTGCCAAGCTCCTTCGCGAGGCTCGTCCTTGAGCTTATTCCCACTCGATGGTCGCAGGCGGCTTTGAGGAAACGTCGTACACTACCCTGTTGATACCAGGGACTTCATTGATTATGCGATTGGCAATTCGGCCAAGCGCGGGCTTTTCGAAATCAAACCAGTCAGCGGTCATTCCATCTCGGCTCGTTACCGCTCTAAGGGCCACCACCGACTCGTAAGTTCGAGCGTCGCCCATCACACCCACGGCACGCACCGGAAGCAAGGCAGCAAGTGCCTGCCAAATCTGATCGTACAAACCTTGGGTTTTTAGTTCTTCCACGAAAATCGCATCCGCTTTGCGCAAAAGATCCAGTCGAGAGCGAGAAACTTCTCCAAGGACTCGCACGGCAAGCCCGGGTCCCGGAAAAGGGTGCCGCCCCAAAATCCAATCGGGCACTCCCAAAGTTCGACCCAGCTGTCGCACTTCGTCCTTAAAGAGCTCGCGGAAAGGCTCGATGAGCTTCAGTTTCATGCGCTTGGGCAAGCCGCCGACGTTGTGATGCGTTTTAATAGTATGGCTCGGCCCTTTTACACTAACGCTCTCAATTACATCCGGATAAAGCGTTCCCTGGGCCAGAAACTTTGCACTCTTAAACTTCTTGCACTCTTTCTCAAAGACTTCGATGAACGTCTTGCCGATAATCTTGCGCTTTTTTTCGGGATCCGAAACCTTTGAGAGCTTTTTCAAGAATAGTTTTTCGGCCTTTACTACCTTGAGCGGAACGCCCAAGTCTCCCAGGAATTTGGCGACTTCTTCCGCTTCGTTGAGTCGCATCAGCCCGTGATCTACCAAAACAGGGTGAAAGCGTTTTCCCAAAATCTTTCCTAAAAAAACGGCAAGGAGAGTCGAATCCACGCCCCCGCTCACCGCCCCTATTACCATGTCTTTCTCACCGACAAGCTTTAGGATTTCTTCCGATTTTGCATGAAAGAAGTTTTCCATCTCCCAATCGGGACTGAGATCACAGATTCCAAATAGGAAGTTGGAAAGAATCTTGTCCCCCTGCAGAGTATGGGCGACTTCCGGATGAAACTGCAATCCGTAAAGGGATCCCATTTGGAACCCGGCAACCGGACAAGCCTCGCTCCGGGCAGTCAGCTCTGCTCCCTGGGGCAGCACCTCAACGCTGTCGCCGTGACTCATCCAGACCTGGAGCTTCTCACCTTTTTCGAAACCAAGAAAAAGCCCTTCGGGCTTTAGAACTTCGACCTGGGCAAAGCCATATTCCCGAGTCGCGCCCTGATTCACGGCCCCTTTGCCGAGGAAAGAAAGCAGTTGCATGCCGTAGCAGATTCCAAGAACCGGCACGTTCATATCCAGAAACTTCTTGATGACTTTCGGCGCCGTCTTAGAGGTAACGCTAGCCGGACCGCCCGACAGAATAATGCCTGAGGGCTCTAGCGCTCTTAAATCATTAAAGGAAATTGAGTAGGGGTGGATTTCACAATAAACACCTAACTGCCGAATAGAGCGGGCGATAAGTTGTGTGTACTGCGAACCGAAATCAAGAACAACAATGCTGGGTTTCATTTATAAATTTGGCCTGTAGTTAGGCGCTTCCTTCGTTACAAAAACGTCATGCACGTGGGATTCTTTGAGACCTTGATTGGAGATGCGAACAAACTGCGCATTCTTTTGGAGCTCGGGAATGTTCTTGCATCCAACATAGCCCAAACCCGCTCTAATCCCGCCCACCAACTGAGTGAGAACTTTCGAAAGAGGCCCGCGGTACGGCACCATTCCCTCAATACCCTCCGGCACTAAGCCGTCGACTTCTACGCCTGTCTGTCCGTAACGATCCCGACTCCCCTCCGCCATGGCCTCGATGGATCCCATGCCCCGATAAGACTTATACGTGCGGGCCTGGTAGTAGACCAGTTCACCGGGTGACTCGTCGGTGCCGGCAAGCATCCCACCAAGCATTACAACGTTCGCGCCGGCAGCAAGTGCCTTCACCACGTCCCCGGAATACTTGATGCCACCATCCGCAATGATGGTCCTTCCATATTTCTTAGCCACCTGGCTGCATGCGAGAATTGCGGAAAACTGGGGTACGCCAATACCAGCAACTATTCGGGTCGTACAAATGGAACCACAGCCCATCCCAACTTTTACCGCATCCGCTCCCGCCGCAAACAAGTGTTCCGCACCTTCGGCGGTCGCCACATTACCCGCGACAAGCGCGAGACTGGGAAACTGCTTCTTTCCCCACTTAAGAATGTCTAGTACGGCTTTGGAATCACCGTGAGCGGTATCGATCACGACGACATCAGCTCCAGCTTTGGCAAGCGCGGCCATACGCTCTTGAGAGCTCTCGCCAGTGCCAACCGCTGCGCCCACCCGCAAGCGCCCATTTGAATCACGATTCGCGTCGGGGTGGGAAATACTCTTCTCAATGTCTTTGATTGTAATGAGACCCGCGAGGTTTCCCTTGCTATCAATAATAGGGAGTTTCTCCACGCGGTGCTTGTGCATGAGACGAATCGCCTCTTCGATCGTGGTCGCCTCGGGCCCAGTAATCAGCCGTTCTGAAGGAGTCATCAGATCGCGAATCTTCCGATCGAGGTTCTCCTCAAAACGCAAATCACGGTTGGTTACAATGCCAACCAATCGGCCGTCGTCTATTACGGGTAAGCCTGAAATTCCATGCTTGCGCTTTAGCTCAAGAGCGTCCCCTACTTTTTGTTCGGGATTTACCGTTACAGGATCAAGGATTCGGCCGCTCTCGCTCTTCTTAACCTTTGCCACCTCACGGGCCTGTTTTTCCACCGGCAGGTTTCGATGAATCACACCGATCCCGCCCGCTTGGGCCAACGCAACCGCCGTCGCACTTTCGGTCACCTTGTCCATGGCGGCCGACATGATTGGGATTCGCATTTCGATGGTCTCTGTCAGGCGGCTACGCACGTCCGCTTCGGGGGGGCGCACCTCCGAATAGCGCGGCACTAGGAGTACATCATCAAAAGTAAGGGCTTCGTTTGGAGTCAAAGACTGGTCCATTTAAGGCCTGGGGTTAGGGTTAAATGGCCGGTTTATACTGAGAATCGCCGAGGGCGTCAAGTCGCTCGCCCGCCAGGCCCGAGAGGGTTCGCCTGCGCCCAAAAAAACGTATATAATGAGGCTGTCTTACACCGACATCGCAACGCGCTATCAAGGACACCATGACGGAGAGCCAGGAAGAAAAACGGGCCCTACGGAGCAGCCATCCAGAGCTCAGTGTAGTGATGCCGTGTTACAACGAGGGCGCCCATATCGAAGCCCTTGTAATCAAGTGGTTGGAAGTGCTGCGCGGTGCCGTTTCGGACTTTGAGTTGGTCATCGTAAATGACGGATCCAACGACGGCACGGGCCGAAGCCTGGACGGGTTGAGGCGCGAACACCCTGAAATTCGAGTCGTACACCAGCTGCATATTGGCCACGGCCGGGCCGTCAGAAGAGGCTACGAAACGGCGCGCGGACGATACGTGCTCCAGGTGGACAGCAGCGGCCGTTATGATCCCAGCGATTTTTTGCGGATGTGGCGCACCCATGACCAGTACCACCTTATTCTGGGCCAGCGGACCCATCGCCTAGACTCGTGGCCTCGGCGGGTAGCTGGCGCGGGCCTGAAAACCCTACTGCGGTGGCTTTTTGGTATCCGACTGCACGATCCAAATGTGCCGTTCCGCCTGTACTCCCGCGTCGCTCTGGTATCGTACTTGAAGGCGCTTCCGCCTAACACTGACGACGCCAACCTTATCCTGACTGTGCTCATCGCGAGCAACTATCCCGACTATGTAAAAGAGTTGCCCATCCCTTTTAAGTTCCGTCCTCTGGCAGGCCGACGGCGAAAGCTACGCAGTCTTCCCAACCGAAGCTGGCTGTGTTTTCAAGAGTTGTTGCGGCTCCGTTTGTCCCCGGCACGACGTTCTACGCCATTCCTTGCCACCGTTCCCGGTTAAAACTTTTCTTTCATTGAGCACACGGCTATTTTCTCTACTTATGCCGACAAGCCTAAGACCATGTTTTGCCACCCCCTTGATGCGGACTCTTTTCGGTGTGGGGGCAGCGCTCTATCTCTTGGCGCCCTGGTTAAATCCGGGCTTTGTGGCACTCGATGATTACACGTCTCTTACCGAATTCTTCGTTCCTGCCCAAAACCAGTCAGTCAGCAAGATAATTGAAAACTCCGAAATTCGATCCCCGATCCCTCGATTGATGCTTTTTGGGATTTCCCACACTTTGTGGAAGCTCGGAGTGGAGAACCCATTTTTGCAATACCAGATAGTGCTAACTATTTTGGGTTTGTTCTCGTTCTTGGTCTTTGCATTTTGTGCGTGTCGCCTCTACGGGAGCCGTCCAGAATGGCTGACCTGGGCACTGTTGCTTTTGGGCGGATTCTATCTTTGTCCTTTTTTTTATAGCCGCGCCATGATCGAGTCCCTGTCCGCACCTTACCTGCTCCTCGGCGCTAGTTTTGCCGTCGAGTATCATCAGAAATCCCGGCCCTCTGCATTGATCGCTAGTCTGCTGTTTCTGGGTATCGCTTCCACGATGCGTTTTCAAACCGGCGTTTGCGCTCTCGCGCTAGCGGCGTTGCCGGGAAAACGCTACCGGCACTGGGTGTTGCTGGCGGTGGGTGGACTTATACTTTTTTTTGTAACGGGTGCGATCGACGGTTGGCTCCGCGGTAGTTTTCACCAGTCGCTCTTCTCGTACGTAGACTACAACGTTCACCATTCGAGTTCTTATGGGACGACACCGTTCTACACCTACCTGCTACTCTGGATCGCGGTCTTACTCCCACCCACGTTTTTTTCCTGCTACCGGGATTTCTCCCTGCGGGAAAAGTACCAAGGGCTTTCCCCGCTCTGGGTGTTCTTCGCAGTTTTTCTGGTCAGCCATTCGCTCATCCCGCACAAAGAAGAGCGCTTCATGGTTCCGATCCTACCGAATCTGTTGCTCGCGCTTGTTCCCGCAGCGCAAGGTCTGTTTTCTAGAAGCGCGGCGAGACGTAACTACTTTCTTACACTCAATGGATTTCTGCTGATCACCACGCTTTTCAGCACCCCACAAAAAAACGCGCTCGAGCTTATTCAATACCTAAACCGCAGGCCTGATATTAGCGTGCTCTATGACTACGAAGGTTCGGTCGTTCCCTACCTCTCGGCCTTTCTCCAGTACCCGGTCCGGCACTTCCGATTGGACGCCAGCAACATGGAACTTTGGCACCCTGAATTCTGCGGCAGCGTTTCGGCGGTCCGGTGGGACTGGACCGATCGCCTGATTTCGCAAGGGATCCCGCTACGGCCGACCGCTGTATTTAAGCCAGCGTGGCCCGAAGCCCTCTTTATCCGCCTAAACCCCCTGAGGAACGCTCGAAGAGGGCCCATTACGCTCTACCAGACCCCAGAATGCCTCCGCTAGCGCGTTGGGCCATTAGCCCTAAAGCGCCACCCCCCTTCTGCCGATACGCAGTACAGGTAGGTCTCTGGGAGTACGCCGTTGGCAAAACGAACGAAAAAAACCGAATCCAAAGACGCAGCCAAACCCAAAGCTGCGCCCAAAAAAGCCTCCCCTAAGAAAAAGACGGGGGAAAAGAAGCGCAAGTTTTGCCTGCAAAGTCATTGCAGAGCCGAACCCGTTTCAGAAGGGTACTGCCGCCTCCATTACATTTCCGTCTGGAAGACACTCCAGTTGAATAAACGCATCAAGGCGGAGAAAAAGCTCAACACCTACGTCGACAAACTCGTAAAAAAATACCCAAAAGACTACATGGAGCGCTTGAAAGAGGGCCTGGAAAACGACGACAAGTTTAAGGAAACGCTGGACGAGATAAAAGAAATTGATTTCGATTCGGACTCCAAAGAGGGGACCGACAATGAATTTCTTGAAAAGCTCGTGCGCGATCTGAAGATTACTGACTAGTCCCCAAAAAAGGAAGAGGGACCGTTGCCGGTCCCTCTGATGGCTTGACTCTATCCCCCCAAAAATAAGGAACCACGCCAGTCTTTCCCAGCTACCGGCTTGTCCCCCTTAGCCGATTGCCCAACCAGCGGGTCCCCTCAACCCACGATCTTGAGCATTCACTGGGCCCCCCTCCCTTGAAAAGGCACCGCGGCAAAAAGAATTAATTTTTGTTAACGCCCCATCCCAAAGCCCCCCCCGCTTGCCCCGCTTTGCCCCAGTACAGGCGGGTGTGGGAAAACAGTTGCTCCGTCGAGGGGATGCCGCTATAAACTGTGGGATTGTTTTTTGAAGCTTCGCGAGAGAGGGAACATGAAAGTCGGAATATTGGGACGTAAAGTGGGAATGACTCGGGTCTATGACGATAACGGTGCCTTGGTGCCGGTAACCGTCGTGGACACCTCCGACTGCGTCATCACGCAGGTGAAGCTGAAAGAAAAGGACGGGTACGCCGCCATCCAGGTGGGCCTCGGACCCAAGAAGCCACAGAACGTGAAGAAGCCCCAGCAGGGCCACTTCAAGAAGGCTGGCACTCCTGCCAAGGCCGCTATGCGGGAAATCCGGGTAGAATCGGATGAGGCGATTGCGCACCTGAAGCCCGGCCAAGCGCTGAAGCTCGACATGTTCCAAAAGGGAGACATGGTCGACGTGGTCGGAACCTCCAAAGGTCACGGCTTTACGGGTGTGATGAAGCGACACAACTTCTCAGGCGCTAAATCCTCCCACGGTGTGCACGAGTTCTTCCGTCACGGCGGTTCGATGGGCGCCAATACCTGGCCCGGCCGTATCGTAAAGAAGAAAAAGATGCCGGGACACTGGGGCGACGAGCGCAAGACGGTGCAAAACCTTGAGATCGTCGAAGTCAAAGCGAGCGAAAATTTGCTGCTTTTGAAGGGGGCCGTTCCGGGATCCCGTTCAGGTCTTGTCTTCGTTCAATCGGCAAAAAAACGTCCGGCTCCCGCCGATAGACAGTGGGTCTAGTCGGACTTCAATCCGTCGCCAGATCTTAGTTGCACGCCATTTGACGCGGTGCTATATCGACCTCAATTACAACCTACGTTTGAGAGGTACCATGCGTTTTAGCCCTGCCGTTATCCCTGCGATTGCTTTTCTTATCGTCTCTGGAGCCTGCACCCGAGAACATAAAACCGCCGAACCGTCACAGCCCGTCGTGCCCTGGACCGACGAAGCGGCAGAGGCGCGACTGGGACGCGCGGAGGCCAAACGAGATTTCTTCGTACTGGCGAACCAGTTCCAAAGTCAGACGGACAAAATCAGCTGCGGTCCGACAACCGGGACGGTCGTCCTGAATGCTCTCCGCCTAAGCAACGGCGCGTTCATCAAACCCGTCGACAATTCTGTTCTAGACAAGAAACTTACGAAACACCTCCCAGAAGGTTTTGACGCGCGTATCGAGCGCTACACCCCAAAGGCGTTTTTTTCCGACGATGCGACAAAGGTTAAGACACCCGGCCAGCTCTACGGAGAACCCATTGAGGGCAAAAAAGATTTCGGACTTCAATTGCGTCAGCTCCATAACATGCTCGTGGCGCACGGCCTTTCCTCCACTATCCGTGTCGTAGACAACTCACTTTCCACTGAGAAAATCCGGGAAGAAATGAAAACGAACCTCGCTAAGTCCGGTGACTTCGTCATTGTGAACTACAAACGATCAGAGCTAGGGCAGGAGGGCGGAGGCCACATCTCACCGCTTGGAGCCTACGACAGCGCAACCGATTCCTTTCTCGTGATGGATGTGAACCCGAGCAAAGCCCCCTGGGTGTGGGTGACAACGGAGACGCTGGTCAAAGCCATGAAGACCATGGACACCGTGGAGAACCGAGGGTATCTGCTCGTCGCTGAGGGAACTCTCCCCCATAGCGAAAAAAAGGAATCCGAATAACTCTCGAAAAATAATTTAGAGAAGTTTCTTAGCCCGGCCCGTAACCCATTGGTGGTGATCCCGGATCATGTCGTTTAGCGACTTTTTCGGTTCCCAGCCCAAGATGGCTTTCGCCTGCGCAATGTCGGCAACCAGCTCCGCTGGATCTCCCGCCCGTCTCGGGGCCATCTCATGGGGGACTTTACCGCCCAAAACAGAAGAGGCGGCTTCAAGTACTTCTTTTACAGATACCCCCTTCCCCGACCCAATGTTTAGGCTCTCCACCTTCAAGCTCCCTGGCGCAAGAAGTTTCTCTAATGCCACGAGGTGGGCGCCAACAAGATCCTCGATGTGGATGTAGTCCCGCACGCAGGTTCCATCCGGCGTCGGAAAGTCACTCCCAAACACGCGGATGGGTTTGCCGCCGAGAAAGGCCCCCACCACGTTCGGAATCAGGTGGGTTTCCGGCTCGTGGAGTTCCCCATACTGCCCATTTCCCATACTCCCTGCTGGATTGAAGTAGCGCAAGTTGAGCGCTCGCAGGCCTTTGTGACGCACGAACTGGGCAAGCACATCCTCAGCCATTGCCTTTGCCGCCCCGTATGGGGAGACGGGCGACCTGGGTGTAGTTTCGAGAATGGGTAACTTTTCAGGGACTCCATAAACAGCACAACTCGACGAGTGGAGGACGCAAACTCCTGACATTGCGGCGGCCTCTGCAACATTTAACGTCGACAAAAAGTTGTTGCGCAAATACTCGTAGGGTTTTTCTACAGACTCCCCGACCAAAGCTTTTGCGGCAAGGTGGATCACCCCAACAACGTCCTGGCTTTTGCGGAAGGCCTCAAGAGTCGATTTGCGATCCGTGAGATCCAAATCAAAACAGGTGAGTTCGCCGACCATTGCTCGGCGTCCCGTGCTGAAGTTGTCGATGAGCACCGGTTGATACCCATTTTGTGCAAGCACATAGGCAGTACAGCGCCCGATGTAACCCGCTCCCCCAGTAACAAGAATTGTCTTTTTTTGGCTCATGGTATGCTCGGATATAGAAGATACTGTAACCCCTTACCAAAGAAGGCGCAAATCATCGCTCCTAGCGCAAGAAAGGGCCCAAATGGAATTGCCGACTTCAAGTCCCCTTTTTTCCAGATCATGTACACTACACCGACAACAGATCCGACTGCACTTGAGATAAGTATTACGAGTAAAATGCTTTGAAAGCCCAACCAGGCGCCGATCATTGCCAGCAACTTAACATCGCCGCCGCCTAGGCCTTCCCTACCGGCAACCTTCTCATAGAAAAGTGCCACCGCTAAAAAGACCCCGCCGCCCAACAAGATTCCAACGAGTGAGTGCACCCAAGAAGTCTCTGTCCAAAGAAAGGAAAAAACAAAGCCAGCGACCATCCCGCCTAAACTTAGCTCATCGGGAATAATACGGTGGTGCAAATCAATCACGGAAATGACCAGTAATAGGGAACTGAAAACGGTGTAGCCCACAAAATTAACAGTCAGGCCAGTATTGAGATAAACCCAAACGAAAAGCAAACCTGTGGCCAACTCCACCATCCAGTATTGGTGCGAAATTTTCTCTCCGCACTCAGCACATTTGCCCCTCAGCCAAATGAAGCTCAGAATCGGCAAGTTGTGGTACCACGCGATGCGCTTCCCACACTTCATGCAGTGGGATCGCCCGCCCCAGAAACTCTGTTCCGCTGGGAGTCTCAAGATGACGACATTAAAAAAGCTGCCAAAAAGCAGGCCCAAAATGAAAATAGCGATGAAGCTAAAAACCGGGTAGTTGTGTTCCAATCCACTCACGTTGCAATATCCTTGTTGGCAAAACAGACACAGGCCACAAACAGAAAGAAAACCGCACAACAAAACGAATACGATACCGCCCAGAAGAGCTGGGTCCCATCCAAAGTGTAGCCATAGGATGCGATTGTCTTCATGTTAAAGATCTCCAAATCGGGAATCAAGCTCATGATAACGGGCCAGATCCAGCTTCGACTTATCGATATGTTGTAGTGATACACTATCGATTCCCGCATGTGGCCCACCGCAAATAAACAGAGGGTAACAATGGCCGCGGTAATAGTACCCGCATTCACAGCAAAGAAGTAAGCCATGGCTGTCAGAACTAGCACCTCGAGAAAAATCAAACCGACCGCTTGGATTACGCTCAACGCAGAGGAATTCCCTTCGAAGTTTGACTGAATCGCCAGAGTAACGAGCAGCATGCAAAACATTACCGCGAACTGAATGGCCACCTGACCTAAATACTTGCCGACCAGAAAAGAACTCCGAGATATCGGCTTCGACAAAACCATGGCAACGCTTCCCAAGAGAAGTTCGCGCTTGAAAAGCCCGATCCCCATGAAAATGCTGAACAGGACCATCGAGATTTCCACAGCGGCGAGAAGGAAATCCAAAGTGATTTTTGCCTGCTCGGCATAGGTCAGCTGTCCCAGCAGCAAACTAAACCCAAGTGCCAAAACGGCGAAGGTCAGCAAAAGGTAAAAAACACGCTCCGAGATTAGCTCGCGCATGGTAATCCACGCTACTCTCAAGGCAATCATCGAGTCACCTCCGTCTCGGGCTGATCTGGATCTGGATTGGATACCCGGCCAAATAGTTTTTGTTCCAGAGAGGTTCTTTGACTGAAAACGCCCACGACTTGCGCGCCCAATCCCTTCAAATCGTTGAGCGCCTCAAGAAGATCTTCCGTACCGTCCACCGTCCATGTTTCGCCTAGTGGGGAATGGCGGAGCCTTTTGCCCCAATCGGCTTGGTGGCCTTCAGGGACTCCACGGACCGTTAGTTCGTAAGCTTCGGTCCGAGCACCCAATAGTTCGTCAATTCTGCTAAAGCTTTTAAGTTTGCCTTTTGAAAGCAAGACGACCGATGCGCATAGTTGTTCAACGTCCGATAGGACATGGCTACTGAAGAAGATGGTGGCTTCCGGCATTTCATCGTGAATGCGCGCAATCAACTGCCGGAGCTCCATCCTCCCAAGAGGATCTAGCCCGCTCATTGGCTCGTCAAACAACAGGATACGTGGGCGGGCCAAAAGGGCCTGCGCCATGGCAAGCCTTTGGACCATCCCTTTGCTAAAACCGGCAATGCGTTCATTTCCGGCGTCCGTAAGCGCCACCAACTCCAAGAGCTCGTCGACGCGCTTGGAAAGCGCAGATCTTTCCAGGCGACAGAGGGCACCGTAGTAGCGAAGAACCTCACGCGCCGTTAGGAACTTTTGGAACCGCGGGTTTTCCGGCAAATACCCGACGAAGGAGCGGGACTGCCGTTCGGACGGAGCATGGCCGCACACCAAGATCTCCCCAGCGGTGGGCCGGATAAAACCCAGGGTCATTTTCAAAATCGTGGATTTTCCAGATCCGTTAGGGCCCAAAAGCCCCACCACCTCGCCCCTTGGAACTGCAAAACTTACCCCACAAACCGCTTCTTTCTTCTTCCACAAGCCCAGGGGGTAGGTTTTGTAAACATCCGTAAGGCTGATATCGAAAGGAAATTGAGAATTAGTCATTTGGCATTCCTTTGGGGCGGTAAATTCCCACGCGATCCAATTTTAGCTCGGCCAAACTTTGCGTCGACTCAATGGATCGCAACCGCGGGCTGTAACGAAACTGAAATCGTTCTCTTAGTAACGGGTTAACGGTTTCTCCCATGCGTTCAGAGGCCACCAGACCGGACAGTTCCCTGGCCTGAATGGCATTTAACTTTTCCAAATCCGCCAAGACTTTTGGCTCTCGGTTTTTTTGCAGGCGATAGAGATTCAGGCTTTTTTCCCACGTAGACTTCTGCAATTCAAAATTTAGACTTCGAACCCGCCGTTCCAAGCGCTCGACGGCGCGGGTATCGCGGGTGGAAGCCAGTAAATCCAATGTAACACGCAAAGCCTGCAGGTAGGCCCCGCTCTCCCCGAGCAAACGCACACCTAACGAAGACAACCAATAAGGCGCCCCTTCCATACTGGCGGCCCGCAAAATATACTTCGAGGCCACTTCGAATTCCCCCAACTCAAAATAAAGATGGTAGCCGTAAAAATAATTCGGACGCCACTCATTCGGCCTGGATTTAACCCAACGTTCCAATATCAACCTCGCGCCCAACTTGTCCTGACGCAGAACGGAAAGTAGGATCGCTCCAAACTGAAACGCGCGTTCAAACCTTCGGTCCAACGTGGTGACCGCATCGAGCTGCACAAATTCCCAACTCACTTTGCCGGATTCTAAGGGCGTATGTTCGTGCCCCTGGAGAAATTGAATCCAGAGGAGATCGGCCAGGACGCTATTGAATCCCATGTGGTACTGCGCCAAGAACTTACTTTGAAACGCGGCGCGGGTGGGCGTGAGCGCCAAGCGCCGAGGCAGCGGCGCTTCTGCGACAGACTCAATATAAAGTTTGCCCCCGATGAGCACTCCCAAGGCCGCGAGAGAGAGGAGGATAGTCGCCTTGTAGTGGTTGAATTGCTGGTAAAAAGAAACGCGCAAGAACTTGGCCCCCAGTAGGGCTTATTCTAGTAAAGCTTTCTTTCAAGGGTAAGTGATTTGGCGTTGGAAGGTAGATATGAAGTTGAGGGAAAGCAATTAAGCTCCAGCCATCGGCAACAGGTTTTTGGGGGGTTGAATGGAATGGAAAGGTAGCCAGAGTCCATCCACTTTACCCTCAACTTCAAATTTTTATCTGCGTGTAGCTAACGTTCCGCTTTATCAAAATAACTTTCACCCCCCATCATTGCATGGCTCGTGCCAATTTTGCGCTTAAGGGGGATACACCGTAAAAGTTATTAATTTCAAATACTTGGGTAATTTCACCGGATCTCGGTTTCAGAGGAAGGGCGGGAGCCGTTTAGTCTCAGAATGGGACCAGTTCAAAGCTACAACAAAATTATTTATATTTTCAGACTCTTATGGGGCCACCCAAGATCACTATTTTGGAACCAGTGCCAACGTGTAGGAAGCCTAGCCACGCGGCTAGGCCTTAGTCTGCTTTTTTTTAATAAGGCTTGATAATACTTGGTTTTTTTCGCCATTTGGCTGGCACCGTACTTGCTCCATAACAGGGAGATGGTCAAAGATTCAAAAACCGGGAAAAAGAAAGAGCAGAGGAAATGGGGCCTCCTAGTCGGCCTGCTCCTCGTTGAGCTCGTGCTTTACAGCGTCATGCCCAAAGGGGAGCGCGAACGGGCGCCCATGGGCTATGTCGTCAAGGACGGACACGTTTACACGGTCGCGTGGAAGGTGACCGACGGTCAGTTTCAGCTGAATCAGTTTAGCGACCTTCGCGAGGCCCTGCACTTTGCAAACAAGGAGCTGGCGCTGTACCCCGCGCACCTACGCCCGATCCCAGCTCGCACGCCGCTTGAGCGTGTCTGGGTCAGTGATATCAGCGGCAGCTTCACCCTGCTTTGGAAGGCCGCGAACAACCCTTTTCTTTTCAAGTGGACCTTTGACCAGGAGCGGGACGCCCGTTACTTCGCAAATGCCTTCGAGGCCGGCGCGTACTCCCAGTCACCTTTTGGCCACTCTCTTCTACTCGTCCCGAAGGCCACAAACTAGGAATCCCCAAGCTATTTCCGCGAGCCAGTTGTCAAGTTGACCAAAACCTTCTAACAATAAGTGTTTTGTGCATTCTGCAGTGGAGGAGTCCGTATTGAGCTCGCCGAAGATTGAACTAGCATCCAAGGAAAAAACCGATACCTTAGCCCTGGGCTTTTTTAGCAAGAAGGCCGAGAAGAAAGACAAGAAGAAGGGCCCGCCGCCCTCTCCTGAGTTCCACGGCACCGCTTCTTCTGATCTGACGGCGCTACAGGGACGCCTTCAAGATTCTCATCATTTTACCGGCCGTCGGAACGACACCAACTTGTTGCGGTTCTACCAGTACGGCGCGTACACGAACGTTCTTCTTGTGGGGCTGGGAAGCGCATCCAAGTTTAAAACCGAGACCGTGCGCCAGGCCGGCGCAGCCATTTTCCTGGCTCAGCGCCGAGAAAAGCTCAGCGGCATCACTCTTGATGGCCCAAGTCTCTTTGCCAACGTGGAGTCCAAGGAAATCCCGCGCTACCTGCAGGCCTTCTGTGAAGGTTACGGACTCGCCGGCTACGAATTCACCGATTTAAAGCAGGAAAAGCCATCGCGCTTTAAGCCCTCCGCGCTTTACATCAGCGGGCTCGAAAAGAATCCCGCGAATGCCAAAGCCATTCAAACGGCCGCTGCCTTGTGTGAGTCTATCAATTTTGCGCGCGCCCTCGGGGATCGCCCGGGGAACTACGCCACTCCGGACCTACTGTCCAAGCTTGTCGGGGATATGGCGAAAAGTGTCGGCGTGAAATGCACCGTGTTCAACAAGGCCCGCATCATTAAGGAAAAGATGGGTCTCTTGATGGGTGTGGGGCAAGGGTCGGTGGAAGAACCTCGCTTCATTATCCTTGAGTACAAAGGCGGCAAAAAATCCGATCCTCCGGTCGCACTGATCGGTAAAGGGATCACCTTTGATACCGGCGGCATTTCCATCAAACCGGCCCTCAAAATGGAAGAGATGAAGTACGACATGATGGGGTCCGCGACTGTTGCGGGAACCATGATGGCGGTTGCCAAGCTTAAGTTGCCAGTCAACGTAACCGCTTATATCGCGGCCGCGGAAAACATGCCCGGCGGAAAAGCGCAGAAACCGGGTGACATCGCCACGAGCGTCACCGGCAAAACCGTTGAGATTATCAATACCGATGCGGAAGGTCGTCTCGCTCTGGCAGACGCTATCGAGTACGCACAGAAGGAGAACCCTCAGGCCATCCTGGACTACGCTACTCTGACGGGAGCGGTGATCGTGGCTCTGGGCACACTCGCCACCGGCATCATGGGGAATAGCCGGGAACTCATTAAACGTGTGGAAGAGGCCTCCGAAGCGACGGACGAACGAGTATGGGAACTTCCGCTTTTTGAAGAGTTTGATGAGTACCTTCGCAGCCCGTTTGCCGACATCAAGAATGCGAGCGATTTGCGCGAGGCAGGATCTAGCATTGGCGGAACCTTCCTTAAGTTTTTCGTCGACAAGAAAATCCCATGGGTCCACTGCGATATCGCGGGCTCCGGGATGCAGCGTCGAGACAAAAACTACATGCCGCGTAACTACGCGGCCGGTGCCATGATCCGGCTGAACACGCACCTGCTTGCCAACTGGGAACGCATCAAGCCGCTCAGCTGAAAAAGGCTGGCTCCGGTTTCGGCACAGCTATATAATTGAAGCGTCTTTACCTGACTATCCTATAAAAGGACGCTTTCATGAAACTACAAATTTTCCTCGTGTATGGTCTGATCTATTCACTCCTTGCCGCGCCGGCATTCGCCGTAAAAGGTGAGCCTGCAGGCGGAGACGAAACGGCCTTCACCTATATTGCACCGAACGAGCAAGTCGCAGGCAGCGGAGAGTTTGTACATGGAGCGGGTCGCGGCAAGCTCCTCGTCCGGGTTTTGATGCTCGGCTCTATCGATCAGCAAGGCATCCACTATTTCCCCGAAAACACCAACTTGCTGGACGCCGTGCTCTTGGCGGGTGGAATCGACGACACGTCAAAACTAAACGGCATTACAATTCGGCGCAAAGGAAAGCAGGAACTTATCGACGTTGCGCTGGAGGATTTACTCGAAGACGGAGAGCAGATCCCGTTCTTAGTGGATGGAGACGTCGTCAATATCCCCTGGAACTGGCGAAAAGACATCGGGAACATCACCCTGGTAACCGGTTTCATTTCATCCATTACGGCGTTTACGCTGGCGATGATAGCTCTCGCAAAATAATCTAGCCACGAATAAACCGACGGACAAATTCCGTCTTGGGATTCTCGCGGATCTCCTGGGGAGCCCCGCATTGCACCAGTTCGCCCTTGTCCAGCAGAGCGATTCGATCGCTCATCTTAAAGGCCTCTTTCTGATCATGCGTTACATAAAGCATGGTGTAGGTGTACTTCTTCCGTAACTCTAGAATGATCTCGCACATCTCATCACGTAAGACGGCATCCAGGTTAGACAAGGGTTCATCCAGAAGCAACACGCTCGGCTCGGCAACCAGTGCGCGGGCAAGAGCCACGCGCTGTTGCTGTCCACCAGACAACTGATTCGGCTTTCGGTTGGCTAGATGGGCAAGCTGCACACTCGCGAGGACCTTCTCGGCACGGACCTGCTGCTCTTCCTTTTTTATCCCGCGAACCTTTACCGGGAAGCATACATTTTGAAGCACCGTCATGTGCGGCCAGACCGCATAGCTTTGAAAGACCATACCCAAATTCCGCTTTTCGGGTGGGACGTTGATACCGCTCTCCGCGCTGTAAATTACCGCGTTACCCAGCGATATGTTGCCACCCGAAGGTGTCTCAAGACCCGCGACCATTCGCAGCACGGTTGTCTTGCCGCACCCGGAAGGACCGAGCAAGCTCAAGAATTCGCCGTCGTGCACCTCAAGGTCCAAACCTGGAACCACCACAGTCGACCCATAGCTTTTTTTAAGCGCGGACAATTTTACCTGGCTCATGATCTTCTCCCAATGGCCCCAAGACGCCGTACACCGCCCACCAGCGCAACGAGGAAAACCACCAACAGCGTTGCAAGCGCGCAGGCGGCGCTTGGGTGAGCGTATTCTTGAAGCTGAAACATCAACGTCCCCAAGGTCTCAAGCCCCGGCCCCGTCAGGAGTACCGACATCGTCAGCTCCGATAGTACTGGGAGTACGGTCAACATGAAAACGTGCAAGAAGGCTGGGAACAAGAGCGGAGCCAAGATCCGTAGCAAGACTCCCCACGGGCCCGCGCCGCTCACTCGCCCGGCCTCATCCAAATTCGGATCCAAACTCGCCATGGCCGGGACCATGTTCTGAACTGACAAAGCTAAATACTTCACCGCGTACGCAATCAACAACAGCAGCGGGGATCCCAAGAGCGCAAAGCGTCGAAATCCCCAGCCACTACCAAAGCTCACAATCAGCGCGAGCGCAATCACCGCCCCTGGAATGGCAAACGGAAAACTTGCCAGGTTTTCAAAAAGTTTTCGTAGCGGCAGCTGCGTGCGATCGCAGTAGTAGGCAATGAAGAAAGCGACTACAACGCAGACAAGTCCGGTGAGCCCGGCCAGATACAAGGAGTTGATGACCGATCGACTGAACTCCGCCATCTCGAAAAGATACGCATAGTTCTCCAACGTAAAATTCGCCGGACGAAGATCCCCTGCCACTCGCAAAAAGGAGCTCAGAAAGATCGCGCCAAGAGGTAGAATGACAATCACGAAGGCGATACTCACGGTTAAAAACCAAATGGGAAGGCGCATTCGTCCGAGGCTCACCAAGGAATGGCGCGCGGCCTTGCCAACCACCAGGCGCGTAAGAAAGCGACGTCGAAGCCATTCATTAACTGCGATAAAGATAATCGCACTACCCACCAACCAGAGCGACACCGCGAAGGCCTTGTCTGTTCCGCTCAGCCCGCCTAATTTCGCGTACGAGTAGATCCGTGTCGTCAGGACGTATAGACGAGCAGGATTTCCGATAAGCGCAGGCACACCAAACGCGGAAAGTACGGCGAGCAGGAACAGCAGCGAAACCGACGCAATCGTTGGCAATAAGCACGGAAAGGTGATCGAAAAAGCGACACGCGCCGGACCCGCCCCGCAAACGCGGGCCGATTCTTCCAAAGAGGGATCCATCGATTCCAACGCTTGGCAAAGGCTCGACGTTAGAATCGGAAGATAGGCCGTCGCAAATACCCAGATCAGTCCACTGGCGGAGTAAATGTTGAACCAGTTTCCAAACCAACGATTGAGAAAGCCCACAGTCGGGATCGCAAGCGTCGCCCACGCGATGGCAAACAGGTACGGCGGCAGCATATAGGGAAACTGAAAAACCCGCCGCAAGCGATCGCGCCCCGGCAGATCCGTCCGCACGAGCAGCCACGAAAGCGGGAGGGCGAGCAAAAGGGCCAAGAACAAAGCGCCGCCACAAAGACGCACGGTTTGGGCCAACGCCCGCAAGGTTTCCTTTTCAAAGAGAATCCCAAAGTACTCCGGGTGCGAAAATACCCGTAGGAGGAGTCCAACGAGCGGGCCCACCGCAAAAAAGCAGACTCCCGCAAAAAGCAGGACGTAAACGCTACGAAGACTTCGGGTCATGGCGACCTAATTCAGCACAACTTCCATGAAGCGCTTCTTGATATCTTCCCGCTTTGCATAGATGTCGGACAAAACCTCCGCGTTCCACGGAAAGGAATTCGCCAGAATTTCCGCAAAGGGTTTTTCCCCCTCTGGGGCCCGAAATGTGGGAATGGATGAATACATCCGCCCTTTGACGGTCTCTTCCTGCATGTCGTCGGAAAGAAAGTAGTCATACACCTGCTGGGCAAGCTCCGGGTGCTTGGTCGTCTTCACAATGGCAATGGGCGACGGCGCAAGGATGGCGCCATCTTCAGGATAAATCACCCCAATCGGACTTTGCTTTCTTTGCGCGTCAATGACGTTTTCAAGGAGCACGATACCGACGGGCCGCTCCTTGGTCTCCATGCGCGTGATGACAGCGCTATTGCCGCCGGCCGAAAGAAGATCGTTTTCACGCAGTTTTTGAAAATAAGCCCAATCGTAGCGACGCACGAGCTGGGCGACTGCGGCAAAGCTGGTACCCGACTGCAAAGGGCTACCCATGGAAACCTTCCCCTTCCATTCCGGCTTGAGAAGATCTTTCCACCCCTTCGGAGGGTTCGGAACAGCCTCCTTGTTGTAGGCCATCACCACGGTCGGGACTCGGCAGATAACAAAGGCGTGGCTCTTTTCTTTAAAGCCGTCGGGAATGGGCTTCGCATTCGGGCTTTGATAGGCCATCAGGTGACCAGCCCGTTCGAGTTCCAAATACCAAAATGGATCGCTAGTCATCAGCAGATCGGCGAGAGTTTCTCCAGCTCCCAACTCGGCATTCACCCGCGCGGCTACGTTTTCACTGCCCGACTGGTACCACTTGAAATCCACATCGGGGAATTTGCTTTGGAGCTTTTTCTCCATGTCGGCAATGACCTCTTTATAAAGTGAGGTATAAATCCAAAATGTTTGCTTGGGCTTGCTTTTCGTACACGCGGCGAACGCCAGTAGGCAGACCAGACCGGCTACCTTAAGAAATCTCATTTTTCCCCTTAGTAAATCTGACTTAGGGTTTTACCGCCGAATCAGGCGGATGTCAAAACACAGTAAAATAAAAAGCCTATACGTGGCTGCTGCGTGGGCTTCTTAAAAGAACCACGGTTCTGGCTTACATCATGCCGGGCATGCCACCGGGCATTCCGCCAGCCGGAGCAGCGGATTCTTCCCGAGGCTTCTCGGTGATGAGCGCTTCGGTGGTCAGCATCAACGAAGCAATGCTGGCCGCGTTCTGAAGCGCGCAACGGGTTACCTTGGTCGGGTCAATCACGCCCGCAGCCACGAGATCCTCGTAGCGTTCAGCCAGCGCGTTGAAGCCGAAGTTAGCTTTTTCAGCGTTGTGAACCTTGTCCACAACGATGGAGCCTTCGTAACCGGCGTTGACAGAGATTTGACGAAGCGGCTCTTCAATCGCCCGACGGACCAGGTTGAGACCGGCAAGCTGTTCGCCTTCCAGTTTCACTTGTCCAGAGCTTTAGAAGCGCGGACCAGAGCGGTACCACCGCCGGCCACGATACCTTCCTCCACCGCTGCGCGGGTCGCATGCAACGCATCTTCCACGCGGGCTTTCTTCTCTTTCATTTCGATTTCGGTCGCGGCACCGACATTGATCACCGCCACACCGCCGACGAGTTTCGCCAGACGTTCTTGCAGCTTCTCACGATCATAGTCGGAAGACGTTTCGTCGATTTGACGACGAATCTGAGCCACACGGCCTTCGATTTCCTTCTTGTCGCCCATGCCATCAACGATCGTGGTGTTATCCTTATCGATCGTGATTTTCTTGGCACGGCCCAAGGAATTGAGGGTCGCATTTTCAAGCTTGTGACCGAGATCTTCAGATATCACCTGGCCACCCGTCAGAGTCGCGATGTCCTGAAGCATTTCCTTACGGCGATCACCAAATCCAGGGGCCTTAACAGCCGCGACCTGAACGGTGCCACGCAGCTTGTTGACCACGAGGGTCGCTAGCGCTTCACCTTCAACATCTTCGGCGATGATAACCAAAGGGCGTCCAGCTTGGACAACCTTTTCCAGCAACGGAAGAAGATCCTTCATATTGGAGACCTTCTTCTCGTTGATGAGAATGAACGCGTCATCCAACTGGGCTTCCATCGCTTCCGGATTGGTCACGAAGTAAGGAGAAAGGTAGCCGCGATCAAACTGCATCCCTTCCACGACTTCCAGGGTGGTTTCAGCGGTCTTGGATTCTTCAACCGTAATCACGCCTTCTTTACCAACCTTGCCCATCGCTTCAGCAATAAGCTTTCCGATGGTGGGATCGTTGTTAGCGGAAATAGCGCCGACCTGGGCGATTTCCTTCTCATCCTTAACCGGGGTGCTCATCTTCTTGAGTTCGGCGACCAGGGTTTCTACCGCCTGATCCACACCGCGCTTGATTTCCATGGGGTTTTGACCCGTGGTCACCAGCTTCACACCTTCACGGAACATGGCCTGCGCCAAAACCGTCGCTGTGGTGGTACCGTCACCCGCATCGTCGCTGGTCTTGCTAGCGACTTCCTTCACCATCTGAGCGCCCATATTCTCAAACTTGTTTTCGATTTCGATTTCCTTCGCAACCGTGACACCGTCCTTGGTGACGTTGGGAGCGCCGAAGGATTTCTCGATAACGACGTTGCGCCCACGGGGTCCAAGGGTCACTTTCACCGCATCCGCGAGAATGTTCACACCCTTGAGAATCGCCGCCCGGGCATCCTCATTAAAACGTAATTCTTTGGCAGACATTGTTCATTCCTCCTTAAAACTTTCTAGCTTTCTACTACGCCGAGGATGTCTTCCTCGCGCATCATTAAGTATTCGCCATCAATCTTGATCTCAGACCGGAATACTTCCCGAAGAGCACTTTGTCGCCCTTCTTGACTTCAAGGGGATTGCGCTTGCCATCATCTAGCACTTTACCGCTGCCGACAGCAATCACTTCACCCTGCTGGGGTTTTTCTTTTGCGTTATCCGGAATGATGATGCCGCCTTTGGTGCGTTCCTCTTCCTCGAGTCTTTTCACGATCAACCGATCATGCAAAGGACGAATTTTCATGACTTCTCCTCCTTAAGAGCTTGTAATTATTAAACTTACAAAGCTACCATCAACAAAAACTGCCTGTTGGGGGGTAATTTAGGGAGTATGAAAAAAAAGTCAATGTACCTTGGAGGGCTTTAACTGTCTTTTTTCTTCTCCCCTTTGGACGCAGTGCTGGTTTCCTTCGCTGGCGAAGACGCCTCAGGCGTTTTCGCTGGCGCCGCTTCCTTCGACCCCGTTGAGGCGCTTGTACCCTTCTTATAGTCCGTCACATACCAACCACTGCCCTTCAGGTGAAAGCTGGACCTAGAGATTAGTTTGGTCAGCTCTCCCCCGCAGTCCGGGCACTTATCAAGTGGTGGATCGGAAAACTTCTGAACCACCTCAATTTCCTTGGCGCAGCCCTCGCACCGGTACTCGTAAATCGGCATAAGACAGTGCGCGATCTTACATATTCTGCCTCTTTTTTCAATCGCTTCTGCAAGGGATGAGTTGACTTCCCCCATTTCGGCCCCATATTGCAGTCTGAAAGAAGCTAGAAGGGCCGGTGGGAAAAAGGCTCTTTAAGTAAGGTTTTGATTTTATTGAAAATTGCGCCATACCGGCGCAAGTGAGTTTAGCGGAGGATTAGGATGGCTAAGATAATTGGAATTGACTTGGGAACCACGAATTCATGCTTATCTATCATGGAAGGTGGCGACGCCAAGGTGATAGCCAACGAGGAGGGGGGCCGGACGACTCCCTCAGTGGTGGCTTTCACAAAGGAAGGCGAAAGACTGGTCGGCCAGGTAGCCAAACGGCAGTCGGTCACCAACCCCCACAACACCCTCTATTCGGTAAGACGGTTCATCGGACGGAAGTTCGATGAGATCGGTTCGGAAACCAAAACGGTCCCCGCAGGTCGTTAAGGCCTCAACGGGACGCCGCCATTGAGGTCGACGGCAAAGTAGTGAGCCTGGCCCGAAATTTCCGCGAGGTTTCCGGCAAAAGCTAAGAAGTGCGTAAAGATTACTTGGGCCAGGGTAAAAAAGAGGCCGTCATCACGGTGCCAGCGTATTTTAACGATGCCCGCCAGGCCACCATGATGCCGGCTGCATCGCGGGTCTGGGGCGCATCATTAACGAACCCACGGCAGCCGCTTTGGCGTACGGCCTTGATAAGAAAAAGACGAAAAAATCGCCGTCTATGACTCTTTGGTGGTGGTACTTGATATCTCGATTCTTGGAAGTCGGCGACAATGTAGGGAAGCTTAAAATCCACCAACGGTGACACATCTCGGCGGCGACGACTTCGACCACCCACATTTGATTGCTAGTTGCGGGAGCTTGGGCATGATCAGGTATTGATTCGCCAATGACGCCATGGCCTGCAAGCGGCTCAAAGAAGCGGCGAAAAAAGCGCAAGATTGAACTTTCCACTTCGCTTGAGAGCAGACATCAACTTGCCTTCATCACGCATGACGCCAGCGGCCCGAAGCACATGCAGATCGCTTAGCCGCAGCAAATTCGAACAGCTTGTTGTTGATGACTTGATTGAACGGGCGATGACCCCCTGTAAGAAAGTTGTAATGACGGGCCTCTAACCCGCGAGATCGACGAAGTCGTTCTGTGGGTGGTTCGACCTGCATCCCGGAAGATTCAACAGAAAAGAATTTTTCGGGAAAAGAGCTCCAACAAGAGTGTAAACCCGGACGAAGTAGTCGCGATGGGCGCGGCGATTCAGGGCGGGGTGCTCGCGGGCGACGTTAAAGACGTCCTCCTCCTGGATGTCACCCCTCTTTCCCTCGGGATTGAGACACTCGGTGGGGTCTTCACCAAACTTATTGATCGCAACACGACTATCCCTTCGAAGAAGAGTCAAATTTTCTCCACTGCGGAGGACAATCAGTCGACGGTAGAAATTCATGTGCTGCAGGGTGAACGCGAGATGGCTTCGGGCAACCGTACGCTGGCGCGCTTCCAGTTGACCGGACTGCCGCCGGCCCCTCGAGGCGTCCCGCAGGTGGAAGTCACCTTCGACATCGATGCAAACGGTATCGTGCACGTAGGTGCCAAAGACATGGCCACGGGTAAAGAACAGAGCATCAAGATAACGGCCAGCAGCGGCATCTCCGAAGACGAAATCAAACGCATGGTGGATGACGCCAGCAAACACTCGGATGAGGACAAGAAGAAAAAGGAACGCGTCACTCTGAAGAATAGTTTGGACAATATGGTGTATGGCACAGAGAAGCTCCTCAAGGAAAACGGCGACAAACTTGCCGCCGCCACTAAGAGCGAGATTGAAAGCACTCTGGCTGAGGCCAAGAGCGCCCTCCAGGCCGAAGACGCCGACAAAATGAAGGCGGCTCAAGATAAGCTAACAGCCGCCTCGCACAAGCTTGCCGAAGAGATGTATAAAGCGTCTCAGGGAGCTCCGGAGGCCTCAGGGCAACCGGGTGGTGAGAGCCACGCTGGCGGTGAGAAAAAGGACGACGAGCCTATCGACGCCGAATTCACCGAAGAAAAGTAATTAGGCATTTGGCTAAATAAATTAGGCCGCCCCAAATAGGGGTGGCCTTTTTTTTTGCTCCGCGGGCCTGTCACGCCTGGTTTGCCTTCCGACTCCCCGCCGGGTATGAAATCTGCGGAGGCACACTTATGACAATTTCAAAGATTCACGCGCGCGAAGTTTTGGATTCCCGAGGCAACCCTACCGTAGAGGTGGAAGTCTTCCTCAGTGACGGATCCACGGGCCGCGCCATTGTGCCCTCGGGTGCCTCCAAGGGACAGAATGAAGCTTTGGAACTGCGTGACGGAGACCCTAAGCGCTACAACGGCAAAGGCGTGCTAAAGGCGGTTGCGCACGTTAATAGCACGCTCAGCAAAGCGCTATGCGGGAAGCACTTTGGAGAACTCAGCTCGCTCGATTTTGCGATGCTCGAACTGGACGGCACCAAACAGAAATCCAAGTTGGGCGCCAACGCGCTACTGGGCGTCTCATTGGCATACGCCCAGGCTGTGGCCCACTCTCAAAAACGGCCTCTTTTTCTGACCCTCGGCGAAGAAATGGGCGTCTCCCAGAAAAACATGTGCCTACCTATTCCACTAATGAACGTGATGAATGGGGGGGAGCATGCCAACAACAGCCTCGACATCCAGGAGTTCATGATCGTTCCTCATGGTTTCGAAAGTTTTAAGGAGGCCCTGCGTGCCGGATGCGAAGTTTTTCACACCCTGAAAGACCGTCTGAACAAGAAAGGCTATTCCGTTGCGGTGGGAGACGAGGGCGGCTTTGCTCCCGATCTGAAGTCCGACACCATGGCGCTGGAGTTCTTGTGCGAAGCCATAGAAGGCGCTGGTTACAAGCTGGGTAGTCAGGTTTCTCTCGCGCTGGATGTAGCAGCGAGTTCTTTCTACCAGTCGGCTAACCAAACATACGAGTTTTCTTTTGAGGGCAAGCGGCCTATCAGCAAAGATACGCTTATGGACTTTTACGGTTCTATCCTCGATAAATTCAACATTGTCAGCATAGAAGATGGTCTTGAAGAAGCCGACTGGAAGGGCTGGGCCGTACTCACAGAACGTTTCGGAAAAAAGGTTCAACTTGTGGGAGACGACCTCTTTGTGACGAACAAAGAATTTCTGCAGTTAGGAATTGATGACAAGGTGGCGAATGCCATTTTGATCAAAGTAAACCAGATCGGAACACTTGCTGAAACCATCGAGACCATGGCACTCGCGCGCGCCCATAAGTACGCCTGTGTGGTCTCTCACCGGTCGGGCGAAACGGAAGACACTACGATCGCCCATCTGGCTGTGGGCAGTGGCTGCGGTCAGATCAAAACAGGTTCTTTGTCTCGTGCGGAGCGCACCGCGAAGTACAATGAGTTGCTTCGCATCGAGGAGTGGTCAGCGGCACAAGGGACTCCCCTGCCGCTTGCGAAGCATTTCTAGCGCCAGAGACGTCCGCGCCACATTTGCCCGTACATCTTGAAGTCCGCGAGAAAGGACCAGACGGGGTACTTGAAGGTAGCGGGCCTATTTTTTTCGATAAAGAAATGGGAAAACCAAGCAAGCCCGTAGCTGCCCACCAGGCCGACGGGGAGCCAGGCCGGGTCTCTCGCGACCAGCGCCATCGCCAAACACAACAAACCAAAAGTAGTTCCCACAAAATGAAAAAAGCGCGTCGCGGGTCTCGAATGCTCGGAGAGATAAAAAGGCCAGAATTCCTGAAAGTTCGTTGGCGATCCCATAACAACTCCCCTTTAAGTCCATTATAACACCTTGCGGATTACGACTTCTGAAGCGAAAATCGGGCCGGATGGATGAGTTTACGCAAAGGCGAGCGGGGAAGCTCCTCGACAAGGGAATGGGGGCTGCGGAGTGTGGCCGCTTCCGAGAAGCGCGCGACCACTTCAAGTCGGCGGCAAAGGCCGTTGAATCTGCCGACGCCCTCACCTACTGGGGCTGGATGGAGCACCACCTGGGTAACACCCAGTTCGCCATTTATCTCTGCAAGCGCGCCATCCAATTGGATCCCGAATTCGGCAATCCCTACAACGACATCGGCTCGTACTTGATGAACTTAAATCGAATGGATGAGGCTATTCCTTGGCTTGAAAAAGCAGCCAAGGCGACGCGCTACGAACCGCGCCACTACCCGCACATGAACTTAGGCCGCATCTACCTCGCCAAGCGCCTCTATCTGAGGGCACTGAAGGAGTTCAAGAAAGCCCTGGAGTACTCCCCGGACGATCGTGAACTCCAATCAATTATTGCCGCTATTCACCGCGCCCTACAGTAGGGGCGCAATCACGAGCGAAACGATGCTCATCAGCTTGATGAGAATGTTCATCGCAGGCCCTGAGGTGTCTTTGAACGGATCGCCGATGGTATCACCGGTTACCGCCGCTTTGTGAGCCGGCGAACCTTTGCCGCCTTCAAGACCACCTTCGATGTACTTCTTGGCATTGTCCCAAGCGCCGCCGCCGTTGGACATGAAAAGCGCCATCAAAACGCCCGTTAGAGTCGCACCGGCAAGCATCCCGCCGAGTGCCTGAACACCCAAGAGGAAACCCATCAAAAGCGGAGCCAACACGGCAATCACACCTGGAAGCACCATCTCGCGGAGCGCGGCCGCGGTACTGATCGCGACACAACGCCCGGTATCGGGTTTGGCTGTGCCTTCCATCAAGCCCGAAATTTCTCGGAACTGCCGACGAACTTCTTCCACCATGTCGTTTGCGGCACGGCCGACACTCGACATTGTAAGAGCCGCCACTAGGAACGGAACCGCTCCACCAACGAAGAGGCCGATTACCGTACGCGTGTCCACAAGGTTAATGGTCTCAATGCCAACTGCAGAAGTGTAAGCACTGAACAATGCAAGCGCGGTGAGTGCCGCGCTTCCAATCGCAAAGCCTTTACCCATCGCGGCTGTTGTGTTTCCAATGGCATCTAGACCGTCGGTGATCTTGCGGGTCTCTGGACCCAATCCCGACATTTCACTGATACCACCCGCGTTGTCTGCGATAGGTCCGTATGCATCCACACTCATTGTGATACCGACCGTGGCCAACATGCCGACTGCCGCGATACCAACGCCGTAAAGATCGGCGCACTGGTAGCTGAGGAACATCGCCAAGCAAATCAACAAAACCGGAATAGCGGTCGATTCCAAACCTACCGCGATACCCGTAATCGCATTGGTCGCCGGGCCTGTGCGGGACGAAATCACAATACGGTGAACGGGCTTACCCGCCGTATAATATTCGGTCACCATTCCGATAAGGATACCGACGACAGAGCCTAGCAAGATCGCCCAGAAAGGGCCCATGGGGCTAAGCGCGTTGGCGTCTGTTCCAATCTGAAAGCCCAGGCCTTTGACTGCCACATAGGAGCCGGCAAAAAGGATCAGCGCCGAAATCATCGGAGCGTAGCGAAGTGCAGAAGCAGGATCCAAGACCCCTTTCAAGAATTTCATCGCCATGATGCCAAGGACTGAGGCAACAAGACCAATCATAATGACGATCAAGGGAAGCGCCACGGCTTCCATTCGAGATCCGGCGTAAACCGCCGATGTGGCGCCGATCGCCATAGTGGCAATCACGCTACCGACATAGGATTCAAAAATATCAGCACCCATGCCCGCGGTATCGCCGACGTTGTCGCCCACGTTATCCGCAATCGTAGCAGGGTTGCGCGGATCGTCTTCCGGAATTCCCGCTTCGACCTTACCCACCAAATCCGCACCCACATCCGCTGCCTTGGTGTAGATACCGCCGCCGACGCGAGCGAACAAGGCGATTGTGCTAGCGCCCATCGCAAAACCGTTAATATAGGAGAGGCTCGTGAGATCCCCGTCACCGGTGAAAATCCCGTAGAGCACCCCGACTCCGAAAACACCCAGGCTCGCAACCGCCATCCCCATCACGGCGCCGCCTCCGAAGGCAACCCCGAGGGCCGCCCCCGTTCCGCGTTCTACCGCGGCTTGCGCCGTGCGCACATTCGCTTTCGTTGCGGCCTTCATTCCCAGGAAACCGGCCAACATGGAACAAACCGCTCCAAATAAAAAGGAGTACGCGGTTTGCGGGTTCAAGAAGTAGAAGAGCAAGGAGAAAACCAGCGCGATAAAGACCAGCAAGTAGGAGTATTCTTTTTTCAGAAACGCCATAGCCCCGTCATGGATCTGCGCGGCGATATCTTTCATCACATCGGTCCCTGCCGACAGGCGCGAAATGCCCACATAGATACTGATCGCGACGAGAAGGCCGCCAACTCCCACAAACGGCGCGGCACCCGTAGAACCAAGCCAGACGTTCATCTTCAATCTCTCCTTGTAGTGGGGCTTCCCCCTCACATTAATCTGCCTCTTGTACACTATTCGGACCGGGTTTCAAAGCAGAGGCTACGCTGCCTCTTAGGAATATCGGGGGGTTGGGGGATCGACGCGCCGCCCTCACCAGCACTCAAAGCGATTCGCCCAAATCCCATGATGGGCGTCCGAATAGATGGTATCCTAGCTAGGTAAATGGAGGTCTACAGATATGGGCACAAGCTTAGGCGAACTTTTTTTGGGCGGTGGCTGGGTCATGTGGCCCCTGTTGATTTTTTCGATCGTCACCTGGGCGATTGTCCTTGAGCGCGCCTACGTGTACCTCCGCTTGCGCCCTCGGCTGCAACACCTGACGCAATCCCTTGTGAGCAGCCTTCGCTCCGGTGACACGGCCGCGGCAAAACAATTCTGCCATCAAGAAAAGCCGCAAATCGGCGAACTTTTTCTAAGCTCGCTGGATACCAAGCGCACCCGAGAACAAGCCGAACGCGTAACCGATCGTAACCGCGTGCGGTTCATGAATTATTTGAAAAGGAATCTTTGGATATTGGGAACCATCGGTAGCGCGAGCCCCTTTGTGGGTCTGCTCGGCACCGTAGTCGGTATTGTCCGCGCGTTCCACAGCATGGCTGAAAGCGGAACAGGCGGCTTTAGCGTTGTGGCTGCGGGAATTTCCGAGGCGCTCATCGCCACAGCTGCCGGTCTTGTGGTCGCTATTATTGCGCTACTGACTTACAACATTTTTGTGACGTTCGCGAATCTTACGATGAGCCAAGTTCGACTCACACTTGATGAAATATTGGATCATTCTTTTGAAAAGGCGGCCAGCTAATGGCAATGCGTTTTGATGAAAACGACGATGAGAACATCGTTGCTGAAATCAATATCACTCCGTTGACTGACGTATTCCTCGTGCTGCTCATTATCTTTATGATTTCAAGCAGCGCAATGCTGGAAGGCGGCCTAAACGTCAAATTGCCTACAGCCAAGTCATCCGCCCTTACGCAGTCAGTTGCCGGAAAGCCCGTTTATGTCACCGTGGACGCAAATGGTGGCATAAATGTGAATAGCAAAGATGCCGGGCCCGACAACCTCGTCGAAGTACTTCGAAGCGAGCTGAATCAGACGCAAGAGCGCACCGTAATCATTCGCGGCGACGAATCAATCTTCCTCGGAAACGCGGTCCGCATTATGGACGCCGCGCGCGCCGCCGGTGCCGACAAGATCGCCATCGCAACCCAGCCCCCAAAATAGGCCCTTGAAAGCGCCCCACTTTCCGTTGACGCCGCTATAGACGGCCGCTAGTCTCACTAACTTCTTCAACCACCGTTTGTCCTACATGGGGTAGGCAAAACACATAGCGGAGAGGTGCTGAAATCTCCGAGGAGAGTTTGCTGTGAAAAAACTTCTGATAGTTAGTATTTTCGTTGCGTCCATTTTAGGAACTTCCAAACTGACTGCCGCTGATGGCATGTCGGAAACCACGGTAGAATCCAAAGCCACTGCCTCGGTAGAGCTATTGGGAATGGGTTATCTCTACAGTGTCTTCGGTTCTTATAAATTTATTCCGGAACTCGCGGCGAACGTAGGTATCAGCTACATTTCCGTAACTTCGGGCTCGAGCTCTTCTTCCACTTTGGGTATCCCGCTTTCGCTATCGTTTCTCGCGGGCGGAACCAACAGCCATTATTTTGAAGTACTCGGTGGCGGTACCATCTTTGCGACTTCGACGACCGTTGGCTCCGGCCTTGCGGGAAGTCTTTCCGGCTGGGTCACTACCATCGGCGCTGGCTACCGATATTGGCCAAAAGAAGGTGGCCTGCATTTCCGCGCCACTATGTACGGATTCATCAAGGGCGGTTTCTTCCCTTGGTTCGGTCTTAGCTTCGGTTACGCTTTTAGCTAACCAGGTCTTTGCTTTCTCTTCCGGGATGCAGTCCCGGAAGAGAAACATCTCTTCCGCGCTTACTCTTCCAATCAAATAAGAACTACTGGAAAGGAATATAGGTCGAATACGGCATGAGGATGCGGCCGAGTTTATCGGCAGTGTACGGCCCCTCTTTGAGCGCCATTTTGCGCACGTTAGGATCTTCGAGGCGTGGATCCTGTGAAACACTCCGGTAATAACGAACGGCTTCTTCCCGACGGCCGACAAGATCGTAGGCGCGTGCCAGAAAAAAGCGGATTTCAAAATATTCAGGTGGCACCACCGTTCGCCCGGCAATCTGCGAGCCCAGTTCATGGTTGGCCCGTTCAAGAAGATCTACCGCCGACTGAAACTCACGTCGTTTCATCTGTAAAACGGCGGCGGTCAACGCCGCCTCCGGGAAGAACTCCGCTTTCAGACAACGCTCCAACTCGGTCCACGCAAGCTCCAAATCTCCATCCATGGCGGCGATAAAACTCAAGATATAGGCTTCCTTGGCTACCGCCGTTTCGGGTTTAGCGAACCTAAAACCTGGGAAGCGGTGAGGACTTTTACCTTGCTTGCCGGCGAAGATTTCCGCCAAATCATATTCCTGGTACTCGCGCAGGTGAATGGGAGCGGGGCCTTCAGCAATCCAAAGCTTCATGCGTTCGGGATCCAGAACCAAACTTTGGATGTTGTACACCTGCGAAACTGTGCGGTTAAAAGGCTTTTCCTTCCTCCAATAGGGATCGAAGTGATCCCCCATAAAACGCACTGCTTGTTCCGGCTGCAAAGCGTAACCTTCTTCGTTCACCAAATGCTCGAGGCGCGTTTTACGTGAGTAGTTGTCCCAATTCATGCGGGCCGTCGCCGCATATTCCATGGGCTTACACTCTTGTGACTGAAAATAGTTCGAATGGCTCAGGCACACGCTTCCGTTACCTAAATAGCGAATGCCCCGCGCCTTGGGATGGGTTTCACAAACAAAGGCGTCGCGAGTTTTACCGTCAGTAACCACAAAGGCCCAAGAAGTGGCAACGCGGTGCCGTTCCAAAATCGCTCGCGCTTCATCAAGAGATGCGGCTTCACTCAAAATTTCTTCGCCAATCACAAACGGTAAAACACCCTTGGTATTCGTCTCGCGGCAGTAGTGCTGGTGAAGCGAAACAGAGATCTGAGCTTCATTGACCCCGGTAATTCCGCAAATAGGAACACCGGCCGTAGTAAAACCGATAAAGCGGTGCCTGCCGCCTTGACGCTCGGTGCACTGGATAACCGGGTAGCGATCCCAATACGCAACCCCAGGGAAATCCAAATTGCGGCCATGTAGAAAATACTCGCCGCGGTTTACAAAACTGGAGCAACCAAAAATCGGGGTGCTAACGCCGACAAAGGCGTCGGGCTGAAAACGCGTAGAGAGCGCCTGCAGCCACGGAAGTAAATCCGGCAGTACAACAATGGTTAGCAGCTGCTCCATCGGAAGCTCCGCCGCCTCCGCCACTCCCCGCAACCGATCCAGAGAAGCCGGTGGAATATTTTTTGCCAGGCGCTGCACAAGAAAAGGGTCGACCAGACTTTGCACGCGTTTTACGATCCAGCCTTCCAGCCCCCCGACATTTACTGAATTCAGCATCCGCTGCCAAAACTCGTAGTAGAAATGGACCATCCCCTGACGCACCGAATCCCCCAAGGCCTCTGCGTGCGCCCGACCGATTTCATAGTCGGATCCACTTAAATGCAGTACCTTTAACGGCGTGTCCGGGTAGGGGTGACTAACTTGAGTTTTTGCTTGCGACACAAATACTTAGGTATAATGGGAAACTGCATTCGTAAAGGAGCAAGCTTGAGCACCCTGCAGGCCGCGACCCAGAACTTGCGAAAATATTTTTGGCCGCTGCTCTGCGTGCAACTCCCCGCAGCCTCCATCAATCCCTTGCAGGATTTGACCGAGGCTTGGACCGAGGCCCACCCGTTTTTTGGGGCGCTTCTGTTCATCCCTTACCTCTTCTTGACCTCATACATTAGTTCGGCGGGCACATTTTGCATTCTCGATAGAAATGCTGATTGGAAAACCGCTCCAAAAAGTCCACTCGCTCAATGGCGGACCTCTTGGAGCAAGCTTGGCGACCGGCGTGATCATTCTTTGGGCTTTGCCGTGATACTCCCCTGACTCTATTTCGCAGCCATCTGGCTGTTTGTTCCGTACCTCGTCATGGAGGAGGACAATCTTCCCTAAGCGTGTACATGCACCGCTCGCAATAACTGGCAAAAACGCAGCTCCTGAAAACCTGCCTTGTTGTCGTTGGCTTACTGGGTGTCATGTTCTGGTCTTATCTTCTGGGGGCGACACTCGGAAAGCTGCTATTCCCAGCCTCAGCCGGCTATCTGATTCACCGGGGGGGGATCTTGGCGATTCACCTCGTGCTTGCCATTGTCGTCGGGACCGTGATTGATGTTTTTGTCTGCCAATACTATTTTGATTTGCGAGGGAAAGCGAACGCATGAAAGATCTCTCCGATAAACTAAAACAATTGGCCTCACGATCTCCTCATTGGGTCGAGTTTCGTTACCACCGGCGAAACGTCCAGACACTCCAAGTTCAAAAAGGACTGGTCAAGCAGCTCAAATCCTCGATTACGTCCGGCGTGGGAATCCGCGTATTAGTGAACGGTGCTTGGGGATTTTCAGCGACCTCGGATCTTTCCGACGCTAGCTTAGAAAAATCTCTGAAACAGGCGATTGAATGCGGCAACTCGCTTAGCCAGGTAAAACAATCGAAAGTAAAAACTCTTCCCAAAGTGACCCTCGCACAAGGAGAGTTTGTGCTTCCCGGCTACGAATCACTATCCAAAATGAGTTTGGAAGAAAAACTAGAAGCGGTTCGGCGCGCCGAAGCCAAAACCCGTGAAAGATCGACGGCCATCGAAACGGCCTCTGGCTACTATAATGAAATTTTTGAAGACAAAATTGTCGTAACCAGTGATGGGGCAGATGCGCTTTCGCGCCTCGTGCGCAACGAATTTAGACTCTCTGCCTTCGCAGGGAAGGCGGGTGAAAAGGCCTCCGCAACCCAAACCGTGGGACGCACCGGCTCTTGGGAATGCTTGTTCGAAGACCATTCCATGGAGTCTTTGAGTGAAGAGGCCGCTCGTTTGGCGGTCGACCTTGTGGGAGCGCCCAGAGTTCAGGGCGGTCTTGCCACGCTGATTTTATCGCCTGCTATGGTGGGCTTACTTTCACACGAAGCGATTGGACATACGGTGGAAGCGGACTTCGTGCTTTCGGGATCGGTTGCCGCCGGCAAACTCGGGCAAACGGTAGCGAGCCCGCTCGTTACACTAATTGACGGGGGAAAAGTCGAAAGTGCGCCACACGGGGGCGGAGATCTGCTTGTCGACGACGAAGGCGTGCCGACTCAAAACACCGAAATCATCAAGGACGGGGTACTAAAGTCCTACCTGCACAACCGAGAGTCTGCGGCGGCGTTCAACGTACAGCCCACTGGCAATGCGCGGGCTTGGCTATACAACGATGAGCCTCTAATTCGGATGCGCAACACTTACATCCAGCCTGGAACGCAGTCCATTGAGGAGATTATCGCCGGAACCGAGGACGGCTATCTCGTCGACGGCCCCCGCGGGGGGCAGGCGGATTCCACTGGTGAATTCATGTTCGGGGCTCAAAATGTTTCCCGAATCAAAAACGGGAAAGTAACAGAGCTACTGCGAGGAGCCACGATTTCCGGACAAGCTTTCAAAGTTCTTTCCACGGTCGACGCGGTTTCTAAAGAATTCAAATTGGATTTGGGCGCCGGGTACTGCGGCAAAGGCCAACCTGCAAAAGTCGATGCAGGCGGCCCTTACATCCGTTGCAAGGCGCTAGTAGGCGGGATTCAAGAATGAGCAAATACCTTAAGTCCGAAGAACAACAACTTGAAAAAACAGCTCTAGAGTTGCAAGCACACGCACTGAAAGCCGGGGCACAAGCCGTTGAGATCTGCGGGACCTTTCTCCACAAGACAAAGATAACTTTGGAAAAACAGGACTTCCACCTTGCCTCTGCGGATGACAATTATGTTTTTGGTGTGCGCACGCTCGTGGATGGAAAACAAGGTTTCTCGTCGTGTAATACCCTAGACTCCAAAGAGCTTAAGGAAGTCGCAGCGCGCTCCGTCCAGATTGCGGCAGTATCGCCGGAAAATCCATACATTTCGATTGATGCGGGTCCAAACCTCTCCGCTGATACCAAACTCGATCTGTTCGATAAAGAGCTCTTCCAGGTCTCGCTGCAGACGCAAAAAGAATGGGCTCGTCTTCTGCGTGAGGAAGCCACACGCGATAAACGCTTCCGCCTCAATGAGGGCAGTGTAGACATCGTCGCCGGCGCGACCATCGTCAGCAATTCCAAGGGCACACTTATGCGTGCCAGTGAAAATGCGGCCTATTGGTCCTTGATGGGAATGGGAGTAGACGGAAACCAGATCACCAGCTTTGATTACTTCCAAGAAATGGCTCGAAACCCGGCCCAGGTGCAGGAGAAGTTGCTTCTTTCCACCCGAGATTTCTGCACGCAGCTGATGGACGGCCTCAATACAGGCACCGCAAAAAGTTACAAGGGCCTGGCGGCCTTCTCACCGCGCGCGGTCGCCCATATTCTTCTTTCGGGTCTCTCTTACCATTTTAACGGCCGAAACGTAGTCGAGGGCAGTACCCGTTGGACTTCGCAAGATTTGGGGAAGACCGTGTTACACCCGGACCTAACGGTGCAAGATCTCCCTTGGCTTTCGGACCGTACGGGTGCGGCACTGTTCGATCGCGAAGGTTTTCCTACGACCAACACAACGATTCTCAACAAAGGCGTGCTCAGCGAGTTTCTTCTCGACTCCTATGCGGCAAAGGCCTTGGGGCAAACCCACTCAAACGCTCATGCAGCGGGGGGGCCCACAAGTCTACCCGGAGTGGGAGCCTTTTGTCTCAACGTTGCCGGCGGTAGACAGTCGCGAGAGGATTTGATGGCCGCCGCCGCGGCTCAACAGAAGGAGTTTCTCCTGATTCACCGTTTTTCAGGAAATGTAGATCCCATCACAGGCGATTTTTCTGGGGTCGCGAAGGCAGCCGAGTGGTGCGTTGAGGGGAAACCAGTGCACGTTGCCAAGGAAGCTCTCATTTCCGGAAATGTTTTTGAAGTACTTAGCGACGGCCTCTTTGGAATCTCCAAAGAACGCGTCATCATTAACTCCGCAGAAGAATGCCCGATGCTCATCGCCGATGGGGTTTCGGTAACAGGTAACCAGTCATGAGCCATTTTGCCGCAACCGCTCGACGCCAAAAGCCAATCCTGCACTCCAAGCACCGAGTAAAGGAACTTTGCATCCCCAATTTTATTACGATTTCGCTTCACCTATCCGTAGGTGAAGCCATCCGCGTCATACGCCAATCAGCGCGCCACGGAATTTTTTACATCTATGTTGTAGACGAGCAAAAAAGGCTTAGTGGTGTGGTCTCGGTGAGAAACCTTTTGGTTTCCTCGGACGAACAAAAAGTTTCCGATATCTACGCCAAGGGAGTGGTTTCAGTTTCTGAGGGCATGGCCATTGAAGAAGCGTATCGAATTTTTTCAAGGGATCGTTTTCTGAGTCTACCCGTCACAAACGCGGATGGGCAGATCATCGGCGTGTTGCACGCCCATGAACTCATCGATGAATACGAAAAGGATTTGGAGGAGCTCTTTCAGGAACGGTCACGGGGAGAACTCTTTGAGTTGCTCGGTATTAAGAGCGAGCCGGTCGGTAGCCCCATCGCACTTGCTTGGAGCCGCCTGCCCTGGCTTTTGATCAATCTTCTCGGTGGAGCCATCTCCGCTTTTTTCATCCATGATCTGGCAAGCGGCCTGCAAGACGCCGTTCTCTACCTCGCGTTTGTACCGATACTGCTCATCATTACCGAAAGCATGGGGATGCAAACGATGTCCATCGTCATAGGACACCTCCACCGGGTCGCGAAACGCCCACGGCTGCGCCATCTCTTTGCCCGAGAAGCGACCGTCGCGCTACTGCTCGCCGTTGGCTGTAGCCTTTGTATCGCAGGCCCTGTGTACCTCTGGAAAGGTTCGCTAGCTCTATCGCTCAGCATTACTTTGACTATTTTGGTCGGCTTTCTTTCGGCCTGCACCCTGGGCCATGTTTTTCCCGCGCTGTTCCACCGAATGAAGGTGGATCCCCAGATCGCGGCCGGTCCGGTAGTGCTCGCGATTGCGGACGCGTCGACCCTAGTGCTCTACCTACTCATCGCCCTTGGGATCAGTCGGTTTTTCTAGTTTTTTATAACCCTATATATTTCAAACAGTTATACTGCCTATCTCACCCGTAAATCAGGCGGGAATTTTTTTTCTATTTTCCCTTGCTTTCAAAAACTCGATGCGTTACAAATCCCGACGTTTCAAGGCACTGCGTCGAAGCGCACGTTGGTGAAGAGTGGGAGCAGTGCCTAAAAAGTTTAACAGTTACGTTCCCCCCAAAAGGAACGTAAGCCCCCAACCCATGTAGGGGACGGCCTTACGAAAGTAAGGTCGTCCCTTAAAAAAATCCAAAAAATTAGCAGCGAAATTAGCCAGACGCGAATTCGATTTTATTTTGTCCGCAAAGTCGCCTTTGCCTCTTTACAGCGCGGCCTCTCTGAGCGAACGTGACCCGCTGAGGCACGCGCCATGTTTGAGAATCTGACTGAAAAAATTCTGGAAACACTCCGCACTCTCGGCGGAAAGATGGTCTTCACCGAAGACATCTTGGACGAAGTCTGCAGACAGTTGCGTAAGAACCTTCTGGAAGCCGATGTGAACGTCAAAGTCGTTAAGGACTTTATCGAATCGGTTCGCAGCAAGTGCGTCGGCATCGAAATCAAGAAAAGCTTTACCCCGGAACAGCAGTTCATTCGGATCGTCTACGATGAACTTGCCGCCTTGACGGGAGGATCCGCCACTCCGCTGAATTTCAAAGTCCGGCCACCCGCCGTGTTCCTGGTCGCGGGCTTGCAGGGCGCCGGTAAAACTACAACGGTGGGTAAGCTCGCAAAGCACCTCAAAGAAGTGCACAAGAAAAACGTTATGGTGGCCTCGGTCGACGTCTACCGTCCCGCTGCCCTTGAGCAGCTCAAAACGGTAGCGGCACCCCTGGGCGTCGAGCATTTCGAAAGCCCTGTTGTGGACTCGGCCCGACACCGAGCGGTCCTTGCAAAAGACGAAGCCATCCGCCTCGGCATGGACGTCCTGCTGCTAGATACCGCTGGACGCCTGCACATTGACGACGAGATGATGGCGGAGATTGAGGATATATCTTCCGAGCTCACTCCTGCAGAGGTCTTGCTTGTACTGGACGCGATGACGGGACAGGACGCGGTCCAAATCGCGACAAGCTTTCAGGAAAGTCTCCCGCTTACGGGAATAATTCTCACCAAAATGGACGGCGACGCACGCGGAGGTGCCGCTCTATCCGTACGGGCTGTGACGGGCTGCCCGGTGAAGTTTGTAGGTATGGGCGAACGCTCAGCCGATCTGGAAGTCTTCCACCCTGATCGAATTGCCTCGCGCATTTTGGATATGGGAGATCTCCTCTCGCTCGCGGAAAAAGCCAAAGACACGCTCGATCCCGCGGAGAGCCTAAAGCTCGCCCGCAAAGTGAAGAAGAACGATTTTACGCTCGCTGATTTTTACGTCCACCTCCAGCAAATCAAGAAAATGGGTTCCTTTGAGAATCTGATGCGATTTTTGCCAGGAATGGGCCAGCTAAAGAACCAGCTAAAAAACATGTCCCCCCCCGATACCGAGCTACGCAAGATCGAGGCGATCATCCTCTCGATGACCCCCGAAGAGCGGGTAAACCACGCCGTGCTCGATGCCAGTCGGCGCCGGCGTATTGCCAGCGGGAGCGGAACACGGGTTGAGGACATCAACCGCCTGGTCAAACAGTTCCTCGAGGCCCGCAAAATGATGTCCCGGATGGCCAAAAAATCTGGGATGGGCAAACGAATGAGGATGTGGTAGGTATACGAAACTTTGGAGTAATAGCTTAGTTTGGAGCTTAATTAATGGCGACAGTCATTCGGTTCGCAAGACACGGTACGAAGAAAAAACCCTATTTCCGGATTGTTGTGCAAGACAGTCGGCAGAAAAGAGACGGGCGTTTTATCGAGCACATCGGTGCGTTCAACCCCATTAAGGGCTCAGATTCATTAGTGATTTCGAAGCCTCGTTTGGAATATTGGCTGAACACGGGAGCCCAGCTTTCGACCTCGGTGAAGAACCGCTTGCGGACAACCCTGAAAAATCTGACCGGCGCACCAAGCGCAGAGAAGGCAGCGGCCCCTCAAGACCAGCCCTAGTCTCTACGCGTTCGGATTTTCGGTTGACGTATACCTTGGTTTGGACAGACTGATAAAAATTAACAACTGGTACGCGACAAGCACAAGGAGGACCCGTGGTAGATGAACTGAGAAACCTAGTGGAAGTTATGGCTAAGGCGCTCGTAGATTACCCGGATAAGGTCAACGTGGCGGAAGTGGAAGGCGAACAGACCACCGTCATCGAATTAAAGGTTGCGAAAGAAGATTTAGGAAAGATTATTGGTAAAGAAGGGCGCACAGCGCGTTCGCTTCGAACGATCCTGGCGGCCGTCTCGACCAAACTTAAAAAACGTTCCGTATTGGAAATCTTAGAATAGCTAAACCAATTTTGAGGTGAACCCTGACTACCGATGGTTTTATTGAACTTGGCGTCGTTGTAAAGCCACACGGATTCAAAGGCAGTTTTTTGGTCCGCTCCTCCGCAGGCGAGCAATCCGCTCTACGCTACATCAAGAATCTTTACGTCGGAAGTTCCTCTACAGACGCCCAGCCACTCTCTGTTTCTGAAGCAGCGTGGATGCCCAAAGGTTGGAAGATCTCGGTAAACGAAATCGAAAGCGAAGAAGCGGTGGATACCATCCGCGGCCAGTCCCTTTTTGCCCGACGTGCGGATCTCGAGGAACCGGGTAGCAATGAGTTTTACGTTGAGGACCTTGTCGGTCTGCCCGTTTGGGATTGTGACGCCAGTCGCCCCATCGGAAGTTTGATGGGGGTAGAACCCCTATCGGATCGTTCCATTGGCGGGGATCGCTGGTGGATCAAAACACAAACAGGCAAAGAAGTCGCCATCCCGGCCAATGCCCGGTACGTGGAAGAAGTAAACACCAAGCAAGGCTACATCCGACTGCGAAATGTCGGGGAACTCTGCTAGAAATGCCTACCTTTCATTTCATCACTTTGTTTCCGGAGACGATCTCCGTTTGGTTTTCGACCAGCATCCCGGGAAAAGCCGCGAGAAACGGTGTTTTTTCCGTTAAAACGGTACAGCTACGCGATTTCGGTAAAGGGCCACACCGCCAGGTGGATGACAGTGTCTATGGCGGCGGCAGTGGTATGGTGCTTTCTGTAGAACCGCTCGTCAAAGCCACAGAACACACCCTATCCGGGCTCGATCGCGCGCGCACACGAGTGGTCGCATTCACCCCCGGGGGCAAGACGCTGAGTAGAAAACTACTCGACAAACTGCACTCGCAGTCTATCGAGCATTTTGTATTGATTTGTGGACACTACGAAGGGATCGATCAGCGCTTTCTAGACGAATGGGTAGACGAGGAGATATCGCTAGGGGAATTCGTCCTGACAGGAGGGGAACTCCCCGCCGTCGCCTTCGCCGACGCGTATGTTCGCCAATTAGACGGAACCCTAAGAGACAAAGAAGCCTTCGAGTCGGAGTCCTTTCAGCTCGTGGATCCCGAAAGTGGGGAGCCGCTGCTGGAGTACCCCCACTACACGCGCCCTTCTGAATTTCAAGGCCGCAAAGTTCCCGAGGTACTACTCAGTGGGAATCACGGCGCTATCCGAGAATGGCGACTGAAACAGAGCCGAGAGCGAACCCGCACGAAGCAACGTCAGGCCGAATCGCCTGAGGTAAACGACGCCTAGCAGCGGTTTTGACAAAACCCACCAGCCTACAGATAATCTGGCTACTTTGGGGGACGCATGACACCTTACGACAAACTCACCATCACGGACTTTGACTACATCGAATTCGCGGTGGGTGACATTGGTAAAGCCGCCGAACTGCACGAAAACTTCGGCTTCGAGCGTGCGGCTTCCAGGGAAATCGCGGCCCGCAAGCTAAGCTCCGAGCTCTACGTCCAAAACGATATTAAGGTACTCCTGAGCCACAGCGAAGATGCCGACGACTATGTCGCAAAATACGTAGCCGCGCATGGAGACGGCGTCTGCAACATCGCTTTTCGCTGCAAAGATGTGGTGACCGCTTTTGAAACAGTAGTAGCGCGCGGGGCGCTTCCCACTTCCTCGCCTAAACGCTACACCAAAGACTTTGGCGCGGTAGAGGAGGCCTCTATCCAAGCCTTCGGTGATGTCCGCCACACGTTTCTTTCCCGCGAAGGCAACATGATAGCGGCCGGATTTACGACCCCGGTGCTCACAAGCAATGAGGGATTTGGCCTGCAACGCATCGATCACGTGACCTGCAACGTGGAGCAAGGCGAACGCCTCCGGTGGAAAAAGTATTACGAGGATGTTTTTGGTCTGAAGGACACCCGTTACTTTGATATCCACGGCAAACACACAGGCCTGTACTCCACAGTCATGCAGAGCCCAGACAAGGTCATCAAGATGCCTTTTAATGAGCCTACCGAGGCCGAGTCCCAGATTCAGGAATTTATCGACGTGCACCACGGCCCTGGGATCCAGCATATCGCCTTGCTCTCTCAAGGCATCCTAAATAGCTTGAAGCAGTTGCGCGAACACGCGGTGGATTTCTTGGAAGTGCCTCCAAGCTACTACGACGCCGTCCCGAAGCGCGTCCCCAGTGTCGAGGAATCTATCGAGGATTTACGGTCCCTAGGAATACTTGTAGATGGGGATGCGGACGGGTACTTGTTGCAAATTTTCTCTCAGCCTGTCGTCGGACCTTTTTTTTACGAGGCAATTCAACGTAAAGGAAACGATGGCTTTGGCGAAGGAAACTTCCAGGCGCTCTTTGATGCGATGGAGGCCGATCAAATCCGACGTGGTAAGTTGGGTTCTTCCCCCAACGCCTAATCCAGATAAGCTGCTGGAACCTGCAGGTGCATCGACACGCGCTCCACGGGACTAGCCCCTAAGATTTTTTCTCCGATTAGACACGGCCCCGGAGATTTTCCCGGTCCGTCCCATACTGCAAGACGTACCTGTGCGCCCTCTATCGCCCCTTGCAAACGCAATCGCACTGCCCGTGCGAACCTAAAAGCGTACTCCGCTGTTTGCTGCGGACTTTGCACATGGACTACAAGCCGCGCTCCCCTTCGGGTCAATCTTTCAAGACGCTCAGGTACGACTTCCAAGACGTGAGGAAAATCCATCTCTATCGCCACTTCCCGCGCACTCGGAACAGGCCCACACGCGACAAGAAACAGAATCATTACGAAACCTAGTCTTCTCAATACGCTAGACACATCAAAGTGCCCTTCACTTTTCGGACCAAAGTCGCGTGCGGTAACAATACCGTTCGGGGTCCGATTTCAGGTCATCCTATTCAAAAAGCGTCATTTGGGTTTCAGTGTTGGGGCGTAGGCGGGCAACTTTAAGTAGAGTAGGTTTAGGTTCCACTACATGCATCGCCTCGATTTTTCCAAACCGGCGGCGAATCACACTGTGGTTGCCCTTCAGAAATGCGTAGGCCTCGGCGTCGTGCGATGCGGACAGAAAGCGATCGGTTATGGCGGCGATCACGCGATCGTAAGCCTTGAGAGAACTACCATGTAAATAGGAACGTCCCTTTAACCTTCGTACGTCACCATTATAGTGCGGACTCACATGGTACAACTCATGGATCACGGTTTCCAGTTTCTCGCGGAGCGATAAATTCAAAAACCGCGGCAGCATGAAATAGATAATATAGAGCAGCTCCGAGCCATTGTGATAAACGGGCACCATGCCGTAGTGGTAAATTCTTTGGCCGCGGATCTTGCGCTCAAAGGGACGGCCGTCCTTGTATTTGAGAGGAAGCAGATAGGCCACAAGTCCGCTGCGGCTCGAAGACTGATTAAACGTCGCGCTCACCCGCAGCCGATCGGTGCGGATCATCCGGAACTCGGGAACAACGCGGACAATCTCGTCCACTAAGCGAAGCATTGAGGCGTTGAAATCGAGCATCCCTAACAAACACCAGCATCCGGCAAAATCGTCAAGATTTCGCATAAGAGGCTAAATTTCTGCCGCTTTTCTGCCGATGATCCAATTGAGTGCTGGCCCCCCTGCGTCGGCACCAGGGACATTAAGTCCCTATCTTGAGGGCCCAAGGATGTGGCTGCGAGTCAAAACCTGGATTTCCCAGTATAATTTCAGTTCGCGCTACCAGTCGCTAGCGTACACCTTCACCAATTTTTTCGTCGCGCTCATTGCGCTCAACATGCTCCTCGGCCTTTTTCTGCGCCTCACCGATCCCGCGGCCCAGAGCAACGATTCTCGAAAACATGTCGATTTGCGGGCCTACCGCGGGCTCCCTTCTGAAAGGCTGCGTCAAGTCCTCAACGACTTCGACGATTTTGCCGCCATGGGTTCCGTGTACCGTCCCTATACCCAGATTGGGGATCCACCGTTCGAAAGCCCCTCACTCAATGTGCTTCGGGACGAGTATGGCTTTGAATACCGCAAAGGCGCGAACACTGAAAATAACGAGGCTCCCGTAAAGATTTTCCTCTTCGGAGGCAGTACAAGTTTCGGAGTGCACCTCGCCGACGAATGGACTCTCGGTGCCAAGTTGCAGGAAATTTTGGGAGAAGGCGTTTCCGTCCGCAACTACTCCGTCCGTAGTTTCTCCTGGTACCAAACACATATTTTGTTTCAACGACTTCTCCACGCCGGAAATACTCCGCAGCTCGCAATTTTTATTGATGGGGCGTCCATCCAAAACAACGGCTGGTCGCGGAACTACCCCACATCAACTTGGAAGGCCGCTCGGCTTTGGGAGGAAGCACAGCAAGGGGTACGTCACACCAACCTCCCTGAATTCATCCCCCTTTTCAAAGTGCTGAATATTCTTAATCGGAACCGCGTGGAAAAGAAGATGAGTTGGGTGATGGAAAAACGCTACGCCTACCTCAAAGACAAGATTGACTTGGAAGCCGAGGCAAAGAAAACAAAAAAATCCTATCTTGAAACACTCCACCAAAGAGAGGCGGTTGCGAGTACCTTCGGCGTTACACCGTATTTTGTCTGGCAGCCCAACGCGGCCTACGAATGCTCCGACGAGAAACAAGCACCGGAAGAGTACTCTCAACTTATTCCTGAGGTCTATAAGAGCATGCGATGGGTGCGGGAGACCCATTTCCTCAATCTGTCTAACCTCTGCAAAAAGTCCAAAGTCGAAGGGCCCCTGTTTGTAGACAACTTGCACTACAGTCCGGCCTTCACTGAAGAACTGGCGCAGGCGATCGCTGTGGAGATTCGAAAAGACTATAAAGGACTACGCCAACTGGCGTCGAATCCAAGCTAATGGCACGCAAAAGACGACAAACAAGACTCAACAAGTTTTATCAGAGTGTGAGCATCATTCTGACCAACACTGGACTCTTGTTTCTTGTGCTCAACCTTTTCTTGTTCTTCCCTTCCGTCATGCGAGACGCAGAAGTGAAAACGCGTCAGGACCAGGCGCAAGCGGAACGCATCCGCGCCCGGGCGGGTCAGCCGTTGTTTACACAAAAGCGCAACGGGCACCAAATGCTTTGGACCGACTTGCGTTCCTATGAGGGCGTAGATCCAGCCCACGTCAACCAAGTCCTAGATGATTTTTTTGATATGGGGCAAAAGGGCTACGCCTATCACCCGTACACGCACTTTACCGAACCGACCTTTTCCAGCCCCACACTAAACCTGCAAGCGGACGATCAGGGTTTCATTTCCCGTCGGGTGGCCCACAAGCAGGAGTCCAAATACCCGCTGCGCGTGTTTGCCTTTGGCGGTAGTACGACGTTCGGCTGGCACGTTGGAGACGAGGAAACCATTCCCAGCTACCTGGAACGCGAGCTCCAACAAAAACTGAGGCGGCAGGGCAACTGGCGGCGCGTGGAAGTCACGAACTTTGGAAAAGGTTTCAACTCCTGGTACCAGGAGATGGTGCTCTTTGAGCGCCTACTCCACGCGGGCTACAAACCCGATGTTGTCGTTTTTCTAGATGGGGTGAACGTGCTGCACGCAGATTCGCCCTATGAAATCCCCTACTGGAACGACAAGATGACAGAGCTTTGGGATCAGGCTCAAATCAGCACAACATCTCTTCCCGGGATGCTGCCTCTTTTTCGAGTACTCAATTACTTCAAGCGCCGACATTTGAACAAATGGGTGCGCAATTTTCAGGTGGATCGCCACCCTTCTTCGCACACCTACGCCCTTCCCGACTGGGTAAAACGCGTACAAGAAAGTTACCTGAATACGCTGAAGCAGATCGACGCCATCTCAAGCACAAAGAAAATCCAGGCCTTCTACTTCTGGCAACCCAATCGTGCATTTGATTGCCAGAGCGGCAAATACAGTCAGCCGCTGCCTTCTCACTACACCCACAAGATTGTGCCGCTATACACCGCGATGCGCAATGTGGAACGCCCCCGCTTCCGCTTCTTGGGCGACCTCTGCCGGACCTTCGGCTTCGACAAACGTGTGATCGTTGACGACGTGCATTACAGCCCCGCCTTCAATGAATTCATCGCCAGTGAAATGGCACGCCACATCAACATCGCCAAACGCTAAAGCACCGCTAAATCCCTCCCGGCTTGTAACCGAAGAGAGCAACGTATGAATATCCTCGCTGCCTCATCGCGCCAATGGCACCCTGAAGACGAATGGATCCTACACGGGATCCAGAACCTGCTTCAGGATGTGCTCGCCCCCCCAGTGAACTGGGTACTTTTTGACAAAAATCCAGATCTACTGCGCGCCGACGGCATGCTTCGTCGACGAACGTTGCATTCCAATTCGTACCACCACCAGAGTTTGATTCCATTCAGCATGGCCATCATCGCCGGATCGGCGACCTGGCACAATCGAGGGTTTGAGACTTTTTATCATCTTGTAGCGCGGTCAAAGATTCCGCTGTTCGCTCTGGGCTTGGGACTTCCGGAGGACGCGCGAGCGCTGAACAAAGATGAACTGCACTGTTTCAAGCGCCGATCCACAGTGATTACCGCGCGCGATATCGCAGCAAAAAACTATTTTCGCCAGTACGGGCTGGACGCAGCGATGCTGCCTTGTCCCTCACTCTTTGCGGCAAAAGCACAACCAACCGCAACAAACGCGCAGCCCCGAATCGGCTTTGTCATAGACGATCACCAAGCGAAGGTCTCCCCGGACCACCAGACTTTTTTGAGAGAACTCTGTCGCTTCATTGAACACAGTTCCGATTCTTTTGACCTGCAGGTTTTTTGTCCCACGGTGGACGAGTTCATGCGCTTTTCGAGCATGTTTGGTGAACGCACCCACTATTCCTTTGAGGCGCGTGAATACCCCAAACTTCTCTCGACCGCGGATGTGATTGTGACGAACAACCTGACTTGCGCACACCTAGCAAACTCTGTGGGTCGGATAGCACTTTTCGTGGCTGAAACCCCGCCAAACGAACTCGAGTTCGCCCAGCTACCTTTTATCCGCTACGCCACTCTCAAATCCTTGGGGCAGCAGTTCGAGGCCATTATTGGAAAGACCCACACCGCCGCGGGTATCGAGAGCTGGAAACAAAAAATCCGGGAGCAGTGGCGACAGGTATTGCCCGCTCGCAATGCTCCCATCGGCCCTGCGGAAAGGCAGATTTCCTAGCTGTGAGCTGGAAAATCCACATTCCCAAACTACGCACTGAAACCGCGGACGCTCCAGAAGCCATTATTCGCTCCGAACGCACTGCCATCCACAGCGGTCGTTTGGGAGATATCGTTTATTCCCTACCCACATGCCGAGCGCTGGGGATCAATCATCTGGTCCTGAATGCCTACACGGATTGTGATAACCCGCGCCGCACTCTCACTTTTCGTGCCGCAAAGGAAATGATCCCTTTGCTTTTGCACCAACCCTACATTTCCCGGGTAAGCCTTTCGGAGTGTGATCTCCCTTTGGACAGAGCGTGGGAGATAGAAGGAATTCACTACAATTTCGATCGCGCCCACGCGGTAGATCGCCGATTCGTGGCCCCAGTAGTTCAAAAACTACCCAGGCGAATTCAGTGGTTTTCGGACGAAAGTCCCGTGCACCTCGCCCAAATCTATGCGGCCTCACAGGGACTGCACGTCAATCCAGAGGAGCCTTGGTTAAGCGCCCCCAAAAACGATTCAGTCAAAGACACGATCGTCGTTTCACTCACGCCCCGGTGGCGCACCTATCCGAAACACTACTGGAAAACTTTGCTTTCAGGCTTGGCCCCTGTCGTTTTTGTCGGGCACCCGCAGGAATCGGAGCTGGATTTGCCAGGAGCCGAATGGGTGGAAACATCCAATCATCTTGAACTGGCCTCCCTCATTGCCGGGGCTCGCCTTTTCCTGGGAACCGTGAGTTTTCCCTATGCCCTGGCAGAGGCCATGAAAGTGCTACGCGCGGTCGAGCCTTGCTACCGACAGCTCGATGCGTTTCCCATTGGCAGTGGCGGGTACGTGCTCCCCGCCAACCCTTTGCTCGCCCGCCGACTTGTTTCGAGGCTCTTGCAGTTCAAATTTAACAGCAACTACTCTCTTCAAACCCGCCGCTTCTACTACTCCGTTCCCGTCCAAGCACGCACGCTCAGTTTTTGTACTCAGCTATACGTCCCACGCCTTGTCCGCCTGTACTGGCAACAAATCCGTCAGGGACTGCAATCCCTCTTCCGCTCCCTCTCACGCCGCAACGCGTCTCGTCACGCCGTATAATAATTATTTGCACAGCACACAGCGCTAATGTAATTCTTTCAGGGTGGTCCCGCCAAATGGGGAGGCAGACCACACCAGTGGGCTTACATAGGGTTTTGGGGGGATATGTCAGAATCGGGCGCGAGCCATTCAGGGCTCAGTATAGTTAGTCAATTTGTAACCCAAGATCCGACGATGCTGAATCTTCTGCAGATGGCGACCAAGATCGCCGGATCGGAAGCGACCGTATTGATACAAGGCGAGAGCGGGACCGGAAAAGAGGTCGTCGCCAAGCACATCCACCGCCATTCAAGAAGACACGCGCGCCCTATCCTTTCAATCAACTGCGGGGCACTTCAAGAAAACCTCTTGATGAGTGAACTCTTCGGCCATGAGAAGGGGGCATTCACTGGCGCCATCACGCAGAAAATCGGTTTGGTCGAGGCCGTGGACGGCGGAACGTTGTTTCTCGATGAAATTGGGGAGATGGGACTAGAGGCACAAGCAAAGTTGCTGCGCTTTTTGCAAGAAGGTGAAGTGCACCGCCTCGGTGCCAAAGCCCCCATTAAAGTAAATGTCCGTGTGTTATCCGCCACAAATAAGGATCTCGAATCCCAGGTAAAGGCCGGAAAGTTTCGCGAAGACTTGTACTATCGAATCAATACAATCAGTCTGCGGCTATCCCCTCTGCGCAAACGTCCAGACGATGTACCTCTTCTGATCCAGTCTTTTCTGGATGCGGAAAACTCCACAATGCGGATCACCCCCGCGGCCATGGAAATACTCAAGCGTTACCGTTGGCCAGGAAATGTGCGCGAGCTTCAGAACACAGTGGAACGTTTCAAGATTCTCGTGGACTCGGAAACGATTACTGAAAACGACATCCCGTTCAATATCAAATCGCCGGGGCTCGAACTCGACTACTTCTCGGGTACTTCCACTTTCCTTTTGGAAAATGTTGAACGGCGCCATATTCTCAGGGTGCTAGAGCATTTTCGCGGGAACAAGACAAAGGCCGCTAACGCCATGGGGATCACGGTGAAAACTCTGTACAACAAACTGGCGCGCTACCAGAAAGAACTTCCGGCCTAGTGGTTCCCAAAAATGTACCAGGTTAACCAGTCTGCTATCTCTTTCTTGGTTTTTGCTCGAACCGTCTTCTTGTCTTTAGAAAATAAATAGGCGGGGTGGTTTTTGCGGTTTATCTGCGAAAGGTAGTTGAGACAAAGGACATCCAATCCTTTTTCTTCCAGCAGTTTGGCTCCCCATTCCATTTTGTCAGCTTTGGGATCCCACTCAAGCTTGAAGCCAATCCGCTTGATCTTTGGAAACCGGGAAGCAACCTCATCAATAATCTTTGCAGAAGGCTTGAGACGCACCGTCCAATCCCCTTTGGATGTGTTCTTACCCTCTAGACGTTCCTCCGGAACAAAGTCCAAAACCGCGGCCGAGAACACCGCGTAGTCCGGCTTAAACTGCCGGCACAATTTGTACACCGCGTCCGCCATCTCTTCTGTCGTTTCCACCGCAGCATAGTGCGTCAGCTTCAATCGGCGAAAGTCAAAACAGTTGGGGCCGATAACGGCGGCGACACGCGCCCGGTGCTGCCGCAAGCGTGTGCAAAGTCTAAAAGCGAGTTCGCCCGACGACACATTGCTCAAAAAACGCACTCGGTCCAAATAGGCACGCGTGGGTCCACCCGTTACCAATACTCGAGGTAATTTACTCATCGCGCCAAACTAGCTTGAAGATGGGAAACAAACAAGAGGATTGGTAGGAAAGGAAGGGAGAGCGGTTTTAAGCACTGCAACAATTAGCAATACAAAATAAAAGTTACCTAGAAAAGATGTCTTCCTAACACGATATATTGCAGTGCAGAACCGCTACTCCCATGACCTCTTGCCGTAATTAAAAGTTACTATAAATGTTAGTCTTTTTGTTTGTCCAGTGATTGATAGGACTCAGAGCATCACACTTTTTGAATGCATCGCAGTGAAAATACTTGTAAACCTCTCGCCGCCGGCGGACGTAGGGCTAGTTGAAAGTAAGGAAAGACTTTCGATTTTTTGCATGGAATTGCAACCTCGCTCAATAACGAGTGAGGAACCACAAGGAAGGAGGTGAAAACGCTACTTGGAGGAAGCTCATGGCTCTCACGCTACGTACTAACGTTCCTGCGCTAAACGCTCAGTTCAACTTAAATCGAGCCGATCGAAGCCTTCGTGGCACCTATGAAAGAATCTCAAGCGGTAAGCGCATCAACCGTGCCGCTGACGATGCAGCCGGGTTGGCGATCTCCGATCAACTCCGCGCCGACATTCGGTCGCTAGTACAAGGTGTACGAAACGCAGAAGACGGTTTGTCTCTCGTACAAGTTTACGAAGGTGGCACCCACGAAATTTCAGACATGCTTATCCGCCTAAGAGAGCTGGCGATGCAAGCAGCAACGGATACAGTGAGTGACCGCGAACGTTCACTAATCATGTACGAAGTAGAAGAAATTAAGCGGGAAGTAGATCGCATCGCTTACAGCACAAAGTTTATCGGTCAGAGCCCTCTTTTGGCCGGTGAAGAACTCAACCTTCAATTCCAAGTCGGTAAAGACAACGACGAAGAAACCGACCGCATCCTCTTCGATCCAGGCAACTTAGATTTGACAGCCTCCGGTCTCAACGTGGACGGTTTGGATTTCAGTGAACGTGACAGCGCTCGCGACTCACTCGAAGTCATCGACGAAGCAATTTTTGACATCAACTCTGTCCGCGCTCGTGTCGGTTCGTCACAGTCTCGATTGGAAACCACCATTAACTCCGGCAATATCCAGATCGAAAATCTCTCGGCTGCACAATCACGCATCTTAGACGCTGACATGGCTGCTGAGTCGACGGACCTCATGCAAAGGGAAATGTTACGCCAAGCGGGTACCATGGTCCTCGCGGCTGCGAACCAGTCCCCTAGCACCGTGCTGAAGCTCCTAAACGGCTAATCTCCGAACTTGCCTTTCCAGGCGCTTGCGCGCATATAGGCGGGAATGGATGAGAGTCTAAAGACATACATCACCGAACGCCTGAGCGCCCTCAAAACGCCGGGAAAGCTGGAGTGGATTTCTAGCAACGAAAAGGCATCGCAGGCAGATACCCCAGTAAGCTTTGCTGGCAAAGAGTTGGCCTATCTGCGCTCAGAGTCCCCTTTCTCAGACGAAGAAAGCGCATCCATTAAAGCCCTGGCCGCCCAGTTAGGGGCGCTGATTGCCACAGGCAACCCCGACGCAGCCATCCGCCTCGATCGGATTATCGAAGACCTTCACGACGCCAACCCTCACTACGACTGGACTGGAATCTACGTCCTGAAAGGCGAAAGGCTGCAATTGTCAGTTTTTCGCGGTAGCCCTTCCCCGCACGAGATTATTCCCTTTGCGCAGGGCATCTGCGGTGCCGCAGTTCAGGAAAATCAAACGCTCAACATTCCCGATGTCGCTGCCGATCCTCGCTATTTGTCGTGTGATTTCAGAACACGCTCCGAAATTGTCGTACCTATCCGCGATGCATCCGGTAAGGCTATCGGAGAGATAGACATCGACTCCCACCTGACGGCCGCCTTTACGGAGCGGGACGCCAGACAGCTGGAAGAACTGGCTTTAGAGCTCGCACCGGTAGTGGTAGACTTAATCTAGACCTCAAAAATCCTATGGAAAACTTAATAAAACTCCGTGACCCAGGGGCGTACTTTTTCAAAAAGCCGTCGAAGATAGCCATTCGCCTCAACCGAAACGCTTTGATTGTGTTCCACCACCCGACGCTGGAGGGGTGTGGCATGGTATTGCACGAAGCCTCTCATTCGACACGTGAATTGACTGAAAAACTCGATACCTTGCTTGCGAAGACCAAAAGCCACCTGAATGGCAAGCAGACCGCTTTTGAGGCGAAAATATTTGGGCTGAGCTACTATCAGGAGATTCTGGTGCTTACCATCTACCAATGGATGAAGAAGAATAAGATAGAGATCAGCGCTCAAGACATTGGCCGCAACGTTCGGCGAAATGTTCTTATTGATTGCTCCACTGGAAATGTCGGAGTCCGGTACGCGGAAAACTACTCTGCCGACGACAGTGCCACAGCAAGCGCCTAGAAACTTCCAGCGGTCACCCCAGGCGGGTACTGCAACTTAACTGTTGCCTTCATCTTTCTCTTGTTTCGAATAAAGTAGATAACAATAGCTTCGCCGGCTTTCTTATCCAGAACGTAGTCTCGAATATCCGCGAGTGTTTGGACCTTGTGATTGTCGATTTGGTAGATGAGGTCCCCACCCACGGGGATCACGCGCATCCCCCAGATAAACTCGCGAGTCGCCGCCTGGATGTCCGCTCCTGCCGCGGGACTTCCTCGGTAGACTTCCGTAACCATAACGCCGTGTCGGCTAGGGATTTCAAAGTTACTCAAAAGGGCTGCCGAAAACCCTACTCCCTCAACACCTAGCCAAGGCCTTAGTACCTGCCCGAACTGCATCAGCTGGCGCACTATTTTTTTTGCCGTATCTCCAGAAATGGCAAAGCCGACCCCTACACTCCCCCCACTCGTCGAGAAGATCTGAGAGTTGATCCCGATAATTTCGCCACTACTGTTCAACAGGGGGCCACCCGAATTCCCAGGGTTTATTGCGGCATCGGTCTGGATAACGTTTTTTATCGTTCGCCCTGTCTGTGCCTTGATCTCTCGCTCCAAAGAACTCACAATGCCGACACTTAGGGATCCCCCCAGGCCAAAGGGGTTTCCGATCGCGAGAACCTTCTGGCCCACTTGCAGCGGCCCGCCGGCGAAATCCAAAGCTTTGAACTTCTTGCCCTTGGCTTCGATCTTAATGACCGCCAGATCGGTATCCGGATCTCTGCCGACGACCTTGGCTGGGTACTCGGACTTATCGTGCAGGACCACAGCGATTTTTTGCGCCTGGCCCAAAACGTGGTCATTGGTGGCGACGTAGCCGTCGGGACTAATGACTACGCCCGACCCCACGCCCCGTTCCGGATAAACCTGAAAAAAGAAGTCCTGCTTTAATGTCACCGTGGTGATGTTTACCACCGCGGGGTTGCAGTTCTTGTAAACGTCCACACTATTTTGCTCGTCCGGGAGCAAACGCCCCCAGGCGTTTAGCGTGAAGAAGAAAGCAATTAAGCTCCAAACGACGTTAGAGCGCCTCAATTTTGGCAGCGAGGATGAAGTCATTTTCTGATAGCCCGCCTATAGCGTGGGTCCAAAGCGTAACCTTGACTTGGTTATAGTGAATACTGATATCGGGGTGGTGGCCCTCCGCCTCCGCGACGTCCGCCATCTTGTTTACAAAAACCATCGCTTCCACGAAGTTCTTGAATTTGAAGCCCTTCTCAATCTTGTTGCCCTGCAGTTCCCAACCGGGGACCTTTGCCAACCATTCCCGAGATTTTTCTGCTGAAAAGGCCTCTACGCCCCCTTCGCAGGGCACGCACTTTTGTTTGACCAAGTCGCAACTAGACATTTTGAACCTCTTTTAGGTCCCAGAGACTAACTCAGAAGGGGTCCCCTGAAAATAGCCAATCATTCTGTCGGTTTTAGGCGTCTAAAGTCCCGCGCCTGCATTGACAGTGGCGGGACCACGGCCTAATCTGTGCCCGGTTTTTCTAAGATCTACGAGGGCGAGGCATGGACGCGAAAAAAATTTCCTACAACAGCGCCGGAAAAATGGAAGTTCCGGACCACCCTATCATTCCGTTTATTGAGGGTGACGGCATCGGCCCTGACATCTGGGCCGCCTCACAAAGAGTTTTTGATGCGTCCGTGGAGAAACTCTACGGCGGCAAACGCAAAATTGAATGGCTCGAAGTCCTGGCGGGAGAAAAGGCCAAGGACAAGACAGGGGATTGGCTGCCCGAGGCCACGGTCCAGACAATTAAGGATCACCACGTTGCTATCAAGGGCCCTTTGACCACACCGGTCGGCGGCGGTTTCCGATCTCTGAATGTCACGCTGCGCAAGGTCCTTGACCTCTATTCTTGCGTACGGCCCGTGCGTTACTTCGATGGTGTCCCCAGCCCCATGAAGGCCCCTGAGAAGGTCAACATGGTCGTTTTTCGTGAAAATACGGAAGACGTATACGCGGGTTGGGAGTGGAAAAGCGGTTCAGAAGACGCCCACCGCGTCATCAACTTCCTCAATAACGAAATGAAATGCCGCATCCTGGATAGCTCCGGTATCGGCATCAAACCCATCAGTCCACAAAACACCCAACGGCTGGTCCGGATGTCGATTCAGTATGCGATCAAGCACAAGCTCCCCTCCGTCACGCTGGTGCATAAGGGCAACATCATGAAGTTCACCGAAGGTGCCTTCAAGGATTGGGGCTACGCGCTCGCCAAAGAGGAATTCTCAGCGCAAACACTCACCGAAGCGGAACTTTGGGAAAAATATGACGGCAAGGCCCCTGCAGGGAAAGTCATCATTAAAGACAGAATTGCAGACGCCATGTTCCAGCAGGCCTTGCTCCGCCCGGCAGAATATTCCGTGCTCGCTGTTCCCAATCTAAATGGTGACTACCTCAGTGACGCGTTGATTGCTCAAGTCGGCGGTCTAGGCATCGGTCCGGGTGCCAACGTAGGCGATAGGCACGCGGTTTTTGAAGCCACACACGGTACCGCACCCAAATACGCGGGCCTGGATAAAGTTAATCCCGGTTCGGTCATCTTGAGCGGAGTGCTGATGCTTGAACACCTGGGCTGGCAAGAGGCCGCGGACGCCATTGTTAGGGCGCTGCAAGCGGCGATCACTCAAAAGACTGTCACCTACGATTTTGCTCGTCAGATGGAAGGGGCACGCGAAGTAAAGTGCTCTGAATTCGGAGATTGCATCATCAAAAATTTGTAAGGAGCCTTATGAAAAGACCAAAAATCACCATTGTTGGTTCGGGAAATGTGGGCGCAACCGCAGCCCATTGGATTGTCAGCAAGGAGCTGGGAGACGTCGTCCTGGTGGATATCGCGGAAGGCATCCCTCAGGGCAAAGGTCTGGATCTTCTTGAAGCGGGTCCGGTGGAAGGCTTCGACTGTCACGTCACCGGGACAAACGACTATGCGGCCACGGAAAACTCTGACGTCGTGGTGATTACCGCCGGGCTTCCGCGCAAGCCTGGAATGAGCCGCGATGATCTTCTGAAAACCAATGCGAAGATCATGACTCAGGTCACGGAACAAGTCGCAAAATATTCTCCAAACTCGGTGCTCATCATCGTCTCCAACCCCCTCGATGCCATGGCCTACGTCGCCAAAAAAGTCAGCGGCTTTCCACGGCAACGCGTGATCGGGATGGCCGGTGTCTTGGATTCGGCTCGCTTCCGCACTTTCGTGGCAGAAGCCACTGGCGTAAGCGTTGAAGACGTCCACGGCTTTGTCTACGGTGGACACGGCGACACGATGGTGCCCATGGTCCGCTACTGCAGTATTGCGGGCGTGCCGCTTACTAAGTTCCTTTCCCAGGAAAAAATTGACGCTATCGTCGATCGGACGCGCAAAGGCGGACTAGAAATTGTGAACTATCTAAAAACAGGTTCCGCTTTCTACGCCCCGTCGTCCTCAGTCGTGCAGATGGTCGAGGCCATCGTACGGGACAAAAAGAGAATTCTACCCTGTGCGGTTTGGCTGGAAGGCGAGTACGGTATGAATAATCTTTTTGTCGGCGTGCTGGCTCAGCTGGGCACCAACGGGATGGAAAAGGTGATTCAGATTGATTTGAACGAACAAGAAAAAGCCGGTTTGGCTGAATCTGCGGAAGCTGTAAAAGGCCTCATCGCCGCACTTGAGAACAATTAATGAATATTCACGAACACCAGGGAAAAGAACTATTCCGAAAGTTTAACCTACCGGTACCGAACGGGTATGTAGCCTACTCAGCGGACGAAGCGGTCAAAGCGGCCGAGTCCCTCGGTGGATCGATCTGGGTGGTAAAGGCCCAAATCCACGCGGGCGGCCGCGGCAAGGGCGGCGGCGTAAAAGTCGCTAAGTCGAAGGCGGAGGTGGCGGAATACGCCAAATCAATGCTCGGCATGCAGTTGGTGACGCACCAAACTGGCCCAGAAGGTAAAGAAGTAAAACGGCTTCTCATCGAAGAAGGGGCAGCGATTGCCAAGGAACTCTATCTGGCCGTTACTCTGGATCGCGCCAAGGCGAAGCTTGTCGTCATGGCTAGCACCGAGGGTGGGATGGACATTGAAAAAGTCGCCCACGAAACCCCGGAAAAGATTTTCAAGATTTGGATTAGCCCGGTCGTGGGATTGCGCTCCTTCCAAAGTCGATCGCTTGGGCAAAAGCTCGGACTAAGCGGCAACGCGCTCAAACAATTTCCAAGTTTCCTAAGCAACCTCGTGAAATTGTACCAGGCTTATGATTGTTCCCTTGTGGAAATCAACCCGCTTATCCTTACTCAAGACGGGAATCTGGTCGCGCTGGATGCAAAGCTAAACTTCGATGACAATGCACTGTTCCGGCACGCCGATATTCTAGAATTGCGGGATCCGAACGAAGAAGACGCCAACGAAGCTAAGGCCAAGCAGTTCGATCTCAGTTACATCAGCCTGGACGGAAACATCGGATGCATGGTGAATGGCGCAGGCCTCGCTATGGCGACGATGGACATCATCAAACTTGAGGGTGGAGATCCGGCGAACTTTCTGGATGTGGGCGGCGGCGCCACGGAAGAAAAAGTGCGCGAAGCTTTCAAGATCATTCTAGGTGACACCAAGGTACGCGCGGTGCTGGTCAACATTTTTGGCGGCATCATGAAATGTGATGTTATTGCCGCTGGCGTCGTTGGCGCTGCTCGAGAATTGGGCATCAAAATTCCGGTCGTGGTCCGATTGGAAGGTACCAATGTCGATAAGGGCAAAAAGATTCTCGAAGAATCCGGGTTAAAACTCATCACCGCAACCGGCATGAAGGAAGCCGCAAAAAGAGTCGTGGAGGCGGCAAAGTAATGAGCATCCTAGTAAATAAGAACACCAAACTCATCGTACAGGGAATTACGGGTAAAGCCGGCTCTTTCCACGCGCTACAGTGCCGAGAGTACGGAACAAAAGTCGTCGGGGGTGTTACTCCGGGCAAAGGCGGAACAGATGTCGAGGGCATCCCGGTCTTTGATTCTGTGGAGGAGGCTGTACTTAAAACGGCCGCCGATACCAGCATGATATACGTTCCGGCTCCCTTTGCTGCCGATGCGATCATTGAAGCGGCTGAAGCGGGGATCAAGCTGGTGATTTGTATCACAGAGGGTATCCCAGCCCTGGATATGCTTCAGGTAAAACACTACCTAAGAGACGCTGGCGTTACGCTTGTCGGTCCGAACTGCCCAGGAGTTATTACGCCTGGGGAATGCAAGATCGGTATTATGCCCGGATATATTCATAAACCCGGCAAAATTGGTGTGGTCTCCCGAAGCGGAACCCTCACTTACGAGGCCGTTCACCAGCTGACGGAACGCGGGATTGGCCAATCCACTTGCGTGGGCATTGGTGGAGATCCGGTCAGCGGCTTAAATCACACCCAAGTACTCCAACTCTTCAACGAAGATCCCGACACTGAAGGCGTCATTCTCATCGGCGAAATCGGTGGAAGCGCGGAAGAAGAAGCGGCCGAGTACATCAAGGGACATATGAAAAAGCCGGTGGTGGGTTTCATCGCGGGCCAAACGGCCCCCCCCGGAAAACGCATGGGCCACGCCGGCGCTATTATCAGTGGTGGGAGCGGAAAAGCGTCTGACAAAATTGCAGCCCTCGAACGCGCTGGAGTGCGTGTGGCGATGAGCCCTGCTTCAATGGGCGAAACGATGGAACAAGCTTTGAAAGGATAAACAATGGAAAAGACATTCGGAATTATTAAACCCAATGCCGTAAAGAAAAACCTCATCGGAAAGATTTTGACGCTGATCGAAGAGTCCGGACTCAAAGTGGTAGAGGCCCGCATGGAATCTCTTAGCAAGCCACAGGCCGAAGGTTTCTACGCTGAACACAAAGAGCGGCCCTTCTTTGGAAGCCTGGTAACTTTCATGACAAGCGGACCAGTTTTGCTTTTCGTCTTGGAAGGCAACAATGCGGTTGAAAATTATCGCAAGCTAATGGGCGCGACGGATCCTGCTAAGGCGGCACCCGGAACGATCCGAAAACTATACGCGGACAGCCTGGAAGCCAACTCCGTGCACGGTTCGGACAGCACCGCTTCCGCGGCCCGTGAAGTGGCCTACTTCTTTGGCGACAAGTAAACTTAGTCGCTCATTTTAATCCGCAGGCTATTCGGTTTTGTGGTGATTAGGGTTTGATGATAACCCGTGTGCCGATGCTTGCCCTATCAAAAAGCCACTGCATATCCTTGTTGAATAGGCGAACGCAGCCTTCTGACCAGTCTTTTTTCTCAAGCTCGCCGTGGATGAAGATTTCCCCGCCCATCTTTGTCTTCCAAGGGGGAACTTTCCCTTCCCTATTGGCGTTGCAAATGGCTTCAAACTCTTCCTGAGTAAGGCTGCCCGCAGCCAGGCCACGCTCCGCATCACTGTTATTGGGGTAGTTCAAACCTACGCTGAGAAAAAACTTGGACTTGGGATTCTTTACGCAAACGACGTACTCGCCCTCGGGGGTGCGCATATCCCCTTCAACTTCCTTTTGGCCGACTTCGTCTTTACCAATGCCGACAGGGAAACGCTGCGTGCAGCGACCAGACTCCCAAATCTCCATCTCTTTTTTGGACTTGTAGACGATGACTTCCATGGGACTACTATAGCACGCGCTTTCGTGGCGCTACGCGGCCTTTTTCTTTTTTCGTTTTTTAGGTGTGGTGCCCGCGATTTCCGTAAGAAAATCTTGGTTGAGCGGTAAGCTGATGAATCCCTTCACCCATTCGTCGCGCACCGGAGATTTGTCGCGCGATTCCCCGGCCTCCAGTCCAACATACAGAGCGATCCCGCGGGTGATTTCGTTGGATTGAAGTATCTCGGCAACTTCCTCTTCCCCCATCTTATGGGTGTCGTGGCGCAGGATCGCGAAATCCGGGCGTAGATAAAAGCTCATCGCAACAGCTTCGACGCCATCCTTAACAAAGTGCACATCGAAACCCTTTTTGCTCAGTTCCGAAAAATACGGTTTTCTCTTCTCTTCGACCGGTTCAACCACAAGGATTGAAGGGTGGGAGTGCGTACGCTGAGCTAACTTGGAGCCGATGACGTGCGGAAGCAAGACGTGAAAAATAGAGCCTTCGCCCTCCCGGCTCTCAACCCATAGATTGCCCGCATGAAGATTGGAAATCTGTTTAGCGACGGTAAGCCCCAGCCCGCGACCACCAGCCCGGGAATAGTCCTTGATCTGGCTAAAGCGATCAAAAATCTTTTCTATTTCCTTGGGGGGAATGCCTTTTCCCTGATCGCGCAAACTGAGGACAACCATCTCATAGGGCGGATCGGTTCTTCTACGTCCCCTGAACGGAGTAACGGAAAGATGAATCGTTTTTCCTGCGTCGGTGAATTTCAATGCGTTGGCGAGAAGATTCTGCAACAGCTGTCGTACCCTATCCGAATCCGCAAGGACACGCCATTCCGGTATCGGGTTCTCGTACTCGAACTGGATGCCCCGTTCCTCGGCCTGAGAGCTGTAGTCTTCATAAAACTCTTTTAGAAAATCGTGGAGGTTGAATAAGCCATATTTGGGCTTCAGGCCCTGCTCGTACGACATCACATCCAGCAAATCATTTACTAAACGCAATGCATGACCGGCCTGACGGTAGCTTCTGGAGAGGACCTCCGCTACAAAGGGCGAGAGGTTCTTACTATGAGCTCCCTCAAGAATAGAAGATAATCCTGACTGAATCACTCCAATTGGAGAGCGCAGATCGTGGGCACAGACCCCAAGAAACTCTTCCCGTTGCTGCAAGGCTGTTTCACTGGCCGCATCCTGTTTCTGGTGCGAATCTATTTCTTTTTGCAGGCGCCGCATTTCGGCCGCGTGTTGCGTGCGTAGCTTGAGCCGTGCGACGAGTTCAGATGGCCCCGCGTTCCGACAAAAAATCTCGTTGATGCCAATGCCGACTACGCGATCGACCAGCTGCACATCGAAGGTTTCGTATACCCAAAAAACGGGGAGGAAGCGCCATTGCAGGGATGGGTGTTTGCGTAGCGAAGTTGCCAGAAGATCCAATCGAGATAGATTCCCACCCTCGACTATCAACGCCGCCGTATCGGCCGGGAAATTCTCCTCAATCCAATGCCCGAGATCCGACAGTTTGGGGGACTTGAGGAGCCTAACGGAGTATCCAATATACTTGGCGTACTTGAACTCATCTGGCGGGGCAACGCATCGAACGTTATAGCCACTGTAGCGCAAGGCCTGAACCAGCGGATCTTGCGTCGTCGAAGCTTCTGTTATCCAAACGATTTCTTTAGTGGCTTTCATGGGATCTCAGTACAACTTATCGGCAAAAAATCGCCCGTTCCGTAGACAGAAGGGCGAAAACTCTGCCGAGACGGGAGTGTATTTTTATTGTTTAATATCAAATACTTATAGCGCGACCTTGAGGCAACGCTTCAAACTGTAAACTGCCTAGTCGAAGGTGCCCAAAAAGCGCCCCATTGTATTCAGGAAGTTCCATAGCGGAACTACTGGAATACGCGGCGTGGCATCTTGCTTGCATTTAAGAACGGGAAACGCGCAGTGAAGTAACGTAAGTAGGGGAAACAAGGTGGGACTGAAAAGTTTTATAATCGTACTGAGCCTGTCACAGCTGTTGTGCTCAATCAGTTTGGCGGGAAATCCACACGCGGAACAAGCCCGCGCTGGACGGCCTTATGTCCAGGAAGAAACCGATACCGACAATCAGCTAGATGGCTGGAACCAATCGGTAGAACTTCTGCAGCAATTGAATGGAACGCGAAAGGGCGAGCAAACCCCAGTACCGCGGTCCACTCGCCCTTCAGAATTTTCGCCTGATTCGCTAAATGATATCTAGTCCTTCACAAGCGATCGAATAAGCTCGCTCTGTGTCGCCAAGTAGTGAATAGAGGGGCCACTGTTCGTCGACGTTTCCGCCGAGGTGCATCCACCAAAGGCGTGGACTCCAACTACCCGAGTATTGTCAGGGTTTTCGAAGTCCGGAAGCAAAATCCCTGTACCGGAGCTTCCTGGCTCCGTATCACACCGGTGGCGCAGCAGTCCGTCCTCTTCGGCTTTGAACTTACACCCCTCTAAAGACACTCTCATTGGAACGCCACGCGGGTGGTGAATCATCATCAACTGAGTCTCCGGGACAATCTCGCGATCGGAGAGTGGGTACCAACCCCACTCCACACCGGGCTTACCCTCAAGACGCATCACTAGGTAGTCGTGATTCGATTCGAAATCTCCAGCTTCCAGGATCTCTGAGCACTTGAAAGTCTCTTCTCTTTTTTCAGGGCTGAGATAACCAAAAGTGACACTCAGATCTTCACAAGCTTCCTTACAGTGACGAGCAGTCAGGAAAAGATCGGGGCCGACCAACGTGCCGGTGCAGATGAAATACCTTCCTGAATCCCGATCAAAGGCGCGCAAACTTCCCACCGGCAAACCCATTTTTTTCAGCTCTTCATTTTGCTCGACCATAACTAGGTTGTCATCAGAGCCACAGATCGTTCTATCGGCGTTCCGCTCACCATCAAGGTAGTACGGAGCTGCCAACAACACCGCGCTCTGGAGCAAGGCCAGCATACAGCACACCAACTTCCCACTCAAAGCGGGTTGGATACGCCTCAACATTTGAATCTCCTGGTTTTTGTTTTTGGGGATGAAGTCTGTTTATTAATTCAGTGTAAAGCCTGGGGTCGGTTGACTACGAAGGAATTCTGCGCGGCCCTTAACGAAAGTTAACCACTGCGGGTTTCTGAGGAAAACGCCAGCGTTGAAAAAACAAAAGCGTCAAAAATTTGGCGACTTGCAAAAAGTTCCTAAGTCGCAGAGCGCTCGACCTGGATTTTTCCCGCTGCGCGAGTTCCACGCCGACCTCCAGATACGAGCAACCGCTCCGGATGAGTGCCACCAAAATCTCGGCTTGGTACCCAAAGCCGTTCGTCTCGAAGTTTAGAGAACGGAGCCGCTCCGTTTTGTGCAACACCGTTCCGTTATAGTAGCGAAGTCGGCAGCCGGAAAGTAGGTTGATGAGCGCCACAAACGCAGAAGAGAGGTAACGACGTGCCCATGGGCGCACTTCGGTATTCACCACGTAAGGGACAATGATATCGGCCTCGCCCGCCCGATCCAGAATTCGACGTGCGGTTTCGCTCCCATTCTCATTGTCGCCGGGAAGCATGATCAAGAATTCCTTTTGCGCCCGCTGGATACCGGCCCGATAGACGCCGCCCAAGTTCTTGGACGTCGCGTGGTGAATAGCAAACACCTTCGGCATGGTTGCCGCCAGCCGATCGGCTATTTCACCGGTAGCGTCGCTACTTCCATCATTGAAGATCAAGATCTCCCAGTCTGACGTGTAGGGCGTCAATAAATTGACGGCATTTCGCACCGCCGCTTCCAGATTGCGCTCCTCATTCAAGGCAGGCATCACCACTGTGACCGAACGTATCAATTGACCCCCAGTACTCAGTGTAGCACTTCTAAAGAGCATTGTAATTGGCCTCGGGTCCGGATATGAATGGCCCATGTTGGATATCCGCACTATTCCACTCCTGGAAGACAACTACGCTTACCTGCTCCGCGACCAGAAATCGCAGCAGACAGCGGTTGTCGATCCGTCGGTCGCGGAAGGAGTCATCGAGGTTCTGGAAACCCTGGGATGGGATCTGAATTTTGTCCTCAACACCCACCACCATTACGATCACGTCGGCGGCAACATGGAGCTAAAATCCCGCTACGGATGCCGCGTTGTGGGCTTTGCGGGGGATGCCAAGCGCATTCCGGGTCTCGATTTCGCCGTGGAGGTCGGGCAGGAATTCAGGCTGGGGGATTCGGTCGCAAAAATTCTGGGGGCAGTTGGACACACGCTCGGGCACATCCTTTATTGGTTTCCCGAGGCCGAGGCACTTTTTAGCGGAGACACTCTTTTCTCGCTGGGCTGCGGCCGACTTTTTGAGGGCAACGCAGAGGAAATGTGGGGGACTCTCAACGCGCTCAGGAACTTGCCGGGCACGACACGCCTCTATTGCGGACACGAATACACTGCGGATAACGCCACTTTTGCCCGGGTAATTGATCCTGACAACCAAAAGCTCAGAGCACGTAGTGAGGAAGTCAGACGCCTGCGGCACGATAGTTTACCGACGGTTCCCTCCACTCTTCAGAGCGAATGGGACTGCAATCCATTTTTGCGGGCCAACAATCCAGATATTAGGAAACAGTTGCAGATGTTAGACAATACAGACGCACAAGTTTTTGCAGAAATACGAAAGAGAAAGGATACTTTCTAGATGGTACACAGACAAACAGAGCGTGGGTACATTGTAAGGCTTGCAAGGGGCGAGACCTTTATGGAAACGCTTCGGCATTTTATTCAAACCAACGAAATACAGAGCGGAACGCTCACTGGATTGGGTGCCGTTTGCAATAGCCGGCTGGGATTTTACGATTTGGAAACTCGATCCTACGTAGAGAAGAGCATTCCCGAAGACTGCGAGCTAGTGAGTCTGGTCGGGAATATTAGCTACTATGACAATGCTCCGGTGATCCATGTGCACGCAACCCTTGGAACCAGAGAATTTCAGGCATTAGCTGGACACTTATTTGACACAGAATGTTCGGTAACCGTTGAAGTGCATATCGAAGTGCACGCTAACAGGATTGATAGGAAACCAGACGAGGAGACGGGGCTGAATCTTTTGGACTTATAGAGGGGAGTTCCAGGCGTACGCGCGAGCGCGTACGCCTGGCATTCCTAGGCTACAGAATTCCCAACGGATCGGTTACTTCGTCGTTCAAAACGCCGTAAGGATCCGCCGCATTTTCAATCAAATACAGAGTGGGCTCTAGATTCTCGGCAAACGTGGGCTGAATGGCCGACGCACCGGGATAGAAGCCGCCTCCAAAGAGTGAGCTCGGGGACAACTCAAAAGTGAAAGCGAAGATCTTGAGTTCATCGTACGCCCAGTCCGTTGTATCTCCGGACGCCACGTAAAGATCACTCGACTTTTGAGGGGTGTACCGATTCCAAGTCGCCATTTTCTTTCCCATGGTTTCGAAAACGGATCGATCTTTGGCATCCGAGATCACATCTTCTGTGTGTCCCCATGGCCATAGGACCAACTCGCTGAACGTATGAAAGGAAAGAAGAACGGTAGTCTTGTTACGCGCCCTTACAAAGTCGCGAACAGCTGCAGTCTCCGGCTCCGAAAAGGCACTTGGTCCGTGGTAGGTATCCGAACTCGGGCTTGAGCTGGAACCCGGGCCACCAAATCCCTTCCCGTAGTTGCGGTTAAGATCGACGCCATAGCTGCTTCCGCTATTTTCCCGCCGATTCTTTCTCCACCACTTATAGCTTCCAGTGCTGATGTCGTACTCGGCACCATCGGGATTGAGCATGGGCACTACCCAAATTTCGCGGGTATCTACCATCTCTTTTACCCGAGGGTTGCTGGCGTACTGGTTGGCCAGATATTGGGCAAGCATCAGAGGGACCTCGACGCTCAAATGTTCCCGTGCGTGGTGGCAGCCGATAAAGACGGCCGTAGGCAAGGAGTCCATCGCCGCAGACGAGGAAATCCGAACCCCCGTGATGTCCCGTCCCTCGACGCTTTTGCCAATCACATGTTTGGATACGATATCGGGGTGCTGGGTTACGAGCTCATCCAGGGCGGCATTGGTTTCCGCATAGTTGTGGAAAGAACTGTCGGAGCTCGGGAAATCATCCACCATGCGCTCTGGAAGATCAGTGCGCTCAAGCTTAAAGCCGAGCTGCGCCACACGCTGGATGTCCGCATCTGTTCCGATAAAGGTCACCGAGTCTGTGAAAAACCCATCTAACGCGACTCCCGTATCAGCAATTTGACTGCGCTGTTGCGCTGTATCAGCTTTAACACTTACCAAGTAGAGCTTTGAATTCTCTTCCCGAGCCATCGCAAGAGAAGAAAGGACTAAGCAAACGGAAAACAGTATACGAACCCAAGCCATAAGGCCCCCTATTGTTGAGGTACGTACAACACCGAATCTACGTGCCGCATTGTTTGAATGTTGGTGAAACGAAAAAGACTCTATTTTTAATAGAGTAACTTTATCAGATATTTACGAACCCGCCACAGTCCACAGCGTAAAATGTTAACAAGTGTTCCTAGAATGCAGGCCTGGCAAGGCTTTGGCCTACAATTCCCTCTCTTACGCACAGTTTACTGTGTTAAGTTAAAAACTAATATCAAGCCTAGACCAACCTACACTACATGGATGCCGTTACCGAAAAGCGCCTAAAACAGGCAGAAGAGTACTTCTATTCCTGTAGGCTGGTGGAAGCCTACAATATTCTCCGACGCTATTTTGACCGAATCCCTTTCAAGCTAGAGCCAGGCCACGCGAAGTATATTGGTTTTTTCACCCGCGTCCTTTTGGAAATGGGAAAAACCCACGAGCTGGACTTTTACATCGCGGAACTAGAGAAACACTACTCGCAGCTCAATACCCCGGAGGTCACCTACCAGCTGGGAATGGTCTTCCTCTCCAAGGGCGACTTCAATCAGGCCAAAGAAAAATTTGAAGAAACTATCCGCAACCCTAACGGCCAAGGCTATCACGTTAAGGCAAAAATGTGCCTTATGCGGTACTACGAAATAAAAAAGGATTACATCGCCTGCCGACTCCTCTTGGACTCGATCCCGCCTCAGCCAGATGCAATGACAAAAACTCTATTGGATATATGGCGTGCCAACATTCTTCGCTACGAGGGGAATCTGGATGCTTCGGATGCCATCCTCAACGAATTAAGAGAAAGGGTAACTTTTGAGGCGAATTGGTACGAATATGTGTACGTACGTTTCATACAGGCCTGGGTTCAACTTGATCGAAAAAACTATGTAGAGGCCTCTCAGATTATCGAAGAAGTTAAACTTCGCGTGGAGAGCAAGCGATCCAAAACTGTAAATATTATTCTGGACGAGCTGAAAGCGGCGCTCGCTGAACGGACTTCCATCGGACACATTGAGTACTATTCCGACGATTCGCGAGCCGGGTACATTGTGAAGTATCTTGGAAAGAGCGTCCATCTGAAGCGGAGCAACCCGAAGGAAAAGCTATTCATGCTCTTTCTCAAGCACCGTTTCCTGGAAAAAGATGTTATCGTCAACACACTTTGCGACCGCGAGTACGTACCTAAAGTCGACGACAGACTAATTTACTCGCAGATACATTCATTGCGAAAACAGTTTAAGAGTTTGGGATTACCAAAAAACGTCATCTGTAGCGAAAACAACGGGTACCGGCTGGTGCCCACCGTAAAAAGGATCAGGGGGATCGCATGAAAAACGCGCAACTTGGCACAGCACTCATATTTTTAGTGATGGCCCTAAGCTCAATAGAAGCGTGGGCCATTAACTGCATGGGCGGTCCCACTCCTTTTAGCCCCATCCAACTTTGGCCCAAATTCAATCACTTGGAAACTCGACTGGGCGCTCAGGACTTCAATCTTTGGGAAGAAACAGGAAAGGTAGTGTTTCGGACGTATGACAATCAACTCCGAGAGTACTCTCTCTATTCTGGGCTTTACACGGGACTGACCCCGATGGATCGCAGGATGTCAGACATCACCGAAACCCAAAACCGTTATGTTGTCACCGAGGGACGCAACCTGATTTTCGATACGCATACGGATACGTGGCAAGAGTTCAATGGTGCCGAACAGCCTTTGCGCCATCTTTTTTGGAGCGGAAATGATCTCTACACCTTGAATCGAAACATGGCGGCCACAGGAAAACACACGATCGAGGTGTTTCGATACCACTACGGCGATCGTGAGGCCATCAAAGTTTGCTCGATGCCCATTCGACCGGAAACCAAGTTGGCGGAAGGCTTTCACTTCCCCCACTTTCGTCTATACAGCGTTCACTATGATTGGCTAAACCGCCAGCATCTGGACACGTACCTGGTGGATGTCACGCGCAACTGTGCCTACACGCAGGAAAGCCCCAACGGCACCGGGTATCCGGGACGGATTCAGGAAATCTACAACTTCAATCAGGACGCCTCGTACGCCATCAAGACCGACAACCAGAATTCTAATTTCCTTTGGGTACGCGGAAACCGTTGCACCCCGCACAAACTGTCGGGTCAGCAGCCCATGATCCTCGACTACCAGAACCCAACGGTCGCAACTTGGACTCGCGGAAAAGGGCTGGAAATTGCTTACCTGGAACAAGGCAATGTGGCGCGCCTAGTCGAAAACTGGAACATCTCGGAGTTTACACCACGGGATGCGCGGCTGACGAGCAACCACCAGTTGCTCTTCATTTCGCCCCTTCTCCAGGGAGAGTCTCAACGCAAGCTGGTACAAGTAGAACTGCAAAATTAGTGCGGCAAAGCCCCGGGGATCTTCGGGTCCCCGGGTTAACCCCACCTAACGCCCTCCCCGGCCCCTCTTTTCATCCCCACATAGAACCGGTAGACTGCTCATAGATTTGGGGGACCGCATCATGAGCGCCGCCGTACAAAATTTACCCGAATACCTTAGGAAGTATATTTCAGTACAAAGGTACGAGAACTACACCGCCGAGGACCACGCGGCCTGGCGCTATATCATGCGCCAATCCCGTCAGTATTTTCGTGAGCACGCCGTAGAGAGCTACCTGGAAGGTCTTGAGAAGACCGGCATACCCACAGACCGCATTCCGCGAATTACAGAAATGGATGAAGCCCTCAATCGTTTTGGGTGGGGAGCTGTCCCTGTAGTTGGCTTCATTCCCCCCAGCGCTTTCTTGGATTTTCAATCTCGCAAGGTACTGCCAATCGCGGCGGACATGCGAACGGTCGAGCACATCGCTTATACACCCGCCCCGGACATCGTTCACGAAGCCGCGGGCCATGCCCCCGTGCTGGCCGATCCTGAATACGCAGAGTACTTGTGTCGCTACGCGACCCTAGCGCAAAAGGCGATCATGTCACTCGAAGACATTCGCCTCTACGAAGCCATACGCAATCTTTCCGATGTCAAAGAGAATCCCGACTGCACGCCAAGCCAGATCAAAAAGGCCGAGGCCGCGCTGGAGGAAGCGAATCGGAACATCAGTTTTGTTAGCGAGGCCGCCAAAGTAGCCAGAATGAACTGGTGGACGGTGGAGTACGGCCTTGCCGGAGATATTACAAACCCTCGAATTTATGGTGCAGGGCTGCTATCCAGCGTAGGAGAGAGCCAAAATTGTTTGTCCGATACCGTAAAAAAAATACCGCTTACCGTCGACTGCGTCGAATATTCCTATGACATCACTGAACCACAACCACAGTTGTTTGTGACGCCCAATATGAAGCACCTCACGGTGGTTTTGGAACATCTGGAAGATCGGATGGCCTTTAAGATCGGTGGGAAAGTTGGGCTGGAACGGGCCGTCGAAGCACGTACCGTAACCACAGCAGTTTTGGATTCAGGGATAGCCGCGTCCGGTGTTTGCAAAACCTTTGAAGTCGACTCCCGGGACAACCCGAGCTTCATCGCTTTTGAAGGTCCGGTGCAACTATGCATGAACGAAAAACAGCTTGAAGGCCATGGGCGTGAGCGCCACCCGCACGGCTTTAGCTCGCCTATCGGAAAATGGAGGGGGCTAGACAAGGCACCCACGGAAGCTAACGATTCCGATCTTACTCGGCTGGGTCTCGTTCCCAATAAACGAGCCACGCTCGTATTTGAAAGCGGCTTTGAAGTAAGCGGAACGTTGAAATCATCCCTTCGCCTGCAAGGAAAACTCCTCTGTTTGACGTGGGCAGACTGCACGGTGAAACGCGGTACAAAAATATATTTTGAACCATCGTGGGGCGAATTCGACATGCTGGTCGGAAACCAGGTTGTGTCCGTCCACGGTGGTCCGGCAGATCGTGTTCAGTACGGGGAGTACGAAGTGGGACTTGCGACGTCTTCCCCCAGCCGCACGAGCCCGCACTCAGAGTCCGAAAAGAAACGTTTCGAAATGTATCAAAGGGTGCGCGCCTACCGCGACGGTGGAAAATCCGATCCGAAGGCACTGCAGGCGCTTCTAGATCAGGCAAAAATCTTTGCGGATGATTGGCTGATCCAATTAGAGCTTCTAGAAATCGCAGAAGAACTTCCCGATGCCGCTCGATCTCAGCTATCCGGGATCGACGCCTTGCGCGCCAATCTCGAGAGTTCCGGGAACAAAACTAAGAAGTGGCTCATCGAACGCGGGCTCGATCTAATCACAAAAGCGTAGACCGGCGACTGGCTCGAAAGAGTCTATTTGGGCATCATCGGCATAGCCGTTTTCTTGTAGCCCGCTGGGACCTCAAAAAAGTTCTGAGCAACCTTACGATCATGGACATCTGTGAGTACGGATCCCCCGGTCACACGCCCTTTGTTGTCCATTTCTTCGGTCTTGATGGGAAGCCCCAACTCCGCCGAAAGGCGCGGCAATCGCATGGCCCCCGGTCCCGGCATGGAAACGATCCGATCCGTCATGTCAAAAATGGGTTGGAGTTGCGAGCGCTTTAGAGGAGCGTCTTTCCAATCCTGCGTCCAAACCTTGGAGACAGGGTGCTTGTTGGCTAGCACCAGATACTGAGTAGTTTTCCACTTGCTCACCGCTACATTGGACGCAAGCTTCTTGTATGTATACTTAGCGGGCTTTGCGGTCAGCTTTTCCATTTCTTGCAGCTGCTTGCGCGCAGCAGGTGGCAAGGAACTTAGGTTCCCGCCAAGCTGCTTCTTTATCACGGTAAGAGCTTTTGCCGCGGTCTCCGCCATTTTTTTGAGCTGCACTTCATCCATTTCCATCACGGTCTTGCCCGAGTGGTTAAGCAGGTAGATCTTGCCCGCCGCCGGCTCCAGCAAAATGCTCACACCATCGGCGCCCGAGGTATCAATGCGGTGACGTTTGGTCCCAAAGGTATAGGTGATTTTGTGTTCGGCCTTTTTGTCTTTTGCAGACCAGGACTGGAAGTCCAGGCTCATTTCTCCCAGAGCGCAAATCGAAAAGCAGAAAAACCCAAGAAGCAAAATCCTAGTCATGAACGCCCCCATTCTTTGTAAGTTTACTTACAAACAAAATCGAGTTCGACCTTATAGTCTTCGGCAGAATCCATACTATTTCGATGCGAGTAATAGTCCGTATCCGATCGGGTCAAAGCACCCACGGCCCCAATAACGCCCTTGGCCGTCTTGTCCATACCCTGGTACTGCGTTCGTTGATCGATCATCGCGAATCGCTTGCCCAGCGTAGCGCAATGGGCCTCTGCATCTTTTACCGCCCCCTTCAGAGCGTAGCTCTCAGAAGAGGAGGTCGAATGCACCATATAGCTCCCATCCGCTTTCGCAATAATCTGAGTATTTGCGCACCCAATCCACGCGAGAAACAGCACCGGTGCCAGCAGCACCCCAAGCTTTGGATTCATATTGTCTCCAGAAAAACTTAATGGCCCAACTTTTGGGCTCGCCGAATCCATACTATAAAGAGAGAAGCAAAGGCAACTAGGACAACGCAGATGATGGCGAGCAGAAAGCCGATCCCAGCGTTCGCTCCCTGCACCATCGCAGAGTCTTTGGCCCCAAAGCAGACTGCACAGGCCAACGCGGAATTGCCGGAAAAACAGTGGGCGAGAAGGACAGGCACCAGAAGGGCCGTCCACTGGCGCGTGCGACGCACAAACCAGTTCAAGTAAAAAAGGAGAGCCACCCCGCCAATGGCAGAGGAGAAAGCAAAAACCAGGCTCAGCCGCCCATGCGTGACACTGAATTCGTCATAGCTCCACAGCCCGAACCAAAGGCAGAACAGGCTCGCTATGGTCACAAAAAAGATATGGAAGGCCCGCAACGACATGCCTAGGAAACCATCCTGTCCAAATAGCGGAAAATTTCACACTCCACGAGAACCGGGATTACCATTATCGCGATGAAAAACGTAACGGTAAGAACCAATGAGTAGACGATGATTTTCTTCTCGTTACTCAGATGCATGAAAATGGCCGCCACCAAGGAGCCCTTCACCAAGGCCACTACCATAGCTGCAAGGATGTGCATTGCGGTCGTGGTGTGCAGGTAGGAAACCCCTACCGTTGCCACTGTCAAAACCAACAGGGCAATATAGACCGCAAAGTAAGTCTTAACGTGACGCTGCATCTCTTCTGCGGAATGTGCTTCCATGAAAGCTCCTTAGAGTAAATATAATACAGGAAACAGGAAAATCCATACCAAGTCGACAAAGTGCCAGTACAACCCGGCGCATTCAACCCGGCCAGCAAAACGCTCAGGCTCCGTGCTCCACATCTTGGATCCGGGGAAAAGCAGATAGCCGTTCACGATTATCCCGCCGATTACGTGCAGGCCGTGTAGACCTGTCATCGTGAAGTAAATGGCCAAGAATGTATTGTTTGCCGGAAAATAACCGTGATGAAACTTCGCCGAATACTCAATGTACTTGATGATCAAGAAGCCGAAAGACAGGAGAACCGTTGCCCCCATGTACTTCTTGTACTTCGCAAAATTGTTCATCTGCAAAGCCGCCCAGGACATGACCATGGTCAAGCTTGAGGTAATCAGCACCACGGTGTTCGCAAAGGCCCAAGGCACGCTTAGGTACTCGCTCCCATGTGGCCAGGTTTCTGCACCGACTCGCAGAACGATGTAGGTGGAGAACAACGCCCCAAACAACATCACCTCGGAAGCCAAAAACAACCAGATACCAAACTTAGCGTTGGTAACGCCCGTTACCGGGTGCGGTTTCGAGATGTAAGGAATCACCGCTGACATGACTTAGGCCTCCTGTAAGTGCTGGGGAGCAAACTCCCGAGACGTCGTGTTGTATTCATAGGGCCCACGGTACGCTTCCAAAGGCTCCGGAAAATTCTGGTGCGGTAACGGAGGCGTTGGGGCGGCCCACTCCAAAGTGGTCGCTTCCCACGGGTTGTCCGCGGCCGCTTCCTTCGGCTTGCGCAAGCTGGCAAAGATGTTGATCAAGAACAGCACCTGCGCTGCCGCTAACAGCCACGAAGAATAAGTCATGATGACGTTCAACGGCTGCACGGAACGCGCCATTTCGTAGATTGTGGCGTCATACAAACGTCGGGAAACCCCCGCCATTCCGATAAAGAACATCGGGGCAAAGATGCCGTTCATGCCGATGAATGTTCCCCAGAAGTGTAGCTTGCCCAACGTCTTGTTAAACATGCGCCCGGTGATCTTGGGGTACCAGTGATAAACACCGCCCATAAGCGCCATCAATGTTCCGGGAGCCACGACATAATGGAAATGCCCAATCACGTAATACGTGTCGTGCAGATAAATGTCGGAGGCCGTCAAACCAAGCGGCAGGCCCGTCAGACCGCCGATGGCGAACATCGGTAGAAACGCGAGAGCAAAAAGCATCGGTACGGTAAACCGGATCGACGCTCCCCACAGTGTCAGGAGCAGAACCGTGAGTACAATGACTGACGGGATGGAGATAATCATCGTCGTCGCCTGGAAAAAGGCACTCATCCCGGTTCCCATTCCCGTCATGAACATGTGATGCGCCCAAACGATAAAGGACATGAAACCGAGGAAGATGATCGCGTACACTGCCGTATTGTAACCGTAAAGTGGCTTGCGAGTATTGGTTGCGACGATTTCGGCAACAATGCCCAACGCGGGAAGAATCAGAACGTACACTTCCGGGTGGGCGAGAAACCAAAAAAGATGCTGCCAGAGAAGTGGGTTACCACCGCCACTCACTTCGAGGGCTTGCCCGCTAACCACCAGGCCGCTCGGCATGAAAAAGCTGGTACCAAACACTCGATCCATGAGCTGCAACACACCCGCAGCTTCCAAAGGCGGGAAAGCCAACAAAAGCAAAAACGAGGTTACAAGCTGCGCCCACACCAAGAAGGGTAAGCGAAAAAACGACAGCCCCGGTACACGCAATTGCACCGCGGTCACGATGATATTCACGGAACCGAGCAAGGACGAAGTGATCAAGAAGACCATGCCGATCAGCCAGGCCGTTTGACCCGCAGGCGCGATATTGGAAAGCGGGGGGTAGGAAGTCCACCCCGACTGGGCCGCTCCACCAGGTAGAAGAAAGCTGTAGAGCATCACCAGCCCACCGACAAAGAACACCCAGAAACTGGCCATGTTCAGTTTCGGAAACGCCATGTCCTGCGCGCCCACTTGAAGCGGCAGCAGATAGTTTCCGAACGCGCCGACAGCCATCGGAACCACACCCAGGAACACCATGATGGTGCCGTGCATGGCTCCAAACTGGTTGTAAAGCTCGGGGCTTAGGATCCCGTCCTGCGTTAGCAACTTTCCGATGAAAGGAATCGACTTTCCGGGAAAAGCAATCTGCCAACGCATCATCAGCATCAGTCCGAAGCCCATCAGCAGGAAGAACATGGCACCGAGACCGTACTGGATACCGATCACTTTATGATCGGTGGAAAAAATATATTTCCGAATAAATCCCTCTTCGTGATGGCTAGACATCGCTATCGTCCTCCCGCTGGCCCGCATCGCTGTACTCATCTAGGTACTGCGCCTCATCCTGAAGCCACTTCTGAAACTCTTCTTCTGTATCGACGTGGATCTCGCCACGCATCCGCGTATGACCGACACCACAAAGCTGTGCACACATAATTTCAAATGTGCCGGTTTTGTTCGCCTCAAACCAAACCGGGATGACGGTTCCCGGGATCGCATCCTGCTTCACCCGCATTACCGGGATCCCAAAGCTATGAATGACGTCCTTAGAACTAAGGTAGACCTTCACCTTTTTATTCACAGGAAAGTGCATCACGTTGATGCTGATAATATCGTCCTTCGCGTTGGGATCGTTTTCCCGATCCAAACCGATGGGATTGTTATCTTCGGGCGAAATCAAGTCAGGACTGGTTTGACCGAAAATGCCGTCTTTCCCAGCATAATGAATGTTCCAGGCAAACTGTTCCGCGGTTACGCGAACTACCATTGCCTCTTCATCTGAGGGCATGTCGTTTTTCACCTTGCTCCAGATCGGGTAGCTGATGAAAACGAGCAAAAAAACTTCAAACAGAGCCACACCTACTTCTAGGTAGGTAGGCAATCGGAAGTGCTTGGGAGAGGCATCTGCCTGGTGACCAGGCCGCGCCCGGAAGCGAAAGAGGCAGTAGAGAAAAAATATTCCCCAGCCTATGAATAAGAGGACCATGAACCAGTGCAAGGTGGTGATCAACTGGTCAATCGGTGCCCCGTTTGCAGAAATATTAATAGGAAGCCACCAGCCGTAGGGCTCATTCATTGAAGAGAACCTCCCGAATTAGATGAAAACGCCGCAGCAAGTTTGAATTCCCCAAAAAACTTGAGCACACTACGCTCGCGATTTTCGACTTAGGTCACGATTAATACTGGAAAAATATTGGCTGTCAAACCTTTAGCGTTTCGAAAACGCACACCAGAAGCGTCTGTCCATCACTTGCCGGGATCATTTGTCTCTAGGCCGCGCAATTGTTCGATTTGGGTACGGTTCAACCCAAGTTTTCGTAAGCTCTCGTCTGGCGCTGCCAAGATTGTGGCCAAATCTCCGAACTCTTTGAGTAGCTTCTCTTTAGTCTTCTTGCCTATGCCGCGCAGCGTTAGCAAGGGCGAGCTCTCCATCGCTTCTTTATCGCGACGTTTTCGGTGGCCTTTGACACCAAAGCGGTGAGCCTCATCCCGAATCTGCTGCAAGAGCGCAAGGCCAGGGCTATTCGCTTTAAGGGCGACGTGGTTCTTTCGGCCGGGGAGAAACACCCGTTCCTCGCTACGCTCGACCTGCTTTAGATGAAAGCCGCGCTCGGTGCGGGCTTTGGCAAGCGAGCAGATCGGTACCTCAATCTCTAGGCTCTCTAGAGCTTTCACCGCTGCCGCTAGCTGACCTTTTCCACCGTCAATCATCAAAAGATCCGGACGCGGGTTTTCCGAATCCTGAAACCTGCGCAATACGACCTCATGGATCATCGCAAAGTCATTTTGCCCCTCGACCGTTTTGGGATAGTAAAGTCGGTAACGACTCTTTATGGGAACTCCATCTTCAAAATGCACGAGCGAACCCACGGGCGCTTGAGACTGCAAGTTGGAGATATCGATCCCTTCAATAGTGAGGGGGATTTCGGCAAGGCCGAGCGCCTGCTGCAAAGCTTCACCGGCCTGCTGGGGAGTATTCTTTTTTTCGCGCTCCTGGAAAATGAGCTTCGCATTTTCGTGCGCCATTCCCAGAAGACGGATGCCTTTCTCCGTCCTGCCAATTCGAATTTTGATCTTCTTTTTGGCCTGTTCACTTAACCAAGACTCCAGATCTTTTCGATCGGGAAAATCTTCGGCAAGCCAGATTTCATCGGGGATAAGTGACTTCGAGTAAACTTGTGGCAAGAAAGTTGCCGTTGCGGTCTCAAGATCATCAATCCCCAAAGGCACGCGGTAGGCTTTCCTGCCTGTGAGAAAGCCACCGCGAATATAGAGGATGACCCACTGGACAACCGACTCGTCCCCTTGGGTACCAACGTGTCGCCCGATGACATCAATGTCCTGCTGCCTTTCGGCGAGCACAGCGTCTTGCTTAGCCGAGATCTTTTTCAACGCTGCAAGCTTGTCGCGCAGGATGCGAGCCTGCTCATACTTAAGCGCCGCCGAGGCCTCTTTCATCTGCGCTTTTAAACTTTTTTCCAATTCGGACTTTTTGCCGTTCAAGAAAAGTATCGCTTCGCGCACTTGTGCCCCGTAATCCTGCTCCGAAACGTAATCCACACAGGGCGCCGTACAGGTACCGATCTCATAACTAAGGCAAGGGCGACTGCGATTTTTGAACTTCGCGTCCGAACAATCGCGGAGCTGAAAAGTCTTGAGCAAAAAGCGGCTGATGTCGCGCACGCCGGCACTGTACGGACCAAAGTATTTCAGCTCGGGCGAAAGCTTCACCTTGCGCGTGATGCGAAACTGCGGAAACGGGTGTGTAAAATCGAGCACGAAATACGGGAAGTTCTTGTCATCTTTTAGCCGCACATTGTAGCGGGGCCGATGCTTCTTAATGAGATTGCATTCTAGAAGGAGCGCCTCGAGCTCTGTATTGGTAACCGTAAACTCCAGAGTCGAAATCTTGGTAACCAAGACCCGAGTTTTGGGCGACAAGTTAGAGGCTTTCTGAAAGTAACTTCGTATGCGGTTTTTGAGGTTCTTGGCCTTACCCACATAAAGGATGCGCTGGCCCGAATCGCGCATCACGTAAACGCCGGGCTGAATGGGCCAGTGCTTTATCTCCTCCAGAAATTTCACTTGTCGGGAGCTTGGCTTGGATGCCATGCACACTCCTAAGGATGCGATACCAACGATTATTTCTAGGGGTCCTGCCCCAGCCCGAAATAGTAAAAGATCTGGAGGCGATCCAACAGGCTTTTAGTGCGGCCCTCGAAAAGAGCGGTGTAAAGTCCAAAGCGAGGGCTATCTCCCCCCTCAACTTCCATTTGACCCTCCATTTTATCGGCCCCGCCACTTCAGAGGGGATCGAACGGTTTCGCGCGGGCTTTAGGGCAATGCCGCCCGAAGCGCCGGTGCGCCAACCACTCGATAGGCCAGTGGCTTTTCCAAGTCCCACCCACTGCCGAGTGGCCGGAATCGGGGGCGAGGTCTCTAGCGGCCTTGAAAAGCTGTGGAAATCCACTGGGCTGGCCCTTCATCAATCAGAAATACCCTTGGAGTCTCGGGAGTACCGGCCACATGTCTCTCTGATGCGATTCAATCGCCCGACACGCTTCCCGCAGATTGAAGTCCCAGCCCTAGAGCTTTCGTGTGACGCTTTTTTTCTCTTTGAGAGCGTTTCATCCGGGCGGGGCCCAAAATATGAAATCATTGACGAATTTACCCTTGCGGCTCCTCCTGGGCCGTGATACCCACTCTCAGGATTGAATACACACGCCCTCAACATCTCTGGTCTTTACCCAAACGGGTAGAGCACAACGAGGGCGGAGGCTAAACCGGAGGAATCATGCCTGAAATTTCCATGCGTAACATGTTGTCTGCTGGGGTCCACTATGGCCACCAAACCCATCGTTGGAATCCCAAAATGCGCCGCTACATTTTTGCCCCTCGTAACGGCATCTATATTATTGATTTGGAAAAGACGGTCACCCACGCGCGTGAAGCGTGCAACTTCCTGAAGAAGGTCGTCAGTGGTGGCGGCAAAGTGCTTTTCGTTGCCACAAAGAAGCAGGCGAAATCAGTTTTGAAAGAAGCGGCTATCCGCGCCGGTATGCCGTACGTTTCGGAACGTTGGCTGGGCGGAACGCTCACTAACTTCACGACCATCCGTAGCGGAATCGAACGGCTCGAAAACATCGAACGTATGAAGGAAGACGGCACGTACCAGATGCTTCCGAAGAAGGAGACGGTACGTTTGGAGCGTAAGCGTAAGAAATTGGAACTAAACCTCGGTGGTCTTCGCGACATGAAGGCGCACCCTGCCGCACTTTTTGTGATTGATCCGCAGATCGAAAAGAATGCCGTCCGTGAAGCCAACCGTTTGGGCATCCCGGTGGTCGCGCTTGTCGATACGAATTGCGATCCGGATCCCATCGATTATGTGATTCCCGGTAACGATGACGCGATTAAGTCGGTCACTCTTTTTGCAAATTTGATCGCCGACGCTTGTGCCGAAGGTGGAGCCGCCTACGAACAGCGAATGCGCCAGCACGCTCCCGCACCTGCTGCGGCGCCAGCGGCCAAGGAAGAAGAAAAAGGAGAAGCGGCAGAAGCTGCGGCTCCCGCAGGCCCTGTAGTTGAGCGCGTTGTTCGCCGCAACTTGAAGATCCCGACGGAAATCGACTACCGTGATGACGCCGGCGAAGAAGAGGAAGTTGCCGCGGCCCCTGCTGAAGAAGGTGAAGCGGAAGAAGCCGTTGAAGCCAAGGCTGGAGAAGAAGGCAAGGCAGCGGAAGACAAAAAGCCCGCGAAAAAGAAGAAAAAAGCCAAGGATAAGGAGTAAGCCCGTGAGCATGGACCTAATCAAGGAATTGCGAGAAAAAACCGGCGCCGGCATGATGGATTGCAAAAAGGCGCTGCTTGAATGCTCCAATGACGTTGAGAAAGCGGCAGAATACCTGCGCAAGCAGGGAATTGCCAAAGCTGCCAAGCGCTCTGGACGCGCGGCCGCCGAAGGTTTGATTCAGTCGTACATCCACGGCAACGGCAAAATTGGCGTGCTTCTCGAGCTCAACTGCGAAACAGACTTCGTCGCCAAAACGGATGACTTCCAGAAGTTGGCGCATGAGATCTCGCTGCAAATTGCTGCTTCCAGTCCGCAGTTCCTAAACGCCGACGCTGTTCCAGCGGATGTGGTGGAAAAGGAAAAATCCGTTCTGCGTGAAGTGGCTCTTAAGGAAGGCAAACCGGCACAGGTCATCGACAAGATCCTAGACGGACAGATCAAGAAGTTCTTCCAGGACATTTGCCTGATGGAGCAGCCGTACGTCAAAGAACCCAAGAAGAACATTGAGACTTTGATCAAAGAACACATCGGTAAGCTCGGTGAAAACATCACTGTCCGCCGTTTTTCCCGCTTTCAAGTCGGTGAAAAACTCCCTGGACAAGAAGCCTGAGCCTTACCGGGCAACTCGCCGAATGGCAGGAAGGAAAGAATGGGAGCCGGAGAAGTTCGCTATAAACGCATCCTGCTAAAACTGAGCGGCGAGGCCCTGGCCGGCGGCAAGGAATTTGGGATCGACGCCCCAACCATCGACCGCATCGCCAACGAGATAAAAGAAGTACACGAACTAGGCTCCGAGGTAGCTATCGTCATCGGGGGTGGCAACATCTTCCGGGGACTCGGCGAAACGGGCAGGCAAATGGAGCGCAGTGCCGCAGACCAAATGGGGATGCTGGCCACGGTCATCAATAGCCTTGCCTTGCAAGACTGCCTTGAGAAGCTTGGGGTATACACGCGAGTAATGTCAGCGATTGAAATGCCCCAGGTCTGTGAGCCGTACATTCGACGCCGTGCCATCCGGCATTTAGAAAAACAGCGCGTGATTATTTTTGCTGCCGGAACCGGAAGCCCATACTTTACAACCGATACGGCGGCCGGGCTTCGCGCGACTGAAATCGGCTGCGAAGTTATTCTCAAGGCGACCAAGGTCGACGGCGTCTACACCGACGATCCGATGATCAATAGCAACGCCAAGCTTTTCAAAGAACTGGATTACCTCGACGTTTTGCAAAAAAATCTAAAGGTAATGGATTCGACTGCGATTTCCCTCTGCATGGACAACGACTTGCCTATCTTGGTTTTCAATCTGAACACCCCGGGCAACTTTAAACGCGTTATCCTTGGGGACGACATTGGCACTATCGTAAGGAGAAAACAGTGAGCGCACTTACTGACGGACAAAGCCACATGGACAAAGCGCTGCAGCACCTAAAGCAGGAGTTTTCCAAGCTCCGCGTAGGAAGGGCGGCGACTTCGATGGTTGATTCGGTGAAAGTGGACGCCTATGGCAGCAGCATGTCGCTCAAAGAAGTGGCGGCGCTGTCGACGCCCGATTCCCGCACCATCGCGATCCAGCCCTGGGACATCAGCTTGATCAACGGCATCGAGAAATCCATTCTGGCGGCCAATTTGGGTCTTACACCGATGAACGACGGTAAGCTTATCCGCATCAACTTGCCGCCTCTTACGGAAGATCGTCGAAAAGATTTCGTAAAACAGATCAAAGCTTCAGGTGAAGAATCCAAAGTGGCGATTCGCAACATCCGGCGCCAGATACTAGACGCCCTCAAGAATGACGAACTCACTGAGGACGAAAAAAAGAAATCGCAAGACGACATTCAAAAACTGACTGATAAGTACATCAAGCAAGTAGACGATCTGGTCGGCAGCAAGTCTGATGAATTGATGACCTTGTAAGATGACTTTCCGTCCTCCCATTGTCGATCCGGCACACGATCGCAAGCTTTTCCCGCGCCTTCCGCGGCATATTGCCATCATAATGGACGGAAACGGCCGGTGGGCGAAACAGCGCGGTTACCACCGCATCCGCGGTCACTGGGAGGGCGCGAGACGCGTTGACGAAATCACCACGGAGTGCGCTCGACTCGGAGTGGAATACCTGACCCTCTATGCCTTTTCTACCGAGAACTGGAACCGCCCGGAATCCGAAGTGAGCATGCTAATGCGCATTTTGGTGCACTACCTAAAAGCCATGGAAAAAAAACTGGTTAATGAGCGCGTGGCACTCACGGCACAGGGAACGCTGGATCGGTTGCCAGACCGGGTGCAGAAATCCCTTTACCATGTGATGCGACTGACGTCTGAATTTCAGCCGCGCATGGTCCTCAATTTGAGCCTGTCGTACGGGGGACGCACCGAGATCCTCGATAGTGCCAAAGCACTCGCCCGCCGGGCACTGGCAGGTGAAATCAATCTGGACGGTCTTTCCGAGGACGAGTTCCGAAAAGCCCTCTACCAGCCTCAAATCCCGGATCCGGATCTGCTTATCCGCTCCGGTGGCGAGTTCCGCATCAGCAATTTTTTGTTGTGGCAGGCAGCGTACGCTGAACTGTATATTACGGAAACTCTATGGCCGGACTTTGGGCCTAAAGCGCTTCACGAAGCCATCACTGAGTTTGGCGAAAGGGAACGGCGCTTTGGAAAAACCTCGGAACAGGTGGCACCCGCGCGTCCGGAACAGGGACTGTCATGAAACAACGAATCATAACCGGCCTGGTTTTGCTCGCGCTCTTTTTGCTTCTTCTTTTCAAGGGCTCTACTTCGATCGTGCTGGCCGTTGTGATTTCTCTGGCCACTCTGGCCTACGTGGAATTTGATAGGCTCTTTTTCCGCGTTGAATCTGCCAGTCGTCGATTTCGAATGGCCTTACTCATTGCGCTTTCCATTCTTGCCATCCGACAAGGCGGTGTCTGGGGATGGATTTTTCTATGGGGCAGCTTTGTCTTCTATTGTGTGGCCCAAATTCTTTACTGGCGCGATCAATCGGACACAGAGAGCGCGGTACGTGCGATCGCTCTGGAGTGGCTCGGCTACACCTATGTCGTCGGTCTTTGCGGGTTTCTCACGCCCATAGTGGACCTGCCGCATGGACGGTACTTCCTTCTCCTTTTGGCGCTCATTGTTTTTGGTGGGGATACCGCCGCCTATTTCGTCGGATCGCGCTTCGGAAAACACCCCCTCGCCCCGAACATCAGTCCCAAAAAGTCTTGGGAAGGGAGTATTGCGGCCATCATCGCTTCAATCCTGTTGCCGTGCGCTTGGTACTATTGGGTGATCGACTTCCGTACGGAGAGCGGCATCCCTTGGCACCTACTTGCGATCGCGCCGGCCATTAGCGTGTTGGCGCAAGTGGGGGACCTATTTGAATCTCTCCTCAAGCGCAGCCAGTCCATAAAAGACTCCGGAAGTTTTTTGCCTGGCCACGGCGGGCTTTTGGATAGAGTGGATGGCCTGGCGCTCGCCTCGCCATTTTTCTACGGCTACTTGCTGAAGTTCTGGGGGACGATCTAGTGAAATCAATCTGCGTAATGGGATCGACGGGTTCGATCGGCACACAAACGCTCCAGATTGTAGATCAGTTTCCCAATCGTTTTAGAGTCCTGGCCCTAACCGCCGGAAAGAATCTCGATTTACTAAAACAGCAGGTCGCCCGCTACGAGCCAAGCTACGCCGTGGTCGCCGAAGAGTCTGACGCCGAGCAAATGCAGCGTTGGTACCCTAGTCTCAAGGTTCTGTGTGGGCGTGAAGGTCTGGAAGCCGTAGCCGCTTTGGAAGAAGCCGATCTGATTGTAATGGGTATTCTGGGTTTTGCGGCCTTAGCACCCACATTGGCGGCCGTGCGCGCGGGCAAAGACGTCGCGCTCGCAAACAAAGAGTCCATCATTACGGCGGGCTCGCTCCTGCAAAAAGAAATTGCGCATTCGAAGGGACGCTGCATTCCTGTCGATAGCGAACACAACGCGCTTTATCAGTTGTTGCAGGGCCGCAATCGAGAAGAAATTCGATCGCTTGTCCTCACCGCTAGCGGTGGCCCGCTTCTCAGACAACCTCACCTCCCGTTGGATGAGGTCACCCCTGAGATCGCGGTTAAGCACCCCAACTGGAGCATGGGTCCGAAAATTTCTGTCGATTCTGCCACCTTGATGAACAAGGGCCTTGAACTGGTGGAAGCGCATATCCTTTTTGATTTTCCTGCGAAAGACATCGAAGTCTGGATCCACCCGCAGAGTTTGGTCCACGGGGCTTTGTGTTTTAAGGACAACTCGTATATCGCCCAATTCAACAAACCCGACATGCGCTGCTCCATTGGGTACGCAATGGCCTACCCGGAACGGCTCGAAGCGGTGATTCCCGCTCTCAGCTTAAAAGACATGGCCCAGCTGGAATTTCTGGAGCCGGACGAAGTGCGTTTTCCCGCCCTTCGCCTCGCGCGGGAGGCCTTGGCGAGTGGCCCGAGTCACCTGGTAGCGCTGAATGCCTTGAACGAAATCGCCGTCCACGCTTTTTTGGGAAAAAAGCTACTTTTCTCGGGGATCCCCCGTCTTATTGAGCGAGGCCTGGACCTTCACGCGAGCGTCCCCATCTTAAGCATTGAGGATGTGTTCACTGTGGACAGCCAAAGTCGCGCGCTCGGTCAATCTCTGTTGCCATAACGCATCGGGTTAAAAATTGAGATTCTCACTAGTTAGCAGGCCAAAGGATAGTTGGCGGGTTGGGAACTATATAATAAGATAAACGCCTAAGCTCGGAGGTTTTGTGATAACAGCGGCAGTCGGAGTCATCGTACTACTTGGGGGGCTCATCTTTTTCCATGAGCTCGGGCATTTCCTGGTGGCCAAAAGTTTTGGCGTCCGGGTCGAGGTTTTTTCGCTAGGCTTCGGCAAAAAGTTATTCAAAAAGCAGTGGGGAGAAACGGAATATGCGCTCTCCCTCTTCCCGCTAGGCGGCTACGTGAAGTTGATGGGTGACGACCCGTACAAGGAAGTACCCGCCGCCGAGGCCCACCGTGCCTTCTCGACCCAGAAGCTCTACAAGCGCTTCTTGATAGTGGCCGCGGGTCCTCTGGCAAATCTACTCTTGGCGTATATGCTCTTCACGATAGTGTTTTGGGCTGGCCAACCAACAGCCGCGGCTCAGCTGGGGCAGGTAAAAGTTAACAGCGTCTCGTGGGACGCGGGACTACGCCCCAAGGATGTGGTGACGGCCATCGCCAACACCCCGATTCTAACCTGGAAGGAAATTGAGTCCCGTTTGGACGGGCATGCGGGCGAAACTTTGGAAGTTACCGTTAAACGAAGCGGTACCGAGCTAAAAATTCCAGTTCCCGTCAGCAGAGTGAAGTCCCGCAATGAATACGGCGAAGAAGTTATGGTTGCGGGATTTGATGGTATTTCCCTGTTGCCGCTGGCCTCAAAGATTGGCGTTGCCGAAGGATCGGCGGCCTACCAGGCCGGGCTTCGAACGGGAGACCTTGTCGGGCGGATCGAAAATGAAAATGTAGCACTTTATGAAGACATCGATGAGGTGCTTGAAAAAATCTGGGAACCGGGAAAAGCCGTCACTATCGCTTACCGCAGGCCGGCTTCATTCGAGTCCCAGGAGGATCCCTCCACGTTGCCCGAGAAAACGGCGACGCTAAACCTCCCCAAAATCAAGACCGAGACGCTCGGATCCTGGGGACGACCGGAAACGTTGGGAATCTTTCCGTCTGAAGTTTTTGTCGCCAAAATCCACCCTGACAGCCCAGCGGAAGCGGGCGGCATGCAGGCGGGGGATCGCATTTTGAAAGTGGGCGACAAGCCTGTTTACCACTTCGACAACATCGTCGACTACGTTCAGGAGCAAGGCAAAGCGGGCGCGCAGGCGCTGCTCACCATTCAGCGAAATGGCAAAATCGAGGAATTGAAACTCACGCCTAAGGAGACGACGCGGGAAGATCCGCTGACGCGCTCGCCGGTTACGCAGTTTCTTGTGGGCTTCTCTCCGATGACCGCCTTCTACGAGCCGGCCTCCACGGAGATCCAAATACGTTCTTTTGGGCCACTGATTGCGCGTTCGGTGGGTGAGGTCAATGAGCTCGCCGAAAGGATGCTCGTCAGCCTAGGCAAGCTGGTGATGGGTAAGATTTCCGTAAAAAACCTTGGCGGCCCGGTTCTGATTGCGTCTGTCGCCGGAAAGAGTTTGCATGCGGGAATCATCCCTTTCTTGCAGATGATGGCACTCATCAGCATCAACTTGTTCCTTTTGAACCTGTTTCCGATTCCCATTCTTGACGGTGGGCATCTGCTCTTCTTCACCATTGAAGCAGTTCAACGCAAGCCAGTTTCGATCCGAACGATGGAGATTGCCAACCAGATGGGAATGGTATTCATTCTTTTACTAGTGGGGTTGACCTTATTTAACGACATCTCTCGGATGATCTTACATTGAGCAAAATATTCGTTCTCGACACCAGTGTTATTCTTTACGATCCGCAGTGTCTGTTCAAATTCGCAGACAATACGATTGTGGTCCCTATCACCGTCTTGGAGGAAATGGACCGCTTCAAAAAGGATCTGACTGAAACGGGCCGCAACGCTCGCCACTTCTCGCGATTTTTAGATGACTTAAGAACGCGCGGCTCACTCGCCAACGGCGTCGCCATCGCCAAGGGCGGTAAACTAATTGTGGATCTCTTTGAAGGGGCAGAAAAAATGCTCCCTTCAAACCTTAAGACTACAATCAACGATCACCGGATCCTTGCTGTCGCTCTCAAACTCCACAAAGACGATCCCAAAACCCCCGTCATCTTTGTCACCAAAGACGTAAACCTCCGTGTCAAGGCAGACGCTCTGGGTATTACTTCAGTCGACTTTGAACCCAGCCGCGTCACCATTGAGGAGCTTTATAGTGGCATCACGCATTTTGAAGTGCCCGGGGATGTAATTGAGCACTTTAAGGGACAAAAACGGTTTCCGATGGAAGACAAGGCCCTCTTCCCCAACTCGTATGTCGAGTTGAAGGACCAGAAGAATCCGAACAACAAAGCTTTTGGCCGCTACAATTCCGCCACCAAGGAAGTTGTGGCTATCCGAAGCGTCGAAGGCGGCGTTTGGGGAATCAAGCCCAGAAACATGGAGCAGGCCTTTGCACTCGACGCGCTAATGGACGAAGACGTCCCCCTTGTCAGCTTGGTGGGCAAGGCAGGGACAGGTAAAACTTTGATGGCCATTGCCTGCGGTCTGCAAAAGACAATCGATGAAGGCAAGTACCAGAAGCTTCTGGTCTCGCGTCCCGTTTTCCCCTTGGGTAAGGATATCGGTTATCTTCCAGGCGAGATCGAAGAAAAGCTGAACCCGTGGATGCAGCCTATCTTCGACAACATTGATTACATCATTTCCTTTGCCGGAACGGATCGCCCAGAGAAAAAGCGATCCGGTAAAGCCTGGCAAGAACTCATGCGCCAGGGAATGCTGCACATTGAGCCACTGACCTACATCCGTGGCCGCAGCCTTGCCTACCAGTATCTAATTGTCGACGAGGCCCAGAACCTGACACCGCACGAGATTAAGACCATCATCACGCGCGCGGGTGAAGGCACCAAGGTCGTGCTGACCGGTGACTGCTACCAGATCGATAACCCGTATGTCGATTCCTCGAGTAACGGCCTGTCGTACATCGTTGAACGCTTCAAGAACGAGCCGTTGGCGGCGCACACTACCCTGATGAAGGGTGAACGTTCGCAGCTCGCTGAACTCGCGACGAACTTACTGTAGTTTGTTTTTTGTGCGGCTTACCTAGGACAGATTGCGTCCGTTCAGATAAAATTGCTCCTGTTTTGCAGCAGAAGTTTTCAAAAAATTGACGTTAAAGTGGTGCGCGGCGTCATCACTAAAGCATTATTTTTGAAAACAATTTCTGCTAAGTTTTGGATTCGATTAAGCTTTATTGACATAGATATATGGTCATGTATCGTGAGCGTTACGGGTCATCGGGTGATTTAGAGGGGTTGTATGGAAAGCCGAAAAAAAATTTCGACGACGGTGTATATTACGAGCGAACAAAATAGGTTGCTAAAGCTCTTGAACCAAAAGACAAAGGTTCCTATCGCAGAATATATTCGCGAAGGAATTGATCTGATTCTTGAAAGACACAAACACCTTCTGCCGGGACAGATGATGTTGATTCAAGATGATGGTCCTAAATCCGGAGGCCGACGGTTACCCCTGGATAACTGAGCAGTACTCTTCTTTGGCAGACTCGCAGCGCATTCGTAATTTCAGCATCGTTGCCCATATCGATCACGGCAAATCCACGCTCGCCGATCGCCTTCTACAGATCACGGGCGCGCTCACCCAACGCGAAATGCGCTCTCAATTTCTGGATCAAATGGACATTGAACGTGAGCGGGGGATTACCATCAAGGCGCAGTCCGCGCGCTTGAACTACCGTGCGGAGGACGGCCAAATCTACGTCCTCAACCTCATCGACACTCCCGGGCATGTGGATTTTGGTTATGAAGTGTCCCGAAGTCTCGCAGCCTGCGAAGGGGCAGTTTTAGTAGTCGACGCTTCACAAGGGGTCGAAGCGCAGACGCTTGCTAACGTTTATCAGGCTTTGGATAACAATTTAGAGATTCTACCCGTCTTAAATAAGATTGATCTTCCCGGTTCCGACATCGAGAAGACAAAGCGGGAGATTGAAGACTTGATCGGGATCTCAGCAGAAAACGCCGTCTGCATCAGCGCCAAAGAGGGCAAGAATATCGCGGCCGTCCTTGAGGGGGTTGTGAAGAATTTCCCGCCACCCAAAGGCAAAGTGAGCGATCCTCTACAAGGGCTCATCTTTGATGCCTGGTTCGATCCGTACCAGGGTGTGATTCTGCTTTGTAGGATCGTTAACGGTCAGCTGGCGACCGGCCAAAAAATCCTCATGATGCACTCCAAAAAAGAATACGAAGTGCTCAAACTCGGGGTCTTTGCTCCAAAGGGAGTGGAGGTAAAAACTCTTGAAGCAGGAGAAGTGGGCTTCATCGTTGCCGGCATCAAAGACATTCGAGACATCAAGATCGGGGACACGATTACGTTGAGCGGTAAGGCGGCGGACAAGCCTCTGCCCGGATTCAAAGAAGTGAAGCCGATGGTGTTTAGCGGTATTTATCCCGTCGATAGTGCCGATTACCCCGATCTCAAGGCAGCGATGGAAAAGCTGAGTCTCAATGACAGCTCCGTCACTTTCGAACCTGAGAGTTCTGACGCCCTGGGTTTTGGTTTGCGTTGTGGATTCCTTGGGCTCTTACACATGGAGATTATCCAGGAGCGGCTGGAGCGGGAGTTTGGATTGACCCTGGTCACTACCGCCCCCACCGTCGTCTACCGCGTTCGGAAAACCTCGGGTGAAACGCTTGAAATCCACAACCCTTCACAACTGCCACCGGTGCAGCACGTCGAGGCGATTGCGGAACCGATTGTCCATGTTTCTATACACACACCCGAGAAGTTTTTGGGAAATCTAATCAAGCTCTGCGAAGATCGCCGGGGAAAACAAACCAAGCTTTTCTACCATTCTCCCACGCACATTCTCTTGGAATATGATCTCCCCTTCAACGAAGTGGTGATGTCCTTTTACGATCGGATCAAGAGTTTAAGTAAAGGCTACGCGAGTTTGGACTACGAATTTTCCCGTTTCGAGGAAGCCCCGCTCGTAAAGATGGACTTGCTCATCAACGGCGAGCCGGTGGACGCTCTCAGTTGGATCGTCCCCAAGGAAAAAGCCTATTACCGAGGCAAAGAACTCGTTACAAAAATGAAGGGCTTTATCGAGCGGCAGATGTTTGAGGTTGTGCTTCAGGCCGCAATCGGCAGCAAGATCATTTCCCGGGAACGGATTGCACCTTTACGCAAAAACGTGACCGCCAAATGTTACGGCGGCGATATCACACGTAAACGAAAACTTCTCGAAAAGCAGAAGGAAGGCAAAAAGCGGATGAAGCAGGTCGGTAAAGTCGACATCCCTCAAGAAGCTTTCCTTGCGGCGCTCTCTATCGATTAACAATGCGGGCTTTCTTCGACAAATTATGGAATCGCCTAACGCCGGTGACGCGCATCCTTCTGGTTTCTACCCTAGGGGCGCTGATGCTCCGAGGGTTTATTCTAGAAATCTACCGGGTGCGCTCGGACTCCATGTCCCCAAGCATTCCAAAAGACAGCCTGGTAGTCTCCTCGCGCGCGCGTTACAACGTCTACCTTCCGATGACCAACTTTTCGCTGATCAATGTAGGTAGCCCTGCCCGTTCGGATGTCGTCGCGTTTACGTTGCCGGACTCTCCCGGAACAACTTTCGTAAAGCGAGTCGTCGCGATCGGCGGCGATCGCCTTGAGATAAAAGAGGGTAAGCTTTGGATCAATGATGTTGCCCTCGAATACTCGCCGGTTGCCGATACTGGCTATTTCTACGAGTCCCTCTCCTCTTCCATCAAATACACTGTAAGTCTGGAGCAAGCGCAAAACTACGGGCCCATCGATGTACCCGAAGGTCACTTCTTTGCTTTAGGTGACAACCGTGAAAAGAGTGTGGATAGTCGGGAGTGGGGTCCGATCCCATACCGTTATCTGAAAGGGAAGATATCTATCCTTTGGGGAGCTTAGGCCTTGGGACTAATCACGATATCCCACGTACTCACGTCCCCAGCATCTCGGACTTCGACGCCTTTTTCGAGCAGCTCGTCTCTAAGTGCGTCGGCACGGCTGAAGTCTTTAGACTGACGCGCCTCTCGCCTTTGCGCGATTTTCTCTAGTACGGTCGCTTCCGAAATGCCGTTAGCCGCTAAATACCTTAGCCGCAGACTCTGTAGGAACGTCTCCGAATTCTCACCCAGCACATTCATCACGCTGGAGTAATCCTCTAGGGCAGCCACAAAGTTTTGGCAAAGCTCCAGCGCTTTCTCGTTCGGCTTAAATTTCTTCCTATCAAGGTACGCGTTTACCGCGCGCACATACTCAAACAAGTAACCTGCCGCTTTGGCGGTATTGAAATCGTCGTCCATCGCGTCCTGCCAAAGCTTAGGAAACTCTTTGGAAAAGGCGACAAGTTTGTTTTCTTCAGTCGAGCCTTCGCCGCCAGGGGCAAGATCTTCGGTCGGGAAGCTCTCACATTTCAAGCGTGCCGAATAGATTCGATGAAGGGCCGCATCCACATCCCGAATATGTTTTTCGGAAAAATCAATTGGAGACCGGTAGTGCCCTGAGAGGAGCATGAACTTCAAGGTCTCCGCAGAATGCTTCTTCACAAAATCGCGCGTAAGAAAAATATTGCCCAAGGATTTGGACATTTTTTCCGATTCCATCGTTAGCAAGTTATTGTGCATCCAGTAGCGCACGAAAGGTTTACCCGTCAGGCCCTCGGACTGTGCGATTTCATTTTCGTGGTGCGGGTGGATCAAATCCATTCCGCCGCCGTGAATATCGAAGGTTTCCCCACAGTACTGCATGGCCATCGCAGAGCACTCAATGTGCCAACCAGGCCGCCCCATTCCCCAGGGACTTTCCCAGGCCGGTTCATCGGCCGCCTTTTGTGGCTTCCAGAGACTAAAATCTAACGGATCTCTTTTGAGCTCGTTCGGATCGACTCGGGCGCCGACTTGCAAATCATCTATTTTCTTTTTGGAGAGTTTTCCATACTCCTTAAAGTTCCGGACCGAAAAAAATACTTCCCCATTTTCGGCCACGTAGGCAGAGCCGTTTTTCACCAGCCCAGCGATAAAATCAATGATCTGAGGGATGAATTCTGTAACCTTCGGAGCTTTGTCAGGGCGGCGGATGCCGAGTGACTCGACGTCCTTGATAAACTCCTCCGTATACTTTTCGGAAACCTCAGATGCAGAGATCTCTTGTTCGCGCGCCTTGTTGATGATTTTGTCATCTACGTCGGTGAAATTGGAAACGTAAGTGACTTTGAAGCCCTTACGTTCCAGATAGTTTCGAACAACGTTAAAAAAAACGACTGGACGAAAATTACCAATGTGAGTCAGTCCATACACAGTGGGACCGCACACATACATCTTAACTTCGCCCGCATGGATGGGTTCAAATGTCTCTTTTTCGCCGGTCAGCGTATTTGTGATTCGCAACATGGCATTTAGCTTCTTTCCACTAGCACAACGTAAGCTTGGGCCGCGAGCGCATTGCGCGTCCCGACAGGCCCTAGCCCTTCTCCACTCTTCGCTTTTACACTCGTTCTATCCAGCTCGATGTTGAGCAATTTGGCTAGATTTTCACGGATACCATCTATATGCCCGGCTAAGCGCGGGGTCTCAAGGTGCACGATGGAGTCGAGCTGCTTCACAACCCAACCCATATCGTGGGCTTTTTTGAGTACAATTTCTAAAAACTCATGACTTGGACGAGATCGGTTCTCCGGTTCGCTGTCAGGAAACCAGCGTCCTATGTCACCCAAGGCAAGCGAGCCCAAGATCGCGTCGACCACAGCGTGCAGAAGCACATCGCCGTCAGAATGCGATTCAATTTTGAGTGAACAGGGAATCTGAACGCCACCAATGGGAATGTGTGAGGGCTCTTTAGAGGCCATCAGGCGGTGAATGTCGTAGCCGATTCCAAATCGCATGCCGCCTCCCTAGAAGTGTTGGTTTGCCCCTGAAAAAGAATTCGCAGCATCTCCATTTCAAAACCGTAAGTCAACTTGATATTTCTCTCGTCGCCGCCAAAAACGCCTACAGGAATCCCGTAGTACTCACAAATCGAGGCATCGTCTGTGAACTGCAAATTGGGATCGTTTTCCAAGCTTTCAAACAAAGATCGCAACACTCCATATTCGAAAATCTGCGGCGTCTGCACTCGGTGGAGTGAACTGCGATCCACGGTTTCAACGACCTGCTTACTCCGCACAGACTTGATCGTTTCCACAACGGGAACCGTTGGAATCCAAGCTCCGTAAGAGCGATCTTCGAGCGCGTCTTCCATCCGCTCTAGAAATTCGCGAGATAAAAAGGGTCGGCAAGCGTCGTGGATAATGACCCGAGTAGGTAACGGGTCTTGGGTTTCGAGCGCCCTCAGTCCGCGCCGCGAAGAATCCTGGCGCTGCTCCCCTCCCGCCACAAGTACGCAGCGCTTCGAAAGCTCGGGACTGACGTGGGCCTCCAACGCTTTTCGCGCAGTTTCCAAAAAAGCTTCGGGAAAAACCAGGACAAAGGTGCGAAATTGGCCGGTCGACTCCAGAGATTTCAGGGCATGCACAAAGACTGGAATGCCTTCAAGGAGCTCAAACTGTTTGGGAAGCGCCAAGTCCGTTCGGGACTCCGAAAAACGCTTTCCCACACCGCCGCCTAAAAGCACGGCGTCCGAAATCAACATACCTTAGGTACCAAAGATGGTTTCGAGTTCTTTCTCGACTTCTTTCTCTTCCACATTTTGAGCGAGGGAAAGCTCCTTCACGAGGAGACTTTTGGCCTGATCGAGGAGCTTGCGCTCACCAAAAGACAAATCTTTGTCGTGCTTGAGCAAAAATAGGGCTCGTAGAACTTCCGCGATTTCCTGAACCTGACCCGTGTGGATTTTCTCCATATATTCCCGGTAACGTCGGTTCCAGGTTTGGTGATCCACTTCGTTCGGCTTCTTCTTACGCAAAATCTTGTAAACTTCTTCTACTTCTTTTTTCTTAATAATCGGACGCAAGCGCTGGCCGGAGCCATCGATGGGAACAAATACCTTCTTGGGAGCCCCGCTATCGTGAATCTCCAGGATATAAAACCGCTGTTTGCCACCGGAACTGAAAGTTCGCTCTTCTATTCCTTTGACTACTCCAACTCCGTGTGAGAGATGAACCGCATTATCACCAACTTTGAAATGATGCATTTAAGATATCCTCTGTATTCGAGTAACAACAATCCCGGTCAACGCCTTATACCACATTTCGGGTCATTTTGCACCAGAGCCAGGCTCGGAACACGCACGGAACAATGATCGACGATTCCGAAAAATCAAATAAATCTAATAACTTGAAGCAACCGCCTCTACTATTGGCTTCCGGCTCGCCGCGTCGCCATTCGCTTTTAAAATCATTAGGGTTTTTGTTCCACGTCGAGGTTTCGGGAGCCGAAGAAAAGGAGACCGGACTCGCCCCGAACGATCTTGCGCTTGCGAACGCCGAGCTCAAAGCGAAGGAAGTCCTGGAGCGCTCAGTCCGGGCAAATAATGCCTGGGTCATCGGCGCCGACACTGTCGTTTGCCTGGATGGCGAACTACTTGGAAAGCCCACGAGCCGGGAAGAAGTCCAAACGCACCTCAAAAAGCTCTCCGGTAAGACCCACCAGGTGATTACGGGGATGGCTCTGTTGAGTCGGGGAAAGGCACCTCTCCTAGAGGCCACCACAACCTCGGTCCGGTTTCGAAAACTTTCAGCAGAAGAGATCGCCGCCTATTCGAAAACTGCAGAACCCATGGACAAGGCCGGATCATACGCGATCCAAGGATTGGGTGCCCTCTTTGTTGAGTCAGTGGAAGGCTCTTACACGAATGTGGTCGGTTTTCCGGTAGAGACTTTCTTGCGCCTCCTCCAGCGTGCCACCGGCGAGCACCCGTTTAGCTGGTTCGAACTTCCATGAGCATCGCTGCAAATTTCGAAAAAATCCGCGAGAACATACGTAACGTTGGCCGCGACCCGGCCGAAATCACCATCGTGGGTGCCGCAAAGTACCAGCCCTTAGAACGGATTCGGGAGGCCTTGAAAGACGGGCTAACGGATCTCGGAGACAACCAGCTGCAGGCGGGCGAAAGCCTGCGCACGCAGATTGGTGAAGGCCCGCGTTGGCATTTCATCGGGCACATCCAAAGCCGGAAGGCCAAAGGACTTACTTCCTACTATATGGTTCACAGTCTAGATCGGCTAAAGGTGGCAGAACTCCTCCAGCGAGCGCTTGAAGAGGCCGGCCAAGAGAGTTTACGCATCCTAGTAGAAGTGAACCTTGGTGGAGAAGCAACGAAGTCCGGAATCGCCGCGTCGGAACTACAAAACTTTCTCAAGCAGCTTCGGCCATTGGACCGGCTCCGGCCCGAAGGACTTATGTGCATGCCGCCACCGCTCGACCCTCCGGAACGACGCAGGCCGTTTTTTCGCACGTTGCGTCTATTGGCCGAAGAGACTGGCCTAGGGGCATTGTCGATGGGAACCAGCGAAGACTACTGGGTAGCTTTGCAGGAGGGTGCGACCCATATCCGGCTGGGTTCTTGCCTCTTTGGCGAACGCGTGCGATGACTTGGCGCCCGTTAACGCAGGTCTTAAGGGTGTGATATGCTTGGGGCAATTCCATCTAGGAGAATTGCATGCAAGACAAAGAAAGCCTTTCAACTCAGCTAACTCCAATACAAATTCGGACCAAAGAATTTAACAAATCTCTTTGGGGCTACACCCCCAAGGAAGTTGCCGAGTTTTTGGAAAGTCTTGCCGCCCAGTGGGAGGCGAAAAATGCAGAAGAAAGAAAATTGCTAAACAAGATAAAGCTTCTCGAGGACGACCTGAAGGAATGGAAGGATCGAGAGGACAAGCTCATTCAGCTTCGCGAAGGGGCCAAAATCAAGGCGCAGGAAATCGAGGCGCAGGCCACCCGAGACGCGTCTTTGTTTCTGAAGTCCGTCCAAGATCGGGCAGAACAAATCCGGCGAAAAACTGAAGAATGGTTGGAACGAGTCATTGCTGAAGTGGATAAAACCGAAACCCGCAAAAGACAGCTGGTGGAAGCGCTGAAGAACACCTTGGATGAGCACTACGCCATCCTATCAGACGAGCAGGCATTGCCACAGCTAGGTCTGGATCTCACCTCGCTTTCAAACAATGCCAAAGGAACAAACTAGTTTGCTTAGTGGTGGGGCAGGAGCTTAGCCACATTTTGTGACTCGACCCAGGCGGCGACCGGAAAGTCGATTTGTGTAACTTTGGTCTTTTGCTTGAGGATTCGGACCAAGGTGCCGGCGGGAAGTTTCACAAGAGTCTTTTCCGGATCTTCCGCGGTAAATGTTTGTACCGACCCTTCGGGGGCCTTGAGAATGCCTACTTTGGGATACGTCCGACGGTTGAGATTCAGCAAAGCGGTACTTAGGCACAGAACAATAGCAAAACTCCAATATGCGGTCATTACTGCGTGGGGAACATGAAGTTTTGGGAATGCGTAGCGAAGAGCTCCCAAAAACAAGAGCCAAAGACAAGAAACTCCTAACAACCACCTAAAATTCGAGCCGGCGAGAAGGAAACTCTTGAAACCCCATTCGCCACTGAGTTGATCTTTGTTACCCAAGCGAAGTTCAAGTTGTTTCAGATCCCGAAGATAGGAAAACGTTTGGCCCAAGGATCCTGTGGTCTCGGCGGCGAGTACCAGGTTCTCAATGGAGGTGGGGATATCCCCCGCTTTCCACGATCCATACGCCAGATTGCGATACGCGGAATCCGAACGGATCCCATAGGAGGACGCGACGGCATTCCACTCCTCATACAACTTCTTGCGCATTTCCCAAGAAGTGCTGGTATCGGAGGCCGACTGCCAAAGCGTGTCTAGAGGCGCAAGTTGAGCGGGATTCCCGCGAGCAAAGCTCGCAAGGGAAAAAAATATCCACACCACTGTGCCTGCAAATTTAGAAGACATAGGATGCCCCGGCGCTTTGGCGCCTCTGCAGTTCCGGTGAATGAATTTTGTGCGATTTAGTAGCGGACTTCGTACTTTTCTTCTAATGCCTGAACCAGTGTGCGCAGCTCATCCAAACGCTCACGCAATTCCTGATTTTGTCGCTGAAGAAGGGCGAGTCTCTCATCTTTTTCTCTGAGAGTTCGCTCGTAGGCCGCAGTAACTATCCGAACAGCAGGATCAATGGCACCGGCTGGAGCCGCTTTGGGTGTTGCGTTCACAGTTGTGGTTGCCGGCGTGGTAGGCCGGATTGGGCTCGTTTGCATGGTGTTCATTGATTTATCCAAATCATCTAACAACAACAGATAGCGTCCGTTTTCCAACTTATACTGAATGCTGTTGCTTTTGATTTTTCGTCGGATGGTACTGGTGCTGACTCCGGTCTTCACGGAATACTCCGTGAGGGGGAGCCACTGTCCACTACTCTCATCGCACGTCTGACGATCGTGCTGTGCCATGAGAGTCTCCCTGAAGATAGTGGGATACTTTCATTATAATCTGAATTCTGGTCGTTGTGGTACAATTAAAAAAGACCCGCATGTTCAAACTTCTTATCAAACTTGTTCTTTTTGTTGGACTGGTACTTTTCCTAAGTCAGTTCGAGATCGGTAACCAACCGATCGGCGCATTGGTTTATGAAAAAACCACTAAGCTGTGGAACATCGTGTCAGATAGCGAGACTCCTAGGAAGCTCGTTTCGGCGATCGGCGATATTGAATTGGTACCCAAGCGAAAGCAGCCTGAAAAAGCAGCGGATTCCAAAAGCACAAACGAAGAGGAATCCATCTCCGATGAAGATCGCCAATCCCTAATGCAACTACTTCAATGAGGTAAGCGATCATGTCCATGGTCGATAGACGCAAGGATTACAGACTGCCGTACCACGATCGGGTGATCTTTTCAGACGGGAAGACATCCAAAACCGCATACGCCGGAAATTTCAGTCGCGGCGGTCTGTTCGTGCTCACCTTGGACCCCTATCCCATCGATACCATCGTCACCACGACTTTTTTGCTCCCGAATCAAGCGGGGAGCATGTCCGTAAAGTCCCGCCTCGCGCACATCGTCTTTGACAAGCAACGCTGCGAAGTAGACTGCGGAGCGGGGCTCCAGTTTTTGGAGCTAAACGAATCGCAAAAATCGATTTTGAATCTACAAATTCTCAACGAAAAAATGGGCTACCTTGAGCTCAAAAAAATCCTCTCGCCCGACAAACCCAACCTCAGCGAAGTGCAGCGCTACCTGCAACGGATGCCTGCCCTGCAGGGACTGGATCTGCTCGAGTTACGCTACCGCGTAAACCGCATTTGCACCCTGTTCGAACCCGACGACATCTCAGAGTTCAGCGATACCGACGCCGACCTCGGCCTCTAGGTACCACGTTCCTTTTGGCTCATGCCTGTGGATAACGTTCCCGACTCACGCACAAAACAATCCACAGCTTTGTGTCAAAAGTAAGGTGGTACCTTTTAGACATGGGGTCTTCTTATTCAAAACAACTAGTTAGCGGAAACTTCCAGACGCTAGACAGAGCTGAATACAAGTTCGACAGGTGCTTAATTCACTGGTCGCCTTCCTAAACACACTTAAGCACTTAAAATTCATCGGATTTTTCCAGGTTTGCGCTGCATTCCGCCTGTGTGGTGTCGAAGGCCTACTGAGACCTCGACAGATCCGCGGGGGGGGCGAAGACAAATTGAACACATAATGGTTTCCGAACCCTTGCCCCACTTCCACAAAGTTGGAATCAACCTTGCACATATAGCTTTTGAGTACCAGCAGACGTTTACTTGCAGTGGATGGAGTTGAGCCATGAAGGGGAAAATTTTGTTTGTTATTAGAAAATGGTGGGTGCTAGCGTTAGTTCTCACTCTCGCTTTGTCTTTGACGAGCTGTTCAAAGAAGCGATCCAACCTACTTTCTAATAGCTTTGGTTTTGGATATTGTGACGGCAACCTTGGCAGCTTCGATGTTTACACAATTCCTAAAGGCAACGGAGTGGATGTGGACTTGGTGGTTATTCCTTACCAAGCCACTAACGGAGACATCATTCAGATCGGTATCGTGAACAGCTCCGCCACAGCCTATAAGGTTACAACGTATCAGGCGACCGTTCAGGTCGACGCCGAAATTTCGAGCATGATCACCATCTCAGATATCGCCAACTACCAAGTACTCGCTATTCGCCCTTTTACTACGGGCGGCTTCCTAGATAATACTGGCGGCGTTGATGCCATCTGTGCATTGCCGGTCCCTCCGGGATTCGGTAACGGCTTTGGCAGCTTCTAGATCCTAAACAATAAGTTTGTTCGAACGGGGAAAAGACACTGTCGTACGTGTGTTCGTCTTTTCCCTCTTTTTTATTTGCGATACGCGACGTGCTTGCGCCGCTCCACCACTGTCGCCACCATAGCGTGCACAGGGACGTGAGTCGGGCACTCTACCGTACAGGAAGCACACTCCAAACAAGGCAGCCACTCATCAAAAAAATATTCCGATTCGTGGGCGGAACGTCCGAAGCCAAGCAGCACAAACTTAGGTTCAAAGCCCGCGGGCGCCCTGCCGGCAGCAATGGCTTCACAGGAAAAGGTGCAAAGCGAGCAAACCTGGCAACGTTGAAACTCCGGAAAAAGCTTTCGTTCTTCCGCCCCTACCGGGGTAATGTTGTCCCCACGAAAGTTCTGCAAAAATTCGTTTAGGCCGGGCTTCTTTTTCCAAAAGAATAGAACTCGCTTGATGAGGTGAACAAAAAACAATCCCGCCAGGACTAGCTTCGCCTCAAGTTTTTGCAGCCACGAGACCACACTGCCCTCCCGAATAAATCATATAGCCGAGGCCCACACGCTCTCGAGCGAAATCCAGCCCGCCAATTACGCTTCCACAGGCAAAGACATTGTTGAGTACCGCCCTGTTGTCCGGCCCAACGGGCTGCCACCGCTCGTCTACCCAAACACCCAGCTGAGACCAAGTTTGAGACTCGAAAAAGCCTCTATCCGACCAAGGAAGTTCCGCTCGCCGTTCAGCAAAAGACTCCTGACGTGACCAATAGAGCGGCAGACCAAAAAGAGGTTCTGAAAGCTTCTCGTACTGAAGGTCCACCCCCCCACCAAAAAACTTTCCGCTCGCCAGCACGTATTTTCCTGCCCGGAGCTTTCTGGGTCCCGAGTCCCCCTGGTTCCAGTAGTCCACCCCAGAAACCAGATCGTCGGTGATTTCGGCACGGATGTGATCCGCTCTAAAAAGTGGAATCTGCGCCCGATCGAGCGCAGAAAAAATCGAGTCCTGCAAACGTTTACCTGGTACCGCCTCCACTGTTCCCAAGCACTCCGAAACGGGCTTTTGTACTTCTTTTTGCAAGCTCTCCAAAAACTTAGGATCCAAGAAGATCGGCGGGAGAAGAACGGCGTCCACCCCTTTCCCGATTTCTGCGACCATCTGGAAAAACCGTGTGCGAAATTCTGTGTCTCGCTGCAAACGCACAGCCACTACCGGAAGCGGAGCGTCCGGCATAGGCGATAAGGCCGAAAGGTCAACGGCCTCGATCTCCACTTTCTTCCCAAAATTCATCTCAGCCGTTTGTTCCCATTGCCGACACAATGGACGGGCAGTGAGCCTCCAGGAAGCGTGGTACACAAAGGCCACCTTTTTCCCTTGGATGGCTTCCAAATCAATACCCGCTTGGGCAGCTTGAGCCACGTGTACTTGCTTCCAATGACCATTGCTAACCGGGAGCAGTAGAGCTTTTTCCCAACTCATTTTTAGCGGAAGGCCTAGTGCTCTTTCGATCCCCATAAAGACTCTTTGCGCGTCCACTGGCGAGGGAGGGTTTCCCGGATCGGCAAGAAGCCTCGAATAGGTGCTCTTCCATGTATTGTGTTGGGTGCGGGAGGCGAAATCGGTCGGAGATCCTTGTGCGGCCGGCCTTCCAAAATCAAAAGCCCCAGAAGAAACCGCAGACGCGCCGGCACCTCGACTTAGGACCGCGACCGACGCGCCCTGCTCCTTAGCCGTAACCGCAGCGGCAAATCCCGCAGCGCCGCTCCCCAATACCAAAACGTCAAAGGTCTCCATGACCTTCTCCCGTCGAATAAAGGTGTAAAGCACGCGCGTATTCTTCCTGCTTCACCTGTTCACCAAAGAGAACAGGCAGGTTCCCCCGAAAGCGTCGTGCCACAAAATCTTGAGAAGCCTGGTCGACTTCGGAGGCGTTCCAATTAAAAAGCCGGCCCATGAAGAGCGCAGTTTGGTTTGCACACCGACAGGATTGGCAAGGCCCCATACCCAGGCGGGTGCGTCGCCGCACGTCCCCGAGATTCTTGGCCCACTCTTCGCGCACGCAGTACTCCACTTCCGCTGCCAAAACCTGATCGCACTCGCACAACGTTTGGCGCAACTCCGGATCCTTTCTCGCGGCCTCCAAAATCTTGTGTGCCTCCGATCCATGACGGAAAAAAAGGCGTCGGACAGTCAAAGGATCCACCCCAGTGCGGCGAGCCTCCTCTATCCACGGCATTTCTGTTGTACAGCCAGGCAAACTCTCCAAGTGCGTTCGACAACTCTCCTTTCGTGCCAGCCGCTTACAAATCTTGTCGGTCATCTCTTCCGCCATCAGACGGTAGGCAGCTAGTTTGCCGCCAATCATCGAGTAGAGACCGTCCGCACCATCGTTTTTATGATCGTAGATCTCGTGATCGCGACTGAGCGAACTCTCGCTCATTCCCCATCCGTAGACCGTGGGACGTATTCCCACAAAAGCGCGCATGATCCGATACTCATGCAAATCCGGAAAATAGCGGTGAACCGCCTGCATCAGGTAACCCACCTCATCCTGAGTAATCGTTACTCTATCCGGATGTCCGTAATAGTCGTCATCCGTGGTACCGATGATAGTGGTGTGCTCATGCGGGAGAATGAAAACACTCTCGCGGCCATCGATGGCTTTGCAGACGAGCGACACGTTTACGATACGACGGTCGAGTACCAGGTGCACACCTTTGGATGGTCGCATCTGAATGGAACGGGTTTTCTTGGAGTCAATAAACGGCGCCCAAGGGCCACCGAGGTTGATGACGGTCTTTGCCGAAACAAACTCCACGCCATGCCCGTCCCGCGCGACCTTTACCCCTTTCACTTTGCCATTTTCGGTAACCACTTCCTGCACTTTGGCAGGGACCACAATCTCCGCCCCAGACGCCACCGCGCTCTTTGCAGTCAGGATCACCAAACGAAAGGGGTCCGTTCCCCATTCGTCCATCGACACCGCACCAACGATATCCTTGCTAAAACCCGGATCTAGCGCCTGCACTTCCGCTCGGTTCAGACGAACATGTGGCTTCCCCCCTTTGATGGCAGAAAAGCTGTCATAAGCCGTGCAAAAGGTCTCGACCATCTCCATGTAGATTTTCGGATCCTGCTGCATGACCGGAATGAGTATGGGAATTCTAAAAAGGAGGTTGGGAGCAATGCGCTGGATTGCCCCACTGTCCTCACAGGACTTGCGTGTGGTTTCGCGCTCGGTTTCTAGGTAGCGCGGCCCCCCGTGGATCATTCCGGAACACGCTCCAGTACTTCCCGCGCACAGATCATTTTTTTCAAAAAGAATTGTGGAGAGTCCCCGCATCGCGCAGTCGCGCGCCACGCCAACCCCGTTAATGCCCCCACCAATGATCGCTACATCGTAAGTTTTTGTAGTCGCTTCAGCCATTACTCCCTTGGAATGAGGCGAATGGAAAGCTCATCCAGCTGCTTGGCATCTGCCCCGGAAGGTGCCTCGCTCATCAAACAAGTCGCTTTTTGGGTTTTCGGAAAGGCAATCACATCGCGAATCGCATCGGTTCCCGCGAGTAGCATCGTAATGCGGTCGACGCCGAAAGCAATACCACCGTGCGGAGGCGTGCCGTACTCCAAGGCCTCCAGAAAAAATCCAAATTTAGTTTTGGCTTCTTCGTCCTCGATCCCAAGCGCGCGAAACATGCGCGCCTGCACCTCCGGACGAAAAATACGAATGCTTCCTCCCCCGATTTCGTAACCGTTGAGTACCATGTCATAGGCCTGCGCACGGATCTTACGAAGCGCCTGGTTGTCTTTCGCGTCCAAGAACGCTTGGGTGTCCTCCGGGTGTGGCGAGGTGAAGGGGTGATGAGCCGCGTAGAGCCGATCTTCTTCAGGGTCGTACTCGAATAGCGGAAAGTCCGTCACCCAGAGGAAACTAAACGCGTTTTGATCTACGTAGCCGAAGCGCTCGCCGAACACCGTGCGCAAGTGGCTAAGCGACTGGTTCACCATTTTGGGCGCCCCGCACATCAAAAACAGCATCGCCCCCGAAGTGAACGGCAGCTGCGCCTCAATTTCCTTCTTGAGCTCATCCGAAAAGAACTTTGCCTGCGGTGCCTGCCAGTCGCCCGGTGACTTGATACGAATCCACGAAACCCCTTTTGCACCAAAAGGCGCCACTTCTTTGGGAAGGGCATCGAGGTCTTTGCGAGAGAGGGGTTGTTTTTCTTCAACACACAGCCCCTTCAGAATCCCGCCTGAGGCCAAAGCGCTTTTGAAAACTTGAAAGTCGCACTTCTTCCCGGATTCAGATAAGTCCACAAGCTTGAGTGAGTTTCTCAAATCTGGCTTATCCGAACCGTAAAGTTCCATCGCCTCAGCGTAGGAAATTCTAGTGAACGGGAGCTTTACCTTTACTCCCAATACACTGTCAAAAACCCGCTCCATCAACCGTTCGTGCAACGCGAGTACGTCTTCACGATCCACAAAGGACATTTCCACATCGACCTGAGTGAATTCAGGTTGCCGGTCCGCTCTCAAGTCTTCATCTCTAAAACACCTGGCGATTTGAAAGTAGCGGTCAAAGCCGCTAATCATGCAAAGCTGCTTCAATGTCTGCGGAGACTGAGGCAAGGCGTAGAACTGTCCAGGATGCACTCGACTCGGAACCAGATAATCCCGCGCTCCTTCTGGTGTAGTTTTGTAGAGAATGGGCGTTTCGATCTCAATGAAACCCTCTTGCCAATAGAATTGGCGGGTAGCTTTGCAAAACTCATTGCGAATAAAAAGATTGTTTTGGAGTTTGGGGCGACGCAGGTCCAAGTAGCGGTACTTTAGACGCAACATCTCATCGACTTCACCGGCACTTGGGGAATCCTCGTGCAAAGAATACGGAAGAGGCTTTGCCCGGTTGAGAACTTCCATTTCTTCGATAAGGACTTCTTTCTTGCCCGTCGCAAGTTTGTCGTTTTCCATTCCGGCTGGACGCAAACGCACGCGTCCGCGAACCGCAACAACGAATTCCGCGCGTAAACGCGCGGCAGAGTCTACAAGTTCCTTGGAGCAGACCTTCTCACCGGGATCAAATACTATCTGCACGATACCGGTGCGATCCCTCAAGTCGATGAAAATAACGCCACCATGATCCCGCCACCGATCCACCCAGCCGTTAAGCACGACTTGCTGACCTGCCTCGGCTACTGCAATGCTCTCGGTGTACCCTGTCCTTTTAAGACCCAAAATCCGCCATCCTTTTTAGGTGCTGTGCACCTGTTTCAGCTGTTCCACTATTCGGTCCAGCCCAATTTCCTTTTGTCCCCCATCCGACATGTTTTTCAATACTGCCACACCCTTGGCAACTTCTTCCTCGCCCAACAGCAGAGCGTACTGCGCTCCGCAACGGTTGGCTTGCTTAAGTTGCCACTTGAGGTTCTTGTCCTTTTCGTAGAGAAGTTCGCATCCCAGTCCGTGACGTTTCAGTTCCAAACTCAAAGGGTAGAAACGTTCAAAGGCAGCAGCGCCTAAGGGAGCCAGATATAGAAAAGGCCCCGCCGGAACTTTGGGCATCTTTTGAGAAGCTTCCAAGGCGAGCATCAGACGCTCCATCCCGAGCGCAAAACCAACCGCGGGAATAGGTTTCTCCCCGAAGCGTTCCGCCAAACCGTCATAGCGACCACCGCCACCCAAAGCACTTTGCGCGCCGAGCTGGTCCGATACAAACTCGAACGCGGTCAAACTGTAATAATCAAGCCCTCGGACGATAAGCGGATCTACTATGAAAGAAACTCCAGCTTGGTTTAACCGTTGCTTTACGCTCTCAAAATGGGCCTTTGCGAAATCCGTCAGATACTCTCCAATGCGAGGAGCTTTCTGGACAGCACTTTGATCGGCCTCGTGCTTGCTATCCAAAATGCGCATCGGCGCGCGCTCGAAACGGGCTTTTGAATCTTCGCTGAGTTCCCCGAGCAATGGCCGGAAGTACTCTTCGAGAGCTTTACGGTACGCGGCCCGGCTCTCTGAATCGCCCAAGGTGTTGATCCGGACTTCGTAGTGGCTCAGTCCGAGAGCTTTATAAATCTGATCCAAAAGTGTGATGATCTCAGCGTCCGCTTCCGGGCTAGCATCGTTGATCAGCTCACCGCCAAATTGAAAAAACTGGCGTTGGCGCCCTTTTTGAGGCCGCTCATAGCGGTACATCGGTAGGTAGTAGTAAAATCGCTGGGCCCCGGGTAGCCGGTGTAGTTGGTGTTGGATAACCGCCCGAACGAAAGCGGCAGTCCCTTCCGGACGCAATGCCAGTTGCTCGTCGGAACGCTCGATAGTGTACATTTGTTTCTGTACGATGTCGGTGTCCTCGCCGACCGTCTGACTGAAGACTTCGATCTTTTCCAATACCGGTGTCCGGATTTCCTTGTAACCGAAATCCTGGAAGGTCTTATGGACGACTTTTTCCACTGCAGACCAGGCACCCATTTCCGCGCCGTATAGATCATGCATGCCCCGTATGGATTGTATGGCCACGTCCTCTCCCCGCTTCGGTTCCATGCCAGTTTCGAAAGCCTAAACCGAAAATCGCAACAATCAGTTCCTAGATTAGTACCATTGATTAAAGGGCCACTAAAGAGCCCAGCAGTTTATTTTTTGGGCTTATTTTTTCTTCTGGGCCGTCGAGTAAGGGAAGGGATCGGGCTCCCCGGTTCGTAGCCGCCGAACGGTGGTTTGGTAGCGTGGATCGGCGTCAGGCCCTGCCCAACGTGCGGATTCTTCTGCAAGGCTGAGGGCTCCGGCATGGTTTCCCGACAGGTATTCCGCGTAAGCAAGTAGGTAAGCCGGCACCGGCTCACGTTTGTGGCCCTTGTAGGCGGTGCCCGCTTGCGCTCTAAGTTGATCGACATTCCCCGTCCGAGAAAAATCCTGGAGCAAGCGGGTCTCAAGGGACGAGCCGGTGACAAAAGTCGTCGCCGACGCCGTACTCAAAGCCGCGAGGTTCGCCAAAACTAAGATCCCAAATAAGCTTCTACGCATTTCACTTCCTAAAAAGCCGAAAAAACCCGAAGAGCAATTGATGCGCCGAGTTAGGTTAGATATAATACTTTTGGTTGTTTTGCTTGTCACCACGGGAACGTGGTGGTGGTTGTGGAGGCTGTGTGGAAAAGCTGCTGCTTAAGTCGATGCTCATCTGTTTCGTTATTACCCTAATTTCCGCTCTCGGGATGCTGCTCTAGGCACAAATCCCCTTCCCCGTCCCGGCGGTGACAAAAATTGTCACCTAAATACCTAAAATTATTAAAAATTTTTATTGACAAGCTGCAATAGATTTCATATATTGTGCAAGCTCGTTATACGACTACGTGGGTTTATCCTTCTCGTTTACCAGAATTAAAAACGAACCTTAAGAATTTTGTTGGGCCTGTTTTTGGCTTTTTACCTTTTTGCTTTTCGGGAGGTATCGGTATGCGTGTGCAGAACCGTCTTTTTACATTTTTTGCAGTCTTGGTGCCGCTGTTCTTCGGGGGAACGGCAGCCAAAGGGTCTGACTGGACTCACCACAGCCTGCTTTACCATCTAGAACAAAACGCCGCGGCTCTAAACGCAGAAGTAAAACTTCTGGTCCGTGAAAACCCGCAGTTGTTTCAACTACCAGCGGGTCCAGGCCGTTGGATCGTCGTTAAAGATCGCGTTGCGGTGTTGCCTCAAGGCGGTTGGGTCTCCATTCCGCCCAACGCTCTCCCGCCGCGCGGTGCCGCTATTGTTCCTGTCGATCGAGTCATGTGGTCTGGGGCCTGGGTCCACGGCCCCATTCCTTACATCGTTGAACGGCGCGCCTGGTTCGGCCCTCCGGCCACCAGCTACCTCGCCAAGCCCTTCTTCGATGGCCTTTGGAAAACTCCGGCCGGCCTCATCCTAAGCCCTCGCCATCCGGAATACATCAAGGCCGAAATCGTCCGGCGCTTTAACGAACTCGCGGCTTCGTCCAGCGATCTCAAGAAGTGGTACTCAGTCGATTATCTCAATTGGACGCGTAACCCCGTGGGTCCGCGCCCCAATCCGGCCGAGTTCCGCCAGCTCTTCCACTTTGTCGTAGAACAAAGTTTGGCCAACTCCTACGCGATCGCCTCGGTACTCGACGAAGCAGTGTATTCACTCTTTTACGCGAATGGACACCCGTACGCGTACCCAGACAACGTTTACCAAAAGCGCTTGTTCTATCGCTTGGGCGCCATTCAGTACTACCTAAACCAAACGCGCTACTTGGTGGATGCCATTCAGCACTTCAAAGGTTTCGGATTCGGTATCGTCGGCAAATGCTTTGCGGATCGCTACGCGCCCATCCAGTTCCGATTGAACACCGGTATCAAGCCGATCGTTTACCCGGTATTTCCGGATTACAACGGCCGCTACCCTCGTGTCTCGCCACTCGATCACGGCGATGGCCACGTTCAGTACGAGTACAACCAGGAACGTTGGCAATACCAAGCGGCTGGTTTCCAAATTCCGGCCTACACGGATCAGGTAACGATCGAACGCGATCGTTTGGCGCCGAAGTACCAGGAAGATCCTTGGTACCGCGGCGAATACACCGGAACTGAAATCCCGCAAAGCCGCCTACGTCCAGATTTCGGTGGCAATACACCGAACAACTTTGAAAACGGCCAGTATCAGGAATTCACGAGCCCCGGACAGGGCCAGGTCGTCCCGCAGGGGCAACCCGGCGTACAGCCCGGCCAACCTGGTTACCCGCAAGGACAACCCGGTGTACAGCCCGGCCAACCTGGACAGATTCCTTACACGGGTCCGTACGCGCCCGGCCGCAGTCCCGTAAGCCCGCAAGGCCTACCCGGACAGGTTTTCCCTCCTGGTACGAACCCAGGAACGCAGGGCAATCCGTACCCGGCGCAACCTCAGACGCAGACACAGCCTCAGACGCAGCCGCAAACACAGCCGCAGTCTCAGGGACAAGGGCCTTTCATTTCACCCGACGACGCTCAGAAGCAGCTGTACCAACAGCAGCAAAACCAAAATCCACCTGAGCGTCCTGGACAGCCTGGAAACCAAGTGCCAGGCACTCCCAGCACGTCGGGTCCGGAAACGCAGAAGCTTCCGCCTCTGCCGGATCCGGAGGGCTAAGAGTTTCGCCATCAATACCCGCTGGCGCGTGCTGGCGGGTTAAAGCTCAGCGGCGGCAGTTGCCTCCCACAACGGTCGCCGCAACGTCAAAAGCCAAGCCCATGGGCAAGGTCCAGCCCCCTGGATCTTGCCCATTTTTTTTTCACGCCACTGTCCAGCCCACTAGACACTCTAAGCCACTGATCTCATGGAGAAACCCTAAGCGCGGTGGGGGGGTGCCACCAGAGTAGACCAAGCGTCTACGCTTTGGACGCTGGGAACATCAGCACTTTTTATATAGTTTCAGATACTTAGCCTTCCTTTTGCTTTCTTAAACACGGCACCACCCTTGCACTCCATAAGGAAGAGAAGAGCTTTTTATACGGCATCAATGATCAGGCACTGGAAACATCGCGCTCTTTCAGGGGCGCTCGGACTGACCGTCGCACTCACCGGCTGCACGGTTCAATTGGACGAATGTTCGGGCCCTGCCCTGAACTTCGCGCAACTCCAATCCTTGCGCGAGACCGCGCAATTCGCCTCCGGTCCTCAGGCAAGCCTTATCGTCCCCAATCCCTTGGACGTCACAAATTCTCTGAACGCTTTTTCGAGTAGCCCAGGCCTTTTGAGTTTCACCAGCCTGTACAACCTGACGGGCCTCTCGGCCACCAACTACCTCCAGAACAATTTCATCAAGGTTCGCCGCACAGACATCGGCGAAAACGCCACCAACTTTGGAGGCGATTTTGAGCGAGACGTGGACACGATCGAATATTCGGAGATGATGGCCTACTACTCCACCAGCTCAGTCATCAACTACGTCGATGCACTCGGCTTCCCGATGGTAAAAACTCGTCCGCTCTACGTGCTTGTGCGATCTCCTGAATACTACGACGGAGAAATCAACGCGTTTTACGAACACAACTACCTGAAACCCAGCGAGCCACGGATTATTCGACTGATCGGCGAATCGGAGTTTGCGCCTTCCGTCGATTTTGACATGTATTCGCACGAGACGGGTCACGGCATTAACGAAAGCGCTAGCTTCCAAGTCGGTTTTGACCTCGCTGGCGATTACGGTGCGATTTTCACCGAAGGCTCGGCTTTGCACGAATGCCTTGCAGACTACCTGGCAGAGTCGTTTGGAAACAAAGATTTCATTGGCCGCTGGATCGCACGAAATTTTTCTGACATCCCTCAGGGAGAACCGTTGCGGTCGGCCGTGGACGATCCGCAGGATCCTTTTGATTTCTCGACTGTTGCTATCAACGACGGCAAGGCCTATTCGAGTCCGGAGCGCTACACTGTCGCCGAGGGCTGCACACGCGTCCTTTGGGAAGTGCGCCAGCAAATCGCGCTTGAAAGCTCAGAGTTGGGCGCAATTTTTTCTGATCGCTTGGTTTATAGCGCCGTGGGCATGTTGAGCCAGGATACTTCCATGAGAGAGTTTTACAGCTCGCTCGTACAAGCGGACAAAGAACTTTACTGCGGCCTACACCAGCGATCCATCGAGCAGGCCTTCATCGCACGTGGTTTTGATCCCAACCCACCGCGGCTGGGCCAACCGCTTCAGGTCCAACACGTCCCCTTCGGACTGACCTTTGTAGACAACAATGGATCCGTGGAACCTCAGGTGGTACCCATCGGCCCTAACGTTATCGTGGCCTTTCAATTCGTTATTCGCAATAACAGTAATCAGGTAGCTCGCAATGTCCGCGTGGCTGCAAGCTCTCAAGATCCGAATTGGATTACTGACCGCTACATGCAAGGTTTGGGTGATATCTCACCCGGGCAGTCGATTATTGTCGGCATCAGCCAGGGCCTTCCGGCTTTGGATTACTCGGTTTCCGGTATCATTGACCAGCGTTCCTCCGGCGTGGGAATGAAGTACTTCTTCCAGGTCTTTGCAGACAACGCCGATCCTGTGGTGCAGCCGGGGGTTCTGAAATAGTGAAGCCCTACCGCTACATAGTCCTTAGCTTGAGTACTCTGGCGTTGATGTACTACCTCTCGCAGGGGGAAAATCACATTACGGAGATTCGAGCGCGACGTGATGTCGCGTCCACGGCGGTGCAAATCCCGATTTCGGCCGAAACCAACGTAGAGGAGTGGGTACGCCCAGTAGGCGTCACACCACTTGAGGTCGCGCAAGATTTTTTGAAGAAAAACAAAGAGATTTTGAAGCTGCGGGACTACCATGAGCTGCGGCCACAAGTCATGCAGGCACCCATTCGCACCACCGTTCGCTATTCCGTATATGAAAATGGTTTTCCTGTTGTTGGCCTGGACCTAAGCATTCAAATGGATCGCTACATGAATCTGGTTCGGGTAATCAATAATTACCGACCGCTCAAGCCTTCGGATTTTTCTCAGTTGAACACGATTCGCCCGCAATCCGCGGCGAGCTTACTCCCAGTTCGCTACCACGTAGAAGCGAGTAGCCTGCGGAAAAATGAGCCAATCCTATACGCAACGACCACCACGAAACGCGCCGAGCTCTCCTACGTACTCGACGTTGTCGATCGCGCGCCGATGGGAAACCGCGCCAACAGCCCCAAAAAAATCGTGGTGCGTGCCGCCGACGGGCAGGTGCTGCGCACCTCTCTTCCCCGCCGGGAATTCTCTTACGCCGATCCCAAAGCCTCCACTAACGAATAGCGATCGCGTCGGTCGGAATCTGCTTCTTGGGGGTATTCTTATCAGTAAAAACTCGAATCTGAACGCCTTCTTTATCAAGACGCTCTTCAGGAACGCCGCGCTTCTTCTGCCAGTCCAAATCCGTTCGGCAGACATACGCGCGGTTGAATTCAGAAAGCTGCGTTACTTCAAACACGCAAGGCTTCATCCAGCTCCCCTTGCGCACCATCTGGATCTCAAACGTGAAACCGTCTTTGGCGATGTACTTCCAGGGCAACTCCAAAGTACGCTTAATTTCCTGAACCTGGCCGTTTCCGATGGGCCAATATTGTCCATTCCCAGGAAGCTCCATCTCCAAGCGAGGCGCTTCTTTGTCCGCTGGATCCTGCGGAAACTTCACTTCCAACTTCACGTTGGAGATGGGCTGGGCTTGGGGATCTTCACCGTTGTTTTCTATTTCGTACCGCTGAATCTCAATAAACGTACGGTAAGGTTCAATCGTAACGGATTCAGCATTTAACGCGGCCTCGGCCTGAGGTTCCGCATTCGGTTCCCGTTCTTCCGCCGTGAACTCGCGATCCACCATCATGGGAACGCTTAAGATATCTTCCTCTTCAAGCAGCTGTTCCTGGCGCTTCACCATCAAATACTTGGTTTTTTCGATTCTTTGGGCAGGGTTGGGACGGGTAATCGGCGGCAAAGGCATTGGGCCGATATTCAACTGAGGTGCCAGTGGGGCCTTACGACGGGCGCAACCCATGTAAGCCAAACTCATCGCCACCAAGGACGCTACCAGTAACTTCTTTCCCGATACATTCCGCATTGCCTACGCTCCTCCAAAAACCTGCAGCAAACCAATTCGGTGCCACACCGTCGTTGTGCAAAGCAAAAGGTGTTCCAGGTGAATTCCGTGCAATTCGTGCGAAGTCCCCCCCTCCCTCTCGGCGACTTAGTACGCAAATTTGTCTCTCGAACTGACAATTCTCGTCGCTTTCGGCTCTTACCGTCCAAGGCTTGCGCACCGCCCGGCTGGCACAAGACTTGAACTAGCTGAATACGCGAAAGACGTTCGGATTTTCGCGGTCTGAGCTTGGCAGCCAGACGTTGGAGGAGGCGACATGATTTTGGTGAATATGTTGGAGCGCGCAGCGGATACACAAAGAAAAGTTTGGAAATCGCAGCCGGTTTTCCTAGGTAGACCGGCGCTGGCGCATTCTCTTGTGCGTGTGCTTGTTGTTGGCGTCGCTGCTGTGCTGCTCATCGCCGTAGCGCAAGACGAAGCTGAATCTAAAACGGCAGCCATGGACGTTAACGTAAAAATGGCTGGGCCGGCGCGCCTTCCGAATTCCTTTTCGTTTCCCGATCTTCCTCACTATCGGGACGATAGCGATGTCCTTGACGAATACCCTGCCTACCTAGACTTTGTGCTTCGGGTTTCGGAGCGGACTCAACCCAAGCTGGCCAAAGGTCTCGAAGGCAAATTCAATGCACTACGGCAGCGCGATCCCCGCGGGGCCGCCAATTTTCTCAGGGGGCTTAGAGAGGAAATCCTACACAAGCTACAGCTCACGGGCACCCCGGTGCATCGCGCCAACGCCAGCCACCCAGTCCTAAAAAAGCTGGTGAAAGACTATATGGGCGAGTGGTACCACGAGGCCGACGAATATCTGTTTAGAGCGGTCGCCCGACGAGAAAAGAATAACTAACCCAACGCGTCCAAGACACAGAAGGTATTTTGACCGAGAGCTTCTAAGATCGTAGAATAATACAGGCTCGGCCTCATTATTCGCGTGAAAACTTTCGGCTACATCGTTTCATTGTGTCTACTTTTACTACCCGCGTACGTGCATGCGGAGGCCCCTTCTGTTCAAGAAGTGAGCGCGCTCCAGATTTTCATGATTACAGAAACCGGCGAGCCCACAACGACACTAAATGTCTCCCCAAGTGAGCCGCCCGAAAACGTGGTCTTCAAATACAACATACCCGAAGTGCTCAAAGACTACGAAGCGTGGGCACTTGAAATCAATGATCCTAAACGCAAGCTTACCTACCGAATGGCATTTGAAGGAAGAATGCCGCCGCTACTCCATTGGGATGGCAAGTTCAATGCTACCGAACAACTCCTACCCGATCAGAAACATTTTTATCGGCTGCTACTTATTAGAAACGGAACAGAAATATTCGCATCTCCTTGGGCCAGTTTTCTCACGCAAGGCGTGGAGGGCGCCGGCGCAAAGGAATTCGACGAAAATGTGGTCAAAATCGGAATTATCCCCACCGGATCGGTCTACGCGGCAGTCATACGCGCCGGAGATTTTCAAAAACTCTTTTTCCCAGTTCTCCAACTAGACACTCAGATTGCCATTGGCGACAAAGATACCGTTGGCTACCGCCTTGAGACGACGTCGAACATTCTTACTGCCTCCTCCGATTCCACCACCTTCTTTTATACGGATATTTCCATATTCTATAAAAGACGACTGGCGGGTAAACAAATCACTTCACCGACCGTTCAATACTTTCCTCCCTACGTGGAAGCCGACTGGACCCAAAAATACGAAGTCAAAAAGCTGCCCGCGCAAACCAACTTCGAAGTGGGTATGCGTATGATGATCTCAGTCCTAAAGGGTTTTGAGGGCCGACCTTTGGACAACGAGGCCTACGGAAACCTCAAAGGCGTCGTCCTCACGGGCCACTACAGCACGCCTTTTGGCATCTTCCGACTCCGCGCCGACGCGGAGATAGGGTACTCGCTCTTTAAGGGGCGTTTCTGGATGGGCGGGCTGGAGCTCGCGACAACGATCGAAATGTTCCCGGAAATTTCCGTGGGCCCGCACCTCCGCTACAAGTTCACAACAGGTCAACGAAGTGTCGACGAGCCGCTGTCCGACAAGTACATCACCAACCACTTCTTCTTGTTTGGTGCTACCGTAATCTTCAAAATCTAAGCCCGCCCTGGCTTGCCGTTAGCCACGTTTAAGGAGAGGATTGGTGCGTGCGTATCGCGCTGATTCATAATGCCCGCTTTCCTGTAAGAACGTACGGAGGCACTGAACGGGTCGTGTGGTGGCTTGCCAAAGGCCTTCACGAGGCTGGTCACGACGTCACTCTAGTCGGCCACCCGAAGAGCCAAAACCCCTATGGTCCTGTCGTCCCTTATGAAGAAAGAAGAATTGAACGCACTGTACGAAGTGTGGATATTCACCACTATTTTGCGCCCCCGGCAGTTCTTCCCGAAAAACCCTACGTCGTAACCATCGGAGGCAACGGTCAACTCGGTGAGCGATTTCTCCCCAACACGATCTTCGTCAGTCAGGACCACGCCCGACGCCACAACTCGTTGTGCTTCGTTCACAACGGACTCGATCCCGATGAGTACACGTACCACCGAAAAAAAAGCGAATATGCGATTTTTTTGGGCAAAGCCTCTTGGAACGTAAAAAACGTGAAGGGCGCCATCAAGATAGCGCGCAAAGCGCGTGTACCTTTGAAAATCCTCGGCGGAAAAAGATGGATCTTTAAGCGCTGGCGCGGCGTCCATTGGGCCGGAATGGTGGGCGGAGAAAAAAAGGCCGAGCTCATCGCAGGAGCAAAGGCCCTGCTTTTCCCTGTCATTTGGCACGAACCCTTTGGAATTGCCGTTACCGAATCCCTGGTGAGCGGCACCCCTGTGATAGCGCGGCGGCTTGGATCGTTGCCTGAGCTCATTGTTCCGGAAGTCGGGACCCTATGTGACTCCATGCGCGACTTCCATACTGCACTTTCCAGCGTCGACCACTTCTCCAGCGTCACCTGCCGAGAGTGGGTACTGGAAAACTTCACCTACACGCAAATGGCAGAGAAATACATCCGTTACTACGAGCGCGTTCTAAACGGGGAAAAGCTAAACCCCACGCCACCGCAAGCCACAGCGTCCCCCTCCGTCACCTTTCCTATCCCAGAGTAGACAAACAATTAGCTGCCGAAGCACTTTGACTAGGGCTCTTTTTTTGGCATACTACCCCCCAAGAAAAAGAGGAGTAAACAATGGCCAATGAGCGCGGATATAGCAAAGACCTTCTAATTCTACCGTTTGATCACCGCACTTCCTTCCAGAAGAAGATGCTGGGGCACGGCAATCCCCCAACGCCGGCGGAAGTCCAACAGGTTGCAGACTTCAAGATGATGATATTCGAGGGCTTTGAGAAAGCCGTTTCGACTGGCCTGCCAAAAGAGAAGATGGGAATCTTGGTGGACGAGCAGTTTGGCGCCGCGGTTATTCAAAAAGCCAAGGCCTTCGGCTGCAGCGTTTCCGTGGCTGCGGAAAAAAGCGGGCAGGACGAATTTGATTTCGAGTACGGTGCAGACTACGCAAAGCACATCGAGTCAGTGAATCCGGACTTCGTTAAGGTTTTGGTCCGCTACAACCCTGAAGATGACGCTGCCTTAAACCAGCGACAATCTCAAAAACTGGCAACTCTCGGCCAATACCTCAATCAAAAAAACCGCAAGTTCATCTTCGAACTTCTGGTTCCGCCCACCACTTCCCAATTGGAACGCTGCAAGGGTGAGAAATCAGTATTTGACGTCGAGATGCGTCCAAAACTTATGGTACAGGCGATCCATGAACTACAAAAAGCAAAAGTAGAACCCGATGTGTGGAAACTTGAAGGTTTAGATCGCAAATCGGATTGTGAAATGGTCGTCGAAGCCTGCCGCGAAGGCGGACGCGACAAAGTCGGCGTCATCATCCTTGGACGTGGCGAAAACGACGCGAAAGTACGCGAGTGGTTGCGTGTCGGTGCCAATGTCGCGGGTGTGATTGGCTTTGCGGTCGGCCGAACAGTTTTCCAGCAGGCACTCTTGGACTTCCAGGCGAAGAAGGCCAGCCGCGAGGAAGCGATTGGCCGCATTGCTGATAGCTATGCCGGCTTCTGCCGACTGTGGCTAGAGGCGCGCGAGGGTTAAAATCCCAGAAGAACTCCAATTCAACTTAAGATCGGGACGGCTTGCCGCCAAGGTGTGGGGTTCTGCCAACGCCACGCCTCTCTTGGCTCTGCACGGCTGGTTAGACAACGCGGCCACCTTCAACCGGCTTGCGCCGCTATTGCGGGGTTTTAGGCTGGTCGCCCCCGATTTTCCCGGACACGGTTTGTCCGAACACCTCCCGACCGGAATGCAGTACCATTTTATCGGCTCGGTCCCGGTTATGGTGGAGCTCGTCCAGCAGCTAGGCTGGAAACGTTATGGGATCCTCGGCCATTCCATGGGAGCCGCGATCGGGAGCCTCATCGCTGCTATTCAGCCGAAAGAAGTCACAGGCCTTTTTCTCATAGACTCAATCGGCCCCATGTCCGACAGCGCCGAACAAAATGTCGCCCGCCTAGAACAGTTTGTTAGAAGGTGGGTAAAAGAGCCGAGCCGAGCCACCCCAAGAATCTTTAGGGACAAGGACGAAATGGTCCAGGCACGACAAAAAGTCGCCGCCATTAGCGCGGAGGGTGCACACCATTTAATTGAGCGCGGGGCCCAGAAAGTAGACGGTGGCTATACGTGGCGGAGCGATCCACGCCTTACGCTTCCCTCTTCCCTACGGATGACCGAGGAACAGGTGCTCGCGTTTCTTCAAAAAATCCACTGCCCCACCAAAATTCTCTGGGCAACTGAGGGTCTACCGGGACGCCTCCCCTACATCAAAGATCAGTTGGAAAAACGCTGCCAGGCAGTACCGCAGCTGGAGCAGCAACGCCTTGAGGGCGGCCATCACCTGCAGCTTGATACACCGGAGTCCGTCGCACCTGCGGTGCAGGCGTTTTTCGACGGACTGCAGAACTAGCGCACGCTTAGCCCAATGCTCTCCAGGAACGCCACGTTGTTGGGTTCTCTTCCCAAAAAGCCCTTGATGAGCTCTGAGGGATCTACCGTCCCCCCTTTTTCAAGTATCCAGTGGCGGTAGTCGGCGCCAGTTTTGGCATTGAGAAGCCCTTCTTTTTCAAAGCGGGTAAACATATCCTGTGCGAAGACCTCGGACCACAGATACCCGTAGTAGCCGGCGTCGTAGCCCCCCATCAGGTGGCCAAAGCTCGCTTGCGGCTGGGTCCCCGGTGGCATGGCAATGAGCATGATTTCCTTCTGAAGTTTTTCATACACCGCTGTGGAATTTACCGATGCCGACGTGTGGTACGTCATATCGAGCGTTCCGAAGAAAAGCTGCCTTAGGTAGGTGATGCCCGCATTCGCTAATTTGGCTTTTAACAGAGAATCCAGTAACTCGTCGGGCAACGTCTCGCTGGGGCGGAGATAATGGCCGGAGAGTTTGCTGAGAGACTCCTTATTCCAGACCCAATTCTCGAGCATCTGCGAGGGTGCTTCGACAAAGTCTCGCTTTACACGTGTTCCCGAGAAGGTCGTATACGGTGCAGTCGTAAGGACCTGGTGCATGATGTGGCCGAACTCATGGAACTGAGTTTCCACTTCACTGTGCGTGAGTAGCGACGGCTGCCCCTCTTGCGGAGCATTGTAGTTGGCTACGATGGAGGACACAGGGCGCTGGTAACTCCCGTCAGCTCGTGTGTATCCCGAAACCAAAGTAAACGCCGCCGCGTGCCCGTACTTCCCTGGACGAGGGAACAAATCCATGTAAAAACTCGCCAGGTGCTTCTTAGTCTTTTTGTCGACGACCTTATAAGCAAGCACAGAGTCGTGCCAGCGCGGGGCCTCGGTATCCTCTACGAAATCCACGTTCAATAGGGTTTCGTAGATCTCAAACATTCCCTTATTTACAGTAGCAAGAGGGAAGTACTCTTTGATCTTCTGTTGATCGACCTGGTACTTCTCTTTCTTGATCTGGTTGTCGTAGTAGCGCCAATCCCAAGGCAAAATCTCAGTCGCTGCGGGATCGTCTTTTTGCTTAAATTCCAACATTTCTGCCAGGTCGGCTTCACCCTTCGGCTTCAGTTTTGCGATAAGATCATTTAGGAAAGACAAAACCTTCTCCGGCGCTTTTGCCATGCGTTGCTCAAGCACAAACGTCGCGTGGTTCTTTTTGCCAAGCAATTCGGCGGATTCATGGCGGAGGCGGATGGCACTTTCTAGGAGATCCGTGTTCCGGTTGCCACCGCGGTTAAAGAACTTGATCTGCAAGCGTCGGCGAGCATCGGCGTTTTTCGCATTTTGCATGAACGGGAAGTATTCAGGATAAGAGAGACCAACCTTGTACTTTCCGTCCTCGGTTTTCTCCAAACCCTTGATGTAGTCTTCCGGCATGCCGTCCAGCTCGTCGCGGCTAACTATTAATGAGTCCTTCCATTCCACCAGATTCTTATCGAACTCGGTGGTTATCTCGACGAGCTTCTTTTTCTTCTCAATAAACTGCTTTCGTTTTTCCAGTGGCAATTCCAAACCATTGCGTTGGAATTCGTCCAAATATTCCGTAATCAAACGCTTTTGGACCGCACCTAGATTTTGGCTCTTTGTTTCGCAGGCCTTCACCACCTTATAGAGGTCTTCGCGGGCAAAGATGTCTACGTAGAGCTTTGCGATCGCCTGTTCGCATTCGTCGGCCGCATCCCTGACTTCTGGATCGGGTGAGACGTATTTCAGGAAGTTGACTGGCTCCAGCCCAGCAGAAAATTCCGCTAGAGCGGTTTCCAACGCTAGCACACCACTATCAAAGTTGACCGTCGACAGATCGAGGCCCGCAACAGCGTCAATTCCAGCGTTGACACGATTTTGCTCCTGGTCGCAGATACTGCGAATTTCATCCGGGGTATAAGCGAAGTTAAGCTGAGTGAGGTCGTGCATGCGCTCTCCTGAGTCGGTTGCGCCTCGCCCCGCCACAACGTTGTTGTTTCCGCTGCACGTGATGACCAGCAAAGACGTCACCATAAAGATACAAGAATATAAGATTTTCACCCCAACCCCCATGTTTTTTACGGTAGGAGCAATCCTTCAAGGATTGCAAAGAAACCCTCACACCAATTTTTAGTAAGTGGCATCCAAGGTCAAGTTCCCGAGTGAAGGGTGTTAACTTTTGTCGTTAAGGGTGCTCTAAGCCCTCGAGGTAGCGCTCCGTGTCGATGGCTGCGGCACAGCCCGACCCGGCCGCAGTGACGGCCTGGCGGTAGATCTTGTCATGCACGTCGCCCGCCGCAAATACTCCGGGAACCCCCGTCTGGGTGGTAGGAAGCTTGGCCAGCTTAATGTAGCCGGTTTCGTCCAATTCCAAATGCCCCTTGAGAAAGTCCGTATTGGGCTTGTGTCCGATCGCCACGAAAACTCCGCCGCAATCAAAGTTGGAAGTTTCTCCCGTCTTCAGATTTTTGAGCTTCACCCCGACCACTTTGTCTTCGCCAAGGATCTCCTCAATCCCGGTGTCCCAAATGAACTCAATCTTGGGATTGTTCATCGCCCGATCTTGCATGATCTTCGAAGCCCGCAAAGACTCGCGACGGTGCACGACTGTCACTTTCTTCGCGAAGCGGGTGAGATAGTTCGCTTCTTCCATCGCCGTGTCCCCGCCACCGACGACAACAAGATCCTCATCTCTAAAAAAGGCCCCGTCACAAGTCGCGCAGGCCGAAACACCCTTTGCCATTAGTTTCTGCTCGGAGGGTAGGCCCAGCCATTTAGCGGACGCTCCCGTCGCAATGATCACAGCTTTCGCCTCATAGACAGTTTCGCCGCAATAGACCTTATGGACGGGACCAGTAAAATCGACCTTAGTAACGTCCTTCTGCAAAAACCGTGTACCGAAACGCTCGGCCTGTTTGCGAAACAAAGGCATCATTTCCGGCCCCATGATCCCGTCAGGAAAACCAGGATAATTTTCCACGTCGCTCGTAAGCATCAGCTGCCCGCCCACTTGGTAACCTTCTATGACAAGCGGACTCAGATTGGCTCGAGCCGTGTAGATCGCGGCCGTATACCCCGCGGGTCCTGATCCGATGATGATTACCGATTCCACGCTCATTCTCTTCCTCCGTCTACAGCAAGCTCCTGTTTCATTTCCACAAACAGGTCACGCAAAGTGGTTTTCAAGTCCGTAAAGTAGCAACCCGGGAGTCTATCCTCAAGTTTATCGATGCTTAGCGAAAGCCCCGCAAAAGGGTTGGCCAATTGTTCTCTGGAGGCCACTATCTGTAACTTCTCCCCATGGATTTCGAGCAGCATTGAGAGAATGTCCTTTATGGAAGTCGCGTGTGGGGCAGCAATATGCATCACCTCGCAACCGGACCTCGCGGATTCTACTAAGTCCACCATCATGCGGGCGGCATCCCGAACATCCAGAAAGTGCCGGGTGACTTCAGAATTGGCGACGGAGATCTTCGATTCTCCCGCGGTATCGGCTTTAAGAATCTTGCGGATGAGATCGGGCGCCACAAAGCCAAGCGTCTGGCCGGGCCCCAGACAACTATCAATACGCCCCACAATGGCTTTAAAGCCACCTTCAGCGGCCTGCTCCACGCACCGCTCTGCCAAATATTTGCTAAAAGCATACTTGCTTCCGGGGGCCACACGGGATGCCTCCCGAATGAGACCCGACTGGTTCCCATAGACCTGAACCGAACTGGCCAAGAAAAATGTTTGCTTGAAATCGCTGGCCTTTAGCCCCTCAAGTAGGCACTGCGTAGACAGGGAGTTGTATTCAAAATACTGAGGAAAAGGGAGATCCTCAGAAACACGCGACAAACCAGAAAGGTGATAAACTCTGTCGACTGGGTTCGCCTTCAACCAGGCCGTTACGGCCTTGGGATCCACGGGATCCAGGACGACTGTCTCTGCCCCCGGTACGATTTTTCCAGATCGGCTAGAAATGAAAACTTGGGCACCGGGCACTTGGCGGCGCAATGCCACCACCAAGTGCCTACCCAAAAATCCGCTTCCGCCCGTTACAAGGATTTTCACGGGCGAGAAGTTATCACCGAATAGCCCTAAAAAGTAGTCTATTTGGTTCCGGCTACCGTAAGCGCATCTTCAAGGAGCTGTCGCACTCGGGCCGGATCGAAACCCTCATTTACGTTAACTTCGACAGTTGCTGCCTTACCGTAGAGCGTAAAGCTCGCCCCAGGCTGCACCGATCCGTCTACCAATGTGCAGACCGAATCCTCGTCGGAGACCTCGAGACTTACAAACTCATTCTCGTAACCGGAGTGAATTAGAAAACTTAATTGCGAGAAAGTTTCCCCATTCCATTGGGTTGCCAATGTAACTCGATCGCTTTCGGATTGAAGCCCGTTGAAGAAAACATCCAACTGCTCTGTATCTTTGCTAACGTAGGCGCTGAGTTCGCCGTACTCGGCAATTTGGGCGTGCAACCGAATCGGAAAAGCGGTGATACTACCGTCGGGCCGATACAGCGTGGATCCTGAACGCGCCAAACGCCCGTTGTCATAATAAAACGTGTTTCCGCTCTTCAATAGCCGGCCGGTGGGGTAATAGTACGTCTCCCCACTCTTTATGAGGCGCCCGTCTGGGTAGTAAAGAGTCCCTCCGGACTTCAATAAACGCCCTGTGGAGTAGTAAAAAGTTTCGCCGCTCTTGAGCAAGCGCCCACTCGCGTAATAGACCGTACTCCCGCTCTTTAGCACGCGCCCGGTCGGGTAGTAATAGGTCTCGCCGCTCTTCAAAAGCCGGCCGCCTTTGTACTGGATACTGCTCGGACACTCCACCGCGTACCCCGCGAAACTGAAGACCAAGCTCAATATTATTAGTAGATTTTTACCTTTCATGTAGCCCCCCCATATAGTGCCGCTAACAAGGAGCGGCATCTTTACTGGGTTACGGGAAAGGAGGCGCCCTGTCATTGCCCCCCGCATCACGCCGGCACTCCACCGCCCTTAAAGGCTTGCCAGGCGCCCGTCCCCCGACTAAAAAAGCAGAGGTGAAAGTGCCAAAAGAGAATGAATTTCGGTGCGTTGTCACAGGCGGCTGTGGCTTCATAGGCTCAAATTTCGTTGGGTTGTTCCTTTCGGAGTACCCGCAGGCCAAAGTCCTCAATATTGACCGCATGACCTACGCCGCGCACCCACAGACAGCGCAAATGCTGTCCCTTCTCGCGCCCGATCGCTACCAGCACCTTCGTGCAGATATTGCCGATCCCCAGTTAGAAGAAATACTGGCGAGGTTCAAGCCGCACGCGCTCGTCAATTTCGCGGCAGAAACGCACGTGGACAAAAGTATTTTGGACCCTTCCGCTTTTGTGCAAACAAACGTGGCTGGAGTTCAAAATCTTCTCAGCTTGACTCGAAAACTCGGAGACGTCCGGTTTGTACAAGTTTCAACCGATGAAGTTTATGGTTCGCTCAATCCGGACGATCCAACGTTTACAGAGAACTCTCCGCTCACACCGAGCTCCCCCTACGCCGCTGCTAAAGCGTCGGGAGATCTCTTCGCCTTGGCCGCGCACCATACATTTGGTCAGGATGTTGTGATTACGCGGTGTACGAACAACTTTGGGCCGTACCAGTATCCGGAAAAGCTAATCCCCTTGGTCATTGCTAACGCCTTGGAAGAAAAATGCATTCCGATATATGGAGACGGGCAGCAGGTCCGCGATTGGTTGCACGTAAGCGATCACTGCCGGGCCATTTCCCTGGTTTTGTCGGAGGGAACGGCCGGCGAAGTCTACAACGTAAGCGCAAGTGAAGAGCATGCTAACCTGAACTTGGTTCGAGGGATTTTGAAACGAGTAGGGAAACCCGAGTCCTTGATCCAATATGTAAAAGATCGCCCCGGCCACGATCGGCGCTACGGACTCAGTGCCGATAAGATTCGTCACACTTTAGGTTGGAAACCACTACTAAACTTTGAAGACGGACTGAACCAAACTGTCGATTGGTACCTGGAAAACACCCATTGGTGGCAAAGCCTGCGCGACGATAACTACGCGGCCTACTACGCTGCGAACTACGCGCCCAAAGCCCAAGAACAGGAGACTCAGCTATGATCCGAGGAGTGGTACTTGCCGGAGGGACCGGCTCGCGCCTTTTTCCGCTGACTAAAGTCACCAACAAGCATCTACTTCCGGTGGGTCACAAACCGATGATTCTCCATGCGGTGGATAAACTAGTGGAGGCGGATGTCCGCGATATTTTGATCGTCACCGGTGTGGAGCACATGGGGGATGTGGTCAATTTGCTAGGATCCGGCAAGGACTACAGCTGCCGTTTTACCTACAAGGTTCAGGACGCGGCCGGCGGGATCGCTCAGGCCCTCGGTCTTGCAGAAGACTATTGCGGAAATTCAAAACTCACAGTGGTCCTCGGCGACAACATCTTCAGCTCCTCGCTGAAGCAACACGCGGAAAGTTTTCACGAGCAGGAACGGGGCGCGAAAATACTCCTAAGCCAGGTCAAAGATCCTCAACGTTTCGGCGTTGCTGAAGTTGCCGGAAACAAGATCCTTAGTATTGAAGAAAAGCCATCCGCTCCCAAAAGCAATTACGCGGTGACAGGCGTCTATTTTTACGATCCGGACGTATTCAATATTGTCCGTACTCTGAAGCCCAGTAAGCGTGGAGAGCTAGAAATCACCGACGTCAATAATGCTTACCTTCAACAGGGAACGTTGACCTTCGAGGTTTTGGAAGGGCCCTGGACAGACGCAGGGACATTTGACTCCTACTACCACGCCAACAAGATCGCCTTCGAAAGTGCCGAGACAAAATAGCCATGAATGGCCCTTGTCTCATTACAGGCGCAAAGGGTCTTCTGGGATCGGAATTTGCTCGCGCGTTGGATTCCAAATCAATTCACGCGCTAGATAAAAGCCAGCTAGACGTCACTAACCGAGATTCCATTTGGCGTGTTTTCGAACGCATTCAGCCCAGATGGGTTATCCATACGGCGGCTTATACGCAAGTCGATGCGGCAGAAACAAATCGGGAGGCGGCCCACCGTCTAAACGCGGAAGGCGTCAAAACCTTGGTGGAAGCCTGTCGAGAGTATCAAAGTAGATTGGTGCACTTCAGCACCGATCAGGTTTTTGATGGAAGAAAAGATAGCCCTTACGTAGAAACGGATGAGACCCACCCGTCCAATTATTACGCTCAAACCAAGCTAGAGAGTGAACGGGAAGCTCTCGCCCTTGCCGACGCACTCGTATTACGGGTGCAGTGGCTCTATGGGGCCGCCCGTCCAAGATTTACGCACTTGGAAACAAGATCTGAATTTAGCGCAGTTTGCGATCAGGTCGGGGCACCTACATGGACCCGCGACGTTGTGCGACTCACACTCCAGCTGTTGGAACGGAACAAGGGTGGTCTGTACCATGTGAGCTACGATGACTACGCCTCTTGGCTTGAGATTTTTGAGCTCGTAAAGGCGAAGCTCGGCTACTCGGTCAATATTCAAAGTGTAACCACCGCCGAGCTAAATCTTCCGGCGGGACGACCACTGAACGCGCGCCTTTCGAACGAGAAACTGAAAAAAGCGCTGGGCGTTTCTAGCGTAGGTAGCTGGGAGACCTCCTTACTGGAGTTTCTCGCGGGACTCAAATGACGGTAGATTTGGAATGCGACGATCTCGTGATTGGTGCTGGAGTTTTGGGGCTCGCCGTCGCGACAGAATGCGCAAAACAGGGCCGATCCACGGTTCTGCTGGAACAACACCCACAATTCGGTCAGGAAACCTCATCCCGAAACAGCGAAGTTATCCATAGTGGTATCTATTACCCGGTAAACTCTCGCAAGACCCACTACTGCCTAAGTGGCCGGGAAAAACTCTACGCCTATTGTGCCGAAAAAAACATCCAACACGTACAAACTGGCAAGTTTGTGATTGCTTCAAATGCGGACGAAACCGCCTACCTGGAAAAACTTCACGCGCACGCGAAAAACCTGGGCGTGCTAGTCGAACGGGTTACCGGAGCTGAAGTACAGCGGAGAGAACCGCTTATCCGCTGTTCCGAGGCCCTTTACTTTTCAAGAACAGGAATAGTCGATTCGCATCAGTTGATGCAGTCTCTGGAGAACGACCTCCAACATTTGGGCGGGCTCGTTGGCTACCGACATTCGGTCATGGGCGCACAACGGGATTCGCAAGGCTTCACGCTGGAAGTAAACTCTCCTGACGGAACTCTGCTCGCACGCTGCCAGCGCCTTTTTAATTCAGCCGGTCTCGGAGCTGCCGCATTCAGCAACGCTTTGCTAAAAACCCAGCGCTATGAACACCGCTTCTGCAGAGGACGCTACTTCACCCTGTCCTCTCGCTATGAAGGTAAGTTCCATTCTCTCGTTTACCCAGTACCTCAAAAAGACGGGCTCGGGGTCCATGTCACTGTGGATTGCGCGGGCAACGCTCGGCTCGGACCGGATGTGGATTGGATTGAGGAAAGGTCCTACCCTGCTTTGCAAAGATTTTATGATTGCGACTGGGATGCCGTCCTCCCGCAGTTCCTGGCCGCCGTCCGAAAGTACTGCCCGTCACTCGAACAAAACGCCTTGTCCCCAGGGCTCATCGGCATTCGTCCGAAGCTATTTATCGACGGCGAAGCAAAGCCTGATTTCCTGATAGAAAATTTTGACGGCTATGTACACCTTTTGGGTATCGAGTCTCCGGGTCTGACCTCCGCACTCGCTATCGCACCCCATGCCGCTTCGCTCCAGGCATGACGCTTGACCCAGTACTCTTTATCATTCACCGTTAGTCTATGCAGCGAGTACTTATCACCGGCGGTGCCGGTTTCATCGGAAGCCATTTGGTCGACGAATGCCTACGACTGGGCTTTGACGTCACTGTAATCGACAATCTTTCCGTCGGGCGATTGAGAAATATTGAAGCCCACATGAAAAACGGAAATTTTCACTTTATCGAGGCCGACGTTTCGAAGTTCGAACGCATCGAACCCTATTTCAAAGAAATCAATTGGGTCTTTCATCTGGCAGCGCGGGCGGACATTGTCCCCTCTATCCAGCTTCCGCACGTTTACCATCAGGCAAATGTTGAAGGTACCGTTGCTGTATTGGAAGCCGCCAGGAAGTGGGACGTGGATCGCTTTGTCTATGCGGCTTCGTCGTCCTGTTACGGCATTCCTGATGTTTACCCAACTCCCGAAAACGCCGCTATCCGGCCCGAGTACCCATACGCCCTGACAAAGTACGTGGGCGAATGCTACGTGATGCATTGGGAAAAAGTATACAAACTCCCTGCGCTTTCTCTTCGCTTCTTCAACGTCTACGGGCCAAGAGCGCGAACATCCGGGACCTACGGTGCCGTTTTTGGAGTGTTCCTGAGCCAGAAGCTCGCCGGCAAACCGCTCACTGTGGTAGGAGACGGTACCCAAACGCGCGATTTCACCTACGTCTCGGATATCGTTCAGGCGCTGATTAGCGCAGCAAAATCGCCACTCAGCGGGGAAATCTTTAACGTGGGAAGTGGTGGGACCTATAGCGTGAACCATCTTGTGGAGCTTTTGAATTCGCCAGCGGTCTCGATCCCAAAAAGGCCAGGAGAGCCTGATCAAACTTTTGCCGATATCTCAAAAATTCAGAAAGAACTTGGTTGGGAGCCGAAAGTTTCTTTTGAACAGGGTGTAAAAACCTTGTTGGCCAAGATAGAAGACTGGAAGGACGCGCCGGTCTGGACACCCGAGGCGATCGAGAAAGCCACCGCGGACTGGTTCAAGTTCTTATCCTAATTGTCGATGCGATTGCCAGATTTGTCGACTTTTGCAATCGCCCGTGCGGGATTGCCTACTACAAGGGTAAAGGGCGGAACGTCTCTGGTCACCACCGCGCCAGCACCCACAAAAGCGTATTCGCCAACCGTTACGCCGCAAACGATGGTCGCGTTCGCTCCGATAGTCGCTCCCCGACAAATGCGGGTTGGAAGAAAACCTGCCTGCCCCTTTTTTGAGAAAGCTCTGGGATTCATGTCGTTAGTGAATACCGCGTGCGGACCCACGAAGACGTCGTCCTCTAAAGTAACCTTATCCCAAAGACTGACACCGTTTTTAATAGTGCAGCCGTTTCCAATGCTTACATGATTCTCAACAAAAACGTGCTCACCCAGGTTACAGTTCTTCCCTATCACCGCTCCAGGCAGAACATGGGAGAACCCCCAGATCCGCGTCCCCTCGCCTATATCTTTACTCTCACAGATTGCCCGTTCGTGAACAAAGAAAGACGCTGACGTCAGTGTGGTATTCATTTTACTCCGTAGTACTCGCGGATGACTTCGGACACATAGAAGATATCTTCTTCCGTTAGAGTGGGACCCATGGGAAGTGAAACGCCATGTGCGGCCACTTTCTCCGCGTTCGGAAAGCTTCCAAGATCCCCGAAATGCCGGAGTACGGCCGGTTGGTGGTGAATCGCCTTCGGGTAATGCACGCCTGTTTGCACCCCTCGAGCGGAGAGAAATTGCTGAAATTTGCCACGATCTTCTACAAGGACTACGTACAAGTGGTACACACTCTGCGCGTTAATATTCTCTACTGGCAGGCTCAAATAGGGGATATCCGCGAGGTACTGCGAGTACCACAGGGCAACCTGCCGCCGTTTGGCGTTCCATTCATCTATGCGGTTAAGCTTGATATTTAAAAACGCGGCTTGAAGATTGTCGAGCCGGGAGTTGTAACCAAACTCATCGTGTTGGTACTTTTGCGCTCCGCCGTGATTGCTCAGAGCCCGGGCGCGAGCGACAATATCGGCGTTCTTACTCAATAGCGCCCCCGCGTCGCCAAAAGCCCCTAGGTTTTTTCCAGGAAAGAAACTAAAAGTGGCGACGTCTCCCCAGTAGCCGACAGGTTTTTCCCGCCACAATGCCCCTTGCGCCTGTGCCGCATCCTCAAGAACAAAGCAATTGTGCGAGTCAGCAATCTCGCGGATCCGATCCATCTGGGGCGACTGGCCGTATAAATGAACGGGAACAATGAGTTTGGTCTTCGGTCCAACGGCGGACTCCAACTTCTGCACATCCAACAACCACGTCCCCGGTTCGACATCTACCAGACGCGGTACCAGTCCGAGTTCTACCAGAGGCTCAATGGTAGCAAAAAAAGTCATGGCAGGGACAATGGCCTCATCACCTGGTTTTAGGCCCAGTGCCCTAATGGCTAGACGTAGCGCGTCGGTCCCGTTTGCACAACCAAGCACCTGAGATCCGGCCAGAGCCCATTCCGCGAATGCTTCTTCGAAACGGGCGCATTCTGCCCCTCGAATAAACGCGGTATTTTTCACAACCCGTTCGAAGGCCTGCTGATAGAGCGGCCAGTCGGGCTCTAAAATAGCGAATAGATCGAGGAAACTGACCTCACGATGCAGAGCGCTGGAGACACTTTTGTTCTTTGAAATAGAAGGCATACTACTACTGTATCACAGCGCTATCTGGGTAAACCCAGAAAGTAAGATGGAGGTTTCTTTGGTCCCGACTGGGAGCCGTTCCTGAAAAATAAAATGCGGATGCGATCTCATTTTCAAAAAGAAATGCTGGGTACAGTCCCACATACGGAGTGCTAAACGCGCGTACCGAATCCGGTTTACGCAATGAAGGCGTATAATCGCGCGCCGATGGACTCGTATGGGCGGTTTTAGCACTACCAGCACCACGAGGCCCAATGATGAGTACACCTTTCCCGCGCATCTCTTGTGGATCTGAAATTTTGTGGATCGGTTTTTTCAACCAAGACTCTATTACCGAGGAGTGGATGTCATCCTGAAGCATATAGACGTCAGTGTCACGGGTGAGGTCCGCAACCATTGCGGAGTTGCTGTTCTTTACCCCGAGCAGTTCGGAGGTATGCCATACATTGCTGACGACCGTAGCAAGAACAAATACCACAGCAATAATCGAAAAGACCGCTTTCCGGTGACTGACGCCTTCCATCCAGTACTGCGCCACAAGTACGACGACGGCGATCATTATTGGGTAGACTGGAAAATGCAAAGAAGCGGTTCGCGAGACTGGAAAAAGATCGATCAAGAGCGGGTGCACCAAGACAAAGAGCGACATCAAAAACACCACCCGCTCCGACAAGGTCCGGCGTCGTTTCATGTCTAAAAAAATGAAAGAAAAGAGAAGCGCTCCGAGTAGCCCCGCGAACACCAATGTGGGTGCGTAAAATCCGCCAATGAAGAAGAAGCTTCCGAAAGGAACCTTTTGCACCAAACCCAGCTGCGAGAGTTCCTCCAAAAAGGAGGAATACTCTATCCGTCCACCAATGGCTTCCCAAAGAGCTCCTCTAGAAAGGAGCACTAAAACCGAAAAGACTCCCAAGGCGGAGGCCACATAACACCCCACCCATTTCCAACGCATGGAGTGCTTCCAGGCGGCAGAAAGCAAATAGACGGCCGTCGTCAGGTAGAGTAAAGAGGCAAACCCGGCCCATGAAATGGAAATCTGCATGCCCGAACAAATCCCCGCAAGAGCCAGCCAGCGGCCAGTGGGTTGCTCCAAGCCAAACGCGCGGATCAGGCAGCAAAAACTCAATACGGCAAGCAGAGCGCTCAGCGGCGCTTCGGTGGTTGAGAAAAGGTAGAAGCTAGGCCACGTCGAAACCGCAAAAAGCAACACGGCCATTAGTGCGACGCTCAGCTTTTCGTGGAGCAGTTGCACCAAAACGCCTAACGCGATCAACGTAAGCGCATTGCAGAGAAGATTGTGAACAATGAGCAGCTGCCCATTAGAACCGGCACTGGTTGGGAGGAACAACCCCACCACAGACAGGGTGGCTTTGAGAAGCGGCGCTTGCCTTAAGTCAGAAAAGATCTGGGAGGTTTCCGGCAGAGCAAAATAGGGAACAGCCAGCACCCACCAAAAGAAGGTGTACAAAACAGCAATAGCAACAAAAATGCTAAGCGATCTCTTCATAGCCTAGAGCGAAAAGTCTATTGCTAACCCGGCCCCAATAAATTCATGAGAAACTTCCGCGCGTAGAGCAAAGTCTCCACTTAATCTGTAGATCAGGCCCAAAGCGACGCGCGGGTACACCCGAGTGGGGTTGATGGTTCCCCCGAACCCGCCCAAGCTGTATAGGCTAAAGTCTTCGTTCTTGTGAAAATCCCAGCGCATAAACAAGCCGTACATCGCCGCGGCCGATGGCGAAAGAAAGAGCGGGCCGCCCTGAAACTCCAAGAAGACTTGATCATTAATGTCAGGAATAAAGCCCTCGTGGGCGATCTTAATCGCAATGGCACCGGTTAACCCAAACCCAACCGTGCCGCCGATAACTCCCGCGCCAGCCATGGCAGAAAAGCTTAAGTTGGTCGGAAGCGGCTCGCCCTTCCATTCTTCTGCCGCCTGCAAAGGCTGGAGTCCGAGAACCAAAGCGAATGTGGCGAGGGACAGTGCTCGAGCAAGATTAAACTTCATATTGCCTCCTGCGGCGACCTCAAACCCCGATCTTAAAAACCATCGGAGCTTTGCGTTCAATGGGCTCAACCCAAACATAAAACCGCGGGTTCGCCTCAATGAGCTCCAGGGTTGTGCTACTCCACGGCCCTTCAAAGAAGATTGTACCGCTTGTGTCCACTAATTTCACGTGATTGCGCTGCCCCAGCAGAAGACCCTGGAACTTGCTCCCGTCCACCGGATACATCCAGCAACAGAGCTCACCCGAGTCCTCATCCATCGCGGCCAGCGAAAGCGGGCCGATACGGCTCTTTTGACGCATTTCTTCGGGTAAGATCGGACTCAACTTAGCAAAAACTTCCATGGCCTCGGATTGTGCCCACTTGGAGCGAACCTCACAGGCGGCCAGTTTTTGCTTGATGGTGTTGTCTTCAGACCAATGCACATGTCCCTCCGCCCTCTGGCTTACCACAGAATGGGCTAAGGCGTTAGCTTGCAGGGAATCTAGTTTGTAAGCTGATAGACGGCGTTGTGCTCACCGAACTGAGAGTGAAAAACCAGCCGGGCATTGGCAGGGGGATCCAGAGGGGCCTCATCCAAAGAGATGAGATAGAAATGACGGCAGTCGCTCTTTTCCAAAAGGTTTCTAGGAGCGTCTGAGAAATGAAAAGTCTGTGCCCAAGCGCCCATAGACTTATCTGGAAACTGGTAACAGTTTTCGCGTACGGGCCCGGTTTTTTGCCTTACTTCAGCGAGAAAAGATTCGTAGGGCTGGTGATAGAGAACACCCAAAGTATCTAAAATTCCATGCTGCATTCGAAACGGCAAAACTGTAAGCAACAGGTAAACTCCGGCCAGCACGGCCGCGTACGCGGGACCGCGGGACCGGGACAACCACTCTCCGAAAGCCAAGACCATGGGAATGATGAAGGGTACAAACCATCTAGGTTCTAAATGACTCACCCGAAGGAGCGTCAGAACAGCTCCGTAGAAAACAAAAACCGTAACAAAAAAAATTCCCAATAAGTCAATGCTCAATCGTTTGTGACGAACCCATTGGGCGGCGCCAGCATACAGGATTGCAAGCCCAATCAACTTCAACGCCCACAGCCTTCCCAATGAAGGCAAGGTCGTCAGGACTTTCAGAACAAAGTTTTCAAAACCTCCGTGATGGAGATTCGCGATGGGTTCGAGCGATCGCAAGACGCACACAAAGACCGCGAAAAAGAGAGGGAGCCAGATGGAAGCCGCGAGAATCAACTGCCAACAATAACGCGCCAAAGCCCGATCCATCTCATGCCTTTTCAGATAGGCCCAGAAAGCAAAAGAGGAGAGTAACAACAACGAATAAATTCCCGTAAAAGGGTGGGTTAGGACACTCAATGCGAAAAAAACCGAAAAAACCCAAATCCTTTGGCTACTTTTCCGAGGAACCCCCTGCACCCCAAGCTCTAGGAGAATAAACAGAAGCACAGAGGTCACAAACAGGGCGGAAACATAACCTCGGGTGGAGTGCAAATACCAAATGACCATCTCGTTTACGAGAAGATGAGAAAACAGCAGCAAGCGAGTGAAGGGCTGAAGAAAGCGGTTTGCAATCGCATTCAGCATGACTAAGAAAAGCACTGCAAAGATGATCGATGGCAACCGGTACGCGATCTTGTTTTCTCCAAACACCTTCATTGAGGCAATCGCAAAAACGTGCGCAACGGCGTGGACTTCTGTGTGGCGGAAAGGATTGATCTCGTGCCAGAAGCTCTTCGTAATCGCCGCAGCCGCACGTTGGTTCTCGTCCAAATCGAAAGGTAGAGTAATCTGACGTACGGTCTGCCCTAGAACGACCAAGGACACGACAACTTGGAAAACCGTTAGCTTGCGGGATCGTGCCACCAAGGGCCGGGTTGGAGCCGTCCTTTCCTTAGGCACGCGGAGGATCCCGGAAAGCGAGGCAAAAACTGCAGCGCCAAACAGCAGGATGAACTGGGAGAACCCTAAATAGCGCTCTGCGTCTCCAAGAAAGGCCCGAAAGTGCGAGGTAGGTCCCACAACGAACAAAAATCCGGAAAGCGCGCAGCAGCCCCAAGCAAGTTTGGCCAGCAGAGAGGAATAGCGGGGATTTTCAAAAAATATTTCGGAGAAGCGGTTCACGAAAAGTTCCCTCTTTTACGCGTCACGTCAAAAAGGCTTGGGTGCCTTTCACTTCTTATCGGTGTCAACCCGTGGCAACTTCACTCCAACGTTCTCGAAATCACTCAAGATTCCGCTTGGCCGTGCCCGCAGCCTATGTGTACACTTTGGCCCGAAAAACTGACTTGGAGAGGTTACATGCTAAAAAAAATCACACTTTTTTCATTAATTTGTCTTACCAGCGTAAGCTTTGCGGGAGCGCCGTCCTTTCAGCATGAAGTTGAAGTGAACCTGACGGAATCGGCTCTTTCGGTTGGCAGCGCGGCCACGTTTTCCATTGGTGCCGGTTACCAATACGGATTGACCGACATGTTTCAGGTTGGCGGGCGCGTCACTTTTACAACAGTGGGCAGCACCTTCGTCATCCTGGCGGGCGGTACGCTCAACTTGAATATCATGAATCCAGGACAACGCATTAATTACGCCGATGCATTGTTCATTCAGGCCTACTTGGGCTTCACCAGTGCCGGTGGCGCTACGAGCTTCACGTTTGAAGGGACTGTTGGTAAGCGTTTCGCGGTCTTGAAGAACGTTGCCTACAACCCGGAGCTAGGCATTCTTGTGGCCGGTGGTGCGGTTTTCATTGCACGCCCGCTGCAGTTCTCTGTTCTGTTCTAGACGCTAGTGTTTAGAAAGGACCGGTGAACGAGATGTCGTTCTTCGAGTTCGCCGAGCTTGAACTATTGATTGCCGTCCGCTTGGCCTTTACCAGGCCGCGGGCGGCATTCACCAAATCACTCACATTTGGATAGTAGGCCTGCTCCAATACCGAACTGCAAGGAGTGGGGCAATCCGGCAACGCCACTCGCTTGATTGGCGCTTTGAGGAATTCAAAACCTTCCTCCGCTACGACGGCGCTTACTTCCGCACAGGCCCCAAACTGCGCGTGGCCAATGTCGGTTACGAGCAAACGCCCTGTTTTTCGAACGGACTGCAGCACTGTCGCTTTGTCGAGTGGGCGAATGGTTCTTAGGTCTATAACTTCCATCTCGATGCCTTCTTTGAGAAGCACATCGCGCGCGGCCAGGGCTTCCAAAACTTGGTACGAGAGCGCTGCGCACGTAATGTCTTTGCCGGTAGCAGCGACGGCCGCTTTTCCCAGAGGGAGCGTGTAGGCCTCTTCCGGAACTTCCCCTTCCTTGTTGTGCAACCACCGGTGTTCAATAAAAAGAACCGGGTTGGGATCGGCGATCGCTCCCATTAAGAGGCCCTTGCTGTCATACGGAGTCGAAGGCAGCACGACCTTAAGTCCCGGAACGTAAGCAAAAAGAGAGTGAAATGTCTGCGAGTGCTGGGCCGCCTGCCCCCAACCCCGTCCAACCACACACCGGATGACGATTGGAACCGACAACGCGCCCCCAGACATGTAACGCCACTTCGCCGCGTGATTCAGTACTTGATCCATGGCGAGCAGCAAGAATTCGCAGCGCGCGTGCACCATGATACAAGGGCGGCCTTCTATGGCGGCACCAATTCCAATTCCGGTAATCGCACTTTCTGAAAGAGGGCTGTCCAGCACGCGATCCGGAAAATTCTTGAAGGGCGCTAATGTCGTTCCAAATACTCCCTTCGGATCGTCGACCCCTTCCCCGATAATGTACAAGGACGTATCAGCGGCCATCGCCTGAACAGTCGCCTCCGAAATCGCTTCCCAGCCTTTGAGTCTACGCATAAATATCCTCGAACATTTCGGTCGCGGCCGGGAGGGGGCTGCAGTCGGCAAAAGTGAAGGCGGCCTCTATCTCTTTGACGATTTCGGCTTCAACCGTGGTTAGGGTTTCAGGAGCGAGTTGTTTTTCTAGCCAGGCAAGCGGGCAACGGGCCTTCCACGCTTCAACTTCCTCTTGGGTGCGGTAACCAACTTCGTAATCCTCCGCCGGTCCCACATGATCAAACCATCGGCAGGTGGTGAATTCGAGCAACGTGGGACCTCCACCTTGCCGGGCTCGCGCTACAGCTTCTCTGGAAGCACTAAGCACGGCAGGCAAATCGTAGCCGTCGACACGCACGCCGGGAACACCGAACGCCTCACCGCGTTTATAGATCTCGCAATCGTTCTGCCGAGCGCTTTGAGGACTATAAGTTGCATAATTGTTATTTTCACAGGCGAAGATGACAGGTAGCTTTTTGAGCGCCGCAAAGTTTAAGCATTCGTAGACTATGCCTTCCTCGCTGCCCCCATCTCCAAAATACGCGACGGAAACCCTCTTTTCGTTCGCAAGCTTAAACGAAAAGGCACTACCAACAGCAAGGGGAATCGAACCCGACACCAATGCAGAAGATCCCATCATGCCGCGCTCGACGTCCACCAAGTGCATCGAACCGCCCTTACCCTTGGAACACCCCCCTGTCTTGCCCAGAAGTTCTGCAATCATCCGGTTGGTAGAGCCGAGCTTCGCGAGGTAATGCGCGTGACACCGGTGCGAGCTATAAACCCGATCGTTATCGTTCAAATCGAGGCTAAGTGCGGCGGGGGCCGCTTCCTGCCCGATAGATAAGTGCACAGGGCAACGCATCTGCTGCTTGGGGTAGTGAGCGACGATGGCTTCTTCTACCCGACGGATCCGCAACATACGTCGATAAAGTTCAGTGAGGTCTTTTTCGGGGATCAAATATTAATCTCCTGTCTCTGGCGGCGGGATTTCACTTCTTTTTTCTTGAGCTGAATGACTTCGTCAACGGCTGCGTGAATCAGCAACAAATGCGCTACTTCAACCGTACCATAGCGCTCGGAAGGCACGTAAAAGTTAAGATCTCCCATAGCACTCAAAGGGTTGTCCGGTTTAAAACCAGAAAGAGTGATAACGGAACACCCACGAAGCCGAGCGGATCTAACAGCATTAAGTATGTTTTCCGATTTTCCACTGCTGCTGATTGCAATCAGCAAATCTCCCGGATCACAAAACATTTCCACCGATTTTGAAAATGCATTCTCATAGCCGCAGTCGTTTGCGAGGCAAGTAAGCAGTGAAGCGTCATTGAAGGCGGTCGCGCGTATCCCACCGTTCTTCCAAAGATCCACCGCCTGGTGACTGGCAATGGCCGCACTTCCCCCATTACCGACCAACACCACCTTCTTTGCGGTTTGATCCACGGCCTGGATCATTTTGATCGCCATTTTCAGGCCTTCCGCCGGCAATACCACGTTGCGGTCTCGAACGACTACCCGCACTTTCTGCAAACTGCTGTTGAAATCAGTCAACGACTGGAATTCGTTCCACGACATAGGACCCCCAAACGGACTTAAGACAGCAAGGATTTTACAAACTTGAATACCGGTACAGCTTGAACGCTAGAACGGTTGCAGACGATCTCAACCGCCATCGCTCCGACAGCATTCCCCACAAAACCGATCACTTCAGGACCCGCGCCCTTTGCGGCCAGTAGCGAGGTAACAGCAAAATAGGCGTCCCCAGCACCTACGCGATCCACAATTTTACTTGAAACGGAAAGGGCCTCAAAAAGCTCACCTTTCGGGGTTCGGGTAATAGAACCGTTGTGCCCTCGAGTAATCGTGATCGTTGTCTCGGGGTAACGCCGGGCAAACTGCTCAATGAGATCGTGCACCGGAGTATACTTCTGCTGCATAGCCAAACGCAGCTCGGGTTCATCGATAGAAATATAGTCCGCCTGAGGGTACTTGGTGACTAAGTTATAACCCTGATTGGCGCTATTGGTCTGAACGTTTAGCGCCAAGTAGGGTGACTTTTCTCCCAGAGTACCGATGATATCCCGGTTCAAGAACCCGTGTCCGTAGTCGGCAACTACCACCACGTCATAGTTTGGAAGGGTCTCTTCAAGGAGCCCGATAATTTCTTCAGTAAGAGGCTCCGATAGATCGCTGTCAGTCAGGAAAGAAACCTGGAACATTTTCGTGAGGAAAGCAGGTTCCACAAAGCGTCTTTTGATATTCGTGCAGGCGTCCTCGCGGTAGAAAAACCGGTTACGAATTTTGGAGTTGAGCTGACTTTCGATGAATTGGGTTTTGGGATCTTTAGAACCAAGAATGGTTAAAAGATCCACATGATCGGAGAAAGCCGCAATGTGATTAGCACAGGCAAGAATCCCGCCCGCAAACCCTTCCTCGCTAAGGTAGCGGGTAGATACGATGGTTTCCTTCGGAGACTTACCCAAGGGCTGGCAGTAGTGGTACTCGTCCACAATCGTATCGCCAAGAACCAACACCTTTAGATCTTTCAGCGCCTTGAGCTGATCGATAATGTCATCCGGCCTGTACTGGTTTCTAAAGTGTTTTAGATACTGGCGTGCGTGCTCCGGATACACCCCAAAGTTCTTGTTGAGAATCTCGGTCGAGCTAAAGGTAATATCGTGGGTGAAGTGAAGAATGCCACCGGCGCGTCGGACGGCTTCCTCTTCAGCGTAAATGCCTTTCGTGAGATCCTTGCCCTTTTCCTCGTAGTCCGCGCCCTTTACATAAACGTCCGGACGTAGGGCCGAAATCATCTCCACCGCAGTGGGAAAGTCGCTGATGGTCACATAGTCCACGCATTGGAGTGCAGCGATCGATTCTGCACGCAAGTGGATGTTAAATGCAGGGCGGCCCGGACCCTTATTTACATGCTGGTCTTTGGTCAGCGAGACCACAAGGATGTCACCGAGGGTTTTGGCTTCCGCCAAGTGCCTGATATGGCCGGGATGAAGTAGATCAAACACGCCGTGGCACTGAACGATCTTTTTCCCGTGCGCTTTCTCTACTTCAAGGGCCTCGGTCAGGGCCTCCAAAGAAAGAATCTTGTCGCCGGCGCGACCGCGCCGTTCCGTTTTTTGGTGAAGCTCTTTTTCCACGCCCTCTCCCCGACGCAGCGCGGGGCAACGCGCCAGTCCCAGCAGGTGTTAAGTTGTAATTTGGGTTCTACCTGATCATTTTAGTAGATACCGCCGAGCATGGAAATTGTCATTTCAGAAAAGTCTGTGAGCTAGAGTAGTCGGGCACGGGGCGGCTGCCCCGTGCCCTTAGACGGAGTAATAATGGAGAGTTTAGTCTTCGTTCGTATCGTCAAAACTCACTGTACTAACGCTTGTCGCAAAGCATCCGTTGATCTCCAGGCAGCGGCGACGTTTACGACGCGTCGGGTAATACTGGCACTTCGAGCAGTTATTCACGTAACCCCCGTAGTAACCAAAGTAATTGCAAAGCAGCGAGAAGCTTGACACGCCACAAAACAATGAAAAGTCGATATTGTAGTAAGCAGACAAGGACGACGGCGTATAGTACCAAGGGTAGTAATAATCGTAGTTCATACAGCTATAACCACCATTGTTAAATTCACAGTTCTCTTGATAGCCGGGCCACCAGCTACCGGTGTTCCACCAGGAACTCACGGCTGCCCAAGCGCTATGAAAGCCACGGGCCCCGCCCGCCTGCCGGACGCTGCTGGAAACTCCCTTGGCATCGAATCGACAAGCATTCGTCGCTTGAGTGAGATCGGCCTGGGTGATTTTACCGGCTTTCACGTCTGCGGTAACTTGCTCCAAACATCCGAGCATAAAGGTGTTGGTTCCTGACCCGTCACCAATAAGGTTAAGGCGTTGGCTGCTGCGATCAGGAAGCTCTTCCTGACAAGCCATTAAAAATGGAAGGACTAGCAAAGGTAGTAAAAACCGAACTGACTTCATTTTATTTCCCCCGAAAAAACAAAACATCGCGGTCCCGGAAGGCACCCGGTAGACTGCAATTCCCTTGTAAATTGAGAGTTACAAATTCTTTGCCAGAATTCCCCAGTGTTATTCACGCTGAATACGCCCTAGACAGGGTGTCTGCAAAGCGTACGCAACGGGACGGCGAGACCGATTAATCGACGCATTCTTCAGTACTTAGCAGGGCCTTGAAACACTGGCGAAGGTCTTTACACTTTCAAAACACAATAAGTGATTGAGAATACAGCGCTTCAGGATCTGGCCCCTTTTTCGGGGTCAGCGGTATACACGTGAAAGTACCCGCCACGGGTGTACACGGCGTAAACAAATCCTAGCTAATCCACCGCAAGTACAAAGCAATTCACATTGAACCCAAATTCGGAACAGGCCTTGCACTACTTATAGGTAGGGAACCAAGAGATTCGTGCTCAGGAGAATCAGCCATGAACCGCATTAAGACGTCACTACCCGCTATCCTTAGCAGCCTCGTGTTCCTCCTTTTTACCGCTTGTGGCGGTGGAGGGGACGACACCGACGCTCAACCTATTAAGCCGGACGCGTCTGGCTCTGAACTACAAAAAATCGCAGCGGAAATGCAGAAGGGGCTCGAGGAGTATCTTGGGGCCCAAGTCGACGCGACCGTCGCCGCAGCCACTTCCGGTCAGTTTGATTTAGGTTTTATCCAGGCTCTTTTGGGCAGCGCTTCTAACTTTGATCGCGATTGGATTCCGCAGAAATATAATGAGTGGCACCTCGCGTGCTCAAACCCGCAAATCCAGCCGACCACTGGTATGACGCCTGCGGGTTGCGTCAATTCCTTTTGGCACACGCTCGCTTCACTCGGGATTTCCACGGTAGTAAACCCGCTCGCTTCGGCGTTGCCAACACCGGCTCAAGCAGCAGCGCTCGCAACAGTCATCAATTACGCGAACAGCAATCCATCGAGCTTACCGCCCTATTGGATTTCTGCCGCGCAGACCCAATTAAGCTCGTTTGGGTTTCACTAGCAAGAAGCGTCAAAGCGCCGCAGCTCTCTAACGAAGCTTTTCTTTTTTACTCTCTTCGCACGTGATAAATTTAGGGAACTTTTCATCACCCTAAAGAGTCACTATGAAAAAAAATGTGGTTTACCTTTTCTTCCTGGTAAGTCTGATCTCCTGTAACATCTACGCGCCTTTTCAAAGTAATTTGGGTACGCAGGGCATTCTGGAAGAAGCGCTCAAATGCTACCGCAACGGCGATATTGCGTGCGCAATTAGCTACTACAACCAGTTGTCAGACGGTTCTTTGAAGTCTCGGCAGCTCTGCACAGCGTACATGTACAAAGCGGGAATGGGCCTCAGTCAATTGATCACCACAACGCAGAAATCCAGTGGGATGTTGGAAGCGCTTGCTAACGAGCTCGTGCCATGGAGTAGCACCAAAGGCTCAGACGCGGCCAGCGCCGTTACCCATTGTACGAACTACAAGACGCAGGAAAGTGGCGGAACAAACGAGAGAGAGAGTGTCCTCTTTAAAGCAATTTCGATTTTCCTAGACTGCGCCACCCGGATCGCAAAATCCGACCAGATCAACCAAAGCGGCAATGCGGGGACCTGCGACAATACCTCGAGTACCTCCGGGGTTTTCAACAACGGAGCAATTACCAAGCTAGATCTTGACTCCGATGGTGGCGTTGACGGGGACTTGGCGGGCGATCAAGGGATGTGCGACTCGGACGCCACCACCTGCTCCGGCAATTTAGTCGGTATATCTGGCGAGCTGTCCGCTGCCGGGTTTGGAAACTTCAACACTTTTCCGGCAGCTCTTGCCGGCGCGGGAGCGGCTGCCGCTCGAGCCGCGATTATCAGTGATTTCACAACCGACTAGGTAAATTATGAAAAAGTTCATTCTGGTAGTTCTTTTAGTCGCAGCCGCTCACCCGGCCTTCGCCATCCGCGAGTACTACAAACTCAGCAAAAGCTTGCGCGCGCAGGGAATGGGGGGCGCCTTTTACTCTCTCTCTAACGACGAGTATGCGTTGTTTTACAACCCTGCGGGCTTGAGTTTTTATGAAGAGGGCTGGCAGCTCATGCTGCCCGTCAATCTAGCCGTCGGTCAGAACGCCATTTCAAAATACAGCTCCATCGTTAGCGCGTTCCAATCCTCGGGAAGCATCAGCACAGTGGCATCCAACCTGGATCCACTCCGAAACCAACCCTTTTCCGTGAACGCAGGTCTCTTTCCCTACTATTTGCAAAAGAATTTCGCGATTGGGCTTCTCCTGGCAGACACCAAAGCCAACTTTGACGTAACCGGCGCGGGGGTGGACACCTCACTCCGAGTCGCGGCGCTATCCGACTCCGGCATTGTCATCGGTTATGGACGCAGCGTGGGCTACAATCTGCATGTAGGGCTCAATACAAAATTTATCGTCCGAGCTGGCGGCAAAAAAACCTATACCACCACAGACATTGCTCAAAGCGGCAGCTCGTCCCTCAAACTTACGGACCTGGGCGGCGCCGGTGCCGGAATCGACTTTGATTTGGGCGCAATTTATGAAATCCCCGAAGGTTTGTTCCCCTGGGCACTCGGCCATCGTTTTTCGCTGACCATTACCAACCTTTTGGCGAGTTCGTTCCGGATCAGCGCACAGGGAAATCCGCCGCAGCTACCGCGCTACGTCTCTTTGGGCAGCTACACCATCTTCAAAGGAATTGGACCAATCAACAATTTCATCTTCTTGCTGGATCTAGCAGAGTTCGGGCTCGGCGGGCAAAGCGACGAAGAACTCGGCGCGCGCTCGGGAAGCTTTTGGAAACACGTTAATCTGGGCGTCGAAATGCCGATGGGCCGTATCTTCGCCCTGCGCACCGGGTTTCGACAGGGAAACTTCACGCTCGGATTGGGTTTGAATCTCAAATACATGAAACTGGATTTTGCCTGGTACGCAGAAGAACTGGGCACCAAAGTAGGAACCAACTCTGAACGAAGATTGGGGCTACGCCTCGCCTTTGGTGGCGGCTCCTTTAATGAAGGCGCCATTGACGCTTCAAGCATCTCCGAACACCGGCAGAGGTTAAAAGACGTGGCACGCGCTAGAGAGGAAGCCGGGGAAAACGAAGACCTCAAAGAGGATGGGAAAAAAAAAGGAGCTGCTAAAGAACTGGTCGACCGGCTCAAGGAAGCTGAAAAGAAAGAGCCCGCCACAGGAGACGCCCCTCAAAGTGGAGGAGAGCCAGCGAAAGACGGGGCTGACGGAAGCACCGGAGACGCCGGAAGCGGGGGAGACGCCGGAAACACCACCCCAGCCGAAAACAGCACCGGAAGCACACCCTAACACGCACTTGTTTTCTTTCTAAAACCTCCACCGGAAAACTGGAGGGGTCTGTAGTACAATGGGAGACCGAAAGAGGACACCCTATGAAATTGTTTGGCTCTTTGCTTTCACTGCTTATTTGCCTATTTTCACTCAATTGCCAATCGGCAAGCTATCAAAAAGTTGCTGAGCACACCCTATTCAACGGAGACAAGCTAACAGAATTTCGTTTGGAGAATGGGCTGCAGGTACTTCATGTACCTCGGCATCAGGCCAAGGTTTTAACTTACCAGGTCTGGTTTCGAGTGGGTTCTCTGGATGAAAAACTTGATGCCAAACTAAAGAAGACCGGACTCGCCCATCTTTTTGAGCACATGATGTTCCGCGGTACAGCGAAATACCCAGATGGCGTTTTCGACAAGCTTATCTCGAGGATGGGAGGCACCGGGCAAAACGCGTCGACCTATTTTTACCGCACGAACTATTACGAGAGTGTGCCTTCGGATCAGCTCGAGGCCCTCATGACGCTTGAGTCGGATCGGATGCAAAACCTGCAGATTACCCCGGCCCTTTTTGAACGCGAAAAGGGGGCAGTAGTCGGGGAGTTGCGACGCCACCTGGATTCGCCGGTCAGTGTCGGTTTTGATCAGCTTCTGGACGGTGTTTTTAAGGTCGCTCCGTTCCGTTTTACGGTCCTAGGAAGTGAGAAGGAGATCAAAGGCTTTACACTCGAAGAGGCCAACTATTTTTACAAAACTTATTACGCACCCAACAACGCCACTCTCATCGTGATTGGGGATGTCGATGCGGGAAAACTGATGTCCTTGGTCACCAAATACTACGGCGAGATGAAGTCGCAGGAGGTCCCACGGCACAAAGTTCCCGAAGAACCTCCGCAAACGAAAGAACGCAAGATATATACACGCCACAAACAGGCAACCTCCGATTCCCTTTTAGTGGGGTACCGAATCCCCACCGTTTCCTCTCCGGACTTCACCTCGCTTGCCCTACTGGCCACTCACCTCTCTACAGGCATGGAGGGGCGATTGCGCAAGCTCTTGGTGGATCCAGGTATCGCTGTCAGCGCCAACGGTGCCCCGAGTAGCCGGCCGGACCTTTTCGAATTTGTAGTCAGTCTTTCGGAGAAGCACCGAGCAGAACAAGCCCTTGCCATTATTGATCAAGAAGTGGCACGGCTTCAGAAAAAGCAGATTTCCGAAAAAGACTTTCAGCGTGCGCTGAATCAGGAAAAGCTCGATATGTATGGCAACATAGGCAGCAACTCAAGCCTGGCCAACATGCTCGGGGAATACCTTGTTCTAAGCGGAGATTACCTGTTGGGATTCAAAATGCTCTCAGCTTTTGAAAAACTGACCCCAGTAGATCTACAGAAGGCGGCGAAACAGCACCTGAACAAAAAACAACGTACTATCGTCGTTATTAGACCCGCCAAACGCGGAGGAAAGAAGTCATGAAGCGTTTTCTACTCATTTTGTGTCTGATTAGCGCGGAAGTTGTCTGGGCGGGGCCGAAGCTGCTTTACGAAGAGGACCCAACGCTGCTAACGACCACCATTGAAATCGTCGTTCAGTCAGGCTCCTCCGAAGATCCAATGGACAAGACGGGAATCGCCACCACAATTGCGGAACTTCTGCTACGCGGCACTCAAACCAAAGATCGGGCAACTTTCCAAAGTACCTTGGAACGCATGGGAGGCGCGATTTCCGGATCCGCCAGCCACGACACGATAGAATTCAGCGGCGAAGTTATAAAAGAGAATACCGATGCTTTCCTGGATTTGATCACGGAGTTTCTGACAAAGCCTTCTTTTAGCGAAAAAGAATTCAAGTCACTGATGCAAGAAAATCTGGCGGCTATTCAACACATTAAGAACGTAAATACACGCTTGGGCGGCCTCGCACTCCGCCGTGAGGTGTTCGCTGGCACGCCGTTGGAACGCCCCACACAAGGAACGCTGAAAACTCTGAAAGCCATCCAGTTAAAAGATCTCAAGGATCGTTACAAAAACAGCTTTCACAAGGGCAATTTCCTTTTTGCGGTCGCGTCGCCGCTGAAGAAGAGCCAGATTGAAAAGAAACTCGAAGCCATTTGGAACGTACTACCAGACGGAAAGGCCTCAGTCTCGCCGGAAATCGCCTTGAAGATACCGAGCGAGCCCACACTTATCGTCGTCAACAAGCCGCACACATCCTCTGGGTCCGTACTCATGGGACAGGCCGGGATCGTTGCCAAGGAGCCAGACCGCTACGACCTCTACCTCGGTAACTTTTCCTTTGGCGGAGAGCCGCTAGTTTCGCGTCTCTTCAACGTAGTGCGTGGGGCGCTGGGTTGGACCTATGCCATCGGTTCCACCTACCAAGCGATGGGGTCCCTTTCCAAGCAAAAGGGTCTCTTTATGGTCTACACAACGCCCTCGATCGAGTTCACCACCAAGTCGCTCTTTAAGATTCTCAACATGTGGGACAGCTATCTGCAAGGGGGGCTCAAGAAGGACGAGATCGATCTGGCCCAAGACAGTCTTGTAAACTCGTACCCGTTCGGCTTCGACTCTGCAAATAAGCGACTGGGTTGGAAAGTGATGAGCGAGCTCTATGATGTGCCGGTGCTATCTCCTTCCGAATACGAGAGCAAGATCCGCGCCATCGGGAACGGAGAGCTGGTAAAGCGGCTTAAGAAACACCACACGGCAAGAGGCTGGATCATCTCAGTGGTAGCCGATGCCAAAGTAATCCAGAAGCAATTGGACGAGGAACAGAAGAATATTCCCGCGGATAAGCGCTTCAAGATCGCTAAGATCCTAAAGCCCGAGCAGATCATCGAATAATTTCCCCGGCGATGAGCCGTTTCCCCTAGGGCCTGCGCGTTCTCCAGTGACAAGCAAATGTTCACGAGGAGGACACGATGTTTCGCAATGCAATGAAGTTTTTGGCCCTAAGCGTTATTCTAACGGCTGGAGCCGCTAATGCCACCAACCCTGTTGAGATTGATCACTGCAATTTCAATATCTCTCAACCCGGGCACTACAAGGTCGTCGCCGATCTGCAGTGCGCCCAGAACGAACCGTACGCGATACGGATCAGCAACACGCAAAACTCCGAGGTAGATCTGGATCTCAACGGACACCGCCTGAGAGGATTTGTAGGCAGCAACGGGTTTCAATACACAATTGGGCTTTTCCTACACAACGCGCGCCGTGTGGAGATCAAGTCAGATCGCAATGGCGCCGAACTCCGCGGCTTTCAAACTGCCATCCAACTCTGGGATCAAAACCGCGACGTCGAGATCGAGGGCCGGAAAATTCTGGTCCGTGATAGCGCCTCCGGCCTCCAGATCAGAAACAGCCGCGACGTAACCGTCCGTCGCATGCGGTTTCAAAACAACCGGGTCGATCAACTCACACAAAACTCACAGGAAGTCACCGTATCGGATCTGAACGACCTGTAGCCCATCACAAGGCGGTGGCATTGGGCCACCGCCTTTTTCCCGACACACTCCCCCTACCCAAATCCCTACCGCCAGATAGAGAATGTGGCCCTGGGGGTTTTCCATGAAATGGTTTCTTCTGTCTTTAGTTATTGGCGCACTCTGTCTCGCCAACCCGTACCCCAAAGAGTCTGCAGTCCCTAAAGACTCGGCGCTGGACTACTTCCGGCAATACCCTGAACCCAAGGCCGCTCAGTCACGCATAGGGATAGAAGTTTTGCGTGTCGATGTCAGCTGGTCGGAGGGGGAAAACTACGAAGTTACCAAGACCGTCCGGGAGATGTCAGGAACGCCGGGCGTGTTGGCGCGTTCTAAACAAAACGATCCTCATGGAAGTTATCAAGGGCGGCTTATCGAGCCTTTCACGCAAAGTGTCGTCGCTCAGGACAGTCTAGGAACAGGAATGCTTTTTCGCAAACTGACACGCGGCTTTTCTTTCCGTTTTCCACTGCCCAGCGAAGCCGTGGAGTTCCAGCTGATAGCGGAAAATCCGAGCTCGGGGGAAATGGAAACAGTTCTCAGCCAAAGGATCGATCCAGGAATTATCGCGCCCGCAGATCAAACGGCTCCGACAGGGCTAGAGGTCCGCGCGCTGCAGGCCGCGACCACTCAGCCCGAAATCCGCGTGAACTTTTATGCTGAAGGCTACCTGGCAAGTCGCAAAGAGCGTTTTTGGCAGGACGCGCAAAAAGCGGTCAACGCGCTTCGCGAAAATAATTTTCCGGGCTTTGCGCAAATGAGCTTTTACGCTGTCTTCTACCCCTCAAAAACCGCTTTGGGGAACGCAAAAGATCTGGGCCTGCCCGTCGCCGAGCGCGACTCCTTTCTCGGATTATATTTTCCGTACTGGGAAAACTTCGGCCGCTGGTACCATGTGATTTACCCTACCCGTTTTTCCAAATACCGAGACGGCATTGGCTTGGCTCCTTATGACTATCCAGTTATTCTCGTCGATGACAGCAACTACTGGGGAGTCGGAAATTTTAGAGAACTTACTGCAGTACCCACAGGGAGCTGGTCCTTTACCTACCTGTTGCTGCATGAAATCGGTCATTTCTTCGGCCTCAATGAAGAATACGAAAGCGGTGGCGCCACAGAGCTTTCCTTTGCTCCAGAGATTGAAGAGCCGTGGTCGCAGAACATCACTTTCTTAAGAGATCCCAATGAATTGAAATGGAAACAATTTGTTGCGCCGACAACGCCCATTCCCACCCCGACTTCACAATGGAGCAGCGGGAAATACGGGGCCTACAAAGGGGGGTACGCGCAAAGCGCTCCCAAAAACACGAGCCACAAGCCCGGTATTGGGTGCGTGATGGCAAGTCAGGGGGATTTCTGCGCGATTTGTCGCCACGCCATTGAGGAGCGCGTACGGTTCGACTCGGGGAAAATTACTTCAGATTCAACAGAGAATTCTTTAGACCTGGCGCACAGGAGATAAAGCTGCTCGTCTCCAACGTTTGACCGCCATCGAAATCGAAGAATTCGCCTCCCGCCTCCCGGACTAGACACGCGATGGGAATCACGTCCCAAGGGGCCACAACGGGATCTATCATGGCGTCTATCGCACCCCGCAGGAGCAGGGAATGTCCGAAACAATCGGTGTAGCCGCGCACCAGTTCCGAGCGCTCCATTATCTGGTGCATGTAGGAGGTCTTTCCCGCCTTTTCGAAGCAGTTTACATCTCCGATAGAGACGACAGCATTCTCCAAAGCCTGGGTCTGCGAAACGTGCAAGCGTTGATCGTTGCAAAATGTACCCTTCCCCAAAACCGCGGTGTAAGTTTCCTGCAGGATGGGGAGCACCATCACGCCCATTACGACCCGTCGCCGGTGAAGTAAGCCGAGCAGAGTTCCAAAAAGTGGGATACCGCGGATAAAGCTGCGCGTGCCGTCGATGGGATCGATTGTCCAAACAAATTCCGCATCGAGGGCCTCGTTTCCAAACTCCTCTCCCAAAATTCCGTGGCCTTTGAAACTTTTGCCAAGTTCTTTGCGGATGTGTTCCTCGCCCTTTTTATCGGCAATCGTTACAGGTGAGTGATCCGCTTTGGTTTCAATTAAGATCGCCTGGCGAAAATACGACGCCGCAATAGCTGACGCTTCTTCGGCAATGCGAACGGCCTCGGGAAGAAATTCAGAGTAGTCTGACATGCGAACAGTCTAACTTAGTTCGGAGCATTTAGGTAGAGATCGGGACGGTAGTAATACTGGTGATAGGCGCGGTGCTCCGGCGTCCATCGCGACTTAGTCTTAACTGACTGCATGAAAGTCTGGATGCTATTGATCTTGGAGTCCATGTCGTCGAGATGGTGCACCAGTTGTGCCTCAATCGTGTGCGGGCGCTTTGGCGATCCGTATTCCAGGTGGCCGTGGTGTGCGAGCACGATGTGCTTGAGTTGGTATTCAAGGTCTTTTGGAAAACCCGGAATCTCACGAATCTTGCGATCAATTAGAATCGCACCGATCGTAATATGCCCCACAAGTTTGCCTTCGTCGGTGTAACTAAACGCGTTGTTGTACGACAATTCAAAAATCTTACCGAAATCGTGGAAGGCCGCGCCAAAAATCGCAATGTCCCTATCGATGCCTTCATAGAATTTTAATACTGAGTCCACGAGACGAATCAGCTGGAGCGAGTGCACCAGAAGGCCACCCAAAAAAGCGTGGTGAATCGTCTTGGCGGCCGGGCAGACCTTGTACCGCTCCGCGATCTCGGGATCCGTCAATAAGGCCAGAGAAAGCTTTTTCACCCAAGGATTGGAGACCCCCTCGAAAATGGCAAGAAGCTCTTTATACAAGGCTTCGACGTTCTCCGGCCCCTCTGGCAAAAAGTCTCTCAAGTCCACTTCATCGGGGGATATGGGAATCAAATGGTCCACAATGAGCTGCAGGCGATTCTGGTAGGCATTCACTTTGCCCCCAACAGCTATTACGTCACCCGCATCGAAGGTCTCTGCGATATCCGTCGCGTTTTCCCAGACGCGCGAATCAATCTCACCCGAACGATCCATCAGGCTAATCGCGAGGTAGGGCTTCCCGTTTCGGGCTAGGGGTGTCTCCTTGCCCTTCACCAGGAAGGTGGAGTGAACCGTATCATGGGGTTTTAAGTCCTTGATAAATATGTTTTTTTCCAGCAACGCGAATCCCTTCGAAACTTCCCCACCCCTTTTATCCCGACGCGTCGAAATTGTGAAGCCATAAACTGCCCACCCGAGGAACCAGGCCTTGAAGGCGCAAGCAATACGCTATATACAACGGATCACTAAACTTTTTAGTCGAGCGAGGAGACACGATGGCTGGTCAAAAGATTCGAGTGGGCATTAACGGTTTTGGCAGAATTGGGCGCATCACGACCCGCCTGCTATGGGCGCGACCGGAGTTTGAGCTGGTGGCCATCAACGATCTCACGGAACTTGAGAAAAACGCTCACCTTCTGAAATACGATTCCGTTCACGGCCCCTGGGGACACGAAGTTAGCTGGGACAAAGGTGCCCTACTCGTCGACTCCAAGCCGGTAAAAGTGTTTGCGCACAAGGATCCGGCGGAGCTGCCTTGGAAAGATTTGGGAGTGGATATCGTCATTGAATCCACGGGAATTTTTACAAACTACGACGGCGCCGCAAAGCACCTCAGTGCAGGTGCCAAGAAGGTTATCGTCTCAGCTCCCGTGAAGGATCCGGACAAGATTAAGACCATGGTCTACGGCATCAACCACACAGACTATGATCCGGCGAAGAATGATGTCGTTTCCAACGCCTCCTGCACAACCAACTGTTTGGCGCCGGTCGTAAAAGTGCTGCACGACAAATTCACCGTTCTGCGCGGTCTCATGACCACCGTGCACTCCTACACAAACGACCAACGTGTTTTGGATTTAGGCCATTCAGACTACCGGCGCATGCGTGCCGCGGCGATTAATATGATCCCGACTTCGACCGGAGCCGCAAAGGCCGTCGGCCTTGTGATTCCCGAACTCGCGGGCAAACTGACCGGCACGTCTGTACGCGTCCCGACTCCGAACGTCTCGCTTGTCGATTTCGTTGGCGATCTCGGCAAGAAAACAACCGTGGAAGAAGTAAACGAAGCTTTTATCCACGCGGCGTCGACGGGTCCGCTCAAGGGTGTCCTAAATGCAGTCAATGCGCCGCTTGTGTCGTCCGATTTTAACGGCGACAAACACTCTTCCAGCGTGGATCTGCCTTCCACAATGATCGTGGACGGCTCCATGGTGAAGGTACTGAGCTGGTACGACAACGAGAGCGGTTTTTCTTCGCGCATGCTGGACTTGGCGGCGTGGATGGCGAGCAAGTTCTAGTGAACTACCCAAAGATTCAGGAACTCGATCTAAAGGGCAAACGTGTTCTTTTGCGCGTGGACTTCAACGTCCCGCTCAAAGAAACCGACAAGGGCGTTGTCGTTGCAGACGATACACGCATTGAAGCGGCCCTGCCGACCATCCGTTTTGTACTGGAACAAGGCGGCAAGTGTCTGCTCGCTTCTCATCTGGGTCGACCAAAAGGGCAACGCAATCCAAAATACAGCTTAGAACCCGTCGGTACGCACCTAAGCACGCTGCTCGGTAAAGATGTCATTTTAACCGAGGATTGTGTCGGCGATGGCCCGCGCGGTCTGTCCCACAACATGCGTCCTGGAGATGTACTCCTGCTGGAGAATCTGCGCTTCGATCCGGGCGAGGAGGCCAATACGCCCGCGTTCTCCCAAAAGCTCGCCGAGCTTTGCGATATCTATATTAATGACGCTTTCGGCACCATGCACCGGGCGCACGCCTCAACTGAAGGCATCACGCACTTCGTGGAAAAAAAAGGGATCGGGCTTCTGGTGCAGGATGAATTGAAGTACCTCGAACCGCTCCGCGAGGCCCCGAAGCGTCCGTTTGTCTTGGCGATGGGTGGCGCAAAGATTTCCGACAAGATGGGCGTCATTGAGCATTTTCTACCAAAAGTGGATACGCTCCTGATTGGTGGTGCGATGGCCTACGCCTTTTTGAAGGCGAGAGGCTACGAGGTAGGTAAAAGCTTGTGCCCAGAGGAGCAAATCCCGCTGGCAAAAAAGCTCATGAAGGCGGCCGATGCGCGCAACGTCCACCTGCTTCTCCCCATCGATCACGTCGTTGCCGATAGCTTTGACTCTGAAAAGGGCGACTTAACAGACAGCGAGAACATACCCGCCGATAAGATGGGTCTAGATATCGGCCCCAAGACGGTCGATCTCTACGCGCGCCCGATCTCTCAGGCAGAAACGATTTTCTGGAATGGCCCCATGGGCGTTTTTGAAAAGAAGGCTTTCTCGGAAGGCACGTTCGGCATCGCGCGCGCCATCGGAAGCTCCCGGGCTCAGAAACTGGCCGGGGGCGGGGACTGTGCCGCGGCTGTGGCCGCTTCGGGCGAGGAAGAGAATTTCGACTTCATCAGCACTGGCGGCGGAGCCACGCTGGAGTTTTTGGAAGGCAAGAACCTGCCTGGGCTTAAGGCGCTTGCGCTTTCAAAGCGTGAAAGCTAGAACGATAGACCTGTTTTTGGCTAATTTTTTGGGCTGAGCAAGGGATATGCGAGTTCCATTATTTGTAGCAAATTGGAAGATGAACAAGGCGGTTGCTGAAACTGCCGAGTTCGTGACCCAGCTAAGTGAGCTTCTCGTGGCCGCCCCAGGAAAGCTTGGTCAGGATTTTGAGGTGCTCATTTGTCCGCCAAGCACCCATCTTTCGACATTGGCTGCTGCGGTGGGAAGTCGCCCCATCGAATTCGGGTCCCAGAATTGTGGGACGGCAAAATCGGGCGCCTTCACCGGGGAAATCTCGCCGGTGGTCTTAAAAGAGCTCGGCTGTGGTTGGACGCTGGTTGGCCACTCGGAACGCCGCCACATCTACTTGGAAGATGACGCTCTTGTTCTTAGCCGAACCCGAGCGGCGCTAGCTGAAGGTCTAAAAGTCGTCCTTTGCGTGGGCGAAAAGCTGGAAGAACGCCGTGCGGATAAAACCATGCAAGTAGTCGAGGCCCAGCTTTCCATCCTCAAAGGGATGAGTGCCTCCGAAATCGAGCGCATTGTTGTCGCTTACGAACCAGTCTGGGCGATAGGGACCGGGGAAAATGCGACCCCCGAACAGGCAGAGGCCGTGCACGCTTCCATTCGCAAGTGGTATAGTGCTCAGCTTGGGAATTCGGCCGCTGAGTCGCTTCGCATTCTCTACGGCGGAAGTGTCAAACCGGAGAATGCCGCCCAGTTGCTTCGCGAAGCGGATGTCGATGGATTTTTGGTAGGTGGAGCGAGTCTAGACCCAGTTGTGTTTAGCAATGTGATAAAGAATGGGTTAGAATCTCGCGCACCGGGAGTATAGAGACGTGACGTTTTTAATTGTGGTTCATTTAACGATGTGTGTGGCACTCATCGGGATTATTTTGCTGCAGCCAGGAAAGTCCGATATGGGCATTGGTTTTGGTAGCAGCAGCCAAAGCATATTCGGCAGCAAAGGCGCCGGAAACTTCCTCACGAAGGTTACCTCCGTCGCGGCCTTGATTTTTGTTTGCACGAGTTTTTTCCTTACCCGCTCGCGTATTGTGGAAGCGGAAAAGTCGGTAATCGGATCCACCCCGGCACCGATCGAGGAGAAAAAAGCCCCGGAAAATATGCCGGCGGCCCCAGAGAGCCCGGCCGAGCCAGCGGCTCCGGAAAAGAAGTAGTTTTGTTCGTCTACGCGTAGGTGGTGGAATTGGTATACACGTAGGATTAAGGATCCTATGGCGCAAGCCTTGGGGGTTCAAGTCCCCCCCTACGCACTCTTTTCGTTTCCTGCCTGAAACCCCTGCCCATTTTTGTCAGCACTGACCAACCAAAGAGTGCTATCTTCCGCTTGCGGCCGCTTGCTCTTCGTGGCATTCGACTTGCAAACCTTGAGTCGTCGTAGTTCGTCTGTGGAGCTCGAGGATGAAGTGGTTTTTTTGGCAAGTTCTGTACCGTTTGGTGGCCTTCCCGTTTGGCGTATTGCTTACCATTGCTAATTTTTTTCTTTCGCTGACCTACCGATACGACACCGAAGGAAGCATCGATATTCCGGAAAACGCGATCCTGTTTACTTCACACAGCGACGTCTACGGGCTTTGCCTGCACCCTGCGGTCCGCACGGGTGGGCGTTTCAATACCGTGTGGCTTGGCTACCACGGGGTGACTCCCTACATTTTTGCGGTTTGGGATCATTTTTGTGGGTTACGCTATTGGTGCTATTGGCGTAGAGGCCCTGTTCCCAAACGAGAACAGATCATAGAGTTCATGAAAAATCATCCAAGCAACCGATTGGGCCTGGCCACCGATTCTGGCGGCCCCTACGGAAAAGCTCGTGCCTCTTTGATTGAGTTGTCTCAGAGAACTGGCCGCCCGCTCGTCGCGATTCGAATGCGCCTATCCCATTCGATCAAGTTTCTTAACCACCATCTTCCGCTACCCTTCGGAAAAATTGTTGCCCAAGTTTCTGATCCGATTTCAGGCGAGGCCTTGGCGCTTGAAACCTTGCAAGCGCGGCTGGACAACCCTCTCAAGTAGGGCGTTGTATAGGTCGCACGCACGTGTGCGGAACCTATCCCGTGCATTCAAATAGAATGCGGGATCGTGCCTGCAAAAATTGGCCAGTTTTAACAATATTTTCAATTATTTACATGTATACGCCCGGCATACTTCCGGCATCTCAGCGGCACGCCGCTTGCACTCTATTTGTATATGTTCGGGGGGAAACTAAAACTTGCAGCGTGGGCGCTAGTGTTTTTTTCGCTGGCTACGGCCTACGGCGATGAAGGCAACCAAAACTCCATTGAGGAGATCGCCCGCAAATACCGTCCAACGAAAGTTCCGGTAACGGTCGATGCGGAACTGCCGGTCGAATATCAAAACCTCCAAAAAGTTGTGAACGAATGGCACACGCGAACTAAAAAGGATTCCGTCGCGCGTTTCATCATGGATAATTTCTACCCCACGCTTAGAGGCGTTACCGTCATTGCGAGCGGCAAGATGGTGGCCTCCAAAGTGGAACAGATTCTCGATATGCGCGAAGCCTCTAGCAACTTGAAAGAAGTTTGGGTTTTTAGGAATAACATCGCTCAAGGAGGAACGCGGATTGCCGGACAGGCAGTCGCGCAATTGCTCCAGCGTTTTGCCTCCCGCGCAGATATTCACGAACGCTCCAAGGACACCGGCAGCTCGCCCTATGAAGACCTAAAGGGCGATATTAGCCGCTTGCCATCGGACGTCGCCTACCGCTTTGACTGGGGATTCAAGCGGCTCGGTGACTTCGGCGGCGTGCCGTCTGTCGCCTGGACGCCTGCGCTACAATTTCAGCTAGGTGAGGATAACCAGGACTTTATCCGTGGGTTCATGGACGTCCAGTTTCCGGAGCTGGGCCAGGAAGCCCCGACACCCGGCAGCTCGCCCAAGCAAGCCTCTCTCGATGGCTCTTTCCGCTAACCGCCTTTTGACTTTAGGGACATTCTGGTACAAATTTTGGGACTCGTTTAACGGGCGCATAGCTCAGTTGCCCTGCGAGCGGAGCGAGCCATTGGACAGAAAGCGCTGCCAGCGCCCTGTCTGAGGCCGAAATCGCGGAACGAATTTTACCTTGTACGGGCGCATAGCTCAGTTGGTTAGAGCGCTGCCTTCACACGGCAGAGGTCCGAGGTTCGAGCCCTCGTGCGCCCACCATCTACAGCACAACTAATAAGCTGCAGCGCACGCGCTGCCTTTTCTTCACACTCGGGGGCAGAGGTCCGAGGTTCGAGCCCTCGTGCGCCCACCATCAACCATCGTCCCTAGCGAAGATCCAAAAAAATAAGTGATAAGTACGGAGAAACGGGGATCGTTTTCTTCTGTTCCTCGGTGAGGTTTTCTGCCGCAAATTCCTCCAGCCCAACAATTTGGCCCTCTTTGAAAGGGCTATAGCCAAGCGGATCTTTGGCAAGCTGCCGCTTCATGAAACCTACGGCCAGTGCGTTACCCCATTTCGACTCGGAGATTTTCGCCGTGAGCTCCAATTCGGCAGAGCGGTTCAAAAGTTCTTTTAGTTTTTTATTGTCCCGGAAGATTTCCGCTAGCGTCCGCGCCGCGATCCAGCGGGAGACATCCGCAGGCGAGTTGTCCGCCCGATCGAGCAATGCCGCCAAAACTTGGGCCGAAAGAAAAGGGTCCGTCTTTAGTTCCTTTTCGTACCGCCGAAGCGAGCCAACAAGGAGAAGCTCAGAGAGAAAGTCGCCCCGCTTCTTTCCGACTTGGCGCAGAGCCTCGATGAGCAGCGGGACTGCGTCCACCGCCGGTAGGGCCTCGTTCTTCCGCTCTCCCTCGCTGAGGAGACAGGTGACATCGCTGATGGCGGCGACCTGATTGGAGAAATCCGGATCGTCCAGGCCTTTAATAGCATCCTTCAATTTTTCCATACGAAATGCTTTGGAACGAGGTTCCAGGTAGTACGCCTCACAGGGAAGATCTGCCGCCTGGGGGGCAACGGCGTGTTGCGCCGGGTTTCCCGACGCGTGCGATGGCGCGGTGGGAGCGCTCGGCCGTTCGGCATAGGCAATTCCGCCGAGCGAAAAGAAAACGGAGATCAATAAAACCCGAATCATTTGGTGGCTCCTTTTTGATTGCGCATCCAGCCGAGAGACAATCCACCCGAGCAATAAAAACCCTTCTTTTCCCGACGCGCCGGAATACCCACACAAGTGGCAACGATGCGATTGTCGCAGAGCAATCCAGATCCTGATTGCGAGAAGTCAGGTTCCTGATCTGCACCCACCACCCCAGCAAACGGTTTGGTGTCCAGATACAACATGGGTTCTTTCGCCGCCGGATCGTCTTTGACGACACCAACGATGAACCCTTTTTGCGTAAGCACCATACAGATGGCGCCCACAGCTGGGAGTTTGTCTTTTTCTGCCAAAGCCCAAACCGGAATCCGACGATTGGATTCGTCGCAATCCGCAGTAAAGCCGACCGATCCCACATCCTTAGCGGTTGCAATATCTTCCTTTTTTTTGAAATCAGGATAGAGTCGGAATTTCACGTCCGACACTTCACCAAGACGCCGGGATGTTAAGAGGCTGGCGTCGTGTTGTTTCCCCGCGCTATCCCAATCCCGTATGCAGTGGCCCGCAATCCCCGCATCGTACTGACAGCGCCCCCCCTCGAGCTTCCTACTGTTGTAGATGTACACGGTACAGTCTTTATCCAGCCGGTCGCGCATGCCCTCCTTACCGAAGAGGGTCACTCTGACGCTGATTCCAGGGTGGTAGGTCGTATCCGCAGCACTCTTGTCGTAGGACCTAGCGGGGTCGTGAGGCGGTGCGAACGCACCCGTGCAAACCACACACATCAGAAACAGCAGGAATTTTTTTAGGCCTTTACTCACGAAAAATCCTACATGTCGTTACGACTTAGCCCCTTCTCTTGAAGCAGCTCGTCCAGAAATTTTTGATCCTGCTTTGAATAAATACGAACAATCTGATTGCGCGGATCGGTAGTCTTGCTCGTTTGAAGCGCTGTACTCGTTAACTCGAGAACGCGGTACTCCTCGGCTGAGCATCCGCCTCCAGCTGGCACAGAAATGATATCGTCTTTGTGCTCATAGGCTCTGAACCGACAACGAACCTTGCCAAGCCGAAGGTCAAGTTCCGCAAGCCTATTTCCGTCAAAAACCAAGACTTGGCCATCACTGCGGCCATAATTGTATTCTTGAGTTGGGGAAGCTGTGCTATCGACAATCTTGATGAGAAACCAGACGCCTTCTTCTTTGGTGCCTGCACATCCAGCGACAAAGAATGCCGTTAATACCGACAATCCGACTAAGTAAACAAAGCTTTTCATGCTATCTACCCAGTAGCCTTTCTTTTCGGACTTCGCCTTCCCACCACATCCGGATTACTGTGATGGCCTCGCGGATCTTGGTCTTGTCCGCTGTGGCAAGATCCCCATTCGCGATTACTTCTTCCACTTTTTGGGTCAAGGCATTGGCTAGAATTTGCGAAACTGGATCTGAGGGCTCCTTACCCAAGTCACTCTTAAGCTTGGCGTAAAGTAGCGGGAGCTGTTCATCTGTGATTGTCTTGGCAAGAACGCTCTCTGGTGAAGTGCCAGGGTTGTCCATCTGCGCACGTGCGATTTGCAAAGCAAGTTTGGCGTCGGCAATCATCTCTGGGGTTGCGTTTCCGGGTTCCCCACTGGCCGGAAGGATTTCTCTAAGCTCTTTGTCCTCGCGTTCGCGCTCATCCAAGGCCGCGTTCACGCCCTCAGCAATGCGCTGCTCCTGCGAAGGTTTGAGACCCAAGTAATTCAATACTGGCTCCCCAACTAAAGTGGTCGCGGTCAGTCCGGCGAGTGCCGTCAAGGCTCCGAGCCCGATAGTTTTTAAGGCCCTTCGGCAAACAGAAACTTTGAGCTGGGCTTCGGGATCCGGCGGGGCGAAGGAAGGCACGGAATACAAAATGAATGATGCCAGTACTACCGCCCAAAGCACTGAAGGCTGCTGCGCTCTCAAACCACTCTCCATCCCTCCACCGCTTACGCACCCAGTGCAGATCTAGCAATCGATGTGCCAAAACGCCTGTGATTTTGGAGGGCTGCGCTTGCAAGCGTCACCAACTGCGGGGTGTTTTTGTGACAGTTTGTGTTCCCGTGTAAAGCGAAACACTTCGAATGAAGAGAGGTGGGTATTCTGAAAGAATGCGGACCGGCTATCTGAAGCGGTGCACAGCCCGCCGCTTTTCCAAAGTGTCGTGCAGTTCAGTCTCGATGGTATCTCTTACGTCCTCGAGGCTTCACGAGCCACACGAACTGGACAAAAGTAGCGGAATCGGGCAAGTATCCCCGCATGAGCCGTCTGCCCACAATCTTTGCCCTAGTCTTGCTCTTTACCTGCATTGGGGCACTTGCGGTGAACGACAGTTTTGATGTGGATGCCTCCCCGGATGAGGTCCGTCGGGCCATGAACCAACTGGGAGCAGCGGGGTTGATGCGGATCCCGGGACCGCTGTGCCTCAAGTCTTTTTTGGTTTCTGGAGGCGTCAGCGAAACTGGGCGAGTCTTCTTCAGCGCGGGGAACGGCCTACTGGGGACCGCAACGGGGCAGCTTTACCAGAACGCGGACGGAACCACGCACGTCCAAATCGAGGCATCTGTCGTCTCCGACGGTCTTCACCGTACGGTGATGGGAACACCGGATGATCTCGCTCGCAAAATCCTCCGCCAAGTGGAGGCAAATCGTCGCGGCTGATTGTCGCCCCCACTTTGAAAACGACGCCTAAGCATGGCATACATTTGCCATGCGAATCTTGCCGCTCATACTGGGACCGCTCAGTGCACTAGCCTGTTTAAACATCTCGTGGGGCATTCCTGTTGAAGCGCACCGGATGGCTGCCTTGATGCTTTGGGTGATCGTGTGGTGGCTATCGGAAGCTATCCCCCTTTCGGCAACCGCTCTTCTTGGAGCCGCTCTCCTCGTTGCTTTTGGTATATGCGATGCAAAGGAGGCCTTTGCCCCGTTCGCAAACCCGGTAATCTTCCTTTTCGTGGGAGGCTTTTTGATCGCCCGCGCGATGCAAGTACACGGTTTGGATCGACGTTTGGCACTCTTTGTTCTCACGCGCAAATGGGGAAGTGGCAGCGCACTCTCGGCGGTCATTACCTTGTTTGCAGTCGGCGCTTTTTTAAGCATGTGGATCAGTAACACCGCTACCACGGCACTCATGCTTCCGATTGCCTTAGGCGTACTCGCTTCGCTTTACCCCGAGTCTCCGCGAGCCCAAGAAGTAGTCCTGATAGGCATCGCTTACGCGTGCAGTCTTGGGGGACTCGGAACCCCGGTAGGGTCGCCACCCAATGCGATCGCACTAGGGATTTTGAATGAGCAAAAAAACATCGACATCGGTTTTTTGGAGTGGATGGAGATAGGTGTCCCGATGCTCATTGCTGGACTGGTTGTGCTGTCCTACTTTACCGCGCGGGAGTTACGTCAGTGTCCGAGCACTCCATTTGGAGAGAAAATACACTCTCTCTTTAAGGAACTCGGGCCGACCAAAAAAGAAGAATGGCTGACTCTCTTCGCCGTAGGCGTCGTATTCGTATTGTGGGTTGGACCGGGAATTCTGGGCGTGCTCCTTGGAAACACGCACCCTTTCCCAAGTTGGCTCGATAAGAACATTCCGGAGAGCGTCGCTGCCATGCTGGCAGCAAGCTTGCTCTTTATTCTTCCCGGTAAAAACGGACAGCTACTTTCCTGGAAAGAGGCCACCCAGATTGATTGGGGCGCTTTGATTCTTTTTGGCGGCGGACTCAGTTTGGGCACTCAGTTATTTCATACCGGCCTTGCCGCAATACTGGGAGAGTTTCTCATTCGCAATGTTGGCCCAGCAGGCGCCACCATTTTTTTGATCGCACTTACCTACTTCACCATTTTTTTTACCGAAGTGGCGTCCAACACGGCTTCCGCAAATTTACTAGTTCCCCTGGCGTTATCCGCCAGCAATGCCTTTGGTGCCAACGCCTCTTTTGCGGTACTCTCGGTAGCCTTTTCCTGTAGCCTCGCATTCATGATGCCCGTCGCCACGCCACCCAACGCGATTGTCTACGGTACCGGGAAAGTAGATATGCGCCGCATGATGCGCCTCGGTTGGTGGATGAATCTGGCCATGGGTGTGGTTGTTTTGTTGGTGCTGCGAATTCTCCGCGGCCCGTTCGTGCCCTAGCCGAAGCGGGCGAATTGCGATAAACCATCCTTATGAAGCTTCTTGTATTAGGCGGCAGCCGTTTCTTTGGAAAACTCTTGGTCGAAAAAGCTCTCAGGGCCGGGCACGACGTAAGTGTTGTCACGCGGGGACAATCCGGGAACATCCCGAAAGGTGCAAAAGCATTAAAAGCCGATCGTTCGGATCCACAGGCACTGAAAAACGCACTTGGTAACACCGAATGGGATGTGGTGTTTGATCAGATTTGTTTTAACTCCAGTGAAGCTGCCGCTGCCGATGCGCTTCTCAAAGATCGGACTGGCCGGTACGTCTTCACCTCCTCCATGTCAGTTTTTCCCAAAGGCCCCGCTCGGAACGAGGACAGTTTCAACCCGAAGCTTCACGCGCTTTCAATCGGAAGCACCTTTGAGTACGCCGAAGGGAAGAGGCAGGCGGAAGCCTACCTGTTTCAACAATCGAAGTTGCCGGCAGTTTCTGTGCGAATCCCATTTGTCGTAGGGATGGATGATTACACTCGCCGATTGCATTTTCATGTGGAACGCACGCTAAAGGGACTTCCCATATATTTTCCCGTTCCCAACGCCCGCATCTGCCTCATTCAGTCCGACGAAGCGGCAGACTTTCTTTTGTGGGCCGGAACGGAGATTCACGAATCGGGTTTACTGAACGCGGCGGCAGACGGACTTATCGCTCTTAACGAGATGATGGACTATATCGGAGACCTTACGGGCAAGCTCCCAGTACTTGCCATAGAAAAGAGCGCCGACAACCACTCTCCATATGGGGTGCCCTCGGATATTTTCATGATTACGGAAAAGGCAAGAAAACTGGGTTATCGATTTTCAAATTCCAAAGTTTGGCTTCCCGAACTGCTTAAACAGATTCACGCGGAGCTTCTGTCAGCGGACTAGCAGGGATCGCAACGGGTACACCGCGCGGCGCCTGGAGGCGCTCCACAAAAAGATCGAAGGTCTTATCCAATTCCCCAAAAGTGGCCGGTTTGTCGCCGTAAGCCTTAAGAATCTCTGAAACCGCCTCGAGCGTACAGATGCAACTCTTTCTGGGCTGGCGCGAAACAAAGCGAGATTTTTTTTCCGGAAGCGTAAGGATCATGCGGTGCAAACGTAACATCCAAGGATTTCGCCACCACAATGTTTTCGATTGTTTCCAGTTCCCGTCGAGAACCACAATACCCTTGAGATCCCTCAAGCGCTTCTTTTTTGAAAGCACATGTACTGATTCATTCTTCGGGAGGCGCTCTGCTTCTTTGGCTTGACCGACATACAAGATCCCCCACTCGGAGGGGGTGGCAACTGCTCCCAGAGCTGTCGCGAGCGACTTCCACGAGAGTCCAACCCGATGGACCGCATTCGGCAGAACGAGAGATACCAAGCGAGCAGTACTCCGCGGGTTGCGGGCCTCCTGGGGATGCTGCAATACGAGAACCCGCAAACGCGACGCCACGGGGTCGAGGTCTTCACAGAGGCACAGGTTCTTTGGCTTCCAACATTCAGGACACTTCATGTTGCACCCAATAACAGTTTTGGAACAAATTCGCCATCCCCGGCGTCAAACCGCCTTACTCGTCCAGGACTGGCGGTAATACACTTTGCCTTCGCGGTCCAATACCCAGTAGTCGAGAAAATCCACCTCGGTGGGCTCGCCGAAATTCGTGCCTTTGAACGTTCCGTAGAAAAAATACTGATTGCCCTTAATCGAGGCGCCGAGCAGCGTGTGTTTGCCTTTGAGACGACTAAGGCGTTCGACAAAAAACCCGCGTACCGCGCCAATACCAAGGAACTGGTTCTCATTGCGAGCGTAAATAGCATCATCCGAAAAGAGCGCCATGATCGCTTCCAAATCCCCTGCATCGACGTTGTCATAATACCCGAGAAAAGGCGTCAGTCTGGGATCGCCGAGTTTCACGACATAAGGCGCTTCGCCAAACATCGCGGAGCAATAGCGAACAAAGTTCAAACCGCGTGGGAGTGTGAGGCGCGCATCCCCGGGGGCGCCAACGAGGGAAACCGAAAACAAAATGGCAACTAGGCCGAGCCGCATGGTGCAGGGATGTAGCACAATCTCGTGGAATGCGCCATCAGAGGCTTGTGCGGGCAACAATTAAGCCCATGAAATTATTTGGTTTCATATTCTTCTATTGATTGAAAACGCCAGCTTGCCTATTACTACCCTTTTGCGTCCATCGAACCTTATTATGCAGTCGTTTTGGCTTTCATTGTTTTTGTGGCTTGCGTGCGTCCCGGCCTTCGCTGTGGATTCCCTTTCCCGTTACTTGGAAGAGGGGAGCTTCCACATCCTTACCATTGAAGACGGCGAGCCCATTTGCGTTGATGCGCTTTCCCCTAGCTTTTATTTCGAGCGCTGGGCGGCGGCCGATACCCTCGGTAATCGCTACGTGCTGAACCTTGCGCCCCCAAACCGCGTGGCAGAGCACCTCGCGGTCCACCAATTCCTGGAAGCCCTGGGAGTCGCGCACATTCCGGCCTACCCGGTCTTTGTGAAGCGTGGGCAAAATGGGGTGCCTGTTTCCGCAGTAGCGCGGGAAATCGGCGTTCAGGACCACCCGACAGAACCCGATCTCGCCGCGAAATATGGAACTATTGGTGAAAACGGGGAGTGGGTGCTCGCCTTCCTTCAGCCAGAATGGGTGGATCTCAACCCCATGGAAGTACCCGAGGGCGGCGGCCTGCCTCCGCTCACCTTGGTTCAACTTGAAGAACTTGCGGAAGCGTACTTGGCCGTACACGCGCTCAGGGCGATCGGTTACTCAGTCGATATCGTAAATGGTCACCCGCTTGTGACCTATGTACGCGGGCCCTTTATACAGGGACGCTTAACTAGCCAGTTGGCACTGGAGAAAAATTTTTGGGATCGGGAAAAACACACCCAGTACTACCCGGCCGCGCAACTTTGGGAACTGAACGACTCCCAGGTCGCCCATTTTCTAAGGCACACAAGTGCGTTCATTGGGCGGCTCGAAGCCCTGAAAAAAAACAACGTCCTCGAACGTATTTTTGGGGACTACTTCCAGGATCTGGAAGATTTTTGGCGCCTGCAGGCTTTTTCGGCGCGCCCCGAGCACCACACGCGGGCTCGCCTTTTCAAGTACCTTTACGATACGATCGACTCAATTCGTACAGATTTCACTGCCTACTTAAGAAACCGAGTCGCTCGAAACTTCAAGATTACACCTGACTACGCAACAACTGGAGGCGCAACCCTCTCCCAGCTGAGCGTCGACACACCCTTTGTGGCTGCCCCGTCCTGGACTCCCCCAGCATCGATTACCGATCTTAAACCGATTGAGGACAAGGCTTCTCGGAACAACCAAGCAAAGGAAATCTTACTTGGGCTCGCTTTGGCGCGCGAAGACGCGCGCGCCGCGGTACTCGGCAGGTGGAAGAACCCCTCGTTTGATCCGCTTGAAACTCTGCTCCGGGACGCAAAGAGCGAAAACAAATTGCACCCCGTTTATCAGCACCCGTTTCCGGGACCGAGCCGCCTAGAGAGCGCCGATCCCCCTCAGTTTTTTGTGAACATCCATGCGCCAAAAACGCTGCTCGTGGTGTCTCCCAATGATGTCGAGGGCCGACTGATCCAGCAGGTAGCCTTACGTTTGGGGCCTTACCTCAACATATCAGTCTACAGAGGCGTTCACGGTCAGGGAGAAGAACTCAGTGAAGACGACGCCCATGACATTCGTTTTCACGCGGAGGCGGGGGGCTATAAGCGCATTATCCTATGCGAGTTTGGGGATACCAGCCGTGGCACGTTGAACCTCATGCGCTTCACAGGTTTGGATTCGCTCATCCACCTGGATCATCACCGCGAAAGGGTGCACCGCTTTTCCACAGCAGAGCAGTTTTTTCATCTCTATAACTACCACCCGAGTCTTTCAGAATACCTAGCAGCCGTCCGCGATCGATCGGGTCCCTATGGTTTCAAAGACTTTGGCTATACTGCCGAGCAGGTGGGGCACTATCTTGAAGCTTACGGAAACCGCGACGTCTCAAATCTCTTGCAAAACTACCGCCCGTTTTTTCAAGACAACCCGAGAAACATCTATGAAGTGGAATACGACGGGTCTATCGAGAGTTTGGGCACTCCCTTCGGTTTAGTGGGCTACCCCAACGTCGCGAACGTGCTCGCCATCGGGTACAACCGATTGAGTTTCATCGGAATCGCACCCGCTGTCCAGCGCCTGGAAACCCAGTTTGAAAAGGGCCAAGGAAGTTGGCGCCGCCGACAGTATGTCGGTGGCGACCCACGCGGCCCGATGTTCTGGGTGTTGCGCGTGAATGGACGCGCGGATAAAGACGCCGCGCTTGCTATCGCGCGGCAGACTATTTCCCAGACACCGGAATTGCACGACCACTGTTGGCAGATTCTTGCGACCGAGGGCGGCACTCCCTTCCCTCGTCCTAAAACGCGACGCTAGCGTCCTTGTCAGTCCTGGGGCTATCTCTTAGGCTCCGTAGAATGCGATACGCAATATTTTGTCTTTACACGTTACTTTGCCTTAGCGCTTACTCCCAAACCTGGATTGTTGGCGAGGGCTATGTGGCCCATACAACCGAAAACGACGATTTAGAAATACAAAACGTTGTCACACCGTCCTGGGCCATCGAAAAAGATTCCTGCAAAGTATGGTTAGGAAAAAACGAGAGCGTCGATGCTAGCAACCCTGACATCAAGACGGTTCCTTTCTCTGGGAAACTTCTTTCCGACGTTGAGAACAATTCGGTACTGGTATCGAGCGCAACCAGCTTGCAACGGCGTCAACTTCCAAAAGGCGAAGTCCTGTTTGAAACACTACTTGAACGTCCAAGTGCCCTTGTACGCGGTCTCTACCACGAGAACTTTTATTGGCTTCTTTACCAGGAGAGTCGGCGCGTGTGGCTTGAGCAGCGGACTCAGGATCTCGAGCTAGAAAAAAGTATCGATTTGGTGGACGGGCGGGACGTGTGGAAGGCCCCGCAGATTTTGTCGGCTGGTGGTTTTCTTTGGATCGGCTTTAGCGTGACTTCAAACTCCCATGCCTACAGCCCCGTGGTTACCCGCCTGGATTTCACGGGGAAAATCCAGGAATTTTTCACCTGGCCCGATAAAGGCCTGCTATTTGCTCTCGCTTCCTTAGAGGATCGCGTGCTTGCGAGTCGAGATATCCCAAGCGCCCCTTTCACGTTACCGGTCTACTCACACCTAGAGGAGCTGAGTCCCGGAGTGGAGCCGTCGCGCTTCTATTCAGCGGAGATCAACTGGTTTGTGGACGCAATGGCCACAGATGCCGATGGCCTTTGGACGGCCGAGCGTTCCATCCACAGCGGCACGGGCTCTCGTTTGATTCGACAAGAAAGTACCAATCACCCCAAGAAAGTGTGGCCTTTGCCCGGTAGCGTCCTCGCTCTTTGCACAACCCGGTAGGACACTTTTTTTGTAATCAACGCAGAAGGTGGTATAAAGCGCTCAGAATCTTGAGGAGGAAGAAATGAGCGAAACCACCCAATCCCTAAAGAAACACGCGGAAGAAGCCCTGGAGCGTCTCGAAACTTTCAGAGACGAATTGAAACTCAAGGCCCACCTGGGCAGGAAAGAAGCGGAAGAAGGTTGGCAAAAGACCGAAAAATTTCTCAACAACCTCATCAGCAAAATCAGGCATTTTGTCGACAAAATTGGAGGCGGCCTGGGCGAAGCGGAGCTCCAAGTCCACCTCGGCCTCATGGAAGCAAAAGACAACTGGGATGTCTTTGAAAAAATGTTCTCAGAGTCTCTCAACGAATTCCGGGCCGAAGCCGGAGGCCTCGAAGGGAAAGTTGACCTGGCTCGAGTACGTGCTCATCTGGCCAAGATGGAAGCCAAAGACTTCATTGAAAGCCAACAAAAGCGCCTGAAGGAAACGCTCAGCAGCCTCAAGGCAGAGGTAAACGCCAACTCTTCCAGTCTGCTTGGGGACATTCGGAAATCGGTGGAAGCCATCGCGAACTCCCTGCCAAAGTAGCGCTTGGCAGGTCGCAACCCTAGAGCAGTACAAGTTAACTTTTTTTAAGTTTTTTCTCTTTTTTTGGTCACACTTTTTTGCCACTAGCGTCTGTTGGCAAACGGGCATGTGCCCACACTAAAAAGGAGAAGAGAGGTTATGCAAAAACCAGTTCTGATGGTTGGGGCGTTTTTGACGTTGTTTTTAGGTCTGAGCCAGCCGGCTTTTTCGAGCAAGAAAGCGGAACCGGCACATGAAGCGGCGGTAACGGATACCGAACACCCGGTTAGCTCCGAGACCACCACGCTGCCTGAAGTGAAAGAAGAAGAACACCCTCAGGCCGCTACAGAAGAAGCCCCGGTCGCCCCCAAGGCCGACGAAGCTTCGGAGTAATTAGAAGCGGGCCCCGATCTTAACGGGGCCCTTTCTTCCTTGTTTCCTCTTACAAGCTATCGCGCAACTTCAAGCAGGCGTCGATGCACCGTCTGCAGGCCTCCATGCAGGCTTTGCACTCCAGATGGTGCCCCATCGAAAAATGCCCGCTGTGGTCGGCGCACGCCTTTTCACACTCACGACAGGCATTGATGCACGCATCCAGAAGTTCGCTGGTCCGAACGGCCTTGTAGCCGGCCAAGGTACCCACCGCTTCGCAGATGGGGATCATCTGGTGAACGCTAATCGCACAATGCTTGAACATATCCGCGTTGCCGCCAAAAGCCTGCTCCTCACAATGTTGCAGACAAGCAACGGCAGCAGAAACGCATTCGAAGCTCGCGGCCCGCACCGTTTTGAGAGCCGCCAGCACCGTCGGATCGCTCACGATGAGATCGGAACGAAATGACGACGCACGGCGCTCACGCCCAAGTGCGTATAAGGGAAGGCTGCTCGCCGCCAGCGTGCCGGCCGCATTAGCCAAGAATTTACGTCGGTCCATAGTAGTCTCCTCTTGTTGCTCTAAGTGGTTATTTTCCTTAACGTATACGAAGGAGTCAGGATTTTGTGACCGGGTCACAGAACTACGGTAGGCTTCGTATTCAATGTCAGGAAAGAAAAGGGCCGATAGCGAAGAGATGGTAGGCGAGCAGACAGACGAGGCCCTCATGGTGGCTTATCAGGCGGGCGATGCCCAAGCTTTTGAGCTTTTGTACAGGCGGTATTCAAACCACGTGTACAACTACCTCAGAAAGCGCATCCCCGACACTCAGGCTGCCGAAGAGGTTTATCAGTCTGTTTTCTTGAAGCTACACCGAAGCCGAGGCCGGTACGATCCCAAGTTTCGTTTTGCACCGTGGCTTTTCACTCTCTGTCGACATCAGGTTATTGATGCGGCAAGGACGAAGCAGATCTACCGACAACCTCATGTGCCACTCGAAGATCTCCCCCTACCGGCACCCGCAGATACCGAAGCACCCGAGTTGCCCCTTGGGGCTCTCAAGGCGGATCAACGCGAAATTTTAGAACTTCGCTACGATCAGGATCTGGAGTTTGAGGAAATTGCCGCCCACCTCAACTTGAGCGAAGTGGCAGTTCGAAAACGAGTAAGCCGCGCCCTAAAGGGTTTGCGGACTCTGATAGGAAAAAAGTAGTTGGATATGCCAGAGGACATTGAAAAAGAATTCCAGGATTTCCTAGAGAACAGTGGGAATGTAGTCCCGGAAAAACTTCGCACGGCTACACTAAAACAAACTCTCCGTGATTTAACTTTTCGTCCTGCCAAATTTTTTGTGAAACTCGTCTCTGTGCAGCTTGTTGCGGGCACACTCACCTTACTCGTCTGCCCCCAGTTCGGCTTGGGACCGCTCGGCGGTGGCCAGGGCCTGATGACTTGGGTAATGGAATATGGCCCTATCGCTTGCGCACTTTTTTGCGGCAGCGTCTTTTTAGGTAGCAGCGCCCTATTTAGCCTCTTTGTTTTTCGATGGGCTGAACGCCGCTTTCTTTATGAGCAACGCCTCTGGATCTTCCCGGTAGTTGGGCTCGCTTCGGTAGTAGCTCTGATGCTAGCCTCGGCCATTCATTTCCAAAGTCTACACGTCCTCCAACACCTGGAGTTCGCATTCTACTGGCTCCTAGGCGGAGTAGTCTTTTCGCAGTTTCTCTACCAATTGGGCCAGAAACTTCGCGAACAGTGGGACCTCCACCTCGCTGCCTAGGCTCCCCTTTCGCCTATAGGCGTCACCGGCTGTTAAAGGCTATAATTTAACCAAGAGTTATCACCCTGCCTTATTGATCCCGGAGAAAAATGGCCATGCTTGAAACATCCGTCTCAACGAGCAACCCGCAAACTGGGCTTGTACCGCTCGCTCCTTACTTGCGTTGCGTAAACTGCGGGAAAAGCGACATCCAGCTTTCTGCCGGCCTTATCAACTGCGGGGGGTGCGGGAAGGGATTCGCTCTACGGGACAGCCGATTTCCTGATTTCCTATCCGATGAGGATCGCGAAAAATTAAAAAAAGAGCTCGCCTTCTGGGAAGATCATTTTGCCAATACCGTCTACCAAGACGAAAGCGAAGCAAGCTACGAACGCTGGGCCACTCTCATGCAGGTTAAGGAAAAAGACGCCGTTCTAGAAATAGGGTGCGGATCGGGAGCCTTGCTAACCCGCTTGCCGGCCAAAATTCGTGTCGGACTCGAGCCGGCCGCCTGCCTGCTAGCGGCAACCACAGGTTTCTACGGAGTCATTGGTTCGGCAGAGAACATGCCTTTTCAAAGCGACACCTTTGACATGGCATTTTTCAAGCACAGCCTCCACCATGTCCAGGACAAAGCAAAAGCCTTTGCGGAAGCCACCCGCGTTTTGAAAAAGGGTGGAAGGCTTATCGTGATGGAACCCAATGCACAACACCCACAACGCCGCCTGATTTCAAACCCTGAGAGTTTTTTTAGAAAGCTCACACCGGTGGTGAAGCTTATCGGACCTGTCGAAACTTTTCAGACGGTGGATGAACTCGTGGAACTCGGTCACGAAAACCACCTCAAGATTGAAAAGATTTTGTACACCGAAAGTCACTACGACAGAGTGAGCGTCCGCCAGCGACTTCAAAAAATCTATAGTCGAGGGCTGCGCTCTCTGGTGCCGCAAAAGTACCTTATGCCGAACTATTACCTGCAGTTCAGAAAGCCGCTCGATGTCTAGAATAAGTCCATCAACCGAAGATGTGCAGGAACTTTACGATGCGTGGGCGGACGAAGACGTCTACCCCCATTTTGAGAAGTCTGACTACCGACAAATTTTCTCTGTCTCGCCATTACTCAATAGCGGACCCCAGCGGATTCTGGATGTTGGTTGCGGCGAGGGTTTTGTCGCCGCCTTTTTGAAATCTCTTGGGCACCACGTAACGGGATTTGATCTTTCCGCCAAAGCTGTCGAGAAAGCCCAGAAATTTGGGCGCATCGACGAGGGCATTGTCGGCAATATTTACGACTCAAAAATTAAGGACGGCAGTTTTGATGTTGTCGTTTTCTTTGGGGTCTTGCTGCATGTTTTTGATTTGGAAAAGGCGTTTTCCGAAGCACACCGCATACTCCGACCAGGTGGCGAAGTCGTCGTCATGGATCACCACAGGCGTAACCCCTATACCAAAATGCATTTCGTTCGCCCAAACTGGGTGGATAGAATTCTCGAAGGGCGTGACAACATCGGAAGGCGCGCACTCGACGAAAAGATGATCTACGCGGCTACCGGTCCCCAATTCACCTGGTACCCGCCTCAGTACCTATCGTGCTTCACCATCCACCCGAACCCAACGGTCAATACAGTCCACAACGTAGCCCGCGGGGTTTTTGGCGCCATCCGCCGCATCTCCACCGCCCCCTGGACCGGAAACATCCTTGCCATGGGTGGACAGGCCCGAAGCGGCCAGGCCTAGCTAAATGCCTGTAATTACACAGCTTCCTAAGGACTTCCCCTAAAACGCACATTTTGCTATAAACGGCCCATCTTTAGGGACAATGCTGTGAAGTTTGAAAGTACGAAATTCTTGGGGGCCACCGCCCTCGCTCTAACGCTCTTGTGCGCGCCCCCCCTTTTGTCCATGGATCATGAAAGTGAAGAGTGCCGCCGTTTCTGCGCGGAGATAGACGGAGCGGACGACTTTGTCGCCCAAGCCCGGCGGAACAAGTTTTTTGGTGAGTTAGACACGCCCGAAAAAAAGGCCGAGGTAGCGACGCGATTTAGACAGTACGCCTACGTCCGAACGCGCTATTACGAGCTTGAAGCCAAGATCAAGTTTCTGGGTTTGTTCGGGATGCTGCATGCCCGTCTCTTGGATCGGCTTGCCGGGACACAAGGGCAGGTTCTATCCGATCAGTTGTTGCGGCGAGCGGTTTCTGAACTTGGAGACGCGGAAATTGAAAAGTTCGGAGACTACGCTTTCGAGTTCTTGGGAACGCGGACACCCACAGTTCCGCACTTTCGCAAGGGCCTTGAAACTGCCACGATTCCCTTTACGCTTTCACTCATCCGCAAGACCTTCTACAAGATCGCGATGCAGCAGCACCCAGTTTCTCGAAGCTGGCTCCAAATGGAGCCTGCCGAGGTTAAGGCGATCCACGACCTAACAATTGCTGCTCTTTATGCCGAGGCGCGCCCCACTGGAGAAATGGCCGTACTCGTGTCCTCCGCATCACTCGATGAACTTCGGCCGCGGGTCGCAAAGCTTCTTCAGAAGCCCTCCGTCCCGAGCGGCTATAAGCCCGAGCTACGCGATCACCTGGCCTACCTCACCACCTTCTCCCTGCCCCCAGAGGACGCCTTTGCCATCCTGGTACACTGCCTCGAAGACGAGTACCCCTAATCCCAAGACCCGCTCTTGACGCGGCTCTCGAGCTGTGTTGCTGTGCGTCAACGATGAGGAGGATGCTATGTTGCACTGGCTAGTGATTCTGTTGACCCTATCCCTTTCGGGCGTGGCCGCGACCCGTACCAGCACCTGCGAGAAGACACAGTTTGATACCCACATTTACCCCCACCTGCTTAGTAGCGAACCGCGACTGAAACAACAGCTCGAACTTATTCGCAAGAGCTCCCAGCAAACTGGCAAGGAGATGGAACTCACAAACTGTCACGTGACCTTCCCCGTAGATAAGGACGCCAAAATTGTCGACGGCCAGTGGAATGTCATCATCGACCACGTGTGGGAAACTCGCAGCTCCTCGGGCGCCACGCGCCAACACCAAGCCGGAATCCGCCTCGTCTTTGACGAAGAAGCAAAATACCGAACCGATCCCAAGACATGCGATCGCGTACGCTATTACGATTACAGCGTACGGGGCGTAACCTATTGCTGGGGGCCTGACGGCTGCACGGCGATGGGGATTCCCTTTCCCCCAAACCGCGACATGCGAGGACGTGCCCGCTGGCGCTGGCCGACGACGACAACCAAGACCACCGTTATTTACGAAAGCGCGCCCGTGTACTGCCCGACACCGGTGAGCACGCCGATTTATAGTTCACCGATCGTAACGAGTCCCGTCGTTTCACCCTTTGCCCCAACGACGATCTACTACGTCGATCGCTAACAGCGCGGCACTTGTGCTATCATAAAGGAAGAACACTTCCTTTACTTCTCTTCCAGGGGATTCCATGCACAAGCGGTTTTTGATTGGTATCAGCGCACTTTTTTTGTTTAGCGGCTGTCCCATCACCTTTACCTCCGGTAAGGACTTGCTGGTAGATGACGGAGACTTTTCTGGCACCTGGGAACTCACCAATGTACGCAGTGTGTTGGGTGGATTCACCGATCGCTGTGATGACCTTGTTTTCACCATTTCGCAAAGTGAAACTGAAATTGTCATCGATGCGCGGGAGTTTCGCTGCGCTTCCGGCGCCTATTTTCCCTCGCTGCCCCTCATTACGCTCGACCGCTCGGGGAGCAAACTCACTTCTGACGGAAAGCCCGCGGGGGTCCTCCTCACCGGTTCAATAATCATCACCTGGAAGCTCGGAACGGACCTGACCGTAAATCTTGAAATCAGCCCCGGCACGCGGACCATGCGCTACGAGGAAAAATTCCGCGCCTGGCAGCTGAGTGCAGACGCCGCCAAGTTGTAGTCCCGCCTGAGACGCGCCCTATTTTTTTGTAATATTAATAGTTTATAAAACTCCCCTCCCGGCTTGACATAGCGTGTAAAGACGCCCTTGAATGTTCGTGATTCCGAAACAAGGGGGGTTCCACGTTCCGGAGCAGTCAATTCTGGTTGCGTGGCGTGGCGTTTGTCATTGCCTACGTTCTGACCTCGAAGCTCGGGTACTACTTTGCCTTGATGCCCTCGGGTGTGTCTCCGATTTGGCCGCCTGCGGGCCTCGCGCTCGCCTATACGATCCTCTACGGGTACTCCGTGCTCCCAGTGGTGTTTGTAGGCGTCGCCATCGCACACGCGCTTTCCGGGATCACGCTCACCGCAGCCCTTATCACCGCGCTTGGGAATACACTGGAAGCGGGGCTTGGCGCTTACCTCTGCTACCATCTCATCGGCAAAGCCAACCCCCTCGATCGACCGCGCGATTTGAGCTTGTTTCTGCTCGGCCCCGTGTGCCTCAGCACGATGGTCGGCGCCTTAATCGGCGTAAGCGCGATCATTTTAACCGGAGAGACTAAGGCCTTTTCCTTTCTGTCGCTTTGGCGTGTCTGGTGGCTTGGCGACATTTTCGGAAACCTCGTCGTCGCACCCTTTCTGCTCGCCTGGATTCGCCGGCCGCCGCGCGAATGGCCTGTCAGTCGGGCGTTGGAAGCGGCTTTGCTCGGCGTCCTCGTCGTTGGAGTTTCGGAGCTCGTCTTTTACGATTGGTTGCCAGCTGGCTACGGGCACTATCCCATCGAACACCTTTGTATCCCCATTCTATTGTGGGCCACGTTCCGTTTCGGAAGGCGCGGCTGTACGACGGCTATTCTTATCATCACTACGATCGCGGCTCTGGGCACAGTGAATGGGTTTGGCCCCTACTATCAGGGAACCCGAATTGAATCGATCCACCTGCTACAGTTGTTTATCGGTACGACGTCTGTGACCATGCTTTTCGTGGCGGCGGTAAGAGTGCAGCACCGCTCGGCCCAGATCCGCTTAAAAGAATCGGAAACTCTTTACGAAACGGTGGTCCAGAACCTCCCGCTCAATATCTTTCGCAAAGATACGGATGGTCGCCTGCTATTTGCCAACGCCTATTATCTGCAAACTCTACGAAGAAACCTCTGGGAGGTATTGGGAAAAACTGACTTTGATCTCTTTGATCCCGATCTCGCAGAAAAGTATCGGCGGGATGACGAAATCGTAATGTCCTCACAGCACGCTCTTCACACGGTAGAAAAATTCCGTGCGCCGGACGGGACCGAACTCTTCACCCAAGTATGCAAAGTGCCAATGAAAGACAGCGACGGCAACACTATCGGCACGATTGGCGCGTTCTGGGATATAACGGACCAGAAGCGCGTGGAATCGCAATTGCGCGAAGCAAAGAAACGCGCCGATTCGGCGAACCTTGCGAAAACAAAGTTTCTTGCGAACATGAGCCACGAAATGCGCACGCCCCTCAGCGCTATCCTGGGTTTTGTGGAACGCATGGCCCTGCCTGAAAGAAGCGAGACCCAGAGATTTGCTGACGCCGCCCGCATTGGTCGCAGCGTACGAAACCTTACCGAACTCATCGACGACATTCTCGACCTATCCAAAATTGAGGCAGGAAAACTCAAGCCAGAGAAAATCAATTTCAACTTGTTGCAGGAACTTGAGGACGTTTACTTTTTGTTATCCTCGCAGGCAAAAGACAAACAGCTTGAGCTGATTTTTGAGTTTCTAAGCCCCGTGCCCGTCACGATCAATACAGATCCACATCGGCTGCGACAGATTTTGCTGAATATCATAGGCAACGCCATCAAATTTACCTCTAAAGGTGAAGTCCGGGTGCGGATTCGTGTGGAACGCGAAGGTTCCAATGATCTGCTTCGAGTCCTTATTTCGGATTCCGGTTGTGGCATCTCACCCGTAAAACAAAACCAGCTCTTCCAGCCCTTTGTGCAGGCCGATAGCTCAACTACTCGCAAGTACGGCGGTACAGGTTTAGGTCTCATTCTCTCGAGACGGCTTGCCCGGGCTTTGGGCGGGGACGTCACGCTAAGCGAAAGTAAGCCGAACGTCGGAAGCACCTTCGAGGTCACCATTCGCTGCACGCACGATACCCAGACGGCTTTTGCTGAAATCCACAAGTTCCCCCGCCCCTACGATGAGGGCATCAGTCTCGAACGCAGGGAGACAGGAGATCTTACCGGATTAGACATTCTCCTAGCTGAGGACGGGCCGGACAATCAGGAACTCATACGCTTCTTTTTGACTTCCAGCGGGGCGAATGTGGACGTCGCCCAAAATGGGCAGGAAGCCCTCGAACTGGCGCGCAAACACCGCTATGACCTCGTTCTGATGGATATACAGATGCCGATTGTTGACGGGTATTCCGCGACCAGACGTCTACGGGCAATGGGCTATACCGTACCGATAGTCGCGCTTACGGCCCACGCCATGGTCGAAGACAAAGATCGCTGTTTGAATGCCGGCTGCAACGGCTACATCACCAAGCCGGTTTTTCGTGAAACCTTAATCGAAACTGTTCACCAATTTGGTCGAAAGAGCGCGGCCCACTGATCAGTCAATCACCGTCCGTTCGGAAATCTCCATAGCCTTGAACAGTAAAGCTGTTTTTCTCTGCGACCAGGATAACGTCGCCATTCATGTTTGTGACTTTTTGCTTCACCGCGGGCGGAGCCAAGCTCTCCCCTTTGGCCGTTTGGAAAACATTCCGCACGAAACTATACCCATCGAGACGTTCTAGTACGCTGGTCTCCGGGTGATGATAGCGTCCCTTGTTCAGACCACCATTCCCTACTGAGATAACCACGTGCTCGGGTTCCAGCGCTTTTAGGAACGCATCATTGCTCGAAGTTTCGCTACCATGGTGATTGGCATGCAGAACATCCACGTCCCCGACAACTTTAGCCACCGCTGTTTCAATGTCAGGAGTGCGGTTTCCCCCTCCGGTCAAATCCCCACCGATAAAGTAATCGAACGTGCCGTAGCGCACATGCATCGAAATGGAGATGGCGTTATCGTCTTTTGGTTTACCCTTATCATTCAGTATGGGGATATCGCCGTGCTTGAAAATTTTTCCGTTTACCGACACGATTGTAAAATCAACGCTCTTATCCGGGATAGCACTTTTACCGACGTTAGGGACCTTTCGTTTTCCCGTTGCGTCCGCCGCTTTCTTGAACCGGGCAAACATGGTTTTGGGTCCGGTTGCTCCCGTGTACATCTTGTCACCCGGATCGTAGAGCGCGTGGCTTACTTTAAAATGTTTGAGCACCTGCGCAAGGCCCCCGTGGTGATCCTGATCGAAATGCGTAAGCACAACGTAGTCGAGATTTTTTAGCTGGTAGCACTTTTGCAAAGTCGGAACGACATCGGCTTTGCCTCTGCCCGGCAGCCCCGCATCGATCAAAACCGTTGTGCCTGAGGGTGTGCGCATGAAAGTCGCATCACCTTGCCCGACCGCGATGTGATGGAGAACCAGAGAGTTCTTCCAATCTCCCTTTGGACATTCATGATTATTAGCTTTGGCCTTGCTCGCGCCAAATCCATGGCTGGCCCAAAAAAGCGCAAAGAAAAATACTGCGCGGTAAATGCCCCCATAAACCATTTCGCCCCCCAAAATAACTACTTTACCGGTCTATCCATGTAGGTATTCGGAAAGGGCTCATTTTTCAAAGTAAAATGCCACCATTCTTTGGAATAGTTTTGAAAACCGTGAGACTCCAGAACGGAGCGGAGCCTGTCGCGGTTTTTCCTCGCGAGTTTCGAGATCTTAGGGTTATCAGTATGCGAAAGTGGATGAAAACAGTCGTAACCGGTTCCCATGTCTATAGAGTTGTCTTGAAAACGCTTCACCGAAGTACAGTCCACAAGACTTTGCCCTTCGCGAAATTCTGCGTTCGCTTTAGCCGGAAGCTTAACCAAGGTCAGATCCAAAGTACTTCCACGCGAGTGTCCAGAACGAGAAGCGATGTAACCGTTTTGGAAGAGTTCTTCTTTCTTTTCGGCGGGATAAAATTCGGCTTTCATTTTTTGGTCTTTTAGGTCGCGTGCCCACTCGACAAAATCATCCACCGCACGCTGAGGCCTAAAGCAGTCGTAAACCTTAATAGTATGACCACCTTTAAGAAACTCTTTTTGCGCAGCGCTGAGCGCGTTCGCCGCCGGCCGAGTCAATAGACACTTCGCCGCCTCATAGCCTCGAATGGGCCGCCCCACAAAGTTATGTGTGCTGTAGTAACGCGCTTCCACGAGGATGGTCGGATCGACGTCGGCAATCGAAACGAGTACATCGTCCTTTGCGCCCATGGCCCTAAGCAGGGGTGGGGAAATCAACATTAGGCTCGCAAGAAGTAAAACCCGTAAGTTCATTCCGATGAGCTTAGAGCCGGGGCCTGAAGACGGCAACCAAAGGCTTGCGAAATGCCGCCGCGAGCTTCACAATGCCCAACTTGATGAACAAGAGATTGGTGGCGGCGAGTTTTGGTTTTTTACTGGTGGGGGCATTCGTGGATAACGCACGTGGGCCACTCCTGCCGGTTTTCCGCGAGCTGCTCCGGCTAACGCACAGCCAAACAAGCGCCCTTCTCGTTGGCGGCTATATTATTTCTGTTTTCTGTTCCGGATCTTTCATGCCGCTGATGAACCGATACGGCGAGCAGGCAGTTGCCATCGCGACCGCCATCTTTGCTCTCTTTGCGTGCATCTACGCGTTCTACGTGAGTTCCTTTTCAACCTTTGTTGTGTTCGGGGTGCTTCTTGGAGGAGTCGTTTCCGGATTTGGCGCGTGTGCCAATGTTCTCATCCTCCAAGCCGTTCCCGCTTCCAAGCAGGCGCGTTTGCTTTGTGCCCTCCACGCTATGTATGGTTTTGGATCCCTTGCAGCCCCGCTTGTGGTCAGCGGCATATTGGTCTGGGGTTGGAGTTGGCCATGGACTTTGGCCATTATCCCTCCGGTGGGCACCGCCATTACACTTTACTATCTGATCCGGGCGCACGGTTTTGGTGAAGTTCCCGCGCGCACCGTACAGTCCAAAAAGCTCAGCCTGTTTCAGTGTGTACTTCTACTCACAATGGGAGGCTATGTCGGCGGAGAAGTCACACTTTCGATGTGGCTACCCACGTACCTGGTAGAAACCGCCGGCATGTCCGTGAGCCAGGCCTCACCCTACGCTAGCGGTTTTTTTCTCGCGATGGCGCTTAGCCGAATGGTCTGTCTCTTTACGCTCCGAAACGAGTGGGAATGGCCACTACTCGCCTTTTCGTTGGTAATGGCGTTTCTAGGTTTTTTTGCAGGCCGTGCCGGCTACCCGTTAGGATTTGCAGCAGCGGGACTGATGGGCCCATTTTTCCCGATCTTCATGGCCAGACTGGCGCGCAATTTCCCCAATCAATGGCGCAGTCTCACACTTTGGATTCTAGTCGCGATGCAAATCACTTTGGCTCTTTGCCACTTCTCAATCGGGCGATTGACCGATGCGGTCGGTATCTCGAAGGCCTACTGGCTTCCGGTCCTCTTTTTCGCCGTCGCCTCGTCTGGACTTCTGGCCTTTTATCGGTGGGAGCGAAAATCCCTGGCGCCGCTCTGATTGCCCAAAGGGGACTCGCCGTGTATGCTGCCGTCCTCCGCATCGCAGATTGGCACCCTTGGGCTCGCGTGGCGGAATTGGTAGACGCAAGGGACTTAAAATCCCTCGATCTTTTAGGTCGTGCCAGTTCGATTCTGGCCGCGAGCATTCTTCCCGTCCGAATACCGATTTTAAGTCCATGACTTTCCCTCCCCTCAGGCCCTCGATCTTTTAGGTCGTGCCAGTTCGATTCTGGCCGCGAGCATTCTTCCCGTCCGAATACCGATTTTAAGTCCATGACTTTCCCTCCCCTCAGGCCCTCGATCTTTTAGGTCGTGCCAGTTCGATTCTGGCCGCGAGCATTGTCCCTTTACCCCTGCGGCGGGTTCTTTGAGCAACACTCAGGCACAAAGCAACTTAACATTCTGCGTCATCACTGGTACTTTTCGTGTCACTCGGAGACGCCAGTCTGGGTGCGATCTGAGACGAAACTTAATAAGCCCTTAATATCCCAGATATTTATTCTTGATAAGGCATGGGGGTACCGGGTCCGGTTTTCGCTAAATAGACCCAAGTGCAAAGGAGCACCTCATGTGCGGAATCATCGGAATCGTCTCTCAAAACGGCCCCATCCATGAAGAGCTGGAACGCGGAATGGGCGCCATCGTCCACCGTGGCCCCGACAAAATGGGACGCTGGTTTGGAAAAGACGGCCGCGTGGGCCTCGGGCACACCCGACTCAGCATCATCGATCTTTCTACAGGCGATCAACCCATCACCGACGGCACCAATACGCTGGTCGCGAACGGCGAATTCTACGACTTTGAAGCCATTCGGAGTGAGCTCGAAAAAGAAGGGTTCCGCTTTGCCACCAAATCCGACTCCGAAATCGCTCTGCACCTCTACAGGAAAATGGGCACCACCTGTCTCGAAAAGCTGCGCGGGGAATTCGCCTTTGCCATTTGGGACGGATTAAACGAAACGCTTTTCGCGGCTCGCGATCGCTTTGGAATCAAGCCGCTCTTTTACACGCAACACAAAGGGAAATTACTTTTTGCTTCAGAAATCAAAGCCCTCTTTGCTACCGGAGTACCAGCTATTTGGGACGAAGAAAGCGTCATGCAGTTGTGTGCAGGCATGGTGCTGCACCAGGATCGAAGCCTCTTCAAGGGCATCCGACAGATTCCACCAGGCCATTTCCTATTGGCTTCCAAAAATTCGTTTAAAATTCAGCCGTACTGGGACTTCAACTATCCCGAGCAGGGAAAAACCAAGAACCCGCCTATGGAAGAAGCGGTTCTTGAAACCAGACGCCTTATCGAAGAAGCCGTTAAGCTCCGTTTGCGCGCAGACGTGGAAGTAGGCTGCTATCTAAGCGGCGGTTTGGACTCGTGTACGGTACTCGGTGTTGCCAACCACTTTTCTCAGCGTCCGCTCCGCGCCTTCACGCTCTCTTTCGGCAACGACAGCGCCTATGACGAGCGAGCCATCGCTGAAGAAATGGCAAAACACGCCGGCGCCAAATTTGAGCCGATTTCGATAACAGACCAGGATATCGTCGATAACTTTAGAGAATCTGTCCGACATGCAGAAAGCGTTTGCATAAACCCGCACGGAGTTGCCAAGTTTATCCTCAGCAAGAAAGTACACGCTGCGGGAATCAAGACGGTAATGACCGGTGAAGGCTCGGACGAAGTATTCGCCGGCTACCCGCATTTTCGCAGGGATTTGTGGCTCTATAACAGCGAGGGGCAGGATCCGAAGGCGCTGGAAGAAGCTCTAGAACAGCTTAAAGCGAGTAACAGTGTCTCGCGCGGCGTCGTGCTCGCCACTCAAGAGTCGCCCAAGTCAGCACGTATAAAGCAGATCTTGGGTTTCGTTCCGTCCTTCTTCGAAACTAATTTCCAAATGGGCGAGAAGCTTGGAATGATCTTGCAACCGGAGCTGGGTAAGCGCCTCTCCGAGCGCGAGGCGGCCGTGCTCTTCTTAAATGAGTTGGATCTCAGTCGACAAGTTCTACGGCGGGATCCCGTTAACCAATCGCTTTATCTTTGGTCCAAGATGGCTCTTCCAGGCTATATTCTCACCGTTCTTGGGGATCGCATGGAAATGGCGCACTCTTTGGAAGGGCGTTTGCCTTTCCTGGATCACAAGCTTGTCGAGTATGTCACCCAGCTGTCCATGAACTACAAGATCAACGGACTTAGCGAAAAGTTTATTCTTAAAGAGGCCGCAAAGCCCTACGTTACGGAAACGATTTACAAACGCCAGAAGCATCCCTTCTTGGCGCCGCCCGCCGCCGGACGCGACAATGGGCCGATGGCCGAATTTGTTCGTGCTCAGATGGAAAGCGCAAACGGCTCTCGTTTCCCGTTCTTCAATGACAAGGCGCTTGCCGGACTAAGCGCCCAGTTGCAGAAACTCCCAGCAGAGCAACGTAGTGTCGCCGATCCCTTAGTGATGGTGATTCTCAGTTTGAATATGCTTCAGGACATCTTCCGTCCCGGTACCGAATAAGCTACTCGAGAAAACGCTTACGGGCGTCGTCTGGCACTTTCACTGGGCGTCCCGCACGATCCACGTAGACTAGATGGACGTTGGCCTCGACAAGGACTTCTCCTTTTTCATCTCGGGCCACCTGTTTCACTTCAAAAGACGCTCGCCCCACACTTTGCGGTGTAATTTCCACGGTAAGTTTCTGGTTAAAGATCCCAGGCTTTTTGTAACTCACCGTAAGCCCCGCGACTACTAGGCCAAACCCAGCACCCAACAACTCCTTAAAGGGTTCAGCAAAGGCTTTGGTGCGCAGACGCTCAAAGATAGCAATCCATTTATGGTGACTGACAACGCCCCAGTAGTCGATGTCATCTAAAAATACTTGGTAGGGTTCTGTATAGGTCTGCGCCATGGGTCGGTTTTACCGCCTGGCTCGCAGTGTGACAAGTGGACTAATCGGTCTTTAGCCTCGCAAATATCTTAGCGTCTCGGTACTCACCATCCTTGAGGTAATGGCTGCGGAGCACACCTTCCTGCTTGAAGCGGTTCTTCACAAGCACCCGTTCCGATCGCCCATTGTGGCTAAAGATATGGGCCGTTAGGCGAAAAAAACCAAGTTCCTTGAATCCGATTTCGCACAGTTTGGAAACCACTTGGGACATGATCCCTTTTCCCCAGTGTGGCTTACCTATCCAATAACCAATTTCCGACGTGTGCTTCATGGGTCCCTGCGCTTCCAAGAAGCCGCAACACCCAATCAGTCTATCCCCCTGACGAATAGCAAACGTTGTGATGGGAGCTTCTCGCTCGAGGCGTTCCTCGTTGAGGCGAATCCATTCATCGGCATCGTCCTCCTTGTAGGGATGGGGAATAGCGAGTGTGAAATCGTAGATTTCTTTCTCGACAAGGTATTCAAGAAAGGCGGGCTTGTCCCCACGGCGGATTTCGGTAAGAGAGATTTCGGGACTAACGGCGTAACAGACGGTGCGCATCCAGCCCTTTTACCGCAGAAAGGCCGCGACGCAAACTCCGCTCGGCAATCCGGCCGCGGCCGCTGCTGGCGGAGTATCTATCGCTGCGGTAGCGACCTCGAATCCCGGCGTGACGGCGAGGGGTCCGAAAGCGCCGGATGGCGGGCCGCGGAACGCGACGCCGTATGGCATGGCTTCCCCGCGCACCGCGAAAAGCACGTTGGAGCCCGCTGCTTGCTGACGCTGTCTGCGGAATCAAAATGAGTGAGAAGAATAAACCGAGTGTAAGTAATAAGTGGCGCACATAGATCTCATCGATCTATCTACGAAAAAAGTGAAGGCCTCTTTGCTTTCGGCAAAGAGGCCTTCACGACGCCTTGGTCTTGAGGTGGATTGGGAGTAGAAACTTAACTGTTATCCAGGAAACGGACTCGAGTTATTAAAGAACCCGTTGCCGCTGCCGCCGAGGTTGTACCACATCAGCAGCTGGTCGTTTCCAAGACCCCATGAGGCATTCTGGCCCCATCGGTAGCCTAAACCGTATCCGTTCACGAATTGACCGGAGATATTTCGAGGATCCGAGAGGTAGCGCAAGTACCCTTGGCCTTGATAGCTCAAGTAGGGGTACATGGTTCCCCACAAACCGTTACCGGAAGCCAACACTTGGCGTTCGTTGCACTGAACCAGCAAACCAACGATGGACCAGTAATAATTCTTTTGCTTGGGAATCCCTTGGACTCGGCTCATGCAGTTGGTGGAGTTAGCTCGGAGACTGGTAGAGTAACCGCTACCGAGGCCGTTGTTGTTAAGATCAATAACCCCACGGCTTCCACCGGAGCTGACCGTCGCGCGCATCGCACTGACCTGCTGTACTTTCGCGAGCAGCATCGCATCCGTCGTCTGGCGGAATGCCGATATCATCGCGTTTTCAGGTCGGGCGCAAGCGCCGAGCAAGAAGAGTGAAGAGGCTAGTATCATTCCCGCCAAAGCGCGGCGGTACAAGTTAAGCTGAGTCATTGTCGTTACTCCCATGTTGCGTTCAAGTTGCGTATTCGTCTTGTTCTTTGAGCTAAGTAGTCCCTATCGCGGCATTGCTTGCTGCATGAAGGAAATCCACTCAGGTTCAAAACTTTGCATTCGGAAACCTTGGCTACTGGCCCAGTAAGGGCTTGCAGCAACCTGGTTGAAAATCTGACGGTAGCAATCCGAAATCGCCGCGATAGCAAGCGTAATTCCCACTTCGGGATCCTGATTGACTATCGGTACGTAAAGATAGGCTACGTTGATGCACTCAAGGCCATACAAAGTACCTTGGGTTACCTGGGAAGCCAGAAGCTGGAGGGGATCGATTCCTCCACCTAGGCCGTTACCCTGGTACGGCAAACTCGTAAACTGCGAATTGTCCAAGGCCAAACAGCCATCCAGGTAATTCGAACTGGAGTTCACGTTACCTGTAGCAAAAAGGTCGGCGTTGATACAGTCGTTCTGGAGCGAAGCGCCAGATCCGTCTAAATTGAAAACCGGTTCGTCCAGGTTGTTGGTTGAATTCACATCGGTAAAAACAAAGTCGTCTGAGCTAAAATCACTACCTGTTCCGAATGGATCATCCAACTGGTAGTTGTCACCGAAGGCAGTTCCGGTCAAATCCGGAAGCGATACTCCTCCAGTTTGGACAAGCGAGTTGGCTTGTTGGCCAGTACACCCGACGTTGAGTTGTAAAAGAATAAATGCAGCGGCGAAAAGGCTGCGACGGAAAATCTTTTTAAGGCGTAGCGTATTCATCGTTGACTCCCATGAAGTTCCAAAGCTGTGAATCCAAGTTGCGTTTATCACAGCGGCGTATACTGAGAGTGTTTGCAAGGGGTGGGCCAACGCCGTCCACGCACAAAAAGGGCGTCATCAGCAGACTGAGAGAATACACCTTGGGCGGCCAGCGCCTGGTCAACGGGCGTGAAACACAGTTAAAACCAAATAATTACAGGTACTTATTGGATATCGTCAAGGGGGCTGACAGGTGTAAATGCCTTTCGGCCCTACGCGCTTAGCACCTTTTTCATCGTACGGACATTGTAGTGGATGTCGTTTTCGGGATCGGCGATGCGGCTATCCGCGAGGGCCTCAGCCACATCCCGAATCGCATCTTCGATCGTGCGCTTGGGTACGAAGCCAAGCTCTCTCGCGATGCGAGAGGCGGAAATATGGTACGAGCGTAGGTCATTGGTAGGTTCGACACGAATGGGGATTTGCGCCCCGACCGCACCTTGCACCAGATTCGCAATCTCCATTACGGTGTGGTTGGCACCACAGGCATTGAACTCTTTACCATCGATCAAATTGGCTGGAGTTTCCACGAGCTCCGCATACAAATCGGTGATGTCCTCTATATGTATGTTGGGCCGTTTCTGTACGCCACCGAAGACCCGAATTTGACCCTTCTTCACAGCGTGGTGCGTGAGGATATTCACGGTGAGGTCTAAACGCATGCGGGGACTATAACCACAAACCGTGGCAGAGCGCACACTCACCGCCACCATGGATCCTCGCGAGGTGCGCAGAAAATCTTCAATAACTGCCTTAGATTCCGAATAAACCGTTAGAGGTTCCAGGGAAAGGTCCTCTGTTACATCGTTTTCTTCCTTGATGCCGTAGACGCTCGAGCTGCTCGCGTTAATAAAGCGCTTTACCCCGAGATCCCGGGCGGTCGCAATGAGATCCTTGGTCGCCTCAATATTCACTTCCTTGGTAAGCTCCGGATTCAAGTCCGAACTAGGATCATTGGAAATCCCAGCCAAATGGATGATCGTATCAACGCCCTTCAAAGAGCGCTTCACAAAATCACGGTCTCGCAAATCCCCCTTCAGACAGTGAAGCTTGTCGCTCTTCGGAAAAACGGATTGCTCGGCATACAGGAAGAGATCGAGTACGGACACTTCATAACCTCTGTCTAGTAACTTGGGAACTAGGATCGCTCCCACATAGCCTGCACCGCCTGTTACGAGAATGTGTTTCATGGTCTCTCCTAAGAATCCTACTTAAACAAAATCCAAATGTTGTGGGGGAGCTAGCTCAGGGGCTTCCACTTCAATCTCGCCCTTTTTTACCTTGTCCAAATATTCGTTCACTTTGTGTTGCAAACAAAGACTGCCACACATCTTCTGAGCGTTAAAGGCGGGGGAGGCCAAGTGGTTCATGACTTCCCAGTAGCGATCACTGTGGAAGATGTCCCAGAAGCGCTGCTTCGCAATATTGCCCATGTGAAATTTGCTGTACTTCTCGTTGAAGAGCATCCCACAAGGTGCCACCAGCCCCGAACCAGAAATCTGCAACAAGAATGGAGCCCCATAGCAGCGCTGATAACTTCGGGTTCCCTCGTCCTGGATCTTGGACCACTTGACGACAACCTTGTATTCTTCGTCCGAAAGGGCCTCAGCGGCATGCAGCTTGTCGTAGAGCTTTTTGTAGCCCGCGTAGTCCACACCCAAAAAACCGTCTTCGTTGTCGCTGCAATGCTTTATCACTAGGTAATCCGGGCGGAGCTGTTTCCCGAGCTTTGCAAGCGGGAGAATCTGATCCTCATATTCCGGCATCAAGACCATCTGCATACCTATGGTCACATCAAGGTTCTGCTCTTTCTTGATTTGAACCATCGCCCGAATGTTGTCGCAGACGCGGTGGAACCATTCTTCTTTGACTCCCATAATCTCCGCGTAACGCTTCGGCTCACCGGCGGTGATATTAATGCGCAGATAAGTAAGATAGGGAAGAATCTGACGAAGCTTGCGCTCGGTAAGCACGTAGGCGTTGGTACCCACTGCCATCGAAATACCAAGTTCTTTTCCGCGCTGAATACTATCCACGAAAATGGGTGAAAGAGTACTCTCGCCGTCCGACACAAGGCTGATCCCTTTTACGTCAAGAGCGGCGCAGTCTTCCAAAAAGTGGAACATGTTTTCGCGTCGGATGGGAACTCTATCGTTCTCTTGCATCATGGCGTAACAGTAGTGGCATCCGAAGTTGCAAGCGCGCGTTAACGCCATATCAATAGTAATAGGGGCCACTCGCTCCCCGCGTTCCCAGGCTTTGACGCGCTCCGCATGCCAAGCAATCTTGGTTCCGTCGAGAATTAGCTGCGTGTGTTCTTTGGATAACGAGGATGACATAAGGGCTCCCAGTGATTATGGCACCGTGAGGTAGGTACGTAAATCCACGGCTTTCTCTGATCGGCCAAAGGCGGCGCGCAGTTTATACACGGAACGTCGCGTCCCGAAGGTAGACAAGCCGGTAGGTGGGTTCTAGAATGAGCTTCCATGAAACCAGAAACAATTTGCAAAGACCCGAAGGCTCTTAAGTACGTTCGAGGGTGGAGCTACCACGATCAGCTAAATGGCCTGGTCACGGAAGCGCCCCATATACTTCCGAAAAAGGAAAGTTGGCCGCGCGGCGTCGAAGACATCCGCGAGCAGGAAATTACCCGAGCTGGTTTCCAGCCGACGGCCGCACACGCTGCATGCTATTTGTACCGGGCTCATCCCGGGCCGGGATGGAGCCGCGATGGAGCGCGTCCGATCAGCCGCGAAGAAGTGGCACCAGGATGGGTAACGGGATTGGTCCAAAAAACTGAGTTCCCCGAGGGGCAGCTTCCTAGAAAATATAAATCCCAGTCCCCCTCGCCCAAAGGGCACTGCTTAAAAAATCTCGTGACGCTTTTTTACAACGCCGACGTCTCGGTGGGCGTCACGCAAGGCAGTGAACCAATGCCTTTCTTTTTTAGAAATGCAGATGGCGACGACTTATATTTTGTTCATCAGGGCGAAGGCGTCATCGAAACCGAACTCGGATTGATTGGCTACGAACCCGGCCACATGGTTTGGATTCCCAAGGGCCTTGCGTACCGGATCGTTCCGATGTCGGAGAAACACGAGCTCTTTCACTTTGAAAACTACGGCGAGAATTTTCAAAAGCCCGACACCTCTTTTACGGGCGATGCTGCTGTCTACTACCACCGGAACATCGAGGTTCCCGTTGCGTGTTACGTTTCAAAAACGGGAAGCCATGAGGTGGTGGTCAAGGCAAACGGGACTTTTACGGCCTATACGCACCCCCACCACCCAATGGACGTGGTCGGATGGGATGGCACTCTGTTTCCGTTCCGGGTGCACGTACGCGACGTTCAACCGATTACGAGCTACAAGTCTCACGTCCCGCCTTCTGCTTACTGTCTATTTTGTGGGAGCGGCTTTGAGTATTGCGCGTTTGTACCTCGTCCCGTGGAAACGGGGGAACGCTCGTTGCCAGTACCATTTGATCACATTAACTGCGATCGCGATGAGGTCATCTTTTATTCCCGCGGAACTTTCTTCAGCAAGAATGATTCGGACGAGGGCACGCTCACTTTTCATCCACGCGGCGTCTCTCACGGCCCTCACCCGGCCTCACTCCAACGCAGCATGGACAAGCGGGAAAAAGAAGGGGCTTTCATGTTCGAGGGGTACTTTATACTGGTGGAAACCAACCGACCGCTCTTCCCCACTAAACATGCGGCGGGCTTTGAGGACAGTTCGTATATCAACAGTTGGCAATAATGGTAGATACGATCGAAATTAATTACGAGCAGCTTCTCAAAGACTACGAGCAAAGCTTGCATGAAAAACTTCGGAACTTCGGGACAGCTTTCGACTTCTTGGAGACCTGGGTACCCGATGAAAACCTCGAACAAAGTTTACTTGGAATATTCGAGGCCGCGCAGCTTTATAAACTGAAGCAGGGCTTGCGGATCCGTCTTTCGCGGAACAACTCTAGACTCCTTAAGGAAGTGAAGCTCAAAGCACAGGCCAAGGAATTTGGCGAAGCCCGTGTAGAAGTCCAGGGGCTAGAAAAAATCGTGCACTTCAAGGCCCGCGAGGAGAAGCGCAAGTCTGCCCCGTCCGATGCGGTGGAGCGACCAAAGCAGGCCGTCATGGACCGCTTGTTCACCAGCCCGGAGCCGCCCAAATTCGGTTCTCATTTTCCTTCAAGGGCGCTTTCAGAGGCGCACGGGGCCTACCAAAAAGCCCTACGTGACACCCTCGGCGATGGCTCTCATCAGGGACCACTCCCGGAAAACGTGCAAGGGACCCGCCTTATTACTCGCAATTCCGGCAGCGTTTGTTTTTTGTTGGTGGATAAGCGAGGCCTCATCGCCCAAGCTAAATTTGAAAGTAAGGGAGAACTCGAAACGGCCCTGATGGAGGCTTTTTGTCGTCTCATTGAGGGCTTGAGTTTGCAAGAAGCGAGTGACCATGGCGTTCTGCGTTTAGAGTATAAGCTACGCGATCCTGAAATCCCTTTGGGTATCCCTGGCATAGTAACGCCCGAAAATTCAGATCCTATGTTTCGCGTGCCTCAGGCCCTTATCCGGGCCGCGTACGCTGAGTACAAAAAGGACCACGAGAGTGGCAGGAACTATTGGACAGACAAAATCAGTCGGGAATGGCTCTCTCTAAGCGATGCCGAGCGCTTGGATCAGCTTCGCACCGCCACCAGTCAATTTTGCACCCTGGAAGGGCTCGCGCCGGACGCTCTGCGGATCGCAAGCATGCAGCATGAGACGCGCGTGATCGTCGAGGCTCCCCTTCATAGCGGGGCACTCCTGCGTTTGGAGACCTACCTACGCCAGACGCTCGAATCCCAGCTGGAGGTGCTGCTTGCCGAACGCCAAGACACCAACAAACCACGCGAAAACAACGCCAAAGCCAAGGATCTAAGCAGTTGAAAATAAGGCTGCTTTCGTGTTCTATTCCCCTGTCCCCAAGGCGGTAGGGTGCCCTCCTTAATAAATTGACGCATCTAGCCGAAAGGGTATAGAGGCTTAACGTTGAGCGAGCGGCAAGAAAACAGCTTTCTGAAAAGAATCCTAGTGGGTTGGTCGGGGCGACTCACCTTGGTACTTTTGGTCCTGGGAGGCATTGGTCTGTACCTAGGCCAGCGTCTGTCACTGGAACTTTCTCTCACCGATCTGCTGCCGAAGAATCATCCGGCCGTTGTTAAGTTCGAAAAAATTACCGAAATTGTCGGTGGCGTGGGCTACCTCATTGTGGTGCTCGAAGCCGAAGATGCTAAGGCCCATTTCCAGGTCCTGCCTGCCATTATTAAGGATTTGAATCGCAGCGATCTGGTCCGCAGCGCGTTTTATGATCGCGAAGAGTATTTCTTCTCGACTCATATGCTCTACTACCTTTCGATGGATCAACTAAACGAGCTGGATCGGAGCATACGGGACAACATACGTAGTTCGCGAAGTAAGGCCTTTGATCTTGGACTCTGGGACGATGAAGAGTCCAAAGCTACGAAGCTGGATCCGAAGGTCAGAGAAAGCGCCCAAAAGTCCGCCAAGATTACTCCCCATCTAAATTCAGCCGACGGCAAACAGCTTTTGCTGATGATTAAGCCCACATTTGATTCGACCGACTTATTGCGAACACGCCAGCTAGTCAAACTGACCGAAGACACCTTGCACGCGCACTTACCCAGCGAGGTGAAATACGAGTTTGCTGGCCGCTACTACATCAAGATCGCAGATTCTGCGGTGGTTGAGGAAGACATCGCGATTCTAGGGACCCTTTCCATCGTTTTGATTTCGCTTCTGCTTCTCTTTAGCTTGCGGAGCGCGCGCGCCGTCGTACTGATGGTGCTGCCCATCCTTCTTGGCATCGGAATGACCCTTGGTGTGACCTACTACTTTGTCGGCCACATCAATGTCGTGACGGGCTTCCTGCTCGGCATTTTGATGGGCTTGGGAGCCGACTACAGTATTCACCTCACCTTCCGGCTTCGACTTGAAAAAGAATTGGATAAAGAAGGGGACCCGGCGTGGAACGCGATCAGCCACAGTGGGCACGCCATTTTTGTAGGCGCCCTGTCTGCTGCCCTCGCCTTTCTCACGCTTTGCTTCAGCGACTTCAGAGCTTTTTCTGAGTTTGGCTTTGTCTGCGGTGTGGGTATTGGTGCCGTCAGTATTAGTTTGTTGATCTCCTTTTCGGGACTCACCAAGTTTCTCAAACTCGATAAGATTGACTTTGCTCCCAAAGCGACAAAATTCGTACTCCCGCAGCTGGAAACCAACAAGTCGTTTTATACGGCCCTAGGCATCACTGCCATTCTGTTTGTGTGCGCGGCCGAAGTCAGTTTCGAATACGATTTCGACAAGATGTTCCAGCACTCGGAAAAAGTGCACGAGCTGACCGCACTGGTCGATCGGATCTACGATCGTTCCGTTGTTCCCTCAGTGTTTGCAGTACCGGACAAGGATACCGCGGTAGCCTTGGAAGATTTCCTCAAAGAACACTACATGCCGGACATGATCCAAATGGTCGCCAGCGGTGCCACGATCATTCCGGAACAGCAGGAAGCCAAGTACAAAATTCTCCAAAGAACCGAGAGGCGCATCGCTTCTCTCAAGGATAGGTGGTTGGAGCAGGACTTGGATGTGCCAGCCGAAACTATCCGACGCTGGGTAAGCGCTAAACCCTTCGGCTTTACGGATCTACCCATCCACCTGCAAGAGTTCCTACGTGGAACAAAAGCCAATAGTTTCCTTTTATATGTCTATCCAAACCGAGCCGTGAAGTTCAACACGGCTCAGGGCGTGCAATCTTTTGCCGCAATGGTGCGCGACGTAGAGCAACATTTTCCGACCGCTCTTACAGGATCCGATTCCGTCGTATTTGCAGAAATTTTGGACCTTATTAAGAGTGATGGCATGAAGATCCTTGCAGGCATTCTTGCCATTGTAGGAATTGTCATCTGGTTGAACCTGCGCAGCTGGAGCGCAACATTTACGAGTTTCCTGCCACTGCTCATCGCCTTTCCAGTGGGGATGGGCATGATGGCCATACTGGGAATTAAGTTCAATATCTTCAATATCGCGATTATTCCAAGCTTTGTCGCCATCGGCATCGACGTCCCCATTCATCTCACTCACCGGGCCAAGGAAATCGGATCCGGTTTCCGAGCGGCGCGGGATCTCGCGGCTGCCGTAAATTTGACCTTGGCGACCACGATGATCGGCTTTGGCGTCCTTATCTTCTCCCGCACCGGCGTTCTGCGCAGCTTGGGTTGGTTGGCGTTTCTCGGAACTCTTTCGATCTGGTGGGTTGGCCTATTTCTCCTTCCCGCCGTTTTGGAGCGCATCTACGGGCGCAAAGCACCGGCTAGCCCAAAACTCACCGTCCTCGACACCGCAAGCGCGTCGGCACCCGAAGAAAAGGTGAAAACTCTTTCTCCTTAGTTTATCCTCTTAGGGATGCTTCGCTTTCTCATTCTCATCTCTCTGTTATTTTTCGCTTCCTGTGACTTTTTCAAGCCCGCTCGTCCGGCACTCGAATCGCGGTCTCAGGCGCTCCGCCTCGTCGAAGCCCCCGAACTCGATGACGACTTGGATCTTAAAGAACTTGCCGTTGCCCTGCGCGCCCAGTCCAAAAGAATGGGAGAATTTAATCCTTATCCCTACCCTCTGGTTTTCGGAAACCGTCAGCTTTCTGTGCGTGAATACCAGATGGGCCTCGAACACCTTGCCGAGATTCTCGAAGCAGAGACGCCACGAGAAGAAATTTGGCAGCAGATAAGAGATACGTTCGACTTTTACGAAGTTTACGGGCAACCGAACTGGGGTCAGGCCTTTATGACTTCCTATTTTGAGCCGGTAATCCCTGGATCAAAAAAACGGACCGAAGAGTTTCCCACGGCACTCTACAAGAAACCACCCGAACTGATTGAGGTGGCTCTTGAGTTGTTCGACGATCGCTTCAAGGACATCCGCCGCATGCGTGGCCGAATTCTCGATGAGAAGTCCCAAGCCGGGAACACTCAACTGGGTCCATTCTATAGCCGTGAAGAAATTGACAACGGCGCGCTCTCCGGACGCGGGCTGGAACTTGCCTGGGTCGATCCTATTGACGCCTTCTTTCTGCAAATCCAGGGTTCGGGGACTGTGGTCTTTGATTCGGGCGATGAATTGCGCATTGGCTATGCTGAACAGAATGGTCAGGTCTACCAGGCAATCGGAAAGTTCGTGGCCGATGTGATTCCACTCGCCCAGCTTACCGCTCTCAACTTGGAAGCGTACCTGCGCTCCTTGGAAGACGAGGACCTCTACGACATCCTCCATGAAAACCCGAGCTATGTATTCTTTAACAAACTGAAGAATAAACCTCTGACCTCGCTCGGAACAGAAGTCACCGCCGGGCGTACGATCGCAACAGATGGTAAGTTTTTTCCAAAGGGGGCGGTGGGCTTTTTAAAGTTTAACCGACCTAAATTTCTGGGTCCGATTTTGAGCGCGCCCGCAGGGTGGGAGCCCACCTCCCGATTGGTTCTCGACCAGGACAGCGGCGGAGCGATCCGCGGCGGCGGCCGTTTGGATCTTTTCTGGGGGCGTGGAGAAGAGGCCAAGCAAAACGCTTCGGTCATTAAACAGACGGTGCACCTCTACTACATGGCTCCCAAAGAGAGTTTTCTCGATCCTTCGCCCGCCCCAGAAGCCTTGCCGGGCAAGCCGGCGCGGAAGGGGTTGCTCCGAACAAAGCAGTTGGGATAGGGTCTCTGTTTTTCACTCAAGGGAAGTCGAATTGGATTCGGTGTGGCTTAGGGGGCTAAACCCATCACAGCAAGAGGCAGCGGCGCACAACGAGGGGCCCCTGCTCATTCTGGCGGGCGCCGGGTCCGGAAAGACGACAGTCCTTGTTGCCCGCGCCGGTCGTCTGCTTGCCGAAGCCATTTGCTCTCCCGAAAAACTTTGTGTCCTAACCTTCACCAACAAAGCTGCCCGCGAACTCAAATCGCGTGTCGCCGCGCGGCTGGGGGGCCGCGGCGAGCAAATTTTCGCCGGAACTTTCCACTCTTTTGGTTTACAGATTTTGCGCGAATTTCACGACGAAGCAGGACTACCGAAATTCTTTGGCATTCTTGATACGCGTGACACTAGCCAGATGCTCAAAGAACTCTTGCGCAATCTCCGGCAAGGAGACAAGACCGCCTACGACGCGGATCGGCTTCTTGCCATACTTTCGCAATGGCGCGAACAGGGCCGCACTCAGGCGGATCGAGACGATGAATACGACATTGCGGCCGAATGGGTACTGCCGCGCTTTCTGCAACGCATGCAAAGTCTAGGCGCCATTGATTTTGACGGTCTAATACTGCGCCCCCTTCAACTGATGGACGAATCCCCCGAAATCCGCGCACGCATACAGCAGAAATTTGATTACGTGATGGTGGACGAGTTCCAGGACACCAATTTGATGCAAATGCGACTCATCCAGCGCCTAGTAGAAGGGCACAGGAATATCGCTGTCGTTGGTGACGACGATCAAGCCATCTACGGGTGGCGCGGAGCTTGCGTAAAAAATATTCTAGATTTTCCCAAGTTCTATCCGGGCTGCAAAGTAGTGCGCCTGGAGACTAATTACCGATCGCTTCCGCCGATTCTTAACTTGGCCAATGCCATTATCCGAAACAACAATACCCGCTACGACAAAATGCTCCGCCCCCACCACGAAGCCGAAGGGGAGCTGCCGGAACTCTTTATCTTGAGAGACGAGGCCGAAGAACTAGAACATGTCGTCAGCGAGATCGGAAAATTCGAACGAGAAGGGATCGCACGAAGTGAAATCGCGATGCTTTTTCGCTCAAATACACAGGGAGCGCTTATTGAGGCGGAACTCCGAAAAAACGGCATCCCCTACCGCATGCGCGGTGGGATGGGTTTTTTCGATCGGAAAGAAACGCGCGATGTAATGGCCTATCTGAGGTGCGCGATCCGGCCTCATGAAATCGCTTTTCGCCGCATCCTCAACACCCCCTCCCGCGGACTCGGGGACAAGGCGGTCGAAAAACTGACGGCTTTCTCGAAACTGCGCAAGCAATCTTTTGTAAAGTCCGCAAGACAATGGCAAGCCGCAGGTCTCGAACCGCGCGCCGGTGGGGCGATTGAAAACCTCTTTTTGACGCTCGATGGCCTTGTAAACAGTTGTCTCGCGCCTGGATCAACGGCAACGCATCTCTCAACAGCTTTGGAGCAAATTGGCTACCGCAAGTACCTTGAAAAGCATTCTACCGACGCTATTTCTGCAACCAAGAGATGGCGTTTCATAGAAACCTTTGCGGAGGTCATGGAGAAGTACCTTGCAAAGGCCGGCAAAACAAAAAAGGGGATGCTGGATTTTCTCGATGCTATGGAACTCCGGGACAACGTCGAGGACGAGGACGAAGCCAAAATTGAGAAGGTTCACCTCCTGACGCTCCACGCTTGCAAAGGCCTCGAGTTTGATGCGGTTATCTTAACGGGCATTGAAGAGGATATTCTCCCGCACCGGACACTGGGATCTGATATTTCTGAAGAGCGCCGCCTATTTTACGTAGGAGTTACTCGAGCCAAAAAGCGGCTCGTACTCACCCGTTCCGCGATGAGAAAGCGCCACGGCAAGATAGTACAGACGGTCGGATCTCGTTTTCTTACAGAGATTCCAAAGGGGCTTATCGTCGAAAAGGTAGGACTGCGTCCGGTAGAAACCGGGGTACGCAAAGCACTGGTGGCGGATCTCTTCGCCAAGTTGGACGCTCTGGACGCCGCCGCTAAGCCGCAGTAGCAGAGGCCTTTGCCAAGGACTGCACTTTCAGAAGCAGTAAAAGGCCTGGCACCGCAATCACAGCACCGAAGATGAAGAAGTTTCCGTAGCCCATCATCTCAATCAGATCTCCGGAGAACCCCGAAACAAAAGTTCTGCCAAATGAGGCGAGACTCGCAAAAAGGGCATATTGAGTGGCGGTAAAACGCTTGTTGGTGAGTGAGGACATAAATGCCACTAGCGCCGACGTCCCCATTCCACTAGAAAAGTCCTCAAAGAACACAACCCCCGAGAGTGCCGTAAGATTGTTGCCCGTATACGTCAGAACGATAAAGGACAGGGTCGAGAGGGCTTGGAGGACACCAAAGATGAGCATCGGGACGTAATACCCAAGCACGTAAATAAGGGCCCCGCCCACAAAGAGTCCGGCCATCGTGGAAAAAAAGCCCAAGCCTGAGGTAACGACGGCAATATCGGCATTGGTGAAGCCGACATCCACATAAAATGAGCCTAGCATGGCACCCACCATCGAATCGCCAATCTTAAAAAGCAGGATAAAGAGAAGGATCGGCACGGCACCATCCCGGCGAAAAAATTCGAGGAAAGGATCCACAACCGCTTCTTTAAGGTTGCTTGGGGCGGGGGAGTCGACTTTGGGTTCATCACAAAAAAGAGTCGTCAGAATCCCCACCGACATCAACGCACCCATAACAAAAAACATCTGATTAAAGCTCAGATTCAAGGTATTGGCGTCTACCATCCAAAGCCCAAAACCCGAGGCGACCAGCATGCCGACTCGGTAACCGTACACCCCCAAAGAGGCGCCCACGCCCAGTTCCGAATCAGGAAGAATTTCTCGTCGATAGGCATCAATGACCACATCCTGACTCGCGCTAAAGAAACAAAGGATCGTGGCAATCCCTACTACAAGGGGCAACGAAACCTTAGGATCAAAGAGCCCCATCGCAAAGAGCGAAGCGGTAAGCCCGATTTGAGTGAGGAGCAACCAACCGCGTCGGCGCCCCAGCTTTGAAAGTGTGAAGCGATCAAAGAAAAAGGCCCAAAGAAAATTAAAGGAATACGGCACCGTCACCCAGCTAATGTAGCCAATGGTGCTGAGATCAATCCCCTCCCGACGCAGCCAAATTTTTAGAGATTTGTAGAGCAGCATGATGGGTAAACCGCTGGAAAAGCCCAGCAACAAGACAACCACCATGCGTTTGTTCTTCAACGCGCCCAGTAGAGAGAGAAAGGATTTATGATTTGCCATGAAGGGATCTTATCACGATCTCAGCGTTCACCACAGAAGGGGCTTACTTCGATTCTTGGCATTCAAGGGGGGATTGGCCGAGGATTTTGCGTACGGCCTCGCGGTGCTTGCCTAGCGTTGCGGTGGCATCGATGCGGGTCGCTTTGATCTCCTCGTAAAAGTACGTGTCGGTATGCTTCGGATCGAGGGCTTTGATTTCGATAAAACCGCACAGACGGCGGATATGGCTGGAGCCTTTGATTTTTTGATAATACGCGCGGATGGCAGTGGGTTTGCTTGGCGTCCCGGACAAAAGCTCATACGCCCAATTTTCCACCCAATCCACAGTGATGAACGCCCAAACATTCGCGCTAATGGAAAGCGTTTCAAAATCCAAATAGCCCTTCTTTTTTTCAAAGCGGGACTCAAGCGTCGTCTTGCAGGTGTCTTTGCCAATTCGGTGATCCCGTATCAGCGCGTAAACCGATGTGATGGGTTTGTTAAGACGGGTGCGCAGCGCGGCCCAGTCCACCCCGCCGCCGGCTTTGCCCTTATCTTCGCTGGCGCCGGACTTGGGCAGCTTGAGTTCCGGGGCGCCCTTCAGGCGTTCCTGCTTAGGCCTATCAAAGTCGTAGCACGTCTCGTCCGAGGCGCGGCAAAGGGACGGCACCAGCAGCGAAATCCCGAGGCCTAAAATCCATACGCCGCTTTTCATGCTTGCTCCCTTACGGACTCAGAAACCTTATGAAAACATAGAGTTAGAGTCCCCGTCAAAGGGATGGGCCTCCGGCTGAAGACACCCGTCCCTCAATCTAAAAGATCGGTCAAAAAGCGAACAAGCTTTAGCGATCTCAGCTACTTGTACGATCCACCGCCGCGTAGTAGCCTCGCGCAAATGAAACCGGTAGCTTCTGACGTTCAGTTCCCACAATTGGAAAAAAGTATCCTCGAGTTCTGGGAAAAAAACCAAATCATCGAGAAAGGCCTGGAACACCACAAGCCCAAAGACGGCACGAAAGTTCCTGAAGACAAGAAATTCGTCTTTTACGATGGACCCCCGTTCGCAACAGGGCTCCCTCACTACGGCCATATCCTTGCCGGTACGTTAAAGGACATCGTCCCGCGCTATTGGGTAATGAAAGGCCGCTACGTAAAGCGCCGCTGGGGCTGGGACTGCCACGGCGTGCCCGTTGAGTTTGAAGTTGAAAACGAACTCGGACTCAAAGGCCTTCACGACATCCAGAAGTTTGGAGTCGATAAGTTCAACGAAGAATGCCGAAAGATTGTGGTGCGCTACACGGCCGAATGGGAAAAGACGATCAAGCGCTGCGGGCGTTGGGCGGACTTCAAAAATGCCTACCGCACGATGGATCCGCCGTTTATGGAATCGGTATGGAGTGTCGTCAAAAAGCTTTATGACAAGGGGCTCATCTACGAGGGCTACCGTGTCATGCCCTATTCCTGGCGCATCTCCACGCCACTTTCCAATTTCGAAGCCAATCTGAATTACAAATCCGTGCAGGATCCTGCGATCACCGTGCGGATGAAGAGCAAAAAGCACAAGCGCTCGCTGCTAGTGTGGACGACCACACCCTGGACGCTACCGTCCAATCTGGCGGTCGCCGTCGGCAAAGACATCGAGTATTTGGAAATTGAAACCACCTCCGACAAGGAACGCCTCGTGGTCGCCAAATCGCGTGTCGGCGCCTACTTCAAGAAAGAGGACGAATACACCGTCATCAGTACGTTTACGGGCGACAAGCTCGTCGGCGAAACCTACGAACCGCTTTTTTCTTTTTACAAGGACCACAAAGGCGCTTTCAGAGTTGTTCTCGGCCACCACGTAACGACTGAGGATGGTACGGGTCTCGTCCACATGGCTCCCGCCTTTGGCGAAGATGACATGCTCATCTGTCAGGAAGCAGGCATTGAACCGGTAAACCCGATTGATGAGTCTGGAAACTTCAATTCCGAAGTACCCGACTACCAAGGGCAGAACGTCAAAGAAGCCGACAAGCAGATCATCAAGGACTTGAAGGACAAAGGGCTCTTGTTTCACCACGGCACAATTGTCCACAATTACCCCTTTTGCTGGCGTAGTGATACGCCACTTATTTACCGTGCTATTTCGACCTGGTTTGTGAAACTCGACGACGCTTTTAAAGACCAGCTTGTAAAAAATAATACAGAGCGCACCCATTGGGTGCCGGAACACATCCAGGAAGGCCGTTTTGGGAACTGGCTCGCAAACGCCCGCGACTGGAATATCAGCCGCAACCGTTTCTGGGGCACCCCTATTCCGATCTGGGAAACGGAAGACAAGAAAGAGCGCCTTTGCGTGGGTTCTGTTGCGGAACTTGAGAAGTTGAGTGGCAAAAAGGTAGAGGACCTCCACAAGCATTTCATCGACGACATCGTGATTAAGTCTCCGAAATCCGGCAAGCCCATGAAGCGCATCCCGGAGGTCTTGGACTGCTGGTTTGAAAGTGGATCCATGCCCTACGGACAGGCCCACCACCTTTTTGACGAAAAAAGCGATCCCAAGAAGTTAGCCGATCAGTTTACGGCGGACTTCATTGCAGAAGGCCTCGATCAAACGCGTGGGTGGTTCTATACGCTATCCGTTTTGGGAAACATGCTGATTGGTCAGCCGCCCTTTAAGAACGTCATCGTGAATGGGCTTGTGCTCGCTGAAGATGGCAAAAAGATGAGTAAGCGGCTCAAGAACTACCCCGAGCCAACAGTGGTTTTGGATAAGTACGGGGCCGACGCGCTGAGGGCGTACCTTACGACCTCTCCGGCCTCACGGGCTGAGGAACTTCGGTTCTCCGAAAAAGGCATTCAGGAAATTATCCGCGCCGTACTCCTCCCCTATTGGAACGCCTATAGCTTTTTTGTGACCTACGCGCTAGCGGATGGCTGGGATCCGTCCAAGTTTAACGAGAAAAACTTGGATAAGCTTGAGAACGATCTCGATCGGTGGGTGATTTCACGGCTGCAGTCGCTTGTCACGACTGTAGAGAAGAAGATGAGTGAGTACCATCTGTACGAGGTGATCCCCGCGGTCCTAAATTTCATTGAAGAGCTCACCAACTGGTATATTCGGCTAAACCGGCGACGCTTTTGGAAAGAGGACCAGGGCGCGGACAAGGACGCCGCTTACCAAACGCTTTATTACGTGTTGAGCCACTTCACACGAGTTCTGGCGCCGATTTTGCCTTTTGTTACAGAAGAAATTTTCCAGAACCTCAAGCGAACTGGAGAGGCCGCCAGCGTGCATTTGAGCGACTTCCCTTCTATCCACAAACAATGGATCCATCTAGATCTCGAAAACCAAATGGATCTTGTACGCAAGACGGTGGAAATGGGACGCAACCTACGAAGTGTAAATAAAATCAAAACCCGCCAGCCGTTGCGGTCCATTACGGTGGTCACCAAGGATCCGGACCTTGAAAAGACGATCAAGAGTTTTGGCGAACTCATCAAATCAGAACTCAACGTCCACGATGTGATTTACGCCTCCGATGAATCCAAGTACGTGACTCTTTCGGCCAAACCCAACGCAAAGGTACTTGGACCAAAGCTTGGGCCGCTCATGAAGCAAGCCTCCAATGAGATCCGTGCGATGCAGTCGGCAGACGTCCTTGAGTTAGAGGGCACGGGACACTTCAAGCTACCTTGCGGCGCGCTTTTAGCTTTGGATGATATCGTCATCGAAAGAACGCCCCAGGGAGCCAAGGTTGCGCAGTCGGCGGGCGGGATTACGGTTTTACTGGATACGCAGCTCGATGATGCGCTTATCCAGGAGGGCCAGGCCCGGGAGCTTGTGAACCGCATCCAAAAACTTCGCAAGGATAGTGGCTTTGACGTCACCGATCGCATACGCGTGCAGTACCATTGCCCGGCGAAACTCGAGGAAGCTGTAAAACGCCACCGCGATTATATTATGAGTGAGGTCTTAGCGACCGAGATGACTTCTCAGGACGGTGGTGTTACTTGGACTTCCGAGCAGGAGATCGACTCTCACCCGCTTAAGCTCCACCTGGAAAAGCAGTAGAACGCTATTCTGCCGCAGGCAGTTCGCGACAAAAATAGGGACTCTCGCAATTTGACCGCTGGTAGGAAACTTTCAAAGCTTCTCCATTGGCGCACGCGCCGGGAAAGCTAACTAGCAACGTATCTGCGTCGACCTGCTCAAAGCCCAATTCCAAGGACTTAGACGTCATGTAGGTCCAGTGCTCGGCGGGACCGTTAACAACGGGATCCTTATAAAAGAAGTAAGCATCTTCCAGATCCCGGCTACTAAGGGCTTCTTTGTCCGGTTCCACAAATCCCATTGATTGATTGCGAATTGAAAAGAACTCCTGTCTGGATAGCTGGGCGGAGACGGAATCACCTGCAACCGAGTAGCGAGTTTGAAACCAGTAGTCTTTTTGGTAGGTGAATTCATGGCCATCGTCGTCACAGTAAATCCACTCTCCCTTTACCATCGACGCCAAGTAAACCTTCGACTGCTCACCTTCCACTGAAAGCCAGAGATAGGGGGCATAGTTCTTCGCGGGACCCGTACTCCATTGGAGCCATTCCCCCTGCTTTTTCGAACGGTACTGGACAAACTTGGAAAGCTGCGGGATAAAACCGTTGCCGCACTTCACCTCCCCGGCCACTTCAAATCGATTGACCTTGGTTGAGACTAATCCTTTTAGTAAATCACTTGCGTCTTGCGCCAAGCCGACTTGAGTTAAGAACAGTGAGAAGTATGCGACACGTGAAATGAATCCCATCTTTGCCCCCATGTAAGCGCTTTTTCTTGTAAAAAAAAGCACGAAGCAAGTTTCGCTTCACCCGCGGTTGAGAATCAAGGGAGCGGGCGTCCCCGCACGTAAAAGTGTCCACAATTCGAGGACGGGCAGAGAGGGAGAAATTCGGGTCGGCACCCATTCTCGCTCTCCAACCTTGTCACAAGCCGAAAAAGGCTACGAACACACTTTTTATTAACTGGGGCCCGTCAACACTTCCTCCGTATGGCCTCACTTCGAGATTGAAATTCGACTTGCCAGGGTGGTAATCGAGATCCTAGGGGCAACAACAACTACATGGGGTGGGTGACATGAAAAGGGTATCTCTATTATTTTTCGTATTTGTTTCTGTTGGTTTTGCACAAGTACCAATGGATCCAAAAGTAGCGCCGCGATCTTCGGTCAAAGACGCAGCGGAGTTCCACGCGCGTTTAAGACCTCTTAACTGGGGGCGTGGAGGAGAAGCCGGCGATTTTCCACCGCGAGATTATCCCATCGAGGACGAAGACTCTGAAAACCAATGGGAAACCCCTCCCGACTTTCCTGGCGGCGTCCCTTCGCGCGACGGCTACTGCGTGGGTGTAGTGGAATTTCGTAGGATGGCACACCTGGCGCAAGTACGAGGTTTACCCGTACCGTACAAAGTACCTACAAAGCGCGTAGCCTACATCAAGAAGATGCATGTCAGTGTGAATCTAAAGATCGAGCGCGCTATTGTGAAGTGGCAACAGGAAGCACAACGCTGGCTGGGAGCCCGTTTGATGGACGGAACTTTGATGCCAGCAGAAAGAAAATTGTACGGCGATGTTCTCAAGGATATCTCTACGAGAGAGGGGGCTATCGCATTCAATGCGCTCCGATCCGTAAAGCAGCTCGTGAACTACGGCACGCCCTTTGGGGCATTGGGCGCGCGCCTCTACGTCACGGGCCTTGCAGGCGCCCAGGGCCACGCCATAGAGTTATTTGTTCTCGATGCTAAGGCGAAGATTGTAGATCCCAATATCGGGGACGTAACCGTGGAGCCAAAGTTCGATGCTACCGGCATCCATTGGATAGAGGCTAACGGCAAAGCTCACAATTACGGGCTGGCGTTCGGTGCCCCCTGGAAGTGGATCCCACTTTCAGCAGTGTACGAGTAGTCCCAATCAAGGCGAGCCTGCGGTACTATGGCTGAATGAAGAAAAAGTCTTTGCTGCTACTCGGGCTCGCCATTTCCATTGGGCTTGTTTTTGCACTCCTACACAAATCAACGGATCCCGAAGTCACCGACTTTGCGAGCTGCGTAGCCGCCGGCAACCCGGTACTTCCAACGGTGCCCGGGCAATGCAACCACGGTGGAAAAGTTTTCATGCAGAGTATGCCGCAATGAATTGACTTAGGGAAAAGTGGACCCGGCGCGGATCGAACGCGCAACCCCCAGATTAGAAATCTGGTGCTCTATCCTGTTGAGCTACGGGTCCTTTGCAGACCTAGGATGTAACATAAGTCCCCCGGCTCGTCTACTGGCCAGCGTGCACGAAAAGCCTTAAATTCCATAGGGTTCCCGACCGTATTGACTCTCTCAGCCCATTTGTTAGATTGCGCCCGCCTTAATCCGCTTTATCCCATATGAAGGAGTCAGTTTTGGGTGTCCTCACAAATTTTTTGAGTATCCTGGTGGGCGCCGCGATCGGCCTTTGGAGCGGGACCCGTTTTACAGAGCGCTTTCAACAAATCATGTATCAGGCGCTCGGCCTATCGACGATCATTGTCGGCGGCCAAATGGCGCTCAAAATCGAAAACCCGCTCGTTCTGATCGGTAGCTTCGCCATCGGATCTCTGATCGGAGAGTGGATCCACATCGAACGCTGCCTCGAAAATTTTGCTGAACGCTGCAAACAGAAAATGCAGGTCAAAGATTCGCGCTTTGTAGAAGCCTTTGTATCGACGAGCTTACTTGTTTGCGTCGGCAGCATGGCAGTGATTGGCTCCATCGATGTCGGACTCAGAGGGGACTCGGCCGTCCTGTACGCCAAATCGGTGATCGACGGAGTGGTCTGTGTACCGCTCGCCGCGACGCTCGGCCCAGGCGTTCTCTTCGCAGCCTTTTCAGTGCTCGCCTACCAGGGAGGGCTAAGCGTGCTCGCCGGGTTCACCGGCCACCTTTTCACCCCTGTCATGCTGGCCAATCTCAGCGCCACCGGCGGCGTCCTTATCATGGCCATCGGGATGAGCCTCATTGGCATCAAGATCGTGCGCATCGGGAACATGCTCCCGGCGATCGTTGTAGCGGTACTTTTGAGCCTCTGCTAGCGCAGCTTTCATTTATTATCTTCAATACTTAGCGTCTCCTCCAGGGCTTCTCGGAACATGCACATTTTGAGCACAATTCCCTGCTACCTTATTAATGTTCGGGGAAAAGCCGGTAACCATGAAAATACTGATTTTGGGGGCGCTTTCACTCGCCCTCTTTTTTACAATCCGTTCACATGGGGAAAGCATCTTTGAAAAGGCCGAAAAGGCCATCGCGACTCTGGAGTCCCAAAACTTCGAAACCCGCGAAGGCGGTTTTGCGGTAATTGGTAATGAGGACTGCGCGGGCCTCATCAAAGTCTTTGGAAACTGTTTTGGAAATAACCCTGCCGCCCCTTACCTCGTGCCTCTCATTCCACGACACCCTAAAGAATATATTGATCCCTTCTACCACACTGAACTCTTTCTCGGTGAAACCCAGAACCGAAGTTTTACTTACCGACTGCGTGCAGACGAGGCGATCCTGATCGTTGGAGTCACGCCTCCCAAGGCGGCCTACTTCGGCGCCCAGTCGTACAATTTTACCCGCGCCGGTACCACGGTAAGCGTGCCCAATATCGATGGGCTAAACATTCTTTTCACTGGATCGCCCAATCCAGATCGCTACATTTCTTTTTCAAGTATTGGAAACTCCCTCAACAACTACGTCATCGCTAAAAAGCTCGGCTCCGGTTTTGGTCAGCCGTTTGCGCTCATTTCGACACCCAGCCAGGAGACTAACGCCGAGCTGCGCGCTGCTTTGAGAAACGCCGGCTTTAGCGCTGCTGGTATTTTTACCGAGCCCATCCCTTCTGAGACGAAACTCGGTCTTTCGTCTGAAGCCGACGACTTTTCCATGCTTGTGCGCTATGCCCTTCCCGAATCCGAGGCTCAGGGCAACGCTTGGCGAACTAATCCTAGCCTCCGGGTCTATCGGCTTTCGAGAAAAGCGGCCACCGCTACGGAACGCTTTGGATCTATTCAGATTGACAGCCGATCTGCCGACGGTGAAGGGACTATGGGACTAGCACTCGAAGATTTCACACGCGAAGTCGCCGTGCGTCTCGGGCAGCCACGATTGATCAAAGTCAAAGAGTTCGTCTCGCCCGCCTTCTTGGTTGGCGAAAACTGTCTGAAGCTGCACATGAACTGCCTAGGGGACACACAAGACACGGATACGTACCGCACGGGTTCAGTCCCTTCTTTTAGCCACTCAGATGTCGTTGTAATAACGGGGATCAACCACGCCGTCACTGGGAATGCCAGTTACATCAGTCTTGGCTTTAGCGTTGCCGAAACTTTTACCGGAATTTCTAGCGTCTCTCAAACCTCTCCCAATGCAGGCTTCGTAAGCGGGGAGCTAACCGGCAGTGCGGAAGCCTTTCTGAAAAAAGTTGGGAACGGAATACCACTGCGGCTACGAGCGAGCGCGCCCAAATTTTTTGTGCGCCTAGTAGCCCGCCAATGCGAAGGCCTCCCTTTTTGCACGACAATTTCGGACGCTCAACTTCCGTTGAATCAGGATCTCACCGTTCTCAGGCGAGCCTATATCCGCCCGGGAACCGTGCGTGGTCCAGATCCGTCGAAGCTGCTTTCACCGAGATACTTCGTTTATGAGCGTTAGGAAGCCCTGGCTGTAGCTACAGTGGGGCTCCAATTATGTGGTTTTCCACATATTTGCTGGACATTTCCAAGCTAAGATTAGCTATTGCTGTACGTAAGCTAGGAGTTTGTTTTGAGCCTCACACAACCAAGCCGTAGACTCATCCTTTCAATACTATTGCTCGCTTTCATGTACTCGAATGTAGCGAACGCGGCCTGGTGGCAGTTCTTCACGCCTACGCCGACTCCTACACCAACGCCTACGGAAAGTCCGGAGCCGACTCCCACTGATACCCCGGAGCCGACACTGACGGAAACCCCAGAGCCGACTCCCACTGATACCCCGGAGCCGACACTGACGGAAACCCCAGAACCGACTCCCACTGATACCCCGGAGCCGACACTGACGGAAACCCCAGAAACGACTCCTGAGGAAACACCGGAACCCTATTGCGATGCCGATCACCCGGAAGCCTGCGCAGTGTGCGAGGACGGTAGTTGTCTGGACTTCAGCAGTGACTCCGTTCCCGGAGACGAGCAATATTGTGGCGTTCCCGCAGAGTCTCCGATGCCTGGTGATGACCTCGATGATTCGATGCCCGAAGGCGCTAAGACAGTTGCAGCGGCCGTCGCGGAGAAACAAGCCACCGATGACAAAACCAGCGGCGGGGGTAAGACTTGTACTGAATGGGCGCAAAGCTTGCCCGGAGCTACACTAGCTATCGGCTTCTTCAATATCGGCAAACTTAAGAACGACGCCTGTGCGATCCAAAAGGACGCCACGGAATCAGTCGACACACTTTTACCTGCGTACCAGTACGATCGGGGCTTGAAAGATGCCATTCGGCATTGTGCGGGTACGTTTACGCTCGCAACCATGACGGGGAAAGATAAAACAGATGCCATTTTGACCGTTCTCGCTTGCCGAGAATGTGCCGGAGATCCGCCTGCACCCAAAGATGGCGAGCTGAGCGTGATGGATCTCGACAATAACAAGATTGGCGGCGATCTAGCCAAGGCGGCGGATGCCGACCTAGCAAAAAAATCTATGGGAGAGATCATAAACGCGGGAATCCTGGCCTGTTTACAGGCAGCAAAGGATGGAAAGCTGACGATCCTTCAACCGAACCAATGCGGACAAAACGACGGCAATCGCATAAACGAACTGCTGGATCCAGATAACACTGAGATCGAGAAACTACACTAGAGTCCAAACAACCTACCAGACGTCATAGGTTTACACCCGTGGCACGCTGACGCCACGTGTCGGTCATATTTACGCTTGTGTTACATGAAGTTTGCTAGATTTCCTCCATCAATACATGGGGGCTCTATGAAAACACTCACTTCAATACTAACGTCGGTTATTTTGGTGGCGAGTACCGCGCAAGCGGCGCCAATAAACATCCCGCAATCCCTGAAACAATTTGGGGTCTTTGCTGGTGGTGATCTCGAATACGCGTGTGCCAGATTTGACTCAGGCGCAGCCGCGGTGGGCAAGGGAAGTTTCACGCGCATGGGCATCGCGGAAAACGCTGAAGAAAAGGCGCTGACACTTCTTTTCGGGGGAGATTTTCTGATGCGGAACGGGGCCTTCTCCGGCCAGCTGCAAAGCGAAGCCAATGTATTTCTCACAAACTACAGTGCCGGCAATGTAACGGCGAAAGGAACCGCGTACTGTTCCAGCCAGGGCGTCTACAAGACTTGCAGTAGTGGGATCGCGCCCACCATGGACGTGCGCACACTCGCGCGCGCGCTCGAAGATCTGGACAGCTCCCTGGAAGCCCTAAACGCCACAACCGTCACCCTTTCCGGCCAGAACAGTCTCGTCGTCAGTCTGAAACCCGGGGATCAGGCCGTCGCCATCGAAGAGGCCGACTGGAAGAAGGCCAAAAGCCTCGATATCGCCGGACCGGCAAATTCCTCGCTGGTGGTAAAGGTACGCGGAAGCAATCCAGAATGGATCGCCCGAACTATCACCCTCACCTCGGGAGTCACTCCAAAAAACATCCTTTTTTATTTTGAAGAGGCCCGTGCGGTGACCATTGAAAGAATGGTGATACCAGGGACGATCGTCGCCCCGCGTGCCGACGTCTCGCTCCTGGGCGGAGAAATCCTTGGCGGGCTCTATGTCGGCGGAAACGTCAACGGGAACCCGGCAGGGTTTAATTTTGAATCGACCGTGACGTGCGACCCAAACACGGGTGGAGCCATTGTCTACGGAGAGACGGTCCGCATCCAAGCTGAGGCAGGCCGAGAGAAGCGCTTCGCGTGGAAGACAAATCCCTTTATGATTGAACTTACATGGGGGTATCCGGTGAAGTACTGCTTGATCAACCAGATTGAGCTCAACAAACCCGCCAACGTAAAATTCACCGTCGCGGGGCTGCCTCAGTGGGCTTCTCTCGATGATCAAGGGTGCATTGTCGGCTTCCCGGAGCAGTCCCACATTGGCTACTCTCAGCTCGCGGTAACCGCAACAGACGGAAAAAGTGTTTTACCGAATGAGGGTTATCTTTTCGTTTTTGATAGTAATAAGTAGCGCGGATTAGGTATAAGGGGCCCTCCTACTCGGAGAGCCCCTTCCAGGACAATCAAGGGTGGGTTTCCACTGTCCCATCCGGACGGACGGTAAAGCGCTTTCCGTTCGCTTCACACAAGTCCAGCAGTTGGGGAGCTTCTCCAAGCTGGATCTTTGCGCCTATCACATCGGCCTCCACACGGTAGGTTTCCCCATCTTCTCCAAGAAATTCCTCCCCACGATGAGTGTCCCACCAAGCGTTATAGTTGAGATTGAGCGGGTGAAGCTTCGGTATCAACTCCATGTCTCCAATGGTCCAAAAGGATTCGCCTTGTGACTTAATAATGGGTCGCCCGATCGCTACCGTGCCGAAATGTTCGAAGGTAGTTTCATATTGGTAGGGGACGTGGATGCTGTATAGAAGGTCTGCGGACCCGTTTGCGGCGAGAGTTTGCTTTCCAAACAGAGGTCCCATCTCCTCCATGTCCATGTTGAAGCCCTCATCCTGTGGATACAGGGTTCGTTCGAGGCAGACATAGAAATCCCACATTTTTTCTTTGTGCTGAAGGCCTTCCATTCTGTGAGTAGAAATCACCACCGCCGCAGCGTACCGCCCAGGAAAATTCTTGATTTGCTTGCTGAGCTGTTCGGCGAGTGAGACATCCGGTACGGTTGCCGAATCACTTGCAGCGGGTGGGTTCTGCGAACAACCGATTAATAGTGTCAGCCCCAATGCGAGAAAAGCCATTTGTTTCATTGCTACCTCCTTCCGTTCCACCCCAGCGGTGAAAACTTGAAAAGGAGAATTGCAACATGGATGCCAGTTCAAACCGCACTAATTGCTAGGCATTCTTAGATGCGATACAGCTCAAGTCTGAGACTTGAACCCGCTATTGAACGGAACTGAATCAAGCTTTTCACTCCGAAGGATCTAACGCTGCCCCACAAAGATGTAATAGGGCACTTTCCCGAACGGGAGATAGGGGACTTTGGCGCGGGCTTCCATGAGGTAGTTTCGCTCAAACCGCCACTCCAAATAGGGAAGGTGCCTTTCATTGAGATGCACACCATCCCAGGAAAACCACTTCTTCCAAAAGGTACGCGTGACCCAAGGGTGCTGCACATACCCTCGCTGCACTAACAAAGGCGAAACGTAAAAGTCCACGAGACCAATACTTCCACCCGGCTTAAGCCAGGAGTGCGCTCTTTCCAAAACTTCGCGCCAGTTTGGCATCATTGTTAGAGAATAGCTCAAGGTAATCAGATCTACGGATTCATCGGGAGCGTATTGCAACACACTGTCGCAGACGGTCTCGACGTTGGTCCAGTCGCCTTCCCTGACCCTCTTGTCAGCTACTTCAAGGAGTGACCGGCACAGATCCAATAAAATAATCCGCCGGCAAGCGCGCGCCTCGCCTTCCCGGAAGCTCAAGTTAAACCCGGTTCCGGCGCCCAAGTCCAACCATACTCCGCCAGCTGGCATGGGTACGCGACGTACCAACTCTTCGCGGCCTTGGAGAAGGCGCTCTCTGAAATTATCGTAGAACTCGGCTTGAGGAGCATAAAAATTGTCGAGCGCCTCGGCGGAGGACTTCCCGCCACGAGCGCCCTTCAAAAGGTGCGTAAGCACGCGGAGATCGGCAGCGATAGTCTTCACGCGGCAAATTCCGCAATATAGAAACTGCCGTAGGTGTGCACTCTGTCGCGCTGGTGAAGCTGCTTGGAGAGAGCCGTGTTGTAGCGCAGAACTTCTTTCAACTGGGTATTTTGACCCTCACGCTGCACTTCGATGGGATCCACAAAATCCACTTCCAAGCCGCCACTGCGCCAAATCGCCTTCGCATTCTTGGAAGCTTTTCCCGCGATCGCCTGCCACTCCGCTTTCAAAGCCTGAGGTTGAGCCACATTCATCCAGTCCATGTGGTCTAGGAGGACAAAATGCTGAATCTCCCCCTGATGCTGGTTCAAAAACTCAGTCACAGACGTCGTATGAATTTGGATCCGATCCACTAGTGTCTTGAGGCGGCCAAAATTATCGGCCTTCAGGTACTCAGGGCAGCGATCCTTTGTATATTTGCCATCAAAGTATAAGGCCCAGAAATAGTTGTCATGCACCGGCAGCTTCATGAAGACACTGTCCAAACAGTCGCGCACGTACTCAAAAATCCCGCCGGGATAAGTGCGCTCGATTGTCTGTCGCTGTGCAAGCGGCACTCCAAGAAGCGCCAGGATAGAGCTGCGCTTCATCATCCACTCGATAAATGGACGCCACAGGTGCGGAGAAAGCTCGTGCTCATAAATAGAGCGCTGATCTTCCAAATTACGCGAACTAAAAAAGTGAAGCATCGGCGCGCGGAGCTTAATAAAATCGATGTAGGCGTGGACGATACGGGCAAACAATCCCGCTGTCCCTCTGAAATAAAAACTATTCCCACCAAAAAAGTGCTGATTTTCATCCCAATACTCGCGGGAGATATCGGTAAGCTCGGGGCGCAATCGCTTTCGGTACACATCGTGAAAGCTGTGGCTACTGCCCTCGCCAAAAATCTGAAAAAAGGTTTCGAACTCCAGGCTTCGTATACCTGCGATCTTCAACTCCAAGAGTGCATTCTGTCGATAGTTAAGATCCACAGCGTGCACTTCCGCCGGCGAATCCAAGAGATAATCCAGTGCATTGCACCCCGCGGAGGTAATCACCATCAGGGAGTCGTTGGGTGTAATATCCAGGGCGATTCGGTCGAGCCTCGGATCCTCCCAACACGTGTTATAGACAAGATGATTCCCATGCACCCAGTTGAAAAACCGGTTAGCACACCAGCTTCGTGGATTTTCTGAAAGTCCCATTAATCACAATGATGACTTCAGAATATAAATAGCAGGTTAATTTTCGGTGAATCTACTGGCTGGCAACATCACGCTCGTAGCGCGCTGCTAACTGTTCATAAACATCTTTTGAAAGTTCCTGCGACCTTTTGAATTCCGTCTTTGCTTGGGCAGTGCGTCCGATTTTAAGATTTGCCATTGCCGAGAAAAAGTAACAGCGGGCCGATTTGGGATTCAGCTTCAAAGCTTGCTTGTAATCCTGCAAAGCACCCCGGAAGTTTTTCAACTCGAACTTCGCGCTTCCGCGACTATAGAAAATATGGAAGGACTTGGGGTTAAATTTTAGAGACTCAGTGTACTGTTTGATGGCTCCCGAATAATCTCCCGCGTCAAAATGTGCGACGCCTTCTTCATAATAATGGAGTCCCTGCAAGATGTTAAAACGCTTCCGTGTCTCATCAAAGTGCGGATCCTTAAGCATTAGGGCATCTCTCTGCTTATCGTTAGTGGGCGGGAAGAGATTCTTACCCCGACTCACGATTGCGGCAATCCCTTCGCGCCGACTGGGGCAAAGCGACGTGTCACCCTCGCGGCAGGCCGGACTGCGTACGAAAGCCTCGCCGTTTGAGACGAGAATCTCCAACAGCCAGAGGACTCCCTTCGCCTCCAATGCTTTTGGATCACTATCTTTTCTTAGTGTCTCGATATGCGCCGTCAAAACCTGAACCCCCGCCTCTAACATTACAAGCTGGATTTGCGGGGGCAGAGGAGAATCCACACTCGCTTCATCGACCATAGCGGTATAGCAATGAACGCTGTCGTCATCGGGGCAAAGAAATTTGGCGTTTTCCACCAAAGTATTCTTGAGTTTTCCGACTACACACAGTTGTACCTGCTCTACGCGCGAAAACTCTGCCGGTTCCGCCGGGGCATTCTTCTCGCAATCTTCGTTTAGACTTTTGAAAAAGGCTTTCAAGCGGGGTTTGGAGATATCCGCCGAGGCGGTGGATACAAGCAGTAGCAGCGAGACACAAATCAAGCGCATTAGCGTCCCGACTTTCTCATCCGCTCCTTGGGCGGACGGTAGTTATAAGGGTTAGGCAATTTGCTACGCCCAGCACTGGGGTTAACCCGCATCCACTGAACCATACCCAGCGCCAGGGGCCAGCCTACGAGTGGAAACCCAGCTGAGAAGTACAAGAGATACTTCCCTAGTCCCACGAAAGTTGGAACATCGTCTACAAAATTAAGAATGTCACCGGAAGCGGTTGTCGCTGCAGCAAGTAAGGTGAGAAACGGTATCAAAAAGGTCGCCGTAATAAAGTAGCGTAAAACCCCGCCGCTTGGGATACCCATGGCAATCGCCAGAAGCAAAAGATTGAGGCACCAAAACAACATCCACGCCAACATGCTGAGCGAATGCCAAAACTCGTAGCGCTGCCGGACGTCCGGGTTGCCGAGAGCTTTTAGGATGGCCAGACTCTTCTCCTTTCCCGGAAAAGGATTCAGGCCACAGCCGTTACAGTCCTCAGCGGCCCGCCGCACAAGTGCAGCTCGGAAACGCTCGTCCGAAAGATTCTGCTTTTCGACGAAATCGATCTTTTTCAGAGTTGCCTGGACTTGGCTTTCCACGTCCCCAACGAAGTGGGGTTGCCAGTTCTCATCATCCACAACGTACTGGCCCACATCCCAAAGCAGTAGGACGTGGAAGATCGTCACGGTTAACCACATAAAGTAGATACCGATCCGCTCGTAAAATTTGAATAGTCCTTTAAGCCACATCACACAATACCGTATGGCCTATCGGAAGAATTGAGAAATTTCTTTAGGGGATTAGACTTCGGTTTCCTGGAGCTGCTGGACTTCTTTGCGGATGAACCACAGCCGGTTGATTATTCTGGGGGCATGGCTTGCGACGTAAGAGAGAATGCCGTATTTCACCAATCTGCCGACAAATACCGAAATGAGAATAACTTCCAGGGGCATTCCCGCGAGGGCAGAGATAATAACCGCGGGCTGTTGGGGCAAAATGCTGAACGAGAACAGTGCCAGAGCCCAAGCTCCGTGTTTATCGATAAAGGCGTTTGTAGACTCCCAATGGGAAGATTGAAAAAGAGTGGGGAAAGAGTTCATCAACCAAACCGAATCCCATTGAACCAATGCAGACAAGGCCAAGGCCCCCAAAGCCGATCCGACACTCACCCAGATGCAGATCCGAACCCAACGCTTGGGACGCAACATCACTGAGCTGACGAGAAGTCCATCCGAAGGGACAATCAAAAGAAAAAGATCCAGACCAATCAGCGCCGCTAAGAATGGTAGGTACCAGGGGCGATCGGAGTACTGTTGGAGCTTTCGGATCCAGAAGGAAAGTTTATGGTTCATTCGACCTACAGTTGATTAAGCCCAATACTAGCAACATGTCATAAGTTTAGGACCTACGACAAGTTTAGCTTTTATGAATTTTTTAGGAGCTGGAGACACCGGAAAGCAGTTCGTTAAACTCCTCTACATCGTCTCCCAACCAAAGACTGACCTGATTCCGGCCCTTCTCTTTGGACTGGTAGAGTGCCCGGTCCGCTGCAGTACGTACCTCATTGGGTGTCATGTCCAGACGGTTCGGACTGGCAATACCGGCACTGATAGTTACCTGCACGGTCTCCGCTGCGGAACCACCTTTTCCACGGTCCCGATGCGAGGTGCGCGCTCGCACATGCTTTGGAGACCGAATGTAAAATTTTCTTTTGGAAAGGGACTCTCGTAGCTTTTCAACCTTGGGGTAAACGTCGTCCGCACGGTGACTGTCATAGAGGAGGCAAAACTCCTCGCCCCCGTAACGGTATGCTTTCATCCCCGTTTGGCGGGCCAGATGAAAGGCAACAAATCTAAGAACATTGTCCCCTTCGTGATGCCCATACGAGTCGTTGAACTTCTTAAAATGATCGATATCGAGCATGACGATTGTATAGGTTTTCCCCAGATGGGTCATTGCTGTGTCCAATGCTCGGCGGTTGGGTAGTTCAGTGAGTTCGTCCAGGTAGATTTTCTGCCAGTACATTCTGTACATGGAGTAAAGAAGAGCGAGTCCGATGCCAGAAAAAATGAGGCCACAGCTCAGAAAAAAGAAGTTCCGACCACCAGGGCTTACAAGTCGATTGAGAAGAAACAGAAGCGGAAACAATGAGACCCAAGTGGCGGCACAAAAACGCCGAACTTCCTTGTCCTTCTGCTTGAAAATCGTGATGCCAAAAAGCTGCAAACCAATAAGGCTTAAATCTGTGAGTCGCCAGTGCGGGTAATTGGATAGTCGCCAGTTGAGAAAGTCGCGTACAACAGGCCCCTGGAACTTGATCATAACGAGCAGTAGACCAAGTGGCAGAATGGTGGAAGCGACTAGAGCCGGGTGATTTCGATTCCCTTCAGGCGTCGACCCAACTAGAAAAATAAACATCAGCGAGAGCGGCGCCGCTACCGCAATCGCACGCCAACGATAGATACCAAGCGCTCCCTCTAAGGGCGTAACCGTAATAATATACGCAGCCAGAAAAAAGGCCGTGCTGAACACAATCGACTTCTGGTGCATTTTCCAGCCCAGAAACCCCGTGATGAGCAGCAAAATATATGGAAGAACCGTAAGGGATTGGCTGAGCCCCGTCATACCGGCCAGGCCTGGAACCGCTCCATCTAAAAGAAACACGCCGATGGGTAAGGAAGCCAAGACTGTCGTGATGTAAAAGGTAAGAATTGAACTACGAGTCATGGCTTCTCGCTTGGGTCGCCTAAATTCTCATTATATACTAACGCCACACATAAACCCGATGTCTCCCGTCGTATTAGAGCAAGATTGCCTTAACAAGCGGCACCGAAAGATTTAGCGACGCACCGGATAAGTCTACGATGATCGGTATTCTACATGGCTACCTGCTGGAGGGCTCCGGCAGCAACATCTGGACTCGCAATATCTGCGAAGCCCTGGCGCGGGCGGGAATAAACGCCGCCCTCATCTGCCAGGAACGACACCCCGAGCACTATGAATTTATCGAAAACGCTGTGTTCCATCCCTTGAAGGGAGCCAACACTGAGGCCCGCAAGGAAACCCTGTTTCCCGGTAAAATTCAGCTCCACCGAATTGATATAGGAAAAACACTTCCGGTATTTGTTCGAGACAAGTACGAAGGCTTTGAAAATGCGATCCCCATGATCGAGCTAAGCGATGCCAAATTGGAGGCCTATGTCGAGCGCCACGTGGAAGTACTGGCACCACTCATTAAAAAACCGGGGATCAATACCCTGCTGGCAAACCACTCCGTACTAATGCCCACAGTCGCTCAACGTCTCAACAAACGGCTCGGTATCCCTTACTCCGTGGTGCCCCATGGAAGCGCCATCGAATATGCAGTAAAACTCGATGGCCGACTCCACGCGATGGCGGCCGCAGCCCTTGGACAAGCAGAGCATGTCTTTTACGTCAGTGACGAAATGAAATCGCGGCTTCTACAACTCTTTGCTTCGGTTCCGGGTCTCAAGGCTAAACTCAGTCCCATTTCAGTGGGCGTCGATACTCGGCTGTTTCAGGTGGTTCCAGAAAAAGAGAGGACAAAATCTCTAAAACATTTAGGAAATCTACTGTCAAAACGCCCCAGCGGAAAAACACCCAGTCAGAGGGGACTTTTCCACGAGCTTGTCGACGACAGTTCATTCGCCGAGTACACCGCTACCCTTAAGAAATCGGCCATGTACTCTGTAAAGGGGGCAGACTCTGATACCCTGCAGGCCCTAGAAAAACTAGCCGGTAGACCTACTCTTTTATTTGTCGGCCGTCTTATTGGAGCCAAAGGGCCGCAATGTTTACTTTGGGCTCTTCCACAGCTGGTCGCGGCGATCCCGCAGCTGGCAGTTGTTTTGGTGGGACAAGGCCCGCTTCGCGAACCTATGGAGTGCTTTCTAAGTGCCTTACGCCGAGGACAAAAAAAACTCGCCCTGAATATTCTCGACTGGGGAGTGCCCGGGGAAAAGGACACCTATTTCGAAAGCTCTGCAAAGTACCTGAAAAACCTGCCCTCGTCAGACCAAGCACGTTACTTTGAAATGGGAAAGCAACTTCCCGAAGACTGTCCCATCTTCACCGGCTTTCTCGGGCATCAGGAACTGGCGGCGCTCTACCCAACCTGCGACGTCGCCGTCTTTCCCTCTCTTGTCCCCGAAGCGGGACCAATGGTTTTTCTGGAGGCGTTGGCAAGCGGTTGCTTTCCGATGGGAACGAATCAGGCTGGAATACGAAGCAAGATCGATCACATGGATAACGAGTTAGCTCCCGAGCTGGTCGCGCTCGCCCGACTGAACCCGGATCATCTTGTACGAGATCTGACTACAAATCTCCCAAAAATCTTTCACTCCGTTCGCGGTCACAAGGACGCGCTGCGACGTGTTGCGGTCCAAAATTTTGATTGGATGCAGATCGCCACCGGACTGACGACAAAGCTAACAACCAAGAGCAAAGCTTGATAAAATGATTAAACGCCGCTTCCATGACAAAAAGAGCCATATTCTTTCTATCGACCTTCCCTCTCTGGGGCCTAGTGTTGGCCTCAAACTACTATGGCCCTAGCATTCCCGATCAGGTCATTAAGAAAGACTCCACGGAATGCTTCATCAAAATCAAACCGAGTATCAAAACCTCCAACGATGAATGCCTAGCAATCGAAACAGAAGAGGCCTGTCTGATCAAGAAGCCCCAGTGCAAGTGGCGGGCTTCAATTCATAAATGCATGGGTCTTGTCTATTCAAACTGCATGAGAACGGCACGCCGCCACTGCAAAGATATTAAATTTTATCCCTTTGAAGCTGACTTTCTACACACCCCGAACCCCACCTCCAAAAACTTCACTTGTGACGACACAAACCCTGGTGATAACTTGGTCCGTGTCCCCTAAAAGCAAAACTCTACAGACTCTACTCAACGGCCTTAAGATGACCTGCCCGCAATGCGGAAAGACTCCACTCTTTGTTCGCTGGGGCGAAGTTCACAAAGCGTGTGCAGAATGCAAATGTGAGTTGCGTGCCCGCGAAGGTGACTGCTGGTTTTTCATGTACATCACAACAGCTTTTATTACGGGACTGTTTATTCTCGTGATGGTCCTCATGACTCCCGCTAACCATGATATGGGACGCGCGGGGCTCGCCGCGGGAGCCTTGCTTACGATCGTCCTGACGGTGCCTCGGCGCAAAGGGATGGCGATCGCGATAGACTATCTCGTCGACAGCCGCCTAGAAAACCCCAGGCACCCTGCTCAGCAGTAGGCGGGAATGCCGGTTAGGTGCTCACCTAGAATGAGCGAATGGATGTGCTCGGTCCCTTCGTAGGTCAGCACCGTCTCCAAATCCGTTAGGTGCCTCCCCACGTGGTATTCGTGATGGATCCCAGCGGCCCCTAAAAGATCCCTACACGTTCTTGCGACTTCCAAAGCTTTGCGGCAGTTGTTCATCTTTCCCAAAGAAACCTGCTGAGGTTGCAGGCGCCCGCGCGTTTTGAGTTCCCCTAGTCGCTTGGAGACAAGTTGCATCCCGGTGATCTCCGTGGCCATCCAAGCCAGCTTATTTTGAATGAGCTGGTGCGAGGCAAGAGGTTGATCCTTGAACTGCGGACGCTCGATTAGATAGCGACGGGTTTCTTCAAAACACGCCATCGCGGCACCCACGACTCCCCACGCAATCCCGTAGCGCGCCTGATTGAGACACTTGAGCGCACTCCCCAACGAGGTGGCCTTTGGCAACTTCGCGGAATCGGGTATCTCGACGTCCTGTAAAAATAGCTCTGCGGTATCGCTTGTACGAAAGCTCCACTTATCTTTTATCTCACGCGCCTCAAACCCCGCGACCGAAGTAGGTACCAGAAAGCCGTTTACCTTCCCCTCAAGCTTGGCCCAAATGACAGCCACTTTCGCAGTCGTTCCGTTCGTGATCCAGCACTTCTGACCGTTGATTCTAAAACCCTTTGAAGTCTTCTCAGCCCGCGTACGCATGCCGCTCGGATTACTTCCAAAATCCGGCTCAGTTAGTCCAAAGCAACCGATCGCTTCTAGGCTACCAAGAGGAGGAAGCCATTCTTCTTTTTGGGCATCGCTCCCGAGCAGTTCTATTGCGCCCATCACAAGCGATCCCTGAACGCTCGCAAAGCTTCTTATCGTGGAGCCCGCACGCTCCAACTCGCGCATCGCAAGCCCATAGGCCGTGGGATCCAGACTGCTTGTAGCGATCGCATCCAAAAGTCCCAACTTGGCCAAGCCCGGAAGAATTTCTTGCGGAAAAGTTCCAGCTCGCTGGTGATTCCGCATCAGTGGCATGACTTCCGTGTCCACATAACGACGAACTGACAAAATGATGTCTTTGTGTTCGTCCGTCCAATCCGCTTCCAAATCCAAAAGATCCAAGTGCGTTTCCATGAGGCCACTCTAGGAAGGCAACGATAGAAAAGCAAGAGCCGCTTGCACGTTGCAGGACCTGCAAAACGCCTTTGTGGCAAATGCACTAGGGTCAATACCAAAGCCTGGTTATGTTGAACCTGAGAAAGTTAACTGGTGCCCACAAGGCACCTGCTAGGAAAGGGGACCCGCTTGAAACGGCACGCAAACCTACTACTGCTCACCATAATCCTCTCCGTCTTCCCGTCCATCTTGCCCGCCTCTGAATGGTTGCTGGTCAAGGCGTTCCCCAACCTCTCCTTTTCTCGTCCCGTGTCCCTAGTGCAAATCCCCGCCCCCGGGGGTTTGCTTTTTGTGGCAGAGCAAGGAGGAAAGATTTTTTCTTTTGAGAACCAGCGCGATGTAGCGAGCAAAACACTCGTACTGGATTTGAGCGGCCGCGCCCTTACCGCAGGCAACGAACAAGGTTTACTTGGTCTGGCGCTCGAGTCGGATACAGAATCCGGCTATTTGCTTTACGTGAACTACACGGCGGCCAACCCTACACGCACCGTCGTTTCCAGATTTAAGGTGGATGCCCAAACGGGGATCGCCGATGAGAACTCAGAGAAAATTCTGCTAGAAGTGGAGCAGCCGTTTTCCAACCACAACGGCGGCATGCTCGCTTTTGGTCCGGATGGCTTTCTCTACATAGGGCTGGGCGACGGGGGTTCCGGCGGCGATCCTCTTCAACACGGGCAAAACCCACATACGCTGCTCGGAAGTATTCTACGCATTGATCCCACCGAAAATGGTTATCAAATCCCGGAAGGGAATCCCTTTTCTCAAACGCCAAATCTCGGACGGGCCGAAATCTGGGCCTACGGACTTCGTAATCCCTGGCGATTTTCGTTCGACAAGCTCACGGGCACGCTGTGGGCCGCCGATGTGGGCCAAAATAATTTTGAAGAGATCGATATCATTCTGCCTGGAAAAAACTACGGGTGGAATACATGTGAAGGCTTCCACAACTACCCTGGAGGTGGGATGTGCACGGCGAACACAGAGGCTCCGGTTTTCGAATACGATCATTCTCAAGGGCGCGCCATCACCGGCGGCTATGTGTACCGCGGCGAAAGTCTGACGGAACTCGTGGGCCACTACGTTTACGCTGATTTTGTCTCCCGCCGCGTCTGGGCACTCAATCCAGCCGATGCAACGAATCAGCTACTCACCACGGCCGATCAACCTATTGCCTCGTTCGGAGAAGATCGAAGCGGGAATTTGTATCTCCTGGGTTTTTCGGGCGACATTCTGTCTTTGCAAGCGACTCCCTAAGCTAAGCAAAGCGCAACGCTTTCGCGTATAATCTGGAAATGGTACACGTCATCGTCGACTGGAACTGTTTTCAGAAGGGCGGGATCTACCGCTATTTTGCGGAGATTCTGCCCCGCATCGCAAACCACCCCGAGGTAGAGCTGCAGATCCTCGGCAATGCCAGCGGTGTGCTGGCGCCTCCAACAGCCTCCCAAACGCAGCATCTAGAGCGCGTCACCCCCAGTGCAAGCTGGTTTCCCGACGGAAAGTTAAAACGTTTTCTTTCTGGCATACGGCAAAGTATAGACAAGTACTACTGGCGACAACAGGTTCAAACAAAGGCAGGATCCGTTTATCATCCCACTCACTACCAGGCGTCCTCGTTTCCGAAGTTGCCACAATTGCTTACCATCCACGATATGATTCCGGAGTTGTACCCCCAGTTCAGCGTGGGCGGCGTATTTGATGATTTACGAAGAGACAAGAAACGCGCGCTATCAACCGCCACGCGCATCGTCACCAACTCGATGACTACGAAACTCGATCTGTGCACCTTTTATGAAGTGGATCCTGAAAAAGTCGACGTCACGCCCCTCGGTGTCGAGTACGGATTTTTTTCAACTCCGGTAGAAGAAGCAGAGTGGACACTCGTAAAAAAAATGCATGCGCTCAAAGACGAACCATTTTTCCTCTATGTCGGAGGGCGCTTGCAGTACAAGAATTTTGGCGCCTGGCTGGGCGCGTACGCCTCTAGCCCTGTACGCAACGACGTCCGTGTGGTGGTCGCCGGAGCCCCCTTTGATACGGAAGAAAAACAACTTATTGAAGGTTTGCACCTGGGCGATCGTGTGTCACTCGTGCAATCGCCCTCTCAGGAAGAGCTGCGCGTACTTTTTCAAAAAGCCCATACATTTGTCTACCCGAGCCTTTACGAGGGTTTTGGTTTGCCCATCCTCGAAGCGATGAGCGGCGGGACGCCTGTTCTTACGAGCGATCGCGGCGCTATGCCAGAGGTCGGTGGTAACGCCGCACTCTACTTTAACCCGATGGATCGAGATTCTATGCACGCCGGTATGCTGGCCGCCTTCGATGAAGACAAACGGACCCGCTGCCGGGACCTGGGTCCGGTGCGGGCCCAGCAATTCAGTTGGGACACGACGGCGGCGCTGACTATCGAAGCCTACCGCAAAGCAGTGGCCTAGTCCTAGCTGCCTTATTTTCCGACCGCTTTGAGTATCGCCTTTTTGGCGTCCTCCTGCCCCTCCAGAGAACCCACGTGGCCGTAAACAACCTTGCCCTCGCTATCGAGCACGTAAAGTGTCGGGGTGTACTGCACCTTGAAAGCTCGCATGGCTTTGCGATCCGAATCCATCAATACGCGCACCTTGGGCAAGACCTTAGCGATTCGGGTTTTTTGTTCATCGCTAGCATCGGGAATCAGATCCGCGGGCGCTTGCGAAAAGAAATCCTGCACCTCGCGCTTGAATTCATTTCGAGGAGTGACATTCGGGTTTCGAATTGCGATGAGTTTGTAAGTCGCGACGTCACCCGTTTTTTCAATGAGACCCGTCAAGTGAAGAGCAATGTTTTGCCGGCAGGCGTAGCAGTAGGTCTGAAACAGTTCAACGATGGTGTACTTCTTCTTCTCCCCCACAACCGCCGCCACCGCTTCTTTTTCAATTTCCTTTTTTTCTTCGTCGAAACCGGCAAGTTCAACGGCGGCCGGTTTCTCGCCCGCTTTGATCGCCGGAGCAATCTCCTCCTGTGCCTGAGCCCGACCGAAAGCTAACAACAATAGTCCAATTACCAACGGATACACTAAACGCATGAAAGCCTCCTCCATTTAATGAAACGCTAAACGCGGCGAGTCATCAGTGTCTATGATAAAATACGACGCGTGTTGAGATTCTGCGTCACTCTTTTATTCGGATTGGGACTCATTTATGGAGCGCTCGTGATGGTCGCCTCCATCACCCAACGCAATCTCCAATACTTTCCGACCCATGTGGATAGAAAAGGCGCCGGCAATTCGACGTTCCGCCCTTGGCGGGATGTAGCAGGACAATTTTGGGGGTATATCAGGCCTTCCGAAGATCCCAAGCGAGTCGTTATCTTTTTTCACGGGAACGGTGGAGAAGCCTTGGGGCGGAATTGGCTCGATGAACTCATTCCCGACACGCGTGTCCTTCTCCTCCTGGCAGAGTACCCGGGCTTTGGAGCCAGAGCAGGAGATCCGAGCGAAGCGCTCATCTTCCAAGAGGCCGAGCTGCTCTTTGATACCGTTCGCCAGAAGTGGGCCCTTCTTCCGATTACTATCGTTGGAGAAAGCCTTGGGAGCGGACCCGCCAGCTACATCGCCAACAAGCGCGATATCGATCGTCTCGCACTCATCTCTCCTTTCAGCTCGGCGGTAGACGTCGGCCAGTTTCACTACCCTTATCTGCCGGTTCGATGGATCATGAAGGACCGCTACGAAAACATGCGCTACCTGGCCGCGACACCGGTCCCGCTTCATATCGTTCAAGGCGAGTCGGACGAGGTCGTCCCCATCCAGTTTGGAGAAAAGCTTTTTGAGGCCTACACAGGTCCCAAAACCTTTACCCGCTTGCCCGGCTACGGGCACAACGACATCGTACCCGCACTCATCAAAGGCGAAAAAACCAAAGCCTTCCGCGACTTCCTGGTAGGACGCTAACTCCCATTGGTCCATTTCGGCTCTAGTTTCTCATTTTAGACCGTTCAAAGTTGAGAAATTGGGGTCAGTTTGGCCCCGATCGGCTCGGTTCTGAACCGAAACAAGCTCAAAACTCCCTCTCAAAAGTTGGCATCAAGATTGCTCTAGTAATTAAGCAAGACGAGGGGGTTCAAACCCTCTCGAGGTTTTTCAGATTGAGAGGCGAGGGCTTAGCCCTCCTTCTCGCTGAGTTCCAGAGAATCCCGCTAACTCGCCGGGGAGTCTCGAAACGGGCCAACGCGCCTCTTGTCCCAAATCTACACTTTAAAACTTACCCGAGACACCCCAAAAGGGGCCCCGCCTTGTCCTTTGCTTTCAGGTCCGTTAGTTTAAATGTATGGAATTGGTGGCTGCGTCTACGCATCGTAGAACTTTTCCGGGATTGTTGAATTCAAAGGGCCTGTCGTTAAGGCGACGTGCTCTTTCCACCCTGCAGGTTAATCTAGGCAAACTCTGCAACCAGGCCTGCCAACATTGCCACGTCGAGGCGGGTCCGCAGCGAACGGAAAACATGGAGCTCGCTACCGTAGAGGCTTGCTTGCGTTTGGCCCGCGATGCAAACGTGACCGTGGTGGACATCACCGGCGGGGCACCTGAACTCAACCCACACTTCCGCTATTTTGTTTCTGAACTCCACAAGAGCGGTGTCCAGGTGATCGATCGCTGCAACCTCACGGTGTTGTGGGAACCCGAACAGGAAGACACCGCAGACTTTCTTGCTAAGCACCAGGTGCGCATCATCGCTTCCCTCCCTTGTTATTCCGAAGCCAACGTTCGAAAGCAGCGAGGGAGTGGGGTTTTCGACAAGAGCATTCGGGCCCTGCAAAAATTAAATGATCTCGGGTACGCAAAAGGAAATCTCGTTTTGGATCTCGTTTACAACCCAGTAGGCGCCTTTCTGCCGCCTGACCAATCGACACTCGAGGCTACATACAAAAAAAGACTTCGAGAAGATTTTGGCATCCACTTCAACCATCTTTTTACTTTGACTAACATGCCTATCAAACGCTTTGCGGAGGCCTTAGTCCGACAAGGGAAATACGAGGAGTATTTGGATCTCCTCGCTGGGGCCTTCAATCCGGCTTCTGTCGACGGTCTTATGTGCCGCGACCTTCTTAGCGTCGGCTTTGACGGCAAACTTTACGACTGTGATTTCAACCAGATGTTAGAGCTTCCGCTTGCGGCCGGAGCGAAGACAATCTTTGATTTGGATTTTAAGAGGCTCGAAAACGCGCCCATCGCCACAGCCTCCCATTGCTTCGGGTGCACTGCCGGAAGTGGAAGTTCCTGTACAGGGGCTTTAGCCTAGCTCTGCTTGAGTAACTCGTAGTTCCGGAACTCACCAATGCGAAAACGGAAGATTTTTTCCCACGCGTAGGTCAGCAGGTTTTTGATTTCCTTGCGATCCCACTTTCTTGGGTAGTTGCGAGGATCAAAATCATCGGGTACCCCGTCGATGCGATCTTGCATGACCTTGGGGTGCTTGCCCAAAAAACGGCGTAGCCCCACTAGGCGGTGGAGTTCCTGATCCTTTTTTGCCGGGTCCTCGCCCCACCAACGCGACATCTCTTCTCGTTTGGCGCGGAGCGATTCCCGTGTCCGCACATAGCCGTAGTGAAACACCCGTGCATTGGCCGAAAGGACTTTCAAGCGCTCCCCGTTTTTTCGAAAGCCTTGCGCGTCTCGAAAAGCGGCAATACCCCGGTGGTTCTTAAACGCCCTTACTTCGCGTCGGTACCAGTTACGAGCCGAAATTGTGTAGTGACAGCTTCCGTAAAAATGGCGGTAGTCAAAGACAATGCCATCAACATCCTCACGCTTGTCGGCCACAGCTACTGCCTTCAGTATGCTGGCGTAATCTTTTTCGTGCAGCACTTCATCTGCCTGCAAATAAAAGCACCAACGCTCGCGGCAGTAGGCCATCGTGGTATCGGTTTGAAATTTGAGTTGGTTCCCACCGCTGGTATCTTGCAAATCCCACACGGATTGAACCACCTTGATCTTGCCCTCAGCTTGTTCGGCAAGCGCCTGGCAAAGCTCGTAAGTGCCGTCTGTGGAGTCCCCGCAGTTGATAATCAGTTCGTCACAAATGGGAAGCAACGAGAGAACGGATTCCCTAAAAGGATAATCCAATTTCACCGCATTTCGGACGATCGTAAAACCAGAGATCCCCGTTTTTTTTGGCAGGTCCATGCTATTTTGAAACGTTAAACCTAAAGAGTATCACGTCTTTTGGTTGAACTACGTATTCCTTTCCTTCTTGGCGCAAAAGCCCGGCCTCTCGTACTTTGGCTTCACTGCCCAATCGAAGCAAATCGTCGCTATTGTAACATTCCGCGCAGATGAAGCCTTTCTCAAAATCGGTATGAATCACGCCTGCCGCTTGTGGGGCCTTCATGCCTTTGTGGATAGTCCAGGCCCGCGCCTCTTTTGGACCAGCGGTGTAATACGTACAAAGGCCCAATAGATCGAAAGCTCCCCGAATGAGACGATTGAGCCCCGGCTCCGTGATGCCCAGCTCCGTAAGGTACTCACCCCGCTCTTCCTCCGGAAGCGCAGCGATCTCAGATTCCAAGGCGCAATCGATGCTAAGGCTAATGGCCCCGTGCTCTTTTGCGTACTTGTCGACCGTGTCCACCCACACTTTTTCTTCCGGCTTGCCGGTAGAATTACAAAGATAAAGTACGGGCTTCGCGGTCAACAAAAACAGAGTATCCAGTAGCTCCCAGTCATTTTTTTCAAGCGTGCAGCTACGAGCCGGCTTGCCAGCGTCCAGATGCACCTTCATTTTATCGAGAATCTCTGCGTTTTTTGCGACCTTCTTATCACCGCTCTTTGCAGAATTTTTCTCTTTCGTAAGGCGCTTCTCTACAGTTTGTAGGTCCGCAAGGATAAGTTCCGTTTCAATCACTTCGATATCATTCAGCGGATCCACTTCACCGTGTACGTGAATAACATCGTCATTCTTAAAGCAACGGACGAGGTGGATAATGGCGTCGACTTCACGGATGTGGGAGAGAAACTGGTTGCCGAGCCCTTCACCTTTGCTGGCGCCCTTTACGATTCCGGCGATATCCACAAATTGGGTCGTCGCTGGCACGATTTTCTGGGACTGAATGACTTTGGCGATATCGTCCAGACGCGGATCGGGGACTGTCACCATTCCAATATTGGGCTCGATGGTGCAGAAGGGATAGTTCGCCGCCTCCGCTTTCGCACTGCCAAGGGCATTGAACAAAGTGGATTTTCCGACGTTGGGCAAGCCAACAATTCCGCATCTAAGACTCATCTTTAGTTCCCAAAGAGTTGACCCAATTCATAGCGAGACTCACGCCTTCTTGCACACAGCGCTCTACTCCGGCCACACAATTCTCAACGGCCTCGGTATAGAGAGCCTGTTGCGACTTGGGGATTTTGGAAAGCACGTGGCTCGCTCCATCCCGATCGCTCGACTTCCCAATACCAACGCGCAGACGAGGGTAATCCGCCGTTCCGAGACTTTCCTGAATGGACCGCAAACCGTTGTGTCCACCTGTCCCGCCGGCCTTGCGCAAACGCAATTGGCCAGGAGGCAGATCGAGATCATCGACCACCACAAGCATTTGCGAAACGGGATCCAACTTAAAGAAGTTCACAATTTCGGCAACGGATTCGCCTGAAAGGTTCATGTAAGTTTGCGGCTTAAGCAATAGAACCTTTCCACCCGGACGGTGTACTTCTGCAAGAAGGCCTTTGAATTTCTTCTGAAACTCATGCGCGTTCCAATGTTTTGCGAGCGCTTCCACCACTTCGAACCCAATATTGTGGGGCGTATGGCGGTACTCCGAGCCCGGATTTCCGAGCCCTACTACAAGGAACGGGTAACTGGGACCTTCAGCCATGGACTGCCAATCCGATCACGAAGAAGTTACTTATCCTTCTTCTCATCCTTGGCTTCCGCAGGCGCTTCTTCCTTCTTCTCCGTCAGGACCTCGGGTTCTGCTCCAGGAGCCAAGGAAGCTTGCATTTCTTCTTCCTTCGCCGGCGGCACAACCGTGATAATCGTCGGGTTTTGGTGAGAAGCTTTTTCCAAGCCTTCGGGCAGCGTCAGATCGTCCAAATGGAACGACTCGCCAATGTTCAAAGGGGTTACATCTACATCAATATGGCTAGGGATCTTGTCCGGGAAGCATTTCACGTCAATCTCACGTGCGATCACGTTGAGTACGCCACCTTCCACAACACCCACCGACTTACCAATAAAGGTCAACTTTACGGTGACCTCCACCTTTTCGGTAACGTCAATTTCCATCAAATCCACGTGCAAGAGGCGACGGGTACGAGGATCTACCTGGTAGTCCTTTACCAATGCCTTCTTACCGTCCAATCCAGCGCCCTGGACGGTCAAAACGGAGTTCTTTCCGCCTTCGGTCAAAAGCAACTTTTCGACGATCTTGGGATCGACGGCGATGGCATGGTTTCCACCCTGTCCGTACATTACTGCCGGGATCTTGCCGGCCTGGCGCAGCCGACGGGCAGGCCCATTTCCACGCTGTTTACGTTCTTCCACTGCTAAGTTTTGTTCCATCGCCTACTTACCTCTCTACTAATCAAAAAGTGAACTCACCGAATCTCGGGAGTGAATTCTATAAATCGCCTCACCCAGCAAATCTGCAACACTCAGACACTTAATCTGCGGTAGCTCCGCAATCTGCGGAGACAAGGGCACGGTATTGGTGCAAATCACCTGTCGCAACTTGCTGCTACCAATGCGCTCTGCCGCCGGCCCGGAAAACACGCCGTGCGTACACGCAGCACTGACCGACTTAGCCCCATGCTTCAAAAGCACGTCGGTGGCCTGAACGAGCGTTCCTGCCGTATCAATCATGTCATCTATAATGATGGCATCTTTACCAGACACATCACCGATGACGTTCAAAGCTTTGGCCTCATTGGGCGCCGTACGTCGCTTATCGATAATCGCCAGACCCGCACTATCCAAACGTTTGGCGTACGCACGAGCGCGCTCCACTCCACCCGCATCGGGCGAAACCACGACGACGTTTTGCAGATCGTACTGCGAACGCAGGTACTCAACGAGTACCGGCTTAGAGTAAAGGTGATCAAAAGGAATATTGAAAAAACCCTGAATTTGTCCCGCGTGCAGATCCATCGAAACCACGCGGTTCACTCCGGCGGCCGTGAGTAAATCCGCAACCAACTTGGCCGTGATGGGCACGCGCGGCTGAACTTTGCGATCCTGACGGGCGTAGCCGTAATACGGGATCACCGCCGTGATAGATGAGGCGGAGGAGCGCCGCATGGCATCGCACATAATAAGGAGTTCCATCAACGCCACATTGACCGGGGGGCAGGTCGGCTGAATGATGTAAACGTCTGTTCCGCGAACGTTTTCCTGAATTTCGCAGAAGATCTCACCGTCGGAAAAACGCTTAACATCCGCCCGGGCCAGCTGGGTATCCAGCTTCTTGGCGATCTCCGCTGCCAGAGCGGGGTTCGCCGTCCCAGTGAAGATTTTCATCTGTGTATCGGTCCAAGCCATAGGGGTCCCAATCTAAGCAAAACCTCCCGTAATTACAAGCCCCTTGACCTACTCCCACAGCTTGTTAAACTCGCGCCCTAAATCGTGGCCAAATCGTGGGCATCTCCCTCTCATGGCCGACCACAAGGACAGCTTTTAAAGGACAAACGATGCGCCTTTTTGTTCCGAAGGAAACCTCCCCCAAAGAAACCCGTATTGCGCTCATCCCGGCCGGGATCGCAAAGCTAAAAAAGCTGGGTGCCGAGATTACCATCGAAGCGGGCCTAGGCAAGGCATTAGGGTTTCCAGATTCAGAGTACGAAGCAGCCGGCGCCAGTCTCACAGGCGATAGGGCCGCGGCCTTGGGTAGCGCGGACATGGTTTTGCGCCTCGGCAAGCCCAGCCCGGAAGAAGTCGGCCAGCTCAAAAAAGGCTCCATTCACGTTAGCTATCTCGACCCGTTCTTTCAAAAAGAGCTTTTGCAGACCTTTGCAGGCGCCGGCATTACCGCCATCGCCATGGAAATGATCCCCCGAACCACGATCGCACAAAAAATGGATGCACTCAGCTCCCAGGCCAACCTGGGAGGCTACGTCGCGGTCATTTTGGCGGCGGAGCGGTTGAGCAAGGCCTTCCCGATGATGATGACCCCCGCGGGCACCCTGCAACCGGCCAAGGTATTCATCATTGGAGTCGGTGTGGCGGGCCTTCAAGCGATTGCTACCGCCAAACGCCTCGGTGCCCGGGTGGAAGCCTTCGATACTCGCCCAGTCGTTGAGGAGCAAGTTCGGTCGCTCGGAGCCAAGTTTGTGAAAATAGACCTTGGGGAGACGGGGGAAACCAAAGGCGGATACGCGACTGCCCTCACCCCGGAACAGATTCAAAAGCAACAGGCCGGAATGGCCAAAGTCTGTGCTGGAGCCGATGTGGTCATCACGACGGCCCAGGTGTTTGGGCGCAAAGCCCCCCGAATTGTCACGGGCGAGATGGTCGCTGGCATGAGGCCCGGCAGCATCATCGTCGACATGGCGGTGGAAACCGGCGGCAACGTCGAAGGCAGCCGACTAGACGAGGAAGTGGATATTAACGGCGTCCTTGTCATGGGCCTGGGAAACCTGCCTGGGAGAGTACCGGTGCACGCCTCCCAGATGTACTCCTCCAATATCACCAATCTCGTGGAGCATTTTTGGGACAAGGAAAAAAACGCTTTTGACCTGAAGTTTGATGACGAAATCATTAAGGGCTGTGTCGTCACCCATAACGGGGCGATCTGCCATGACATGCTGAAATAGGGGTACGCAATGGGCTTATTACTATTTGTTTTGGTCCTCTCCATTTTTTTGGGCTTTGAGCTCATCTCAAAAGTCCCTTCTCAATTACACACACCACTGATGTCGGGCTCGAACGCCATTTCAGGGATCACGATTGTCGGAGCGCTTATCGCCTCCGGGATCGAGGGGCAGGACCAGCTCGCGGTTATTTTGGGAACCCTCGCGGTCGCGACCGCAACGGTTAACGTGGTCGGGGGTTATCTCGTCACCGATCGCATGCTTGGATTTTTCAAAAGTAAAGATAAGGACAGCAAATAGTGTCTACCGCATTAATTGATCTTTCATACGTCATCGCGTCCATCCTCTTCATCTTCGGCCTCAAACGCCTTGGTAAAGCTGAGACCGCGCGCCAGGGAAACCTCATCTCGGCAATAGGGATGTTCCTCGCCATTGTGGCCACGCTGCTCAGCAAAGAAGTCGTTAATTTCCAGTGGATTGCGGTCGGCATAGTGGCCGGTACTATCGTCGGTATCATCGCTGCCCGATCCGTACAGATGACTTCGATGCCCGAAATGGTAGCGTTGCTAAACGGGCTGGGCGGCATTTCGAGTTTGCTCGTCGGCTGGGCCGAGTACCACGCCGGGCATGAGATCACCGCTTTTACCGCGGTGGCCATTTATCTGGCCGTCCTTATCGGCGGCGTGACCTTCACGGGCAGTTTGCTTGCCTATGGAAAGCTCTCCGAAAAAATCTCCGGCGCCCCGATGCTTTTCCCCGGTCAACAGCTGGTAAACGGGCTCATCGTCATCGCCATCGTTGTTTGCGGTGTGCTTTTTGCCATGGATCCGCTGGGCGGCCAAAACTACTTTTTTGCGGCGGTAGGCGCCTCATTCATTTTCGGCATCCTGGCGGTCGCTCCGATTGGCGGCGCAGATATGCCGGTCGTGATCTCCCTCCTGAACAGCTATTCGGGTCTGGCGGCTTGCGCGGCGGGCTTTATCATCTTGAACAACGTCTTGATCGTGGCAGGGGCACTTGTCGGCGCCAGCGGCATTATTCTTACCCAGATCATGTGCAAAGCGATGAACCGCTCGTTGTCCAACGTCCTTTTTAGTGGCTTTGGCGCCGCTGGGGGGAGCAAGTCAGCGTCTTACCAGGGTGAAGCCAAACCCATTTCTGCCGAAGACGCCTTTCTTATTTTGGAAAACGCCAGCTCCGTGGTTTTCGTGCCCGGGTACGGCATGGCCGTAGCTCAGGCGCAGCACGTGGTGCGCGAACTTGGGGATCTACTCGCCGAAAATGGTTGCGATGTCCGCTACGCGATTCACCCTGTCGCGGGACGCATGCCAGGACACATGAACGTGTTGCTCGCTGAGGCTAATGTCCCTTATGAGCAGCTCGTCGAACCTGAAGACGTCAACCCGACCATGGAAACGGTAGACGTTACCGTGGTGATTGGTGCCAATGACGTCGTAAACCCGGCCGCACGCGAAGACAAGTCCAGCCCTCTTTACGGCATGCCCATTATTAACGTCGACAAAGCTAAGACGTGTATTGTTCTTAAGCGCAGCATGAAACCCGGTTTTGCTGGCGTGGATAACCCGCTCTTCTTTGGCGAGAATACCCGAATGCTGTTCGGTGACGCCAAGGCAAGCATCTCTTCCCTAGTTGCGGAATTCAAAGGCTAGGATTTACTTTACGTTCGCCACTAGCCAGTCCGCACAACTTCGCGCCGATTGGTAAGCCGGCGTTCGCGAAACTGTGGAAGCAATTTCAAGCTGCTCAATTACACCACTCAGCTCAAAATTTAGCTTTTTCACTAACCAGTCCAGTCGACTATAGATGTAGGCTTCGCGCAAACGATTAAAGAGCGCAAAGACAGTCGCGTTAAAGCTGCCATCGCCCACTGTCGACTTTAGCGCCGCGTCCTGCGCGACGCCCGCAGCGCCACCCCCGACGGTAACGGCTGTCCCGCCATCAACGAGGAAAGTCTTCGCCGCTTGCAAGGCCGCCGCTGAAGTCGGCACAGCACCGGACGCGAGCCAAACCGATCCAATTGAAAGTGCCAAGGTCACCGGCGGTCGCAGAACCGCCGCGCCCATATCAATGGTCTTGAGCGCAGCAATAATTCCCGGGTGTTCTTTTTCCCACTCATCGAGCTCCTTGCCCATGTGGTCTCTGAAGCCATCCGTAATCGGCGGCAATTTTTCGTGGGCCGCAGCAATGCGGTTAACAATGTCCTGGCGCTCTTCGGTTAGTTTCTTAACGACGTCGAACGCCTTTCCAGCTCGGAATTCAAGCACCGGCGCCAACGCGTCGAGCACCATATTCACCGCATCCCGTATGGAGGCGGCTTCTTCTCTTTGATAAAGCTGCAAAAAATCGTCCGCAGTTTTCTGGCGCCCCGCACCCGCTGTTTCGCGAATCGCTCCGCGAATAGGACGGGAAATAACGTCGTAGACCCAATTGACGCCACGCACGTAGGCCGGGCGCTTCATGTTCCACCAATCGTAGGTCGCATTCACGAGCACTTCGAAGGGTAAGGTCGGCCAGGCGTTCAGTTGCACCTCGTCGTTCAAAATGGTGGTCGATTGTAAACCTGTTAAAACTTGCTCGAACTGCCCACTGCGGGTCGTGATCTCATCGATAAGTTTCAAAGCTCCAGAACTTTTGTCTGTGAGTGCCTCGCGCACCGCGCCTCGGCGCGTTCGGTACAAAATATCGTCGATGTGAAGTTTGGTAAGCTCGTCACGCAGCGAAACCGGATCTCCAATTTTGCACTTCCCATCCGGACCAACTTTGTAAAAGTTCAGCTTGTTTGCCGCCGCAGCATCCCGGTCGCGCGGTACCACGTAGACTTCGGTCGGCACCACTCCACTCTGTTCTTTAAACTTCTCCAGCCATGCCCGCCATTCGTCAGGGTAATCCAAATCAGCTTTGTTGATCACCACAATGATGGGCTTACCTTCTTCTTTGGCTTTCTTGAAAAAGTTAATCACTTTATCGTCGGTGTGCTTTTCTTCAGTTACGATAGCTATCGTCACATCCGCGGCACGCACCACTCGTGCAGCTCGTTCCCAGTTGGCGCGCTGGCTAGAATCCACATCCGGCGTATCGAAAAGCAATAAGCGATCGTCTAGGCTAGATCCACCGACTTCCCAATACAGTTGGGTTTTGTCATTGGCGACGGTGGCCTCGCCCGCACTTTTGCGCGCACGCAATTCAAACTCCGGGAACAACTTCTTTAATATGATTTCGGCAGAAAATTTCTTCGGGACAAGAAGTACCGGGTGCTTGGTGCCGCCACCCGTTTCCACAACACCACTCACCTTGGCCCCGGCCAGGTGATTGAAGACCGATGATTTACCAGTGTTGGTTCCACCCGCCACAGCAACCAGCAACATCTTGTCGAGTCCCAGCTGCGCGAGCAACTTATCTTCGAGCTGTCGACGCCATTCAGAGTTAGGGGAAACATCTATTCCCATGTCTCTGGCCGCTGCTTCCAGTATCTGGAGCGTTCGGTAAAGCTCTTGGATTTTCTCAGCAACAAGCTCGTAAGCCGGTCCCTGATCTTCGGTTAGCGTTTCCGCGCTCTCGTTTCCCCCACCACCGATTAAACGTGAAAGCCAATTACTCGGAGGTGCATAGGAGGGAAATGTGTACAAAGCGCAGGCCAAGATCCCAATTCCCATGATATGCCGCATAAATCCCGTCTAACCCAGTTTGACACGGGACGACAAGAGAAAAAAAAACGAGCGTTGCGGGAACGCGTTTTTAGGAGTCGAACAGGCACAAACACAACACAAGTTGCCCGGTTTGACGCCTTGCAAAGCTTTTTACTTGCCATGTCAAAAGATCCACTACTATGACTATAGGTGTCGGACAAACGGGTATCACGGCGACGGGGGCACCAACAGCGGCGAAATCTCCAGCAGTATAGGTGCAACAAGTAGCTAACGCTACGATTCTAGCGACAGAGGTATCTCTGCGCCCTGGTATACCTTCGCGTCCCGCGTGGGGTGGAGGACGCGATCTTAATCGGTGGGAGCTTACGTTTGTCCTGTGACTCCGAACCATGTTCCGTTAGGGGGTAGCGGTTGGTACGAGCACTGAGATCGCCTTCTTGGGTGGCGTTCATAATATTCCTTCTCCTTTTTCAGTTCGATGCAGTTGCAGGACGCCGAAAGAATCGAAACAACAGCAACAATAACGGCGGTCGCGGTAGTCAGTTTTCAAGAGATCTCTCCCGAGTCACCGATGAGGATGGCGGTGGAGGTGGCAGCGAGGGCCAAGGCGGTGGAGACTTCTCGGATCTGGAAGAGCCAGGAGACGTCCCCGACGAAACCGATGAGCCGGAGGAACCGCCGACCGATCCGCAGGCTGGCGGCGGAACTAAAGACGAGGTGCCACCCAAAGCTCCCCCACAACGCGAAGGCAGGATGCCCATTCCCGCCCCGACCTTCGCTCAAACGAATGGCCACGGGATTGTTTCTCCCTTCAACGATTTTGACAAAGAAGAAATCCCTCCGGGACTCCCCCCCGCTTTGGACGGTTTTCTCGTGCTGCTGCTACAGGTCGCGCACATTGACGCGCCCAACTACGCGGTTCTGAATAAGCAGGAACTATCACTGGCCCAAAAAGTAATGGTCTTTAAGTCGGGGATCGCTTTACTTCGCCGGGTTTACGGAAACCCGGAAAAATACCCTGCCAACGCTCCCCGAATCGGATCCATCCAAATGTACTTGGATCTGACCGAGCCCACACGCGGGCATTCGGGAAGCTTGTCAGGCGACTTCCAACGGCTCTGGTATTTCGTCGACAAACTAAAGTCCGATCCGGAGAAAGTTCCCATCGCCTATGGCATTAACCTCCCGAACAAAGGCACCGGCGATTTTGAAAGCGAACTAGATAACTATCAGGCCCAGGCGTACCGCTACGAGATGGCAAGCCACATGCGCCGAATTTTGGCAAGCACCGCGCTTCAAGCCTCGGGCGGGACCACGCTTAGCCTGATGGAGAGTGTATTTAAGGCGATCGGCACCTTCCTCGTAAACACACCCTCCAACTGGAGTTCTGTTCTGAACTCAACGGCAGACTTTCTCGACGACCAGATGAAAGAAGGCGACAAAAAGAAAGAGGGCCCGGTCAAGTTTACTGATCGCATGCGCCAAGCCGCGGGTTTCACGGACACCGTAAAGAGAATTACGGAGAGTGAGGCCCGCTTCATGGACCTACTGGCCACACTGGAAGACCAGGATTTTGATTCCATTGCGGCACTCATCTCCTCGTTTGAAGATAGTCTCAATGACATCGTCCTCGCGTTGAAGAACGTGGGCACTCGCATCGCCGCCTCCGAACAAGTTCGCATCCTGGAGGGTAGCGATGAAGGCTATATCTCGGAACTCTTGAAGGTACTCTTCGACGATTACCCGAAATTGCTTCCTGGAACTATTTTCAAAGACATCATTCTCGATCTCTTTCGCACCCCTAAACGGGCAAGCGACATCGATGTTTTGATGATCATGTTGCGCCACTTCGGCCCAATCTTGAAAAACTTCCTGCAGACATCATCCAGATATCAAGAAATGCAGGCCCTTGCCCGTGTGTTCGAATCTCTACAAAATGGGGCAAACAAAGTCGTCCCCATGGAAGTGGTCGAGCAAATCGTGGCGGCAGATCCCAATCACTACCCGGTTACCGACATCCAAAATATCGACGGTAAACCGCTAGCTGGAAAGTTCTTTCAGGTTCACCGGGGCACTATGCACGGCGAGCCGGTTCTTGTGCGGGTCATGCTACCTGACGTAGAGAACACGCTTGAATTCGAGCGGCTTATCTTGCTCAAACTCGCAGAACCGCTGAGCAAGATTTACATTCGCGGGCATACGGATCGCGCTTCCGCCATCCAGCGCATGCGCCGACTAGTGGAAGCCAAATACCTCAACCACAAGATCGAGCTCAACATTCCCGTTACGGTTACAAACCAGAATGAGGCGCGCAAACGCCTAAGAAGGGAACCCAGAGTTTTCAAGACCGCCAACGGCCCCATCACTCTTTCGATCGATGTGCCGGAAGCGTTTCCAGCGGTCGAGGGATCGCGAGTGATGATCACAAGACTTGTGGAGAACGTGGTTCCCGTAAAACAAGTCATTGAAGATCACCCGGAAGTAGCATTGACCGCGGCAGACTACTTAACCGAACTCTTTTACGACGAGCTCGCCTTCCGCCCGCTCAACGAATACAAGGGCTCGGCGAGAAGAGAATACCAACGCACCATCGCCCAGGGCGAAGACGAGAGCACAGAGATAGCCGTTCCAGATCAGCAGGCAATAGACGCGCTCGGAGATGGCTTCGCTGTCCAGAACCGGCCCGATGCCTTAAGTGGCATGGCCCACGGCGATCTACATGGCGGAAACGTCCTCTTTCAAGCGCATACGGATCCCGCAACGTTGGGCTACACCTTGCACTTGATTGACTGGGGTCTAACGAGTTGGATCCGGGCCGATCAGGTTGAGAATATTGCTGTCGCCGCGTTTGGTGGGGAATTTAACCACTCGCAAATCATTGCCAAGAATCTACTTCAGCTTTCGAGTGGAAGTTCATACAGCGACCGGGAGATCCGCGCAATTATCGACAAAAAGGCCAAAGAGCTCGAATCCAAGCGGCATTACTGGGGGCCGGACGAGTGGATTAGCTACATGTGGATCCACGGTTATATGGAGTTTCCGAACTACTTGGTAGCCCTAGCGGATGCCCGGCATGCACTTTTTGACTTGCGTGCCCAGATGGGACACACCCAGGCCTCGTCAAAAAGGTTCATGGATCAACTCTACAAAAAGCACGGATGGACGGTGGTAAAACGAAGTGTTTCTCAGCACCCGTGGCACGGGCTTCTATCGACCAAAGTGATCCGCCGGAGCGTGAAATACCAAACCATCAAGTGTTTGGAAGCCATCATCGGCGAGACAAAACCCGTAGATCCATGGAGAGGCTAAGCCTAGGAAATGGGTGGAAGCTGCATCTTTTTGACGTGATCTGAAAGTTGATCTTTGTAGGCGCGCACACGGTCGAGGAGCTTCTCGTCCGCAGCCCCAAGGATTTGGGCCGCGAGTACACCTGCGTTCCAAGCGTTGCCGATCGCTACTGTCGCCACTGGGACCCCTTTTGGCATTTGTACGATAGAGAGCAACGCGTCCTCTCCCTTTAAATGGCCAACAGGTACGGGAACGCCAATCACAGGTAATTCCGTGTACGCTGCCACCATTCCAGGTAAATGGGCCGCCCCGCCAGCGCCCGCAATAATAACGCGAACACCTTTTCCACGGGCGTTCTTGGCAAACTCCATCATGCGATCGGGGGTGCGGTGAGCCGACACTATGGAAATCTCATACTCGACTCCAAGTTGCTCCAGTACGGTGCCCGCGTCTTTCATCACTTCAAAATCTGAATTGCTTCCCATTACGATGGATACTTTAGCCATGGATAAGCTTCTCCTCCCAAACTTGTATGGACGATTCTATCGCCTCGCGAAGGCGCGAAATTTCAGCAGCACTCGCCGCGGCAGCGTTTATGTGCCCGAGCTTACGGCCGCGTCGGATACCATCCTTAGCGTACCAGTGCAGGTGCGCGCCCGACACCGGAACCGGTAGCGGGACCGCTCCGTTCACAGAGAGATCCGCAGGGCCCAATAGATTCACCATTAAGAACGCGGGCGCCGTCTCAGTTGAGCCAAGTGGCAATCCCAATACTCCCCGCAAGTGGTTCTCAAATTGGCTCGTAGCTGCTGCGTCCTGACTGAAATGCCCCGAGTTGTGTACGCGTGGGGCGATCTCGTTCACCAAAACCTCGCCAGACTTTGAGAGAAAGCACTCTAACGCAAAACAGCCCACCAAATCGAGCGACGTCGACAAACGCTTCGCCCATTCGCACACCTGCTCGTGTAACCCGTGATCGACTCCAAACTCGGAAGCTGGACCGTAAACTACATGGCAAATCCCGTCGCGCTGTTCCGTGATAAGGAGTGGGTAAGCCGAAAACTCCCCGCTACGCGATCGGCAAGCAACGAGTGCCAGTTCTTTTTCAAACGGGATCAAGGACTCAGCGTATACCGGACCATGTGTGAGACCTTTTTCCACAAAAGCTTCAGAGTCAACCGTGGGTTCCCCTTTTAGGAAGTGCAGTCCCCGTCCATCGTAACCCTGCTTGCCCCACTTAATCACACAACCTTCCGCGAAGCTTTCCCGCAGACTACGAAGCCAGGCGGCCAGAGGTTCAGACGGATCGTAAATCGAATAGGGCGCGGTTGGGATTTGCAGTTGAGAAAGTTGGGCCTTTTGCGCCGACTTATCCTGCAATACGCGCATGGCGGAAAGTACCGGGTAGCACTTTTGCGAAAAGGGTTCCAGGGGTTCGCAATCGATAAACTCATTCTCAAAAATGATGGCGTCGGCGGCACGGGCAAAGGCCCCTAGATCCTGTGACCCGGCATCCGCTACGACCTGCGCGGCCGAGCTTTTAGCATTAGCCGGGAAGACACTCGGGACCATACCCAGATTGTGGGCTGCCAGGGCGAGCATGCGGCCAAGCTGGCCATTTCCCATGATCCCAATGCGCGATTGGATGAATTTTTCCTTTAAATCTGGCCACATAAGGGGGTCCCTACGGCTGAGTCAAAAGAACGCTATACCATAAAAAGCTGTTGGGGTGAGAAGTTTGTGCCTAGCGCTTGCGGGGGACGCTCGCGGGGGGGCGCTCCGGGAGAGGACCGGTATCGTCCAGACTCTGGACCGCCAGATCCGTCAGCAACTCGCGCGCGGCTTTGTTGGCCGGCCAGTAGAGCGGGATGTTTATCTTCCCGTCCAATCCCCCCTTAACCTGGTTGTTAAAAGGGGTCATCATCGAAGCTTCAAATTGGAATTCAAAAGCTTGTGCATTGAATTTTAGTTTTTCCTTGCCCGATCCGGTGCTCAAGACTTTGAGCGCACCCATCGGCGTGACGATCAGCTTACCACCTTTTGCAAAATAACTTCCACGCAACTTCTCCTCATCCGATTGCTCCTGCATTGAGCTAGGTGAGCTGAGCAACATTACCGCGCCGGTTTTCACAACCGATCCCGACTTGGGCTGCGTGCGCAGCACGAAGGTACGCGGGATCTCCGGTATGCCTTGAGCGAAAAGGGTAAGCGCACCAAATTGGGGAATCCGCCCAACCAGCTTCGAACGAACGGTTCCAAAAGAGACTTGGATAATGAGCTTGTTCCCAAAATTGTGTCGGTGTGGCTGCGGCAATAGATCGGAACGGAAAACGAGCCCATACGCGTAGTAGCCGCTCTCTAGGCCCAACTTTATCTCTTCCCCGCGCTCTCCTTGAGTAAAAATCAGCGTGCCGGAACCTGGATTTTCCTCCGGAGAAAACAGAGAGGTGATTTCGATTTTTGTTGGCGTCTCGGGTTCTACAAGGGCCTGGCCAAGCTCTTTCTTAAGCTGCTCATTGATCTGTTCTTCGGTTAGGGTCTCTGTGGAGTTTTTACCGATGGGCTCTTTGCTTACCTCGCCCGGATCTCGGGTCTCGATGAAAGCTTCCAGATCGGCAGGAATTTCAGTCTGGTCCGCTCCAAGAGCCGTAACCAACAGAAGGCTGGCTACTATGAATACCCATTTCACCATAAGACTAGTCTTTGATCTTATCGCCGAACTTTTCGAGTTCTTTTGAGGCTCGTTCGACGCCATCGGCCACAGTGGAAGCGCCCTTCGATGCGAGGCGGGCGCCCTTGGCAAGCAGGGAGGCCCCTTTCGATGTGACCTGGATTCCAGTCTTAATCTTTTCTTTGTCCGCGACCTTACCCAGGATATTTCGAGCCTGATTGATTACGGTTTTCGAGGTTCTGTAGCCCTTTTCAACGGTGCCGCGCAAATCTTCTGCAGCTTCTTTGGCCTCACGACGAAGTTTACTGAACTGTTCTTTCAGCTCTTTCATTTCTCAACTACTTTCCATGCCAGCGGAAGGGCTTTGTTTACTTGCGCTGCCGGACGGATAATATCCAAGAGAGTCTGAAAACTTCCCATTACCTGACGAACGATCCGCTTGGATTCCATCGCCGACGGCTTACGGGTGTTCTTCCCATTCAAAAGCGTTTCCGTGCGGGCGATACCACCTGCCGCATTGTAGCTAATCTGAATCGTCCCAACACCGCGCTGTTCAATGAGAACGGGCTTGCCCTGGTTTCCGTACTGAAACTTGATCTGGCCCCCCTCGGTGTCCGCCATTTCCTGAATGCGGCCCTGCTTGTCGTACTTCAAGCCAACAAATCGGTTTCCCGCGACGGCCTTTACGAGATTCCCGCGACTATCATACTGGAATACCGAGGTAACGCCGTTCTTCACAACCTTACTAACCTTCATGAATTTGGGTTCATACTCAATGGCGACACTTTCTCGAGGACCGATCTTTTCTTTCAAAAGCCCGTTCGGATAGTACTTGAACTTCGTAGTCTGCCCCGCGCGTACGATTTGGGACGGCTTTCCGCAGCACTCGGTAAACAATATTGTCTCGCTGCTAGTCTCCCGCTTGTTTCCTACCCGTCGCGTACTGCGCGAAACCTGCTTATAAAGGTAGCGGCTACCGTCGGGCCGGGCCTTAAGGAAAAACTCTTCGTAGCGCTCATCTGGATCCGTAATGGACTGCTTATTTTTGAATACGGTCTTCGTCCAAAAATTGTTCGCCGGATCGTTGGGCTTTTTCCCATACGTGAATTCCGTAATTGAACCGTCCTTGTCACGGTGGGACGCGACCAACCCTTGAGAGTCGTAATACAGCTCTCTGTAGATTGAGTCAGAGCCCTTTGATTCACTTGGATAGTTGATCCGGGTCAAGAGATGAGGGAACCGCTCGTTGTTGTAGACATACTCGTAGGTCTGCCCGTTGGAATCGTCCACCTTTACCAAATTTCCGCGCGTATCATACTCATACCGCGCCATTCGGCCTTGCGAATCAGTAATGGTGCTCACGTGGTTGTTTTGCCAGGTAAACTTCAGGCTTGCCGACTGATTACGCGCACTGATCTCCTTCAGCTTCAATTTGCCCGGATCGTACTTGTATTCCAGATAATAACCGTTGCGATCTTCCTGACGGATTAAGCGTCCTTTTTGATCAAATACGTGAGTATTGCCATCCCGACGTCGAATCCATTGGTTGTTCTGAAATTGGATCGTTTGATAGCCGTACTGGGTGGAAACCAAGAGCTCGCCCTTAGGGATTTCCCCCGGGATGTCATAGGCAACGGCCATCTGGATGCGGAACTGCGAATCCGACTTCAGCTTCGCCATAAAATCCGAAGGAAGGCTGAACTTCTTGAGCTCTGCCGCGGTCGGTTCCTTACCTAACTTTCGCTTCAAGTAGGCCGCTTTGATTTGCGAAAAGAATGCTTCCTTGGCCTTGGGATCATCTTTGACGGCCTGGAAAATCACCGTGTTCCCCGACTGCCCATCTCGCAGCACAACGCTACGATCGGGAGTTACTGTCAGCACCGACTCAAAATCAGAAGTCCATCCCCACCCAAAGGCTCCATTCCAGCCGCTGGCCTCGTTTACCGCCGTAACCGAGTTGTAGGTGCGAACAAGATCCAGAGGGACTACGTCTCCCGGAACATTAAAATCAACGTACACAATGCTGCCACCGCCGTTGATGCGGTTCACGTTCAAGCCAAAAGCCCAACCTGTTAGCAGGATGCCGATGGCCAGAATCTGTTTGAGTGATTTGTGCGCCATTAAACCCTCACTTGGACAATCTTCCAGATCGTCCAACCCCCTACGGCCTGAAGACTCATCATGATGGAGAGAAGCACCCACCCCGGGATGGTGGTGAACATTGGGCGGATCCTTTCTGGATCGATCGTATACAGGATTCCACCCAAAGCAAAGGGCATGATGACAACGATAACACCCTGAATCACGCCCTGCGAAACCATCGCCGCGATCTTGTTCTCAATCTTGATGCGCTCGCGGATCGTATAAGCAATTTTATCAAAAGTTTCTGCCAAGTTACCGCCGGTTTCTTTCAAAATGTTGATGCTGGTGGTGAACATCTCAATGTCGTCGTGCGGCATACGAATGGAGAGATTGCTGAGCGCTTCTTCCATCGTCACACCCAACTTGTTCTGAGAGAGCACCAGGTTGAATTCTTGCGAGATGGGGTTGGGCATTTCTTCCGTAACAAGAGACAAAGCCTGGTTCACGTTCAAACCAGAGCGGAGACCGTTGGACATGAGGCCTAGACCGTCCACCATCTGCACGACAAAGCGTGTAACGCGTCGCTTAAAGAGGATGTTGATGATGCGCCTGGGCATCTTCCACCCTACCAGGACGATTAGCACACCAAATACCGCGCCAGAACCGGCACTTGGCAAAAGAAAGAACCCGAGCGCAAAAAGAGAAATCAAATAGGCGCCATAGTACGTGCGCAATTTCTTGGCTTCGACCCGGATAAACATGATGTCGAGCTTGGCCAGCATCCATTCGGCCTCATTCGTAAACTTCCGACCGATCCACGAGTAGAGCCTGTCTCCGTTAATAAGCAAGCCAATGAGGATGGCCCCACCGACCCAGCCGACACAGATAACTTTTAGAAGTCCTGACGAAATCATTTTTAGCTCACCGAGAAAATGCCACGCGGGATGCGGATACCCTGCTGTTCTAGCTCGTCTACAAACTTGGGAATAAATCCGGTTGCAACAAACTTCCCTTGGATCTTGCGGTTCTTGTCCATCCCTTGCTTTCTGAAACCGAAGATTTCCTGCATGGTCACCACATCCCCCTGCATCCCAACAATTTCTGTGATGCTTGTGACCTTACGGGAGCCATCCGCTAGACGGGACTGCTGAACCACCAGGTTCACGGCGGAAGCGATCTGCTCGCGAATAGCTTTTGCAGGAAGATCCATGCCCGCCATCATCACCAAGGTTTCCATACGGGCAATGCAGTCACGAGGGCTATTGGAGTGAATCGTAGTCATACTTCCATCGTGACCAGTATTCATAGCCTGAAGCATGTCGAGCGCTTCCCCGGCACGGCACTCACCGACCACGATGCGATCTGGACGCATACGCAAAGTATTGCGAACGAGCTCACGGATGGAGACCTCGCCCTTGCCTTCGATGTTCGCCGGTCGGGTTTCCAATCGACCCCAGTGTTCCTGAGGCAGCTGCAATTCGGCGGAATCTTCTACCGTCAGAATGCGCTCGCCCTTGGGAATAAAGCTCGCCAACACGTTCAGGAGGGTAGTTTTACCCGATCCCGTACCACCCGAAATAACGATATTCAGACGCGCCTCAATACAAGAGCGTAAGAAGTCCGCCATTTCCTCGGTCATAGAACCAAACTTAATAAGATCCTTAGGTCCAAGGCGGAATTTTGGAAACTTACGAATGGTAAGCATCGGACCCTGAACAGAAAGCGGAGGAATAATCGCGTGCACACGCGAGCCGTCAACCAAACGAGCATCCACATAGGGAGTTTTTTCGTCGATACGACGGCCCAAGGGCGCCACAATACGCTCGATCGTCGCCAGGAGCTGTGCTGTTCCTGAAAATGTCGCATTAGAAAGTACCAATTTACCGTTGCGCTCAACGAAGATCTGGTCTTTGCGGTTCACCATGATCTCAGTAATACTGTCGTCGGTAAGCATGTCTTGAAGGGGACCAAGCTCCAGGGCTTCATCCAAGATTTCCTTTACTAAACGCTGAATCTCCTCGCGCGACTTAAACGGATGAACTTCCTTGTCGAGCAACTCGACCACGACGGTCTTGGTTTTTTCACGTAGCACAGCCTTTTTCTTCGGATCACGGCCAGTCTCAGTGTCTACGTTCTTCAAGTCCATGGTTTCAATCAATTGGCGATGGACACGCTGCTTGAGGGCGGACCATTCATCTGCAGGTTTCTCGCCCTTCATGTCGGAGCGATCAAAAACGATCTCAGAAGGCCGCTTGCCTTCGGCCCCAGCCCCATCCTTCTTGGCTCGGTTGCCCATCAGACGCGATAGAGCGTCCGACGGTTTTTTAAGAGTCGCCAGTTTTTCCAGGAGTTGGTGTTCAGCGATACTTCGAACAAGTAGATAATAGGCCTTGGTAATTTCTGAGCGCGCACTGGAAACAACAAAAGGCTGAGCCTTTGTCAAAGAGGCAACGGCTACTGTTTCATCTTCGGGAACAACAGCAACAATTTGTTTCTTCAAATTGTTCTGCACCATCTGTGGAGTTATTCCCATCTTGGGACTGAATGCATTCAATACGATCTTGATCATCTCAGACGGGAACAGTAGGTTTTGCACTTTTTCGATGATTCTGCGGGTGTGGCGTAAAACCAGAATCTCTGGCATCGTCACAACATAAATCAAAGAGGAAAGCTCCAAGGCTTTCACGGCGTTCGGATCTATTTCCGAGCCGAGATCGATCACTACGTAATGATAAAAATTCATCAGGTGCTTGATGGCCTGAGCCGTTTTTTCAGGATCCATCGCGGAAAGTTGATCCGGATCTAGAATACTGGGTATAAAGTGAATTCCAGAGGGGTGAGGAGCCACATAGCCCATCATATGATTGGCTTCTAGTCGCCCTTCGTGATTACCTAGCTCGACTAAAGTCTTCTTCGGTTTGGCACCGGTAATCATCGCCAAATCGCCGCAAGCCTTCGGGTCCATGTCCACCAGGCACACACGTTTTTTGCTATCGACAGCGGTCGCAATGGCATAGTTGGCCGCAAAGGTGGACTTTCCCACCCCGCCTTTACCACCTAAGACCACTATAACGTGCGACTTGGACATGTTCCGCCTTTCTTAACGCTCTCCTGCGTTTAAGCGAAACTTCCTTGTTATGTCTTCCGTGCCGGCACTCGCCGTACGGATCACTTCCGGTGTGACAAAAATAATATACTGCTGTTTGTTGCGTCTAAAATTCTTTCCTCTGTTCAAATTAAACAGTGGAGATCCTTGCTGCTGGCCTTGGCCGCCACCACTCACATTGCGATCGGGTTCGCGGTTGTAGCCGGATAGCGCCTCATCTACCGCAAAGCCCCCAAGCGCTGCGGAGTCACCGTTCTTAATGATGACTTGGGTTTGCAGGGAGTTCTTTGCAATGATTGGAGCCCCTTGGTTGGTACCAAGCAAGGAGTTGAGCGTAATCTGAAGTCCCAACTCCAAACTATCCGAGCCAGGAATAGTAGCCGCCTTCACTTTGGTTACGTTCTGAACCTGCACTGGCGTCAAGGCAGAGTTCCCGGTCGCATCCACCGTGCGCGTGAAGAAGTCGACAGAACTTTCAATGGCTGCGGGCTGTTCCGCTCGGTCCTTAACGATAATCTGCTCAGTCTTCAGGATCTTTGCGTGACCGTGACTCTTTGCGGAGTTCAGCTTCGGAAACAATGAAGAAACCGTCGCAACCAAATTGGCGCTCAGTTCTCCAAGACCACTATTGTATTGAAAGTTGCTGCTGTCCGAAACCAACGGTGACCAAACGAAGTTGAACGTCTTGTCGTATTCGTTGGTAAGCTCCACATAGTTCATCGTAATCTTGATATCTTTTCCAGGTGCAGAAGCGGGTGGAGGCGCAATTCTCAGCAAGTCAATGATAATAGGCAAACCACCAGTCTGACCGCCAGCTTGTTTGGGCTTAACCTCACCCTCGTCCGCTTTGTTCTTCTGAACAAAAACTTCGGGTAAGTAGGTTTTGGCGATTTCGATCGCCCTATCCGCCTCAAAGTTTCCCTGGGCGGTACCCTCCATTAGAATATTGTTGTTCAACACCCTAACCTGAATATCCGGGGAGCCAATTTCTCGTTCAATTCTTTCCGCAATGATATTCATCGTGACGCGGCTAATTTGAGCAACGTTCTTGATGGGAACGTTCTTTTTCTTCGCATCTCGGTCTTTTAGGGCATCCACCACACGGATGATTCGTACGATGTCCTTCGGGAGCAGAATGTCGCCGTCAATGACTACGGTGCCGCCAACGGGTTTGATTCGAATGCCTTCGATGTCCCCGAGTAGTTCCTCGAGCTGAGAAATAATTTGGCCCAAGTCCTCGCGAGTAACTCGAACGTAGTACGTAATTCTAGGCGCACCGCTAGCATCGTGCACCGTCATATCCGTATAGCCCGGGCCCTTCGGCACCAGTAGCAGCTTGCGGGTCTTCCCACCCGCTCTGATACGACGAAACACAAATAGGCTGCTGTCCGTCAGGTAAATCGGTCCGATTTCGAAGGGGAATTCCAAGGTGCGCGAAATACCCACCGAGAGGGTGATATTTCGAGGTTCACCGACTACTTCTTTAATGGGCCCACCTTCAGGCTGATCTTCAAGCCCTGCGGGTGGTTGCTCCGCCGCGGCCTCTTCCAAAGTATCCTCGGCATAGATAGGCGCTGCCCACAAAGCACATAGGAATAGCAGGAGCATCCAGCTCGCTGCCCTTCGCTTGTTTTTAATAACGCTTCTCATTCTGCCTCCAAGCCTCTATCCCTTCCTGGGACTACTGGCTTTCCCTAACCCCTTGGGCCTGGCCCCCAACGAAATCAAAGAATTTGGTTCTCGGTACCGCTGCAGGAGGCGGTAACCGCTGACTCCGGATTAGATACGAATCCGGTCCCATGATGTCGTAAAGATTGGTCGTTGCTGTTCTCTGAAGCTGTCTGTCATCTGAGTTTCGCAACAAAAGAGTGATGGAATCCGGATACACAGTCATCACATATGCAATTTGCTGTGCCTGTTCCGGGGTAACTTCCAAAGTTACCGTCTGAAAATTCTGATCCTGGGTGGCAAAGTTGAGCGTTTCTTTGTACTGCTGCTCTTTACCCTTCCCAAATTGGCTCGAAACTTTCCTAAGCATCAGCTGATCGACGCCGTCCGGCGGGGATGTCTGTATCGTTCGCCCGGAGGCCAGAACCAAAATATCCTGCAAGAACACTTTGGTTTCGTTGATGGCAACACCTTTGGCCTTATAATCAAATTGTGCCGCCACATCGACCCGGTTTCCCGGTTCCACCATGTATCCCAACGCGCTTTTGGTGTTCACGGGAATACTGATCGCTCGTCGAGAGATCGCTATTTGTGTATCCAATCCAGAGTAGATATTTTTGGAGATAATCTTATTATCTAGAATATGCTCGCCCTGCATGATGGGAACAGCCGCCACGGCATCCACTACATCCTTAGGATCGTAGATACGCCCTGGGGGCACCATCGCGGCAGGCACACGAATCACCTCAACGTCCGTGGGGCGGATCGTTTGGAACTGCAGAATATCTTTGGACGCCACCACCATCGGGGTGAAATCGGCGTACAGCTCGTTGAGGCGTTTATCCTCACCCGAGACGTACTGGATCACCAGGTACATCGCGAAGATACTCAGAGCTATTGATAATTTTAGCGCTCTGCTTTCCATTAGCGAATTCCTTTCAGGTCCCCACCAATGGCGTCATAAAAACGCGGAGGTGGGCGTACGATGGGCGGGGACTTTCGTTTGGACTTTGCGTAATCGCTGTCCGGCCCAAGCACATCGTCTAATAAAGTGGTCTTGACGTTGACAGGCGCGCTGTCCGCCGAATTTCTCAAGGTAAAATAAAGGGCTCGATCGCCGTAGTTGTTTACAAGGTAAAGAATTTTTTCCGTATCATCCGGATTCAACTGCAAGGTGATGTGAGAGTAAGCGTCCGTCGGTCTTGTAGTCGATAGATTCTCGGATCTCCCGTAGTAATCTTTACGGCGCCGAGCATCGAACTCAGACTTGATGTACCCCAAAACTTCCCGATCGATCCGTGAGGGAACCTGGTTGTAGATATTCCGTCCCGTCGCAAGCACGAGAGCGTTCTGAACGACCGTTTTGACTTCGTAAATCGTCTCGCTTTTCACCTCGTAAGACGGGACCACCATCACATCGACACGATTTCCGGGTCGAATGAGGCGTCCGACGCCAGTATGAGGAGCTACGAGTAGCGTGACCGCGCGGTTTTTCTGTTCCACCAAGCGATCAAGAACCGGTTGCCCGTCCTGCTGGATGAGCTTCGTAAGTGTAATCTGCTCGTCTGCGTAGATAGGGACGTAGGTAGACTTTCCAACGACATCCAAAACAGACGTTACGGTAGAGGGTTGCCGATACTTCTTGAAGACAGTAGTCGTCCGCACCATATCAGGCGTGATAGTGGCGTACTCGCCAATATTGGCGGTGGCCACGACCACACTGACTTCTTCTCCGAAATCTGCTGTTAACTCCGCTCGCTTTACGCTCACGTAAGCGGAGATGAGCATGATGGATATCAAAAAGCAGATAGAAGATATTATGAATGGTCTTCTATTTTCCATGCCTTCCCCTAAAAAGGGCCCCCATTATTCAGGCGTGCACTTACCTGCAGCCTCTTTACAAACCCCGATAGAAACATTGATCTCGCTACCCGAAGATCCTTCGAGCAATATCCTTCGTTTTGGAAGGGCTCCCGAAGTTTCGGTGTACTGCACCGCCATAAACTCCCGACCATGAAGATCATTCTCCACCGCATCGACCGCAAACTTGGCGCGGTTTTGAAGACGCTGGTAGAGATTCATTGCTGAAAACTTCTGCCCTGTTTGGGCGGTCGAAATCGAATGGTACGCGTTGAGCGTGTAGTAAATGAGCGAGATGACAAACGGGAGCGCAAGCGCGGTTTCAATCGCCGCTTGGCCCTTCTTGCCTCTAAGTTTTGCTCTCATTCTCATCATAAAATCTAACAAGCGTTATCCGCCATCTGCTGCACCAAACCGGAGTTCGGATCAATTCCGAAACCGGGTGCGATTCCTCGAAAAAACTGAATGCACCTCTCGAACGAGGGGTCCCGTCCCAAGTACGCCTGGGCGGTCAACCTAATCACGCTAGGTGGCTGCCCGCCTTTGGTGAACAAGGGCGGAAGATAAAAAAGATCGATGTCATATGAAGCCTCGACGCCCCAGGTTTGCTCGTCGTTGATTTCCTTTTGCTTAATTTCAAAAGAGAAATTACGTGCAATACCTTGAACTCGCTCCGCGTACTTGAAAAACTCCTGCCTTGCTAAACGATCCTGGACCGCGTCGGTGCTATACATTGACTTTAATGTGCGCGCGGACATAAAAGTCGCGTACTCAATGTAGTCGCTCACCACAAGTGTGATAGACAAACTGAGCATGAAGAACAGGAAGAAGAAGATCACCACCACCACCGTAATGAACTCGATGGCGGCTTGACCGTCCTGCTTCTTAAGCAACTTTTTGACTGTCGCGTTCTTCATAAAAAATAAATCCACTATTAAAATGCAACGGCTTCATCCGTTGAGGCGATGACGGGTGCTCCGAGTCGTTCAAATCCACTTCATCAGGTCCCCACTCCGAGTTCTTGATAAAGTTCTGCATGTTCGTCTGCATCGCCGTGATGAAATTGTTTACATAGTTTCCTATAGGCCCGCTCATCATGATAAAAGTCGTGATGAACGCTACCGCAAGCAGTAAGAGATATTCGACGGCCGTCTGGCCGCGGTTATTTCTTAAAGCACGGACCAATGGAACTCCTTTGCCAATTCCAAAAATATAAAAGCGCACAAAAAAGCCGGGGCGAAAGGCATCCGGAACGACTGGGTCGTTTCTTTGAGCCGCAAATGCTTGCTGAGACTCTGCATAGTCCCTTTCACGCCGTAGCGCTTGATGAGTAGTGGAATCCCCACCACAGCACCAATCACCACCGAAACGGCTCCCAACTTCAATACGAAGGCGGAATTCGTCCACGCGGCTACTGCCATTAGGAGCTTCACGTCGCCTGCTCCAAAAATCTTAAAAATGTATAGCGGAAAGAAAATCAGGAAGGCGGTCCCCACCGCTGCCACCGAGATGAGTGCAGATTCAGGCCCGCCCGCAAAAAGGCGCACCAGTACACCCAGTCCCATGACCGGAAGAGTAATCAAATTATAGATCTTCCCCGTCTTCAGATCGGTAACGGCTGCTACTGCTAGCACCAGCCAAAGAACTATTTCGTCCCCCCACGACATACGTACCCCCTAATGGGAAGGGCCCATGTTTTCTTTTAGCGGCTGAAACCTTCGCCGGTGGACATCTCACGTTCTACGTTGCGTTCCAGTCCGACAAAACCATCAAAAAAGACGTCATTGAAAAATCGGGCTACTTGAATCGCGAATATGCCTCCGAAGGCCACCATCAGAACGTATTCGATGGTGCTTTGCCCGCGATTTTTTCGCCTGTTTTTCAATTCGACCTTTTACTGCGTTCCACCAGTCATCAACTCATCAACTTTGGAGTCGATGTTATCGAACACCTTACCAATGAGCTGTTCCAAGCGGGTCTGCAGTCCTTTACCAAGTACGCTGATTACCACCACGATTACCGCGATAATAAGCAGGTACTCGACTGTCGTTTGTCCGTCTTCTTCTCTCAGGAATTGCGTCAACATTGTTGTTTCTCCTTTGGGTGAATTAATCCTGACACAACGAGCTACATGATAAATTCTAGCAATTCCTGAAATTTAAGTCAAAGCGCGTCATCTAATAAGACATTGAATTTATTACAGATTCCTTGTCTACTCAATATACGCTCCTTGTCATACTCTTCGGAAATATCAATGATTTAGCTGAATAAAAAACGCTGCAGAGCGCCTAAGTTGAATACACCTTGTCTACACCTAGCCCTAAGGCCCCAGAAATATGATGCAAAGCGTTGTAAAGTGTGTTACATTGCACACACTTTTCTAAGGGTAACCAAGTCGGAAAATTGAGGTGCTTTTTGGGTTGTACTGAGCGGAAGATCAGGGGCTGGAAGTCTGCGCGCGTTGGGGGAGTACTCAAGGCTATGAGGGGCGGTTTCGCTCTCTTTCTGCTGGCGGTGCCCATTTGTGTCACCTCTAACCCGGGGCAAGCGCCCCAATACCCTGTTCTATTGGCCTCGCGTACGCCCCCCGCTTCCGTGAAGATGCCCTCGTTATCTTGTGCGCAGCTCCCGATGCTTGAGAAATGGAGCCTGGAGCACCACGTGGTGGGCATGGACAGCACACTCTCCAGGTCCTTCACCGATGAGCTCTCCCGACGCGTTCTAGAAACTCTGGATCCTCACCGCGTGCTTTTCACGCAAGACGATTTGAGTTCCCTTTCAAAACTTGCCCCGGCGGCATGGGAAGAAGTTCTGAAGCAAAAGTCCTGCAAACAGTTTGCAGCATGGGTGGACGCTCGGCTTGCCTCGGCCAAAGAGCGACTATACGACCACCTCGGGAAACAGGAGTTCGACGCGAAGAAAATTTCCCGGACGATCGTAGACAGTTCAGAAACCAAATTCAAAAACTACAAAACCACGGCGGCTTCGCTCACCGAACTCAAGGAACGGTGGGCTCGCTTATACGACGAAATCTTGAAATCCGCTTACCCGAAACTTCTGGAGAGCTACTCTCACAACCTAGAGGCCTACGTTACGGACTCGATCCAGCAGATTCTCGAACACAAAATGCCATCGGGAGACATGCTGGCCAAAGCAATGCTTCGGTCCGTGGATGAGTACTCTAACTTCCTTTCGTCGGAAGAGTACGCAGACTTTTATGACGATCTTGCCGGAGGCACCTCAGGCATCGGAATCAAGATCAGAAAAACCCCCAAGGGCTTGCTCATTGAGAAAGTACTGGACGACTCCCCGGCGCAAAAATCCAAGAAGATCATCCCGGGCGACCAGGTTTTGGCGGTGGACGGAAAGCGAGTCGCAAAATTGCCACTCAATGAAACCAAGGATCTACTGAAAGGCAAACCAGGGGCAGGCGTGAGCCTTCTTTTGGAGCGAACAGAAAAGACTCACAACCTGCAGTTCACGATCAGATTGAAGCGCCAACGCTTCAACTTTGACGAAGGCAAGGTCGAGGTATCCGAACGTACCACGCCGGAGGGTACTATTCTCGTAGCGACGGTGCCCAGCTTCTACGGACGCGGTTCCGATCCGGGCGCAGAAGACGATCACAGCGTCTCCGAAGACTTGGAAAGAGAGCTAAAAAAGCGGCTCAAGAAAAAAACGCCCAAAGCCATCGTAATGGATTTGCGTGACAACCCAGGCGGTTACCTTGAAGAAGCCGTCGACATGGCAGGTCTATTCATCGGAAACAAAACGGTCGCCGGCGTAATGGAGCGCAACAGCCGCCGTGTTTTTAAGAACGAGTACCAAGCGCCGTTGTTCGAGGGGCCTTTGGTGGTTCTGCTTGATAGCGGAAGCGCCAGTGCCGCCGAGGTTTTTGCGGGTGCCATGAAAGACCACCAGCGCGCAGTGCTCATCGGAAGCCCGACGACCTATGGAAAAGGGACGGTACAACGTTTGTACCACGTGGAAAACGAGCTCCCGCTGATGGATCTTTCCGGCCAGCTCCTGACGGGAGTGATCAAACTGACCACAAGCGTCTTTTATTCCCCCCTTGGCCACTCGCCCGCGAACGGTGGCGTACGGACACACGTAACGCTTCTTCCGGAAAGCCTCGACGGAGAACACCCCAAGCATAAAAGCCTGGCGGCCATAGATTTCGACGTAAATCCCTTCCTCAGCGAGCCCGAAGTCGAGCGCCTAAAGAACACCGAAAAAGAGCGTCAGCCTCTATTGGAGACCCTCCGCGCCCAAAGCCGGTCCCGGATAGGAACCGAAAAGGAGCTGAGTGAAAGACAGGCGCTAGATGAAGCGATTAGCTTGGCCGGCAGCTGGTCCACCCTGCTCCAACGCTCAAGCGTGGCGGCGCGGGCGGAATAACGCTTCGCGTTGTTCCGCGAACTTCTGAAAACGCAGATTTATCGCTAACTTGTGGGGAATGTGGTACCCTTTATCATATCTTTTGAGGGTTGACCGACAACCTTGGGCGCCTGCGCCGTCAACGAAGAAGGAGCGAAATATGGCTGAAGAAACCGCCTACTGTGTAAAGTGCCGTCAGAAAACGACCATCAAGAACGGTCAAGAAACGAAGATGAAGAATGGCCGTCCCGCTCTTAAAGGCGCATGCTCCGTCTGCGGCACGGGTGTTTACAAGATTCTTTCCACCAAAAAGTAAATTACTGCGCTTCTTTAGGAAGGCTCTCGTACTGGCATGTACGATTGCGGCCGCTGTTTTTGGCGTAGTACAGGGCCTTGTCCGCCTTGGTCACCATGAATTTCATGGAAGACTCGGGATCAAGTCCTTTGCGCCACTTTTCGTTAAACGTGGCCGTACCAAAGCTCATCGTTACCGGTATCGTCTTTCCTTCAAAAACGAATTCGGTTTTCGCCACGCGCTCTCGGAATCTCTCTGCGAAAATGCACGCGCCGGCAACGTTGGTATTGTTCAGAACGGCCATAAACTCTTCGCCGCCAACCCGTCCGACCAAGTCCGAGCCACGAATCTCGGCCTTCAGCATCTCTGAAACACGCGCGAGGATGTAATCGCCCGTTTGGTGACCGTAGTTATCGTTGATCTTCTTGAAGTGATCGATATCCATCATCACGAGCGCAAAGGTATTATTGTTGCGCAACGCCGTCTTCACAACACGAAGCAAGGAATCCTCGGTAAAGGACTTGTTGTAGAGACCGGTTAGCCCGTCAGTGATGGATTCCGCCTTGCGCTCCAAATATTTCTTTTGCAGCTCATCTTCGGCAGTGACATTACGAAGCGTCAGCATCGCTCCCATGATTTCACCGCTCTTGGTGAACAGCGGGACTCCCGCCAAAATCAGGCGCAGATTGGGGAAAGCACGCGAGGAACCCTCCAACTCATCCAGCCGGATAGGGCGTTGAGACGTCACAATTTGCTTGCCCGGGCATTGGTGAGGACAGATTTCCAATTTCACCAAATCACAAAAACTTCCAATTTTGAAAACTTTCCGGTACGTGTAGCCGCAGAGATCCGAGAAGGCGATGTTAAAATCAACGACATTGCTAAGAACGTCGACAATACAGTAGGCATCCAGAAAAATCTCCGTCAGACCGCGATTCTCTTCAATCCAGTCCTTGAGTTCCTGGGCAAACGGTTTTTCATCGGCCTGAGCCTGGGGCTTAGGCTGCGAAGGCGAAGTATTGTTGCTCATCTCCGTCAATCTCCATCTTGCCAACCTTACAATTCTTACACGGAATCTTCTCCGGCGCCTTTTGGGTGCCTTTTGCTAAGTCTACAAAGACCCGATCTTCTGAGTCACAATGCACACACGCATAAGGGACATAAATTGAAATAACCTGCGCGTGCCCTTTAAAGCTAGGGACCATATTCATCTGGTGAACAACGGCCGGGGAACAGTGCCGAAACGTAACGGGTTGGCTTTTATGGTCACGCATGAAGTTGACCCAGTTTCGAACGCCACAAGAGTTCACGCCAACGATACCACGCATATCGAAGATCAACGGCTGATCTTTCCGCACTTCATCGAAGCGAGCGTCCTCATCGAGGTTTCCGGAGATATAGATCACCTCTCGACCGTCCTCGAATTTTTTCTTCAGGTTAAATTTGTTGTCTACAAGCATTTCTGGCGTCACAGGTCACCCATACATCTTAAATTGAGATTCATCCCCATCAATTTCCATCTCGTCCTGTCCGCAAAGTTCACATTTGCGTACCGCAGGAATTTCTTTTCCTTTGGCCAAATCCTCCATCTCGACAAGCAGTCGGGACTCATGATCACACTGGAAACATAGGTACGGTACATAAACCGACAGAACCTTGGCGTTGGCGCGAAAACTTGGTACCAAGTTCAACTGCTTGACGATCGCCGGTGGACACTGCCTAAAACTTATCTCCAACCCGCGAATCTTTTTCATGCAGTTAACCCAATTCCGCACCCCGCATGAGTTGATCGTCAAGACGCCCCTAAAATCAACGATGAGCCGTTCATGAGCCTGCTCAATCTCCGAAAAGCGCGACTCCTCGTCGATCGGCCCGCTCACGTAGTACACTACAGTCCCATTTTCCTCTGTCGTTCGGATTTGGAACTTGGCGGCCACACTCACGCTCCTCGCTTAAAAAAATTGAACGAGAAGATAGAAGGGTGCGCAATCCGACGGCCGGCAATCCAACACGAAACCACCGTGCGCTGGCCAGGAAACACATCTACTCGAAAGTGTGTCACCAAATCAAAAACCATATAAAGCCCTAAGCCCGATCCCTGTTCGTCATCGACAATCTGATTGTCCGGATTGTAATAACAGCGGTAAAATGCGCTCCCGATGTCCTCCAGGGTTAGACGCCCGCCCTTGTCCTCGACGGAAATAAAAATACCTTCTTGAGAAGCGCCATAACGTACGACAAGTGCTTCCTTGTCTTCCAACTTAACAGAACTTTCGCGGCGGTACTTGTTGGAGCCATCAGCATTGACGTAGGCATGGAAGATACCGTTTGTGATGAGCTCTTCCATGACGCATTCCACTTTTTCAGAATAGCCTCTACGCGAAAAAATGCCCATGTCCACAGTGGCGCGCTTGATGAGTTTGTAACGCTCTCCGCTTGAAGCGAGGGAAACCTCACGACAGTTCGGTAACAGTTGCCAAGGGTGGGGCTGCGGGTTCTTTTCGTTTAAAAGCGCATTGGTGAAACGTGCCATCTCATCTCGATAACCTTCTGTCGTCGAGTGGATGTGAGTTCCCCCATCCGCAATAAGCTGCGCAGCTTCTTTTTTTGAGAATAGACCACAGATCAACTGGTCATTGGCGTTGGGATCAAATTTGGGAGCAGCACTCATTTCGCCCTCCCAAAAGTAAAGTAGTGCTTGGGATGCCCGTCGAGCTCCATTTCAGGAGATTGGCACTGATCGCACTGTATGGTTTCCTCTACCGAGCCAAATTTTTCCGCGGTAACGAGTACAAGTTTTTCGGCGTCGCAATTATCGCAGACGTAGGGGACATAAACAGAATAAACGGTAGCCGTCCCGAGAAAGCTGGGAATCATGTTCATCTGTTTCACGACTAGGGGCGGGCATTCTATGTAGTAAATCGTACGATCCGCCACGGTCTTGATGAAATTGACCCAGTTGCGCACTCCACAGGAGTTGATGGACGTAACGCCCTTCCAATTGATAATCACCTCGCCCGACTCCTGAGCGATTTGATCGAAGACGGCGTCCTCGTCAATGTCGCCCTGGAGATAGAATACGATTCGGCCCTCGTGTTCCGCTCGGACTATCTTGAATCTGTCGTTAGTAATATTCACGTGCGTTCAAAGTAGTTGAATGAAAAATTATCCTCGTTAGGGACTCTTTTTCGGTTTATCCAGCATGAAACCACTGTTTTCTTCCCAGGCCATACATCTATTCTCAGGTGCCTCGCCTGTTCGAAAGACATATAAAGTCCGAGACCAGCTCCACATTCCTTTTGCTGAATCTGATCCACACCTTGCTGATAACAACGGTGAAAGGCCTCCCGGATTTCATCGAAACCCAGGCGACCACCGGAGTCCTCTACCCTGAGATAAACTCCGTCAGGTGCTGCCACCGTTCCTACCTTTATATATTCACTCGGCTGGAGCCGCGGTTTTTGAAGTCTTGCGAACTTCCGCTCCCCGTTCTCCAACCTCAAACCATGATAAATCGCATTGCTAATAAGCTCTTCCAATACTGTGCCCACAACGTCCTTGAACGTTCGATGGACCTCCGAGCCCAATCCATGCAAAAAATCTTTCAAAACCCGGTGCCGATCCTCTGCGGATTGCACGTCCACGTATCTTGCCTCGGCGGCCAACTCCCAAGGGAAACGGAACTCCCCGCCCAGGCCATTTCCGCTCTCGGTCAATTGAACCAGCGGATCGTGCGCACCCAGGTTCGAGGAATGCACGTGCCGGGCTCCACCGAAAATCTTTTCCGCCGCTTCCGGCTTTGAAAAAAGACCATAAGCGGTGAGCGGCCTTTTCTTTTTAAGCGCACCCAACACGGCTATCCCACCTTCTTTGGAAGCGGGGGAGTCGCCTTTTTAGCGTGCTTCCCAAGCCACTTGATCAATACAAAGGTGATGTCGTCTTCCTGTTCGGCTCCACCCATGTGAGTACCAACCGCACCAACGAGCTCTTTCTTGATCTGGCTGAGCGCCCGCTCGCCCCCCGCAGAGAACACTTTCCTCAACTGGCGCTCTCCCCACTCTTTGCCCTGCCGACTTTTCGCTTCCGTAATGCCGTCGGTGTAGAGCATGAGCGTGTCACCGGGATTTAGCTGAAATTTCACAGTCTTGAACTCGGCCTCCGGAGAAAAACCTAAGCGTTCGCCTCGTGCAAAAAGGATCTCAGCTTTCTTAGCCTTCTTATCGGATGCTGTACCATCTGAGCTTGAGGAACTTGCTCGGAGCACCATCGGAGACTCGTGTCCTGCATTACAGATACCTATCTCCCCGGTATCTAAGTTGATTTGGATGATACACATGGTCATCAGGAGTTTTCCCTGGCAACTGCTGTGCAAAATGAAGTTCAAAGCAGAGGTGACCTGTTCGGGCTCCAGCGGGTGAGCGTGGTACACGGTATTCAGTGTCGAAAAACAACTTTTTGCGATCGCCGTCACCAAGGCGGCTGGGGCCCCGTGACCAGTGGCATCACCGATAATGATGGTCAGCGTCCGGCCTGTGAGATAAGCGTCCCAAAAGTCGCCCCCTAAATCCGTTGCCGGCACCAAATGAGAATCAACTTCCACATCATCGGTGGCAATTCGCGGGATCGTCAGTAACGTCGACTGTACTAATCGCGCGGTCTTTAGCTCGCCTTCCAAGCGTGCTTTTTTGGCGGTTTCAAAAATTAGATCAGACAAGCGCGAGGACATCCACTCGAAACTCTCGGCAACGCTCTGCAATTCGTCGTTGGATTTAACGTTTAGACTAAGGTTCAAATTACCTTTGCCAATTTCTTCAGCCGCACTTTGAAGCTTCGTAATATTCACAGTCAAGCGATTGGTGAAAATGATACTAGCTATAATCGAAAGGCAAAGGAGAATGCCCATGATCATCAAACTCTGGGACGCCAGGTGATAAAGCGCAACAAACGCCTGCCTTTTTTGAACTTGTGAGATGAAAAAGACGTCAGGAAATCCGGACTCACCGATGTTGCAAAGATAATCCTCTCCGTTAACATCCAATTCAATACTTTCACGCGGGAACGTCGCAGACTTCAAACGAGACACCACCGGATGAGGAAACGCCTGGTTGGCGTACTGGATGAGCGTATCCAAATTTGGATGTCCCAAAACACGGCCATCCGAACGGATCAGGAAGACTTCTGCTACGCCGGACTTATTCAAAACGCTACGGATGAAATCTTGCACGAAATCGACGACAATTACGACCCCAGTAGAGTTTCTATCAATAAATTTCCCGCTAAAAAGAACCGTCAAGACGCCCGTCTTAACTTGTTTGCCGCCCACCTCCAGCATGATGGAACGATTGAGGAGTTCAAAATTCTTCTTGTTCTTAAAAAGTTGCAGCGGTGGTGGCAGCCGCGAATCCAAAACCTGCGAAAAGTTCGCGGGAAGTGTGAGTTTTCCAAGTAGCTCGGTATTGTTGTACGAACGAATAGATTCAAAAGCGCCCTGCTGGTTTTCCCTATAGAAGTTCACCCCAAGTACTTCGCTTTTCAAACTCTCGGGTAAACCGGCATAGATGTCAGAATCGGTGTTGGATCCCCCGACGCGGTTGTAGACACGAGGGATCAAACCCTGCACAGCTTCCAAACGGTGTTCGATTCCGGATCGCACTTCGGCAGTTGCGGCTTTTAACAAGCTAAGGTTCAAGTCCATGATGAACATGCGCTTGTCTTCGGAGAAGGTTTGAAAGGCGTAGAAAAAGAACACACTGAGACACGTGATCATGATCGAAAATAACACCGCCAAGAATTTGTACTTGATGGGTACTTGCGCTTTTTGTGTGTCCGGTCCGCTCACGCGTACGATACCTCTCCGAACAACTCATCGGCAAAACCCATTTAAATCTTTAATTTCACTAAGAAAGTTCCGCTGCGCTAAACAGAAGTTTTCGGGTTCATTCCCACCCGATCAGACGCCGGATATTCTTGACGTGGCGAATCAGAATTATCCCACAGATACCTAAAAGCATTGAGGAAAACGGTGGGGCGGGTTTTTTCATGAAGAGGTAGGCGAGACTCGCAGCCACTCCGCCAAGGGAGCCCACGGCACTGATGCGCGTCACCAGGAGCAAAATGACGTAAACTGCGGCCAACCCCAAAGAAAAAAGCGGGTCGAAGGCCGCGACACAGCCAAATCCGGTGGCCACCCCTTTCCCCCCCCGAAAGCCTAAGTAGACGCTAAAACAGTGCCCCACGACGAGGCCCAGGCCCACCACGGTCGGCGCCCACTCCAATCCCGGAAAATAGCGCCGGGTAAGGTACATGGGGACAAAGCCTTTTACGAAGTCGACAACCAGGGTCAGCGCGCCTGCGTACCAGCCAAAAACGCGCGTGACATTAGTCGCTCCGATATTGCCACTGCCCATTTCCCGGACGTCTATTCGATACTTGCGGCGGGAGAGTACGACTCCCGTGGGGAAACTCCCAATCAAGTAGGCCCCCGCACCCAGGGCAATAAGCGTGCTTGTCGCGTCCATACGGCTCGCGAGACTAACATTTTTCCCGTGCGAGTGTCACCGGGCTTGGGAGATGTTTGCCTTAGGCGCAACGATGGTCTATCAAGTAGATTCTTAAACGGCGGGCGGTTAGCTCAGTTGGATAGAGCACGTGGCTTCGAACCACGGGGTCAGGGGTTCGAATCCCTTACCGCCCAGTTTTTAGGGCGGTGATTCGTTCGCTTCGCGGTCGAATCCCTTACCGCCCAGTTTTTAGGGCGGTGATTCGTTCCCTGCCCAAACCTTCTGGGCGGAGATCGTGGAAAACCAAGCCCTTCAAGACAAGTATGCCCCTCACAACGAATGTTTTGGCTGCGGCCCATCCAATGGGGAAGGCCTGCAAATAAAGAGTTTTGTTGTGGGAGATGAGGTCCGAGCGGTGTGGTCCCCTCAAAAAAAATATGAGGCGTTCCCGGGGGTACTGAACGGTGGGATCGTTGGAGCCTTATTGGATTGCCATTCCAACTGGACCGCAGCTTGGCACCTGATGCAAAAAACAAAAGCCGCCACACCACCTTGTACGGTAACCGCAAGCTATAGCATCAAGCTGCTTAGACCGACGCCAACGTCTGGCAAGGTGGAACTCGTTTCTCGTGTGGTGGACTCTAGCGACGACAAGGCAACCATCAAAGCGGAGTTAATCGCAGGTGGAAAAACCTGTGCCTTGTGCGAAGGTGTTTTCGTTGCGGTAACGCCCGGACACCCCGCCTACCACCGCTGGTAAAACTAGCGGATGAGCACGTGCTCCATGCAGACGCGGGCTTCGTTTAGACGGTACTGGAAATCCCGAAACAAAACTTCACCGTCCCCTCGCTCCGTCCAACTGTAGTAACGAACGGCTCCGTTTTGGCTTAGCACCATATCCAACTGAGTCCCGGCAGTGCCTTCCCGACGGAAGAAACGGGTGGAGGCTCGATCGACAAAAATATATCCCGGATTGCACGCGCCACCTGGTTCGCAGTAGGGAAGCATAAGATAGCCGAAGTTCCCGTCGACGATGGCCCCTTCATTCTCCGGTTTTGGAGGTGCCCCGCCGGCCGATTGAATCTTGTACATCCCCGCCGTCGCGAGAAAAAACGTATCGTAATCGATTTCTGTCCCCGGAGAGCCGGTTTGACCCGCAAAGATCGTATTGCGTTCACAGCCGTCACCTTCGACGCAGACTTCTGTTTGGATCTCCAGATAACCCGTGTGGCGCGTGTACTCTATTCTTGAAGAACCGCGGCCATCACTGTACCGCTGGGTAACCCGATCGGAGTCCTCCGAGACATCGGTATTCGCTGAGGGGGTAAGAACGCTCAGGTTGAGGGCTGGCCGTGAAGCCAGAGCCAATCCACTGACGTACACGCCGATCACGTTTTCATCGGAGATTATCTGCACGTACCCAGAAGCTAAGGTGTCCCCATCATACTCAAGAATTGGGTATTCCCCGCGCAGCGCATCCAAGCCGCGCTCCGCCCGCGCATTAACGCCAATCGCCAAAAACAGCATCACAACCGAAAGGAATCGCATATCGCCCCCTAGTTTTTTGGACCTCTATATTATGATTAAAAACGCTCTTCAGCGCAGACACCACGCCAGAGCAAAAATGCAGGTTACATGTGTTAAGGGAGAGAAACTTGGGTACCCCGAAGGGAACGAGTCCCTACTTAGACTTTAAAGTGAGCCGCGTTGGACTCGACCCCGAAGGGAACGAGTCCCTACTTAGACTTTAAAGTGAGCCGCGTTGGACTCGAACCAACGGCCCCCTCCTTAAAAGGGAGGTGCTCTACCGACTGAGCTAGCGGCCCATTGCATCAATAATCAGAGCAAAGAGTCTATATAGCCGGTCATGGGCGAAGTTTCAATCCCGTGTCACGGATATCCGTGGAACTTCTCCTACCCTGATCAACGGCATTCTGGCGGCTATGCTAAAATAATTCCATGCCTTTCCGACTTCGGGGGACGCTTGCCCTCATTTTTTGCACCGCAGCACTAACGTCGTCCTGTATCCGCCGACAATTCAATTCCTTGCCCCCGATGTACATCAATCTTTATTCGGGGATTGCAGATGTCGCCTACCTAGGGGAACACGAAAGCCAAGTCATGCGTCGCAAATGGCGCTTCAACGAAGTCGCCGTTTCTTCCGACAGCTCAGCCAAAAACCTGGGCGTAGAGCGAATCGTGGAGATGCCCGAAATCGGGGTAAAAGTGTATTTCAAAAGACAGCTCGTAACGCTGATCGAAATCCAGGACCCATTCCCCGGTTACATACTTGGCCGCAACGATCCGTTGTTCAGTTTTTCACTCGCGAGGCAGGATTCGTGGCGAGAGGATTTGATCCGGCAACTCGGCAAGCCGGTGCAGGAAGCTACCGGCGGTAGATTGGGATCTCACGCTCTCTTTTACCGTTGGGGCGATATCGCCTTCAATCGAATGGGGCCCAATCAGGTGGCGCTCTACCGCATCCCCGACGTGATTCCATATCGGGAAAAGAACTTTGGGCGCGTGATCAAGTTTTTCGCCAATCAGTGAACCACAACTGGGGTCCACTCTTTCAATGTCCCGAAGCTATCGTAATAGAGATGCAGGACATCGAAAAACTCATACGGAGAAACGTCCGGCCCCATGGCGGAGTTGCGTCGATAAATTTCTGGGACTTTCTGGTTCCTCTCACTGGCCGTCCGGTATTCGCAGCGCTCCAGGCCTTCTTTGGCCGGCGCACAGGAGACGGGACTGCCGAGTAGAGCATCCAGTTCCGCCTTCTTGCTCTTATTCAGGTGCGGTTCAATGGTGGATCGGTACCGTGCCACCCGAGGGTGCGCACACTGGGTGAGGGTGAGCAACAGGCCCACAAGCATTAATTGACGCATAGAGGTAGTATAGCACTATCCGACTCTGGATCGCAGGCCTATGGCGGAAAAGAGGGACTGTAAACGGCCTGGACACCCGAGGCCGATGTCACAAGCCCGACCCGCCGCGCGTTTAGCGATTAGGGCCCCGAAAGAGACCAGCGCCCCTTCTTTTAAAGGACCACCTATGCTAGGAAAGACCGGTATGTTCAGACAGCTCATATTTCTCTCTGCGATAGCTTTGCTGGGAGCCTGCGCTTCCGTTCCTCCGGAGCTGCTACTCGCAGAACGCCCGTCGCGGGCGGCGTTCCTGCGCCCGGCAAACCTCCCGGGAGTCCCTGTAGATGTCATGGACCGGGATCTGACTCGCGAAGTCTGGTCGGAAGGCTTTAGAACCGTCGTCACGCCGCTCACGGTCCCGCTCATCGCCCGTATCGCGGCCCTGGAGTGCCGGCAACGCCAGTGTTCGTCTGAGGAAACCCGCCGCCTCATTGTCCGGCTAACAAACGCTTTCGCTTCAAACCGCTCCTGCTTTTATCTGGTGGTCAGTGAGATCACGGGCGAAAAGCAAACCCGGCACGCCTACGCCCTCAGCTACCACAATGACGGCCAGAAGGCTTTGACCGCGACCCGGCTCCAAAAGGATGTACGCGACAGCTCCTACTACCGCGTACAAAAACGCCTTCTTGAAGATTATTTACCGACGAGCTATCGAAGTCAGGTACGCAATACACTGGGCTTTGGCTCCTCTACTGCGGACATCGTATGTGGCCCTCGGATCGATTTTAGCGCCCCCTTCGTCTTTAACGTGGATCCCAAAGACCAACCGGGCGCCGAGTCCAAACGCCTTGTGTGGACCGTCCTCGAGAAGGAATAGACTCCGCCCTCCCGTCCCGCTAAGCTAGCCGCCATGGGGACAGCCTAATGGACGCCGAACGCCGCCACCTGCACCGCCTTCTGAAGCGCTTCGCCCGCGTTTCGGCCGATTCCACCATGGCAGAACTACTAACCGAATCGCGTCGACAGGTCATAGACAAGGTCTTGTCGCAGCGGACACGCTCGGTAGTGCCGGTCCTTGACCAGATATACGATGTGGGAAATATCAGCGCGGTGCTTCGAAGCGCGGAGAGCTTTGGGTTTTTGGAATGTCATATCATTGCAGAAATGCGTCGTTTCCGTTCGTCTAAGCGTATCACTCAGGGCGCGCACCAATGGATGGAGATCCAGCGATGGAACGACACTGAAGCGTGCCTGCAGGCCCTATCAGCGCGTGGTTACGCGCTTGCGGCCACCAGCTTTGAGGACTCCGTTCCCATCGAGGACCTTCCATTTGATCGCCCTCTTGTTTTGATTTTTGGAAATGAAAAGGACGGCGTTTCGCCGGCAGCGTTAAAACTGGCGGATTACCGCTTCCATATTCCGATGTATGGCTTTACCCGCAGCTTCAACGTTTCGGTGGCTGCGGCTCTGGCTCTATACGTGGTCCATGAGCGGCGTCAAGCGCTTGGGCTCGGCGGTGATCTGAGTGAAGCGGAAATCGCACGGCTGCGCCGTCGGTATCAAGCACGATCCAGCCGGCTTTTCCGAAGCTATGCAGGAAAACTCCCGCCCAACTAATTCTCCGGCGTCAGGAGATCGTCGTACACCCGTTCCACATCTCGATAGAAAACAACTCCCGGATAAATCCCGGAATCCCGATGCTTCCCGAGCGAGTGCGTCTGAAAAGTCAGTTGGTCGAGCTCGGACAAGGCCCCGCTGATGATGTGATCCACGCCGTTGATAGAGCCATCTGATTGGCGCAAAATGAGTACTACACGGGCCTTCATCAACCTCTTGAGTCTGTCGTAGAATTCTTTTCCGCGCATGATCTTCAGCCACTTTCGGTCGCCCTGATTGCGCGACGAGGGTCTAAAGAAACCGCGGTACTGCTGCTCTTGATCGACGTAGTACCAGTTGTGCTCAATACCGTCTTTGTGCTGATCAAAACAAAAGAGCAGTCCCTTGTTGGGGGTCTTCATTTTTTTTGGTGAAACCAGCAAGCAAGTGCTGACGTCGGCAGAGAGGTATAACTTGGCTATCTGGACAAAGAGCTGACCAAACTGGCGCGTACGCCCCCGAACGCGCTCATCCAAAACATGGGCAAAATCCGAGTGCCAGTACTGGCCGTTGTTATAGCTCCAGCCGCCCCCCATACCTCCACCAATTCCAAAAAACTTCGGCGAAGCGTCCCACCCGCTCTCAGCACGCTTTGTAGTTGTGCGCTGCTGCCCTTCAGAGGTCTTCAGCGAAGTGAGATCTTCACGAAAGTATTCTGCCATCGCCTGAAACATGTCGAGCTCATCAAACTTCTTTTCAACAGTCGGAGGGCCATTAATAAACTCCAAAACCTCCATACCTATGAACTCAAAGGGTGTCTTGTCTCTCGAGGCGGTGCACGCTTTCGACTGTTCCCCCTCGTAAAAATAACTACAAAAATATCCAACAAGCGGAGCAAAGGCGCGGTAGATTCCGTGGGGGGATCGAAGTTGTCGGCGAAGCGCTTCTTCCTGTTTGGTTAGAGGCTTAAGGTCTTTTTCATTGAGCGGATAAAAGAGGTCTTTGCGCCCAAGGCGGTTGGAAAGAAGTCGGTGAAGATCCTTGTTCAAATCAGAGGGCCAACGTTTTTCCCACTCCGAGCTGGAAAGGGAAAGGTTAAGCACATTCTTGGGAATCCCAGCAGCGGACGCGATGAAATAATCGGTCGGACTGTACTTGAGATGCGTATCTGGATCCATCGGTTCCGGACGTCGCGGTTTGCGCAGCTGGTGTGTGGCCGGAACTTTGGTGGGCAAGAGGCTTGCAAGCTTCTTTTCCGAGAACTTCAATTCCTTTAGGCTGCGATCGTTTGCCGTTACCAATTCGCGCTCTAAATTCTTAAGCAACTCTGGATCGTCATCTGTCATGTCAGTAACGCCAACTTCCTTGGAGTCTCCATCTACAGCGGCGAAGGGGAAAACTCCGACGAACGATCCCACCGCTCGGCTTTCAACAGACCGGATTTCCAAAAACACCTGCGTGAAGGTTTCCAAGAGTGGACCTTCGCTAAAGTCGTAGGCAAAGCCTACTGGAATATCGACCTCACCCCACTGCCCTACCGTCGCTTCGGTCTCGTACTCGCTCAGAAATCGCAAGTGTACAAGCTTATCGCTTATCTTCTTCGTGGCCAGCTCCGACTGGCTCATTTCACTCGCTACAAAGACGACGCGCACATTGAGCTTCATCCCAGGCCACAATTTATCCTCAACCTGTTGTGGCTGCCCCTGCAAAGTAAAGCTCAACTGCCTTTTCAGTTTGGGAGTAAAACGGAATCTGGAAAACTGCTTAAGGGTAAGGTGGGCCCAGGTATCAATTTCGTAGTCCGCCTTCTGTCCGGGATAAAAATAGGAAAGCTTGTCGATCCCAAGGCGCAGCACGGGACCCGTCGGTACTGCAGCGACAGGCGCCCCGTTGCGGGCATCCCACTCAAAGAGTTTGCCTGCCTGAAAGACGTTCAGATCTTTTTTCAGCGCCACTTTGCGATCGGGCGCGTTCTTGTCGCGGACGACTAAGAAATAGGAGCGGTAATTCTCAGTTTCATCTACGTTGTGCTTGAGTACGACCTCTTTACTCGTGTGGAAACAACCGTCACGCTGGGGCACGCCCTCCTCTAAGACGGTAAATTTTGAGGGATCCGATTCAAAAGCGACCTCGTAAGTTCCCTGCTGCAAAGCCGTATCGTAAATATTTTTCAGGCAAATTCGAAAAACCAGGTGAGTTTCTCTCTCATAGGCCGGCTTATCGGACGAGGGAATGGGTTTTCTGAGGATCTGGGTCTTGTCTTCGTCAAAATAGAAACCTACCTGCGAGGGATCGTATTGTCCGCTCTGAACACTCGCCTCAGCGCCGGTAGCAGCACGTCCCGGAGGGACCGGTGTCTGTTTGCTGGCGGGCGTACAGGCCGACAAGACCACCGCCAAAGTAAGAATCTGTATAAGCCTAGAGTAAGTCATAAGACGTCTCGAATAATAAGAAAGCCTGTTGGAAACGATTCTGAAACGCGTTCGCATCGATCGGCTCCGCATTGGTATAGCCAAGCTCTACGCGCAGAGGAGTTGTCGGGAAATCCAAGTACACTGAGGCGCCTAATCCCCGACGGTTGTTATGCCCCAAGAACTTGTTGGAATAAAAGCCAGGTCCAGCATCGGATTCGATGTGAAACAGACTGACAGTGAGACCGGAAACCACTGCTGGAGACCACTGCCAAGCGAGGCCCACGGTACCGAGTAACGCATCCCTTTTTCCAGGGGGCGGATCGAAATTTCGGTGCGCATCGAACTGTAAGTTTGACCGGAGGCTGCCCCAACGGGCTTCCCAGTTACCCCCAAGTGCAATTCCGTGGAAATTGTAAGAAAGCGAAGCGTTCTCGCGAGTCGATCCTGTACCGGAGTTTCCGAAGAACCGGCTGCGGTACTCCACCTCGCGACTTAGGTTCAAGAAGGCAAAGTGCTGGACATACAGGCCTGCGCTTCCGTCCTGCCACCAGTAGTTCACAGAGGCCGCCTCCTTCAGGAAGGCTGGAAACTGCGAATTTGCAAACGTGGGAAATAGAGTCCGACTCGGGCTCGACGCGAAGCTTTGCTCGGCATCAATGGAAAAGCGCCAGGCACCTGCGTCCAGACTGAGCCGCTCACCCACCCCAGTAAAGGCCTTGTCATGGATCAAGGTCGGCAAAGTGTTGTGAGGGAGAACGCCCCAACGCAGCTGAAGCGGCACGAAGGGCGTCCACCGCATCGAAGCCTCTCGTAAAACCAAACCCTGTTGCGCGCCATACTCATCCACAAACGAGGAAACGTAGGCACCCGTTTGCAATCGCCCGATGGCATCAATCGAAACGGTTAAGGAGTCAGAAAGGTTGTGATCGAACTGCGCTCCGACATCAAGGCCACCTGTCTGAGCGCGATGAAATGTTTCTTCCACCCAACGCCCCTCGAACTCCAGACTCAAATCCAGACCCGGCTCACGCGTGAGGGCATACGCCGAGACGCTCAAAATGAGGGAAAGAAATACAAGTTTTGAAAAGGTCATTCACTCCACCGCAAAGTCTATGACTCAGGGCAGTAGGTAGCAGCGGCGTGTTAAGAAGCAGTAAAGATGGTGTTAAATTGCTATAAATATTAGGTTTTCCTCTTGTTCCAATCCCAAATACTTGTTAATCGCTAGGCCGCGATGTGCGCAATGCGGCAAAAACTAAGCACGGGTGTGACATGGGCGCTCCTTTTGGTCCTATTACTGCCTCACCCTCTTCGGGCCTCTGAAGACTGGGATCACTTGTTGCCCGATGAGCCCGCCGAACGCTCCGGAGAAACAGAAAAACCGGTAGCGGACGGGGAGCAACAGCGAGACGGTTCGACCAAAGAAAAGAACGCGGATCGGGTACTGCGGGAAATGCGTGACGAGCTCTCCCGTTACCACGAAGGAACAGAAGCAAACAACCGAAGACTTTTTGAAGAAGTGCAGAAGGCAGCAGACGACCGGCGAAGCCAACGGCGCGCCACCAAGGTGCTCTACACCTGCGTACTCGCCTTTGTTTCCGTCGGTATAGTCGGCGCTTTTTTTCTCGGGGGTGGCGAACACCCCTTGGCGGATCAGATTTCGGTCGAGAAAAAGCTCGTAGCCTACGACGAAACCCAAGTGGCGACGGCCCAATTGGTGATGAGTCAAAAGGTAAAGACGTTTGAAAACCCAGCTGGAGAATTCGACCAGGCCAAATTACTTCCGACACTTGCCTCACTCGGATCCGTAGTCCGCACAGAACTAGCAACCGGGGACGGAAAAGGAAAAATCCCAAACGGGCTCTGGCGAGTTTTGTACGAGGCCGACTCGGATGGGAGCGTTTCAGACGCCGCCGAGCGCGAAGGCCTTGTAGAAGGAGCACTCATCGGAGACAGCTTTGGCAAAATTCGCGATTTTCTGAAGCGCGCCGATGAAACCCAAATGGAGCGCTTTGACAGAGTTTTTGCGGTGGCACTCCTCAGATTGCTTGAAAACTCGCGAACTTTCGCAAACGGACTGGATGGCCCCGCGGTCGGCGGCACCTACGCCGAAATGACTTTGGGCAGCTTCCTCTATCAGGAAGTCCTCCCGCTGGCCCGTCTAGGTGCGGGCGCGTCCGTGCAAAACGGTGAGCGATTCCGGATCGATCCTCCCTAGCCTCTAGGCTATAATTTGAGAAGCAAGCGCTTCTCATGAAAACTTCCAAGAAAATCTTATTCGGATGTCTGTCGGCAGCGCTGGGCGCGGCTATCTCAGAAGGCTTTTTGGCACTTTTTGCGCTTGCGTACCCCATCGACACCGTTTTTCTGGTCCACAGATTTTCTGCGGAAGCCCCTTACTTTTTTTCATTAACGGAGGCTCCCCCGGAAGACAAGAATCAGGACCCCCTTCTGGGCTGGCGCAACAAAGTGGAAAGCGGCGTCACGGAGAACGGTTGGCGCCAGCAGCGAGAACCCGCGTTGCGAAGTTCCAAACGGCGCATTGCTTTTGTGGGCGACTCGTTCGTGTTTGGAGTGGGCGTCGCGAACGAAGAAACCCTACCCCACTTTCTACAGGAAAAGCTTGGAACCGAATATGAAGTACTGAATTTCGGCGTACAAGGGTTCGGCATAGATCAAGCCGCTTTGGTTACCACTCATATACTCCCGGCGTATCACCCTGAGCGCATCGTATTTGGATTCATCGCGGATGATCTCGATAGGAGCTGCACAGACTTCTCTTTCCAGTTTCGAAAACCCTACTTCAAACAGCGAGGCGGAGAATTAAGTTTGGAGGGAATACCGGCGAAATCAAGGCGCGCAGTTTTTTTGGAGAATCAGAATTTCTTTGCTTGGGTGACCGGCGGCCTTAAGACACTATTGAGCCATTCTCGAGTATACGCCCTTGGCGCCCAACTCCCGCTTAGCTTCCAACGCCAGCATTGTCGCGAAAAACTGGGACCCGCAATCTTGGCCCAGGCGGTCGCCTACGCCCCTGCCCCGGTATTGCTGCTTCATTTGGATGGCAAACTTCCAAGTAGCTTTGAGCCCGCGTTGCGCGCCAGGAACTTGGATTTCATATCGGCGGTAGACGCTCTTCCAAACGTGGCCGCTGAGCGGAGTTTATCCTTGGATCGCCAACCGGACGGGCACCCGAAGGCAGAAATGAACCGGGCCTACGCGCAATTCCTCTACGATCACCTTCTAAAAGAAAAGAGAACAGCTTCCAGAAAATAAAAAACCCAGGCATCCGAAGACGCCTGGGTCCTTACAGCAAAACTTTGCTTATTAGGAAGCGCGTTTGCCTTTGATGCACTCTTTCAGCGCTTTGCCTTTAAGCTTCGGGTTTTCCTTCAAACATTCTTTCTTGGCCAATTTGTGGCTGACTTTTTTGGCTGCCTTGGCCGTTTTAGCACGAGCTTTTTTCGGCTTGGCCGCTTCGGGCGCCTGGGCGGCCGGAGGGGCGGTATCCACGCCTTCTTCCATGGCGGGCTCTTCGTTCCATTCAGAATCATCGGCCATCACGGGCGCGACGACCATCACTAGGGACGCTAGCAAGGCAAGTTTCAAGAACCAGTTCATTTGAATCTCCTTCAGGGGTTTAGGGTTTCACCGAGGACTAAAAGTCTTCGGAAGAATAGTCGTCGTTCGACGTGCCGGAGTCGGTCGTGCCGGTGTCGGTCGTCGTTGTTCCCGAGTCCTCGCTCGTGGAGGAATCGGATCCGTAAGCATCATCATAGCCATCTGACTCGGCTACCAAATACCCATTTTGGCCGAAGTTGCTTGCTGCGTTGTGTTGCGCGCGAACGCTAACGCCCACGCCGATCAAAACCGCCAAACCAAGTACGATAAGATACGATCGCTTTTGCATTCCCAAAATCCTCCTAAGGGATCGAGTTCACTACTCACCCATTAGTAAAGCAAAGCCGATGCCAGGAACTCTGAGGCTAAAGCATTCAAATATTTGGATGTTTTGGGGGTTTTTGCCACACTCCCCCCGTTGTCTTGTAGCAGCTTTCCACAACGTTGACGCAAAGGACTTTTAAATAAAGAACGCCCGTGGTAGTCTTTAACGTCCCAACATTATTAGAGATTTTCTCTTGCTTGTTTTGATTGTTCATCCCGACGCTTCCCGGCTCAAAGAACTTGCGCAGTTTTTTGAACACGAGGGATTTCGCGTAGTGCGTGCAACTTCGCGCCAAGAAGCAATCGGCGAGCTCACACGCGAAGCGCCCCCGCTCATCATCAGCGATATCGAACCGGCACACGAAGCAAACTTCGAGTTGATTCGCGCGGCAAAAGAAGTGGACCCGTTTGCGATGGTGATACTGCTCGCAGGAGTGGGGAGCTTGGAAGCGGCCATCGAAGCAGTAAGTTGCGGGGCCTTTGACTACCTGACTCGACCTTTCGCGCTTAGTGACTTGCTCGCGACTGCCCACCGGGCAGAGGCGCGCTATTCGGCGCTTGCAAGCCACTCAAAACAGAATGCGCCAGTCTTGAGAGGAGTACCGTCCGCCCCCAAAGTTCTCGTTGGAACGTCTCCGGGAATGCTAGAAGTCTACCGGGCCGTTGCCAAAGCTACAGCTTCTGACAAAGACGTCCTGATTCTTGGGGAAACAGGCACCGGCAAAGAGCTAATCGCACGTGCGATCCACAGCAATAGCCGTAGGAAATCGAAAAAGTTTCTCGCCATCAACTGTTCTTCTCTGACTGACACTTTGCTCGAGTCTGAACTATTTGGTCACGAAAAAGGGGCCTTTACCGGAGCAACCACAGACAAGAAGGGCTTTTTTGAAGAGGTCGACGGCGGCACGCTTTTTCTAGATGAGATCGGGGACATAAGCCCGAGTCTACAGGTAAAACTTTTGCGGGTGCTTCAAGAAGGTGAGGTGCGCCGTGTGGGCTCATCGGAAAACCGCTCGGTGGATGTCCGCGTAATCAGCGCCACCCACCGCGACCTTCAATCACTTGTGCGCAAGAATCTATTCCGCGATGATCTTTTGTATCGACTGCGTGTCATCACAGTGAAGATCCCACCCTTGCGGGAGCGCGTGGACGACATCGAAGAACTCGTGTACCACTTTTTGTTCCGCCAGGCGTCTGACGAGAATAAGACTGTAAACTACGTCTCCGATGAAGCCATTGCACTCTTGAAAGCGTACCACTGGCCGGGGAATGTGCGAGAACTAGAACACGCCATCAGTCACGCTGTTTCCATGACGACAACTCCCGTGCTTTTTCCCGAAGACTTTCCTGCCGAAATCCTTGAATCGGTAAAACATTCGGCGCCAGCCGAGTTGTTAGAGACACCCTCGTCCGCGATGACTCTGGACGAAGTAGAATGCATCCACATCGTTCGCATCCTGGAAGCTATGAACTTCAACGTTTCCAAGGCCGCTGAGGCTTTGGGAATTGATCGCGGAACGCTGTACCGTAAGGCCGAGAAATATAAGATCTCCCTAAAAAAAAGCGCCTCCTGAGTGTGGCAAAATCAAACGCTGTGGCGATTTTTCACACTCGGCTCTGACTCCACAGGCACGTAATGCCGCTGGCACCGCCGTTGCATAAGAAATCTACAGAATTCGCAATACCCAATCTTCTAAAGCCATAAGGAGGCTAATCATGAAATCCCAGAATAAACCTAAAGCAGAAAAAACCAATACAACCCCGAATACAAATCAGCAAAAGAACCAGCCGTTCCCGCAATCGACCAACAATCAAAAGGGAACGCCTAATAGCAATGCACCCCGCAAACCGGGCCGTGCGTAGCATCGGATTTACTTTGTCGATTAAGATCAATCCCAATCGGGCCCTTACGGGCGGAGCACAGAAAACACTCGATGAAGTGGAGTGTGTTCATTTGGTGAAAACGCTCAGAAGCACCGAGTTCAATCTGGAGGCCGCTGCCCACCGATTGGGGATCTCCCTTGAAGAATTGAGGCGGCGAATGGAGCGACACTCCATTCCGCCGTTCCTCGAACCTCTTAGCAGAGACTAATCGTCGAACTGCTGCTCCACCGCCAGATCCGCAAAACCTGGAAAGTCCATTATCCTCGGATCTATCTTGTCTGCCGTTGCTAGGTGAAAGAGTGCATCCCCTCTGTTGACGAGAGGAATATTAGTTTTTCCGATAACTACACCGGCCTCTTTAGAGAAAATCTTTACGGAGTCTTCCCCGAACGGGTTGGAAATCACGCCCAGTAACGAATCTTTGCGCACCCAATCGCCAATATGCCGCAAGACCCTCAACGTTCCGCTCTGCGGAGCACGCACCCAGTAACTCGACTGAGCAAGGAAACTGCGACGTGTGGGCTTTGGCTTCGTCGAAGGCGGTAACATTTTCAGATGGCGCATTAAGCGGATCGTGCCTGCCAGGCCCGCCTTGATGGCGAATTCATCAAAACGAAGCGCTTCACCGCCTTCATACAGAAGCACCGGAACTTTCCCTGAAGTTGCCCGCAACGAGCCGTCTGGCAAAGAGGCGTCCAACACCACCGGGGCCCCGAATGCTTTGGCAAGCTTTACCAGCTCCTTGTCTTGGAAGTTAGTACGGATTTGCGGCAAGTTTGTGCGGTGTAAGGCGCCCGTATGCAAGTCCAAGCCGTGCGTGCACTTTTCCACAACTTCAGTTCTAAAAAGATACGCAATTTGCGAGGCCAAGGAACCGTCATCGCGCCCCGGAAACGATCTGTTGAGATCGCGTCTGTCCGGCAAATATCGAGAGCGGTTGTTAAATCCAAAAACGTTGACGATAGGAACAGCAATGAGCGTTCCACAAATTTTTTTCAAAGACGGGCTTCTTAGTAAGCGCTTAATGATTTCCACGCCATTGAGTTCATCTCCGTGAAGCGCGGCAGAGACGAAAAGCACCGGGCCATCTTCGCGCCCTCGTATCACCCGGATCGGAATACTGACGTCGGTATAATCATAAAGACGCGCGACAAAAAGGTTGGCAGTCTTACTTTCCCCCAAGGCTATGGCGGTATCGCCTATTCGAATCTCCCCCATCAACCCTTGCCTTTTGTTTTGGTTTTGCCCCGTACGGCATTTTTTTCCAAATAGCCTACAATCATGCCGGCTACGTCTTTCTTGGTGGCGCGTTCTATGCCTTCTAGACCCGGCGAGGAATTCACTTCCAATACGAGGGGCCCATGATTTGAGCGCATGATATCCACGCCCGCAACGTTTAGCCCCATGCCTTTGCAAGCGCGTATGGCCGTAGAGCGCTCTTCCGGAGAAATTTTGATGACTTCAGCAGTGCCCCCTCGGTGCAAATTGGACCGAAACTCGCCTTCTTTGCCGGTGCGCTTCATCGCCGCCACGACTTTGTCGCCGATCACAAAAGCTCGGATATCAGTTGCCGCAGATTCTTTGATGAACTCCTGCACAAGAAAATGCGCACTCAGGTTCCTAAACGCGTCAATTACGCTTTCTGCCGCCTTATGAGTTTCGGCCAAAACGACGCCTTTTCCCTGCGTGCCTTCAAGCAACTTGATGATAAGCGGCGCCCCGCCAACCATCTTGATCAGATCGTCCGTCATTTTCGTGGAATGTGCGAAGCCGGTGACCGGCAAGCCGATCCCTTTTTTTGCGAGAATTTGTAGGGAACGAAGTTTATCGCGGGAACGCGTAATCGCCACCGACTCATTTAGCGAAAAACTTCCCATCATCTCAAACTGCCTAAGAACCGCCGTTCCGTAAAAGGTAACCGAAGCCCCGATGCGGGGAATGACGGCGTCCACATTTTCCAACGTAAGGTCTTTATAATGCACCATCGGCCGGTGGGAGGTGATGTTCATGTAGCACTTGAGCGGATCGACCACCACCATCTCGTGCCCTCGGACCTCCCCGGCTTCCACGAGCCGGCGCGTGGAATACAGGTTCCGGTTCCGGGACATCACGATAATCTTCATTTGGACCCTCTTTTTCGAAGCTTCTTCTTGCGCTCCGGGTTCTGCAGGAATGATTGCTCAGTATCAATCAAAAACCGCCCGCGCAAGGCCTCTCTCCCCAAAAGCATCCGGAAACCCATCATGTCGCGGTTGATGAGGGTGACGTGGATTTCAAACTTCCGCTCGCCGATCCGAGCACTTGTCAGGATGGTCGGGCGTCGTGTGCTGATGCCGATGGAGCTCTTGACCACCTTCTTGCCGACCAAATGGGCGTGGACGAGCTTTTGCCCCCGCGAAGTGTCCTGAAGTGGGGACACCTTGAATCGCACCATCGGCTGACCCGCTCGCTCATAGTACTCGATGTCGGTGGCGTGCAGTGCTGAAGTACGGGCACCGGAATCCACCTTGACCTTAAGCTTCTCGATCCCCAGGTCGGGCAGCGCAATCCATTCGCGCCAGCCAATCAGCTGTTTTTCTTTCTTCTTTTTCATCGCCAAGCTCCCATAGTGCGGGAAAAACCCTCAAACATCAAGAACTTGGGTCGATACAAAAACAGTAGATCCGCCTCTCGGGCAGTGATACGGTGTGCCGCATATCTATGAAGAAGTTTTTCAAATTATTGGGCCCTAAACTCACAGCCATCCTTTTCCTGTGCCTGATGCTCCTGATCATCGGCCTGCAAAACTTGGAGCCCGCAAACGTACGCGTTCTTTTTTGGACCTTTTTAGAAGTCCCCAAACTCTACCTACTTTTCTTCGCCTTTCTGGCGGGTCTCATTGCGGGGTTCGCCCTGGGCACGCTACCCATGCCTGCCGATAAGCCCAAATCGATCACAGAAACCAAGCCGAAGACATCAACGCCCTAAACAATCCACCTTAATCCACAGAAGAGTGGATTGTTGTTGTTACTTTTTGAGGCGCTTTGTATCAGTTCGAGGACAGAATCAACCTTCAGAACGCCTATATTCTTTCTGGCGGCGGTACAAAGTTTGCAAATTAAAGACCTAGAACCATTTTCTAGGAGGTCTACTGTGTCTTTGAAAAACTTTGTCGAAAATTTGGAGATAATCTCTTGCAAACCTACCGCAACGGGGACTGATATTGCCCGTTTGATGAAGAAGGAAAAAGTCGGTGCGGTCGTCGTCATGGAGGGCCCCGAGGCCATCGGATTTATCACCGATCGAGACCTCGTTGTCCGCTGTCTCAGCGACGAAGTCGACTGCGAAGGCGTTAGCGCCCAAGATATCATGTCCTCTCCCGTCCAAACCATCAGTGAAGAAGCTTCAATCCTCGAGCTCACCGAGAAAATGAAAGAGAAGGAGATCCGCCGCTTAGTAATAATCGACAAGAAGAATAGACCGGTAGGCATGGTATCCATGGCCGACGTTTTCGAGTTGCTCGCTCATGAACTGGCTCAACTGTCCGTCGTCTCTACCGCACACAACGAGAAACTTTTCCGGCGTAACATGCACGGAAAAAAGAAGGTCGCCTAGAAAAGAAAAAAGCCGATCCTCGCAGAGAGGATCGGCTTTTGGAATAACGCGAGAGACTTACTCGCCCGCTTCGAGTGATTGAATGGTAACCACCGCTTCGGGATACCCGACATAGTTGCGGCTACGGCCTTCGATCCCTCTGACGCGTACATTCCACTGCTGTTGAAAACCAGCGAAGTCGACGACATCCAAACTACGGCCGCCATTCACGATTTTCCCATTGTCTTCAACGCGCGGCAGTTCGACTGCTTTGTATTCGACGCGAAGGCGATCAACTCTACGAACGCCAACGATCTGAAAGAGTGAAGTTTTGAAAGATGGGCAAGGCGCCATTACGCAACGTATCCCTGTATCTTCCGTTAGAGAGAAAACGGTGGCCTTGCGCTGTCCATCACGTTTGTGCAAGGTCAATTCGCTCGCGACCGGATACTCGAAAGCTTCGTGTGTGAAGGCTTCATTCAAGCCAGCACGCTGAACCGGACGCTCCCAAGTGGGATCATAGATTCCAAAAGATGTTGCACTGGCCAAAACGCTCAAGCTAATTGCTAGTAATCCAAGTTTCTTCATTTTCGTTCTCCTAAAAATTTTTCCCGTTAGCGGGAACGCATAGGCCAAAAAGCAAATACGATGCCAACGAAAATTCCCGATCGCCACGCACGAAACGAACTTGACCCGGCGCGTTTTGGCCCCGCCAATCTGGAACCGGTGCCAAACTCGTCCCACATATCAGAAGAAAAATTAATCACCCGACATGAGAACTAATAATTTTTGATTATGTTCGAGCAGGCCTATAAAGGACTCAAGCCGCAAACACGCGGCAAGATTTTTTAGGAGTTTTTGCCATGAAGCAGTTTGTTTTTTCTCTCTTCATCCTAGTCGGATTTTCCAACAATGTTTTCGCACAGACAATTGCCCAGTTGCCTGTAAAGTTGAGTTACGATCGTTATGCCATCACCCAGCTTGATGACAACCGCGAACTCATCATCTCGACTCACTTGGTGCAGAACGCAAACCTGTTTCAAGAAGATGTGATCACCCAAGATACTATCCGGGTTTCGCTCACCGATGAGCTCTACACAAAAATGCTTTTTGAAAGCATTCAACTCAGCAACGCCAAACTAGACATTCGAAGACAGGATATTGTTTGCATGATGATCGCACCTCCGGGCCCCTCTGAAGATCTTTCTGTGCGTTCCGGCTACGATCGGGAGATTGGATTCACAGGTGAACTTCGTCAGGTACAGACTCAGCGAGGTTGCTGGGCGCATCTGCACGTAACGCCTGAGCAAGAACACCTAAAGCTTATTGCCTACCAATTGATCGGTCAGCTAAACGCATTGACCCATCAAGCAGTTTCCAGTCACTAATTCCTTCCGGGGCGGCTAAGGCCGCCCCTTTCCTTTTTTTCTATCCCATTTGTTTCCGAATCGTAACAACTCCCGCGACTTTGTTTCTGAGTTGTAACTAGCACTTTCGGTTTTGTAACAAAGCCGAAGACAGCCCGAATACTATCTTTCGCGACAACTCCATGGGTGTTTAAATGCAACAGACGCTAGCTATACTGGAGACTGGGCAGGCGGCAGAAGTTGGAGCTAAAGGTGGAAAAAGAAAATAAATTCTATCGAATGGTATTGATGCAGGAGCTAGGTCGTCGCAAAGAGAGGAACCCGCACTATTCCTTGCGAGCCTTGGCCCGGGATTTGGAGCTCAGTGCGGCGTCACTCTCCAGAATCATGTCCGGAAAAACCGCTCTTTCCATTTCGTCCGTGCGCCGGATTGTTCTGGGTTTAGAGTTGAGCCCCGAGGAAACTCTGAAGTTCATCACTTCTTTGGAAGACGAAGGACCCAGCACGAAACCTGTGGAATAGTGTTTCGCCCCAGCACCGTAGCAAGTACAATAAAAACACTCTACTCTTTTCGAGCTTACGGATACTTATGTTGGGAGCATCTACCGTTAGGCCTTTTCTGAGAGCCGTTTCCGGCCTACGTTTTTTTGCGGCTTTTCATGTCATAGCATTCCACACTTTCCAGGCAGGAAAATTGGTGGAGAATGAATGGCTGCGAAATTGGGTAGGCGCCGGCTACACGGGCGTCAGTTTTTTTTTCGTGCTTTCAGGCTTTGTGATTGGCTACTCCTATTTGGGGCAGCTACCGCTTCCGAAGGCGCGCCGACGGTTTTGGAAGGCACGTCTGCTGCGCATCTACCCGAGCTACTTCATCAGTATCCTTCCCGGACTCGTAGCCTTCATTTGGTTCCAGCTTTCATCCGGTGCATTCAATCCTAGGGCCTTTGGCGGCGCAAGCTTGGCCCTCGCTCTAGGCCAGAGCTGGTACCCTCCAATCGCCATGCTTTGGAATCCACCGGCCTGGTCCCTGTCGGTAGAAGCGTTCTTTTACATGCTATTCCCTTTTGTTGCGGGATCGGTGCTTCGCGTGCAAAGGCCGGGGCGAATCGTTCTTTTGATACTTGTTCTCTATTGTCTCGGACTCAGCGAAACTCTGGTTTTCCTTCATAATAAACCGCTCAGCGAATATCTTGCGGCAAATTCCACGCTGGGCGACTTCTCCACAGAATTCGTAAAGTTCTTTCCGGTGATGCATCTTCACGAGTTCCTGATTGGTCTGCTTGCAAGCCGCTTTTTGACATTAAGAACAGAGCTCGCCTTTTTCTCAGAACGTATTGGCAGCGCTCTTCAATGGCTTTCCGCAGGCTTAATCGTGGGCATCTGCTCGGTGAGTCCACAAATCCCGTATTTTCTTCTTCACAACGGCCTGATGGCCCCTTTGGCGGCAATTCTATTGTTGATGGTCTCGATGTTTCCGGATACCGTCCTGGCCAGATTTTTTGGCTCTCGACCACTCGTCGTCTTAGGCAACGCAAGCTACGCCCTTTATATTTTTCACATGGTTCTCGACAGACTCTTACCCGATAGCTACCACAGGGCTCTAGTAGCTAGCCCGCTACTGCCCGGTGCGCTTTTCATCGCGGGGAATCTGCTGGTGTCGGTTGTATATTACGAAGTGGTCGAACGACGTTTTCAAAAAATAGGACGAAGAGTTCTAGGCATCCATTAGGTTTTTCAGAAACTGCCCTTAGCGGAGCAGCTGTTCAATGCCCTGCTGGATGAGTCCAGATGGTAGCAATCGCAAGAAGGGTACCGAGGGGCCACGGATAGTTTCGTGGCTTCCAAGTTCGGCAAGGATCACTTCTACTTTGCCATGATCCCCTTCCGCCAAGACGCCCCGATCGAATTCGAGGCGGATGTCGAGGTTGCGCTCCTCGTTGTCCGGCATCGCGACAATAACACGCTTTAGCCTGCCCATCCCGACGGCGATCTGTGCGTGGGTGAGTGGGTTATCCAGCGCCGCGATCAAAATGTTCTCTCTCGTCTTAGCCACATCATCGACTTCGCTAAAACGGATGTTGGCACGTATGAAGCTTCTTCGGAGGGCGGTTACCTCGGGCCCATTCGGGTCGATTCTTTTCACCCTATCTATAAGATCTCTTCCGGTTCTTTTTTCTTGGACGGCCACAAGAAAAGCCACTTCACTGGTTTCAAGAAGCTGAGCCTCCGCGTGGGCCACGTCAGGGCGGGTAAGAAGAAAGTGGGCCAGCATGAGCTTGGAAAGGCCGCGCTCTCTGAAGCCTTCATCCACCTGGACGTCGTAGGAGAGTAGGTGTTTGTCGGCAAAGCCCATAAAATAGGTGTGCACTAAAACTTTTTTTTCGTTGCCGTAGTCGATCTCTACCTTGACGACCGTCTCCTGGGCATCAAATGGGCGCACCCCAACAATCCTGGGATCCATCTCCTGAAGACGCGCTAGTGTGGCCGCATGGATGCGCGCATACACCTCGGAAAAGCCCGCCCGGGCAAAATCGTCCCCATCCGGGCACCCGAAGGCGCCAACCACTACAAAAAACAAGCCCAAAGAGCCGAGTATCTGTCTCATGACCCTGCCGGAGATAGCACAAAGTGCCCTCCACTGGAAGCAACAAAGCTGGACAAAGAGGCTTGCCTGAATTAACTAATGGGAACCACTTAAGTATCTCTGTTTCTCGTGAGCAGGGAGACTCACTGTGGGGGCGTAGCTCAGCTGGGAGAGCACTAGCTTTGCAAGCTAGGGGTCAGGGGTTCGATCCCCCTCGCCTCCACTTTCTCACCCATTCTTCTTTATTGCCGTTACAGCCTTCAAGAACAGCAAGATCCAAGGAGTCCCGTGCAAGAACAGGTCGAACCAGTCGATGGGACGGCTAAGCTCGCCGCGAAAGAGCATACCGAGTTTTTCAACGATATGGGGCGGCCTGAAAGGGGCGAGTCCCAAGGTCAGGCACAGCAGGATGATGAGTTTCCAAGGTAACCGCGAGAGCAGTTCCATCATGGGTTTTCCTCCGTTAGTCCAAGGGGCGATTGCCGGCAGGTAGTAATCGGCGTTATCTTGTACAATTCAAACATGGAACCTAAGTTTTGGATAGAGCGGTGGGAGGAAGGCAGTACAGCCTTTCACCAAAAAGACTTTCACGAATTTCTGGTGAAGTACTGGAGTAAGTTGGGTGCACAGCCTGGTCAGAGAGTCCTGGTCCCGCTGTGCGGGAAAAGCCTGGACCTTCTCTGGCTACGTCAGGCGGGACTGAAGGTTCACGGTTTTGAGCTGTATGAAAAGGCGATAGAGGCCTTCTTTGATGAGAATACGCTACCCAAACCCGAACCCAAAAAGAGGGGAGTGTTTACGGACTACGTCTCGGGAGACCTCGAACTCAGTTGTGGAGACTTTTTCGAGTTCGCTGAAATAGAGCAGTACGATTTCATTTATGACAGAGCCGCCCTTGTCGCGCTTCCCAAAGAAATGCGTAGAAGCTATGTGGATAAGCTGACGGCCGCGCTAAAACCAGGAGGCAAACAACTCCTCATCTCCTTTGACTATGATCAAAGCAAGATGGAAGGGCCGCCGTTTAGTGTGTCTACCAAAGACATTGAAACCCTATATTCGCAAAGATTTTCGATCAAAACGATCGAAACCCGTCTCGCAAAAGAACCCAAACTGGCGGCGGTTCAATCGAAGGAGACGGTCTATATCTTGGAAAAACTGTAGTACGGATCGGCTACTTTTGCCTTTTCAGTTTTCGAGACTCTATTAGCGCATCGGCAGAAAAATAGGCACCCTCGCTCCAACCTGGTCTATCGAGCCAATAACCTTCCCCGACGAGCATCAAATCTGGGTGATCTTTAAGCGGTTGACGCGACCACTCGGCAATCTCGGCGTTGCTATACTTGGAGTTCTTGTGGGCATAGTACCAACCAGCGGGCCAGTAGTGAAACGTCGTCGCGAGTGGTTTTGGAACTTTGAGTGGGTGTTTTGGATGATTGAAGACTTCCTGAAGCCCTTTTACGACTTCCTCTTCAACGCCAGCAATTCCCTTTTCATAAAAAAGTTTGGTCCAAAGCGCATTACAGTTAGGATCATCACTGTAAACCGAACGCGTTGGTTTTTTCTCTCTTTCGGAAAGGTAGGCCTCCTGAGGAATTTCAACGTGATTCACGCACGAGTCGCTGCTCCACGCACGCCACACCTGCCCTGAAGCGCTGGTATTGTTTGGATCCTTTGCCTTTTCCCACCACGCGTCTTTCCATAATTGGTTAATAACCACAATGGGAACGGGGAGGATACTCTCAAATTGCGGGGCCTTTCGAATCTCCGCTATCAATCCCCCTCCGACCTTACTCAAGCTAACCTTGGGAATGGCCAAAACCACTTTGCCGGCCACGAACACATTACCGGCGGTAGTTCTTAGCTCATAACCTTCCGGCGCTTTCTCAAGCTGTTTAAGTCCTTCTTTCAGAAAAATGCGGATCTTGTCGTGAACAGCTTCGTCCATTCGTTTTACGAATGTGTGCATGCCGCCCTTAGGGTAGAAATTTTCGGGACCCGTTTCGTTTTCCTTCTCAATGTATTCGAAGTAGTTGGCTGTCGCAGTTGGAAGTTTGAACTCGGCCTGAAATCGGTTCATTCCCCGGAAGTAAGAAAAGGCGTCCTCGGCTGTGTTTCTGTCCTTAAACCGCGCTTCAAAAACGTGCAGGATATAGTCGTTGAGGAGCGGATACTTCTTACCAAGTTCTGGATCCTGCTTAATGGAGCTCGACAGGAGCGACCACAACTCGTCGTCCAGTGCGGTATTCGGATCGTCATCAAGTGGACCAAATGCCTTTAGTCGAGGGTAGAGCGCAACGAAGTCCTTAGAGGCGTAGCCATGAACACCTTTGTAAAAAATCAATTGGCTTCGCTGGGGAACGGCTTCCAAGGTCACGCCAAGCTCCCTAGCCAATTCAATCACATAGTCTTGCTTTTCATTGACCCGGCGTGCGCCGGTACCTACGAAAGCACCGCCAAGCTCCTCGTCCGTCATACGGCCACCCAGGTGGTCACTTATCTCAAACAAGCAGAGGCCGCGCCCATAGCTATCCGCCAAACGGTAGCTCAGGTACACACCCGCCGGCCCCCCACCAATGACAGCAAGTTCACACTTTTCCGGTTTTTCAGCGGAGAGACCCGGTAACTGCAACAAGAAAAAGAGAGAAAAAGCCCAAGCCAGAAACGACTTTCGAACAAGCATATGCACTCCCAAGATTTCCTCTAAGGTGCCACGCGTTGAATCACGTCGTAAACCCGGTCCCTAGCTTTTTGTTGCGGAGCCAAAACACTAGCAGAGTGTGGTTATTTTTTTGGATATTGCTGAACAAAGACCAGTTTCGAAACGGGTAGGCCCTCTTCCTCAGCCGCCTTAAGGATCTTCGCTTTTTCGCCGGCGCTTAATGTGGGGGTGCGCCCAAGTACAAAAAGGTAATTGCGTGATTCCCCACTTACCAAGGCCCAGCTATAGAGCCCTTCGGGAGTCTCGGGCCCAACTTGATAAATCCAGTAGTCAAATCCCCCTCCGGAAATCAGGCGCTGAAAAAACTGCGCGAATCCGGATCCAAAAGCAATTCCTAGTTTTCTTTGCGTGGGATCCTCAAAAATCTTCGCGGCACCTGTAATGGCATCCTCAAAGCGTGTGCCATCTTCCGCATAACGGTTGCACACGTTTCGTATGTTCACGTAGCCTTCGTCTCCACTGGAGTAGGTCGCGGTGGTCTCGTAGCAAATCGAAAACTTTTTTCCATCAATGGTTGGAGTATTGTCTTGGTTGTCGTTTGGGGTACGCGCCAGTTCGTACCACAGGCCAAGGTACTTTTTTAACTCAATAGGCTCTTTGTCGGAAAAGTTGGCCGCAAGGCCACTAGCCGGTAAAAGAAAAAGAGAAAGGATAAAGATTCTAATCATAAAAAACCCCTCAAACCTATTCCGCTAGTTCTCGACCAATCATTTCTTTCAAGGCCTTGTAGCTGAGATCTTCTAGTGGCTTGCCGTTTACAAAAAAGGTGGGCGTACGCCGAACACCCAAAGCCCGAGCGTCAGAATGATCCTGTTTCACATGGTTCATGTACATAGAATCCTTAAGCGCCGCCTCGAGCTCTTCGTTGCTCACACCCAATGCCGCCGCGTAGGTTTTGAGGAGCTCCGGTTTCGGGGTCTGATGGTCTCCCCACTCCGGTTGCTTTGCGAAGAACATCTCCAGACCTTCCCAAAACTTCCCTCTCGCACGCAAGACTTCCAAAATGGACGCCGCGTAGGCCGAGTTCCCGTGCAGCGGAAGGTAGCGGACAATCAATTTAATCTGGTTCGGATAGTCCTTTAGAACCATCTTCACTACCGGATAAAACGCGGCGCAGGCTTCGCACTCTGGATCCAAGAACTCCACCACGCGCACCGGTGCATCGGAAGGGCCCATAAAAGGGCTTTCCGGTCGTTCGAGTAGATCTTTGGTTTCTGCGATGGCCTTTTCGCGCTTTGCCTGCTGCGAAGCTTTGTACCAAAGGCTGCCGCCGGCAAAGACCGCAACCAGCAACACGGTTGTCAGCAAAACAGGTTTTAGTTTAGAGCCCATGACGTTCCTCGATTCTTAAAGAGTTGCAGGAGTGTAGCCAAACAGACAAATCCCACCAAAGAAAGCAGCGGGATACTAACGAAACCAAAACCTTCCAGCTGCGCTTCCGTACAGGAAACTCCCTGCGTACAGGGCGCCAAGCTTGCAGGAATGACTCCGTAAAACAAAAGGTTGTGATAAACGGCAACGATCAATCCCAAAAGAACGAGCGGCATACTATAACGGTACACCCGGGGATCCTGGCACGCATAGCCTACAGCGAGGGTAACAACCAACGGGTACATAAAGATGCGCTGGTACCAGCACAGCGTACAAGGAGCAAACTGCATGACCTCGCTAAAAAAAAGGCTGCCAAATGTACCCATTGCACTCAAAACCCAGGCTGCAAAAAGAAAGTGCGGACCACGCATGGGTGTAAACTTAGCCCAAGCGGCGTCAAACGACAACGTCGCCGCGCAGGCCCGCCGAATTCTGGCAAGGCACGGAATACGAATTGGGAAAATTTGTCAGACGCCGTCTAGTGGTGGTGGCCGTCGGGTCCGTGGACGTGACCGTGCTGCAGCTCCTCAGCCGTGGCTTCCCGAATCTCTACGATTTCCACGTTGAAATGAAGCGTGGAACCGGCAAGCGGGTGGTTGGCATCAACCGTCACCTGGTTGTCCCGAATGTCCGTAACGGTGAGCAAGACGGGACCGTTCTCAGTACTTGCCTGGAATTGGGCCCCAATTTTGACTTCGCTGGCATCGGGAAACCGATCCCGCGGGATGGACTGCACTAATGCCTCATCGCGAAGACCATAGGCCTCTTCAGGAGGGACACTGATCTTCATTTTTTCGCCCTTGGTTTGACCCTCCAGGGCCGTCTCCAGTCCTCTAATAATATTGCCCGCTCCGTGGAGGTAGGTAAGCGGTTCGTCCTTCGGAGAGGCGTCCAGCTGCTTACCAGCATCATTGGTGAGAACGTAGGAGATCGAAACCACAGAATTTTTTTTGATACTCAAAGTATTTGTCCTCTTGGATAAAGGCGATTAACTGCAAAACTTCGGGCTTAATCTCTGTTAATACACCGTATTGGGGCCCTCCACCAGGGATTTCCCTTCTCCCAAGGCCGGCACCGGGCGCTCCCCACGAGCGGAAACCGCATTATACAAGCAATTTCAAATACTTACTGAAAGGCGCTTTCGCGTCACTCCTATGGGTGCCGATCGAGAGGCAAGCCTGAGAGAATATAAGAAATCGTTAGATTCCATGACTCCTAGTTGCAATAAAAAGCCCTCTTACAAGGCGTTGTAAGAGGGCTTTTTTTATGCCCGCCAAAAGCCGCGCTCCATGCCGCGCCCCGTTGACAAATCGCGTTGGGTCGCAAATTCTCAAAGTATTGACTTAGGCATGTTCAGATTTCCGCGGCATCGGAATGCTGGACTATAGTCGTCGTTAGGGGGCCGGGGGTGCGCGTTTTTGGGTTGGTGGGGTATCTCACTCTATTCTTATGTATTTCTTTTCAATCGACTGCGGCGGCAAAAGAATTCTACAACGTCTATAGTCGCCCCAATGATGACCGCTTTCAAAATGCGGCCGGGGCGAGCGGAGAACCTTACGAAGTTTCGCGTATCCGAGTCACACTGGATGCCGAGGAGAACGCCAACAGTGTAAAGCTTAAGTTCAAATGGGCGGCGTCCATGACGACGGGCCGCCACGTTGAGGCTGGTTCCTACTTCCATCTTTTCGAAAACAAAACCGATCTTGCCGGCGTGCGGGCCGGACGTTCTGTCGATCTCAAAATAATTTATCCGAAAGGCGCCACCGCCCAATCTTCTGTCGAAAGGAAGGTAGGCAGCATTCTGTCGGCCGAACTAGATTTAGGAACCATAGAAAGGGACGGAACCTATGCGGGCGAACTCCAAATCCGCAGCAAGGGGGTATCCACCGAAGCAGAAAACACTCAAGGGATTGGCCAGCTGACGGGACGAAACGCCTCCGCCTTCCAAACTGCCCGGTGGCGGGTCGAGATTGTGGATGGGAAGGTACGCTCAGCAAATGTTGAGTGCCAACGTTTTGTGGAACCGCTCATGCGACTTGTCGAGAGCAACTGGCTTCGGGTGGACTCTACCAGGCGAGAGAATCAGCCCTACCCCGATCAACCAAAAGCGGCCAAATGCAAATCAGAAATCGTGGGTAAAGAAGGAGAAACTCTCGAAACAAAAAAAACCGAGATCGAAAAACTTACAGAACAGCTCGCCCCTTTAATCTCGGATGCGGGTTGCCTCGACTGCCATGCTGAGGGGAATGAAAACAACTTCAGATTTTGCGACGATGGGACACCAATATTTCCGGAAACAGATTCACACAATATTTTTTCTCTGATTACTAACCCAAGTGAAACCAACTGGGATAACTACCCGACTGGAATGAAGCGCGCCATTGAACGCCTAACCGCTAGTGAAAAGAACAGCGGTGTCATCTCTAAATGGGCATTTAAGCACGGAGTCTCTCCTGGCCCAAATTTCAACTTCAAAGATGGCATAGCGTGCGACTTTAACCTCGTTTTCAGAAATCTTAGCGGCAGAGTTTTTTACGAGGCCGGGCTTAACGCGGTCCCAACCGAAGATACAATCACCAAAGCGGTCGCTCAGAGTTGTCGAAACTGTGTCAATGAGTTGTTGCAACAGAAAAAGAAAATACTCACGGAATCCGAATCGAGTACTTTTTTGACCTACGCATGTGTTTTGCCACGTGAGGCCTGTGTTGCCAAATCAGACGGGGTAGCCTACTCGGTAAGCCCAAAAGAATTGCGCCGGGCTTTGGCAACTCTGGACGAGCCTGAGGCGGCGACCCTGTGCCGCATAGAGTAGTTTAGTAACAACTGTTAAGATAAGCTACACACGCCCTACCGACGGGCTCCACCGCACGGTCTATCATCATTAGATAACCTGCATTTCTCTTTCCGTGGAGCCTCATATGAACCGACGCACCTTCGTAAAACGCGCCATTGGTTTTGGATTTGTTGTCGTGGGATTAAACCGCTGCGGCAACGACACTTCCAAGGTATCGACGCTATTTGGACTGCATGAGGGTACAGTCACGCTTTACGATACCCACGCCATGGCGCTGTACTTTGACGGCGGACTAGGCCCCAAGACCGGAATCGTACGGGTCGAATACATACTGGCGAACGAACCCGTAGAGATGGAATTTTGGCACGGGCACGGCGGGCGAAACCACCGGTTCGTTCTGCTTCCAGAACATTTTGCTGACCTCAAGCAACTTAAGCGCGTGTACGTACAAACAGATGAGGTAGCAGGCCACTCACACAAACTCTTCATTGATCCTACAGATGTACGCTACCGAGTTGCCGGTGCTCTGCCCATAGAGGTCCCTTTGCTCGATTGAACCCATTGACAAGCCGCAGTGCCCGTGGCTTGCTGGTTCGTAGGTATGGGGGCAAGAAAACTTAATCTTCTTTTGTGGGCGCTTTGCGTCCTGTTCCGGCCGACTTCTGTCGTCGCCGCAACTTATCCGGCGACTTTGGAATCCACCCAAAGTCAGATCATCGAACTCAAAACCGCTCCAACTAAGCCGACAAAAAAGAACAAGAAGCGTTTTGGAAGTTGCGGATTTCTTATTTCACTCGCTGCGGTAGGTGCCATCACCTTGGGCTACCTCTCACCTGCGGTTTATCACAATGTGAAGAGCGAAGTGACTGGCGTCGAGCACGTCGGTCATGGCATCTATTTGGATTGGGGCAATATCCGCAGCGGCCTCAACGACGAAGAGCTACAAATCCTAGATAACCGAGATGAGAACCCACGAGCGGTCATTGACATGTTCACGAAAAAGCTCGGCGGCACGGACGGTGATGAAGATGGTGACTGGCGCTGGTTTCCAAAAACCCGCTACGCCTCAGACTACTTGAACTCAAACAACACCAATCGGGGTAACTGCCGACACCGGGCTTCCATCCTTGCAGGGCTACTGAATGATCTTGGGATCGAAGCAATACTGCAGGACGGAGAAATCGAAGAAGTCGGTCGGCATTTATGGGTGTATCTCCCTGACTTTGATCTGGTCGCCGATCCCTATGCAGGGGTTACGATCAGCCGCTCGGAATACGAGGGGGGATTCGACCGAAACTCTATACACCGACCTTCTCCGTTGAAGCGCTTTGTTGCGGGAACTTTTTACTAAAATTAGTGCGTCAGGTTAGACGCCCCTCGCTCGTCCATGGCGTAAGTCTTGTAGATGGCTTGAAGATCCAGGCTAATTCGCTGAACGAGTTCTTCAATACTCTCTGAGGATTGATTGCCTTCCAGCAGACTCTCTATTTCTGCCACCCGATCCGCCACGGCGTAAAATCCAAAACTTGAGAGCACCCCGCGACAGCGATCCAACGAATGGATAAAGGCCAAGCTTCCTACCTTGGAACTTTCTCGAATTTCCTTTTCGTACGCCGGAACTCTGCGCGCAAACTGTATCAGTAGAGGGTGTAGCTTAGCATTGCCGTGGAAATCGGAATAGCTACTAAGCTTATTGGATGTCGCCGAGTCATCCCCAGCCCCGAGAGTCAGGCGTCTGCAGAGAGATATCAGCTGATCCACCTGAACCGGCTTTTCTAGATACGCGGACATTCCTACCTCCGCCCCACGTATGCGCTCTTCCTTCATCAATCTTGCCGTACACGCAACGATAGGTATCTGAACTCCACTTTCCCGCAGCAACTTTGTCGCTGTGTAACCATCCATCTCAGGCATCTGAATATCCATCAAGATAAGATCAAAATTACGCGTAGGATCCATCGCTGCTTCAGCAGCTTCACGACCATTTGTTGCAATAAGAACACTAGCCCCCGCGGACTCCAGCCGCACACGAAACAAATCCCGTAGGTCTTCGTTGTCTTCGGCCAGTAAAAGTCTCAAGCCATAGAGTTCTCCTTCATCTGGACGTCTTTCCGTCTTGACGTAACTAAGGTCCTCACTCAATTCCGTAATACCTTCGACGCCCTCGAGGCTCCCTGGATCGAGCTCGAACAAAAATGAGGAGCCTTCGCCGGGTTCGCTTCTCACCAGGCTAACGTTCCCACCCAATAGACGTGCCATTCGCCTCGAGAGAACCAACCCCAATCCAGTTCCACCAAACCGTCGGGTAATAGAGGGATCGGCCTGTGAAAACGGCGCAAAAAGGCATTTGGCCTGCTCGGGGGTTAGTCCTATGCCCGTATCCGAGACTAGAACCCGTAGCTTGCCTTCCTCGTCCAACGAAAACACTGCAGTCACTTCGCCTTTTTCGGTGAATTTGATGGCATTTCCAACGAGGTTTAGGAGGATCTGTTCCAACTTCATCTTATCGGTGAAGATGGTCCCCGGGATGGTTCCTTCCACCGAGGCTCTGAAAACCAGTCCCTTCGCCATCGCGCGATCGCGCAAGCTACTTAATATTATTGGAAGCTCGCGTTTTAGGACGACACTTTCTTTGAGTACCTTTAGCTTTCCCGACTCAATTTTAGCGAGGTCTAGAATATCGTTGATAAGGTTGGTAGCGTAGCGAACGTTCCAATGGATCTTGGCCAAGCTTTCGGTCTTTTCGTCGTCGTTGCCTTCCCTAAGCAGGGTGGAATAGCCATCGATAACAGACAGAGGAGTCCTAATTTCGTGGCTGATATTTGCGAGAAAATTGCTTTTGGCCTGGTTTGCAGCGTCGGCCTTCTGTTTCGCTTCCCTCAATTCCAAAACCAATTTCGAGTAGCGGGATTCGATTTTTTCGGACATCTCCTGAAACTTGCTGAACAACGTGCCGATTTCGTCCTCACCAAACTCCCATCGTTGTCGCCTCGACGACTTGCCATCGGTAACCATTTGAATGGACTCAAGCAGCGCCGCGAAAGAGTCCCTGAGACGAAAACGAATCACTAGAAGCAGAGCCACGATGAACGCGGACAGGAGCAGGGATGTCAAAACAACTACATAAAATGCCTGGCCTTCAAGCGCCTCCGCTCTCTCCTCGGTGGCATCGGCGATCTGCTTTGCAAGACCCGACGTTCGGTGCCCCATGTAAACCAAAGAGATTTCGAGTTGCGCAAGCCGCGCCGCCGCCCCGGATCCCGACTCGGCCGCAGAAACTTTCTTAGAAAGAAACTTCAGTTCACTGAATGCTGAGTTCATTTCTAAGAGGCCATCCCGAAGTCTATCGCCAACCCTCTGGCTACCGGGGAAAGATCGCGTGCGTTCCACCAAGTGCTGGATGGAATTTACCCGATCGTTCCACTGCTTCGCAGCCCGCTCAGAGGGGCTGGTAATATAATCCTTCGCCAAAATGGTAAGTTCGAAGACCCCTTTAGTGATCCGCCTCGCCGTGCTTACTCGCTGTCGCTCTTCAGAAAGGGAGTGCAGAGAGACATACATCAACCCTATCGACGTGAGCGCGAGGACAAGGATGAGTGCAGTCGCGTACCGCAGCTTGGAATCAATTGTGCGCCCCAAGTGTCTCATAGCTAACGAATCACACCTACTTTTTCGGGACTGACCTGTGTCAGGGGATCTAAACTCAGGTAATCCAGAAAGTTGGGAACGGCCTGACCTTTGTAGCGTTCTTTCTGCGCATACCATCGGGCTTGCGCTTCCATCGCTAGAATCAAGCTTTGATCGAGGGTTGTATCAAATTCCATATCGGGCCAGTAAGGATCCAAAAGTCGATTTTCAACTCGCAAAGCGTTGGAAACCAAAATTTTGGCTTCCTCTGGCGAGCTTTCCATAAACTCGCGCGCACGATCAAAAGCTCTTAACAAACTGCTTGATCTGCGCGTATCTGAGGCAAAGGCTTCAGTGGCGACCAAGTTCCAAGAGAGGACGTAAAATTCATCGCCGGAATAAAAAGCGTAACCTTTGCCAAAGGCCTGGCGGATTTGGCTGATGTAGGGATTCCATGTCACGGCAGCCTGAATTCTATTCTGCAGCAGGGCACTCAACATGCCGTTCGGATCCACGTTCACTCGGAAGACTTTTTCAGCCGGGATATTGTAGCGAGCCAGAAGCAGATCCAAAAAATATTCGCCTGCTGTATCAAATGGAACCCCAATTCTTTTCCCAATCAGATCCGCGGGACTGGCAACCAACTTGCGGTCGGCCATAATTCCCATTACCCGGGACGTCCCCAATGTAGCGAGCACCTTGAACCGCTTGCCCTCGAGCGCATTGTGAACAATCGGCGTGTTGGCAACAGTTGCAACATCCGCCTTGCCTTCCACAAGCGCCTGGAGCGCATCCCTACCCGCAACATAGGGAGTAAGCGTTACTGCATTTCCCTCACTGTCGAAAAAGTCCTTGGCATACGCTACGTAAAGCAGCGCGCCTTCCGGAATGCCGACCTCCGCAATTCGGACCGGGTGGCGATCGGCCGGTTTCCCCAAATTGGCCGTATAGTGACCCGCGAAAAAGCCTACGCCCAAGATCCCCAAAAAAATTAGAACCAGCAAGAATAGTTTCATTTTTCGTCGTTGGTAGCTCAACGGACCCACCCTAACGCGGTTCGTTAGCGAAGTCTTCAAAAAGGGAGGTAGAAGTAAAAACCTAGTAAGCTCGGCATATTAGATAAGCGCTGGCGGAGCCGCCTCTATTTGTACAGTAGCGGGTGCACACGCCGGTACGCAATGGCGCCTAGCAAGAACGACAAGGCAAGCAGGGCGGAACCGTGAATGGCCAGACCCACACCCAATTCACGCGCCCAAAGTATATGCTGACCTAGACTCACACCATGGTAGAACGGGGATAAATTGGCGAGCCAGCGCAGCGGCCAAAAGAGATCTTTGATGGGAAAGAAAATCCCCGAAAAGAAAAACATCGGACTGATAACCAGGCTGTAAACTGTTTGGAACTGGTTGATGTTTTTTACGAGCGAACTCGCAATGAGCCCCAATGCCCCGCAGGCAAAAGAAACGAGTCCTCCTAGAATCGGCATCAGCAGCGCATACTCCCAATGGCAAAAGCCGAAAACAACCAACCAAAGCGTAACCATCGAGGTCATCCCCATTCCTTTGAGCACTATCCAGATAAATTCACCAAAAAGTATCTCGCGCGGACCAATGGGTGTCGTAAGGATAGCCTTGTAAATATTTTCGAAGGTCAAGCGGACATAGAAGTTATAAGAGCACTCAAAAAAAGCGGTGAAAAGCGCAGTAGAGACTGCTAAGCCGGGTGCCACGTATCTGGCGTAACTGAGCCCTTCTACTTGGTTAACGTAAGCTCCGAGACCCAATCCTAAACAAATCAGAAAGAGTGTCGGATCAATAATGGTGGGAGAAACATTCGCAAAGAGATCCTTGCGAAAGATCAACCAGTGACGAACAGCAACCCGCCACGACAGTGAGAAGGTCTCAAGCATGGCTGCCAAGCCCTCTTCCAGTAATTTTCAAAAAAACATCCTCCAAATTCGCGGGACGTACTACTTCGGGTGCGGTTTCAATTTTTGAAACCATTGCACTAATCCAAGGTAAGTCTGGACCTCTTACACCGACCCCAGCAGAATCTTCGTACACGACACCTTCCGGGTGCTCACTCAGGTAATGGTGTAGCGTGTTGCCCACTTCCCGATTCCTGAAATGAGCCACGTATCCGGGACAATGCCGCTCAATCAGTTCCCGCGGGGGAGCGTCTTCACGAATCTTGCCTTGGTCCATAATTATGAGCCGCTCACAAAGCCTTTCTGCCTCATCCATATAATGCGTCGTCAATAGGATAGTGGTGCCGGCCTCTTTGAGCTCCAACACTTTTTCCCAAAGCAAGTGCCTTACCGCCGGATCGAGACCCGTAGTGGGTTCATCTAGAATAATGAGCTCAGGCTGCGCCAGCAACGCTCGCACAAAGACCAAGCGCCGCTTCATTCCACCTGAGAGCGCCCGAATGGAAGCGTCTCTCTTGTGATCAAGCGCCATAAACTCCAAGAGCTTGCGCACCCGCCTTTCTATCTCGTGGCTTGGGACGCCGCTAAAGCGGGCAAACATTGACATGTTTTCTTGAACGGTCATGGCCTCGTCCAAGCAGTCTTCTTGCGTTACGACCCCGACTCGCTTCTTGATGTCGCGGCTATTTGTCTGAGGATCCAAACCAAAAACACTTAGTTCGCCACCGGAGCGGGGTGTCGCCCCGTAGACCATGCCTATAAATGTCGATTTTCCTGCGCCGTTGGGCCCCAAAAGCCCGACACACTGGCCCGGTTGAATTTCAAGCGAAACCCCGTCTACAGCGACGAGTTTGCCGTAATTCTTTTTGAGTTCTTTACTAATCAGAATGGCGTCTTTTTCCCCCATCCAATGGAGTTACACTGGTATGCTTGAAAAGAGAAAGAATTTTTGTATCCCCGGCACACGGGGGGTACACTTTTTCAATGGGGGAAAAAATGAAAGTTTTGTTGGTTTTGCTCTGTTGGGCGGCGATGTCCACTCCGTTCTCACTAGAAGCCGCGGAGAAAGACAAAACCCATTACTTTCTGGGAGCGGTATCAAACAAAGCTCTCTCGCAAACATCGGACTGGTTCACCGACTCTAGGAAAGATTCCACGAACCTACTTATTCGTCCGTCCGACAATAGCTAATCAAGTCCGTGTTTTCGTCCGCAACGCTAGCGAGCGCTTTGCGCAAAGACCGCGACCCAATTGTGAAACGCGTTCCGGCTGCTGCGTCCTGGCAACTTTCCCGCGTGAGAACGCATCCATAGGACGCAAACGAGATTCCCTTGTCCAAAAGCTCGATTTTCTTATTGCGTAGCTGGCGTAGGCAGTCCGAACAGGATTTCGATAGCGCGGAGTTAAAGTCCCCCTCGCTAGGTGGAGCGTCCATTGCCGCTTCGTAAACCGCCTTTCCACTAAGCGTAGAAAACCGCAAGGTATAGGTACACACCACTCCTTTTGCGAAGACCACGTCCAAACCCGGTGCTACGCCGGTCTTGTAAGCCCAGGCAGAAATGGAGTGACTCTCTTTTTCCGCCTCGCGCAAATCGTCTACTGCCTCCTTCATTCCAGACGGATAGCGGTCCCACTTCACTTCTTTGGCGTTGGTGAGTAGCGCGTAAATGTTATGGGCATCCTCTTTCGGGTAGATTGGAGTCCCGTCGTCACAAAAGCGAAAATTAGCCGCACTCCCCTCACCGTGGCAGTTGGTGCACCCCGCGGCGTCGATCAGCTTGGCCATACGCTTTTGTAACTTGTCATACTCGGTCTCTTCCGCAATCTCTTCGCCCTTGTGCCCTACGGTTTCGCTTTTGCACTTGGCGGCTTTGGGCTGCTTGGGGTAGGGCTGATTTTCTTTGAGTTCCGAATCACAATACAAGCAGTTGCTATCCACAAGCTTCAGTTGCGGCACGGTCGGGCGGGCGGCCTTAACCTCGCCGTCAATTGCCTTGCCGTTTTCAATTTTTACCTTCCAGCTAATGTTGTGAAATACGGAAACCTTCTGTCCGACAAAATGGGTTACACCTTGTGAGCTCTCTGTAATCAAATCTCCCTTCTGAGAAGCGCGGGTACGCATTTGAAGATCGCCAGAGTATTCGCCGTCCTCGGTCACTTCACCCAAAACGAGCGAGGTTTTCAGCTCGCTCCCAATCTTGTCCTCAATTGATGAGTTGGCGTCCACTCCCTTCGGGTAAACGATCTCAAGGTCTCGGATAACTTCTTCTTTGCGCCTTCCGGGATCCAAGATCTCGGTTTCACCTTTCAGGCTGCTGCGAGACTCCCGCAGCACCACGTGCTTACCGGCCTCGACGTGTCGGCCGGTCACCATCTTGGAGACCCAACGCAGACTTAATTGGTGGCCATTATTGGTAGGGGTAGCAACGAGTGTGATGCGAATTCGCGAAACTTCGTAAGGCTCTCCCGATCCACCCGCAGCATTTTGGAAACGATCGTCGTTGGGACGACTATATTCGCTGTAAAACTCGCGGGCGGCATTCTGTGCCCGGAGCAGAGGTGCAAACGCACCAAAGCACAAAGCTACAAACAACAAACGCGAAAGCAGACGCATGAGTCCCCCTGGTAGTGCCCGACCGGGGCGCATCACGACAACCTCGCGCTCCCGACCGATTTTCAAGTTGAACGGCTACCTTGATGAGAGCGTGGATCGACTCAGGTTGTCAATCCTTGGGCCTAAGGCCAAGCCAGTCTCTGCGGCTTAGGAAATCGGACACGCCCGAGAACCAAATGGGACCTCGATGGTCTCAGAATGTCTCTTTCATCGATGAAAAAACGTGATATAGAATGTGCGCTCCTTGTGCAAAACCAGTTTGCTTAAGGGCTACTATTAGGAGGTTACTACTTATGAAGATGGTTCTGGTTAGCCTAGTTGGTCTGTTATTCCTTTCTGCTTTTCCGGCTTGCGTGAAGAAGAGTCCGGCCGAAAAAGCGGAAGAACATATGGAGAATGCCGTTGAAGAAGCCGGCGACGCCATGAAGGAAGCGGGCGAAGCCGCCGGTGAAGAAATGGACGAAGCCACCGGTGAAAGCCACTAAATCAGACGGTTTTGAGCTTGAGGGGCAAGTCCCCTCAAGCCCCGTTTTCCCGCCACGAACGGATCATCGCTGATAGAATCCCTGCAGCGACCGGCCCAATAAAGAGCCCATAAAAACCGATGGTACTCACCGCACCGAACGTAAACACAAACGCGCTCAATGGGTGGATGCGGGTCCCGCTTCGCACCAACTGAGGACGAACAAAATTATCAACAATCCCGACAAAAACACCTACCAGAAGGATTCCGATGGCTTTGCCACTCGCGCCCTCAATAAAAAACATTAAGGCAATGCCCAGCGTGATCGGCGCAGTTCCGAGAAGTGGGACGAGCGAAGAAATAAAGGTGCCTAGTCCGATCAACACCACGTTGGGTACGCCAAAAATTATGGCGGCAAGCACCATCAACAGCGCTTGAATGAGGCCAGTTACCAGCGAGGCCAAGATCGCCGAATTGCATGAGGCCCGCACAGACTTAAGGACGATAGACGTTTGGCGTTTTGGGAACGGAGAACGTTCCTGTATCAGCTGCACACTTCGCTCGCCGTCTATGAGCAGAAAATAGACCGCCAGCAAAACTACCAAACCCGAAACCAGTACGTACGGAATTTGAGCCAGTACCGCTTGCAGGAGTTTGGCGAGTCCTCCGGCGACGGCGCCAAGCCCGGCCTTCAAAGACTCGTTAAGCTGTTCTTCCTCCATGGGTAACCACTGCGAAATTTTCTCAGCAATGTGCAAAGAATCCATCCAACTCGATAGATCCCCACCATTTTGTTCCGAAGTCTTTTTGAGCGCCTCGAGTTGATCCAGTCCGGCGTCCGCACCTGCAAAAATCATCCCCCCCAGGGGCAACAGCACGCTTAAACAAAAGAGTGCGGTCGTAAGAGCCGAAGCCAGGCGACGTTGCCTTGGACCTTCCTTAAACTTTTTCCGGAGACGCTCATAGAGCGGAAAGAAAACGACGGTAAAGATCGCTCCGACCGCCAAAGGAGCCAGAAACTCACGGGTGAGGAAAAGTAGGATTACAAAAAAGATCCCCAGTCCCACCCGCTGAGCAAAGATATGATTGTTTGGTGCCTGACTATTAGATCGCGCCATATTAGCCTATTCCGCCTCCTGCCGCGTGAACGTAGTTTAGATTTCTCGGGGCGTCACTGACGTTTTTGTGAACCTCCGCCGCGGCAGCTCTGTAGCGCCGGTCAAGAATCTCCCAATTTAGGTTCTCCATGAAAGCATTTAGGTAGGCCGTTTTTTCTATCCCAAAATCGATCATGTAGGCGTGTTCCCACATATCGAGAACCATGATTGGTGTGTGGTTAGCCATCCATCCTATATGGTGTTCGGCAACGAAGACGGTCCGCAGTTGGTGCGTTGTCTGTTCCAGAGCTGTAATCACCCAACCGGGCCCGGTCTTGGCGGTCGCAACAACACCTTCTTTCCAATCTTTTACACTAGACCACTGTTTCTGGACTGCCTCTCTGAAGCTGCCATCGTCATCGACATCTGGTTTTAGATTGTCAAAGTACAACTCGTGCAACCACATGCCGTTGTAAGCCACTGGTAACCGACGCTTCAACTCGCTGTACTCACCAAACGCGTAGGCAGCCGCCTTTCTATCGCGGTTTTCCAATTTGTCGATAATTTCGTTCGTGCCTTTTACATAGCCTCGGTAGAGTTCGAGGTGAGCTTTCAGCTGTTCATCACTGAATCCTGGAAGATTGCCAAGCAAATGCGTGTAGTCACGCGCCTCATAAGACATTTAGAACCTCCTTGTTGCAATTGGATACATTTTTACAATCTCTACAGAGTAATATTGCAAAGATGGTACCAATTGTTACTCAACTTTGGGTTCGCTTAGAGGCGGGTATTTTCTATACCAATCGATGGCATCGTTAAGCACCAGGTGGGTTTGTTTCCCGACCACCTCAAGCCCGACAGCGAACGGTTCCCACTTCGCTAGCAAGACACCGCGCGTGTCCCAAGGAGCACTTTGGTAGCGGCCTCGCAACTCAAGGCGCTCATTCTTCACCCACGCCTCGTTCACTGAAAATAGATCGTGGTCAATTTTCACGGTTGCGGCGCCCCGAAGCCCTTCTTCAGTCAAAGCGTCTTCCACAAACCCAGGGATCTTGTTGTCCAAACCAAAAACCGCAAGTAGCGGGGCAGCGTTTTTTAGGGCAAACTTCGCAGGCAGCACTACTACAGGTTTCTTTCCAAGATTCACGGCGCCCGCCATAACGTTGACCTTGCCCCACCAGCGGGAAGACATTTCCGTCTGCGATTGCCGCACGGAAAAATTATTCACCCCAACTTCAAGGTTACCAAGACTCAAATCACCCGAAGGCAAAGAATCCGCCATGATGTCCGTCTTTAGCGACAAATCGCCGACAAGCCGGGTTTTCTTGTACTGCACTTGGGTTTTTCTTGCTTGGAGTTCCAATCTTCCTTCGTCCAATCCGTCAGCGGCACCACGGATATCCAGGTTCAGTCGCGCATCCCCGTCAAGAAACTGGACCGGGGTTTGCCGAGGAAGGAAAGACTGCACCGCTTGCAAATCCAGTTTGGCGTTCTTAAGCAACAGCTTTCGCCGCCCTCCCTGCGCGAAACCGCTCTCCATCGAGACGCCCAAATGGCTACCGCTGAGGTGGAGGTAATTTCCGGAAAGAAGTGGGCGTTCGGCCTTCCGGCGCCAGTTTGCCATCTTAAAATCAGCAAATTCAACGCGGTACCTCCCAAAATTCTTTTCTACCTCCCACAAAAACTCCGCCTCCCCCATTATTCGGGCCGAGGCTAAGGAAAACTCCATATCCTTTGAGGCAAACGACACTCGGCTGGGATTCTTGAATTCCCCTCTTTCCATCAGCACGCCCGCCTGGAGCTTCCCCTCGCCAGAATGCGCGACCATTGGCCACTTGCCACTTAGGTAAAGGTTCAAGGCGTTTGCCAAATCACCATTAGCAAGAAGATCGGACCTCGCATTAATATAGTGAAAAATTCGGTTGCCGGGCACGCAATCGGCCGGAAAGGGAATAATTTTCCCGGATAGATCAAGCGCGATCCCGGTAGCAATGGGCCGCTCGCCGATGAACAGCTCACCTGATTGGGCACCCAGTTTTACCGGCCCAACTCCAACACGTATTTGTGGCGCAAGTACAAATTCACCGCCAATATTTAGCTGCCCCCGGTAACGAAACTGATCAAACCATAGCTCTTTGAAGCCTCGGAGTTTGATTCCTCTGACACGTACTTGCCACGGATTCGCCGGGAGCGGGTACTTTTTGTGCTTTGGTGGTACAAACGCCTTTCTACCAGGGACGGGGGGAACCGAGGGCAAATATCTGGCCCAGCGTTTATCACTACGCAAGCGCTTCTCGTAAAAATGGAAGCCGACATCCGTCCCAATAACTTCTTCAAAACTTAGATTGGAAAATAGGAGGTCGCTAAACTCCACTGCCGTCCAAAGACGATCCATTGTCAGGTGCCAATGAACGTTTTGATCTTCATGGCGCAGCTCAAAGCCATGAATCTCGAGAGCTCCCGGGAACGGTGACCAGGCCCAGCGGTAATCTATATAGCCATCGTTCCAGTGATTGTTTACCTGGTTACGAACAAATGCACCATTCAGTAACAGCACGCTCGCTGCTATGTACAATAAGTAAGCTGATGCCAGTCCCAAAATCCATTTGCGGGCGTGAACCCTGAAACTATTAAAGTTAGCCATTGCAAATTCCTACTTGTCACGGACTTGCAAGATCCAGTCCAGGACTGTCTAAGGACGGAAGTCTTCCCAATCAACACCGTGTTTGGATAGCAGTCGGTAGACATCGGTACGGTATCGACCAGAGATGCGAGCGACTTCGGAGATGTTTCCCCGCGTCTGCTCCAATAGATGCTTCAGGTATTCTTTTTCGAATTCTTGCTTGGCTTCAGAAAGCGGGTGCGTCCAAAACGCCTCCTGGTGCTGCGCGCCGCCTGCTCCCGATGCCTCGCGGAGATCGGGACGGAGCTCGGAGTCGAACATATCTTCAAATCGCAGATCTTCCGTGCGCGCCAGAACAACCCCACGCTCTACGGCATTTTGTAATTCACGTACATTGCCGGGCCAGTGGTAGGCGTGAAGACGGGCAAGCAATTCTGCAGATGGGGGAGCAATCCTGCGTGAAAACCGCTTACAAAACTTTTGCACAAAGTGCTCCGTCAGAAGCGGGATATCGTCCCGCCGATCCCGTAAGGGCGGCAATTCGATATGCAGGACGGCTAGACGATAAAAGAGATCTTCACGGAACATTCTGTCGCGAACAAGGTCGACAAGGTGTCTATTGGTGGCTGCGACAATTCGTGTGTTTACCGGAATAGACGTACTTGAACCGAGCGGGGTAATTTCCTTCTCTTGGAGAGCACGCAACAACTTAACCTGCAGGTGAAGCGGGAGCTCTCCTACCTCGTCCAAGAACAGCGTCCCTTCGGAGCAAAGTTCGAAGAGCCCTTTGCGATCCGTTTTTGCGTCGGTAAAGGCACCCCGGCGGTGCCCAAAGAGCTCAGACTCCAGCAGATTTTCCGGTATCGCAGCACAGTTGATCGCATCAAAGCGATTCTTGTGCCGGATCGAGGTGCGATGAATGGCGCGCGCTGCCAGCTCCTTGCCCGTACCCGATTCTCCCGTTATCAGAACCGTAGAATCCACATCTTTTACCTGATTAATTTTCGCGAGCAGCTTTTGGACGGCGGGGCTTCGACCGATGATGCCAAGTGGGGTACCATCGGCAACGTTCACATATTCGTCGGCCGGAAGAACACTGCCCAAAAGGCGCTCTTTCAACGAAGCAACGACTTCGCGCAGATCATCGGATTTACTGACAAAGGTTGTGGCACCCATCTCCATTGCATCTACTACGACCTCTACAGTGCCATAGGAGGACATCACCACTACTTTGCTAAACGGACACTCTCGCACTATCGCCGGCAACTCTTGCAGGCCGTCTTCCCCGTCCAGAAAAAGATCGAGCAAAATAGCGTCGTAGACGCGCTCACCCAATCGCTCCCACATTTCGCTGAAAGAACTTGCGCGGCTTACTCTAAAGCCAACTTTTTCCAGTTCTGTTTCAATGGCCTTCGAAACGATGGGATCATCGTCAACCACAAGGATTTGACCGGAATATTGGGAAATATTTAAGGGTGGCAAGCACTTACCTCCATAAAAACCGCTGAAATGCCCTTCACCATCGCTAAAAAACGGGCCCACTGTAACAAATTGGTTACAAAGCGCAACTTCCTCGTAACCAAAGGGCACAAACTGTAGCACGGCCGTGCCTGAGTTTTCCAGCCGCAGTGGCACTCGCTTTGCAATCTTGAAAGGCAGAACAACTTAAGAGACTAGGAGGACGCAGCCCATGTACGAAAATAGGAACATTGAGTTTTTTTCGACTCTTCGGGATTACCATATCCGCACGTCCGACAATAAAATTCTCGGTAAACTTCAGGATATTTACTTCGATGATATTCATTGGATGGCCCGTTACTTTGTCGTAGATACCCACAAATGGCTGCCGGGAAAAAAAGTTCTGCTCTCCCCTCTCGCGCTGAGCGGAATTGACAGAGCGGACCGAGTGATTGACTTCGCACTCAACGCCGAGCACGTGCAGGCGGCCCCAAATGCTGACATGGCAAAACCGGTTTCCCGTCAGCTTGAGGACGCACTCCACCGATATTATGGCTGGCCCCAATATTGGGTCCCAGACACCATCAGCCCGATCCGCCTATACCCCTATCGAATGCCCGGAGAAGACTTGCCCGTTCCGGTCGCAGAGACCTTGGAGAAGAGGCTAAAAAAGAAAGAGGCTCACTTACGTAGCGTGGATGAAATCTGTGGGTACCACATGGAAGGTCTCGGTCAACGTGTGGGAAAAGTGGAGGATGTGATCCTTGATCTTGAGAACGGTCATCTCCTCCATTTGGTTGTAAACACAGGGTCGTGGTTCAAGAGCGAAATGCGTATTGTGCCAACGGTCATGGTGACCTCTATTCAGTGGGCCGATCGACGGCTCTCCGTTTTGTTGCCCGCGGAGCGTGTGGTACGTAGCGCCGAATTCGCAAAGCCCGAAAACATCCAGGAGTGGAAGGATTCCGAAATCCTGGCCTACTATTTTGAAGATCGCGGAACTCAAAATGCAGGTCAGGGAGGCTAGAAGGCATCATGGATAGGAAGGCGCGCTTAAATCGAATTGAAAACCGGATTAAGCAGATACTCTCGCGCGACCGAGAGTATTTGGAAGAAAGGTGTGATGATGGATCTGATTATCTGATCACAAAGTCCGTAGCCTACTTTGAACCCGAGGAAACACGGGTAAACCCATGGAGCGCAGAAAAGATCCGGTCTTTTGCAAAACTTCTAAAAACGGATGACCGGTTGCGCCTGTCGCTCACCGCCTACGCTTCTTCGCAGGCGCACCAAAGCGCGAAGGAGCTAGCCCAAAAAAGGGCGCTGGAGGTCGCGGCCGCTTTTGTGAAAAATGGTGTGGATCCGGGCCGGATAAACATTGATACGCTCGTCGTCTCCGAGAAAGCAACAAAGGAGCCCGATCCACTAGCTGAACAGTATAACCGACGGGTAGAGGCAACCCTCTGGAATGCCAGGGTGTCGCCCGGCGAGTGTAGCGCCCGTTCCTAGGCTTCATCGTCGCCGTCGTTTGTGTTAGATTGCGCGCGTCGGGGGATGCGGATTGAGGTATGTTGTAGGAATGCGTTTTCCCCCACGCAAGCTCATAAATCGACTGGGATTTCTATCTGTGGTCGGCCTAATGATTGGCAGCGCCATTGTGCGGGCCGAGGACCCATGTCACGGGCTCCACTTTCTGTCTCCGATTGACCCACCACTCGCTAAGAACGAAAAGAGTCTGGTCTGTCCGAGCGAAAAAGAGGGAGCCTGGAGCCGCATACCTCCGAGCCAAAGACGTTTTCACCTTATCCGATTCCTGCAAGCCCGCGGCTACAACCAGCCCGTGTTTCGAACTTCTCCAGAGGGAGACTTGATCATTTTTCCCGGCCCGATCTCCAGAGTTCAAAACATCACCATGCGGCTTGCGGGAGAAGTCCGCATTCCTCAGATCCAATGGAACTGGCTGGGGCGGGCCATCACTCCTGAGATACTGGATGAAATAGAGAAATCCGCCGGAGAAGAGCTGCAAAAGCGTGGCTACCCGTGCGCGGAGGCGCGCGCCACGGTTCCCAACCCTGCGGACGGTCAGGTCTTTGTTGATGTAACTCCGGGCGAGAAGAGCCTGCTCTTTTACGAGCGCGTCACGCTGTCGCCGGAATTAGAAATAGCCTACTCCAAGAGAATGCTGTCGCGTTATTACGCTTTTGAGGATGGTCAGGAGTTTGATGAGGATCTACTTAACCTCTCCACGCAGCGCATGGAGCAATCGGGAATCGTGGACTCTGGCTACTTTCTGAGCGGCTGTTCGAAGAGAAAGCTATCTGAGCTGCAGCTACGAGGTTCAATAAGCCCACCTCGACTGACCACGATAGGAATGGGAGTCGACACCGAAGGGATTTTCAAGGTACGGGCTTCTTGGCGGCACGCGCGCCTTGGCGACAACGCTTCCTCTTTGGAATTTAGTTTGCTTGCCTCAAAATACCTCCAGTCCTTCAAAGGAAGTATGAACTGGTTCCTTTTTGAAGCTCACCCAAGGTTTTACCTGCAACCCGATTTGGAGTTTAGGCGCAACAGTGAACAACATTATGAGAGTTATACGCTGTTGGCGTCGATATTGCCTTCTTATAGCTGGGATACCCGTAACGAAAGAATCCGCTTTAGCCTCGGGCCGTCCGTAGAACTCACCAAAACTGTCCGCGGATCCGGAGTCGGACTTTTTCTGTTGCCCATGCTCAAACTTTCGCTGGGCTATTTGACACATGATCTCGAGCTGGCACTCGATAAACCAACGGAAGGAACACTCGGGCAGCTCAGCCTTTCCTATTCAGATCAAAAACTGTTTTCGGACGTGTCGTTTCTTAGACTGCAGCTCCTTGGGAAAAAACTCTGGAATCTGGGAGGGCTAAAGCCTGCAAAGTATGTGTTCGGTGTACGTTTCGCGTTTGGCACCACGGCCCACTGGGGAGGTACACTGTCAGATATCTACCGGTTCTTCTTAGGTGGATCGGACTCCCTGAGGGGGTTTTCGCGCTTAGAACTACCAGGTCCGGGACAGGCCGCCCAAACGAGCCTTTACTTTGGGTTGGAGCAACGCCTGCTCAACTTGCTTCCATGGAAACTGCAGCCCTTGGTGTTTATGGATTTTGGTGCGGCGGGATTTCAGCCCTTTAGCCTGGGAAGTCAGGTTTTTGGCTCTCCAGGTTTCGGGCTACGTTGGGACTCTCCCATCGGCGTGATTCGAAGTACTCTGGCTCATGGCATAGTTTGGGGAAGCGGCCCACTGACTATCAACCCGCACTGGCAATTCTACATCGGGCTTGGGGAGGAGTTCTAATGTTCCGATCCGCTCTATTTCGACGTGTGACCGGAATTACCTTGGCGGTCGCCCTCCTGGTCCTCCTTTATTTATTGGCTTTTCCTAGTTGGCTACTGCGCCCAACGGTTCTGAATCGAGTGAACACGTACCTAGACTCTGCGGGAGTTCACCTGGATTACAAACTGCAGAGCGGCAAGTTGAGCTGGTCCGGGTGGGCGAAACTGAATGTAGATCTAAGTCTAGAACACTTCTGCCTTCGCACCGAAGGTATCGAAGAACTTTGCCTAAACAAGGCCCACGTCGACGGTCAACTCCAGTTGTTTCCGTTCGACATTCTGGAGATCCGCAACCTGGACGTCGCTGACGCGAAACTAAAGCTCGAGCCCACCTCGCCAACAAACGCATCCGACAGCCCCGAATCCGATCCCGGATTCCAGCTTCCGTCCTGGATAACGACTATAGGTCGTGTGCAGGTAGAGCAGTTCCTTCTTGAAGCGCCCTCGACAAATGGCGAACTCACCCAGGCAAACGCCTCGATCCAGTGTACGCCCGAGCAAGCAGATCAACTGCGTTGTTCAGGAGCCCTCACCCTGGCGCTGCGCGAGGTAGAACAAAAAACCAACCTGAGAGTGGCATTCAAATTACTAAAACCAAGGGATCGTCTCGCCGGCGACATAAAGATCGAGGCCACGCTCAAGGATCCCAATATCCCTATGAAGCACGTCAATATCGACGGCCACTTGGAAAATGAGTACGACTCGCTTGAGTTTACTGGAGACATTCGCTCCGACACTCCTTTACCGATAAAACTAGGTGTCGAACGTTGCAAAATCTCCGGTTTCCGAGGGGATACCCTGGGCATCGAGCACTGCAAACTCTCTCCCATTGTACGCACTGTCAAAAACATCGATATCAAGATGGACCTCTCTGTTGAAGGCCGCCTGCACCTTATCGAGCGGAAGGGAAATGCGAAAATACAAATCGATGCGTCGGGCGCAAAGAGTCTTACCGCCAAAGGCACCATCGAGGCGGACTTTTCTCCATGTAAAGACGGTGTGGCTCTTGATGTTCGCCCCTCTAGCTCGCTACGTTTCGAACTCTCGGAGTACCAAGATATTGTGAATGCGCTCAGTAGAACCCAATGGGCCATTCCGGCCCCGCTCAATACCCTCCACGGGAAAGTATTCCTTAACGCCGAGGGCATCCAAAAGGAGGACTCTCGAATTACCTTCCCTATCTCACTGCAGACCGAGTTGATCTCAAAAACCCAGAAACTCATTACCGAGGTAAAGGGAAGCTTTCGAATGGGCGGGTGCTTACCGAATGCAGACTATGCGCTGGATGTTGATTCCGACCTAAAGGATGTGGTGCTAGATCTGCCACCGTTGACGCTCAGTGAACCGCCGCAACTGGCTCCCGATCCACGCATCGGCAGCGCCGCCAAATACGAGCCCCCCAAAGAAACAGAAACGGCTCCCGCGTTTCCTTGGCGCGTGAAATTGAGCACACGGGAAAGTAGCGTCGTCCGCTTGCGCAGCAACCTTACGGCTAAGCCGATTCGTCTTAAAACGGAGATGGCCCTCGCCTCTGACGCTCCACCGGCGGGTTACATTCAGCTTTTGCCCTTGGAACTAGAACTGTTTCGACGGACTGCCACCGTGAAAAACTTTCGTGCGACCTTGCTCAAAGAGCGTTCGGATCAGACCCTGCTCGACATTGAGGGACTACTCAACGTGGAGTACCCGGATTACTCGGTCGATATCAAGATATCCGGTTCGTCGAAGTCGCCTCGCGTAAACCTGCAGAGTTCCCCGCCGCTTTCCCAGCGCGAAATCATTGCGTTGCTACTCTTTGGAGAGGTTCCGGCAGGCCTGGATTTTGACAAGAACGAATCTATCCAAAACATGGACGCCGCTCTTGCCGAGCGGAGCATTGGGTTGGCTTCGCTTTATTTCTTTGCAAAAACTCCAATCCAAAGTGTGAGCTACAATCCGAACACCAAAGGGATCACGGTACGAGTTCGTTTGGGTGACAAAACGGTAATCAGCGCAACCGGCACCGGATCCGGTCCAAACAGAATCGGCTTGCGAAGAAGAATAGGAAAAAATTGGGCAGTTTCGACGGAGCTAGATCTAGACGAAACCAGTCAGAGTACGCCGATGTCCAGCTTCCTGGAGTGGTTCACGCGCTATTAAGCTGCTTTGGGAAGGGCGTGTATCAGAACGCGCGTTCTATCAGGAAACGCGACTTCGATTTTTTGGGTGTTTATGAGTTGGCTCACTACGCCGGAGCCGAATTGCGGGTGTTCGATCCGATCGCCGTAGTCAAAACGGACCTTCGGGCTGTACGGGCGAATCTTTCGACTGTTGTCACCGCTGAGCAGACCCTGCTTTTTCTTTTCGGCCACGATTACCTTTACCATTGCGTGCAATTCCGCCTGGGTTTTTCTTCCGTGAGAAGATTTTCCGGAAGTCTTTTTCTTCGTGGCCATTGAGTCTCCTTGTCTGCTATTAGCGTGGCGGTGAGAAGCGAGTGTTCCTATATTACCTATCGGGTATAGGAGCTCGGATCTGTAGCCTAAACTACTGAAATCAAAGACGCTTTGCGACAACCCGCACGAAATCTTCTCGCTGCACACGGTTAATTGCTTTTGCCCGGACCAAGGACTACCTTAGTGCCGATGGCACCAACCCCCATAACTAGTGGAGACCAAAGAATGATCGTTCTTGCGGGCCCTTGCGTCATTGAAGACGAGGGGCTGATATTGGAAACAGCGGCGGAATTAAAGCGCCAGTTCGAAGGGCTACCCATCGATTTCTATTTCAAGGCCTCCTTTGATAAGGCCAACCGAACGTCCATCAAGAGCTTTCGGGGTCCCGGACTTGAGGAAGGCCTCGCCATCCTCGCTAAAGCTAAAGCACGCAGCGGTGTTCAGCTAGTAACCGACTACCATTTGCCGGAGCAAGCGGAGCCGGTCGCCGAGGTCGTGGACTTCTTGCAGGTACCGGCTTTCCTTTGCCGCCAGACCGACATGATCGTTGCGGGAGCACAGGCCGTGCTCAAACGCGGAAAGAAAATCAACGTTAAGAAAGGGCAGTTTCTAGCTCCGTGGGATGCCAAGAACATCGTCCAAAAATTAGATCAGGTTGCAGAAGATTTTTCCCCGTCTGACAAGAACTGGTACTGGATAACCGAACGAGGGGTTTCTTTCGGGTACAATACGCTCATCGTCGACATGAGCGCTTTCCAAACCATCCAGAAACTGGGAGCACCGGTAATTTACGACGCCACCCACTCTGTTCAGTCACCCGGCGCCGGCGCTGGCGGCACAACTACCGGCGGGAAGCGCGAAAATATCGAGGTCCTCGCACGCGCTGCCATTGCGGCAGGCGCGGATGGTCTCTTCATGGAATGCCACCCCGATCCTTCGCGGGCAAAGAGTGATGGACCGAACGCCTTTTATCTCGAACACGCCGGAACGTTTGTGCGGCAACTTCTGGAGATTCGAAAACTGGTAGGTTCCCAACCGCGCCTTCTTCCAAATACTTAACGGGACCCGTAATCGATGGATGAAATTAATCTTAACGGTCCAACAGCTTTTTTGGATCGAGACGGAACCATTATGGAGGATACCGGCTACCCCCGAGATCCTTCTATCGTCTCCCTATGTCCCAATGCATCTGAGGGTCTAAGACTGCTACGCAAAAAAGGCTACCGCCTCGTCGTCGTCAGTAACCAGGCAGGCGTTGGCCGCGGGATCATTTCTCGCAATCAGTTCCGAGCGGTACACGCCCGGTTCAACACCCTACTTGCCGAGGCCGGCATTCGGATCGATCAGTACCTGTATTGTTTCCACCACCCTGATGATGGGTGCAGCTGCCGCAAGCCGGCAACCGGACTGGTCGAAAGCTATCTGCGCCAGAGCCCCCATGGCCAAAGCTTCATGGTGGGCGACAAACTAAGTGATTTAGAACTAGGGTCCAACTTAGGGATGACGTCCTTTCTAGTGCTGACCGGCGAAGGCAATAAAACTAAGGAAAAACTTGGCGCCGAGAACACGGCTTACAAAGCTTTCCCGAATCTTTTGGATCTCGCCGAGTCACTGGAAAAAGCGGGATCGGGCGCATCCGATTAGGAGATAGGAACCACTCATGCAAACACGCCAATCGAACCCTCTGCTTTCTCGATCTTGGCTGCCCATCTGGATTCTGGTCGTAGCGCTTATCCTTATTTACCGACTCCCGTTTTTGATGAATGCCGCCGAGGTGAACTCGGACTTCGCCTTCCTCGCCCTACAGGCCAAAAGAATGTGGGCGGGGGAATGGTTTTGGCACCTCTGGGGATCCTCCTATCAAGGGGTTGTGGAGCCTCTCGCCATCGGGGCCCTATTCAAGGTATTTGGAGACTCGCCCGTCGTGCTGATGATGGAGCCACTCCTGGGACTCATTGCACTGATTACTATCAGTCTAGCCCTCTTCCGACGCTACCTGGATCCCGTAACCTGCTTCTTCCTCTGCCTGTTTTATATCTTCGTGCCCGAGGATGTACTGACCATTAACCTGTACCCCTTCCGGCAATGGTCGATCACTGTCATGTTTCTTTCTGTCCTAATCTTGGAACGAAATGCCCAAGCACCCAGGAAAGGAAGCCTCTTTTTTGCAGGTTGTTTGATTGCGTTCGCCCACTACCTCGACTTCTATGCCATTCAGTTCTTAGCGGCGACTTTCGTCTACGCCGCTCTTTGCCTGGTAGAGGACCGGCGAAAACTCTCTAATTACAAGCCAGCTCTACCGTTTCTCTACGGATTTGGCTCCGGTGGAATTCTCTTACTCCTGGTTCGTATGTCTTTAGCCCAGAAGGCGCCGCTGACTTTTTCTCTAAAAACTCTCTTCAGTGCCAAACACTATGAAGTTTTCTACTCGGCCTTTGTGCATATCATGGGCCTCAACTGGAACCTCATCCCGGGAACGCGGGAGCGTCTGGCTTGGGGGATATTACTGACGCTTACCGGGCTCGTACTCTTCGCCGGGTTCTTCTATGGCCTGTACCTATGCTGGCGGGATAAGACTCTGCCGGAGGGTCTGCGCCGCATCGGAATTTTCGGCGGCCTCTCGATATTCACCAGCATTCTTGCTACCGCAGGATCTCCAGTTGCCGTCGACATGTGGTCGTCGCGCTACATGACGCCTATCTATTGGGGGGCTCCGTTTCTTCTCGCCCCAGTCGCCTGGAAGATTGGCCGACTAAGATTCGCTGCTGTCTTTTCCTGGTTTAGCCTGACGGTGGGTGCCATCATCTGGGTTTGTTACCCACCCGTTCAACGGCACTTTGGTAAACGAGTCGCGGCGCTTGAGGATTTTCTGACCGCCAATAATATCCACCACGCCCTGTCCGACTATTGGGTAGCGTATCAGCTCACCTATCTCTTTGATGAAGATCCTATTGTGGTTTCCCGAAACCCGGAGCAAGAGCGCTATCACAAATACCGCGAGGCGGTAGATGCCGATCCCGATCGGGCTGAGATTTTCTTTTCCGAAAAACCTGAGCACGTGCAGGCTTTTTTGGATCGTTTACGCGCCGAAGGTGTCTCTTTTCAAGTAAAAGATGTGGAAGGTTTTACGGTGGTTTGGGGACACAAACTCCCCAATTCCTACTTCTGGCTTAGGAAATGAGACTCAGAACGACTCTCCTCCTTTGGGTTCCTCCCTTGCTGGGGATCGCTCTATTTCTTGCGCCGGTTGGGTCTTGGACACACCTGGGAACAGCTCTTATCGGCGATATCCTTCCGGATGAGCTTTCCTTCATTTGGATTTGGGATCGGCTTAGCGGCAACTTCTTTTCGGATAACCCCCTTTTTGATGGGAGAGCCTTTTATCCCTATACGGAGAGCCTGCTTTCCTCAGAAACCACTTTCGGCTGTTCGCTGATCTACCACGCGTTTTTCTTATTGGTTCAGAATAGAGCCCTTTCTTACAACCTGACTATTCTTTTTCTTTTTTGGCTGAACTACCGCTGCATGTTCTTTTTTGTGAAGTTGTTCCTAAATGAGTACGCAGCGGCCATTGCCGCGACGGTGTTCGCTTTCAGCCTCAGCCGCCTCTCTCAGATTGGGCACGCCCACATGATCCCCCAATTTGGATTTCCGTTTTTTTTCTATGCTCTTTTTAAGTTCCAAGAGACCAGAAAATGGTCTTATGCCTTTTCTGTAGGGACCTGTCTGGCCTTGCAGTTCTATTTCAGCGTCAATTTAGGATTGATGTTGATGCTCAGCATTCTTCCCCTCGCGGCTTTTGAGCTCCACTCCTTACTGAAAGAACGAGACTGGCGCAAGGCGAAGGGTTATGCGCTTGCCATCGCAAGCTTTGCAGCCGTAAGCCTGCCTATTTCCTATTCCTACTACCGCGTCAGCAAAGACAACAATTGGAAACGGTCCGTGGGTGAGGCGCGGCCCTACAGCACGAACATCAAAGGTTTTCTGGTCGTTCCTGAACGCCACCGCTACGCAGGTGTTTTTGCGCCCTTCATCCGCTACCAGGAGGGTGCGCGTCACGAGAAGTGTTTATTCTTTGGATTCAGCGTCTTTCTGTTGGCGTTTCTAGGCTTTAGAAAGTTCCGACAATACTCAAGACATAGCCCCGAGGCGCGCTACTGGTTCAGGGTTTGTGTGACGAGCGCCGTATTTTTGACCTTGCTCGCTTGGGGTACCAATGCCGGCCTTTATAATCTGCTTTTCTATATTGTCCCCGGCATGAGCGGGATTCGAGTCCCCGCTAGATTCGGCTTGTCGCTGCTTTTTCTCGTCGCCATCGCAGCGGCCTATGGCGGTTACGTGCTAAACGAAAGACTTAGCAAAAAGCAGCTAGCAGCAGCGGGACTCCTTTTGGGCCTGGTGTTTTGGTTGGATACGCAGGTACAGATACCGATTCAGCTTGTACCGGATTTTAATGGGAATACTGCTTTTCTAAAAGCTACTGAGAATCGATTTCCCGTTTTTTATATTTACGAAGGACTGCACGAAGCAGAAGCCGACTACATGTACTATAGCCTGGATCACAACCACCCGATTGCAAACGGCTACGCGGGCTTCATGCCACCTGATAACCAGCAACTTCGAGAAACCGTCCTGCGGCTATTGAAAACCAAGAATGCCGCCGAGCTGCCCCTCGTGAAAAAGACCGGCTTGCGCTACCTTGTTCTCGACAAAACGCGCCTGCCTGGACCCACCGCTGTCGAGTACCGCGAATTCCTGAAACAGCACACGGAACTCCAATATCAAGATAGCCGCTTTGAAACTTTCTATATCCCTTGAGGAAGAGGAGCCGAAGGGGCGCCTACACGCTCGGGCAATACGTGCAGAGCCCGTTGAATTTGTGCGGAAAAAGCCTCCCAGCTGTAGCGCATCACCGTGGACCGGATGTCCGCTTTGAGCTGCAAGGCCTGGTTGATAAAAGAAGCGATTTCCTCAGGCGGCGCTTCTATATCAAAGATGAAGCCGTTGCGTCCTTGTTTAATGATGTCGTGGGCAAATCCGGTGCGGCTGACGACGGGGACCACGTTGCTCATCATGGCTTCCAACATCGGAATCGGCCCGCCCTCCAGCGCCGACACACTTAGGAAAACGTCCATCTGATCGTAGTAACTGGGGTAATCTTCGTACTGGGCCTCGGCATATTTGAAATTCGGCAACGCGAGTAGGTGCGGGAAGCCCGGCCACTCCTGCCAGCCTTTTCCTAGCAGCAGAAATGGCTGCTGTGGCATCGACTGAATCAAGCGCAGCATGAGATCGGGGCGCTTGCGATCGTAATAGGCAGTACAGAGGCCGATGAGCCCGGAGCCTCTTTCATGCCGGCGGAAACGCGCGGGATCGGCACCGCCCAAAACCACTTCAATTTTTTCTTCCGCAACTCCAGAAAGTTTGAGCTGGTGTGCAAACACGGTATTCGTACAGAAGACTTTCTCTGTACAGTTGAGCGAATAAACCATTTCTCTTTGGCACAAGCGTTTGTCCGGATGGGTAAACCAAGTGTAGATCCTCCGGTTCCAGGCCCGCGGGTTAAGTTTCAGAAGTTCGGGCACAAGTGCATAGTGGGCCACGTAGTAACTTTGTGCATCCGGAAGCCTTCGAAGAGAGTCATGAAAGACATAACTACTCGCGGGCATGTAGCGGGCAATTTCTCTGCAAATCCCTTCAAGAATCCAGCCCTGCGAACCCTCAGGAACCACAAAAGCTACGGGAACCCCAGAGGGTTCCGATCCGTATAGTCGACTGATCGCTCGCGCCGGCAAGTAGGCAAACTCGGGGCGCACCCGCTTAATGGGCGCTCCCAAGATTCTTTTCGTCAAGTTAAGCACCTTGGGCTCGCTTTTCCGCCACAACGAGGCAGGTGATGAAATAAGATTCGGACGGCAGAAGTCGCAGGACCTTCGATAGGACCTTCGCTAAAGGTCCCCGCAGCTTGAACGCTTCCAATACGAAGGGCCTCACGTCCAAGCGGTTAATGTAGTGCGCTTCTTTTATGGAAAAACCCGCACTTTCAATGAGGGCTTTCAAAGAATCCAATGTAAAAAAGTTTAGATGGGACGGATCGCTCCAGTGGGAGTAGAGCAAATTGCTTTTTTTAATTCCCGGGGTGATCGCACAGTTGGGAACCGTTACAACGATATTGTGGCGGCACACCCGATGGTATTCTCGAAGAGCTTTCTCCGGATCAGGGAGATGTTCGAGAGTCTCAAAGGAAACGATCGTATCAATGCTATCGTTTGCGTACTCTTTTAGCGCGTCCGCCTCAGCAACTTCAAACAACTCCGGAGCGGTTTTCCATTCCTCATAGAAACGGTAGTCCACCCCACGGATCTGTTTCTCGTTTTTCAGCGCGAAAACGTAGGTTCCGTTTCCACAACCGACATCCAATACCGACTCACCCCCATGTTTTCTCACCGCTTCCAATCGCTGAGGGTTCAGCTTGCGAGATTCGTACGGGCGTTCGGCGCTAATCAGTTCCAAGTGGCCCCCTAATCCTGGAATAAATCTTTGCCCACAAACCGCTGAGTCCACGTCTAGGAGAAATGTCAAAACTCTTTACGACAGGGGGTAAACCCTTTTTCACACAAGCCTCTTCAAATTCCTCTTCCGCCGAAGACAGTCCCAAAAATGGAGTCAGGCTCAGCACTGTAATGCCGCGCTTTTCCAGTACGTCTCGAATTTCTTGCAAACCCACACGGTATTGCCGGTAACGGTGCTCCGGCGACACCCCTTTCCAACGCGTGTGCTGTTCACCAGCGTGGTGGTTCTTCGCCAAAGGTCCATTGTCGCAACCCACAAGTAGTATCTCGCGCGCGCCCATGTTGGCCGCGAGATTCACCCCCGCCTGCGCGATGGAGGACCATACATAGAGGTTGTCCCCCGCAGGCTTTTCTACCCACTCCAGCACACGCCCAGAATCACTAGGTTCATTGGCCGGTTGCGTGTTTAGTTTTCCGTGGTAGTTGAAAAAGTAGAAGTTTTCCTCAGCAAACTTCAGTTGCTCCGCCGTCAGTCCGCCTTTGCATTTTTCATGGCCTGTGATCCATGTAATGGGAGAGTCCGGGCGCACGCCCAGAAACTCCGGAATGTTCAACTCGGGATGGATAGTGATCCCATACTGAACCGGAGCCCACTTCCAAGCCATGTTGAGCCCGATGGTGATCTTGTCGCGCAAAAAATCCACTGGAAAAACTCGGAGACTGGCACCACTACCCACTACGTAGATGGCGTCTCCCTGGTGCTTCCCATAAAGTTCGGAGACGCGCTTCATGCCGTAGCCCCCACGTCCCTTAGGACCTTAAAGATGTCCGGCCGCACGTGTTTTTGTTCCACCTCAGAAGTTAAAAACTCCTCCGTAACCACTCCGTTCTCAAGGCCCTCTCGAAGGAGGCGCATAAAAAAACGCTCCTGCACAGGATCCGGGTGCCTTTGGTAGCGGTCGGGCGGAAGGTAGTCTTCGCCCTTCAGCACGGACTTTGCTTTCCAAATCCATCCCCTAGGGACTACGCCCCACTTCCTGTCACTTGCCTTGGGAAGGGAGCCCGAAACAAAGTCTATAGGAAGGCCCGTCTTCCACGGCTGTGTGAAACGCCCCGTATTGTGAAGCAACCTCGTTTCGCTCGTTAGTCTGTCAAAATCGTTCCACTCGGCTTCCAGCTCCCCAATTGTCTGAGGATCTTCGAGTCGCAACGAGACCCAGTCACGGTAATCAAACTTCCCGTCGAAGAGTTCGTAAATCTGTTCGTCCCACCGCCAGTGCTTGAGTTTGGAGCAATCCAAAAGCATCACGCTTGAAGCAAAATAGGCGGGCCCGGACGCCGAAGCGGGTACCTTTTTGCAGAGAATGCTTTTGCCCTTCATGTCCCGCGCCAAGAGTTCCATCACATCGCCCACTGCAAACACGTCGGGATCCGTGATGATCGCTCTCCCCTCATAGCCATTCAGCTGTGGCGGCAAAAATCGCAGGGGCGTGAAAGATTGTAGGTCGTGGATGTCCCACCGAACTCGGCGCCCTTCCCGCAAATAGGACTGACCGTGAAACGATTGAAGCAACTCAACGTGTTCCGCACAAATAACGTCGACATCAAAACTGTCTGGCGACCGCGATCGGGTTTTCATCGAATAGGCAGCCAGCCGTGCGCCAATCATTTGTTTGACGTTCGTATGAATGTAAACGGTCGGTTTTCTCACACTGTCTTTTCTAAAGCTTGGTTTCTAAGAAGAGACTCTAGATAGATAGCTTTTCAACTTACTACGCGCGGACTTCTGCTTCTGCTGAATAAAATGTCCGAATTTCTCACGTAAACTGTAGATCTCGTCGACCTCTTTTGAGATGTCAGAGTTATTAATCCACTCCGGGCAATTGAGTTCCTTGCACAAAGAACGAAAGTCCAACGTCGGTTCCAGCAAATGGACAAACGGTGTCATGCTCAGTAAATTTACGCCTCGACTGCGCAGCGCCTGCCTCACTTCCACCAACCCATCATAGTACTGGCGATAGCGGTGGTCCGGGTTTACCCCCTTCCACATGGTGTGTTGATTTTGCGCGTGGTGGTTGCCTACAAGTGCCCCGTTGTCACAACCCACCAGAATGACGTTTCGTGCACCCATATTGGCCGCCAGGTTGGCTGCCGTCTGCGAGACAGAAGACCATAAGTAAAGGTAGTCCTCTGTGCTTTTTCTTACCCAGTCTAGTACTTTTCCCGAATCGCTGGGCTCACCCGGAGGCTGGGTGTTCGCTTGACCGTCGGATCTGAAAAAGTAGAAATGCTTTTTCCCATGCTCGCGTTGTTCTTCCGTAATTAGCTTGTGATACTTGGTAACCCACACAATTTCATTCGGGGCCTTCTGATCGATAAACTCCGGTATGTTGAGTTCCGGTCTCGTCGTCAGCCCATAGGTTACGGGGAGCAACTGCCACGCCAAGTTCAGCCCAATAGTGATCTTGCCCTCGAAAAAGTCTTTGGGAAAGACTCTAAAACTGGTTCCGGTACCGATAACGTAAATGTCCGCACCTGGGTGCAGATTGTTGAGCTCGGCAACGCTTTTCATGGATGAATTCCTCCCAAAACTGAAGCCCCAAAATTCCAGCTAGATGAACGGTCAACCAGACTGAATGCGTCTTTGCGGACATGGTTACTTTTCATTTCAGACCTGAGAAATGCTTCATCAACCGTTCCATTTTCCAAACATTCACGCAAAAGCGAGAAGAAGAGCCGTTCCTGGTTCGGATCCGGATGAGGGAGATAGGCTTTTTGAGAGTGATTTCCGAATGGGGTCCAACCGCCCAGCTTGCGCAACCAATAACCCGGAACAAAATTGCGCCCCGCAATGCGAATCGACCGCTCGTAGTTCATGTCAAAGTCCGCGGGTAATCCTGTTTTCCACGGCTGCGTGCTTCTTTCCGTTGTGTGAAGTAGTTTGGTTTCCCCATTTAGATGATCAAACGAATTCCAGCACTCTTCAAGTTTAGAGAGAGTCGCCGGATCCTCAAGGCGCAGATTTATCCAATCCCCATAGTCGAATTTCTTATCGAACATCTCATCGATCTGTCGATCCCAGTTCCAATGCCTTAAACGGGAACACTCCAACAACATCACGCTGGTTGCCCAAAACGGGCGCTTAGTGGCGTACCTCCCGGAGTCGACATAACGACAAAGAACACTCTTGCCGCCCATGTCGCGTTCGAGCAGCTCGCAGATGTCGGCGACAGCGAACACGTCTGGATCCATCACCACCGCTCTTTTCTCGTAGTTCATCAATTGCGGCGGAAGAAACCGTAGAGGACTAAACGACTGCAGATCGCGGTTGTTCCAGCGAACCGTGGTCCCTTTTCTCAGGTACTCCTGGCCTTCCCGTTTTGTCAGGTGGGGGAAATCATCCAAGCAGATAATTCGGACATCGAATCGCTCCGGAGTCGGTGAAAATTTCTTTAAGGCGTGCGTGGCGACCTTGGCACCCACCAGCTGTTGACGATTTGTGTGTATGAAAACTGTGTGCTTCACCATTCTCCTTTAGGCTTTCGCAAAGGCGTGGATGCGGTCCGACTTCTGCACGCTGGACAGAAGAAGACCAGGGATGTGCAAAGCTTCCTGAAAATAGGGGCTCTTTCGAAAATCCTCTACGTGCCAATGGATCATTTTGCCCCGTTCCTGAAGGAAGTAGCCAATACTGCGCGCCAGATCCTTGCCCAAGGCCTCCTGAAAAACCTCAACGTCAGCAAACCCCTCGGATTCCAACAGCGTCCGAAGCGCGCCCGGGGGGTAAAATATGATGTGCCTAGGGCATTCCAACGGATACCACGCCGATTTGAAGGCCTGGGCCCCGAAGCTGGCGGGATTGGGAACGGCGATATGTAACACTCCACCCCGACGCAGCTTTCTGCGCAACTCGCGCAAGACCGCCTTTGGCCGATATAGGTGCTCCAAGACATGGTTCATTCGAACCAGATCCAAGGATTCATCCTCGATTTGTGTCCAGCATTCGCTGTTTACCAAGATCCCACGGTGCCCGCTTCTAACAACGAAGTCGACCGTCGTGCTGGAAACGTCCATTCCAGTCGTAGTCCAACCCTTCTTGCGCATAAGATTCAAAAAGGCGTCTGAGCCGCAACCAAAATCCAGAAAACTGCGGCCGTTGCCCTCCCCGTAAGTTTCATCCAGAGTGCCTTTCAAAGGATTTGGCCAAACCACGTCCGCTGCCCGATTGAGACGGCGCACCCCTCCCAACACCACGCGTTTCCATCTGGGTGATTTGGGGGGCTTTTTCCGAGCGGGGACCGCCTTTCTGGGCTCACCGCCCGACGGCACGTAGGGACCGTAGTCCTCGGGATAAAAACGGCCAATATTTTCTTCCTCCGGCCGGGGGGACATGAAAGACACGTGGCAACTTGAACAGCGCTCGAAGTGAAACCGCTCGTCCGCCATTCGGTGGAGGCGATCGGAGCCGTCGCACCAGGGACGCGTCGCACGCCCGCCGCAGTTTGGACACCCCGAAAGCGTCTCCCACTTCAAACTTGGCCTGACTTGTAGTCTTCTCCGCTTGTCGTCCACGTATGCTATCCCTAAAAAAAGGACAAAAATCTGAGTATCTATAGCAGGCCGCAACTGTCAAGCCGCTCGCCCGCGGAACCCTTGACGTATTCCCCCTTCAGCACTCTAATTGGGGCTGCTTTTAAAGAGGAATTTAGCAATGAATCCAACTCCTGAACGAGAAGCCTTGGTTTTGTCACAGTATGGCCATCTTTGGGCCAAAACGGCTGAAAAAGCGGAAGGGCTTTTAGGCGCGGGTGAAACCGAACTCAACAGAATCATTTTAATGATGCGGCGCGACTTCGGTGCCGATTTCAGCGACCCCGTTCTCATTAAGAAAAATCAAGAACGAGACTTAGAACGGAGAAAGACTGGGTTCATCCTGGATCGCCAACACATTCGTAGCGTGGAGGTGGATTCGCCGACCGCCACACTCATGATCGAAGCCCTCAAGATGCGCACTTTGATGGAGCTAACCCGCGGAGCCGAACGCATCGTCGAGCTGGGAGCGGGCTGGGGAAAAAACCTCTTTAAGCTCTGGCTCTATGGCGCTCCCCTGGATGCGGAATACCACGCCCTGGAGCTGACGCCTGAGGCGCGGAATCTGGCCAAGCGCGTCGCCCAGTCGGCGGCCCCTAAGATGCCGTTTTTCACGCACGCCTTTGACTACTACCGGCCCGATTTTTCTATGTTCGCCGAGGCAAAGCCGACCGTGGTTTTCAGCCACCACAGCTTGGAACAGATACCTAGCGTAGGGGAAAGGCTTTTTGAAGCCATCAAAGGCATACCGGGATTGATCCGCGTCGTTCACTTGGAACCTGTCGGTTTCCAAGTACCCGGAGCGACATGGCTTGAGAATGTGCGACCGGACCGAATGGAGTACATCGATAGTCTCAACCGAGCGTTTGCAACAAAACGCGATCAAAATCTAAATCTTTATCCGATCCTGCGATCCATGGAGCTAGAGGGAAGCATTCGACTGACGCGCGTACGGAAACACTTTTGTTCAATTCTTTTGAAGAACGCAACAACCTTGCTCGTTTGGGAGCCCAATGGCACCCCTTCCCTGACTACGCCCGAGACACAGCGTGATGACCTTCAGGAGCCACCACCGCAGCCTTCTGTTTGGACTAGGCTTCGCCGAAAAGTAGGCAAAAGAATCTTGGGTGAGACAAACGCTGGAAGCCAAATCCATTAGCTAAAGAGAGCAGAGAACATTGAACTTTCTTGATCGGATCAAGATGGAGTTTCATCGAGGCTGGTTTCTTTTCTACCGTGAACTCCAGTTCAGGGCCAGGCTGACTTTTTTCGGCTATGGGTGGAACATTGTCAATTCACTCGCCTCTGCAATACCTCTAATCTTCGTGGGCAAACAATTTAATTTCGGAAGCCCTGACTCCCATCTCCCTTATGAAGTCCACGCCCTTTGTGGAGTTCTCTTCTGGGGGGTCTTCTGGGACGCCGTCATCACTCCCATGGACGTCGCCTTTAAAACCCGTCAACTCCTGAAGCGGGTTCCCATCGGCAACATGACGATGATATTTGCGACGTGCTGGGCAATCCTCATCAACTTTGTCGTCAAGTTGACGCTAATTGCGATTGTGATGATTGCCTTTGGGGTTTGGTTTCGCCCGTCTTTCCTGCTTTCTTTGCTCTTTCTCCCGATGCTCATGATGTTGGGCCTCGGCCTAGGTTTGCCCTTCATGAGTGTAGGGACGATCTATCAGGACGTTCGCTACGGAGTTGGTTTTCTAGGCCAAGCACTTATGTGGAGTGCCCCCATTTTATACCAAACACCGAGCGACGGATTGCTCCATACAATCAACCAATACAATCCGCTCACGTATTTGATTAACACGCCACGAAACTGGGCCGCGGCCGTGGCTGTACAGCACGCCCCTGAGGTACTGGCTTCGGTAGTGTTTGCGTTGATCGCGTTTGCCCTAGGATTTGTCTTCTATCGATCATCTAGAAAGGCGGCATTGGATTATGTCGTCTAAACCCACGACGGTTCTCAGTTTTCGTAACGTGACTAAGAAGTACTGTTCTAATATTGATCTGGGCCGACGGCGTCACTTTCTTTCCATGCTTTTTCCGTTTGTGGATGCAACAAGACTTGGAAAGTCCGACTTTCTTGCGCTCCAAGATGTGTCTTTCTCCATCACAAGCGGTGAACGCGTGGCGGTTCTGGGATCTCCTCAGTCCGGAAAATCTACAATCGCGCGCCTTGCGGCGCAACTTTCGGCGCCTAGCAGAGGCCGGGTTAAAGTGTTTAAGAGCGTACGCATCGTACAACCAGGAAAGTTGGCTCTGGAGCGTCCCTTAATGACGGTAGAAATGTACTGCCAGACCGCTGCTTCGCTTTTAGGCGCTCCATGGGGACAGGTGAAATCCGTCAGCGAAGAGATCCTCTCGGAATGCAACTTAGAACCGCTTCGTAAAGTTAGGATTCGCGATCTCCCCCTGGGAAAATTGAATCAGCCTACCCACTACGCCTGCTTGCGCGTGCCGGCCGATATCTTTATTTTTGATCAAGCACAACTGCGTGTTTTCCCGGATCTTGAGCAGACGATCTTTGACAATAAGACGGTCATCTTTATGGTGGCCGGACGCGAACAGATCCCATCTTTCTGCACACGTACTTTATTACTCCGCGGGGGCAAGATTTTGTTTGATGGACCGACCGTCGAGGCCAAAAGCGTTTTTGCGAGTCTCCCCACTGAAGAAACGACGTTCAGTCCCAGCGGAACTACCGGCAGCAATGGGAACGACCTCCAACTGGAAGAAGAGAGAAAGCGCAAGGGATCGGGGATTCTACGCTATGTTTCGGCCGAGATTCTAAACGGCCCACCGAAAACTGGCGAGCCTCTCAGGCTGCGATTTGTCTACAAGCGCAGAATATCCGGATCTGCAAAGTACATCACCAATGCAACCGTAATCATTGAAGACAAGCTAGGAGCCCGGGTAGCAGGTGCCCCGGCCCGAATTCTTAAAGAAGTCCTAGGCGAGGTTCACGAGGACGGTACGCTCTATTTCGAAATGGATCGTCTCCCCCTCTTACCCGGACAGTATTACCTGACGTATGACATTCATGTTGACGGCCTACTTTCAGACAAAGTCGTCGGAAAGTTCAAGTTGGATGTCCAGCGCGGCGACTTCTATAAAACCGGCGAACTTCCGTCCAAGGGAATGGGACCTTTCTGCGTGGGATTCCATTGGGACCACAATCCACCAACAACAGAGGATCCGCAAATATGAACCAGCGCCGAATCGCTTGGAAGGTAAGTCACGCCGATCCGACGATCGCGAGTGTTCGCTACCGTTGCTTAATCCCCATACGCCACTTGGGAGAAAACTTCACCTCACGATTCTATGCGCGTAACGACTCCATTGATTTTAGTGAACCTCTTGCGGCAGTGGTTTTTGTTAAGAGTTTCACGGATTGGGATTATCGCCTTTTGAAGCAGGCAAGAAAGAAAGGCGTCCCTGTATACATTGATCTTTGTGATAACATTTTTGACAGGCCCCCCAAAAAAATCCAATCAAAAGACGGTGAGTTCAAAAAGATGTTGGACAACTTCCGCCTGATGGCTTCGGAGGCAACCGGCGTGATCACGACCGGAAAAATCCTCGCGGATCGCATTCGCGCTGAAATTGGATCTTCTACCCCGATCTTCATCATCCCAGATGGATTAGAAGACAGCGACGACGTTACATTTTCGCAGGTTACATGCTCCAGACAGCGACGCACCTGGATGTTCGATCATGGATGGAAGTGGATCATTACTGCAGTAGTTCCAAGAACCCTGAAGAGTCTGCTCAATACCATTCGCACTCCCGGAAAAAGGGTTTACAGGCTGGTTCGTGCCCATGTCCGCTCTTTGTTTTGGCCCCATCGCCAAGCCTTACAAACTGCTCCAACCAACATCGTACGGGCTGCCGCTCAAGACGAAAAAGCTAAAATTCCGAGCAATGCCAAACGACTCCTTTGGTTTGGACATACGGGTATTCCCGGAACTTTCGGGCTGACTGATCTACTCGACATTCGTGATGCCCTTGGCTCGCTGTCTAAAAAATACGAACTCGTTCTGGTAGTTATTAGCAATAACTACCAACGCTATGCGGAATTAATTGAGCCTAACTTTCCGATTCCTACTCTCTACAAGGATTGGTCCATAGATTCCATCGAGCGTAATATCCGCGAATGCGACGTAACTCTGGTTCCTAATCCACTAAATAAATTCTCACTCGCAAAGTCTCCCAACAGAACACTGTTGTCACTGGCACAGGGCGTCCCCGTTGTAGCAACGAAGACTCCCGCTCTGGAAACTTTTGACGATTGTGTATATTTCAACGATTGGGAAGGCGGGATATCTGCGTATCTCGATAACCCCGAATTACGAGACAACCACGTCCGCCAAGCAAAACAACTCATTCACGAAAATTACGCGGGATCTGCCATCGGCAGGCATTGGGCACGCCTCTTCGAAGGAAGATTGGTATCAATTTAGAAAAACTATGACAATTTAGGCCGGTTGCTTTTCCAGCCGCCCAGCTTGCAAGGTGGCGTTGCCTTTCCAAAAGAAGACTTCGCGCAGGAACTGGAAGTAGTAGGCCGCACCCCACTTGAAGATCTTCAGCTTGCGTTCGCCACCAATGCGAGGTGGTTCGTCGCCCGGAATTTCGCCAATCTTGAGTTTCATCTTAGCAGCACGCACGGAGAGCAAAGGCTCCCAGCTGATGTTAGTGCGGAAAAGTTTTTCGGCAGTGGCGTAGCCTTCTTCTTCCGTTAGATCCAAATCGTAAACGAGGCGCTTTTTATACGCCCGGAAAATTACCATCGCGTCGGTGTAGCGTCCTCCGTGGAGCAGGTTCACGGTGCGGGTAAAAAGCCAGTTGCCGAACGACGTCACGGGATCGTCATCGTCGCTTTTTGCATCCCCGAGGTAGCGGGAAGCGATGACCATGTCATAGCCGTCCTTCATCTTCTCGATGATGTCAGGAATCAGCTCCGGAATGGAGTTCCCGTCCGGACTAAACGTCAAAACGACGTCGCCTTCCACGTACGGCATCACTTCGTTATAGGCGTGGCGAAAACCGATGCGCTTTTGAACATAGACGAAATACCCCTTTTCTTTGGAGTACTCGATCGTGCCATCGGTGGAGCCGCCGTCCAGGATGATGATCTGGTCCACCCACTCCGGCTTGATGCGGGGCATGATGGCCTTCATCCCTTCAATTTCATTGAGGGTCGTGACAATTAAGCTGACTTTCATAAGTCTCCAAAAGTAGTACGGGAGGGCCGGAAACTCAAGACCAAAGCCCTATCCGGGGATACCAGTCCTAGACGTTGGAAAAGCGGGAATTCTTGATCATCTGGAAGCCCTTGATGAGCTCGGCAATGCCCATGTCTAGCGAGAAGGCATTTCGGAAGCCGGTCTTTTCCAGCTTCTCGTTCGACACAATGTAATCCCGCTTGTCCGGATCCTCACCGACAGGCGCTTCCAAAAAGACAAACTTCGGAAGGTGTCGTTGGATGACTTGGCAAAGCTCAAGCTTTGAAAGATTCGCGTCCCCTAGCCCCACGTTATAGATGTTGCCCTTCATCTTATCGAAGTTCTCAATGGCGTACAGAAAGACACGGGTTACGTCACGCACGTGGATGTAGTTGCGCTTGAAGTGCGCCTCAAACAAAGTCACGCAGCTATCTTTGCAAGCCCGATAAACAAAGTCATTCACGAGCAAATCAATGCGCATGCGCGGTGACATCCCAAAGACCGTCGCTAGACGAAAGCTAATCGCATTTTCATGCTCCATGAGTTCTTTTTCGACGAGGACTTTGTCGCGCGCATAAATGGAGATGGGCTGCAAAGGGGTTTCTTCGGTGCAGAATTTGGATCCTTGTCCCGAGCCGTAAGCACTATTGCTGGTGGGCATGAGTACCCACTGATCTTTGCTCAAAGTCTTGAACTGGTGCGAGGGGGCGTCATGATTGATGGTCTGCGCTCCCACCGGGTTCTTCTTACAAAGCGGAGCCCCGACCAGTGCCGCCAACGGAATAATGACATCCGCCTTCTTGGTAAGCGGATCCACCACTTCGTAATTTCGAACGTCGGCATTCACAACATCAAAATTTGGGTCGGCTGCACACTGAGCCAAACTGTTTTCGCCGTAGACAAAATTGTCCACGACAGTCACTTTGTGGCCAGCGTTAAGCAGCTCAGGTACTAGAATCGATCCAATGTAGCCCGCGCCACCTGTGACCAAAATATTAAAGCCCATTAAGCATTCTCCTCGGGAAAGAGCTCCGACTCCACACACTCACAAAGCGTATGATAGAGCACAATATGATTTTCTTGAATTCGACTGGTGGCACTTCCAGGAGCCACCACACATAAATCTGCAAGCGGTTTGGCGGGCCCGCCATCCCGACCACAAAACACAATGGAGGGAATCTCCATGTCCTTGCAAGTTTCCAAAGCTTTCAAAATATTGATCGACTGCCCTGAGGTGGTTATTCCCAGGAACACATCGCGCGGAGTCATCTTCCCCCGAATCTGGCGAGAGAAAACCTGGTCGTAACCGTAATCATTGCCTATCGCCGTCAGAATGGAGGTATCGACTGTCAAGGCCTCTGCCGGGAGCGGCGCTCTGGGGCGCGCAAGCTTGCTCACAAACTCAGCCGCCAAATGCTGGGCATCGGCCGCCGAGCCACCGTTTCCCGCGATGTACAAACGCCCACCTTTTTTGTAGGCATCAACCACAAGCTTCACCGCCTGCGCGAAAACTTCCTGCATCCCTTCGGCGGCTAGCAGTCGCTGGTGCGCCTCGATGGAGTCTTCAATATTTCTACGAAGCGTCTCGATGTAGTGTTTCATGACAGGACCTCCCGTATGATCCCTTCGGCCGCGGCGTAGTCTTCCGGTACGCCGATGTCGATGAACCTTCCCGTGGAAATAAACCCGTAAACATTCTTCCTGGATTTGAGCCACTGCGGCATCAGATCGTCTTCCAACGACCGCGGCCCCTTCTCCCCCAGCGCTTCGGTAAACAGGGACGCCTTTGCCAGGTAGGCACCGCCATTGACGAGCATTTTGCCTTGGCCAGATTCCCGTTTGCGTATGGACTCGACCCGTCCGTCTTCAGCGAGATCGATTCCGCTGTAGCGATCATTGGCATCCACCGAGTGGAGCGACAAAGTCAAATCGGCCTGCTTCGCCCGGTGGAACGTCAGAAGGTAGTCCAGCTTTACTTCAAAAAACGTATCCCCATTCAAAACCAAAAAACTCTCGTCTTTGTCGCGAAGTTTTTCCAAAGCAAGGAGTAGACCTCCCCCCGTTCCCAGAGGTTCAGTTTCAACCGAATAGTCGAGTTCTACGCCGTCGTAGCGGTTTCCAAAGTGATCCTGGATTTTGTCGGCCATGTAGCTGACGGCGAGGATGGCTCGGGTAACGCCTTCGCGCTCCCAGTAGTCCAGTTGGTGTTCCAAAAAAGGGCGTCCCGCAATAGGTGCCATGGGCTTAGGGAGATCCGGCACAGCGCTTCGTAATCTCTTTCCTAAACCACCTGCTAAAACAATCGCTTCCATTCGTTCTCTTTGTTTTTACAGCCGCGACCGCTAGGGCACCGCCTCCGTGAGTGTTTTGCGAAGGTGTTCAATCTGCGGCCGCAACTCCATGGGCGCATTCCCCACGAAAAAGCCACGATCGTGCGCGGTGTAGGCGTTCTTGATCTCGCCTACAGTATCGTAGTCAAAGTACTTGATCACGTCATGCTGCAGGAAATTACCCCCGGTAATAATGCGGTATTCAATGCCCGCCTCCCGAAGCTTCTCCCGTACGTGATCTCTATTCGCATCATATTCAGGGTTCAGAATAAGGGTAAAAGAGAACCAGGAGCTTTTACCGTTTTCTTTTTGGATGATGAACCGCGGATCGTCCCCAAAAAGGCCCACAAACACTTCGGCGTTCTTTCGGCGCTGCTCCACCATGGCATCCAGCTTCTTTAGCTGTTGGATACCGATGGCACCGGAGAGTTCCAAGGGCCGGGCGTTGTACCCGGGCAGGATAAACCGGTAGGCTTCGTAAAAATCATCGGCCGCCTTACTGTACAGCGACGAGCCTTCTGGAAGATTGCGCGTCCACCCGTGCGCTCTCATGCAGAGGGCCAGGTGATACAACTCTTCATCATCCGTTACGATGACCCCACCTTCCATCGTGGAGATGTGGTGAGAGAAAAAGGTGCTGAAGGTTCCAAAGTGCCCGAAGGTACCGCAGGGCTTGCCATTCAGCTCTGCGCCCATCGATTCACAGTTGTCCTCAAAGAAGATCAAGTTGTGCTTGTCTGCGAACTTGCGCATCACATCGAGCGCCGCGGGATTCCCGAGAATGCTTACCCCAACAATCATTCGCGTCGTCGGGGTAAGCGCCGCTTCCAGCTGGCTGACATCCATGTTGAGGGTCTGCAGATCGACATCCACGAAGCGAAGCTTCATTCCGTACTGCTGTAGCGGATAAAAAGTCGTGGACCAGGAAATGCACGGAACGATGGCCTCATCTCCACGTTGAAGGGGGTTCTTGCTCTTGTAAAACAAAGAGCCCACACCGACGAGGTTCGCCGCCGAGCCCGATCCCACCATGACGGCGTACTTGCTACCAAACTTACTAGCGAAATCTCTTTCAAAGGCTGCGACGTTTTCACCCATGGTGAATCGGCCGCCATCCACCACTTTTTGGATCGCTTCGAGTTCCTCTTTACCCCAGGTAGAACAGGCAAGTTCGTACTTCATAGTTAATTCACCATCTTCTTCACGGCCTTCTTTATCGTCTCCACATTCGGGTAGTAGAGCTGCTCCAGTTTGTACCCAGCCGGTGTGGGGACATCAGGCAGGCCCACGCGCGCAACGGGCGCTTTGAGAGCCGAGAAGCATTTCTCAGCCGCCACAAATCCAACCTCAGCACACACGCCGCCACGTTCCCATCCCGTATCGACAACCAAAAGTTTGCCGGTTTTCTGGACGGTTTCCATGATGATCGCCTCATCTAGCGGTTTAATGGAACGCAGGTCAACGACCTCTACCGAGATGCCTTCTTCTTCAAGTTCCTCAGCGGCTCGGATGGAAAGATCCAGGATATGCGAAGTTCCCACGATACTAACGTCAGTCCCGCGCCGTCGGTAAACACCTTTGCCAAAGGGAACCGTGTAGAAACCTTCGGGCACTACGCCCTTGGTGCGTGTCAACCAGCGGTGCTCGATGATGACGACCGGATTGTTGTCGGCAATTGCACCGAGCATCATTCCTTTTGCATCAAAAGGAGTGCTGGGCATGATCACCTTCAAGCCGGGTACGCCGACCAGCATGCCTTGGATGGCTTGCGAGTGCTGCGCGCCAGAACCCCAGCCGCGCCCAATCGCCGCCCAGATGACAAAGGGCACATTGTTTTTGCCTTCGTCCAGATAGCAAATCTTGGAAGCGTGGGTAACAAGCTGGTTCATCGACAGCAAAATGAAATCAGGACGGTTGTGAGTCATGACCGGCCGGATACCACCCACAGCGGCTCCGGTGATAATTCCCGTCATTCCCTCTTCAGAAAGAGGCACGTCAAAAACTCTCTCGCCACCGAACTTTTCCTGCAGGCCTTTGGTCACGCCGAAACTTGCAGCCGGATCATCCACGCCCTGCCCTAAAACGATCACCTTTTTGTCCATCTCCATCGCGATGGACAGCGCTTCGTTCAACGCATCGACATAGGACAAAACACGTCCCTGCTCCGAAGAAAGAACGCTTTCTCTTGTTTGTGCTCTAATGAGTGCTTCTGCCCAGGGCATCTTTTTTTACCTCGTATTGAATGCGTTCACTGTAAACATGGGTCGCCAGATCGGATTCGTCCGGCTCCGGACTATTACGGGCAAATTCATAGGCTTCTTCGAATTCGGCCTTAATGTCCTTCTCCATGGCTTCTTTGTCGGCGTCCGACAGCAGCTGGTTTGTTTTCAAAAACTCAAAATAGCTCTCGATGGGACAAACTTTTTTCCAGTCGCTCAGCTCTGCGGGATCGCGGTACCCCTTGGAGTTGTCGTCACCCGCGCCGCCATGGCCTCGCCAGCGGTAGACGCGCGACTCGATGAAATAGGGGCCGTCACCGTTCAGTGCTCCTTCGCGTGCCTTGGCAACCGCTTCGTAAACGTCGACCACATTCGAGCCGTCTACCACCACACTCTTGGCGCCGAAAGCCTCGGCTTTTTTCCAAAGCTCCACGTTCTCCGGCTGCCGCTTGTAGAGCGGAGTGAACACTGAGAAAAAGTTATTCTCGCAAAAGAAGATCACCGGGAGTTTTTTGAGCGCTGCAAAATTGATCGCTTCCCAGACAACACCCTCTTCCGCCGCACCGTCGCCGAAGGTACACATATTGACGCGCTTCACTCCCTGCACGTGAGCCGCCAGGGCTAGCCCCACGACGATTGGCACGTTTCCACCACAGATCGCCGACGAGCCCGCCATGCCAACACTTTGATCGATGAGGTGCATGGAACCGCCGCGTGAGCCGGCACAGCCGTTCTTGCGGCAAAAGAATTCGGAAAGCATCGCTTTCAGATCTCCCCCTTTGGCGAGATAGACGCCGTGGGTGCGGTGACTGGCGTAGACGAGATCTTCCTTAGTCAGCGGTGCGCAGGCCCCTACGCAAGAGGCCTCCTGACCAATCACCAGATGGATAGGAGTCTTCATTTCGTCTTCGTGGTAGTGCGCTTCTACCCCTTCTTCGATTCTTCGGATACGAAGCATCGAATAGTACAACTCGGTGAGTTTTTCCTTACCCAGGGTTGTTTTAGTGTCCGCAAACCCTTTACCTTTGTATCCGTATTTCACTTTATAAGGCCTCTCTGTCGTTTAGGAACCACTTGTACGTGTCTTGAATTCCTGCCTTTAGCTCTATGTTCGCCTTCCAGCCCAGCTTTTCCAGTCTGGAGCTGTCGAGCAGCTTTCTGGGTGAGCCATCCGGGTGGCTCGCATCAAACTCAATGGTGCCCTTAAAACCCACAACATCAGCCACCAGACTCGCCAGCTCTCGGATCGAGTAATCCTCTCCAACCCCGATGTTGATCGGGTACTGGAGTTCCCGCGGTGCTTCGCGCAACAAAAACAAGCTTGCATCAACGATATCATCGGCATGCACAAATTCTCGGCGAGGCGTTCCCGTCCCCCAGAGGGTAACTCTATCGCTCTGTGCCGTCTTGGCATCGTGAAACTTACGAATGAGTGCCGAAAGTACGTGGGATGACTTGGGATCAAAATCATCATTGGGTCCATACGCGTTGTTCGGAATGGCCACCATGAAACGGTTTCCACCATACTGTGTATTGTAGGAGAGACAGGTAATGAGCCCGGCCAGCTTAGCCACCGCATACGGCAAGCTCGTGTCTTCGGGACGCCCGGAGAAAAGGCTGGCTTCTTCCATAGGCTGCAAACACTCGCGCGGGTACATGCAGGAGGAACCGAAGAAAAGAAGCTTCTCCACGCCCGACTCGTAAGCGGCCTTCATTACGCTCAGCTGAATACCTAGATTCTCGGTGATAAACTCGGCAGGGTGGTCACGGTTTTCGACAATACCGCCCACACGCGCCGCACATAAAAGAACAACTTTGGGACGCTTTAGCTGAAAATACTTCAAAACGGCGCTCTGGTCCGTCAGATCCAGAGCTTCACGCGGCTCGGTTAGCACATTCGTAAAACCCTCTTTTGCAAAACGCCGAACAAACGCGGAGCCTATCAATCCCTTATGGCCCGCAACAAAAATAGGTGTGTCCTTCGGTAGCTGCTGCATCTTTCAACCCAATCCATTCGGTTGGTAAAGGACAATCTTGCTCCCGGAGTTCTCAAAGCGAAAAGGGACGTGGATAAAATGTTTCAAAGCCTCTCTCACCTGAGAACGCATCTCAGGTTTCACAAAAAGACAAAGGAAGCCGCCTCCACCCGCTCCGAGCAGTTTGCCGCCTATAGCCCCCGCGGAGCGGGCGACATCATAGATCTCATCAATCTTCGGCGTTGAAACCTGATCTGATAGCGACTTCTTAAGCTCCCAGTTTTCGTGCATCAATTCGCCAAAATACTCCAGAGGAGTTTGATCGCGCTGCACAATGGAAATCGCCTCATCGACCATCGCGTGCATTTTCAGGAGTGATTTTTCACGATTGTTGAAATTGTCAATCTTGCTCTTCGCAATTTTCGCGGCGGTTCTCGAGAATCCAGTAAAAAAAAGCATAAGATGCGATTCGAATTGTTGCTTGCGCTCCTTGGACAGAATCATCGGCGAAACATCAAAACTACCGTCGCGCTTGAACTTGATGTGATTGAATCCGCCGAATGCAGCACAAATCTGATCTTGCGAGCCCACGTGCTCTTTGATGACATTCTGCTCGATGTGCAAAGCCTGGGAGGCTAGCTCTTCGCTGGAAATACGCTGGCCGCGCAGAGCGTACACCGCATTAATCATCCCGACAGTAAATGCGGAGCTGGTTCCCAATCCTGAGCGTGCCGGTAAGTCACCGTCATAGTGAATCTCAAGCCCTGCCTCCTGCCCCATTTCACAGAGTACGGCCTTAGCGGCCGGGTGGTCCATTTCCGAGGGGTGGTTCACTGTCTCAATATTTGAATAGACGAGACGAAACTTATGCTCAAAAAACGGAGGGAGCAGACGACAGCTGATGTAGGAGTACTTGTCGAAAGTCGTCGCCAGTACCTGTCCACCGTTCTTCATGTACCAGGCAGGGTAATCCGTCCCCCCCCCAAAGAACGAAATGCGAAAAGGTGTTCGACTGATGATCATCTCTGCTCTCCGTCTACTGGCTACGCCTATTGGGCGGCCGAGTAGATCTTTCGTTTCAAAGTAATCTTGTTCATTTCATGCAGATTCGCCACTACGTCCGGACCAAACTTTTCTTCAACCATATTTAGATATCGCGGATTAGTGAAATACTTCACAAAGGCCTCATCCCGGAACTTCAAGACTTCAGCATTAGTCAAATTTTCGGTTCGCAGCGGAAACGACTCAAAGCTGTGCTGGGAGTAGCCAATCCAATTGTCCGGAAGCGCCCAACCTTGCTCTACCGCCATGGTGTAAAGCTTAGACCCCGGATAAGCCATTGCACTATAGAAGTTGGCGAACTCACAATTGGCTTCGATGGCAAGATCCAAGGTTTCCTGCATCGACTCATGCGTGTCATCCGGCAGGCCAAATATGTAGTTGCCGATAATATTGATACCTGCGGCCTGAATCTTGCGCACCGTTTTCAGAATATCTTCGCCACCAAAACGGCCTTTTTCCACACCGTCGCGAACGTGCTTGCTTCCGGATTCAATACCCAAAGCCAACCAACGAAAGCCCGCCCGCTTCAACTTGTCCAAAAACTCGTCACGGACCGTGTCGACACGCGCATACGCCCAAATGTTGAGGTTGTAGTCCCTCTCAATGAGCAAATCGCAAAGGCCCATCACGTGTTCCTTGTTGAGCACGAACATTTCGTCGACAAACTTGATGTTACGAACCCCATATTTCGTATGGAGAAGATCTATTTCTTTCGCTACAGCAGCCGGGGACCACATGCGGTAAGAAGGCTTACCAAAGGGTGCGTTGATGCAGCAGAAAGAACACTTGAAAGGACAACCCAAACTTGTATGCATCGACACATACGGCTTACGGTTATGAATGTCTTCAAAAGCGTGCCAGTTGTGACAGCGGTAGCGGTCCATCGGCAGCAGGTCCCAGGCAACTCCTGGCATCTCCGTATCCAGATCGTCCATCAAGACCCCTGCAGGAGTCGCACACACGTTCTCACCCTTCCAAAAATAGAGGCTCGGGATGTTCTCCAGTTTTGGTGTGCCTTCCAAAAGGTTTTTCGCCGCAAGATAAATAGTCTCAGGCCCTTCGCCACTGCACACAAAGTCGACCTTCTCTTCACGTAGGGTCCTCTCGGGAAGCGCCGCAGGGTGCGTCCCGGTCATCATGATGGCGGTCTTGGGACTGCGCGCCTTAATCTCCGCACAAATTTTTCCGGCGGCGGGCATGTTCTGAGTCGAAGCGGAAGGCTGGAAACCATAAACTACCACCGCTACCAAAGTCGGTTTGTAGTGCTCCACCGTGATGTCCGCCACCTGCTCCGGAGACAAACCAAAGGGCGGCGCATCAAGAATGTCGACCGTCAGGCCTTTGTTGCGCAGATAGGTCGCAAACAGGCCCGCCAACGAGGGCGGTTCGATGGCCGAAAAATCGTTCGCAAGCTGCTGGTAAACTGCGTGCAGGCTACCGGGATTGATCAGCAAAACATCGACTGACTTTTGATTCTTGAGTTCTTCCAAAGACCTCAACGCACACTCCTTGCCAATTTGGATAGTCCTCCCAGAGTTGTCCCGCCCCGGTCGTTGTACTGTCAACTTTTTTCGCAGGAATTCTCAAGGGTTCTATGACTTTCGGCGCTGGAATGGCCTGTCAAAGCTAGGGCTTGTGAGCGGGATCAATCTGCCGTACTAATAGGGATCGTCAAGACGTTTCACGCTCAGAAAGGGTTGCCGGATCCGATCTGAACAGCATGAGGGTTCATGGAAAAAGTCAGGGTTTTTGTCGGTACCGATCGATCCCAGCTGATAGGGGTGAAAGTACTTGAGTACTCCATCCGCCGCCACACCGACCTCCCTGTCGAGGTCATTCCGATGATGGATCTACCCGTCCGCCCTCCCGTCGATCCAGCACAGGATCAACGAACGGGATTCTCTTTTAGCCGATTTTGCATTCCCAAACTTTGCCACTACGAGGGCCGCGCCATTTACATGGATGCCGACATGCTGGTTTTCAAAGATATTCGCAGCCTGTGGGAAATCCCGTTTAACGGGGCCAAGGTCATTATCCAGGAAGAACTCACAGCCGAACAGAGTTCCACAACCGACAAGAAAAAGGCTCCCGACAAGCGGATCAAACAGTGCTCGGTAATGCTCCTCGACTGTTCGCGCCTAAATTGGGACATCGAACAGATTGTTGATGGACTCGACAACAAGCGCTACGACTACGCTGGGCTGATGTTCGATATGTGTTTGTTAGAAGAAGATGAAATCGCTTACCGTATCCCGTTTGCATGGAACAGTCTGGAGCATTGGGACGAGGGTACCGCGCTTATTCATTACACCGATATGGGTACCCAGCCTTGGGTCTGCAACAACAACCGCCACGGAGGGCTTTGGGTGAACGCTCTCCGATCGGCCATTCGCGACGGCTTCATTTCGATCGATGAAGTAAAGGAAGATATCTACCATGGGTACGCACGTCCCAGTCTGCTATGGGAGCTAAGAATGGAAAACCCGGGCTATCGATGGTACCTCACTGCCATGGACAAGCTGCGCGGCTTCAGAGCCCATCGTGTCGCTTACGAAAACCGGATACAGCACCTGCGAAAGCTTCGCCTCGCTGCCGGAGTGCCGGCGTGAAGCGGGCCGCAATTATTCAACCCAGTTTTCTTCCTTGGCGGGGCTATTTTGCGATCATCCAGGCCGTAGATGTTTTTATTTTCTTGGATGACGTGCAGTACGATCGGCGCGGTTGGCGAAACCGCAACAAGATAAAGACCCCGAACGGTACCCAATGGATTTCGGTCCCGATTGACTCCAAGGGCAGATACGACCAGCTCATCATGGATACTCGTATTTGCAACGAAACCTTTTGGGCGAGAAAACTACTCCGGACAGTGGAATTGAATTACGCAAAAGCGCCGTTCTTCACCTCTTACTTCCCTTGGCTGAGTGAAAGATTGAAGAATGCGGGTGAGAGCTTGAGCGAGCTCGATATACAAACCACTCTCGACATATGCGATTTTCTAAATTTCAAACCAGAATTCAAACGCTCCAGCGAACTGAACCTGGGCCCCATCGATCGCACTGACCGCCTGGTACGCCTCTGCAAATCCGTTGGCGCCACCTCCTACCTTTCTGGACCTTCCGCACAGGGTTACATTGGTGAAGGAGAGGCCTTCAAAAAGGCCGGGATCGAGTTGGAGTTTGCCCACTACGAATTCGAACCCTATCCCCAGGGGCATGGCGCCTTTGTCGGGGAAGTGTCCATCCTCGATCTTCTCTTTCATTGCGGTCCTCAGGCAGGCAAGTACGCTCAACTGCCGGGCTATTTGAAAGAAGATTGTGGAGTGGCTCCAGACATGCTAAATGCGCCTCATGAAGCGCATACTATTGCTTAATCTGGTTCTGTTCGTAGTTCTCACAGGCTGCGGCGATGCCGAGTCAACCTCCGTCGAAGAAAACGGATTTGTGAAGCAATTCGGATTCTGGCCCAGCTTTCGAGGTCCGGAGGGGGACGGGATTTCCGATGAGAAGCTTGCGAACCAGTGGCCCGATCCGGCGCCCGCCGCGGTTTGGGAAAAAAAACTCGGAGGCGGTTATTCCTCTTTTTCCGTTGCTGAAGGGCGCGTCTATACAATGAGTCGGTCCGCGGATGAAGAGATCGTGCACTGCTGGGACGCGCATTCGGGACGCACCTTGTGGGAGCACAAGTACGAGGCAGTGTACAGGGCTTTTGCTGATTTCGATCCGCTGTGGCACAGCGGGCCCCGCGCCACACCCACCATCGATGGCGATCGACTTTATACTTTGGGAAGCACCGGCATCCTCAAATGTTTGAGAGTTGATGACGGAACCGAAGTCTGGAGCCTTAACCTTTTTGAGCTTTCTCAGCAAACCAAGATGCACAAGTTCGGCTACAGCAATTCACCCGTTGTGGTGGGGCGAAAGCTACTTGTTGAACCGGGCGGCACGAACAAGCGTTCGTTGGCTGCTATCGACAAACTCACGGGTAAGATCCTCTGGTTGACGGGCAGTTACCGATACGGCTACGCCACGCCCATTTACTTCCACTACCAAGGGGAAAAACAAGTAGTCTATTTCACTGGAGAGGGTCCGGTATCTGTGCGCCTGGATGACGGCTCCGAAATCTGGCGTTATATCTGGGAAACGGAACTCGATATTAACGTTGCAACTCCGATTTTTCATAAAGGCCGCCTATTTATCTCCTCTGCTTACGGTCGGGGTGCAGCACTTCTGAAGCTGAACGGGAAAAACGAGCCGGAGTTGATTTGGAAAAAGAATACGATGGCCAACTATTTTTCTTCCTCGGTGATATTCAATGGCAATCTGTACGGATTTAGCATGGGGAGACTTCGTTGCTTGGACCTAGAGACGGGCGCTATTCTTTGGGACGAGCCCGGTTTGGGTCGAGGCTCACTTCTTATCGCCGACAACAAGCTTATCGCCTTGGGTGAGCGTGGAGTTCTCGCGATCGCCAATGCCACTCCAAGTGATTTCGACGAAATCTACCGATGGAAAGCTTTAGACGGTGGGGTCTGGAATGTGCCGGTTCTAGCGGCAGGGAAATTGTTCATCCGCTCGGAAACTGAAGTGAAGGTATTCGACGCACGCTATCCTTAGCTAGGAAGGGTGCTCGACTCGAAGGAAAACCAACCCGGAGTGATCGGAGATAACTCGCAAACGCTTCCCGTATAGTTCCCACAGGTTTCCCATGTCCCAATACTTGAGCAGAGCTTCCGGGGAAAAATCCAGAACCTGTAGCCGATGCGTTGAATCTTCAGGATAGACCGCCGTCAGGCGTAGTCCCGAGTCCCAGGGCCAAAAAATTCGCCCGTGAGGGCGGGCAAAAGAGATCCCTCTTAGCCAACCACTGTTGTGAGGGTAACTGGCTACCACGGTTTCGCCCCCCAGTGCGGGTACCGGCAATGTTCCGAGGCACCACCCACGCATTCCCGCAGGGACTTCCAAAACCCTCTTTTTGGATCCCTGCATGGAGAGCGTTATCGAAAACTGCGGACCAGAGTTTTCAACGAAGAAGTAGATCTCTTTAGTCTTCTCAGGCACGTGAGACAACGTAAACCGCTCCGCTAGGGCCAAAGGGATTCCAAGATAGCGGGTTTGAAACGTCTCTGTCTTCTGAAAAGAAAGGGAATTGAGATCCGAAAAATTCGGAACTATCGCGACTGTCGGTGAGAACGCTTCCAACTCCTGTTTGAGATTAGGAGCCGTTGTCGCAGCTGGATAAGGGAATGCGGCAAAATCACGTCCACCGTTCAGCAACGCCACACGAAAAGAAAAATCAGTTTCTCCATACACAATTCGAGGCGACGACTGAGCCAACTGAGCAAGCTCCCATCGAAACTCGTTCTCGTAAACAATTGGGGATCGAAAATTCAGGTTTCCAAAAATGTAACCCCACCATTGAGTGTAAGCTCCAAAGATGGAAACTGTGCCGAAACCCGCTATAGCCAAGCGAAGCCCTACATTACGAAGGTCCCAAAGCCGAACCATTTCTCGGGCGGAGTATCCGGCCTGCAAGACACAAAAAAGTACCAGAAGCCGTGAGAAACTCTCGGCGGGGTAGAAAAACTTGTGAAAAAGAGAAAGTATCATCAAACCGGAAACAATCATTAGGAGATGCGAAGATCCACTCTCAAATCGCCGTTTTCCCTTCCAAAATGCAATGAGCCAATTGAACAGTCCAATGACCGCAAAAAACAGGAGATAGTAGTGATCGCGAACGATGACGGCCGCTAATTGTCGGGCTCCGGAAGCGTTAAAAAGAAATGTCTTCAGCAGGCCGGATTCATCCGCCCCTGTAAATACCGGAAAAGATCTTGAAAAATAAGGCGCCAGGAACGGGAGAATCACCCAAAAAAGAACGCCAAAAAGAGCGGCCAGAATCGGGCGCCTGTCGGGAAATCGAAAGCGGTTCGCACGGCCCTTGAAGTTGGAAGTCACGTAGACGGCAACACCCAGCACCACATACAGCTTCCCTATCAGATGAACTCCACTGATACAAAGAGAACCAAAAAGCACGAACCACGGGTTAGGGATGGCAACCCTTCGGCCTATATAAACGATAAACAAGAGCCCCAGTGAAAAGGCGAAGGTGCTCGGAATAAAGTAGTGAAGGCCCTGATTGGGAAGAATCGCAAAGTTCAAAAGTACAAGCCCGACGGCAGCGGCGGCAACGCCGAAGAACTGAAAGAGGAACCAAGCTAGTGCCAGAGTCATGACGGCCGCGCAGAGGAGTTCACTAACTGCAAAGGCCCACTTTGATTCCAGACCGATCTTCAGAATCATTCCGCTTAGCATATCGTAAACGGGGGTCAGCGCATCCGCCACCGCCACCACAATCTTCCACTGGACGAGTGAAGTAGTCGGGTCAGACGATTTCACCCTAGAAATCAGAGCGGTGGTTGACTTGGCAGCCGGGTAGTCCGGAAGGTAGCCTTCATAAAAAGCTTTCCCTTTCACTAGATAAAAAAGGCCGTCATCTCCAAGCCGTGGTACCTCTAGCGCGTTCACGGGTGCCAAAATAAAAAAACACCGGCACAAAAGAAAAAAGACACTTGAAGCGATCAGGCAATGGAAGGGACTAAACTTCATTCAGTCCCGACTTCGGGCTTGCGAGCCACCACCAGGTGATTTGTAGCCTCTTCCTTGAGGTCACCCAATGCCAAAAAAAGACACCACGGGAGGCCTATCAACGCGGTGAGTGCCATCAGAGGGTATAGAAGGTAAAAAAAGAAGTTCCGCCGATATTCTTTCGGCGTTCGGCCTTCGGCACGAGCGGCCTGTAGGAAAAAATAAAACAGCCGCGACGCAATCGTAGTCCAAGCACCTCCTTGTGCTTTGAGCTCAACGACCTCTAAGCCACTTCGGTGGCAGACTTGCGACAGCCAATAGCGCGTGAAGTTGTAAAAGTGATTGGGTGCCATGTGGAGATTAGCGGTCTGAGGGACCAAGAAAATCGCATAGCCCCCCTTCTTCAGCACCCGGGAAATCTCTTCTACCATCTTAATCGGCTCGAACACATGTTCCAGAACCTGAATATTCAGCACGGTATCAAAAGAACTGTCGGGGAACTCCATGTGGCAACCGTCACCATGCACCAGCTCAAACTTGGGATCGGTTATCCCAATCCCTCGAGTTCTGTCGTATTCGAGAGTAGTCCATCGATCAAAGTTCACCTGCTTCGCACGGGCATACAAAAAGAAGTCCCATCCCCCAACATCCAGAACGTGTCCTTGAACATAACGGCGCATAACCGCAAACATGTCTCGAGCAAGAATATTGCGAAGAGTAAAAAGCAATCGATCTGTCAGTCGCATTTCGGAAAACGCTCATCTACGGAGTAAGGAGGACGCGGCCGAACGGCATCGAGTATGCGCCAGAGATACTCTCCAACGATTCCCAGCGTTACTAGGATAAGTCCCCCCAGGACAGAGGAAAGGACCGCCAGCGTGGTCCACCCTGTATATTGGTTTCCAAAAGCAAAGTACGAGATCGCGATAAACGCACCATACATCAGACTCGAAAAGGACACCAAGGCTCCCAAAAGTGAAATACTGCGGATTGGCAGATAAGAAAAGCCGATGAACGTGTCCAAGAAGAGTTTTAGCTTTTTGCCCAGCGTCCACTGTGTTCTCCCCTCCGTCCGTCGCCTGCGGCGGTAAGGAATACTCGTACAGCGGTACCCCAATGAGAATATCAGGGGAAAGATATGGGTGTTTTTTTCATGGAAGCGGTTCAGCTCGCTGACAATCTGCCGGTCCAAAACACAACAATCGAATCCTCCACGGGGGTAACCCGGAAGTGCAAACTTGCTAACCAGATACCAGAAGAAACTCGATACCATACCCCCGTCATCTCTGGAGTTTCTTTCTGCAATCACGAGCTTGTGCCCTTTAGCGCACGTATCCCACATCTCAAGCAACAGCTCAGGCGGATCCTGCAAATCAGCCGAAATAATCCCGACGTGATCCCCTCTGGTTTCGCGCAACCCTGCCTGTATGGCCGCAATCTGCCCAAAATTTCGTGTGAGCTTTACCACCCGAATGGACTCGGGGTGCTTGTCACACCACTCACGTAGAATATCCAGTGAACGATCAGTCGAACCATCGTCTACAAAGATTAGCTCCAGGGAAGCGCCTTCAAGCTTATCGCTCAAGGCCAGCAGCGTAGGAATGGTGGTCGGTAGGTTCTGTTCGTTCTGATAAACCGGAACAACTATCGAAAAACATTTCTGCTGGTTCGTCATACCGATAGTCAGGGCTAGAGACTTACCTCAGCACCTTCCCGTTTGAATTCCTCCACCATGCTTGCGTACGCCTTACCCTCTTGCGGCCAATTGATTACCTTCCAATCCGGACATTGGCCACAAAACTTATGGCAGGAAAAATCATTCGTTAGGTGCGCGCGTCTAAGGTCTCTATAAAAAGGACCATTCCAAGTCTCACTGATGGTTGTCGTGCGATAGTCCGTAATCGAAGAGCCGTGAGTCCAGTCGGCCGGGCAAAAGGCCAGAGTTCCTCGAGCGGTCAATACGACACGCTCCCATGGGTACACACAGGGTTTGCGGGGGCCCGCCTCTTTGTCATGTATCAACGAGGCAATTTCCGTCCTCGCACCGGCAGCAGAGTGCAAGCGTCGGATCACAACATAGTCAACACCAGCCGCTTTCCAGAAGCGCTCAAACTCTTCGGTTTCGTGCACGTTATCCGGCTGTTCCACATAACTCGTCACGACTTTAACGTGCTTTCCTAGAGCTCGCTTCTGCCTGATCAGCTCAAGGACGTTCTTGGTAGTCTCCTCCAAATTGCCTCCCACTCGAATCTTCTTGTATGTTTCGGCTTTGATCGCATCAATACTGATATCGATGAGATCGAGATCGGTATCCAGCAGTTTTTCTATTTCTGCCTTGCGCATGAGCTTGCCATTCGTGGTCAAAGCCACAAACACGCCAGAGTTGAGCTTTGCGTACTTGAGCATTTCATAGATTCGTCGGTGGATGAGCGGCTCCCCATTGCTGGTGTACCGGATATAGCTGCAATAGGAACTTCCGTACTGAGCTACTTCATCGACCAACTTCTTGTTCAGATCCACATCGAGCTGGTTACCGCCATAGTACTCAGATTTTTTATACTCGGGATGGGGACAATGAACGCAGGCCATGTTGCAGATTTCACTGACGTCCACAATTACCTGCGAAGGGAACTCCTCTTTCAGTCTACCGTAAAACCCAAACTCTGTGTTTTCATGAAACGACATCACTGTCTCCTACCAACTAACTCTTATAAAAACCCAATACGGAATCCACGACGAGCTGGAGCTCCGGCACTTCTATTCCCGCATACAACGGAAGCCGTAGTAGTCTCTCACTCTCCCGGGTTGTATAGACATCGTTTCCCGCAAAACGCCCATACTTCTTACCCGCCAAGGTTCCATGCAAAGGCACATAATGAAATGCCGACGAAATCCCGTGGCTCTTAAGATGATCAATCAGCAGCGATCTCTCCCTAAGATCCGAAGTTTTCAAGTAAAAGATATGCGCATTGTGCGAGCATTCTTTCGGAATCTGCGGCAGAGAGATCCACCCCGCCGCCTCGAGTTGCTTCAGCGCCTCCCAGTAAAAATCCCAAGCCCGAAAACGGCGGGCCTGCATTTCCTCCGCAATTTCCAACTGAGAATAAAGAATCGCGGCATTGATATCGCTCGGAAGATACGAGGAACCAACGTCAGTCCAAGAGTACTTGTCCACGTCGCCACGAAAGTACTTGGTTCTATTGGTTCCTTTTTCACGGAGTACTTCGGCTCGTTCTATAAATTCGGTGGTATTGAGAATCAGCGCTCCACCCTCGCCTGAAGTAAAATTCTTGGTTTCATGAAAACTGAGCGCCCCAAAAACCCCAAACGAGCCTAGTGGTTTTGATTTGTAGGAAGCCAAGATTCCTTGTGCAGCGTCCTCCACTATCCAAAGCCCGTGTTTAAGCGCAACCGCGGTAATGGTATCCATTTCACAGCCTACACCCGCATAGTGCACGACTGCTATTCCCTTGGTTCGTGAAGTTATCGCCGCCTCAATGAGTTTTTCGTCCATGTTCATGGTGTCCGCGCGAACATCAATGAAAACAGGTGTCGCCCCACGCAGCACGAACGCGTTGGCGGTAGACGAAAATGTGAAAGATGGCATGATAACTTCATCACCAGGCTGCACACCGCACAATATTGCCGCCATCTCGAGAGCGTGCGTACACGAGGTGGTAAGCAGGGCCTTTTTTCCCCCGATCTGTTCCTGGAGCCACGTGTGACACAACTTAGTGAACTTGAAGTCCCCGGAAAGGAGTCCAGATTGCAAAACCTCCTGAGTATACTTGTAGGCGGACTCCGGAATGAACGGTTTGCTGAAGCGTATCATAAATGACTCGTAGGCTACTCCAGATTGAACTCCTAGGAAAGGCGGATTTCCCGACCTTGCTAAAGCTTGCCTAGCGTAACCAGCCGATCTAGGCTGCCCTCATGCTGGAATCGACACCGCCCAACGAAGCTCACCGACAGACAGTGCCACAGAACACACGCGCCTCCCTGCACGGTAGGAAGACCGAGCTTTTGGAAAGCCTCCGATCGGTTATCAGCCTCGAAGCCTACGCGCTGGCCCAGCTCACCAATCAGGTAGATGAGAGTTTTTTTGAAGCCATCCGCCTTCTGGCCGAGTGCCGCGGAAAAGTGATCCTTACGGGGGTTGGAAAATCGGGGATTATTGCCCGCAAGATTGCGGCCACGATGAGCAGCACGGGGACCACCGCGACTTTCCTTCACCCCTCGGACGGCATGCACGGCGATCTCGGGGTCCTTTCAGAAGACGATGTTGTGATCGCTCTGGGAAAGAGCGGCGAAAGCGAAGAGCTGGTAAAGTTACTTCCCGCTTTCAAACGCCTGGGAGCCAAAATCATCAGCATCACGAGTCGCCGAGACTCCACACTCGGCAGGGAGTCGGACGTCACACTCTTTGCACCGGTGGAACGTGAGGCCTGCCCGCTAGACCTGGCGCCCACGGTATCAACGACTGTTGCTTTGGCGATTGGCGACGCTCTCGCCATCACGCTGATGAAGGTAAAAGACTTTCGCTCCGAAGATTTTGCAAAGTACCACCCGGGTGGCAAGTTGGGTAAGCGGCTCCTACTGAACGTAGCCGACCTGATGATACGTCGAGAGAACTGCTTGGTTCTGAATCCGAATGGCGCTTCGTTCGAAGATACGATTTTGGGCTTGGGGGAATCGGGCCTCGGCATTGTTCTCTTCTCGGTCGACGGGAACACGCTTTACGGCGTTGTTACCGACGGAGACGTGCGAAGGCTCGTTACGAAACACAAGGCCGAAGCCTTTAATCTCCTGATGACAGAGGTCATTAACCGCAAGCCGATCACCATCCCAAGCCACTGGATGGCAGTCGATGCGCTGAAGTTCATGGAAGATCACAAGCCACCTTTGAACGTCTTACCTATCGTCGACGACGGAAAGCTCGTGGGTGTTGTACGCTTGCACGAATTGCTAAGCGTCTCTTAAGAAGAGGCGTAGGTTGCTCGCACATCGGGTGTCAGCCACGGGCTTTCGCCTTCGCCCAGAGAGCGGCGCACACGGAAAACAGTTTCGCAAAATTCCCGGATGGCCCCTCGGCCGCCATATTCTTTCAAGTTCCACTTGGCGGCGGCCTTTGCCTCCGGATACGCGTCTCCCACAGCTACTCCCAAACCAACGATCGTAAGCGCTTCAAGGTCATTGGCGTCGTTTCCGACAAAGGCCATCTTTTCCAGCTCGATCTTCTTGTCCTCAGAGAGCTGGCGCAGGAGTTTTCCCTTATCAGGACACCCGGAAACACACTCAAGTTTGAGCTTTCGCGCACGCGCCTGGACAACGGGGTTTACTTCGGTCGATAGGATCATCGCCGGAAGCTTTTCCGCCTTAAGGAGCCGGAAAGCAAGGCCATCACTGCGGTTGCAGATCACGGCTTCCGTTCCGTTTTCGTCCACGATCACCTGATTTGTAGTGAAAACCCCGTCAAAATCAAAAACGACTAATTCTAGAGCCTGAATGACGGGGTGCAGGCTTTTTTCCAGCATTTCCGGACCTTAGCACAGAGGAACATTTTCGACTACTTACGTCTTGAGTCTTTACACAAATCCGCCTAAAAGTGTTCTTTCATCAGCAGTCGATTCGCATTTAAAAGGAGATGCTATGCGTCGGACGGAACTCATTGAAGAAGCTATTGTAAAAAAAATGGGTGTTTTGACCGACACCGGCGCGCTCGTTGTAGACACAGGTAAGCACACCGGCCGGGCGGCCCAGTGCCGCTACATCGTCCAGCACCCTGAACTCGCTGAAACCATCGATTGGGGGAATGTGAACCGTCCCATCTCTCCCGGGATGGCCCAGAGGCTCAAGGGTTACGTGCTAGGGCGATTCGAAACTCAGAAGGTTTATACTTTTCAAGGATACGTCGCAGGTTTTCCCGTGGAAGTGCGATCGCTTTCTCCGTGGCATACCGCCTTTGCCTCAAACATGTTTCGGCCGGAAGCCATCCATTCGCTCAAGGGTCTTTCCGATAAAAAGGTGCAGGTATTCCACGATCCTTATGGCAAGGCTTCAGAAATCGGGGAAGGCTTTGACTCCGACACTTACATAGTGCTCGACCCCGTTGCCATGACATCGGTAATAGTGGGTACCGCTTACGCTGGGGAAATCAAGAAATCCGCTTTCGCGCTCTGCAACTACGCCTTGCCGCAGATGGGGGTGTTGCCCATGCACGCCTCGGCGAATTGCCTAGAAGACGGCTCCAATAGCTGTGTGCTGTTTGGTTTGTCCGGAACCGGAAAAACAACCCTTTCCGCGGCTATGGATCGCTCACTCATTGGAGACGATGAGATCGTCTGGACACCTCAGGGCCTTTCCAATATGGAAGGAGGCTGCTACGCCAAACTCATCGACCTGGATGCGGAAAAGGAACCGCAGATTTACCGAGCCACCAACCAATTCGGTGCGATCCTGGAAAATGTTTCATTCAAAAAAGGAACTCGCCAAATCGATTACGCGGATCGCAGCAAGACAGAAAATACGCGCGGCTCCTACCCGCTAGAGGCCATCGACAATGTTTTTGATCAAGGCCGGGACTCTTCCCCTCCCAAGAGCATCGTGTTCTTGGAGGCCGACGCGTTCGGCGCCATGCCCGCCGTCGCAAAACTGAATTCGTACCAGGCGCGTTTTTATTTCATTTCGGGGTACACCGCTAAGGTCGCAGGCACCGAAATGGGAGTAAAGGAACCTTCGGCAACATTTAGCGCCTGCTTCGGCGCCCCGTTCATGCCCAGGCACCCTGCGGTTTACGGAGATCTTCTGGCAAAGCTCGCTGAACAACACGGTTGCGAAGTTTGGTTGCTCAACACCGGTTGGACCCACGGCGACTTCAAGACGGGCGAACGTTTTCCTATTCCGGTAACGCGCAAGATTCTATCCGCCATCCAATCGGGAGAATTGGGCAAGCAACCCACAGTAAAACACCCAGTCTTTGGATTTGAAGTGCCGACAAGCTGTCCGGGCGTGGAAAGCAAGTGGCTTGAAATACCCAATGGGGATGCGCCGGCGAACCTCGCGCGGACTTTTCACGACAACATCCGAAAACACGCGGACGCCATGGATCCCGAGGTTATCGAAAAGGGTGGACCGACAGTCCACGCCTAGGCGGTTTTGGGCTTTTCAATCCCAAAAAGAATGCGGCGGGCTTCGTCCGTCATATTGGCCGATGTACCCGAGCTTATCGATTTCCCTTTTTGATAAGCACGCTGCACGGACTCCTTGCCACGGATCCGCTCAAACCACTTTTTGAGATTCGGAAAATCGTTCAGGTCTTGTCCCTGCGCTTCGTGGGCGACAATCCACGGGTAGCTCGCCATGTCGGCAATGGAGTAGTCCCCCGCCACATAGTCTCTATCGGCCAAACGCTTATCGAGTACTCCGTAGAGTCGTGCTGTTTCTTTGACGTAGCGGTTAATCGCGTACGCAATTTTCTCTGGCGCGTACCGGTTGAAATGGTGGTTTTGACCAGCCATAGGGCCCAGTCCGCCCATTTGCCAGTAGAGCCACTGCAAAGTCTCATAGCGCTTGGGATCGCCAAAGGGCGGAAGGAATTTCCCGGTCTTGTCGGCCAGGTACTCCAAAATGGCGCCGGATTCGAACACGGAGATAGGATCCGACCCAACTTTAGGTTCCGTATCCACCAGAGCAGGCATGCGATTGTTTGGAGAAATTTTTAGGAACTCGGGCTGGAACTGATCCCCTTTGGTAATGTCCACTGGTACCAATTCATAGGGGAGCTCCGCTTCCTCAAGGAAAAGCGTGATCTTGTGTCCGTTCGGGGTGGGCCAATAGTAGAGCTTCAGCATGGGGGATCCTCCTTGCAAACCTAGTACTGCTACCCGTGCAGAATGTCACCCCCTCCCTCTCGTCCCCACAAAATTCGGGCCTGGCCCCTTGAACTTTGGGGTTCGACTCAATATCGTGCCAAGCGAGGTCAGACAAATGGTTAAGCTGGTACTGATTCGCCACGGCGAAAGTGAATGGAATAAGGAAAATCGCTTCACAGGTTGGACGGATGTGGAGCTCAGTGAAAAGGGGCGTTCTCAAGCGGATGAGGCCGGACGCTTGCTGAAGGACGAGGGCTACATTTTCGACGTCGCCTTCACCTCGGTACTCAAGCGCGCTATCCACACGCTCTGGCGAGTCCTGGACCAAATGGACCTGGCCTGGATCCCGGTCGTGCGCGCGTGGCAGCTCAACGAACGTCATTACGGAGCGCTACAAGGTCTCAACAAAGCTGAGACCGCAGCAAAATACGGCGAAGAACAGGTTCTCAAATGGCGCCGCGGTTATGCAGTACTCCCTCCCGCATTGACCGACAACGATCCGAGACACCCGAGACTCGAGAGCAAGTACTCCGGCCTCGCGGAGAAAGATCTTCCCCTAGCAGAATCACTCCAAACGACAGTGGAGAGAGTCTTACCCTACTACCAAAAAGAAATTGCCCCGCTGCTGCGCGAAGGAAAAAAGATTGTCATCGCTGCCCACGGAAATAGCCTGCGCGCCCTGGTGATGCACCTTGACGGGCTGAACGAGGATGAAGTTCTCAATCTGAATATACCCACCGGAATCCCCTTGGTCTACGAATTGGGGGAAGACCTCAAGCCGCTGCGGCACTACTATTTGGGCGACCCCGAGAAACTAAAAGCAGCCATTCATTCGGTGGCAGCTCAAGGTAAGGCACAGAACTGATGCAACGCCCGGAACAACACAACTTTTTGAGCCAGGCATAGATGAACTTTAGATTTGCAATCCTTTGCTGCTTACTTCTTGGATTAACCTCGTGCAGTAGCAAACGCCCGGAGGACCTAGGGATAATGGACAACTCAACACTAAAACCCTGTCCGGATACCCCGAACTGTGTTTCCACTTTCAGCAAGAAAGAGGGTAGCGCCATCGCGCCCATCAGCACCAAAGGTACCCGCGATGAAGTGATGGCAAAAATCAAAAAGGTCTTAAGCGAAATGCCCCGTACAAAAATTGTGTCGGAAAAACCGAACTACGTGCATGTTGAGTTCACAAGTGCGCTCTTTCGGTTCGTGGACGACGTCGAGTTTTTACTGGACGAAAAGAATAACACTTTGCATTTTCGTTCTGCTTCGCGCGTAGGGCATAGCGATCTCGGCGCCAACCGCAAGCGGATGGAAGAATTTCGCATCCGTTTCTATCAGGCCTAAGCCACCTAAATCTCGACCTTGGCAAATTAACCGTCTAGAATTCTCCTTTTATCAGCAACGGGACTATCAAGGGGGGACCTCGTGGCGCGTAAACTGACGCTCGGCGGAATTACCGGCGGAGTTATCTACTTTATATGGAGCTTTTTCTCCTGGGTGGTTTTGCCGTGGCACCTTGCCACCATGGAGAAGTTTTCCGACGAGGACCTGGTCGCCGGGGCCCTGCGCGCCAACGCACCCAAAAAAGGTATCTACATTCTTCCCAATGTGCACAAAGGCAATGAAGGCACCGAAAAAGAATACGATCGGGTTGCGCAAGAGGCCGCTAAGAATCGCATGCGCACCGGCCCCTTCGCATTTGCCGCCATCACCCCGAACGGCGTCGAGCCAGAAATGGGGAGCACGATGCTACTCTCTTTTGCCGTGCAAATTCTAGGCGCCATTTTGCTCACGTTTCTTCTCCTGCACACGAACGGGCTTAGCTATCGCAAAAAAGTACTCTTCGTTGCCATCACCGCCGTTGCGGCGAGCGTCCTTTGCCAATGGCCCTATTGGGTGTGGTGGGGCTTTGGGACGGCCTACACTTTTGTAAGTTTTCTGGATCTCGTTATCGGCTGGACGCTTGCCGGACTTGCCATCGCGAAAATAGTGTAAATAGACTAGTACGCAAATCTGGAACAGCTCAGCTTTACGGAGTACGAAATGCGCCAACAAGCCAAATACGGCAGCTGGAAATCACCCATTACTGCAGAAGCCATTGTGGCCGAGTCCATTGGACTAGGCGGAGCGGCGGTAGCAGGCGATCGTCTCTTTTGGCTTGAGGGTCGACCGCAAGAAGGTGGGCGCCAGGTTATCGTCGAGCGGATGGAATCCGGAGAAACGGTGGATCGTCTGCCTGCACCTTTCAATGCCCGTACTCGTGTCCACGAATACGGGGGAGGTGCTTATTTCGCGAGCCAAGACAAACTATACTTCAGTAATTTTTCGGATCAGCGACTCTATGAGTTGGAAGCAGGAAGCTCTCCAAAGGCACTGACCCCAGAAGCTCCCTACCGGTATGCAGACGGAGTTTTTGACTCTCACCGAGGGCGCTTAATTCTGGTGCGCGAGGACCACAGCGAATCAGATCAGGAGGCCGCAAACACAATTTCTGCCGTCGATCTGAGTGGACAAGATTGCGGGACCCCGCTGGTGAGCGGGAGTGACTTTTACGCCTGCCCGCGGCTGGATGCCAAAGGCGAGCGTCTTTGTTGGCTCCAGTGGGACCACCCCAACATGCCTTGGGATGGGACAGAGCTGTGGATCGCACAGCTAAATCCGGATGGCAGCCTTAAGAGTAAAGAAAAGATTGCGGGTGGAGTTGAAGAATCGGTCTTCCAGCCTGAATGGGCAGCAGATGGTTCGTTGATTTTTGTCTCGGACAGGACCGGGTGGTGGAATCTCTACCGGTGGCAAAGTGGCAAAGTAAGCGAGCCCCTTTACCCCGCGGAGGCGGAATTTGGATTGCCGCTCTGGCAGTTCGGTATGAGTACCTACGCGCAGCTGAAAGATGGCAAACTCATTTGCTGCTTTACGCGTAAAGGCCTCTGGCAAATCGGCATACTCGACCCTCAGACAAAGAAGCTACAAAACATCGAGACACCTTTCTGTACCGCCGGACACCCCGTCGCGTACAAGAACGGTTTTGTTTTCGAGGGAGCCTCCGCGGCTGAACCTACCTCACTCGTTTATTATGATCTCTCCGCTGGAAAATGCTCGGTGCTAAAAAAATCCACGTCGATGCAGATTCCACCGTCTTACTTATCAAAGCCGGAGGTTCTTGAGTTTCCAACCAAGGGAGGGGTTGCTTATGGCTTTTACTACCCGCCTCAAAACGGCGATTTCGAGGCACCTGCCGGAACACTTCCACCCTTACTAGTGAAAAGCCACGGCGGCCCAACTACCGCAACGACCGTCCGGCTCAACCCCGGCATACAGTTTTGGACGAGCCGCGGCTTTGCCGTATTGGACGTAAACTACGGAGGCAGCACCGGGTACGGGCGCGAATACATGAAGCGTCTTGAAGGTAACTGGGGAGTGGTCGATGTGCAGGATTGCGCGGCGGGGGCACGCTTTCTTGTCGAAAAGAAAAAGGCAGATCCGAATCAACTTGCGATCTTCGGAGGGAGCGCCGGCGGCTACACAACGCTTTGCGCGCTTACTTTTACGGACGAATTCAAGGCCGGAGCCAGTCACTATGGAATTGGCGATCTCGAAGCTCTCGTCCGAGACACTCACAAATTCGAATCTCGGTATCTGGACCGACTCATTGGTCCTTACCCGGAGCAGAAGGGCCTCTACCAGGAGAGATCGCCTCTTTATTCTGCAGACAGATTGTCCTGCCCGGTTATTTTCTTCCAGGGCCTAGAGGACAAAGTGGTGCCTCCCAACCAGGCGGAATCGATGGTCGCGGCACTCAAAAAGAAAGGTATTCCCGTCGAATATGTCCCCTTTGAAGGGGAGCAACACGGGTTCAGGAAAGCTGAAAGCATTAAGACGGCCCTGAATCGTGAACTCGCCTTTTATGGAAAAGTCTTTGGCTTTGCTACTCAGGCTTAAAGCCACGCAGGCGCTTCTTCTCGCCCTGTTTGCGCTTTGTTGTCAGGCGCTTTTCTTTTGAAGCTTTGGTGGGCCGGGTTTTGCGTCTTCTACGCGGAGGCGCTTTTACTAAATCAATCATTTCATTGAGTCGAAGGATGCAGTCCTCTTTGTTTCGCGGTTGATCCCGATAGCGATCGCTCTGCAACAAGAACTCGCCGTCTTCACGGATGCGGTTAGAAAATTTTGCAATAAAGCGCTGTATTACAGCTGCTGGCAAGGCGCTGTGGTGAACATTCCAATGCAACACCGCCTTGGAATTCACTTTGTTCACGTTCTGCCCCCCCGGACCGGAGCTTCGTGCAAACGTGAAGTAAATTTCGTTACGAGGAACTTTCATTGCTTGTCGCGTCTCGCTCTAGCGACAAGTATACCCCATCCGCACGGGTTTCCGCTTTGTAGCAATGCAGGTCGCGCCTTGCGGGGGGATTCAGTACTTTTCCCGTGACCAAATCAAACTTCGCAGCGTGCCAGGGACAACGCACTACCGTACCGGTTCTTTGGCCTTCCGAAAGCGGGGCCCCCCGGTGGGGACATTTGTCTTGAACAGCAAGCGGCTTGCCGTCGACGAGAAAAATAGCTACTTGCTCTCCCTCCAACTCAACCATGAGGCCTGCGTTTTCATTGAGTTCATCGAGTTCAGCAACTTTTACAAAGTTTGGCATCGCGTTTTGAGAACTGTGCCATCGGTGATGGGTGGTTCACAGGTCTTCCCTTTGCAAATGTAAATGGTGCTTCGCCCGTTCACCGCCGGTTTGGACTGCGCAATTTCCAGTGGTGAATGACTATCGACCACCAACAAGCCGGGTACAAAGCTCTCCCGAAGCGTTCCCAGATGGGTTTCGCGATCTTCACCCTCAGTAACGACCGCTTCACTTGGGCTGTGGGTCGACAGATCCAACGCAATCAACCATTGCCCCGCGGCCATCGGGTGTTCCCGCATGAGAGGTTCAAAGAGTTTCAGGCTTCCCAATGCCTTTTCTTCGAAGTCGGCACGCGAGAGCAGACGCCCGAGACGCAAAAAGGCCGTTGTCAAAACGGCGCTCGCCGCCGGAGTCGCGCCGTCCTGGTAATCGCGCGTCTTGGCGACCAGGGCTTCGTGCTGCTTTCCGGTAAAGTAGAAACTGGCCGTCGTGGGGTCCCAAAAGTCCTCAAGCACGCGTTCGCCCAAACGTTCCGCCCAGCGAACCCATTCCATGGAAAAATCACTCTCGTATAGGCTGACAAGCGCTTCCATTAGGTAGGCATGATCGTCGAGATAAGCCTGAAAGCGCGACTGCCCATCCTTATAACAATGAAGGAGGCTGAGCTTTTCCTCGTCCCACAATTTTTCGCGTATAAAGGCGGCGCACGAACGAGCGCTTTCAAGGTACGTTTCATCCCCGAAAACCTGATACGCTTTCGCAAAGGCAGTGATCATGAGCGAGTTCCAGGAAACAAGAACTTTTTCATCCCGGAGCGGTTTGGGACGACGTTCTCTTTGTTCGAGTAGCTGTTCTCTCCAGGAAGAACGTTTTCTCTCCAGGGTCGTGATGTCCCAGTCCCATTTTTCCAGGAGGGCTCCCACATCGCCCGGATACAGAATATTGGTGTTCTCCCAATTCCCACCTTCAATCACATGGTAAAGCTCACAAAAACGTTCGCCGTCTTCGGTTCCTAAAACCGCAAGGATCTCGTTTTTCTTCCAGGTGTAAAATTTGCCTTCAATGCCTTCACTGTCGGCATCCTGCGTGCTGTAGAATTCGCCGCTTGGCCCTTTCATTTCCCGACTGACGTATTCGAGGATTTCATGGACCATACGGGCGTAACGTATTTCCTTGGTGACTTGAAAGGCCTCGGTAAACAACACGGCCAGCAGGGCGTTGTCGTAAAGCATCTTTTCAAAGTGCGGCGCAAACCAGGCGGCATCCGTAGAGTAGCGGTGAAAGCCCCCACCTAGGTGATCATAAATCCCCGCTACGGAAATCTTATCCAAAGTATCTGTCACCATGTTAAGCGCACGCTCTACTTTGAAAACTTTATGGGCACGCAAACAAACGCGGAGATCCATTGTGTGGAAAAACTTTGGAGCTCTTCCAAAGCCGCCGTGTACATCATCAAAGTGAACCCGAAGGTTTTCGAAGGCCTCCCTGAGCAAATCCCCCTTCGGTTCTTCGCCGATACCGAGCTGGCCTTCGGTCAATGCTTTCAACGCGCCCGTAAATTCTTCCGCCGATGCCAGGACTTCTTGTTTGCGGTTCTTCCAGGCGCTCGCCACACCCAACAAAACTTTCTTGAAACTCGGCATGCCGCCGCGATCATTAGGTGGGAAGTACGTTCCGCCATAAAAGGGTTTGAGTTCCGGCGTGAGGAACACAGACATGGGCCACCCCCCATGTCGGGTCATGGCCTGTACCGCGCTCATGTACACCGCATCCACGTCGGGACGTTCCTCACGGTCCACCTTCACGCTCACGAAGTGCGCGTTCAAAATCTCCGCTGTCGCCTCATCCTCAAAACTCTCCTTCTCCATAACGTGGCACCAATGGCAGGCGGAATAGCCGACCGAAAGGAAAATAGGCTTATTCTCGCGTCTTGCCTTGGCTTTCGCCTCTTCCCCCCAGGGGTACCAGTTCACCGGGTTGTGGGCGTGCTGGAGCAGGTACGGACTGGTTTCGTGGATCAACAGATTCTTATGTGTCTTTGATGGTTTAGCCACGTTCCCACCCTATCTTTGCGCACGAGGAGCGTAAAGAGGGATTTGCGGACTCTTTATTAACTCTTGAAATTTCGGCTCCTTAGGCCAATTAGACGCAAAATTTGCTACTTTGGGATATTGATCTTCGGAATTCGGGCGTGTTATACAGCGTTTCTCTCTGTGCAATCCGGGGGATGGATGTTGAAGCGCCTCCCAAGGTGTTGTGCCTTAACATTGATGAGGAGAAGGATATGTTAAAGAACTCATTCGCGGTATTAGGTCTCAGCTTCTTGGTCCTTACCGCTCTTGCCTTCGGTGCCGAAGGCGACTCGGAAGTCGAAAGCGTGGAAGCGGGCGAACTCGCTGCCGCCGTCGAAACTCCGTCAACCACTGACATCTATGGATCCTTGGATCTTCGCCCCAGCGTGTATCCGAACAGCGCCTCCCCTACAGGAGCAGGTGCCGGTTTGGAAAACACCCTCGAAGCCGGTGTTAAGATCGGTGCGAACACCAAGATCGGTTATGTACAGGTTTTCAACGCCAACTTTTCCAACAGCCCCCTTACCGGTGGCAGTGACTTGGAAGCTGGCGACGGTTGGTTTAAAGCCAGCTTTGCAAACCTTTGGGTGAGCGAAGACGGCAACACCAACTTCAGCTACCAACCTCGTGTTTACCTTCCTACGGCGCCTGCAGCGCGTGACGCGGGAATGATCACGACGGTTCGTAACTACCTAACGCTTTCGACCAAGTATTCCGATTCGTTCAGCTTGGCCACCTCGCTCGTCCCGATCGTTCACTTCTTCGATCGCAGCGGTAACGGTGCGAAGCCCAACAAGGCTTTCGAAACTCGTTTGTATGTGATCCCTACGTTCAACTTCACGGAGCGCTTGTCGTTGTCCGTGCCCGTCATGGCGCACTACAACCTGAGCCGCAGCCACGGTGGTGTCCAGAACAACACCTTCGTGCTTTGGACGTGGCCTGAACTTCTTTATTCCTTGGACAACACCAACACTGTTGGTGTCGCCTATTACTCCGGCAACTTCCTAAAGGGCGCGGCAGGCAGCCAGACCCTGGATTTCGGAAACGGTTTCGGCAACGAATCCGCCTTCCAGGTGGTTTATCAGGCCTCGCTGTAAGCGAAAGTCCGATAAGAATGCTTAAAAACGCCCGCTTTATGCGGGCGTTTTTTTTTGCAGACGGCGCACACCGTCGGAATACGAAGCTTCAAAAAGTTTCTTCTCGAATACGCAGTACCGCACGTTTTGCATACATTTCAGGCACTAAATTCCATGTTAAAATACTTTTATGAGGGCTTTAGTACTGTTGTGTCTAATTTCGGTCGTGTCCGCCCCTTTGCGAGCGGAGGAGAGCTTTCCGGCTCCCGCTCTGGGTACAGAAAAAAAATCCAGCAAGGCGCCCGTGGATACGCCCGACGTACCTTATATCGCCTCGCTCGATACGTACGGGAGCGAACGCCTCAGCGAGCCCGTGGTGCGCAAAGTGCTCGGAAAAGAACTGGATGAATGGCTTAAAAAAGGGGTTACAGGCGATCCTTCAGCGGTTGCCCTCCAAAAGGCCATTACCAAGAAACTAAACGATAAATTTAAGTTCGAGTTCATTCAGTGGTCCATCATGCAGTACCTGCAGCCGGGCGACCTAGCTATCCGAGTCACTCTCGACGTCGTGGAACCGCAGGATAAGAAGAGGCGAATGCCTTTTTATCCCGAACCCACGGAATCACCCGCAGATCCGGCAGGGCTCATCAAGAAATGGCAGGATTACCAGGCCACAGCACTGGAACTTGGAAATAAAGGCGAACTGGACCGAGTCGAAATTAAGTGCCCTGGGGCGCTCCACTGTTTATTTGGCCACCTACACCCCAAGCTTAAACCTTTTGGCGAATACTTTTCGCGGGAAGTGAACCGCAACTTCGAACCGCTCAAAGCCGTATTGCAAAAGCACAAGAATGGCGACAGTCGGGGCGCCGCCGCGTTCTTATTCGCCTATTACAAGGACGGCGCCAAAGTAGTCGACCTTTTAGTAGATAGAATCCGGGATCCTGATTCTCTCGTGCGCAACAATGCACTGCGCGTCCTCGGTGACATTGCTGAATTTCACCCGAACGTGAAAATTCCGGTAAAACCGATAGCAGAAGCCTTGGATTACCCGCTCGTAACCGACCGGTCAAAGGCCCTTTTCGTCCTCTATGCCCTGGCTGAAAGCGACGAACAAGCGCAGAAAGTCGCCACAGAACACGCCAAGGCCTTGCTCCAGCTGCTCAGTTCCGAGCAGCCCAACCAGTCAGGCGTGGCCTATGCCATCCTGCGGCGTATATCAGGAAAGAATTTCGCCCCGACGGAATTCGACAAGTGGAAGGGCTGGTACAACCGCCTCCCCGCCGAGAAAAAGAAAGACTAGCCTCAATCCGCGGCAAATACGCACGCGTGACATTCTCGTGACACATCACACCCTGCTTTGGTTATATTGGGACCATGCCGATCCACGCGTGGGGAACAGATTTTAACCGCAGCGATCCGGAGTTCAGAAAACACCTTTTTCTGGCAGACGATTCGCGTGCCGATCGCATCCGAGACATTCTCCGTCTTGGGTTTCGCGATCTCTACTACATCCACACCTGCAACCGCGTGGAGTTCTACACGACCGCTCGCAACCACTTTGAAGACGCGCGCCCTTTGTGGCTCTCTTTACTCCGCTATCTCGGGCTTCCCGATCAGAGTTTCTACAAAGGCTATGCTTTAGAGGGAAAATCCGCCGTGCGCCACCTCGTACGCGTCGCCTGCTCTCTCGAATCGATGGTAATTGGCGAGCCCCAGATCAACGGACAGCTCAAAAACGCCCTGGCGTGGACGCTTGATCAGGATCTGCCCGTTAGTGCGCCCCTGCAGCGGGCCCTTCAGCTTGCGTTTCAAACGGCCAAAGAAGTTCGCAGCATCACAGGCATTGGCGAAAAACCTCTATCCGTCGCCAACTTGGGACTCCAACGCTTTAGAACTCTGGAAACAGAAAAAAAGGCCGACGCCGTCGCGGTCGTTGGCCGCAGCTCCATTAATCGAATTGTTATCCGGTGGCTTAAAGAAAATCGCCCGGGTACGGAAATACTTTGGGTGAATCGAAATCCCGAAGCCCTCCTCCAGTATGAGGAAAGCCAGGGCCTCGAATGCGTCGGGCTCGATACGTTTCTGGAAGCTCCCAAAAGTTTTGATTACCTTTTCACGGCGACGTCGAGTCCGGAACCGATATTTGGAAACGAATTTTTTGACCGCGTTTCTGACGATCCCGCAGTCTTGTTTGATTTTGCTCAACCGTCCGACATATGCGCCGACTGCGTGCCCGCTCATTTCAAACTCCTTTCTATGGACGATTTGGCAAGAGAGGCAGACGAGAACAAGAAACTGCGCATGACTGAAATTCTTCGTGCGGAACCGATCATTGAGCAGGCGCTTCACCGTTTTTACCTCGAACAAAAGGAAACGCCTCTTCTCAGAGATTTTAGCACCGTAGAACCGGAAGTCCTTCGATCCTTGTACGAAGAGCTACAGGGAGTTGAAAAGTGGGTGCCCGCGGAGTCTTACCCAAAGTTCGAAAAGTGGGCTCGATCACTGGTAAAGAAGCATCTTCATCTTTCGCGCGAACACCTAAGAGGCATCCTTAGAGAAGCCGCAGCGGCGGAAAGTCAGAGCTTTTAGATCCATGCGTTACCGTTTGGGAACGAGACAAAGCGACCTCGCGCTCACCCAATCGAAATGGGTTCAGACAAAACTCCAAGCGCTCGGCGTTGAGTGCGACCTGGTTCCGATACTCAGCCGTGGGGATCAAGATCAGAAGACCGCGCTCTACGAAGCCGAAGCCAGTGCCCCTGGCTGGTTCACCAAACAACTCGAAATAGCCTTATTGGATGGGATTGTGGATCTGGCCGTACACTCACTCAAAGATCTGCCTACACTCCAACCCGAGGGCCTCAAACTCGCCTGCATTCCCGAAAGGCGCAACCCAGCGGACTGCCTGCTCATTCACCCCGCGGCCTGGGCGCCAGGCGGGACGCTCCCGCTTGTACAAGGGGCCAAGGTGGGAACGAGTTCGCTCCGGCGCGAGGCTGAGCTTCTGTCTGAGAGAAAAGATCTCACCGTACTTCCCGTCCGGGGCAACGTACCCACCCGGCTCGAAAAACTCCGCAAGCGGGAATATGACGCCGTTGTTTTTGCGGCAGCGGGACTGGAGCGCCTCGGCGCAGACACCCAGGACCTTCACCACGTGCCGCTGGACCCCTCTCTTTTCGTCCCGGCGCCTGGCCAGGGGGCGCTCGGAGTCGAAATCCGCGAAGACGCCCCAGCCCCGCTTCAAGAGGCACTCGCACGACTCCACCAAGCTGCGGTGGCCCGGGAAACCCGCCTGGAGCGCCAAATCCTGCGGGAACTCGAAGGCGGTTGCACACTGCCCCTGGGCGTTCTCTGTACCCAACAGGGAAGCGGATTAAAAATCGTAGCTTTTCTCGGGAAAAAGCTGGAAAACCAAGCTGGGCATAGCTGGACGGGCTTTGAGCGCTTTGACATTTCGGGCTCGGATGAACAATATCTTGTCGCCGAAACGCTGAAGTATTTTCGCAAGGGAACATGAGCGAACCACTAAATATCTTGGTCACAGGGGATGAGACGCTTCGCAGTCGCCTCCCCTCCAGGGCAGGAGAGCACGCCTTGGAATGGACTATTCTTCCCGTCCTGGAATTTGAGCGGCTGCCCGTACCCGAATCTATTTTTGATTCTCTCTCGGGCTACGATTGGCTTATCTTCACCAGCCCCCGGGCGGTCCAATTTTGGACGGAAGCCTTACTCGAGGCCGGAACGGAAGTGGGCCCCGAAACGCGCATCGCCTGCATGGGCCCGCGCACGGCCGAGGTCGCTTCGAACGACGGCTACACCCCAGACCTGGTTCCCGAAAAACCAGGGACTGAGGGCTTCATCGAAGCTTTTGGCCCTTTGGATCTAGAAGAGAAAAAAATTCTTATCCCACAGGCGGAAAAGGGCCGCGGGGAAATTGAAAGCCCACTTCGTGCCGCTGGGGCGGTTGTAACGACGGTACCTCTGTACCGGACACGCCCCCGCAAACCGATACCTTGGGTCGCGCGAACCCCCCTGGATTCAATGGACCTTTTGATCTTTACTAGCCCTAGCTCCGTGCGCGCGGTCGTCTCCCAGTTCGAGGTAGACCGGGGACGCCCTGTAGCCTGCCTCGGCGACTACACGGCGGTGGCCCTAAGAGCCGAGGGATTTAAGGAGCCGCACTGTTTGCGCGGAGCGAAGTTTGAAAGCATCAAAGACTGGATCGGAGAACGCTCATGTTAAAACCCTTCACCGACAGACCGCGCCGTTTGCGCCGCAACTCACTCATTCGGGATCTCGTGCACGAAACGGATTTGAAACTCTCCCAGCTCGTGCAACCCTATTTTCTGTCCACAAGTAAAGATGCAGAGGCGAAAGAGACCATTTCAGAATTTTCCGGAGTCTACCGCTGGGGAGTCGATGCTCTTGCACGCGAGATGGAATCCCAGATCGACCGGGGACTTTCTCGCTTTCTTTTGTTCGGAAGCACCACAGAGAAAGATGCCACAGGTAGCGCCGCGGTTTCGCAAAACGCATCAGTGGCGGAAGCCATCGCAAAACTCAAAAAACGCTTTGGGGATGCAAGCCTCTTGTTTTCTGACATCTGTCTTTGCCCCTACACCGATCACGGGCATTGTGGCGTAATCGACGAGGAAGTAATCGACAACGATGCGTCGATTGATCTTCTCTGCAGAATGGCGCTTACACACGCGGAAGCCGGGGTCGATTTTGTCGCCCCTTCAGACATGATGGACGGACGCGTCGGGGCCATACGAAAGATTCTGGATCAAAAGCAATTTTCTGACGTCGGTATTCTTGCCTATACGGCGAAGTACTTATCGAATTACTACGGACCCTTTCGTGAGGCACTCGATTCTGCCCCCCAAAAAGGCGACCGGTCCACCTACCAAATGGACTACCGCAACCAGCGGGAGGCGCTCAGAGAACTCCAGCTGGATCTGGCGGAAGGGGCGGATATCGTAATGGTAAAGCCGGCGTTGCCGTACCTCGACATTCTTGCACTCTTTGCCAAACATAGTTCCGTGCCAGTAGCGGCCTATTCCGTTAGCGGCGAATACCAGATGGTCCAACTTGCCGCCAAGGCAGGCATTGCGGACGCGAAAAGTTTGGCCCTGGAGAATTTGACGTCAATTCGCCGCGCAGGAGCCGACATTATTTTCACGTATTTTGCGGCAGAGATAGCCGAGAAAGGCTGGCTGAGATGACACATTCCGAACAATGGTACCAACGCGCTTTGAAAGTCACTCCGGGGGGCGTGCACTCACCCGTTCGCAGCCTCAAAAACGTAGACGCGCAGCCAATCTTTTTTTCTTATGGAGAAGGTGCCTATTTGCACGATGTGGACGGCAAGAGTTACGTCGACTTTTGCATGTCGTTCGGCCCCCACATACTGGGACACTGCCCCGAGGTCGTCACGCGGGCACTTCGCGAACAGGTTGGTAAGGCCCTTAGCTTCGGCGCGTGCCACCCGATGGAAGTTGAACTCTCTGAACGTATTTTGCAAAGTTACCCCTTCCTACAAAAAGTTCGCCTCGTAAACAGCGGCACCGAAGCCGTTATGACGGCCCTGCGCACCGCACGCGCCTTTACGGGGAGATCCAAGATAATCAAGTTTGACGGTTGTTACCATGGCCACAGCGATAGTTTGCTGTCGAAGGCCGGTAGCGGCGTTGCGGCACTCAACGAGGCGACTTCTCTGGGAGTAACTCCCGCTCAGGTAAGCGATACGCTCACCGCTGCCTTCGATGACTTGCGAGGTCTGGAGGCCTTACTGGATCAATGGAAGGGCGACGTGGCCGCTATTGTGCTTGAACCCGTACCGGCGAACAATGGGTTGCACGTACCGGAGCGGAAGCACCTCCAAGCAATGATAGAGCTCGGGCGGCGGCACGGTGCCCTCATCATTTTTGACGAAGTCATTACGGGGTTTCGGCTCAGCCTTTCGGGAGCCAGTGGGTACTACGATTTCACACCGGACATCGTTACTCTCGGAAAAATAATTGGAGGCGGGTTGCCGCTGGCTGCTGTCGCTGGCCGGGCAGACATACTCGATCAGCTGGCGCCGATCGGTGGGGCCTACCAGGCCGGAACACTTTCTGGAAATCCCTTAGCAACGGCCGCGGGCGCAGCGGTCCTCACAGAGCTGCTGCAGAATCCGCCTTACCAAAAGCTCGAGTCCGCGACCAATGATTTCGCGGATGAGCTGGAGCGTTTAGTTCAAAAGTTTGGACTGCGGGTCCCTAGAATTGCTTCCATCTTTTGGTTGCAGTCGTCCTCGGGGGAGGGATTCCCTCCGACGATAGGAGAAAAAGAGCGCGCGCTATACGGCGAGATATTCCGCAAGGCGCTCTCCGCAGGAGTCTACCTTCCGCCGTCGCCGTATGAGGTAGGCTTTATCTCAACAGCGCACCTTGGAAAACCGATCGAACAGACTTTGGAAAAGTTGGAGACATGCTTGAAGTAAAGCACAAGCGGTGGCTGCGTCTGTTCGCCTTGGTGGCGGCGCTCGTGATTGCCCAAGTGGTGTGGTGGAACGTGGTTTTCATGAACAGCGTCCACAACATTGAGGTCCTACGCACGGAGATGCTCGACTACAGAAATCAACTTAATCTCCCAATTGAGAACACTCCAGAGTCTATCGCTGAGTCTGCCCACAAACAGCGCACCATGTTTCTTTCTGAGTCCATCTTCTTCATGATGTTGACCTGCTTGGCCATTTACTTGCTCTACCGAGCGCTAAAGGCCGAAGAACGTTCGCGCGAGATACAGAAGAACTTCATTGAAATTGTCAGCCATGAGTCGAAGACACCGCTTACCGCACTCAAGCTGCGGTTGGAGTCTCTACGGGAATCGAGTGCGTCGGCCGAAACCAAACGGGAAACCTCCTTGTCGCTCGACGAGGTCCGCCGTTTAACTTCGCTCTTTGACAAGATCATGAATCTAAACCGCTTTGAGCGGCGCGCCTTTTCATTCGAACCCATCAGCCTCGCCGATCTGGTGGAATCGGTCGCGCACCGGGTGGAACCCTTGCTACGGGCAAAGGCAATCCAACTGGAAACCGATCTCGACCCTAAGACCTTGGTGAGCGGGGACGCCGACAGCTTGCAGAACTCCATCCAGAGCCTCGTGGAGAATTCCATTCTCTATAACGATAAACCGGAAAAGAAGATCCGCATTTCGGTCCAAAAAGATGGGAATGGTACCGCGCGCCTCGATATCGATGACAATGGGCCGGGAATCCCTCCACAAGATAGCCCCTTCATCTTCGAACGGTTCTACCGCGGCCGCGCGGGCCGCAGGGTACCCGGAACAGGCCTCGGGCTCTTCACGGCGAAGTTTATTGTAGAGGCCCACGCTGGCTCTCTAAAACTGGTTCCTTCGGGCTTGGGCGGCACACACTTTCAGATAGAGTTGCCGAGGAGGAACGTGTGAGCGCCTTGATCTGCTTTGTCGAAGACGAACCAACGATTTCGCAATTTGTGGCCGATCGTCTCGAGCGTGAGGGCTACGACGTTTCCGCTTACCGTTCCGCCGAAGAGGCCATGGTCGTCGAGCGAAACTGGGACCTGTACATTTTGGATATCATGCTCGAGGGAGACATCTCCGGCCTGGAGATGTGTTCCCATCTAAGGAAACGGGATCCAAACATCCCTATACTGATGCTTTCTGCGCTTTCAGATGCCACCAATCGAATTGAGGGCCTGCGAGTCGGTGCCGACGACTACCTCACCAAACCCTTCGAAATGGAGGAGTTACTCCTCCGTGTCTCCGCAATGCTCCGACGTCGAGGGTGGTACGGAACGCTCCCGGACGATGGGGCCGTCTACCGATGGGAGGACAAATGGGTGGACTTCAGAAAGTTCGAGGCGGGCCGAGGCAGAAAGACATTCGCGTTGACCCAAAAAGAATGCATGCTCATGAAACTGCTCATTGAAAAGAAGGGTCAGGTCGTTACACGAAGCGAAATCCTGGACAAAGTCTGGGGTTACAATGTATTCCCCAGTTCACGCACCGTAGACAATTTTATCCTGCGGTTGAGGAAATATTTCGAAATGGATCCGAGCCAGCCGAGCAGCATCCACGCTGTACGCGGGCTGGGTTACAAGTTTACGCCGGAGGCCTTATGAAACCAGACATTATCCGACACCTGGAAGGGGAGTCTCTTGGACGTTTTCCCGTCTGGATGATGCGCCAGGCGGGCCGCTACCTGCAGAGTTACCGCGACATCCGAAAGGAAAATACATTCTGGGAGATGGTAAGCCGGCCGGAAGTCGCCGCAAAAGTAAGCTTGCTCCCCCTAGAAGTTTTGGATGTCGACGCTGTGATTTTTTTCTCAGACATCCTGACTCTCCCCTACGGGTTGGGTGTACCGGTCGAGCTACACGAGGGCGTTGGTCCCGTTCTCCCGACCCCGCTACGAAGCCGAGCGGACTTTGATGTTTTTCAGAGTTTTGATCCGGCCAAGCACACCGGATTTGTTGGTGAGGCGCTCACGTCCATTCGCGAGGGCCTTCACCCGTCAAAGGCATTGTTCGGATTCGCAGGGGCTCCATGGACGGTAGCAAGCTACCTAATTGAGGGGCGCTCGAGCCGAGAGTTCAGACACCTACTCGGCTGGATGCAAAAAGATCCGAACGGGCTTGCCGAAGTTCTCAGGACACTGGCAAACGCGACGTCAGCGTACCTGGAGTACCAGATTCGCTCTGGAGCCCATGCGGTGCAACTCTTCGACACCTGGGCCAGCGTTCTACCTCTTGGTTTTTACGAGGAATACTACCTGCCCATCATCAACGGCATTTTTGAAAAACTGGCGCCGTTGAATGTGCCACGAATCTACTATTTCAAACAGGCCGCGCACTTGGCACCTGTTGTTTCTAAGCTGAAAGCTGACATTTTGAGTGTCGACGCAAATCTAACACTCCCGCAGTGGGAAACTCTTCTGGGGTCTGGATTCAGCCTTCAAGGGAATTTGGATCCCACCACACTTCTGCAGGATGAGGGTACGGTAAGACTCAAGACGCGAGAACTGGTGCAGCAAGCACGAACGCTCTCAAAACCGGCGATCCTCAATCTGGGACACGGGATCTTGAAAGATGTCCCGGTGGCGAACGCCAAGGCTTTTGTCGATGAGGCACGTACGCTATGGATCTGAAGCCGCTCTTTATGAAATACAGCCGGCCCGGGCCCCGTTATACGTCCTACCCAACGGCGCCGCACTGGAGCGACAGTATCGGCCCGGACACCTACCAGGAGACTCTGCGTACTTCGGATCCTTCTGTGCCCCTTGCCCTGTACGCGCATATCCCGTTTTGCGAATCCCTCTGTTATTACTGCGGCTGCAATATCAAGATCACGCATGACGCGCAGGTGTCCCACCCCTATGTGGACGCTCTTACGGCGGAGATCGATTCCGTTGCAGACGCACTCGGTACGCGCCGGCGCCTAAGCCAGATTAGCTGGGGTGGTGGCACGCCCACTTTTCTTCCCGCGTCAGAAATCGAGCGCCTGCAGAGACACACATTGAAGCGCTTCGACTTGGAAGACGATGCCGAAGTCAGCATTGAAATCGATCCGAGAGTGACAAGCCAAGAGCAGCTGCGGACCCTGCGCCAGGAAGGCTTTAACCGCGTGAGTCTGGGCGTTCAGGATTTTGATCCGCAGGTGCAGCAGGCGGTAAACCGGATTCAAAGCCCGGAAATGACTCAAGACATGTTGGAATACTGCCGGAGTCTGGGCTACCGCGGGATCAACTTCGATTTGATTTACGGACTTCCCTTTCAGACGCTTGAGAGCTTCTCCCGCACCATAGAAAAAGTCATTCGGATGCGCCCCGATCGGATTGCTCTCTACAACTATGCTCATCTTCCAAGTCTGCGACCGCACCAACGCATCCTGGAAAAAAACCCGATGCCTCCGGTAGACGAACGCGTTGCCATTTTCTCTTTGGCCTACGAACAGCTCCAGGAAACAGGCTACATCGCAATCGGCATGGACCACTTCGCCGTCCCGGATGATGAGCTCAGCCTGGCACTAGATCGAGGTACGCTGTACCGGAATTTCATGGGTTATACGGTCAAACGCGGCACCCATCTGCTCGGAATAGGTGCCTCCGCCATTGGCGAGATTAACGGTGGTTTTTTCCAAAATGTCCGTGAGGTCGGCCCCTATCAGCAATCCATAAGCGAAAAAGGGTATGCGACCTTTCGGGGGTGCGTTCTTAGCGACGACGATCGCAAACGCAAATGGATTATCCAGAATCTGATGTGCCGCTTCGAAGTTCCCTATAGTTTGTACCGTCAGCAGTTTGATGAAGATTTTGAAGTCCGTTATGATGAGGAATTGGACGCCTTGGAAGAGCTCGATCGGGATGGACTTCTGGAGCGCGACGCTTCGCGGTTGCGGTGTACGCCTCTTGGAAGACTCTTTGTCAGAAACGCAGCCATGGTGTTTGACAGCTATCTGAAAAACGAGAAGTCGACGGCATACTCGAAGACACTATGAAATGGATTAAGAAGATATTTGGTTCCGGAACAGCCATTGTACTTTGTGAGGACCACGTACCGGACAGAGAGACGTTTAGCGAAAAATTGGACGAGGTCGGCAAGTACTTCAAATTTGCTAAGGTGGCAGATCTTGTAAAGGGTCTACGCGAGGGAAATCTTTCCAATCAGGCGGCCATCTGTCTCGAAAATCCCCGAAAAAGCACCTTTTTGAACGCCGTACCGGAACTTGTGGCCCGGAACATCCCTTTCACGCTGTTTCTCAATGTGGACTGTATTGGTTTGAATCGACTGCCCATTCAGGAAGAAATTGCCATTTACAAAGGGCATTATGCCGACGCACTCGCGGCAGATACCACTCCGGATGATCTAAGTTGGGTAAGTCCGCAGGACGCCGAGGCACGTTTGGACTCCTGGCGCAAAAATGTCGGGCCATTTCCGATCGAGGCTCAGGACCCCACACGCTATTTCGCCACCTGGGGACAGATCCTCGAAATCCCGCCACAGCTGGTCGAGTACGGGATGCACTTGAGTACCAAACCCGAAGGAAAACTCGTTTTGCGACACGAAGAAGCTCTCGATTTCATCAAAATCCAGACGAAGCAAGCCGTGCGCCACGCATTTTCGGCCTACACCGTCAGCGCCTTCACCGAGGATCTAAAGAAACTGGAATTGGACGCTGTCGTTTGTCGTCAGTCCGAAGGCGAGCTCTCCCTGCAGACAAATGTTTTCGATATTCCAATTTGGAAACTCGAAGCCTAAGAATTTTGTCCCACTTCTGCGTAAGAATTGGTAGCATAAGCCCATAATCTTTCAGGAGTAGCCCATGGCCACAAAAGTTGAAAAAGTCGGCATTAAAAAAGAAGACGGCTATCTTTACTTCTTGGACAAAAAAGGAAACATCTCCAAGGCAAAGATGGGACGTGGACGCAAAGCCGCCAAAGCAAAGCCCAAGGTCGTCGCGAAGCTCGGCGTGAAAAGAAAGCCTGGCTTTCTTTATTTCATCGACAAGCAGGGAGACCTTTCCTGCGTGAAGATGTCGCGTGCCGGCCGCAAGAAGAAGTCGAAGAACAAAAGACGCCGCGGCGGAAAAGCTGCAAAGCGCAAAACCAAACGCAGCAAGACAAAGCGTCGCAAGAAGTAATTATACGACGTGGCATAGCGTTTTTTGAAAAGCCCGCTGATTCTTGCATAAAAGACAGCGGGCTTTTTTCGCCCACTCTTGTCCGTACACCTCCTTAGTGGTAGGCAATGTGGTGACAGTCTCTAAGGGAGGGTTCGACATGTCCAATCTGCAATCCACCGTTCCGGTGCCAAAAAATGAGCCGGTTTTGAACTATCGCTCCGGTTCTCCGGAAACCAAGACGCTTAAGAAACAGCTAGCGGATTTTGAAGCCAACCCTGTAGAGATCCCCATCATTATTAATGGAGAAGAAGTCCGTACCGGAAAAACGGCTGAAATCCGCTCGCCACACAACAAGTCTCTTCAACTTGGAACTTTTCACCAGGCCGGGACCAAGGAGGTTCAAGCCGCCATCGAAGGGAGCCAGAAAGCGCTGCAGGAGTGGTCGCGGTTTTCTGCTGACGCGCGCGCTTCCATCTTCCTGAAGGCTTCCGAGTTGCTGGCTACCAAGTACCGCCCGATCCTCAACGCCGCCACTATGCTCGGGCAGAGCAAAACCGCTCACCAAGCCGAGATCGACGCGGCCTGCGAGCTCATCGATTTTTTCCGTTTCAACGTCGCGTTTCAGAAACAGCTTTACGCCATTCAGCCTGAATCGGCTCCGGGAATGTGGAACCGTTTGCAGTACCGCCCACTGGAAGGTTTTGTTTTTGCCGTAACACCGTTCAACTTCACCTCCATCGGAGGGAATTTGCCGACGGCTCCGGCTCTGATGGGGAACGTGGTACTTTGGAAGCCGGCATCTACGTCTGTTTACTCCGCCTACTACACTTTGAAGCTACTCGAAGAAGCGGGACTTCCTCCTGGCGTCATTCAATTTTTGCCCGGCCGTGGCGGAGATGTGGGCAACCCGGTTCTGGAGTCGGAAAAGCTTGCAGGAATCCATTTCACCGGTAGCACGGGTGTATTCCAGCATATGTGGCAGACCGTCGGTAACAATATCACGCGCTACAAGAGCTATCCTAGAATCGTTGGAGAAACGGGCGGCAAGGATTTTGTCTTCGCGCATGCCTCAGCGGATAGGGCAGCTTTGGTGACAGCACTTGTTCGCGGGGCTTTCGAGTACCAGGGACAAAAATGTTCGGCGGCCTCTCGAGCCTATATTCCGAAAACGGTTTGGTCGGCTATCAAGGACGAACTTGTAGCTCAGGTAGAATCGATAAAAATGGGCGATACCAGCGACTTCCGAAACTTCATGGGTGCCGTCATCGACAATGCTTCGTTTGAGAAGCTCAAAAGTCATATTGAGGGGGCTAAGAAAGATCCCAACGCAGAGATCGTGGTCGGCGGGCATTGTGACGACAAACAGGGATACTTTATCTCTCCTACCGTCATCGAGGCCAAAAAACCGGACTACGTAACCATGCAGGAGGAGCTCTTTGGCCCTGTATTGACCGTATACGTGTATGAGGACGGTAAATTTGAAGAGACGTTGCGTTTGTGCGACAACACTTCGCCATACGGCCTGACCGGCTGCATTTTCGCTCAGGACCGGGCGGCGGTGGATCGTGCCTCAGTAGTTCTTGAAAACAGCGCGGGAAATTTCTACATAAACAACAAGCCGACCGGCGCCGTAGTCGGGCAGCAGCCTTTCGGAGGCGGCCGCGCTTCTGGCACCAACGACAAAGCAGGAAGCCTGTTCAATCTAGTTCGCTGGGTTTCGATGCGGACGGTTTCTGAGACTTTCGCTCCACCGACGGATTATCGTTATCCCTACATGGAGGCGGAATGAAGTTTTACATAAGTCTGGCTCTGACTCTGATTTTTGTGGTTGGTTGCGCGGACGCCCTCAGTCCTGGAGAGTCCCGCCTTCGCGATGATCTTTTCTCTATCCCGTCGAATGCGACACGCACACCGACGGCCTTGCGCGGCATCTGGGGTAGGGATGAAAGAGGCGGAAATATTGATTTCGCAGTGCGCCTAGCTCTTTCGGCGCGTGAGATTGTCATTGGAAACCGCTGCACATTTCAGGACGGAACGGTGCTCTACGCCTTTGCGAATGTGTCGGTTCGTTATGAGAACAATCGCATTATCGCCACCGGCAGCGCCACTGGGAGACGGGACGAAAACAACAAGACCTGCTTCGTCAGCCTCGCCCTGGGTTCGTGGAGTTTTTCCATTGATCCCACACAGCTTAAGATAAATGGGCTCTCGTCGTTTGGGGGTTCCCAAACTTCGGGCACAGGTACTCAGGTAGGTTCGCAGGTGACCGCCTCCGGCTGGCTAAAACTCGCCGATACAGAAGTCAGTTCAGACTAGAGCTCAAATCAAGTTGTAATCGGGGTATCGCTCGACGACAAAGGCCTTGAGCCGTTCCTTGATCTTCTCTTCGATCTGGCGTGCACGCTCCTTGCTGACGCCGAACTCGTCGCCCAGCTCCTGCAAGGTCTTTGGCTTCTCTGCTATCAAGCGCTGATCAAAAAAGGATTTGTCACGGCCTTCTAAGGTAGCGGAGAACTCCCGGAGTATGCGCGTAAAATGCGCACGCTGTTCAGAGTCCGCGAGAGTATCGTCCACGGCCTCCGCATCGTCTGCTAGAAACTGTATACGCCTTTTATCATCGTCCGAGGACGTCGGCGCGTCTAAGGAGACATCTCGTCCCCCCATACGTTGCTGCATTTCTACAACGTCTTTTTCGCGAACATCTAGGCGACTGGCGAGAAGCTTCAACCTTTGGGGTGGAGCGATTCCCTCGCGCTCCAGCCGAGCCTGCTCTTTTCGCAATCGGTAGAATAGCTTTTTTTGGGCCTGCGTCGTACCCATTTTAACAAGCGAGTAATTTCGCAAAATGGCGTCCTGCATGTAACTTCTAATCCACCAAACGGCATAGGTCGTCAGCCGAACACCACGGTACGGATCAAACTCCTCCACGGCCTTCACTAACCCCATGTTGCCTTCTTGGATCAGATCCAAAAGTTTTAGCCGATAGTTGATGTATTGGTACGCAATTTTGACCACGAATCGCAGGTTGCTGGTGACGAGCTTTTGGAAAGCCTCTCGATCGCCATCTTTTTTGTAGACTTCTGCTAAATGGGCTTCCTCCTCCCGACTGAGCAGCGGATACTTGTGTACTTCCCTCATATAAGCTTGTAAAAGAGGATCCGCCTGGCTGGGTGCCACCGCTGTGTTTTTTGCGACTGACGGAAGGCGTGTTACGCGACCTAAGCTTGAGCTCGATTCGGACGCCTTTTTCGGGCCTTTACGTGATTTTTTTGCTTTTTGGCTGGGCTTCCTTGGGGGGACGGCTTTTTTCGACCCACGCGAACCGGAACCAGCTTTCTTGCGCTTGGCAGTCATGGCATTATTAGATAGCACATTATTTCTAAGAATGGGTCTTTGTGGATAGGCTTTTTGAATACCTGACGGGACTCTCCGGCGGAGCGGCATACTGGATCGTGTTTGGAGTGTTGGTCGCGTGTGGCTTGGGTTTCCCACTGCCCGAGGACATCCCACTCATCGCGGCCGGTTACCTCACCTGGGAAGGCACCATGCAACTCGGTCTGGCCCTTCTCACGACGTTGTTTGGCGTCTTAATTGGCGACAGTCTTCTCTACTTTATCGGCCACAAGCTAGGCCGCGCGATGTTAGATCACGAAACCTTCCAGACGTTTTTCAAACCCGAAAAAATTAGGCGCACCAAAGCCTATTTCAGAAAATTTGGCGACAAGATCGTTTTCTTTGCAAGGTTTGTCGCAGGATTCCGAGCTGTCGCCTTTTTTACGGCAGGTGCCATGCACATGAAATACACGCGGTTCGTGCTCTTGGACGGGCTTGCAGCGCTCCTGAGCGTACCTGTGTGGATTGCCATCGGTTACTATCTTGGCCACTATCTTGGTGATGAGATCGAGCAAATCTTGGTACAGATTCGCCATCTCAAGAACTACGCAACGATCGGCATATTCTCGGTCTTCGCAATCGTCGTCATCCGGATTTTTATCAAATACCGACGCTCACAAGAGAAGCTACATCCCGACGCGAAGTAGGGAATTGGAAAGTTTCGTGGTTTAGAAGCCACCTTTTTTTACTCAAACCGCCGCTGAATCCGCCAATTCCACCGCCCGCGTGAATGACGCGGTGGCAGGGGATTACGATCGGCAAGGGATTGCGGCCAACGGCATTCCCCACGGCTCGACTTGCCCGCGGACTGCCCACGGAATGCGCAATACTCCCGTAGTTGGTGGTCTCGCCAAAGCCCAAAACGCGCAAGCTATCCCAGACACGCACCTGAAAATCCGTGCCAGTCAACGAGAGCGGGAGCTCGAAGATCTGCCGCGTTCCCGCAAAATATTCCTCCAGCTGCTTCAGAGCATCGACGTGCAAATCGGTCAACGGCTCTTTCTTGTGATTCTGGAAACGAATTTCACGTAGTCCGTCCTCACAGGCGTAAACGCTAATCTTACCGATAGGAGTCTGCAAAATATTGTTAGTGTATTTCATCGCCACATATCCTGATCAAAACGCCGCTTATGTTTGGAAAGCGAACGCCTGTTTTTTATCCGAGTAAACAGGTAAGGTCCAAAAAATATTAGATAAGGAAGCAACACGATAACCAAAAAGATTTTCGTGTAAAGCCCACCCACAAAAAACTGGAAAAGCAGCAAGGCACCTGCAAAAAGCGCCAGCCACTTGGCACGAACGGGAACCACGAAGAAAAGGTAAAAAGTAACATCCGGGAAAAGCGTTCCAAAAGCCAAGCTGATGTTTTCCAATACATGGTACCAAATGGAAACGGGTTGCCCGACGGCAAAGGCGCCCGCAATTGCCATTAGGTAAGAGAAGCCAACGAAAATGGTGAGCGGCCCTGGTCCCCAATGAGATTCCAAGCTACCCATTACGTAGTAGACATAGAGAACATAAAAAAACAGAAAGAGCGGATTGGTAAGGCCGGTGGGAAAAGCGAATAGCCGCCACCATTCCCCTTGCGAAACCAGGTAAGGATCGAAAGTAAACCGTTCTAGCGGGGCGTTCATTCCCATGCGCGCCATAAACGCGAGAACTGCCAGCCCGGCGATCAGCATCCCCAGGTTGGGTATGCCGAGAAAATCCAGCTTCTGAACAATTTTGCGAAGGTACTTTGGAAAAATGTCATCCATGTTGCAAGCTCATGTTGTTCCGCACAGACCCAAAAAATACCGGTGTACTGCGGGGGACTCGGTCAATTCAGGGTGGAAGGTGGAAATCAGGTGCTTCCCTTCCCGGGCCATTACCATCTCACCTTTATAGGATAACAGCGGCACGACCTTGGGGCCCACATTCTTTATGCGCGGGGCCCTAATAAAAACCCCTTCCACGCCCTCTTCTTCCCACGCTGGAGCCGGCTCGAGAGCGCTCACAAAACTTTGTAGCTGGCGCCCATAAGCATTTCTCTCGACGGTAGCATCAAACAAGTTGAGCGACCGCTGCGCAGGGTGCAGCACTTCCGAGGCCATAAGAATCGCGCCGGCGCAGATCCCCCAAACGGGTTTCTCCCTACCGAACTCCAGCAGCGGATCCCAAAGGCCATTCATCTCGATGAGATGCAGAAACGCGGAGCTCTCCCCCCCGGGAACGATCAGCGCGTCCACCGAGGCCAGCGTATAGGGCGTCAGCACCTCCACAACTTCCACACCGAGCTGAACGAGTTTTTCGACGTGCGGCTTTACCGCTCCCTGCAAAGCAAGGATTCCAATGCGCTGCTTTTCTACCACCCGCGTTCCTGGAGACGTTCTTCGGGAGCCAGCTGGTGGATATCGAGACCTTTCATGGGTTCACCGAGCCCGCGTGAGCATTTAGCCAGCACGGCCGGGTCCTGGTAATTGGTGGTCGCTTCCACAATAGCCCGAGCCCTGGGGGCCGGATCTTCAGACTTGAAGATGCCAGAGCCGACGAAAACGGCCTCCGCGCCCAACTGACGAACCAGCGCCGCGTCGGCAGGGGTCGAAACACCGCCCGCTGCAAAATTAGGGACGGGAAGCTTTCCATGCTTTGCCACCCAACGGATAAGCTCCAGGGGTGCGCCCGTCTCCTTCGCCTCGTGCACCAACTCCTCGTCCCCAAGCAGCGTCAGGCGCCGCATCTGAGAGTGCATCGCACGAAGATGGCGTACGGCCTCGACAATATTGCCAGAACCCGCCTCGCCTTTGGTGCGGATCATCGCTGCCCCTTCGGCAATGCGCCGGAGGGCCTCACCCAAATTGCGCGCCCCGCACACGAACGGGACCTTGAACTTGAATTTGTCGATATGGTGCTCTTCGTCAGCGGGGGTGAGCACTTCGCTCTCATCCACATAGTCCACCCCTAGAGCCTCCAGAATCTGGGCCTCCACGAAATGGCCAATACGCGCCTTTGCCATCACGGGGATGGATACCGCATCCATGATTTCCAAAATCATCTGGGGATCGGACATCCGGGCCACTCCGCCCTGCTTGCGGATGTCTGCGGGCACCCGTTCGAGTGCCATCACGGCCACCGCGCCGGCCTGTTCGGCGATCTTGGCCTGCTCCGCATTCACCACGTCCATAATCACACCGCCCTTGAGCATCTCCGCCAGGCCAGTTTTTAGTCTCATTTCACTCATTTATATGCCTCCGAAATCGCATAACCGGCTGTAAATACCGCAACTTTCGATACAAATCAAACCGCCGCAGGAGGCTTGATTTCTCCAGTCATTTCAATTAGAACAACTGGAACCTTTTTGGGCCCTTCAAAGCTTTGTAAACCTTATGGATGTGACCGCTCGCAACGTTCTTGGAATCAAGTCAATCCTCGGGACAGAACTTTTAAAAAAACACCACATTGAGCAAATATTGGATTGTGCCTTTTATTTCAAGGCAATCCGCAATCGCAAAGCGCAGTTTCCGAAAAGTCTGGCCGGCAAGAACGCCGTAATGCTGTTTTTTGAGCCCAGCACCCGGACACGAAGCTCCTTCGCATTGGCGGCAAAGAATTTGGGCGGCAATACCGTAGTCCTGACGAAAGAGGCTAGCTCGACCGGCAAAGGTGAAACCCTGCTGGACACCGCCCGGACTATTGAGGCCATGCAACCCGACATCCTTGTGCTCCGGCACCCCTCCGCGGGCTCGCCCCACCACATCGACCGGGCGCTTGGGATCCCAGTGGTGAACGCTGGGGACGGCTTCCATGAGCACCCCACGCAGGCGCTCCTGGACCTGATGACTTTGCGCGAGTTCAAAGGTGATTTTGCCGGCCTACGTGTCCTTATTGTTGGGGACATTGCGCACAGCCGGGTTGCGCGCTCTGATATTTACGCACTCCAAACGATGGGTGCGAAGGTTAGCGTTTGTGGCCCACCGACCCTCCTGCCGCCTCAGATCGAAGCGCTCGGGGTAGCGGCTTACACAGATCTTAAGGCGGCCGTCCGCGACCAGGACGTCGTGATGGTTTTGCGGATTCAGCTAGAGCGACTCAATCCAGCGCAAAACCCTAGCGGTGGGGAATACGCACGCTTTTATGGCGTCTCCACAGAAACCCTAAAACATTGCAAGCCGGATGTGCTAATCATGCACCCGGGCCCGGTCAATCGCGGGGTGGAACTCTCCCCGGATGTCGTCGATGGCCCGCATTCTGTGATTTTGAATCAAGTCGGAAACGGTGTCTTTGTGCGCATGGCGATATTCCATCTGCTCACCGGTGGCGAAGCCCTCCACGAAGGGACGATGGTATGAGCAATCTTCTGATTAAAAACGGTAGAGTGGTGGATCCTAGCCAGGAGCTGGACGGTACGCTCGACGTTTTGATCTTGGACGGAAAAGTCAGCGCGATAAAGAGCGGCATCGAGGCGGGATCCCACCCAGGCGTCCGCGTTGTGGACGCCGCTGGCTGCATCGTTACTCCTGGCTGGGTGGACATGCATACCCACCTGCGAGACCCGGGTTTCTCGCACAAGGAAACTATTGAGAGCGGTGCCTTGGCAGCGGCGGCAGGTGGCTTCACTTCTATTGCCTGCATGGCAAATACCAAACCGGTAAACGATAACCCTTTCGTCACCAGCTACATTTATCAAAAAGCCAGCAACTGCGACGTCAACATTTATGCGATCGGTGCCATTACCAAGGGTTTAGAGGGCAAGCAGCTTGCCGAAATCGGCTCCATGTTTGAGGCCGGAATTGTAGGAATTTCCGATGACGGTGCGACGGTTCAGGATTCCTACATCATGCGCAAAGCGCTGGACTACTCCAAGAAGTTCGATCTTGCAGTTATTTCTCACGCCGAATGCACCTGCCTCAAAGGGCTAGGGGTTATGAACGAGGGCGTGAACTCGACTCGCTTCGGACTGCGCGGAAATCCCAAAGCCGCAGAGGAAGTCATTGTCGCCCGCGACATATTGCTTGCCGAACTTACGGGCGCCCGACTTCATATCGCACATGTAAGCACCGCCGGAAGTGTACGCCTGTTGCGGGAAGCAAAGGCAAAAGGAATCAAAGTAACCGGAGAAGCCACGCCGCATCACCTCATTTTGACGGACGATGCAGTCGGCAACTATGATACCAACACTAAAGTGGCTCCGCCGCTCAGAGAACAAGTGGATGTGGACGCCTTGATAGAGGGAGTCAAGGACGGCACGATCGACGCCTTGGCTACGGATCACGCGCCCCATTCAGTTACGGAAAAGGAAGTTGAATACGATCTTGCCGCATTCGGAATGGTGGGACTGGAAATCGCTCTGCCGTTTTACTACCGCTTGCATCACGAGAAGGGCATCCCCTTGAGCCGGATCGTTGACGCTATGACTGCTGCACCCGCAAAAATTTTGGGACTCCCCAAAGGGGACTTAAAACCCGGATCCGACGGAGACGTTTCCATTTTTGATCCCAGCGCCGAGTACGCGATCGATAAAACTACTTTCAAATCAAAGAGCCGAAATACTCCATTTGATGGGTACAAGGTTCGGGGAAAAGTTCGCTTCACCGTAACCGGTGGCAAAGTGATCTATAACGCATCGGAGGAAGCACGATGAGCCGATGGCCGTCTGCACTATATCTAGAAAACGGGCACCTTTTTCTGGGAACCGGGTTTGGGGCCAAGCAATCCCGTGGGGGCGAAGTCGTCTTCAACACGGGCATGTCGGGCTACCAGGAAATCTTCACCGATCCGTCTTACAGCAATCAAATAGTCACAATGACATACCCCCATATCGGAAACACTGGGGTCAATCGCGAAGACACAGAGTCCGCCTCGCTGTTCCTAAGCGGCGTCGTCGTACGAGACTATTGCGAAGAACCTTCTAACTGGCGCGCACACGAAAGCCTTCACAAATATCTCGAAAAGGCCGGGGTCCCCGGTATCACCGATGTCGACACGCGCGAAATCACCATCCGCTTGCGAGCCGAGGGCGCTCAGCGTGGAGTTATTCTCTCCACGGAAGGCCTGTTTAAGGATGCCGTGGTCGAAAAAGCAAAAGGGCTTCTTCAAGAAGTCCCATCGATGGAAGGTTTGGAGCTTGTTTCCTCGGTCAGCTGCAAGTCCGCCTATGAGTTTGAAGCGTCCTCTAACGCCGGCAAGACGATTCTGGTTTACGACTTTGGAGTAAAAACAAACATCCTCCGCCATCTCAAGCGCAGAGGTTTCCGAGTCGTGGTTGTTCCGTACAACACTACCGCGGAAGAGGTTTCGGCGCGAAATCCCGATGCAATCTTGCTTTCTAACGGACCTGGAGACCCGTCCCAGGTAAGTGAGCAGGTCCTGCAAAGCCTGAAGGCTCTCATCGGCAAATATCCGATCTTCGCCATCTGCATGGGGCACCAGCTCCTTTCCCGCGCTCTTGGAATGAGCACGTATAAGCTCAAGTTTGGTCACCACGGGGTCAATCACCCGGTTAAGGACATGCGCTCGGGACGCATTCTCGTTACCTCGCAAAACCATGGCTTTGCCATCCCGATGGAAGAGATTGAGGGCAACCGGGATCTGGAGCTTACTCACTTGAGCTTGAACGACAAAACAGTGGAAGGCTACGCCTCCGCGGGACTTAAACTGCAAAGTATTCAGTTCCACCCGGAAGCTGGCCCTGGGCCCAGCGATGCCTCGTACCTCTTCGACAACTTCATGGAGCATTATCTTCAATGAGTGAAGCGTTGAAAAATCAGCCTGACAGTGGCGCACCGGATTTCGAGCGTCTGGTTCAAAAAATCATTGAAAGCGTCGACAAGGCTAAACTCGCAGAGATGCGACGCGATTTTCACACTCGTTTGCGCATCACGCTAAACCAGCCGGATAACACCGGACTGATCGAAGACTTGTGGGACTATTTCTACGACTGGTGCTTCTTTGAACACAACTTGCCGGAAACCATCGAGACCTTGAGCGGGGAAGAAGCGGGCGTTTGGAAACACGTGAAGGTAGCTAACCAACGCGGCCTGTATTCCGTGCAAAAAACCCCCGACACCGAGCTCAAGCTCAAAGAACTCTATACTGGTGAAATTTTTTGGGTGAAAAACTTAAAAGGGGCCGAACAAGTCGCGTTCTCAAAGGGAGACTTCCTGGAAGCACGCTTGGTCGGAGATCCGGAGGCAAGCAAGAAGCAGAAGTATCTTTTCTTGCGCAAGCCTTCTTATCACCCGGCAGAAGTGCACCCTTACATCAAGACAAAGATTAAAACTTTCAAACGGAACAAAGACTTCTCTACTTACCAGAATTGGCTTTGGCTCCTAGTTGGAATGTACTTGAAACACAGGCTCTATTCACATCTTCCGATTGAGAAGATTTATGATGATAACAGTAGGATATAAGAGGCTATGCCGAAACGGACTGACATAAAGCGCATCCTTATCATTGGTTCTGGCCCGATCGTGATCGGGCAAGCTTGCGAGTTCGATTATTCAGGAACGCAGGCCTGCAAGACCCTCAAGGAAGAGGGTTTCGAGGTCATCCTGGTAAACAGCAACCCAGCAACCATCATGACCGATCCCGACTTCGCCGATCGCACCTATGTGGAGCCGCTCACGCTCGAGTACCTTGAAGACATCATCAAGCGGGAACGCCCGGACGCCCTGCTCCCCACGATGGGTGGGCAGACGGCGCTTAACCTCGCAATGAATCTCAGCAAAAAAGGCATTTTGGAAAAGTACGGCGTAGAGCTGATTGGCGCTAACCAGCGTGCCATCGAAACAGCAGAGGATCGCGAGCTCTTCAAGAAAGTTCTCAACAAACTGGGCATCGACTACGCACGCAGTGGCAACGCGCGCACTATCTCGCAGGCTATTCAGGTCAGCGAGCAGCTCGGCTTTCCGTGTGTCATCCGGCCTTCCTTCACGCTCGGAGGAACGGGAGCCAGCATCGCCTACAACATCGAAGAGTTTACCGCGGAAGTAGCTCGCGGCATCGAGGCCAGTCCCATCAATGATGTTCTCGTCGAAGAATCCGTTTTGGGCTGGAAAGAGTATGAGCTCGAGGTTATGCGAGACTCCAAAGACAACGTCGTCATCGTGTGTTCTATCGAGAACATCGATCCGATGGGCGTCCATACCGGCGACAGCGTAACCGTCGCCCCTGCGCAAACCCTGACGGACGTGGAGTACCAGGCAATGCGCGATATGGCACTTGCGATTATCCGCGAAGTGGGCGTGGACACAGGGGGATCCAACATCCAGTTTGCAGTCAATCCACAGACCGGGCGCGTAGTAGCGATCGAAATGAATCCGCGCGTGTCTCGAAGCTCCGCCTTGGCTTCTAAGGCAACAGGCTTTCCCATCGCTAAAATCGCGACCAAACTGGCGGTGGGCTACTCGTTGGATGAGATTCCAAACGACATCACAAAGATGACCCCGTCCTGCTTTGAACCGAGTATCGACTACGTAGTCACAAAAATTCCGCGCTTTGCTTTCGAGAAATTTCCCCGATCGGATTCTCGTCTTTCTCCTCAAATGCGCTCGGTGGGAGAAGTGATGGCCTTTGGACGGACTTTCCGAGAGTCGCTGCAGAAAGCTTTACGCTCGCTGGAAACGAATCTTTGGGGACTCAACCCACTAAAGGAACGGCGTAAACTGCGTTCGGGAGAAGCCTGGGTCGAAGGTGTGCGCAATTATCTCAAGAATCCCAAGCCCGATCGTCTCCTTTGGATGGCGCAGGCCATGCGTGAGGGAGTCTCTGCCGAGGAAGTTTCGCGTATTACCAAGGTGGACCCTTGGTTCGTGCGCCAAATCTACTCTCTCATCGAGACAGAACGGGAGATCGCCACTTGGGAAGGCCGGCTCTCCGACGTCCCGAAAGAAACTCTCTACAAATGGAAGCGAGAGGGTTTTTCAGATGCGGCGATCGCGCATTTCATACAGAGTTCAGAAGTCCAGGTGCGCGCCAAGAGACAGCACGCCGGGGTAAAACCGGTCTTCAAGATGGTAGATACTTGCGGCGCAGAATTCGCCTCGAACACACCGTACTTTTATTCTACCTATGAACAGTATGGGGACCCCAACCCGTCGAGCGGAAAAAAGAAAATCGTCATTCTTGGAGGCGGTCCGAACCGCATTGGCCAGGGAATCGAGTTTGATTACTGCTGCGTGCAAGCTTCCAAAGCCATCCGTGAAGAAGGCTATGAAAGCATCATGGTCAACTGCAACCCCGAGACCGTCAGTACGGACTACGACATCAGTGACAAATTGTTCTTTGAGCCTCTGTTCTTGGAAGACATTATCAACGTCCTGGAAACAGAAAAACCGGATGGCATTGTCGTGCACTTTGGTGGGCAGACTCCGCTTAACCTTTCAAAGCAACTTCACAAGCTCAACTACCCCATCATGGGCACTCCGAGCGAGGCCATTGAGGTAGCGGAAGATCGCGACAAGTTCCGTGCACTCTGTCACCAGTTGGATTTGCGCCAACCGGAGAGCAGTACTGTCACCGACAGAAAGAACGCGGTCGCGGCGGCCGAAAAACTCGGTTTCCCACTCCTGGTTCGCCCATCTTACGTACTGGGCGGACGTGGAATGGAAATCATCTACAACAGTCGAGATTTTCAGCGCTGGATCCTTAAGGGAATCGAAATCACTCCCGAAGCCCCTCTACTTATCGACCGCTTCCTGAAGAGTGCGATTGAGGTCGATGTAGACGGGATTTGGGACGGTGAACAGCTTCTTGTTTGCGGAATCCTGGAACAGGTGCACGAGGCCGGCGTACATTCTGGAGACTCCTCTTGCACTCTGCCGCCCATTTCACTCAGTGGCGAAGTCCAAGAAGAGCTGATACGGCAAACCGGATTGTTGGCAAAAGAACTCAAAGTGCTCGGGCTGATAAATATCCAGTTCGCGATTGAAAACGGAAAGATTTATATCCTGGAAGTAAACCCGCGCGCCTCCCGAACGGTGCCATTCTCCAGCAAAGCTCGAGGCATCCCTTTCTCTCAGATCGCGATGAAAGTGATGATGGGCAAGAAGCTCAAGGACATGAACGTACCAGAAGACTTGACCATGGATCGGGTTTACGTGAAAGAATCCGTCTTCCCGTTCCAGAAGTTTCCACGCACAGACATTATCCTCGGACCTGAAATGCGTTCCACGGGTGAAGTCATGGGAGGTGGCGCGACTTTCGGCGAGGCCTTTGCCAAGGCCATGCTCAGCTCCGGATTCCGTTTACCCCAAGAGGGACGCGTATTCTTGAGTGTGCGAGATGCCGACAAAAAGGCCCTCGCTCCGATAGCGATAGAGCTGCACGACTTGGGTTTCACCTTGTGTGGGACTCGGGGGACTGCCGCCTATCTGGAAGATCACGGCTTAAATATTGAAATTGTAAACAAAGTCGACGAAGGGCGGCCGCACGTTGTGGATATGATCAAGAATGGTGACATTCAGCTGGTCATCAACACCTCGACCTTGGGTATCCACGAGGTTGGTGCCGCTTACGAGCTTCGACGAAACACCTTGATGCGCAACCTCTGCTACTTCACGACCATTCCTGCAGCACGAGCCGGAACAAGGGCCATCGCACAGATGCGTCAAACTCCAGTCTCCACAATGTGTTTGCAGGAGAGAAAGAAGCAGAAACCTACTAAGGCGTCCCCTTCACTAATGCTCTAAGGCGAACCGCCATTGTTGTTTTACACACACCCTGAACTAGGGTAAGGACAAAGGATAGGAGTAGTTATGGAATCCTTTCCCATGACAAGATCCGGGCGAGATAAGCTCGAAGCGGAACTGAAAAAACTCAAGTCAAACGACCGCCCGAACGTCATCAAGGAAATCGCGACTGCGCGCGCGCACGGAGATCTTTCCGAAAACGCGGAGTATGATGCCGCCAAAGAAAAGCAGGCCTTTATCGAGGGTCGCATTCAGGAAATAGAGGACAAGTTGGCGCGCGCCGAGGTCATCGACCCGAAGGATATCCAAAGCGACCAGATCAAATTTGGTGCTACGGTAGAGCTCATGGATCTGGAATCCGAAGAACAAAAAACCTACCAGCTGGTAGGACAGGAGGAAGCTGACGTAAAAGAAGGGCGACTTTCTATACAGTCTCCCATCGCCAAGGCCTTACTGAACAAAAAAGTAGGGGATGAAGTCACCGTCAAGGTTCCCAAAGGCGAAGTGGAGTACGAAGTCCTTTCCATTCGGTATGAGTGAGACGTCTACACTCTCCACGTCTATCCAATCCATACGGGGTGTGGGCCCCAAACTTTCAAAAACGCTCGGGAAAAAGGGCATCCAGACTTTAGAGGATGCCTTGTATTATCTGCCTCGAACCTACGAAGATCGGCGTCAGATCGTGCCCATCGCGTCGGTAGGACCGGGCATGCACCCAACCTTGCTGGGCACTGTTTTATCCAGCCGTGAGATTCGGGCTCGCCGTACGAAGCGCTTCGAGGTTGTCTTTGGAGATGAGACGGGGCGGCTGACGCTTTTGTGGTTTCACGCATTTCCTTCCTTAGCGACGGAGTTTGAAGTCGGTGCGCGTTTCCTTATTTACGGGGAGGTCAAGCTGTTCGGTGGGAGACCACAGATCGTTCACCCCGAATATGAAAAAGTTAAGGAACTCCATGAGGGGAAGCCGCGCCAAACCATGAGCTTTGGAAGGATCGTCCCCATTTATAGCGAAACCGATGGGCTCCACCAAAAAACAATTCGAAAGCTCATCAGCGAAACACTCAGGCGTTCGTTGCCCGAGTTGAAAGATCCCTTGCCGGTAGAACTTCTCGAACGGCTGCAATTGCCCGACATTCAGAGCAGTTTCCATGATGTGCATTTCCCCAAAGAGCTCCCCTCGGGCAAAGAATCCGCAAAGTCGCTGAGTCGGATAATTTTTGAAGAGTTTTTTGTTTTGCAGCTGGGTCTGGGACTAAAAAAACGCGAACGCACGGAGCAAAAAGCCCCGAGTCTTGTAGACAGGAAGGGACTGCAGGTAGATTTTATCCGCTCGCTGCCGTTCCAGATCACCGAAGACCAAGCTCTTGCAATTTCTGATATCACCACCGATCTCGCACGCCCCTACCCTATGGCTCGGCTGGTTCAAGGCGACGTGGGCTCTGGCAAAACCATTGTCGCTTTTGCCGCCGCTGCGCTCACGGCGGCCGCAGGCTACCAAATTGCCTTGATGGTTCCCACGGAGATACTTGCGGTTCAGCATTTCAAAAATGCGGAACAGTGGCTTGCGCCCTTGGGAATCCAACCGGGCCTATTGGTGCAATCCACTAAAAAGGAAGCTTTGCCAAAAGTTCGCTCAGGAGAAATTCAGTTTGTTGTCGGTACGCACGCGCTATTTCAAAAAGGCGTGGATTTTTCACGCTTGGGCCTTGTGATTGTCGACGAGCAACATCGTTTCGGAGTAGAGCAGCGCAACCAGCTTGCGCGCAAGGGAGCGAGTACGCACCTGCTGATGATGACCGCCACTCCCATTCCACGTACCTTAGCGCTTACACTTTACGGAGATCTCGACCTCTCCCTTATCAGGCAAAAACCGAAGGGGCGCATCCCGATCGAAACACGTGTCTTGCGCGAACCCGAACGGCCTAGACTCTTCCAAACGATTCGAAAAACGGTGGAAGCGGGACAGCAGGTTTATATTATTTATCCCTTGGTCGAAGCCTCGGAAAAGCTGGATCTAAAGTCGGCCACAGAAATGTATGGAAGACTTCAGAAAGAGGTATTCCCAGATCTAAAACTGGGCTTACTCCACGGACGCATGAAAGGACCGGAAAAAGAGGCCATCTTGAAGGCCTTCAAGAACGGGGAATTTCAGATATTGGTATCGACGACGGTTATCGAGGTGGGTATCGATGTGCCGCAGGCCACGCTCATGGTAATCGAGCACCCCGAACGACTGGGCCTCTCACAGCTGCACCAGCTACGCGGCCGCGTCGGCCGAGGGAGTGATAAGAGCTACTGCCTACTGATGAGTAGCGGAAACATCACCCGCCGTCTGCGGGTGATGTGCGAGAGTGAAGACGGCTTTAGAATCGCCGAAGAAGATTTGAAGATTCGAGGCCCCGGAGAATTCCTGGGCCTCCAACAGTCGGGTCTGCCCGGTTTTAGAGTGGGTCACATAGTGCGGGACGCTAGCCTGCTTGCCACCGCCCAAAGAGAGGCCACGCGGATTTTGGATGACGATCCTACGCTTTCAAAAGCAGAACATCTCGGACTACGCCATATGGTAGAACACCGTTGGAGTTTGAAACTGGAACGATTAAGGAGTGGATGATGGATCTCAATATTTCTGACAGAAGAGCACTAGTAACCGGCGGAAGCCAGGGAATTGGTCTCGGCATCGCTACAGCGCTGGCGGCGGAAGGCACCGAAATCATAATCGCCAGCAGAAACTCCGAGAACATTGAACGCGCGATCGTCAGCATCCGACAAGCTTACCCAGAGGCAAAGCTCGCCGGTTGCGCCGTCGATCTGAGTGACGAACAAAACATCCGTCAGAAAATCGGGGGACTTCTTTCCGAAAAACCCATTGATATCCTCATAAATAATGTCGGTGGCCCACCGGCCGGACCGATGACAACGCTTCCTCTGAGCGCCTGGGACACTGGCTATCAGGGACTTCTAAGAAGCGTGCTAGTGTTGACGGAACTTGTGCTGCCTTCCATGAAGAAGCGGGCTTGGGGCCGCCTGCTCACGATTACGTCCACCGCTGCAAAAGAGCGAATCCCAAACCTTCCTATCAGTGCCACGTTCCGCGCCGGTCTGAGCGCCTGGACCAAGAACCTCGCCAAAGAGGTCGGCCGATCCGGGATCCTCGTTAACAATATCCTTCCCGGACCGATCCAGACGGGCCGCCTGGATGAACTGGAAAAGAAAAGCCCCGAATTCTACCGATCGATGCAGGAAGAAACCGCGATCGGCAGAATCGGAAAGCCGGACGAGGTCGGACGAGTGGCTGCCTTTTTATGTTCTGCCGCCAACACCTTCGTTACGGGTACGGATGTGTTCGTCGACGGCGGTTATACGCGGAGCTACTAGTCCGCGCGCGGGACGGTGAAAACTCCCAATAGAGACCCAAAAAAGTGGACAGGGTGAGATGCCGCGAGCACCTCACCCCGCCCCAGGGCCTCACAAAACTCCACCCTTCTTGACTGAAACTCTTACGCCGGGACCGCAATGCTCGTCGTAAGCATTTGAAAGACTTTGCATGAGTTTTTGATAACCGGTACTGGTGAGTACCATTACGTCATCATCGCTACCGGAACGCTCCACCATTTCTTCCTTGTACGCAGAACGATCCACGCCTGCATCACAATAGACCGCATACGCAACGGAACGAGTCGCGACGTTTTCTGTGGGATTGTCTTGTTCAGAATTTGAATCGGCGGATGCTGTGCTTCCGAAGAAAAAAAGAAGCGTAGCGCCGATCACGGCGAGTGCGAACTTCATTATTGGGCCTCCTCCAACGTACTGCTATTTCCCAAAAAATCTTTTCCGGATCCCCGCGGATCCGACACTTAAAGTATAACGCCGCACGTCAGACGGTCTCAACAAAGAGATTGTGAAATCTCATAAGTATTCAATATTTAAAGGTTTTAATGAGAGCTTGACCCGTCCCCCTCAGAAGTGGTTTATTGCGCGCCGACCATGCGCCTTCTATCCAATGGAAATTCCAAGCCTTCCGAGGCCCGCATCGGGCTCGCTTATTCGCTACTGGCCTACTTTTGGTGGGGATTTGCGGCCTTGTTTTGGAAACGCCTTACGGGCGTCGCGCCTCTGGAGATCCTAGCGCACCGAATACTCTGGTCTTTCATATTTCTTATTCCTTTATTTTTTAAGCAGCGGGTGCGCGAACAGTGCGCGAGTGTGTTCGAAAAAGGATCCCGGGATTGGATCTACATAGTACTGGGAACGGTGCTAATTGGGTTCAATTGGGGCGCCTTTATCCTAGCGATGGTTACAGAGCGCATCCTGGAAGCGAGCCTAGGCTATTTCATCGCCCCTCTTACTTTTGTTGGGCTAGGCGTATGGTTTCTGCATGAACGCCTCAACCGCAACCAACGCCTGGCGGTACTACTCGCGACTGTTGCTATCAGCCTACTCTGGTTCAGGCTGGGAACGCTCCCGTGGATAGCTCTCTGCTTGGCTTTTACTTTCACCTTTTACGGTCTATTCAAAAGAAAAATTTCTATCGATGCGTCCCTCACTGTTGCATTCGAAACAGGTCTGCTCAGTCTTCCCGCGCTTGCGTACCTTTATTTTTACAGCACCCCTCACAACTTGATGACCTGGGCCTTACTCATCGCCAGCGGACCAGTCACCCTATTGCCGCAGGTCTGGTTTACTTTAGGAGCCCGGCGGGTGCCGTTCACCGTAATGGGTTTTCTTCAATACATCGCTCCTATGATGAACTTTCTCATCGCTCTTTTTATCTACCACGAGCCATTTGATGAGGTACGCATGCTTACCTTCGGGCTCATCTGGGTCGGTCTGCTTATCTACACCGCGGACATGATTGCACGCCGACGCACTGCGACACGCGAGGCAAAACTGAAAAGCGCGTAACGCGACGAATCGTCATAAAAATCAACCAAAAAGCCGAAACGTAGTTGAGGCACACCTATGTCCCGGAATCTTGAAGTCCGAGCGCGTCAAACGCTATTCATAGTTAAAAAGGGCGCGACCAAAAAGAAAATTCCATTTCCGGCTGAGTGGCACCACTGCGTTCCAAGCGACAATGCTGAACTCATAGACTCCATCCAGAAAGCTGAAGATAAACGCCAGCTAGTAATCATTCTTGTTGGAGAAAAAGATTTTACCGCCACGGTCGAAACGCTTAGAAAAAGCCTGGGCAAGCAATCCCTCGCCGACTTGGGAATGCTCGTCATCTCCGAAAATTCTGATCCGTTCCTAACCAAACATTCGGAGGTACTGGAACTTTCTGACGTCCTCTCGGAGGCCGCTCTCCTGGAAGACCCTAAATTTCATCTCCTCCGTGCCGTGCGTGAGCTACTCAGAAAAGCTCGGCGCGAGGGCAAGCGCATCAACCAGGAAATGTTGGAGCGGCTAAACCACATCTTCATCACGATGTCTGCCGAAAGAGATCAAAAACGCCTTCTTGAACAGATTCTGCAAGAGTCCATGGACCTGACTTCTTCCGAAAAAGGAAATCTGTACATGGTGGAGGAAACCGACGGTGAAATGTACCTTCGGGTGAAAATCTCTGCCGAGCGCAACGGAGTCAGCATCAGCGCCATCAATGAGAAAGCAACAGAGAATAACATCTGCGGCTATGTTGTTCTCACGGCAAAGCCTCTGAATATTCCAGTCCATGAGGGCCTCCGCCCAAGTCTGCCTCTACAATTCCAACGGCCCGCAGATGAATCGTCATTAAAGTCGGTACTCGCCGTTCCACTTAAGAACAGCGAGAACCAGATCATCGCCGTGCTCGAGTTGTTAAACAAGAAAGGATTAACTGGACTCGACTCCTTTGACGCCGAAGACGAGAGTCTCATTTCCTCTTTCATCGCTCAGGCCGCCATCTGCCTGGAGAACATGCAGCTTTACGCAGATATCCGTGAGCTCTTTGACGGTTTTGTAAAAGCATCGATCACCGCGATTGAAGCGCGCGACCCGAGTACGGGAGGTCATTCGGAGCGCGTCGCCAACATGACAGTCGCCCTGGCCGAGGCCACTAGCCGCTGCGACACCGGGATATACCGATCCGTAAAGTTCAAACCGGATGAAGTGCGTGAGCTGGAATACGCGGCTCTACTACACGACGTCGGTAAGATCGGGGTGCGCGAGGAAGTTTTGGTGAAAGCCAAGAAACTCTACCCGTATCAACTCGAGGCGATTCGCGACCGCGTCCGGATCGCACGCGAAGCGCTGCGAATCCAGTTTCTGGAACAAAAACAAAAAACCAAGTCTTCTACTTTGGAAAAGGAATTCAAAAAGCGATCCGAGGAGCTGGACCTTTACTGGCACGTTATCCAAACATCCAATGAACCTACGGTCCTTAGGGAGAAAAGCGCCGAAGCACTCGAAAAGATTTTGAACTACACAGTCAAACTAAGTGACGGCTATGAGATACGTCTCCTTACAGAAGAGGAGCACAAGGCTCTTTCAGTTCCCATCGGATCCCTCACCGAGGGAGAACGGCGGGAAGTCGAATCCCATGTCCGCCATACCTACCAATTTCTGAAAACAATCCCGTGGACGCGCAGTTTCAAGAATCTACCGGAAATTGCCTTTGCGCACCACGAGAAGCTAAACGGCACCGGGTACCCGCGCGGGCTGATGTCCCACGAAATTCCTCTGCAATCCAAGATCATGACTATTGCGGATATCTACGATGCCTTGACCGCAGCGGATCGCTGGTACAAGGATGCGGTCCCCACGGAAAAAGCTCTAGATATCCTCCAGCAAGAGGTCACTGCAGGTAAGCTTGACCCCATTCTTTTTGAGATTTTTATCGAGGGTAAAATCTACGAATCCAATCACCCCTCGAAAGTTAAAAAAGTAGGATAAATCCTTCACTCGCCGCAATCCGTCACCGGTCGCCTACTTTTCAAATAGTCGTCGAGATTGTATCGTCTACGTATTCAATCTCCATGACTTCCCACTCGCCGCATTCTTTCTTTACATTACGCCGCGCATTCACATTCATTACGCTTTCTCTTCTTAGTTGGGGCAACTGGGCCTTCGCACTGCCGGACAACGGGCTTTTTTTAGACAACTGGGGAAGCACCGGGATCTTCACTTACGCACCCGGTGCAAATGCCGACACACTCCGCGCGGCCACCTACCAATCCGACGGAAAGCTCGTTGTCGCAGGTTTGAGTCACAATGGCTCATACTACGATATGGCAGTCGCGCGTCTCCATCCAGACGGCTCGCTTGACACAAGCTTTGATACAGACGGAGTCGCGATTATCTCCAACGCCTTAGGAGATTCCATTGCCCACTCTGTCGCACTCGATTCGATGGGGCGGATCGTTGTGGCAGGGAGAGCCTGGGGATTTGCGGACTTCGACTTTGCGACCGCTAGACTTTTATCTGACGGATCGCTCGATACCACTTATGGAGGCGGTCTAAGACGAATTGACATAGGCGGTAACGAGTTCGCACGTGGGCTCGGAATCGATAGCAATCAGCGTGTTGTCATTGGTGGCTACTCAAATCAATCGGGGAAATTCGAATTTGCGGCCGTGCGGCTACTCTCCGATGCCAGTCTCGATACCAACTTCGATGCGGATGGCATGCTTACCACAGCCATAGGAGCCGTAGGAGATTACGGGGTGGCGCTTACCCTGCAAAGTGATGACAAGATTATCATCGCCGGACAATCTGATATAGGCGTCACCCCAAGATTCGCCGTCGCACGCTACCGAACTGACGGCAGCCTCGATACATCTTTTAGCGGGGACGGGATGGATGCTTGGGCGCTAGGGGTAGCAGACGACGTGGCCTGGGCCGTGGCACTCGGGACTGACAACTATATCCACCTCGCCGGCCGATCCTACTCTGGGGGGAGTTACCGTATGGCCATCGCGAGTTACACGACTAACGGGACCCGTGATACTTCGGGTACGTACAGTGTGGCATCGGGAGCGGTGGCGCGCGACATCGTATTGGATCAAGGACGGATCACACTCACCGGCAGAAGCTACAACGGAACCGACTGGGATCTGGCACTCATACGACTTACCTCGTTGGCTGGTGGTACAACCGGTGACAGCGGATTCAACGGAAACGGGGTGGCGATTACCTCAATCGGAACGACAGACGAAATTGCGTATGCACTCGCTGTGCAAAGTGATGGAAAGGTGATCGCAGCTGGAACAACTTTCGGGGGAAACTACAACTTCGGTATAGTACGGTACCGCTCGTCGGGCACATTGGACACCAGTTTTGACACCGATGGACGAGCTACCACAGACTTTGCTGGTAACAATGATGTTGCGTACGCCGTGACGATCGCAAACGACCATAAAATTGTAACTGCCGGCTTTACAGATGCGGGCACTCAAAATAATTTTGCCATAGCACGTTATCTCACAAACGGGAGTCTAGACACGGCCTTTAGCGCCGACGGACTTGTGAGTACTAACATAGGTTCCGGCAATGCCATCGCGAATGCTGTCGTAGTACGATCCGACGACCGAATATATGCCGCAGGTACCTCCTACAACGGCTCGAACGCTGACTTTACCGTGGTCCGCTACCACACGAATGGCACACTGGACACAGCGTTCAGCAGTGATGGAATCGTCACAACAGACTTTAACTCGGCAGATGATGGCGCCAATGCCATGACTTTGGATGCAAACGGAATGGTCGTGGTAGCAGGGTACGCTAGAAACGGTGCCAATCGGAACTTTGCCGTCGCACGCTACCGAACCGATGGTTCGTTGGACACCGCGTTTAGTGCGGACGGAAAGCAAACGATAAATTTCGCGGCTAGCAGCGACGATATGGCCTACGGAGTTGCCATACAGAGCGACGGCAGAATTGTGCTGGGTGGCCACTCGCACAACAACACACAGACTCATTTCGCAATGGCGCGCCTACTAACCGACGGCACGCTAGATGGGAGCTTTGACGGGGACGGCATGGCGGTAAGCAGCGTTGACACCACACATGGTATCCAGGCCCATGCACTCGTCCTACAAAATGAAAAAATAATACTGGCCGGCCGTTCCTTACAGCTGGAAAATAGGTCCATTCTTGCGCGCTTCAACTCTGACGGCAGTGCTGACACTTCATTCGGAACCGCGGGTTATTATGTGCAATCTTATTCCACGGGGGACGACGTTTACTATGGAGTGGCTGTCGATTCCTCAAATCGAATCGTGGCTGTCGGACACGCTCTAAATGCCAACATGGATTTTCTCACCGTTAGAGTTCTCAATACCACTGCCAGCAGCCTGGGCTTGGACTCTAGCTTCGACAGCGACGGCATCGTAATTACAACGGTCGGCGCCGGGGACGACATAAGCATTGGAATGGCATACAAAAGTGGGATGCTTTCGCTTGTTGGGCGCAGCCACAACGGGGCCAATTTTGATTTTGCTGCAGCAAGATATAGCTTCGATGGTGCGTTGGCGAATTCCGGTCATTTAGATGCGAGTTTTGGAAGCAGCGGTGTGGTTACGACGAGTGTCTCCGGAAACAACGATCTGGCCCATGCAGTCGCTGTGCAATCGAACTTTAGCGTTGTTGTAGCGGGTGCAACATACAACGGGAGTAACGACGATATGCTTCTGTTGCGTTATACCAGTGGAGGCACCCTAGATACCAGCTTCGATACCGATGGCATCGTCACGATCACGCCGGGAACAGGTGACGACCGAGCCTATGACCTCGCTATCGATGCAAACAACAGAATTGTGCTTGCGGGAATGAGTGCCAACGGTGCGGTCAATCAGTTCGTCGTGGCTCGCTATCTCAGTAACGGAGCACCCGACACCGGCTTCGATGGGGATGGCGTGGCGCTAACTACTTTCGGTGGTTCAAGCGATGATGTCGCCCTCGCTGTTGCCGTGCAATCAGATAACAAGATCATCGCCGGTGGCTTCACACACAACAACACAGTAAATGGCTTCGCTCTTTCGCGGTACGGAACCAATGGGGCCCTCGATGCCACTTTTGATGGGGACGGCAGAGTCGTGACTGAGGTGGATAGCAGCGCGGGCAGCGAATTGCACGACATCCTAATTCAACCTGACGGGAGGATCGTCGCCGTGGGGCGAACGCTGCGCCCGAGAGAGCGGATCGCCGTCGTTCGTTACCTTAGCTCAGGCGCACTGGATACTAGTTTCAACACAACCGGAATCCTTACGACCTCTGCCACAAGTGGGAGCAGCGTCGCCTACAGTGTCGCGTACGACGCTGGTAAGTTGGTCATTAGTGGCATCGGCCAAGGATCGAGCACCTACGATTTTGTCGTCGCTCGGCTGAATAGCGACGGCTCCCCTGATACTTCCTTCAGCGGCGATGGGTTCGCCACCAAAGCGATTAATACGAACGACGAGTTTGGATACGCGACTTTAGTCCAGGGAAACGGCAAGATCCTGGCTGCCGGTTTTAGTTTCGGATCCGGCCATGATTTCGCCGTGGCACGTTTCACGACCGATGGCTCGGCCGATGCAAATTTTGGTTCAAGTGGATCCGTGACAACCGATATCAATGGAACCGACATCGCACAGGCAATTGCGCTCACACCCGATGGTAGGATTGTTGTGGCAGGACATTCAAAGAATGGAGCGGACTATGACATTAGCGTCGCACGCTATTTCCCGTAAGTCCTTACTACTGTTTGTTTTGGTGTTGGTCAGCAGTACCAAGGCAGCGTTGGCTATCGGTTCGCCCGACGCGAACCTCGTCGGCCTGTACCACCTAGACGAAGCCACTGGAACCACCACATACCGCGATAGCTCCTTTAGTGGGAACGACGGAACGTGTACCGCTCCGGCCTGCCCAACTAACGTGGAAATGGGAAAGTTTAACTCGGCCGCAGCTTTTGACGGCAACGACGAAATAGTTATTCCGGACGCCAACAACCTGGACAATACTTCGGCTCTAACGATTCAAATGTGGTTTTTCCCTACCACCCTAACCGGGGCCCCACGCGGTCTCGTAAGTAAAAGAACTAGCGCAGCGGCCGGTCAGGCTTACTCCATTTTTCTGTGGACCGGTAACAGCATAACGGTCGATGTGGACAAGCAAGCGACCAACGAGCGTTTTTCGATTACAAACACCGTCCAAATCAATCGATGGTACCACGTCGCTCTCGTGTACGATGGCAGCCTCTCAGCCGCAAATCGTGTCAACGTGTACTTCAACGGCACCTTGGATCCGGGCAGCCCTTTTACAGAAGGTAGCAGCAGCATCGCCAACTACACGAGTGACCTATATATCGGCGCTTTGAATCTTGCCTACGCTCAGGACTACATCGGTGTGGTGGATGAAGTGGCTATTTACAATGCGGCTCTACCTGCGGATGCCATCCAGGACCAGTTTAGTCGAGGCCTATGGCGGGTCCACCAACAACGTGAGCTGTGTGGCGGGTCTCTGTGCAACTTCGTCAAAGCATGGGTTTTACCGACTCTTGGCGAAGCTATTTTCCCCAATTTCCACACGCGTGAGGGAATCCAATGGTAAGAATGCTTCGACTTGTTTTTGCTTTCTTTTTGCTCCCGCCTGTTGCCGCCCTGGCGAGCCATAATGAACTGGATGCCGCACTCGTGGCGCAATATCATTTTGATGAATTCGATGGAGCCACGAGCTTTTTAGATAGCTCATTCAGCGGCAACAATGGAAGCTGTACGGGTGCCACGTGTCCAGCAACCGGAGAAATGGGTGTATTTGGGAGCGCACCCCGTTTTGATGGATCCGATGACTATATTATAGTCGCAGACAATGCCAACCTGGATAACACTGCCGCTCTAAGCATTCAGGTTTGGTTTTTTCCGACTGTGTCGGACGGCCAACCAGACGGTTTGGTGTCAAAGCGCGTCACTTCAGGTAGTCAGGAAGCTTATTCTGTCTTCATGTACACTGGTAGTCGCATCTATGTGGACATAGACACAAGCAACAACCGCTTTTCGACCACAAGTACAATTTCGGCAAATCGCTGGTACCACCTTGTAGTTACTTACGACGGCTCTCAGTCGGCGGCTAACCGAGTACGAGTGTACTTCAATGGTCAAGAAGATGGCAGTAGCCCTTTTAATGAAACAAGTACATCAATACCGAACCGAAGTTCGTCACTTCACATTGGCATGCTGAACGCGGCCTACGGGAACGGCTTTCACGGATTAATCGATGAAGTTTCTATTTATACCTCCGTACTCAGTCCTGCCGATGTCAAAGACGCGTTTCGGGAGGGGTCGTGGAGAATTCACAACGAGTACCTCTCCCGAGCGTTTTCATTTTCCGCTGATGGATTTAAGCTTTCCTCGCCGCAGGTATTGTCTGGGCTGTGGCGGCTCTTTCCACGGGGCTAAGTGCGAGATAAATCGGCACGCTTTAGGGCCGCGCCTACAAAAGCACGAACAAGAGAACGAGGATCCAACATCGACGGCTCATCCTCCTTGGCCCATTCAGGGTGCCACTGAACTCCCACGACAAAACGATCCACTTCTACGGACTCGATGGCTTCTATGATCCCCTCTTCTGAACGTGCGGCCACACGCAGCCCTTTCCCTAACTGTTTCACGGCCTGGTGGTGAACGCTTACCACTTTACCCGTCTCGGTTCCGAAGATGGACTCAAGTAGAGTCCCTGACTCCAAGTGAACGGTGTGCATTAAGGCATCGTATAGCTCTTGATCCCGGTGGGGACCCTTGGCCACTTCAAAATGGTGCAAATCCTGATACAAACTTCCGCCGGCATAGACATTCAGGATTTGGCAACCCCGGCAGACGCCAAGGACGGGCAGTTGGTGCTTTTCTGCCAACCTTAAGAGTTCAAGCTCATAGGCGTCATGATATGGATCTCCGCCCCACTCTGGAACGATGGGTTCTTCCCCGTACTGCTGGGGACTGACATCGGCCCCGCCGGCAAGCACAATGCCGTCTAGGCGAGGCACCAAAGTTTCCAGCCCGCTTAGCTCAACGGGGTGAACGATACCAACCACGTCCGCACCCGCGCGGATAAAGTACTCACCGAGTTGCTGTTCAAAATAAGCAAGGCGCTTGTTTTTAAAAAGGCGGCGGTGCGGTTCTGGGTGAAAAAAATTAGCGGAAATTCCTATCAGTGGTCGCATGCCGGATTCATACTGAGACCCTCGCGCCAACGCCACCAAATTTTTCAGAGGGCTCTATTTTTCCGCCGTGTCAATTGATTGACATTCCATGTGGACGTCGATAGACTAAAGTTAAGCATCTCTTTAAACAATTCCCTAACAACGACATAGCGAACGAGCCAAGACCACAGGATATTATGATCCCCCGTTTGTTGCTTTTTGAACCCGACGCGTCAAGGAGTGAAGACTTCCGCAAGCAGCTGGAAGATTTGCACCTTTGGATTGCAGCCGTGGAGAACCCCGAATCGGGTTTCGAACTCTTAAAAAAGCAATTCTTTCATCTTTGCGTTTGGTCTTGTGACAACGATCAGGACTTGGCGGCACTTAGCCGTATCCGACAACTGCGACCGGAAACCGCGATCATTGCTGTCAGCGAAAAAGCGGATTCGGACCACGTTGTGGACTGTATTCGCCATGGAGCGTCCAATTTTTGGGGCCGGGAGCCATCGGTACAAGGTCTGGTCGAAGCTGTTCGCAAAACAATGGAGCGCACAGTGGCCGACGCTCCCGCCGATGCCGACGAATTCGAGTACCCTGAACTTGCCGGACGCCACCCAAGTATCAAGAAGATCTTCAAAGTAATTCACCAGATCAAAGACAGCGACTCCACGATACTGATTACCGGAGAAAGCGGAACTGGTAAGGAACTGGTTGCCCGTGCCGTCCATTCCCTAAGCCATCGGACCCGACAGCCTTTTGTAGCGGTAAATTGCAGCGCGATTCCCGCCAATCTTTTGGAAAGCGAGCTTTTCGGGCACGTGAAAGGGGCGTTTACGGGGGCCACCCAAAATCGAGCGGGCCGCTTCAGCGTTGCCGGCAACGGAACGCTTTTCCTAGATGAGATTGGGGAGCTACCCATTGATCTGCAGGCCAAGATCCTGAGAGCTTTGCAGCACAAAGTCTTCGAGCCCGTTGGCAGCGCCCAGAGCCTCACGCTCAATGCCCGTATTATTGCCGCCACGAACCAGAACCTCGACAACGCTGTCGCAGAAAAGCGCTTCAGGGAAGACTTGTTCTATCGACTAAACGTGATACCAGTTTTCATGCCTCCCCTGCGATCTCGCAAATCGGATGTGCCTTTACTGGTGGGAAGATTCCTGGAACGTTTCAACAAGCTCAACAGAAAACACTTCTCTGGAATTTCGGAAGAGGCGATGCACTGCTTGATGCAGTACCACTGGCCAGGCAATATTCGCGAGCTTGAAAACCTGATCGAACGCGTGGTCGTTCTAAAAGAAGGTGCGGGTCTTATAGAACTCAAAGACTTCCCGGTCGGCTATTTCAGAAACGTTCGGCTCGAACGCTTCGTGGCCAATGTTGCCTTTCCGGAAGAAGGACTCAACTTCAACGATGCCGTGAATGAATTCGAAAATGAGTTAATTCTGCAGGCCCTGCGATCCACGCAAGGAAACAAAAACAAGGCAGCGTCTCTTCTAAAGCTAAACCGCACGACTCTCGTTGAGAAGCTCAAGCGCAAAGGTCTGCGCATCGTTTCCTAACTACTCCGTCGTTCCTGTCTTCTTTTCTTTGCCTTTTTCTTCTTTGTCTTTGACGGCTTGTTCTTTGGCAGCTTTCTCACCGTCGTCCACGAATTGGTTGATGAAGTATTTGAGAATATTGCTTCTCTGGGCGCCCCCAATGAGGGACTTTGTGTCTTCATAGAGGGTCGGATCGTTCACTAGCGCCCCGACCGTTCCATCCCCTTTGTCGATCTTGCGCAAGATGCTTTCCAGGTGCGCCAAAGATTTCGCCAGGGAATTCCCGCCGCGCTGATTCTTGAGCTCCGCAGTAATAGCATTGAGGTTGTTGGAGAGGCGAGTAAGGCTTTTGAGCAACTTCTCGACATCGCCCCCCTCACGAAACTGGCGTTCAATGCCTTCGACCAAATCCCCGCTCTTGCTAAACAGATCCGTTTCGGTCTCCGTCTGGATTTCGTCTCCGTCGCGCAACATCGGTGAATCCGCGCTACCAATCGTCAATTCAATGTATTTGTCCCCAAGGACACCTTGAGTGGCGATTTTCGCCGTCGAGTCCTGACGTATGCGATCTTGAACTGATTTTAGGACAGAAAAGCGGACCAAAAGCTCTTTGGAGCCGTCCATTTTTACTTCAATGGACTCCACAACACCCACGCGCAGACCTGACAACGAGACTTCCGATCCGTAGTGCAGACCCTTAACATTTGGGAAGCGCGCAACGAGATCATAATCAGAAGCAAAGACCCCACTACCACCCCCAACGTTAAAGAGAATGAAAATGAAGCCCACAAAGCCCAGTGTCACAAAAACGCCCAGGACTACATTATTTGCGATCTTGCGATCCATCTAATCCGTTTCTCCATCGATAAAGCCTCGCACAGCCGGATCTGATGACTTGCGAATCTTATCTACCGTGTCCATGGCGATAATCTTGCCGTCCTTCAAGAAGGCAATGCGATCGCTAACGGCGAAAAGACTCGTCATATCGTGAGTCACCAGTACGGATGTCGCCCCTTTATCCTGTAACATGCGAATAATTCTCAAAATCTGTCGCGTATTATAAGGATCCAGCCCCGTGGTGGGCTCATCATAAAGGATAACTTCTGGATCCATGATAATACTTCGGGCCACGCCAACGCGTTTTTGCATCCCACCGCTCAGATCCGCGGGCAGCAAGTATTCACTTCCCTCCAGCCCTACCATTGAAAGCGTCTGCATGACTTTCTCGTGAATCTCTTTTTCGCTCAATTCGGTATGCGCCCGCAAGGGATACGCAAGGTTCTCTTTAACGCTCAAACTATCAAACAAAGCCCCATGCTGAAAGGCGTATGCGATGCGATTGCGAACTCTGACTAAGTTATCCTCATCCAAAGGCACTACGTCTTCCCCGTGAAACAATATTTGTCCCTTATCGGGTTTCTCTAGCCCAATCATCGACCTCAAGAGCACGCTCTTTCCAGAACCACTCCCGCCCATCAAAGTTAAGATCTCACCCTTTCGGATGGCCAGATTCACTCCCTTGTGAACCACCTTGTCCCCGAACTTCTTGTAGAAGTTTTTGACCTTAATAATTTCTTCTGTCTCTGCCATCAGGTCACTTCCATCAACAAGAAAAGCTTGGTCAAAACAAAATCAAAGATCGTGATCAATATGGAGGACGTTACTACGGCGTGTGTCGTCGACTGCCCGACACCTTGCGTACCGCCCTTGGTCTGTAGGCCGTAGTAGCAGGACGTAACCCCTATGATCACTGCAAATACCAAAGTCTTCGCCACCCCCACCAGAAAATCGTTGGGTGCCATCACCATAATGGATTGGTGAAAGTAGTAGTCTGCATTCAGGTTCAATTCGAATTGCGACAACACCATACCGCCCATAATCCCAATCAGATCGGCCATCACGGTCAAAAGTGGGCACATCAGAAGTAGAGCCAGTAGTCTGGGTATCACCAAACGCTTAAGGGGATCTGTTCCCAAGGCCCGGATCGCATCTATCTGTTGAGTAACGCTCATGGAACCCAACTCAGCCGCGATACCGGAACCCACGCGACCTGCAAGCATCAAGCAGGTCATGACCGGCCCTAGCTCGCGCATGATCGACAAGCCCACTACCCGCGGAACATAAATTTTTCCACCAAATCGTTCCAAGCCGTACCCAAACTGGATCGACATTACAAAACCAATGGAGAGAGCAGTGATAAATACGATGGAGAAGCTCTTTACGCCGATGGAGTAGCACTGCTCTACAAAAAGTCCAAAATGAAAAGGTGGACGAAAAATCACGCGGCACGACGCATAGAAGAGGTTCGCTGCCCCTCCTAAAAAATCCAGACCCCGAAAAAACGAGTCCAAAGACCGCGTCTTTGTCAGGATTAGGAAATCAATTGCCTTCTCTTTTGGCATACCTAAAACTCATTACCAACTGTTTAAACTCAGCCACATCGCTTGCCGAGATGTCCTTTTTATTGAGCAAAGTGAAATCAAAGATGCAACCTGCCTTTGAAATCACAAAGATCTCAAATCGAATGGGATCCTGACCCACTTCTCCGCGAACCGACGAGTACAAACCTTGCGCAGCGTTCACTTCCAAATACGTCTGGCGAATGAAAACTACGTTGCGCACGCCAATTAGCAGATGACGGGTTAACACCTGCAAATCAGCATCTGCATGCCGGTTGCAAGAGCTACTCACCGCGACCAAGGAACCTGACTTCAACTTAAAAGCCCGGTCGCCGCGTCCCTTATCCGTCGATTCCCAACGCTTGGG
>JACKAF010000002.1 GCA_020635235.1 Pseudobdellovibrionaceae bacterium | reverse complement strand
TCTGGAGCCACGGCCCATTCCCGCTTCACCACGTAGTTGCTCGGCTCAAAGCCGCCCGGGATTTCTGTTTGTTTCTTTAATACTCGGGTCTGCCCGCCCATGTCATAGTCATACACACTGTCAGGTGTATTGAGCGTGGAGTACACAAAGCGCAGCTGCGAAGAGGCAAATTCACGGTAGCCCCCGGTCTCAACGTCGTAAACCGGCGCTTCAAAAGAAACAAAGTGCGCCTTGTCTTTAGCAAAGTCGTGCACCCAAATCTGCGGTAGTCCATTTTTCATCAACTCCACTACGCAGAAGTTCTCAAACACGTCCACACTCTTGACGAGCGTTCCCGGAGCGTGCGGGACGAAGTCCTTCCAGTTTTCTTTGGAAGGCGTCGCCATCGGTGTCCGAACTATCTTGAAGTCCTTCGCTCCACTCGCGTTAGTACGAATAAAAAATTCGCCGTTCCTATCGCAAGCCGAGTACTCAATACCTTCAGCACGCGCGGCGATGAGCTTCGGCTTCGCCATGGGATCGTCGGAAGGCAAAAAGCGGGCCTCCGATACGTGGCTCCCTTGCGCGTGGATGTAGATGACCTCCCCACTGAGACCTTTGTGTACCCCGACAAAAAAACCCGGATCCTTTTCTTCGTAGACGAGCGGATCGTCGGCGACATCTGCATGCAGCCGGTGCCAATAAACTTTTTGCGGACGTAAGTGGGCGTCAAGAACCGTGTAAAAAAAAGAATCGCTCGACTTGGACCAGGCAACGGAGGAGTGGGTGTTCGGAATGGCCTCTTCCAGTTTTTCACCAGTCTTTAGATCTTTGACGTAGATCGTATACTTTTCCGAGCCATCTTCGTCGAAGGAATAAGCGAGGTAACGGTGGTCGGGGCTAGTCTCAAACACGCCCAAATCCAAAAACTTTTTCGTCGCCGCCTCGGCATTCATGTCCAAAAGAACTTCCTCGGGTCCTTTTTCCCCCAATTGGCGGCAATACACCGGGTACTCGCCGCCTTCGATATAGCGCCGGTAGTACCAGTACTCGCCGTCCTTCTGCGGGACGGACTGATCCTTCTCTTTGATGCGGCCCTTAATTTCCCTGTAGAGAGTGCCCTGCAGGGCAGCGGTCGGCGAGAGAACCTCCTTGGTGTACGCATTTTCCTCATGGAGGTAGGCGGTCACTTTGGGGTCTTCCTTTTCGCGCATCCAGAACCACGGGTCTTCCCAACGGTAGCCGTGTTTTTCGATGAGATGGGGACGTCGCTCGGCGACAGGCGGAGTTGATGACTTTAGCTTAATCATGCCCCTACTTTATCCCATCGGGGCGTGCCTCGAAAGCGTGGAGATAAGGATTGCGACTCTTGCCCACCAGTGCTTTAACTAGGCCCCATGCAGGACACGCCAAAAAAAGGGGTACTCCTACTGAACCTGGGGACTCCCGACGCACCCACTCCCCCGGCGGTAGCGCGCTATTTGGCAGAGTTTCTGATGGATCCCTACGTAATCGACATCCCCTGGGTCGCGCGTTGGCTTCTGGTGTACGGGTTGATACTTCCCCGTCGTCCTTTTACCTCTTCTGCGGCCTATAAAAAGATTTGGACCGAAGAGGGTTCGCCTTTGCTGCAATATACTCTTCAACTCGCAACGAAGGTTCAACAGCAGTTGGGCGGAGACTACCTTGTGGTCCCCGCGATGCGCTACGGGAGGCCTTCAATCCGCGAGGCTATCGAGCTACTAAAGGCCTCTCCGCTGAGTTCGCTTACGGTGTTGCCTCTTTACCCTCAGTACTCGCTTGCGGCGACGGAGTCTTCAATTGCCGAAACAAAAAAGCGATTGGGCGCGGTATCTTATCCTGTTCGGTTTTTGCAGCCATTCTATTCCCACCCGGAATACTTGGACGCTGCGGCCGCCGTCTCGCGAGACGCGCTGAAGGCCGTATCGGAACACGACTACTTTCTGTTCAGTTTTCACGGGATTCCGGAACGGCAGATCTCCAAACTCGCCGGCTGCGAATCTCACTGCGAATTTTCGGATGACTGTTGCGCAAAAATCGAAGGAAAAAACTCTCAGTGCTACCGGGCACAGTGCTTTGAAACCGCTCGGGGCCTTGCCTCCCGGCTCGCCATTCCCGAAGAGCGTTACGGAATCAGCTTTCAGTCACGATTGGGACGAACTCCATGGATCCGCCCCTACACGGATCTGCTTATCCCTGAATTTCCGAAGCAAGGGATTCGCAAACTCGCCGTCTTCTGTCCTTCGTTTGTTGCCGACTGCTTGGAGACCCTGGAAGAGATCGATATCCGGGCAAAAGAGTCGTTTCTCGCCGCTGGCGGCGAACAATTGACTCTGGTTCCCTCTCTGAACGCTGCCGATCCTTGGGCGGAAGCGGTCAGCAGGATGGTCATGGCGTAGCCGCTTGCCAAGCCACTGACAGGTGGGGAAAATACTTTCGCGAACGAAGATGCTTAAAGACAAACACATTCTAGTCACCGGGGCCGCTGGATTTATTGGTTGGCGTTTTGCCCTCCTCGCCCAAAAACTCGGGGCCCACCCTGTGGCGGTCGACAGTCTGCCGCATTTTCTCTCCCACGCCGAACACCTTCCGTGGCCGGACAACATCCCCATGCTGGATCGCGATGAGCTCAATGAATGGCTCGCCTCTCGCCCCACGCTGGACGCGATCGTTCATTTGGGCGCTTGCACCGACACGATGCTTGACGATCGTGAAACGTTTCGCAAATTAAATCTCGAAGCAAGTAAACGCCTGTGGCATTTTGCCACGGAGGCAGAGATCCCCTTCGTGTACGCCAGCAGCGCCGCCACCTACGGCGGCATGGAAGCGGGATTCTCTGACGACGAGAAGTTGATCCCTTCCTTGGAACCGCTCAATCCGTACGGCGAATCCAAGCAACAATTTGATCTTTGGGTCCTTGAGCAAAGCCACCTAGGCAAAACACCCCCCGCCTGGTCGGGATTCAAATTCTTCAATGTGTACGGCTTTGGTGAGCGCCACAAGGGGCGGATGGCGAGCGTTTTTCTGCACGCCTTTGATCAGATTCGCCAAAAGCGAAACGTTCGCCTGTTCAAGAGTGAACGTGCCGAGATAGCGCATGGGGAACAAATGCGCGACTTCATCCACGTAGAAGATGCCATCTCCGTTTTGCGTTTTGCGCTAGAGGCTCCGATTCCGAGAGGGATTTACAACCTCGGTACCGGCACCGCCCGCAGCTTCAACGATTTGGCGAATGTGACCTTCCAGGCGCTGGGAGTGGAACCGCAGATTGAATATTTTGAAATGCCCCGGTCGCTGAGCGAACGCTATCAATATTTTACTCAGGCCGACTTAGGCCGCTTGCGTCTTGCTGGGTACGCGGCCCCTTTCCAAAGCTTGGAGCAAGGTGGCAGCCGCTACGTTCAACAGCTGGTTCACTTTGCCGAAACCCGAACCACTCCAGAACTATTCTGAATCCAGCGAAAAGCCGCCCCGCATTTGCACGCGGTAGGTCGAGAGCGATTTTTTGAAGCTAAGTGCCGTTTGTTTCCATGCGGTTTCCCAAGGTAGCCCCGACTGCATAAGCGCCCCACAGAGTTTGAGCATGCCCTGAAGATCCCGCTTATCGACAAACTCCGGAGCCGGGCCCAAGGCAGCGCGCGCGTCCGGACCTCCCTCAAAGTTTTGATTGTGATAATTCCCCAGAGGAACGGAGATCCCGATCGCTCTCATTCCGTACGCCGTAACGGCGGACGCCTCGCAGGCACCGCCATCCATAATTCGACGCTGGTAGCGACCCTTCAACGTCTTTTGCGCAAGTTCTGTCAGCACGCGGATCCCGCCTGGATCAAAAACTGTCAGGCGATCCCCGAGACGCACGATCGGTCCCTTCCCAATTTCAGCGCCTGGTAGGGTACGGGACGCTTCGAGATTCACATTGATCAACGGACGGCGTGCCCCTTTGAGCCAACCCAATTCCAAATGTCCGATGGTCCCAATAAACCCCACTTCCTCGGCGCGGGTGAGGATTCCAAGAAAGTTTGGATGCCCCTTTCCCGACCGATAAAGCTGCTTCGCAAGAGAGACGATGCAATATACGCCACACAGATCGTCCGCTACTTTTGTGTAGAGGCGAGTACCGGCGCTCCACAGCGGGGCCCTAAAGCTAAGTCCCCCGTAGAGGCTTTTGGCATCCGGTAAAGGTAGTTTTGCCAGCTGGGGCCCGAGAACAACTTCAGCGGTATCGATGGATCTTCCAGACTTGGTGAGCTTCGCGCGGCGCAATACAGCGGATCCAAAGACCGTATGCAAATCCGCGAGCCATACCCTAGCCCCTTCAAGATCCTTAGTGGGTGAGCCGCCATACCATTTTACCGCCAAGCGCCTCTTATCTACCCAGCGCACCCCGTGAAAACCTGGGTGATCCATATGCGCGATAAAAAACCGGACGGGCTCGGTGGATTTTTTTGTGACTTTGCTTCGATAGGCCTTAGCGCTATCGGCCCCCAGCACCAGGTTACCTACCGGATCCACAAAGTGCGGAATCCCGAGGCGCTGCAGCTCCGCCTCCAAGAACCGGCGTACGTGCGCTTCCCGAAAAGGCGCTGCGTGTTGATTGAACAGTTTTTTTAGTAATCCCATTTCCATGAGGCCGGAGCGTAGCAGAGGACGCGGCTCCCCTTCAACGATTTGGATCTGGAACGAAGTCTGTTACCATTATTCTTCCATGAAAAAGACGGCCCACAAGATCCACAAAGTCGGTCTCACCGGCGGCATTGCAGCCGGGAAGAGCTTTGCGGCGGAAATCCTGCGGCGCGAAGGTATTCCGGTCATTGACATGGACGCACTGGGTAAGGAAATCACGGACGAGAGCCCCACTATCATCCGGGAAATCTCCAAAATCGTCGGTAAAAACGTTGAGGACGGGGGACGTCTTGACCGCCAAGGGGTTCGCGAAGCCATCTTCGCCGATGCGCGCATCAAACGCGATCTGGAGAACCTGCTCCACCCCATGATCCGAAGAGAGTTCGAAGACAGATGCGACGAATTGGAAGAAGAGGGAAAACACCTGGTCATTTGCGAAGCCGCTCTTCTTGTCGAAAGCGGCCATTATAAAGCTCTGGAAGAACTCATTGTCGTGACCGCGCCCATCCGTCTCCGACGAGAACGTCTCATCAAGCGGGACGGAATTTCTGAAAAACTCGCCAATCAAATGATTGAAGCCCAAATCTCCGACAAGGAGCGCTTAGCGCACGCCACTTACCACGTACGCAATGACGGCGATACCACACACCTATACGAACAAATGAAGAGCATCGTAGAAAAATGGCGCGAGGCTGGGTGGCTCTAACTCTAGTTTGAAGGCGGGTACTGAAGGCGCGCCGCACGAACCAAATTCTGCATTAGCATGGCAATAGTCATAGGACCGACGCCTCCGGGCACGGGGCTTATCGCGGAAGCCACCTCATGGACGCTTTCGGTATGCACGTCGCCGACAAGTTTGCCGCCGACGCGGTGGATGCCCACGTCTATCACCGTGGCGCCTGGTTTTACCCAAGTGCGATCGACGCTTTCGGGTTTGCCCATGGCCACAACGAGGATATCGGCGAGGGCTGTCAGGCTTTCAGTCGCCACGGTTCGGGAGTGGCAAACCGTAACGGTGGCGTTTCTTTGTAGAAGCAGTTGCGCCGCCGGTTTCCCTACAATTTCACTTCGCCCGATGACTACCGCGTGACGGCCCTCAATTGGGATTTTGTAAAAATCGAGCATCTCGATCACACCGGCCGGCGTGCACGGGGCAAAGCGGGGGCGGCCTTGCAACAGCAGCCCAGCGTTCTCCGGGTGTAGCCCATCCACATCCTTTACAGGGGAAATTCGCCGCGCCACTTCGTATTTCGACAGATGATTCGGCAGCGGCAACTGCACCAATATGCCGTGAACCCCCACATCTTCGTTTAGGGTTTCCAAAACCGAATAGAGCTCGTTTTCAAGCACCGTGGCAGGAAGTCGGATAGTTTCGCTCTGCAGCCCCAACTTTTCGCAGCGGTTCGCTTTGCTCTTCACGTAGGTTTGCGACGCGGGGTCCTCGCCCACCAACACAACCGTAAGTTTCGGCTGAATGGGAAGCGACGCAATCTCCTCCTGCACCCTCGCGTACACGCTCTCTGCAACAATTTTACCGTCTAAAATCAATGACATCGCCGCCTACCTTCCAGCACCCTGCCCCCCAAGTCAAGCCTGACGGCACCCTTGTAAATGAGGCCGACTGTGGTAGAAGAGCCGCTGACCCCGAGGAGAAGAAATGGATATCGAAAAAGTAATCCGATTTGCTGAGACCAATTTTAAATCCAACGTGGAAAAACTGAAAGCCCTGGCCCGCATCCCATCCGTGAGTTTCAATGGCTTCCCGCCCGAGGAAGTGAACAAATCGGCCCAAGCCGTCGCCTCGCTCTTAACCGAAGAAGGACTTGAACACGTCGAGATCCTAAAATTGGAAGGTGCCCACCCGTATGTGTACGGCGACTGGTTGCACGCCAAGGGAAAACCCACGCTTTTGCTTTATGCCCACCACGACGTTCAACCGCCAGGCCGCGAAGAAAAATGGAAAACGCCCCCCTTCGTCCCGACAGAGGTCGGAGATCGCCTCTACGGGCGCGGTGCCGCAGATGACAAAGCGGGCATCATCGTCCACACCAGCGCCATCGCTGCCTACTTGAAAACTCTCGGGAGCTTGCCGGTCAACGTGAAGGTAATCATCGAGGGTGAAGAAGAAATTGGTTCCGATCACCTTGAGGCGTTTCTCGAGCGTTACAAAGAAAAACTTCAAGCGGATATCATCGTGCTTACGGACACTGAGAATTTTGACGTCGGTGTGCCCGCAATCACTACTTCCTTGCGCGGGCTGGTCGCCGCCGAGGTAGAAGTCACCGTAATGGAATCTCCCAAACATTCCGGAATGGCCGGCGGGCCTTTGGCCGATCCCGTCCTCGCTCTTTCCAAAATGTTGGCGGCACTTGTGGACGACAACGGGCGGATCGCGATCCCCGGGATCTACGATTCCGTGCGCCCCCCTTCCGCCGTTGAAAAAGAAAGCTATGATTCCTTGGATTTTACTGAGAGCGAATACCGAAAACGTGTGAAGCTCCACGATTCAGTCGAATTGATTGGCGGCAAGGAAAGCATCCCTGAAAAACTCTGGCGCCTGCCCTCCCTGTCGGTCAATGCCATCCAGGCGAGCTCACGCAAACTGGTCTCCAATGTTGTTTGTGAGTCGGCGTGGTGCAAGGTCGGCATCCGCATTGTACCGGACATGGATCCGCAGAAGACGGGCGAAGCCCTGTCGAATTTTCTTAAGGAGAAGGCCCCTTGGGGCGTCGAGGTGAAAGTCACTCTCGAGCAGTCGGCAAGCTGGTGGGCCACCACGCCCGAAGGCCCTGCGTTTGAAAAAGCGCGCTCGGCGCTTAGCAAAGCTTTCGGCAGAGAGTGTGTCTACGTCGGCCAAGGTGGAACAATCCCGTTTGTGCAGCCTTTTAGTACCGTTTTGGGTGGAGCTCCGGCGCTTTTGATCGGTGTGGAAGACCCCTACACGAACGCGCATTCTGAAAATGAGAGCGTTCACCTAGGGGATCTAAAGAAGTCCATTAACGGAGCGATCTATCTTTATGAGTCACTTGCCGAGTAAGTACACGACACTTTAGAAACGCTTTTTGGAAATCTTTTCAGTATCTTAAGTCTGAAACTGGAGAGGTTGGCTGCGGGTCAATTCTCGCCAAATACTATGCCGCAGTCCCCCTAAAAAGAAAAGAAGTTTATTTTTGCTTTGCATCAAATTAATGCAAGACACGCCCCCGTGATTTTGCTACGCAAAACATGTGGGGGCGTTATTTAACATAGTTTGCCTGTCGTTCGTAGTCGCCGTAGGGGGCATGGCGGCTACGTTCGACCAGGCTGCTACTGCCGAACAATTAGCTCCAAAAAAATTCGAAGCACTAGTTACCACTACTTTTGGCACAACGCTAGATCCAAAAAACTCTCAATCATCTTTTACTCTAGAGCCGCAACTGGCTTGGAATCTGTCCGGTAATACGGCGCTCACGGCCTACACAGAAATTGATCGACCGTTAAATCCATATGAAAATTTTTCGAGTCCGGTGAGCTACCTGCTGCTCACGCACAAGGTGAACTGGGTACCAGAAACCAAAACAACACTCCGTTTTGCCATACGGGCCAATAACCTGCACCGCTGGAAGTACGATGGGTACCAACTGCGATCCGAGGCGGGCATCCAGCTAAGCCGGGATCTCGGCAGCCAATTTAGCCTGATGGGACGCGCCTGGACGTACGGCGATTTGAATGAGTACCGGCAAACAACTTCCGGCAAGGCCTTACCACTCGTGGGTTTTGGAGAGCGGGTCGCACTTAGTTTTTCACCAGGAAACTTCAACTTTGAACTGCACGTGATCGTGGGACAAAGCTACCACGGTCAGAGTGGGGATCGCGCACTTTGGAAAAACTCCATCGTGACTGCGGAAGTCGCGGAGTACCGCTTCAACGACACCTACACTGTGGGCGTTTCACACGAATTAGTCCACAGCTTGATCGATGAAACCACCGGCCTTCGCGGCACGCTTAAGATTTTTGATGGGCGCGCCAGTCGCCTGTCAGCATACATGGCACTCAGTATCTAGCTCCTATACATTGGGGGAGCTTTTTGGGGGGAAGAATGACCACCGTTAATTTCTCAAACAACCGTTCTGCGCTATCTTTGTTGACTGTAATAGTCCTTTCGATCGTACTTTTTGGTTGCGCCAAAGATCGTCCCACAAAATATGTCGTAGGAGACAATCACCGTTTCCACAAATCCGTTTTTGACAATGGACAAGGGGACTTTCTCTTCCTTAAGAGCGTCCAGGATGTGAAAAATGCCGGGCCGCTCGTTCCCCTGGGCGCGCTGGGCATGTATCTGGAGGGCAACCGACTAGTCCACTTTGAGATCACGCAAAACCAACTAAACGTGCGAGCCGTGCAGCGTGTAGCGCAAGGCGGAGACCGCCCCGCAGAGATCAATGAATACGGGGAGCTTGAAATCGGTGCCGTGCTAGCAAGTTTTCCGATCACCCATTTAGATATCCTGAGAAAGCAAAACCAGGATGGTGAGGATACGCATGAGGAAGAGCTCACCGAAAGCCGAAGGCCTTGGAACGAAAGAGACTACATCAAGATCGACTTCACAGCGGACGCGAAGGACTCGTTCGGACTTGATAAGGTCCGCTACGCCATCCCGCCTGAGAATGTCGAAATCGACAATAAGAATGGGGCCATCAATTTTAGCGTAAAAAAGGAGCTACGCGACGGATCCCAAGTGACCGTAGCTTACAGCTTCCTGCGCTTTAACCCCGAGGGCAGAAATTACAAACAGAAAGAATACCCCCGCTACCTGCAAACACGGTTTGGGTTCTTCAAAACCCCGACGTACAAGTTTGATTCCCATGGGCGCATCACAGAGTCCACCAAGACCGACTACGTCGACCGGTGGGATCTTTCCAAGAGAATCGTTTACTACCTGTCGGCCAACTACCCGGCGCACCTTAAAGCGGCCACGCACGAAGTTTTTGCGGCCTGGAACGCCACTTGGGAAAAAGCGACCGGCATAAAAGGCATTCTGGAGTTGCGAGAGAACAGCGGCCAAAAGGCCGGGGATCTGCGCTACAACATGATCTACTTTGATGATTCTGACGGCGGGGGCCGGCTCCTAGGCTATGGCCCGAGCGTCTCAAACCCCCGCACCGGAGAAATCATCAAGGCGGACGTATTTCTTTACGGTGGAACTTTGCGACGCTCGGTGTACTCCGCACGTCAATGGGCCGCCGCCTTTGAAGAATTGCCTGAAGGCGAGGAAAACGCGGAAGCCCCTTTGCTAGGCGAAAACGCCAGTGGGCTGCTCCCTGTAGACAAGGATCCTTTCCTCAGTTTTCTGAAGGTGGGCTCTCCGCTCTACGGCAAGGGGCAACCCATCCAACGGCATACCTCGGATGCGACCTTGATGGCACAGTTCTACAAGAAAACTCCGGACGGAGGAAAACAACTGCGCACCGACGACATCTATCAGGAGGCGCGCGCTCACCTTCTGGGCCACGCGCCCATTGACGAGGCCCGTGAGGGTGCCGAGGGCAAGAACCTTCACCTGAATATCATCCAGCTGGACGCTGACATGATGGCAAGCATTCAGGAAGGGGCTCTCGTGCAGGAGCTTTCGGACGCCGAGTTGGAAATCCGCATCTTCATGCCACTCCTAGCGCATGAGATGGGGCACAATTTCGGACTACGTCACAACTTTATGGCCTCCGCCGATAAAAAACATTTCGGCAAAGACGTAAAGAGTTCCAGTGTGATGGACTATGCCTTCGCCCCGCAGGAACCCGTCGGCCCCGGAGCGTACGACTTAGCAGCGTTGCAGTACGCCTACGGATCCGAAGATCCCAAAGTGGTGAATGACCTAGTCCGGCAGAACTTCTACTTCTGCACGGATCATGAAGTGTTCTCTTCAAAGAACATCCTTTGCGGTCAGCACGATGCCGGAACGAACCTGATGGAAGCGGCCGAGAACATGCTAAAGCGTTACGAAACGCATTACCGGATCAACAACTTCCGCATGGACCGAGCCTTTTTCTTCGGAGATAGGGGCGAATATTTCTCGCGGATAGCGACGTACGTCATTCCGATGCGCTTGCTCTACGACAACGCGGATGCCATCGTTCGCTACGATGAGGAGTTCCGCAACGCGCCCCAGGGATCCCAAACGCAACTGAGGGCGCTCAGCAAGCTCTGGTCCTTACTGCGCCACCGCGTAGAGGCCGATCCTAAGTCCACATCCGTCATCCCGTTCCCGGTGAGCGAATCCGTAATGGTATTCCTGGATGGGAAGAAGTTGGGAGACGCAGTCGCCGAAGCGCGCTCCGCGCGCGCCTTCGCCTTCCTGTCGCTGCTGTCAGTGCTCGAAGGAGCCAATGGCGATGGGACGGAAAAAGGCGATTACGATACAGCCGACTTCCTACACCACGATCTCAAGGTCATCGGCGTCCTTCCGGACAAGATTCTAGCACTCATCATGCTGGGTGCCAGGACAGGAGATCCGGTCACCGGAGTCGCCACCACCATCTACGACGGCTCTAGCAAACAGCTCGCAGGGGTCCTGCGGCGAATGCTCTCCAATACCACGGACGGGAGCTTGGAGTTCTTCAACCCGAACCTGCGTGATATTGCAGTCGATATCCTCACTCAGGAACTCGGGCTTCCGGGTAGACTGAGCGCGGAAACGATGGAACTCATCCACCTCGAGCCGGTCAATGGCGCGCAAGAAGAGCGCGCTCTCATCGCGCGGGCCAATGTCGTGCGCGAGCAGTTTCAGCAGTTCTTCGTCGATAACGAAGACAAGGGCCTGGAGATGCTTCGTCTCCGTCTCGACGCCTTCGAACTGGAGAGCGTCATCGCACAGCCCGGACTTCCAGAGCCGATTAAGCAGAAGTTGGAAGCCAAACTGTTGGAGTTGAACGAAACTCTCTCGGCTAAGCAAAAGGAGTATCAAGAAGGCGCAAAAGCCCGCGACGCAAAGCTTAAGGCCTTGCGAAAAGAGCGAGCAGGAGTCAACGTGGCCACCTTAACGATTGGCCACAAACTCTACAAAACGCCGTTGAACCTAAAAGACTCTCCGCTTGGCCTGGATCTCAATACGGCCACCGGGGATCTGATTGTCAGCAACATCAACTTCTTTGAAGATCGCATCGCTGCGTACAATAAGCTACTCAGCGGACGTGTTGCTTCTGAACTCAAGAAGGCTCAGGAAGCCGTGGAGAAATACCCGGAAGATCCGAGCAAACGACGTGCTGTGCTCGTCTACGAGAATGTACAATCGCAGTTTGAGGATACGATCCGAAGCCTGCGCCAGTATGTACAGATGGAACGGCAGTTCGTTTCAGACTTGTTGAGAAGGTACAGCCCCTTTTAGGGAGCTGGGGCCTGGCTCCGATTCATACCCTTTGGGTAGATGAGGGGCCAGGCACTTTCTCAGGCTGCGGCCCAGAGCGGGGAAAACCGGAAATACTGGATCCAACCGACGACACTTTTCGATCGCATTGCTGAGTTCATTCACGTCTAGACACAAAACCCCGATGCCGAGCTCCTGCCACTTCCGGGCGAGTTCCACCTGCCCATCGTTAGCTTCGCCGTAGCGGATCTGCTTGGGAACCACGACGCACTTCTTTTTTAGCCCATAGAGCATTGAAAGCATCCCGGTGCCGGCGTGGGTAACGACGAGCTCGGCTCTGGCCATATAGCTCTCCAACTGGCTTGGGCTGGCGGTTTTGAAGTGCGAAAACGGCGGCTCGACCTGCGAACTACCGATCTGACCGATGAAGTCATAGGTCGGATGCAAACGGCTGCAGGCCGCAATAAGCGGATCAAAGTGCCCGGTAGAGACAACGACGAAGATCATAGAACCCACCCCGCATACTCCGCTTTCTTTCCGTACAGCTTTAAAAGCTCGGGCCACTGCACAAAGACTTTGTCAGCGATCGGGTAGAGAAGTTTTCCGGTTACGCTCTTGCTAAAGACCTGGTTCATGCACTCGACATGGTAAATTCGAGCTCCAAAAAGCTTGGCCCAATAGCAATAGAACACCACGTTGGTGGCCCCAACCGAAACAACAACCCGCGGCCGAGTACGCCACGCGCAAGCCAAACTGACCAGGACGTGCAGAAGGCTTTTGAAGGGATTCACATAGCGCCGCTTGCCGGCCCAACTAAACAGGTACGGCACCCAATGGCGCTTCGTCCCCTTTAGCTCAGAAAATTGGCCGACGGCAGACACATCGGGTCCATAGGTAGTCACCAAATGTTGAGGGACCATTCCCATTTGCCGCAATAGCATGACGGCGTTGTGAAGGTGCCCGCCCCTATCTGTAACGACAGCGAATTTTTCGGAAATCATGCTTTAAAATCTTAACATGATTTGACGAAGCACTTAAGTAGGTCCGGCAATACCCCTAGACTGGGCGCTCAAAGCCCTTGGATGCGTCCGGTCGGAAACCCTGACTGACAAAGAACTTCTGCGCCGCTTCGTTAAACGGCTCAGTGGTCGCCCAGAGTGTGCGGGCATTTTCAGCGAGCGCGATTTCGTAGATTTCCTGCAAAATCTGCTTTCCCACACCTTTGCGTCGGAACTTGGGCTCGACAAAGAGCTCATCAATGAAAATGGTGAGCCCACCCTTCTTAACACTGTGATAACGCGTCAAGATAACGTAGCCGATCTTCTGATTGCCTTCGCGAATGAAAAACGGAGTCGCCAACGCCTCATTCCGTAGCAAGCTCTTCACACCCTCTCGGATGTGGATAAGGGAGTCGACCTGATCATCGTGTTGGTACAGGGCCTCTACGTAGGAAATAAGTTCTTCCTGCTCCGTCGAGTACACTTTCACTAAATGCAGCTCTCGATCCAACTCATGACTCCTTATCGTGCGCTCCCAACCTTTTTCAGAAAAAGTAGGGGAAGAATCCACTGCCATAATTGCCTCAGCTTTCTTCGAACAAGCGGCTATTTTGGCCATCTCCTTTGGGAAAGGCAACCCTTTACCACATCTTGAAACTACGGCCGAGGCCGACCGGGAGGTAGGTCTGGGGTGGAAGCCATTGTTTTTATAGGCTAACGGGCCTCTAGAACAAATGACGCAGGACCTCGCGCATCGTGGCAACCTTATGTATCTTCAGCCCCTTGCGGATTTCGGGTTCGATGCTTTTTAGCTCGCGCTCATTGGCCCGCGGGAGCAGCACCGTCTTGATGCCGTTGCGCTTGGCCGCTAGAAGCTTCTCTTTGATACCGCCGACTGGAAGCACCCTACCCGTCAACGTGAGTTCGCCCGTCATCGCGAGTTTTTCTCGGATCGGTTTTTTGGAGAGAAAGGAATATAAACTCGCCGCCATCGTGATGCCCGCGGAGGGCCCGTCCTTAGGCGTCGCTCCAGAGGGAACATGCAAGTGGATCGTGTTCTTATCAAAAAAGCTTTTGTCTAGATCGAGCTCGTGATGTCGGTTTCGGATATAAGAGTACGCGATGTTGGCAGACTCCTTCATCACGTCTCCCAAAGAACCCGTAAGTTCCAACCCGCCTTTGGCACTTTCCGAACCCACACTTTCGATAAAAAGTACCTCACCGCCCAGCTGCGTCCACGCCAAACCGACCGCCACTCCCGGACGGTGGGCTTCGGGCCCAAACTCCGGCGCATAAGGCGCGTTTCCTAGATAGCGCTCCAGTGTCTTAGCATCGTCGATAGTCACTGCTTTTTTGGAACCCAGCGCAATTCGGTAGGCGACCTTTCGGCAAATTTTTGCGATCTGTTTTTCCAAATTACGCACACCGGACTCTCGCGCGTAGTGCGAAATCAAAAAGCGAAGGCCGGCGGCTGAAAACTTTAGCTGACTCGCCTTTAAGGCATTCTTTTTCAGCTGGCGCGGAATGAGATGCCTTTTGGCGATATGGTACTTCTCGGTGTCGGAATACCCGTGCAGCTCTATCACTTCCATTCGATCCAGCAGCGCCGGAGGGATGGTATCGATCGTGTTCGCCGTCGTTACAAAAAGAATTTCAGAACAATCAAACGGAATATCCAGATAGTGATCGAGAAATTCCTTGTTCTGCTCCGGATCGAGAAGCTCCAGGAGCGCTGAGGCAGGATCGCCACCCGTACTAAAGCTGCTCCCAATCTTGTCCACTTCGTCGATCATGAAGACCGGGTTTTGCGCACCAACTCGGCGTACGCCCTGAATTACTTTGCCGGGCATCGCCCCTACATAGGTACGCCGGTGCCCCTTAATTTCTGCTTCGTCCCGCATACCACCGACAGAAAAGCGGAAGAACTTGCGACCCAAAGCGGTTGCGATGGACTTACCTAAACTCGTCTTTCCGGTGCCAGGCGGGCCCACGAAGCAAATGATGGACCCTTCAGAACTCTTCTTGAGTTTCTTAACCGCCAAAAACTCCAGGACGCGCTCTTTCACGTCTTTTAGGCCAAAATGATCGCGCTCCAAAATTTTTCTCGCCCGGCCCAAGTCGTAATTCTCATCCGTGCGCACGCCCCAAGGGATTTGCGTGGCCCAGTCGAGGTAGTTCAGCGACACGCTATACTCAGAGGACTGCTCGTGCAGGTTTTGGATCTTCTCGATTTCCTCATCGATGCGCGCCCGGACCTCTTTGTTCGGTTTGAGATCCTTTAAACGCTTCTCAAATTTTTCTACGAGTTTGGTTTTTTCGTCGGTATGTCCCAGCTCGCGTTGAATGACTTTCAACTGCTCGGACAAATAAAATTCACGTTGTGCAGCAGACACTTTTTGGTTGATCTCATCGTGGATCTGCTTCTGCACGTTTTGGACGGCCTGCTCTTTGCGCAGTAACAATAACAGCTGCTGCAACCGTTCCTTAACATCATTGCAGGCGAGCAAGTCTTGGTAGCTGTCGACGTCACGGACTAGCACCGACGCCATGAGATCGGTAAGTTTCCCCGGGCCATCAATGTTCACAAGCGCCACTTTTACTTCTTCGGATATGAGTGGGTTGTCCTTGGCAAGCTGCTTGAACTGACTCACGGCAGTGCGAAGCAAGGCCTCCAGCTCCGTGTCTTTAGTCACTTCATCAGGAAGGTAGTCGACGTTAGCCACAACATGGGGCTCACGGCTTACGATGGCCTTGATTCTAAAGCGCTGAACACCGTTTAGCAGGATGCTCACCTGGTTATCTGGAAGGTTAATACGTTTGAGGACCTTGGCGACGACGCCATACTCCCAATAGAGGGCGTCCTCAAGGGGATCGGCCTTAGGCTTGGGCTTCTTCTTCCCGCGCTCTTCCGCTGCGGGTTCCATCGGCAATCCGGTCATGGTTGTCGGCGGGCTCGCCGCTTCTGCCGCAGCGTCTTCCCGGGCCAGAACCACCCCCACGTAGCCAGAGCCCTTCATTACGTTCTCAATCGCGTTCGTCAGGGCGCCCTCGGGCAACACCACGGGGACTATCATGCCTGGGAAAATGCTCGTTTGGGACACCGGTAGCAAGACCACACTTGGGGGCAAAACGTCGGCTACGGGCACAATGCTCGCGTGGGAAACGACGCCCTCTTTGGTGGGCTCGGTGCTGGAATGGTTTGTCTGCTCGCTACTCATACTCACAAGGCTATAGTAGGTAGGGATCTAGCAGAGTCAACCGGCAGACATCGAGAAAATAATGCTAAATATCCAAAAATTATAGAAAAACACACGACCCCACGGGCCTATGGCCCACGGGGTTCGCGTTCAATTCGATTGGCCGCTAAGGCTTAGACTAGCGACTGGCTTTCTTGGCCTCGCGGTCAAGAATGCACGCATTCGCCTTTTGGATAAGCGACGCGACTTCCGCTTGGGTAGCGGCATTAGGGTCCGTCGGGTATTTCTGACCAGGCTGCTGCTGCGTTACCGTAGCGCCCTGGGCACCAACGTGCTGGGCCGCAAGCTCTTCACCTTCGGCCGCGAGGACGTTCAAACCAAGCATCATTACCGCAAATGACAATAACCACAACTTCTTCATCTCTAGCTCCTTTTGAGCACTGCTAAGGCACCCACACAACTACCTCTCGTGCCTCAGAGGGTTCACGAGTAATAGTGCAAGGGGGATACCAAATGAGAGTTTTGCCTTAGGGGGGTCGAGACCTTGAAAATACTGGCTTTTTTGAGGGCCGCCGCGTTTTGCGAGGACAGAAGTTTCCCGGGGGAGCTTTTGCTCCCCTTCCGGGTCGACGATTCTTTGAGGGTTTCTCTTAACTCGCTGAAATGAGGCCGTTTCGCGCTGTCGTCCGATTGGACGCTACAGCGCCGATTTTCGGCGCCGGGCTTTTACTTGCCCGCGAAGTTCTTAATCGCGTCGATATCGCCAGCACTCAGGTTAGCGCCGAAGCTGACCATCTTGTTCGCCAGAGCGGATCCACCAGATTCCAGGGCCGCGATGAGGGCGCTGGCGGACTTCGAGGACGCCTTTCCACCTGCACCATGGCAGCTCAAACACGTATTGTTCACAATGCCTTCCACAGTAGATCTAAACGCTGCTTTGTCGCCACCGGTCTGATCGTCCGTGGCTGAAGTCTTGGTCCCGCCGGTTTCTCCGCCGGTATCCCCTGCTGTGCCTCCGGTCGCACCAGAATCACCACCCTTGTTGCCGGAACCGGTTCCACCCGTGTTGGATCCTGTGGTAGGGGCGCCGTTGCTGGGATTCCCGGAGCCAGTTCCCGGAAGCGGGGGCAAGGGCAATCCTGAGCCCACGCCTTCCGTAGCAGGCGGGGTAAAAGTAGTCGTCGGCGGTGCCGAAGCAAAGGCATTGGGATCGATATTCAAGGGAAAGCCACAGCTATTGGCGAGAGCCATGATCGAAGCGAGCTCGCTCTGCGTACTGGAATCCAAACCGTAACGGCCGGTATTCAAGTTGTAGTTTCCAAGATTTCCGTGATTTCCGTAATAGGTATTCGCCTGAACACTCAGGGACAGAGCAAAAAACATACTCAAGATACTGATCGCTTTCACGTGCTACTCCTTAACATCAGCTCAACGGGCTGCCTTCACTGTGCGAGACACAAATCTAAACTCGAAGTTTTGCAAGGAGCGGGCCACTGGACACTCTGCCTAGAACTGGCACCGCAGACTGCTAGAGCGCGTCATGAAAGTAGCCACGCACTTTGGGAATTCACCTAACTACTGGTATTCATTGACGCTTTATGGCAGCGCCTGTATAGCAAGATTGCACATGAAGTGCGTAGCTTGACCACAAGACGGACCGAAGTTACCTTCGCTCTGCTTTAGCTGAACTCAACGAATCAATGGAGAAAAAAGATGGATAGCTTAGTTCAAAAACCCGCGCCCGAATTTAAAGCGGAAGCGCTAGTCGGAAGTGGATTCAAGGAAGTCAGCCTGGGTGATTTCAAAGGAAAATGGGTTTGCCTGTTTTTCTACCCGCTGGATTTTACGTTTGTTTGCCCAACAGAAATCACGGCTTTCAACGACAAGTACGAGGCCTTTCGCGAGTTGAATTGCGAAGTGGTTGGCTGTTCTGTCGACAGTAAGTTTAGCCATTTGGCCTGGTCACAGAAGGGCCGCAATGAGGGCGGGATCGGCGAATTGAAATTCCCCCTCTTGGCCGACATCAAGAAAGACGTCGCACGTGATTACGGTGTCCTTTTGGATGCTGGCATTTCGCTGCGCGGTCTGTTCCTTATCAACCCCGAAAAGAAGGTGCAGTACCAGCTCGTTCACGATCTGGGTATCGGCCGCAATGTCGATGAAGTGCTGCGCGTGTTGTCCGCGCTTCAGGAAAGCGCCAAGACTGGCGAAGTTTGCCCCGCGAACTGGAACCCTGGAAAGAGCACGATGAAACCCGATCCCAAAGGATCTCAAGAGTATTTCAAGAAGCTCTAAGCCTATTTGGCCACCTGGCCGCTTCGGCAATGCTGAAGCGGTCAGGCCTCGGCCGGCCTCTACTTCCGTCCCTTTTCAAGCCTTCGAACGTAATCCAGGAAGTTTTCCCGATTGTCCATGGTCTGGTGGTAGTTTTGATAGTTGCGTGACTTGCCACCTTGGGAACGGTTGCGTTTGGAGCCGCTGTTGCCGTTGTCCCGCGGTTGGTTCTGGGCAGCTTGCCCGCCACCACGTTGCTGGCGTTCACCACGTTTATCGATCGCCGAAGTAAGTAGCTCGACTGCAAGTTTTTCCAGATCGACTCGCTCACGGCGCGAAAGTAAATCCAAGCGGCGATATAGACCTTGTGAAACCGGCAGGCTCAGCTTTTCCGGATAATCTTTGGTGTAAAGAGGTTCTGGAACAGAACCGCCACGGCTGCGGGTATCGACGATATAGTCCTCTACCGCATCCTCGAGCATCGTGTAGACTTCTTCAGGATCGCGGCCTTCGACACTCAGATCGGAAATCTCTGCGACGGTACCGACGTAGTTTCCGCGGTTACGGTCATAGCGGAGCTGAAACACAAATTCGTTATTATCAAAGCGGCTTTGGCGCGCCGGCACCGAACGGTTATTGCCGCCGCCCCGGGGGCCTCGTCCCTGTGGCGCGGATCCGCCATCTCGGCGCTGAGGACTTCTAGGTTTAGACCTCTTCCCGGCACGTTTGCCATCAGACATGATTTCTCCTTCTTTTCACGCAATGGGATCGTGAGTGTCGAAATAAACAGCGAATTAGTATGACGATTCAGTGCCTAGAAACGGCACGTTGGCCCTACTGCTGAACCTCTTTAGTACACCAGCCCGCAAAGGATGTTAAGTCCTTTCCGCACAGAGCCGCGCCAATTCAAAAGGCCGCACAGACCGAAAGTTTTTCTCGAAACAGCTTGCCGGGACGGCCATTTTGAAGTGTCCTGAATTCTTGAAACCCTGCGTCGTTGGCGTTGGGAGGACAGGTGAAACCCAACAAGAAAATAGAGTATTCGGTTGCAGCCCTGTATTACCTGGGCGGCCGGCCGGGAAAGACCGCGAGCGTGCGGGAAATTTCCTCAGCCTGCCAAATCCCGGAAGCCCTGCTGAGTAAGATCATGCAGCGCTTGAAGCGGGTGGGTGTAGTTCACCCCATCCATGGCAATCAGGGAGGCTACAAGCTAGCAGACGATCCGAGCACGTTCAGCCTTTTGCAGATAAGCGATGCGCTGAGTGACCGCCGGCCATCGGTCGAATTTGATTCGCCCGCGGTCTCGGTCCTCAACCGCAGAGTGCACCAGTTGCTGACGTCCGTATCGCTGGAGAGCTTAATCACCCAACCGCAGCTTTAAGCCGGCTGTTTATCAACCCCGCGCATCATGCTATGATGCCTGCGAGGTTATGCCATGATCCATGTTTCGCCGGAAGCGGTTAAAAAGATTAAGGAGCTCCAGACAGAGTCCCCAATGGGGCCTGAGATGGGTCTGCGTGTTGCTGTCGTTGGTGGAGGGTGCAGTGGCATGTCCTATAAGCTGGACTTCGCCAAGGAACCCGCGACCGAGGACAAAGTATTTGAGCAAGACGGGGTCCGTGTATTCGTGGATCCCAAAAGTTACCTCTATCTAAAAGGCTTAACCCTCGAGTACAGCGGCGGTTTGAACGGTACTGGCTTTGGTTTTAAGAATCCCAACGCCACCAAGAGCTGCGGTTGTGGCTCGTCTTTCGCCGTCTAGAGCCTAACTGAGAACCGCGTCTACCCAATCTTTTTTGCCTATGCTAAATTGAATCATCGTTCGCAGTTCGTGACTCTTCATTAAGCAGACATTTTAACGTAGTTTACAAAACGGCGAGGCAACACATGGTGAGGTTATTATTAACCTACGGGTGGATTTGTGCGTTTGCAGTAAACCAAACAGCTCTTGCAAAAAGGGTCGTGTTGCTGGAGGACGCCGCGCCGCGAGCCGAGCTGTCAGCCATCCCTCAGGTGAGCCGCGAAGCGGTAGCACCGGTTCAAATTACCTTTCGCCTCACGAGCCTTGAAACCGACGCTCAAGCCGACGGTTTTGACTCGCTGAAGATAGACGGTCTCCAGCGTCTTGAACGCGCTGGCGCCCCGGACCTTTTCACCACCGGCCGCCTGCTGGTAGTCCCGCCAGGCTACCGGGCCGAAATTAGAAACCTCAAGAGTGAAACCCGCGAAGTGCCCGGAGTGCGTGTCGCTCCTCGGCAAAAACACTACCGCTGCAATTGCCCTTGGGACGAAGGCTTCTATTTTGACAGTGCCTTGTACCGCTCCGACGCGGTTTACCCGGCGCAAAACCTAAGCTTGGAGACGATCGGGAAGCTGCAGGGTGTGGAGCTGGTACGCGTTGGCCTCTACCCCGTCCAATCGCGCTTCCGAGACAACAGCTTGGTGGTAACTCCGTACCTCTCGGCCGAGGTACACTTTGTTCCGAACGGATCCGTACGCAGCCCTATGCGTTTGGCCCCCTCCCTCCACGAACTCGTGCGGGCCTCTACGGTAAACGCCCGCGCCCTCGCAAACGATCAGTTAAGAGGCGATGCGGATGAACTCATGCTAATTTTCGTTGCGGATACTTTAAAGGACAGCCTCGCTCGCTTTGTATCCTGGGAGCAAGCAAAGGGCGTCAACGTACGCGTCATCACGTTCACCGAAGCGGGTGGCACAAATAAAGCGCTACGAAACTACATCCGCGACTACGCAAAGAATAATGCGGTCAAGCCGAGCCAACTACTCTTTGTAGGCAACAAGACCAGCTTGCCGGTAATCATGGCTTCCACCGCGAGCGGACCGGCCGCAACCGATTACGAGTACGCCCTATTCGATACAGCCGATGAGATTCCAGACGCACTCTATGGGCGCTTGCTCGCCGATTCTGTCGACGAGGTGAATACCCAAATCGACCGCTGGATCGCTTTTGAAAAGAATACGACCCCTAGTGTGGACTGGTATAGCCAAGGGGCAACGATCGCAAGTAACGAAGGCTCCGGCCCTAGCGACAAAGAATACGCGGAGTCCGTCGCCGAGGCCCTAACGGCTCACACCTACTCTAAAGTCGATCCCTTCCTTCAGGGTGAACACACCGCGACTGTGAAAAACATTACCGATGCGGTCAACCAGGGGCGTTCCTGGCTGGCCTATTTCGGACACGGAGACGGGACGTCCTGGCCCTCAACGAATGACGATTTCGACGTGGACTCGATCCGTGCCGTGCAGAACTCCGGCGGCCGGCTACCGGTCATTATTGATGTCGCTTGCCTCAATTCCGCCTTCAATAAGTACGAACCCGTTTTTGGCAAGGCCTGGGTAACTCAACAAGCCCAAGGCCAAGCGGCAGGTGCCGTCGCCTTTTATGGTGGCGCCGTCATTATCTCTTGGGATCCCCCGGCCATCATGTCCCAGGGAATTGCCAAAACGCATTTCGAAAAGCCGGTGCACTCTCTGGGCGGCAGCGTCCTCGCCGGACAGCTCTACCTCATTGAGCAAAAGGGTAGCGGCGACGATATCATCGATAACCTGCGCTGGTACAACCTGTTCGGAAACCCGTCGATGAATATGCGTACAAGCGCCCCTGCGCCGGTTAGCCTGGCGATGAGCACACCTGGCGGAACGAGCGAGGCTATCCGTCTTATCGCAACAGATTTGAACGGTGCACCGCTTGCGAACGTACGAGCCAGCTTGCGACAAGAAGGCAAAGACCCGGTGGCAGTCGCCTACACTGACGCCGAAGGAAACGCCCAACTTAGTTTGCAGAACACGATTCCATCTTTGGAAAAAACGATCACCGTGAGTGGTTACAACATGGAAACTCAGCAACTCGTCGTCCCCTAGTTTGATTGCCCAATACGTCCCCAGCGGGACTAAACTCGGAGCCGCGCTGTAAGGCGCGGCTTCGAGTTGTCCCTCCCGTAAACTTCAACTCCCCTAGTCAATTTGAACAGTTTTCGCCGCCCCTCCTTAGTGTTAGAATTTTAACGACTTTAATCTTTCAGCACATACATCAGTATCCTTAGGTAAGGGGGCACCATGGGGAAGAAGATCGTCGGTTACTTTATCGTTCTAGCAATGCTAAGCGGCTGCGCGCACCCGCTGGGCGCATTGTTCACGGGTGTACAGTACCCAATCAATGCAACCGCGCAACCTCGCGGAGACAAAATGGGTGAAGCCTGCAGTCTGTCCATTCTAGGATTGATTGCTGTCGGCGACGCCAGCATCGACACCGCGCGACGTAATGGTCGTATTTCCAAAATCACTTCGGTGGACGGAACGAACCTGACCTTACTCGGCTTTCTGTTTGCGCAACAGTGCACGGTCGTTCGCGGCAAGTAGGCTCCGTACTTCTGGCGGGGCTTTTCGTACTCAGCTCGTTACTCGGCGGGTGTAGCCACCCGGTCGGCCTGCTTTATACTACGGTGCAATCGCCCAAACGCGCGACGCCGCAACCACGCGGCAGCAAAATGGGGCAGGCCTGCTCATTTTCTGCGCTGGGACTGCTGGCACTAGGCGACGCCACAGTCGATCGAGCCCGACACAACGGCCGTATTTCAAAAATTGAAGACGTCGATAGAGAGAGTTCCTTTTTCCTGGCCGGACTCTTCGCCTCAGAATGCACGACGGTGCGTGGGCGTTAGGGACTTGAGGATGAAATAGCGCGCTCAGTGGGCTTGCGCAGCACCCAGATGGATGGGCAATGCTTGCCCGTTACCCACAGCTCTCCCTGGTGGTAGGCGATCCCGTCGATGACTGGACAGGATTCGGGATCGGGCAGCTCGAAAAAACCGCTTATCTTGCCCGACTCGGGATCGATTCTAAATATTTTCCCCTTGTGAGAGGAAAAGCTGGAGCTCCAAATGCCCACGCCATCCCAGGCAAGATCCTCTACATCCTTGATGGGCGTTTCCAGTTCCCTCACCACCTTGCGACTCTTGGGATCCCAAAAGTAGATCTTCTTACTAAAATTTCCAGTGAAGATGAGGTGTTTCCCATCATGTGTGAGTCCCCAGGCATGGGCTTCCGGCGTTTCACCTACGCGTACAAACTCTAGCTTGCCTCCTCTGAGCGTGCCCGCGTAAATGCCATTGTCTGAAAAGCTGACATTCCAGAGCTTTCCCTGAAACCAGGTTACGCTTTCGCTGTATTTGCTGGCAGGTTTGTACGTTTCTACGATCCGCCCATCGGTAGGTTCTATTTTCACAATTTGTTCAGGCAAGGCGTGCCACAAGTAGTTCTCGTGATAGGTGAGTCCTTCCGAATACCCGCTATGCGGAAGCCGCCGGAGCAGCTCCAAGCTTTGTGCGGGAAGTGCCGCGCTACCGAGTAGCAGCAGCAGTGTAAGGGCCGTGCGCATAACGACTTATCGGCCCACCTGGAAAGACCATTGAGAGGCTGTCCACGGACCTTTTGCGGCACCGCGTGCCGCCCTAGGGCGTCACTTTCCCGAAGATCCACGCCCCGCACCATAAGGCCAACATTCAATAAGCCCCTTTTATTGTGGAGGAAAATGCGCTCCCCCCACAAACCCGGCCCGTGGCACACCCCTTGCTCTTAAAGCGCTCATAGGCTGTTTCAGCGGAAGTAGAGGAGAAGGATTCAGGAATCGCTAGACGCGGAAAACGATTTTGGTCTCATCTGACTCGCATGAGTCAAAGGTAAAACCAGAGACTTTCGACGGTCCTTACCCTGATATCCCATTAACCCTGGAACGAGATTTCATGCCTTAGACCGTCGTCGTTCGCTCTGGGACGATCAAGGAACAATCCCCGAGGTTTCTTGATGGTCATGATGTCGGTGGCCGATGCTTTAAGTGGGGTGTTCGCCTTCGGGCTTAGAACCCTGTTTGGAGAATCGGCCGCCTTTTTTTTGCTTTTTTTTTCTTGTTTAGCCTCGGCGTGCATTACCGAGCGCGATAAGAATCAACAGGAAGATAATAAACACAACAATCAGTATTTTGACGAGGAGCCACCAATCCCATTCGGATTCGCGTTGCAGTCTTTCTTCTTCGGCTTTAGCAACGCCCAAGGCACTTTCACGTTTGGCAAGCGCTGTTGCCGCCTGCTCGTCTTTGCCACCTGCATCGCTAGATTTACCGCCGCCACCTTTTCCGCCGCCGCCGCCCGCCACCACCTTCGCCTTCGCCAACCGCCACGCCGCCCATTCCCGCCAGTAAATGTTCCGCCACCGCATCCCCTACATCCTTCGCACATCTCCACCGCCGAAGAACCCTTTATCCACAGCTGGACTGCCAGCACCCGCCGCCTAATTTTGCAACCCACTGGCGCCCGCCTGAACCACCGCCGCCTCAACGCCGCCACCTGTTGCACGTACGCGCGGCGAATCTAAATTCCGGCGGATCTTTGAGCTTTCCTGTCCCGATGCCCGTCCCTAAATCGGGGGCCCTTCAAATCCAGTGGCCCCTCGTACCTTGTTAACCTTGATTTCGCCAGGCTCTGCGATATCATTTAGGATCTTGGTGGGCAGAGTTCGAGTTCTTTGAGCATTAAATGTCAGGCTGGCCTTGATGGCTGAACCAGAATTCGGAATGGTGGTTTCGGTGCTGTTATCGGAATCTTGCAGGTAAGGTAACCAGTGATTGCTTCGATTATTGAAAAGCGATTCCTGAATGGGCGCGCCAAACTTAATGGGCGATAGGTCGCAGCAATGCACCGCACCAACATCAGCATCATCAGGTAATCAACAAGCGCAGCGCCACCGACCCGCAAAATGGATGGGCCTGGCTGTTCACTCACTTCCAGCTGAAAATATTTGTAAGCTATAGATGCGAAAGGATCCTGCTTTTGTATTTTATCAAATTTGTCGTTGCAGCATCACTATATGACCTTCTCATACTTCGCGAGCGATTTAGTATTCAACAGGGTAGCTGTATCCGGGAAGGAGACGGCTTTTACTAAATCATTGAGGGCCGCCGAGTTTTTCGGGAGAAAGCGATCCGCTATGACTCGTTGCTCGGTGCACGAAGGACTTAACGAGCACTTCATCCCGCTGTCAAAGATTCGCGCCGCGTCCTGGTGCGTCTGAGCGCGGTTCAAAAAAGCGCTGAATCTTGCCGATGAGGTGGCGCTTACGAGCAGCGTCCGGCGTCGCTCTGACCTCTGTCGGGTGGTGCGCAAAATCATCCGGGACGTTGGGCTTTTCAGCAGTATCTGCTGACGGCGGCGGTGCCGCTAAGCTTTACCAGGGCGGATCTTGTCGATGCAGGTTTGCCCCTGTTCGCCGCGCAAACAATTCAGAAATCAAGTTCGTGGATGCTTGGTAAAACATTGAAGTTTGAAAAGCACGGGAATTTTTCCTTGAGAATTTCAGTTAATTCCCTCAGCCCTTCTGGTTTGAGCTCACGATAGCGGGGCTTTCGCAAACATCTACCTGAGGTGAAACGCGTCGGTGACAGTTCCGTGCAGTACAGGAATATCATGGCGGGCGATAAATAAGCCATCTCCGAGGAGCAGACTAATATAACGCTCTGAAAGACTCACGGCGTATTCGGGTGCGGTGAATGTCAGCGTCGACTCCACCAGAAATAATCAAAGTACTGGCTTTGCCAGGTGCAGAAAACTTGCACCCTTGTCGAAACGCCGGAATCGTATTCGTCGCCCTGCCCACAAAATCTTCCCCATCCGTTTTGCGGCCACGTTCCAGATCATTGCGGAACACTTTCGGCGGGTAGCTATGGGGTTTTTTCTGCGTAAACGATCAAAAACTAATCCGTTGAGTAGTTTATGGTTTCCATGGGTCCCCGAACAGACCACCGGTGCGACTCTCGATCAAAAACCCTTGAACAGCTTCAGGGAAGAAACAAAAGGAACCTTTTCGGTGATCAAGCGGCATCCGGGTTTTCTTTGCTGGCGTTCCGATAGCTTCTGGCATCTGGCCGCTTATCACCGTGTCTGCACTGGCCTTCTAAATCATCTGGATGACGTGAACCGATTTCATCGGATCATAAAGCGCCCATCACTACCGTGACGCGCACGCCGCTGCCAGCGCCTCGGCAGTAGACATTCCGCCACCTGCGCCACAAAATATTATCTTGCGATTCCATCATTGGATCCCCCAAAACTGCCGCTTTATCGTGGTTTTCAGGACGCCACTCGCGGATGCGCTCATCGAGTCGCAGCAGGTGCACTCTGTTTTGATTAAAACCAGAAAAGCTTCATTATCGGATCGATCCAAGAAATAATGGATACTACCAAGATGCCCAAACTCTGCTCGAAGCGTTCCTGGCTGGAAGCCAAAGCGGGCTCATCAATATCTGTCTGATCACTTTTACTTTTTGCGTAAATGAACCTGCGGGCAGTCGTCATAATCAAAACATCCGTCCGGAATCTTTCAATAAATCAATCACTGTTCGGGCATTTACCACCAGAGGGCGCTCCTTCCGTTTCGCAAAACTGTTTAAGTCTTCCGATTTTTCAGGTTTTTTGTGTAGTGGTTCCTGAATCAGTCTGAATGGTGCGCCAGTAACTATAAGTGGGGCCCCAATTTCGCTCCCGACAGCTCGACGAAATGAGCAGGGCGGTGAGATCAACGTTCCCATCTGCCTCAAGCGCCAGCAAAGTGGTCCGGCAGCGTAGTGTCGACCAGCGCTCAAAATAAATTTCCGAGACATAACCGAACTGGCGCGCCTGGCTTGTCTAAACGGTCTCTCCTTTAAAAGGTAGATTTCTTTTCCCCTGGCTTGTTCCCGTAAAAGCGCGTGCTTGCAGAGAAAAAAGGGCGCGCTCGTCAAGTGCCTGATCCGGGCCGCATGCGAAATACTTTCAATGGTGCACGCCATTTTCTCAATAAATATGAGCCAATCTTCAACGTTCCCCAACCTTGTCGCTGATTAGGGGCGCTCCACATCTCGAAGGCATGGCTGACCGTAATTACTGAGATGACCGAATCCAGCCATCCTGATGGCGGCGCCGGACTCATCAGTCCCTGTTTCCCCGACGTTCGAGGTCAAAGTGGCTGCGGTTTCTGGATCAAAACGTAAAGAGGATCGCGGACATGCGGCACCAACAGGCCCTCATCAAAGGACGGGGCCATACAAACGCCCGCTGATACGAAGGCGTTGCCGAAACCTTCCTAGCATCACACTATAGACATTCTTAACAAGTCCGGAAAAAAGGCGGTTGTTTCAGCGGCACTCCACCACATAACCACCAGAGAACATTGGATATCTCCGTTTGGCAATCCAGACTGTACAGGCTGCCATCCGTAAGTCCCGTTACCAGTTTTGCATCCACATGCGGAAGTGGTGTCACGTCGTAAGCAGGCCCGCTAGCGCAGATTTTCTCAGCGCTAACTTCGGTTTCCATTGAAGCGCGACCATCTTAGCCATCAGCTTGAAACCTTGATGAATCTCAGAACCGAAGACGCCAGGTCGCCGTCCCGTATGGTCATTTTTCATCGCCGTATCAGGCATCTTGGGGATTCCTCACCTGCGTTCACTATAAGCGTAGAGCTCCCCGTACTGAACGTCATTGCAAACAACAAGCGCAAGAACCGCCACTGGTGGCGTCCAACCATGCGACGGCACCCTTACGCAGAAACCACGTCGTTGCGACTTTGGGTGTAAGATTTCCGCATATCCCTAAAACAACTGAACGTCCGTAACTGAGCGCGCCCCATCAGCCTAGGGGCTGCGTGTTGCCGGTGCCAGGACATTCTGTGAATACGATGGAGCGCAAAAAATATCCCCCATTCAGTAGCGGCTTAATAAAGAGATGTCCGGCGTATTAACCGGGTGGGAGCCGCTCATATTGATGCTCGAAGCTTTTGATGAGATTGGGTTTCAGGTTGCCATCCGTTTACAAGGCTGCCTTAAATATCGGCAATTCAGCGGCAGCACCAGCGGGAAAAAAAGCAGGGTACTCGGTGCTTCATTCTGTTTTATGCTAAGTTCTTTAACAAATTGGACTGTCAATCGCGCGTTGGTGAATTTGCCAGACGCGAGGCGTATTCAGTTCAGCAAATCCTTAATGTAACTTTCTCGTAGTTCTCTTTGGCGCACCGTGTCCCAGGCAATTCGGCAACATCCACATTAAGTAGGCGAGTCCTTGCTTCCTTCGATCGCGGCAGCCGACTCGTACTGGGCCTTTTCGCGCTCTCGCGAATCACCGCTTAACTCTGTTACTAAATTAGCAGAAGGACAGATTGGCGCTCCATAGGAAATAAGCACCATAACTAAAATTTGCCCTTGCCACTTCACAGCAGAGTTCTCTCCGCTCGGTTTTTTCTTTCTGCCGGGATCTTCTGCATGGCCTTCAACTCCAAAATAATGATCACCAGGTCAATCGCCATGGTAGCCAGGCCTTAGATTGGATGCCTTTTCAAAAAACCCATGTCCTTTACTACATTCTCTTCGGCTTTTCCATTTTGAAACTTCCAGGTAGTCAAACCATCTGATTGAGCTGGCGTTGGTTCCACCACGAGTAGAATAGTAAATCGCATTCTGGCCTGAACGACTCCAATATGGTATCCCGACGGATTTCCATTAGTCCACAGGACATCAACGAAACTCCCTTACAAATCAACAAATTCTGGCTCAAACTGTTTTCAGAGCTTTTTGGGGTCAATCTTCGGTTTCTAAGTACCTTTTATATTTGCAAAATAAAACCTTACCCTATATCAAATCCATGGTGAAGTCAAAAGGCCAAAGAGTTCTTCCCTCTTCCAGGGCTCATGGAAAAAACATAATTCCAGTAAAAGTATCTATAAGACCACGAAGTATTTTTTGCCAGGTGCTGTCTACTTTCCGGTTATCGACGCACCTTTTAAAGCGATGCGATTAAGAAAAAATTACTGTAACGTTACTGCCAGAAGCAAGGGTCCTGGTGCGGAAGAGTTCTCTCTGCCTACTCGCGTTCTGTCCCCGATCGGAACTGCGCGCGTTTACGCCGAAAGCCAAGACGATGATCATGGGCATCACGGATCCGTTCGGTGACCGCGTCTTATAGATTTGGTGAGGACGGGCGCGAAAGTTAAAGAATTTTCCATCTCGGCGCTTTCTAATGATTGGGGCGAACGTCAGGATGGGATTTTACCGGGGACTGGGGCTTCCTCGTCGCTCCCGCCATTAATTTCGGCGGAAAACACTCTACTTTTCGACAAGCGGCTGTATTTTGAAGTCGCGGGGCCTTTACATATGCCGGTTACAGTGATCCCCAACCCAGGGGCGACCATACGGCTGATATGACGTCATCACCATCACCACGATGACACCGATACTGTTTCGATACCAATCACTCCGCGTGATCGCGATGTAAACCCTTATCTGGCGGGTTTGGCGGTTACATCCGCCTTGCGGTTCTTTCAGGGCAGCGGCAGTACGTCCGGCTTCAAGTCAATTCAAACTCTACGGCAGTGGCGGGATCGAAATTCCCCATTTACCGCGGAAATATCTACCTGGGATTGGTGCGCGCTACCATTGTTTTCTGGAGCGACGGTAATTCAGGCACGATACCTGTCATCGATCGAAGCGGCGGGTATTCATCCTCAAGTCACCCTTACCTATAATTTCTGGTCGTTGCGTTTGGGCTTACCCTTCTTGTGGAGCGTACTCTATGTTCCGGGTGCTCAGCTACGGCGTGAACACGCACACCGCACATGCTAGTGGTTTTGGATGTTGGTCGTAGCCACCCTTTTTGCGTGCCGACCGACTCGGACTCAAATCGATCCGCCTTTTTGCCGGAACTCTCTCCCGACAAATGTAGATGGCGGAGTTCTGGCCCTTGCGCCAGGACAACTCTTCCCGGTATTCTCGCCCACCCACCAGGCCGTTGGCTCCTCATTCCGTTGTCCGGTCTTTTCCTGAAGAACATTTGCGTGCACCTGTTTAGCCGACTTTGTGTGCTTGTGACGTACCTACTGCTCGTACAAATCGTGCACGAAAACACCGGTGAGGGCGACAGAGGCGTCGTTTTCGGACGCGCAGGCCTCGCCGTATTTTTGCTCCACAGCTGGATGCAATGGTTAAAGTACGCGGGCGTTGGGCAACTGGAAGGTCCGGAGAGTCTCGCTTTACTTGCCAGTTTTCTCTTCTTTGCGAGAGCCGACCGCTTTGCCTATGTAAGCAAGCCGGCACTCGCCTTTTGCGCTTTTTGCGGATTCCTTTTCAAAGGGGTCTTTTACTTGCCTCTGCTGGCGGTGGTGTTTGCATGGGGTATCGCGCAAAGGCGCTTAAGTCTGGTGCGCGCCGTTGCGGCGGCCACCGTGGGCGTTGCGCTCGCACTCGGCCTACTCTTCTCTTTGGATCTCCTCTACGGCACAGAATGGACAAAGCAATATTTTTTCACACAGGTGTATAGCATGACTGTGGAAGGCTTTGACGCCTACAACAAACTCTATCAGGGCGGTGCCGACAGAAGCGCCAATCTGCTGCAAAGCTTTTGGACCGGGTTAAAAATGGAAACCCATTTCGGATTTGTTTGGAGCGTACCGCTTTGGGGAATTTTGGCCTGGTGCCTAATCAAAAAGCGTTGGACAAATCTGGGGGCGTTCTCGGCCGCGGTTTACCTAATGTACCTTGGAGTTGTCCTCTTATCTTCGCACAAGCTCCCTCATTGGACCGTACCTAGCTACCCGTTCGGGGCCCTGGCACTTGCCGTTTTACTTCCGCACAGTTCATTTACTTCCACCTCACGACCACTTTCGAATCCCCATTTGCTGCGAAACTTTTTTGTCTTCGCAATTTTGCTGATGGCCATTCTTCCTTACCCAATCCGATCTAAGTATGGACGTGGCGAAGACTGGGCAACGTACGCCCCTTTGATAAGTCAACACGGCCAAGGGCCGCTAATAATCCTAAAACACCCGGCCACGGATCAGTGGGCAAATAGGGTTTACTCGGCCTACTATCTCGGGGGTTTTTACCCAGTCCAATTCGTGGCGCTTCAAAATGTGGGTGAGTGCAAAGATAGGCAAACGCTCCTCGCTCCGAACGGACTTCAGGAAAAAGAAATATCAGAACTCGGTGCCAGGGGTTGGAAGCGACAATGGGTAGAGGCGGGGCAGCTGCGCCTTTATACGTGCGATTAGCGTGGCTGTTTTAGTGCCCGCTCATGACACTCCAGACGAGGATAAGACCGGCTAGTGCGATGCGGTACCAGGCAAACCATTTATAATCCGCAATCTGTAACACGCGCATCAAAAAATGAATCGCGAACAACCCCGAAAGCGTAGAACACACAAAACCACCGATCAGGTGCGATGCCGGAACACCGCCAAACACGGACGCATCAAAGCCCTTTAGCTCATAGGCGCACGCCCCGAGAATGATCGGAAAAGACAATAGAAAAGAGAACCGCGCACTCGCTCGGCGCCGAAGCCCTAAGGCCCGCCCCATGGTCATCGTAGCGCCGGATCGCGAAACGCCGGGAATGATCGCACAAGCCTGAGCGACACCGATCCAAATCGCATCCCCAAGCTTTAGCTCCTCAATTCCTTTTATGGTCGGCGCACGGCCATCTATCCAATAGAGTAGAAAACCGACCACAGAAAGCGTCACACAGATGAGCAGCGGGGTTCTGAAAAAAGTTTCGGCGTAATCGTGCAACAGCACCCCTGCGAGCACCGCCGGGACGTTGCCCACGACCATCATCCAAAAAACAAGACGCTCTCGCTCAAAGCCGATACGCCTTTCGATCACACTGCGCAAACCGGCAGAAAGCAGGTGCAACCAATCGCGCGCAAAATAGACGAACACCGCCACTAAGGTACCGACGTGCAAAAACACATCAAAGGCCAGGCCAGGATCCTGCCATCCAAAAAACCATGGAAACAAGATCAAATGCGCCGAACTACTTACGGGCAAAAATTCGGTTAAGCCTTGAACCAGACCCAAAACGCATGCTTGAAAAAATGTCATGTTGATGAGTGCGCCAATCAAAAGTTAGTGGTTTGAGCTAATTATAACGCTAGAGCATGGATTGGAACAGAGTGTTTAGGTAGTCCGCCCCCAGAATCGATGTTTTTTCGTTCTCAAAATCTTTTTGACCGGAAAGCGGCGGCGCGACTTCAACAACGTCCCCACCAATCACCTCAAAGCGTTTCCCCAATGCCTGTATTACTTCATGGACAAACTCCGGTCGAAGCCCTTCGGCCTCTGGAGTTCCGGTTGCTGGCGCGGCGCTGATATCCGTACCATCAATATCGTTGCTTACGTAAATGTGTTCGCACCCGAGCTTTTCAAAGTGCTGGCATACACGATCGACCACCGAGGCTTCTTGAAAGGGTATTTCGGAAGCCCAGAACTGCTGTATAGGATACTTCTCAGTCCAGTGCGCTTTTTTCTTGGCCGAAGCACGGACGCCCAATTGCACCAAATGTTGCGGTGGCATCAAAGCTTGAGCGTGAAACGCCCACGTCGCGTAGCAATACTTGATCCCCAGTCGCGACTCGAGCAAATCTGTATGGGCATCAAAGTGCACTACCCCAAATGTTTTAGGAAACAGGTGATCGCACCACAGCATCGCGGGCCAGGAGACGCTGTGATCCCCGCCAAGCAAAGCGAGTTTGGCTTTCGGATTAACTTCCGCAACCGTCAGAAGCGCCGCCTCGGCCATGGAAAGCGGACTCACGGGTAAGAGATCCGTTTTCCCCGGGTAGATCTCCGCTCGTGTTGCAGCGATCTGCGCCGAGCTTAACATCTCGTCGTGCAAAAGCTGAGGGACACACAGGACGTCGCCGATATCGCATACACCGCGCGGGTAGCTGCCGAATTTTTTCAAATACGCGTGTCGGATCCCCAGCGGCCCAAAGTTCGCGCCGCGTAGGACCCCGGCCCCCGTATCGGACGGTACGCCCAGGAGCACGACGGCCGCCGCTTTCAACGCGTCCAGGCTCTGCTGCCACTTCTTTTCCGCCTCGGCCGCCACTTCGGTGCCGTATAGCAATCTTTGCATCGGCTTCGCGTGGCCCGCCCCGCTTGAAGGCGTGTAGATCCCACGCCCAGCCGGGCGGAGATACAATCGCAGCTTTTCCTGTGCGCTCAGGCTCATTTTCAGTCTCCCCAGTCCATTAAGCGGCAATCAGCCCCTCAAGTAAATGAAAATTAAGCACTATTTGGCGCGCCCCGCCACGCTAGCGCGGCGTGTTAAGTCCGCGCGCCAGAATGCCGAAAAAAACCTTCGAGAGAGAACGAGCATGTCATTCGAGTTGCGACCAGCCGAAAAAGTTATCCTGACCGTAGATTTCCACTGGTCTACCTACCTGGCCGCCTCGGCGCACTTTCTACTCTTCAGCGTTCTAGCGGTTATCCCTTGGGCCGCGACCCAGTACCTTGCCCGTATTGAAACGCTTGGCGCCTATTTGCCTACTCTGAACGAATTCATGCCCTATTTTGTTTCTGTGCTTTTGGTTATTGCCCTGGAACCGCTCGCCTTCAAGTGGCTCCAAAACCGCTGCAAACATTACGTCCTCACAAACGAGCGTCTGTACGTAGAAGACGGGGTCTTCTCAAAAACAAAACGTAGCGTACCCATCGCCGCGATCAACGACGTCGTACTCAATCAGAGCGTTTTTCAGAGAATCGTCGGCACCGGGAGCATATCCGTGATGACAGGAAACGATGCCCATTGCGTGATAAAGAACATCAGCTACCCGGATCGTTTTCGGCGCCAGCTCAGCCGCCTCTTGCAGGAACAGTTACGCCAGGCAAGTTAGCTTAGCGTTTCTTCTTAGGCCGTTTTTTCTGTGTCGCCTTCCACTCGGCAAAACGTTTGATTTCATCTCCTATCATCGCCACTACCCAGCTGATCACAACCCCATCGTCTATAAGCCCGCCCACCAAAAAGTCCGGAATCATGTCAAAGGGGTTCAGGAAGTAGATGATGGCCGCCACAGCCAGAACAATGGATTTCCAGTCACTTTCGCGGTAGCGACGTTTCCCATACTCTTTTAGGAGTTCGAACAGTAGCGCCAGCTCATTGCGGGCTTTTGCAAGCGAAGGCCCATTTTTTTTTGCCTTCTCACCGGCTGCTTGGACCATTGCAAGGAGGTTCGCGCGATCCTTCGCCAATTTCACGGCCTGGGCTTTGAGTTCCGCGATCTTTTTTTCAACCGCGGCGGGGGATATTCTCATGGGGACTCCTAAACAAAAATTTCATCAAATTTGATTTTCTCTCCAGCGAGTACCAGACAAGTCGTAGGGTAGCCTTGCGTTCTGCGCAGTATGTCCACGTAGTATTCTTTATACTCTTCGAGGCTCTCTGCGGGCTCCGGCTGGCGCATACCTACAAAAACCAGATCGGCTTCCGTCACATTGTGCCGAATAGTCGTCAGCGTCCCATGCTCTTCGGATTCAACGAGAACTTCAACTTGCGAGTCCATCCGGCTTTCGTACAAAAAGCGCTTGGCACGGCTCTCCATTTTGGATTTCTCTTCCTCGCTACGCACCGTCGTCTTAAGCGTCAAATCAGAACCACGCCATTCAGGGCTTGTTTGCAACATATACGCAAGCGCCAACATGAACGCTGAGTTCTGTTGATTCTGCGACCACCAAACATCGATCTTCTTCAATGCAGGCTTCTTGCGGGCACTCTCCTTACCCTTGCGTACAATCACGAGGTTGCGTTCCAGGGCCTGCGTCAGTTTGATGATCTCAGTGAACATGAGGAAGTTTTCGGGCTTCTCCGTCTCCCCGACGATAAAGGTGTTTGGCACCAAGGGACCAAGACCATAACCGCGAACGATCGCCTGTATCCCGCGCATGGTATTGTCGGCCACGCTCACTTCGACAAGTGCCGGCACTCCTTTTTTCTCAAGAAACACTCGCAAGGATTCTTCCATTTGCATCACACGATTCTCTTCACTAATGGAATCCTTTGAAAGGACCGTCGCAACGGTTAAGAAACCTTTGCCATGCGAAATCGCATCCGCAAGTTCAATAAGGTACCACCGCGAAAGCGGCGAACCGCTCAGGACCATCAAATGCGGGCGCCAGGATTTTGCATTTTTTCGATAGTTGGCCAACGCGTAAATGGAATAGCGGGCCACGGCATTCAAAATCCCCCGGCGCATGTCCCCCCAACGCGCATTGATAGATTTGGTCCGCATGTAGAAGAAAATGGCAAAGGAGCACAGGGCCGCCACAAACGTAGCGCCCGAATCGATCATTAGCATCGTTCCAAAACAGGCAGCCGCACCGAAAATGGAAAGCAACCAGGGGGTCCGAAATTTGGGACGCCAGCTCGGACTTCCCATGAAACCCTCAAGGCCGGCAATGAGATTCAGCATCCCGTAGGACGTCAAAAAGAACATCGACAGCACAGGGGCAATGGCATCCAAATCCCCCAAAAGCACTCCTGCCAAAGAAACCAAATAGGTGAACACTGTGGCGGTATTCGGAGCGTCTGTTTGCGGGTGCCCCACGCCGATAAATCGGGGCAAAATGCTATCACGCGCGAGCGCCTGGAGCGTTCGCGGAGCGCCGAGCAGTGCCCCAAGCGCACTGGATAGGGTAGCCCCCCAAATCCCTCCGACCACTAGGCCTCCAACCAAAGCCACTTGCTGCATCACCATCGGATTGGAGCGCAGGGTCTCGGCGTCGGCAAAGCGATCTAGGAAAACGGCGATGAGCACATAGATCACATAACCGGTAAGCACCGCTGCAAGGGTTCCGAGCGGTAGGGATTTCGCGGGATCCTTCAAATCCCCGACATTGAAATCCCCTTCTATTCCGGTTACCGCAGGGAAAAACACAGAAAACACGACCCAAAAGGGCACTTCCGGGGGCACCTCCCCCAAAGCCAGACCGTACTCGGGCGTCTCTCCAAGAAAGAACGAAGCAAGCGAAAGCGCAATCGCCAGAAAAATGAAATTCTGAATCTTGAGCGCGACGTCCGTTGAATAAAAACTTAGGATCGACAAAAGGGTTAGAACCACCACACTAATAGCTACCGGTGGCAGCTGCGGAAAGAGCGCATTGAGTGACTCGGAAAAACCCGCAACATAAAAGGACACGCCCAAAGCTTGGGCCAGATAGAGAGGTACGCCCACGGCGGCCCCGGCTTCTATTCCAAAAGACCGGGAAATCATGTAGTAGGCACCGCCCGCGCCCACCCTCATGTTGGTAGCCGTCGCTGCAATGGAGAGCGCCGTCAGAAAAGTGATGGCGGAGGCCATCGTGATGATGAGTAAGCTTGCCGTAAGCCCCACGTTACCGACGACCCACCCAAGCCGAAGGTACATGATGACGCCGAGAATCGTGAGGATGCTCGGTATATAAACACCGTTGAAGGTTCCAAATGCGTTTCGTTGCGTCATACCGGATGATTCAAGGCCAGAGGATAAACTACCACAATTGACGGGAATGCGAACGGCCCTTAAAAGATAAAGATGCTCACAGCGAACACGGATCACGTAGTGGTGATCGATCCAGCGGTACGGACGCCAGAACTCGATTGCTTTAACCATTTGGCACTCGCCTCACCCTTGCCGCTGAGCTACCACCTCCCGGCGCTATACGGCATGGCTTCCTTGGAGTCGGAGGGCACAGGGGCAAAAGGGATCATTGTTCTCGGCAGTAGCAGTAGTGTTCTGGAAAACCGCGAGTGGCAACAACGTTTGGGGCAATGGCTAAAAAGCCGTAGTGGCGTCCCGATGTTGGGAATTTGTTTTGGACATCAGTTCTTTGCGCATCTCTACGGCGGCGTGGTCGATTTCATGTACACGGACAACCGAAAACTTTCCGGGTTTCGTGAAGTCACTTTTACTGCCTCTCGTCTGTGGCCCGCGCAAAAGGGGATCCTCACGGTCACTCACCGCGAGGCGGTCGTGAGCTGCCCGCCTGAGATGGAAGTCATTGCGAGCAGTCCGGAAGTTGCCATCGAGGGCCTGGCACACAAGACCCTTCCCATTTGGACCTTACAAGCCCACCCCGAAGCTACACCGGCCTTTTTGAAAAACATGCATATCCCGGCCCCCGAAGCTATTGACGCTCTAAGCTTTGGGTGGAAACAGGTCGGGAGTTTTCTCAGCTACTGTTCAAAGCACTAGGATCTCCCCGCTAAGAATCACGGACTTAGCCAGCTCTTAGGCAGCTGTATCGACGGCAGCCGCAGTGCCGCTCCACGCTTCCAAACGACATCGTCCAGGCACGAAGAGGGCGGTGTCCCCTAAATGAATACGCGTTTCTCCAGTGAAACACAGGCACCCCGCTTGCACTAATGTGGCACGCGGTCACGTGTGGGAGAGTGGCGAAACAAAAAGCGCTAGGAATGCAGCGGTACGCAGGACTATTTTTCTGGGCCATTTTGACGGCGGGGACTCCCCTGCTTGCCGACGATCCCGTACGTCCCAGAAGCGAACAAGATCTCGTTCCTGGCACTTACGCACGCGACCCGATCGTCCACGTCCCTAACTCAATACCGATTGGCTTTTCGCGCGAACAATTCCTGCGCGACTTCCCCGAGCTCGCTCCGTTTTTGAAGACCCAGGAAGAGTTTGAAGCCTTCATCGCTAAGAATCTCTCCTTCGTCGGCACTCAGCAAAAAAGGCTCGATAATCGGACGATGCCAAAAAGTCTGAAGCTCTGACCCGCAACCGGGATGCGGGACACTTGGAGCGCGGCGACACCCGCGCGGGCTTTCTGGAAGTCCGCCACCCGCAAACCGGAAAGGTAGTTGGCCTAATCGGAGTCAAAGGGATTGGCTTTAAAGACAGTCTAGGAACGGAAATCGTCGAGGCCCAGCGCCAAAAGGCGGCCGAGGCAATGAACGCGTACCAGGAAGAAATAAAACGCATCAAAAACGACCCCGAACTGCGCAAGAATCCGACGAAAGCCGCTCAATCGCGCCAGCAGGCCGCCAACGAGTTTAACCAGATACGTGACGCTATTTTCACCGCGGATCATTCATCGGGACTCTGCACGCTCGGCGAAGCGTTCCACGAACTCGCCAAACAGCGCACGCTACAAGCCCGTTTTGAAGCCTACAACGCAAGACACGGCACCAATTTTCAAACCAACGAAGTCTACGGGATTATCGCGCTCCCGTTCTACGTCTTGACGGCAGGCGGGAAAAGAGAACGCGCGGCCCTTATCGTTCGACAGAGTGAACACCGCGGCCCGCAGTTTTCCGCAAGACGCCAAGCCATTCCCGAGGGGCTCTTTACGGACTGGCACGGTTTCAGCCAGTCAACTGCGTCCAACGCCCTCATTGATTTCGGCGGTGGGGTATCGGACGACCCGCTTTTGGCGCGAGCCTATGCGATAGCCGATCCGGATCAAAATCTGGCTCGGAACGCACAATATTCCAAAGCTTGGGCCGTTGGACACGAAGTCCCGTTCTACGCCGAAAAAGAACTCGAGGAAGGGAGGCTCGATCAGAAATCTGCAAACGCGCGGATAAAGAGAGAGCTGGAAAAGGCCCTCGATTGGATGATGGAACCCGTCGAAAAGGACCGCCGAGACGCGCTTGCGGAAAAGGCCTCGCCCAAGCCGGAAATCCCTTTTGAGGATTTCGGCAAATTGTGGGCGGACTGGGAGGCCGTTCGCCGCGGGCAGAAAAAACTCACGCGAGAGCACCTTGATCGCACGCTGAAGTTCTTTTCCATCGATCCCACGGACTATGTAAAAGCGATGAGCGCGCTTCGAAAAGCGCACCACCCTGAGGATCCTCAACCCGACATTCTTTTCACGCGGCGCGGGCAGCGCGACATTCGAAACAACGACGCGGTACTCATCCGAAAACAACACCTCCTTATGGCCAGGAGTATCCGGGCCCACTTCCCTTCTCTCGATGCGAGTAAATATCTGTCGGATGGGGATTCGGTGGAAGCCCTCAAGCTCAGCCTGACTTTTTTCCCGGAAAAAATGGTTCCCACTGAAGATGGCCAGGCAGTGCTCCGCAAACTGTTGCTGAAATCAAGCGCCATTAAAACGGACGATCACCCGCACCCGGCGCGTGACATTATCCCACTGCTTACCATCGAGTCCTGGCGTCACCCGGAGTTGGAGGGCGTCCTGATGAAACTACTTGTCGAGTCCGCACCGGCAGCGCGGCGTGATATCGCCAAAGCAGTCTTCGCCAATATCGAAAAAATCCCTCGCAGACAAATGCGGAACCTTCCTTTGTTTCTGGGCGGGGCACTTCTAGCGAAAAATCAGGAAGCCTTCTACGACGGGATGGCACTCGCCACCCGTTTTGCTGAGCACCAGAATCTGAGCGTGGGACAGCGGGATGAATGGATGAAGGGCGTGGATTACGCCGCGGCAAGACGGCTCGACTACCGCAACAACGCGATGAATGGGCGGCTCACGCAGTTCCTGCGTACCTTTTATGCGGATTCGCCGGAAAGCCTCGATCATGTCTTTTTCTCGGCGGATTACGGCGATCTGACGCCGAAACATTTAGATTCCGCGATAGAGCTCGTTGAGTACCTGGAACGCTACAAACTCGCCGAGCCTGCCCGCAAGCGTTTTCTCAGCACCCTTTCTCATCTGGAGTCGGAGGGCATGCTGCCAGAGGACCAGCGCGAGAGGGTCCGGGACTTTCTCAAGGCCCGCCGACCGAAGGGCTTTTTTCAAAACGCTATCGATACCTGCGTCAACGCGGCGTACAGCGCCTTTCAATAATATCCATAGCTTATAGGTCTGAAATTGAGAAATTTCGCCGTTTAGGGTATCTTGCGCCCTCCATGTACCCAAAACCCTTACTCTTGCTGCTTTTCGCTCTTCTGGCGTTCCCTGCGCCGGCGATAGACCAGTCCGAGCAGGAGTGCCGAACAAGGACAACGCACGAGTCGATGACGCTTGCGGATTTGATTCGGCCCGAGTGGGAACTGCCCTGGCTACTCAATCATAAGGTGTGGGGAGATCAGCACCAAGAGACGATCGTGTTGGTGCATGGTCTAACGGGAGACTTTCGAACCTTTGAAAACGTCGCCAAAAGCCTAAGCCAGTATTACCGGGTGGTCGGCGTGGACTTGCGGGGCATGGGGGAAACGCCCGCCTATGGCTGGAATTACTCTTCCAAGATGCTCGCAAAAGACATCGAAAGACTCCTCGCCCACCTTGAAAAGCATTGGCACAACCCAACCAAGCGCTACCATATCTTGGGCCACTCCTTTGGCGGACGCGTGGCCATCGCTTTCTGCGACCTTTTCCCGGAAAAAGTACGCTCTCTGATTGTCGAGGACATGCATTTTGCCACCTACAGTGGCGCGGGTCCCGAGACGCTTTTATCGGGTGCGAAAAAGGCGATCGCCACTCTTAGGGAACAGAACCCAGGGCAGAGTATGCAAGGCATGCTCATGGATACCTCCCCCGATCGTTGGAAAGCGGTCCGAGAAAAAGGCTATGTCGTATCGCTTTTTGCATCGCAGGTACGTGCCGAAGAATACTCCGGAGAACTCCAAAGACTCAAAGTGCCCGCACTTCTCGTCGGTGCAGCCGATTATAAAGGGGCCCTACAAGCAAACGGCGTCCGCCACGCTCGAAGCCACCTGAGCAAAAACCCTTTTGTGCGGATTGCGGCCATTCCTGGAACCGGCCATGACGTACACAACGACAATATGGATGGGTACCTGCAAGTAGTCGGCTCGTTCGTCGCCGACGTTATCAAGAATTAAATTTGCCGGCGGAGGGACTTGAACCCCCACGGGTTTCCCCATATGATCCTAAGTCATACGTGTCTGCCAATTTCACCACGCCGGCGCATCAGCTAAGGGCTTTTAAGATATTTATCCAAGGGGTATAAAGCAAGTTTTTCTAGGCGGATACGATGGCAAAACCGACTCAGCCGAACAAAGACACTGTCCTGCGCGTCTATAAAGCGCTTGCCAAAGCGTACCCAGATCCACGAACAGAGCTCACCTACGAGTCTCCGTTCCAGCTGCTTATCGCCGTCATCCTGTCCGCACAATGCACCGACGAGAGAGTCAACAAGACTACCCCCGCCCTATTCGCGCGCTACCCTACGGCCCGGGAGCTCTCCAAGGCCCACCAGGCGGATGTGGAAAAGCTCGTCCATTCCTGCGGTTTTTACCGAGCAAAGGCCAAGGCGATTATCAGCACTTCCAAGGATTTGGTTGAGAAATTCGACGGAGAAATCCCAGGCGATCTCGATAAGCTTACTACGCTTGCCGGGGTCGGGAGAAAAACGGCCAGCGTGATTCTCAATCAGGCCTTTGATGTACCCGCGATCGCTGTCGATACGCATGTCAAACGCGTGAGCCAACGCCTGGGGTGGGCACATACCCAAACACCCGAGAAAATAGAATTTGAGCTGCGAGCCCTTCTCCCCCCGAAGCTCTGGGGAAAGGTGAACGGCATGCTCATCCTTCACGGTAGGCGCCTCTGCAAAGCGCGAAAACCGCTGTGTGAAGACTGCTTCTTAAGAGAGGACTGCGTGTTTTTTCAACAGGGCGGGGAAAAGAAAATAGAAAAGAAGAAAGGCGCCAGTACTAAACGTTTAGCCGGAACCGCACCTCGCCGGCATGCGTAAGCGCGGAACCATCGGACTCCTGCGTTTGGGTATAGGTCCCAAACAGAGTGAGAGTTTCGTGGAGTTCGAGTACGGGGCCAACCTGGAACACTTTCAAGGTACCCGATCCGCCGGTGGGTGGGTTTACAAGATTCTCATACCGGACAAACATCTTAAGCTGATCGCTGATCCGTGCGAATGCCATCAGAGCCCCGCCCGTCGGGTTTCGGTAGGTGGTTGAGGTCTCAAACTCTCCGACGGAGTACTCTCCTTGCAAGATACCAAACCTTGAAGTCACCCCAATAAATCCGGTGAGGACCCAATTACGCTTGTAATTTACATTGCCCGACACAGATTGAAGTAGCCCCATGCCACCGGCCCCAGCGTAAAAGTTCCACTCCCCGAATGGGATTCGTCCTTTTAGATACAGCGCACCCGCTTTGGAATTATTGGTATTCTGGGCGAAAATTCCAATCCCATTTACCGCAGCGACCGAGGCTTCGATATTTCGCGATGCGGATTCATAGCGAAGTTCGGCGCCGAGATCACGAAACAGGTACAGCTCCCGGTGCGTCCGGTTGTAGGACGGCAGGGGTAAGTCGCTCAAATCCGGCGTCCAAAAGGGGTTCTGGCTGGGGGTGAACATTCCCACGCGTATGGAAAAGCGTGATTCCTTGGAACGCGTGTCTGAGGAACCCAGATCCATGTAGGCCTCAACAGGAATCAACTGAGGAAGCAAGGCCGACGTGAATTCGCGGGTTTGGCCCACCGAGACCCGGTAAGAAAGTATAGAAGTCACGTCTCCGTAAATCGAGACTCTAAGGGAGGGCAAAGAAAAGCCCTGCGTAACGGAATTCCCGGTCAAAAAGGCAAGATCGAAGCGGGCGCTGACGGCGAGTTGTTCTCTCTCGACGTCATCCAAAAGACTGTTCGCAAGTTCATCCAGCTCCGTGTCCGGACGGACTTCCGCGGGAGCACCCTTCGCCGTTTCTTTTTTGGTTTCCGGAGCCGGTACAGTTTTCTCGGCTGCCTTTTCTACGGCTTGGGGGGCCTCTTTCTTTTCTTCATTCGCTGCGCCTTCTTGCTTGAGTCCCGTAGGCTGGCGTTTTTTGCTTGGCTTTTTCTTTCCGGACGCCGCCAAAGTCGGACCCGTCGCTAGGCATAAGCACAACAGCCCCGCAATTAGGTGTGTAAGTTTCATTTAAGCCGCCTGTAAGATAACTTCAAACTTGGTCCCGATCTTCTCTCGAGAATCGACCCTGATTTCCCCGTGATGGGCTTCTACAATCTTGTAAACAGTTGCCAAACCCAAACCGGTTCCCTTGTCCTTGGTGGTAAAAAAAGGTTCGAAAAGGCGCCGGCGGACTTCTTCGCTCATCCCCGCCCCCTGATCCTCGACCCACAATTTTACTCGCCCGTCGCCAAAACGGGCGCACCCGACTTCGATCCAACCCGCGCGCGACATCGCCTGGAAGGCATTCACGAGGAGATTCCAAATAACCTGCTTGAGCTTTTCCTGGCTCCCACGTGCGATCACGGCAGCATCGTAGTTTTCTCGAATGGTGACGGTCGGATCCAAATCCTTTCGCTTGCGTGCGGCGAGTACAAGGTCCGTGAGAACTTCTTTCAGGTTTACCGGCTCGAGATTCATTTTTACGGGCCGCACGAAATCCAGGAACTCTGAGATGAGATCGTTCAAGCGATCGATTTCGCGGATGGCAATGTCCATCAGCTTTCCCTCTTCGGTACCTTGAACCTTCTCAGGTAGAGAGCCTTTGAGTAGCTCAATGCTGGCACTCATGCTGGCAAGCGGGTTTCTAATCTCGTGAGCAATGCCGGCTGCGAGTTGCCCGACAGCAGCGAGTTTCTCGTGCTGCTTGAGTTTATCTTCTAAATGGCGGAGTTTGGTGACGTCCTGGAAGAGTAGGACTCGCCCTCTCTTAGCTTTCTCACCCAGCAGTTGACCGAGTGCCGCATCGGCATCCAGCTCGGCCACATCGCCGCGAATAACGCGACGAGCGTCCCCCGTTCCGACTTCCACCATTTGCTGTAACCGCGCACGCCCGGATACGGATTTGGCATTCACAAAATAGGAGCGGTTTTGGTCATTGCCGGTGGAGGACACTTCGGACTCAACGCCGGGAGAGGGTTCGGCGTAGGCCGAATCGTCTTCAACGGGTTCGGCCTTAATATTCGTAAAAAAGGGCAAAAACCCCTCTTCCACTTCCGTAAGCGAGGTCCCAACCAGTTCGGAGGGCTTGCGGCCAAGGATCTGCGCACCGGCCGGATTAATAAAATTAATCCGCATTTCCTCGTCGACCGTCAGAAGGCCTGTGGGAATATCCGTGATGATCCGTTCCTGGAAGGCCCGCAGCTTGTCGATCGTGCTCTGCTTCTCCTTCAAACTCTGTGCGGCGTTGTAGAGCTCACGGCTCAAAAAGCCCCCGACCAAGGCTAGAACCACATAGGCAGAGGCGTGGATCCCCCAGCCAAAGCCTATCTCGCGGCCCAGAAGAAAAAGTACCGCTCCGTAGCAAGTACTGGCGACGATAGCCGAAGCGAGAGCCATCCATTGGTGAAATACCAAGGCCACCATCAGGATCTGCACTAAATAGAGAAGCGCATAAGCACTGTCTTCCCCCGCGAAGTAAATCCACGTCGAGGCAACGCACGCATCAAATAGAATGTGCACGCCAACTACCAGGCGATTGGCCGGAATACGTTCCAGAAAAAGCGCGTGTAATAAATTAAATCCAAAGGCCACCGACAAAAGGAAATAGCCTAGGGCGAGATGGAAGGGGCTGACCCCTCCGTGGCGGAAAAGCTGCACCAATACCACCACGGTCAGAGAAAAAAATGAGACGGCCAGACGCCCAAACATGAGCATCTGCAAAGGGGGGCCCAGGTCCCTCGCCGGGAAAGATCCCAAGCGGGGGAAAATTTTTCGAATTGTCAGAGTCATTAACCGCCTGCGACTTTGTCGGCCAATTGGAAGATGGGCAGGTACATCGCTACGAGCAAGAACGCGATAATTAAGCCCACAATAATAATGAGAGCCGGCTGAATCAAAGTTGTGAGATTCGTAATAGCGTCATCCACTTCGTCTTCATAGATGTCGGCCACTTTTTCCAATAACTCATCCAATTTACCGGTGACTTCGCCGATGGACACCATGTGAACCACCATGGGAGGGAAAATATGCTTCTTCAGTCCCAACCCATGCGCCATGGTCTTACCTTCAGAAACAAGGCTCGAGGTTTGCGCCAGAACAGCCTTGATGGATTCATTACTCATTAAATTGATACAAATCTCAAACGCTGTCAGAAGTGGCACACCGCTGGACACTAGAGTGGAAAGGGTACGGGCCAAGCGAGTAATCGCAGACTTCTTCATTAAATCGCCAAAGAGCGGAAGCTGAAGGACGAGAGGGTCTAACACCACCCTAACCGACTTGACGCGCCAGGCGGCTTGGCCACCGACGAGCAGAGCAAAGATAATACCGACGATATACGGGTAGTACGTCTGCATCCAGGTAGAAACGCCGAGCACCTGGACTGTGATTTCGGGAAGTTCCGCATTGGACTCCCCGTATAGCTTGGATACCTCGGGAATCACCTTAACCAAAAGAAAGGCCAGCACACCCACGGAAATCACGAGGGTAATGACTGGATAGATCATCGCACCCTTTACCTTGGCACGAATACGGTCCGTCTTATCAAACTGCTTACCAATACGCCGCAGGTTCACTTCAAGCGTACCGGAGACTTCACCCGCTTCAATCAAACTGACGTAGAGGTTGGAAAACACCTTCGGGTGCTTCTTCAGAGCTTCCGTGAGAGAGCTCCCCGCTTCAATGTCGCTCTTAATCCGCTTGAGAATATTTTTGAAAGCGGGCCGTTTTTCTTGATCCGACAAAATTTCAAAGCACTGTACTACCGGAACGCCCGCATCAATCAAGGAGGCAAACTGCTTGGTAAAAATGAGCAAGCCCTTTAGATCTACCGGCGGGCCAAAGCTGATTTCGTTCAGTTTCTCGAAGTTGATCCCACCAATCCCTACGCCACCGACATAGGACGGTCGAATCTGCATGGCTCGCAGCTTCATCCGGGCTTCCACTTCGTCCTGGGCGTCCAAAGTCCCTTGGACTTCCTCTCTTTGCCGAGTTGTGCCGACATACTTGAATTTCATGCTACGCGGCCCTTCCTAGTTCAGAAAGCGTCTTTACCAAGTCTTCCTGATCCGGTGTGGCTTCCAGTGCGGCGTCAACAGACACCGTTCCCGATTGGACTAGGTGGACGAGGTATTGGTTGAAAGTGATCATTCCTGTGTTTTCTTGACCCACCTGCATCGCCGACGGAAGTTGGTGCAGCTTGTTTTCACGAATCAAATTCCGGATAGAGGGATTGGGCAGCATGATTTCGCAGGCAAGCACGCGTCCAGCCGCATTTTGTCGGGGCAGCAAACTCTGTGTGACGATGCCTTCCAAAACCAAAGACAACTGGACTCGAACCTGGGCCTGCTGTTCAGCCGGGAAAACGTTCAAAATACGTGTGATGGTTTGTGAAGCGCTATTAGTATGCAACGTACTGAGTACCAACTGGCCGGTTTCCGCTAGCATCAAGGCAGTTTCAATAGTTTCCTTGTCGCGCATCTCACCCACTAAGACGATGTTTGGATCCTCACGCAAAGCGGACCGGAGGGCTTTGGCAAAACTCTTGGTATCGTTGCCCACCTCACGCTGGTTAATTAAGCAGCGGTTATGCCGGTAGATATACTCAATGGGATCCTCAATCGTGATGATATGCAGGTTCTTTATCTGATTGAGCATGTTTATCATCGAGGCCAAGGTGGTGGTCTTTCCGGAACCCGCGGCACCGGTCACCAGAACCAGCCCCTTAGGCTTGTGGACAAGTTGCTCCACTACCGGCGGTAGGCCGAGTGAGGCCAGAGGTGGCACATTGAAGGGTATGTGCCGAAAGGCACCCGCCACGCTACCGCGTTGGTAGAAAAGATTCCCGCGGAATCTCCCCAACTCGCGGATCGTGAACGAAAAATCCAACTCTTTATTCTCTTCAAAAAGGGCTTTTTGGTAGTCCGTCAGTACCGAGTAGCACAGCTCACGGGTTTGGGAGGGCACCAAAGTATCTGCCTTGATCTTGGTAATTTTCCCGTAAATACGGAAGCTCGGTGGGCTCCCGCTAGTGACATGCATGTCTGAGGCTTTGTGCTCAAGCATTGCCTTTAGCAGCTGAGGCAGAGTCAGTTTCATGATTTCAGATCTCCGTCCGGGCGCGTATTGTTCAAAACCTCTTCAAAAGTTGTTTCGCCGCGGTATAGCTTTACGAGCGCGCTCTGGCGCAAAGTAATCATGCCTTCCTTGATGGCCTGGCGTTTGATGTCGTCGGAGCTCGAGTTTTTCACAACCATCGCGCGCAGTTTTTCCGTCATCGGCATCACTTCAAAAACACCCTTACGACCTTTGTAGCCAGTATTTCCACAGCGCTCGCAACCCACGCCTTTCTTGGCTTTGAAACTCTGTATCCAATTCTTTGGCATCTCGGCGGCGATGAGTTGTTCCGGAGAAATGGAGGTGTCATCTTGAATGCAATTGGGGCAGTTGATTCGAAGCAAACGCTGCGCTTGCACAAGCGTCAATGCGGCCGTAATCAAAAACGGCTCCAGCCCCATGTGCAGAAGTCGATTGATGGTGCTCGGGGCATCATTGGTGTGGAGTGTCGAGAACACCATGTGACCCGTAAGCGCGGCCTTCACAGCAATCTCCGCAGTCTCCTGGTCTCGAATTTCACCGACCATGATGACGTCGGGATCCTGACGCAAAAGAGACCGCAAAGCGGTAGCGAAATTGAGTCCGATCCCCTCTTTCATCTGAACTTGGTTGATTCCCGCCATCTTGTATTCGACGGGATCTTCAACGGTGGAAATATTTACATCGGGCCCGTTCAATTCAGATAGGGCCGCATAAAGAGTTGTCGATTTACCACTACCCGTAGGGCCCGTAACCAGCACCATGCCGTACGGTTGGCTGGCGGCGAGCTTGAAGGCCTGGTACTGCGACTCTTCAAAGCCTACCCCTAACAGGCTCGGCGTGCTCTCGCCTTGGTCAAGCAAACGCATGACAACTTTTTCGCCAAAAATTGTAGGGATCGTCGAAACACGGACGTCGATCTTTCGTCGTTTTGTTTTTATCTGGATACGCCCGTCCTGCGGCAAACGCTTTTCCGAGATATCAAGGTGAGCCATCACCTTGATACGCGACGGAACTGCAGTCCGCATCGCCTGAGGGATGCGCATTACTTCGTGCAGGCTTCCGTCGATTCGAAAGCGCACGCGGGAGTATTCGTTATAGGGCTCGATGTGAATATCACTGGACTTGCGCCGAATGGCTTCCATGAAAAGCGTGTTGATGAGTTTGATGATTGGTTTCTCACCAATACCCTCGCCCTCTACCTCGTGCGCCTCATCGAGTTTTCCAACCTCGATTTGTCCGGTGTTTTCGGGACCGCCCTCTTCCTTGAACTTGCCGGCAATTTTCTGACCCGGATCCGCCTCGTTCGTACCGTAAATTCGGTTGATTGCGGCACCGATCGCATTCTCTCCCGCAATATGGATCACAACGTCCATGTTCGAGAGAAAACGAATATCGTCGACAGCAGCGACGTTACTCGGATCCGCCATGGCAACAGTGAGCGAAGAACCTTCGATGGAAATGGGAACCAACGTATGTTTTTCCGCTAAGGTGCGAGGGACTAACTCAAGAATATCCGAACTAACGCTTAAACCGTCGAGACTGACGGCGGTAAGGCCATAGAGTTTTGCAACGAAGCTGGCAAAGACATTCTCATTTACGTGTCCAAGTTGAATGAGCGCGCTCCCAAGACGCACCCGATTTTGGCGTGAGTAGGCAGACGCTTCCGCCATTTGTTCACGGGAAACGACTCCCTGTTTGACTAAAAGGTCGCCGAGCTTGCCAGCCGCCATTTAAACCATTTCCTTGAAGGGTCGGTGGAGTGTAGATAGGGCGAGAAAACCCCTGAGGGGGATCGCCCGGAATGGATATAAGTTATTATTATTATAGCATCGACCCTGAGGGAGTGGAACGCGCTTATGACTAAACTAGAGCGCGACCTGTCATCGCCGCAGGACTCTGAAGGTTAAACAAACGAAGTATGGTTGGGGCCACGTCGCTCAACGCCCCTTTCCCCTCACGCGCACCGCGGTAACGCTTGTCGAACACCGCACAAAGCGCAGGAGAGAGTGTGTGCGTCAAATCCAGGAGCCCGGTTGTTCCTTGGCGCAGGGATTCGGCGTTTCCATGGTTGGCCGCGACCACGACAAACGCGTCGTGACTATCGGCCCACCGCAGCACGTCTCCAATTTGCGCATCCAAACACTCCATCGCTCTCACCGTTGCGGGAAAATTTCCGGTGTGGGCGACAAGATCCAAGTTCGGATAGGCCGCGACCGCAAATTGAAACGATCCGGAACCTAACTTTTCAAGAAGGGTTTTCGTAACGACGGCTGCAGCCATGGTTGGCTGTTGGTCAAAACTCTCCGTTCGAATCTCTCCTGGCACACACAAACGCATTTCGTGCTCCAGATCGGAGGAGCCATCGAAAATGTCCGAAATGCGCGTGAACGCCTCCGTCTCCGCGACACGCAGCTGTGAGACTCCGTTTTCCGACAAAACCTTTGCGAGCGTCTGATCCGGTTTTTCAGTCGCGTAGGCGGCGACAATTTTGTGCTCCAAACCGTAATCCGCCAGCGTAACAAAACCACAAAAAGTTGGTAGGTTCGCTCGGCGGAAATGACTGAATTCGGGATCTGTCATCGAGGCGGCCAACTGACGCGCGCGATCGCCGCGGAAATTGAAGAATACAACTCCGTCGCCGTCTTTGATACCCGGATACTCCTCGCGGACGGCCGGGGCGATGAACTCATCCACCAGGCCTTTGTCGTAACACGATTCGACATACTGGGCGGGTTGTACGAAAACACTTTCAGCCGTGCCGGCCACAATCGCTTCATACGCCAAGCGTGTGCGGTCCCAGCGTAAATCCCGATCCATAGCGAAGTAGCGGCCCATTATTGTTTCGACGCGCCCCACCCCACGTCGTCACAAAAGGCACGCAGCTCTTCAATGAGCCCCAAGCCTCGAACACTCGGTGCGTCCAGCCGTCGAGAAAGAGGTGCAAGGCGACCTGACGAATCTTTTCTCTCTTGGCAAATTGAAGAAGAGCAAAGAGATGGGCTTTTCACTGTGGACATCGGCATCTGAAAACAACCCAATCAGGTGCAACGTTCCCCGCTGCTGTTGGTGCATGCGTTTGGAGATATCTAGCAAGCGGGGTTTTCGAAAAACTGCCACTCTGGATCGCGTCTTGGATAAGAGAGCGGGCGTGGGCCAGCGGGCGACCGGCACCCAAAGTCAAATAGCCCGCTTCCGAAGTGCTCGGCACCCCTTCAGGCAGGCCTGTGGCTTTGCCTGAGGCTTCCAACAAAAAGTGCGGGTACTCGCCAAAGAGCCGATCCAGGTTGGGAGTACGCGCTTGGCTCACCGCGTTATACCGATCTTCGGGGGCGTGTCCCCAGCCCTCGATGACCAAAAGTATCCCAGTTCGCTCGCTTCCCATGATGGGCTTAAGTCTAGCCAAGCTAGGCGCGTCTGTCAGCGCGCATTCTCAACAAACATTAGCCGCACCGCTGTAAGAAAGGTATTGAAAAACCATACTTTTAGCCATAGTTTTCAAAACGTGGGATTGGTTGGGTTTCATACACCCGTGGTTTCTTCAAAAAGCTGAAAGGTTCCCCAAATGGCCGGTTTTCGATTATCTGACGAGCAACTAGCGCTGAAGGAAATGGCCCGAAAATTCATTGAAAAGGAAGTCATTCCGGTAGCCGGAAAATACGACTCTTCCGCTGAATTTCCAAAAGATGTCATTCAAAAAGCCTGGGAAAACGGGTTGATGAATATCACCGTTCCGGAAAAGTTCGGTGGACTGGGATTAGGCGTATTCGATGATGTCCTGCTAAACGAAGAGTTGGGCGCGGGCTGTCTCGGGATAGGCACCAGCATTGCCGTAAATACCTTGGCACTTACTCCGATTCTGCTTTTCGGAAACGACGAACAAATCCAGAGATTGGTGGGGCCCTTCATGGAAGCTCCCAAACTCGCGTCTTTCTGTCTCACGGAACCAGGCGCAGGTTCTGATGCCGGCTCGCTATCCACCACAGCGAAGGAGGACGGGGATTCCTACATCCTGAACGGATCCAAGATGTGGATTACCAACGCGGGTTTTGCAGATCTCTACACCGTTTTTTGCACAGTCGACAAAAGTCTAAAATCAAAAGGCATGGCCTGCTTGGTTGTCCCCCGGGACACCCCCGGAATTAGTGTGGGAAAACCGGAAGACAAGATGGGACAAAAGGCCTCCGATACGCGTGCCATCAGCTTCGAAAATGTGCGCGTCCCTAAAGCCAACTTACTTGGGAAAATAGGCGATGGGTTCAAAATCGCCCTGACGACTTTGGATCGCACGCGACCCGCCATCGCGTCCAGCGCAGTCGGTGCCGCTCGCGCCGCACTCAACTATTCCATAGGGTATTCCAAGGAGCGAAAGCAGTTTAACCGTCCAATTTCGGACTTTCAGGCCATACAGTTCATGCTGGCTGACATGGCCACAAAGGTCGAGGCCGCGCGCCTTCTGTGTTACCAGGCGGGCTTCGAAATTGATCAGGGAAATTTGAGGATGGGTAGCTACTATTCTGCCCACGCCAAACGATTTGCGGCGGACATGGCCATGGAAGTCGCTACGGACGCCGTCCAGATTTACGGCGGTTACGGGTACACCAAAGAGTACCCGGTAGAGAAAATCATGCGGGACGTGAAACTGGTTCAGATTTACGAGGGTACCTCTCAAATCCAACGCGTTGTGATCGCCCGCCATCTTTTGGAAGACTAGAGGTCAATCATGAATATTTTCGTATTGCTCAAACAGGTGCCAGACACCGAAACGAAGATCCGCCTCAAAGGCGATAACAGCGGAATTGAGTCGGGCGACATCAAGTGGATCGTAAGCCCCTATGACGAATTCGCCATCGAAGAAGGGCTCAAGACAAAGGAAGCCAACGGCGGCACCGTTACTGTTTTAACGGCAGGTCCTGACCGCTGTGTGGAGGCGCTGCGCACGGCACTCGCCATGGGTGCAGACAACGCCATGCACGTAAAGACTGACGGCGATAACTTAGATACTTTCCAGGTAGCCAAGGCGCTCGCCGCGGTACTCAAGCAAAACACCCCCGATCTGGTCTTTGCTGGCAAGCAAGCCATCGATGACGATCAGGCTGCTGTGTTTGGCTATGTTGCAGAATTTTTGGACATCCCATCGGTTTCTGTCGTCATCAAAGTCGAAATGGCGAACGACAAGAAGAGCCTGCGCGCTCACCGCGAAGTGGATGGGGGTGCCAAACATATTATCGAGAGCACACTTCCCTGCCTTGTAGCCGTGAACAAGGGAATCAACTCTCCTCGTTACGCCAGTCTTCCCGGAATCATGAAAGCCAAAAAGAAAGAGATCAAGACTTTCACTTTGGCCGATCTCGGCGTCGCGGGAGAAACCGCTCGTGTCAGCGAAAGTGCCTATGCGATGCCGCCCGAGCGCAGCGCAGGTAAAAAGATTGAAGGCGATGCCGCCGCGCAAGCCAAAGAGTTGGTACGGCTCCTTCGCGAAGAAGCCAAAGTAATTTAAGGGGAACAGCAATGAGTGATATTTTTCTGGTAGCCGAACACAAAGACGGTGAACTGAAACGCGTAACCTTGGAAATCCTTGGAGAGTTGATTACTCAAGGCGTACAACCGGAGGTCTTGGTGGTGGGCGCTCCCGACGTTCAGAAATTAGCGGGGGCATTGGGCGCCAAAGGGGCAGAGAAAGTCATCTCGCTCGAAAGCCCTGCGCTCTCTCAATACACGACTGAAGGCTACGCTAATGCTCTTTTCCAATATCTGTCGACAAAAAGCCCGAAGGCAGTGATCGCAGGCGCGACCCCGCAGGCAAAGGACTTTCTTCCTCGCCTCGCCGCCAAACTACAAGCCGGCATGGCAAACGACTGCGTGGAATTCAATATTAAGGGTGCACCGATTACGGTTCGCCGTCCGGTCTATGCTGGCAAGACTTCGAAGCAGGTAAGTTTTGTAAGTGGTCCCGCTGTCTTCTCGGTGCGGCCCAACGTGCTACCGTTGCCCGCCGACGCTCAGAAGAGTCCGCAGGTTGAGAATATCTCCACCGATCCGGGCAATGTACGCGCGAAACTTGTTGAAGTTCAGGCTTCCGCGACCAAAAAATTGGACCTGACAGAAGCCGACATTATCATTTCTGGTGGACGCTCACTAAAAAGTGCGGACAATTTTAAACTTATTTTCGACGCTGCGGACGCCATCGGTGCCGCGGCCGGCGCGAGCCGCGCGGCTGTCGATGCGGGTTACGCCCCCCACGATATGCAGGTAGGACAAACCGGCAAGACGGTGAGTCCAAAACTGTATATCGCGTGCGGTATATCGGGTGCCATCCAACATCTCGCGGGAATGCGAACCTCGAAGGTGATTGTCGCTATTAACAAGGACCCTGAGGCACCTATTTTCAGCAAAGCCGACTACGGTATCGTGGGAGACCTTTTTGAGGTTGTGCCGCAGCTGACAGAGGAATTTAAGAAGTTACGGGCACAATCTTAGGAGCAAAACCTACCTCAACCTCTGCTTTAGGCCCACAGGGATTCTTCCGAAACTTCTTTTGGAATGAACGCCCGCGACCTAATTAATAACTCCAACCTGCGCCCACTCGTAAGGCATGTGATGCAGGGCACCTATCTTTTCCGTCAGGGTGAGAACGCGAAGACCATGTTCCTCATCCTCAAGGGTCGGGTACGGCTCATCGGTGAAAGTGGCGACGGAGAAATCCACGTTTCAAACCGATTGCATGAGGGAGAAATGCTGGGCGAGCGCGTCATCGCGTCGAGCAAGACCTACCCCCGTTCGCTCACCGCCTTTGCGGAAACGGATGTGACGGTCCTTGAGTTTTCACTGCAGGACTTTCAGCGGCTCCAGGTAGTTGAACCTCTAATCGCAAGCCTGATGTTCAAAAACGTCGTGCAGCTGCTGCTAAAACGTTGGGACGAAACCCGCGAGCTCGTACGCCTGCTTCGCCCCTCCGACAGTACCGTGCGGGTTGTGCACTGCATCGGATTTTTTTGTAAAACGTTTGGGAAAGCGACCCCTGGCGGAACTGAAGTCATCATCGATCCCAAATCAGTCCATCATTATGTAGACTTGCCGCTCCCCGAAATCGAGACCATCGTCGCCTGGCTCGCCAGCACCGGGGCCATCAAGCAGATTGCCTCCCACTGTTACCTCGTTAGAGATCCCGCGGATCTTCAAAAAGCTCTCCAAAACCGCACCGCCGCATAGACACACGCCGCGTCGTATAGATCGGTCATGTTCCCACTCTAAACCGTCGATATGTCTAAGAGAATCTTACGTGCCACCGATCCGACAAAAACTAGAGCAATGGGTTGAAGCAGGACTACTCCAACCTGAGCAAGCACACGCCATCGCCGAACATGAAAAGGCCGATCCGCGAAAAGACTGGACCATCCTTGGAATCGCCGGACTGGGAATTGTCGCGTTTGTCAGCGGAATGTTCAGCCTCATCGCAGGCAACTGGGACACTATCTCGGTTACTTCCAAGATCGTCGCGTACTTCATGATCCAATTGGGATTTGGGGCACTCTTTCTTTCAGCACGGGATCACCAGGGCATAGCCCGCGAAGTCTCTCTCTCTTGTTTCAATTTTTTCTTTCTCTGCGGAATATTTTTGATCCGACAGATTTACGGGCTTAACTGGGAACCCTGGCAGGTATTTCTGTTTTGGACCTTGCTGATATTGCCCCCTACACTCCTGGCACACAATCGGCATACCTACCATCTTTGGGTCAGCGGGTTCTATGCGACTTTGGTCAGCTATCTTTTTTACATACGGGTCGAGTCGCCTGAATGGCTTCCTGCCACTTTCATGGCTGGCGTAGGGGTTGTCTACTTGGGTTTTGCTGTCGGGATTTGGAGATTCAACATGTTTCGACTTCCCGATGGCCTACGCCATGCCTGGGTAGCTTGGAGCATCGGTCTTCTGGTTTTTGGAATCACCCCTATCGCCAATGCACTTTGGTACCAGGATAGCGTGCGCGGTGTTTTGGAGAAGCTGCCCAGTTTTGCGCTCTATACGGCGATCCCCTGGCTTGCGTGCATCGTTGCCGTCGCAAGCCTCGCCTTGAGTCGTCCCCGGTACCATCTGTGGTTCCGCAATTCGACAACGGCTCTCTTAGTACTCGTAAGTTTTTTCCTTTGCACACCACTGCTCTTTTCCATTGGAGAACAAAAGGCTTTAGGCTGTCTGGGATTCATCCTGGTGTGGGCCGCGGCGGCCGCAGCGGCAGGTTTCAATCGATGGAAGCGCCTTTTTGATTTGGCGACCTTGGTGATCGCCATCCGGTTCATCATGGTCTATCTGGAATCCTTCCACGCAGACGCCAAGACCGGAGTTGGGCTGATGCTTTCCGGAACATTGATCTTCAGCGTCGCTTTCGTGTGGCACCGCTACCGTGGAAAAGTGGAGGCGTGGCTCGCAGCCAGAAGCTAATGCGCACTCTTTTTGCCATATTCTTTCCGATCTTAGTGATGGGCATCTGGATAGGTCAGCAGACCTACCACCACACCTATGGCGACCTTGTCGAGCTCCCGGTTAAAGGCTATGACCCGGGTGATCTCCAGATCGGCCACTACCTTAAGTTTAACGTCGATTACGGCAAGTACCCGATTTGCAACAAACGATCCCCGTCCCGCAAGTGGCGTATGTGTGTGTGCCTGGACATCGTCGGCCCCGATCGCAAGGCCATCGCGAGCTGGAGCGGGGATTGCGCGGCACGCCCCCCCTGGGGTTGCGGCCTGTGGCTAAGAGGCTATTGCTTCTACGATCATTTTGTCGCCAACATTGAACGCTACTACGTTCCGGAAGAGTACGCGCGCGCGCTCACTGTGATCCCCCCCGGGGCGAGTATTCGGGCCCGGCTCAATCAAAACGGAACGGGTGTCGTCACCGAGTTTTTAGTAAAAGGAGAGCCGATTACGGAGTTTGCAAAACGCAACCAGGCGGCGATCCGAAACACCCCTGAACGCGAACCCGCGGAATCGGACGCTCAAGACCTACCCAAGAACGGAGAAGTAGAAACCACGCCTCAAGCCGAAAACCCGAGTCCCTAACCTAGAACTTCGCATGCGAGTCCACGTATTTGCGGATTTCTGCGCGTAAAAGTCCCAGCAGATGCTCGGTAATTTCGCCCGGCGCCGGATAGCTTCTTCCATCCCATTCCGAGACCCCCACAATCTCGCGCGTGCTGCTGACGATAAAAACTTCTTTGCAGTTTTGGAATTCTTCAAGAGGGATGGCGGCTTCTCTGACAGGAAACTTCGTTGCGGCAACGGAAAGTACATGCCGTCTCGTTATGCTGTCCAAGATCCCTACTTCCAACCCAGGAGTGATCACTTCATTGTCTTGGGTCACACCGAAAATGGAGAAGTTTGTCCCTTCAGTTACGTTCCCTTGAAAATCGCACAAGATGCCGTCTACGACCCCACGCCTTTTGACATCCTGACAGGCCAGCAAGCTATTGAGGTAGTTGCTGGTCTTGATGTTCGGGTCCTGAGCGGAAACGGGGTTGCGCCGCACGCTGGAGGTCAGGATCTTTACCCCGGTCTTACGCTGTAATTCGAACTTCTCAGGAACCTGGGTAATCAGATGCACCAAGCACTGTTCCGGGGTCTCGGTCATGTGGAGCCCCACAGAATCAATTATCCCGCGGGTCACGATAGTCCTAAAGCAAACGTCCGGGTGCCCAAACGCGCGCGCAGCCTCATGCAGGCCGTCGGTAAGTTTCTGATCGGTCCAGGGAACCGGCAGTTCCAGCTTGCCCGCCGATACCCGCAAGCGGCGCCAGTGCTCCTCAAGGAATAGAAAGCACTTGTCGTACGATCGGCCCGCCTCGTAAACGCCGTCCCCGAAAAGGAAGCCGCGATCCATCACCGATACCATCGCGTTTCTAGCGTCGCATACTTTACCGTTTATCCATGCAAGGGTTGTCATAAAGATCTCCAGGGGTACTCGGGGCGAACTTAGCCGAAAATCCAGTTAAATTCACTTGCCAAATAGTTTATAAGTACAGCGGCCATGGACGTAAGACACCTGACCTTTTTATTGCTCTTTTACCTCGCCTCGGGATTCTTTATCAGCATGGGGGTGCTCCGCGCGTCCGAGGTAGGCCGGCGCTACTACCTATATCACGGACTGGGGGCCGCTGTCCTGGCGCTGGGCTCCTGGCTGGTACTGGGGAACCACGAGGTCATCCCGTACGTGGAAAAGGGCCTGCTCTGGTCAGTCGTCTTTTACACCGGCTACGCGCTTACGGCGGGCGGGCGGTGGTGGCTCTCCACGCCCTTCTATATTTTTGGTTTATTCTCAAGCCTTTACGTGATTATCGCGGATTTGGTCCCGACCGTAGCGCACGCAAGCCCGGCCTCGCCAGACTTCTCCCTCTTTTTTTCAAATGCTCTACTGTCCGCGCTGCTCCTCGGCTTCACGATGGCGGCCATGATAGTGGGCCACTGGTACCTCGTGCAGCCAAAGCTCTCGATAGCCGAGCTACGGCGCACTACCTTGATTTTCATTGGGCTCTTGTTCGTTCGCTTCGCCTTCGGAAGCTATGGCCTGTGGACGCTGACCTCCGGAAAAGGCGAAATGGAGATCTACCGGTATCTGCTGGGCGGTTACCCGGGCTTATTCATAGTCATGCGCTGGTTCTGGGGCCTCGTTGGCCCGCTCGTCCTTTGTTACTTCATCTGGAGCACGGTGAGGATTCGATCCACCCAGTCCGCGACGGGCATCCTTTATGTAGCGGTCGTTTGTGTTTTGGCGGGTGAAATCCTGAGCCAGTACCTTGCGCTCTTCCACGGGATAGTCATGTAATGGAATTGGACCTGCTCTGCCCCCACTGCCAGCACCGCAATGAGTGCCAGTTGCACTTCCCACTAGAAAATCCGGTTTTGTGTGAAGCCTGCGAAAAACCCTTGTTTGACCATGGTAGCGAGGGATTTCGAATAGAGGGGCAGCTAGACCAATGCCCGCTTTGCGGGGCCGAACACCTCTACCGGCAGAGGGATTTCAATCGCGCCTTGGGGATAGGCCTGGTCGTGGTGGGCGCCTTGTTGGCGCCGTTTAGCTACGGGATCTCGCTCATTCTGCTGGCGCTGCTCGATTGGCTGATCTACCGAAGTGTGGACGAGGTCGCGTGCTGCTACCAGTGCGGGACCCTATTCAGGGCCTTTCCGACGATCGCGAAGGTAGAGCCCTTTAACCTCCAAATTTACGATTACTACCGAAATCTGAAATCAAACTAGAAGGGCCGGCCCGTTTGGTGGTTGATGCGGCTACCGGACGAGCCGTCGTTGCGGAATCTTTGCACGCCGTTACCGCCATCGACTAGGCCGCCGGTCAATTGCTCTTTGAGCTCGCAGAACGCCAAGGCAAAGCTTCCGCGATCAATATGACCGTCCTTATCCGGCTGAACAAGGACGCTGCCATCACGACGGCTACGCAGGGTAGCAAGCTGAGCCGCTGTTACCTGCACACCGAGTTCGCGCGATAGTTTTTCGTCATCAAGCGGCTTGTAATACTCTTCCACGATGTCGTACGGAAGCGGCGCCGGGATATCGTTGAACTTCGGATTCGGATCCGGCAGTAGAGCGTTGGAGGCCGCCAAGGTATTAATAAATTCTACGTTGTCCGTCGCCGCCGCCGACCGCATTTCAGCGACGTCTCTGAAGCCGAGTGCTCTGGCTTTGGCGGCTTCAGCACCGCCGAGGTTCGCGAGCACGTTCGTGCGGTGCGCGGGTCCTAGTGTTCCATCGCGGTTAATAAAGGTAGATTCGTGTAAGCTGCCGCTTCTAAAGCCGAACTGGTGACAGCTGATGCAGCTGAGCGGATTCACGACCGCAGCGCCCGAGATGGCGTTTCGTCCGGAAGCAATGGAACCGGGGACTTCGTCCACACGTTTTCCGTTTCCATCCATGACCATAAACTCCAACATACCGTTACACTGTTCGAAAATGCTTTCGCCGCCGGCCTGGTTCCCGATAGCGCCCAAGGGATCACTCACTAGATCAGCTCCGGCGCCCTTGATCAAACTGACGCCACCATCGTTAAAGTTGTTGTAGTCAAAACTCATCCAACCATTGGCTCGTCCACCAAAACGCCCCTGAACCCGATCCTGGCGTTCGACGCCTGTCACGCGCGATCCGCCTCTGCGTTTCGCAACAATAGACTCTCCAGGGCCTACAACCATCTTCGCCTGGCGCCCCACGGAACGCTTGATCGCCTGGAAATCGGTTCCTTTTTGGGCGGCGTACTCTTCGTACGTTCCCGGAATCTGCTTCAGCGCATAATACATTTTAGGATCGCCGAGAACGTTTGCCATAAAGAAGTCGAGACGTACCCGCGAACGATCGCCGCACGCGTACGGGTTATCGACCGAGTTCGTCATGAAATCGATGGCGCTCTCGCTGAAAAACTGCGACAAGTTCGTAGGGATTAATCCACCGGCAGATAAGTTACCGACATTGGTACAATCCAATTTGTTATTTCCTGGAATCGCAGGGCCAACGCAGAGGTTCTGACAGCGGTTACTTAGCATGTTCAATACATAGTTGAGTCCGGCGACACCGACGTTCTCCTGGGTAAACAACGGGTTCTTGCTGTCGGTATACTTCTTCGGAACCGTGATGGAGCCTATATCAAAGGTTACCTGTCCGCCTCTTTCCAGACCTAACTTTCTTCGTGAAAAGCCTAAGAATGAGTTTACAAGCTGCAAGTCGTTCAACGCTTTATTGATCTTCTTCTGATCGCCTTCAATCTGTGCGTCACGCAGCGCCGTCTTAAATTTGTCTAAGTTTTCAAAATAAAACTTTGAGAGATGCGCAAAAACCGGATTGTCAGTATCCACCGGGCGGGCATAACCACGCACGTTTCCAAAGCGATCAATTCCGACGCTAAGCAGTTCACCGGTATGCGGATCAATGAAAAGCTGGGAGACGACATTCTGGTCCCCATCCGCTTCAAAGAGTACACCCTTTTGCTGTTTCAAGCGGTTAAACCCTGCGACCTGATCAAAATCATTGGGATCAAAACGATTATTTACGAACTGCCGGCCATAATTGTAGTGACCATTGTTACCGTTGTTATAAACGATGGGCTGGCGCTGGATCGTGCACGAAAAGTTCCGACAGTCGCGAACCATAATGGGTTGCTGTTGTTGCCGCACTACCGGTTGGCGCAGAACAAAGGTGCGCTGTGGCTGGCTACGACGGGAAAACAAGCGCCTAAAAATGAACGCTTCCGCCGTGGATGTTTCAAAGACGAGTAAGAATAGTACCGCCCCCGAAAAAAGCCGAAATTTGAGCCCCGCAGAGTTCATCCTCTACTTCCACCCTTCAAACGCACAAATGGTTACAAGAAATCTTCTCTAATGGGATGCACAATTAGGGCCATTTTCGTGCGAGAGGTCGTATCCTTAAGGGATATAGCTGTAAAACATTCAGCTTTTCGTGACAAAAAACGGCTGGAATTCCAAATGTTTACAAGGGGAATACTGACCAATCTCTGATCACTTGCCCCTCTTTTACACTCGAAAATCGAGTGCTTGCGTGAACGGGACGTGGGCCCATTTGGAAAAAGCCCACGCCCCTACACGCACAATTTTACTCTACGAAGCGCACCAGTCGACGCTGCTGGCCGTCGCGCCACATAAGAAGTTCGTTGAGTGCCCCTTCGGACTCCAGCGAGCTCGTATTTCCGCCAGGCAGCACGTTGTACCCATCGATGGGCTTGCCTTCTTCCAGAACCAATAGCAGTCGGAAGTTCGGTCCCCACACATTCGGTACCCGCATCGAAGACTGGGTCCCGGCGACAACAGGTACGACGTCAAAGCCGCCCATATCGACCGTACCAAGATTCCCGTCCCGCTCCATTCTTGGGTGCGGAGGGGTCGGCAGTACCTCGGCAAAAACGTTGTAGAACTCGAGTGGGTGGACCTGCCCCCATCGAACTCCCGCGACGCCAAGACGTCCGACTTCGCGGACACCCGCCTGAAGTGAATCGGCGTATAATTTCAGAGTTTCCGGCGCCGACTTGTCCAGACCTTCGTTTGCCTTATGGTAGACGGTATCGAGCGCAAAGGAACTTCCCACAAAATTGGAAAAGAGTCCGTTGCGTTCTGCCGCTCCAAAGCCAGTGAAGGCAGCGTCCATATCGGACTTGAGCCAACCGTAGTAAGTCCTAAGCAGCTGGCTTACCCAAACCGTTACCTCGGCGAGCCTTTCGTCGCTACGCTTGGCAAAGCAACCATCGGCCTTCCAGGCTACGATCCGCTTGGCTAGAGTGGCCTCCGCTTCTGGAAGCTCCAGCTGCGGTAAAGCGGTTTCAAGTTGGGAAACCAGTCGACAGAACATCAGATCCTTGTGGTCGTATTGGACCTTTCTCATGTCCTCCACGGTCACGACTCCGTCGTCCTTTTTATACGTCTGGATCAAATCAGAAATGCGCTTGGCTCGAGAACCCGGCGCAAAGCGAAAACCAAAGTAGTCCTTGAAATTGGAGAGATTTGGCTTTCGGTTATAACCAAAAGGATCGTTATTTGCCGTAACGATGTAGCCTTTCTCAGGGTTATAGAGCTCGGGCACATTCTTTCGCCAGGCGCCCCACTCGTTCTCTCCGTAGCTCATGTCTGGCAGATAGGGCGGTGCCGCCCCTTCGTTTTCAAGGTAGGGCCGCATCGGAAAGTGACCGTGAGAGTAGTAACCGATATTCCCCTGACGATCGGAATAGACGATATTCTGGGCGCCCACTTCAAAGTGCTGCAGAGCCGCCTTGAAGTCGCCGTAATTCTTGGCGCGCGCAAGACCCATGAGCGCCACGACCTCTGTCCCACCATCGTGACCGGTCCACTTGTACGAGAAGCCGGTATTGGGAATCGCTTCGCCAATCTTTTTGAATTGCCTGATGTGGTCGGTGAGAATGGGGCCATGACCGGGAGACCACCGCAGCACACGGGTTTCTTCCTTCATTGAGCCATCCGCCTGCCGTACCAAGAAGGTGTGCGGGTACTCCTCAAGCTTTACCCACTTTTTGTTGGGACGTCGGACGTAGCCGGGTTTATCCGTATTGAAGTTCTCCCCGTACAATTCATCGACGTCAGACATGCTGTTGGTAAAGCCCCAGGCAATGTCTTCGTTGTGGCCGATTAGGATACCCGGCAAGCCGGCCGGTACCACACCGCGAATATAAAAGGAGCCGCCTGCGTGCTTCGAATCCAATGCCACCTCCACAAACGTGGAAGGGAAGCTCAAATTCAAGTGCGGATCGTTTGCCAAATAGGTTTGACCATTTCCGGTGTAGCGGCTGCTGACAACCCAGTTGTTGCTCCCGGGTGTGTCCAGATTCGAGCAACTGCCACCGAGAAGCGCCATGTTCTTATCAGGGCAGCTAAAGGTGAAGGCGCCCAGCAGGTTTTTGACGCCGTTAAAAAGGTCACGCCCCTTGCGTCCCGGTAGATAAGGTTTGCGGTTTGGAGCCACAGGGCCTGCGGGGTCGCTGTCTCCCGCCACTGGCAAAATAAACTCGTTTTCCATAGGCCGCAGATCCAGGAACTTTTCGATGTTCTCTTCCGCGCCCTCCAGGTTTTTCGCAATGGCCAGATACGCCGTACCCAGGGTCGCCTTCTTGCTAAAGGAGTTGCTGAGTAAGAACGCCATCTGAGTCCCGACAGCCACTGAGTCGATAGGACTCCAGGCTTGCGGAAAATAATCCTGATTGTGAGTGATCGATCGGTATTGCTTAAGTAGAGCAGGATCGAGAGTCGCGATTTCCATCACGTACTCGTTTACCCCGTCCGCAAAGGCCTGAAGGAGGGCCAGAATCTCTGGGTGATCCTTCTCCAAACGTCTCAGCGTCTGCTGCGACGAGTGCGGGAGTCCAAGGGACCAAATCGTCACATCGCTAAGCAGCCCGTTGCCGTCAAAGGCCTCGGCCCCGTAGAGCTCGCCCAAGCGCCCGCTCGCAATCCGACGGGAGATATCCATCTGGAAAAAACGCAGCTTGGCCTGCTCGAAGCCCTGGCGCTTGAAAAGCACCTTGTCGGCCTCGACGCCCAGTTCTCCGTCGACACGGATGGCCAGCTGGTTAAAGTTGTCCAGCCGGACCGTGGAATTCTTGTCGCCGTTGCCCGCGCAACCGCCCAATAGGACAGCGCACAGACCAATAACCCCAAATACAAATGACTTTCTAATGTGCCGCATGAGTAGACTTCCCCTCCCCAAGTAAACTAGTAATGAGCCCCCTAAGTTTCCTAACGCTCTGAGAGGTATTCAGCTATGGAGGAAGCGGTCTGTCAAGTTTGGCGAGCTGCGGCTGAGGATCAGCAGAAACACAAAGTCAAACCTTTTGCCCCACAAAATCAGCTACTTAATAAAAAATCCCCTCCGGCCTGCGTGGCGGGAGGGGATAAAGCTTGTTTCAAGTTTGATAGATTTGGCGACTCTATGGGTACTCGGAATCGCTCCATTCGGATTCTTTGGCCTTCCAGTCGTCGAGAGAACGCGCACCCGCCATCGGGGTCTTTTGCTCGTTGATGACCGGGTAGCTTTCGGCCTTGGCGTTCAAATCCAGATAAGCGGAAAGCTCCGAAGGTAGATTTTCTTCGGCGTAAATAGCTTCTACCGGGCAAGCGGGAACGCAGGCATCGCAGTTCACGCAAGTGTCCGGGTTAATCAAAAGGATGCGATCCGCTTCATGGAAAGCGTCGACCGGGCAAACCGCAACGCAATCCGTATATTTGCAATCCACACAATGGCGAGTCACGACGTAGGTCATCTTGGTATCTCCTTGGAGCGAATAATCCGCTTTTGTTAGAAAGTGAATAGCATAGCATCCTAACGGAAGCTAGTGAATCTGTTCAGGAAAACACGATCTTAGTCAGATGAAATCCGAACAAAATCTCACCCAAAAAGCGGTAGGGCCGTAAAACGTTCTCGCCCCCCAGTCGCTGCTCAGAGATTAAAGAGCGCGCTAAATCCACGTTTTTAAAAACCTAAACCAATCCGCCCAGCGTCGCCCTTCAGACGGGCCACCGAACTGTAAACAATTTTGACAGCGGTTCCCGCCCAAACCCTGCCTCCCGCGCGCCCATTCGGGTTTGCAGTGCCTTGGTACCACTCTTGCAAAATCGAGTCTTTTGAAGAGGTACGTGTAGCCACACGTGGCCTCACGGTAGTGGAACGCACAAGCTGAAGTGGCTCTTGTTGCAGTGGAGTAGAAGTTGAAAGCCGTTACCAAAATTCTAAGCTACGCGTTGTTCGTGCTCTTTGTCGCTGCGTGCGCACAAAACAGCAGCACGACTGCCCCTACCCCTGTTCCGCCTGGAACAACGGTAAACAATACCCCGTTTCCGGAGAACCAAACTTTTTACAACGGGAACCTTCCCGATCTCACCTACGCCGTTGCGGTCAACCTGGATGACAAAACAAATTTCTCGGCGCTCTACGACATGGTGAGCGATTTCACACCGCCCTTGGTTGCGGATCCCCTCGTAAAGATGGATCTCAAAAAGAGTGGCACGAAAATTACTGGAACCGTTTTGTTTTCAATCGAAGACGATCTTGGGTTCTGGGGAGCTATCATCGGTTCGTTCGGTAATACGGGCCGTCTTGAGAACAACGTTTTGGATGTCATCTTCGCGGATGACGAAATGGTCATGCGTACGATTGGCAGCGTTTCAGGCAACACCCTGAACGGCCACTTGTACTACCGCATGCGCCAGTCCGGAGAAAACCAGTGCAAGCCTGTGGTCGTCTACTGCGACGTAACGACTCAAAGTGGCAGCCCCTACTGGTGGTACCCGGCCCCGACTTTCCCGGCAGAGTGCACGCAAACGCCCAACGTGGATACGCCTTGCTTGAGCTACATGAATACTTCGGCGTCTGCAGTGAAGAAGGTAGGTACCTTCGTTAATTCAAGTTTCAGTAATTGGGTGGAGTAAGAACGTGGAGGACGTAAGTCAATGTCTAAGCTAAATTCTAATAAGTCACGAATCCTCGGATTCAGTGTGTTTGCAGCCTTTGTGGTGCTCTTGAGCGCCTGCGGAAACAAGAGTCAGATTCTTCCGCCCGCGATTCCGCCCACGACCAACACCAATACCAACACGGGTGGTGGCGGTTTCATCGGTGGTTCTTGCGGTGGTGTCGGTGGAACACCTATCGGCAATTCACAATACGGTAACCAGCCCTTCACGGCGAACCTGCAACCGCTCAATTCTTACAGCAGCGGCAGCACGGTGCCCTCGATGGTGCTTTACCTCGGTTATGGACAAAATCCTGGCTCACTTCTTGGTAGCGTCACCCTCAACGTGAACGTCAACGCGCTACTCGGAAATTCGACGAGCCCGTACCAGCAACCAGTTTGTGCGTCGTCCTCCGGCCAGCAGGGTCAGGTCTACGGAAGCGGTTACCCGTCCGGCAACCAGTACTTCGTGATTCAGAGCATGACAATGAGCGGTTACGCCAACGTCCAGTACTACAACCAGACCGTCCAAGCGCCCGTTCAGGTTTACCTGCTCGGTCAGAATTGCCAGAGCTACGGCGGGTATGTGGATTTGTACTCCCGTAGATTCATGGGTTGTGTCGCGATGGTTATCGGCGGACAACAGGCCTACTACTTCCAGGCTTACTAAGCCGGACTGGTTAAAACTTCTTCGGATTGCGCACGGAGGTTAGGGCGATGTTCAGTCGTGACAAGAACAAGTTCAAGGTCAACATCAAGGCCAGCAAAGAAAGCAACGTAATCGATTTTACGGCGGCTCAGAAGAGCAAAGAGAAAAAGCTGCCTAAGCTACGTCGCAAAGACGAAAAGCTTAGCCTGATGCAGCGACTCGCCAGCGTCGACTTGCGGACCCCTTGGGTCATCCGTCTTTTGGCGGTCGTTTTCGTACTAATCTTAAGTATGTTGATTCTGTAATTGTAAGCGCGCTTACTTCTTCTTGTTAAAGCGAGCGATGACTTCCTGAGTGAGGTCCGTCCCGCTTTGAGCGTACAGGACAGCGCCTTCGTTCTTCTCAAGAATCAGATCAAATTTCTTTTCCTTACCAAGCGCCTCAACAATGGAACGCAAAGAATCGATGATGGGCTTGGTGAGCTCACGTTCACGCTTCTGAAGTTCCACCTGGCTCTCGTGCATCTTCTTTTGAAGCTCCAAGAACTTCTTTTGCAGCTCCTGCTGCTTCTGGGCGCGCGCCGATTCGTTTAGCAGAGCGGCCTTTTTCTCAAACTCCTGCGCCTCTTTCTGCAGCCCCTCTTGTTCTTTTTCCAAAGAGACCTTCTTCTTGGCGATTTCCTGCTCCAGACGCTCCTTGGCTTTCTTCCCTGCGGAAACCGATGTCAGCGCTGCCTGCATGTCCACATAACCCACGCTCACCACTGCCCACGCGGACGAGCCGGTTCCAACGAGCGCCAGCGCCAACAACAAAGCCAAACTTCGGAAAGACTGTTTCATATTTTTCCTCTTTAAGAGCCTCTTTAGACGATCCCCAGCCGCCCCCTTTAGCCTAGAACGGGGGTCCAATCGTGAAGTAGAACTTCGGAGATCCTCCGCCAACCATAGGATAACCGAACTCAAAACGCAAGGGGCCGATCGGAGTAAACCAACGAATTCCATAACCTACGTCGGTTAGCAGAGCCGGAGACTGGTTGTTGAAGAAGCCATCAAAGGCATTACCCGTCAAAGACTACGCCTTATCCGCGTCCTGAAAGCGGGAACTCGATCTCGGCCTGGATGAGCACCTCGTTGTGACCGCCGATGACAAACTGCCGCCCTGCGAGGTTCGCCGCAAAGGCTTCCGCTGAGAGATCGGCCGGGTTACCGCTGATAGTCCGCTTGGGGCCAATCGACAAGAAGTCATAGCCACGTAGGCTGAAGAGACCGCCCTGGATGAACAGTTCGTTGATGGGCACCGCCGTACCACCCCACGGGGCGATATTGGCGCCAGTCAGGTGGAAACGGAAAATGAAGTCCCAAATAATCGGGTGGAAGAACTTAAAGGCACCGCGGGTTCGGAAATAGCGCCTGTCACCGCCAAGACCTGCAAGCTCGGCGGAGAGCTCCCCGTACCAGCCCTTACGAGGGTCAAAGCGGTCATCCCGCTTGTCGGAGACGACCTTGGCCATCAAGGTACTCGCGTAGCCGTTTACCTGATTGGGGTGAATGATGCTCTTATCAATGATGGTGCTCTCATCCACGGTGGATTTTTCAAACTTGTAGGTCATCGACAGGTTTGTGTACTCGAACACCGGGTGACCCAGGTTGATCGAGAAGCCCGTTTTCATTTCCTGGAACGTGGGTACCCCTTCCAGGGCAGTCACAATACGGCGGACGTGGTAGAGACGGCCCCCGAGACTCCAACGGCTACTTCCCACATAGGGCTCATCAAAACCCAAATTGAATTCGTAAAACTTTCGGCCCGTCATGATTTGCGCCGAAAGACTTGCCACCTGCCCATTACCGAGGAAGTTCTGCTGTGAAAGCTGCGCCTGAGCGGTGAAGCCAATATCTCCGGAGGCGTAACCGGCGCCAATAACCAGTTGCCCTGTGGAGCGTTCGGTAACTTTGATCTCAATATCGACGACATTCGGGTTATTCTTGCGCGACACGCGGTTAAACTCGACGTTGTCAAAGAAGCCGAGGCGGGTCACATTTTCACGGCTGCGGCGGAGTTTGGAACCACTAAAAAGCTCTCCCTCCCGCAATTGTAGTTCTCGGCGAACGACCTTGTCTTTGGTCTTGGTGTTGCCAACGACCGTGATCTCGCCCACATAAACGCGGCGGCCTTTATCGATCTCAAAGGTAACATCGACCGTTTTTGTGTCGTCGTGGATCTCAGGTTGAGGCACAACGTTGGCAAAGGCGTATCCCAGATCCCCATACTTTTCGGTGTAGCGGAGGGTTTCCCGCCTCAAGACGTCCGTATTGAAAACTTCGCCTTTCTTGAGCTCCAGATCCTCGTGCAGCTCGTCACGTGAAAACAGCAGATCCCCGGAGAAATCCACATCCCCAACGTTGTATTTCTCTCCCTCGGTCACATGGAAGTTGATGTAGATAAATTTCTTGTCCGGCGTGACGGTAACTTCCGGAGCGCCAATACGTGCCCGCACGTACCCCAAGGTTCCGTAATAAAATTGAAGGGTCGCAATATCGCGCTCAAAAACAGCTTCCCGGTAGGTGCCGCTTCCCGTTAGCCAGCTAAAAAAGCCCCCCTCTTGGGTTTGCATCACTTTTTTCAACTCGCCGTCGGAGACCAGGTTATTTCCCGTGATCGTAATGGAGCGGACTTTAATCTTCTCATTTTCATCAATGTGAAACACCACATCGACTTCATTTTCCCCGTCCTTCACGGGCTCGACGTCATAGCGGATGTCGGCGAGGTAGTAGCCCTTTTCCTCGTACTTTTCGCTCAATCGGTCCACGGCGAGATTCAATTTGTGGATGTCGAGTACTTCGAAAGCCTTGAGTTGGGCCTCCTCTTCCAGCTCCTCCTCATTTAGCTCGCTGGCACCCTCAAAACGAATGTCGGCAATGGTGGGCTTCTCGGACACCTTGAAGATAAGCCGCACTCCCCCGGCTGCCTCATCCTCAAAGGCTTCTACATCGTCAAAATAGCCGAGAGAGAATACCGCACGGATGTCGTTACTGACGACTTGGGAATCCAAGCGGTCGCCGACACTGGTCAGGATCTTGGTGCGGATGGCCGCCGTCTCAATCTTCTTGTTTCCCTCGATGTCGATACGCTTCACGACGGGGCTCGCCGCAAATAGAAGCGACGAAGCAAAAAGTGAGAGCAAGGTGCCCCACAAAGGTGGAAAAAGCCTAACTTGTGGCATCGGGCGTAAAAAACCTCACTACGTTCGGGAACCTCTATCCTCTGCTCATCCTAAGTCCCCGTATATATTGAACTTAGAAAGTCGAGGATTGTACCCACATCCTGCCGCTCCGGTCAAACGACGAATCGCTTCCTAAGGCACGGTAGATAGACGCCCGGAAACCAGATGAAGGACCCTAGGGAAGGTATTAGCAAGGCCTTCGTCATGTGTCACTGAAACCATGGCCATTCCGAATTCTTCTTGGAGGGATAAAACCAAGTTCATCACCTTGTCCCCCGTCGCCGGATCGAGGTTGCCGGTCATTTCATCAGTCAGAAGTAGCTTCGGCTGCATCATAAGGGCCCTCGCCACGGCCACGCGTTGCTGCTCCCCGCCCGATAGCTGGCCCGGCTTGTGGTACATCCGCTCACTCAGCCCGACCCGGAAGAGTAGATCCCGCGCGCGCCGTTTGGCTTTGCTAGTCGACTCCCCATGCAAGAGGGCCGGCATCATCACGTTTTCAAGCGCATTGAATTCCAACATCAGGTAGTGGAACTGAAACACAAAACCGAGTTTCTGGTTTCTAAATGCGGACAGACGGTTGTCGTCGAGCTTGAATACGTCTTTGCCCTCAAAGAGCACCCGGCCCATGGTGGGCGCCTCAAGCGTTCCCATGATGTGCAAAAACGTACTTTTGCCGGCACCGCTCTTGCCGACCACTGCCACCCGTTCTCTTTCGTGGAGGTCAAAGTCGAGCCCATCCAACACGTCGATCGGGGGCACGCCCACGTCTGGATAAAAAGTTTTCTTAAGGCCCGTCGCGGACAACAGAATGCTCATTACTCGTACCTCAAGGATTGAACAGGTCGCTGCCAGGCCGCTTTAAGGGCTGGCAACACGCTGAAAAGTACACACAAGACAAAAGCTACGGCACCGACCAAGGCCACTTCCGAGGGTTCGACCTTAAGAGGCAGGTGGGTGACGTTATAAATGGCCTCGCTGAGGATCTCCGGTTGGAAGTACTCGACTACTTTACAAAGCCCTAAGCCAATGGCTACCCCGACGCCCACTCCCAACATGCCGATGGCGCTGCCCTTGGCGACAAAGAAAAACACCACTTGGGAAAACCGCATCCCCATCGCGCGCAAAATGGCCACGTCACGCCGCCGGTTTTGGGTACTAATAAGAAGTAAATTGACGACGTTAATTGCGGCGAGCGCTACGATGATTTCCAGCACGATAAAAAGAACAAGCTTTTGGTGCTGGACCGCAAGAAAGATATTCTGGTTAATGTCCCGCCAGCTCTTTACAACGAAGTCGTCCCCCATCTTATGTTCTACGACTTCCATTGTTTGCATCAGATCAAAGCCAGGGTTGAGCGCCAACTTGTGCATCGGCTCGAAGCCTTCTCGTGAAAAAAGCTGCAGGAGCACACTGAGATCAATCCGGGCATAGCGCAAATCGTGATCGTAGATTCCAAACTTGGTAATCGCCGTAACATTAAAGGGAATGATGCGCTTGCGACTCCCCTCGGCTATGAGCACACGCACTTTGTCGCCGAGCTTAATATTGAGTTTCTTTGCAAGCTGAGATCCAATCCAGATCCAGTTCCGCATGGTTTCTTGTTTTTCCAGAAGCGGCTGGCCGACCCAAATCTCCTCCCAAGGCACCACGAGCTTCGACGACGGGAAGTCTATCCCTTCGAGAGTCACGCCCCCTACTCCGCCCTTAAGCACCATTCCCTGTCCAAAATAAAACGGAGAGGTCGCCTTTACTTGAGGCAGTTCCAATAGTTTTTCTGTAACCCTTGGATCCCGGCGTTCATCAATCGCGGGGATCACCACGAGTTCGGAGGAGATGCGCGTGTAGTTTTTTTGAAGCATGCCTTGAAAGCCACTCATCACAGAAAGGACAAGCATCAATTGCGCAATCCCCAAGGCCACGCCCAGGACCGAAATCCAAAGTGCAAAAGTAGTGAGATTACCCCTTTCAGGTAGGAGCGCCCTTCTCAGCAAGAAAAGAATGATTCGCATGTTGCCTTAAGCGTGCGGCGGCAGTTCCCGATAACGGTAGCTCAAGTACGTCAGTGCGTGATCCGCTACCGTGGACCACACTCCCTCATTTTTCCACTTGCGCGCCGAACTCAAGATGCCGTGATTGAGCAGGACGAATTCCCCCGCCTCCTTGAGGCGACGACAGAATAATGCATGTGGGATGAGAGAACTTTCCGAAAAACCACCAAGACGTTCAAAGATGCGACGACGGACGAAAAGTCCCTGGTCCGATAGCGCCACCCCAAGATAGCGCGACCGGAAATTTCCGCCGAACTCAACCAAACGATAATTCCAATGCGGATCGTCCAATTGCAGACGAAAGCCACCCCCCACTACGTTGGGCGATTCCATGGCTTCATTAATCGCTCGCAGCCACCCTGGGCGTACACGCGAGTCGGCGCTGAGAAAAAAAAGAACTTCTCCCATCGCCTCTTCCGCTCCCTCATTGCATTGGGCGGCGAGCCCCTTTTTCCCCGAATAAAGGCGAGCGCCCAGTTGCATCGCGCGATCGGCTGTGCCGTCGGTACTCCCACCATCGACAACAAGGAGCTCTCCGCGAAATTCCGCGCGCAAGGATTTTACGCACCCTTCAATATTTTCAACTTCGTTAAATGTTGGGATGACGACGGAAACAATCACGCTTGATTCTCCCGTAAATACTTTTCTATGGCGTCCGCTTTTTCTTTTAGCTCGTCACGCTGTTTTTTGACCCCATCGATGACTTCAGCAGGGGCCTTATCTACAAAGCTCGAGTTGTTGAGTTTAGATTCCGCTCGCACAATGGCTTCGCGCAGTTCTTTTACCTGCTCGCGCATTTTCTTGAATTCTGCGTCCACGTCACCCAAATCGGCCTTGAGGAGATAGACCCCTACCCCTTCCGCTACAGGCCGAAGAACATGCAATTTTTTGTCGGGTTCCGCGCGGGTTTCAAACTGGAGTCCCTCGACCCCCGCCATCTTCTCTATAAGCCCATTGAAGCGCTGCAAGGGTTCAAGCGCCGGGGCACTCGGTGAATAAAGAATCGCGTGCACTTTTGCAGACGGGCTGATCCCCGATACGCCACGCTGAGTGCGGATGGCCTCAATGATCTCAAGCACCCGTTCTACCTGCGCGTGCTGCTCCGGGTATTCCCCCGAATTCTCCATTGGGTAGCTACTGAGCGCGAGCAACTGCGTGTTGCGTTCCAACGGAAAATGCCGCCAAATCTCTTCAGTCACAAAAGGCATAATCGGGTGGAGGAGCGCCAAAATATCCTCTAGTACCTCGACAGCTGTCGACTCAATCTCGCGCTTGCGAGTTTCGAGTTCCTCCGGAGTTTTGATCATCTCAAGAAAGCGACTGCAATAGGTATCCCAGGTAAAGTGGTAGAGCTTTCCAGCGGCTTCGTAGAACCGATACTCCTCCAGGGCCTTATTCACTTCCCGCTTCGTAAGCGTCAACTGGTGCAGTAGCCAACAGTTGATTGGGTTCGTCCGATCGATGTTTTCGCCCGCTACATGGGGAAAATGCCCAAGTACAAAGCGCGACGCGTTCCACAGCTTATTGACGAAATTTCGACTGCCCTCGAGTGAGCCGTCGTGTACTCGCACGTCCCGTCCATGAAACGTATTCAGCGCAAAATACATGCGCAGCGAATCCGCCCCCATGGTATCGATGATTTCCAACGGATCTTTCACATTCCCTTTGGTTTTGGACATTTTCTGCCCGTACTCGTCCCGTACCATCGGGTGGAGATAAACTGTTTTGAAAGGAATTTTCCCCGTCATGCGCATGCATAGCATCACCATGCGCGCCACCCAGAAAAAGAGAATATCAAAACCGGTTTCCATCACGTCGGTGGGGTAAAAGCGCTTCAGATCGGCGGTTTCCTGCGGCCAGCCCAAGGTGGAAATGGGCCAAAGGCCTGAGCTGAACCAGGTGTCCAGGACGTCATCGTCCTGACGCAAATCCGCCGACTGGCACTTGGGACACGATTTCGGTTCGTCGCGCTCGACGATGGTTTCATTGCACTGATTGCAATACCAAACAGGAATACGGTGGCCCCACCACAGCTGGCGGCTAATGCACCAGGGCCGAATGTTGCGCATCCACTCGAAGTAGACCTTCTCCCACTCTTCCGGAAGAATCCGAATCTCTTTGCTTTCAACAACCCGAATAGCGTCTTTGGCGAGTTCGGCCGCGTTAACAAACCATTGCTGAGAAACCCGCGGTTCAACCATCGTTTTGCAGCGATCACAGTGCCCAACGTTGTGCGTGTGCTTCTCGGTACTCTCCAAAAGACCCTTGGCTTCAAGATCCGCCACGATCTTTTCGCGCGCCTTCTCGCGGCTAAGTCCCTTGTAAGGGCCACCAGATTCGTTGATCTGCGCAAGCTCATCCATGACGTTGATGGAAGCAAGCTTGTGCTTAAGCCCAATTTCATAGTCATTCGGATCGTGAGCAGGTGTAATTTTCAGTGCGCCCGTCCCAAACTCACGGTCCACATATTCATCCGTAATGACCGGGATAACTCGATCGATCAACGGAAGGCGGACCTTTTTCCCATGGAAAGCCGTATAGCGTTCATCGTCCGGGTGGACCGCCACCGCAGTATCGCCCAGCAAAGTTTCAGGCCGAGTTGTGGCGACGATCAGTGCCTGGCTAGGATCGTTTTCAAGAACATAGCGAATGTGCCACAGGGAGCCCGCTTTAGGCTCTCCTTTTACTTCAAGATCCGAGAGTGCGGTTCGGCAACGCGGGCACCACTGGATCATCGCAGTGGAGCGGTAAATGAGTCCGTCCTTGTATAGGCGGTAAAAACACTCGCGCACCGCCTCTACAGGTCCCTCGTCCAGCGTGAACGCCAGTCGGGTCCAATCACTGCTAGCGCCAATCTTACGCAACTGGCCGAGAATCGTCCCTTGGGATTGCTCTTTCCACTCCCAAACTCTTTTCAAAAACTCATCACGCCCTAAATCGTGCTTCGTCTTTTTTTCGGTTTCCAGAAGTTGGCGCTCAACAACCATCTGGGTAGCAATCCCTGCGTGATCCGTTCCGGGAAGCCAGAGCGCATTAAAACCCTGCATGCGCTTGCGCCGGACAATGATGTCCTCCAAGGTCGCCATCAAGGCGTGTCCCATGTGCAGCACCCCGGTGACATTGGGAGGCGGCATGATCAAGGAAAACGGTTTCTTTTTGTCATCGTCATCGGGAGTGAACGCAGCGATCTGCAGCCACGTTTTGTACAGACGAGGCTCGGCCTCTTTAGGATCATACTGAGGTGGTAGACTTGGAATCAGATCAGCCATTCTTTCACGCGTTAATGGAGCACAAGCGGGGCCATCAACTTTGGAGCGCGGCCTCTGCCCTACTTGCGCACGACTTTATTTTCGCCAATATAGTACAGATATTCCGTTAAGGCGCGAATTTGTTTCTCTGAATCGCCGCCCAGAATATCCGGGGCCGGTGAAGAACCGTCCGGCCAGAATCCAGGCATACGGGTACCGGGCATGAGTTTCGCCGGATCGTGCAACCAATCCCGCACCCAGCCACGGTGAAGCCGTTTGTGAGTTTCCCACAGGTTCGGCGCAAGCCCTTTGCTACCGCCGTCATCCGAGAAAGTGGTCGGCTGCGGCCCAGCGTAGTGGCAAAGCGTACAATTTAAGCGGCCAAATAGTTTCGCCGCTTCCTGCAACTCGTAAGCTGTCAGCTGTGGACGCGGTTGGTCCACAAACGGGAACTCCACACCACCATCATTGGCCCAACCGACCACAATCGTATTGAGCTCATCATTGCTAAACTGGAAGCTTGGCATGCGCACCTTGAGCGCGCCACGAAGCGGGTACGGTTTTTGTAGAAACTCATACAGCCACTTGGAGATGACTTTCTTGCCTTCGCCCCACAAGCTTGGAGGCCCTAAGGTCGGATCTTCGTAATGCGCGAGGATCCTGCCCTCAAGCATATACTTTTTCAGATTCTCCGCGTCCTCATCATAGTCGGGCGCGTCCTCCGGTGTTGCCACATACATGTCTTGAGCGATGTGACAGCCTTGGCAATTGTACTTGTGAATAAGCCGCATGCCCTCCTGAGCCTTGGCTTCGTGCGCGTTCAGAATTTTCGCCGCTCCCGGGCCGCGCTTTTCGTTGGTCTGCCCCATAAGGAATCGAACCAGGTCTTGGCGTTCCGCTTCGTTAAACCGGAACCACGGCATGCGCAAGGTGTCGAGGTACTCTTTGGCGATACCGCGATCGAAGATTCGCGGCTCCTCCAGCTTCTGATCGTACCAATCATAGCGGGTATGCGGGATATGGATGAGCCCGAAGTCGAGCTTCTTCACAAGCTTGCTCCCCGCTTCACTTAGCTCGGCACCGATGGGCGCGACGTTCTCAAAGCCTTTAATGGTGTGGCAGCCGTAACATCCTACTCGGCCAATCGCGCGTTTCCCCAACTCCACTGAAAGTTGATGCGACGAGAGCTTACTCAGCTCATCTTCAACCTTGGTGTCAGTAACAGGCGCTAACTTAGGATCCCGCAGCAAGTATTCGCGAAGCACTTCACGTTGTACCTCCGCGACGGGTTTTCCGGTTTCAAGCCCCTCAAACTCCTCGTTCTTTTTGGAAAGTAGGTACGCCGACACGTCCGAAATCTCGCGATCACTAAGGCGAAGGCTTGGCATCGTCGTTTCCGCCCAGTAGTGGCGCGGGTTCTTCAGCCAGCTTTGCAGCCACTTTTGACTGACTTTGCTGCCGACAGTGCTGAGATCCGGTGCAGCGCCGAAACGAGTTTGGCCCTCAATGGCGTAGTCGTCGATCTGATGGCAGCCCAAACAGCCCACCTGCCCAAAGATTTCCTTGCCGCGCTCCGAGTTCCCCAGAGGCAACCACACATTGGGGTTGTAGTCCTCCGAGTTGGCGTAAACGTAATCGGTAATCGCGAAGATCTCCGCTTCCTGATACGCGGAAAACTTTTCCGTCTGCATATTGCTCAGGTGAAAGACCTGCGGCATGCGGGTGTGCTCATTAAACGCCTTGGGATCGCGCACCCATTTGACGAACCAGTCACGCGTGACTTTGCCTTTGATTTTCTCTAGGCTCGGCGCCGGTTTGCGTAGGTGGTCCCACCCTTCTACCCGGTGGCAGCCGTAGCATCCAGCAAAGCGGAAGGTTTGGATCGATTTGTTGACCTTGGCCGCACGCGGTACGTACTCCGTCTGCTTGTGGCAGGTAATGCACTTTCCTTCGGTGAACTGCAGCGGAAGCATTTTTTCTTCCACATGGTGCATCTCATGCCAGTGGTACTTCTTTTCCCACTCCTTTTTTTGCTCTTCGTTACGGGGTGTATGCGCCGAGCGCACAAAATCCACCGACTGGCCACGGCCGTCGTGGCAGGACGTACAGCCTATCTGGTTGATTGGGTGGGGCGAAGTACTGCCAAGCATCACATCCAGACGCGGGTGCGTGCGGAACGGCTGCTTTTCGTTCTCAAAACCCTTCAGATCGATCGCCAAGTGACAGGTCGTGCAGCGGTCGATTTTCTTCACCTGCGCAAAGTTCAAATCGTCCCGAATATCGGACAACACGATCTGATTGATGCGCAAGACGGGATTCGCAAAGTCCACCAAAGGGGCGCTGCGAGCCGCTTTGGTTAAGGTGAAACGCGAGTCATCACGGTTCGTTTCAAAACGGTCAATGTTTGCGCGGTATTTTTTGAGCGCCTTTTCGGCCTCCGTCTGCGCCGTCGCCAGCTCGGCGATCGCCGCTTTCTTGGACTCATAATTCACCTGAGCCTGGTTGGCGATGTCTTTGAGCTTCTGAACCTGAGCCAGCTCTTTATTGAGTTGGGCAAGGGCCTTGGCGGCTTCTGCATCCAAAGCCGTCGCATCACTGGCAGCGAACTCGTGCCCATAGTGGGCTTCATAGCGGTACTTCGCGACGTCCCACTCGCCCTTGGCAACCTGGAAATCATTCAGCGTGTTTTTCATTTTGGTTTGGAGGTCGACCAGTTCGCCCTCCATTTTTTCACGCTGCTTCTCTTGTCCCAAGACCTCCTTGGTCGCGTTCGCCAGCTGTTCTTTCAGGCTGTTGAGTTCGTCCTCGTCGAGTTCCCCGGCAGCTTCCTTGGCCCACTCGTTGTATTTCTTTTCTTTAAGGTTGAAGAACTCAGTTTGGTAGGCTTTCCATTCACGGCCAAAGTCATCCAGCACCATCCAGATCGTTACCACGAGCATGATAACGCTGCCGATGCCGAAAGCCTTCCACAGAAGGCTGGGCCTGTAAAATCTGTCGTCCTGTTCTTCCGGCGTGTTGTTTGCCATTTACTCTTCTCTTGGGTCGTCTTTTAAATGTTAAAAAAGGCTTCCGGAATCGCTACGATGTACTTCAAGTTGATGGTCCATCGCAGCACCATCTTCAGTGGCAAAGCTGCCATTGAAATAAGCAGCACTGCCATAATGTAAAACCGAGCGGCTCCCAGTTCCTCGTAAGTCTTTTTCATCCACTTGCGTGCGAGAAGAATGGGAACGCCCACCATGTAAGCAATCGTGAGCAATATCCCCAACGACTCGCGCAACAGCGGGTTGTCGGGCAACTTTCCACCGTTTAACCCGAACTCCCGGAAAATGTACTCGGAGAGGTTCACGTTTCTTAAGACTTCCAGCTTATGGATGTCCCAAACCTCATAAGGGCCGAAGAAGTTCCAGTTTGGGCCGCGAAGGAACGTGCCGTACACAATAAGCAAGTTCCACAAAATCAGAAATCCAAACAGGAAGGTCGTGATCGCAAAGGGGCGCTCTTTGAACGTATAATAGCCATTCCCTTTCGGATTGGTGTCAATATAAGGAATCAGGATAAGGCCCACGATAATCAGCGTCGGGAAAACCACACCCGCAAGCCAGGGATCGTAATACACCAACATTTCCTGAAGTCCCAGGAAGTACCAAGGTGCCTTTGAAGGGTTTGGCGTGTCCACCGGGTTGGCGGGTTCCTCAAGCGGGGCCTTCAGCACAATAGCCCAAGCGAGCAGCAAGCACCAAACACCGATCGTACAAATAAACTCGCTGAAAACAAGGTCCGGCCAGGTGTAAACAAGCTCCTTAGCCTCTTTCTTGTTCTCCACGTCCTGCCCTGCATCAATCAGCTTGTCGTTGATGACCGCCTTGTGGATGCTGAGCCAAGTGAAGAAAAGCAGTAAGAAAAGCATCGCCACAATGGGGATGTTATCGGGCTTGGCGACCACATCACGGAAGTGGGATGCGCCATGCTGATGGCAATGAAAATGAGCAGCCGACTTCTAGAAAATGATGGTCGACTTTTCCCCAAACCAATCCCGTGCGTAGAACAAATGCCGAAAAAAGGCCAAGCGGAAACGGTGAACAGAATCGCCGGTTGGCGAGATAGTTAATCGTCCCGTGATGAATTCAATGATGGCCATCTAGCTGTCTACCGCAGCCTTACAAAAGGCCCCGATATGCCTCCGTCATACGTACTCGCCAAATGCACCGCCATAAGCAGCGCCGCACTAGCGGGATAAATATACAGTGCAAAACGTAGAAGCGGAGCAGAGTCGCCTCGCCCACCACGCGGCCCGCCAGCAACGCAAAACGCGTCACTGCCGGAATGCACCACATCAAAGCCCATGATCATATTGAGCAACGAAGCTCCAGGGCCCTCACTCCCGAGAAACGGAGTGGCTCGGGCCATATTGGAACCTACCGTAATCGCCCAAATTGCCAGCTGATCCCAGGGAAGCAGGTAGCCGGTGAAGCTCAAGAGCAAGGTTAATGTGAGCAGCACCACCCCAATACCCCAGTTGAATTCGCGAGGCGGCTTGTAGGAGCCGGTCAAGAAGACCCGGAACATATGCAGCCAAACAGAAATCACCATTAAGTGAGCGCCCCAGCGGTGGACTTCTCGCATGATACCGATGGGAACGTGCTCTCTAAGAGCGATGATGTCCGAATACGCGAACTCAGCCGTGGGACGATAATAGAACATGAGCAGCACGCCCGTCACGGTTTCGACGAGAAATAAAAAGAAGGTAATCCCACCCATACACCAGGTGAAGCTCATCCGGATGCCGGATTTCTTCATACGGATGGGGTGCAGATGCAAAAACACGTTCATCAGCACGGCCAAAACTTTATTCCGCGAGTTATTCGGGGGCCCGTGCCGGAAAATCGATTTCCAGGCCTGAGACTTTCTAAGAGACTCTAGAAATCCCGCCTTCGCCATAATTCCACCTGTACTCTAAGCCAGCTCAAGGAAGGAGTCGGGATCGTCCCATTCTCCCTTTTCTTGCTGATATTTCTTGTTCTTATCCACAAAAATCTGACCATCTTCCGATAGGCCGATTTTGAAACGTTCGAGAGGCCGGGGTGCAGGCCCTTCGAAGTTAATGCCAGTTTTGTAAAAGCCGCTACCGTGGCAGGGGCACTTAAATTTTTGTTCCCCTTCAAGCCAGTTCGGGGTGCAACCCAGGTGCGTGCAGACGGTCGATAAAGCATAAATGCCGCGCTCGTTGCGAACCATCCAAACGCCGTACGCCTTTTTCAAGTGTTCGTCGACTTTGTCCACGTCGTACTCAGTGGGAAACCCCGCCTTGAAACGCTGCGGGGGTTCAAAGGTGACATTGGGAAAAAACAAACGCCCTACCGCAGTCAGTCCCAAACCCAATGCGCTGACGAATCCTACCCAACCGACGGCGATCCACGAAACAAACGTCCTACGACTGACGGTTTCGGGGGCCTCCGGGAACTTTGGTGCTGGCATATTCCAGTGCTTCCTTCAAAAATCTAAACAACGCCTCTTACTTGCGAACTTTTATCGTGTGAACAGCCGTAAGGTGTCAGAATGAACGCGGATTTTCAGGACCGGCTAGGACTTGTCTGACAAGGCCTTACGCGCGATTAGCGGCTTTTCAGATTGAATCTGATTAAAAATTCTAGAGCGCATTGCTCCCTTGCCGGATGAAGCAAAAGCAAAAACAACCATGGGGTACTACCGCTAATGTAATGAACTCAGCAAAAGTCGAGCCATGAAGTATTCGAATGCGGATTTTGGCCGATTTTCCGGTGAGGTGTACTCAGGTACTACACTTGGGTGGGACATCATCCGGGAAGCCAGCGCCTCGCTAATCGCGACCAAATGCTCTACCCGCTCGGCATGTTGGAAAAGCGCTTTCAATCATCCCCAGCTGGTCGCGGCGCGATCAGGCCGTCCTATCTTGTTTTATTCGCGGAATTTTCACAACTGGACGGCAATTCACCTACCTGGCGCAACGGCTCGCGTGGGACGGTTGGAGTGACTTTACGAAATTCGGCTTTACGAGCGTCGAATCGATCCAAAAATGGCAAAACGGACGGCGGCACGCCCATGCAAATGGAAACGGGCGCGCCAAAATCGACATCGTCGCGCACTCGATGGGCGGGATCGTGGCTCGCTACTTTGTGCAGCTGCTTGGCGGGGACGGTGGTACGCCACCTAGATTACCTTGGGCACCCGCATCAGGGAACACCCGTGTCAACTATTCTCCCCTGCCGCACATCAAAAAACTCGCGCCGAAAGCCGCATTTTGCAAAGGCTGAACGCGCTCCCGCCAACAGACGCAGGGCTTGCCCATCCGCGGGAAGCTCGATGTCTTTACCCAAAATCAGGCGGGCTGGTGGCCCAGGTACGCAACGTGGAACTCGGGCGCGTAGGCCCACCGGGGCTTTATTTTCGCGGCGGGTTTACCAACTCGTGTCCGCAAGAATCTCGGATGAGCTTGGCCATTCGGTCCCACGCGTTGTATGATTTGACGGTGTCATATCTAAAGGACTGTCTAGAAAGTAATCTTTTTTACCGGTAAGGGCGGCGTCGGTAAAAGCTCGCTTGCCTGGGCAACTGCAAGGCTCGCGCAATCCCACGGTAAAAAGGTGGCCGTCGTCAGCTGGAGTCCTTTCGACAAGGAAACGCAGGCGCCCCCCAGCCCCGATATCGACTGGGTCCGTATTGAAACGCTCGCGGCGTTTAGGGAATACGCCCTTCAGATTATCAAGTTCGACAAGCTTTATGATGTCGTATTTGAAAACCATGTTTTCAAAACATTCATCAAAGCCGCTCCCGGGCTTCCGGAAACAGTGGCTGCGGGAAAACTTTGGGATCTGTACCAGAAGGAAATCTACGATCTGCTCGTGGTGGATCTGCCCAGCAGCGGGCATGCCGTTTCATTTTTCCAGTCCCCAAAGGGGATCAATAAACTCTTTAGAACAGGTTTTATTCACAAAGACTCCGAACATATTTTAGAGATGTTCGAAGCCCCTACAACACGCATTGACTTGGTCACACTTCCCGAAGAGCTGCCCGTCGTGGAATGCCGACAGCTGAAGCAGGAACTCGAGCAGGTGCTCCCGTTTCACCTTGGCTACTTGCACTTTAACCAATGCACGCCTCAACTGGAGCTCCCGCCGGCTACGACTTGGGAACATGTTTCCAAAGACATCAGTGAGTGTCTCGAAAGACACCAGCAGAATCTGGAATCGGACAAAGAAACGTACCAAGAAGCAAGCACCCTGGGGCTCCCCATTATTCGAATGGAGCGCTTAGCTATTGATCGATCTAAATCTTTGATAGATGAAATGGCGCATGTGATGGAGGGAAGATGAGCGACTTTGAAGACAAACGCATCTTCCTCATCGGCGGTCCTGGCGGCGTTGGCAAAACCACGCTCGCCGCATCGCTCGCGATAGAGCTCGCCAAGCAAGGGCACCGGACCGTGGTGCTGACGGTAGATCCCGCTAAAAGATTGGCGCAGGCCTTGGGCTTTGATTCCTTTCACAAGGAATTACAGAAAGTAGAAATCAAGGATGCCAAAGGCGAACTTTTTGCGTCGATGCTCGACACCAAACATTACTTCGACAAGCTCATCGCACGCTTTGCGGGAAGCGAGCAACAAAAGCAGCGTATTCTAGAACACCCTATTTATCGCACAATGGTCGAGAGTCTCGGCGGTACCCATGAGTACGCCGCGATGGAACGACTTTTGGAATTTGCCGAAGATAAGTCGTACGACAAGATTGTCATCGATACACCACCGAGCCAAAACGCCATTGATCTACTGACCGCTCCGCAACGCTTGGCCGACTTCATGGACAATTCGGTTTTGAAATGGTTTCAGGGAAACGTGCCCGGCTATTTGAAGCTCTTTAGAACGGGCACCAAAATGGCCATGAAACTTCTGCAAAGTGTTTTTGGGGCGGAGTTTTTAAACTCGTTTGCGTCGTTTCTCGACAACCTGGAGGGCATGCAATCGGGTTTTCGGCAAAGACACCTTGAGGTGATTGCACTTTTAGGCAACCCGAAGACCGCGTTTCTTTTGGTAACGGCAGCGACCGGAGAACGTTACCGCGAGAGCCTTGCTTTTCTAAAAAAGATTGAAGAACAGAAGATCCACCTGAACGCTTTGGTACTCAACCGATTGGAACCGGCCTGTCCGCCCGCTACCGATCCCGCGGCCTCTGGATTGAACGGAAGCCGGCCTCTCGTCGATGCGATCTTAAGCTACTACAGCGCTTTGCACGCGCAGCAGCAAGAATGGGTGGCTTCCTTTGAGAAGGCGCTTCCCGAACTGCCGGTCATCCGCATCCCAAAACAAAGCGGCTCGTTGCATGAAGTCACAACGCTCTCCAAATTGGGCGGTTTATTGCTGAATTCTTTGTTAAGATCTAAGGATGACGCCGATAACCAATCCCGCAAACCAACCCAAACCACACCAATGGCCCATTAAGCGCAAGCGCGGTCCGAATCTTCCGGTACAGCTGAAGTACGCAGCCTTACTTTCGACCGCTTCCGGTTTTGTAAACCTAGTGATGATTTTTGTGATGGCGTGGTTTATCCAGCGCAACTACTCGCTCTTTATGGCGGATGAGCTTGGCGTCTCAGCGCAAGTGATCGAGATGGTGCGCAACGAGCAGCAGATGCTGGAGATCTCGCTCTTCATTTTGTTTTTGTTTTCAATCTCAGTGATGTTTACAGCAAGCTTTCTAGTTACCCGTAAACTCATTGGCCCCATTGCGGCCCTCAAGCGCCACCTGCAATTGTTTGCACGCGGTGAATGGTCTAGGACGTTTAGACTGCGCAAGAACGATGAGTTCAAGGAACTCGAAAAAATCGTAAACAATATCCGCGAAACCCACCTCGCCGAAATCTCCGGCAAGAAAAACGCGAGCTAATGAGTCCCCTTAACCTGTCGCGCGACAGAATTACTGTTTTCGGAAACGGCTACTAGGCCGTAGAGAAGCTTAATTTCTAAATCAGTAGGGTTGCGCGCGAGTACATTGCCTTTAAGTTGGTGCTCGGAAAAATAGTTTTCAGAGCACGGGAATTCGCGCTGGAGAGCTTTGACGAGTTCCGCCTGTGCATCAAAGGCCTTTCTTTCGGCTTTAAAAGTAACTTTGTCTTTTTCAATGGGTGAGAGATCTTTGCTGTCTAGTTTCTCCAGGGCCTCTTGATCGAGGGCATGGATAATCTCGTGGTAGAAGTGGACAAGCAGTAGGCCCAACTCACTGCCATCGATCTTGATTGAAACATGCTTGTCTTGATAAAACGTCCGAGCCGCTACGCCATTTTCGGTATCGAGATCCGAGACAGCAATCTCTCCACGCGAAAGGCGTGCGCCAAACTCAAGTGCGTGGGTTTTTGTTTCTGGTAACTCACCGAGTAGGCGCAACAAGATGTCGACTTCGTGTTCGGGTTTGCCCACCCAACGATTGAGGAGCACGTTATGCCCGCCTATCTCAATAAAACACGACCGCACCGCAAAAGCCTCTACGGCAAATAGTACGGCTATGAGAATGATCGGGGATCGAAGCACGAAGCGGATTTTACCGCATCGCGCCAACTGGGTCTATTGACGATTTTTGTCACCTATTGGCCTGCGAGAGCCTCCACGGCAGCCGAGTCATTGTTGAGATTGCACCAGAGGCAATAGCCCACCTGCTTGCCGTCCTTGTCTTGGCGGACCACCTTGAAGTCCGAGATGCTGCCCCGCTGGACAGCTTTTAAGGTCTGCAGCACCGATGCTTTTTGAGCTTCAGGGAGCTTTTGAATAGCATCCCAGCGCACCTTCACGCCGTACTCGTTGTAATCCGCCTTTGGCGCGCCATCCTCTTCTTTCGCCCAGTGGTCGTTCTTGTGAACAAGAAGAGATTCGCCTTTCTCATCGACTAGACCCAAGGCTTTCGCCATAGAATCTGCGGTAGGGTACCTTTCCGATAGAGACGCTTTGTCCTCGCGGTTCGCCTGGACAAATCTGTTTACTTTGTCTTGGGGTACACTGCCAGCCTTGGCCGCGTAACTTGAGGCGGCTTTCTTTGCACTGGGCAACGTCGTGCCGATCTTGTGCTTGTCCGGCGAATTTCTAAAGTCCATCCACAAGTCCAAGAGCTCCTTCTCATCCGGACGCGAAGTATCGAGAATTCTCGCGGGCGTGCTTCCCGTCGCAAGCGTTAAGCTACCGGTTTTAGACTTCCCGATGGTGCGCGAACCCTCTTTTCCACGCTCAAAAAACTGATTCCCATCGTAGCTAAAAGTCTTTCGCGAAGGATCAAAGTGAGGGACCGCGACGTGTCCGTCGCGTACCCGGATCTTTGCGGTTTTGATCGCGGCCGTGGCGGCATCGCCCATGGCAGCATAGAAGTCGTAATCAGAGTCCTCGCCTTCATGCAAAGGCGTGCCGTCTTTTGCAACGGGTTCGCCGCAGGTGAAGCAGATCGGGCGATCGAGATCGTTATCCCGGATGTTTTGAATGGCCAAATCGTAACTACGCTGACTTTCTTTTATGGTAGCGCGAACCGCATCGGCCAGAAGTAGAGCTCTAGGATCACCCTGCGCTTCCAAAGCTTTGGCGAGATCGACGAGCATTGCGAGACGCAGCTTCTTTCGCGATTCGGTGTACGCTACGGCGCCATCTTCTTTTTCATCCTTAAGATCCTCGAAGGTATCTTTGCCGTTTTCTTCAAAAACCGCTTTGTGTTCTGCGTCGGTATAGGCTTCGGCTTCAATGAGTACGTTTTCGAGCTTCTTCTCAAGCTTCCCGTTATCGAGCGCTTCTAAAAGTTCTTTTACGTATTTTTCAACTAGCGTAGAGCGCGCCATCAAGAAAGGAGATTGTTCTTCGCTCTTAGGAGCCTCTATCTTGCCGTTCACGATGTCTTCCATGCGCTGAATACGATCGAGAACCTTCTGCATGGCGGCGGAGACCTGAGCCTCGGCCTGGCGAGCGGCCTCTCTTACAGAGCCGTGATCGTCCAGCGGGCCTTCTTTAGCAACAGCTGTAATGGTGAGAACAAAAAATACTGCAAGAAATAGCCGGTACGCCATCCATCCCCCTAGTCAAAAACCAATGGCTCAAATGGGTGCAACTTCTGAACCAATGCCACTTTTTCGCTAAGCGCCCGACTTTAGAAGCAATTGGCGAAATTTAGAAAAACTGTATTCAGTCCGCGGGCGTCAACGCGCTCGTGCCACGGCTTACACCTATGCGCATTCAGCGGGTCGTCAGCACGCAACAAAAAGGTAACCGCGGGGCTCTGTTCTAGATCGCTCCGGCCGAAATACTGTGGTATCCGGCTAGGGCTAAGACACTCAGAATACAAGAGGTAGACGGGCCACACGTGGCGCGTAGGTCCCTGATTTTATGGGCCTACGTGTGCCTTCATCAAATGTCCTGACGTCAGTGCCCACTTTTTGTACAGCTGGCGACCTTCTAAACGAGCGTACACAAGCATGGCACTCGCCTTGCAACATCGTTCAGTACCGCCCCGTTTAACCTAGCGGGCAAAGATTAGGAACGATAAATGAGACTCTCGGCACTAATAGGCTCACTACTCGCGTTGGCCACGACAATTGGCTGTAATCGAGTCGCGGGCCCTTTGACCTTAAATCCCATTGGCGGCATTAACAGTGCCGATCTTGCTTGCGTTCTGAGTGTTTCGCCCTCTACGCAGACCGCTACCGTAAATGCATCTGGAGACATCGTCGGCGAAGGCCCGGTCTTTTCAGTTCAGCTAGTTTCTACACGCTTAGGAACCCCGACCCGTTCGTCTTTAGTGCGGGTGGAAAGCAACAAAGCTTCCACGGTTTCCGGGGTACCTAGTAGCAATAATATTTCCCACTCGTTCTCTTACCAGGCCGAAGAAGTCGGTTCTCACCAGGTTGTCGCCACGATTCTAGATGCGGCAAACCTTACAGAGACCGCGATCTGTTCCACCACAGTTGCGGTGCAAGGCGTTGCGGGGACGCTTCAGTCGATCTCGATAACCCCCACGCCCAATTACCTGCCGTTAGGAATTTTTGTGGATTTTAGTGCGATCGGACACTACACGGACGGCAGCAGCGCCGACATCAGCGATTCGGTCACCTGGGCCTCGGACCACCCAATACTGGCCGAGTTTAGCGCAAACGCGCCCGGCCGCCTTATAATGTTTTCAGAAGGATCTCTAACGATAAGCGCCGCGCTTGGGGGGGTATCAGAAACCCACGCCTTCGAAATAGGAGCGGCCACACTCGAGTCTATCACCGTGGCCCCGCTATCAAATGCTGTCCCCTTGGGACGGACACTCCAACTCTTGGCAACTGGCCTCTACTCGGATGCCTCCACGGTCGTCCTCACTAATGCCGTGACTTGGACATCTTCGGCTCCCAATATCGCCTCCGTAAGCAACACGGGAAACCGGGGGATCGTTACCGGCTCTGCCATAGGAAGTGCGATCATCACGGCCACAATTAGTGGGCTAGGTTCCAACGCCGCGATCGTGAATGTAATCCCGCCAGTCTTGCAAGCGATCACTATTCAGCCCACAACGGTGCAAGTGGAAGTCGGTCAAACGCAACAGCTGCGCGCCATTGCATCATTTTCCGATGGGAGTACTGCCGACGTTTCCTCCACCACGGCATGGAGTGCGAGTAACAGCCGAGTGCAGATAAATTCGGCTGGCTTAATGACAGGAGTGAGCGCTGGGGCCACGATCCTAGCCGCCGCATACCAAGGTTTTAATGCGACGCGCTCCGCAACCGTAACCCAGACAGTCTTGCAGTCACTTTCACTTAGCCCTAGCAACCCAATCCTTGACGAAGGGCAAACGGTTTCGATGGTGGCAACTGGGCATTACTCAGACGGATCCACGGCCGACGTTACCGCCAACGCGTCTTGGGCATCGAGTGCAACGACTGTCGCTACGGTCGCGAACTCTGGTGCCGCACGAGGCACCGTTACGGGCGTCAGCGAAGGTAGCAGCACCATTACGGTTACACTTTCCGGAATCAGCGCGACCGCCTCTGCGACAGTGCAGAGTAAGCAACTGTACTTTGTCTACACGCACAAGGGTGACGTGGATGTGTCACTTAACGACATAGTCGGCAACAGCCACGACTTTCAGAACTTTAATTTCAAGACGACACCGTTCAAGATCAAAGTCAGCACACGCCTCCTATCGCGCATCAACTACGGCGGAAAACAAAGTTACGAGCTCGCGGACATGGATCTGCGCCAAGATTTCAATACCTATGCAGAAATCTACAGCATCACTCGCAACTATGCGGATCGGGCATCTGGAGGTGGAAGCTGTACGGTTGTGCCGAATAATGTGTTTGAGCGCCACCGGATGGATAACTCTGTCTGGAATGGTGGCTCCTATCTGGATTTATCGAGCGGCGCAGGCAACCAGTACATCTACGAGTTTGAAGCCCGAGAACGGTATGCAGTTTCGAACCAAGGCTGCTACCCAAGCATCCATTCAGGGCGGCGCGACGCCTGGGGAGCTTCGATTGCAGCTCCGCGGTTTGACCAAAACCCTTGGCCGTATGATGGGTACTCCAACACCTATGGAAACGGGGCCTTCGTGTATGTCAATGCAAGCGGGCAACTTCGCTTTTGGTATAAGACGCAGCAGCAGGCCTCACGCGTAGTTTTTCTGGTTGCGATTCGCGCGCGTTAAGAAAGCTGCGCGCTACTCGTACTCAGAATAGTCGTCATCGTCGCCAAGCTCACCAAGCACGCCTTCGTCTTTTTCAAAGCCGTAATCCATGACGTCGCGATCTTTTTGTAAGACCTCGAGTTCTTGGAGGATGAGATCGTCGGCGCTATCAAGGAGCTTATTCACCTCACCCGAATGGGAACCCGCAATGGCGTAGCCGATGAGGCCAAGCCTCGGGTTATCCTGGTGGCCGCACTCGGACACGCTAAAACCCATGTTCGTAAGCTTTTGCTTTACGCTTTTGAGCGAGTGGCGTTTGTCTTTGAGACTTCGTGAATGGCGGAAGCGTGCGCTGACTCTACCGATGCCGACGAACAAGGATTCTTTTTCCATCTGCTCTCCATTTCAAAGCCCCGAAAACCGCTGCCGCACAGCGTTGCGCGGCGTTATTGGCGTGGGATTCCCGCTGGGTTAGGGTTCCCGAGAACGCCATGAAGGACAGCGAGACTCACAACCACACGAAAACACCACAGCCCGAAGCCACGCTTCTGGTGGAGAGTACCGAGCTCGCCCTTTCTATTTCATATCTCGTTCAAAAAGAAGCGGCAAACCTCGCCGTGTTGTCGGTGGAGGCCCTTACTGGGTATGGGCCGCCCTCGCTTTCCGAAAGAGCGCGGCGGCTGCAGCTCTTTACAAGCTGGCTGCCCAATACTGAGCGGAACAAAGCGCACCAGTACCTGCGCACCGTGGAAGATCTGCGAGGCGCCTTTCTCACGAGTCACGAAGATATCGAATTCTGCTTTTCGGAGCTTCCGGAAACTCCCAAGAATGTGTTTTTGCGATCGGGGGCCCACAGCTACCTGGATTCGCCATTGAAAGAAGACAGGGCCGAAGCTCTTTGGCAACTCATCGAGCGGATTAAAACAGATACACTGGAAAAGCCACTCCCACAAAACCTGCTGGCTCTTACGACACCGGAGGCTTCTTACGGCTACAAGGAGCTTCTTGCGCTTCTCAGTAGCGCGCCGGGTGTTGCCGAGTTCAACGCCATTTCACCCACTGAGTTTTTTCATTGGCAATGTGAGAAGGGGGACAAGCGCCCGCTTCAGGTAGCTGGCGGTGTATCCGCCTTATTGGAAACTCTGGCGCGCCACTTAGGAAAATCAAAGAGCGCTCTTTCGTTTTCAGGAACCCCGGTGCAAGCAAGCTATCTGCGTTTTGCACTCGCTAGGCGCGGCATCGCGGCGGACTTTGTTGCCCCTAAAGAAGATGCCCTACCCGACTACTCTTCCGACCACATTACGTTGCAGATGATCAGACAGGATCGGGGACGTCCCCTTAAAGAGCGCCTGGAGTTAAGCCGAGCACTCCTACGTGAGAAGCCTTCCAAAAAGCGGACAATCGCTTTAGAGCCTGCGCCGCGCAAAGCGCTCGATGTGGCCCTACTGCCGTACTTCCCCTACCCGGGAGTTTTCGCGAGCTCTCTTTGTTACTTTATCGATGGCCAACAAGCGGCGACAACAACCCGGCACCCGTTGTTGGATAGACACGAGGTCCATCTACTTAAGAGCGCGGGCTTTAGCATCCCGACACAAGAAGACGCCATCCTCTCGCAAACGCAGACCACGACTCTGCTTTCTGAACACGGACAGCACCGCAACCGGATTTTCACGACAACCTATTTAGCGGCGGGTCGGCGTATCCCGACCGCGGGAAAAACCGAAAAACCAAAAGCAGCACCTTCTTACCGCGTACCTTTTGAAGCCAAACGCTTTTCCGCGAGCCAGCTTGAAAGCTATGCCCGTTGCCCAGCTCAGTATTTGCTCGCTAACCGTTTGCGGCTGGATGAAGGCACCGGGGATTTTGAAAGCGAATTTGCGCTCCTTCTCGGCTCCGCCATCCACAGTGCGCTGGAGATTTACAAAAAGGAAAAGCTCGAAGGCGAAGCCGCCCTCTTTGAAAGTCTGGAAAAGACCCTCTCCACAGAACAATTTAATAGGCTTTCCGTCAGCGAACGCTTTTTGCTACGAGAGACGGCAGTTCCGTATTTCAAGCAGTTTCTTAACAATGAAGCCGCGCTGCGCGAAACCTTTCAAAGCACACGCCCGCTGATGCTGGAGCAAACATTTGATGTCGAAATCGGGGGCGTCACACTACGAGGAAAAATTGATCGCGTAGATGAAACTGAGAACGGGCAACTTCTCGTAATGGATTACAAGACTGGCAATGTGACTTTCTCACCCAACCACATCGCCGCCGGCACCAATTACCAAGCGTTGGTGTACCTTCTCGGTGCTGAAGCTCACTTTAAAGCGCCTATCGCCGGCGTGCTTTTTAACGATCTCAAAAAAGGCGAACTGCGCCGCGGAATATTGCGTGCCGAAGCAGTCAGGCCCGAAGCCGCCAAAAGCATGACGCGCGGACACACACTTGTCGAAGAGAAACTGCAAGCGCTACTTGAAAGCGGCACTGAAAAACTAAAGGAGCAGGTAGAGCACTTGAGCGCGGGGGATTTCTCCCCCCTGCCCGATCCGCAACACTGTGCAAGCTGTCGTTTGTACGGCCACTGCCGCCAGGGGGCTGGCTATGTCTAAGTTTACAGAAGAGCAGCTCTCCGCCATTGAGCATGAAGGGGGAAGCTTACTTCTCTCTGCCGCCGCGGGAAGCGGCAAGACTACTGTGATGGTCGAGCGTTTTCTCCGCTGGGTGGATAGCGGCATTGCGCCTGAGAGTATTTTGAGTGTGAGCTTCACGAATGAAGCCGCTAACCAGCTACGAGAGAGAATCCTCAAACGCATGGCCGAACGGGAACACTACGCTGAGAGCGTGGTAGAAGCCGTGCGCACAAGCGCTCTGATCAGTACCATCCACGGCTTTTGCTATGGCGTCGTCAACGAGTTCGGCTCTTTGGAGGGCTTTGCCCCGATTGAAAAGATTCTTTTAAATTCGGACTGGAGCCTTGTTTTTGATGAAGCCTACCGAAATTGGCGGGACGGGCTCGCCGAAGAGGATCTTAAAGCCCTGCTCCGCTATTACACGCACCGCACACTAAAGCCGATGGTGGAAGCGCTCTACTTCTCCCGTTTTGAGTGGCAGGAAAACAACGAAGAAGAACCGCTTCCGACCATCAATCGTATCGTTTTACCATTTACCAGAGCACTATCGAGCTATTTGCAGCAGCAGGGGCACTATAGTTTTTACGATTTGGAACACCTGGCACTCTTACTCATGCGAAAGCAACCGCAAGTCGTTGAAAACCTGCGCTCCCGAGTCGCGGCTATTTTGGTGGACGAGTTTCAAGACACAAGCCCCGCTCAGTGGGAAATCCTAAAGCGCCTCCAGCGCCCCGATACTTTTTTTGCGGTGGGGGATCCGGTGCAATCTATTTATAGATTCCGCGGTGCGGAAGTGGCCCTCTTTAATGCCGTCGGAGAGGAAATTGAAAACACGGGCGGCGCAAAAAAATATTTAACTCTAAACTTCCGCTCGGAGCCCGCCGTTTTGGAGGGCATCAACGCACTTTCCGAGAGTTTGTTTGGTGGCACCTATACGCCGATGCAGGTCGGCCTTGCCGAAGCAAGCGGCGGCACCTATGAGGTTCTCCATTACGAAGCGCCCGACAACCGCGGAGACACGGCGGGCGAAGAAGCGGAGTTTGTGGCGAAACATATTGAGGCGCAAATTCGAAACGGGACTGAGCCTAAAGACTTTGCAATCCTGTTCCGATCGGCCGATAGGATGCCGCTTTATAGAGATGCACTGCTGGCTAAAGACATCCCGGTTTCCTGTAAACAAAGCACACCGCTATTTCACAGCTACGATGTCGTTGATCTCTGCCAATACCTGCGGGCGGTAAATAACCCTCTCGACGATCGTGCTTTTTCCGCTTTTTTGTGTTCCTCCTTTGTCGGCTATGATTTTGAAACACTGTGGGACTTTGCAAAAGATAGAAAGAGCTCGCTTTTTGAGGTAGTCCTGCGCGCTAACCCCGATTCGCTGAAGTGGTTTTTTGACTGGGTTGAGCGTGGCGATCTGGATTTGGAACGCTCGCTCAGCGCACTTTTTTCCGGAAGCCCCTACTGGCCTGCACAAAGCCCAGCCCTTCTTGCGTTTCTAAACCTGTTTCAGCAGAGGCGCTGGCTTGTACCCGAAGCCGTACGGGCCATTGACGTCTGGCAAACAGAAGATTTGAAGTTTGAGGATATGGGGAATAGCGATGCCAACGCCGTACGGATCATGACGGTCCACGGCTCAAAGGGATTGGAGTTTCCACATGTGTATGTGGTCGATCTCAATCGCCAGGCCCCGCGCCCATTACCACCTTTTTTGCTTTCAGAAAAAGGGATCGGCGTGCGCTTCACGCGCAACAACCAACCGGAAGAAACCGCGCTTTATCAGGAACTCAAAGCAGAAAACACCAAGCGCGATCTCGAAGAATCCCGCCGCGTTTTATTCGTCGCCCTCACCCGCGCGCAGAAGAGCGTTTCGCTAGTGCTAGCGCGCTCCAAAAAGGCCCCTCCAAAGGAGAGTTGGGCGAGCTGGCTCGCCACTTCCTAGCTAGAATGGAGCGTACTAAATATTTACCAATACATGACCAATCAAGCGCTTTCCAGCCACATCTAGCGCAGATTCCCACTGGCGCCTAAATACGATACTTCCGACCAATAGGCCCGCTTCTCCTTCCATCTCGCTAAGCCGGTGAAACTCAGCGTAGCGCGGATAGTTGGGTAGAACGAAGGTATCCTTCCTATGCAAGATGGGAGGATTTACAAATACACAATCTTCTGGCGCGCGTAGACCGGGGGATAATCTTTGGAAAATCATCGAATCTAGCTTCCAGGTGCAGGACGCTTCCTTCATCCCACGAAAGTGCGATTATCATTGGCACTCAATCCCCAGATTAAGAATCCCTAATCGATCTATCCGGCCAAATCATCAACCTGGGAACTATATCGCGAGCAGCGTTCCAGTTGAGGTACCTCCCTCAGACATTCAGGGGCTAGAAAAGCTCCTCCGCGAAATCAAACCGCGAAACCGATCTTTGATGAGTACCTTCCCAAGCCTGGAGCAACTCGCTAGCACAGAACGAAGCCTATCAAAATGGGCGCCACTAGATGCCTGTGGCGTGACTCCCTCGGACCTGCTTTAGCGAATGGGCGGGCGGCAAGCGCAACCAAATAGACCCTAATATTTCAGCTGGGCGCGGCCTTTATACAAACTGGCTAAAGAAGTGGCGCGCGGCACACACCGGCGCAAAAGCTGGGGCGGAAAATTCGGGAACTTGTTAAGTCTCTCCACGTCTGGAGAAAAGTAGAGGCAGAAATCGTCCGCGGATTGAAGGAGTACCCGCTACGTAAAAGAGCGCCAATGGGGCGCTCGGTTAGTACCTACCGGGACGCGAGCCGTGGGCGCCAACGGAAGCGTCCTACTCGTACGGCCCGGCAGCGGGAGGTTTCTACCGTTTGCGAATCAAGTTAAGAGCGCCAAAACTATCGCGAAGCGCCACTCCAGCTGGTAAGATAAAGATTCAGGGGCCATTGATTTCGGCGTATACGTCAACCGCGTGAACGACGCGGTGGTACAAAGGATCTGAGGCAAAACGATTGCGGGGTCAGGAAAGTGGGGAGGCCTCCGGGGCAGAGTCTGTGGCACGTGGCTGTGGGCCAGCGGCGACCGGCGTCATGCCTGCTCACCTTCACTACAGGGGTTGGGGCGTGGCGTGCTACATACTGTTTTCCTCGTAACAACGACCGGGTTTCCTACGGTGCCCAGGTGAATTCGCTGAGGAAGAAGGCGTTTGTACGGGAGTAGAAAGGTTGGCTAAGCCACTGGGACCATTTTTTGGATCTGCTTTTCACGATCCTTCGAATGCGACATCGGCGTGCTCTCCTTTTTGGCGTGAACTCGCCCGAAAGGATCTCATTTCTTCCCTTCAAAGCTTATATGCCCCTCTCAGTTTTCAATCCATTCGCCAGGTATGCGCGGGCGGGAGTGCCATTGTACGCTTGTTGGATCGGTGCCAAAATATCTTCGCTCGAAATCTTGTGGACGTTCAAAATTACGACTTTCGATCTCAAATCAGCGCGCGCACGTACAAGCTGTGCCGTTTTCATACCTTCAATGTGATCTTCACCCTGCTTACGTGGGTTCCCGGTGGGTTTTACCTAATAATTCGAGACTGGCTCCGATAGAACTGAAGTTTTGTCGATGGGCTCCGAGGACCATCCCCGGAGCCCACGACCATTTGGGCGTATGTGTGTTCTGATAGGAAACTTTTTAGGGCCGGAATATCCCATACTGTCGCGTCACTGAGACCGGGATGCTCCTCACGTCACCCGCGGGTGGAGCGCTTGCGCTTATCGAGGCACCGTTGGTGAAACGCGAATGCACGTAGGAACGCTGGCCGTCTGCCCCTTCGATAAGGAGATAGGGTTCGCCCTTGATTTCAAAATAGATCGAGTTCTCAAATTTTTGCGGCGGTGTAGAAAATTCACTTTCCGCGTAGGACCGCACGACTCGCAGCGACTCGGTGACGGGCGTGTTATCCCAATCGCGGTAGCTACGTACGATATCTACGTATACTTTTCCGTCCTTTTCCTCCGCAGGCAGATATTCGCCACTCGAAGACTGCACAAAAAGAGGCACTTTCTCCGGTACTTCAGTCACTGGCGCGCGCGAAAGTGTCGTCGATAGTGATGGTCGGGCGAGATTGGGTTTAGGCGCACTTAAATCTAAAAGACGCGTGGGCGCGATGAGCTCTTGCTCGGTCACTGGCTCGGCCACGACAGGCTTGTACGGAGATTCTAGCGTACGCCTTCTCTCCACCGGAGTCTCCACAGACAGCGGCTGCGGTTGACGGGCCGGTTGGCGCGCGGGGGCGATGGGGACAATCGCCACCCTCTCAAAGATTTCAGCATCAGGACGGGCGGGCTCAGGCAGAGGATTGAGCCAAGAATTCATTGCGGCGCTTAGGGAGTTCACGCCAGAAGCGATCCACTGGTTCGCTGAAGCCTGGGCCGTTGCTGCGGGTTCCAGTTCGGCTTTTAAGTCCCCCACAACTGCAGAGACAGTGCTTGGAGGAAGCGATACCGATTCCAATTCTTTGTGGAGATCAAACTGCTCTTGAAAGGAAAGATCCGAGACATCAAACTCGCCGGGCTTCTCTTGCCGGACACGCGCATACAACTTCTGCCCTGAATCAGAAAGTTGATCCGCAATCGGATCCAAGTCCGTGGACGGAGTAGCTGAAGTTTCAGGAGCGTCCGCTGTACCCGAGGCGGCGCTTTTTGTGTCGTCTCCGAAGACAAAATTGCGCAGGCGTTCAATCCCGCGCGCGACAAGGCCCGAAACTTCCTGATGGGCTTCGGCGCCGGGTTTTAGACTCGTAAGGACCTCGTCTACAGCGCCGCCCGCCGCTAGTTCGGGTGAATAGTGGCTTAGACTTTTGATTTCATCATAGAGGGCCGCCTGATCCGCCACTTTGAGATTGGAGGTGTCGATCTTCCCGTCGGCACCGCGAACGAGAAGGCCCAGACTTTCGCGCCCTTTCCCGGAAAGCGCCTGCGAGAGATGGGCGTCACCAATAGGCTCAACCGCCGGCGAACGGCTCTCTCGTCTGGCGAGAATTGAATTGATCGCCCGGCCCGTCAGCCGCAAAGAAGCGGCAAGGCCCTGGTAATCTTCCTCTTTCTGCTTACTCTCTCGGTAGTCCGCCAGTGCTAGGCCGTGTTGATCCATAAAGGCATCGGTAAGCGCCTTAATATCTTCTTCCGTTAAGCTCTGGCCTGAACTCGCTCCTTGATTCGAAATCAATCTCTCGAAAGCCCTGAGCGCCTCGGGCTTGTCCTCTAAACTCCCGATCAAACTGCGAAGCACTTTGGCCTGAGCCTGCACATCACTGCCAAGATCTTTAGCTGCGACTAACTCATCCAGTTGGGTTCCCAAATCTTTGGCGCTGAGCTCCAGCGATTTGAAGACGTCAAGCAGCTTCGAAAAACTCTCGTCGTTCCCAGATTCAGCATCCGGGGACGTGGAAAAATCGGATAGCGCCCGTGTAAGGAGTTTGAGCTGCTCTTCGGATTCGCTTTTCTTCTCACGCTCTGGCGAGGGTTCGGCAACGGCCCGCTCAGGCGCCGGTGTCTCACCAGAATGTGCGTGGCCTTGCGAATAACCAAAGTCCGCAACAAAGAGAAAAAGAGCAATAAAAACAACGATAAATTCGTAAAAAAAGGCCGCCATGGCTCCCCCACATTGCAATCCTGCACGCTAGACTGGACCCTATTATTGTGCACTTTTGAGGCACGGCCCCTCACGTGACATCTGTGTCGAGATGGCAAAAATAGACTCAGTTCGCTAGGAGGCTTTGGGTTAGCCCTAGGGTATCGCTTGGCTCGGACTACGGACTATCGATTACAGCGACGCCGGCCTTGAGTCTTCAAAGAGAGTGATCTGGAAGTACCGTGTACCCCCACAGAAGCCAGCAAGTACCGGACGACCTAGTTTTTCGCGGTAAAAGGACTCAACCGCATCCAGGTTATCTAAACACTGTGCGAGTGTCGCAAACTGTTTAGGGTCCTCCGTAGAACGGATAGCGCTGCCGCTTAGGATGTCTGCCTCCAGACTCGCAACTCCAAGCTGATATTTTTTTGGAAAACGCTCGCCGCAATAAACGAGAGCTGGCGGTTGTTTCGCCTTTCTAAGCAACGGGCGTATCCGCAGCAGCTGCTCGTCACAGACTTCCGGATCCGCATGCTCTGCAAAACCCTCAACTCGCAGCCAGCGGCGCCTGTCCCCATAAAAGCGAAGAATCAACTCGCGATCTCCCGACATCACGCCCGGATTGTAACTGACTGTCGCTAGTTTGAGGGGTTGGCTGGATTTGATCTCCGCAATCAGGTCGCGGGTGAAGTCTTTCCAATCCTGTGAAGGACGCACCCACACAGTAGACGCGGTCTTGTATAAACGCGTGTCCGAGGCGCCCACGGCCTCGACGAAAGGCACGTACTTTTGCCAGGAGCTCAAACGGTCTTCCCGGTAGCAGTAAGCGATCCATGCGCTCAGGCCTGTTTGAGCCTCTAGCAGCTGCTGTTCCGCCGCCAAGGCTTGTTCGCAGGAATCCGCAGAAGGGTAAGCGGCCTGGTAGGGATCCGAGCTAAAGCTGCCGCGGTCCTCCGATTGAGTCGTTTCCACCCGTTTTTCGGCAAGGTACCCGAACCTAAGATCACAGGCGGTGTCGGTTTCCGATTTTACGCCAACGCTATAAAGTTCCACCGCGGCCGCTTCGGCAAACTTGGCGCCAAGTTCCTGAGCCAGGCCATCGCAGCTTCTGTCCCCTTTGGGGTGTTTCCTGAGTTCATGGGTGAAAACGTCGGCAGCCAATAGCCGAAAGGAAAACAAAAAAAGTCCCACCAGCGCTAGCATTCTTTTCAAAAAAGCCCCCTTAGTATCTTAGAAAATGTTGATATTCCAATTGGACTGGAACGGCAAAACGCGTCGCATCACTTTCACCGCCATCGAGGGGATTTTCTAACTAATAACTTAGCTGCCTTGCGGCTGGCCGCCCTTCGCCGCTACGATCAGAATTGCTGAAAAAGGTACCCACCAAACAAGATCATTAAAAACAATGTGCCAACCAAATCCGAGCGGCAAAGCTCGTTGCCAGATAGCCTGCAAAAATCCGATAGGACCAAATATCTTCCCTAAAAGACCCACCAAGACGATGGGCCAATGCCTAAAAGGGTCGCACGCGGCGAGGTAATAGCCGATCCCATAAACCCCCACGATCATCCCAATGCACTGCCAAAATTGGGGGTAGTTGGGTCGAGCCATGCCCAGGAGATCAAATGAAGCGAATGGAAAAAGAATAACCCAGGCCCCCCAAGCCAAGTTGTAAATTGCAGCCAAAACCAGCGTGACCCGGGCCCAGATCGGTACATTGGTGGGTGTCTTCAATTCATGCCTCCGAACAACAAAACCAAACCAAGACATCTTAGCGTCCACAAAATGGTACGGGGCCAATTCGTCCGCACCAGAGCGCGGACGGTGGGTCCGTCATGCCCTTTCTTCAACCGATCATGCTTGGGAACGCTAAAAAGGAAAGTGCTGATCCAGATAAGGGCGATGGAGAGAAAATTGAGCCACGCAAACCCCTGAGGAAGCTCCAGCGGAGGAGCAAAAATGAAGAACACCGCTGTTCCAAGCTCTCCTAGCATGGCGGGCGCGACGACCTTCGTTATACCGTTGACGTGGAACGCACTGAAGTCAACACTACGCGCCCGATCTACCCAGTTGAAAGACGGGTAATGCACCACTTGAATCAGCCAGATGACCCCGGTCATAAACGCAGTGCATGCGAAATGGATCGCGACTACAAGCTGAATTTCCGCCTCCTAGATTGCTTGCCCGTCTTAGTCTTGGAAGCTACTGTCTCCAAAAGCCCATCCAACTCGAACAAGGATTCGACATAGCGGTATTTTCTTCCGGCAAGTACGCGGCGAAGGTGCGGCAGTTTTCCCGCCCCGCCTAACCAGACAGCCACTCTCTTCGGCAGCAAGCGATGGAGAACCTTTAGATACTCTTCAAACGATATTCGCCTTTCCGATTCCGGGACAGGGGCATTGCTGAGGAGTACAATATCCGCTCGCACCCCAACTACCGCACTTGCCAAGGCCTCGGCAGGAAGATTGGCCCCAAAAAAATGGCTGGGAATTTCATAGTGTGACAAAAGCGCGGCTCCCATCAAAATGCCGAACTCATGTAAATCGTCTTCGGGCGCCGCCAAAACAAACCGGGGAGCCGAGTTAGATCGCACCGGAATCGAACCATAGCGGAGGGTTTGATAGATCTGGTCACGGACCACTGCCGACAACGCATGCTCGTGGGCTATCGACAATTGATCGGCGTTCACCTTATTGGCCATCCATCCCAGTAGCGGCCCCAGAATCTGCAATACAAAAGAGCGAGCCCCCAATGCCGTTCGTTTTTGATCCAAAAGGCTCGAGATAGCGTGAACATCAAAGCGCTTCAAGTTCGTCTCTAGGGACTCAATGACGGATGCGACCTGCGAAGGCTCGGAAGGCTGCGAAAGAGGCTGGTGTTTGTTCAATAACCGGTGCAACTCGGCGTCCGTCAGTTTCGCAACGACGCCCACGCTGTGGCCGAGATTAAGAAGCCGCACAATGGATTCGAGACGCTCCACATCCCCAAAAGAATAGCGCCGCTGACCGGCCTCCGTTCGAGCCGGTTCTACTGCCCCGTACCGGCTCTCCCAAGCTCTTAACGTATGGGGCCCGATGCCTAGCCTGCGGCAAACTGCTTTTACGGAGTAACTCGGTTTTGCCCTGGACCCTACCATTCCTCAATTGTAGACAGTTACTTAGCGTTTGTCTAATAATTTAATTGATTTTTATTATACAAATAGCAGATAATTGAAAACAAGGAGATGGCCTATGGTTTCTGCGCCCACTAAAGAAAAAAAGTACTTCGCACCGGAGCTGCCCACAGAGCTCCTCTTAGCGGCCAATGCCCCTGCGCGCTCCCACGGTGAGGCTCTTGAAGCCGGCCAGGCAGCGGCTAGGCTTGTCTTTCATCAGATCGGCGAGGACCCCGAGCGGGAGGGGTTGAGGCAGACGCCTGAGCGCTTTGCCAAAGCTATCAATGACATTTGCTCCGGCTACACGAAAACCCTCGCAGAAGTTGTAGGAAAAGGAATCTTCAAAGCCGAGGGTCAAGGTCTAGTCGCGGTTAAGCGCATTGAGTTCTTCAGCCTCTGCGAGCACCACATGCTACCCTTCTGGGGCCACGTTAGTGTTGCCTATTACCCCAACGAAAAGATCCTCGGACTTTCCAAGGTAGCGCGTATCGTGGAGTTGTTTGCGCGTAGGCTACAAGTGCAGGAGCGCCTCACTCGGGAAGTAGCGGACGCGATGGCCGAAGCGGTCTTGCCTAAAGCGGTCGGCGTGCGAATTCAAGCGGCGCATACCTGCATGATGATGCGAGGAGTACAAAAGCAGGCAAGTGAGACAGTAACGGAGTATTTTTCACAAATGGAAACCTTGTCTGCGTTGGAAAGGGAGCGACTCGTATGCGCGCTGGACGGATAGATTCTCTCTACTACTTGATTGCGGTCCTGGGGACCGCCATTTTACTTATGTCGAGCCCGTTTGTTATGGCTATTGAAGAACCCACCTATACTGTTGAGACCACGACCGACAATTTCGAAATCCGGAATTATGCACCGATTCTCGTTGCAGAAACAAAGATCGAAGAAGACTTTGAAGACGCAGGCAGCTCGGCGTTTCGGATTTTAGCGGATTACATCTTTGGTAATAATCGTTCGAAAACGAAGATTGAAATGACCGCTCCCGTTTCACAGCAGGCCGTTTCCGAAAAGATTGCCATGACAGCCCCGGTAACCCAAACCAAGAAAGGTAGCGGCTATACCGTCCAGTTCACAATGCCTAGCAAATTTAGCTTGGAAACGGTGCCTACCCCTAATGATTCCCGCGTGGAAATTAAACTAATTCCGGCGCGCCGCATGGCGGTTCGCACTTACTCTGGATCCTGGTCCGAGCAGAACTACAACGAGGAGCTCGAAAAACTCCTCTTGGCGCTCAAGGAGAGCGGCTTTAGCGCTAAAGGAGAACCCGTTTTCGCCCGGTTCAATTCACCTTTCCGTCTGTGGTTTCTTCGGCGCAATGAGATCTGGGTGGAACTCACAGCCCTAAACTCTTCGAAATAGGAACTCACGGCATCCGGTGCACACCCCCTAAAAGAACAGGCGAAAGCCTAGTAAAAACCAATACTAACTCATACTCGTTGAGCCCACGCAACGTTTGGGCTACACCCTAGGCATGGCTTAGGCTCAGGTTTCCGGGGTTTTCGTGCGGATTGTCCTATATATTTTCCTCGCGCTCGTGCTCAATGCGCGGGCAGCAATCGGCGGTGGCAGGGCCGGCGTCGGAGTGCTGATCGGCGCGCGGGTCACCCAGGGCATGCTCTTTGAGCGGGCCGGGGCGCCGATGGTGCGCTTCTCACCGACCCTTGGGGCGGATGAGGCGACGGGAAACGAATTGCGCAACATCGAGATCCTGGAGCTCCCCGTACCAAAACCCTACTGGCCCGTCCTTAGGTATATATTGGATACGGATGGGCCCATGTTTATGAGCGTACCCGATGGTGCGGGACTGGACGGACAGCGCAACCTTGAGCTCGTTCGGCTCTACTTCGATACCGAGCAAAAGCAAAATAGATGGTATTTCACCAATATCTGGGGGAGCTTTTCGGGTTCAAAGTTGAATGCGTCTGGAGCCATTCCCCTTCCGAACCCGGGAAGACTGGAGCACAACCTTACCTACGCCGTAGCACCCGATCAGGGAACTCGAGTATTGAATCTCCTGGAAGCGGAACCGCCCTGGCCCGCAGAGCTACTCCACAACTTCAGTTTTCCAGTTTATTACGAAGGAAAACTCGTCTACGGCCGCTCCGTGCACACACAGGATGGCGAGGCACTCGGCGACTACCGAAAACAATTTGGAGCACACTTTGGTGAGGGTCAGTGGCGGATGCTGTTTGCGACCGACTTCAGCGCCGAGGGAGCAGACTTGGATCGTTTCGGCATCTCACGAACGTTTGTAAACCACTCGCGCTGCGTACGCGTACTGCTAAATTCATTTAGCGCAAACACGACAAAGACCTTCATGCCTCCCAGAACCAGAAGTGTCACTGAGTAAAATCGAACGTCTCATCTCTGAAACGCCGTTTCTCAGGCGAACAAAGCCCTCCCCTACCGCGCAAGCGGATTGGTTGCGTATCTGAGACTGCCACTTCGCCCTGAGCCTGCGATCTTCGGCACGTGTTTTGCTCTTAAGAATTATTGTGAAAACGTTAAAGGCGCTGTCCAGCCTAAAGGACAAACTAGGTAGAGTATTTTCAACCACCAAAAAATCCCCGGCTTCGGGAAGAGACATAATGGACGAGGCTTTCAAGGAACTGGCGCGTGAGTTTGGCGGCAGCAACAATGTGCTCGAAGTCACAGCCGGGCTAAAGGAAAACTTCATCAGCGTCGCGGCCTACTAACCAAGAGGTCTAGCGTTTTGGGAGAAGTTAGGCGTGGAAAGCGCCGTGGGCAATCGTGGCCGGTGTATCAGATACCACTCGCGGAAATTTGCAAACCATTTCCGACTGCACAGCAACCGCGGGAAAAGCGATACTCACCACCGTCCCTTTTCCTAGTTCGGAAGTGATTTCGATGGAGCCGCCATTTTTTTCCAAGGTCTCGCGAGCGTGAAACAACCCGAGGCCCGAGCCGTGCTTCTTTCCAAAGGTGGCTCCCTTCTGCATCAAGTGCGGCAAGAGGCCTTCAGGGATGCCCTTCCCGCTATCCCGGATGGAAATAATCGATTCTGTCCCGCTGGCTACCCGGCCGCTCACCTCGATATTGCCGCTGCGGTCCAGCGCCTCTACCGCATTATCAATAAGATTTGAAAGCACTCTCAGTAGAGCCGTTTCCGGCAACAGTGCAGACGTCCATTCAAATTCCTCCGGAAGATCGAGATGAAAATGGATGCCGCCCTTATCTCGGTGCTGCAGCTCTTTCTCGCTGACGATCTGCTCCACCACCCGTTGAAGGGGCCGGGAGACGGGCAGATGGGATAGCGTCGACTCTTTTCTTTCTGTAAGATCCCGTGCAATCGAAGTGATGCGATCTGTCGCCGAGCGAATAATCTCGGCGGCCAACGCTGGGGAGCTTTCCAAATGCCCCACCGCCATTTTGAGTGCCGCTAGCGGAGAACGCACATCGTGCGCAACCTGCCTGGCCAGTTTCCCGAGCTTGTTCTCCGTCTGCAATTCGCGCTCTCTTTGTTCTGCAATCCGAACGACATCGAACATCGAGCAAAAAGACTCCTGCACTTCCGAGAGTTCCCTAAACTCCAAATTTAGACGGCGCACGCTTTCGATTTCGGACTCGCCCAAGGCATCAATGCGCTGGAGAGCGGAACTAAACTCCTGAATCGGAGTCACCAGGCGTTTCGAGAAACGTCTCAGCTGCAAGCGGATAAGCCGATCGATAGGAAACCAAAGGACCGCAAAAACGAGGGGTCCCGCTAAGAGCGAGGAAAACGGGATTACCCGCCTTAAGGTCAGCTCCGCGATGGCTTGAGTTCCCTGGTTCACGCTCTGCGCGCTCACCCACGCCAATGAACCGTGCGAAAAAGAAAAGCCTGGGTGCAGGATTTCCGTCGGATCGGAAAGCGAACTGGTAATCCATAGGCCAGTACGAATATCACGCAGAACGTAGTCGTCCATGATACCGCCCGTCTTGAGAGAATCCAAAAACGCGTTAATTTGGAAGGTGTCCCCGAGTACCACGAGGTTGGACAGGGCGGAGTTGACTGCCGCGAGTACCGTATGGATTTCGTTTCTTAGGCTCGCAAACCAAACAAGTGGCCAGCCCACAATGACGACTAGGCCCAAAAACAGCGCGAATCGAAACGCCATCCGCCGCGAAACACGCTCGACTTCACTGGAAATAGAATTATTTCCCTGATTATTCATCCAATAGCTCTTTTCCCCTTAGCGCATTTTGATCGTGGATCATGTACCACCCACCGCTCTGTCTCTTTTTGAAGACAAAGCTAATATAGAGTGTCAGGCGGAAACGCACCCCGTCCGCCCCAACGTCCTCATATGTCGCGTCGATACTGCCAAAACCGATCTCGCCAGACTCCTCCACCGTTTGAATTTTGTAGGTGAAAACGCCCGTTTTCCCGGAGAAGTAGCCTTTTTGTGTTTCTAGAAAGGCTTCGTAGCCTTTGTGAATCTTGCCGTCGGGTAAGATCGCAATAATGTCAGTCTCCGGATCCAGGTACTCGTTGAAGATTTTCCAATCTCGCGTCCGTACCGCCTCCAAAAACCGGCTAAAATGCGTTTCAAACGGTCCCACAACTTCCTCCCGACAACGTGTGTCCTGGTCCCCATCAACGGCCTGCAGCGCCAAGGGTAACAAGAGCAATACAGCAAAACAAATTTTCTTCATCACTCGCTCCGCTCGTTCATCCCTGCGGCAAGCCGCACGGTAGTTACATCGAGCCCCACACCCTGCTGTTTTCCAAGACTGGCAACGCGCCCCGGTTGCAACCAAAAAGCCAGACGCTTTTCATATAGTGGAAGCGCGTAGCGCTTGTCTGCAAAATAACGCGAAACCGCCTCTACCCGCGTGGCCTTTTCAGCCAGGCCAGGAGCGGCACTCGCTGCGTCCAGAAGTTTGCCGAACTCCGCTTCCCCGGGTGGGAACAGGCGTGAAAGGTAGCCTGAATAAAAGGCATAAAAGACCGGCAGGGGATCGGCAAAGCCGGTGCCCCGTTCATCCACTCTGAAAACAGTCACCTGATCTTTGTCCCCAAACAGGGGTTCAGTAGAGGCCACAAACTCAACATTCAGCCCCACTCTTTTCCATTGGGCTTGAAGCTTTTCGAGTACGTGCTTCTCGAAGCCTTGTACCTGGCTTCGGGCCGAAAAACCAAACGCCCGGATGGGTCCGTTCAAAAGAGATTTTGGGATCTTCGTCAGAAGTCGTTTGGCCTCGGCGATCTGCGACGATTCGCTGAGTTTCAAACGGCCGATGAAATTTGAGGTCAGAATTTCGTAGAGGGGCTTCATTCCCGCTTCACCACGAACGAGGGCCTCGCGATCAATTGCTAGCGAAAGCGCTCTTCTAAAATTCGGGTCGCGCGCGAGGGCAGATTTATAGTTGAAAAAAATACCCGTAAAACCCACCGGACCTTCTCCAAAAACCTTTCGGTACTTTCCCGACGGCTCGGGGGTAAAGCCCACCAAATCCACAGAGGCATCAGGATCCGAAATAAACTGGACCGACGGAGGTCCCGAATAAGCCGTTCCGGAACGCGCTTTCAACAGCAGGCAACTCTTCCTTCCACAGTCTGAAACGACAGCGTAGGGCCCCGCCCCCACAGGGTACTTTTTCCAAGTCACGTAATTGTCAGAAAGTGCTTCGATAGGTACAAGCGAGACCCAACCAAGCGTGAGTCCAAATAGAAACGAGGGATCCCGATCTTTTAGCCGAACTCGCACGGTTCTTTCGTCTACCTTGGCGATGCCGCTCACCTGCCACGGCTTGTAAGGCGTCCCCTTTTTGAGCGCCTCCACTCCCACAATGCCACGCAAAAAAGCAACGGGATCCGCCCTTCCCTCGGTCAGAAAAAAGCGGACCAGACTAAAATCCAAATCTTCGGCCACCGCGCTTCGTCCATTGGAAAACTTCAGGCCGGCTGGCAAACGGAGGACATAAGCTTGGTTCGCGTAGTCCCAATAGGCCTCCTCCAAAAGCACCGGCACGATCTGGTGTTGTTCATTGAGGCGCAGCAAGCGCCCCAGCACAGCGTTCTGAAAACTGATTTGGGCAAATCCCTTGGTTTCGGGATCGTAAGGGAGTCTTCCGTCGCACGAAACTCGAACTTTCAGAGGAGCGGCGTGCGCCGTGGCGAACAGAAGAGCCGAGAAGCACAGCAGCCTAAGCATAACCAACACTTTCCCCAACGCTAGTTGCGCCGTAGTCCCCCCTTTCAAAGATGTCGTTCGCGTGCGCTTCAAATTCAGAAAGGATGGCCTCGCCCACTTTGGTAAACCGAGCACATTGGCGCAAGGATCGCAGGCCCATGGGTTGGTGTTCAGAAAACCGAGAAAGGCTCTCGGCAGCATAAAGCTTTTCGGCGGAAGAAGTTTGCGCACTCTTCAAAATACCGGCGCAGGCCTCCATCATGTAAGCCATCGCCATCGCCGCGTGCATCGCCATGATTGCGGGCCGTAGCGTTTGACGTACAGAGGAATACACAAGGCTATCCGGATCTCCCTCGATGATGGAATCCGAATGCTGGTAAATCATCATGACCTGGTGTCCGATCTCATGGGCCAGATCCACCGCCAATTCGGCGCGCGCATGCGCGGTGGAACTTCCCTCAAATCGGTACTGAAAACTAAGAAAGATTGCCCCGAGATGATCTACATGAGAAAAGCCCCGTTTCCAGGGCTTGCCATCGCGGTAGTGGCTAATCGGAAACACTTCGAAACCCAGCTGCTCACTAAGTCCGCTCAACCACGGCATCACTTCCAAAAGAAGTTCAGCACTTGGCGGTACCAGTTCGGCAATGGAAGGATAAAGCGTAGAATCCAACAGAATGTCGGACGAAATGTCTACGTGGGTGATGCGGCCCAACGGGCGGTCCGTTCCCTCTCTCAACTTGGCAGAAAGCAGGGTCAGGTATTCCATATCCAGAACGGGACGAATCCCGGGCCCGCGTTGGGACACGGACATTTCGTGTAACCGCGTCCCGCTCACTTCGCCCGCCAAGGGAAGCCACGGCGAGTAGGCACTTGCCGCGCTCCCCTTTTCATTGGCGTTTTTCAACTTGAGTGGGAGTAGGAGCGAGGCCAGTACGCCAAAGCGTTGCGCGGCCTCTCTTCCCATTACCCATTGTGATCTCAACACAAATACCGCCTACAGAACTGCGTCCTTAAACGATATATCCACCGGTGCTTCCGGCTTCAGGTTGGCGATCAAGTAAAGCATGTCAGAAGAAACATCCGCATGGCTTGCCACGGCATCGACAACGGCATGTGCCGTAGCCGACGGAAGCGCTACCGCCTCAGCGGCACAAACCACTGAAAGGCTCATTGCAGAGATTCCAACCAACCATTTTTTTGGATCCATTTTACCTCCCTCAATTGACAAGATTTTCTTATTCAATATTGATACCAACGTTCGGGACACGCCTAGGTACTTGATACCAAGCCTACCGACGCTCGCTCAAGCGCTAGTTTCTCAGGAATATTTGTTTCAAACTTGAGATAGCGTTCAAAAGTCTCAATAGTGAGATTTCGTCGCATCTCAGCAATATCAGGGATTTATTGTACGACTGGATCTGAGAAGGAAGCCGAAGGAACCCGTCGCGCGCCACGCAGGTTGATCTTGCGCACGAAAGCGGAGCTGAGCCCGCCCTGCTGGGTAGCAATGAATTGAAGCGCCCGCAGCTGGCCCCTCATAACGGGAACCCCACCATGCGGCCGCATCAGCTGATAGCTTTTGTTTTGGTAGTGTCGAATCGCACCATAGCGTCGGAACAATGGTATCAAATCGACCTGATAACGATTCCACTTATCGGGCTTGTAAGCGCCAGTATACCCGATGGGCGTTACCTTCATCATACTCATGTCGATATGCACGGTACACACCGAACGATCGAACTCGTTGTGCTGGCAATCCTTGTCGTAAAGACGAACTTCCGGAAGTGGCGGAAACTGTTCCCCGGGACCGTGGTATCTGCCCGCTATAGGTGCCAGATTGAAAATTAATGCATTCATTCCCCGGTTGTTCCCGGCATTGTCGTAATAATCGACCAATACGGAAGGCTTGAAGATGGCTATCTGATCCTCCGCTTTGTCGCACTTGGATTTTCGCGTCACGATGCGTGCTTCGAAATACAAATTCAGTGCGGTGTAGTCGTTCAGCGTATACGGATCGCCGTTTCGATCTGTCACAAACTGGCTACTCAGAGGGGCTTCAAAAAAAGATACGCTCAACTCTGACTGCCGGCGGCAGCTGTCGGCAAGATCGCGCTCACCGCGACCGTCATTGTGTAATCTGAAAGTTGGGATCCCGTCCCGCGGTCGGATATCAAAATCAAAGGTCGCCCGATTGGAAGGGGCTCGGCGCTTGCTGGGATGAAGATTGGCTGACTGAAAATAATAGGTAGGGCAAATGCCATCCACTTCCCGCCGAAAAGAAAAGCGGCAAAAATCCGTATCACGGCGCGGATCCACTCGACACCCACGGGAGTCCTCTTCCTCCACGACCGGGTTGCGGTTCCCATCTTCCCCGCCGTAGGCGGCCGCCCACGTGTAGCAAGCAGCATAATTATCGTAGAAGGCCCATAACAAGGATCGCCCAGGTCCCCGCGGCGGCAACTCCCCGAAGGCGAAGTCGCTCACGAAATAAAGAGCCAATACAACTAACCAGAGAAATGACGTTCTATAGGTTTTCATGAATAGTCTCCACTTTATTAAAGAAATGTGCGGGAAATGTGGGCCTCCGCACACTTGTCTAAGCGCCTATATTTACGACTTTATCCGTTGGTCTAGACGCTCGGGCGGCAGAGCACCCGCAACGCTTTGGCGAGCTTGCGCGCGGTCGAGGATTCTAGGTCCGTCTTCCGTTTGATGAGATAGACGGCGTGCTTGTTATCGCTAAGTTTAGGGGGCAACGGCATCGCCTCCAGACGATACTCTCGGCTCGTGGTGCGGTTGTGCAGATCCACAACAAAGCGGGGCAAATACGCCGCCGCAAGCCCCTGCCGGCAGAGCTCCATTGCAGTCTCCATCATGTCCACGCGGTAACGTACAAAACGTGGCACCTTATCTTCCGGCCAACCGTCGAGGCCTTTTACCTTGCTTGGCGCCCCTTGCACCGGGTGCGCCGGGATCGCAAACGGGATCTTCTCAAAAGACACTCCGGCAAACTGCCCCTTCTTTGAGTAGAGACCCATTTCGAGCACTGTCACCTTCAAAAAATCTAGGTGCTGGCTAGGAATCGGCACGTACGTGATCCCCAAATCCACTTCGTGGTTTTCAAGCGCGCGCTCCATCTCCCCGGGAACAAGCTCTCGCACCAAAAGAGGAACATCTAGGAGGAACTCCTTCGCAAGCACACCGACAAAATAGGTCGTAAAAACTTCAAAGGAGCCGATTCGAATCGGAGTTTCCGTTTCCCTGTCAGCGCGCAGGTCTTCTGATAAGCGGTCCAAATTCTCCAATAATGGACTCGCCCTCCTTGCAAGCTCGCGGCCGCGATCGGTCAGCATCACGCCTCGGCCGGCGGGGGTAAGCAACGGTACCCCTATTTCATGCTCCAGCAATTTGATCGCTTTAGAAAGCGCGGCGGGAGAAAGGTGAAGCAGCTCCGAGGCAGCTCGCAAACTACCCGTTTGCGCGACAGTGGTGAAATATTTTAGACGCGTCGCATCCATTAGTTAACGATAATCGAGGATCCTTTTCTTTTATTCAACGATTATCTGCGCCCTGCTCCATCACACCGCTGCAGCCGAATACGTCCTTCTCAGGTATATTTTAAAAAGGGCGTTTGGTCCGCGGAAAATGGGCCATTCGCGCATTGACGGCGGTTTTTGAGCGGCTATATTCCCTAAGGATTATAGTGAAGTGCGCTATACCGCATCCTCGAAGGAGTCTTTAATGCAGCACACGGAATCGATAAAGCAGCCCTGGTACAAGAAAGTAGATTGGCCCAATACCCTCTTTCTTATTGGTACTCCGCTGGCTGCATTCACGCTCACACCGATCCACGTTTCCTTGTACGGTTTGAGCTGGGGACTAGTGGTATTCTTCTTCAGCTACGCGATGCTTACCAACTTAGCGGTAACCGCCGGCTACCACCGCCTCTTTGCGCACCGGAGCTACGACGTCAGCCCGATCGTTAAGTGGTTTTATCTGATTGTGGGTGCGGGTGCCGTTCAAGGCTCAGTACTTCAGTGGGCGTCCGATCACCGGCGCCACCACCGTGAAGTGGATACGAATTCCGATCCCTACAGCATCAAAAAAGGTTTTTTCTACGCCCACATCGGTTGGCTTTTCGTAAAAGACGACCCGATTTATAAGGACAAGTTCTCTCCAGACTTGCTCGCTGACAAAGCTATTATGTGGCAGCACCGTCATTACTACCCGCTCGCCATGTTTATGAGCTTTGGCTTTCCCACCCTGGTAGGCTGGGCGATGGGCAACCCTTGGGGCGGGCTGATTATCGGTGGCGTGTTACGCATTGTCTTTACTCAGCATTGCACCTTTCTGATCAATTCGCTCTGCCATATGATCGGAAAGCAACCGTACAATGATAAGAATTCCGCCAAGGATAACTTTTTCATGGCGTTATTCACCTGTGGCGAGGGCTACCACAATTTTCATCACCGTTTTGCTTCGGATTACCGCAACGGTGTGCGGTGGTGGCAGTGGGACCCTACCAAATGGTGGATCCAGTCCCTTGCCTTCCTGGGCCTTGCGTACCGCTTGAAGCGGGTTTCGAATTGGGAAATCTTTCGGGCCCGTTTGGCTCAGCAACAAAAACAACTCCTCAGCCGCGGCGTGCCGGTCGAAACCATCAACGCCCTCAAAACCAAGATGGAAGAAGCCCAAGCCCGAATGCGCACGCTCAAAGAAGATTACCGTAAGCTCAAGGCAAGCATGCAGGCCCAGTCGCGGCGCCACATGCTCTATCTAAAAGCGGAATTGAAAGTTGCGAAGTTGGAGTTTAGAATGGCTCGCGCACAGTGGGGAGCTTATTTCAAAACTTTCAAGGCCGTTCCGGCGGTCAGTACTGTAGGCTATTAAGCCTAGTTGCACTCATTTATTGTGGCCTCCTATCGGCGCAAGTCCGCGATGGAGCGGGGCTCTTTTCTGCCGACGCTCGCAATAAGTTCGAAACGCAAAATAAGCTCCTTCAGAAGTACTACAAGGCGGGACTGTCTTTAGATACCTTCAGCCAGGCACCGGGGCTAAACGCCCAAGCCGGGGGCGCTCAGCAGTCCACTCCCGAATTTAATACCTGGTTAAAAAATCGCGCGGAAAAAGGCGGCCGGGACAACGTCTATATCCTGGTCGTTCAAAATCCCCCCTACCTTTTGGTTTCCGTTGGAGAAAGATTGCGCCAGCGAGACGTTTTCCCCCGAGTCGACAGAGACATGCTGATGCGCCTGCTCGCGGGACGTTTTCAACAGAAGAACTTTGATAAGGGACTGCTGGAGGGGGTAGCGCTCGTTCGCGACACACTCTCCAATCGGATCGAGGGCACAGAAATTCCCACCTATACCGTGTTACTCGCCCAGCAGGCGGCGGCCGCGCAATCGCGCCAGCGCGCGGAAACGGCGGAGCAGCCGGGCTCCTATCTTCATTGGATCGGTCTGATACTTGTCGCCGTCTTTGGAATATGGCTCGCGATTAATATCTACCAGACGCTCGCGGCCAAAGCTAAAAACCAAACGCCGCTTCAGGACGGGACCTGATGCACCCCATTCTGGACGCACTTGGAAACAAAGCCCACGTCATTTGGGATTGGAACGGGACTCTTTTGGATGACGTTCAACTCTGTGTCGGGGTGATTAGCGAACTGCTTCTCGAACAGGGTAAGGCCCCACTCAGCGTAGAGGAATACCGCAACAAATTTGGCTTTCCGGTAGTCGACTACTACGTCCGCCTGGGTTTTGACTTCGATAGGGTCCCCTTTGAAAAAGTCGCGACCGAGTTTGTTAAACGCTACAACGAGCGCGTCCACAGCTGTCAGCTTTTCGAGGGCGTGCAAGACGTGCTTGAGAACTTACGAGGCGCAGGTCTGGATCAGTCCATCCTCTCCGCCGCCAAAGAAACCGATCTGCACTTCCTGACCGACACGCATGGCATTGCCGAATTTTTCGCACACCGCTTCGGGATCGCCGATCACTACGCCGCCGGGAAAGTTGCCCGCGGGCAGGAACTCATTGCGGAGCTTGGCGGGGACAAAGGCTCCATCGTCCTTATCGGCGACACCGACCACGACGCCGAAGTCGCAAAGGCGCTAGGAATCGACGCCCTACTTCTCACCGGCGGCCACCACCCGATTGCCCGCCTGCAAGCCACCGGCTCCCCAGTCCTAAGCTTTCGACTTTAAAGCATTTTTCCCTAATTTGACTTTTGCTAGGCCTTTTCCTATATTGCGCGCCGTCATACACCTATCGGTTTGGGGCCCAACGAAAGAGGATTAGGATGTACCGCTATCGCCTACCGATGCTTGTTTGCTTGCTTGGTTTCTGGAGTGTTTCTGGAATCGCCACCACTGCCGCGCGCACGAGCGCGCGTTACATGGCAGGGGGACACGTCGTGCTGGGTCCCCAAAAACTGACGGGTTCGATTGCCCCGCACACTTATACCGAGTTTTTCGCCCCCAATCGCCCAGCGTGGCTCTCAGAACTCGTACAGCGGTATTCGTCTGGTACCGCCGAGACCTTCATGAAGCTCTTGGAAACCCCTGTGGGCGCTTACTGGGTTGCAGCCGATTTACACTACGTCGTGATCGATCCCAATGCGATGTACGATCATGTCGAAATCGATTTTGAAGTTTGGTCCGATTCCAAGCCAATCAGAAACGTAAGAATGATGGCGCCCGAAAACGGGGGCTTTCGATTTGATGCCCCGCAGTTTGATAAAAGCCATCTTTCCGCAAAAACGCGCGTCCACCTAGACCCTAAAGCTCTGGCCCCAGGAAATTACCCTTTGTTGTTCGTCGCAAGAGAAGGCGCGTGCAAAACGTGTTTATCAGAAGAACACCTTGTAGTAGTGCGTATCCAGTCGCCCTGCCGCCGCCACCCGGCAAATCTCGCATGCCGTCCGCAGTACGTGGAACGTAGTCGCGAGGATTTGAAATCGGCAGCCCTTTTCGAACGCCTCCATAGTATGGCTGGTCCAGGCCTATCGGCCGCCACCGAGGCCGCGCGCCGCTGCACGCGAGAGCGCAACTGCACGGAAGAGATCCTCGGCGCGTGTCCCGATCTAGCGTTGGGCGTTGGTGCCCCCGCCTGCTCCAAGATCCGTGAGATTGAAGAAGAGAAAGCTAAGCTCTTTGCCGCCCGTGAAGAAGTCGACCAGTTCTTTGCGCAAACGGACTGCTGCAAAGATCCCAATTAGTGCCGAGGACTTGTCAGTGCGCCTTTAAGGAAACTAAGCGCCGTGGCACCGGCGACAGATTGGGAGCGCTCGGGCAAGTACGCCACGCTGATCTGATTCGATAAGGCCTTCTTGTTTCCGCCGAAACGGTAAACGTTGTGTCCTTGATTCTCAAGACTCTGCAGGTGGTAACCTGGCAGGATTCCCGCACCCATTCCACATAAAACGAGCTTCGAGACGCCTTGGCAGTCGCCCAGATAGGCCCGGACATCTAGATCCATCTTTTTTCTCGGGAGATGGTGCGCGAACCATTTGTGAAGCACGGGCGCCTCTTCAAGGTACGCAATGTATGGAAGCTTTTCGTAGTACTCCTTGGTGTGCGACACTGGGCCCAGACTCTCAACGAGCTCAGGCGAGGCACACAACTCCAGAGTTTCGTCGTAAACGCGCTCAGTCCGTACACGCGGATCCATAGAAAAATCATCCACGAAGGCGAAATCGAGATCCCCATTGAGAAGCTTGCCATTCATTTCTGCAGCCAGTCCAATTTCTGCCTTAACAATGACCCGAGGGTGCTCTTTATGGAATGCTGCAATCAAGGGCAAGAGAACGTTGTACGCGAACTCGGGGGGCATGCCGATGGTAACCCTACCCTTGAGCTCGGTGCCCGAGAGCTGCCAAAAAGCCCTTTCAAGCTCGTACATTCCCCGGGCGCACCCCTCGTAGAGTGTCTTCGCGGCCGAAGTGGGGACGAGTCTCTGGTGGACGCGGTCAAAGAGCTTTTGGTTCAACACGTCTTCTAGGGACTTCACGTGCTGGGAAACCCCTGATTGGGTCAGGTGAAGCTCCTTCGCTGCATGGGTCATGCTGCGGTGGCGGAAAACCACCGCAAATACTCTCAGTTGGTTCAGGTTTAGCTGTTCAACCATAAATCCCTCCGCGGCCGAGGGCTTTGCCCGGCAGCAGAGAGGGTTTAACAGCATCAGATTTACTTATCAATCAAAATAATAACTAATAATTTTTCCTTATCCAAAGAAAGTCTTACAACCCTCCGTGGTGAACATTTTTTTGAGCAAAGGAGTCTCACAATGAAAACCAATACCAAACAATGGCTGCTAGGCACCCTCCTAGTAGCGGCCACACAGGTCAGCGTCGCGCAAGAAGTTTCCCTAAAATGGCGCTACCAAGAGGCCGACACAATGAATCTCGTTAAAGGCCAAACCAGCGTCTCTTATGATGCCGGCGCGGACTCAATCAATGATTCGCGGATTGAAAAAAGCCTATTTGCGATTGAGTTGGGGAATGCTCTCAGCACGAGCCTCAAAGATTTTTCCGAAACCTGCAAGGTAGAGCCCATCGCCGAGCCCCCAATTCGTCCGCTCGGCGTTCCCGGAGGACTCCCCATTCTCCCTCCAGGGCCCACACCTATTCCGCAACCCAACAAAGACTGCGTCGCCAAGCGCACGGCGGTTGCTGACAAACTTCTGGCTTCCGTTGCCAGCCTGCAGACCAAAATCGATGCCAGTCGCGAAATTCAGGATCCTAAGTTCTACGAAGTATTGGATCTCGGTCGTAGCCTTGCCAAGAACATGAAGGAATACAAAGACCGGCCCGTCTTCAAGTTCAACGAAGGCATCGCACGCAGCTTCGCGGCCGCTCCGGCAGGCGTAGGCGGCGGATTGAACGTAACCGCTGGTGGCGCACAGGACTTCGGCTACTTCCGAAAGCTTGTAACCGACGGTGAGGTCCCTCACTTTGAGAGCCTTACAATGGAAGGCTTCCTCAGCGAGTTCGATCTTTCTCTTACTCCGCAAGCTTGCGACGCCCTACTTTGCGTACAGCCTGGTCTCAAAGTAGACACGGCCGCGAAAAAAGCTTTCTTGCAAATCGGAATGAACTCCAATGTGCAAAAAGCAACGTTCCACCGCAAGCCGCTCAACCTGTCCATCGTGCTCGATATCTCAGGTTCGATGAGCGACACGGACAACACCGAGAAGTCTCGTTTGGATTGGGCCAAAGACGCGATAGCAAAAACTGTCGCAGAACTCAACGAGCAGGACATTCTCTCGATTGTGCTCTTCGACACGAACAGCGAAGTCCTGGTACCGGCCGCGAACGTAACCGACAAAGCCGCCCTTCTTAAAAAGGTGAACGCGCTGAAGACCAAAGGCAGCACCAATCTAGAGGCGGGTCTTGTTGATGGGTACGAGCAACTTAGCGAGCGTGCCTTGGATCTCGAAGGCTACGAAAGCCGCCTGATCCTCATCTCCGACGCCGGTCTGAACACGGGCGTTACCGATGAAGCCGCTGTCCTAAAACAAATCACCGACTATTCCAACGAGGGCATCGGCCTGACCGCGATTGGTCTGGGACTCAACTTCAACCAGAAGTTTGTCCACGGCATCACGCAGAGCCGCGGCGGCAACTACCTCTTTGTCCACTCTGGCAAAGACATGTTCCGCTACTTCGAGTCCTTCGACTTCCTGGTCACCCCGGTTGCCTACAATTTCAAGGTAGCGCTGGAATTCCCGGGAGCGAAACTCGTGAAAGCCTATGGTGTCCCGCAAAACACCGACGCCCCTGTGCAAGAGCTGATCAATGTCCAGACATTGTTCTTCAGCGAAGCTGGCGGCGCGATCGTACTCGAATACGATCTTAACTAAGCGACTGTCTGAAGCAGCTAGTCCGACGCATCCGAGGGGCCCCCGATTGGGTTGGGGGGGCCCCTCTTTTATTTTTGGCCCCCTCCTGCTATGTTGCGTCCCATCTTTAAGACTTGTGGGAGGCAAAATGAAGACACGTGCGGCCGTCGCTTGGGCGCCGGGACAGGCTTTGGAAGTCGAGGAACTCGATTTGCAGGGCCCGAAAAAAGGTGAAGTGCTGGTACAAATTGTCGCTACCGGTGTTTGCCATACCGACGCTTACACGCTCTCAGGATCCGATCCTGAAGGCATCTTTCCCTCGGTACTCGGGCACGAAGGGGCGGGGATCGTACGGGAGGTAGGTCCTGGGGTCACCTCAGTCGCAGTCGGCGACCACGTTATCCCCCTCTACATCCCCGAGTGTGGAGCCTGCAAATTTTGTCTTTCAGGAAAGACAAATCTCTGTCAGGCCGTACGCGCCACTCAAGGCAAAGGACTCATGCCAGATGGGACAACCCGCTTCTCCAAGAATGGGAAACCTATCTACCACTATATGGGAACCTCCACTTTTTCCGAATTCACGGTGGTTCCGGAAATTTCACTCGCGAAAATCAGCAAGGACGCCCCCCTCGACAAGGTGGGCCTACTTGGCTGTGGCATCACCACCGGAATCGGCGCTGTACTGAATACCGCCAAAGTTCCGGCGGGCGCCTCAGTAGCCGTTTTTGGTTTGGGAGGTATCGGCCTTTCGGTGATTCAGGGAGCCGTCATGGCCAAAGCGGGCCGCATCTACGCGGTCGATATCAACGAAGATAAGTTCGAGTTCGCCAAACAGCTTGGCGCAACAGACTTTGTAAACCCAAAGAAATACGATCGCCCTCTACAGGAAGTACTCGTTGAGCTCAGCGACGGCGGTTTTGACTTCACTTTCGAATGTGTCGGCAACACCCATCTCATGCGCACCGCGCTTGAGTGCTGCCACAAAGGATGGGGAGAGTCGATCATCATTGGCGTCGCAGGTTCGGGCCAGGAGATTTCGACTCGTCCTTTTCAACTCGTCACAGGACGAGTCTGGCGAGGGACCGCGTTTGGCGGAGTAAAAGGTAGAAGCCAGCTTCCCGGTTACGTCGATCGCTATCTCAAAGGGGAAATCAAGGTCGATGAAATGATCACCCATAGGGTTGCCCACAGGGACATCAACCAGGCCTTCGAATATATGCACGGCGGCCAGTGCATCCGATCAATGGTGGACTACTAATGGTGATGGAACTCGCTTCTCTAAGCAAAAAGTGCAAGTCCTTTGGCGGCTGGGTAGAGTATTACCAACACGCCTCTAGACAAACGAAGACGACGATGCGTTTTTCGGTGTTTCGGCCACCCCAGGCCGATTCGGGGCCGGTGCCCGTGTTGTATTGGCTGTCCGGACTGACATGCACTGAAGAAAACTTCACTACTAAGTCTTATGTGCAAAAATATGCTGCCGACCACGGCATTCTGGTTGTCGCACCTGACACGAGTCCTCGAGGTGCCAATATCCCCGGCGAAGACAAGGACTGGGATTTTGGAACCGGCGCCGGCTTCTACGTGAACGCCACCGAAGAACCTTGGGCGGCCCACTACCGGATGGATAGCTATGTGAATGAAGAGCTTCACGCTCTTATTGAAAAACAGTTTCCGGTAATCGCCGACCGCTGTGCGATCAGCGGGCACTCCATGGGTGGACACGGTGCACTCGTGAGCGCGCTCCGAAACCCGGGTCGCTTTCGCAGTGTTTCGGCTTTTGCCCCAATCTGTGCGCCATCAAAAGTACCCTGGGGCGAAAAAGCCTTCAGCCACTACCTGGGCGCTGACAAGGAAAAGTGGAAGGAATACGACGCGTGCGAACTTATCGCGACAGCAAAGGAAAAACTTCCCCTACTCGTGGATCAGGGGACGCACGATTCATTCCTAAAAGATCAGCTTAAACCCGAGCTACTCAAAGAAGCGTGTGAAAAAGCCGGCTACCCGCTCGAGCTGCGGATGCAAGAGGACTACGACCACAGTTACTTCTTCATTTCGACATTTATTGGTGAGCATATAGCTTTCCATGCCAAACATTTGAAGGCCTAAGGCCGCAAATCGCCCAAGCCCGGAAGGAAAACTTGTGGCATACTGAGCTCACTTTTGTAAGGAGGCCATTATTTCTTCCGCCTGGGGAGCCGAAACCAAGTACTTCTACGCGATAACGCCCGAGAAGATCCTCGATGCCGTTGAAGCGGGAGGCCTTCTTTGCACGGGCCGATGCTTGCCTTTAAACAGCATGGAGAACCGTGTCTATGAGGTTGAGATTGAACTCGACGAAGCCCCGGAAAACCCGAGCGATCGTTTTAGAATCGCCAAGTTTTACCGCCCGGGTCGTTGGACCAAGGAACAAATCCTTGAAGAGCACCAGTTTCTTCAGGACCTGGAAGAAGCCGAAATTCCGGTCGTTGCCCCGCTTAAATTTGAAAACGGCGAAACCCTGCGAAAACTGGACGATATTGATGTTTGGTACACGCTCTTTCCTAAAAGAGGTGGACGCAACCCCGACGAACTCACCAATTTCCAAGTAGATCAGATTGGACGTTTATTGGCTCGGCTACACGCCGTGGGTGCCTCGCGGCAAGCGCCCCACCGGCTGCAACTTTCCCCGCAAACCTACGGGATAGAAAACCTGAAGTACCTGGTCGACTCACGCGTTCTTCCGGCGCACATCGAGCAGAGCTACAAGCAAACGGTGGAAACCATCTGCAAGACAACCGCTCCGTGGTTTGAGGCCGCAGAAGTACAACGCATCCATGGGGACAGCCATCTGGGCAATTTGCTTTTGGGGAGTGCCGGTCTTTTTTGGGTGGACTTTGATGACATGGTACGGGGCCCTTGCGTGCAGGACGTTTGGCTGCTCCTTCCGGGCCGCGACGAGTACACAGTGCGCCAGCGCGACCAGATGCTTGAGGCCTATTGCCAAATGCGCGACTTTAACTACAGTACGCTACGCCTCATTGAGCCACTACGCGCACTCCGTTTTGTTCATTTTTCAGCGTGGATTTCAAAGCGCTGGGAGGATCCCGCCTTTCCTCGCGCCTTCCCACAATATGGGGACGCTCGCTACTGGGAGCAGCAGTTAATGGACTTGAGAGAGCAGTTGGCGCTGATTCAGCAAGACGCCTAGGTTACGGGCGTTTTCCAAACAGCAATGAACTTTTGCAGAAGATCCGAAAATGTGTCGCCGGGTTCTAGATACATGTATAAGAACGCCAAGATGCGGGCATCAATTCTGGACAGCTGCGTGACTACGCCAGAAACCCCATTCTTTTCGTAGTAGACGCTATCCTCATAAAGGGCCTGGTCGCGCATTGGCCCCATGACTTGGGTGAGTTCTTCAAGAAGCGTATGGCGTAAAACTAGATCGGATCCAGGATCGGATTGAATCAAGACAACACCGTCCAGTAAGCGGCCTACTGAATCATTGTGCGTCCAAAAAAATCCCGAGTTTCCTGGAACGTAATCAATCCCAAAATAATCTCCCATCGCGGCCATTTGCGAGCCTTGCCCGAACGCTACTTTTATGTCGGCCGACATTTGGTTGTCCGAAATCACCTCGACCTGAATGCCCGCGTAGCGGATGGCGTAGTTCACCTGCGTAACGGCGGCGATTGCATACTCCCGTTGCTGAGCGCTAGCGTTAAAAAAAGACATCGTCGGCGAATGCGTCCAGCGTACGATGGTGTTGCCCCCACCATACTCGGCGCCGAGTACGACGCCAGCGAGCAAAGCAAAATCAGATTGGAGCGCAGGGCTGACAGATTGGATTCCAGAAACAGGGGCCGTGCTACCACCGCCGCAGCCGGAGTAAAGGCAGCTTGCTGGACGCTCAGCGCCGCAAGCCGAAAGCAGCAGCACAAAGGCTACCGCCAGGTATTTTGAATAAGTGCCCATGTTGTCGTATCAAAGAAGTCGTATCTACCTTATTTGGTTTGCAAGGGTCGTACCGCACAACGGGCCAGAAATCAGGTTTTTTTGCTCATCATTTCAATAGCTTACAAAAGCACCGGTTTGGACTGCAGACTGGCTGTATACACCTTTTAGACAGCTGTCTTAGGCTCGGCCGCCGTGGGGTGAATCTCCCGCGCCCACATGTTATGCTTAGTTTTACACCCCCAACCAACTCATATGCCTAAAAACAAAGCGGCTTCCCTGTATTTCGTTAATGCCCCTATCGATTTTCTTTTTATTGGCGGCCTTTCGCTGCTGAGTTTTGCCATCTTCAATCTCAGTGGGGACGCCATTTCGTACGACTCGGTTATTGCCGGCTCCCTCTTCTTGCTCTGGATCGGTAACTGGCCACATTTCGCAGCCAGTAACTACCGGCTCTACTCCAGTCGGGAAAATATCCGTCAGTACCCCCTTACAGCGATCGTCGTTCCGTTCGTCATTCTCGCGGGCGTCCTCGGCGCTTTTCTTTCGCCCCAGAACTTTGCCCCTTTTTGGATCAAGCTCTTTTTGCTGTGGTCCCCATTTCACTTTAGTGGTCAATCTGTGGGGATTACCCTGCTCTACACCCGACGCGCTGGCATCATCTTGAAGCCCTGGGAACGTTACACCTTTGCCGCTTTTATTTTTCTCACCTTCCTATTTCCCAACTGGGCTTCGGATACAAACCCCGTCGGCGGTGGCTACTACGGGATCGAGTACCCCGGACTTGGAGTACCAAACTGGTTTAGCTACACCGCTGAAGTCTTGATCCTCGTTTTTGGTGCGGCTCTCGCCGTGATCTTTGCGACGCGGTACCAGAGCAAAAAGGAGCGGCTACCCTGGGTGGTACTGCTTCCCGCGATCACCCAATATGTGTGGTTTGTGGCGGGGCGTTCGACGCGAAACTTCTACATCCTAGTTCCGTTTTTCCACAGCATCCAATATATGTTCATCGCCTGGGTACTGCAGCTAAAGCTAAAGAAAGATGAGCAAAAGATCGCAGGCTCAAGAACCTACGTCACCGTTGAGAGCCTCCGCTGGGGAGTGATCAATATTTTCGGAGGCATCACTCTGTTTTATCTTTTCCCCCGGTTCTGCAGCTGGTTTGGTTATCCCCTGGATTTTGCCACCGGAGTGGCAATAGTGGGCGTGCAACTTCATCACTTCTTTGTGGACGGCGTAATCTGGAAACTCCGAAACCCCGCTGTATCCGCTCCACTGATGGGAAGCTTTTCAGAACTACTCAAAACAACCCGCTACCGGCGGCCGTTGCGGAGCGCAGCATGAAAAAACTCCTATTCTTTTTTTTTGTATGTTCTACGGTTTTTGCAGCTAGCCCGTTCGGAAACGAGCGCATAGTCCTTCACACAATTGCGGGCGATATCGTTCTCGGGCTCTTCCCTGACAAGGCCCCCCGTCACGTTGAGCAGCTTCTACGCCTTGCAAGGCTCGGCGCCTACGACACCACTCACTTTTACCGTCTTGAGCCGGGTTTCGTACTCCAGACCTCTCTTATCGAAGACCGAACCGTTCCCGCCCACCCGGATCTACTCGCGCAGGCGCGCCCCTTGCCGCTAGAAATCAGCGATCTAAAACACGAACAGTGGGTCCTCTCAATGGCCCGTCAGGACAACGATCCCAACAGCGCGACAAGCTCCTTCTCGATCCTACTAGGGAACGCTCCGCATCTTGATGGCAAGTACACCATCTTCGGGCAAGTTATCGACGGCTTTGATGTGATCGCGGAACTTCTTAAAGCCCCTCTCAACCAAGAAAAAAGACCGGGTGTTCGCCTTAACATTCAAAAAGCAGAAGTACTGACAGCGCGCGAGATCGCTAGCAGGACACTGGCGCCCGCCGTGGAGCTATTCCGACCGGCCCCCGTTCCCGTGCCTTTACTCATTGGGATCGGGCTCCTGCTTTGCATCTCGCTCGCCGCTTTCATCGGAAGAAGTCGCCTAACGCCTCAGCAATTTGTGAGCCTACACATCTTGAATGTTCTTGTTGCAGCGTTTCTTCTTTTTACGGCCCTAACTCGGCAATTCAACACCCATCCCTGGCTTGGCGGAGCGCTCTCCATCTGTTTGTATCTTTGCTTTTGGCTAGTCGGCCGCTTTGAAGGCCCCCGCCCAGCGCGAACACCCTAATTACTGTGTTAAAGTAGGAGAATGAAAAACTTCTCCTGGATCTTCATCCTGGCACTCAGCCTCAGTTATCCAATTCTAGCGGATAAAAACGAGCACGAAACTCCGGACACTAGACACCCCGTCTCCCCCAAAGAGAGTTGCACGGTGGAGGCTCTCACTCGCAATTGTGAAGTCTTCTCCGAAGATGCCCCCCTTTCCATCGACTTACCGGACGGCACCATCATCCCGAACCACGCCGCTCGGGGGAAACTACGTTCCACAAGTCCTGAGGAAGCAGCCGAAGAAGCTATCGAACAACGCAAAAACAATATTAAGTTCATGAAAGAGCTCTTCGCAAAAAAAGCCAAGTGGCAGGCAGAGACCCTTGCCTGGCTGAAAAAGATAAACAAGGACAACAAACTGTTCTCGGAGACTTTTGAAAATTATTTGGCCGCGCACATGAATGGGGCTGTCAATGACATCTTTGATGAACGACCCACCGGAATGGTATTTTTGCCCTGGCCCCCGGACAAGGAAGGCGCGGATGTTGAGACGGTACCTTCGAGAGAGGCCCTGGCCAAGTTGAAAGAAATTCTTGGGAAAGAGTTCGAAACCTTCGACAGTCTGACCCTTGAGGCAGAACGACTAGCCAAATCGCACGCACAACCTGCGAGGACATCGAAGACGGACAAGATTGAAAAAATGGAGTCTGACAACCGCTCCCGTATCGGAAAACGCCTGGATCACGGCAAGGCGCTCTTTGCCAAAGTACAAGGTGCGATGGAGAAGAAACTTTTGAACGGCCGAAAGTATGAGGAGCTGAGCGACCACGAAAAAAGCCTCATCGATCGTATCAAAAGTGTTACTTTCAATTACACGGAAGATCCCGGCTCTTGCTCGGGAATACCCAATGCCTTCTACCGCAAGAATGATCACAGCATTAACGTTTGCACCGGTTTTCTTCTGGATCCCGATGCAAGCCTCACTCTCCTCCTCGGGCACGAGCTCGCCCACGCTATCGACCCTTGCACGAGTCAGTTTCCGCTCCTCAACGCCAAGAAAGACAATTTCCTGAAATGGGTGGATACCGCGAATAACGTCTTTAACGCCGACGCCCGTGCAAAGCCCGAGTTTCTCCCGCTATTTCGCTACCTCGACTCCGGCTTTGGGCGATTGGGTAAAGACCACTTAATCTCTTACCCGCTAGCCTTGGATTTTGGCCAGGACGCAGTGGATTTCTTGGCCAATCACCCCGACAAACCGTCTTTGGAAACGAAGGCCCCGGGCATACCCGCTTCCGAGTACCCTTTTAAGAGCGTCATTGAATGCCTTGGGGATGAGAAACATGATTTTAAGTCTACAAAGACCGCCGTCCACGATGACTCTCTCGCCAGAGTACGAAAATACCGTAAAGAGTTTCTAGGGATCGACGACCCCGCGAGTGAAAAAAGGATCGTAGAGGTTCTGAAAAAGCACCCGGAGTGTGGGGTGGGCGGCTCCCATAGTGAAATGGGGGAAGCCTTTGCCGACTGGATGGGGGCCGACATTCTGGCCGATCTGATGGATTCCACCCCACTTAAAAAGTTTGAGGATCGCCTTGCGCCGTTCGCATCCTTCGCCCAGTGGGCCTGCGAGGAACTCGCACGGGGGAAAGGCCGGCAGGAGAAAACCGACTCGGACGTGCTTCGGAATTACGTGGCGGACCGAGCGGCAAGTTTTGACCCGCACCCGCCAAGCGGAAAACGCCTGGAACGGGTCATTCTACAAAACCCCAAGCTTCGGAAAATTCTTGGATGTGGTGAAACAAAGTTGTATTGCACTTGAAGGTAACAATGAAGATTTTTGTAAGCACAATAGTGCTCCTGTTAGGCACCGGGAACCTCGTAGCCAGAACCTCCAATGATTGGGATGGCCAAAGCGTCTTCAATGCTGAGCACCACACTCTCAGAGTAGAGATAAGAAGAGATGGCAGAACTCACGGGATAGTCGTACTCAAGAGACCCGATTCCGGGCAGTCCGAATACTACGCGGCCCGCTTTACGGAACTCGCGATGGGAGTTCCTACCTCGGTTAATGAGTCCACCTTCTTTACCGACTACCAGGCCTTCTACAAGTGGTTTCAGGAAAAAAACAAGGCGACGCAGAAGCTCCTGCAATGCCAAGAGTACTTGGATGTCACCGTAACTACCTCGAAGAAAAAAGCGTTCACGGATTCACTTTGCTACGATGTGCTCTCTAAAACGGATCGGGCCTGGCTAGGGCGGTGGCTGGATGGCTTTGAGGCGGGTGTCTCAAAGCGACGAAAACGCGGCTAGTTATTTTCTTAGATTGTGCCCACTGCCCAGAAGGGCCGCTGCCCATAGAAAAAGTACAATGGAGATGGCTCCTGTGACGGCGAAGCTCACCGCAATGGCGGAATCTCCCACGCCGACTAAACAGTGTCTAAACCCATCTATCGTATAAAAAAGCGGGTTGAAGCGCGATAGGCCCTGCCAAAAAGGCGGGAGAATAGATATCGGGTAAAACATCCCCCCAAGGTAGATAAGAGGAAGGAGCAGAAAGGTCGTATACATCGAGATAGCCTCGAAGCTATCGGAATATATCCCGGCAATAATCCCAAGCTGCGCAATCATGAAACTCGCCAAGCTCGCCATGAGCAGCGCCAGCCACGGCGAAAATACAGGAAGCGTCGTGAAAAAACAGGAGATAAAGAGTATCGCCGCCCCCACTACGAGCCCGCGAAGAATCGATGCAATCGTGTAAGCCATAATAAACTGAGCGGGCCCAATCGGCGTCACAAGGAGATCTACCATGTGACCAAGATAGCGGGAGATAAACAAAGAGAACGAGCTGTTGGCAAAAGCATTGTTCAGCACTCCCATCAAAACGAGGCCCGGCACGACAAACTGAATGTATGTGATGTCCGTACCCACTGAAATACGCTTGCCCAAACTCAGGCCAAAGATAAAAAGATATAGCGACGAGGTGATCATTGGCGCAATGAGGGTTTGAACGGGAGACACAAACCAACGCTGCACTTCCTTTTGCAGCAATGTCCAGAATGGCAGAAGATATAACATCACTTAGCCTTCGTCTCGGTGCGGTCTATGCCCGTAATGTTCACAAAAACATCCTCGAGGCTTGGAGAATGTGTTTCTACTTCCCGCACCCCAATACGTTCAGAGAACAAGACTTGGAGAACCTGCCCACTGTGCTGTTGCCCCGCCAGGCAAAAACGCCACACGCGACCGTTTTCTTCGGAACTTGGACGAAACTCGTCTAGCGAAGCCGGAAGCGTACTGGTCTCTTTATCCAGCCAGACTTTGAGAGTACGTCGCTCCACCTGCTTCATCAGATTAGCGGTAGAATCGACCGCGACGACCTTTCCCTTGTTCAGAATGGCAATCCGATCACACATCTGTTCCGCTTCTTCAAGATAATGCGTAGTGAGCACTACGGTTGTACCCTCTTTATTAATCAAGGAAACAAAATCCCACAAAGCGCGTCTTAGTTCGACATCTACTCCCGCGGTGGGTTCATCCAATATGAGTAAGGCAGGCTTGTGCACAAGAGCCTTAGCGACCATAAAACGACGCTTCATGCCGCCCGACAGTTTATGAATCTTCTTGTCGACATGGGGACCCAGCGCTAGTTTTTCTATAAGCAGTTCCCGCCACTTGGGATCGTCTTTGACCCCGTAATAGCCAGAATGGATCCGTAGCGCCTTGCCCACAGAAAAAAATGGATCAAATACAACTTCCTGATGCATAACGCCGATAAGCCGCCTGGTTTCCCGGTAATTCTTCACGGTATCATAACCAAACACCCGAACGCTGCCCTTTTGCATTTTTGCCACGCCAGTTATCAGGTTTATCGTGGTACTTTTTCCGGCGCCGTTCGGACCAAGAAGCCCGTAAATCTCCCCTGACTCGATCCGAAGGCAAAGATCATCCACCACGACCGAACCCGAATAGGCTTTTGTTAAGTGTTCAATTTCAAGAGCGGGGCCAGCAAGAGACTTATTCGACATGGATTTAGCCATACACTTGTTACGGGTAAAGAGAAAGGTTCAGCCTGCTTTTTTCGGGCTGGGGGAGGAGATCACCTGGAGCAACTTTTCGACTTTTTGGAGTGTAAGAGCGTCGGGATTTATGAATTGGACCCCTACCAGGAGATCTTTCGGCCGCGACGCGTCCTTGGCCGTCCACCGGACCACACCAAACCCCTCTATCGATCCAAGTTTTCGGTCCCTCGTGTGCAAGCGGAATGTAACCACTGTCCCAACTTGGGTAAGAGCCCCGCGGAGCGTGAAGCCAAAACCACCATTGGAAAGGTTGACCACATCCACGAGTCGAAAACGATCCAGTCCGGGCACTAAAACTTCCGCTTGCAAGGACGTAGAAGCCCGATCCGTGGTGCGCTCGTGGTAGGATTTCTCTTCCATTTGCTGAAGAATCGACAGATCAACGGCAGAGAGAATGTCACTTAAATCGGCGTTCTTAGATATCGATGCGGCGGCGCCGGCTTCTACCAATTCCCGCTCTGGAATCCGCTCCGCGTCCGTGCGAGAAGTGAGAAGAATCACGCTAGGAAACTTGGGATTGAGATCACGGATGCGGCCTAGTAGCTCCCAGCCATTTCCTTTGGACATTTCCAACGAAGCCAATACTACGTCAATGGGAAATGTCTTAACGATATTGAAGGCCTCGTGGCCCCCGTACGCGACGATGCAATCGTACCCTGCGCTTGTAAGACCATTGGATAGCAATTGCGTGACAAAGCGGTCGTTGTCCACAATGAGGATATTTCTTTTTCGCTCGTCAGTCATAGCCCTGCTTCTTTATCGGCGCTGACCGGCCGAGGCTAAACGACGCCATGCGCCTCCATTGACTTGGCGCATCTAACACGCGACACTCCCAGAATTGGAGGTGTTCAATGAAAGCGATCGTTTTTGACAGTTTTGGTGGTTCTGACAAATTGCGCGTTGCCGAGATACCCACGCCCGAACCGCACCGTGGGGAAGTCCAAATCAAAGTGGCTTACACCTCCGTCAACCCAGTCGATTGGAAGATTCGCGAGGGGCATTTGACCGAGATGCTACCCCACCACTTTCCCATCATCCCGGGCTGGGACGCCGCTGGAACAGTTTCTGCGATAGGTCCTGGAGTCAAAAATTTTCATGTAGGCGACGCCGTGTACGCGTACGCCCGCAAGCCGGAGGTGCAGTGGGGCACCTATGCCGAATACGTCTGCCTCGATGAAAACGCGGTCGCAAAAAAACCAAAAGCTCTTAGCTTTGCCCAAGCAGCCGGAATCCCTTTGACGGCGCTCACCGCCTGGCAGGCACTCTTTGATTTTGCGGCGCTGAAACAAGGGGAGACAGTACTGATTCATGCCGGAGCCGGAGGAGTCGGTAGCATGGCCATTCAGTTCGCAAAAAACGCCGGCGCAAAAGTCATCACCACGGCAAGCGCCAGAAACCACGCTTACGTGACCGAGCTCGGTGCAGACGAAGTGATCGACTACTCCCAAAACTCCGTAAGCGAGCTCATCAAGCAACGTTACCCGGCGGGACTAGACATAGTTTTTGACTGCGCTGGAGGCAGCGCGCTCGAAGAGAGTTACGATTTGCTACGATCCGAGGGACGTCTTGTAAGTATTGTCGGCACCCCGGACCCCGCGAAAGCTGAGGCGGCTAATCTGAAGGCGGGCTTTGTCTTTGTAAGCCCAAATAGCACGCAGCTGACCCAGATAGCGGAACTGATTGATGCAGGAAAGGTCTTGCCCCAGCACACTACGGAACGCCCACTGGAAGAAGCGGCCGCCGCTCAGGACGAAAATAAGGAACGGCACGTGCGCGGGAAAGTCGTACTCAAGGTGAGCTAGGCAGCTTTTTTCTCACGATTCAGCGCCAGGAAGGCTTCGCTTTCGAACACGCGGGCTTCAATGAAGACACGCAAGAACCGCGGATCCAATTTTCCGGACTTGGTTTCGGACTCAATGATGGCGAGCGCTTTTTCAACCGGAACAGCCTTTTTGTACGGCCTGTCCGCCGCTACAAGGGCGTCGTAGATATCGCAAATCGTCATGATGCGCGACTGAAGTGGAATGCGCTCTGCGTGCAGGCGCCGCGGGTAACCTGATCCGTCCAGTTTTTCGTGGTGCGCCCACGCAATCTCGGCCATGTGTGAAAACTTGTCCCCCCACGGGATGGCCCGGAGGAATTTGTACGTTTGGGTAACGTGGGCTTCAATTTCCAAGCGCTCCGCTTTTGATAGAGAGCCCCGCGGAATGCTTAAGAAATCCAATTCGTGTTTCTCAAGTAGGTCTTTGGAAGCGCCGGTTTCATCTACAAATCGAAACTCTTTGAGCTCTTGAATCTTTTTCGATTTGTCCTCGTCCAGCACTGTCGGGCGGTTCAATTCAACAACGGCATTCAACAGGTACTGCATTCGCGCCCGATAAACCTCCACCGCCTTTTGCATCCTCGCAAGATCCATGTCCGTTGGGGCTCGCTTTTCCTGATGTAGAGTTTGCAGAAGCGCATTCAAAATTTCGATTTCGTGGCGGTAGAGTACCCCTTCAATCCGCTTTTCGATCTTGAACTTGTCCTGTACGGGCAATTTCTCGGCTTTGAGTAGGGTCTCTTCCCGAACTGTCACTTTTCCGAAGTCATGCAGAAGGGCGGCATACCGCAGTTCATCTAGCTGTTGGGTACTAAAATGGATGTCGCGAACTTCAGCGTCGCCCCCACGATCCACGGCTTTGGCCAGGTCTACAGTCAGCACGGCAACACGTTCGGAATGACCTCGCGTTGAGATATCACGTTGCTCGATAACTTGAACCGCGGCTTTTACAAAACCTTCGAAGAGCTTTTCAATATTAGAGTATAGAAGCGCGTTTTCGATCGCAGCAGAAGCAAGGGATGCCATGCTCCTGAGAAGTCGCTGATCCTCATCTGAAAAAAGAGGCATTTTGGCGATCGCACCGAGATCTCCCATGGGCCAACTTTCGCCGACTTCATTTTTGCGGTTTACGAGTTGAAGTACTCCCAAGGAATGTCCCTTAGTGCTGATGAGCGGCTGCACGAGTACCGAACGAGTCCGATAGCCCGTCGCCTTATCAAAAGTCGGATCAAACTTGTACGGCCCGTCCGCTGTGTAGACATCCTCTATCTTCAGTGCTTTTTTCTTACGGTAGCAAAACGCGGCAACGCTTTCCCCATCTATCGGAATAGCACGCTTTTCGAAAGCCACATCAATTGTTTGGTTGATCGCTACTTCGAATTCGAGCTCGTAGTCGTTCTTCTTCAAATAGATGGATCCACCATCGCAGCGTAGCAGGTGAACGGCATTGTCTACGATGCGGTAGAGGACTTGGCCCGGACTTCCCGGCTCCATCAACGCAACGGCAACGCGCTGAAGCTGCTCAAAACGTTCCTGGTGATTTACCTTTTTGGTGCTTTTCTTGTTCAATGTTAACTCGGCGCGTCTATCACGGGCCTTGCCCGCACAACTTCACCCTGTCTCTTCGGAATTTCTGTGCCGAGACTCAATCCTGAAGTCATCCGGGGGCCGGACATTCCGCCCTTAACCATCGACCTAACCTATGGTTATAATGATCGGATGCCTCTTGACTGGTCGCAGCTTGAAAAACTCCCTCCGGAGCACCGTTACCGCGACTACGGAAACTTCGGATTGGGCCTGGTTAAACCCTTTGTCACGCTCTGTGATCGCTGGAAGATACGCCCGGACGCTATTTGGCTCCTTTCTGCGTTTTCCTTGCTGATCTCCGGATTCTTTTTCCTTTGCTACGATCTGTTCCTGGGCTTCTTTTTTCTGTTTTCAAAAATCGCGATTACCCACACGGCAAACATCGTGGCCAAGATCAGTACTCCCCCAACGGCAGCAGGCTATTATCTACACAGAATCCTCGAGTTTGTTGGGGTAAGTTTTGTCCTTTACTGTATCTCTCAGAATGCTTTTGGAATGGTCCCGAGTCTGTTTTTCTTACTTCTCGCGGCCTCCATCTTTCTGCAGACCACCTACTATGAGTATTACGAAACGCACTACCTGCACGCACTCGACATACACGTCTACCCTTTCCCGCAGGACGACGTAAACCACGTCAATAGTCCGCGCTGGATGCGCTATCTCCGTAAGGCGGAGGAGTATTGCTATACGTGGCAAGCGCGAGCCATCCGAAAACTCGATATTTGGATGCGCAAAGGCGTAGGCATTCCTGATGGTTGGTACACTGATAAGGTTCTACTTACCCGACAGACGGCCTTCCGGCGCGGTCTGCAGCTGGGGAGCCTTGCTGTTCTTTCACTCCCGCTCGGGATTCATTGGGCATCACTCGCCTACCTCGTGGGTTCCAACGCCTATTGGGGATGGTTGATCCACACCCGCCGCCAAAAGGCGCAGTCCCCAGAAACGTCGCCCCCCATACCCGAAAGCGTCTAATCGAAATTGTGAAGAAAGCCTAACAATCCAGGCGTGTTATTAGGTTCCGCTTGAGAAAAGCCGATGAAACTAGGTATAGTGCGTTATCTTTTCGGCTCCGCCGACCTTAGCATTGAGAAATAAAAAGTATGACGATGGATGTTTTTACCATTGCGATTTCGTTGACCGCTGCCTTCGTGCTCGGTGCCATTTTTACGCGCGTCGCACTGAAGGTTTTTAAGGTGGCAATTTTGGTCACCCTCACCGTCCTGGTGATTGGGCAGATTACCCTGCATAGGGACAAACTCTGTGCACTTGCGCACAAAGCCAGTCCCCACACATCGATTCCATTTTGCCAATAGTTCTAAGGTAGGCTCAGAGTCACACTCACCAAGCAGTGGTCCGACACGTTGTCGTTGTACCACTTGATGTCGCTGGTAGAGAGAGAACCTGGCTCCGCGCACAAATCAGACACGGAAACCTGCTCTTCCACGCCCACTCCGTCAGACACGAAGAATCTGTCGAACTTGTTTTGGCCAGACGAAGAAAGGAAAGTGTACGGATTGTAATTGCGAACCTCGTACATGTTCAGACGGTACTTATCCAGCACATCGCCAATGAGATAGTTGTCATCCTTGTTGTAGGAGGTCTTATCGCGGTTGTAGGTATTAAAATCTCCAGTGATGATCACGGGAATGTTCGGGGTTAGCTGGCGCAAGCGCTTCGCAATGGCCTCCGTCTGTTTCAACCGTAGCGCCGTTTCTTCTGGGAAGGCTTTCAGATGGACTCCCACGACATACGCCACGGCCTCCCCACTATAAGAGTCACGGAGCAAGCCATACAAGGCGGGTCGCCCCTTTTTTGTACCTTCCGTAACTTCTTCTATAATGAAGTTCTTGTCGCCATTGGCCTTCTCAAAGCGGTACTTGGACTTATGGCAAAGCACTACGTGCTGGTGATTGGCAGCGCTGTTGTAATAAGTAAGACACTGCATTTTGCCTTGGATGATGTAGCGCTCTAAGCGCGGCACATCCACAATTTCTTCAAACACGATCACATCAGAGTCGTAGAGTTCGTCCCGCAACGTCTCTCGTAGTTGTTTGTCTCTTTGATAATCCGAAACGGTATCGGTGCTCGATTTCAAGCCGTACCACTTAATGTTAAACGTCGATATTCTAAGATTCTGTCCTAGTGCCGATAGACCGGTTGTTACTAGTACAACAATAACAACGGAGTAAACCTGCCCCTTCGCCCAAGTAAGCATGCTGTCTCCTAAATGTTTTTTTGCGTTTTTATCCCCCAGCGAGCTTGAAGTTTTCACGTCCGGAATCGGGTATGCGGGGCCCTGAGCCGGATCGCTCCACGCACGCTTCGAGAACAGATTTAGCAGACTTCCGATCGAACGCCCATACATGCAGCGTCAGTGCACTATATGGTATCTTTACAATCTACGGGAGCCACCGGGAAACCTGCTCCAGCGCGGGTCTTGGCGGGGGCGCTGGCAACTCGGCGGGAATTCCGGCCCAAATAAAACCTGCGATCTTTTCAGCATCAGGTGAAATTCCGAACAACTCGTAGGTCTGCGGGTGCCGGGTCAACTGCCCCGTACCCCACTTCGTCCCAATGCCCTCGCTCCACAGACTCAGCAGAATGAGTTGTATCGCACAACAAACCGCTGCGTAGTCTTCCTTGGCACGAAACGGATCCTCGGGACTTTCCTTGCAACTGACGACGATAAGAGCCCCGGGGTTGCTCAGATCTTGTACTATACGGGCGCGACGCTCCTCTGTGAGAGTCGCTGGATCCTGCAACGCCACTCCCAAACTTGTCAGTTTTTCCCGAGTCTTCTTACCCACAATGGTAAAGCGCCACGGGAAGCTCAGCTTGTGGTTGGGTGCCCATTGAGCGGACTCAATCGCACGGCGCAAGGCTTCCTCGGGAATTTCACCGGCCTTAAAGCGGTGCACGGTACGGCGGCCCTGAACTACGGTTTGCAGCAATGACATGGGACATAGGTACCGCCGGCTATGGCAATCGGCAAGCCCCTACGAGAACAAATTCCCCCAAAAGCCTATGAACTTAGTGACTTGCGGGAGCCCCCGATGACTTCCGGGCGGGCTTGTGCTAAATCTATTAATAGATGGCCCATGATGATGCGCACATAGGGGACGATTCTGAGGGTGGCACACAGGTCATTACGCGCCCGGAATCACAGACCAAAACCCCAAAAATGTATCGGGTGATCATCCTCAATGACGATTTCACCCCTCGGGATTTTGTTGTCCACGTCTTACAAAGATTTTTCAGAAAAAACGAAATTGAGGCTACTCAACTCATGTTGGATGTCCATAATAAAGGGAGTGGAGTGGCGGGGGTTTTCACGCACGAAATCGCCGAAACCAAGGCCTATCAGGTCAATGCCTATTCGCGTGAGAACAAGTACCCCCTAAAGACCACTATCCAAGAGGCGTAAGTGCTAAGTCGTGAAGTACAAAATCATTTGAGTGAGGCGGTAAGGTTTGCTGCCAGTCAGAAACACGAATATGTCGTGTTGGAGCATGTCTTTCTGGCGCTCCTGGATTCCGCAGACGTAGCTGAGATTTTGGAGGGCTGCGGCGGGCAGATCGTGCCGATACGCAACGGGCTTGTGGAATATCTAAACCGCTACTGCCCTAAGGTCGAATTTGAAGAGGATGAGCAGCCCCAACTCACCATCGCGTGCCATAGGCTCATACAGCGGGCTATCACGCAGGTGCGAAGCGCCGACCGCTTCCAGGTGAATAGTGCAAACCTGTTGATTGCTTTTTTTGACGATGCCGACTCGTTCGTGGTCCAGTTGCTGGCGCAGCAGGGAATAACCCGCTTCGACGTCATCAACTGCTATAGCCACGGATTGAGCAAGGAAAACGAGGAAGGCGCCACGGATGCGCCCCAAGGCACGGCCGAAGCCCCTTCGGCCCCCAAAGCCTCTCCGTTGAAGAGCTTCACCGTAAATCTCAATGAGCGGGCCAAGAAAGGGAAAATCGATCCGCTCATCGGCAGAGAAGACATCATCGAACGGGCCGTACAGATTCTCGCAAGACGAACCAAGAACAACCCGTTGTTGGTGGGCGATCCCGGCGTCGGCAAAACTGCCATTGCCGATGGACTCGCCATGCGAATCGTTGAGGGCAAAGTCCCCGAGAAACTCAAAGATGCAGAAATCTTTTCGCTGGATATGGGCTCTCTATTGGCCGGAACTAAATACCGGGGAGATTTTGAGCAACGTCTCAAAGGGGTCATCAAAGCTCTCGAGAAGAAAAAGCACGGCATTCTTTTTATCGATGAAATCCACACACTAGTCGGTGCAGGCGCCACAAGTGGCGGATCGATGGACGCCTCAAACCTGTTAAAACCTAGCCTCGCTAACCGCACTCTCAGCGTGATTGGCTCGACTACATACAAAGAGTTTCGTTCCTACCTGGAAAAGGATCAGGCCCTCATTCGGCGTTTCCAGAAAATTGAAGTTAAAGAACCTACGCCGGACGAGGCCGTCTCAATACTTGAAGGGCTAAAGGGACACTATGAACAGTTTCACAATGTCTACTACCCGGGAGATACGCTCAAAGCGGCCGTAGATCTTTCCAATCGTCACCTATCAGGCAGAAAACTGCCCGATAAGGCCATTGATGTGATTGACGAGGCGGGCGCTCGTATCCGCCTCCGGGCCCCGGACAACAGCAAGAAAACAGTCCACGTTTCGGATATCGAGTCGGTGGTTGCCGCGATGGCCCAGATTCCCACAAAGTCGATCACGGCCGATGATCGTCGCTTGTTGCAGAATCTCGAACCCGAATTGAAGGAAGTGATCTTCGGACAAGATTCCGCAATCGAGTCCTTGGTGGCCGCTATAAAAATGAACCGCAGTGGGCTTGGAAACCCTAACCGTCCGGTCGGGTGCTTTCTATTCACCGGACCAACTGGTGTGGGAAAAACAGAGGTTTGCAAGCAGCTCGCACGCATTCTCGGGGTTGAGCTGCTCCGTTTTGATATGAGCGAGTACATGGAAAAGCATTCTGTGTCTCGCTTGGTAGGTGCACCTCCGGGGTACGTTGGCTTTGATGACGGCGGCCTATTGACAGAGGCCGTTAACAAGACGCCTTATTCGGTGCTTCTGCTTGATGAGATTGAAAAAGCGCACCCGGACATCAGTAATATTTTGCTGCAGGTAATGGACAACGGGAAACTTACCGATCCCAATGGCCGTACTTCGGACTTCCGCAACGTTATCCTTATTATGACGTCCAACGCGGGCGCGAGAGAAATGGCCCAGAGGATCGGCATCCAGCAAAACATTGAAAAGCAGAAATCCTTGCAGGCGGTAAAAAAGCTATTCGCACCCGAGTTCATCAATCGTTTGGATGCCATCATCCCGTTCGCGCAACTGAGCGAGGCGATCGTTCTGCGAGTTATCGATAAGTTTGTGGATGAACTAAAAACACAACTTGCCGAAAAACAGTGCAACCTGATTCTTTCCGACAAGGTCCGAAAGTGGATTTACAAAAAGGGTTTTGATCCTACATACGGCGCGCGGCCACTCTCGCGCGTAATTGACCAGGAAATAAAGCGCCCCCTTGTCGATCAGGTTCTCTTTGGGGACCTTGTGAGCGGGGGACAGGTAATCGTAGATATCAAACGCGACAAACCGCACTTCACCTTCGAAAAGGGTGTGCGCAAACTCCCTAAAAAGACTCCAGAGTACGCTTAAGGCCCAATTGCGGTCCCTCGCAATACGGGACGTGCCGTAATCACTTCCTGCGCGCCATTGTGGTACACAATCTGAATCGGCGCCGTGTAGACGCTCGTGTGGATCGGACTAAACGCAATTACGATGCTGCAGGACTCCTCCGGGTACAATTCCGTGGAGCACGTCCCTCCAAAACCGGGATAGCTGCCCCCGTAGTATTGAAAAGCTGTTATGTGAAAGTCACTGCGCAAGTCAGAGGCCAGGATCTTACCAACATTGGTCACAGTAAAAGTGTGTTCAACAATCTCGCCGACCGGGACATAACCGTATTCGTAATTCAAACCCTCAGAGATGGTCAAAACGGCGAGATCGAAATTGAGAGGTGCAGTAACAGGATCCCCACCACAGCTGATCAATACAAAAAGTAGGGGGAGGATTTTAATAGCTTGGGCGCGCGTGCGCATAAGGGGCTCCTCCGTAAGACCCCCTTACTCTTCAATTATCTGATCCAAGCGTGATGGAAGTCCCTTAGGCCTGTGAAATTTGCTTCACAATTGCCGCCCCTCCCGCACCGAGCCTTATCCGTAGACAGAACCCAGCGTGCAGTGTAGCGTTTGGGGTACTTCAAGGGGGAAGCATGAAGCTGGATTTAGGATTACTTATTCTTCGCGTATCGGCAGGTCTAATGATGGCTTTGGGGCATGGTTGGGGAAAACTTACTGGCTTTTCCACCATCGTAACACGCTTTCCCAGCCTCTTCGGCTTGGGTTCAAAAGTAAGCCTGGCATTAGCGGTTTTCGCGGAGTTCTTCTGCGCACTCGCCGTCGTTGTGGGCTTCAAAACAAGATGGGCGGCCGTACCCGTTGCTATCACCATGCTCGTTGCCGCGGTCATCGTGCACTCGGCCGATCCTTGGAGCAAGAAAGAACTCGCTCTGCTCTTTGCGGTTCCTTTTATTACGCTTTTCTTCACAGACGGCGGCCGCTTTTCTGTCGACTCATTCACGCGGGCCAAAGGCCGACGTTAGGCTTTAGTCGCTTGCCGAACGGTGGCCGTTCCACTACCCTATAGGGGTGAATACAGACTCGGACGCAGCACAGTGGCGCGACCTGGGGCTTTCAGATGATCTCCTCTCTCTGATAGAACAAGCGGGATTCAAATCTCCTACCCCGATTCAAAGCAAGGCCATTCCCCTGGCACTAAAGGGGGAGGATCTTGTAGCGTCTGCCCAGACGGGCTCAGGCAAAACGGCGTGTTTTTGCTTCCCCATGATTGAGAAAATGAAGGGGCGCAAGGGGACCTACGGCCTGATACTTTCCCCAACGCGCGAGATTGCCCTACAGACTCAGCAAACCCTTGAACAGTTTGCAACGCCGCTGGGAATTCGAAGCGTCTCTCTCATCGGAGGAGTGAACCTCCGGAGCGACGAAGAAAGGCTAAAAGCTGGGCCCCACATATTAGTAGGGACTCCCGGGAGAATCTGCGACCATCTGGAGCGCGGCAACCTGTGGTTGGAATACATTGAGATGCTCGTACTCGACGAGGCAGATCGAATGCTCGACATGGGTTTTGCCAAGGAACTGAACCGCATCACGAGCGAGATCTCCGATTCGAGGCAGACCCTGCTCTTTTCGGCTACTATCGCGCCAGAGATTGAACGCCTTGCTAAAAGAATTCTCCACAATCCTAAGCGGGTTCAGGTGGGACGAGCTCTTTCGACCAACCGAAACGTGGATCAGAAGGTATTGTTCGTGAATGAAAGTCAGAAGCTACGCGAACTCATGTACCTCTTGGAAGAGGAACGGGAAACAGTCATTGTCTTCAATCGCACGAAGGACAACACCTTTAAGCTTTGGCGCTCCAGCCTCGATTACGGCATGGAAGACTCCACCTACATCTCTTCAAACAAAAGACAAAGCGATCGCGAAAAGGCACTGGAAGGATTTAAAGACGGGGCGTTTCGAATACTGTTCGCCACCGACGTTGCAGGGCGTGGCATTCACGTCGAAAACGTCGGGCACGTTATCAACTACGATTTGCCCGAGGAACCAGAGGATTACATCCACAGAATCGGAAGAACCGGAAGACGAGGCGCAACGGGCAAAGCGACGAGCTTTGTAACCCCTCGTGAAATGGGCCAGCTGCGCAGAATTGAGCGAGTTCTCGGATCCCCGATTCCGTCTGAAGAAGCGCCGGGTTTTCGAATGGAGAGCTCCTCTAGAGGCCCGTCGCGCGGCCGACGGAGTTCCGGTCCCCAACGGGGTGGCGGACGCGGGTCCTCTCGCGGCCGTTCCAGCGGACGCAGCAGCTCCAGTGGGCGCCGAGGCGGCTCCAGTCGTTCGGGAAGTTCTGGCGGACGTTCACGCGGAGGCTCCGGCGGAAACCGCCGCGGCGGCCGTTAAACTAGTATCTTTGAATGAGGTGGTAACCGAACTGGGTACGGACAGGCTCGGAGACTTCACCCTCCTGAAGCGCAAAAGCCGCCGTTTCAAACTCGCGCACCATTTGCCCTTTTCCAAAGGAGCCCAGATCCCCACCCTGACGGCCTGACGGGCATTTGGAATGCTCGCGGGCCAGATCCTCGAAGGAGGCGCCGTCTTCTTTAATCTTTTTCAGCAAATCTTTGGCTTCAAATTCCTGTTCGACAAGAATGTGTCGCGCTTTGATCGTAGACATAATTGTTCTCCTTGGAGCTTGGATAGCCGATCCCCCCCGGGATGTAAACCGGGCCAAAGAGGTTCTCCGCTGTTTTTTGGTACTTAATGCGCTCGAACAAAGTGGTGGCTTGTGGGTAGTTCCGTCCAAGCAGTCGGGACCATTGCTTGGTACGGCACAGAGCATGGTGCTCGTGTTTGGCCTCCACGCTTCGACTATAAAAGCTTTTTAGAAGGGGCAACAAATCGTCCCACCCCAGAGGCAAGCTCCCGTTGCGAATCTGGCGAGCGAGATCGGGTCTAGCGATGATCCCCCGCCCTAGCATGACATCTGCCCCGCCGGTCACCTCGCAACAACGTTGGTAGTCCTCGCGGCTCCAAACGTCTCCATTTGCGATAACTGGAAGGTGCACGGCCTTGCGAATCCTTGCAATCCATTCCCACTGCGCGGGGGGTCGGTACCCATCCACTTTGGTCCGCGCGTGGACGCTAAGCCAGGTCGCCCCGCCGGCCTCGACCGCGCGGGCCAAATCAACCGCCGCATCGGGCGAATCATAGCCAAGACGGATCTTTGCCGTTACAGGGATTGTCGCCGGAACCGCCCCGCGCACGGCCCGAACGATACGCTCCAGCCGATCGGGGCACTTCAGCAGCGCGGCCCCGCCATCGTGTCGGTTCACCGTCTTGGCCGGGCAGCCGAAATTCAGATCGATACCCAGCGCCCCGAGCTGTGCCGCCCGCTCGGCATTGCGAGCGAGCCAAAGAGGATCCCCGCCAAGTAGCTGTACGTAAACCGGGGTCCCAGCCGAAGTGGTCCCCCCTGCCAAAAGCTCCGGACAAAATCGGTAAAAAACCCGCGGGGGGAGCAGTTGATTGGTCACACGAATGAATTCGGTAGCGCAGTGGCTTAGACCACCCAAAGAGGTGAGCAGATCGCGAAGGACGGGATCGACCACACCTTCCATGGGAGCCAGAAGAATTCTCATAGACCGGCAAGATAGAATACGAAGCCAAACAGATCAAGCCGCTCCAAAATGTCAGCGGCAGAGTCCCGCATTGCGGTAGAGAATGGCGCGGCAGTCTCCTGAAGTACAAAAGGATGTATTGTGAAACGAAAGCGCTCGGCAATCCGAACTCACACAGAGCCCGGCGTTGCCCCATACGACGGCCTGGCAATCCCGGCGAATCGAAAAAACTGGACTAGGACCCGCGAACGCCTGAGTGACACCGATTGCGAAAAACACAAAAATGAGAACACTTCTTCCCATGTACCCCTCCAGACGCCTTCATAACAGCGTCAGGTAGAGAAAGCATGGTAGTTGGTGTCAACTTAGTCGCGGCTAAAGTACTGGAAGGAAGGATCCTGGTGAGTCTTGGCACTCTCTCGATCCACATGAAAAAGCGCTATCGCTTCGGTACGCTTTCCCGTTTTCACATTAAAGACGACCATATCGGCGGTCTGGGTGAGAAGGAAGAGACCTTTTCCGGCACCGCCTTTTTCAGGACGTGGAGCAACTTCGGTGCCCGCAAAACCATTTTCCAAATACTCGAGCAGAGTACCTTTTTGGAAGCTGCCAAAAGGATCTTCAACTGAGATCGCAAGCAGGAAGCCGTCACAAGCATACCGAAACTGCGCCTGCTCAGAAGGTTCCAGAACAACGGGCACTGTGCGTTGCAACTGATTGTACTTGGGCTTGCCGTCCTTACCCAGGGCGGCGTCATAAATGGCGTTCATCAGAAGTTCCTCAGCGACAACACTTACGCTTTCAAGGATCTGCCGACGAATACCTAGGGACTCAAAGTGCTGCACCATTTCCTGGATGAGCTCCCGGCGCTGCGCGCTGCCAGTTACTTTGCGGGACCGCACCTCCACCCCCCAGAACAGGTATTTCTCCAATCCAAACATTTCCGGATCGATGAGCTTGCGAATGGTCGTTACGAGATTCTTCGCCGTAAAAGCGCGATCGACGCGGCTACGGGCTGCAATGTTGGTCAAATTCGGGTACTCACGCAATTTCTTGATGTAGGTAGGGATATTTTCCGAGGTCATGAAAACGAGTTTCAAGTTAGGACGCAATTCTTTTACTATCTTGGCGAGCTCAATCATCTGCCCGTTTAGGCAAAGCAGATCATATTCCGTGTGGCCAATCTTTTCCTGCGCCTCTTCGATGGTACTCGCAATATCCAATCGCACACCGGTACCCCCGAGTGCTAACTTCGCCAATTTTTGCTCCCGCACATCCCCCTCCGCCAGGAGGATACGTTTGTGTTTCATGGCTAATTCTGCAGCATGGTAGGAAGTCAAAGGTGTCAAAATACCCACTAGATCGTCGATCTGCTTGGACGCCACTCCAAGAAAATTCGCGGAATCCTTGTCTTCAGGGCGCACAAACTGGTGAAACGAATCCTGCAGTGGGAGCAGATGCTCGGTAAAAAGGGTATTCAACTTCGAGAAGGTAAGATCCTTGGTGTTGTAGAGCTCTTCGAGCTTTTGTCGGTTGGCATTCAACTCTGAGTTCTGCTGTTCCAACTCATCAGTTTTGCGAAGCAGTGCCGAGGTGCGCTCTTCAACTTTCTGCTCCAGTTCGCTGTTCGCCTTGATAAGCGCCTTCTGAGCGTTCTTGAGATTTCTACTCGCCTCCTCGAACTTTTTTGCTCTTTCATTGGTAGCGGCGAGCTTTGCAATAAGTATCCCGGCATACGCACCAAAAAACTGGCTCCGTAAGGATTCGGAAGCGCCCGTATTCGCGTCTCCCAACAACTTCTGTGCTTGAACCTGAATCAGGTCCACTGGAGTTTCCGTAACAACGGAAGCACTGCACGGAGTTTCGCTCAGAACGCTGATCTCTCCGATCGTGTCGCCGTAGGTCTCCATGTGGATAACAAGATCGCCGTCACTATAAACGCCCACGGAACCAGACAGTAGAAAATATAAGTTCTGGTTTTTACTTCCCTGTCTCAGTATCTCGTTTCCTGCTGGCAAAGAAACAAAGCTTGCGAACTGAGACACTTCTTTCAGGAGAGGGTCCGGAAACGCCTGAAAAAACGGGCAGCGTTTTAACGAGTCCAAAATGCTCGCCTCTGAAACTTTGCGGGCGGTATTCGTGCGTGGGGTCATACCCTAATGGTACCTCAAAACCGCCAGGCCGCCGCGCGTCAATCTACCTGCTTATTGCGAGGGGGCGCACTGCCGATACGGATCGAAGGAGGGCTTATGTCGTCGCCCAAAGGACTTACTCCATTTCGAAAGATTTTCCCTGAGGGGCATACTCTGCTCAAGGAAGGGGAAACCGGCACGAGCTTCTATATCTTGGAACGCGGCACCCTAGAAATTCGGGTTAAGGGAAAAGCAATTAATACCATCACGGCGTCGGATGAGCTTGAATTTGTCGGTGAAGTGGCCGCACTGCTCGACACACCCCGAACCGCAACCGTCATCGCAAAGACAGAGATCAGCGTTCTCTATTTCGAGGCGGGGAACTTTGAAAAAATCATAGGAGCCGCCCCCACCCTAGGAATGAAGCTTGCCCGTTCGCTCGCCAAAAAGCTGAGCGCCCTTCAATCCCCGACGAAAAAGGCCGCTTAGACCGCCTAGAAAATAATATTGTGCACTGTCTGCAGCAAAAACGCGCAAACAAGGCCCATGTAGGTTCCAAGCACATAGCCAAGAACCGCTAGCAGCACTCCCACCGGCGCAAGGGCCGGGTGAAAAGCACTTGCAACAATCGGAGCCGAAGCTGCCGCGCCCACGTTCGCCTGCGATCCAACCGCTGCGAAAAAGATCGGCGCCTTCAGGTAACGGCACAACAGCAGAATGGTAACCGCATGGAACAACATCCACACGCTACCAATCACAACCATCGCCGGCGCATCGAGAACCGCTGCGAAATTTCCTTGCGCACCGATGGTTGCCACGAGCAGGTATAGAAATACCGAACCCACCGCACTGGCACCCGCGCCTTCTAGTTTACGAAAGTTCGTAAAGGAAAGACCGACACCAATCGTCGTTACGATAATCACAATCCACGTAAAGCCGGTTACGATCCCCCCAAATTCGGGAAGCATCTTAGAGAGCCAACTAGCGATTACCGTTCCGCCAAACGCCAACGCCGCAATCGTAAGCAAATCGGGTAATTTTGCAGGGCGCGATACCTGCGATTGATACGCTTCCACCTTTTCGCGAAGAACGTTAATGGCGGATCGATCGGCGCCAATGGCCGCATCAATTTCCTTCTCCCTACCCGCAAAATACAAAAGCACGGCCATCCAGACGCTTGCCACGGCAACGTCGACAATTACCATCATGTTGATCGTCTCAGGTTTCGCACCAACACTCTCGCCAATCGCAATGAAGTTGGCACCTCCGCCGATCCACGAACCACTCAGCGCGGCCAGACCTTTCCACGCCTCATCCCCGATTTCGGGTGGGATCAGCCAGCCAAACGCGAGGTACGCAAGGGGCGCACCGATCACGATACCCGCCGTCGCACCAAAAAACAGATACAATACTTTCTTACCAAGCCCCATGATCGCCGGAATATCCACAGACATCGTCAAAAGCAGCAGGCTTGAAGGCAACAGCCACTTCTTTATGAACGTATAGGTCGGACTCTCCAGCGGAATGATGTGGGTATTCGAAAGCAGAGTGGGCACAAAGTAGGCAAAAACCAACAAGGGGACTACTTTGAAAATCTTCCCAATGCTCGGATGAGCCGCCGCGGAAAACAACACCGCCAAAACCACCAATAACACCGCTAATACGGCAATAGGATCCTGAATCATTTAAGTCCTCCAAAAGAGACCGGTATACGCCGAGAAGCTTCACACCCTAGTCAATTTGATGCATCGCATCAAGTTTATTTTGGGGGTTTTTGGGGTACACTAGAAGGACTATGCTACGCACACTCAGCCTTCTAAGAACCTATAAACACTACTGGATTTGGCCTCTCGTGGCGGCTCTGGCGGTTTTTTTGCTGCTGGCTCTGACAAGCACGCAGGACGCGGCGACGCCTTATATCTACAACTTGAACTAGGCGTTCCTTTAGAGCAACGGATCTGGCTGGGCCCGAAGGCGGGATGAAAGGGCCTGCGCGATTTTGCGATTTCCTGCCTCTGAATAGTGCATGATATCTGCGTAGAGAGTCTCCGAGCTCCCCTGAAAGATCTCAGAAATATCCCAAAACTCCACGTCACTCGGAAGCTTCTGAGATCCAGCACGAATTTTCGCATACGCATCGGCAACAATTCCCTGCCAAGCTTTGTTGCGATCCATAGCCTCTTTTTCCTCTTCGCTAAGCGGGTTCTTCAAAAAGATCGCTGGCTGTAAAACAAAGATTGGACGAGCGCCCGTCCCTCGAAAAGCCCGGCTTGCCGTTGCTAAAGTTCTTAAGTATTGATCGGAAACCTGTTCCGCTAAGCGCGACTTATCTTGCTCTGTCGGCGCTACAAAGCGGTTTTTCCGATCGGGCTCTACCCACCCACGCTGCTCGGCAACTTTTAATAGTCTTCTGACCAGCATAGATTTTTTGGCAACATCGGACCAGGCGACTTCACCCGTCTTTCCCATCTGAAAAAGATAGTGGTATTTGTCATATTCCCAAGGCTTACCCGCAGGATCGGTAACACCGTTCACAAAATTCGCGAGGCCCGCCAAAATATCACAGACTCCATCCATGAAAATCATCACCTGCGGTGGCTTAGTTGAGTAGCTAATCCGCAAGGCCTGGTGAATTTCCTGTGAGAACACAAAACCGACCTGACCGTAGTTTGTCACCCATGCAGGAAAACCCGTCCCGTTTAGAGCCGCGCTTAGCTCAGAAGCAATTGTATGAGAATCCCGTGCAAGCCCTCCCCACATCGTGCTCCCGCCAAAGAGCCCAATGTGTGTGGCTTTCTCAGTTTCCGCGATGGCGTTGAGAGTACGGCGATAGCCTTCGCTAGTTACGCCGACGTACTTCCCGTCAAAAGGCTCTAACGCGTACAACTCGTAGGCCTTGAACTCCCGTGTCAATTTTGCGTGTTCTCTCTCCCATTCCGGAAACCAGGGCTCTGCAAGAACCGAGGGCATGGTGGCCACGTCGAAGAGCGGAGGAGGAGGCGAAGGTTTGAAAAAGACACGAAGCAGCACCTCTGAGAGCGCTAGTGTCACAAACAGAAAGAGAATTGTTTTCTTCATTATTTTCATCCGGGCCCCCGAAGGCTTTAGTATAGCGCAGCCACCCGTGTCGCTACGCTCCATTGTCGCCGTTAGGGTGCTCTTGAGTTAAAATAAGAAGATAAACCGACCCCCGAACCCCAATGCTATTTAACACAATCAGCTTCCCGTTTTTCTTGGCCGCCACGCTCGTCGGCTTTTTCTTATCCCCCCCCAAATGGCGCAGCTACCTTCTGCTAGTTGCCAGTTACATCTTCTATTCTTTTTGGAACGTGAAATTCTGCGGCCTTCTACTCCTATCGACCTTGGTAGATTTTTACTGCGGCAAAGGAATAGCGGGGGCCCCCAGCAGAGAAAAGGGTAGACGGTTTCTCCTCATCAGCATTGCAACCAACTTGGGCATCCTCGGCTTTTTTAAGTACTTCAACTTTTTTGCAGACTCTTTTGCCGATTTCTCTGCCTTGATCGGCTGGCAGGTGCACCCGTTCACGCTAAACATCATTCTGCCGGTGGGCATTAGTTTCTATACATTCCAAACTATGTCTTACACGATAGAAGTTTGGCGTGGAGAAATAAAACCCTGCGACAACCTTAGGGACTTCGCCCTTTATGTTTCCTTCTTTCCACAACTCGTTGCCGGCCCGATTGAACGCGCGAGCCATCTGCTCCCCCAACTTCAAAACCTAGCCAAACCCATTGATCGACGCCTCATTCATCAAGGCGCCCTACTCATTCTTACGGGTTACATAAAGAAGGTTATCCTGAGCGATCAAATCTCCCCGTACGCCGATCAGGCGTTTGAAAACTGGCAGAGCCTAGGAAGCTTTGACCTGTGGGAAGGGCTCTTAATTTTTACGCTTCAAATCTATTTCGACTTCTCCGGCTACACTGATATTGCCCGGGGAGTCTCCAAATGGTTTGGCATCGACCTGATGATAAACTTCCGCCAGCCCTACCTTGCCGAAAACATCACGGAATTCTGGCACCGGTGGCATATTTCGCTCTCCACCTGGCTAAAGGAATACCTTTACATCCCACTCGGCGGGAACCGCAAAGGCCCGGCCCGCACCTATATGAATCTGATGATCACCATGCTACTCGGCGGATTGTGGCATGGGGCAAACCTAACTTTTGTCTTTTGGGGTTTTCTTCACGGACTTTATCTTGCGGTTCATAAGTTTGTGGGAAGACGGGGCAACACGCCCTCTGCGTTCCGTCCCATCAAAATCGTGTTTACCCACTTCCTCGTTATTCTTACCTGGCTACCCTTTCGCTCGCCCGACTTCGCTACGATGTGGGGAATTCTAAAAAAACTGTTTTCCTTCCAAGGCACGATAGATCTTCCCGCCTACGGAATGTTGGCAGTGCTCTACGGAGTTCTGTTTCTTCTCGATTACCCTGTGCACAAAACCCGCGATGAGTACCCTATTTTGCGTCTGCCGGCATTCTTTCGAATGACCTATTACACTGTCACCTCTCTACTGATAGTGTTTTTGCTCTTGAGTGTGAAAGAGGCCCGGCCTTTCGTCTATTTTCAATTCTAGGAGGCGTCCGTGAAAACCCAAAAGTACCTAATCAAAGCTGCTCTCTTTGGCGGGAGCTGCCTTCTCAGCCTGGTCATATTTGAAACGGCACTCCGGGTAATCAGCTCGCAAAAAAACATCTATACGATTGAAATGGTAAAGTACGCCAAAACCCTAAAGATGCGCGACCCGCTCGGCGTACTTACGCACGTTCATCGCCCAAACAGTGAAGCTCACCTAATGGGTGTAGATATTCGACTGAACGGACTTGGCCACCGCAGTCCCGAACTCACGCAAAACAAGGGAGCAAACTCCGAACGCATTTTTGTTCTAGGAAGCTCCATCACGATGGGATGGGGAGTTCCGGAAGAGAAGATTTTCACCACCCAACTAGCGAACAAACTCCAACAAGACCGGCCCACGCAGACCGTCGAGATAGCCAACGCGGGAACCGGCAACTACAACAGCTTCTGCCAGTTTGAGATATTCCGGAGACAATTCGAAAAAGTAAATCCTGACCGGGTTGTTTTACACTACTTCATCAACGACGCCGAGCCCAACCCAGAGAACTCGAACCCTTTGGCACGGTATTCGTTTCTCGCCGCGTACCTGAACAGCGAGCTTCAAGGGCTCTCCTTTCGTTACGCGAACCAAAAAAGTCTGCCGGAATACTATCGTGATCTTTACACGCCACAAAGCCAGGACTGGAAAAACACACGAGGCTATCTGAAGCAAATGCACCGGATGGCAACGGAAAAAGGAGTGCCTTTTCTAGTCATGATTGTTCCCGATACACACGATCTTGGCGCGGACTCAGCGTACGCGCCCATTTACCAGACGATTGAAGCGCAGTTCAAAAGCGACGGCCTAGACACGTTGAACGCGTTTGAGGCGTTCTCTACAAATTTTGGGGGTAAGGAAAATACTTTATGGGTGCAGGCAGACGATCCCCACCCGAACGCCGGCGGCCACGCTGTCATGGCCGATCTGCTTTTCCAAAAACTGCGAAGCCCTTCCGTACCGGGTCAATCGTAGATCTAGAACGAGAAGATCGCATTTACCTGAGGCGCGAACATCAAGTTGCCCTCCAGGAGACCCACCCGGGATTCGAAATTCACGCTGACGTTCCGGCTCACATCAAACTCTACGCCTGGCCTAAAGTACATTTGAAGCGCGACCTGACTACCGCCTGCAGTTACGCTGTTGCCGCCCATTTTTATTTTGTCGTCCCCACTCATTAAGTTCGGCCCAATCGAAAAACCTATGTAAGGGTGCGCCTTGGCGGCCTGGTTATCCAGAAACCGGTAATAAATCGACGCTAACATCTGAAAGGAGTTTAAGGAGGCGTTTCGGGTAACTTCCGTTCCGTTTTGCTGCTCTTTAATGCGTACGTTCCAATAGTTGTACCCCACGTCCATCCCGAGAAAGACCGGAGATCCTGGGCCTACGCGGAAGGCGAAGCCCACGCTGCCCCCAAAACCTACGTTGGCGCCGTCGACGCCCTCAAGAACAGCTACCCCTCCGCCCACGCTGAAGCGGGAAGTAGATTCCTCGGAATCTAGGACCACCTGGGTGCGCCCTCGCACGCGTTCTTCAGCGGACGCTAGACGCGGTACCAAGATTAATAAGGAAAACAAAGCCAAGAGCGCAGAAATACCCCGCGCGGAAAACAACAACATCAGCTCCCCCAGTCGCAAACGTACCACTTTTAAAACCACTGCTCTCAGCGCAGTCGAAATGCAAAACTCGCACCAGGGGACAGTTCGTAAAAGTTCAAAAATTACTGGGGGGGATTGAAACTTTAGATCGGAAAAAGGGACAGTTTTGGCTTTGCTCCTGACAAATATTGCCAGGAGTAAGAAGGGAGGCTGTGGAGGTAGTAGCAACGTTCCTCGTCCACCACAGCTAACTTTCGGTCTCGTTGGGTCCGTCTACGATGAGTTCCATCTCATCAGGCGCTTCTTCCATGAGTGATCCAAGCTGAATGTCTTTTCTGTGCCGTCTCAGCTGCGCTACATCCGTGAGCAGTCTTATGATGCGCTTCTTCCGTGATTCTTTTCTCGATGCCGTCTTGGTTAGCAAATCCAGAATAGCCCGGAACTGACTTTCAAGATTGCCGGAATCGTGAATTTATTGCCACATTCAAGGCCGGATTACGCAACGCGTACCGGGAATCAAGTTTCCAAATGCTCTTAAATTCGGTACGAATATCATATGCGTACAGCTCGAATCTTGTTCCTGGTCTTCTTGGTCTTCATGGTGGGCGTCCCGGTATGGTGGTACACGGAAGCCGGTTTCGATCCAGGGACTCTGCTCGTCCAGGGGGGGATGGTACTGGAAAACGGAAAAGCGGTTCCCATGGACCTACGCCTCAAAGGGCAACGCATCCTGGAAATGGGGCAACTTTCCCCAATCCGCGGTGAGAAGATCGTTTCTGTTTCCGGCCAACTGGTACTCCCGGGCTTCGTTGAGTCCGGACATGACCCCAAGTTTGATTCAAAGCTTGCGGTGCAGTCCGGCGTCACTTCGGTAGTATTGCCGGATCGGCGGGCATTCACGGAGGCTGCCGAACAAAAGAGTGCCACCAACGTCGGGTGGGTTGCGGACTATTTTGAAATCGAAAACGAAGTGCTAAAGCAATCGCCGCAAGCGCCTCTCACGGCCGTAGCCCTGAATCAAGGTTTAGCCAGGCAAATGCAGCTCGGCGCCATCGGGGTCTACTTTGATTTGCGCCAAGGGTTGAACCCGCAGACCGAACAGGCGCTCAATTGGCTGGCGCCAGAACTGAAACAGCGCAACGGCCTCCTTTTGGTTCGCCTGCAGGGCGCTGACAAAAGCCTTTGGGACGAACTGGAAACCGTGCTTCAAATTGCTGAGAAAGCCCAAGTCCCACTCCACCTGGCCGATCTCCAACTCAGTTCTGAAAAAGTTTGGAACCGCGCAAACCATTTGGTTGCACGACTTGAAAAAGCCCGTGCCGCAGGACTAAACGTCACGTTTGATTTCAACCCCCTACTCCCGTTGCAACCGAGCGACTTGCAGACATTTTTGGAAGATCCTCGTGGATTTATTTCCACGAACTGGGCGATGGCCGAGGAAACACTTCAGCAAACCCCAGAGACTGTTTCCCCACCCGTTCTTGGCCTTTCTCAATTGATCGTCAAACGTTCGTCACTGGCGGCCAATGCTTTTGGTCTGAAAGACCGCGGGAAATTGGAAGCTGGCGCATTTGCGGATTTAGTCCTGCTTAAGGCAGGGGAAAGTTTCGATGCTCTGCAGAGTCTGGACAAGTTTCAGCAATCCATTTCCCAAGTTTGGGTAAATGGCGAGCTCGTGTTCAAGGAAAAGGTACTGGCACCTGCTGGCAAGCCGCTTTACGGATCACCGCCCGCACACCTATCCGAGTAGGCGCACTCCAAGGCCGGGCGCATCGGTTAGGTACATTTCACCCTTCTCGACCACAAAACCACCTTCAACGAGATCCCTACCGAGATCGAAAGATCCGTCCAAATCGAGATAGCGGGTTGCAGAACACGCGTAAGCCGTATGGAGCGCGGCCGCTATACTGATGGCGCTTTCGTCCATGCATCCCCACATGAGTTCGATCCCGTTGTCCGCTGCGGTTTGAGCAATCATCCTCGCGGAGGAGGGCCCACCACATTTCATCAATTTGATATTAAATATGCCGCAGGCGGGCTCTGGGGAGACCAGGGCTTTTGCGTCCTCGGGACTCAAGAGACTCTCGTCGGCCGCTATTTGTTTCCGGATATCCGCAGGGAGGCTACGCAACATCCCTGTCGCAGCTGCGAGCATCGGTTGTTCCACGAACTCAAAATGCGCCGCCTTGGCGCGTTCCCAGAAACTTACGACTTCTTTTGGGCCATAACCTTGGTTCATGTCGAGTCGCACACGCACATCGTCGCCTATCGCTTCGCGGAGCTTCAAGACACGTTCGATGTCCAACTCAAAATCTTTACCAAGTTTCACTTTTAAAATGCTGAACCCTCGTCCGATGTATTCCTCGGCCTCGTCAAGGGTCTCCCGAACGCCTTTGATCCCTATCGTGATCGACGTCGGTAACCGCTTGTGCTTTCTTCCAAAGAATTCAACGAGGGGTTTTCCAGCCTCCTGTGCCACCAGATCATAGAGCGCGATCTCCACCGCGGCACGCGCCGCCGGTGTGGAGTGAAAATCCCTTTTCAGATGTTCCAGGCTTTGTTCTAGGTTGGAACCCTTGAGGAACTCCAGACGCTCTGGCTTTAGAGCCGCTTCAGTGGCTTCAAGTGTTTCGCCGGTTACAAAGCGTTCGGGGGATGCGGCGCCAAGCCCCAGTTTATCGCCGCTAACCAGCTTAACAATAATGTTATCGACTTCCGAAATCGTACGAAAGGCGATCGTGTACGGACGAACCAAGGCAAACGATTCTTTCCAGACTTCAATGTTTTCAATTTTCATTCACGTATTCCCGGCACAAGCCCACTAGTCTATCTGTCTCGGTAAACGGATCCAAAACTGGAACGCCCATTTCATTCTGTATCTGTTCGCGAACGGCCGTAGCTTCATTCGGAGATAGGTTCTGGGGATTTACGGAAATTGCCACGAGTCGGGAACCATACAAGCGGATCAGTTCCGCTTCTGTTTTAAGACTAGGGTACGCAAAACCTTGCTTTTCATAGCCTTCCAAAAACTTGCGGCCCGGCGCGTGTTGTAACACAACACCCTTAGCCTGCCCGGAAAGCAAGAGCTCCGCACCGCATGGGCCAGAGAGATTTTGCAGAGAAGACTGGCCCTCGAGCACGATCAACTCAGGGGAGAGATTCTGATCACACGCGCAAATCGCATTCTCCAGTTCACCGCTGACAAAATCATTTGGAACACTATCAAGAATAAAACCGTATTCTCCACCTTGCATCCAGCCGGTTTGTCCCGTGTAAATCATTTCCGTTCGCAGGCCGGCATCCCTGCAAGCTTCGACGAGGATTCTTGCGGTCGTTCGCTTGCCGATGGCGCAATCCATCCCAAGGACCGCGAGCCGTGGCGCCTTCACGTCAAAGATTTTACCGGACCAGAAATGTAGCTCGCTTCTTGGCTTGGGTTTTCTGATATCCACGATCCCGGCACCGCTTTTTCTCGCCGCCTCTGCAAAAAGTTCCTCTTCCCCCAAGAATCGGTGGAGTCCGTTGATGAGGGTTAGTCCCGCCCCGAGACTCGCCAGAATATCTGCCTTCAGTGCATCCGGCAGTACCCCTCCGTGCGTCGCCACTCCGACCAGCGCGTATTTTGCCGGGCCTAACTCCATTGCTCGCTCTACGGTGGGGACGATGGGAACTTCCGAGGGCGTACCGGCGAGAAAGTGCGACGCGGCCTCCCCTGCGTGGCTGGCGTCTACGACCGCTTGAATCTGGAAGCGCGCAGAGTAGCGCAAAAGCCCGTGGGCGGTCTTGGCGTTGATTGTATGAAGCGCCTTACTGGCCAGCACGATGGCCGGCCCCCCGATCGGTGGTCTGGTTTGCATCCCCCTAATCTGCGGCGAGCGGACCGGGGAAGTCAAGGAGGGTTCGCCGGTATCCCTATGAAATTTAATTGGTTTTTGTACCTGGCCTTATCGTGTCGCACTGTGTTATGAGTGTGTCCCTTATGAAACGCCTCAGCCAAGCCATTCTAATTCTTGGGTTCCTCGGCCAGGGCCTCAGTGCGCACGCCGCCGAACATCTGTTTTGGGGCATAGAGGAGGGCTTCTTGTGCCCGGGGACTCTTTCAGAGCAGGTATCCGAGCGCGCCGCGATGGCGCACTATCACGAGCTCCTCACTGAAAATCTTCTTATGTCCCCGGAGACTCGTATCGAAGCCTACAGGCGTTTTACTCGGTTGCGTAAAAAACTCGCCAAAGCCGGTGACTCTATCGCCGCGGAACTTCCAAAGTTTGCCGTGGATGATTTATACGAAACGATGTTGCGAGTCGAAAAGTACCGGGATCGGCGGGATGCGCTACTCGAAAACACCCGCCTGCAATTTGCAGAACTCCTGGCCGCCTTTCCCACAGGCTATGCACAGTCCGATTCCGCTAACGCCAACGCCTGGAAGGAGTTGGTCAGACTAGTCGATGCCGCCCCCAACGCGAACGAGCTGTTTCTCTTCGATGACCACGACGTCTACGAAATTATTGACGGCCGCGAGATGCGCACCACTACCGACCAGATAGCCCGCGGCAAACTCATGGTGGCCCCACCTGAGATCCTTCTATGGATCGAAACTATTCACGGGTTAATCGTACTCGAAAAAAGCGGCGTACTCGAAGACGTCAGTGACATCCGGAATTTGAGATTGCGCTGGATGCACTCACTGTTGGATGCATTTGACAAGAACTTGAAGACTCTTACCCATAGTCGTTTGTTGCAGCAGGTCTTTCTCGATTTTGGTGCGGAGTTTGAGAATTTGGCTGAGCTTCGGCACCTGGTGCTCTCACACATAATGGCGAGCCCTCACCCGAATTTGCTTGAACTGCAGCAGCATTTTATATCCCTACTCCTTATCGAAGACACGCGCGGCAGCAACCTAAATACTCTCACGCCGAAATGGAGTGAATCGCTCGTTCCACGCGAGTCGGCAGTCCTTCGAAATGCCGTAACCGATTTTGCGCGCTTAGAGATGGAGATCCGACGCGTACTAAAAGCCAGCCGAGACCAGCTCGGAACAACTCACCGAGGAGAGCTCCCCAATATATTTTGGAATCTTGAAGGCCTGACGTACGCAGAAAAGCGAATAAACGAGATTTTGGGCACGCCCTAAAGTGTCTAATGTTTGATCAGTCCGCTTTGAGCGGGCTCTGCCCGCCTGGCAGCCACCACTCTCCCTAAGTCCCTATTACTCTTGTGACTTTCCACAGAGTCGTGAATACCAGGCTTGGCCTGTCGTCTCCCCCTACAAAAACCCCGCTTGCCGCATGCGGAGGAAAAGCGGAATCATATTTGCTAATAAATGGGGGACAATGGGACGATTTGATCTGCAACGCTCGCGCTGGAAGTTAAAACTCCAAAAAATGCGCTTTGAAGTCTGGTGCGCCAAGCACGCATGGTTTGGTGCGTTCGGCCGGCTTCTCGCTCGGACAGGGCGCTTTGCGTTTACAGTCTTTTGTGCTGGACTCGTTTCAGCGTGGTGGCACCCACAGCTTCAACAGATAAACAAAAGTCTCGCAGGTTTTGTGGAAACTTCCGTGCAACTTGGAGCAACATTAGTAAGCGCCCTGCACGAAGAAAAAGACAGCTGGCTCTCTTTCGGCGCGATTGGGACCTGGTCTGGCATCTCCGGCCCTTCCGATTCCAGCACCTACCGCACACATTTAGAAAAAACCTTATCTCGGCTTCGCCGCATTCAATACTACCGCATGGTGCGGGTCGATTTACCGGCTAGCGTTCTCGAATACCAAGACGGGGGATCCCGTAGGATCTCGGCCAGACGAAGTGGCTCCGTCTCGTTTATTGCCGTCTCAAAAGATTTGGACATGTACCTTCGCGAAAAGAACATTACCTTTATTGAAGCAAAACGAATTCCTAGCCGTCTGGTGGCAGGCATCAGCGTCCCACTTACCGAAAAAACCTTCAAACAGACTCTATTAATTCCGGATGTAACGGGAGAAAGAGCCGATACCTTCAAGGTACGCTAGTTTTTCTCGCCCTTCGGGTACTCAAGAACAACCTCGTCCGTTCCCAGAGGGAGAGAGAGGACGACCGACTCGTCGGCTTCTTTGGCTTTCGCTAGGTCTTTCTTGAATTCAGAAACCTTCATCGACAGCGACTGGCTCGCGGTCTTGAGAATTTTCTCCAAATCCGCTTCCGAGTATTCCTTGGCCCCGACCAGGTCTTTCACGTCCCCCGGAAAGGCTATCGCCCGGCGGACGAAGACTCCCCAGGCACTGCGGTCGGCTTTCTGCGCCGGGGTTCGGGAACTTGATACACCGAGCAAATGATTGGACCGGAACACTTGCTGGAAGGATAGTTTCTCAATTACCCCCGCGGGCCTGAGTACATCGATTTCTGCAGTCTGCGTTGCCGCAAGAAGATCAAAAGACCACTCGACGCCAAAGTTTTCCAAGAAAACGGGCTGTATCGAGACAGTGGACTTGGTGTAGGAAACCCGCAGCTCGCGGGCAGGCACAGTGAGGCGCAAGCGCCCTTCGATAGCAAAAGAAATAGTCCCCCAGGCCACCATGAACAAGGCCAGGTACGATTTCATGATTCCCTCTATGTGACGTCGAGTACCAAACCGGAAAAGAAGGCGCAATAACCGGCGCCACAAAGTGCGGCTAAAAAAAGCGCCACTACTCTTCGGGAGGGGGTGGAGTGGCTTCCAAGGCCTCGAAGAGCGCCCGAACGCAGCGGGCAAAGGCATCCCCCCCGGTTGGCGGGGCAGCGTACCGCCTATCGAGCAAGCTGCTAAACACTCCTGGCCCGAACTGCCCTAGGGCGTAATGGGCCGCAGCCCTGTCTAGAGGATCCGCGTGAGCGTTGTCGAGTACGGCGAGCATATCGACGGCCGAAGCCTCCGTGCCCGCGTTCCAAGCCTTTCTGAGAACAATGATGTGAAACAGAGCGGTCTGGAGCTCCTCAAGAGCCGAGCCTTGCCACGCGTACTGATTAAAGCTCTCCTGTTCCAAATGGCCTGCGAGACGGCGCAAGGCCCCCTCAATTGCGGGAAGATGTGCGGCTCCCGCCGGGTTCTCCACATACGCCTGCATCGCCTCAATAAAGGCCGCCACCTTGTAGTTGAGCATCCCCTTATCCGCGACTAAGGCGTCTACCAGTTCGGCGAGGAGAACCTCCTCGTCCACCCTCAGACGCGGGACCGCCGTATTTAAAAACACATGTAGTCCGGCAAGAAAGGTAGATTCCATGCCCACTCCTCGGCGCATGTGCTCAAAAGGATTGGAGCGGATATCCCGCAGTCTAGCCGCTAAGTCATCGGCGCTCTCGTTGTGACCCGCTACAGAGTAGCTGACAAAGGCACTATCCCAGAGTTCGATGGACAGGGCCCGAACCAGCTCCGCAGTAGTACCGGCGTTTTCCACTAACCAAACGGTAAGCTTTGGCTGCGAAACCGCGTCGCGCAGACGCAAATGGAGCAAACTCAAAACGTGCCTCGCGTCTTCGGTCGTGGCACCCGCAAGATACCTGTCTAGATATTTTTCCGCGAACCGCTCTGCGGCAGATTCTCTCGCCGTCAAAACGGCCCGCTGTCGGTGGGTTGCAAGCACAGGAGCTACTGGAAAAGAGCCTACCTCATCGAGAAACTCCGCCATCCAAGTACCTCTTAGCGGTGGGTTTTCAAGATTCGATTCGTCTACCCGGTTTTCGAGCGCCGAAAGACATTCGGCTTCATAAACGGCGACCCAAAAATCCAGCAGGCGCTCAACATTTCCGGGCTTGAAGACCGTATCCTTGCACCCCTCATCGTTCCATCGCTCGTACAGATCTTCGAGCGCTTCCTGGCGTTCCGCTACTGGCAGCGAGGCAAACAGGGAAGCGTGGTGGACTTCAATAAAGGCGTGCTGGGCCATCTCTCGGGCCAGCTTGAACTGCGCTTCTGTGTTTTCCCGAAAGTCGGCATCGAAGCCTTGTGGCAAAGCCGGGACTTCAGGCCGGCTTACCCCCTGGGGTAGAACCGCGAGCGTCCCCGGTTCCGACGGTACAACCGAGTCAGGATCTGCCTGGCCTAAACGCGGCGTTGGATCACTATTCTTTGCTTCGTAGAACGCGTGGAGGAACTCAAGGTATTTCACACTGTACCGGGGCTGGGGGGAGTGTTCCTCAAGCTTTTTTACGACAGCGTCGTACTCCGCCGGTAACGAATAGGCGGCAGAGGAAAATCCGAACAACACGAGACCGATTGAAAGCAACGACTTACGCACAGGGGCGTCGGTGTAACACAGGGAGCCCTTGGGATCAACGCCCACAAAGGATTTGCCGCCGCGGTCTGAAGGTATTCAAATTGCTTCACTATCGACTGGGCCAGACGTAGACTTCCAAACGGAATTGTGAGGCACCGTCGTGGCTTGGGACAAACTGCGGGACATCAATGAAAAGGCCGTGGAGATCGCAAAGGGCGTGAGTCTGCTAAAGCCCATCTCCTGGCCCCCGCCCGCAGAAGAAGAGTTCCTATCGGCCTGGCGAAAAAAGAAAAAGGGATTGCCTAAGATCGATTACCCAAAAATCGACTACACGGACACGATTGCGGCCCTGCAGTCGCTCAAGGATTCCTTTAGCGCCTCCCATCCCATGGAGATTTACACAAAAAAAACCTTGGAGAGTTACATCCGCGCCGCCGAGATGGTCCAGGCAGTCAATACACCCAAGTTACAGAAGCTCTCTGAAGAGATATTTGGAAAGCCGGGAAGCCTCATGCCCGGCTGCCAACAAACAAGTGTCGAGGCAGCTGAAAAGCTTGTGGCCCTCGCTGTTCGCTTTCAGCACCCCTTTGTCACTGAACCCGATCTCTGCGTTTCGGCCGAGCAAATAAAGGTCTTTTTGGACGGGCACACCGTCCCGCGTATGGGCGCGCACGCGCCGGAGGTGCAAATCGTCACCGAACTCGCGGCCAAGGCGACCGCCGGCGGGCGCTTAATCAAGCTGCGCGCGGGCACCTGCTTTACGCGCTACGATTTCGACCAGCTGTATGTCCACGAGGTCATGACCCATGCCCTGACCGGCATCAATGGCAGCTTCCAGCCTATTCTCAAAACCATGGGCCGCGGAGCTCCACGCACGACTCTTACGCAAGAAGGGCTTGCCACTTTTGCCGAAGTCATCACGGGAGCCATTGATCTGGGCCGCTTAAAGCGCCTCGCTCTGAGAATCATCGCGATTGATAGAGCACTCAACGGCGCCAACTTTGTGGAGACCTTCGAATATTTTCTCTTAAACGGCCAATCGGAAAAAGAGAGCTTTTGGTCTGCAGCCCGCATTTTTCGTGGAGGCCAGCCGGACGGGAAGTCGGTCTTTACCAAGGACGGAGTCTATCTCGATGGGCTCATCAAGGTGCATTCGCTTTTCCAATGGGCCTTGATGCACAATCGTATGGGAGTGCTGCACTTACTTTTCTGTGGAAGAGTTTCCCTTGAGGATCTCTTTTTATTAGAAGGTTCGCTGACGGACGGACTTGTCGCCGAACCCCACTTTTTCCCCGACTGGTACGAGAAAATCGAAGGTCTCGCGGGATCTCTCACTTTTTCGTTACTCACCAACGTCATCAACGCGGATGACCTGGACGGCTATTTCAGTGCCCTCACCCGGGGTCTTAGCGCTCCTTAATAACGTGCGGAAAGTCCGTTACGCCGACATCCACTCCCATTTGTGTGAGCAACGTCGTGGCTTGTCCCCGGTGATGTGTCTGGTGATTAAAGAAGTGGGCGACGTATACCCAAAACACGTTCTCAAACTCGACGCCCGCCATGTTTTTATAGCGGAACGTACTCTCCACGAGCTCCGGCGAGAGAGTCTGCCCAAATTCGATGATTAACTGATCTAGGCGTTCCCGCACGGCCGTGAGTTCAGAAAAGTCTGGGTAAAGCGTTTGGTCCAAGCTCTCGATGTCCGGGTACTGCGTGATGGAAGAAAGCACCTTACTGAGTGCGGGAATGGATTGGAATCGACGCAACCATATAAGATCGGCCACCATAATGTGTTGCAAGGTCGCTTGCACCGATCCAAAGAACGCCTTGCAATCCCGTACACGATCTTCGGGATTTAAACTTCCCGCGGCTCGGTAGAGCTTTTGATTCATGCGCCGGTTGTAGTCAGCAAAGGCCTGAAACTGAAGGTGCTGCATAAGCTCTCCTTTGGCAAAAGAGCATACCGAACGCTCAAGCAGTTTGCAGGGTAAATTTTCAACGCCTATACTCAAACCTTTAGGAGGCCCCTTGCATCACGAGCTACAAGCCCTTTTGGTCCTGTTGATTTCCGCGGTTCTACTCGTTCCCATTTTTCGCTACTTCAAGCTGGGTGCCATCCTCGCCTATCTTTTTGCGGGCGTACTGATTGGGCCGGAATGCTTTCAAATGATTGGCAACCCCCAAGCCATACTGGCGTTTTCGGAACTGGGTGTTGTTTTCCTTCTTTTCCTAATTGGCTTGGAACTCGAACCCGCACGCCTATGGACCATGCGACGAAGTGTTTTTGGTATGGGCCTCGTGCAGATGCTCGTTACCGGCCTCGTCCTAATGGGACTTGCGGCCATTGCCTACTTTCCAATCAAAGCGGCATTTATCGCGGGCTTTGGCCTTGCGCTTTCCTCCACCGCGTTTGGCCTGCAACTTCTTGAAGAGCAGCGGCAGCTAAAAACCCTTCATGGCCAGGGGGCCTTTTCAATACTGCTTTTCCAGGATTTGGCCGTCGTACCACTGATTGCGGTCATCCCTTTACTCAGCGGAGTCGGGACCGCGGCCACATGGACGGGGACACTTCGAGCGGTCGCGATGGTTGCGGGTTTTATATTTGTTGGCTTGTATTTTATCCGCCATCTTTTTGAGTTCATCGCCAGGAGCCGGGTGCAAGAAGTCTTTACCGCGATGTCCCTGTTGATTGTCGTGGGCTCGGCGATTCTGATGGAAAGTGTCGGCTTATCGATGGGAACGGGTGCTTTTCTGGCTGGAGTGCTGCTCGCCAATTCCGAATACAAGCACGAGCTGGAAATTAATCTTCAACCCTTCAAAGGACTTCTCCTTGGCCTCTTTTTCATGGCCGTCGGAATGTCGCTAGATTTGGGAGTGCTTCTCTCCAAGCCCCAGTGGATTGCGTTGGCCCTTTTCTGCCTGCTCGCCACAAAGGGCGTGCTGATATTCTTCGTCGGACGTTTTTTTGGTTTTCCGAAAGAGGCCGCGCGCAACATGGCGTTTATCCTGCCGCAAGGTGGAGAGTTTGCCTTTGTCCTTTTTGCGGCCGCAACGACTGCCGGGCTTTTGCTACCCGAGCAAACTGCAGTTCTCAGCGCAGCAGTCACACTTAGTATGGCAGCGACGCCACTACTGTTTGCGCTGAACCAGCGCTACTTGCGCTCATTCTCCGAAGTTTCTGAACGTCCCTTTGATGTAGTCGACACCAAAGATACCGTCGTCCTCATCGCTGGATTTGGCCGCTTCGGACAAATCGTTTCGCGTTTTCTACAAACACAAGGGATCACTTTCACCATTCTCGAACACAATGCCTCTCAGGTGGACGTCGCGAGAAGATACGGACGCAAAGTATTTTACGGGGACGCTTCGCGAAAGGACATGCTCGAATCCGCGGGAGCGGCAAATGCCAAAGTCTTCGTGCTCGCGATAGACGATGCCGAAACCTCCGTCTTGACGGCGAGAATGGTGCGGGAGCACTTTCCTCACCTCCACGTAATCGCCCGCGCAAGAAACCGGCAACACGCTCTGGAGCTTTTTGAGTTGGGCATCGAACAGGTACACCGGGAAACATATCTCACGAGCTTGGAAGTGGCCAAAGAAGTGCTGCTTAACCTTGGTGCCCAGCGGGAACAAATCAACAAAAAGCTGGCTCTTTTTAGGAGTCATGACGAGCGCATCCTACGCAAACAGCTCGCCTACAAGGGTGACGAAAAGGGACTTATTTCTCTCACTAATCAGGCCAACGCAGAACTCGCGGAAATCCTGCGCGAGGATCAAAGTACTCTCGCCGTGCAGCCCTAAATTTACACGATCTTTAATAGGCAGCCGCAGGAGTTCTGGTATACCTCTGCCCAATCGTAGCGTTCTAAATGAGAAACAGACTTATACTCATCGCGCTGCTCCTGGCGACTTCGGGAAGCTTTGGCGCAGACACAACAAGCCCGCGTTCAAGTCGCAGGGTTGCCTCCACCCGGTCTACCCCCGGCGGGACATGCCTTGGCCACATCGCAAGTTGGGCGATGCGGGCCAATCGGCTTTTGGGACTGGGTTTGCCTGATGTTCTGACGACAGTTCGCATGGAGCCCCGAGGGGAACACCCTGGCCTGCTCACTTCGACAACCCCGGGAAGTAGTGACAACTTCACAAAAAACCAACTTGAAGCGGCTCGCTTTTTTGGAAGCTGGTTCCGCGGTTTTCGCAAGCTGAGCTATCTGGATATGCTCCGAGAACAACACAAGATCGCCTGCCTGGGTAAACACGGAGACACCCCGTACAAAACAACGAGCGCCGGAGCCACCTATGATTCGCGCGAGATCGAACCTGGCAAATTGCGAATGGATATTAAGCGCGGCCCGCTCGCTGGTAGACGCCCCACGGTCGAAATTTCCGAATCCCCCTCACCCATCAAAAAGCTGAAGGAACTTCTGGGACTCGACCCAACTAGGCGAGAGATCTGGCGGGTAGAAATGCCTCATTTGGACCCCGAGCATTACCCCGATGCCGTAGCCGATGTTAACGGCAACGCCATGCACTTTAGTCCAGCACCGGACACAATGGAGATTTTCTTTTTGCAGGCGGGGGAGCTGATGGATTTGATTAAAGACCTGCGTTGGTTTCCGCTTCGGCGCGTGCCTTCAGTCAGAAGTTGGATGTTCGATACGCTTTCCGACTATTACCAGCTGGCGATCGTCGGGCTTCCGTTTATCCGCATCAACCAGTCTTTGCTGATGGGCCAGGTAAACTACATCCTAATGCTCCACGGCTTTGAGCCGATTGAGCACGGCCTTCTATACCTGGAAGCAGCTTTTCTTCCCCCGCATTTGTTCCGTCAGGTTTTTCGCGGGGCCATCTACCGGGCAAACCCGTGGATACCGGTTGCACACCGGGATCCCGTGCTCCCTCCGATTTTCGCTGCGAACTAGCGCTTGTACACTACAGTGAGCAGCATCCCGCCAAGAATACCCTGCACCAGCGAACCCACGCACCAACCGACCAGGATCTTTACCGTGATCGGGGAGACCGCGAACTGGATCAAGTAGGTACCAATAAACAGGATACCGATGAGTAGGCCGAAGCGTACCCCTTCCATGATTCCAGTCCCCTCGTAGCCCTTAATGAAGAGAAAGGTAAAGTACTTGGCGATGATCATTTGGCCAAGAAGCATGAAAAGAAAATACTTCTGCATCTCCGCTTCAGGCCGCCAAATGGCTGCCGTCGCTTCGTACTCGGCTTTGAGGAACATCCCGTGAAGGACGAAGTCCGTCACAAAGATGAAGATGAACATTACAAACACCGCGATAACGAAGCGCGGGATATTGATGTCTTTTAAGAATGCGTTGATCATAATAAGCCCCCTCTCAAGTGGGCTTATTATACAACACGTTAGCGAAAATCCGAGCTGCAATGTACGATGAGCGCCGCGTTAATCGTAGGAAAAAGCAGGTACTCCCCCACTCCGCGTTCAACCTTTAAGTAGAGTAAAATTAAAGAATCACTATTCTTTGGGGGCGCTATGAATCGGAGTCTTCTCTGGCTGTACGTTATTGTCTTTTCGCAAATCGCCATCGCGGCACAAGTTCCAAACAGTGTTAAACAAAAGTACTCGTACCTGTACCGGCTCCCTGTAGTCACCCACGACGACGGTTCCAAAACCTTTCACGAGGCCCGGCTGTTCCTCCGCGAGGGGATTCGGGTGCTCGCGTTAAAGGGCGACCGATTTGAAATGGGCTTCCAACACGGGCGGCTCCTAGAAAGCGAAGCCAAAAAGGGCGCCCTTGCGATGGCCCCTCGGCTTGTCCCCAACATCATCGACAATACCTATAGTGGCAGGCCGCTCATGAAAGCGATCGCTAAACGCTACGTCGATAACTATGTGACTGGGAAACTCACCCAACACCTTTTTGGAATGGGCACGGATGAGGATCTTGCCGATGCTTACGGAATTAGCGAGGGCGCGCGCGTTGCCCTTGATGACGTCATCCAAGGGCTCCTTAATCCGGACGTCCTCATGATCTTGGCCGCCCGCAATCTGGATGAAGAAGAATCTATCGTTGCTAGCCCAAGTAACTGCAGCGATTTTGCGGTTTGGGACGACTACACGGCCGACGGGGAGTTTATCATCGGAAGAAACATGGATTTCGGTTTAAACGGGTACTACGATCGCTACCCCACCGTTCTCTATTTTGATTCGACAGAGGCCGACATTCAGAAATATATGGCCGTGATTTCTGCCGGCGTACACAACGCGGGCTTTCAGGCAATCAATGAGTCTGGGATCTTTGTGGGTGTGCACACCATTCCGACGACGGAAACCAACATGGAGGGCGTACCCGCCTTTCTTCTGGCTTCAGAGGTCATCCGCCATGCAAAAACCTTCGAAGAAGCGACAAAAATCTTTAAGCTCTACCACGTGCCTTCTGGCTACACGTACACGCTCGTCAGCACGCGCGAAAAGAAAGTCGCCGCCATCGAACTCAGCGGGGCCCATACGTTTGTTCGCATGTCTGCCGGTGGCAAGCACGTACAGACCAACCAGTACCTTTCCCCTGAAATGGAAAAGAAAAACCTCTACATCAACCACTCGGTGGATGAGGACAGCATCGGAAGATACAAACGGATCGATTCCCTACTAGAAACACTCAAGCCTCTTTCGGGCCCACAAAGCGCCATGGAAGTACTCGGGGACAAAGCAGATATTTTTTCGCCCAACGCCACTCCTCGCAGCATAGGGAATGCAGTGGCGGTGCATACAACGATTACCAGTCTGGTCTATCTACCAGCTCAAGGCCGAGTGTTTGTTGCCAATGGGATGGCCCCCACCTCGCAAAGCACTTTCGTGGAACTCCCGACGGTAGAAAACTTCTCAGCGGAGAATTTTGCAGACACCGACTACGAGACCTACGAGAACGACAGTTTTAAGAAGCTTTATCCAAACAAGGCGCTTGCCGAACAGGCTTTCATCCAAGCAAAAATGGCCTACGAGTACCACGACAACGTCCCGGCCGCTCGCGCTTCGCTGCGACAAGCAACCCAGCTGGAAACCGATAACCCCTACCTTTACTTTTTGCAGGGTATTTTTGAATTGAAATCGGGTTACCTGGGTGAAGGGCAGAAGGCTTTCCGGGAGAGTTTGCAAAATCAACCCACGCGTCACCAAGCGCAGCTCGCCCATTACTACCTGGGACGCATCTACGCACACTGGCGCTACACCGGGGCCGCGCTCCAACAGTTTGCGGAAATTCTGAACGCAGACAAAGCCGATCCAAAGCTCTTCGATGCGGCACTGGTCGCCTACCAAAAAACGCGCCGCTGGGGTAGCCTAAAGCTACGTATCGATAAGCTTCCTGTGATGATGCAGCAAGCAGATATGCAGCATTACTAGCTTCATGAAAATCCTACTCATCGCGATCGGCACACAGGGAGACATGCAACCTTTTGTCGCCGTCGGCAAAGGGCTTCGGGCGCGTGGACACGAAGTTACGGTCTGCACCAACGATTGCTTTGCCGCTTTTGTAAAACGCCACGGCTTACAGTTCGAGGCCATCAGTAGTGATTTGCAGGCCTTTATGCGCACAAAAGAGGGGCGTTACCTGATGGAAAACGCCACCAACCTCTACAAAACCGCGGCGGCGGCAGTAAAGGTCTTCGGTTCACTAAAAAAGCTCAACCAATCTCTGGTAGATCAAACCGGCGAGGCCGCCCTGCGGGTGCGCCCCGACGCCATTGTGTTCCACGCCAAAGCCCCAGGGACTCCAAGCTTTGCCAGGAAGCTCGGCGTCCCCTGCATGCTTTACACGTTCCAGCCGATGTTTGTACCGACGGCGAGCCGCCCCGCGATGCTCTTTCCAGATTTGGGTGGTGCTACGTACAATCGATTCACTTACAAGCTTATCCAAAAACTCTCGCGAAAAGGGACGCGTGGGTTTGTTGATAAGTGGCGCAAGACCCACGCCCTTAAGCGCTCCCACGCGCCGCTACTCAAAATGGAAGATGGAACTCAAATACCGGTGCTACATGGTTGGAGCGAGGCCCTACTCCCCCGCCCCGAGGACTGGCCCGATTGGGCGACGGTCGGCGGGTTTCCTTTTTTGGAGGAACCTGAAATCTATCAACCCTCCGCTACACTCGCGAGTTTCCTGGAAGCAGGAGCGCCTCCTATCTATGTGGGCTTTGGCAGCATCTTTGGGAGTGACCCCGCGAAAACCACCCGCATGGTTCTTGCGGCCATTCAAAAAACAGGTCGGCGGGCGCTTTTTTCTTGCGGCTGGGGCGGCCTACAAAAAGACCTAGCGTTAGGTCTGCCGAATGTTTACGTGCTTGATGAGTTTGTTCCCCATAGTTGGCTTTTTGAAAGGGCCTCGCTTGTCATACACCACGGCGGAGTGGGCAGCACACACGAGGGACTGCGAGCCGGCAAGCCCACTATTATCTGCCCATTCTTTGGGGATCAGCCCTTTTGGGGCCGCCTCATACAGGAGCTTGGCGTAGGCCCTACACCGATTCCGCAGAAAAAACTCTCGGCCGAGGGCCTTAGCGACGCTATCGAGATAGCGTCCTCAACGGAAATCCTCACACGCGCCAAACAGTTGCAGCGACAAATCGCTTCAGAAAACGGTGTAGAAAACGCCTGCGACTTTATCGAGAAGTATCTTAGCCGCCGAGAAACGCAGGTAAGTTGATGTAAATTCGTTCGCCTTTGAAGAGTTTCTTTTTCGCATCCCAAGGAAACAAGATCCCCACCACCCCGCGCACCGCTTTTCCATGCGCCTTGAACCCCAGCGTATCGTTCTTGAAAACGCCGGTTACAATCGCTTCCTCAAAGACGCCCTGGGGCCCTATAACAATGTGCTGCAGGTCAAAATGCACGTCCGGAATGGCGCCAATTAAACTCTCGTAAAAGCGCTGCGCACCTGCCAGGCCTTCCCACCGATGGGGAGTTTCGAGAATTTCATAAACAGAATCATCCGTTAAAGTGCTGAGAAGTCCGGGAATGTCCCGCTTGTCTTCCGCGATGGAGTGCTTCTTCCACAGTTCCCGAATCTCTGCGAGTTCTTGGGGTTCAAATGGAAACTGAATGGATTGTTGAATAGACATAAACTCTTCTAGGAAATCTCGACGGTCTTTTTCTTCGACTTGTGCCCAGCGATGAGCTCAAGACGGGACTTCGGAACACCAAAATGTTCGGCGAGGACCACAAGCAATCTCGCATTGGCCTTACCTTCCACGGGTGGGGCATTGACGCGCACGGTGTACGAGCCGTCGGCATTTTTCTCGACCGACTCCTTGCGCGAGTTCGGTTTAATTTGCACCGTTATTTTCACGGCCCCTCATAAAGCAAGGACCCGGATCCCACTCTGGAATCCGGGTCCCAACCACGATTGAGATGACAGTTAATCACATTTGTCGCTAGGACGACATACCATCTGAAAAGGGTTTGTCGGAAAGTGGTACTTGCAGCAGCCTGAAGCACACTTGACGTCGCTGGAGCAGGCCCAACCATTGGGCTTCCCAGGGGAGCAGGTGTTCACCGGGTTGCCAAAGGGCTTGCGGCAATACTCGCCGGGTTCGCAGTCTTCGTGATCCTGGCACTCCCAGTTTTCTCCCCAGCCGTTGCAGCGGGCGCGGCAGTCCGCAAGTTCTTCCTGCAAGCGGTTCACTTCCTGCACGTGGTTGATGTAGTTGTTGATAAGTCCCCAAGGAGTAAAGTTCTCGCGGTTTTCCTGCATCCACTCATCGATAGCTGCGTTGTACGCGTTTCGGTATTCCTCACTACACTCGCGGTGACAATCGCAGTTGACCGTGTCGCAGTGGTTCGGATCGATGTCGATGAGATCGTACTCTGAGGTGAAGAAAAACAACGAGGCCGCCTGACCAAACTGCGCAGTCTGAGTGACAAGCGGGTAGCGCTCTTTGATGAACTGGACGCCCTTCATGATTTTTAGCATCGTTGTTTTTTGCATGGGCAGGTACGGTCGCAAACCCTGCGGGACTTCTTTCGGCACCTGCTGGGTAGCGGCAACGGTCCCCGCAAGTTTTTTCAGCTGAAGCACGAGCTGTTTCCGTGCCTGTGGCTTCAGCTTTTGGGAGGCCAAGGCGCTCTTTTTGGTTTCCAATGACAGAGTTTTTAAGAGGTCTTGGAAGACCGCCTCTTTTTTGAGGCTTTCAACCTGGGCTTCAATCTCCTTCACACCCGGGGCTGCCTGCGCCGCCAGGGCGAACCAGGTACACATTCCAACTATCGCTAGGCTTAGATTCTTCATCGTTCTCTCCTTGTTCGATTTGTTCCTCACCTCCTAGCGCGTAAAAAGTGCGGGAAAAGGCTCATCGCGGGTGCGATTTTCCGATATGATGAAATCACCGCTATGAAGACTCACATCGCCCTCCTCCGAGGCATCAACGTCAGTGGCCAAAAATCCGTAAAGATGGACAAGCTCCGCACGCTTTGCGAGAAACTGGGTTTTAAGGAGGTTATGACCTATGTTCAGAGTGGGAATATCGTCCTAAAGAGCCCGCTTTCAGCGCCAGGAGTGGAAAAGAAGCTTATGGCCGGCATCAAAAAGACTTTTGGCTTTGACGTACCCGTCCTCGTTTTTAGCCCCGCAGATTTTTCAAAGGTTCTAAAAGGAAGCCCCTACGCGAAGCAAAAGGGTGTGGCCTTGGATAGGCTCTACGTTACATTTCTAGCTAAACCGGCTCCGAAAGCCGGTCTCCAAAAACTGGGGGCGATTTCTTCGGGGAAAGACACTTTTACCGCTAAGGGGAAGTTTGTTTACCTACATTGCCCCGAGGGTTATGGGCGAAGCAAATTGTCTAATAACGTCGTCGAGAAGGCACTTGGACTTTTGGCGACTACCCGCAATTGGAAAACAATAAATGAGCTCCTAGAGATGAGCAAAAGCTAGTGGAGCTGCACTTTGGTGGTGTTTTGCTTGAGCGCTTTGATTTCGTCGTAACCAAGGTTATTGACCTGATTGTCCGCTTCCAGCCCATCCGTTTTTTCTAGAACTACCCGGTAGCCATCAATGACCGAGATTTCCTGCAGCCCATCGACATGCATTTTCTTTTCTTTGAAGCGGGGATTTTGCTTTGCTTTCTTTTTGGCATCGGCGAAGTCCGTCGCCACCACGAAGAGGTTTACGTGGGACTCGTACACGCCGTCGCCGGTTGCTCGATCGTAGTAGCCGCAATGGACGGAGTAGAGTTTCATGGGGCTCCTTCGCAATCAGGGCCGGGGAAATCCCGGCGAGTCCGATGATAGCCTAGTTTATTGGGGGGAGAAAGCTCCTAAGCTAGGCAGCGCCGACGCGTGGTGATAGATTAGAAGTTGACTGCGGAACCATGTCATTTAGCTACCACCTTCTTTTACTATTCTTTTTAATCGCGAGCGCTCCCGCGTTTTCGGATTGCGCTCAGCAGTTTGATCGGCTGGGTGGCATTCATTACCTCGAAAAAGGTTCTGGGCAACCGATCGTTCTCATTCATGGCGCCTCGAGTAATTTGCATGAGTTTCTCGCAAGCGGGATGGTGGAGAAGCTCGCAGCCAATTTCCACGTCATCGCAATTGATCGCCCTGGGATGGGCCTGAGTGATCCGCCCGCTGACGAATCCGAACGTCCGATGCAAAGTCAGATTGAAGCCATTGAGGCGTTCATTGAGGCAAAAAAACTTGAACGGCCCGTTCTCCTAGGCCACTCCTTGGGCGCAGCCGTAGCCATGGGGCTTGCGGTGCGCGCGCCACAGAAATACCGTGGGGTGGTGAGCGTTGCAGGCGCCATCTCCCCGGTTAAGCCAGGGGGTACATGGTATACGGCGCTCACTACAGTTCCCGTTATTGGAACTCTAGCTCGCTATACGCTATTTCCGGTGGTGGGACCGCTCATCATGGATAAAGCGCTTGAAGAGACCTTCTCTCCGAACGAGGTGCCCAACGACTACCGCGCAAAAGCCTGTGTGGATCGCATCTTCAATCCGAAAGTTTTTCGAAGCAATGCGCTTCATCTGGAGGCGGTTTTTGATTTCTTGAAGGGGATTTACCCACTCTACGATACGTTGGCCGATCTACGGTTTTTGCTCTTGTACGGCCGGCAAGACACGCGCATAACAGCCGAAAAGCACGTCTCGCTATTTCAGGAAAAACATTCAAACCCAAAGGTGGTTTGGTTTGAGAACACCGGCCATCTGCCGCAGTACTCACATCTGGACGAGATTATTCAAAATATAGGTTCTTTCTTCGCGCCCAACCCGGCGTAGCGGTTATCACGCTAAGTGGTCGAAATTGTGTTTTTTGCGCCCACCCATAGGCAGCGCCGACGCGTAGTGGTAGATTATTGGTCCCTTACGGGGGTGACATGGCTTCGACGTGGGTGTTGACGCCGTTTGTCGCATGCCGAGTTTGTCGCTGACTCGTTAATCAGGCGGCAAATTGCTAATTGGCAACGACCAACTAGCCGCTGCTTAATTAAGTAGCCGTCCTGGAGAGCTTCTCCCACGGGTTCTCTAAGGGCGCCAATTTGTGGGATCGGTGAGTGGAGGCATCTCAGCTCCATGATCCTAAACTTTACTGAGATTAGCCTTTCGGTTTCCTTGTCTGCTGGGGTGCCGGCTGGCGAATCTAAATAGCGGACTAAGCATGTAGTGGCATCGACTGATCGCTTGCGGACGGGGGTTCGATTCCCCCCACCTCCACCAATTTGAACAACAGGCGAACCCCGGTCCGGAAATGATCCGGCCTGGGTTTCGGCCTCGTCATCGGACGCCCCGGACAGGGCGGACACCGAAAGGTTTCCATCCGGCCCCAAAACCTCGGGATGGGGCTCATTACAAAAGTAAAACAGCTTGGTTCCTTCAGGGTGTACTTCGATGTGGTGAACGACTTTCCGTAGAATGTTCCGCTGCCGGTGCGCGGGATGGTTGGCAAAGCCGGACTGAAACTGTCCAAAAAGACGGAATACATGCTGTAGGTCGAAGATGTTTCCGACTTCCCGTTCCCGCTCTTCCCTTAAGCGATGGATGGTCCTTGCCAGCTGCTCCTTTTGGGACTCCAGGTGGGAGATCTTCCCCAAGAGAGACTTTGGCTGATCGGTGGGATTGTCCGAGAGCACGGTTAGAAGGTTATCGATCTGGTTTTCGACCACCCGTCGTTCTTGCTCTCGCTCACAAATCAGGCTTTCAATCTCTTCCTTGGTACGACCAGTTTGGACCTTGGCCCGCTGGGCGAGATCCACAAGTTGTTCTCTGCTCGCGGCAAGGGCTAGGAGCCGGGTGATGACGGATTCCTCAAGATGGACAGCGGGTATCCGTTCTAAAGGGCATCGTTTAACACGTGCATCTCCTTGCGTGGTGAACTTTCGGTTATGCGCATAGTAGTAGAATTTTCCGCCGTGCCTTCCCGTTCCGCCTTTACCGGTCAAGAACTCGCCGCAAACGCCGCACTTCACCAGTCCAGTTAGACGATAGACATGCTTGTGCCTTGTAAACGCACAATTCTCGATGAGCAGCTTCTGTGCCTCGGAAAACATCTCGTCTGACACGAGACGTGGCCAAGAAGCCTCCACGACTCGATAGCGATCCACCTCTGCTAGTTCATTTTGGGAAAGGGTTCTATTCTTTTTGTTGATTTCCCTCTTCGCGATGTAGGCAAGGTTACTCAATACGTTGTGCAACGATGATGGGGTCCAGAGATTACCGCCTTTGGTGTTGCCGCTTCGTGTTGTGTAGCGTTTGGTACGGAATCCACCGGCGTTCAGGTAGTCCATCAGCTTTCGGATACTACCCATCTCAATGAACTTGTTGAAGACGTGGCGAACCGTCTCAGCCTCCGATTCATTGATGACCAAATGACATTTCTTATTTGGGTCGGGATCGTACCCAATGAGTCGTTGGCTACCATTAGCAAGGCCGCGCTCTGCCCGAGCCCTCGCACCATCCTTGATACGAGTAACAATGGTCTTTCTCTCGAACTGCGCAAAGCTGATGCATTGAATGACCATCATCTCCCCAATCGGGGTGGAGGTGTCGAAGTTCTCCTTCAGACTGATGAATGTGGCGCGATGGTTCTTCAGAAAGTCCCAGAACTGGCAAAAGTCCTTCACGTTTCTGCTGAGACGAGAAAGCTCAGTCACAACAACCGCGTTGACCTTTCCTTTCTGAATATCCAGCAACATCCGGCGAAATGCCGGACGGTTCATGTCCTTACCTGACATATCCTTATCGGTGTACCACTCGACGATTTCGCCCCAGCCGGGGGTCTGCTTGTTTCTAAATTCCACAAAAGATCGGATTCTTTGCGGGTGGGAAACGAGCGAGCCCTCCTCCCGGATTTCGTCGCTTGGAGACAATCGAACGTAAGCGGCAAGTCGGTATTGGACGGCCGGTTCAGAGACCGAGCTTTGTTTCGAAGTTCTCATTGAAGATTTCCCCGACGTCGTTTTTGGATGTTCGGTTTTTGCCTTGGCCTGCGAGGATACAATCCCAAATTTCTCGCGAAAGTCGTTTAATCCGCTCATTGTTTTCCTCCGGCGAAATCCGATATGGAACTTCAATTATTCGTAGGTATGCTTTGGTATCTCCTGGGGCAGCCTTTGTAGGCTTTCCCAAAATAGTTCCCCTATGATTTGTTTACCATTTTTGACGGAATGGTTCAGCAGTAAGAACAGCGATTTAGCTCCCTCAATATGAGGAAGCTGCCTTTTGGATTTTCCTTTTCACGTTAATTCATTGGCAGACGCTCCTTCTCCATCAGCGACCGCAAAGAATAGCGTTCACCGCGTGACCTTGCTTCCCGCATTGCTTTGACAGCCCACATGGCGAATCGAATGTCATCACGATGGGCTCCACCGAGTTGCTCGATCTCGTCGTTCGAAAGGTCAGATGCCCGTTGGAGAAGGATGAAGTTCACGACAGCGTTACGGCTTATCCGAACCGACTGGTGCCGTTCCTTGATCTGGGAAATCCAATGGTCCACCCGAGCTATCGATTCCGGTTTCAGTGAAATCCGATCCACGTTCTTACTTTTGCCCTCATCACCGTTTTGAAAACCCGGAGTTACTTTATTTTGGATTGAAGTATCTTCTTCCTTACGCTTTTCCTTTGGTTCTTTCTTCTTCTCTTCCATTTCTTCCTCTTTGATTTTGTTTTTTGTTTTCCCGCTCTCCTTGTAATGCCTTGCCGCCGCCGCCCCGTAGAGAGATGCCTTGGCCCAGCAATCGACCCCTTCCGATCGTAGAGCGGGAGGGGTCGATTGCGTGAAGGGCTTGGGCTTCGACCGAAGGGGCGGCGGCGGCCCCACTATTTCAGCAACTTACTTCTTGATCCGAATTTGATGTGAAATGGGTAAGTCTAATACCGAGTATTAGAGATGGTATTAGAGCGAGTATTAGACTTTCTGTTCCGCCGATAGTTGCTTTTCCAAGGACGCGAGGCTGAATGGCGTGCTGTCCCCGACAAAGACCGCATTCGTACCTTCCGTGAGAACTTGCTTCAGAGAGGCAAAGTACATAGCCCGCTCAGTCGGCCAGTCGCGTACCACTGGGTCATTGGCCCTGACTTGATCGATTATCGAGCGAAGCGCCGCAATCATCTCTTCACTTGCTGTAACGAACATCACCACGTCGAAGTCGGAACTAATCAAGAGTCTCCGGAAAAGGCTGCGATACAGAGTAACTCCTTTCATGGAGTCCTCGAATTCAAGCGCCACTTTCAGAGTCTTGGCAGGGACTTTGAGATCGAACAGGGCATCGGGAACTTTGTATCCGGAGTCCTTACTCTCCTTCTTGCCATGCCGAATGGCCAACAGGCTCCTAACTTCATGCTCGGGGATATACCCACTCACTAAGGGACTTTTCTCTATCACCATTCGTATTTGATTTACCGTTTTGTCGTGGCCAAATGACGACCGGTATTTAAATGAGCGATTGGATAGTGCATGGGCCTTATGGATTTCCGAGGGAAGAAATCTCACCCCCTTTCTCGAAAGCCTTAGTGACAAGCGCATCTCGCAATCGCCAATGACGTGTTCAAGAACTCCTGCTGCGACAAGTTGCCGGATTCTCGTGAAATGGTTCCTGGTTTTTTTGTCGGCGTAGAATCGCTCTCGAATTTCTTGGGCTGTAATAAAGCGATTCTCAGCTACCAAAAGCATGATGGCGTAATCCCTTTTCGAGAGCACTATGGTCCCGCCTGGAACCGGAAGCCTCACCGGCCCCATCGCGCCGGCTCAACGATGTAGTATTCGACGTGGGCCGGAACAAAGACGTTCCCGCGAACCTGATCGTCCACAAAACGGGACTCCACTTTGGCAGGTATCAAAGTGGGCTTCCCAAGGTTTGCTGCCACGCCATTGGATTTTCCTGATTCAGCTTTTCCTTTTTCATAGCCTTCGCGTTCACCTTTCTCGACCATCGCCTGTGCAACAAAGCCCGCACCGGCTCCCAAGATGCCGCCAAGTGCGCCGCCTACAATCACGTTGCGGGCGGTGAACTGACCTTTCTTTCCAGAGTAAGCCGCGAGTCCTGCGCCAGCCCCGACAGCGGTACCGATACCAGCTCCAAGCAAAGTGGCTTTTCCAGTGGACGCGCATCCAGTGGTGAGCAGAGAAAGGCCAAGGGGGATCAGAATTAAATATCGTTTCATGTTTCGTTCTCCTTTTTTGTGACAGTCTGTTGGGCCTTTGTTTCCTTTGACGCCAGGACAGGCATGGGGGCGAAATCCTTCTCCACTTTGTCAATCGACTCCGGGGGTAAATCGCGTCGCCTCTCGAATTGAATTTTCATCACCTTCACACCTTTCGGGTGCGGCACGGTGACGATGCCTTCTCCAACTCTTAGTTGTTTGATGGCATTTGGATGATGCAGAAATTCCTCAACCTCTCTGACCGAACCCTCGCCTGTTCGGGTTTCTCCCAGCATGGTTGAGATTTGCCTTTCGGTGACTTTCTGAGTGGTTCTAGTCCCGAATGTTTTGGCGAAATGGTCGCATGTCTCGGGATCGTTGTTTCGCATGACTATCTTGATGTTGGTATTGGTGAGCACCACGCTTCGGAAGGCGGGACTCACTTTATCGAGATCGCCAAGAGCCTGGTGGGAGAAGACCATTGCAATGTTTGCGGAGCGGGACTTATTGAGTAGGGCTCCAAATCCGGCATAGATATAGTCCTGAAAGTCATCCAAGTAGCAGGAGAAAAAGCCGGGCTTTTTCGTAGTCAATCCCAGATGCCGCTTGGATATAGCACTTTGGAAAGACTGAAGAACCAGCTTACCCGTCGCCTCCGCAATAAACGGGTAGTACATGGTCGGAAGTTGGAAATAGTAAATTCTGTTATCCCTCAACCCCTCGTCGAATCGAATTGTAGGATTTTTCGCGTTGAACAGAATGGACAACTCGCCTGAGGAAAAGTGAGTCAGATAGGCATCGAGCCCACTTGTCTTCTCTAGCTTCTCCTTCGGGGCCTCTTCGTTAAAGAGTTTCAGTACGCGGGCGAGTTCTTCATCCTTACAGTTTTCGATCCAAGTTGTGAGAGTCGGCTGATCGGTAAGAAGCCTGTGAAGCAGCTGGAATGTCGGGATCTGCTTTCTCTCGTGAATCAATCGGACCAGCGACAGAAGAACCTTGTATTGGACGTTGCGGTAATACTCGTTCTCAAAGGTGAAAGCGGAGAAGACCCGTTCCACCACTTCCTGCGCGGAACCATCTTCGAGAGGGTTAAAGGCCGAGGACTCGGCGACTCTAGCCAAAGAAAATAGGCGGAAGTCCTTCTCGCGCTTTGCGAGCTTCACATAGGCATAGAGTTTATCGAGAAATTGCGAATCGGATTTCCCGTCGATGATGAGGATGCCAGAGCCATTTTTGATGTCCTGGATAATCCAAGGAAGAATTACGCTTTCAGTTTTACCGCAGCTCGTGGTTCCGATGACCTGCGTGTGGGTGGTGCGAAAGCCCTGCTTCATGAATTGGAAACGGCCTTTTTCATCGCGACCTAATGGAATCGCGGTCTTGTCCTCGGCGGTGACGGCCTTTTCGTAATTCGCGTCGAGATAACGATTCCAGAGGTATGTCACGCCCATTACGAGACAGGCGACGAGTAGTAGTGATCCTCCCAATATGAACTTCGTTCGGTTCACCTCCCAAAAATGCGTTACGACGGGCACGACCCGTTCAACCATTTTCCAGATGAGAAATGATCCAGCTCCGAAGAGAAGGACGTTAAAGAGGCCGTCATCTTTGCCTTTATTGTTGTCCTGATTCATGGGGAAAACTCCCGTTCCAGGTAGAGAAGAAATGCGGTGCCGCTTGGGACTTCGAGATAGGGTTTCAATCGCTCCGAGTCGTTGGCTAGGGCGTTGGCCTGGTCGAGGGAGGAGGCGGCGATTCCGTTCAGAAGACCGTTCTTAAGGCTCCCGGGCTCAAAAACGATGCCTGCCTGTCCGCGAGAATCTTTGTCTTTTAACCCTTGGGCGAGACCACCAATGAAGGTGCCAGCGAAGCGGCCCGCCTGTTTCGGGAAAGTTCGTGAGTGAAAGTCCCCCGCAATCCCCGAGGAGCCGTCACCAAGTAACGCGAGAGCCGAGATCGATTTCTGCTGCCCCTCCGGGTAGACGAGTGTATGAAAGCGAACCTGGAGCCGTTCAATTCCGTCATCCAAAGTCCCTTGTCCAATGGCTTTGGTGCCCGCCGGAATCATCACAGTGTTCTTCCAGTAAACTTCCTCCATCACTTCCGCGATGACGGGACTATTGGAGTCACTGGAGAGAACGGCATTGAGAAGTTTTGCCGGGATCGTCGATCCCATCGGAAGCTTGTCGCCATCGTTACCGTCTCCACGCCTAACAAGCTGCGATGCGCCATATTGTCGTAGCGGCTTGGCGGTGCCGACCGATCCGAGCCTATATTGCTCATAGATCGTGTTTGCGGCCTGGCTGCTGCCGGGAGTCGGTTGACTGCCTTGGGAGGAATTGGATGCCGTATTTGAGTCTTCGCTTTTTATGTCTTTGGCGGGCCAGAAAAGGATGAAGAGCATGGGAACTACAACGAGTGTTCCGACTGCGATCTTGATATTTCGAGCCTTGAACGTGCGTCGCCCGGTGAAGGGACACTTTTCCTCCAAAAAATAGCCTGCAACTGTCTCTTTCATTGGCTCCTCACTGCCTTTTGGGCTTTTGTTGGGGGTTAAGACGAACCTTGAGTGGAGCGCAGCGGTTGTCCTTAAAATGCTCCGGGGCAAACACGAGTGTTAGCGCGGAGGATTGTTGGGGGCTTTCTCTGCGGACGAGAAGACTGCCTTTTATCTTCGTATCGTTCGCCGGAATACTGGTGGTTTCGAGATAGAGCGTTTCAATTGGGACGAGCTCTTTCCCTCTTACGAGTATCAGCGACTCCGGCTTGAACTCGAAGCCCTTACCCTTTTCACCTTGAGAAACGGCAAAGTGAACGACTACCCACGGTTTCGCCTTGGGATAGGAGAATGACTCCACCGCGAGAGAAGTCGAACGGCATGTAGCTGCTCGATTCACGTTAATGGTCGTCATCTTCTCAGATGCGACATCTTCTCCATAGGTCGAGTCATCGTAGAATGACGATGAGGATTTGGATCGTTTTCGTTTCACTCGAACCACGTAATCCACCTGGCCCGAGGCCCCGGTGACGAGTCGGAAGCTGAACCTCTCGTAGTCGGTAAAGACGAAAAGGTTGGTTCTGGCTCCCGGAACGAGCGGCTTGATGGTGAGGGAATTCCCCACATACTCGACCTTGAACGCGTCTTGGTCACCCAAGACCGCTGAAGTGGGATGTGCATCGAATTGAAGAATGGTGGAGTAGCCTAAACTCGCATGAACCTGCCCGACACCAGCTTCGGACAGCTCCATAGTTCGAGTGGGTTTGGCGATTGCGATATTACTAAGAACGGTCAGGAACAGCGAAGTCGTTACGACGAGTAACCACTTCATAGATTTTACTCCTCCTATTGGCCGGTAATTAGATTTTCAGCGGTGACATAGACGCCTTCGGGATTGGCTGGGTTTCGTTGGTTCAGACGGAAGCTCACTTCCACCGTCATCGGGTTTGTCGCGCGAAGGCCGTCAACCATGAGAATCCGATCTCCTGACACCTTCGCGGTTTTGGCTTCGAGATTCAGCGTGATGTTCGTTGGGTAAAATACCTGGGAAACTTTCTTCTCTTTAGCGAGGCGTATCTGCTCCGCGGTGGCCTTCTTGAAGGATTTCTCAAAATCGGTATCGACGAAACGAGCAGCCTCTTTTAAGTGGGCTTCGATTTGATTCCATTCCCAGGTATGACGAGCCTTTATGTACGCTGTGATGATTCGCCTAACCTCTTGCTCAAGCATTTCGGCATTCGGCGGAACGGCCGCCAGCACCTTCGTCTCACTTCCTGAGACGGCGATCAGAACGGGCTTTCGAAGGGACAGAATCACAAGGGCTATGGACTGGATAGCGACGAGAGCCACGAGGAGGGCTGTGAGGCCCTTTAGAATCTGATTCTGTGCGGCCTCATCTCCCCACACTTCGAACCAAGTGCGTTGGATATTCTTAATCATTTTCAATTCTCCTTACTTTTTGTCGGGACGATTTTGCGGAGGCGGAACTGGAGAGGACGGAGCCTTGCCGGGATCTGATGGTCTTGGACTGTGGCCGGGTGGGGTGCGATGTAGATTTCCCATCCGGCCCGCCTGGTAGCGTAAGTAACCTGTCGTATCGGACAAGACCTCTCTTGCCACATTCGCCATTGATGCCGCTTTTGCGGGAGCCATGACAATCGTGGTAACAGCTGCCGGGCCAAGGGACCCAGCCATCGCCGCGAGCCCACTTCCGATAAGCGATCTCACGATCAAAGGAGTGCCGATCATAGCGAGCGCAATAATGACATTAAGGATAATGACCGTGAGATAGTTTCCATCGGCCATATACGCGTTTCCGAAAGGAAGCGCTGTCAACATCGCGGAGAGCACCGACCAGACGATGTTCCAGCTCGCCACTTCAATGAGACTTCGAAAGAGATTCAGCGTGATCCTGGGCGAGAACAGGTGAAAGAGAAGAACGATGGGGCTGATAAGCAGCAGAAACACCCAGCTAAAATGGTAGACGGCCACCATCAGGTAGCGGGCGATGTATAAGAGAAGGTACGAAAGAAAGGATAGGATCGCGATCAGTAAGTCGTTGATTCCCAGGATGACCGACGTAACCGAGAGCGTATAGCCTTGGGCCTTTTTCGCAGCCATCGCCATTACGCTATCAAGACCGCTCATGTCGCTGATCTTGGCCGCGAGACCATTCGATAGAGCAAGGATTATGTCCGTGATCTCTTGGAAGCCGACGAGTAATAGCGTCGCGATGATCGCTCGTTTGAACGATTCAAGAAAGTCCGGGCTTCCTTGGGGACTCTTAAACCAGTTGATGACTAATGAAAGCGCGAAGAAGACTGGCAAACAGAGGTAAAAAACCTCTCGAAACTCCTTGTGGAGCCTCGTTGCCAGCTCTCCCAGCAGCGCAAAACTTTCCATAACAGCTCCTCGTTCGGCGCCGGACTCCCCCCTCCTTCTTGGCGAAGGGGGAACCGTCGCATGAAACAAAATATGAATTCGTTTTCGGTAAGTTTTCAGGTCCGCTGGGGAGTAATAAGGTATGGGAAGTGGAGAATCCTGGAGTGGATCGCTCGGCTCGCTCTCGTTTCGATTCCGCTCGTTCGAGAGCTTCTAAAAAGAATCAGCTAAAGAGGCGTTGGGCGCCTTTGAGAATATCGGCTAAGTAGGGATCTGAGATTCGTCCTACAGGTTTCTTCTTGCGAAAAACATCTATTTCAACTGCGAAGAGCTGATGCGTTTCCACGATACTATCGTGTTGCAAGAACGCATGGTCGGCGGCACTTAGAGGAATGCTGTGACCGAGAACAGGCCGAACGGGGCTACCCCCTTGGTGTTTCGCACTTCGGATGATCGCAACATTTACGAATAGCCGATTCCCCGGAGTGTTCGGATGCTGTGCCATGAAGTTGGTTGGCGATAGAACCACGCAACGGTGAGGTGTATCCTGATCCGGCGGAAGATTCTTATCTGGGAAATAGACCTCACCCCGTAACGGCATTGTGACTCCTCAAAGATGATACTTAAGCTTTCTTAAGCTGCTTTCTTGCGTGTTCGGCTACCTGGGTAAACGTATCCGCATCCAGAGGATCGGCATTTTTCAACCCTTGTTCGTAGGCAGCCTTGATCCCCAACGTAAAGTAGTGGGCAGCAGCGGCAGCCTCCTTACCCTTGAAGGAGGGATCGTATTTCACCGTCCAATCAAAAAGGTCTTCCACTTCGTCTGGGACCGTCAGATTCACTCTCCGACTCATAAGTACCTCCACATACAAGTATACGGAATATACACACAAAAATAAACACAAAAATAGGTGCTCTTAGTTAAGATATTGAATTAATGTAATTTAATTTTCATGGAGAGCCGGGAGTCTGTACTCGGGCCTAAGGCTGCCAAAGGCTTTTGCCAGGCCGTCGTACTGTACCCGAAACTGCTCCGACCCGAGTTTTTCCTTGCGGTTGTTAAGGGCCAATTGCTCGCTCTGGAGTTTAAGCATTGCGGCATTTGTCCTAAGAACTTGATTCATCACATGGATAAGTACGCCGAGAGACTGCGCCGTGAGTTTCTCCGCTCCCTGGGGGCTGACTACTCGGGCGTAGTCTTTGATTCGCTCGGCCTCGGGATCGATCTGATCGGCGTACCGAAACGCCTCGTTGTGGAGATTGATTGCTTCGGCGGCACTTCTGTCCATCGTCTGCTGCATTCGAGCATCGCCAGTCTTTGGAACTCCCCCATAGAGTTGTTCGATAACGGCCATCGCTTGTTCCGCCCCTTGGAGGTCAGAGAGAATGCCGGGCGATAGCTTTTGGTTCATGGTTTTGGCGATGTTCATTGCGTCCTGAAGCCCGCGATTAATGTCGCGGATGTAGTTAAGGGTGTCCTTGCCGGTTCCTATGATGTCCCGCAGTTGGGAAATCTGGTGCAAGGTGTTGGCGACGATCTCGATAAGAAGCGGGATGTCGCCGCCCCAAAAGTCAGCATAGGCCGGTGTGGAACGGAGTGAGAAAATAAGGAGCAATGAACAGCAAAACACTTTTACGGCTTTCATCTTTTTCCTCCCGTGGCGCCAAAGGGATAGGTTTTGCTCAAGTCGTAGATATGCTCGGAGAGAGGTTTTTCCGGGGATGTGGCGCGAGCTTCTTCGAGTAGCTGGTTGTCGGCGGCATCGCTTGTCGCAAGCCAATACTCTACAGGTGTCGGATGGATCTGAACCACAGTCCTGGCCTCGTTACTCATCAGGAATGCTTCCGAGTAACGACCTTTCGCCTGCCGTAAGGAGGCGATGAGGCTCATCTCCTGGTCATTCAACTTCAGAAGTTCCCGAATAGGTTTTAGATCTCCGCGCTGGAGCAGCACAAACTTGGTAGCAGTATTCGATAGAATCGCGCTGCCGATGGGACTCGATACGATCTCCTCAAGGCCCTGGGTAATAAACGTGATCCCCGATCCGGTTTTACGGAGGGTACGAACGCAGTATTCCATGAACCGTTGGCTTCCCCGGCTTTTGAGGAGTTCCCAGCATTCATCCATGAGGATCTGCTTTCGCTTGCCTTTGGTATTTTCTACCCGGCCAAGAATAAAGTCCGTGATGATGAGGATCATCGCCGCCTGAAGGTCCGGGTAGGACGACAGCCCCTTGAGATCAAAGACGACAAAGCCCGAAGAGAGATCGAGTGTGCTCTTGGCGTCCAGCAGGCGGCCATAGGGCCTCTCTCCCGTCCAGGGGTAGAGCATCTTGGCGTAGTTGCGTAGGCTTCGGTCTTCCGATTTCTCAAGAACTGCAACGAGATCGCTCATGATGGGATCGGAACCTTTCGTCTTCCGGGCCGCTTTGTACGTTTCGAGCACCGATTCTTCGAGAAGGCTCTTATCGAGTTTGGGGAGTTTGTCTCCGTCCTCGTCGGTCAGAAGGTTTTCCAGAAACGACAGGATGAACTTGATCTTTTGCGGTGAGGGTTCGGTTGATCCTTCCGGAAGTTCCAAGGGGTTAATGGTCTTGCAGGTCTCACTTCCCCGAGGTGGGGAAATCTCGATGTACTGACCGCCCAGGAATTCGCAGAGCTTTCTATAGGAACCGCCGATGTCGATGATAAAAACAAGCGGCTCCTGCGTGATGTATTGGAGAAGGACAAGGTTATTGAGAAAGCTCTTACCCGCGCCGCTACTTCCGGTAACCAGGGCGTTGTAGTTGGGAAGTCTCGAATCAAACGGGTCGTATTGAACCAATCCCTGGAAACGGTTTCGGAAAAGACAGACTGGCTTGGCATCGGGGTGCGAGTAACCATCGAAGGGCTGATACACGGGCAGAAAATCGGCGAGATTTTCCGTCTTGATTCGCCTCGGGCGCACCATCGTGGTATTGCCCATCGGCAAGATGGTTTTCCAGACCTTGAATCCCGCGACTGTCTCCGCCATCCCCTCGCAGCCGTTTAGCTCGCGAATTCTCGAAAGAGCGGTCTTTGTCATCATTTCGAGCTCGTCGCGATCGGATGACTTAAGACAAAGTGTCAGCTGGAAATAGAGGATCTTTTGCCCGGTGTTGATTATTTCGCGTAGCAGCTCCTCGGCGGAATGAAGCCGAGCCTCACTTTCCAAGTCCGTCGCTCGGCCCCCTTGGGACATCGACATAGAGTGAGCCATGCGACGCTTGGCCTGGAGCTGGGAGAGTTCCATCGACTGCTCGGGGCACTTAACGTGGACCTGTAGCGAAAAGGGGAACGGTAGCTGCTGAAGGCGTGCCACCATCGCGGCATGGGTGAACTCCGGCAGACTCTTAAATGAGATGAGTCGATGGTGGAAGCCATCGAGCAAGAAGGAGTCGTATCCTTGAATCAGATCCGAAAAGACCACCTGTTCCCGTGGACTTGGAATCGAAACTGCTGGTAGTTTTTCGACTTCTGCCGGGTGAAACTCCTGCTTTCGATGCTCGTTGGCCAGTAAGGGGGATTGGTGAGTAAGAGCACGATTTGGATTTAGGAACCGGTACAAAAACTCCCAAATATCCTCGGTCGAAAGTGGAGTAAGACTCGCGCCTAGCGTTTCAAAGGTGGCGCGAATACTTTCCGCCACCTGCTGAAGCTCTCGCAACGATTTCTCGTGCTCTTCTTTTGTGAACTTTCGGAACTGGGATGGAGCCGAAAAGAAGGAGCGAAGAAGTCCCAGGGGAGACTCCTTCTTTCCTTCAAATCGCTTGTAGACAAAGAGATAGAGCGTGGGCCGCAGAAGATTCTTGTCCGTCGCCGCCGCTTTTAGGGCGGCCAGGCGGGAGTCGCTGACCCAACTCACATTCTTGTTCGTGCCTTTAAGTTTCTCGTGAGCCGAGAGAAGGCGCGAGAAGTCACACGTCACCTCCTGGTGAAAGGAGACTTCGCATCCGTCCGGTAGCGCATTGATGAAAGCGCGCAGGTCGGTTGCGATCTGGTTTACTCGATTTGTATCGAGAGCTTCAATGGCAAGCCCTCGAAGCTCATAGCCGACGGCCAAGGTGCCATCGGCAAGGACCACACCATTCTCCAGAAAATCCCAATAGGGAAGTTCATGAGAAAGTGATTTTTCGATCTGATACTCGGAAAAGGATTGGAACCGCCGCAAATGCGGTGATTTCACGTAAAGTTATTCTCCTATTTTGAAGGGCAAGGGACGGTACTCGATGTCGGGTTGGGCCGCTGAGTAGATGCCTGAACCTCGCATGAATTCGCCGTAGTGCTGAAGGTACTGATCCGGCTTCCCGCGCTTCATAAAGTAAAGAGCGCAGGCCAGTGCCACCGTGCCACCCCACACCAAGGGGCCTTTGAGATTCGTCGAGCCGAAAACGAGGTTACTGACAGCGAGGTATAAAAAGACCACGAGCAAATCGCCTAGCTCGAACCCAAAGAGCCGCGCCTTGGACTCCAGGGCTCGGGGTACTTTTGAGACTTGTAGAGCCATAAGTTCCCCTCTTTAGAATTTGTTGCAGTCAGGGCTTTTGATATTCCCGAGCCGCAAGCAAAATGGTTCGTGAGTGCCATCTATTCCGGGAAGTCCTGGTTTTCCGTTCGCGGCGTTTTGTCCAGGAGGGCCGGCTTGGGGCTCGCGGCAGTTCGAGTAATAGTCAAGGGAGGTGCTGCCGGGATTTCCCCCTGGGCCACCACGGCCTCCGATTCCACCTGGGCCACCCGTTCCGCCTTTTCCGGGGATGACAAAGACATCCACCTGAATCTGCGAGGGGTCTTCGATCTCGACGAACGCTTTAGCGCTATTGCCGCCTTTTCCGCCGTGTGATCCGGGAGCCCCGGCGGTGCCGGCTTCACCCTGGCTGCCATCGGTAGGTTGGGAGATGCAGCGATGACGCGCTCGCTCCGCGTTAAATTGAAACATGGCAAAGATATTTCCCTGTTTCATCGCCTCTCGAAGCTCGCGGGCGCGTTGCCCACAACCGCAAACCACGTCTACAGAATTATGAGTTCCAAGGGCATAACGACCCTCTTGCCCCTTCTTCCCGTTCACGCCATTTGCGCCAGGGATTCCCATTCCTCCATTTTCGCCTCGTGCATGGACGATGAGATTGCCCCTTCCTCGCCTCGCTTTGATGGTAATGAGCCCACCGTTTCGTCCGGCCTCTCCGAGCGGAGCTTGCGCCCCTTCCGAGAAGGACTCGACAACGCCGTTCTCCGAGATGATTTCATCAACGGAGATGGCGGCATCCTTTCCCTCAGATACTAGGTGGGCTGTCTTCGATAGGAAGAGACGCCCAACTCCTTCGATTCGAGAAATCACAAGGCGATCCTTTACCTCCATGTCTTTCGGAACCATGATTGAGGTTGCAGCGACGTCTTCGTAATTTCCTTCAGTCAAAGCACCGAGCTGATACTTGTGCTTCTTTCCGGGAACGATATTGCTATCGGTGTACTCGTTCGCCGAAGCTGCAAGAGTAGACAAAAGCACTGGGCTTTTGTCGTCTTCTTGGCGATGAACGACCCACGAGGGGCCTGTTTCCGGAATAGCCCAACGAAGTTTGACCTCGTAATGGTTCGGCTCCGGCTTGGGATCGAGGTAGGCTTTAAGGGCCGAAGATTCGGGAAGTGCTGGCCCCTCCTCAAAGCTACAACCTGTGATGAATCCGAGAAAAGCCACCAAGATAACTAACTGCATAAGTCTCCTTAGCGAACCGTTTGGGCGATGAAATCGACGATGGCCTGGGCGCCAAACCCGAAGATGCAGCCAGCGATTGCATAGACGATGTGCTGTTTCGCGTTCGGGTTTCCGGTGAAAAAGCTCATGGCGGCGATGCCAAGGCCAATCACAGACACCAGAGGAAGAATGACCCCGGTGAGCTTGGACTTCAGTCCCATCAGGGAGGACTCAAAGCTTGCGAAACAAGAATCTGGAAAGAGGACGAGAGTCGCAACGATTAGGAAGAGACAAATCGTCTCGACGTTTTTTCTGTTCATAACTGTCCTTTGTGTAAATGAGTTTCGGGCTTACTCACCGTCCGGGTTTCGTGGATAGAGGTTCAGGTAAATGTCGGAGACTCCGAGCATGTCCCAGCTCAGTTGCAGAAGGCCCGCGTTCTCACCGGTGAGAAGCGATCCTTCACCAACGTTGTTCCAGAAGAATTTGCGGGCCGGATTCTGTGATGGCTCTCGGGTGAGAATCACAAAATCAGCCTTCGTCATCTTCTTCTGCTCGGGAAGCAGATAGAATACGTCTTCGAGAAAGGTTTTTAGGTAAATCGTGTAGGTTTTGCAGCCATCGACGAGATAGCCGTTACCAACGCTCTTAAGTTTGTGGACCTTGCCGTTGGCATCAACGGCCCCTTTGAACACATCAAAGCGATACGCCTTTGCCTTTTCTTGAACGGGTTCAGTTTGTTCGATTTTCTTTGCCAACATTATTGATTTTCCTTTTCCGATATAGGTTCATTAAGGTTCAGCCTCGTAGTCGCCTTGGATAGCCGTGCCGCAAACGCGGGGTGGGATAGGCAGAGGGTTTTGAGCCTCCGCATGGCGCGCGATAATATCGAGTTCGCGTGATCCCAATCCACGTTCATATCGCTCGAAAGATCGTCCAGCGAGTAGGAGCCCCAAAATCGAAGTGCTAGGGCTCGAAACTCCGTCGGCGATAATTCGTGCAATAGCTCTCGCACCGCCTGGTGCTGGGCCTGCGAGAAGAGATTTGTCGTTTGAAGCATCTGCATCCATGCCCCCTTTAATAGAACTTTCCCGACCACTCTCTGTGAAATGTCTTGGGAAGTTCCTTCGGCGGCTTCGACGAATGGGTTGCTCCGTAGACCATGAGGGCTACGAAGATTCCTATCCAGCAGACAGCGACCACATAGACCTGGATTTGATCTGACGTGAGTTTTCCTGGTTTCTTTTTTTGTTCTTTCACTTGGTTCCTCCTGAAATTAAGCGCCAATGACAGTCGCCACCGCGAAGGCGATGAAGACGATCCGCACTAAAAAAATGACTCCTTTGACGAGGGCCTTTCCCCGCTCACTCATCGCGTTTTTCTTGTGTTTCTGTCCGGGCCGGACACGCGTTGTGCGAAGAACGGTTTTTTGCCCTCTCACTAAGAGGAAAATTTGCCGACAGCAGGTGCTTTAAGCGGGTAATGGCCCTGGCTGAATGCATCTGGACGGTGGTACGCCCCATGCCATAGCGTCTCGCGATTTCCGACGTTGAGAGGCGCTCCCAGAACGTTGCTTGAATGACCGTTCTTTGTTTTGGAGAGAGTCGGCTAATGGCATCCTGAAGGCGAAGCATCGCTTTCTCGGTGATCTCCGAAGTTTCAAGATCGGGCGCCTCTAGGGATTCAGCGAGGTCCTCATATTTCCTCGTCAGTGTTTCTCTTAATGGGATTTCAAGTGTGTGAAGGTAGGACTCCCATTCCTCTTCGGACCAGCCCTGCGAATTTTCCTTTAGAGCCAGAGTCAAAGAAGATAATTTCGCGCGTTCATCTTTTTCTTTTGAATCATGCATAACAACGTCCCTGCGTTTGAGTGCTTCGCAAATTGCGAAGTGTTTTTTCTTTCGTCCTGGAAAAGAACTGGAATTTGGGAGGGAACAATTACAACCGGCGTGCCACTGGCGCCGTTTCATCGGAAGCGATTGGAATGTTGCGAGGAATTTTGTTTTTCGCGGAAATTGAAAAACTCAAAACTTGTACGACCGAACAGAGTGGGATTTGAAAAAGCGAAGTGGTGGCGCGGGATTACTTTCTGTCCGATGTTTCTGTACGAACGGACACGCCGTACAGAGCGAGCGGAAACGTGGTGAAACAGAGCTTTCTTGTCCGGCTCCGTACAAGAACTGAAAACGGAGAAATCTGATGGCGTTAACCCCGTTTTAGGGCTCTAAATGCGCCCTTTTCTTGTCCGAGTCGGACAAAAACTGTTTTGTTCCATTGTGCATTTAATTCTGAAGGCTTAGCTGCCTTGAAAAGGAACAACCATCCTAAAAACCCTGTACGGACGGACAAGTAGCGGCAATTCCTCTTACCCTCCGGGCGAGAGTCATTCCACCACTTCCTCCCGATAAATCAGCCACTTCACTCGACCCGAATCCCATCGGAATGCAGTTGGCCCGCCGGTTGCTCTAGTGACCTTCCCGACGCCGGTTGGTTCGGCGGTCGCTAGGCAAGGATGGATCATGGCATTTCGCCTCTTACTCGTAGACGACCACAAGATAACGTTGGAGCTGACGCGCGATCTTTTGGAACGCAACGGCTACACCGTAGATATCGCCGCCTCTCGCGAGATGGGGCTTCGTCTTGTGAAGGAGCGCGGCGACCAGTACGCGCTATTCATCTTGGACTACCAGTTGGGGACCGAGAACGGTGCTGAGATGGCGAGGGAGGTTCTCACCCTTCGCCCCGAAGCGTTCGTGATGATCTACTCAAACGATCCATCGCGTGAAGCTCTTAAGCATAGCTGGCGCGCTGGTGCTGTGGAGTATGTCGATAAGAATACCGACCTGAAAGAATTCGTCGCGATAGTTCGACGCTGGTGTCAGAAATACAAGGAGACGTACTTAACGCTTCCCCCTCCAGAGACGAACGAGAACTCAAAGAAGATTGAGTCCATTGGCTTGGTGGGCGTTTCGGAAAAGATGGCGAAGGTCGCGGACCTTGTTTTGAAGTTCAGAGATAGCAAATCAACGGTGCTCGTCACGGGAGAGTCGGGAACGGGTAAGGAGTGCATTGCCCGCGCCATTCATGGCAATAGCCGTCATCGTTTTATCGCTGTGAACTGCGCGGCCTATGCCGAAAGAACAGAGCTTTTGGAATCCGAACTCTTCGGGGTAGAAAAGGGGGCTTTCACCGGAGCCAATGCCACGAAGAAAGGCATCTTCGAGGAAGTCGGAGAGGGAACCGTTCTTCTTGATGAGGTTCACACCTTAAGTCTTGTGGCCCAGCAAAAGCTACTTCGCGCTCTACAAGAAAAAGCGGTTCGTCCTGTTGGAAGCACCCGCGAGTACAAAGTGCATTTCCGGCTCGTGGCCGCCGCGAAGCCCGAGATCGAACTCATGGTGAAGAACAAAGAATTTATCCCGGATCTCTATTATCGGCTGAACGTCCTTCGCATTCCGGTGCCGGCGTTACGCCAGCGGCCTGAGGACATTCCGTCACTCATCTTAAATGCCACGAAAAAGTTTGCGGCTCCTGGCTCGGCTCCGAAGCGGTTTTTACTCAGAACCGTCCGTTATTTTGAAAAGTACGGCTGGCCCGGCAATGTCCGCGAGCTAGAGAATGAAGTCGAAAAGCTATGCACCATTTGCCCGAACGACAAGATTACGCCTGAAGACTTGGATGCTCGGTTTTTTGATGATGGTTCGTCGCGACAAGAAACGCAGGAATCAGGAGGGCCGGAACTCACGCGAGAAATGATCCTTCTCGCGCTACAGGAAAGTCCGTCTATACGGGAAGCCTCCCGGCGCCTCGGAATAGCCCATAGCACGCTTTACGACATGATGAAGCGGCTCGGGATCGAAGCCAAAAACAGGAAAAAGGCGGTAGGCGTATGAGTAAGATGGGCCAATTTATCTTGGTATTCTTGTTCGCCACTCTAGGCGCTAGTAGCGTTCAAGCAAAGACTTTTCGCATCGCAGCACTCTACGCCGACACGATGACGGGGCACTTCAACTGCACCTGTAACCAGGAAGCGGCCTGTATGACGAGGGCGGTGGTGGAACAGGCTAAGAAAGAGGGACTCGACGCTTCCTTTACTCTCGTAACCCGCGACCACAATATGTTTAGCACACTGGAGGCAGCCAAACAGATCGCCCAGGAGAAATACGATGCTGTTGTGGGAACGCTTGTCTCCACTGACGCTATCGTTGCCGGAACTGTCTTTGAAGAGGCTGGGATCCCCTTTGTCGCTCCCACGGCGACTAATCCCAGCGTCACCGCCGGAAAGAAATTTGTAACCCGCATCCCCTTTAACGATTACCAGCAGTCATACCTGCTTGCGAAGCTAGCTAGTCAGGAACTCAAAGCTCGTTCGGTTGCCATTATTCGAAATACCTCACAGCCATATTCCGACTTTCTTGGCAGCCATTTCGCGGTGGAAATCAAGAAACTGAACCCAGGGATCAAAGTACGCGATTTTCCCACCTTCGAGGGGTTTACCGCGTTCGACTCGCTCATAGAGAAGGTACTAGAGGAGCCGACAGATCTTATCTTTGTTCCCATCATGCAGGCCAGTATCGCAAATGTGTATGTCGCTCTGGAATCAAGAGGCGCAAAGCTTACGCTTCTTTCGAGCGACACCGTCGAGGGACAGCCGAAATTTATCGACCTCCTGGGGACTCGCTCGGGAAGAATCCGTTTTATTTACCCTAAGCACTGGAACGACAGAGTTGAAGGCCCTGAGTCGGTCAATTATCTCCATCTTCACAAGAAGTATTGTTCTCAGTACCCGCACTCAATGACGACGATTGCCGCGTATGATGCGGCCTCGGTATTGGTCCGTACGCTGAAAAAGAATCGCCAAATCAGAGGGGAAAAGATCATCCGGGCAATTCATCGGCAGAAGTATCACGGAATGGCTGGAGAGCTAGCCTACGGTAAAGATGGTGATCCTATTAAGCCACTGGAGCTTTTCGAGTTGAAAGGCAATCGCGGGGTTCATTGGCGGAGGTGGGAATAGTGTTACCTGTTTCAACCAGGCTTCTCAGGGCACGGCTCCGGCAAACGACTTGGCTGCCCATAACCATTGTCGTTGCTCTATTGATGTTCGCCGTGGCGTTTCTACTCAAACAGCAGTTTGACGAGAAATTGAAAAATACGGCTTCTGCTCTTTCCGACGTGATGAAGTCACAGCAGAGTTTCTTTGCCGCCGATGTCTTTCTAAATTCAAGTCAGGGGATTCAGCTTCGCATGGATTCCCTTCTCTCGGAGTGGCGTGAGAAGTATCCGTCAGTCCAGGCATGTATACGAATTGAGTATGGGATTCCGGGAAAGGCTCCCCAGAAGATCAAGGGTTGCAGCCTTGGTTCCGCCGATGCAGACGCGATTTTCAAAAACCACGCGTTTACCAGCACTCCCATTAGGATTGGCGAAAAGGAGATCGCTCACATCGATCAGGCGGCCATTCGACCCACGACGTTTCGAGATCTGTTTCCGCCGGTTTTGTGGCTCACCATTTTTCTTGCAGTCTTAGGTGCAACATTTGCTCACCGAGTTCTTGTAAGACGTGTCGAGGCACAGATCCTAAATCCTCTTTTGGACAAGATTACTGAGGACGGACGAAATGCCGCGATTGCGGAAACAACTCGGATGGTGGCCCACGACATTCGAAAGCCGTTTCAGGTCATGAAGCTGGCACTGAATACGCTACTTGAATCCAAGAACGAGCTCGTTCGCAGGGTGGGCGTCCAGCTCTGCACCGATATCGAGGGGAGCGTTCGAAAAGTAAATGCCATGCTCCAAGATATTCTCGATACGAGCCGTGAGATGACCCCGCAAGTAGAGAAAATCTCCGCCACGAAGTTGTGGAAGACTTGTGTCCACGAAACGCTACGTTTCTATCCCGACATTCATGTCAAGGTGGACTACGATCTCCGCCATCAAAAGATGCTCATGGCGGACCCCGAGAAGGTTTCCCGAGTTTTTACGAACCTCTTTGAAAACGCGGTTCAGGCAATTGGGACCGGGAAGGACCCGTCCGGTCTGATTCGCATTACCAGCCAAGACGTACCGGAAAAGAGCCAGATCCAGTTTCATATTTCCAACACCGGTCCTGGCATCAGCAAAGAGGATGCGGCCCAGCTTTTCAGTCCGTTTTTCACACGAAAGAAAAACGGTACGGGTCTGGGCCTAAGCATCTCGAAAAAGATTGTAAACTCCCACGGAGGGGAGATCACCTGTTCCTCTGCCAGCGAGGAGGAAACACGGTTCACTTTCACGCTGCCATCCATAGCAGCTCCCGAGCGGGTCGCTAAGGAAGACACGCCTGATGCTGGAGGCTTGGAAAAGATCCGTGAGCGGATAGTCCTGGTCTTCGACGATGAGAAGTTCGTTCATGCGAATTGGCGACAGTATGCGGCCAATCACAGCTTCGTTACCTTGGCCCAATTCACCCGATGGGAGGAGTTCGTCGAGCAGAACGCCTTTTCGCTAGCTCAGGACGCCGTGGCCTTTGTTGACATTCATTTTCTTAACTCCCGCCACAGTGGGATAGATATCGCGAAGTCCCTGCGGAAACTGGGAGTAAAGCGCATCTACGCAATTACCAATGACCCAGAAGCGGCGAAGGAATCGGGACTGTTCGACGCAATCCTCGGCAAAGAGGTTCCAAAGGACTTCATGACGCTCGTAGGATAGGGCTGTTCAAATGTAAATCACGTGAGTTAACAAAAAGAGGCTTATCGCGCCGCCGAAAGTGCAATTTGCCGCAGGGCGCCCTTCAGGGCGTTTCTATTCGGTCGGTCTCAAGACGGCCGTTGCCCATCAATAAATTCAAGGAACAGAAGTTGAGGATCCCGGATTGCCTAATTCGTAGATCTTCATCGAGGTCAACTCAGCCTGAGGTTCTGTGCGGGTATCTATTTCGCTTTCGGTAGCACAATAGTCACCGTGGTACCCTGACCAACTTTGCTTTCAACATGTATGGAGCCTCCCCAGGAGTGAATCATTTGGTGCGCAATCGCCAAGCCTAGCCCCTTTCCCTCGCCTACCTCTTTGGTGGTGAAGAACGGGCGAAAGAGGTCATGCATTTGCTTATCCGTGATCCCACAGCCGGTGTCCTGAACGCTGACTTCCCAATGGGTCTCTCGATCTTTTCTTGAGACATCGATTGTGTGACCGTCCGTGCGACCTTTCGCGATCGCTGTTTCGATCGCATGGAGAGAGTTCGTCAGTAAGTTTAGGACAACTTGGCCAAGATAATCCGAAGGGGCTGTGACTTTAGTATCCTCGCTAACTTGCATTTTCATTGCAATCTTACGCGTTTCAAGTTTATCCCTGATCATATTGTAAACGTTATCGAGAACCTCTTTCACAAACGTCGTGCCCGAGGTGTCGTAGTTGCTCTTTATCGCCAGCGCGAGTAATGAACGAGTGATTTCGGCAAGACGGTCTACCTGAGCGATGATAGTCTTGAGATCCTCGCGTATCGGAGAATCGGCGTCTAAACTGCCCAACACCAACTCAGCTCTGCCTCTCACAGTTCCGAGTGGCGTTCCGGTTTCGTGAGCAAGACCAGCGGCCAGCACGCCAATCGTTGCCAGTCGGTCTTTTCGCATCAGCTCGAGTTCGCGAAGTTTTTTCTCAGTGAGATCGATAGCGATTCCCATGTACCCGGCTAGGGCGCCACGAGGGTCCTTGAACGGCGCAATGGTGAGCAGCATTGGTATTTCTTTTCCGTCCTTCGAACGATTGATCAATTCGCCCTTCCAGAAGCCCTTTTGCGGATCGAGGATTTCGGTCCACATGTTTTTGTAGAAGTCTTCTTCTTGGTACTTCGAACGAAGGATTCTTGGGGTCTTTCCCAGGGCTTCCTCCTTCGCAAACCCAAAAAGTCGGATCCATGCTTTGTTGACGTAGAATATGTTTCCGCGCACATCCGTCAGCATGACGGCATCATTCGAATTCTCAATGCACTGGTAGAGGACTCCGCTCTCATCTAGTTGGAGTGGTGAAGGCATAGAAAACGCCGTTTTGATCGGGGTAGGTTGAAAATATGTTTTTCCACCCCATATTGATGTGCAACGCCAGTGCCACCGAATTCAGCCTAGCGGCGCTACGCTGGGGTATGTGACTTTGAGACAAATTAGCCCGCAGGGGGGACATCCTGGACGGAGTTTATTGATAAACATCATCTTGCTCGCCTAGTGACAAAGGCAGACAAGAATTCCATGGGGTTATCTTGGCGAATAGGAGTGGTAGTCGCCGCGGCAAGCGTCATCTTTGCGCTCGGCCTAAACCTGGCCTTATCGATCATTCTATCGCTCGCCACACTTCTCATCCTTATTCGACGAGAGATTCTTGAAAGTTTGTTTCCCTTACGGGCCTATCGTAAGAATTGCCTCTCCGTGCGGGGTTTGGAGAGCGACCCAAAATTCGAGGAGCAGTTTCGCAACGAGCTTGCCGCAGCCATATGCCAGGCTTTCCCCGAGCACAAACCAACCGCCTGCTGTTGCATCGCGGGCGGGAAGGAGATTTTTGAGGCCACGCTGGTTCTCCACAGCCCAGATGGGCACCTTCAAATTCGAGTTTCCGGCGAATCGATTTCGGGAGCCACAAGCGAACTACTCGGGCGGGTTCAGCACTACAACGGGGACCCACCCTTCCAGACGCCTAGCTCCGACCTCTTCCCAAGATGTCGGGGATGCGTCACGAGAAAAGCGCACCGCTTGATAAACCGCAATTATCCGTACCTTAACCCACTCGGGCAGGCGTCAAAATGGGACCATTTTTGGACCAGACTTCGCACGCAAACCCATTAGAACCTAAGAATTTTCTTCTTTTATTGACAGGCGACAACCGGGAGATGTTAATGGTGGCTTAAAGGGATTTTCCTAGAAATGCACACGAATGAACAGGGTTGCGAGTCATGTCCGGAGAGATCAGAAGGGATCTTTGCCGACCTTAAGCCGGATGAGCTTGCCCTAATTAGTCGGTGCAAGACAACGAACCGGTACAAGAAAAAGCAGGTCATCTTCTACGAAGGTAACGTACCGTACGGGGTGCATTGCGTCAGGAAAGGCAAACTCAAGCTTTACAGAACAAGCGCGCAGGGCAAGGAACAAGTGGTTCGCTTGGTCCAAGAAGGGGAGGCGATGGGTTTCAAGTCCCTTTTGACCTCCGACAAATACAGCCTTACTGCCGAGGTTCTTGAGGACGCCGAGATTTGCTTCTTGGACAAAAGCGCTTTTTTTGAACTCTTGGACCACTCACCAAAGCTCGCTCGAAATATGCTGGAAACAGTTTGTCATGAGGTGCGATCCCAAGAAAATACCATCTGCAGTTATTCGCAAAAATCCGTCCGGGAGCGGGTGGCCGAAACCTTGCTAATTCTAGCGGAAAAGTATGGTCGGAAGAACTCTGACGGCACGATCGAGATAAAGACCCCTCTCAAACGGGAGGACATTGCAACGCTTGCGGGAACCGTACTCGAAAGCGCGGTGCGCTATCTTTCTGAATTCAAGAACGACGGCTACATTGATCTCGTGGCCAAAGAGATCAAGATCCTCAAACCAGACAAGCTTCTTGCCATCACACAGAGCCAGATGGCCTAGCCGGCCTTGACAAAAATCAATTCTTTGTTTGATGGCCCGCATCTGTATCTGTGGCGGAAGATGCTATCTACAGATGATGGGGAAATTACCTGAGAAGAACTCCGAGCTCATTTCCGCAATCAAAAAGCACTGGGATGAACTGATCGACCGGGGACAGATCTTGTCCTATCAGCCGGACCAGTACCTTTTTTATGAGAATCACAAAGCGCTGGGCGCCTATCTCCTGTGCAAAGGCACTATTGCGCTGGCAAAAGCGGATGACCCTTCATTTAAGAAAACAATTTCCGCGGAATCCCAGCCCATCATCGGGATGGACTATCTCGTGACCGGGGACACGTACGACTATTCCGCAAAGGCTGTTACCTCGGCTGAACTCTGCTACCTGCCAAAGAGCGAAATCTTAAAACTTCTGCCCCCAAAGTAAGCCCCTTGAGCCAGACAGCCCCTTGATAAAAATCAAGGTTCTGCTTGAAAAGCGTCATTACCGTTCCCTTTTCGCCCACCTAACATAAAAGCATGAATCGAGAATCCCTCACCTTTGGAAGATGTTTCAGGTTCGCGAGGTTGGTGTTGGTGGCTTCGACCGTAGCGAGTTCGTGGAGCTTCGCGTTTGATGCCGCCGAAACTTTCGAGAAAAAATGTAGCAGCTGTCACAGTATTGGAGGGGGCGATGACGTAGGTCCCGACCTGAAAGGCGTCACCGAGCGACGGGATTCGAAGTGGCTGATTCGCTTCATTCAGGAGTCCCAGACGATTATTCAAAGTGGCGATCCCGTAGCCGTAGAACTTTTTAACAAGTTCCGGCAAAAGAAAATGCCGGATAATGATCTGGCCGAAGCTGAGGTCTTGCAGCTTCTTGAATTTATCAAGGCGGGTGGGGCCCCCACAAAAACAAGTGAAAACAAGTCAGCCCTCAAAGCAACTCCGAACGACGTAGAATTGGGAAAAAACCTCTTCTCCGGATCCATGAGGCTTTCAAAGGGCGGGCCTTCGTGTGTCTCGTGCCATACGGCCGGACAACTCCAATACCTCGGCGGAGGGAGCCTTGGCCCCGATCTCACTCAAGCGTACTCAAACTACAACGATACTGGGCTTTCAAAGGTGCTTACTAAAATCACCTTCCCAACCATGGCGGAGATCTACGCGGCAAAGCCACTAACGAACGACGAAGTGTTTCAGATAAAGGCCTTTCTCTATTCAGTTGATAAAACGGGCCCCGTCACTGCCGGCTATCAGAAGAAATTCCTGTTCCTTGGAATCCTAGGCCTCTTCGTGGGCCTTGGAGTCATCGATTTCTCATGGAGAAGCCGACGACGAAAATCGAGCCGACCCACTGCTGGAGGAAAGTCATGAGTTGGATTGAAGACATCATCTCTCCGAAAACACGACAGTGGGAGGAGTTCTATCGAAATCGATTTCAGCACGATAAAGTGGTCCGCTCCACTCACGGTGTGAATTGCACTGGCGGTTGCTCGTGGCAAATAGCCGTCAAGGACGGCATCGTGACCTGGGAGATGCAGGCCCTCGACTATCCCATTATCGATAAGAAGATCCCAGCGTATGAACCACGAGGCTGCCAGCGCGGCATCTCGTTCAGTTGGTATCTCTATAGCCCCATCCGAGTGAAATACCCTTATATTCGCGGCTCTCTTCTCGATATTTGGGCAGAGGCCAAAAAGAAATACTCCGACCCCGTAGAAGCTTGGCGATATATCCAAAAAACCCCGGAACTGCGTTCGCGCTACCAGCGGTCACGCGGAAAGGGAGGGCTTCGCCGCACCACCTGGGATCAATCGATGGAGATTATTGCGGCAGCCAACATCGCCACGATCAAAGATCACGGCCCGGATCGCATTACTGGGTTTTCACCGATTCCGGCAATGTCGATGCTGTCCTATGGAGGAGGCTCGCGGTTTCTTCAACTTTTAGGGGGAGTAAATTTAAGCTTTTATGACTGGTACTGCGATCTTCCCAGTGCCTCTCCCGAAACTTGGGGAGAACAGACCGACGTTGCGGAATCTGCCGACTGGTATCACTCGAAATTCACGGCGATCATGGGGGCAAACCTCAATATGACTCGCACGCCGGACTGCCATTTCATGGTCGAAAGTCGGCACAACGGAACGAAAGTGGTGGTGTTTGCGCCCGACTTTAATCAGGTCGCTAAATTTGGAGATCAATGGGTCCCGGTAAACCCGGGACAGGACGGCGCCTTTTGGATGGCAGTGAATCACGTCATCTTGAAAGAGTTTCATCACGACAAGCCGAGCGCGTACTTTCTTGACTACGTGAAACGGTTTTCCGATAGCCCTTTTCTCGTAGAACTTGAAAAGAAGGGCGACTCCTACGTTCCCGGAACTTTCCTACGCGCCGATCGGACCGAAAAGTATGCGAAGGAGGAAAAGGGCGATTGGAAGTTCCTCATGTGGGACGCAACTACTCAATCTCCCAAAATGCCAATGGGAAGTATTGGCCATCGCTGGCAAAAAGAGACTGGCAAATGGAACCTTGAGCTTAAAGACGGCATCGATGGTTCTCCCATCGAACCAGCGCTTACCCTGCTCAATAAATCCGACGAAGTTTTCCAAGTCTCCTTCGATGATTTTGTTTCAGAGGAGAAACGCAAGCGCGGCGTTCCCGTTAAATTTATCGAAACTCAAAAAGGTCGGGTACCCGTGGCGACGGTATACGATCTTTTGATGGCTCAGTACGGAGTGAACCGAGGATTGGAAGGCAATTACCCCACCTCTTACGACGACGCTGACTGTCCGTTCACGCCAGCGTGGCAAGAGTCAATCTCAGGCATCTCGAAAGAAACGGTTATCCAGTTTTCCCGGGAGTGGGCAACCACCGCGGATAAAACGCGGGGCAAATGTAGCATCATTATCGGAGCCGGTGTGAATCACTGGTACCACGCGAATCTTCTTTATCGAGCTGGGATCAACGCGCTCATTTTTACTGGATGTGTGGGAAGAAACGGCGGCGGACTCAATCACTATGTGGGCCAGGAAAAGCTTGCCCCCATGGCATCGTGGTCGGCGATTGCGCTGGGAAGAGATTGGATGCCGGGAGTTCGAGTGCAGAACGCCCCGAGTTGGCATTACATGCATTCCGACCAATGGCGCTATGAGAGACCGTACGACGAAATCAACGCTTCACCCGGGGAACATCCGATCACTAAAGGTCATAGCGCCGATCTAAATGCCAAGGCGGTACGTTGCGGTTGGCTGCCTTTTTTCCCGCAGTTTAAAGACAACCCCCTCGATCTGTGTCGCAAGGCTCAGGAAGCAGGGGCGAAGACAGATGATGAAATAAAGAAGTGGATACTGGACCAAATCACTTCGCGTAAGATCACGCCTGCCATCGAAGACATTGATGCTCCCGAGAGCTTTCCAAGACTTTGGTACATCTGGCGCGGGAACGCTCTCATGTCGAGTGCCAAAGGGCATGAGTTTTTTCTGCATCATTACCTCGGAACTCATCATAACCAAATCGCCAAGGAGATGGGCGCAGGGCACGTGAACGAAGTGAAGTGGCATGAGACGGCGCCTACCGGAAAGATGGATCTGATCGTGGATCTCAACTTCCGTATGGATACCTCGGCCCTCTACTCAGACATTATTCTCCCGGCGGCGTCGTGGTACGAAAAGACTGATCTTAATTCCACCGACATGCATTCCTATATTCATCCGCTATCGGCGGCGATAGCGCCGGTGTGGGAATCGAAACCGGATTGGGACATTTTCCGGGAAATAACCAAGAAGACCGCCGAACTCGCCGAAAAACACCTTCCCGATCCCGTTAAAGACATCATTACCGTACCGCTGCAACACGACACTATCGACGAATTATCTCAACCAAAAATCCAGGACTGGGCCAAAGGAGAGTGCGATCCAGTTCCTGGGAAGACGATGTACAAGCTCGCGATTGTCGAGCGGGATTACAAAAATCTCTACAATAAGTTTATTTCGTTAGGACCCTTGGTCAAAAAAGGATTGGGGGCTCATGGAGTCTCCTACGACTGCGCGGACTTCTATGAAGAGATGCTTTCACCGAAGTGGCACACCGTGGAGTGGGGTGGCGAGAAATATCCTTCGCTCCTGGACGCGATGGATGCGTGCAATGCCGTTCTTTGGTTAGCCCCCGAGACGAACGGTGAACTTGCCTTCCGTGCTTATAAAGGAATGGAAACGAAGACAGGCCAAAAGCTCACCGACCTGGCTGAAGGAAGTCGAAGCGTTCGGATGCAGTTTAAGGATCTGTTGGCGGCACCCAAGCGCCTACTCTCAAGTCCTTGCTGGTCAGGAATCGTCGCGAATGGTCGAACCTACTCCGCATTCACCTATAACGTGGAACGCCAGGTGCCTTGGCGGACTCTCACCGGACGCCAGAGTCTTTACCTGGACCACGAAGGTTACCGCGCTTTCGGCGAGCACTTGCCGACTTACAAGCCCAGACCTGCCGTGGACGTGTACGGGGATCTCGATGCGACACCGCAAACTAGCCCGGAGGGAGAAGTGCCTTCACTTAGGCTCAACTACCTCACTCCTCACGGGAAATGGCATATTCACTCCACCTACGGCGATACGATTCGAATGTTAACTCTTTCTCGTGGTGGTGAACCATTTTGGCTTAGTGAAACGGATGCCACCACTCTAGGGATTGCGGACAATGACTGGGTCGAAGTTCACAACGACAACGGGGTCGTTGTAACGAGAGCCTGCGTCAGTGCGCGAATTCCCAAAGGAGTCTGCATCATTTACCACTCTCCTGAACGGACCTACTCCGCGCCTAAATCGCCGCTTCGAAAGAAGCGACGGGCGGGGGGACACAATTCGCTCACAAGAGTGCACTTGAAGCCAAATCTCATGCTCGGTGGGTACGCCCAATTCACTTACCATTTTAACTACTGGGGACCCACGGGTTGCAATCGGGATACCCACATCATGGTACGGCGGCTTGATAAGGTTGAACGATAGGAGAACAAATGGACGTCCGATCACAGATTTCAATCCTGTTTCACCTAGATAAATGCATCGGTTGCCATACCTGCTCGATCGCCTGCAAGAACCTGTGGACCGATCGCAAGGGCGCCGAATACATGTGGTGGAACAACGTAGAGACGAAACCGGGCACCGGCTTCCCGCATCGTTGGGAGAATCAAGAGGACTACAAAGGTGGTTGGGTTAAGGAAGGAAATTCAATTGATCTCAAAGGGGCCGGAAAATTTCGAGGGCTGAAAAACATCTTTCACAACCCCAATCTTCCCATCATCGACGACTATTACGAACCCTGGACTTATAAGTACGAAGACTTATTCAATGCCCCGGAGGGAAATGATCAGCCGGTAGCACAACCCATCTCCCAAATTACGGGGAAGGCCATCGAGATAAAGTCGGGGCCTAACTGGGATGATGATCTGGGTGGTTCTCCGCTCTATGCACGAAAAGATCCCAATCTTGAGAAGCTAAACGCGCAGGAACAGGAGGATCTATTCAAGGTAGAGAAGCTGGTAATGATGTATCTACCGAGAATTTGTAATCACTGCTTAAACCCTTCTTGCGTCGCGAGCTGCCCCTCTGGGGCCATTTACAAGCGCGGCGAAGACGGCATCGTGCTTATCAACCAAGAAAAATGCCGCGGCTGGCGCATGTGCGTGACGGGTTGTCCTTACAAGAAGGTTTTCTACAACTGGTCGACCGGAAAATCCGAAAAGTGCCTGTTGTGTTACCCCAGAATTGAGGCTGGAGAGATCCCCGCGTGCATGCACTCCTGTGTCGGCAGAATCCGTTACTTAGGCGTTCTGCTCTATGACGCAGATAAGATGAAGGACGTCGTTCATCTGGATGAGGATCAATTGGTCGAAGCCCAGCGGGACATGATTCTAGACCCCCGCGATCCGAAGGTAATTTACGAGGCGAGAAAGAACGGAATTCACGACAGTGTGATCGAGTCGGCTCAAAAGTCCCCTGTTTTCCGTTTCGTAAAGGAGTGGAAGATGGGGCTTCCCTTGCATCCGGAGTATCGCACTCTCCCCATGCTCTTTTATGTCCCGCCCCTTCTTCCCATTTTGGGAAAAATGAATCTCGATGTCTATGACACATCCTGCGCCGATTATTTTTCGACGATTGACAAGGCTCGATTGCCCGTCAAATACCTCGCCTCGCTTTTCACCGCCGGAAATGAGGGGATGGTGCGGGAGGTCCTTAAAAAGATGATGGCCGTTAGAATCTACCGACGTTCCGAAACGGTGGGGGATATACAAGGGGCCGAAATGGCGTTGAAAGAAGCTGGGCTCACTCGCGCCGTAGCCGAAGACATTTACACACTGACCGCACTTGCGACCTTAGAAGACCGTTTTGTGATTCCGCCATCGCATCGAGAAGAAGCCCTCGCAATGGAAGGAATGGAACTAGTGAAGCCTGGAGATCTCGGCTTTGGCTTCCGAGACCGACCGGAGCGGATGTAATTATGAAAAACACCAACATCTATTCCTATCTTGCCGAAACGCTCTCCTATCCGCAAAGCGAGTACGCAATTACGGTCGCGAAGTGCGCAGACACTCTGAAGGCTGATTTCCCCGAAATCAGGCCTTACTTTACCGAGATGTTACAGTTTGCTTCAACATCTGACGCCGCTCGTCTTGAAGAAGCCTACACCAGCACTTTCGACATAAACGCCGTTTGTCACCTCGATGTCGGTTATCAGCTTTTTGGTGAGGACTACAAGCGTGGCGCACTGTTAGTTGAACTATCTCGAGTCCAGCGGGAGGCCGGAGTGCCGGTCGGGACGGAGCTTGCCGACCATTTGCCGGTTCTACTTCGGCTGCTGCCAAAAATGAATGATAGCGAGGAGCGCACGGAACTTGCGCGCCGATTGCTCCTTCCGGCGATAGAGAAAATGATCGCTAGTTTTCCCGAGACGTCATCGAATGTTTATCGGTCTAGCCTCAGAGTTACGGCCTCCGTCTTGGAAACCGATTTCGGACCCCGAATCGAATTCCCTGTGCAGCCCGACTACTCGGCTCAGATCGAGGAGGTGATGCATGTTTGATCTTGCACTTTTTGTCATATTTCCCTACGTAGCCCTGGTTCTAGAAATAGCAGTCTCTTTCTACCGCTACTTTAGCGGTAGCTATAAGTTTTCCTCCTTGTCGTCGGAATTCCTTGAGGGGAGAGAGCTTTTTTGGGGCTCGCAGCCGTGGCACTACGGGATACTTTTCGTGCTAGTCGGCCACGTTGTTGGGTTTCTTTTTCCTAAAGAGGTTCTACTCTTTAATGAGGTTCCCGTGCGGCGCCTCATTCTCGAGGTCACCGCTCTTACGTTTGGATTGATGGCGCTGGTTGGGCTGTTAGTTCTCATCAGGAGGAGATTTACCAACGATCGCGTTTGGGCCGTGACGGCGAAAATGGATTTGTTTGTTCTCTTTCTGCTGCTTATTCAAACGTTCTCGGGAATCTATATCGCCGTTAAGTACCGCTGGGGCTCCAGCTGGTACGCAAGCGCGTTAGTGCCTTATTTGCGCTCGCTTTTCGTTCTGAAACCGAATTTGGAATACATCGCGCCGATGCCATGGGTGGTGAAGCTACACATCGCTAATGCGTACTGTTTGATCGCGGTATTACCTTTTACCCGGCTTGTTCACTTCTTGGTTCTGCCAGTGTCATACGTGTGGAGATCGTGGCAGGTCGTTATCTGGAATTGGGATCGGAAGAAGATTCGCAAAGTATGAAAAAGATTGTCACAGGTTTGCTGGCTTTGACGGTCATAGGGCTCTTAATTGAGCTCGCCGTTGTGCAAGCGAAGAAAATTGGCAATACCCAAGGATACGAGCCGGACCAGCCAATTCCGTTTTCGCACAAGATTCACGCCGGGGAAAACAAGATCGATTGCCGTTATTGTCACTTCGCTTCCGAGCGTGGACGGATAGCGGGGATTCCCCCGACGCAACTTTGCATGAACTGCCATGACCAAATTAGGAAAGACTCCCCAGAGATCGGGAAGCTAAGAGAAGCGATCGCAAGTGACCGGCCTGTGGAGTGGGTCCGCGTGCATGAACTCCCCGCGTTTGTTTATTTCAACCACAGCGAGCACGTCCGAGGGGGAGTCAATTGCCAGCAATGCCACGGGCCTGTCGAATCGATGACCCGAATGCGACAGCACTCTTCTCTAACGATGGGATGGTGCCTCAACTGTCATCGGGATATGGGAAATGCCCCTCCCCATGACGTCAAGACCGCGACAGGAGGCGATTGTGCCAGATGCCATTATTAGAGTGGATGGGAACAATGGACGATAAAATAAAAGACGCGCCAAAGTACTGGCAAAGCATCGACAGCCAGAATGTTTCTGGCACCGATGAATTCCCGAGTGGCTTTGTCGAAGAGCTGTTCGAAGTTGTTAATGCGAAAAAATCCCGCAGAGAGTTCCTTACTGTTCTCGGATTTTCGGTTGCCATCCCCGCGCTTACTTCTTGCAATAAGATTCCCGTGACCAAGGCGCTTGGATTTCTGAATCGCGAGGAAGGTACGGTACCGGGCGTGGCAAATTGGTACGCTTCTACTTGTGGGGGGTGCGAGGCCGCCTGCGGTTTGCTCGTGAAGACGCGTGAAGGTCGCCCAATCAAGGTTGAAGGAAACCCCGATTCTCCGCACTCACGCGGAGGTGTCTGCGCTGTAGGGCAAGCAACCGTACTCTCTCTCTACGATTCCGCTCGGTTTGTTCAACCCTTGGCGGAAGGAAAACCAACTACCTGGGCGGAAATCGATGGTCAGATTCCCGGGCTACTTCGTACCGCTAGCGCCAAAGGAAAGATCGTTCTGATTACGGGCCGGGTCTCAAGCCCGTCGACTTTGGCGGTCATAGCGAGGTTTCGAGAGAAATACCCAAACTGTGAACATGTCCCCTTCGAACCCTTTTCCTATAGCGCGCTATTTGAATCTTTCGAGAAAACGCACGGCGTCCGCGCCATTCCAGAATATTCGCTTTCTGATGTTGAGACATTGGTCAGTATAGGGGCCGATTTCTTGGGCAGCTGGTACGGGCCCGTCGCCTTTGCAAAAGCTTATTCCGTTCAAAGAGATGTAAGCAAGCGAAAGGGGGCGATGCTTCGGCATGTTCAAGTTGAAGCGCTGATGAGTGTCGCGGGAAGTAACGCTGATCTCAGAGTTCCCGTGGCCGCAGGTGAAGAAGCGCTCGTTTTAGCAACTTTGCTTCAGGAAGTCTCCAAGCTCTCGGGGAGATCGATTGAGTCGCCGGCCGTACAGATGGACGGGCGTTTGTTGGCCACGGTTCGAACGGTCGCCGCCGATCTGTGGAAGGCCAAAGGAAAATCGCTCGTCCTCTCGGGGTCAAACCGAGTGGATGATCAGATGGCTGTAAACACAATCAATGAACTCTTGGGAAACATCGGGCGTTCCGTAAAGCTGATGCCGGCCGGAGAAGTCGCGGTAGCGGCGGACGGCCGTTTCGAAAATCTGGTGTCCGACATGGTAGGCGGGAAAGTTTCGGCGCTACTCAGCGTCGATGCGAATCCCGGCCACGCTTATTACTCAACGGAGCGCTGGCAAAATGGCGTCTCGAAAGTTCCGTTACACATCTCCCTTGCCGAAGCGCCTAACGAAACCTCGAAGAGCGCACACTATATTTGCCCAGGAAATCACTTCTTGGAGTCCTGGAATGATCACTCTTTAGGTGGCGGCAAGTATGGGTTGACCCAACCTACTATTCAGCCACTGCGCGCCACGCGCATGTTTCAAGAGAGTCTCTTACGGTGGGCCGGTGAGACTTTAGATTATTACGATTTCATTCGATCGCATTGGAAAGCGCAGATTTTTGCGCGTCAAAAGCGACAGCTTCTTTTCGAAGGGTTTTGGAGTCAAGCCGTTCATGATGGGGGGATTGACGTAGGCGGAGCTTCCAATGCGAAGCCCGTCTTTAAGAACCCCCGATTGGTTTTAGATACCGGAAAAAGCGAAGGCTTGGACCTTATTCTTTATCAGAAGACCGGAATCCGAGATGGGCGGCATGCTAATAATCCTTGGCTTCACGAGCTCCCGGACCCGATCACTAAAGTCACCTGGGATAACTACGCCCAACTTTCCCCGGAAACCGCTTCTAAGAACGGCGTGAAAACTGGGGATTTGATTTCCGTGCAAAAAGGAAACATCAAGTTGACCCTTCCCGTTCTTGTTCAGCCGGGTTTGGGTGGCAATACGGTGGCCATAGCTGTTGGATATGGGAGAACGGAATGCGGGAAGGCGGGGCTTGGTGTTGGCAAAAATGCCTACCCCTTCGTTGCTTTTGTTGGCGGTAACTATCAACGGATCCAGCGCGGCGTTCAGATCACCAAAGCCTCCGGACATTATGAACTCGCCCTGACGCAAACCCACCACGTGATGGAAGGGCGCGACCTAGTACGAGAGATCAGTAAGGCAGAAGCACTCGGAACAAAGACCGCAGCACATTCCACTGAGAAAGAGCATCCTTCCATGTGGCCAGAGCACAAGCCCGGGGAGAATCGATGGGGAATGGCCATTGACCTTTCCAAGTGCACTGGTTGTTCGGCTTGCGTGATCAGTTGCCAGGCAGAAAACAATGTCCCGGTGGTGGGACGTGAAGAGGTATTGAAACGACGAGAGATGCATTGGATTCGACTCGATCGCTATTATTCAGGAAACGAATCCAACCCTTCGGTTGTGCATCAGCCGATCCTTTGCCAGCATTGTGAAAATGCACCCTGCGAAACTGTCTGCCCCGTTCTTGCGACCGTGCACAGTTCCGATGGTTTAAACCAACAAGTTTATAACCGTTGCGTGGGTACCCGCTATTGCGCAAACAACTGCCCCTACAAGGTCAGGCGGTTCAACTGGTTCGATTACAGTCACGACGATGCGTGGGGGCGTATGGCGCTCAACCCCGATATCGTTGTCCGGTCCCGTGGGGTCATGGAGAAATGTTCCTTTTGTATTCAGCGAATTCAGGAGGGCAGACTTAAGGCGAAAAAGGAGGGGCGAAAGGTCGCGGAGGGTGATTTCAAAGTTGCCTGCCAGCAAAGTTGCCCGTCCGATGCCATTGTCTTTGGTGATCTCGCCGATCCCAATAGCGAAGTGTCCAAACTTCTTGAGCATCAAAAAGGTTACCAGCTGCTTGAAGAATTGAATGTTCGCCCGCGGGTGTCCTTCCTTCCGAAGGTGAGGAATCCGTTATGAGTCACACACCGATTTCCAGCACCAGAAAGCCTCTTGTCATCGGAGATAAATCGTATGGCGATGTCACTCAAGATGTCTTACGGCCCATTGAGGCTCGGCCAACAAAGGGATGGTTCGTCTGCCTGATGGTGGCCGCTACGTGCCTCGTTTTTGGTGCCGCAACCGTCTGGTACCAGATCGCCACGGGCATAGGAACCTGGGGTTTGAATAAAACCGTAGGATGGGCGTGGGATATTACGAATTTCGTTTTCTGGGTGGGAATTGGTCATGCGGGCACCCTCATTTCCGCTATTCTGCTGCTTTTCCGACAGAAATGGAGGACGTCGATCAATCGTGCCGCAGAGGCAATGACGATTTTTGCAGTCATCTGTGCAGCGATTTTCCCCGTGATCCACATGGGACGCCCGTGGCTTGCATTTTGGGTATTTCCCTACCCGAACACTCGCGGTCCGCTTTGGGTAAACTTTCGTTCGCCGCTACTTTGGGACGTATTTGCCATCAGCACCTACTTTACGATCTCGCTCGTGTTTTGGTTTATCGGTCTTATTCCGGATTTGGCGACGATGCGAGATCACTCGTCCTCGGCATTCAAACGAAAGCTATGTGGAGTGTTTAGTCTCGGCTGGAACGGATCCGCACGAACGTGGGCACGCTACGAGACCCTTTGCCTGATTCTCGCAGGGCTAGCGACACCCTTGGTGGTGAGCGTCCATTCTATCGTGAGTATGGATTTTGCCACGGCGGTGATCCCGGGCTGGCACGCTACTTTGTTCCCACCCTATTTTGTCGCGGGGGCGGTGTTTTCTGGATTTGCAATGGTGCTCACCCTAATGATCCTCACCCGAAAGGTGATGAAACTTGATTCCTACATTACGGATGGCCATCTCCAGATGATGTGTAAGGTGTTGCAGCTTACTGGGCTCATGGTGGCACTCGCATACTCCACCGAGTTCTTCATGGCCTGGTACAGCGGGAATGCTTACGAACGTTTTGTTTTCATTAACCGCGCGACCGGCCCTTTCGCTTGGGCCTTTTGGACGATGGTAACGTGCAATGTGGTTCTTCCTCAATTGCTTTGGATCAAACGTCTCCGCTTGAACGTTCTGTTTCTGCTGGGAATGTCCATCGTCGTCAATATCGGAATGTGGTTTGAAAGATTCGTGATCATCACCACCTCTATTCACCGCGATTACTTGCCGTCGAGTTGGGCGGATTACGCACCGACGTGGGTCGAGAAAGCCACTTTTCTGGGAACGTTCGGACTGTTCTTTACCTGCTTTCTCCTTTTCCTTCGGTTTCTTCCGATGATTGCCATCAGCGAAGTAAAAGGGGTTCTTCATTACGGCAAAGCACACGGTAAGGAGGTGACACATGGTTAGATCCGTCACCTACGCTTCCTTTTCCGATGAAAAAGCGCTTCTTCATGCGGCTAAAGAACTTAGAGGCCAGGGAATTTCGCTTATTGATGCCTTTACGCCGTTTCCGGTGCATGGACTGGACGAAGTCTTAGGAGAAACACGGAGTCGTTTGCCTATCGTCTGCTTTGTTGCCGCAAGTATCGGCTGTCTGGTTTCGATGTGGTTCCAGATTTGGACTTCGGCACAAGACTGGCCGATTAACGTGGGAGGAAAGCCCTTTGCTTCGATACCCGCCTTCATCCCAGTCACTTTTGAGGTGACTGTTCTTTTGGGAGGGCTAGTCAGTGTTGCGGCCTTCTTTTTCCGAAGTCGGCTCTATCCGGGAAAAACGGCAGCCACGCCCAACCGAAATGTGACTAGCGATGGATTTTGGATTGCGGTCGAGCATCAGGCGGCCAAAGTAGATGCGGCGGATCTCAGTTGTATCTTGCAGGAACTTGGAGCCTCTCACATTCAGCATGAGGAGCAGGAAGTATGAGGGGAGAATGTTCATTGTTGTTCCTGGCAGCTGTGATGCTTCTCGGGGGATGTACCGACGATCCCAAAGAGAAGGGTTTTGAAGTGTTTCCCGACATGGTTCATTCGGTTCCCTTCCAGCCCTACTCGAAAAATCCTCTTACGGCAGATGGAAAGACGATGTTACCTCCCGTGCGAGGAACCGTTGCTCGGGGGACCGAGCCCTATCCTTATGGGTCTACGGACGAGGATCGCGCGAAGGCATCGCGAGAATTGAAGAATCCAATTCCGCTGACTGCCCAGGCGCTCGCCCGTGGCAAGGAGGTATATCAACACATGTGCCTCGTCTGTCATGGAGTCTCTGGACAAGGGGACGGCCCTATCATTCCCAAATTTCCCAATCCTCCCTCTTTTTCTACCAAAAGGATCAAGGAACTTACCGACGGGGCGCTCTATCACATCATTACCCGAGGGTCCGGGCTCATGCCTCCGCACGCTTTACAAATTCTGCCCCAAGACCGATGGAAGCTGGTCCACTATGTCAATGGGCTGAGAGGAGTTGGCAAGAATGAGTAACTTGTTTCAGCTCCCAAGCAAGTACCGAAACTGGGCTCTTACTCTTGTTGGAGCTGGAATCCTGTCCACGGTTTTGGGATTCATTTTTTCACCGACGAACGTATGGATTAGCCTTCACATCGGGGCGATTTATTTTCTCTGTGCCGCCCTATTCGGAGCCTTTATTTTGGCCGTTGCGGAGGTGAGTAGTGCGGCTTGGCTCGCCCCCTACAAGAGCGTGGCCGAGTGCATGAGTTCTTTTCTCATTCCTGGGGGAGTGCTACTCGTACTATCTTCTCTCGGCGGGGCACACACTCTCTTTGAGTGGACTCACGCAGAGGCCGCTCTTCACCATCCCGTGCTGGCGGAGAAGCAAGCCTATCTCAATATTCCATTTTTTCTGACCCGGCTGATTGTTTTTTTAGGATTGTGGGTGTGGCTCTCTGGAAAGCTGATAAAGGCATCGAGAGATCAGTCGCCCAATCGGGTGAAGTGGGCGGTGATCTTCCTAATTGTCTTTGCGTTCACCTTTTCCTTTGCGAGTTTCGATTGGATTATGTCGATTGAGCCGCACTGGTATAGCACAATATTCGCACTGTATTGCTTTTCCGGATTTTTTGTTGCCGGCGTGAGTGTCCTGACCATCGCTGTCTTCGTCTTAGATAAGCGCGGGTTTCTTTCCGGTGTAATTAACGAAAATCACTACCATGATCTTGGGAAACTTCTTTTTGGCTTTACCACATTCTGGGCCTACATGTGGCTCTCGCAGTACCTACTCATTTGGTACACGAATATTCCCGAGGAAACGACTTACTATCTGTTAAGGACCCAGAACGATTGGGACTGGCTATTTTATTTCAATCTTGTGCTGAATTGGATTATTCCGTTTTTTGTTCTGATGCCACGAGAGATGAAGAGGAATCGGGAAGTTCTCCTCAGGATAGGAATCTGCCTCCTTATAGGAAGATGGCTTGATCTCTTTCTCCTCATCGCGCCAAAGGTCTTCGAGTCATCGAAGGTGACGGGGCCTTCCATTGGATGGGTTGAGGTGGGAATCGGATTGGGATTTGGAGGCTTCTTTGTTTTGGTATGCGCTGCCGCACTCGGCAGGCGCAGAATCATCCAAAAAGAAGACGTCTATTTTGAAGAGGGCCTACACCTCACTCAGTGAGAGGAAAACACTATGCTCGAACAAGAACCAGTCTTAAAAATATTGTCACTGAAGCAGATGGTAGAGGGCGTATTGAAGGAGCACCACGAACCTACCCGACAATGGATTGAACGGGCGAAAGTTCTTTTGCGCGAAGCCGCCACGGAGAACTTAGATAATCCACTTATCAACAAGCTAGGGATGTCTTTTCAGTCATTGGCGATGACCATGCATATGCATATGGAAAAGGAGGAAGAGGTTCTTTTTCCGATGTTTCAGCGAATTGAGGATGGGCTCAACACGGAGAAGTTCTGCGGAGGTATCGAGAACCCGATTCGAGTGATGGAGAATGAACATAAAGATCTCGATCTTCATTTCGAGCGGATTCGACGAATTACCAACGACTTTCAAGTAACCCCAGAAACCACGCCAGTGGTGAAGGAACTCTATGAGGTTTTGAGGTCGCTCGAGGCTGATCTTAAAATCCATAGCGAGAAGGAAGAATGTGAGCTCTTTCCAGCGGCGGTTATGAGGGAGCGAAAAATCGTCGAGCGCCGCGTTGAATGAAAGATCCCTACCGAATATTTTTCCCTCTTGGACTACTCAGCGCCTTCATCGGCGTGCTTTCTTGGGTACCCTTTGCCTTGGGGTATACGCAGAATTATCCGGGGACGGAGCATCCTCACCTGATGATCGGGGGGTTCCTCTACGTTTTTGCTCTTGGATTCCTCATGACCGCTATTCCCCGCTTTACAGAAACGGCTCCCGCAAGATTCTGGGAGCTCTTGTGTCAGGCGGGGATTATCCTTTTGATGATTTCCACGGGCACGGCGAGTTTGCTTTCTCCCCAGTGGCGCGAACCGAGTCTTCTGCTTCAGATTGTTTCTTTGGTGTTTCTCGTACTCTTTTGTGTGCCGCGCTTTCTATCAAAAAAAAGAAGACCTCCCCCGTCCTTCCTGTTCATAGGCGTGGGGATTCTCTGTGGGCTTGCAGGAAGTATTCTTCTTTATCTCGATGAAAGAGGCTCCCTATCCACAGAATTGGGCCTGATGGGCCGTTCCCTTTTCTATCACGGGATGATGCTCTCATTTGTCATTGGCGTTGGAAGCCGTCTTGTTCCGGTGCTTTTGGGCCATGAGGCAAACCCCATGAATCCAGACGTATCGCTTCGGGGCTCGTCAAATCGAAGTATCTTGCTGGGGCTAGCCGTAGCGTATTTCCTGAGTTTTCCAGTCGAATTATTTATTGCCCAGGAAGCAGGACGCATTGTGCGAGCGGTGGTCCTGTTGTTTGTGTCCATTCGCTTCTGGAAAATAGTCGTCACCCCGGTTAGGCGGGGTGCGCTTCCACGTTGGCTACGTGTTTCCGGGATAATGCTCCTCATTGGCCAGTGGTGCTTTGCTTTATTTCCCGGCTATGCCGTTCACGGGGTTCACCTGACGTTCGCCGGAGGGTATTCGTTACTTACGCTACTCATTGCTACCCGCGTAGTGCTTTCTCACGGAGGGTACGACCTTTCGTTCGAACTCAATTCTCGATGGCTTCAGGTGATTGGTGCCCTCGTTGCCGGGTCTGCTATCGCCCGCTTCTTGGCGCCGCTCGCACCAACGAGCTACCTGCATCATCTCGCCTACGCCTCTTTCGGCTGGAGCCTGGGAGTGGGCGTATGGGCGATTCTATTTTTGCCGCGCATGTGGAGGAGGCTGAAATGAGCGCCTCCAGTCATCCTTTAGATGATTGCTTCCTGGGGCCCAAGGGTGAACAGAGAACATTCTTACGCGACATGATTTCCCTAGTCTTAGACGACTACATCTTTTGGAGGAAAAACTACTATCCCAAAGATCCACCCGGATTCCTTTACCGAACCCTCCAGGAGAAGACATCGGTTGAGTTTCGTGAAAAGTTTATTCAGGAACTCTCATGGCTGACTTCGGATTTGAAATTGGAGGTCCCATTTTTTTCACCTCGATACTTCGCTCATATTGTGTCGGAAGTATCCCTCCCCGGGGTCATCGCCTATTTTGCGACGCTTTTGTACAATCCTAATAATGTCTCTTCCGAGGCATCTGCAGTAACCACTCGGTATGAGCTCGAAGTGGGTGAGCAGTTCGCAGAGCTTTTTCAATTCGATATAAAAAGGGCCTTTGGGCACCTCACCTCCGGAGGAACCATCGCCAACTATGAGGCGCTCTGGTATGCGCGGGTCGCAAAATTTCTCCCGCTTAGTATGGCTTCCGCTCTAAAGGCGAATCGTTCGCCCCTTCCGCCGGAACTGTCGCGATCCGTTTGGGAATTACTCAATGTTCCTCACGCTGAATTAGAGGTTCTTTTCGAGGTTTTCGAGGCGAAAGCGATTCAGCTGGGGCTAGATGCGGGCACTCTGCTCAGAGAAAATTCCATAGCCCAGCTCGGTGAACGGGGATTTGAAGAGAGGATCCGTCAGCAGTTTGGCGAAGGCTACAGAGAACCTGTCGTCCTTCTGCCATCGATGGCTCATTATTGTTGGAACCGCGCCCTAGGGGTACTTGGTCTCGGCAGAAAAAACATTTGTAGCCTGGCGACTGATGAACAAACACGGGTAGATCCTCACAGTTTCGAGTCGGCACTGGGGAAGTGTGCTTCGGAAAAACGCCCGGTGCTTTTGTCGGTAGGTGTCGCCGGGAATACCGAGTTTGGAGCGGTCGATCCTATCGACGAACTTGTCACAGCCCGAAATGCTGCGCTTTCGAAGGGAATTTATTCTCCCCTCCACATTGACGCGGCTTTTGGTGGCTACTTCGCTTGCATGTTTAGAAAGGGGGCTCACTCGGCTGTTCCGAGTGAGAATCTCATCCCCCGTCGGGTGCAGACAGCATTCTCTGCGATATCGCAGTGCGAGTCGGTAACCATTGACCCCCATAAGATGGGTTACGTCCCCTATGGAGCGGGAGCCGTCGTGCACAAATTCGGTTTTTTGAAGGAATTCGTGACTGAACCGGCCCCTTACGCGCTTGATGGTATCGTCGAGGATTCAAGTCCCCACTTGGGCCAGTATATTATGGAAGGCTCAAAGCCTGGAGCTGCGGCAGCGAGCGTCTGGTTTACCCACCGCATGATTCCGTTGAACACGGACGGCTTTGGTGCACAGCTCTTGTCTCTCTGTGAGTTGGCTCGGACATTTTACCGGAAAATGGAGGCGCTTCGCTCGGTCTCGGGACATGTCGAACTTGTGCCGCTTTTCGCTCCGGAAACTAATGTTTTGGCATTTATCGTGACACCGAAGGGCGCAAAGGGCTTGTCTTCAGTAAATCGATTGACCCGGCAAGTATATCAGCGCTTTGGCGTGCGCGAGGTCGCCTCCATACAGAGTTACGATTATCTGGTTTCCCATACTCGCGTTAGTACAGATTCCCCGTTGCTAGACCACCCCGTGCTACAGGCGCTGGATAGATCGAAGGAAGTAAGTCTTGAGATCGTTCGCATCGTTATCATGAACCGCTGGCTTTCGGGCAATACGAGTAGCGGAGCTTCCTATATTGATGATTTTTTGGCTCTGGCCTATCGAGAGGCCGAGGAAATTGTCTTTAGTGCATAGTCAACTCGGCCTCTCACAGCCGGGCCGATGATAGAACCACCAATTCAAGAAAGTGGCGACGATAACGAACATTACGTAACCCACAAAAAAACCATTTGCGTTGCCCGACCCAGAGATGACGGCGCCAATGATGGAAGCAAAGACAAACGGACCATAGGCGGCTACCGCCGAGGTCCATCCCATTACTCCCGCCCGTTGGATCGGATTATGGGAAAAAATCATGGAATACTGACGGAAGGTGGCCGCATTCCCGATTCCAGTAAGAAAAAACAGTGCCAACATACACGTTACGAAAGCTGGAAATGCATCAAGTCCTGTAGGTGCGAATAGACCAAGCGAAAACATGATCAATGTAACGGCTGCAAGGCCCACTCCTGTAAACGTTGTCAATATCGCGCCGCCCGTCTTGTCCGAGACGAAGCCAAAAACCACACGGCTTGTGGAACCTATCAAAGGCCCATAGAAAGCGAACTTCAATGGATCGGGTGCATCGGGAAAACTTCCGTACAGACTTTTGATCATGAGCGGGAAACTAGCTGAGAGTCCCGCGAAAGATCCGAACGTCATTACATAGATAATTGTGCAAAACCACGTGTGTTTGTCCTTAAAGATCTCCAACTGCTCCTTGAAGGAAGCCCGGACGGGAATACTCCTTAGCACCACCCAGCAAGCGACGGTGAGAACGAGCAGTAGGGGTACGTACCAGAAGGCGGCGCTTTGAAGGTAGATTTCTTTGGTGGCAATGACCTGTCCGGCTTTATCCTTTGCGGAGAAGATCTGAGCGGCACCGACGGTCCCGACACCCAATACGATAGGCGTCATAAACTGTGCAAGGCTGACTCCGAAGTTTCCAATGCCCGCTTGGATGCCGAGTACCGTCCCTTGAAGTCGCTTAGGAAAGAAAAGACTCGTCGACGGCATATGCGATGAGAAGTCTCCGCCGCCAAACCCAGCCAAGAAAGCCAAGACTATAAAGACCCAAAATGGCGTCGCAGTATCCATCACCGCAAGGCCAATCCCTATGCAGGGAATGACTTTAATCAGGGTCGAGAACGTCACGACATTTCTAGTTCCGTAAATCGGAATCAAGAAAGTATGAAGGATGCGAAGGGTTCCCCCGGCAAGCCCTGGCATCGCAGCAAGCCAAAATAACTGTTGCGTTGTGAACTTGAACCCAATGCCGGGTAACTTCACCACAATGGCGCTGATCATGAACCAGGTGGCAAACGACAACGTGAGTGACGCCGTCGTCACCCAGAGGGTCCTCCATGCCCTTGCTTTTCCCTCGGTCTCCCAGAATTGCGGCTCTTCAGGCATCCATTTTTCTAGCCAGGTAGTCATTACCGTCTCCTATAGCTGGGCGACCCATTGCGCGTACCAGAACGTCGGATTGAAATTCCCAAGCTCCGCCTTCAAATATTCCCCCGGTAGAAGAACCCCGCCACCAAGTGTAGCGGTAATCTCCTTGGATATTGCGTAGGACACAATGAGATCGAGCTCCGAACCTACAGCACTTGAGGTATTGGTGCCCGTACCCAACGCCGTACTGCCGTTAAGTTTGTAGGCCGGCGCTGATGTTGATGTTCGCATTAAATAGTGAAAATCAAACTGCGCGGTAAGACCTTCGGTTGGTACCGCCGTCAGATGAAGCACTCCGCCCTGAATATTTCGGCGGCCGAAGATATCCGCAATCCCAAGGTACTTGTGAGCCAATGGATAGAGCTGGTCATAGGTCGACCCGGCCTGAAAGACTTCTAGTCCGATGCGGCTCTTAAAGGGAGCGTCGAAGTTCCATCCCACTTCAAGGTCAATTTGGTAGGCGGCTCCGGCATCGGTAAACTGAGAACCTGCTTCCTTGGTCGCCTCCACCCGATAGTCTAAGGCTCCAAATCGGTCCTTAACTCTCGCTCCCAACGCAAACAGCTCCCGGTTACTTCCCGTGGTTTGATCCTGCCGGTAGAGCAAATAGAGATCCGTCGCGCTGAATCCCAAGCCAAAGTTATTAGTTGAGTATAGTCCCAGCAGGTCGCCGTCCCCCGCTCCCTGGGCCGTCGCGGTAACTTTCGAGGCGAAAAGTTTACTATAAAACAAATCTACTGACCCTAAACCGTGAGAGTAACGAGCCCGAAGGGCATCAAAGCTTCGTCCGACATTGTCCCAATCAAGGCCGCTCAGCACTAATTCGTCGCCGTACGACAAAAGCTGCCTTCCGAAAATGAATTGAAGGGTTTCGCCGGGATGATACTCGATAGTGGCCTGATGAATGCCTAGAGAAGTGTCGAAGGTAGCGCCGCTGGTGGCCTGGCTAGCGTTGGTCGTCGTTGTAGTCCCCGGAAATTCTGGCTTGCCGAAGGCCTTGGAAAACTGGGGTTGTACGAAGAGGGAAAGTTCTGAACCCTTCGATAATCTTACTTCAGGACGAACTCGAAGGAGAAAGGCGGAACGCTCGGACGCGTAATCAGTTCGCTCGCTTCTTTCAAACCGCAGCCTCCCTTGCCCTCCGACGGTGGTTTTTATCAAGGAATCCGATTCGACTCCGATGGCTTTTAGGGAAAGGAGTGACAGAATCCCCAATAGAAATATTCTCTTCACGTTTCCTCCCTATTACTTTTCAAATCGTTGCATCAGAGTGGGTTCTGTTTCATGCATCATCTTTTGAATCACCCAATGCATCCACCCCAAACAAGCGCCGATTAAAATTACAAAGAACACCCAACACGTGGTCCAAATTCCGGTATCTTCCAACAGATATCCAAACAAGATGGGGCACAGAAACCCGCCCAATCCGCCCACGACTCCGACAATTCCCCCCACTACCCCGACATCGGATGGAAAGTAGGTGGGGATATGCTTATAGACAGCGGCCTTTCCGATACCCATCAAAATTCCAACCACGAAGACTAGAAAGGTAAAGATCCAAACATTCGCTTGGAAGTAGATGTGAGTTACTCCCTTTGCGAGTAGCTGTTTCTTTTTGACGACGCTACCCACTTCAACGACCGGCTCCTGCCACGAACGAGATGCAGGAAACACCATCGTTTCCGTTTCCTGTTTCACAGACTCGCGCGCCGCTTGAACCGTGTATTTTCGCTCTCCGTCCACCACCACTTCACTTGGCGATACACTGGTAACCTTGCCCCCGTACTTTGCCTGAACGCCTGGACCCGGAGTGTAAACGTCCATTCTCGGAAAGATCAAAAGTGCGCTGCAGATTAAACAGATCGTAAACACCCAGTACATGACACGTCTTGCCCCGTAGTGATCGCTCATCCACCCGCCAAGCGCGCGGATAACCCCCGAAGGGAGGCTGAAGATCGAAGCCAAAAGACCTGCGGTGACAAGCGACATCGAATAAACATTCACGTAGTAGGGAATGAGCCACTGAGCGAGGGCAACAAACCCGCCAAAAACGTAGAAGTAGTAGAGACAAAAGCGCCACACCCGAACATTGGAAAGAGGCGCGAGTTGCGCTTTCAAAGTTTTTCCTGTGCTTTCAACTTTCCGAGGATACGTGAAGAAATAAAAGAAGATTGCGGTTGCCAGTAGGACTAGCGAATAGATCCATGGAAGGCGGCGCCACCCTTCAGGATTCGCACCATGCTGAGTTAGCAATAGGAGGAGCGAAGGGGCGCCGAGACTAGTGAGCGCGGAGCCCGCGTTGCCGGCGCCAAAAATGCCAAGCGCTGTGCCTTGGTGCTCCTTCTTAAACCACAGCGAAGTATAGGCAATGCCAACAGCGAAAGAGGCTCCAGAGATTCCAAATCCGAGCGAGGTAAGTAGGAACTGACCGTAGGTATTGGCGAGGCTCAGCGTCCACATGAAAAATGAAGAAAGGAGTAAGAGACCGATGAATATCGGTCGACCACCAAAGCGATCGGTCAAAAGTCCCACTGGCAACCGAAGAATGGACCCAGTGAGTACGGGAATTCCGATTAACCACCCGACCTGCGAGTTGGTCCACTCGAAGACCTTGGCCTCAACTAGGTAGGTGACCAAGACACCATTTAGCATCCAGGCAGCAAAGCAAAGTGTAAACGCAAGGGTGCTTGCAAATAAGACAGATACCGCCTTGCGATCCTCAAACATCGAACCTCCCCTATCAACAACAGGCTAACATTGCAGATGGGGGCTGGCCTTGATGTTTGGAGATGAATGGCTTGATAATTATCAAGTTTTCCGGCCCTGGAATGCGCTAAGTTTACTAGATGAAGAAGCTGCTCGAAGGCATCGTAGAATTCAGGCGCACCAAAGTCCCAATCTACCGAGAACGGTTTGCCGACCTAGCCCATGGCCAGTCACCCCGATTTCTTTTCTTCGCCTGTGCGGATAGTCGCGTCATAACCACCATGATCGCCTCCTCCGAGCCGGGGGATATTTTCCTGGTTCGCAATGTGGGAAATCTGATCCCAATGTTCAATCCCGGGGGGCAACCCAGCGGAGAAGTTTCTGAGGGCGCCGCTATTGAATTTGCCCTCTCTCGATTTGATATTTCGGATGTTATTGTGTGCGGCCATTCCGAGTGTGGGGCGATGCTTGCGCTCAGCGAAGGGAGGGAACAAGTGAACTTGCCCTCATTGCGCACTTGGCTCTCCTATGGAGAAAAGGCGCTCAAGCGTTTGGAAGAGAATCGCGATTTTTGTCCGGAACTCCCTTTTCACAATCGGCTCAGCAGGATCAATCTCTTGCTGCAACTAGAAAATCTAATGTCTTACCCTCTAATTGAGAGCAGAGTTCGCATGGGCAAAATGCGTCTCAATGCATGGTGGTTCGACGTCGCAAAGGCCGATGTCTATGGCTATGACGGTGACACCAAGTGTTTCGTGCTCATCGACGAAACGGGGGCGGAACATTTCATTAATAAACTTGAGCGAAGACCCTAGTTGCGGTCGGGATAGAAGGTTTCCAGGACCTGCCTCAATGCTCGGCAAGCGTCTACGGTTGTAAAAATACCGACAAGTTTTCCGTCATCGTCGCGAATGAGAGCGCACCCATATTTTTCTTCGGCCATCGCCGCTACGACTTCGTCTAGGTTGGTCTGGGGAGAGACGGAGAAAGGGTCAGGTATCATGATGTCTTCCGCAGTAAGTACATTTTCGCCCGTAGAACCAAGCGCCGATTTGACACTTCTATCACTGATGATACCGACCAAAGCCTCGCCCTTTTTCACCGGCAGATGGCGAACGCGGTTCTGACGCATTAATTCCTGAACTTCTTTAAGCGGAGTTTCAGAAGCAATCGTATGCGGCGTAGGCGTCATGTACTCTCTTACCTGCGGCATTTTTGTGGGCATCTAATAGTTTCCTTCCTCTGCTACGCGGCTAGCCCCATCAAGAATGAGGGTTTCTCAAATTGAAAGGGAAGCGGTAGCTCTACTCTCCACTCTCGATCGCGAAGGAGTCGCAAAAGATCGGTAGTAGTGATGATACCGACAAGACTCTGATTTTTATCGATGACCGGTAGGCAGTGGATACGGCGTTCGAGCATCAGATCTACAGCAGAGCCGATCGATGTGGTCGGAGAGCACAGGACAACATCGGTCACCATGGCTTCGCGCACTTTCGTTGTGCGTACCTTAATTCTTCCGCGTCGTTTGTGGGCGTGGAGCAGCACGTCTCTGTCAGAGAGAATGCCCACCACCTTGCCTTCCCGAACTACCGGAACGTGCTGAATCTCGAGGGCCCTCATCGAATCGTAAGCTTGGACGAGATCGTCGTCCTCAGTCACAAAAACAACCCTCCGAGTCATTTCCGCATTGACCGTTTCCATAGCGTCCCCTTTGTCTGGATATTAGTGCAAACGATGTACCTGCCATTTCGTGGCTGCCCAGGACTACGGGGCAACCAAATCCAGCTCATTTTGTCCCACGTAGAGACAACTCGTCCCATTCAGAGCACAAAATTCATTTTTCGGCTCTCACATCGACCTCAAATGCCACATCGAGCGTTTTTCCCATCCCCAGGGATAATGTCTTCTCAATCCCGTGCCTGCAGGGAAGTCGCGCCTGAAATGATTTCATCTCCTCAGGCGAGATCACAAGTTGAACTGCGCTACACGAAAGGTCGATCACCATTGCCTGATCGAGCGGTTTCTTGGCTATCGTCACTACGAACGTAAGAGGAATCGTTTCCAATTGGACGTAGTCGCCCTTGTTGAGTTTCTCAAATTCTTCCGCAGTGACTCGAAAGCGGATCTCACCATCGGCAAATCGAATATTCATGAATGACTCCTTGTAAGCTCTGCCCAATCGTGGGGCGTATTTGCGTTTGCAAGCGATCGCACATCGGATGGCGGCGCCATTGTGACGAAGCCAAGACTCTTCAACAAGCCATGAATCGACTCATTTTGGCCGCACCGAAAAATTAGGTCTTCGTTCAACCGAAAAATAGCCGGAAGCCAGTTTCCCTCAAAGCAAACGGCATTTGGTTTGTGCCCGTTGAAATAGGTGACGAGCGGGCGAAGAGAGTCTGCTGTCAGGAGTGGTAAATCAACAGGGACCACGAGAAGGCCTTCGCAGGAATCAGAAAGACACTCTCTCGCGGTACTCGCTACACCACCTACCGGTCCTTGAAACGGCTTGAGATCGGGAATGAACTCGACACCAGGGACCTCCCCGCTAACGACCACACGTTGAACGAACGGCTTGAGCTCATGAAGCACCTGTCGAGTGCGCTCGATCATGCGCAGTCCGCCAATCGAAAGCAGAGCTTTGGACGTTCCCATTCGGCGGCTACGCCCGCCGGCTAGTATCACCGCTGTGATGCTCAGACGTCCCTCCATGCTGACATAATTCATGACCCTTGAGCCATTCGCTGTCCCCATCTACGTAATGCTCTTGCTTCCAAATCGGAACCCGCGTTTTAAGTTCCTCAATAATATAACGACACCCTTCGAACGCTTCGCTACGGTGCGGGGAGCTTACGCCGATTGCCACGCTGATTTCGCCAACTCTCAGACGGCCCGTCCCGTGCAGCACGACGGCATCAATTGCATCACCCCATTTGGATCTTGCCTCTCCAATAATTGTGGTGAGTTCCTTCTCCGCAAGGGCCTTATGGCATTCATAGCTAACAGCCGTTACGATTCTTCCGTGGTTGAGGTTTCGAACCGCGCCAAAGAAAAAGGCAATTCCCCCGTGCGATGGATTGTTGAGGGCTTCGCTAACTAGCCCCGGCCGCACGCCACCCGCGACAATATCTATCTTGGTGAATGGAGTCTCCGTCACGCTTAACCTCCACACACGGGGGGGAGAAGGGAATATTCGGGAGAACTACCCAACTGCTCCCGCTCCGAAAGTACCCTGTCCGTCGCAACTGCGGACGACATTAGCTCAGCAACGCCCGGAAATTCGGGACAGCGCCGATGTAATTCCTCGGCAACCGCTGCACGAAACTCCTTTGGGGTCATCTCCGGATGGGTGACCACTCGGAGCTCGTCGCCGATAGCATATTGCTTTAGCTTACCGAAAAGAAGAACGCGTGAGTGAGACGATGTCGTCATAGAATTCCTTCCTTGGATGACCAGCTATGGAGAGGATAAATATCGATTTCTGATCCATTCACCACACTATCCCCATCCTCAGGCAAAACGGCCCAGCAGTTTGAAGCGAGACACGGAGCCACGCGAAACGACTCCTGTCCGCGCAGAATCTTTACGGTCCGAAGCGTCTGCGTATGGGACACCTCGGCCTTGAAGAAGCACCGAAGCCCCAGAGGCTTCTTCGTGTCATTCTCCAAAACGGCTCGGTATGGCCGTTCTGGAGATAACCCTTGAAGGGATCTCAGATACGGCTCAACGAAAAATCTCAAACCCACTGCCGTCGAAACTGGGTTTCCTGGTACCCCGAAGAATGCCGTCTTTCCCAGCTTAGCAAACAGGAGTGGCTTTCCGGGGCGAATGGCGACTTTGTGAAAAAGAATTTCAGCACCGAGATCTCGAAGTGCAGGTGCCACGAAATCATAGCGACCCATTGAAACCGCTCCCGTGGATAGGATGACATCCACGTTTCTCCCGAGCTCAGTTTCCATGAGGCTTAAGAAAGCTTTCGGATCATCCGCGATTACTCCGAGGAATCTGGCGTCAACGCCAAGGGCGTTCAGCTCCGATAAAAGGTAGGGAGCTGTGGAATTGCGAATTTTACCGGTTCCAGGTCCCGCATCGGACGTAAGTTCTGCGCCCGTGGAAACCACCGCCACCGTGGGTTTGCGGTACACGGAAACGGAATTAATCCCCAAGGCAGCAAATGACATGAGGTGTTCCGGATACACTCGCGTTCCGCCATCCGAAACCTCTTTTCCCATCTGAAAGTCTTCTCCTGCTTTACGAATGTTTTCGCCGGCACGGACTAGTCTTGAAAACTGAATGGTATCGCCCTCGCGGGTAGTTTCTTCGACCTTGATGACGGCGTCACAATCAGGGGGAACCACGGCACCCGTCATGATCTCCCAACACTCGTTGGGTCCTGTCTCACAGTGCTCTCTAACGGCATCGCCCGCCGCAATGATTCCATTCACACGCATTCGAAACGGACCGGATTGTGAGGCAATATGGCGTGAAGACACTGCGAAACCGTCCATCGCGCTGTTGGTAAATGGAGGAAGCGCCTCAGGACTTAAGATCTTGGAGCTTAACACCCTCCCCAGTGACCGCTCATAAGCGACTTGCTCCTCGGGCACCGGGGAAGCGGTAGAAATGATCTGGTGAATGGCGTCGGGGAAAAGAATCATAAAGGTACCCTCTTGGAAAAAAGTAAGTAGGAAGCGCTCGCTGTGATTATTCCAAAACCTAGCGACCACAAAAGATTTTGAGAAAGCAGAGCGACCGTCCCCATGATAATGAGGGTCGGTCTCAAGGCCGGAACCCTCCAAGAAGGAGCGGCCAGCTTCACATGGTGATACCCAACAACTCCGAGCAAAATGCCTAAAAGAAGCGGGGGATAATTCAACAGCGTCCTGCCCCAAACGACTTGTGCGCCCGCGAGCATGAGACAAAAGGCTCCGATAATCAGATTGCTAGACCAATGGTAGCTTCCCCCTCGAACATGCGCCGTGACTCCCCCCGAACCGTGGCAAAAGGGAAGCCCCCCAAATGTAGAGACGGCGATATTTCCAAATCCGATTGAGGCCAGCAATCCGGAAATGGACACTCGGTGAGCTTTCTCGCCGAAGTATCGAAGGGCTACGTCATGGGTGGCCAGCACTGAGTTGGCACTCGTCAAAACAACCTGGGGAAGGGCCAGGGCCAAGATAAAATCCCAGCGAACCACAGGGACCGCGCTAGAAAAGCCGATCGTTTCGGAAGGACTTAGCGATATTCCAACGATAGTCCCTCCAGCGGCCAACAAACCAAGAAGTGACAGACCGAAGAAATGACTTACTAACCAGGCGATACCGCACGCTCCTAGGATGAAAAATGATTGGAACAGATCGGGATGAATGAACGTTTCTAAGCCGCCTTCGAAGGCTCGCCTCAAAAGCATTAACCCCAGTCCCGCCTGAATCCCGTGTATCAAATACGAGGGAACTCGATCTGCAAATCTATCGATTCTAAAGAGAAGAAGAGCCACACAGAAAAGACCAAGGACGGCGCCCGCCCACCGTACTTCCAGATAGCTCGCTCCCGATACCACGGCGGCAATGGCGATGGCCTTCAGAGGTTGCACTGACATGGGAACTCGAAACCACAGACCAGAAAAAATGTAGATTATTCCCGCAGAAGCAAAGAGCATCGCCGAAGAAAATCCGGATCGGTTCGCAAGCGCCGCGATGAGTGGAAATAGGATCGCGCCGTCAGCGAAGGCACCCAACACATTTCCAAACCGTTTAGCCATGATTTCCTCCCTTAACGATGTGCAGGGCATGGGGAATGAGATCCGTGAGCGCAGTAAGCCCTTCCGCCACCGCCTTTGAGCTTCCAGGAAGGGCGATAATGAGAGTCTTATCTAAAACGAAGCTTGAAGAGTTGCTGAGCCAGGCCGATTGTAAGCGTAGCGATCCCTTCTGGCGCAGAAACTCGCCAACGCCCCGCATCTCCTTGGTAGCAATCTCTTGCAAGGCATCGATGGTAATGTCTCGCGGCCCCAACCCCGTGCCGCCCGTGGTGATAATGAGGCGATTCCCTCTCTCTACAAGTTCCCGAACCGTGGACTGTATGCGCTTTTTATCGTCGGGAACAACGTTGCAACCTGAAACCAGAGCCCCATTGTCCTTGAGCCAATCTACGGCGAGCGGTCCCGATTTATCTTCTGATCTCCCCTCGGAAACGCGATCACTCATCGTAACGACTGCACACTTCACGGCAGTTAATCGCTGTGGAGAGCTCTGTGGTTTTGGTTGAGCTACGACGGATTCTAGGTTGGCCTCTGGATGCTTCCAAATTCCGTGCTTTCCCCCTTCTTTATAATTGAGCCTTACCTGCTCCAATACGAGAGCTGGCTCAACCATTTTTATAAGGTCATAAAGGCACAAGAGAGCGACACTGGCGCCAACGAGGGCCTCCATTTCCACACCGGTTTTCGCCGTCGTAGAGACCTGACAAGAGACACGAACTGCCGCACTTGGCTCATCCAATTCACAATGGACTCGCACCTCTTCCAGGGGGAGTGGATGACAAAGTGGCAGTAGATTCGACGTCTGTTTCGATGCCGAAATTCCGGCAATCTCCGCAAGGACTAAAGCATCTCCTTTTGGAAGTTTTCTATCGCGAACCAGTCCGAACGCCGCGGGTGACATTCGGATCGTTCCCGTAGCTTCAGCCCTTCTCTTGGTCGGTGCCTTATCGGTAACGTCGACCATGTGAAAATTGGGATGGGGCTCACTATCCGCCCATGGCTGCGAGGTTTCGCGTGGATCCATAATCTCCCTCATGTAGTGAATGTGAAAAATTCTTCTGTCCCAGGGCGCAAAGAACGAAACTCTTCAGTTCCTCTCTCTGCGCATCATTCTGCAGCAGGGGCCTTAACGGCAGATTTCCCTTTCCAAAAAGGCAAAGCTGTAAATCGCCTTGGCTAGTCACTCTCAGTCGATTGCAAGAATTGCAGAAATTGGTGGAATAGGGCCGGATGAGGCCGATCTTTCCCAGAGCGCCCGGTTTGTCCCAGACGTCCGCAGGCCCTGCCGTTTCCTCTCGCTCCATTCGATTCCAACCTCGATGGGGAAGAAGCGTTTCTAGAAACCCAAGGGAGAGATGCCGTTTCGCAAAAAATTCGCCGTTGTCCTTTGTAGGCATGAGCTCAATGAATCTAACGTCAATTGGCGCACGTTCGGACCAGAGAAGAAAATCCCCGATTTCATGTTCGTTAAGGCCTTTGAGGACAACGACGTTTATCTTGATTTGGCTAATCCCCGCATCTTGAGCGGCCCGAATGCCCTTCAGTATTTCCGGCAAACGATCTTGCCCGGTGATTACAGCGAATTTTTCTTGAACCAGGCTGTCGACGCTCACGTTGATCGCGGAAATCCCGTTCCGCTTCAGCTCATGGGCCTGCTCGGCAAGGCGATAGCCGTTGGTTGTCAGTGCGATCTTTTCAACTCCAGAAATGCCAGAGATGTCCTTCGCTACTTCGACCAGGTCGGGGCGAAGCGTGGGCTCTCCCCCCGTTAGTCGGACTTTACGGATTCCTAGTTCAGCTAGGGCCGAGACAAGCCTTCGAATTTCAGGGCGTGAAAGGTGTGATTGGTGCAGAGCCTCTTTGGGATTTCCGTTGGGCAGGCAATAGACACATCGAAAATTACATACAGGAAGCAATGACAGGCGAAGATAGGAAAACGCGCGATTGTATGAATCAAGAATCAACTTGTCTCTTCCTTTCCAAATCCGGGAGGTAAAGGTGTTTCCACTTTTACCCTGGCAGCGGTTCATGCTGCGGCAAACGGAACGTACGCTTTAGGCGATTAGCCCACGCTTGCTCGGAAGAATGATGACTCCCTTTTAGGGAAGTCTCTATGCCCTCATCATTGCAGAAGGGGACTGGTTTTCAATTTGATCTCTGTCCTGAGAAAGCTTGATAAAAATCAAGCTTTTGGCGCCCACATTAGGTCCATAATCTAATGAAATCCTTCTATTAATTTGCTTAAAGGCTTCAGATAATTATGTCGAAAAACTAAGTGAGGCGAACCCCAGGTTTCTGGGGCTCAATGAGCAGTTTGAACTCGCATTTGGACACAGATCGGAACGCAATTGGGAAACAGTCAACTAAAAGACAAGTCTCCGCAAGACCAAGCGGAGACGCTCGCCCCAAAGCCAATCGTATTTCCGAGTCGTCGCCTGGTCGCGTTCTGGCCCACAGCGAATTTTCCGAAAGACCTTCGCCAAGCACTTGAGGCCCGAGGATTTTGGATTGATGTCGTAGCTTCCCAAGACGGTTTGTTTGAACTCATTGCCAATCACCGAGTTGACATCGTGTTTTACTACGTCGCCCCAGCAACAAACGAGTGGAAGGAAGACCTTGCCAGAATCCTTCGCGACTCGATGTCTACCCGATTCGTTGCGATGATAGAATCGCCAACGCCTGTCACCATTGTTCACGCCATGAAACTCGGTGCAGCCGGTGCCTTTGGAATTCATGATTCAACGGATGCTCTTCTCAATGAATTGGCAATGGATGCGCCTGTTCCTCCGCCCATTGCACCTCTCAGGCTTCAGTCAGGGACAATCTTAGTAGGTCAGAGTGAATCGATTCGCCATTTAAGGGCTCTAATGGAGCGCCTGCAGACCGCCGATTCCACGGTGCTAATTACCGGTGAATCGGGAACTGGAAAGGAACTCATCGCCCAAGCAATCCATGAAAGTTCTCAGTTCAAGGAGGGGCCTTTCAGGGCAGTGAATTGCGGTGCGATTCCGGAGAATCTCCTGGAGTCTGAGTTGTTCGGACATGTGAAGGGTGCCTTTACCGACGCTAAAGTAGATCACAAAGGAATTTTTGAAGCCTGTAACGGCGGTACGCTTCTTTTGGATGAAGTTGGCGACATGCCCATCCTGCTTCAAGTGAAGCTGCTCAGGGTTCTAGAGGAAAGACAAATTACCCCGGTGGGCTCGACGGAACCAATCCCAGTGAATGTCCGCGTTCTTGCGTCTACGAACCGAGAGCTCGATGAATTAGTCACCGAAGGAAAATTTCGCAGGGACCTTTTTTTCCGGCTTGCCGTTGTGCGGTTTCGTTTACCACCGCTTCGTGAGCGTCGTGAGGATATTCCGCTGCTGGTAAATCAATATCGGGAACACTTTTGCAAACGATTTGGCCGGCCCATGCCACCGATCTCGTTTGAAGTCTGGAGTCGGCTCCTCGCTTATAACTGGCCGGGCAATGTTCGCGAACTTCGCAATGTGATTGAACGAAGCGTTGCGCTCTCCGTAGATGGAAATCTGAACTTAGAAGACGTACTGCCAGAGGCGAAAGAAGAGAAACTCGCTTTCCCTCAATTCTGTCCTCTGAATCCCGTAAATACAAAACCGGCAACGTACCAGGAAATCAGAACCTGTTGCGAGAAGAGCTACCTCACGCGGTTACTCCAACTTTCTGAGGGGAACGTTTCCGAGGTGGCGCGTCTCTCTGGCCGCCATCGAACCGAGATCTACCGCCAACTCGAAAAACTGGCCTTAGACCCCAAGAAGTTCCAGAAATCCTGACACAAAACCCTCCAGGTTTCTACCTGTACTGTAGGAGTGCCCAACGTGATAACGCCCTGTATTCATTACTATTATGAAACCGCCATAACTCCGCTTCGGCCTGAATCGAGCCTATCCAGCCAGATAAGAAACCAAATGGGCATCTCCGTCTCGGATGGCCCCTCGTTTGCACTATCTAGAAGTGAGACGAAAAACAAAACAGGTTTCCCCGGAGCTTAAAGACATACATCGGGTTGGCAGTGGACGTGCTCCGCGCGCCGGGGAGCGGGAGGTACTTATGAAGAACGTAACAAGATGCATTTTTTGCATCAGCTTAGTGGCGGTGTGGTCGTTCGCAGTTTACGCGGAATCGGCCTCGGGCGAGGCATGTGATTCCGGACTTGTGATCGAGTTAAATCAGGATCTTCGAACCGAAGCTGTAGGGCTAAAGGAGTTCCTCGAAACCAGGAAGCAGAGCAGACTAACCGGTAGGGATCGCGTGGAAGCGTGTTCTCGATGGTCCGTAATGAACTCCTATGCAAAATCCATGGCCAAACACTTTGAAAATGCGCCATCATCGGATTCCGCGGCAACGATGGTGGACCATTTGAGATCGGACCTTGAAGGTAATACGGATTGTTGGACAAACGCCAATCCGCAGCTGGCCAGTATGGCGGAAGGGGTCCGCATCGTGATCTCGCGAGCCACGCGGCTTGGCACTCTACTTTCCCTACCTCCCGCGGAGAGAAAGGAGATCAATCGAGAATTCTCATCGGAGCGTTGACAAGTTGTTTTTTTCAAGCGGTCGGGATACTTGATAGCGGATGGCCCTAGAAACTTCAGAACTTGCTCGTTATGCGCGGCACGTATCTCTTACGGAGATTGGCGTCGAAGGACAAGAGCGCTTAAAGGCGAGTCGGGTTTTGGTAGTAGGGGCCGGAGGCTTAGGTTGCCCGGCCGCTCTTTATTTAGCTGCCGCTGGAGTCGGAACGATTGGGATTATTGATCCAGATCGAGTTGAACTCTCAAACCTGCAAAGACAGGTCCTTTACCGTGAAAGTGACATCGGCCTTAATAAAGCGGAGGTCGCCGCCACTCGTCTCGGGGAACTCAATTCCAGTATTCGAGTTCGCACCTACTGCGAAGCTCTCCAGGTATCGAATGCGAATGCGCTAATCCAAGGGCACGATCTCGTTCTCGATGCGACCGATAATTTTGCTACACGCTATCTTGTAAATGACGCCTGCTTTTTTCTGAAACGCCCCAACATCTTCGCGTCCGTCACACGTTTCGAGGGACGGCTCTCGCTCTTTTGTTCACCCGAAGGCCCGTGTTACCGCTGCCTCTTTCCTCAGCCACCACAGGAAATCGTCCTAAACTGTGCCGAGGAGGGAATCCTGGGCGCGGTGCCAGGAGTTTTGGGGACCCTTCAAGCGCTGCTAGCCCTACGTACGATACTTGGCTTGGGGCAATCGCTTCATCGTACTCTACAGATTTTCGATTTTCTAACCATGCAGTCACGTAATATTTCAATTGCACCGAATCCAGATTGCCCGCTTTGCGGAGCGAATCCGACGATAAAGACACTTGAATCAGTGGCAGCTTCCTGTGGCAATGCGCCTGAAATCTCGGCTGAGAAAGTACGCGCCCTTCTTGAGAAAGAAAGCGAAAGTCAGCTCATCGATGTTCGCGAAATTGCGGAATACCAACAGGGCAGTATCCCTGGAGCCATTTCAGTTCCGCTTTCCCGCATTCTTTCCGGAGAGGTTCTCCTTCCGACTGACAAAACCTTGATTCTTTTTTGCCGAAGTGGTCAGAGAAGCCAAAAGGCCGCTCAGAGTCTCTTAGGAAGAGGTTTCTCTTCTGTCTTCAGTTTATCCAAAGGTCTCGTTTCTTGGCCGGGTAAGTTGACGGAATCCGTGAATGAGTGCCTCTAAGGTTCATTTTATTCTCTACGTTCAGGACCAAGCACGCAGTACTGTTTTCTACTCGGCAGTTTTAGCCTCTAACCCATCGCTCAATGTCCCAGGGATGACAGAGTTTATTCTAACGGACGGTTGCGTTCTCGGGTTAATGCCCATCGCAGGAATCAATCGGCTTCTGGGTGACAAGATCAAGGATCCCTCACTGGCCGGCGAAATTCCGCGTGCCGAGATATATCTCTATTTACCCGATCCCATCGTGTACATTGAGCGAGCGAAATCGGCTGGGGCTAGAGAGCTTAGCGGTTTTGAGCCACGTAGTTGGGGTGATATTGCTGGCTACTACGCCGATCCCGATGGCCATGTTCTTGCTTTCGCACGTCGGCAGTAATTAATCGACTTGTTATTCGTCGAGCAACTCTTTAACAAAGCTTACTCGTCCAACAGATCGCGAACCTTGATTCCCAGGACCTTGGCGATATTTTCGAGCGTCGAGAGTTTCGGATCGTACCCAGGTTTAAAATAGCGGAAAACCGAAGCGGTGGGCACGCCTAGCATTTGAGCGAGGCGGTACTTGGAGATTTTCCTCTTCTCCATGATTTGAGCGAGCTTCAACCGCATACCTATATCCTAGGAGATTATATCTTGTAAGTAACGGTTGTTTTCTCGATATACATCTCTTAGGATAATACCAGTAATTAAAAAGGGGCTTAAGAGTTGCCACTCTCAAGCCCCTAATAACAGTAACCAGGCCGGAAGCCAGGCAACCGCCTTCATGTTGAGGGAGACGGTTGCCGTCGTCAACAACATGGAGGCATTCAATGTCAGCACACATCATTGCCGTCACGAATCAAAAAGGCGGAGTAGGAAAAACAACCACCACCATCAATCTCGCCCAAGCACTGGCTCTTCGCGGAGCGTCAGTGCTTGTCGTGGATACCGATCCCCAGGGGAACACCACCCAAGGGTTCGGCGTTCCACTGGAGGCTATCTGTAAATCGGTTAGCGACTTGATTCTGAATCGCGAGTTACCCGCCGACGCCGCTACCTACGCGGGGGATGGAATATCTCTCATCCCCGCTACCCACCGACTTGCCGAAGTGGAACGTGAGATGGTGGGGATGACCAACAGCGAGTTACGGCTCGCTCGCACGTTGAAGGCGGTTAGGGGGAAATACTCCGTCATTCTCCTCGATGTTCCGCCGACCTTTGGGCCGTTGATGAACTCTGCCCTTAATGCGGCGGATTCCCTCATCATCCCTGTCGATTCTGGCTTCTACGCCATGAACGGAATCAAGGACATGCTGGCCGAGATCGAGGAGATAAAGGTCGGCACTAACCCCGATCTCAGAATTCTGGGCATTCTGTTGACGCTAGCCGATCAAACACGAATGGCGGGGGATGTATTCGACGAACTTGTGGCGAGTTTTGGCGATAAGGTATTTGCCACTAAGATTCGACGAAACGTGAAGTTGAAGGAAGCTCCGGCGCTTGGGAAAACGATCTTCCACCACGCGCCAACGAGCACGGGGGCACAGGACTACCTTGCCCTTGCAGACGAAATACGCACGCAACTTGAGCTTCCTCAAAATGAGGTCGCTAAGTTTGAGCAACCTCAAATTGCACCAGCCATCCCAAGGGTAGCGGGAGGTGTGCAGTGAGTAAGAAGCCAAGCGACCTCCGTAACGCCCTGAAAAGTATGCGGGTAAATGAGCCGGTGCGGTTGTCGAAGGTCGCGCCGAGCTTCAAACCACCGTCAGAATCTCAAAAGGAGGCACCTCGAAAAGAGGTGCCTCTATCTGAGCCTTCTCGTCTTGAGGCTCCCGAAAAAGAGCAGGCTATAGTCGAGGTCACTCAGAAAGAGGTAGCTCACGGAGCGCTTGCTCAAAACGAGCGACCTCATATTGAGCGACCAGAGTCCGAGCAACCTCCGATTGAGGCAGCTCGCGCGGAGGAACCTCAATTTGAGATAGCTCAGTCCGACTCTGCGTTCTTTCGCCTTTCGCATCGGGTGTTCTCTGATCCGAAGCTACAGAGCATGTCCGGCGATTGCTTCCGTTTGTTTCTTTGGCTGGCGTCGAAGGCGTGGCGATATCCCAACTCAGATGGAAACGTCAGGGCCGCAATTACGTTCATTGAGGAGGGCACAGGTATGTCGCACGCCAACGTTTCTCGATGCCTTAAGACGTTGAGAGAGCTGAATCTCGTCCGCTTGGTCCAAACGGATTTTAAGCGTGGGAATATCTGGTGGGTATCTCCAATGGCCTGCCCTACTGGCGGAGGATCTGGAGTTAGGGGGCTTCCTAAAAAGGAGGCCCCTCAAACTGAGGCAACTCATTTTCGAAACGGAGCTGCCTCAAAAAGAGATGGAAGCTCCCCCAAAAAGAACACGGAGGTACCTAGAAAAGAGGGGGAAATTAAGAATTTAAGAAATATAAAAAAAATCAAAGAAGCGCAGCCGGTTTTTGTATCTGTTGCTCCAGAAGCCACATATCCGACGAACGAGGATTTCGACCAGGCTGTGAGTTTCTTTGAAACCGAAGAATCGGCTGATAGTCAGGAGCACGCTACGAAAGAGTTCATCGCCAGGGAACTATCGCACGGGTATCTACCGCCAAGCGCGGTGCTCCGTCGTCTAGTCGCCTACGACTGGTATTCAAAGCAAGTCCAATCAAATGCGTTCAGAACGGTGGCACATGGTTAAGGGAATTTTTTTAAACTTTTCCACGCCAACGTTGGAGCACCCTTTTTACCCGAGCACGATCCCACGGTCCACCGCGACGGGCCGGCACTTTTCTCTCATTCAAAATCCCTGCGATACATTTCGACGTCTTACCCTCGTTAGCGAGCTTCAAAACGAGCCGGACGACTCGAATTTCGGAGGAATTGAGTTTCAACTGACCGATTACGACTTTGTATCCAAACGGCGGATTCCGATAGCGATAGTTGTCCGGTGCCCGGCCACGCCGCCCATTTCGAACACCGACTTTGCGGAGCCGGTGCAAGACGGCTTGTTTGGAAAGACCGATTCGCTCACTGATCTGTTGGGCCGAAAGACCCTCTTTTTCGTAAATTTCGGCGATAAATTCGGGAGGGATTTTTCTCGGTAGGTGTGTACCCTCAATAAAGTCGAACACATAAAGGGGTTCGCCTGTCGTCCGGGTCGGTCCATTTTCTTCTTCTTCAGCTCGCTTCTTGTAAAATTAGGCAGGCTACTCGCTCCAGAAGAGTCGCTCTACGCCTGCCTAAGCCCCGTAAAAGCATTCGCCATCATTCATCGGTTTTTGAAGACGTACGGAAATGGCGGGCCGGTGGCCTCGTCCACGCCTTAGGAACCCCACATAGAGCGGATGAGTCCCCTGGCCCATTTGATGAACTCGGTCGCACAGTTTTCGTGCGAGGCTTCATTGCTCCGCCTCGAGTAGTCGGGAAAAAGTACTAAAGACTCTTCGATAAACCGGTCTAAATGGGGTGAGCTGCCGTCCCATTTGGAAGAACTCTCCAAAGTTACGAGACCAGGACTTGGGAAGCTGTCGCTCCCACTGTTGAAGACACCTGCAACTAGTAACATTCGAGCAACCGTTAGCACTTGGTCTGCCTTCAATTCTTTTCCAATCTCTTCCGCACACTCCACAAGCTCGCTGTCATCAAATTCTTTCATGAACTGGATCTGATCGGAGACTGGGGTTCCCTTGTGGCGTTCTCCATCCGAGTTGCTAACATCCAACGCCACCTGGGCGGTTTGTAGTGCAGAAAGCAATTTCTGGCCGCTGGCCGACCAGGAATCGAACAACGCACGTACCTTCTGCAACTGGGAGCAGTCGGCAAGTAGCGTGCCGGGCAGGACGAGCAGCAATAGGAACAAGCGAAATTTCATGGGACGGGAAATATAGCAAAAACGGTTAATCGATTCTAGGGACCATTTTTGTCACTTCGCGAAGCTTGGCTATTGTTGGAATAATCCCCCGTAGGGTGAAGGCCTGGGGGCCTCAATCGGTACTCTACCTCGGTCCTTCAAACAGAGGCCCCGATGAAAGGCCATCATTGTGACGAATACGCTTACTTGATGGCTGCCTCTGAGGTTGCGTTCGCCAAACTGGTCGATGTAGGTGATTTCATCCACCTCTCCTTTTGGGTTTCGCAAAATCTTGGTGATTGTCATCCAATGCCCGCCATCTGTAACTCCGATGGGAACCCGTAGCGACTTCTTGAATGAATATTCAGGAAACTCACCCAGCACCGCGTTCTTTTCTTCCTCCAAGATCGGACAAGCCTCCAGCTCGGGAAAGCGTTCGAGAAGTTTGCTGTAGTCGCCTGGACCTTTAGTAAACGGGTCTTGGACCTTAATGCCGGCCTCTATTCGCACGCCAACGTCCATCAATTTTCCGCAGCGTTCGATCGCACAGTTAACGTCTTCTCCCGTTGGGAGATCTCCGTTACCCAATAGAAAAGCCAGACCGAAGGGAACACAACACGAATGTTGCTGCGGGAACTCCTTGTTCCAATGGCGGACTGTAATGTTGGCATTAGGGTGTTCGGTTTTCTCGACATGTTCTGAGAAGTCGTGTTCCGCTTGTATACTAGTTACGCTTAGGACCAACGCGCACGAAATCAAAAGTTTAAGCATTTTGCGAGTTACCATCCGCACCCTTCCTGAGATAAAGAGAGCAAGAAGTGGGCCAGCCCCCTATCGCTCCCCAAAAGCCCGTAGCTGCGGTAGAGTATTTTCTTTTGGAGGAGCCATGAAGCACCTATTGTTTTTTCTAGCCATTCTTGTTTCGACGCTATCGGTCGCCATGACGCCGGGCGAGCAGTTAGAAAAAGAACTTTCTGAAAAGGCCGGCCAGTCGGGAAGTAAAGCCACCCCCCAACACGAAATAATGAGAAAAGCCATCGAGGCTATCTCGGGCCTTCCCAAGAACACGCTCAAAAAAGGGCAGAAGCTCCCGGGCTTTACTCTACCCAACGCGGTAAACAAGAAGGTGAATAGCGCGGACCTCCTCAAGAAAGGCCCTCTTGTTGTAACGTTTTACCGAGGCGGGTGGTGCCCATATTGCAACATCCAGCTGCATGCGTTCCAAAGAGTGCTGCCGCAGATTAAGGGACTCGGGGCGACTCTTGTTGCGATCAGTCCTGAGACACCAGACAATTCGCTATCTACAGCGAAAAAGAATAATTTGGAATTTATCGTTCTCAGTGACTATGACAATCGCTATGCGAGAAAACTAGGTTTGGTTTATGAACTGCCGAATGATCTTCAGGACGTTTACAAAAAATTCGGGATCGATCTCCCGAAAAATAATGGCCTAAACAAATGGGAGCTGCCTCTTTCGGCAACCTACGTTGTGGCCCAAAACGGATCCGTTGAGTTCGCCTTTGCGGAGGCCGACTACAAAAAGCGCGCGAACCTGGATGAAATCCTTGAAACACTCGCTCGCTTGAAAAAATCAGCGGGTTAGGCGGCATCGAAAGTGAGTCCCTTTTAAGTGCGTCGCTTGGGCTTGATCTGATTTTTTAGATGCGCTACTACTCCCGCCATTATGCGACCATTTCTAGTCCGTGGCAGCCTACGCTCATCCCTGCGTTTATCTTGGGGTTTTGCTTTTGCTGCGCTTTTCAGTGCCCTCACCCTGGCACCGGTGCGTGCGGAGGCCCAGACGACGCGCCCACAGCAGCAGTGCCTCCTTCGGCTCATTGGGGCGTTTAACTCGGCTGGGCTGGTGGGAAAATGGTTTCGCTACTACACGGCGCTCACCGAAGCGGGACTCGATGGTGATCCCGAGGCCATGCAACTCGCCTTTGACCTCCAATCCAAAGCCGGGACGCTCGGCTCGCTCGTGGTCGCCCTTAGGCGAAGTAACGGACAAATAGACGGCGACCGTGGCGCCGCAAAAAAAATGAATGTCACACGCCAGTGGATCTACATGCTCCTCGCAGAACACGGCATCGCCAACAGTCGTGGAGCACCGCCGCAGGAATCTCTGGTCCAGCTGATTCTAAGAAGCCCGTCCTTCAGAGAGCTCGAAGAGAGAATTCTTGCTCTGTCCGAACGAGGGGAAATCGACATTGAAGACCCAGAATAGAGACAATAGCACAGATACGGCGCCCCCTCAGACGCGCCGCATGATTTAGACAAGCCCGTACGATCCCGATAAGTTAGAAGAACCTCCCCCACTATCCCATGCTATTCACCCATTCATCGTTTCTCTTTTATTTCCTCCCGTTCGCCCTGATCGTGCATCGCCTCGCGCTCGTAAAAAGCAAACGGGGTGAGTACGGCAATCTGGCGCGCCTAGTGCTCTTCGCACTGACCGCCATTTTTTACGGCATCAAACAGCCCTGGTGGCTCATCCCTTTTGGAGTGTGCATCGGCTTTGATTTCTTGTGGGCGACACTACTCACCCGCTGCACGCGATCCGGAACACGAAAACTGATCTGCGGTTTTTCAGTGGTACAAAACCTCTCCCTGCTCAGCGCTTTTAAATACTGGGACCCCATTCAACGTAGCCTTGCCGCGCACTTCCCTGAGTTCCCGATTCCTGCCCACGGCCTTGAAATGCCACCCGGTATTTCTTTTTACACGTTTGAGAGTCTGAGTTTTGTGATCGATGTATACCGCCGACACGTTACTCCCCCCAAAAACCCGCTAGAGTTCTTTGCTTTTATCGGGATGTTCCCTCGGTTCGTAGCTGGACCCATCGTCCGCTACCGCGAGATGGCATCACAGTTCGTAGATTACCGCGGCATGCAACTAGGGCTGGGGCTGTTTTTGTTTTGCATTGGGCTCTTTTACAAGTCCTGCTTCGGTGACAGTTTCGCTGTCTTCACGCACTACGCGTTTGGACACGCAACCGCCCCGACACTTCCAGAGGCCTGGCTTGGGAGTCTCGCCTATACGATGCAAATCTATTTTGATTTCGCTGGCTATTCCTTAATGGCAATCGGACTCGGGCGTTGTCTCGGGTTTGTTTTCCCGGATAACTTTCGCACACCCTACCTTGCCCGGGATCTGCAAGAATTCTGGCGACGGTGGCACATTAGTCTATCCACCTGGTTGCGGGACTATCTCTACATCCCGCTTGGCGGAAACCGCAATGGGACACTCAAGACCTATCGTAATATATTTTTAACAATGCTACTCGGCGGGATATGGCACGGCGCTGGACTTAATTTCCTTGTGTGGGGCGCCTGGCATGGGTTCTTTCTCTGTTTGGAACGCTGGTTCCGTTTTCCTTTGAAGAATCTTAGCGTCTTTAACGCTCGGGCCGTTACGTTTCTGACGGTTCTGGGTGGGTGGGTATTTTTCAAGGCGAGTACTTTTCAGGAAGCCTTGCGAGTTTTGAGCGCCTTAGGAAATGTGCGACACCTTAGCTGGAACACGGAAGCCCTTTACACTAACCCAGTTGCCGCAGGCTTTTGTGGCTTAGGTTTAATCTACTGCTTTTTTGTCGAAAAACATGTCGATTTATCGCAAGTCAGTAATTGGAAGAACGTCCCGCTGCGAGGGCAAGTGGCCGCCGCAGCCGCATTTTGCGTCGCAATTGTTTTTGGATTCAGTCAATTGATTGTGCCCTTTTTGTATTTTCAATTTTAGATGAAAAACTTTCTAGTCACATTCCTGCTATTCTTTTTGGTTCTCTACCACGGCGCCAATTTGCACACTAAATCCACGTGGGGACTCTTTCGATCTCAAGCCACTCACAATGGCCCGAAATATCTGGACTGGGCGACCCGTTCGATTAGTGGCCTTGGCTATGCACTCCGTTACCTCGCCGGACAGGATTCCCCGCTCCTGTTTAGAGTCAAAAATAGTACGCCCCTCGAGCTAGAACTGCGTGAGGAAGTAAAGTTTGAAACCCCCGCTACTCGCCCTCAGTTGAGAGCACGCGCTCAAATTTATCGCGAAACAATTGAGTACTACCGAGGCAAAGGCGTCGAAGTTGTCTTCTTACCAATCCCCTCAAAGCTTTCTTTTGGAAATCTTCCAACACTTCCGGCAGTAGACCCATGGCGATCGGAGGGTAAGGAAGAAAGGGTATCTCTTTATAGCGATCTGCTGAAGGCCGACTCACAAAGCATTGATCTTGAAAGGAGCTTCAAAAAGCATTTGCGCACGCATTCACAGGAGCGGGTTTTCCTACCGCACGATTACCATTGGACGAGCCTTGGTATCACGCTCTCGGCACAAGCCGTACTTCACGAGCTAGGACGCCGTGGCTGGACGATCCCGACGACCACAATCACTTTTAGCGGCTGGAACCCAAACCTACACGAAGGCCGTCTACTCGATCACTACCTACTCCCTGATTGGTTTTTGGCGGCACGGCAGGAGTTTCGCTGGAGAGAGCCGTTTTATGAATTGCGCCCCAAACGCCTGCAAGCAAGAGGCCGCCTGATCGTGGTGGGGACAAGCTTCTCGGGTTTACATAAGGGGACCCCACAAGGCTTGGGTACGCAGCTCGCTTCTGTTTTAGGGCGTGAGCTCATCGAAGCCAACGTAGACGGCGGGCGGGACGTGGGGGGGTTTGAGAGGCTCGCCCGCGAAGGCTTTGAGTTTCACCCGGGTGACCTTCTTATTTGGGAAATGCCGCTCGTTACTTCCATAGGCCTTGGCCGGCCAATTCCAAGACGGCCGGTCACAAACCACACCCCCTTAGGCTAGATCCTGCCCTGCCTAGTTGATCGCTTTTGGCGTGCCTGCTATGTTGCGCCCGTGAAATCGTTCAGGCTTAGCTTAATCGTGGCCCAGCTATGGGCCCTGACTGCCTATCCGGCCGTCAAACAGCTCTTTATGCTGGATTCGGCCGCCGCCTCGATGTGCGAAATCCAGTTTGCCGCCGCGGCCGGACACCTCGTGATCAACGGCGACAGCACTTTGCTCATCAGCCCGTTTCACCTTTTGGACGAAACTCTCGTCGCCATGGGGATTCCCGAGGAGCGCCTGCGCGGATCCACCCGGGTGGTCGAAACGATGCTCACCCTTCCCCGCCCGACTTCGCCGGCCCTTGCGGGCACGCTCGATCTGCTTCGCGAGCAGGGAGGAAAAGCTCCCTACATTTGTCTGCCGATTGGGCACTGCGAGCTCACGCAATCCGGAGTACACGTTCGTGCCACAGCGGACTTTGACGTGGCCTCGTTCACCTCCTGGTGGAAGCGGCCGTACCGCATGGTCGGACAAGACCCGCGCTTAGGGCTCAACCCCGGGGACTTGGAAAGTCTGTCGGACCTGGTGTTCGTTCGAGCTTCTTCCCTTGGATCTCTAAGCTGGGTACATGTTTTTTTCAATGAGCTGTCCCACGTGTTTATCCACCGCAAAATTGATGAATGGATTAACGCGAACCAGACGCTTATACGCTACGGGGAGAAACCCGATCCCGCGTTCGCCAAATTTGTCCGTGTCCGCAAGGGGCGCATGCAGCTGGATAACAGCTGGTTTCGCACCGTTTTAGAAGCTATTGGCGAACTTACCGGGGTACAGGCGGCCGCCTTGGCTTTTGAGGCCGTGCACGGCCAAAAAGTTGATCTTTTTTCCGGAGAGTTCGCGAGGAACGCTGCCAAAATGGCGTGGGGGCACCTCACGAGGCGGACACTCTTTGAGAGATTTACTCTACAAGACACGCTCGCTGAAGGACGAAAGTACTACGGCATTAAAAAAGACAACGTTTTGCAGCGCTCGGCCTATATTTTGGAAAGCCTCCAAGCGACGATTGATCGTGCGGGTGCCTTGGTACGTTCCGGGGCTTTGAGCGTTCCTGGAAACTCAATGGCTCTAACTGAAGACCTCTTGAGTCTTGCGGAAAGAGAGACCGAAACGCCCACCCTTTCTCCCCTCCAATGGCGAGATTTATTTGTTGTAATCTCACCCCTACGATTGCGCAGCATCCGTAATGAACTTCTAAATGAAGGGGGTGACATCCTCTTCAACAGTTCAGTGGGAATGTGGGGAAGACTGGTGGGCTCACCGAATCGAAATGAAAACGCGACGGAGAAAAGCTATTTCCTCGTGGATAATGAAGGGATTCCATACATTGTCCTAGCTCGCCTCACTTACCCAAGCGACATCACGGCCTACGTCAGCCTTTTTCATCAATGGCGAGATCGCCGGGATCAACTTGAGCTTGCCGGATTCTCGCGCAAAGACGCTGGCATCCGTGCAGGGCGTGAAATGGAAACCCCGTTGGGCATTTACCGTAGCCAAATGCGCGCGTTCTTGGACGCCTACGAAAGTCACGGCCTTTTGGCAGAGCTCAAAAAGCTTGTCCGGAACCGGAGCCTAACCGGAGAAAGGCTGGAAGAGGCCGTACACGCCTTTTGCTCTCCGGCTGCAAGAGCGGTTTCTCGCAGCCTCTTGTTTGAAAAAAAGTTGCTTGAGTCTCTCCCGGCTCCATCGGGCGATCTTCCTGTCTCCCGAAGATTTGAAGTGGCGGAAACACGCACTTCCCTGGAAGCGATCCAAGCTCGGATGGCGGACATCGCACTCATCCGGTGGTATGCGCTTCTTTCGACCACACCTAATCCACCGGATTTCTCCGTTTCGCCCGATCCCCGGACCCGCAGTAGCGAACTTTCCGGTGTTTTTGTCTGGGGGATGCATGGACGCTGGCTGGAGGCCCAACAACTGGACGGAAAGCTTCTGGATATTTTCGTCGAAAGGGATGCCGTCTTGCGTGGACTTCTTGCTTCCAAGGGAAAACTCACGTCTCCTGAACTAATCTTGGAAGCTCTCCAACCAAAACTACTTGGCGAACCCGCGGAGTAGATTTTCAGCCATCCAGACGCGGCACCAAAGTGGTAATATTCAAAAAAAACCTGTGGAACTCTAACAAGAATGGTCTAAATGCAAGAATCATCCATGCTAGCGCAACTACTTCCCGGCTGGTACGTGGTAGCAAGCCTGCGGGAACTCTCTTTCAGCAAGCCCAACGCGCTGCGCCGCTTTGGGGTCGACTGGGTTCTCTGGCAACACAATAGTAAGGAGTGGGTGATGCAACCCGATCGCTGCCCACACCGTTCGGCAAAGCTTAGTCTCGGAAGAATCGATAAAAATTGCATCCAGTGCCCTTTTCACGGCTTCAGCTTTTCGGCCAACGGCGATTGCACTTTTGCGCCAGAGCTAGAACGCTCAGCCCCAGGACTTTCAATACCTTCGAAGAAGCTGAAACTCTTTGAAGGCTTTCTTTGGTTTAATCATGAGATTGCAGACAACGTTCCCATCCCTTGGTTTGAGGACCTGCCAGGAACCTACAGAGGTTCAGAAGCGGCCGTTGATTGGAATCAACATTATTCGCGCTGTGTGGAAAATCAGCTCGATTACTCGCACGTCCCTTTTGTACACCGAAAAACAATTGGGCGCGGGCAGTCGCCCTCAATAAAGGTTCCCGTGGAGGCCGACGAAAAGGGCATTCGGCTTCTTGTAGGTCAAAGTACCGGGAAGAAAACCGACATCCATTTTCTCTTTCCTGTGCTTTGGCGGTTGAAGGTCCAGGGTAGAATGATGCCTTTTATCGCTTTCTGCCCTATCGATAACGAGAATACGCGCTTTTATCTTCGGACATACCAATCCTTCGTCACGCTTCCCATCTTTGCCACACTGATTGGCTGGGTACAAAGATGGTTTAGTTTGAAAATTCTGAGTGAGGATCACTTCGTTGTTATCGGACAACGACCAAAGCAGGTACTTGATGCCACCGACGAGCGACTCTTTCCCAGCGACGCTGCGATACGCGAATACCGCAAACGCTTAGACAGGACAGTGTAGGAAGTTTCCTAGCGCTCGTTTTTCTGGCAAAACATAAAGTCTTACTGCACTGAATAGACTCGCAACAGCGTATCGTTGTCGTCGGGATTGGCGGCAGCGTGGATTTTGCGGCTATCCGATTGCTACCGTAGCTCCGCCCTATCTTGAAAAACGGCTCCTTAGAAACCCCATTCCGAGATATTCACCCCAAACTCCTCGCGCAATTGCTGCATGCCGGGCCGGAGAACCTCTTTAATTTCCGCGCGCTGGGCCGAGCTGAGCTTGGGACCATCGCTCAAAACATGGTCGCGAAGCAGCTTTCTGAATTGATCCTTGATAGGTCCTGGAACCATTTTGGCCACGACCCTCGCAACTAGTGGCTTTCTCGAGAGCCTCTTCTCCATCATCCTCTCGCTTGTTTTGTTGGCATGCGAAACAAGACTCGGAAACAGAGAGGCCTTTACTTGAAGGAAACTCCCTAACTTCGCTGCAAGCTCTTGTGGATTCTTCAAATCCTCAAAACGCAAAATCAAAAAACGGTCGCGCTCAAAACATTTCAAAAACTGACTTAATTGCAGATAGTAGTTGCTGATCGCAATCTGGCTTTCAGCACCCAGTGATTGCTTGTGGCCAAGAATTTCACGCGAAAACCGGTAATGAGACTCGATGCGATCGAAGGGATTACGCAAAACGTAAATGAACTTTGGCCGTAGACCCAGCGATAGCATTCTTTTTGCGGCACCGGGAAATCGGGGGTGCTTCGAGTAGGCGGTAGAAGCCTCCATGGCGTAACGGTGTAGCGCCGGATCGTAGTCCCAGAGTTTTTGGTACACCTCAAAATCACCATTCTCCTCGATGAAGAAATCCGGCTCTTTTACGGTTGAAGCGGCGATTTGCGGATGCTGCGACATAAAGTCAAAAAGAGTGGTAGTTCCGCTCTTCATGGCTCCGATGATTATCAGATAGGAGTCTAAGGGAATGGACATATTTCTAGTTTAACACACAACGACAAACCTTCTAGCCTCTAGGACCTCCACGTGCTGATTCCCAACGTTTGCTACTTTGCTGGACTAGCTGCGCTATTTCCTATTAGAATGGCACCAAGCTTTTTTGGGGGGGACAGGATGCAAAACCATCTAAATCAGTCTGCAAAGAATCATAGACCCTGGCTTGGCAGCTACCAGGACGGGGTTCCCGCAGAAATTGACGTGACTCAGTTTAGTTCGCTACCCGCCTTCCTCGAAGACGTGTTCCATACCTTCGCAACGCGTCCGGCCTTCCACAATATGGGAAAAACCCTAAGCTATGCGGAAATTGACGAACTTAGCGAACAGTTTGCCTGCTACCTCCAAAATGATTTGAAGCTAAAAAAGGGCGATCGGGTCGCGATCATGATGCCTAACTTGCTCCAATACCCGGTGGCGCTCTTTGGAATCTTGAGAGCAGGCTTAATCGCAGTAAACTGCAACCCGCTTTATACCGCTCGCGAGCTGGAGTACCAACTTAAGGACTCGGGAGCAGTGGCCATCATCGTAGTCGCCAACTTCGCAAAAACAGTAGAAGAAGCGCTGCCTAAAACAGATGTGAAGCATGTCCTGGTAACCGAACTGGGCGACATGCTGGGTTTTCCAAAAAAACTAATTGTGAACGCAGTCGTCAAATACCTAAAGAAGATGGTACCGGCTTTCCACTTGCCCAACGCCACTTCTTTTCTGGGTGCGCTCGAGAAGGGAAACAACTCCCAACTGAATAAGCCGGCGCTCACGCGGGAAGACGTCGCCTTTCTGCAGTACACAGGAGGGACGACAGGAGTCGCTAAGGGCGCCGTGCTCACACACGGGAACATCGCCGCTAACATGCTTCAGGCAAAAGCGTGGGTGAAGAGTCTGCTAAACGACGGCGAGGAAATCATTATTACTCCTCTGCCCCTCTACCATATCTTTTCGTTGACCGCGAACTGCCTTATTTTCAGCGCTGTGGGCGCACTCAACGTCTTGATTACTAATCCACGCGATATACCTGGGTTTATCAAAGAAATGAAGAAGTGGAAATTCAGCGCGATCACCGGACTGAACACGCTTTTCAACGCCCTTCTGAACAACCCTGAATTTAAGACGATCGATTTTTCCAAGTTGAAGATTACGCTGGGCGGGGGCATGGCAGTGCAGCGCGCCGTCGCCGAGCGCTGGAAGGAAGTCACCAAAGTCCCCCTCATTGAAGCTTACGGGCTCACGGAGACCTCGCCTGCCGCTTGCATCAATCGGATGGACCTCAAAGACTACAATGGCTTTATCGGCCTGCCTCTACCATCGACAGATATGAAGATAGTCGATGACAACGGCAATGAGGTGCCAACCGGAGAGGCTGGGGAAATCTGCATAAAGGGCCCGCAAGTGATGTCCGGTTACTGGCAAAAGCCGGAAGAGACGGCAAAGGTCATGACACCCGACGGTTATTTCCGCTCCGGGGATATCGGAACCATGAATGAAGAAGGCTACTTCAAAATCGTCGATCGCAAAAAGGACATGATCCTTGTGTCCGGCTTCAATGTCTATCCCAACGAAATTGAAGAAGTCGCCGTCATGCACCCGAAGGTTTTAGAAGCAGCGGCCATCGCGGTTCCGGACGAAAGAAGTGGCGAGGTCCCAAAGATTTTTATCGTCAAGAAAGATGATTCGCTCACGGAGCAGGAAATACTGGACTTTTGCCGGAAAAACCTTACCGCGTACAAAGTTCCCAAGCATGTGGAGTTCCGAACAGAGCTTCCCAAGACGAACGTTGGAAAAATCTTGCGAAAAGCCTTGCGCTAGATGAGCCGAATTGGGAATTCGCCGCGCGTATTGGATAACTAACGATTTTTTGGAGGAAAAATGGGCCGCTTTTTCGTCATGGTGTATTCTATTGCAACTTACTTCCTATTTTTTGGAGTATTTCTCTACTTAATAGCCTTTGTAATGGGTCTTCCTGTACCGACCACGGTGGATTCCGGAACGGGTACGGGTGGCTGGATTGGAAACGTTGCCTGGATCGCTCTATTCGCTGTCCAGCACACCATCATGGCGCGCGGACGCTTCAAACAGTGGTGGACGCAATATCTTCCAGAGGCAGTGGAACGCACAACATTCGTCCTGCTTGCGAGCCTCATCCTGGTCGGCCTTTTTCGTTTCTGGTCCCCGATCTCGGGTACCGTTTGGGAAGTCGAGTCCGGTTCCGCTCGCTTCGTCCTTTACGCAATTTCGGCCCTGGGTTGGGGAACGGCTCTCCTCTCCACGTTCCTAATCAACCATTTCGACCTATTTGGCCTGCGCCAGGCGTATCTGCACTTTTCCGGTAAGCCGTACACACAGGTAGCGTTTAAAGAACGCTTATTTTACCGCCATATCCGCCACCCACTCATGCTGGGCTTTCTCGTGGCCTTCTGGAGCACCCCCTCTATGAGTGCGGGGCATTTGCTTTTCTCCAGTACCATGACTTTGTATGTCCTAGTGGGAATACTATTCGAAGAGCGCGAGCTCGTTTCGATTCATGGCGCGGCCTATGAAGCCTATGCTACGCGCACGGGCAAGTTGTTACCGAGATTGTTTCTACGAAACAACTAGCGTTTCTTTTATTTCGGATAGTGCACGCCGGTCAGAGATTCAGATCGCTCCCATAGCGCGCGCGCGATGACTGAATCGTGCGACAGTTTGTTCGACTGGACTTTGACCGGATTACCGTGCATTTCAAAGTGTCTCGAAGGGCCGAAATAGTCTCCATTGTGGGCATCGTCATCGAAGGCCGCTCGAAGCGTCGGCAAAGCTCCCTCGCGCGGCCCCTGCCCAAAAAACCGGTTAAGAAACTTGAACGTAGGTGTATGTTTCTGAAGATCGGTCGCTGTCCAACCGGGGTGTGCCGCCGTCACGCGGACGCCTTTGGTTTCAAGTTTTTTGGCTAACTCATAAGTAAAGTATAGGTTTGCTAGCTTACTATCAAAGTAAGCTTTATACGCATCGTAGCTGCGTTTCTCCCAATTCAGATCTTCCAGGTCTAACCGGCCTCGACGATGGGCCAGGCTAGACACCACGACTACGCGAGATCCAGGCCCCAGAAGCGGCAATAGCTGACCCGTAAGTGCAAAATGCCCAAGGTGGTTGGTCCCAAATTGCATTTCGAAACCTTCCGCAGTTCTGGAGAGTGGGCACATCATAACACCCGCGTTGTTAATGAGGACGTCTAAACGTTTGTAATCTTGCTTAAGCGCCTTAGCAAAAGTACTCACCGATTCAAGATTCGAAAGATCTAGTTTTCTGACAGATATGTTGGAGTTGGGATGATTTTGTTTGGCCTCTGCGACTACCTGTTCACCCTTAGCAACGTTGCGTACAGCGATCACCACTTCAGCATTTTTTTCTGCCATCACCAGCGCGGCGGCCTTTCCGATGCCGCTCGTAGCACCGGTGATCACGATTGTTTTTCCGGACAGGTCCCCAATGCTCGAATCATTCCATACATTTTTCATCCAAAAACTCCCCGCGTCTTCACTTCAACTAGGACACTACCCCACTAGAATGCAAAAGTCTCGCATTGCCCCGCGCTCATAAATTATGGGCTCGCCGTACGCGCGAAGGTCTAGCTCCTTGCACACGCCACTAAAAAACACCTCAATATCTTTTTTTGTACTGTCCCTATCAAAGTAACCTTCAATGACAAACCTCTGCCTAAACACCTCCGGTGCCAGCTTCCGCTCAACTACATTGCGCACTACAACACACTCCTCTATTCGTTTAGCTGGATAGTCCAGCCAACCAATTCTTAAACACTGGGGGCGGCATCGCTCCCGACGAACGCGCGAGTTCCCTTCCCTTCAAGAAGGCCACAAGACTAGGGATCCCTCTAATGTTGTAGCGCGCAGGGCTCTGCGGGTTGGCATCCGTATCAAGTTTTGCGAAAACAAATTTCCCACCAAGTTCGCGTGCAACCTCGGAAAAGGTTGGCGCAAAGGATTTACAAGGCCCACACCAGGCCGCCCAGAAGTCTACAACAACAGGAATAGGGGAACCTGAAGTCAAAGCTGCAAAGGTGCGATCATTCACAGTCACTACGCCGCCGCTTATAGGCAACTTAGCCTTGCATTTGGCGCAGATCGGTGTCTTTGCCTCTGCGGTCTCAAGGTTCACGCGATTGACTGACTCACACTGCTCGCACGCAACAAAACTGTCCATTGCTGGCTCCCTTCATTGATAACTTGGGGACGAAACCTCAGTTGGCAAGGGAACCCAACATAAACCGAGAGAATAATTGAAGAAACCACCGCGTTGAGTATTTGGCTTCAAAGTGCTAGTTTGCCCCAAAACCTAAGCAAGGAACCGTGCATGAAGAAGCAATGGCTCGTGGTATTGGGGGCATGGTTAAGTCTGAGTCTAGCTGGGGCCGAGCACCCGGACCTCCCGGTTGTCGCTCCTGAGTGCGGCTGGTCAGTAGCTCACTTCAATATCTTTAATCCCAAAGCGGTAGTCGCAGCATGGCAACACTCTAGTTTTGTGAAGCGCGTCCTCGCGGCACAACATCTAGAGACATTGGAAACCGAGCTTGCGACAACCCCTCCGCAGTTTCAGTATGACATGACGGTTGCTAGAGAATGGCTGGAGTCGTTACGCTCAATTGAAATCGACTTTCCAATCATTGTCTACTCTGGCACCAAGCCCATGCGCCAAGGTTACGAAAAAAGAAACCCCATGGCGACCGTTGATATGACCCAGCTGATAGCTCAGATAGCTCTTCGCGGGGTAAAAGCGTTTAAGCGCCAGCTGTACCGCTCAAGGGAAAGCATCCGCTTTTTTGAAAACAGCGGATTTGACGCCGTCACCTATGAAGTCACCCACTTCGACAACAGCCGCTCGGATATTGTGTGCTACGTTGTTTCTGAAAAGGCTTGGTTCGCCCCTTTTGGTTACGACGAGGCGAAATCACGTCACGCGATTAACTACGTTTTGATTTCAAATGGTAACGACTCTCCCGAAACATTTGCCCATCTAGAACACGGTCATCTGCAACTCGCCCCCGCAGCCGTCAACACGCCGGACACAATAGCCATGCGAAGCGCAGTGCAATCTTTTGCTGAGGATTTTGTGGGCCGCGGTGATATTTTCGAGGTAGCAGAAGATTCCCAAGACAAACCTATTGAGGGAGTAAACTAGTTGTCATCCCTGGAGTTTGTGCACCCCGATCCCGTTTTTGTTCCGCAGTGGCACGTTTGGCGGCAACACGAACAGGCACGCCTGCACAACCCCATCGAAGACGAACACGAGTCCGAACTTCTTGCCAGGGTACTCTTACAAAAAGCGGAACTGGGCCAACTGGAAGAAGGGAAAATTCATCGTTGGTTCGTTTTGGAAGGTAAGGAAGTTGTCGGAACCGTCGCCATCGAACAGTACAATCCAAGAATGCGCTCCGCTTCGTTCGGGTACCACATTGCACCGAACTGTGCAGGCAGGGGTTTAGGAACGCAAATCGTCCGTCAGTTCATCAAAGACGTTTTTTTTAAAACGACAATCGATCGTCTAATCGCGACCGTCCACAAAGACAACATCGCATCAAAAAAGATTCTTTCGAAGGTGGGTTTTGTCTTCGAGGGGACGCTAAGGCAGTACCTCATAGTTCGCGGAGAGCGGGTGGATTTCGAGCTTTACTCCATATTGCGAACAGATTCGGTTTCCTAAGAACTTTTTAGGCAGCCTGGGTTACCTCGGTAGACTTCACTTTATCGCTCGCCTCGGCGACGTAGCTGCTGTAGGGAGTTTCAATGAGCACCGGGTTTCGGTTCTTGTCGTAGTAGCCCTTCACCTTAAACACCTGGATAGCATCGGTTTTTCCTTTGACCGAGGCCCCACCGCAGGCATCGCAGATGAACATGGTGTGGATTCGATCATAGACGGACTTGGAAATAAGCAAGTCAGTTCCAAATGCCTTTGTCATCGACTCTATCCGAGAGGCCGTGTTCACGCTGTCCCCGATTACCGTGTACTCCATGCGGGATTCAGAACCGATATTACCAGCCGTTACGGGTCCAACATTTAGCCCCATTCCCATGTATAGCGGGGTTTCGCCTCGCGATTTTCGCCTTTCGTTCAGCTGCGCAAGTGCCTGGCGCATCGCGAGACAGGCGGATACGGCCCGCGCCGTGTCCTCAGTGCCCGAAAGAGGAACGCCCCAGGTCGCCATAATGGCGTCGCCTACGTACTTGTCTACCACACCCTTGAACTGCTGGATCACACCTACCATCGCCTGCATGTACTCATTGAGAAGTTCGACCACCTTCTCGGGCGGAAGGCTCTCGCTCAGGTGAGTAAACCCGCGGATGTCACTGAAAAATATCGTCGCATCCATGCGCTCCCCGCCGAGTTTCACCTCGCCGGAGAGGATCTTTGCCGCAATTTCTTCACTGTGAAATTTATTGAACGTATCACGCAACCGCTCGCGCTCCGCGAGCCCCGCGGCCATGTCGTTGAACGCCAAAGACAAAAACCCAACTTCGTCTTTTGTTTTGGGCTTAAGACTCAAATTAAAATCACCTGAAGCAATTTGATTCGCGGCGCCTACAAGCGCGTAGAGGGGGGATGTGAGACTCTCGGAAAAGAGATAGCCCACCGCTAAAGCGACGCACAGGATCAGCGCTCCCACCAAAAGCGATCGATACTCCACACGCTTTGCTGCCTCAAAAGCCTTTGCTTCCGGTATCTCGGTAACGACGCCGAGGCCGGCAAAGCCCACGGCGCGAAAAGCCCCCAGCATGGGCTCTCCGGTTTCCGGTACTTCGTATCGGGTCTGCCCATTGTTGAACTGTCCCCTCAAAAACTCCTGCACGATCCCGAGAGCAGACACGTTCTGATGGATGCGCGAGGCTTCGGGGTGGGTGATCAGATTTCCCCTGCGATCCACCATGTAGCGCGTGGACAGGTCATCATCCGCAAACGTGGAGAGGAGTGGTCGATAATCATAAATAGAGACAAGAAAGTGACTAAAGCCATTCTCCCGCTTCACAAACGGAACCGCGACAGCCAAATAAGCGGCCTCGCCTTCGGCCTGAATCGTGGTTATCTGGGGTTCTCCCTGAGCCACTTGCTGAAAGGAAATGCTTCCATCCTGAGTTAGCCGGTCCTTCACCCAATCGGGTTCAGTTTTGAGCAGCTTGGCAATGCTGCCGGCCTTCAGTTCCCGTGTCTTTTGCTGATTCGCGCTGTCGTAGATTCCCACGTAAAGAATATCACTTCCCAAAAGCTCAGCTTCATCATTGTCGTTGATGGTTTTCTGTTGCCACAAGCGACGACCAATCAACTGCGATCGCTTGGATTGATTTTCAAAATACTCGCGCGTCTGTAAGGCAGTCGCCGACGCCGAGTCGGCGTTCATCTGTTGGATGAGTGCGGTGTTGTCTTCTATGAACAACCTCGTCGCAAGGTACACAACGCTCGCCGTGGACACCAACAAGAGAAAGCCGATCAAAGTTGAAATCTTTGATCCAATCCCAAAACCCATTTTGAATTTTTTGGACACGCTTTTGCCTCCGTAAAACTTTTCGGAATCAAAGCTAAAGAGCTAAAATCCTTTCTAAATTTACCTCCAGCCTAGGAAAGAAATTACCGATGAATTCCGAGAATGATCCCGAATTCTAAAAGCAGACTCTTGCGGCGCCTACTTGTTCTTGGAACATGCATGGCCGGAGCCGCCACGTCGGGTTATTTTCTCTATGTTGATCTCACAGGTAACGCGCTGCATTCGCCAGAACAAGGCGTTGCCCAGGTTACAAGGCGCGTTTCCAAAGTAAGAAAAAAGGCCAAAGCAAGTTTTCTCTGGCAGAGCGTCAACGAGGGTTCCCAGTTACAAAAAAGAGATTCCTTACAGGTTGGTGAAGCAAGTTCCGCAACTATAAAGCTCAAGGATGACACGCTGCTAGAAGTGGGCGAACACAGTTTGGTCATTATCGACGATGTTCCGCCCCTTGAAATGAAGTTCGTAAAAGGAACCTTTGTCGTCCGTGGCAAGAAGCAGGACTTTCGAATCAACGCGGAGGAGAACAAAGCCCCAGTTATCGAAAAAATTCCCGTACGCCTACTCTCTCCCTCTTCTTTTCAAAATTTGTACGTACAGTCAGACAGTAAGACAGAAGTGATGTTTGAATGGCTAGAACTTGGGGAAGAAGCCGCCGCCTTACAGCCCCAACTTCAAGTTTCTCGCAGCAGAAAGTTCAAGGACAATAGCACCCAAGTATTTTCGCCCGAAAAAGGCCAATCGATGTTCCGGGTAGCCCTGGCCCCCGGAAACTACTATTGGCGGCTGATGTCCCCGCGCCTACAAAGCCCTGAGGTTCGGGAGTTCCACATACAAAACGCCAGAGGCCTAGATCCCGTCTACCCCGCAAACGAGAAAACAGTTCAGCAATGGACCGCCAACTCTCCCGTGGAGTTTCGCTGGATACCCTCGCGCTACGGCTTCCCATCGCAACCCCACTTGCAGATCGCCACCACCAACAACTTTGAAACAAAAAATCTCCGGGTGGATGAGGAGATTTCCGCGGAAAGTGGTAGAGCGCGCGTCGTTTTACCGACGGGAAATTACTTCTGGCGTCTGGCCGCAACCTACCCCCAATTTACGATTCTCTCCACACCCAGGTCACTCAGCGTGGAGTCTGTTAAGTCCATTCCCATTGCGCTCAACGCTCCACAGGAAAACGCGGAGCTTCCCTTAACGGAAAGCACCAGCTTTAGCTGGCAGTTCCCGATTGAAAACACCCTATTTGAGTTGGAAATCGAACAACTGCGCGGAGAAAAAACTATCGCCACCGCGTTGAAGAAAAGACTTAGCGCTTACAGTCTACGCTGGCGCGCACGGGAAACCGGGCACTACCGCTGGCGCGTGTCGGCTCTGCACGCCGGGGCCTCGGCAGTTCAATCAGACTGGAGACACTTTAACGTCATGGATCGCCGTCCTTTGGTACTCAAAGGCCCGGAAGACAAGAAATTGTTTGGATACTGGAAAGAGGCTCCGGAATTTTCCTTGGAGTGGGAAGATATCAAAACTGAAAAGGACCAGCAGTACCACATACGGATAGGGACTTCTTCCTTCCTAAACCAAGAGCCGCGATCTTACAATACTCAAACCCCATATATTAAAAGCGGTGACATGCAATTGCCTGATGGAAAGTACTACTGGACGGTGACTCTGGAGAGAGAGACGGGGGAACCGATCCGAGTTAGCGAAAAAAGGTCTTTTTCTATCGGCGTGCACCCGCTTTTGCAGGCACCCAGAGAAATTTTCCCGAAACACCAGCAGACGGTTAATGTGGTTCGATTCAGAGAGGATCAAGATCCGGTTTTGGAATGGGAGCCGGTGGAATCCGCGACCCAATACGAAGTACGCCTCCTGGATAGGGGGGGACGGGAACTCGCAAGCGCCAAAACTGACAAAACACGATTCCCCCTTAAAGCCATCAAAGAAGGAAAATACCGGTGGACAGTACGGGCCATCGACCCGCTCGATCGAGGAGGGCTTCCCCTCCCGTTCAAAAACTTTTCGATCACGTATGGAGATCCCCTGAAGGCCCCAGAGATTCTGGGTTCTAAGGTTGAATAGATGAAACTTGCGTCTTACATGCTGATACTCCTGCTCAACGCAAGTATGTGCCTGAGCGCCTTTGCGAAAACAGCAACCATCGAATGGAAGAGTTTCTCGCTTGCCGTGAAGTACCAACTGCAGATCCAACGCGGTACAAACACCGTTGTCGACACCACCCTGGACAAAAAAGCGACCAAATGGTCGGGGAACCTCGATCCGGGGGCCTATAAGTACCGTATTCGTGTATACGATCGCGTCGGCAGACCAGGCAAATGGTCCGACTACTTTGGCTTAGTCGTAAAACCGGACGCCCCAAAACCAACGCTAGTCGAAAACGCGGAAATGTATCCGGACGCCGATGGGAATATTGTTCTGGCCTGGGAAGAAGTTCCAAACGTCGAGGAATACCGGGTCGTCATATTGCGCAGGTCCAAAAAGGTTTACCAAAAAACTGTGAAACAAAGCCGTGCTGTCATCGGGAAGATCCCTCCCGGGGAGTACACGTGGCAGGTGCAAGGCCTCCTGCCGGGAGAAAAGGCAACCCGCGGACCAGCGTCGACCAATACTACCTCGGGCGATCTCAGCGCCCCCCGTCGCTTTGCCGTTCAGAAATACTTGTATATTCCGCCGGCACGCTTAGGAATTTTTTCTGCTTCTGGACCGTACAACTACTACGTCCAGACCACGGAATCAGGAAACATCTCCGCGTTTGGAATGAGCGCCGGCGCCTCCGGAGATGTATGGCTCGGCCAACGTGTTTTCATGGATTCGACTCTTGAAAACCAATTCTTTAAGATTGAAGGCGACATTACAGATCTGCGCGACTGGCGCCTACATGTAAACTATGCGCTTTTGCGTGCGACCGGCAGCTCTCGTTGGGAACTCGGCTTAGGCCTTGGCCCTCGTACCCGAGAATACATGCGCATACAAACTTCCTCCGGCGCGTACGCTGGTAGAAGTAAGCACAACCTTTTGGCTGCTGATTTCCAACTTCGCCTTCGCCACTTTATGAGCCGAGGGCTGGTGATGGGCCTGGAATTTAACTACCTGATGGGCATGTTTCTCATCGGCGAGAACAATGGGGTGGTGGCAAACAACCCTTCCAAGCTTCTGGGCAACATGTCGGTAAAGCTGACCGGCCAGCTGCTACTTTCCGATCGCTGGGAAGTGGAGTTGGCGCTCAGTGGACATCGAGATTCGCTTACCTTCTCCGGAAACGGGATTACAGGTACGGCAAGTATAGAAAACCTGCTCTTACGCGGCTATGCCAGCCTCAATTTTCGATTCTAGTCAGCGCGACTTCATCGCACGCGCAATTTCTCTTTTTACGTCCTTCTCTTTTTTCGAAGCACGTTTATCGTGGCTTTTCTTTCCCTTGCCCAAGCCCAGTTCCACTTTGGCTCGCCCTTCTTTGAAGTACATTTTCAGCGGGACGAGGCTGTACCCACGGACTTCCAATTTTCCCCACAGCTTTTCGAGTTCTTCACGGTGTAGAAGCAGCTTTCGGGTGCGCGTCGGCTCATGGTTTTCACGATTCCCCATGGAATAGGGGTCAATGTGAGCATTTAGCAAAAACAACTCGCCTTCGTTAAAAACCGCATAGGCGTCGCGAAGGTTAGCGTTACCGTTCCTGAGGGCCTTTACTTCGGTTCCTTTGAGGACAATGCCAGCCTCAACCTTCTCTTCTATGGAATAGTTGTGAAAAGCTTTGCGGTTGTCGCAGATAATCTTTATGCCGGTTTGCGACTTCACTTGCGGCGTTTCTTCCTGGCAGGCTTGATCGGCGTGTAGTCTTCCCCGCTCGTTACAATCCCCATCGAGACCACGATTTTGAAGGCGTCCTGTACGGACATCTTGAGCGGGATGAGCTCCTCTTCGGCCGCTAGTATGTAAAAACCTGACGTAGGGTTCGGAGTACAGGGAACAAAAACGTTTACCATTTTCTTTTTCAACTCGCCGGTGAGCTTCGGATCGGGCGTGCCCGTGCGAAAGCCAACAGAGTACACTCCTTTGCTCGGAAACTGCACCAGAACGGCCTCATTGAAACGATCCTGCTGGTTGCCAAAAACAGTTTCTAGAAACTGTTTGATCCCCCCGTAAAGTCCTCCCACAACCGGAAATTTCTTAAAAAGGTTGTCGAACTTGGAAATGAACCAGTTGCCGATAAAGTTGGTTGCAAGAATACCAACGCTCAACACGAGCAAAAGTGCCAAGACCGCGCCGAGCCCTCGAAAATCAAAGGGAAGCAGCCCAGAAGGCAGGTACTGACGCATGGTACTGTCGACAGTTTGCACGAACCAGCGGGCAATATCTACAGTCGCAAGCAACGGGACGAGAACCAAAACGCCCGTAATAAAGGCTGTACGCAAACGCTTCATGGGGTGACTCCGTGGAGTGGTGTGTTATCGATCAGCCGCGTTTGGCCTATCTTAACCGCTAAAAAGAAATGTGGGGAGGGAATCTTGGAAAGTGCGGTCGACGCCGCTTCAGGGCGCAAGTCCGCTTCTGAGCACACTTCCAAATAGTCGATCTCAATTTCCCCAAGAATCCCGCGGGCACATTCCAAAACATCGCTTACATGGGCGTCCGCGCCTAGACGGCGTACGGCCGCTACGGCCTCCGGTACTCGGCCCGCCGACCGCCGCTGCTCTGCCGTTAGATAGCGGTTGCGCGAACTCATCGCAAGCCCGTCCGTCTCTCTCACAATTGCCCCACGGATGATTTTTACCGGCAAGTTCAGATCGTCAACCATCTGTTCTATCACCCGCAACTGCTGAAAATCTTTTTCTCCGAAAACCGCAAAATCCGCGTTCGAAACCTGGAACAGCTTTAGACAAACCGTCGTCACACCCTCGAAATGGCCCGGTCTGGAAGCCCCACAAAGAGAGGCGGTTAGTCCCGAAACACTCACCTTTGTTGAAAAACCCTGAGGGTAAAACTCCGCCGCTTGAGGGGCAAAAAGTAAATCCACGTTCAACTCGCCTAAGAGCGAAGCGTCCTGCTCAAGAGTACGTGGGTATTTATCCAGATCTTCCGTGGGGCCAAACTGTAGCGGGTTCACAAAAATGCTCACTACTACGCGATCCGCAAGCGATTGAGCGGCCTCGACCAAACTTAGGTGCCCTGCGTGCAACGCGCCCATGGTCGGAACCAAGGCGACGGTTCCGCCCCACTCTCGGGTAGTCTTTTGAACTTCTTCAGGGGAGTGAAGTATCTGCATCAGCTGAACGAGTGCTCGGGATCCGGAAAGCGCCCGCCCCGCACCTCCGTAGCATAGTCGGAAACCGCACTACGCACCATTTGACCCAACTGCGCATAGGCTTTCACAAAACGGGGTTGAAACTCTGGGTTAAGACCCAGCAAATCTTGGCTGACAAGTACCTGACCATCGCAGTCAGGCCCTGCACCAATCCCAATCGTTGGAATGCTCAGACGATCTGTAATTTCTTTGCCGAGCGAGGCAGGAATCGCTTCGAGCACAACTGCGTAAGCGCCAGCGTCTTCCAACGCTAGCGCATCTTGAACGATCGCCTGCTGCGCTTTCTCTGTTTTTCCCTGCACTTTGTAACCACCGTAGGCGTTCACGCTCTGCGGGGTTAATCCAACATGCCCGAGTACAGGAATTCCAACATCCACTAGGCGCTCTACAATCGGCGCAATCGATACGCCGCCCTCCAACTTAACCGCTTCGGCGCCGCCATCCGCCATCAACCGTCCAGCGTTGCGGACTGCATCTTCAAAACTCGACTGGTAGCTCATGAATGGCATGTCCGCGACAACGTGGGCGTGGGAAACCGCTTCACGTACGGCGCGGGTATGGTAGACCATGTCCTCTATTTTTACGGATAGGGTGTTGGATTTTCCCTGAATGACCATCCCGAGCGAATCCCCTACCAGAACTAAATCCACGAGCTCATCGATCAGACGGGCAAAGGTGTAGTCGTAGGCGGTAATCGCAACAATCCTGCTTGCACCCTCGCGGGCCTTGCGCAAACGAATACTGGCAGCGGATTCTTTCTTATGCGGGTTTACAGAACTCACCCAAACTCCTTTTCTAAAAGGTCCCTTCCAACTGCGCCCCTACAAAATAAGCCTGTCCCCCAAGGGTATAACCCGGCGCTCCAATATACCGAGCCTGGTTCTTCTTTACCTCTCTTTTGTTTAGGAGGTGAAACTGCCCAAATATTCCGAGCCTTAGAGGAAAAGGGAGCCACGCCCTATCTCCCAAGTCGTATTCCACAGCGGCTCCGAGCACATGGGTACTGCTGTCCAAAAGATTCGCCGAACCGCTGGCGGCCGCATCGGTAAGCGGTGAGGGACGAAACTGGTACCCGATTCCCGCCTCCAAAGAACGGGTTAAGGACACCGTGGCCGAGGCGCGCGGGCTCAAGGTGTCGCGGAAGGGAAGCTCGGTGGTTTGCGTCGCCACTCGTGTCCCCCCTCTCTTTTCTGCGGTCACCAGGAAAAAAGAAGGTTCAAACGCCGACCACAATTCCCACACAGCGCCGACGCTGAAGTGGAAGCTGCCCAGCCGTTGCTGGTAGTCGAGCTCAAAACGGTGGGGCTCATAGAACAGTGACGTCTGCAATTGAAAAGGCAGATCCAAAGTGCGCGCCCCTTCGGCGACTTCCACCCGTCCGGTAATTCGCTCAACGAATTTTGGGTTCGCTGCCTGACGGTAGACGAGACTCGCCCCGGCGGCCTCCCACCGACTGTAGAGTCCGAGAATGGCCGAGCTGTTTAGGCTCACCGTCATATCCATTCGGCCCGTCGGGTTGTCGGCAAGCAAAACGGCATCAATGGCACCCGCTGCGGAAATGTAGAACGACAGCCCCGCGCCAAAATAAAGTGCATTTGGAATGATTTCGGCACCCGCACTCACGACCGCCTTCAGTTGGTCGTTCGGGGCTCCATAGTGCAAGGACTGGAACGCATAAGGGGTCAGCGACTGCAGTTGCCGTATCTTGCCGACCGGCCCCGAAACCGTCACCCCAAGACCCGCCTGCCGATTAATATAGCGCGAGAGTGAGAACGGAAACACCATCCCAAGGGACCAGCGGCTGAATCCCATTGGCTCCAGGGAAGCCTGTCCCTGCACTTCCCGGGTACCGGCACCGGTACGAAACGTAGGGCTATCAAGGAGGACGGCCCCCGAAGGTTCCACGGTGGCGCTCCCGCCACCGAAACTGAATGCAAACTGAGGTTTCTCACCGACAGCCATCAGGGCCGGGTTGTTATCCGCCGCAAAAGGGTTGTGCGGATCCGCTGTCATCGCGCCCACCCGACCGGTGCTCATCCCGCCCATTCCGAAGTTTCGCTCTGGGGTGCCACGGGCAAAACGAGCAACAAAGGAAAGGAGGAGTATTTTCAAAAAAATTAGCTGTTTATTGGGCATTTGCGCAGGCCGGACCGCCTTCTCCTCCTCGGGCGGTTTTTATCATTGAGAGCCCGCTTTCGCAAACTAGACTGCAGACCAAAAGTGGCTCTAGGGGGTGGGGATCAAGCGTTCGGCCAATTCGAGAAATTGGGGGGGACTCAATTCTTCGGCCCGGACCTTGGGAGAGATTTGCATGGCCTCAAAAGCCGCCAACACTTTGTCTTTGCCATACTGCTGGCCGAGATTTTTCAAGAGCATCTTTCTTCTGTGAGAAAAAGCCTCTCGTACGAGACGCAAAAAAGAGTCCCGATCAATTTGAGGATCCGGTCTCGGCTCAAAGCAGATCGCTTCTGAGTCCACTTCCGGTTTGGGGTAAAAGGCACCCGGCGGAATAACTCCCAAAGAATGGAGCTCATAGAATGTTTGGGCCACCACGCTGGTACCGCCATAGTCCGGCGTCGTGGGCTTAGCCACCAAGCGACGGGCAAATTCTCGCTGAAAGGTCAGCACCATTCTCAAAATGGAACCCTTCCAATCGAGAAGCTTGAAAAAGATGGGGGAAGAAACATTGTACGGAAGATTCCCCAAGACCAGGATTCTTTCCAGTGCTTCGGTGGGTTCCCACTTCAGAAAATCTCCCTCTACCAGATCCACATTGGGAAAGCGCTCGCGCAAAAAACCACAAAGGTTGCGATCAATTTCGAACAAACGGGGCGCGACCGGAGACTTTTTCAATAAGCCGTCGGTTAGAGCGCCCAGGCCTGGGCCGATCTCCCACACAGCGACCGGATCCATTTCTTCCAGCAAGGTGTCCACAAGCGTGTGCGCCCAGTGGGGCGAGGTCAAAAAGTTCTGGCCGAACCTTTTCTTGGCGTGAACGCCCAATGACGCTAGCTGACTTCGAGGGTGCATAATATAAAATTGCCCATATTGACTCGCCGAACTGCGAACAGTACCGTCTCTCTCTAGAAACTTACATGAGTTGGGAGAAAAACGTGACCTCTTTCCGGATTTTCACAGCACTTTTTTGTCTATTCAGTTTGCCTGCCTTCGCTGGCAAAAGACTGGTCTACATGGTCGAAACGCAGGACAGCAAGCAGATCGCTCTCCAGCAGGATGGAAAAGAGGAGCAGCTACTGACGAGTGGGGACAAGTGGCACCTCTACCCGGACATCGACGGAGCGGGAGAGTCGATCGTTTACGTGGAAATCGATTCCACGGCTCAGCCCCTGCAATCCAAAATCCTACTGCTTGATGTCGCGAAGGCAAAAACCCGTGAGCTTGCTAGCGGAACGGGACAATACCTTCACCCAGACCTATCGAGCGACGGGCGAACTCTCGCCTATACCGCTCCCCTGGGACCGGACGGCCGTATGCAAATTGCAGTCAAAAAGGTCGCCGGTGAAAGTAACGCGCAGGTGGTTGCAACGGATGCCGCCGCGTACTTTCCTGCTTTGGCGTCAGACGGCAGCTTCCTAATCTTCCAACTCAACGTCGAAAAAGACGTTAAGCAAATCGTTCGCTACGATCTTGAAGAAAAGAAGTTTGAAACTTTGACCGCCGAAAACGGGGTGGCAATGGCACCCGCCCTTTCGTTTGACGATCGAACAGTCGTATTTACCGAAAAGAACGACGGCGTGTGGAACATCTACACCTTGGATTTATTGAGCAAGAAGAAAACGCAAATCACGGATACTACCGCACAGGACTTCGCTCCCAATTTCACCCCCGAAGGCGACATCATATTCGCTTCGGATCGGGCAGGGCACTTTGAACTGTATTCGATTTCAGCAAAGGAAACCGAAACCGAAGGCCACAAAGCCAAAGCTCTAGTAAAGGGGGACGCCTCCTATTACGCACCTGCCATCAGTGGTGAACTGTCGTACGGGCAAACGAGAAAAGCGTCTGTGCCAAGCCCAGCGCGCTCCTCCTTTGGTTCCGCCGTCATCGGAGATAGGATCTACATCGCAGGGGGACACCAAGGGAACGAGCACACCTACCCACCCGAATCCTTTCTCGCCCACGTGGAATACTTTGATCTAAAGACAGGAAAGTGGAACCGAGTCTCCCCACGCAAGAACCCTTGCCACGGTTTTGAACTCGCGGCGTACGGGAGATACCTCTACGCCTTTGGCGGGTTCGCGTATTCCAAAGACCACAAACCCGCCTGGAAGTCGCTCGACACCATCGAACGGTACGACACAGAAACGGATGAGTGGATCGAAGTCGGCAAAATGCCACGCCCTCGCTCCTCGAATATTGTCGCCGTGCTAGACGACAAAGCCTACCTTATTGGGGGCTGGGACAGTACACCCAAACAAGCAGGGGATCTTGAAGGGCGTTTTCACCGCGAGATCGACGTCTTTGATCTAAAGACCGAAACTGTGAGCACCTTGGACTACGGCATCCCCGATCCACTGCGACGCGCCTTTTCGGCCGAAGTTCTGGGAGATGAAATCCTACTCATCGGCGGTCTCGGGCAAGGTGCCTCCCACTTCGAACTCCTCGATCACGTGACAGCCTTCAATCCCAAAACCGGAAAGTGGCGCGAGCTTGCTAAACTTCCTTTTGCGACCTTCGCGCCCGCGGCAGGTATTATCGGCGGCGAGCTCTTCGTTTTTGGCGGTATGTTTAAGACGGGCCCGTTGAACTACGTTTATGTAAACCACGCTTACCGTCTCAACGACAAAACAGGCGTGTGGGGACATACGGGACGGCACTTGGCCGAGCCCAAAGGTTTTGCCCAGGTGGTGAACATCAGCCCGAGTGAGGTCGCTATTCTGGGTGGGCATTCTTACGAGGGAGGCGACGCGCCAGTCGCCACATTCGAAACCTTTGGGGTGCGTACACAATAATTGGATTATTTGCAGCACTCCAAATACACTTGTTAGGTGCGCTACTGCTCTAGCTGCCGTCTTTTCACTTTCTTCTTCATTACGCTGCTAGCGGCCTGCACCAATGGACGATTCCAGGCAGCCGGCGGGGGCGGATCAGGTTCGACTCCGGGCTATGCCGCGGCGGGTTTTCCAAACGACGAAGTGTACGCCGTTGCCATAAATAGTGCCAATGGAGATGTCTACATAGGCGGCAAATTCACCTCCGTGGGAAGCTTCGATGCGCTGCACATCGCGCGCTACAACTCTAGGGGTGAGTTTGATACGGCTTTTACAAAAGGCACGGGGTTCGACAACAATGTACAAACCCTTTTGCTAACGAACGACGAACTTTATGTGGGTGGTGACTTCAACGATTACAATGGGCAAGGAGGTCAAGGGCTTGTTCGCCTGACTCTCAACGGTGACCTGGATACAGCGTTCAATCCACCCGAAGACGATTTTAACGCTGCCGTTTTAAAAATCCGCCCCACGGACACCCCTCCCAACCAACTTTTTATTTGTGGTAGTTTTACGAGTTTCGGAACACAGAACACCCCTCGCCTGACCCGTCTGTACACCCAGGGCGGTATCGACACCTCTTTCGTGCTTGTTGGTGCCGGGTTTTCAAATACTGTGCGGGACGTTTTACAAATGTCTTTTGGAGCCAAAAGCGTTGTCGCGGTAGGGGACTTTATCACTGCCAACGCCGCAATCGCCGAGCGGATTCTTATGATGACCACCGGTGGGGCCACCGAAACCTCGTTCACGCCAGCAAACGGTTTAAACAACCAGGGGTACGCTATCGCCCCACTTGGCACAGATAGCTTTCTTGTCGTCGGCAACTTCACAACTTTCAACGGCACTCCGTCCGCTCGCGTTATTGGTATAACCACAGATGCCACCGTGTCGCCTGCAGTAAGCAATGGCTTTAATAACCGCATTTGGGATGTACGCCGGGATCTCAGCAATCGTTACACCGTCGTCGGGGAGTTCACCACATTTAGCACTTTGGACCCCTTACGGGTGGCCCAGTTTGATTCCGGGGGAGCGCCTCTAGGCGCCTTTTTAACGAGCGGCGGGTTCGACGACGACACTATCAGTGTCGCGATCCAACCGAATGGGATGCCACTCATTGGTGGTAAGTTCGTCGCCTATCAAGGTACTTCCGCACAATATATCGCACGCCTCACCACAAACGGGGTGCTCGATACCTCGTTCCCGATGCTTCCCTAGGTTAAAGCGGGCTACTTTTTTTGCGGGCTTTTTAGCACCCAAACGGGACTAGGCACTTTGCGCATAATCGCGCGGGTAATGCTGCCTAGAAGTACAGAGGCCACTGGCCCCGTATCCGAGGTCAAGGCCACAAGTGAAGGGTGCGTTTTCTTCGCGTACTTTGCAATCGCATCCGCAATGCCATCGCCTTTTTTATCCACTACGACGTCGGCTTTCACCCCTTCAACTTTTGCTAGAGAGACAAATTCCGCACCTCTCTCGGCACGAGCCTTTCCGTCTTCTTCTACGTATTGAGTGTAGAGCGGCACCGAAGTAAAAAGCGCGACGTAATCAGTCGCCCATTGCAGCTTGTGGAAAATGGTGATCTTGGCTCCGAAGGCCTTTGCAAACGGAAGGAGACGGGTAAACACGGCTCTGGACTCATCAGATAGATCCGACGGGAACAAGATACTCTTAAACCCGGTTGGAGTTCTGGTGTTCGTCGTCGCCACCAACACCGGAACAGCGGAAAGATGGACAAGAGTTTCCACAAAGCTTCCCATCAACGCTCGGGAAAGTCCGGACCGCGCGTGCGAGCTTGCCACAATCAGATCCGCTCCGCGCTCCACAGCGTAGTCACTGAGCTTCACTACCGCCTGACGGGCCGAAAAAGTCGCTTGCGAAATAAAATGCGGTTCGGCAACGACCACAGCGCTCTTAAGCGGGGCCTTCGCTAACATCCCGTCCAACCGTTTTTTGACCTCTTCCTCAGTCTGCCGGAGAAGATTAGAAAGTCCGCGCCGTTCTAGATACGGGTTGGGGGGCGTAAACACGCAGACAGGCTCGACTTCGCACTCTACTTTTTTGGACATTAGGTCGAGTAGTTTCGCAGTTTTCTTGAGCATCTGCAGATCGCCCGAGAGCGCGTCCACTGCCCAAAGAATTTTCACACGGGGTTTGGTAGCCATGAATACTCCTTAAATGATGTCAGCTCCAACCCCGCTATTCTCCCTCTACACTTTCTTAGCTTCAAGGATAGATTTTTCCACGACCGCAGCCCCTACGCAGTCCCCGAAAACGTTGACCACCGTGCGGAAGCGGTCGAGCAACCAGTCGACAGACAGGATGAGGCCTATAAACTCAACGGGCAGGCCTACAGCGTTTAGGACGATAATCATCGTGACTAGACCGGCTTCCGGGATACCCGCCGCACCGATGGCCGCCAAAGTCGCCGTAATCGCGACCAGCATCTGTTGCATCAAGTCCAACTCCAGGCCAATAGACTGCGCGATAAAGATGGCCGCTGCCGCTTCATACAAGGCTGTCCCGTCCATGTTAATCGTGGCGCCCAAGGGCAATACAAAGTCGGTAGATTCCTTGGAAACCCCAGCATTTACCTGGGCTGATTCGATAGAAACGGGCAGTGTTGCGGTCGAACTTGCCGTCGAAAACGCCGTTAAAAGGGCCTGCGACATATCGTAGATAAAAACGTAAGGATTCTTTTTCGTAAAAAGCCAATAAACTACCGGTAGGACAATGATCGCGTGGATGGCAAGCCCTGCAACCACCGTAAAGGAATACCAGCCCGTTTGCTTGAGCACGGTCAAAAATGTCCCATCCGCCTGCGCCTTCCCAAAACGGGCGGCCACAAGACAAAAGATCCCAATGGGTGCCACTTTCATTAAGAGGAGAATAAAAGCCATGAGGGCCTCATTAGCCTGGCTCACAAAATCGCGGAGGAGCTCAACCTTTTTCCCCATTGTCGTCAGAAGCCCGGCAAAGACCATGCTGAAAAAAATGAGTGGCAGCAGCTGCATATTCACCGCGCTCTTGAACAAATTATCGGTGAATAACATCAAGAGAAGATTGTTGAGAATCGTGAAGATGTCTTTCTCACCCGAGCCTGTCCGCTGCATGAAGCTCGTGGTTTCAGGGGCGTGACGAATACTATCCAAGGCGGCCGCATCAAACGCGCCCACTCCCGGCTTGATCACGTTCACGAGGACAATCCCGATGAGTACCGCCGTGAATGCGGTTAGAAGGAAATAGATGAGCGTATAAGCGCCGGGCTTTCCGAGCTTGCGCACATCTCCCATCCCGAAAATTCCACACATCACACTGGTTACGACGAGAGGGACAACCACCATCTTCAGGAGGCGAAGAAATATTTCTCCACCGGCCGACAAAGAAACCGCAAGATTTGGAAATGCGAGAGCACAACCGATCGCTAGAACAATCGCCAAAAAAATGTATAGAGTCAGGCCGCCTGATGGATTTGCAGCGACTTTTTTTCTTCGTTTGCTCATGGATCCCCCCTTTGGACTTCGTCAGAAAAGAAATGTCCTCGGCCCCCACCGAAGGCCTCTGATGGTCGCAGCTAAGCTTCGCTTGGTCAAGAAACTGTCGGGGCTAGTTCTGCTCGGGGAGAGGGGGTTTGCGTCCAAGGAGAAGGCACAAGCTTGCCAGCGCGCAGGTGCACCGCAGCAAGCGCAGCAACCATGGCGGCATTATCTGTACAGTGACGAGGCATCGGAAAGTAAGCCTCAGAAAGAAGTACCCTAAAACGTGAGTTGCAAGCCACCCCTCCCGTCACAACAATTTGGGGTACTCCGAGTTTGGAGGAGGCCTCCCTCACCTTCACACAAAGCGCTTCCAGGATCGCTTCCTGCGCGGACGCGGCTATCCGTAATCTTCGCGAGTCAGTCAATTCTTCCTTCGCAGTTTCAAGGGCAACCGCGGTCTTCAGGCCTGAAAAAGAAAAATCGTAGGCGCCTGTTCTTGCCACCGGAAAAGCAAAACGCCGGCGATCTTCATCCGTGGCCATTTCTCGTACCAAGCGATCTAGTTTAGGGCCCGCAGGGTAGCCAAGTCCCAACACCTTTCCGATTTTGTCATAGGCCTCGCCGGCAGCGTCATCGAGCGTTCCGCCGAGCCACTCGTACTCGCTCTCGCTCTTAACGTGAAAGAGTTCTGTATGCCCACCGCTCACAACCAGGGCGATCCACGGAAAAGGCGGGGTTTCCCCCCCTTCAAAGGTAGCCAGCATCGGAGAATAAAGGTGGGCTTCAATATGATTGAGGCCGGTATAAGGTTTGCCAAGCGCGTAGGCCGCGGCCTTTACGTAGCTCACGCCCACCAGCAGAGCGCCAATAAGGCCAGGTCGATCACTCACGGCAAACCAATCGATGTCCGACAACGCGCAATTCGCTGTCTCTAGCGCCTGTTCCACCGCAAGTGGCAAGGCTTTTAAGTGCTCCCGGCTCGCCACTTCAGGCACAACCCCGCCAAAACGCTTCATGGCATCGATGTGGGAATGCACCACATCCGCCAAAAGGCTCCAGGACTCCGTATCGACGATGGCGACGCAGGATTCATCGCAACTGGTATCTACAGCGAGAATTTTCACGTGGAGCAGACTGCCACAATTCGGTCAGTCTTGTGCAGTGTTTTTTTTGAGGAGGGAATTAGTGGAAAATACGCTCGAAATCGGGGTCCCCTACAGGCGGGTTCTGGATGCGCCCGGTGGCCCCATCGGAAGTCGTTACCTCTAGGGTACGTGTCAAAGCGTCCATCCCAATAAATTTCACCGAATAGCCGATGCGCGGCTGACCGTTTCTCGGCGCCCAAGCGCTGTGGACCTGCTGAGGCGTTGCAAAGCCCAGATCGTTGGCGTTGTTCTCATTCACCGCGCCACCGAGTACAAGTGCTGTCGTTACGGAGTGCGCGTTGTTTCCCTCCGTTACATAGCCCGTATACCCGCTTCCCGGAGCGTCTTCTCCGATCGCGTTCATCTGCACAAAGCCGTTTGAAGAACCCGGGATCCCTTGGAAGTAAGGCGACGCCGCAGGCGTTCCGGGGTTCAGCTGATTCCCATTGGAGTCAAAAGTCTGCATGTAATCCGGATACAAGGCATTGGCAAAATTAGGCTCCAGATAATCGGTATTCGCGTTGCCACCGACGTCCGGAAAAACCGTGTAAAAAGCGGCATCAAAAATCGTTGGCGATCGAATGGCGACCATCGCCGCCGGCGCAACCGTACCGGGGCGGGGAAGCGGCCAACCGAGCTGGCGATTTCCCTGCGGACGCCCAATGTTGTTAAACGGGTGAAGGGAATCATAAAACGCCATGAGTTTCGCATCAGCGATCCCAAGTGTATCGTTAGGCCGCACGCTGAAGTTCAGAAGCTGGCTGTTATTCCCGGGACGGTTCGCGATGGGAGCCAAAATGTCAGCAGTAATTTCAGGGCCGATTCGACTTCCAAAAGGCTTAGCCGTAGCGACGGCCGTCAACTCGGGAAAGCCGGCTTCGACCCACTTGGAAGGCATAAAGAAAAGATTGGGTTGGCTCACGGCTTTCACACCAAACCAGGTGACGATACCTTGTTCCTTAGAGTAGCCGGCCACCATGTTGTTAAAGTCGATAAAATTCGGGCGTCCGACACAACCGTTACCTTCCACTTGGAAGTCGAAGAAGAACAAAGTTCCGCGGATCGTGCGACGATTTAAGGTTAAGAATTGTCCTCCGTCCGGCTGTAAAATCTCCAATCGAAAGCCACGCGTATTACTGCGCGTAAGGTTTCGGAGTGCCGATTGATAGGCAGCGGCGACAACAGGGTGATCGGCCCCTTCCCCATCGGTGATGCCGTTTACCTGGTTCATAAAATCTTCCAATCCAGCAATTTGCCGATCAAAAAAGGCCGAGCGCCTCGTATACGCATTGACCAGATACTGGGCCAAAATGCGGTTGTCATTCGCAGCCGCCCGACACTCCTGGTTCGCGGCCTGCTGGATACGGCCGATCTGCGCTTGGATCGCGATCGCAAAGGGATCGAAGGTCGCAATAACGGGCGGTATCACGATAGGAGGCAAACCACCCACGGAAGGCGAAGCGTTTCGACAAAGGTTCGTGTCCCGCGCATAGGTCAAACCAGACAACGCTCGGTAGCCATGCGCTTGTTGGCAGATAAAAAGCTCTGTGGCGTTTCGGCCGTGAGGCACACCCGCGCCACGCGGAAAATTGCGGTTGTGCCGAAGGTGAGTAACGTTCGCGCGCATCGCAAATTCTTTTAGATTCTGGCGAAGCCGGTAATTCACCATCGCGATACGGTTCAGAATACGAGCCTGTTGGGCCGCTCCGGCGTAAGCTGCCGCGTCAGCAGCGAGCTGAAGATTAATCTTATTATTAATGAGGTGGCCGAAATCCACCACGAACATAAAGAGGATAAACATGAAGGTGAAGACCAGCGCAAAGAGGATGGCAACCTGCCCGCTTTCAGCGCGCGTGCGTCGCCTAGCTATGTACCCCCTAAAATTACCCATCCCTACTATTATAATACTTTGCGTCAAGGTGGGGGTATTCCTAATTTTGCTATTATTTCCATATTTTGTGCAGATTTCAGCCACAAAAGGCCGCCTGACACCCCCGCAATTGCCAGGGTGCACCAAGTCCAGTAATAACAAAGCTTAGGAAGGCTCCGTCCTGTCCTTTGGAAAATAATGGAAAAGACCGATATTTTATTAGAAGGAGTCCTTCCATGAAAAGAACGCGCTTAGTTTTCACTACTACTTTGGGTCTGATGCTCGGTCTGACGCTAACTTTTGGCCTGGGTTATTTTCGCCAGGTCGAGGCTGCTCCCAGCTACGAGTACCTAGATACCTTTACTAAGGTGATGCATTTCGTGCAGGCCAACTACGTAGAGGAAGTGGAAACGGAAAAGCTCATGGAGGGGGCCATCAAAGGGATGCTGAGCACCCTGGATCCCCACACGGTTTACCTTCCCCCAGATCAATTCAAGGAAATGCAGGTCGATACCAGCGGACGATTCGGTGGACTCGGTATCGAAATAACAATTCAGGACGGGATCCTGACTGTAGTGACTCCCATTGAAGACACCCCCGCCTTCCAGGAAGGTGTCGAACCGGGTGACAAGATTATTCGTATCGTGGACAAACGCGATAAGGTGGATAAAGAGACCAAGGGCATGTCCCTACATGAAGCGGTAAAGCTCATGCGCGGCAAAAAAGGCACCCCCGTCACCATCCACGTCGTACGTAAAGGATTGAACAAACCCAAGCCCATTACGATTACCCGTGACATTATTCGCGTAAACAGCGTGAAGTCGGGCATCATCGAACCGGGCTATGGCTGGCTGCGAATCACAAGCTTCCAGGCGAACACGACCCGCGATCTGCGCGCGCATTTGCAAAAAATGATCAAGGAAAACCAGGCTAAGAACAAGGGCGACCTAGAAGGACTTGTTCTGGATCTACGCTACAATCCGGGCGGTCTTCTGGAAGAAGCCGTTTCGGTTTCCGGAACTTTCCTTGGAAACGTTCCCATCGTTTCGACCATGGGGCGCAACAAGAAGCAGAAGGAAGTCGAATACGGGAAGATGAAGAATCCCTACGACAAATTGAAGCTCGTTGTACTCGTCAATGAAGCCTCCGCCAGCGCTTCTGAAATTGTCGCCGGAGCTCTTCAAGACCACAAACGAGGCTTGATTGTCGGGAAAACAACTTTCGGCAAAGGCTCTGTGCAGACCGTCATTGATTTGGACAACAAGTCGGGAGCCCGTGCGGGTCTTAAACTCACGGTAGCCCGTTACTATACGCCCAACGGACGATCCATCCAGGGCAAAGGAATTACGCCTGACATCGAAGTCGATCGAATCGACGTGGATCTTCTTGAGAAAGCCAAGCAAGGCCGCATGCTGCGCGAAGCGGATCTCAAAGGGCACATCATTGGTGAAGACGAAGACACGTCCGCGGAAAGCAAGGACGAGGACGAGGCGGAAAAGAAAGACCGCAGCGACATTCGCCCGATCCGAGAAAAAGACGGCAAGAAAATCCGCGTCAGTGACCCGGCAGTACTCGTCAAGTCAGACTTCCAACTCCAGCAAGCACTGGCGTACCTGAAGGCATGGAACATCTTTCGTACCGCAGGAAACTGGGAGCCTGAAAAGAAGACCGCTGCCTCGGCCAAGTAGCTCGATGAGATGTCATGCTGGTACGTACGATCATCTCGGCACTACTGCTGGTTTTGATTGGGGCGTGCGCGTCGCTCAAGAGCACCGATACAAGCAAGTCGCTTAAGCCACTTTCTATCGTCTTTTCTTCAAATCGTTTCAACTCTCTTGAAACCTGCAACTGCGTCCTGAAAAAGATTGGCGGAGTGGACCGCGAGTGGAACCTCACCTCGCGTTGGAAGAATTCCTCTGTAGGCCAGCTCGTGGCATTTACGAGTGGTACCACCTTTATGCCCCCGCCCAAGGACTTTAAGCCGGCCAAGCTGAAACTCTACAAGAACCGTTCCGAGACTCTAGTGGAAGCACTCAGCGAGCTAAAGCTCTCAGCCCTCTCACCTTCTATAAATGACTTCAGATTGGGAATGAAAGACGTTTCGGATCTCAAAGGAAAGGCTCGCTTCCCTTTCGTAAGTGCCAACATAGTCGATGCGCAGACTAAGCAACTTTTGTTCGAACCCAAGATCAGCTTGGATCAGGACGGGATCCGAATGATCGTCGTCGGTCTTAGCGGTGCTGCCGATCCGGCTTATGGGGCCATCGTAGGGGCCACCACCATTTCTCCGCTCGAAGCATTGCAGAAGACTTTGGAAGGGGTTGACGCCAAAGACCAACTTGTCATCCTCCTTTCCTCTTTAAGCGATTTGGAACGCGAACAAGTACAGCTTAGGTTTCCGCAGATCCATCTGATTTTGGGCGCGAATCATCAGAGCAACACCACGTTTAATATTCGTCAGCAGACTGGAAGTCTTTTGTACCTTAACCCCACAGGGGAAGGCAGAACCCTATCGCTCATCGAGCTGGAGATGAAAACTCCGATCACTACGTTCTTTAATCCATGGCTCGCCACTACTACCAAGGATGTCCGGCAGATTTGGGAGAACCGAGTACAAGACGTGGAAAAGAGACTTCTTAGCGAGAAGCTAAAACCGGCCGAAAGAGAAGACCTCGAAGCAAAACGGCAGGAATTCAGAACTTACCTGGAACGCACCAATACGATTCCACTCGATCTCAATCCCGCTACCATATCGTACCGCGCAACCACGGTTGAATTGGACGAGAATTACCAGGTACCGGAAAACGCCGTAACCGAGCTCTTAAAGCCCTACCGCCGGGATCCAGGTTCCGCTAAAGCCCTGCCAGCAGACCAAAATTCAGGTACAGAGACTCTCCCGTCGGATCAAATCCATGATACAGCCCCACCCGAAACTGCGCCGGAAGGTAATGGAAGATCTGCCACTCCGTTTTAAGTTCGATTCCCGCACTAAAGTAAAACTTTTTGAATAGCTCATCATTTGACGTAGTGTAGCGATCGTTGCGGTGTCGCAAACCTGTTGCCCGAGTTAGTATGTCCCCAACCAAACCGATATGCACCACTTTAAGAAAGAGCGGTGTCAGCCCCCAGCCTCTCTCCACGCGAAAAAGCGGAAAAAGATACTCTACGTTGAAGGTCGCAATCTCTCGCCCCAAAAAACGTCCCGGGAAAAACCCACGACTTAGAAAACTTACACGACCGAGATAGAAAAGTAGTTCACCGCCGCCTTCGAAAAAGGAATTATACAGAGCCGTGCCTTGGGCGAAGCCAGCTTGAAACTGAAACATAAAAACATGGTTGTTCAGCCAGAAGCTTTCCCAGTACTGCCGAATGCTAAAGACCGAACGGAAGTGCGAATCCGTACTACCGAAAAGACTGAGGTAGTGGCTGTGCGAAAGCGAAATACTTGTCCCGCTTATGGGCGCGATCCCGTCTGCCCTGTACTTGAAGCCAAAGGACTTACTCACTGCCGCGTCTACACCCACAGACTTTTGACTAGGTCCGAGACCCGAGGCCTCTACCTTGCGGTAAGCCGGTCCAAGCCGCCAATTCAACGAGAACATAGTCCAGGAGAGCCCTAGATTACCGCCCCAAACATCAAAGAAGCTTCGGGTACTCTGAATGTAGTTTGGAGAAAAATACGCGCCGGCGCCCAGACTATAGTTGCCGCCGAACCGGTAGTTATAACTGATGTCCCCGAACGGCTTTCCGCGGGTATCGTAGCCAGCAAAAATTTGGTACTCGTGTTTTTGGGCAATATCAAACGCCGGAACCCAAACCCCAATCTGCATTCCGTTTGGAACCACAAGAAAATTTGGGACCCACATTCTTGGAAGTATAGTACTCCACGCGGAGTAATCCTCTGCGCCGGATATACTTGCCGTTTCCCGAGAAGCTTCTTTGGGATCGTCGTTAGAAGCTTTCCAAATCGGACCATCTTTTAATTTGGCGATGGCGATATCAAAACCACCGTGCCGGTAGCTGCTCATGACGGCGAATTCGCCACGAGTGGCGATGCTATTTATCCCTCCGAGGAGAGTGAGTTTCTTCTGAAACTGTTTTTTTGAAGGGAGAAAACGCCATGGTTCTAAACGCCCATCAAAGTCTGCCACGGCCAGAAGGTGTCCCTTAGCGGTCGCGTGCAATGAGAAAAGATGTGCCGGAGCGCTTACGACTCGCTTGGGCGTTGGACTTTCAGCGTCCCACCGATACAAATCCGTTCTGGGGCCATTTCGGAGCGCAATCCAGTGGGGCGCTCCAAAAATCAGGGACGTCACCCAACTGCCTTCAGGAATTTCCCAAGTGCGTTTGACCTGGGCGGACAAAGAGTCGCCGAAGTGGGCTTCTACCACTTTCCCCTTACCACCCCACTCCTGGTAGTAGAGCATCCGATCGGAGCGCTCGTTGCAGTCCAATTGGTGAACGTGAACACTTGCCGTCCCGTCCACGGATACCCGATCCATGGAATCTTTTGTGTAGTCGTAACGGTAGACGGAAAACAGCGATCGGTCTCCGTCACTTGTCGGCCGAACAAAGAGCCATTGATCCCCACCCTGGTTCTTCCCCCAACAAAAACCCTCAGCACCGCCGTGGGGCGTCTCCACTCGACGCACGACCTTTCGTCTCTTTACCTCGTAGACTTCAAAGGCGGAAAGCTTATCCGGATCCGAACTTCGATAAGCTACGAAGCGCCTACTGGGAGAAACGCGCACATCCCACTTTCGAAACTTGCTTTGGGTTAGGTAGCGCAAACGGGCCGGTCCCTCCTTTCGGATTTTGGCAATCTCGGCCTCGCTTTCTTTTTTGGTGCGTTCAAAAGCTTCTTCCCAGATCTCCGCGTGTCCTTTGCCGTAGACTTCGTTTAGGGGTCCATTGTAAAAGCCCGGCCAATTGGACGAGTAGCTTACATAGAGATCGGTAATGCCCTTCTCCCCTTTTCGCCGGAGCAGGTCTTTGTGAAACACCCCGCCAAAAAAGTACGGCGAAGAACCCTGAGGCCAAAGAGACGCGACACCGTCCATCCGATCGCGGCTCAAGAATTCGCTCGTTCCCCACTTTTTCTCCGCAACTGCCATACGCTGAAACATTTTGAAGTAGGGACTGTTGCCGCGTCCGCCCTCGGCCTTTTCCGTTTCAAAAAGAACGGCCATGCCTTCGTGAAAGTGTTGCGGTTGAATCGCATTGGGAAGCACCCAGCTTCCAAACAAGAATCGCATGGGCTTCCACAACCCGTGCGCGGGGTACAGGTGGCGCGTGTGAACGTACTCATGGAGCACCATCGAATCCAGCCAATCTCCAAGAGAGGCCAGTTGATCATGCGCGGAAGGTGGCACGGCGTAAATAACGATATGGGGAAAAGGAAGATCTAGCGAATAGCCGTTAGTGGCATCTTGCCAGTCCCCCAATACGATCCAAGTGTGATCGGGGCCTTCCGGGAAGATTGGAACCAATATACGGTGTGCGCGTTCGGCCGCTTGCAGGGTTCGAGTGGCAAGTCGATCCTGTCCCTTGGGATACAGGGCGGAGAAATGCGCCGACTTCCGTACCTGCCAATCCACGTCTGACGGGAAAGTGATGTAAACCGGAGCTGCCTGGGCGAACGAAAGCCACAGGCAAAAAACACTCCCCAAGATGATCCTTCGCAACAGTTCCCCCGTTGAGACATAGTATACATTTTAAAATGCTTGTCTGCGGCAATTCACATGACCGCGGCATAACTGTGTACTTTTAAATACACTCATTTTTTTTCAAACAAATTAGCGCTCCGCTCCGTCTTACAGACCGTGGCATGCAGCACCTACTCATAGGTTGCGTTTGAGTGAAATACTGCATATTATTACAATATCTTGGAACACTTTGGCGAGGGCCCTGTCGCCTGGATCGCCCACTGAAGGAGCTTTGAAGATGAATTCATCTCGGCATTTGCAGTTTTCATTTTTATCGTTTGTTTTTCTTTGCGTTGTCGTTGCGCTGACCTCCTGTAGCAAAAAAGACACCGTTTCGGATGAGCCGATGATGAGCGGTGGTGGCGGATTTGCGGAAGAAAGCAGCGAAAACGTTGAATCCTCCGGCGTCATGACCGAGTCAGGTAGCGGCGGTGGCGCGGGTAGCCCGCTTCAAGTGGTTTACTTCGATTACGACCAATACAACATTCGCGATGATGCCCGTCGTGCGCTTCAGTCCAATTCCGATTGGATGCAGCAAAACCCTTCATCGACCGTGCAGATCGAAGGCCATTGCGACGAACGCGGCACTATCGAATACAACCTAGCCCTAGGCGAGCGCAGAGCTAACGCGGCTAAGCGCTATATCGTTCGCTTGGGCGTCGACGCGGGAAGACTTTCTACAATCAGCTACGGCGAAGAACGTCCGGCCAACTCCGGCAGTAACGAGGCGGCTTGGTCCGAGAACCGTCGCGCTGAGTTTGTGATCTTGTCGCAATAGTGCTCAAAATCTCGACCACATTCCTGCTAGTTGCAGTGGTGTTGGTAGTAGTGGTGGGTTGCAACTCTAAGCCCATAAATGAGTTGATTCTCGCCGACACTGCCATCAAGGCCGCGCAGAAAGCCAAGGCGGACAGTCTTGCCACGGACCTGTTCCGAAAAGCAGAGAACAACTTTCTGCGCGCAAAGCAGGACTATCGGGAGGGATACTACGATTCCTGCAGAAACTTCGCCGACACCGCGCGCCAAACTGCGGAGCAAGCAGAGTACCAAGCTCTGCTAAAGCAATCCAAAATGAAGGGTTCTGATTCCAGCAGTGACTATGGTAGTTATTAGTTTATGGAAAGACTGAAGCCTTACCTTAGCTGCTTGATGGTTGTAGCATTGCTGCCTTTGCTTTCCTGTAAAACTCGCGGCGATCTAAGACGAGAGGAAGAACTCAAGCGCTTGCGTGCGCAGATCGCCGATGAACGTTCCAGCTCGGATGCTGACGGGCAGGAACTCAAAATGGAAGTTAGCCGATTAAGTGGGCTCATTGAAGAACTCTTCCAGCAAAACCGCGCGCTACAAAATGATCTGGAGGCGATGAACAACCGCCTAAAGGAGATGGAAGCCGCCAAGAGCGCGCCGCCCCCTCCTCCGCCGGCCCCTAAAGCGGTGGAGAAGGCCTCCTACGCCAGCGGCAAGGCTCTTTTTGACAAGGGCAGTTTTTCTGAAGCCATTGAAGTTCTGGAATCGGTGCTGCAGTCCAAACCCTCGCTCGCCGACAAGAAAAACAGTCTGTACCTACTCGCCGAGGCGTACTTCGCTAATAAGCAGTATGGCCAAGCAGCCATCGAGTACTCACAGTTCAAAAAAAGTTTCCCGAAGGACAATCGAGTTGCGAAGTGCATCTACCGGCAGGCAAACTGTTTCAAGAACTTGGGCAAGAAGAAGGAAGCTGCGCTCTTTTATCAAGAACTGCTGGACGGCTTTCCTAAGAGTACCTACGCACCCCGTGCACGCAAAGAGCTAGCCGGCCTTAAGTAACCCGTCGCCAGTACGGCGAAAACCTACCGAGACCTAGCAGAGTAGCCAGCACCATGAGCACAGGTATTAAGGAGAGAGGACTGCCACAAGGGCGGTGTGTAGCGGCACAGCTTGCCGTGGAAGAAAGGTCGCAGCTTAGGTTGAATGAAGAGCCCAATGAGGAAACTCCGGGATAGGCAGACTTGATACCTGCGATGTCGTTCGTCGCCAAATCACGTTTTTTTGTCTCCAAAGGTACCGCCATCGCGTGCATTGTGGCATCGGTATCCTCTGGACTAACCTCATGTCCCAATCCCAGTAGGTGACCAATCTCATGGGTCATGATGTTTTGAATATCAAACTTGCCGGTCTCATTGGACACGGTGAAACTGTGATTCACTCCGTTGAAAATAATATCGGAGTCCAAAATCATTCCTGCCTTGGGACTGTCTCCGGAAATAAAAAAATTACGCGTAATCGCAATCACCGAAGTTTCAAAAGGCCAGTTTGACGCTTCAAAGATCACATTATTCACACCATCATTCTGATTTTCTGACGACGTGGAGCATCCCAATCCAATGAAGCTCACGCTCGAACCATTTACATTTGCCCAAGTTTCAAAACTCGAGACGATAGATGGGACGAATGTACCCATGCCTGAAAAGGTAGTGGACGACACAAAGTACGGAATCGGAAAATATTCTGGTTCCCACCTCAAAAAGGGACCGGTGCCACTGCCGTCGCTACCGTCGGTTCGGTTGCGACTGTATTGCCTCTCGTGACCAAGCGGAATGAAGCCCGCTTCAAAACCCGCAATAGAATAGTCGGATCCGTCACGTTGCAGATAAGTTTTGTAACGTTTCCCCACAAAAGGACGGGGGTAACCGTTCAATAGAACCCCCACCCCATTGGCCTCTCCGCCAATGCCGTGCAAACGGATAGTATCTCCGGGATCCGGTAAGGGGCGCCCATCTGGTCGCTCCTCTAAGACGCGCGCCACTCGCGCGACAGCTGTCCAACGAAGCCCAAATACGGGGTCTTCGTCGGCCCACTTGGACTCGACTCTTAGCTCCACAACGCTTACCGCGCGATCCAATTGCGTCTGTACCGACTCGGTACTCAACAACATGCCAAGCGCGGGGCGGCCAAATAGCCCGCAGAAGCCAATCAAAATAGCTGGGATTTTTTTCATGATTTGGTTTGTTTTCTTATTGTAGCACGCTCTTTTCTGCGCACGGTTGAGTAGTGAGTGCGTAAAGCCCTACGCACCGGAGGCTCGTGTTTCACCCAAGACTCTCCGCTTCTAATGAGCGAAATCATTTATCAATTTAACGTAAATAAAGAGTGTTCCTGCGCCGTACCACGAAACGGCCGTTGGAGATGCGTAGAGGTTTGCGCAAATGCAGTGCGGCTCAGGCACATCACGCGCCAGTAAGAAGCACATTTTAATTTGTTATTACAAGTACTTAAATACGTTTTCAAAGTAGGTTAGCGTTTTCGGTATCGTTATTGCTCTACTCTAGAGTTTCGTAGGGGGAAATGTGGCAAAGAGTATAAGCATGACCGCATCAGCTTTGAAAAAACCGGTGCTCTCCGAGGGCCCGTCTGTAACCTGGTCCGTTCGTAAACGCGACCGCTCGCGGCCACACCTCAGACGCAAGGTTTACCACTTTGCCAGTGGGATGATCTGCTTCCTCCTATACGGCTTCGTCTTAACGCGCGAGCAATCGCTGATCGCATTGGCGAGCCTTGGCGGACTCATGGTTCTGCTGGATGTCGCGCGTCTCCAATTCCCCGCGCTCAACCGCTTTGGGCTTCGTCTCTTCGGGGCTATTATGCGGCGCGAAGAACTGAAGAGTCTAACCGGCAATTCTTTCTACGCTCTTGGGCTATTTATCGTAGTGCTTCTTTTTCCCAAGCCAGTTGTGATGTTGAGCATTCTCTTTCTTGCGATCGGAGATCCGATTGCGGCCGTCGTTGGAACTACTTGGGGGAAAACCAAGATCCTGCATAAGAAAAGCTTGGAAGGTTCGCTCGCCAATTTCGCCGCCAGCGGAGTTGCCAGCTTTCTATTGGGCATTGCCTATTTCCACTTGGGATTGGAAAACGCGTTGCTTCTCGCAGGCCTCGGCGGCCTAGTGAGCTGCCTAGCGGAACTGATCCCACTGCCGGTAGATGACAACCTCACCATACCGGTCCTATCGGCGATTCTACTATTCCTAAGCTTTCAACTCTTCCCGCTCGTTTAATCTAATCGAGCTGAAGGTCAACGCTACGATTGCGTAAGCAATTGCCAAGAAACTCAAACTGCGTGCTCGGGGTCGCCGCAAGTTGGCTGTAATACGACTCGATCGCTAGCACACTATCGTCTAAGTCTTGGTTGGAGCCTGACTTGAGCTCCAATAGCAACGCCCACATTCCGTACTTCCAGTAAGCAAAGTCCTCGAAGGTACCTGTCGCCGGGTAAACGATGTCCGTATGCGTACCGGTTCGGTAGCCGTTCAACTCGGCGGCCTTTGCCGTAATCTGCGCAAACAAGTTGTGGTCCAAAGTCTCTACCTTGTCGGTATCCACGCCCCAAGGATAGGTCATCGTACCGATATACCCGTGAACGGTAACTGCCCCTGAAAACTGGCGCTGGGACAGGAAGCTCATCAACGTCCGAATGCTTTGCAATTTGCCCCCTGGATTTGGGTTACAAGGGCCGGGGTAATCGCGGTTCGGATCTACACCCTTTTCATAGCGGCTTGAGGAGTTGTAGCCAGAAATATTTAGAACTGGAATAAACGTCCATTCGTGATCCGCTAAGCCGTCTTTCCAAAGCGCGTCGCTATTGAAGCGCTTTACCAGGTGGTTGATAAACCGAACGACAAACAAGGGAGCGTGGCTCTCGTTACCGTGGTGGGTTCCTACCATCAAGTGGCCAATCTTTGCGCTATCCATTCGCTGCGGTGTGGCGCTAATGCGAAGTGCGTAGATTTCGGTCCCGTCATCGTTCTGGCCAATTGAGAAAACACTCGCAAAGGCCGGGAAGTTGCTTTGAACCTGAGTCAGATCATCGACAATCCTCTTATACTTACCGGTAGGCGGATCGCCGAACGCCACTGCAACCGAAAAACACGCTAAAGCGACCAACCATTTAAGAGTATGGTTCATATTCTTCCCCTCCCGGAGGCTTTTCTGACACTGAGTTGTTACGTAAAGTACTGCTCAATCCTTAAGACCGCTTACATTCTATCTCTAAGGGCAAAAAAACGCGCGGGGACACCACACAAAAGTGTTAACAAAACAAGTAAGCATGATTATGATGATTCCTATTCTGGAACACCTTGTTATTTAGGGGGATAGTAGAATGGCTAAGAAAGCTAAAAAGGCTACCGGTGGTAGCAAGACCAATAATCCGTTAGTTGTTCAATCGAAGGTGAAGGAATTCATCAAGAAGAACAAGATGAACTGCAGCTCCGATGTTATCGGCGCGCTAACGGCTAACGTTCAGGGCCTCATCACGCAGGGTTGTAACCGTGCGAAGGCCAACGGACGTAAGACGCTCCGTGCGACCGACCTGTAGTCTTTACGGGTAATCGCTTTAAAAGCCACTGGTGCAAACCAGTGGCTTTTTTTTTGGACAAGATCCTTTTCGTGCGTTAGGTGTAGTGGGTCACCGGGGGTGCCCGTAGGCTGAGAGAACGCAAGGGAGCGTTCAACCCTTGGAACCTGAACTGGGTAATACCAGCGAAGGAATGGTGAACGACATCATAGCGTCTTACTTACGCGCGTTCTCCATTGATCCCGGCCAGGGATTGGCCAGCAAAGCTTTGGAGGACTCATGCACCGAGAAACCACCCGCACTATTCCGACAGACCTAAGCCCGTACCGCAACCCTCTGCCGAAATCCAAAAAGATATATATAGGAGGCGAGCAGCACAAAAGCGTCCAGGTTCCGATGCGGGAGATTACTCATAAGGACGGAACCCTCGCGGTTTACGACACCTCCGGCCCTTACACCGATCCCGAATGTCCCATAGACATCACCAAAGGCCTACCGGCGCTACGCAGCCAATGGATAGACGAACGCGGTGACAGCGAAACCTCGCCATACGCTGAAAAAAGCAGGCTCTTTGCCAAACGGCGTTACCCCGGACTCTTGCGCTCCCCTCGTCGCGCGAAAGCGGGCCAAAACGTCACCCAACTCCACTATGCGAGAAAAGGAATTGTAACTCCGGAAATGGAGTTTGTGGCTTTGCGGGAAACTCAAAGACAGGCAGCGGTACAAAAATTGGCGGAAAGAGAATGCCGCCTCAAAGGAAATGCCTGGGGCGCGAAGCTGCCGGATCGCATTACACCGGAGTTCGTCCGCGATGAAATTGCCGCCGGCCGGGCCATCCTTCCCAATAACATTAACCACCCCGAAAGTGAGCCGATGATAATCGGTCGCAATTTCCTGGTGAAGGTAAACGCCAATATCGGCAATTCTGCCATCACCTCATCCATTGCTGAGGAGGTAGAAAAGCTTCTTTGGGCTACACGTTGGGGGGCAGACACCGTAATGGATTTGTCTACTGGCCCGGATATCCACGAAACGCGGGAGTGGATTTTGCGCAATGCCGCCGTTCCCATCGGCACGGTTCCCATCTACCAGGCGCTGGAAAAGGTAAACGGAGACCCCGAGGCCCTAAACTGGGAAGTTTTTAGAGATACGCTTATTGAACAGGCGGAACAAGGCGTGGATTATTTTACTATCCACGCGGGTGTGCGTTTGGCCTATGTGCCGCTTACTCAAAACCGCATGACCGGGATCGTTTCCCGCGGGGGATCCATCCTGGCCAAGTGGTGTCTGGCACACCACCAGGAAAACTTTCTCTATACGCATTTCGAAGAGATCTGCGAGATTTTGAAAGCCTATGACGTCGCTTTCTCCCTGGGCGATGGGTTGCGACCCGGCTCCATTGCAGACGCGAACGACGACGCCCAGCTTGGCGAACTCAAAACGCTGGGTGAGCTGACCAAGATTGCCTGGAAACACGATGTCCAAGTGATGATTGAAGGACCAGGACACGTTCCGATGCACCTTGTGCAGGAGAACATGGATCTGCAGCTTAAGCACTGCCACGAAGCACCGTTTTATACGCTGGGACCGTTAACCACCGATATCGCCCCAGGTTACGATCACATCACCAGCGGGATCGGCGCCGCAATGATTGGTTGGTACGGCTGTGCCATGCTTTGCTACGTCACCCCCAAAGAACATCTTGGACTTCCCAACCGAGATGACGTGAAAACGGGCCTCATTGCCTACAAGATCGCGGCGCACGCGGCCGATCTGGCCAAAGGACACCCCGGTGCCCGGCTTCGAGATGACTTATTGTCCAAGGCTCGTTTTGAATTCCGCTGGGAAGATCAGTTCAACCTTTCGTTGGACCCCGATACAGCGCGCGCTTTCCACGACGAAACCTTGCCGGCAGAAGGCGCGAAGGTCGCAGAATTCTGTTCGATGTGTGGACCGAAGTTTTGCTCCATGCATATCAGCCAAGACATCAAACGCGCAGCCGAGGCGGCCCGTGACTAGGAGAGCCGCCATCGTAGGCGCCGGTGTCGTCGGAAGCCTTATGGCCTGGCGACTCAATCAAAGAGGGTGGCGGATCGATCTTTTCGATAGAGATGAGCATCCCTCTCAGAATTGCAGTCATGCCGCCGCAGGTCTGCTCGACTCCGTGGGGGCTCTGGAAGACGCCGAACCTCTCATCCACTCGCTGGCCGCTCCTTCACTGGATATGTGGGCCTCGATTGTCGACACCTTGAGTGAACCGGTGTTCTTCCAAAGACGTGGGACCTTGGCCCTTGTTCACCCCAACGATCGTGAACAACTGGACCAGTGGCAGCAGCGCATTCGCCGCCTGAACCCGCAGGCCGCTATGGAATGGCTACGGGGCGAATCGCTCCGCGAGCTTGAACCCGAAATCGATAGCCGCTTTCAGGAAGGTCTGTATTTTCCTATGGAAGGCAACATCGACAACCGGGCACTATTACGGGCGTTGCACCTGCAGCTCCGGCACATGGGAACCCAAATGCACTTTGGAACTCCGGTACTTTCGCTTTCCGCAAACACCGTAGAAACCTCCACGGCCGAGCACTCGTACGATCAAGTCGTTGATTGCCGCGGGGTCAAGGCTTCGGCTCCGGGATTGCGTGGCGTGCGGGGAGAACTTTTCATTGTACGCGCGCCCGATGTTGAACTCCATAGACCGATCCGCTTACTCCACCCCAAGCACCCTATTTATGTTGTTCCCCGCCCCAATCACAGCTACGTCATCGGAGCCACGCAAATAGAATGCGAAGATTACGGACCGGTAACGGTACGATCCGCGTTGGAGCTACTGTCTGCTGCATATGTCATTCATAGCGGCTTCGGGGAGGCTGAGATTCTTGAATCCGTTACTCAATGCCGGCCCGCTTTTACAGACAACCAGCCCCGCACCTTTTTTCGTGAAGGCGTGTTGCACGTGAACGGCCTTTTCAGACACGGTTTTCTCGTAAGCCCTAAGCTCACCGAGCTGGCTTGTGAGCTGCTTGAATGCGGGCAACTCGCGCCGCCTTTTCGAGAGCTTGAAACGGAGGCCACTCAGTGCGCGTAAATGTAAACGGCGAAGTCCAAACCGTTAAAGACAGGGTTTCGGTACAGGAACTTTTGAGCGATCTCAAAATGGATAAGCCCTATGTGGCCGTTTCGGTCAACATGTCCTGCATCCCGAAATTTCAGTACAAAGATTTTGAGCTTCATGAAAACGACGAGATCGAGATTCTTGTCCCCTACCAGGGAGGCTAGTTGTGTGGAAAATTGCTGATGTTGAAATCGAAAGTCGACTTTTTTTGGGCACGGCCCAATACCGCAATCCGGAACTCCTTAGGCGGGCTATTGTTGAGTCGGGCACCCAAGTAGTCACCGTTTCCTTGCGCCGCCAATCCAAGGCCCTACACGGGGCGGAAAATTTTTGGGGTCTCATCCAACAAAGTGGCGTGCGAGTGCTTCCCAATACGGCCGGTTGCCGGAGCGTAAAGGAGGCCGTTAGCACCGCTCAAATGGCCCGCCAGGTTTTTGATACCAACTGGATTAAGCTCGAGGTTGTCGGAAACGAACACACTCTCCAACCCGATCCGTTTGGATTGGTCGAAGCGGCGCGCATATTGTGCGAGGACGGCTTTTACGTTTTTCCCTACACCAACGATGATCCGGTTGTCGCAGAGCGCCTTCTCGCCGCCGGGTGCCGCATCCTTATGCCTTGGGGAGCCCCGATTGGTTCCGGAAGAGGTTTACAAAACGAGTACGCCCTTAAAGTATTGCGCGATCAATTCCCGCATACGCCGCTTCTAGTGGATGCCGGAATCGGCGCTCCGTCGCACGCAGCCCGGGCCATGGAACTTGGTTATGATGGGGTGTTGCTCAACACCGCAGTCGCACGCAGCGAGGATCCTCCCAAGATGGCAAAGGCCTTTGCGCAAGCGGTGGAGGCGGGCAGACTGGCGTATGAAGCGGGGCTCATTCAGGTGAAGCAAAAGGCGGAAGCCAGCACGCCTGTTCTCGGAACGCCATTCTGGCAACATGAACTGCCGCGAGGTACTCTGTGAAAGTCGCATGGACTCTCGCAGGCTCTGATCCCAGCGGCTTTGCCGGCCTTCAAGCCGACATGCGCACCTTTGAGGCGATGAACGTTCACGGCATGTCGGCAGTGAGCGCCGTTACGTCCCAACACCCTGACGCTTGCTTTGGAGTTAGCCCCGTTTCTGAAAAGGATTTTCGCGCCCAAATCGAAGCACTAAAAGAATTCGCAAAACCCGATGCCGTGAAAACCGGACTTTTGAATACTGAAGGACTGGTCCAAATTGCAGCGCGGTCTTTGTCCTCCAAAGACGCTCCAGTTATTGTGGATCCCGTTTGTGTATCCAGTTCAGGATTTCGCTTCGCAGATCCGGCAACACTGCGCGCGTACGAAAAGTTCCTCTTTCCCGTGGCGTCTCTTGTCACGCCCAATTTACCGGAAAGTGTTGAGTTCAGCGGTCAAGAGGACATCGAGAAAGCCGCCCTTTATTTTCTGGATACTGGCTCCGAGGCAGTGCTAATCAAGGGCGGTCACCGTGTTTCCGACTGGGCGTCCGATTATTTTTCCAACGGTGAGAGCTCTTTTCAGCTAAGCTTGCCCCACGTTTCGGTTGCAAGCGCACCGGGGACCGGTTGCACCCTGTCGGCCGCGATCGCCGCCGCGTGCGCTCTCGGACACTCAATAGCCGATGCCATCGTTCTGGCTAAAGCGTACTTGCACCGTGCCCTGAGCTTGGCGCGTCCCTGCGGGAGCTCACTCCACCTGCACCATGGCCCCTGGCCGGTCCCAAAAGAACACTTTCCTCGACTGCACAAAGGCGAGTTCGTGGATCGAAAAGAATTTCTTCAGTGTGAGGAAAGGATCGGATTTTATCCGATCGTACCTAGGGCGGCGTGGGTGGAGAGACTCGTGGAAGCGGGAGCCAAGACAGTTCAGCTCAGAATCAAAGATCTTCGCGGGGAAGAGCTTCTAAAAGAAATCAAGGTTACTTCCGAATTCTGCAAAACAAGAAACATACAACTTTTTATTAACGATTATTGGGAAGAGGCGCTTGAAGTGGGCGCTTATGGTGTGCACCTCGGTCAGGAAGATCTCCCCAATGCAGATTTGGATCGCTTGCTTCGAGCTGGCTTACGACTTGGAATTAGTACGCACTCGTACTCTGAACTGGCGACGGCACTCTATTTCAAACCGTCCTATGTGGCGCTTGGGCCTATATTCCCGACCACTTGCAAAAGTATGCGGTTTGGACCGCAGGGATTTAATACGCTTTCGGATTGGTGCACCCTCAGTGACGTCCCGGTTGTCGCCATCGGCGGGCTTCGATGCGAACACGCCGCCGAGATTTACCGTGCGGGGGCGCAAGGTGCCGCGGTGGTATCGGATGTCTTGGAACACGCAGCACCGGAGACGCGCGCAAAAGAGTGGTTGCAGAAAACCAAAGAAGCTTTAGGATAGCGCCATGGCAAAGTGCTTCCTTACTCTTTCGGGCGTATTCGGTTTCTTGTCTGTTGCGTTGGGAGCCTTTGCGGCCCATGCACTCAAAGACAGACTCGACGCCTACCATTTGAGTATTTTTAAGACTGGGGTGGAATACCAATTCTTCCACACGTTCGCCATTGCCCTCGTAGGATTTTTGCTGTTTCGCGGGGAGAGTTCCCTGCTTCGGTCCAGCGGCTATGCTTTCACGGTTGGAATACTGATCTTTTCAGGAAGTTTGTACTTGCTCGCTTTTTCAGGACAGCGCTGGTTGGGAGCCATCACCCCCATCGGCGGGCTAAGTTTTTTGATCGGCTGGGCGCTGCTCGCCCTTGCCTGCTATAGGATGAATTAGATGCCCTCGATTGCCATCATCGGCGCAAGCGCCGACCGAACCAAATTTGGTAACAAGGCCGTACGCGCCTACGCCCAAAAGGGCTACACGGTCTACCCCATACACCCAAAGGAAGCTTCCATCGAAGGCATACCCGCCTTTAAATCGATCGCTGATGTCCCGGTAGAGGAGATCGACCGTGTCAGCTTTTACGTCGCTCCTGCCATCGGAATGAAAATCATCGAAGAGGTCGCCCGCAAGAAAATCGGTGAAGTCTGGTTCAACCCAGGCTCCGAGAGTGATGAGCTTTTGGAGAAATCCGAGGCCCTCGGTCTTAACTCTATTGCGGCGTGTAGTTTGGTCGATATCGGGGCAAATCCCAACACCTACTGAGTCTCTCCCGGACCAATAAAGCTTGACCCTGCGGGGCTTTTTCATGAGAATCTTCGCATGCTTCGCAAGTATTTGGTGTGCCTTACATTGTTTTTTTCGAGCCTTTCCTTGGCCGTCCCCCGAACGGGCGACTGGGTCGGAAGCGCCGGGATTGGCCTTATCTTTGACGGGTCGCTTTTTTTGCTGACTCCTCAGATTGAGTACATCCAAAGTGGGACGGTTCGATACGGTGGGCTGATTCAATTAGGCCTGGCCTCGGGAACACTTGCCACGATTTCTGGTTCCTTGCGTTATACCTTCCCCACTAGACGCCCGAAACTTCAACCCTTCGTTGAGGGGGCTCTGGGTTTGGCCATCGCGTCTTTGTATCGGGACAGCTTGGGAGTTCACCTCATGATGGCCGCCGGACTCGATTATGATGTCACTCCAGATTTCACTATCGGCACCACCTTTCGGTTTAACTTCGCGCCGCCTCTGGACAGCTTTTTTGTGAGCTGGCCCATCGCTGTCGGCCGACTTCGTTTCTAGGACGCGGATGTCTCAGGACTCCGACAAAACCCTCCAATTGGCGACTGAAATTGTCGAGCGCTTGCACAAAGCGGGGCACGACGCCTACTTCGCCGGGGGCTGTGTGCGCGACAAACTCCTGGGTCTGCCGGCAAAGGACTACGACATCGCCACATCGGCACGTCCGTCTGACATTCAGAAGCTTTTTCCAAAGACTATCCCTGTAGGGGTTCAGTTCGGAGTTATCCTGGTTGTTGAGTCGGGAATCCCTTTCGAAGTCGCAACCTTTAGGACCGAAGGCAACTACGAAGATGGCCGACGCCCACAGAAAGTCAGTTTTACCGACGTGCAAAGCGACGCCAAGCGCCGGGATTTCACGGTAAACGGCCTGTATTACGATCTGCGCACAAAGAAGGTATTGGACTTCGTTGGCGGCGAGAAAGACCTCCAGCAAAAGCTCATTCGCTCTATTGGAAAAGCAGAAGATCGTTTTCTCGAGGATCACTTGCGGATGTTGAGAGCCGCGCGGTTTGCGGTTCAGTTGGGTTTCTCATTGGATCCGGAGACAGAAACGGCGATCACGAAGCACGCCGCACTAATCGGCAAGGTGAGCCAGGAACGCATCCGTGAAGAATTTTCAAAGTTGTTGATTTCGCCAAGTCCTGCCGTTGGCATCCGAATGCTCGACAAGCTCGGGCTTTTGAAACATTTTCTTCCAGAGGTACTAGTCCTCAAAGGCGTCGAGCAACCGGCCCAATACCATCCCGAAGGGGACGTTTTTGTTCACACGCTGATGCTGCTTGAAGGGATGGGACCAAACCCACCGCTGGAACTCGCTTTAGGTTGTCTTTTTCATGACATCGCCAAACCCGCTACTTTTGAACGCGCGGAAGATCGTATTCGTTTTCACGGCCACGATAGAGTGGGCGAAGAGATGACCCGTAAAATCCTGAAGCGTCTCACCTACTCCAACGACCAAATAGATCTTGTTTGTGCACTGGTACGCGACCACTTGAAGTTTAAAGACGCGTTCCAAATGCGGCAAAGTACACTTCGCCGGTTTCTTTCCGAGGAGCGCTTTGACCTGCACCTGGAGCTTCACCGTCTGGACTGTTTAGCCAGCCACAAGGATCTCCAAGCTTACGAATTTTGTAAGAAAAAATATGAAGAATTCAAACAGTTACCGCCCCCACCGCTACGGCTTATCAACGGGGAAGACTTAACAAAAATGGGCTATCTGCCTGGCCCAAGCATGGGTAAGATACTTCGAGCGGTCGAGGATGCAATACTGGAAGGCGACGTACTGACGCGGGAAGCGGCCTTGTCATTTGTGAAGGCAAACTTTCCTCGGGACGACAAAAAATGACGCCATTGCTTGATGAATTCAACAAAAAAAGTTTACGCGCACTGAGTAAGTCCATCTCTGCGGCCGAGAACCGCGACCCGCAAGTCCTGGAAATGCTGGCACAGCTCTATGGAAAAACCGGCAACGCGCGCGTTTTCGGAATCACCGGACCACCCGGGGCGGGCAAGAGTACGCTCATCAGCCACTTTGTGAAGTATATCCGCCAGAAAAAGCAATCTGTCGCCGTGATCGCAGTCGATCCCATGAGCCCGTTCACGGGCGGAGCGTTGTTGGGAGACAGAATTCGCCTAATTGATCATTTCATCGATGATAAAGTTTTTATCCGTAGTCTGAGCACGCGGGGCAAACTAGGTGGCTTATCAGTCGCTTCACGGCAGGTAATCGATCTCGTGGACGCATTCGGCTTCGACTACGTGATAGTCGAAACGGTGGGCGTCGGCCAAAGCGAAGTCGACATTAGAAATCTGGCGGACACAACATTGGTGGTGCTCGTACCCGAAGCTGGAGATGCGATTCAAACAATCAAAGCTGGGCTATTGGAAATCGCCGACCTGTTCTTGATTCATAAATCCGATCGCGAGGGAGCGGAGAAACTACAAAATTCGCTTAGCGATGTGGTCCGTTTTGCAGACAAGCAAACCCCGGTACTTCTCTCCTCCATCCAGCGAGAGCAGAGTATCGAAGCCGTATTCAAGAACTTAAATAGTTTTTATGAAAAGCATCAGCCAATGATCCAGGAAAGAAAGAACGCAGCCGCAAAAAGCGCGATTGTTGAACTCATAGAAAGTGAGTTAGCACGCGCGGCGCACGTCTGGGTAGAAACAAAAGTTCAAAACCCGGGCAACCCTTATACTTTCGTTCAGGATTTTTGGAAGACCCACAGGATCGATAAATTCTTTAGCCAGTGAGAACCGAATGAGCCAACTGAAACTCAAAATCCTGGTAACGCGCACGGATCGCCTGGGCGATGCTTTGCTTAGCCTGCCCACGTTGTGCTATCTGAGAAAAGCGCTTCCGGATGCGGAGATTCACTTTCTGGCAAAATCTGAAATAGGTGGATTACTCGCGGGCTTCATGCGCGATCACTACATTAAGCCCATCGAAGTCGAGCTCAAACAGTCGTCCCTTTTACAAGAGGCCCTCAAGGCAGAACGCTACCGTGTGGCGCTTTTTCTCTACCCGGAATGGGAGCTTTTGAGCGCCGCCTTTCTTGCTCGAGTTCCCAAGCGCGTAGCTCCGCTTTCGAAATGGTGGTCTTTTTTGTTGCTTAACCATGGGGTTCGCCAAAACAGAAGTCGGCTGGAAAAGAACGAAGCGGAGTACAACCTCGATTTAGCCAAGTATGTGGTTTCCAAAGTCGTGAAATCGAAAGAAACCCCGACAATACCGCGATTGGAAATACCGGTACACGAAGCGGGAGCCGCTCGCGCGAAGGAAGTTTTAGCCGCAAAAGGCATTCCCGAGGACTTTATATTGCTTCACCCCGGCATGGGCGGGAGCGCGCTTAACCTGGACGCGCAAGGCTACGCCGAGTGGATTCCCGAGCTGGAGTCCCAGTATTCAATGCCAGTTGTCTTGTCCAAAGGGCCGGCTGAAAAAGATCACGAACTTGTCGAAAGCATCCGCAAAGAACGCCCGGATCAAAAGATCCTCTCAAATTTGAAGCTCGTAGAATTGATGGAGTGCCTGCGTCTGGCCAAACTCGTCGTAGCGCCCAGCACGGGACCCCTCCACCTCGCCCATTATGTAGGGACCGATACCTTGGGGGTTTACTCCCCGCGAGGAACCGAACGTCCGGAACGCTGGGCGCCGTGGGGTGGGACCGGAAATAGCCGGATCTTGCTGGCAGAAGCCTCTGACAGACGCCTCAAACTCGGCCTCTGGCGCGAACAGATAAAGCAGTCTAGGATGCTGGATCCAGTAGGAGCCCTGAGCTGATGGATTTTTCCCGCTTCAAAAACTGCCGCCTTCTCGTTGCCGGAGAGGTCGGGATAGACGAGTACCTCAATGGAGAAGTCACTCGTATTAGCCCCGAGGCACCCGTTCCGGTGGTCGAGGTCACCGAGCGGAGTGAGCGTTTGGGGCTTGCCGCCAACGTCGCTCAAAATCTAAGCTCGCTAGGAGCCCAAGTAACGCTGCTTAGCCTTTGCGGGAAAGATGAGGACGGCGAGCGCATTCAAGATCTCATTGAATCGGCCGGCATTACGCAGTCGGTCCTTATCGAAGATGAGTCCCGCCCGACTCTTCGAAAAGTGCGCGTTCTTGCAGGTAAACAACACATCGTACGCGTGGATTTTGAAAAGACTCATGGGGTGAGTGATCAAGTTGGCAGACGGTTTAAGCAGACTCTGGTCGATTTGCTCCCCGAATGCGATGGGGTAATCATTCAGGATTATGGAAAAGGGCTGCTCAACCCCGAGATAATGAGCTTTGTTGCCAACGCACGCGAACTTGGAAAACCCGTCTATGTCGATCCGAGCCGTCTTAGCCCCCTTAAACTCTATCGGGGCACGACGCTTCTTAGCCCAAATGTGGCGGAGGCGGTCATGCTGTGCGGTTTGAGTCGCCACGAGAGACGGATCCATGGCAGTGACGACGAGGGTCTTTGGAGAATGGCCCAGCAGATTTTGACCAAGACTGAGGCCGAACACGTCGTGATTACCTGCGGTCCCCATGGGATGGTGTCGGCGACGCGCGGAGATTCTGATTTGAAGCGCATACCGACCTACGCCAAAGAGGTGTTTGACGTCACCGGCGCCGGCGATACGGTCATTGCGGTACTTGCCTTAACGCAGGTTCTGGGGCAAAGTCTCGCTGAATCCATGCGAATGGCGAACGCCGCGGCCGGCATCGTTGTGGGCCGAGTGGGCACCGCCAGCGTAACACCCGACGAGTTGCAGGAAGCACTCGATCAACTTGGTGGGGAATCGTCTAATGGTAGGACAGCGGACTCTGACTCCGTAAGTCCAGGTTCGAGTCCTGGTTCCCCAGCCATACTTAACTAAGGTTTGCGTCACAATCTAACCGTCCTCGGTCGCTTCGCGGTCGAGTCCTGGTTCCCCAACCATACTTAACTAAAGTTTACGTCAGCCTTTGACCATCCTCGTTCGCTTCGCGGTCGAGTCCTGGTTCCCCAACCATACTTAACCAAGGTGTTTAATCGCCCTTACAATTGCGAATCTGCTAGACGCAGCACACCTTTTGCATACGGTAGTTTCAGGCCCGCTCCGTTAAGGCGTGGTATTTGCATAAGTAGGTTTTGGAGGATTGCATGAGAGCCTGGCTATTTGTTTTAATCATACTTGTTTTTCCATCACAAACGGTACTTGCGGAGGGACACGCTTCGGAGAGCTCCGAAAGCCCACCGATCTCAGACTCGGAAGAGTGGGTGCTAAACCGAGTAAAACTGAACGACGCGCTCATCGAACACTTTCCCAGTTCCCCCATCGGCTCACGTGAATTCGCCAAACTGGTGAAGATTCACCGCGAAGTCGGCTTTTATCTCAGGGAGGAAAGAAAAGATCCCGCTAGCGTTCGTACAGCGGTCCGCAATGGAATCAACGACTTCCTGAATAACCCGGAAATTAAACCAAGCGAAGTGCGCAAGTTCTTTGAAGACAAGAAGCTACGGTCACTGCTCGGAATTGGCGAGCAGGACGCAGACTTACAGGCCGTCTTGGACAAAGAATACTACCGCCCGCGAAACGGACTTGCGAACTCTCTGCTTTCGCCTTTGTTTCAAAAGAGCGTCATCGGAGCGGATCAATTTGAAAAACTCCTCGGCTTAGGGGGAGAAAGCGGAGGGTTAGCAGACAACGGGTTTGACTCCCGGTTGCGCGCCCTACTAGCCGATCCGAGGATGGACAAGGCCGAACTTTCGCAACTGCATTCAAACGCGGATCTAATTTTTTCGCTAGGTTTGACTCCCGTCCAGGTCGAACACATTCGAAAGGCCTTGGAACCCTAGGAGGGGAAATGACATAGACTCATGGAAGGGATTGGGCCGTTTAGGCTCTGCACAGAAGCCTAAGGAACAAACGCAACAATGTGAAACGCCAGCTGTAATTATTGAAATTATCGGGGGCACGGCGATTGCATTTTGATCCAGCAATCTAAGAGCTGGGTGGCTGGGGGGCCCCGTGCACTTCAAGAATACTCTCTTTTACATACTGCTCTTTTGTCTAATCGATTCGGGTACCTCTTTTTCCGTAGAGAAAACGGCTAAAGCCTGTGGCTTGGATACCATCGCGGCGGGCGAAGGCTTGCCGACATCCTCGGGGCAAGCACGTCCCCTCACGCCGGGATCCAATCGTCCCGCGACACTTCATGATTACTTCGTCGAACAGGGCCAAGCCTTTCACAAGCAACTTGTCCAAGGAGATACAAGAGCTCTCCCCGACTGGCAGCAGCAGCAGCGGATGATGGAACACTTACTCATCCAGGATCCAAAGACCGCAGTTGAGATTGCGGCACTTATGCGTATGCGCGGAGAGGTGAACAGCCCATTTATCAAGCTAGACGAAAAAGTTCGCGGAATGGGCGGCTTGAGCCCCTTTCTAAAAACCTATGCCTTGGATCTTGCGCACGCTCAGCGTCTTTTTGATACAGAAGCCGATTACTACAGCGTCGTGCGCGCCCTGGCGGAAGCGGAAGCGAAGGGCGAGCCCTTTGATCCCACCCGCTATGAAGCCTTCTGGCCCACCCACGGATTTGCGCACAGCTTAAACATCGCTTCCAATGGCCGAAAAATTGTCGAAGCCCTGCAGAAGCTAGAGCCCGGCAAATACCAGGACGCGTTGCTAACGTATGCCGAGCTGATGGGGCTTACGCATGATATGGGGATGCGCGCGGGCGGCGCCCATATCCGAAAAAACCACGCACAGGTGGGGCCGTTCATTGGGCTTGGTGGAAAAGTTGACGGAATGGAAACCCAGAAAATGCTCGTCGATCAGTTCATCGAGCGATTCACCGACCGCACGAACAACGATCCCCTTGCCGTACTCCTGCGCGATGCGGCCGACTCGGACTTCATTCAGAAAATGTATCCGGGAAAATCCAAAAAAGAGCGCCAGGAACTTTTGCTAAGAGAAATGTTTGTGGGTAGTCTGAGCCATGAAAACGGAGACAACTACGACCCGAAGCTAGGCCCAAACCCCGCGCTTGTCGCCGAACGGCGTGCGGCGGCAATCCGTCTTTTGACCGATCCCAAGTTCGCTGGAGCGGATGCGGCCTCGGTGGCAGACATTAAGAAACGCTACCCCGATTTTGACAGCAACTTTCTCTCCTGGTTAGTACTCTCCGAAAAGGATTATAAGAACAACCCGGCACTCAAGCAGCTGCGGGATGTGTTCTGGCAGGGAGAAGCCGTCCTCAATATCGCGGACGCGGATCGCGTGGGCGGGCTGGGCAGGACGAAGGGTGTCGGAAACACTCAATCCGCCATCGTGGAGACGCCTGAGGGTCTGGTACTCGCCGTCGCTATATCGAGCCCCGACGGCCGCAAGGCTCTTATGGAGATGAAGGGATCGGACCGCCTGGGGCGATACCTTCGAACAGGCAGTACGGTGGTGGGCGATGATCAACACATTACCGAGCGTGTCAGTATTTCTCCCCTTCCGGTCGTTAATCCGGACACCTACGTCAAAGTGCTCCGAGACGTTTCACGCGTAATCGGCCAAACCTCTTCGTATCAACGACGTGGGTATACACCGATCATTGGCCACCGTTTCAGGAGTGAAATTCATATTCCGTCAGTCATGGCGGGAGAGATGGCTCCCCCAGCACGATTAGGCTTTGAAACTAGTGTTGTGGCCGCAGCCGCGCGCGTAAATTTCAGAAATGCAGATACGGTTTTGGTAACCCGCGATACCGACGGCAATGCGCCGATCAACGATCTACTCGCCATCGCCCAACAACACGCGGGCGATCCCGCAATGAGAGCCTGGTTGGACCTAGGAAACTTTAAGTCTCTTCCTCCCACAGAGGCAGAATTCGTCGCTTTCCTGCAAACCCAATGGAACGACAAGGCGCCGCCGATTCCAAAACCCATTTTAGATTACTTCCGTTCGCAGTTCACATTTGAATGGGAAAAAGAGACGAGTATTCCTTACAAGCCAATAGCATCGGAAATACAGCGAACGAAGGAGAGAGAGCAGTACTGGAAGGTCGAGGAAAAGCCAATCAAACTGGCCGACGCGTACGCGCAGGGAGTGCTGGATCCCAAGGTGGTGGAGAAAAAGCTCGTAAAAGCGGGCGCCCCTATGGGTCCACGCAAGACGACTTTACCCTCAGGAGCTAAGGTCGACTATGCAGGGCCCAAGAGCGGCCTGCCCGACAACGCCGAAGTAGTGGTCTTCGAGCCGGGTACCAAGCTCACCGAATTCGGCGACCCCGCCGGATACGGCTACGTCATTCTTGAAGGAGACGTAGAGGTGAACTTGCACCCCAGCATGAAGGAACCGCCGATTCAGGTTCAGGTGAAACCTGGGGACTCCACACCCGCCACCGTCATAGGGTTTACATCGAATTTCAACGAAGCGGGCTCGACACGCAACGCAACCGTCTACGTAACCAAACGAGTAACGGCCATCGTTATCCCCTTCGATTCACAGATGAGCCACGTGTATAACGGCAATACCATGATGAAATCACCTCAGGAGATATTGTCTGAGTTTAGGAATAATCCCTAGCGAAGACGGTAGATGGTAAATGCGCCATCTTCAAAGGCAGTCACCTGGCTGTCGAGATACCTGCGCTCCGCTTTTTGGACCCGCTCTCGGTTTACTACGACATACCTAAAACCCAAGCTTGATAAAAAAGCGATGGATTCACTATTTCCATTCATAGCCAGACTTCGGGTAGCGTCCCGCACCTTTGCGTAGCTGGGCGGTTTAAAGCCAGTGTAGCCATTGGCAATCGGGTGCCCGTGCTCGAGACTCTTGTACATCCTTAAAGTCTCCAACGCGGTAACATCAAATGGGAGGTGCGTGACCGCGCCGGCCTCGCTCTGCAATCGCAGCCACCGACTCACGCCGTCCAGCTCGTCTCCGACCTCGAGGTACTTGAGGGGACGGTGGGTATCCAAAACGAAAATGAATGCCAAAAGCCCATAGGCAAGATAGGCGACTCTCGCCTTCTGCTTGCTCAATTTTTGAGTGACAACCTCAAAGCCGAAACCCGCCAGCACTGCCATGAATAAAAGATAACTTAAACCCATCCGCGCCGGTGTACGAAAGCCCTTGAGACCTGGCAAGGTATAGTAGAGAAGATTGTACAAACCAAGATTAGTCCCGAAAGCTAAAAGTACCGTGAATAGAAGCGAGTAGAGAAACAGATTGGAAACTCTCCTGTCATTGGGATCCGTACATGCCCTAAGCCGCTTGAAACCGAGGTACGCGAGAAATAGAACCGCAAAGCCTACAAAAAGAACATTTTCCTCCCGCCCTCTTCCTCCGTTTCCCCCAATTATCAGATCCCCCAGCAAAGGATCGTAAAGGTGATCACTCGTTACAAGAAACCAACTCCCTAGATTCGCGCTACTCCCATAGGCGTCGCTGATAGGGCGGCGAAACCCATAATCTTTGCTAATCCGGTAGTAGGAACTCCCAATGGCAGCACTCACCAAAGCGAAGGTGACGACCGCTCCCACGATAAATCCATAAGGCCCGCGTCGGTTTTTCCAAACAAGATAGCCCGCGTAGGGCAAGGCCGAGAGGACTAAAACAATGCCGAGGCTTAGGCTGAAATAGAGCTGTAGGCCCGCAAGCCCGCCCATTGCGAGTAACCACTTTCCGCTCCCGCCGCGTTCATGCTTCCACGCGCAACCCCAAAATAGCGGAAAGATAAACTGTGGCATCAGATGAAAGTGCTGCAGGTGCGCGAGTCGAACGAGACTAAAACCAAAGATCGCGGCCGCCACCAGGGCGCCACTCGTGCGCAGAAAAAGGCGCGTAAAGAGATACATGCAGACAAAGTTTGCGATCAAAAAAGTAATCTGCAAGAGGTTAAAGGCAAGAAGCGAGCCTCCAAAGAGTTTCTTGTAAAAACCATAAAGCAGGCTACAGGCAGGCAAGGTCTCGGATGTCGCCAGCGACTCTCTGAAGGGATACAGAATATTTCCGTCGTAAAGCGCCTTCGCACCGAGGAGGTTTTGGCTCATGCGTTCCAAAATCCACACAAAAGAAAGTGGATCGCTCGTCGAGTCCGGTAATCCCGTGGCAAGCTTGGTTAAAGGCCAAGGCAGAACAAAGACCAACAATAAGCCCACCACTACTAAACTCACCCGGAAAAACCGCATGATGCGAATCTAGCGTCCTAGTCGGCGCTTGTCACCCGTGCTGGTTGCCGCTAAGCCCAGCCTTGTGGCATCCTAAACAACTCAAAGGAGTGGGATGGAAGCCGTCGACAGCAAAAAAAGGTGGGTAGGTCTTTTCTACGCCGCTTTTACCCTTTGGCTCCTCGGGTACCTGACGCTTGCGCACCGCTACAACGGCAAAGACTATGAAGTCTATCTCGACGCTATCGCGGCACTTGGATCTGGAAGCTCCCCGTATAGTTTCGAAAACGCCACGTCCTTTCACTACAGCCCCGTGGGCCTTTTGCCCTTCCTGGCGCTCCAGGTTTTGCCCGTTGCTGGCCAACATTTTTTGATTTTTCTTCTGAGTCTGGTGGCACTCTTTCGAATGACTTATGTGTGTTTGCGCCTTCTAGATCCCAATCGGCAGCTCGGCGACCTACCGCTTCCCATGCTGATCGCTCCGTGGATCCTGGTGAACCAAGGAATTGGCTTTCAGTTCGAATCTGGGAACATCAATCTAATCCTTGTTTACTTAATGGTAGAGGGTTACTACGCCGTTTTTCGTAACAAAACCGCTTGGGGCTTTTTCCTGATGGCTCTCCCAGCACTTTTCAAACCCGCCTTTGGGATTGTTCCCTACTTTCTTTTTGCACTACACCCAAAGCAGTACTTTTCTGCATGCCTGCGCGCCGGTTTGGGGCTTGCCGCTACAGCCTTATTGCCCTTTCTCTTCTGGCCGGCGGCACAACTTTACAAAGACTGGTGGCTCAGCAACGCCGCCCACACCCACGCCATCTTGAGCGGAGAAATTGTGGGCGCCAATCTTAGCCTACTGTCCTTAGCTTACGACAAGCTTGGCCTTTCAGTCGGCCAGAGCTTAGGCCTCGTTTTTTTCCCATCGCTTCTCTTCTTCCATTGGCTGGCTCGCGGCAAACAACCAACGACGGCATTTTCCCTCGCCCTGCTGTTTCTCTACCTTTTCTCGCCTGCGACGTTTCCTTACTCAATCGTAGGCTTAATGCTCCCGGCTACCTTAGGGCTTTGGGTGTGCTGGAAGGACAAGCGTTGTCTGCCCATTTATTCGATTTTCTTGATTGGAATTCTCTTTGTGAATGTGAACTTTTTGGGACGCACTTTGTACAACGGAACCGCGGTGCCGTGGCGTTTGCAGGGGCTTCTCACCCTCCCCCTAGTTTGGGTCGTCAGTCGACGTTCTTCCGATTAGCTAATTCTTTCAAGGCGGACGAGCACAAGGTTCCCAAATGGAAAATGCCATTTATTGTGAGGGTAGAGCCTCGATACACTGCGCGACAACTCCAAGGAAAGCGGCGCGATAAAGGGAGAGACAAAATGCGTAGTCGTCTTAAAGTCTACTCGCAGGCGTTTTCCTATTACGGGCGAAATCTCCCTTAGACGCTTTTCAACGTTGAAATAGTTAAACTTCGTCAGGTGCTGTTCCTCGTAGCTCACCGTAGACAAGTGATTCACCAGCACTTCCAACACAGGCCAGCTACTCGTGTAATTGGGCGTCGATAGAACAAGTTTTCCGCCCACATTGAGCTTGTCGCACAAACGCTCCAATAAAGTACGAATCTCGTTGACGGTAAGGTGCTCAATCACTTCGATCAGCGTAATACAATCAAAGCTTCCGGGAACTTCGCCTAGTTCGGCAACGCTCGGAACGTACACAAATTTTCTAAACTCAGACCCATAGTGCGCGTTCGCGTACTCGACCTGTTTGGGCAGTACATCCACTCCCACCTGCACGGGGAAACGCACGGGGGAAAGTTCCGACAAAAAGGTTCCGGCAAAACAACCCACATCAAGGATAGACTTACAGCTATCGGGAATACAGTCGAGTACACGCTCGAACTTCTGCAGGTGCCACGCGCGGCGCACCGAATTCCCCCCACGGGCGATGCGATCGTAATAGCCTTCCGGGATGGCATCGTAATTGAAGTCGGAATTCTCAGACATGCTTCACCATAAAAAAGAAATATAGCAACCCGCCCCCACAACCACAACTGGAGCTAATGGGGAAGCGGACGGCGCTCGGCCAGAAGCGCGATAAAGAGTGGAAACTCGCTACGTGCCCGGTTTTCCATCCTGGCCGCTTTACCCTGGCTTTCCTTGTCGCTTATCCATTCTTCGACGTTAACTACGTTAAAGCCATGCTTAGCAAGCGCCCCGAAGTAGTAAGTAAGCGGGCGATGAAAGGCCCACATCACAGGAGACAGTTCCCCTTTTCCTGGGTGCACCTGCATCGGAATGCTCATCGGCGTAAGGTAACGATTTAGGCGTCGGTAGCGGATCTTGTTCACTTCGTCGGTTTCCCACGAAGACTGCCGCGGGATGCGAAAACACGGGTGGTTCAAAACGAGAATGAGACGGGCCCCAGGCCGAAGATGCTGAGCCAGCAAACGAATAACGCCCTCGCCATCCTCTATATTCTCCATCGCCAGAATTACGCTGCCGTAGTCAAAATCCCGCTTCGCGATGCCGAGTTTTTTGCTCGCATCCGCACAGTGAAAATTCGTTGAAGGGCGCTCGTTCAATTGTTTGGCGGCCGCGATCAGTTTGGGAGCCGCGTCGATCCCCCAATAGGTCACCCCATCGGGCAGGCCACGTGATACGATTCCCTGCCCGCACCCCAAATCTAGCCACGAGGTTCCGGGCTGCGGCGCCATCAGGCGCAGGACACCGGGAAGGATGATGTTCTTGTGATAGTAGTGGCCGTCTTCACCTACGAGCTTGTTGTACCACTTACCAAAACTGTCCCAAGCCGTTTGAGCCGCGGCGGGCCTACGCCGTATAAAACGTCTTCCGGGTTTATGTGGGCGTTTAGACGGCATCAATCTTCTCCCAAGTAACTAAACGCCTCTGGTGCGGTGTACGTGGCAAATTGTAGGCTTTATCTCCGCTCAATCTGAACTCTTTGGCAAAGCGGGTGCGTACTTCCCCAATTTCCTCATCTACATTTGGCCCCTTCATGAAGTAGATCTTCCCGCCCGGGAGTAAACACCCAGAGGTTCTCAAAAAAGTCTTGTCCATGGTTTCCAAGGCACGAGTGATAACGCCGCGAACGGGTTTTTGGAAGCTACGGCTCACCACCTTGTGCGGAAAAACCTCTATCCCCTTAAGCCCCAGGAGTTCTATGGCCTCTTCAAGAAACGCCACACGGCGAGGGCGCGGTTCGGCCAGAATAATGTGCAGCTTGGGTAGGAAAATCTTTAACGGGATGCCCGGAAAGCCGGCCCCGGTCCCCACATCCAACAATGGCCCCTCCAAGCGAACCATCTTGGGAATCAAAAGGCAGTCGACGTAATGTTTCACTGCGATGGTCTCAAACCCAATCAAACGGGTCAGGTCCCTGTCTTGATTTCGTTTTCTCAATAAATTATGGTACCGCCACAGTTGGTCCAGCTGCCCGCGGCTAAGGCGAATGCCGCTCTGGCTAAGGATTTGGTTCAGGCTTTCAGCCGAGGGAGCCTGAGATTTTTTCGAATACCTACGCATATTTAGACTTTAAGCTGCCTTCTGCTAGGAGGAGAATGTCGCCCCTTTCTACTCAAAATGGCGCTTTGGCGTCAAGCCAGGTCCTTTATGAGGACAATCACCTGCTTGTGGTCTTCAAACCGGCAGGCTGGCTCACGCAGGGCGACCAGTCCGGGGACCCTTCTTTAATGGATTGGGCCAAGGCCTACCTTAAGGAGAAGTACAGTAAGCCCGGAAACGTATTCCTGGGCTTGGTCCACCGCCTGGACAAGCAGGTGCCGGGCATCGTCCTGTTTGCAAAGACCTCCAAGGGCGCGAGCCGGCTTTCTGAGCAATTTCGAAGTCACCAGATAGAAAAAAAGTACCTCGCCCTGGTTGAAGGCACGGCACCCGCCTCGGGAAAACTCGTCCACTACATGAGCGATGACGGGAGCCGGGGTGTCTATGTCCAGCAGATGCCTGGGCCGGGACTAAAGCGCGCGGAACTTCACTTCACTACTTTGGAGCACCACAACGGTTACAGCCTGGTCGAGGTCAAACTGATAACGGGACGCAAGCACCAGATCCGGGCACAGTTATCCGCGGCGGGGCACCCGATTGTAGGCGACAAGAAGTATGGCGCCCAAGGCAAACCAGGACAAAACATCGCACTGCTGGCCCACTCGCTACGCTTTAAGCTCGCTACCGTCGCTCAGGAACACACAGTGCAGTTGCCAGAGCCCCAAACCTTTTTCCGAGAGTTCCCCGTATGAGTACCGCCCTAGCTGCGGCCCTTCAGATCGCCTGGGAACGCCGCCAACCCCTTTTTGAAAATAGCGAAACAAATGCTTACCGGCTTTTTAGTGTCGGTGAGGAAAATGTCCGCGGCCTTTCCGCGGATAGGTATGGGCAGCTAGCAGTCGTTTACCGCGCCCTTGGCAAACGCCCGCTCTCTGACGAGGCCCTGTCCGAGATCGCAGACTTTTATTTGGCCCAAACAAACATTAATAGCGTCTACGTAAAAGACGTGCAGTCGGATCGTTCGCATGCCCAACCTACTGCCGCTAGACACCTTGGAGGCGCTCCTTTTGAAGGCGACTCGATTGTTAGCGAAAATGGGCTTTCCTACAAAGTTTCTCCTTTAGAGAGTTTTAGCAGCGGCCTCTTTATGGACCAGCGTGAGCAGCGACTCGCGTTCCGCAAAGAATCGCAGAGCCTAGAGGTACTCAATACCTTCGCTTACACCTGCAGCTTTTCCGTCGCCTGTGCGGTGGGGGGAGCCAAAGTCACAAGCGTAGACATCTCCAAACGCTATTTGGACTGGGGTAAAGAAAACTTCCTAGCGAACGGCCTCAATCCAGAGGATCATGAGTTTTTTCCCAATGACACCATTGGATTTCTAAAAGGGGCGTCCAAACGCGGCCGCAAGTTTGATCTGGTTATCCTGGATCCGCCAAGCTTTGCCCGAAACCGCAAGGGCACCTTCTCGATAAAGCGAGACGCCGAAGATCTTTTGCGTCTCGCGGGTCAGGTCGTTAAACCCGGCGGTAAGCTATATTTTTCTTCCAATCTCACGGAGTGGAACAATGATTCCCTTTCAAGGCTGATGCGGATAACGCTTCCGCAGGCGAGAATCACACACGCGGCCCCGCTTCCGCTGGACTTTCAGTATGAGGAACACCCGGTATCCCGTATCCTTGCCGTTCTGAACCCTGGGCGGCGTCCGTGAGCGAGCGCTTTGAACAGCTTAAGATCTCTTTGGAGGGATCCCTCGAAGAAAAGCTTCGTCTTCTCAGCCCCAACTTCCAGAGCTATCGCCTTTTAAAAAAATCCATCGACGCCCGTGGTAAACAACCTCACTGGGTTTACAGCGTCGAGGTTTTCTCGGAAAACGAGACACCGCCAGATGCGCATGTGGAGATTCAACGGTTCCCGACTCCGGAAAAGTACGCGCCCCCTATTATCGTAGGTTCGGGTCCCGCTGGCCTCTTTGCAGCGCTTAGGCTTGTAGAACGTGGTATTCGTTGCCGGCTATTTGAGCAGGGTTCCATCGCCCAAAAGCGCATGCAGGCCATCGCGAAATATTGGCGGTATGGGACCTTAGATCCTCTGGACAACGTGTGTTTCGGCGAAGGCGGGGCGGGTCTTTATTCAGACGGTAAGCTCATTACTCGGATCAAGTCCCCACATATTCCTTACGTGCTCTCCAGACTCGTTAGATTCGGAGCGCCTGAGGAAATACTTTATCTCTCTAATCCGCATGTGGGTTCGGATCGGATTCGCAAAGTCATCCCTCTAATCCGGCAATTTCTACTGGAAAACGGTTGCGAGCTGCACTTCAACGCGAAGGTGAAACAGCTTTTGTACGGCGAGGGACGAGTAAAGGGGGTTGAACTCGCCTCAGGTGAACGCTTTGAGTCCGAACAAGTAATCTTGGCCACGGGGCACTCCGCCACCGATATGCTCCTCGACCTGCACAAAAACGGCGTTCATGTCGAAGGAAAATCCTTCGCGGTAGGTCTGAGAATTGAGCATCCGCAAAAAGATATCAATGCGATGCAGTTTGGTCGGTTCGCAAGCCACGCCGAGCTGGGCCCGGCTACCTACCGCTTAGCGGATCACGATAAAAAGACGGGAATCGGAGTCTACACATTCTGCATGTGCCCCGGGGGCTACGTCATTTCCAGCGGAACGGAGAACACTGGTATTGTCAGTAACGGGATGAGTAACTACGCGAGAAACTCGCCTTTCGCGAACGCCGCGGTGGTTGTATCGATCGACTACGAAAAACAGTTCGGGACAGACGTACTTGCCGGTTTGCGGTTTCGCGACGCCTTAGAGCAAAGCGCCCTCGCGCAAGTAGTCGCCGCCGGAGGAACACACCAGTTTCCGGCTCAAAGACTTTCTGACTTCTTGGCGGGGAGTTCAGGTCCCACGCTCCCCAGTTCAAGCCCTTCAAAGGTAGTACCCGCACGTTTGGATACCCTACTTCCAAAGTGGATCTACGATCGGCTAACAATCGGGCTGCGCCATTTTGATCGCAGCATGAAGGGTTTTGTTTCGGATAACGCCCAACTTCACGGCGTGGAATCGCGTACCTCGTGTCCCATGCGTATCGTCCGCGACAAAACTAGCCTGGAGTCTACCAGTCACCAAGGCCTATACCCAACCGGCGAAGGCGCTGGCTACGCTGGTGGGATCACCAGCGCGGCTGTCGACGGCGTGCGGGTCGCCGACGCAGTCGCAGCAAGTCTTTGCAATCAGGCTCTAGTGGTGCCCGCTCTCCACTAGGCCAGGCTGTTTCCCATAGGTTTTGAATTTTTCGAGGATCAAATCCATCTCCGCATCCGAGAGACGCTTGGGTTCCTCCAAGGTGAGCGCTCGCCAATATTGTGCCGCGAGTGTTTCGACTTCCACTGCCAGGGCCAAAGCCTTCTTGAGATTCTCGTGTAAACAAATCATTCCGTGGTTCGCAATCAGACAGGCTTTTCGCCCCTCGAGTGCTTTTAAGATATTGTCTGCAAGCGCCTGCGTTCCAAAGGTCGCGTACTCGGCACAACGTATGGTTCTCCCGCCAGCCACAGCGACCATATAGTGGAAGGGCGGGATCTCCCTGTGCAAGCACGCGAGTGTGGTACAAAAGGGAGAGTGCGTGTGCACGATCGCGCCGGCGTCCGGCCGGGCGCGATAAACATCCAGATGAAAACGCCACTCACTGGACGGAAGAATATCTCCCTTTCGCTCCCCGTCCATTCCCATCTCAACGATTTGCTCGGCGCTCGTCTCTTCGTACGGAACACCCGAAGGCGTAATCAAAAAACCATCCCCCCAACGGACACTCACGTTGCCCGAAGTGCCCTGATTGATCCCCAGCGTGTTCATCCTCAAGCAGGTATCGACCACTTCCTGGCAGAGCTCTTTGCGGTTGGCTACGGAACCAGACATCGAATCCTCTTTCATAGATTGCCGCTCCTTCATTGCTGCGGCCCACATATAATGGTAGAAATACCCCTAATAAGCAATGGGTGGCCTATCAAATACAAGTTTAGCGAGCAAAATTGCCAACCAGATGCTCCGCCTTTACTGCCGACGTAATTTTGTGCCGTCAAACTCCATAGAAACCGCACGAAGAAATATGAACCGGGTAGCGGCCGTCCGCTCCGCACTGCTGAATAAGAAGTTTCCTCGTGCCCATTTTGAAGCGACCACGCTCGGCGGTGTGGTCACAGAAAAGATCCACGTAGAGGGCGAGCAACAAGCTGGTTGTCTACTCTACTTCCACGGTGGCGGCTATTTCATGGGGTCGATTGCGACACACCGAGGCTTTGGACTTCGCCTAAGCTTTCGAAGCAAAAGGCCGGTCTATTTGATTGAGTACCGCTTGGCTCCTGAAAACCCCTACCCGGCAGCACTTGAAGACGCGCTGGCAAGCTATCGGGCCCTAACTGAAATCCACCCCCCGAAATCCATTGTGATAGGTGGGGACTCCGCCGGTGGGGGACTGGCGCTGGCGCTTCTGTTAAAGCTCAAAGAAATGGGCGGCCCATTTCCTAGTGGTGTATTTTGTCTTTCCCCTTGGACCGATCTGTCCTGTAGCGAGGAATCGCATCGTTTTAATTCCAAAAACGATTACATGTTCCAGCCGGAACACTTTGAACAGTGGGCCCCGCTTTATCTTGGCAAAGAGAGTCCAACCCATCCACTGATATCTCCCCTCTACGGAGATCCCAGCGGACTGCCGCCTTTGTTCATACAAGTCGGGGCAAGCGAAATGCTACTCGATGACTCGCGCAGCTTTGCTCGGAAGGCGCGGGAGGCCGGAGTCGAGGTTGAGCTCGAGGTATGGGACGGGATGCAGCACGTTTGGCAAATCGCCCTTCCCCACCTTCCGGAAAGTAAGCAGGCAGTTCAAAAGATGCTGGCCTTTATTAACAAAAGACTGCCGGAGAACGGCCCCACCCCCCGCTAACTGCCCCAAAGTGTCACAGAATTTATGGTTTTTCGTGCCTGTCCAAGGCTGTATACCTTTGGCATTCATCCTGCATTTCGCTACGCCGTTCGGGCGTCTGGTCGTCCGTTTTTGATGGAGAGTAGTATGGCTCGCTTGCTCGCGGTTACATTTTTGATTCTCTTGCTTCAACTGATTCCCAGCTCAGCCTTTGCAGACGACACTCAGTCAAAGGCGGAAGAGGTCGTCGCACTTCGCGATGAAATGTTGAAGACGCGCGACAACCGAGTCCTTTATCTTTCTCAATTCAAATCCCGTTTCGGAAAAGATATCGCTTCGGCAACGATCCACCGTGGAATGGACGTTGCACCCGCTCAGCACGCTCACATTGCCTGGATCGTCATCAACTTTAAAGACGGTTCAAGCGTGATGGTCGTCGCTAACATGGGCATGCAGACCGTTGATCAGGTGATAAAACTTACTGAGAGCGAGAAAAAAGAAATTGAAGGGTACACTCCCGTACCCCAGGGCAACCAGATCCAGCCCCAGAAGAAGAAGGCCACGGCCCACGCGGTTAAAGATCCCAGTCGCCTCTTGGACGTGATGGCTCAGTACCGCATCAACATGAAGTCCGTGTCGGCGTTGGACAACGGGAAACTCACGGTCGGGAACCTTGAATATGTTCCCAACACCAATCACCCTGCTCCGACAGTACAGCCGACCCAGAACCCGACACATCAGAACGACTTCAGGGATCGCATCCGGCAGCAGGGACAACGGCCTCCGGCGCCCCAACCCCGGACGAACCGCAATTAGTTTCGAGCCACCTTTCGTTGGTGCTTTAAAGGGCGCCTTGTGGGCGGTCATCCAAGAAGGTGGCCGCTAGCAAGGCGCCTTTTTTTTTAATCACAGCACCGCGCAGCAGAGGCTAAACCCGCTCTAATCCCACTCAGGACCCATTTTCTGGCCATTTCAGATTTCAATTTCTTTGCATCTTTCGTGCTTCAGTTGTAGAAATAGTCTGTTCTATTGCATTAAGCATATTCTTGGAGGAATTCATGGCGAAGAAAAAAGCCGGTGGTAAGAAAATGGAATCTCTAGTGGTCGGTAGCAAAGCGAAAGCCGTTCTCAAAAAAGCCAAGTGCAATGTAGCGGGTGACGCCTTCGAAGGTCTGAACAACGTAGTGTATTGGTACCTCGAGCAGGCCGCCAACCGTGCAAAAGCCAACGGCCGCAAGACCGTTCGCGCTCACGATTTCATTGTCTAAGCCATTAGACAGAATAAGGCCCAAGCGCCCGCGCGCTTGGGCTTTTTTTTGCCCTTCTATTGCATTTTGAAATTGTCGGTAAGCGGAATGGATTCCATCTTACCCGCAAACCGCCCACCGTAGACTCGGTTGGTGAGCCATTCTTTCTCAGAAGCTTCTTCTTCCTGGTAAATTGCCTTGCTCCAATACCGTCGCTGAGGATCCCAACGGTAGCCCCGCTGACGCAAGATATCTTTGGTTTCATACGGCGAGTTCGCCGCGATAACGTTCACGCGCGGTTTCACGGCATTTTCCAAAAGTTCCTTTAGGTACGGCACGTCGCTATCGGGCGCGGGTAAAGAGAGCAAATAAAGAAGGGCCTCCACATCGTGCAAAGCCCGATGGGAGTCGGTGAAAAACCCGTGGTAAATGTTTAACACCTCGAGCTTGCGTGTATTGAAGCCCTTGGAGTGCCAATCCACCTGAGAACAGGAGCACGCCCAAAGCTTTTCCCGGGAAAGAGGGAGAGCACGATCCAAAAAAGCTCGATCAAAACCCGCATTGTGAGCGACAACCATCTCAGCGCGCTCAAAATATTCCTGCACCTTACCCCAATCAATTTGCTGATCCCGAACCGCATCGTTCGTAATCCCGGTGAGCCGCTCTATCCCTGGAGAAATCTCCATGCCCGGATCTTGAAGTGCCGCGTAGGCCCCATCGAGCGAGACCATCTCGCCAGTATTTCGATGAAACCGAAATTCCTGCAAACCGATTTCAATAATCTGATCCTCCCCCGGCCGCAGCCCGGTAGTTTCGACATCGAGCCCAATCCCAATGCCTATCTCTGCCGCATTGGCTTCGAGCCAATTGGCGTCGACATAGGTCGGGACATTCACCTCACCACCGTAGCGCCGAAGGGTGATCGTTTTACCGTCGGGTGCCATCCCCAGCCATCGAAACTTCAAACCCATCTTTCCTCCTTTTGCGGCCCCATGGTACCGGATGCTTCGGCCAAGCCCAAGGGGCTTTTTCTCGTTCCATGGATTTGACCATTCAGGGGTTTTGGGACAGAGTGAAAATGTGAAAAGGCTCGTTGTAACAGGGCTACCGTGCCCCCCTGAAGCGTGGGAAAGCTGGCTCGGCAAACGCAAAGATCAGCGCATTCTTTCCCTTTTCGAAGTCTTTGAGAACACCGATTCTTCCGATCTCCGCGAAATTTCGAAATACGTTGAATCCCAGATAGAACGCTTTCAGCCTGAATCGATCGTCTGCCACGGTTTTGGGGTTTCAATGACTCTGCTTAGCCTTATGCGCTTGCAAAGACTTAGCTCTCCCTTGAACCCGGCTATCACCATTTTTAATGGAGCCCTAAGAGGAGTGAGTCTGCTAAAGGCAAATCACCCCGTAAGGATTCAGTGGCTTCCGTATAAAAGAGCGGCAGCAGAGGTATTGAAACATGGGGGACAAGTAGACTTTCGCCTGCGTACCCACATGGGAAGAATCCGCGCGATGTACCGGTACATCGTGATGTTTAACCTGGTTGAGGGCATTGCCACCCGCCTTCAGCTCGAGCGAATGGCGGGGGTATCTTCGGTGCCGGCGCTGAGGATGCCGATGCAGTTGATTGTCTCACCAGACGATCCGTACATCCCTTATGATGCGATCCAGCAACTTCGAATGGACTTCCGCATCAAGACGTACCATGAGGTCGCCTACGGGCATTTCCCTTACACCATTGCGGTAGATAAAGTACTGCCAATCCTAGAGAAGTTTGAACTTCAACATTCCCACCGCCCTATCCAGTCCGCAGCTCTTAACCGTGACGCAGTTTCATCCGAACAGACTTTGTAACCTCCCTTAACCCTCATCTCTATTATGTTGCGCAGCATCGCAGAAAAGCGTTACCACCACGCATACATTGATGGACTACGTGGCGTGGCCATTCTCCTGGTCTTGGTTCAGCACACCTACCGTGCCCTACTGCAGCTCCCAAAACCGATGAGCTTTCCGTTTTTGGGTGGTTTTTTAACAACAGGTGGATTGGGTGTGCCACTTTTCTTCATCGTAAGCGCGTTTACCCTCTTCGGCTCTTCGCAGAAGCGGTGGGAAAACGAGAAATCCCCGATCCGAAATTTCTACATACGGCGTCTGTTTCGCATATTCCCGCTGTGGGGCTTTGCGGTCCTTGTCTACGGCGCCCTCCAACACAGCGATCTTGAAACACTGTGGATAAATTTCAGCATGTGGTTCGGCTTTCTACGGTTTCACAATGGGCTAGAAGTTGTGCACGTACAATGGTCACTCTTTGTCGAGGAGGCCTTTTACCTGTTCCTCCCTTTGGTTTTCACTTTCATTCGTACCGGCCGTAATGCCTTCTACTTTTTTCTGCTTACTTTCTTTACCGGCATGATCTGGCTTCAATACGCAGCCCTTTGGGGCATTCCTACGTCAAACCACTTCATCGAGATGTTTCCACTGAATCACTGGTACTGCTTTGCTATTGGAATAATGCTGCATTTCTGGAAAAACGACAGCGTCTTCAACTCGCCCGAATGGGGCAAAGCTTTAGGGGTGGGTGCACTAGTACTTTTTATCACGCTCTGTCGTCAGCCCTTTCCGTACAATACAGGCGCCGTTCTAGTTGTCTTTGTCGCGGCAATGCACCCGGGCTCTTGGGTAGGTTGGCTTTGCAGAACTCGCCTTTTTCGATCCCTGGGGATTGCGTGCTACTCGATTTATCTGACTCACCCTCTACTCATCAAGACCCTAACTCCAACACTCCTATCGTGGGTTGCCCAAAGTCCCCTGAAGTCCTTGCCCTTCGAAATCATTTTTGTTGCTTGGCTAGTAGTGATAGTGACAGTAAGCCTCGGAGTAGCGGTACTCAGCTTTAACTTGATTGAAAAACCTTCCGTCCGGCTCGGTAAGAAGTGCATTCAATGGCTGGAGCAGAGGAAATCGCTACGTGTAGCGAAAGCGGGTGCTTAAGAGCACCCCCACAACAATGAGCGCCATCCCTACCAGCGACATCACCGGGATAGTCTCCCCGAACAGAAACCAGCCAAACAACATCGCGTAGATAGTTCCCAAATAACGGAAGATAGAAACCGTCGCGGCCTTCTCCGTTTGAAATGCCTTTGTTAAGAAAATCTGAGCAAAAGTAACCACAACGCCGATGCTTAAAAGCATGCCCCATTCGTTGGGTTCGGGAGCTTTCCAATGTGCAAAAGTGTAGGGCCCCACCAGCGGGACGGTCACCAGCGGAAAATAAAAAACCACGACAAGTGCCGTATCCGACTCCCGGAGCTTTCTGACTAGTGTGTATGCCATTCCCGCACAGGCCGCCGAAAGCACTCCCCAAAAAACTACTTCTAGCGACACCCGCGGATCAAAGCCCTTTATGACGACCACTCCCGCCATCGCCAATGCAAAGCAGGCTATTTGCATCGGGTGAAGGCGCTCTTTTAGAAAGATCGCGGCAAACAGCGCCGTAAACACCGGCGATAGATACTGGATCGTAACGGCGGTCGCAAGGGGAGCCACCTGCAAGGTATAAAAAAAGCTAAGTAGGGCACCCGTACCGAAAAGTCCGCGTAACAGCAACAATCTCCTTTGGTTCCCCCATGGGCGTATGCCCAGACGAATCAAAGAAACCAAACAGATCACCCCAGAAACCAAAGACCGGAAGAAGACTATCTCGTGTACGGGAATGCCGGAAAGAGACTTGACCAGCACTGCCATGATGGAAAAAAAAACGGAGGCGGCCAGGATGTAACGAATGCCAACGGGTATCATGAAAAAAAAAAGACGGCCTTAGTTTGAGTTTCAAACTAAGGCCGTGCCGAGATGATGTAAAGCGTTACTTTCGACTAGGGAAAGCAAGCTTCCGAACTGTGAGACGCAATGACGTTAGCAGCTTTCGCCAGATTCAGGCGACCACCGCTGACCGTCTTTCCATCCAAATCCGCGTTGGCATCCACACTGCTGAGCATGAGCTTCTTTAGAAGCAGGGCCGCATCACCAGGGTTTGCCTGAACGGTTGCGAAGAAGTCTTCGCTCGCAACACTGTGGAGAAACGCAACAGCGCCCGCCACGTGAGGCGTCGCCATCGAGGTTCCCGTAAGCGTTCCGGCCTTGTTTCCCGGAAGAGTCGACAAAATGTCGGTTCCCGGCGCCCCGATATCAATCGTTGTAGCACCATAACCCGCGTAGCTCGACTTCTTGTCCGCGCGCGTGGTGTTTGTAACGGTAATCAGATAGTCGCTGGAACAGCCTGTAGGGACGTCGCCCGTGCTATCCACATCGATATTCATGTTCGCCGTTGCCGCAGCCGAAAGGATGCCCGCTTTTCCCATTTCGTTGTAAATGTCGTTCCAGGCCGGGTACTGACCACTGTCACACTTGGCGTAATCGACACCAAAACTGGAGTTGGTGGACACTACGTTGGCGCCCTTCGCTCCGTTGGTTTCAAGGTACAGCTGTTTCTGCTTGAGAACATAGCCGTAGGCTTTCAAAACCGTGGACGTCTGACCAGAGGCCCCTTCGACGGCCATGATCTTGACGTTCCAGTTGACGCCCACTGTGTGCAAGCCGTTGTCGCCACGAGCGCCGACGATGCCGGCGACGTGCGTACCATGACGGTCCGCAGAAACTGTGCCGTTGTCGTCAAAAACGTTCCAGCCATTCACGTCATCGACGTAGCCGTTGCCATCGTCGTCGATGCCGTTGCCGGCGATTTCGCCACTGTTCACCCAGATGTTTTCCTTTAGATCTTCGTGGTTCACATCGACACCACCGTCCACGACAGCGACCACAATGTCACGGCCCGCGCGATCTTTCCCGCCTAGGCCAAACTTCCAGGCATCAATCGCCCGAATGTCCGCCCCTTCTGTAGGGTTGCTCAGTCCCCACTGTTCGCCGAAGCGAGGATCATTGGGAGCCGTCCGCTTAGTCACAAAGTGATCGGCTTGGGCGTAGACCACAGCATCCATGTGGGTCAGGTGCTGAATGGCCTGCTCCGTTGTCATATTAGTGATGGGCTTAACTAGGAAAATTCCGTTTTCAGGAATAAGAGCCTGGTCCACATCAAAGAAGGTGTTGTCGAGTACGACGCGGGCGTCGTCCATATTCTGGGCGTCCGCGAACTTAACGATTACTTGTCCTTCTACATAGTTTTTTCCGAAAGATAGACTGGAAATACAAAACACAGCAACCAATCCTATCGAGAGTAGTTTGCGTGAAGCAGGCATATACAAGGCCCCCTTATTTTTTAAAGTACTGCGTTATGAAATGACGTGTAATACCGAAGTTGCTGAAAATGATAGTAGCAACACGAATAGGACAAGTTAACTAAATAATTAGGAAAACCCCTAACTAAACTTTAACGGCTGTTAAGAGCTGCGCTATTTCAAAGGGGGCTTTTGACGCGCCTTACTCAAGCCCACAACGTCCGCAATGTCTTCTTCCAACCAGGCGAGTTCACCCCCCATGATGGACTTCGACATCGCTACAATCTGACTCTTCCCCGGAGCGATGCGAACTTTTGCGAGCGCAATCTTTGCATCCATACGAAGCGAACGGCAGATTTTCTTCACGAGCTGAGTTTCTTTGGGATTCAGTTTTCCGTTTTTCTTTCGCGTTAGATAACGAGAAAGTACCGCCGACAGAGCAAAAATAAACATCCCCGAATCGACAATCCGCCCAAGCGCGCGCTGTTTGCGTTCCAACGCTGGTCCATTGAGCGCCATCGCGTGAAAAGTTTTGCGCGCGATTTTCTTGCTCATGTTAGAAACAAACCGCAAGTAACGCGACTCCCACCCACCGGCCCAGGTGTACATCGGCCAGAAGGAACAGATCCAAAGCTTCGGGTACCAGAAGGCGTAGAAGAACCCGGCTTTAATCAACGTCGAAAACTTTTCACCGAGCCCCGCCTTTGGGTTGAAAAGTCCCATCGCGAGCTTGAGGTGTTTGTCCAAAGCTTCGCGCGCGACAAATAAGCGCTGGATGGAACTCGTCCCTTCGATGATCATGTTGATTCGAAAATCGCGCATGATTTGTTCGATAGGATAAGGTGTGTCACCCCGTTCTTCCAGCGAGCGGGCCGTCTCATAGCCTCGTCCCCCGCGGAGTTGGAGTGTCTGATCTACTACGCGCCATCCCAAGCCCGAGGAAAAAAGCTTCCCAAGCGAAGCTTCAATTCGAATGTCCGCATTTCCCTGATCCGCCATTCCGGAAGTCAGCGAACCGACCGACTCCATTGTGTAGGTGGCGCCGGCCGCAAAAAGAAGTCGCCCGGCACTCGACTCATGGCTACCAATGGACCCGCCCCACTGTTCGCGCTCCTTTGCCCAAGTACGCGCCACTTGCAGACAGGTACGCGCCGTAGCGGTACACGCCGCCGGCAGAGTTAAGCGCCCCGTATTCAAAGTAATCAGAGCTAGCTTAAGGCCTTTTCCCGGGCCCCACAGAATGTTTTCCTTGGGAACTTTGACGTTCTCAAACTTCAGAAGTCCGTTCTGAATTCCTTTGAGCCCCATGAAATCGCAACGGTGAAGGATGCTAAACCCAGGGGTGTCACGCTCCACCACAAAGGCCGTAATCTGCTTCTTTTCGCGGCCGTCCGGAAGTTTTTTTGGCGGCGTGAGCGCCATTACCACCATCAATTCGGCAATGACCCCGTTGGTCGTCCAAAGTTTGGTCCCGTTTAGAATATAGTGGTTTCCATCTTCTGTCGGCGTTGCAATCATCGACATCTGCGCCGGATCACTTCCGACATCCGGCTCGGTTAGCGCAAACGCAGACACGGCGCCTTTGGCCAGACGGGGCAACCACTTTTTCTTCTGTTCCTCGGTTCCGAACATCTTTAAAGGCTGTGGCACACCGATAGATTGGTGAGCCGAGAGCAAGACCGCGGTGGACGGGCAGTAGCTGGCAACGGCGTGGATAAGTCGCACGTAGTTGGTCTGCGACATTCCAAGCCCGCCGTATTCTTTTGGGATCTTGATCCCCATTGCGCCGATATCGCCAAGACCGCGCACGACGGATTCCGGAATCTCTTTGGTTTCGTCTACCGCAATGGGATCCAAATTGGCCTTGAGGTAATCCAGCACCTTGTTGATGAGGGCCGTTCCTTCGGCTTTCTCGGACTCGGACTGCTCTGGAAAGGGATAGATTAGGTTGAACTTAAAGTTCCCCTGAAAAAGCTCGGCGCAAAAGCTGGGGTGTTGCCAGTTTTCCTCGCGGGCATCCTCTGCAACTTCCAGTGCCTGGCGTTCCTGCTCGGTTCGATTTCCCTGCGCTGCAATATCCATAATCCCTCCATGGCGCGGTGCTATAAGTGCCCTAAAATATAGCGCGAGTTTGGCAAAATCGCCATGCCTAGGAAAACAAAAGAACATCAAGCTAGCCGAGATGACGCGGGTGTGCTATCCGTCAAATTACATGCGAAAAGTCGTTAGTGCCATCCTTTTGCTAGGCATGGTCTGGGGGGACACTCTTGCGGCAACTCAGTGGCCGTGTGTGTATGAAGTGTATGGATCTCCATATGGTTTTTCGTACGTTGTGCACCCTGAGGTGCCCTATACGGCAATTTTCACGACAGTTCCGGGAAGATCGTATGCCTTTGAGTTACCCGTCATTTCAAACCCTGTGCCCCTAAGCGGACAGGCTCCAATTAGTTTGCGCGGCTCCACCATTGTCCGGGGCCAATACGACTTTGATAACTTTGAGCGCCGTTACCGGGAGATGGCCACCTACAATGTCGGTCGGCTATACATCGCACTTCTTCATCGCCTAGGGGCTCTGATTGCCCACACAAAAAAGGAAGCGGCCCAGGAGTTTTTTACGTTGATGGTGCTTAACCGTCGGAGCTGGCACGAAATCCCACTCGACCATTTGGCGCTCTACACGGCCTCACAGCTGGTGACCGCTCTCCCCTCACTTGCGGATTTTTTTGCTATTGAGCGACAAAATGGGGTTAATCGAGAAAAAACCGAAAAGGAATTCTTCCGGATGGTTCTGGACGCATTGGACAAGCTGCGGCCACAACTTTTGGGAGGCTTCGATCCTTTAGAGCACGTCCTCGCACGAATCAAAGATCAGGATCGCTTTCAAATAGTGCATCAGGACCGGTCGCTCATTATTGAAGAAGACGTTGAGCTCTTTGAGTTTGACGCCATGGCCACACTTACCGAAAGTGAGCCCCTGGAATTTGCTGTAACGGTGGAAAAACACCGTGCCTCACACCTTTGGGATAACACCCGCGCCCCATTCCTGCTTTTGGAGACTGCTCAGTACGACGACTACTTGGATCTATTCCGACACCAGTCGGGCCTTATCGTGCACGTAAGCGGCCTGCGTACACTGATACCGTCTCAGCTTATTGCAGAAACTGAGTTCGATGATCCCGAGGCGGACTACTTTTACGCAAGCAGTGCCATCGCCATAGAACTCACCCCGCGCCAGGTGGGACTTTTTCTCGATTTTGTCAGGCAGTTTAGAAACTTTGGGTTGGAATTGATCCCTATATAGAGGAGGGGATACTTCGGGGGAAGCTCCCCTCCTCTTTCCCTTAGGACCCGCTAGCCTCGAGACCAACACGGATATATGGAGCCACCACATGCGGGCTGCTCAAAGAGACGGAAGCACCGCCAAACGGTACTCTTGGGACGTCGACTTTAAGCAAGTTGCCTTTCGCATACAGTACGTCAAAGAGACTGAGGAACACCACTTCGGCGACCTCACTTTCGACATAGCTCTCCTGGGGTACGTAGCCTTCGGCCCACTCACCGCTCAGATTAAGCACGGTTTGGGGCTTTAGAGCGACACCTAACTTTTCAGCGTCTATGTTAAGGCTCGTCGTCAAATCCAAATCCAGCTTGAACGTGTAGTAATTCTTCCAGCCGTTCTGGTGGATCTGAAACAACATCTCGAGTGGGATTTTCACGCGTACAAGAGCTTCATCCGCAATCACGCTAAATTCCGGTGCCCCCGCAAAGCGGATCATCGGACGCAGATAGTTCTTCGTCACACGGATCTGGCGAAGATCCGGCCAGATAGCCGCCGCGTGCTCGATCTTCATGGCTTCCTGAACACCGGGAACAAGTTCTTCCTCCAGGCCGATCCACGCGCCAACCGGAACAACTTTCCCAAGGAGCTCGCCAAAAAGTTGCGGGTTTACACCGGCCTGCCCCACGCTCGTTGCCGCCGCATCAAACCACGCTGGAGCCTCATCCTGCGGAAGGCCGTCACGCGCGACATTCACATTCATAACGAATTCCATCCCACGAGAGTCGATACGCACGTGGTGCGGCGAGGTGCGAAGCACCGGACTAGCGTCCTGGAAGGGAATAAACTTCTCAACTTCAAACGGGATATCCCGAATCACCGCCTGATTGAGCTGCTGCTGCAGCTGAGGAGCCAGTTTGCTTGCCTGCTCTACAATTTTTTTCTCAATGGTGGCGCGCGAACGCTTCAGGGCCTCTTTGACTACAAGCTTGATAATGTGGCCGACACCCAGCACCCCACTGCATTTTGAAGGCCCGTCGACCTTATATTTGTCCTCAGGCAGCGGGAAGCTCAGGTTGGGAGTAGTCAGTTGGACCGTTCCGTTGTTTACGGATAGTCCGATATGAGCACCCACCTTCACAGGCCCATTCACTTCGATGGCCGTATTTTCGCAAGTGGAAGAAATCTCTACGAGGAGTTTCTTACTGAATCGGACACTATTGAGGTGAACCCGTACAAAGTTTACGTCAAGACTGAGTTCCAAACGATCCTTAGCTGGGACTATCTTCAAGTCTCCAAAGTCGACGGTGTAACTAAGACCGCGTCCCTGTGCGCGAATGCCACCCCAGCCTTTTTCGTCAAAGTCCGGTAGAGGCGCACTGTTTATATCCCCCAAGAATTGCTGCTGCAGTTCTTTCGCGCTTAGGTTTAGCCCCGCTCTATTCATATAGAGATAAAAGGCCTCTTGCGTGTCAAACTCGGCGGCGAGTGTGCTCCACGCACACACGACACCTATCATTGCCACTATTTTCCTCATATGCCCCCCCACTTTTTAGTTGTTTGTTATCAGATGCGTGCCCGTACGCCTGGTATCCGATTTGAAAGTCGGCCACGCGTTCTTCAGACTCTTTGCGTTCCCGCGAGTCGGCCAAATGAAAACGTAGCCTTCGCGAGTTGTGACCGCGATGTCCACTTTTCCGTCTCCATTGAAGTCCCCCGCGTTCGGGGTCCCATACATCCATCCCCCGGTGAAATGCGGAAAGCCTTCGGCTTCTCCGTTCTTAGCAAAGCCGTGCAAGAAGTATCCCCCCGAACCGACGACAATCTCAGACACACCGTCGCCGTCCAAATCCGCCGCTATAGGCGCAGGAGAAAGCGCGGTATCTTCGAGGATTTTAGGAAACCCCGAAAGCATGTTTCCTTTGGAGGGTTCCCAAGCGCCCACCATGTGCTGGTAGTCAAAACGTTTGCCCCCTAATGCCAGAGCGGTAAGCGCACGTTTGCCAAGGCCGACACCTATGGGACTCATCAGATTCCCAGTTCCTAGGTTTGCAAATGCCGGGTGACCAAACCCCGATACCATATGCGTATCATTGCTGGTTTGCCCCTCACCTACTTTCATGTTGAGACCCATCTTAATCTTCCCATGAAGATCGAAGAGATAGCTCTTTCCGAGAAACGGGTGAATTAGGATCTCGGGTTCACCGTCTCCATCCGTATCGGCCAACGCCGGCGCCGTAGGGATGCCCACACCAATCGTCGGCAACACCGAGTCCTTGATTACGGGCACCCGCGCCGGAAAACCAGGGAAGCCTTTGTTGGAGAGATTTCCCTTCCCGCTCACGACCCATAAGAAACCCGCTTCATCGCCGACGTGGTTAGAACCCAATATCAGATCCGGAGTGCCGTCCTTATCGACGTCGTACACAGCCGGCGAAGAAAGTAACTTGGCGCGCTTCCCGTTATGCTCCAAGGCAAAAGGAAAGCCTGATTGAACACTGCCATCGGCTTTATAGGCGTGGATGAGCCCGTCGAAAGCGACGACAACGATTTCAAGTTTCCCATCGCCATCCAGGTCAAGCAGCACTGGAGCGCCCATCACACCGTTAGCGAGCACCTGATCCGGCGCCACGGTGCTCATATCAGGAAAAGGCAACGCCAAAGGGAAGCCAGCAAGTTCGGTCCCATCACTCGCAATCGCATTGAGGTGCCCTTCCAGCGAGACTGTTACCGTTTCAAGTTTTCCGTTCCCGTTTAAGTCCCCTATCGCAATGGGTGCCGCAATAGAGGCACCACGGCCCGCTGCGTAGCGGGAGTCCGCGCCTCGCACTGGAAAGCCTTTGAGTTCACCGGATGGATAGGTATAGGCGTGCAGGTAACCGCTTCCGTCCGCAGTCACAAACTCATCTGTTCCGTTTCCATCGAGATCCGCAAAGGCTCCAACACTCTCCCCAGATCCCGACATTTTTTCGGGAAAGCTCGCATATAGCTGCTTATCTTCGAATGCAAAAAAAGTTTTTCGAGCTTCGGAACGAACCCCTTGGCGGTCCACAGCTGTCACGCGGACCGTGTAGGCATTTCTATTCCGCTCAACGTCAAGGCCTCCCGTTTTGAGAGACTTCAGTGCTTCCAGGGTTGTTTCCGCAAGCTTGCCCGTAAAGCTACGCTCCGCTAGTTCCCCATCGTAAAGCACCTGGCTCTGCGTGGAAGAGGTCTCTACCCCCTTCAGCACTTCGACGCGAACTCGAACGCCCTGACTCCTCGCTACAATCTTGGCGTAGATCTCAATCTTTTTGTCTTTTGAGAAACGGAAGAGCTCAAACCAGTCAGGACTCAAGATGCGGACTTCGGCTGGCAGCTTTGATTCGCGGATGGCTTTGAACATGTTCGCTGTGTTCGCCCGTCCATAACCTGTAATGGTGTCCCACCCTGCATACGTAGAGTAGCGGAACGGATCGTTGTCGTTCGGACCCAGCGCGATGTCTGTTGCTGCCATCTTGATTAAAGCGTTCAGCTCGCCTGGGCTTAGCGGGTGACCAAGTGATTTGGCATAAGAGAGAGTTAGACCCGAGACCCCCGAAAGAATGGCCGTCGCTTCGGAGGAACAGGCTCGTCCGGGCACCGACACATCTACTCGTGCGCCAAAGTTCGAGCAGTTGTTGAAATTCAAAAATGTGCTCGCCTCTTCGTAGTTCTGTGAGTCGTACCGAATGGCGTTCGGGTAGATGATGGGATCGATAGTGGAAGGGTAGTTGTGGTGGTAGCTATTCTCATCCGCCGCCGATCCGATGATAGGAACACCCTTTGCGTAGGCGTACTCCACCGCCTCGCGCGTGAACTGGCTCGAGTTGACCGAACCCAGGGCCTGTTGGATGAGGCTGACGCGCATATCCGTCGCGTAAACAACCGCTTTAGAAAAGGCGTTGGCATCCACGATAAAACTATCATTGAGGCGTAGAGGAATCACCGAACAATTGCCGCATATTCCTGAGTAGCCGATGCCGTTATTTAGCGCCGCTGTGGAGCCGTGAGCTTCCCCCGTCCCATGCCCAAAGCGCGTCCTATCTGCCGGATCATTGTCAAACTCATGAAAGTCCCAACCAGAAATATCGTCGACGTAACCATTTCCATCCTCGTCAACGCCATTGGAAAATACAGCGATGAGATCGCCTGGATCAATTTTTCCGTTTCCGTTTTTGTCGGAGACTCTTGAATCGCCAGCGTAGTCGCTCACCGAAAAGCGGCCGTCTCCATTGGCATCGTAAGTATTTTTTCCTTCAGGCTTGGGGAGCTCAGCGCGGTTTAGATAAAACCGCTCTAGGAGATCGTCTGCGTCCCAAAAAATTCCGGAATCCAAGACGGCAATCACCGTATCAGGGGTTCCTGTGTGATACTGCCAAGCTTTATCGGCATGCACACCGGATCCAATGCTTCGTTCGAACTCTGAAACCGAGCCTATATGATTAAAAGGGATGTGCGAAAATAAGTTCCAAGCATTCACATAGCCCGGATCGTTTGGTCGATTAAGCCAGGGATCCTCGCCCGGCTTGGAAGGAAATGAGGCCACGCCTCGTGTTGCGAAAGTTAAGAAAAGCCCGAAGACAATAGTCTTCAAAGCGGGAAAAGATCTCCCCACCATACTACCCCCTAATTTTTCTTAACTCCCACCTGTAGGACCGAGTACATCGAATAAACGTAGAACTCAAGCGCCAAAAAGCAATTTTTATTGGTGCAAAGCGTCGACAAACGACTAGTTAACGGATGTAGATGAGAAGGAAACGGATAAACGCATGAATTTAGCTTCAGATTCCAAGAAGCCAACTTCAGAGGGAGGGGGAAATTTTATTTCAATGTTAACAGATAGAGGCAGCGAGTTTTTCTTTTGAGAGGCGTCTTTTTCACAATGTCGAAGCGTTGTGAGAAAGCCCGTTCAAAACTTTCGGGTGACAGGTAGTGATAGAGAGAGTCCCGTCCGCGCGCGATCTGCTTGAAGGTGTCGTCCTGCGGATCCACATACTCGAGGATAAGTGACTTTGGCCCAAGCTGCGCAATCAAGCTTACGATTTCCGATAAAGGAATCCCTTCAGAAACCATCATGTGGTGGATAACGGCCAGCATCATCACGGTGTCGAATTTGCCTTCGGATCGGCTCAGAAAACTGGAGTTCTCCGAGTTCTTCCACCCCACAGACGGCGTGGGGCGCGTGAGGTCCACGCGTAGCGGGAGGATATCCAGGTTTTCCTGCTGGGCGAGATTCCACGTCTGTCCTACCACCGCCGGATCGTAGTCGATCGCAACGACGGAGGCACCATGCCGCGTTGCCAGTCTGCTAAAGTAGCCGCCGTTGCAGCCCACATCCAGGAGACTTTTGGGTTGGCAGGCCTGCAGGTACTCGGAGACAACCTGTTCTTTTTCGGCAAACTCTTCTTTGGCATAGGGAAGATCCGCTCCCATGTAGTCCGACCACGTGGAGTGCTTCCTCGCTTTGGGTGCAGCGGCATCCAACGCGCGCGACAGATGCTTAATAAAAGTACCAAAAATGAAACGGGCCTTCTCCGGCGAATCCACTAGTCGCGCTTCATAGGCCTTTGGGGAATAGCGTTTGTTTCTTCGCGCAAGCCATGTCGGTACGGTCACCAAGCTGAAAAACGGACGAGCAAAGCGCCGCAGGGGTGATGCCATCTGGTAAAGCATTTCCGGCTCGATACCATCCCTGTGAGTTAGAAAAAGCATGTCGAGCGACAATCCAAAATATTTATTCGCAAGCAGGGGGTTCACGAAATTTCGAACGAATTGCGCAAAAGGGATCCATGTTGGATCGCGATCCGCGCGTTGCTCCACGCTGAGCACATCGACAAATACCGGCTTTGGCCCCTCGAATTGGATGTTGTGAGGGGTAGCGTCCTTAAGGCCTAGGCCCTCGTCTGCTAATTCCTTGGCAAGATCCAGCGTCAAACGCCCTGCCGCGAGCAACATCTCCGGGCACCACTCGTGAGGGAAGCTCTGGAAACGGACACGTGGGTGTTCGAGCACCAAACCGTCCGGGGAGAGCGAGACCCCACTCGTCTGGGATCGCAGCACGTTCTCTTCTTCTCCTTTGACATAACTACTCGGAATGAACGAGCCATTCTTGGTACGTTCAATGACGGTAGGAGAATTTAACGTGCGTTTAAGCGCTTCCGCCCCGTGGGGGTGCACATAACGAAGCAAACGGCCTTCGTAGTTGAACAATTGCCCTTCCGGATCTCGCAAGGAGAGACACCGGACGTCGGTTTGAGTCTTTGCCACTTCCATGAGCCTTTCGTGCCTCTACTTTTTGTCGCGGCTGACGACGCGCTTGGCGAAGGCCACGATTTGTTTGAGATAAAAAAGCAGTCCGAAAAAGGCGACACCCAGGGCTTGAATCAGCATGTGACCCGAACCCGGATCCACATAGCCAAAGGCCTCTGTAGTGAAGAACAGAGCGACTGAAATTTTAAGGATTTCCGAACGGATGAGAGTTGACATTGCGCTTCCTCCTTGAAGGCGACACTTCTCTATTCGGAAGGACAGGACGAAAAATAAAGCGCTATAATGAATCCATCTTTTCTCAACCGTTCACCAGTGAGTATCCCATATGGCCTTGCCCCAACTAGCTGAGTCCCCTCAAGCCGTGAAAGAGTTGAAACGCTGCATCCGTTGCATTTCCGATACGACGATTCCGGAAATCCGCTTTGACGCGAACGGAGAATGCAACTTTTGCAAGCTGCACGACAGAATGGAAAAGGAGTACCCACTGGATGAAGCCGGTCAGGCGAAATTCCAAGCGATGCTGGATCGCGTTAAGCGAGACGGGCAAGGAAAAGAACACGATTGCGTGGTGGGGATCAGCGGCGGACGCGACAGCACCTATGCCCTCTATCTGGCGAAAAAAGTTTGGGGCTTACGCCCGCTCGCAGTCCATTTCAACGACGGTTTTGGGAACCCCGTGGCTGGGGAAAACATGCGTAAAGCAACCCAACGCCTCGGCGTAAAACTGATTACGATTACATCCGATTGGCGTGAATCCAAAGATTTGAAACTGGCATTTCTAAAGGCCTCCACTCCCGAACTCGAAGAGGGCACAGACTTGGGAATAGCGACGGCCCTGTACGGTGTGGCCGCCAAAGAGAATATCAAGCATGTACTTATCGGGCAGTCTTTTCGCACAGAAGGAATTACACCACTCTCGTGGAACTACCTCGACGGAATATACTTAAAGGCCGTCCATAAAAGGTTTGGAAAGGTGAAGCTGCGAGGGTGGTCTCCGAACGATCCGGGCTTCAATCTGAACCCCTGGCACATGCTCTACTACACGGTTTTCCGCGGAATCCGCACCTTTCTGCCCCTCTACTACACCAACTACGTACGCCCGGAGGCAGAAAAAATTCTCGTAAGTGAGCTAGACTGGAAATACCCGGGTGCCCACTATTACGACGACCTCTACCAAAGCCTTATATTTTACGTCTACCGGGTGAAGTTCAATATTGATCGGCGCCTGTTTAACTATTCGGCCCTGGTGCGCTCTGGCCAGATGACTCGAGAAGACGCCCTAGAGAAAGTGAAACACATCTACGTCATTGAGGACCCCAAGGTCATCGACCTCTGCATAAAGCGACTCGGGATCACGCGCGAAGAATTTGATTCCTACTTGAAGCTTCCTCCCAAGACATTCCGGGACTACCCGAACAGCTACTGGCTCATCGCGTTAGCGCGCCCCGCTATCAAGATGCTCTGTCTATCGGGCATTCTGCCGCGGGTTACGTACGACAAGTATTTCAGCGCCGCGTAATGTGAAAATCCCTTCATGATTGGTAACTAGATGCCGATCCGGTAATTAGGATGGCAACGCAAGTTCTCCAATCAGGTTATACGGCATGGGTGCTGGTTTTCGCCGCCGCGCTCTGCGACTCCTACGCGGCATTCATCGTGAAACTGAAGTTTAACGAACTTGGCAAAATGGATCTTTCCTCATGGGGAAGCTTTTTTGCCTACATGTTAACCTTCATAAAATCGCCGCTACTCATGACGGCCCTCACCACCTTTGTTGCCGCTCCCGGGCTATGGTTTCTAGCCCTGAATCGCTTGGAACTCTCTTCAGCCTACCCCGTACTTGTCGGCCTCCATCTGCTCTTTGTCCTACTCTTCGGGGTTGGTCTCCTAGGGGAACAACTCTCAACGACCAAAATGATCGGCACGGGCCTAATTTTTTTCGCAATGTATCTATTCAATCGCTAGAACTCTATGAACACCAAACGCAATATACGTATCGGAATGGGCCAACTGCTCGTTGAAGGCGGCGAGCCTGAAAGAAATTTGGCACGCGCTGAAGAATTGGCACGTGAAGCCTCTGCCTCCAAATGCGATATTCTTCTTCTTCCGGAGTGTATGGATCTGGCTTGGACCCACCCTTCGGCAAAGGTGGAAGCGCAACCCATTCCCGGACCTTACAGCGATTTGCTCGCTCAATTCGCAAAAGACTACAATCTCTATATCTGTGCAGGCCTCACGGAGAAATCTCCGAGCGGAAAAGTCTACAACACCGCTGTTTTCATCGATAACAAAGGCAACTTGCTACACACCTACCGCAAGATCAACATTCTTAAAGTCGAGAAGGAATTTTACCAGGCAGGCCAAAGCCTAAGCACGTTGGAAACACCGTTTGGGGTTGTTGGTGTCAACATTTGCGCTGACAATTACGTGGACGGTCTTTCTATCGGACACACTCTGGCCCGCATGGGAGCGGAGCTGATCCTATCTCCTTCGTCCTGGACCGTTGACTACTCTGTTACAGAAGACAACGACCCCTACGGGCAAAAATGGATTCGCCCCTACCGTCATCTCGCTTCACTCTACAATATGGCGATTGTCGGTACGACTAGCGTGGGTGTCATCGTCGGTGGACCCTACGAAGGGAAAAAAAGTGTGGGGTGCTCGCTTGCGGTAGATAAATCGGGCGTGATCGCTTCGGGGTCTTTCAATGAGTTTTCCAGCCAACTAATCTTAGCCGATCTTACCGTCCCTGTTCGAGACGAACGCGGTACAGAGATCTCGGATCGCTTGCGCGCAGAAGGCTACGATTTCGAAGCCGGACTGTAGTCCGCCGCCTCCTGAAGGCCAATCGTCGGAGGACGCAGCTCTCGGACCTCCAAAAGAGTTACTCCCATTCTTTCAATCTTGTGAATCACACGACCAGGTTCCCTGTAGTAGCATTCCTTGTTCGCTAGCTTAAAGTACACATGAGGTTTTTGAGTAATCGCCGTGAACTGCTTCTCCAGACCCGCTTTCTCGATCCAGTACTCAACCTGTGAGTAGTCAGAACACGTTCCCACCTCAACTTTCTCGGGCGCGCCTGCATAGTGGGACAGTGTCCACTGAGTCGCTGCTTTCACCGAATGTCCCCAATAGTCGATGTCATACTGCTGTGCGCCCCCGGAAAGCCCACCCGCAAAAATCCTATTGAAGTAGACATATTGATAAGGGTGCAGGCGCACCATATCCACTGCTGTCACACTAAGCAAAGCAATCACTACAGCGGACACGGCGTAGCACCATTTCGTTTCAGAAAGGAGATCGTATGCCTTGACGAAGAGTACGGAAATCAAAACTGCAAGAGGCGGGAGCGTGAACAAAAAGTGTCTCATCCCATCGTAGAGTGTCGATTTTAGAACCATCGCTACTACTGGAGGAAAAAATGCGGAGAAAGCAAGTAGCCACAAGCGAAGATCTCTTTTGTAGCGTAGACCGAAGAGCACCATCCCGAGCAACATTCCAAAAAAATATATCTCCGGAAGGCGAATCGAATACCAGCGAGGGAGGTAATTCCACGGCAAGTCTTTTGCGGAGTACAGAAGCCCCTCAAACAACACAGGTGGATTGAAATCGAATTGGACATTTCCACCCAGAGCCAGCAGCGGGTTCAGAAGCGGTTTCACCTGAGCGAAAGGCCAAAATACTAACATCACAAACCAAGCAACACCAAAGTAGAGCGCGAAATTCTTTGCAAAGCGCTGTGTGTCTACTTTTAAGCGGGCCAGAGCGTGGTTTTCAAAAAGCCATGTCAGCCAGAAAATACCAAAGTAGCCAAATAGCAGCAGTGCCCCTATCCGAATTCCAAGCGCCAGCCCGGTACACGCAGCCGCAAGCAAGAGTGTCTTTGTCTTCGGAATGGGCAATTCCTCGCGGTAGCGAAACAGAAAATAAATCCCCCACAAGAACAGAGAGGCAAACGGAATATCCTTAGGGTTGTTGAAAAGATGTCCATAGTAAGCAGGTGTAAGTGTTAAGACAACAGAGCTTAGAAGCCCCACCCTACGCCCGCCAAATAAACAACCGAGCTGGTAGGCACCAACGATTCCGAAAATCCCAAATAGAGAGGAGAGAAAATGCCCGGTTTCGTATGCCCCGAAGGGTAGAATCTCACCGAGCACATAACTGATAGAGTCAAAAAAGGCACCGTAGAGGTAAAGATCCATCGTGTGCAGGGCCGACCGATCCTTGCCGAGGCTGTCATACCACAAAAAGGTCAAAAACCCGTTCGTCTTGGAGAGTTTCTCATCCCAGGTAATTCCATAGTCAGAAAGTGTAACGAGAACCGCCAGCGCAAGCAGCGCGAAAAAAAACGGGACAATTTTTTTTAGATTTGGGTTGGTATCGCTGAATTGAAACATCTAACCTGCAATCTGTTTGGGCGCGGAGGAGAAAAGGTTGATACTCCCCCAACACCTAATAAGATCTTTGACGGATTCGGTAAGTAACCGCCAGTCGGCTCCAGTGGCTCGGCCCGCACGACGCTGATAATGTTGCACGGGAATCGCACCGATGCGAAAACCCTGCTTTTGTGCTCGGACAATGCGCTCGGCCTCTCGAAACGGGCTTTCGCTAATGAGTGGGATTTTCAAGACATCCGCGTGATAGAGCTTTACCGAACCTGCGTCGTAGGTTTCCACACCAAAAATTACCTTGGGCAGAAAATTGAAGAACCAGCTTACAACATGGCGTCTAACGTCATAAAGTTTTTCACGGCGCTGGCCAACGACAAGATCGTAAGAGTCCCGCACATCCATCATCCGCAAAACATCTTCAGTACGAAATTGGCCATCACTGGAGTTGAAAAACACGTAATTGCCGCGAGCTTCGCGGAATAAGGTTTCGAGCGCTCCCATAATGCCCCGGTTGTTGTAGTGCCGGAGCACTCTGATTTTGTCGGGGTGCTTGGCCTGGTACTCCTTAAGAATTTCGTAGCTTCGATCCTGGCTGGCGTCATCGACCAGCAGAATCTCACAAGGGTAGGAAGCTTTGGCGACGGTAGCCAGGGCTTCTTCCAGTGAAGAAGCCAGTACGGCCGCCTCGTTGTAGACGGGCATCACAATGGAAAGTTCCATCCTAAAAGTATAACCCAATTGGGCTAAGTCAGGCGGTTAAAGCCGGGGATTTTGAGGTGGGCGCGCCGTGGCAAGAGTTTTTGCAACATAGCCCGGACCTTCGTGGACCAGTAACCACTTGCTGCGATCAGGGTATAGATCAAAAAGCCTTTGGTTTTGCACATCGCCGAGATCCCGCGCCCGAAGGATTCTGGCAGCGCTTAGATCGGCCTCATTGTGAACCACCGCGCAATTGTCTGGTTCACAGGGCATGAGCAGGATGTGCTTGCCCGCTGCCGCGCGGATAGGGGCTTCTAACTTTTCCCATGAAAAGAAACGCGGATCCGTATGCCTCTCGGCCGACGCATACAAGTAGGCTTGTAGAACCAGGCCGGGACCGAGCAGCCAGACGAAAGAAAGAGAGACAAAGACCTCTCGGGCCCCCTGAAAACGCCCTTCTCTTTCAACGAAGTCTTTCAATCCGGCTATCACCATTGAGAAAAGCAAAACCACAAAAGGTGCGAAGTAGTGAAGATTGAAATAGGTGACCGGCAGCATTCCTATTAGGAACAAAACGCTCATTCCAAAAAGCGTACGGAGGGTAAATACGACTCCGAGCATGGAAAACAAAAGACCGAAGAGAAGAAGTCGGGGCTGCATCAGCTGCTGAAACAGAATGGAAAACTTGGCCGCTTTCCATTTCAAGAAGTTAACTGGAGACTGTTGGCTTTCGTACTCCCAACGTTCATAGCCTGCATGGAGCGACTCGAGATCTTTTCGATCGTATTTTTTGGGAGGGATCGGAGCCATCCAAACAAATTGCGGAACCGCATTGTATTGCTCGGCGTGCACTTGGTAAGGAAGTTTTTTCCAGTCACCTGTAAGGCGGTAGTTGTAGTAGGCCATCCACGAAAAAACGACTGCAAGCACGAGAGAGGTTGGAAGTACAAATTTAAGGCCAAGCGTCTGCCAAAGATTTTCCCTCTTAACGACGTCAAATAGTAACCACAGGCAGGCAGGAATGCTGAAGAGCAAGCCCTCGTAAGGCCGGCTGTTCGCCAGGATGCCTAATCCGACAGCAAAAAGAACCGCATGCCGGGGTCTCAATTCGGCTCTAAGACGCCCGACACTTCCAAAAACAAGCGCCGCCCCACAGAGGGCCGCTGAGCCTCCCCAGTAGCTCTGTCCCCAAGAGAGAAGTAAGGGGTGGACTGCGGCAAGCGCCCCTGCCCTAAACGCCCATCGACCCCCTAGCAGAGGTACGAGCGCCCAAAACAACAGCGCAGTTGCCAAAGCAGTTAAAATCCATGCGCCGACAATGGGCGCACCCAATAGGGATCCTAATGCCAGCACCATTCCTTGCGCAGGTGGGTATTTGGACATGTAGGTCGGTTTCAAAAAAATATGAAAACTTTCGAAGGGAGCAAAAAGAGCCGGGCTTGGGTTTGTAAGTCTTCCTTTGGAAAATGTGTCTGCCGCAAGAAGGTAGCTGTACTCGTCATGCACCCGCGGCTCGGGCCAGTGGAGGGCGCAGGAAAAAAACGCCTGCAGCGCCAAGCTAAGCAAGAAGAGCCAAAGAAAGCTGCGGGACTGGAAACGGTCTTCCAGACGGCGAAGCGTCCGCGGTAACGCTGTCAGGCGGCTCGCAAAAAGGAGACTGAGGACGCCAAAGGCCCAATACGGCAAACTACTGAAGGAAAAGAGCCAATGGAACAGCACTGTCATAGAGCTAACATTGTCGCACAATTGCCAGTGGACCGGTGGACCGCCGCGGCATGGCCGGACTAGCGAGCTTGCGTATAATAGAGGTTAACCATCCCTAATCCTGAAACTTAACACATGCCATCAAATAAAACTGACTCCCTCACAATCGTTATCCCGGCCTACAACGAGGAAGATGCCATCGCCTCCACAATCGAACGCTGTCTTGCAGCTCGATCCGTGTTGATGGCAGAACTTCCGCTGCACGACGTGGAAGTCATCGTCGTCAGCGACGGTTCCACTGACAAAACGGTGAAAATCGCCCGCCGCTACGCCGACGTAAAACTTATCGAGTTTGAAAAAAATCGCGGCTACGGTGCAGCCATCAAGGAAGGTTTTCGGGTGGGCAGCGGTACCTTGGTCAGCTTCCTGGATGCGGACGGGACTTGTGATCCGCTAGACTTTGTCCCCTTGTGCCGCAATTTGATGGCCCAGCAGGCAGACATTGTTCTTGGGTCTCGCATGGGAGAAGGTACTCGCATGCCAGCGATCCGAAAACTCGGCAATCGGATCTATGCTTTGCTCCTCGGATTTCTTTGCGGCCGTAAAGTGACAGACACCGCAAGCGGCATGCGTGTTATCCGCCGTACTTCTTTGCGCCATTTGTACCCGCTACCGGATGGGCTCCATTTCACTCCCTCGATGAGTTCGCGCGCACTTCTAGGTGGTCTTAAAGTTCTGGAAGTTCCGATCTCTTACGAAGAGCGCGTGGGAGAGAGCAAACTCAACGTCTTTAAAGATGGGATGCGTTTTTTTGGGACCATTTTCTCCGGTGTCCTTTGCTTCCGTCCAGAGCGGTTCTTTTTGATGGGTTTCATACTGTGCGTAGTGCTTACGGCTCTATTGGGCCTCTACCCCACGGAGTTTTACCTTGAAAACGCGTGGCTCAAAGACTGGATGATCTACCGCTTTGTGGCGTGTTTTCTCTTGGGATCGGCGGGGTTTCTCCTCCTCTGTGCGACGGCGGTGGCGTACGAACTCAGTTTTCTTGGACCCGGTGGGAACGCCAACCCACCTTTCTGGCCGGCGCTCATTGCTAACTTTTTTGAAGGACGGGCTTTGCTCTTTTTCATGGGGCTGACCCTGACAGGATCAACTGTTCTTGTCTTCCCCGGCATCCAGGATCTTCTTCGAGACGGCCACGTCCACTTGCACTGGTCCAGACTCGTCGTTGGGGGCTTCGGAATGCTTGTCGTCTTTCAAGCCGCTGTCACCCATGTCCTTCTCCGAGTCACAAAGCTCTACCAATACGAAACCGCGTTTCAAAACGCGCCGACACTCGCCTCAGAAAAAAAAGCGCTGGCTTAATTTCCCTCCCCTTCTCAACTCCGAGATCCTATTTCTAATTTTTTCTCTGAGTTCTTCTCAACTGTGAGAACTTTTTTTGAGTTATACTGCGCCCCTGCCGCAAATTCGGGGGCAAGAATTAGGCACGTAAGTTGCTATTCCTTCCGATAGAACGGCTACCGATGAAGGTGCCGACAGAGGGAAAAACCAGAGGAAAAAATGAACGCATCTGAGCACGATCCAAAATCACTGAAAATTTTTCTCGTTCTCGCCTTTCTTTGGGGTGTCTTTGGCTTGGTGGTAACCGCGCACGCCGAGCCCGCCCTACCTCTCTCGCCCCCCGGCTTTGAAAATCAGGCTCAATGGCAAAAGGCCGTACAGGCAGTCGTTGAAAAAAAAGATGCGACCGTCTTACTGAGCATCCTGCAGGTCGGCGACGGACGCCTTGATGGCTATTTCAGTACCAACTACGCCCATTACCTTCAGGAAATTGCCCAAAAACAGACGGAGCTCTTTTTGAAAGTGGCGGCAGAGCACCACAAAAAGGATTGGAAGGCGGCCCTCAAGTACCTTGTGAATGAAAGTCAGGGACTTCCCCGCAACTTGGAACGCGCGATGGAGCGCATTCCGAAAAAATCCCCGGAGTATTCCCACGCCCAGGTGGCACTGAAAGTGGCCCGCGGCGAGGCGAAAAAACTGGGAAAGGAGTAACGAGCGATGCCCGACCGAGTCCATCTTAGAGTGGTCGTCCCAAAAAATCGCAACCTAAGCGGCTGGCTCTACGTGGAGTTGGACGGAAAACCCGTGACACGCATGCGGGTCCTTGCGCGCGGAAGCCGGGGACCGGGAGATACCCAGTTTCTGGAAAACGGGAACACACCAACCGGCGTGTACGACGGCTCGGTCTTTCAATCCACTCAAAATTTTCCCGTGGAAAGTTACGGCCCCTGGGGAGCCATTCGCCTGAAGCCGTTATCAGGGAACGCCATCACCGCGGAAAAACTCTTCGGCCGCTCCGGCCTTCTTATCCATGGCGGATCCTTAGGAGGCCCCGGTTATTGGCGCGGCAACGGCGCCTTGCGCGCTACTTACGGCTGCCTACGGGTCAGCAACTCCGACATGCACACCCTCTTGCAGCTACTGGTGGAAGATGATTCCATGGGAATGAGCCGCGCCACCCTTCCCGCGGTGACTGTTACCATCCAGGACTAAAAAGTCTTAACCAAAACTTGTTAAGCATTCCTTGCGTGATACAGAGTATATTTGTCGCATTGCGGCAAGCTTTGTGCAATTCTTGGTGCGCAACTTACGTTTCTAGAAGGCCTGAGGAATCCAGATAGGGTTTTGACTTAAGATGACTTGGGTAAACAAAAACGGGGCTGCCGGGGGCGACAAATTACGATTGTTGGTGGTGGAACCTGGTCCAGCTTTGTACCGAAAATCACTTTTCGGGGCGCTCTGCGAGCTCCCGGATGTGCAGGTAAGCTTTGCCTCCGGTATGGGGGCCTCTGCCGACTGGGCGAAACGACACTGCGGGCGCGCCATTGAGTTTAGCTATAAAGATGGCGGACTCGCCGAGGCGGTAGAAAAGTTCCGCGAGCAAACCGGCGCGTCTTTTGATGGCGTACTCACCTACACAGAGGCCGCTGTCCACCACACCAACGAACTGTCTCACCTCCTTGGGGTCCCCGTCATTTCCCGATTTCGGGATAGAAGCATTCGAAACAAAGGGATCGCGCGCGAAAAAATTGCCCGGGTTACCGACGCCCAGCCCTGGTTCCGAAGGCTCGCAAACGAGTCGGCGCTGAAGACCTTACTAAAGGAGGAGCTTAGATTCCCCCTCATAGTAAAGCCTGCTGAGATGATGCGCGGCCTGGCCGCGGTCCGGGTGGAGAATAAGATCCAATTGAAGGCGGCCTACTTCCGAGCTTCCAACGCGGATTTTTGGAACGAGAAGTTGCGCCCGCGTTTTGAAGACATCAGTAACGAAGTGCTTGTTGAAGAACTCATCGAAGGCCCCGAGTACGGGGTTGAGGTCATGGTCCAGCATGGCAAAGCCACCGTTTTGGGAATTACAAAAAAGTACCTCTGTTCTGGAAATACTTTTGAGGATGCCGGACATTGTTTTCCGGCTCCCGATGTCCCGGCAAAGACGCGCGCCCAGATCGAGGATCTGATGCGCAAAGTGCACGCCGGTTTGATGATTGAAAACAGTCTTACCAATGCCGAGGTGCGCGTCCGCGAGAACAAGGTCTATCTTCTTGAAATTAATTGCCGCATTACCGACGATAGAGTCAGCGATCTCATTGAGAAGGCCTACGGGATTTCTCTCGCGCGCATTTTGGCCGATTTGCATTGTGGCCGAGCGGTGGATTGGGCGCCGCCGGGTAAGGTGTCCGTCCCTTACGAAATACGTTTCCTTTCGACCGAAAAAGAAGGCCGGGTAATCTCTATCTCCAAGCCGTCACTTCCCAAGGAAGTGGAATACGAAAACCATCTCGCGTGCGGCAGTCTGCTTTACCGCGGTGGACTTGAGGGGGCCTCTCGGCTAGGACACGCTATTTTTCCTATGGGACACTGGAAAGCGCACGCAGACAATTGGACGATCCAGTCGCCGACTCACTGGGAGAATTCCACCTACGGATCGGAACCGATTTTTGTGTTTGAGGCATTGTATTCGGATCTCACCACGTTGTTTCCGCTATTCAAGAAAGCCGATGGGGATAGTCTCTCGACTCTGCGCCGGCGGCACGCTTTAAATCCCGGGGCACACTTTTTTGCGGCAAGTGCCGAGCGCCGAGAACTCCTCGCGGCCGCCCAGGTGCTCCCGCTTTGCGTGGGCCCTCAGGATCCGCTGCTCAACAGGCGGCTTTACCTCGAAAGATCGGTGGAAAGTGCCCACTTCAAGAGGCCCGGCAAGCCGAACGTCCTCCATGTGCTCAGTCTGGCCGTCTCCGACGCTGCCCCAAAGGACGCCCGAGCCATTCTTTTGCGCGGCCTACTAAAATGGGCGTCCCGGCAGGGATTCAACACGCTGCGAGAAGTTCACCCCACCCCGGGCTACGCCATCGAGGCTAACCACCTTAAATCATTCAAGGAATACTACGAAGGACTTTTGTCTAGAAAATACCCCGAGGAATTTTATACAGTAGCGCTCGAATTGGGGGGGAAAGCCAAAGGGTTTGTGAAGGACTACTTCCACAGCCCCGTTCGCCTAGGCAGCGAGCTGCACAATTATGGCGTCGTCATTGAATACGATCTACGGCAACTCCCCTAAAAAGTAGCAACACTCATGAGCAAATACGCGCCCCTAATCTGTCTCGCGATAGGGATTGGCTTTGTCGTTAGCCCGTCGCTTTGGAAGCTCGCGCACCGTCGCGTGCCCAATACCACTCTGCACTTTGCAACACACTGGCGCGTCCCGGTCCCCTCAGAACTCAATAGTTTGGATCCGAAGACAGCCACAACAGACGTGGATCGCAACACCTTATTGTTGTTGTACGGGCGGCTCGTCCGCAGAAACAGCGCGCTCGATCTAGAAGGAGACGCTCTGGAGTCGTGGGCCTACAATGTACAAAGCAAGACCTACACCTTCAGACTGCGCCCGGATGTTTTTTTCCATGATGGCAAGCCCCTGCGAACCAAAGACGTGGTGTTTTCTTTTCACGAGTGGGTCGCGCGTTCGACTCCGGATCACCAGTTGCTTGACGGCGTGGTAGGGGCCCGGGAATACGCCGAGGACAAAGCCCCCTCCATCGCGGGGATTGTACCGCTTACCGATCTGAGTTTTGAAGTAAAACTGAACGACTGGGAAGAACACTTCATCCGCAACCTGGCGACGCCTTCTTTTGTGCTCTACCCGGATAAGATGAGTGGACAAACCCACGAGACTTTTTTCCTGCGACCCAACGCCACTGGACCCTACCGAGTGGCTTCGTTCCGGCCCGGGCGCCTAGAAGTAGAAGCCTTTGACCGTTATTACCGCGGGACCCCGCATACTGCGATCATCGAACTCTTTCATCTGGATGTGGAAACGGCTCGAGCCGAGTACCAGGCTTCAAAGGTTAACAATCTTCTTTTTTATGACATTGCCGATCCGGCCGCTTTTGAGGGGGAAGACACCGTGGCCCTCCCTCAAGCGAAACAGACTACCTACGTATTGGTTTTCAATGACTCTTTGCCGGCACTAAAACCGAAAGCTTTGCGCCGCCTGCTGGCGCAGAGTCTGGATCGCAAGGCACTACTTGCCTGTCTTCCCGGAACACGGGCAGCGAATAGCCTTATCCCCTCGCGGGAAGTTGCGGAAAAAGTAGACGCTTCCCCTAAAAGCAAACTCCGTAAGCGCAAACCATTGGAACTTTCCTTTTATTCAGTCGTCGGCAATGAGTGCCTGAAGTCCCATCTCGCCAAGAGTTGGGATGACTATTCAATTACGCTAGTCGATCCCGCTCCTACAAAAAAAGCGGATCTCGTTATTCAGAGTTTTGACTTCTTTAAGGATGATCTGAGCTACAACATGCGTTTTCTGGATAGCAGGTCGGAGGACTACCTCCTGGGCTCGGTGATTCCGGATTTGCAAAAATTACTCGCGGCAATTACCCCGGGTATGAGCACGGCGGACGTTCTCAGAGCCCACGACGGACTGGATGACTATTTGGTGTCTGAATACCGCGCCGTCCCTATTGCCCACGCAAACCATTTTTCTGTGTTCAATAAACTAATTGAGAACGCCGAATGGTTGCCGTCGCCGAAATTCGTCGCCAACTGGTTTGATGTTCAGATTTTGAGGGATAATAATGCGAATTAGATCCTTCAAATCGCAGTTACTCGCTACGATCATCACAGGCTACGTCATTCTGTGGAGCATTTTTTGTGTGGTCGTCATCCTAAACTTCCGTGAAGACACCGCTCGTTTGTTTCACACACAGCGTGAGTGGCTAACACTCTATACCAGCACTTTTTTTAATGACCTTAAGCAGGGGAACTCCCTCGCCGTTGAGCAGAAGCTTAAAATTTTGGTCAACAAAAAGATATTCAGTGAGGCCCGCCTCCAGTACGGCACCCGGGAGATACGGGTGCAGGGAACGCATGCCCCGCAGACCCAGTCGAGCTGGGCGCTCCGGTGGCTGCTTCCGGACACAAAAGTTGTGACTCCGGTGAGGGACGATTCTCTTTCTGAGTGGGGAGTCTTGGAAGCGTCGTTGTCCCCAGAGTTTTTGCTGGAACCCATCCGAGAAAACATCAACGCGTTTGTGCAGCAAACGGGCGCGCTCTTCTTTTTCCTCCTGGCTGGACTTCTCTGGATGGTGGACCGACAAACTGCACCACTACAAACCCTGTCGCGCTATATCCGTAGGTTTGCGACACGGAAAAATAATTCTGAAGCTATTACCTCCATGCTCAACGAAGACGTGAAGCTTCGTTTTTCGGAGTTGGAACTTCTACTGGAAGAATTTCAGTCGACTATCAAAAACCTTTTAGCCCTACAGGAAGAGATCCGCCGGCAGAGAAGTCAAACGGAGGCCTCTAAGCTGGCCGCGCAAGTCGCCCATGACATCCGGTCTCCTCTCTCAGCACTTTCCCTTGCCACGAGCGATTTGCAGGCAGTCCCCGAGGAAAAGCGGATTCTAATCCGAGCGGCCGTAAATCGAATCAACGACATCGCCAATGAACTTCTGGAGCGTTACCGCAGCCTCAATACGGTAGAGGAAACTCCCGATCAGCTCACCGCGGAGGCAAGCTTGGAGCTTTTGCCAATACTGGTCGATGGCGTCATTTCAGAAAAACGCAGCCAGTACAAAGCGCGTACAGGTCTTAGTTTTGATCTGCATCTCAATCAGGCCTGTTACGGCGTGTTCGCGGAAGTAAACGCGGTACAATTTACCCGCATCGTTTCCAACCTCATCAACAACGCTGTGGACGCAATCGAGGCAGACGGTTACGTCGAAGTGCATTTTGGCGGCGACGACGCTTGGGTTTCAATCCGGGTGGAAGACAACGGCAAAGGTGTCGACAAAGCCCTCATCCCCCAGCTTTTTCAGCGTGGCAAATCGCACGGCAAAGAGTCCGGAACGGGGCTTGGCCTCTACCATGCGCGCAAATGGATTCAGGGTTGGGGCGGGACAATCCGAATGGTTTCTGCGCCCGGCGCCGGTACCTCTGTCGAGATCCGACTTCCGGTACAGCCGCCGCCCGATTGGTTCTTGCCAAAGCTCACCGTCCGCGAAGGCGGCACGATCGTGGTACTTGATGATGACGTCGCTATTCACCTCGTCTGGCAGCAACGCCTTAGCAAATTTGTCCGTACACACGAGCTCAACGTCCTACATTTTTCACTCGATAAAGAGCTCTTTGATTGGTGCGCCCGCAACGACGTAAACGAATCGGTGCGATTCCTCGTCGACTACGAGCTCATCGGCTCTGGTAACACCGGCGTTGAAGTAATAAAACGACTAGGCATAGAAAAGAATTCGGTGCTGGTAACAAGCCATTACGAGGACAAACGCATCCGGGCGGCTGCCAAAGAAATGGGCACGCCGTTTATCCCGAAGATGATGGCGGCGTTCGTTCCCATTCAGGCGGAAGCCGCGGCCCCAAAGCGCGACGATTTGCCCAAGGCGACCCTGCTATTGGACGACGAGGACCTTGTCCACCTCAGCTGGAAACTTGCCGCCAAATCTCAGGGCGAGCCGCTACAAACTTTTAAGAACCCGGAATCCCTTTTTGAGTCTCTGGAACAGTGGAGCCCTGAGAGCGACATCTACATCGATAGAAACTTGGGAGGCGGTGTGCTCGGGGAGGAAGTGGCAAAGGCCCTCTACGAAAAAGGCTACCGCAATTTGTACCTTGCAACAGGACTTGAAGCGGACTCATTGCCCTCACTCCCTTGGATTAAAGGGATCACCGGGAAAACACCCCCGTGGGTCGTTTCTCGCGATCTCCACTAGCGGCGCCCTGCACTGGATTTGACAGGCCCATCCTGCTATACCCTCGCCCATGTCTCGGCTTCTAAAACTGTGGTGGCTCTCGCTCTTTTGCCTCGCTCACCTTGAAGCCTGCCCTCAGGTATTTTCGGATATTGCGCATCACATTGGGCTCTCAGCGCTGCCTTCGGAGAAGGCCCAAGCCCTACGCGACTACGCGGGCAAGCTCGAAGTTGTACTCGAGGGGGACGAAGCGCTTGAACGCGGCTTACGTGCCTTTTTGGAAGTCGATCCAACGATCGCTCAATCTGCCCTAACTACTTTTGTTGAATTAGAAGTCCCACTAAGAGCCGCCTTTGTGCAACGCCTGCGTTGGCTCGGCGAAAGGGGTACACCGTCGCAGCGCCAACAGTTCATCGGACAAATCGCTCGCGCAAGAGAGCCTCTGAGTATCGAAAAGGAAATGACCTTAGCCAAGCAGCCACAACTCCGTACGGGCATCGACCAGGCCATCGTAAATCTGCTCTGGGCTAAAGAAACTACCATTGCGCATTTGGTGGGCGAAAAAAGCCTCTCCCCGACGGGCCCAGTAAGTAGCGGTGGTGGCCATACGCTCGCTTCTTGGGAGGCATTAGCCGACGACAGAATTCAGAGCTGGCCGGCGGACGTACGTTCGGCTTTTGAAAAGCACGTGGATGAAATCGACATCTCGGGCGCAGGCTACGAGTTCTTTTTGGGTTTTCTTAGAGAAGCGGGATTTGATACCAGCCGCAAAGGCTGGGCCCGGCATTTGGTTTCGGAGCAATACCTTTGGGGAGTGGAACAACGACACAACGGAGTGTTGTGCTTGTTACTCCCGCGGCCCATGTTCAACGCGCCCACGTGGAAGGCCACACTCCAAGCGGCACGCCATGGGAAGGCACCGATTGGCGGCAAAAGTCTTTTCCCTGTGTCCTGGAGCCTTGGAAAAATTCAAGACGCCGGAAAGGCCATTTTGGAGGATCCGCAGTCGCTCCTTCTCACCGAAAACATCTCGCCCGAGCACCCCGCCTACTACATACGGGGGACTTATGAGGGAATCGTCATCGACGTCGGCGTGAACGAGGGCTTCGTCGCGACACTTTTTCCGGCCTGGAGGCAGCAGCTTCCGGCCACGGTGGGGGACGCCTACCTGGAGTGGTGGACCGCCTACCAGCGGGCGAACGATACGGCCTCTCTTCTGAACAGCCGCGAGTACCTGAGCGCGGATCTCCACTCCGCTATCCCGCTGGCCCTAAAGTACCTCGCGCGCGAAGTGCCCGGGCTAAGCCCTCAAGACAACAAGGTTTTAGGGACTTGGCTCGACCCCAAAGAGCTCCCTCAATCGCCTAGACCGACCGAGGCGCGCGGCTACCAGGCGGTCGTCTTCAATTGGCTCTCTCGGGAGCGGGTCGTGTACCGCTTGGAGGGGCAAATGGGGCATCTTTTCCACAAAGACAACAACGCCAGCGGCCAGTAGCCCTCTAAATATTTCACGTTGAATAACACGGCCCCAACTGCTATTTCCTGACTCATCGCGTCTCACAACTGAACTCGGGTCTCATCTTCGGACGGCACCTCCCTCGCTCCCGGGCTCAAACTCTCTGGCCCGCATCTTGCTCTTAGATTGAGCCGATCGGAACGGAAGGACATCAATGCAAACAGGTTTGAATGAAAAAGTCGTACTCGTCACTGGCGCATCCGGTGGCATTGGCAGCGAAGTCGCCCGCCAGTTTGCAAAGGAAGGGGCGCGGGTAGTCCTGCACTACCACCAAAACGTACGCGGCGCCCGTAGCCTGAATGTAGAACTCGGTGAGAGCCGCAGCCAAATGGCCCAAGCGGATTTGAGCCAGGAAGCCGATGTCGCGCGCCTCTTTGAAACCATCGAAAAAGATCTGGGCCCGGTAGAAATCGTTGTCGCGAACGCGGGCAAGTACACGCCCGCTACCCCACTCCATGAGTTAAGCCTGGAGCAGTGGAACGAAACGCTCTCGGCCAACCTAACTTCACAGTTTTTGACCCTAAGAGAATTTTTTAGAGGCATTAAGCGCCACGGCCTCACAGCCCCCGCAGCGGTCTTGATTGGCTCGACCGCGGGAAAATTTGGTGAAGCCGCGCACGCCGACTACGCCAGCGCCAAAGGTGCGGTCATGCACGGCTTTTTAAAGTCACTCAAAAACGAAATTTCTCGCATCGCCCCACGTGGGCGCGTGAATGCCGTTTGCCCGGGTTGGACTCTTACGCCGATGGTACGAGATTTTGCAAAAGACACGGCCGCAAAAGTGCGGGTTGCACAGACGATCCCGATGAAAAAGATTGCACGCCCCGAAGACGTGGCTTCGAGTGTGTTGTTTTTGGCATCTTCACAGCTGAGCGGGCATCTAAGTGGCGAGTGTATTTTTGTATCTGGGGGCATGGAAGGTCGGGTGCTGTACGCGCCTGAAGAAGTGGACGCGAACGAGGTTTAGCTCTTTGGGAAGCGGCCTTATTGGAGGAATCCATGTTGATGCAGTTTTTGAGAGAGCCTGGCTCTTCACTGGCTTATTTCAAGCGCCAGACAGAAGGGAGCGATGAGCTCACCCCGCTCCTCCGCCAAATCTTTTCCTGGTCGATTCTTGTGGCACTCTGCCTGCTGCTACTTAGCTGCACCAACAACGTCGATTCGCGCGCCATTCCAGGATCGTTTGAAAAGGGCGAGCTCACCAGAGCCGCCGCCACAGGGGATGTGCCGAGAGTGGAAGCGCTGCTTAAGGCCGGCGCCAATATTAATGAAAATGTGGCCGCTACGGAGCAGGACTCCCTCACGCCGCTAATTGCTGCCATCGGCAAGCGACAGGAAGCGGCAGCGCTTTATCTGGTAAGAAACGGCGCGCTCCTTTACCCCACGTACCAAGGCCACCGTGCTTTGGAGCTCGCCTACGAAGTTTTTGGCGAAACGAGTGAAGTCACCCGCGCTATCCGCAAATCGCAGGGAGGGAACTAAGATGCGTATTTCCATTCTATCTATCGCCATCTTTTTCTCTACCGCCCTTCTCGCGGCGGATGATTTTCTCATCAAGGTACCGACACCGGAAGACATTGAATTCTCGGTAAAGCGCATCAAGCAAACGGAGCACATCCTCTGGACGCAAACGCGCCTTAAGGAGATGCGTTCCGCGGGCCGGTTCACAGAATCGACGGAAATGATGTCCCTGCTGGTTGATAAATTTAAGTCAGGCAAGGCCGGTACAGACTCCTCTGAAATCGCCAAGCAGGGAAACGCGTACCGCGAGCTCCTACGTAAGGAAGACAAAATCTCTCAAAGTCGCTCCCATTACCGCATCGATGAGGATCCTCGTTACGCCATGCAGTTTGCCTGGGGCAAGGCACTGCCGACCTTGGCCTCTCAAAACCCGGCCACTCGCCCTTTTTCGGGTATGGCTTCGCTCGTCATTGCAAACTCCACAAACCTTCTGGAAGCCATGGAGTCGCACTCCCAGCAGGTGCGCGCACAAAGTGCCCGCTTTTCTGCAAAGGTCTATTACGCCGATCGCGCCGAAAAGGTAGTCAGCGACTGGAAAAAGATTTGCGATGAAAACCCCGTCGCGGCCCACACCGACAACCTCTTATTTAGCGGGGATGGCTTCACGCCGGTAGGAACGGGGCTCGCGCAACTAGCCAAACGCAACGGGCTTCTCTCTGAAGAAGTACGCAATCAGTTTTTCTACAAAGACACCGATGGCAAACTCTACATGGACAGCGAAGTGATGGAAGCCACGGCCCCACTTGTCCGCAGTGCGACTGACGACGCGCGCTCTATCATCACAGCGTCACGCAAGAGTTTCAAAGCAAAGCCTGAAGCCAAACCTGAGAAGTACAGCCAGAGCGAGGCTCTCTTGCGCGTCGAGCGTGAAGAAGAAGAGTTTAGCGCAGAGGTCGGCAAAATGACTGGGAGAGTACGTTTTCTTTCGCAAGTCTCTCGGCTTCTGGGAAAGAGTGAGCTTGCGGACAAGATTGATGGTGTAGGATCTGCAGCCATCCAGATTGCCCACTCGGTGCGCAAGTTCAGTTTCGATCAAACTCGAATTCTCGCTGGCGGCACTTCCCGTTACAGCGCCTTCAAGCTCACAACGGATTTAGTCAGCGTCGTGGGACAACTGATTAACCTCTTCGCGTCATCCGGCCCTAGTTTTGAAGAAGTCGTCCTGGAAGAACTACGAGACATCAAGCAGATGATTGGCACGGTCCGGGAGGAGATGCACGAGCGTTTCGACTATGTAGATCAGTCCTTGGACCGCATTTACACGACGATGCTCGATGGCTTTGACTCTTTGGAAAAGCAGCTGGAAAAGGGACGCCTTGAAACCGTGAGCCTAAGCCAAAGTTTGCGGAGTCTCGAGACGTCTATCAATACCCTACGCGGCTCGCTCTACAAATACCTGAAGGCAGGATTTGATAGGCAAATTGACGCTGAAATCGCAAAATGCCTCAGTACCGACTACTTCAATGTCGAGCGATCCTGGTCACAGATTTCTGATTGCTTTGTCGCAGTCCATTTGGCGGCGACAAAGAATGCTCGCGACGCTGTTGGTAACGCGGCGGATCTTTCCGCTAGCGATCCTGAGGTCATTCATCGCCTTGCCGATTACGCGCAGATTGAAGATCCTTGGAAGAACATAGGATTTTTGTCTGTTTACGCAAAAAAGCAGCTCCAATTTCCTGGGCTCGACTTTCATCGGCCTCTGGTAAATCTCGTCGACTGGGCCCGATACGCCAGAATCTATATGAAGATGGCGACGCGCTGGCCGGACATTTATTTCCAGTACAACGCCATCGGTACCACGCGAGATATTTTGGAGGCCGGAGAAGAGCTGCGCCAAGCCGTGCGTAACCTTACCTCCACCACCAGTTCAGACGGGGCGGTTTGGAATTTTGCAGTTTATGATCGCTTACTCCAGGGCTACGAGGAGCAACTCGCAAACACCGATAAGGCAGTCGATGCAGTTAAGAAGCAAAAAATGGAGGAGCTCATTCAGGGCTATGACTACGCCAAAGGGGCAAGTCAGGTTCCGATTGAGGGAAAGACCGCTCTAGACATCACTGAAATCGCGCTTTGCAAGGGCGCTGAGATTCCCTACGCCCACAAGGAATACAAGCCCAAACACTTGACGGTACCTGCGGTACTCTCTAGCCGGAACATGAGCGAGCACTCCGAGGCACTCGACAAGATAATCCCCCGGGCGTTTCGCATCGCCCACCAAATCGGGCTAGGCAGGATTGAAGTTTGCTACGAGACTCCTGTATGGGACGAAGTAAAAGAAATCTACACGGATAAGCGCAACACCCACCTAGCGGCCTTAAGGCTGAGCGGCTACTTCGTGACGGAGAAGGCGCGCATTCCCATTTTTACGCGCAAGTTTGTATCGACTCATGCCTATGTGTCGAGCTTCCAGCACGCGCCTCCCCTGCCGGAGTACCATGATCGAAATGTCCTTGGGGATCCGTTGCACTTTCACTTGATTCCTAAGCGCAAAGAAGGCGCCCCGGCGCAAGATCCTTGGATCTACTTGCGCAAGCTACAGGATGAAAAGGAATCCATGATTTCGGTGGCGATGGTGTGGGAGTGGGAAAACGGACAGATGGCCACTTTAAACAAAGGCGGCGGAAAAGAAGAACTAACGGAAGAAAGCCGCGCAAAAAACCTCGCCGAGATGGAAGCTCTTGTGAACGCCCGCTTTGCTAAAGTCAAAGAGGTGGCGGATAACGCCATCCTATTGGATGCCGGAAGAAGCTCGGCAGTTCAGCGTGCTTTGTCCGGACTTAGTGGTTCGAAAAATCTTATTCGAAGTTACTTTGTGCTCGGGATGCCTCATTCGGCGGAAACAAACGATACGCTTCGCAGTTTTCTTTACGGCAAAGAACAGCTGAGCGACAGCGGTATCGTCCTAAAGCCGGTATTGGACGGAGAAGCTTCTTTCGCAGATCCAGCGACGCGCCCCACGCAGACCGCACGCGAACGCGTAAAAGCGCTTCGCGCTTGGTTACAAGGGCGCTTGCAATCGGACTCTTACACGGACGAGCCCGTTGAAGTACTTGACGCTGCCCTGACCGGATTGCGCGCGATGTACGAGCTACACAACGCTCATAGACCCCAACAGCCCATCGCAGAAAGTCTGGAATCCTTGCGCAAGGAAATCGATCAGCTCCTCGCAAGTTAAACTGACCCACTCTCCCAGGTGGCCACGGCGCGTCTTTTGAGGCCGCCGATAGATCGACGATAATAGAGGCTCATCTGAGGGGAGACAAAATGAAAAAAAACATACATCCGATTGAACGTGGTGTGCGGGTAGTTGGTGGTTTGGTTCTAACCAGTCTGGCCTTTGTTGGCCCTGCCAATCCCTGGTTTCTTTTAGGGCTTATTCCGGTGCTTACCGGCCTTGTGGGCTGGTGCCCGCCCTATGCGATGCTGGGAATTAGTACCTGCAAGAAGCAATAGTCGGAAAAAAAACACCCGATCCGTGGCCGGATCGGGTGCGTAGCATGACAATGTTCAACCGAAATTACTTTTGGACAGTTTTCGGGTTGAACACAAGGTTCTTGGAGCGTCCTTCCAAGCTGCGAACGTGAAGCAGATGGCGTACAGCTTCTACATTGGGAAGCTCGACATATTCTTTAAACGGGCGCTCGTTCACTTCACATGGCGCATCTGCCGCAATGTTGTACTTCATGATAGGAAGCACCTGGATGGTTTTGCCAGTGTGATGCACTTCGAAACGATCCATATTCAGGCAAGAGCTCGTGAAGCGGCCTTCAATGCGGGCGTAAATCTCGCCATCTTTGCGCTCTACAGAAATATTGTCGACGGGAGCGTAGAGAAAGTCGTCCGGAGTTTCGACCGGGGCTTTCGTTACTTTCAGGGGCTGAGACTCTTCTGCGTCTGCAAGCTTAATCTTGTAAGTGCCGGCTTCTAGGGCACCAAGGCTGAGCACGTTGCTGAACGGGACGGTGACGTCCGCGCAGGCCCCAAGGACGCGCTTAGCTTTTTGATCGAGCGTCATGGTGTGCGAATTCTCGTCGATCGTGACCTTTACGTCCGCCAGCTTGTGGCAGGTGTCAGGCAGGTACCCGTCCAGCACCACTTCCACGCGATCGTTGTCATCAAAACCTACCGGAACGAAAACTTCGTTCACCGGAACGGAAACTTCATCAAATTCTGCGCGTGCGACAGAGGCCGTGATCGCCACAGCGAAGCACGCCACAAATAATACAAAACGGTTCATACCCCAACCCTCCATGTATTCGCCAATCCGGCGAAGGTGTTTTACGCAGAGTAGCTCTTACAACTCGCGTGCCAGCCGGAATGGACGTTTTAATTTTTCATTAACTGAATTACCTGAAGAAGGCCTGGCCGACATGTTCGAGCTCGAAAAAGACTGGCTTACTGTTAACAGCTGTTAAGAAATCGGGACTCTGGAAAAATAGACGAGTTTGGACGCGCCGTTCACGTGGGTCAGAATGAGCGCACGCGCACATTGACGGGAAAAAATGTCACTTTAACGAGCGCGCCGGGCTAGGGATTTCCTGAGGAAATAACTACCTAAGTTCGGTGCGCTTGGTGTAGGGGCCGCGATTTCCAGTCTGAACCAATAGTTTTTTGATGCGGCTTTCTTCGGCAAGCTCGAAATTGTACTCGCGGCGAATCTGCGCCAGTGCCACGTCTTTTGAGGGTTTGGCCGACGAGTTGCGAATTCTGCCGTAATGCGCCCAAAGGTTGAAGGTCGACTTGCCCTCGGCTTCCAACTGAGAAACAACCTCGCCCACCTGCACTATTTCCAACGGTGTGAGATCGTATTGCTCAACAGCTTCTCGAATTTGGTGGTTTCTAAGCGCGCGGGTCTTAGAGTCCACGCCATCTGAAGGCTTCATGAGAACCTGTAAGCCATCGCTATTCTCACCGTAGCCTCTTAGCAAATCTTCCAGTTTCAAAATAACGTGTGAAAGCCCCTGATGACTGCTTCTGAACTCCCGCTTTTGAACGTATTGAAGCAAGGCTTTTACGGGGTGCATCAAACCATCCAAAGCCTTTCTTCGGCGATAAGCAGCATTGAACTGAGCGGGATCTTTCACCACTAGTGCAACAATCTCGTCGGTACCGGGAAGCGCAGCTAGCAGGCGCTGTAACTCTTCATCCTTTTGAAACTCATCTCCCATGGCCTTTGCGAAAGCGTCCACAATCAATTGTCGCGCACCCGCAATTTCCACCAAACCGCCCGAGAAGGCACCGGCCCCTTTTTCAGCATCTTTCCGAATTTCTTCGATGTTAACCTCTTTGGCCAAAGAGCTCAGATTGCCTTCCACTAAGCGATCAATGATTTCGCGGCTTATCTTCAATTGATTAGGATCCGAAATTTCCACGGCACGATCACTTTCGAACCGAGCGCGCCAGCTATCGCTGTCGCCACCCCAACGATTGGTAAGGGCACTTGGCATGCCGGAAAGAAACCATGAGCCTTCTTTCCGGTTGTCTTCATCTGTCTTGGTGTAGCTCGGCGTAAAGTAGAGACCTTCATAAGCCCAGTAATGTGGCTGGACCCCCGTCGGCCCCTTCGCGTTGAACTTATGGACTGCGTCTATCTCTTTTTGATTGGCTTCCAGAGCCTGCTTGTCATCCAATCTCAAATCGGTCACCGGTGCATTTGAGGGATGTTCGTCTTTTTCAGGAATTTTCCAGCGCGGCGAATAGATCTCCGAGTGAATATGGGTTTCTCTCCCATCATGCAAAGCCCTTCGGAAAAGCGGGACGCTACCAACCCTAGATTCGCCATTCCCGACGAAACTCCCTTCAACTACTATAGCGGGAATTCCAAAAATCTTTTTGTGAACGTGGTCTCCGTAGCCCTTTAGCTCATAGCGTTCATTAAGTATTTCCGTGCGGTAACAAACTTGAATAGTTCCTAGTCCTAAATCCTTTGCGATTTTGGCGGAGTTTGGGATTAACGAAGTTAAGGACTTCAATACGGCCGCCAACGCTTCCTCAGGAACCTCCAACTTCGGGGAGGTTGCCCCGTCGCGCTTCATATCCTCAAGTCGCGGCCCGCGGCACAGTGGAATAGCTAATCCACTCCCCGTATCAAAAAGGACATCTTTTGGGAGAATTGCAGTCTCACTAGGTTTCAGATCCTTAACGGGCAGTGCTTTGTCATTCTGGGTTTCGAGATACTGTTTTAGATACCGATCCTGGTTCGAAGCAGGCTCCGGAAGTACCTGCTCACCGATGTGGTCCATGAGTCCGTGAAGCGCTAGCTCGTAATTTGCAAGTACCTTACTAACGTTGATGGAACTCGCATGATTCGCGGAATCAACCGGGAAGACATTGTCTGAAGCGAGCCGTGTGCGGCGCGCGGCAACCAACATTCGCTTGAGTCTACTTATTAGCAGAAGCGGACGCTCTTTAATGATCGGTTTTCCTCTACTCAGAAAATGAGTCACTTTCTCAGAAATATGCTGGAGGTCATCGGTATTCGCCGGCCAAGCGTATTGAGCTCCCGTCTGACTCTCCTCTTCGGGTAGAAATGTATTTCCTCCGGTCACATCTAGGTCAAGTGCCTTTAACGCGTCATAGATCAGGCGCGTATTCGTGTGCCCCTTGTGAAAGGGAAGCTCACCACCCAGTCGAAAGTTCATTTTAGACTGGTCTTTTCCGCTCGCTAAAGGGTGGATGTTTTCGCCTAGATCGAGCCCTCGTCCTACGGCCAAAGCATCATGTGAGAAGTCGTACCCGTAGTCCGTTAAGGACCCGAGCCATCCTAGGAATTGATCAATCTGCGCCTCTGATGGTTCCTTTCGAGCAAGGCAGCTTTCTAAATCGGTGCAAAGGCCCTTTGTCTTTTCCCAGCGGCTCGCCCGCATTCGCTCGAGTTCCGAGTGGCTTTCTCGAAACACCTCCGAGGCGATCCTATTCAGGGTAGCGAACTGATCTCGTGACCTACCTTTTAGATTAGTGGACTCTCTACGGACCAAATCCCGAAGAATCGAAAACTGCTGTTCAATACTTGCATGCATCTGCTGCAACTTCACGTTTATCTCAGTTTGCCCTCTGCTCAGATCGTTATACATTTTGGTCACAAGATCCCGAAGCTGCTCAATCTGCTCCAAAATCATTTGTTCGATGGATGGTCCGCCGCCAAACAACTTGAATAGAGTTGCAGCAAGGTTGGTTAGAATACCTAGGGCATCCTTCATAACATCAGCCGGGTCGAGTATTTCAGTCCAAGACTTGACATCTCTCTTCGCGAGAGCCGAGAGCGCTGCAGGCTTTAGCCCTTGTAGGAAATTCACTCTAGATTTGAGAGCACTCAACTGTACTCCAGCGTCCGCAATATGGGCTGCTGCGGCCGCCTTGGGGTCGCCCTGAGATAAGTCGATTAGGGCGCCTGTAGCCAGGCTTGCAAACTCATAAGGCCTTTTCCCATCGGCCTGTAGTTTCTCCAAGTGTTGCCGTAGCTTCTCCTGTTGGAATTGCTCCGCGACTCGCTCAAGATGACGCTGAGTACTTGAATGTCCCTCCGCCAAATAAGGAACCATCGCAGAGAGAGCGGAGTCAGGATAATTTTGGGCAAACTGAGCAAAGGTTTCAGCATCGAGTGAAGCACCATTTAGTTCAGACTTGAGGTACTCCTCGAGCCCCTTTTTAGACTCAGGAGAGGAACGTAAGGCCGATATAAAGTCGAGCATCTGGCGTCGCATCTCTTGATCGTTCCAGTCATTTATGCTCTTGCCAAAAATTTGCTCGCCGGTATCGTTGCCCCTAGGCCGGAAAATCCGTCCCGTCCGTACCTCCTGATATAGAGTCAAGAAACTTACAAGATCGAGCTCCGAGCCCATAGATGCATTTGGCCCGCTCTTACTCAACGAAACGGTGATCTTAGGATCTATACCGGCCCGGCGTAGGATTGCGTCGGTGCTTTCCTTAAGGCTAGAAAAACTAGTAAATCCCCGATTTCTGTAGGCCAGCTCAAGTTCGCGCGCTAGCTTGACCAGTTCGTCAGCTTTCAATTTTTTATAGGGTGCTAAGGTTTGTAGAATCCCCATTGCAGCGATGCCGACTTCTTTTTCGGGATTCTTCCCGGTGCGCACGTTGTAGAGCACGCCACCTGAGACAAGTCGATCTTCGAACTCCTTGCGAGTCGCGTGGTGGGGCGCGATGGTCCGGTCGGCATCCTGGTTATGAAGTTCAGCAATAGCATTGAAACTAATGACTAGTGCCAAAACAAAGAGCGTAGCTCTTTCAGGAAATGACCGTATTCTAACCACTAACAACTCCGACCAAACAGAGAAAACTCAATAGGCGAGTTTGCAGAGAGCGTGCCAGACAATTCCTAGGTCAACGTGGGAAAAAAAGACAAAAAACGCTTTTACACTTGTGCCATTATTTCGAAGCTTGAAAGGAGAGAAGTGTGTATTCGACGAGTCTAGCTCCACCAGGAAGGGCCGCTGCCCTTAGGCATGACGGACACAACGAACTGGACGCGATCCGCGGTGGGCGCCCACTTGCCGTTGTGTTTGAGGCGGTAGCGTACCGCTGTGAATTGCGGTCCTAAAGTTTCGCCGTCTACGACGGTACCCGGAAAAATTTCTGCGAGCGTTTCACCGATTTTACCGTCGGCTCCACCGCGTACGAGGTACCATTTCTCGGATTTAGGATCCATCTTGATATAAATCTTATTGGGCTCAAGGATACGAGCGTCCTTGGGCGTCCACGGAGCGAGCGTTCCCGTTACTTCCTGCGTGATGGTTTTCATCATAGTTAGGCTTTGGGCCGTGTGCTCGATTACTTCAAATGAGCCGCTCTGGATTTCACCGTCTTCTCGAAGCTGTCCCAGTTCAGGATCGACCTGGACCATGGGGATGTTTCCAAAACGCTGCGCCATCGCGCGGTTCACTTGAACCGGCTGCGGTTCGGTAAAGCTGATTTCTAAATCTTCTGCAAGCCCATCATCCTGATGATCTCTTGCGGCTGCGAAATACGACGAGTTCGCATAGCTCGGCTGCGGCCTTTGGGTCAGATTGTAGAAGAGCTTCATCATGAAGTAGAGACTGACGGCGATAGAGAGCCAGAAAAGAAGTTGGGTCGCGGTCGGGCTGCGACGCGCTTTTTGGAAAATGCCTTTGAGGACCGGAAATTTCTCGCCCGCCACCATTAAGAGGTCATCATCATCGCGCAGGCCGTTACCGGTGCGCGTGCCGATGGGTAGAGATTTATCAATCTTGCCGCTAAGCCCACGTTGTAAGGCCCGCAGTTTACCCGGGCGAAGCACCAGCGGAATTTCTTTGCCGAGGTGCTCTTCAAAATATTCGTCTTCGACAAGGCCTTCGTCATACCCGACTTCGATGCCTGCCTCTTCTTCTTCAAGGGCTTCTTCGCCAAGAAGTGCCTTGAGGACGTCTTCAACCGTGAGCCCGCCGTCTTCTTCTGAAGCCGGCCCACGACCGGTCGCTGCCACCTGAGGGGCTGCTTCGGGCTTGGTTTCTTCGGCGCTAATTTGTTCGGTGACGGCTTCTTCACCGGCCGTAAGGTTGCCGGCTGCCGGGCTCACTATATTCTTGTTGATGTAGACGGCGGTCGAAGGCTGGCCGTTGGCGATGGCCGCAAACTTGTCTTCCAGACCTGGTGCCGTTTGCACGGGTCCCGCGTCCGCCAAACCGACTTCAGTATTATCTACAAGAACCGGAATCTCATCTCCGGAATCAGTAAAGAGTTTATACTCATCTAAATTACGAATCGCATCCAACGCCGCCGGAGGATCTGCATTATAAAACTGTCGCGCCTGCTGCACGCGTTCCAAAGCTTGTTGAATGCGTTGGGGAGAAACGGTGGGTTGGTTGTTGTTTTCGCCCGAGTTGTCGGAGCGCCCAAGTTTCTGATCTACTAGGCCGGTCGCAATGGCGCCAAGTGCCCTTACCTCGTTTGCCGAAAGGGTGCCGCTTTGAATAATGCGCTCCGCGACCGCGGACTCTCTTTGGCGAGTATTGTTTATGGCGTTGGTAAGGGCCTGTCTATTTTGCAAGTTGAAAGGATCGCGAATCAAATTGCTTGCCGCAGCATTCTGCCCATCAATTGCCTGGCTATAGTCCTTCCACTCTCCAGTGGGAGTAACGCTAGAATGACCTTCGGTAAGGGATGAAGGGGCAGGTTTACCAAACTTGCTTTCGTATTTGGCAGCGGCGGGACTCTTGCCCGGCGGAGCGGGAGGCTCCCCTTTGGGCTTCGCGGCACTAGGCCCTTTGCCGTTGTCTTGCAGCGTCGGCTTCTCGCCGCTCTCATCGGCCACAACTCCAAGTAGCCTGGTAGGCACCAGTACAGCGACAGCGAGAAAGAAGACGATCTTAGATATTCCGAATTTTGACATGTACCCCTCACCCACCGTTATGAGCAAAACCGATGCCAGTCGGACTCGCGCAAGTCACCGAAATAACTGAATACCGAGAGAGTTCTTTGAGGGTAGATACGCAAGTTTTTAACGAGATCTTGGGTGGAGTTCTAAGTCCTTAATAAGATACATGATGTTACGCCCACGATTTGGACGATCGGTACCGTCGGACTGCTTTTTTGGGGCTGCGCCAAATCGCTATACTTTCCAAGACTTAGACTCACGTTCAATCCATAAAATTGTCCTACTGTATACATTTTGGGTACTGCTACACTTCCCAAGTAAACATCTTGCGTTGAAGCCATATTGACGCGCACCGTTATTGCTGATATCTCCCGTGGCGTCAGGCTGCAGTTGTTGGAGGATTCGTTACTATGATTTCAAGAGCAGATCTTGGCTACTTTGCTTTTTTGCTTTTCGGTAGCCTACAGAGTGTCGTTTTTGCAGGCGCAGCGGATTGCACCTGGATGCCTACTTCCCCCGTTGCGGTGCCATCACGCATCGAAATTGAAAAGGCTGCGGGATTCTCACGGAACTTGTGCATCGGGTCTGCAATGTGCAAAGGAAAAGAAAAGCCACTTTGGCTTTATTGCTTGGCGACTTCCGACGGGAAATGCCCAACCACCGACGGTGAGTTTACTGCGAAAGCCTGTGCGGAGGCAAACGAACCATTGTTTGACCTGAGTGCTATGAAGGTAGCGCTGCTAAAACCCGTAAACAATTCTGGAAATGAAAATATCAAGTCGATTGAAGGATGTACGAAAGCGGAAGCCAAGCGCTACCCGGTTCACGTCAGTGCGCGACCAGGAACGGATATATACGCCGGCGCCGATTTCTGCCTCATGGGATCTTACTGCAACGTAAAGTACAACGATGGCTCTGGTAAAGAAGAAGTCTTCGTACCCGTCGCTTGCAGCCCGGACAAGAACGACAAGTGTCCGGATACTGTTGAAGATTGCTTCAAAGGGGATGCCCACACGATCAACTATGAGTTGGTTCAGAAGACCGGAAAACGCCTTGGTACTCACAACGTCTCCTCAACTGGAACCGCGAGCACCACGCAAACGGCCGGGATCGTTCACACGCCCAGCCGCCGCTAGTTCCTGCGACAAGTCTATCCGAGGCCCGCGCCTCATTTCGGACTACCTTGTCCGCTTGACCTGTCGCGCGACAGGTTGACGGCTATTTGTCCCACTTAAAAAGTCCAGAATCAGGAAAGAGAAAAACCAACAAAAAGACAGCACCTATAAGACCTGCCACACAAACCACCACCGCCTGTAAGTAGCAAAGCACTACAACGAAACGCGGCATCTTCTCTCGGACATTGTAGTCATAAAACCTTTTACCGGCTCCGAAACGCGGAAAGAGGGTGGCGCCCACTAACGTGGCAGTGAACAACAACCCGTATGGAATTCCACGCATAAAGCCCAGCTCGAACTCGTTAAAGTATTTGCTCGTAAAAACATCTGCTCGAATGTGCTTCGGATAGCTGACCTGCACAACAATCATCAGAAAGAGAGAAAAAGCAAAACAAGCAAAAAATGCGACAATCAGGGACATACCAATTTCTCCCATTGGTATCACTGACCCCCTCCTGCGCAAATTTGATCAATGGAGAGCGCCTCCACTATGTCGTACCGATTTCCAATCCGGTCGTAGGCAACTCCGGCACCTTTCCCCAAGGCCCAACTGGCAACGCCAGTTCCTAGACCCACGACCAAAGCCAATCCTAAGCCAAACGGGCCCGTCACCATCGCAGCAACTATTAGCCCGCCAAAGTAGCCCGTAGCCAACGACACCCCCGTCTCCACCGCAATAATATTCTTCTCCCGGCGGCTAACGGCATCGTTGAGCTCCATGCAGGCCAAGGGCAGGCTTGCTGCCGTGAGCACCCAACCTGTTGTGCGGGCAATGGAGCTAAGCCTTCGCATGTGTTTCAAGTGGCTCGCAAGTCCCCTACCGGCAGCGCGCGGGTTAATCCGAAACACCTGCCTGGGTGTCTTGCCCCCATAAAATACTTTCTGGTGAAATGACCCCATCCGCTTCTGATAAACCTCGAGTGTTACTTTCCGGAAATAATCATACTGCCCTTTGGTGATTTTTCCCTTCTTGAATGACTCATACTTCTTAATGATATCCATTATGGGCTGCTGGTTCGCCTGAAACGCTCCGGCAAGCTGCCCTAGGGTGCCGGACCCCGCCCCCAGCGAAACAGACGTCAGAGCCCCGCCATTCAGCCCATCAAGCAACGACACGTCCTTGCGCTCCTGTGGGGTCATCGAGGCCCACTCCCGCTTAGCCGCCCATAGCTCAGAGACCTCCGACTGCTCAAGCGCAATAGGCTCAAAAGGGGTCCTAAATTGAATAAGCTGGCCAGGGTAAATAAGATTGGGGCTCACGATGTCGGGATTATCGGCCAGCACTTGTCGCAGGATTTGGCAGCGCTCTGCAGGCCCATTAAACGGATAATAACCCTCAATCAGGCGAGTGAGCGTGTCGCCCGCCACAACGGGATAATAAAACTTTTCCCCCTCCGGGAACCGACGCGTAGATGTAGCCATGTTTCGTGCTCCTTACGCGGGCTCTTAAATGCAAACTTGGATCCAGGAAGGTGGGGGCCCTCCGCGCACGAATGCGCGCCTCCGCACCAACTCCAACTGTCCGGAACTGAGACGTGTCTCCGGGCTGAAAGGGGCACGGCCGCTTAAAGCACTAATGCTCCAAGGTAGCAGTTAGAGCTGATGGCTCAATCTTGCTAACGGCACCGGTGCTCAAATCGATCACCCAACCGACAAGGCCCAACATATTGAGAATCGCAACCCCGTCAAATTGCTTGGCAGTAGACAATTGCTGAGTTTTATAGCCCTTCTTGCTGAAGGTCACTTGATAGGCCTGTCCCTTTTCTAAGTTCAACTTGCACGGTGTAGTGCAGCTTTTTCCTGCGACCTGTACAGAGGCACCGGCGGGAACGGAATCAAACGCCAGATCCTGACTCGTACCGGAAATCAAAGAGGCACATCCCGGAAGGCTAAGCAATGCAACACCAAACACAGCAGCTAAGAGTTTCTTTTTCATTTTGTCTCCTTTTTTGGTTGTGAGCGGAAATCCTAATTCGCTAGTAACCCATCCACTTCCGTGACTAGGTCCTGGAACACGGTACCAATCGGTTCTTTCGGCGTTTGCTCGTCGTGCAAGCGCATCATCGCTGAAAGCCCGAGAATTCCGACGTCAAGAATCTCCGGTGATTGCCCGCGATAATCCTTGGCAAGGATCTTGTCGTGGATGTAGCTTTTCAACCCCGTGAGTCGCTGGGAGGCAGTTGCGGTTACCGACGCGTGGCCATCCCAAAACGTAAATGCCGTGTTTTCGGGGCTATCAGACACGGACTTGGAGTCAACCAACTGCTGTGCACCAAACAACAGCGAGTAAACTTCATCATCGGTTTCCGTTACCTTCGGCATCGCAAGACTAATAAAGGCCTGGACCAAACGTTTAGCACCGCTAAGTTCCTCAAGACGCATCCCCAGGGAGTGCGTGCGCGAACAGTCGGCGACTAGAAGTTGATGGACTTTCGGCTTCACTTTCTTAACCATGTAATCCTGCAAGAGCTCGCTGATCGCTTTCAGGGATTTTGCCTTCTCGTCCTGAGTGAGCACTTCCGTGCCCTGGTTCTTCGCGAAGTCATCCAGAAATTTCCTGGACCACTCCCAACGAGCCGCCTCGATGGAGAGGATTCTCTTCTGAACCACGTAGGCCTGCAACGAGTTGTACGCATCGTCATTCTCAACAAAGTGCAAATGCTCACCGGCGTGGAAGTGGTTAAAGGCATCATACAACGTCTGGCCAGGCCCCACGTGGTGGCTCATGTAGTGCTGAGTCGATACGAACCGCTTGGTAAAGATAGGGAGCTGCCCGTCCGATGTTTTGAACGTTGCCACTAGCGAAAAGGCCAACTTGTGAAACTCGTGCGGGGGTCGAATGTTCTTTTTTTCTACCCAGGCTAGGTCGCCATAACAGACCGAGATCACCCCTAGGCCCAGGGCGTGCGCGTGCAGATAGGGAGCGGGAATCGTCTCCGCAAGCGCTTTTAGACTCTGCTCACTTTCAAACGGTTTCTCCATGAACTTGGGCGCATACATGGGATCCCACCGGTAGCCACGTTCTGATCCCGGAACTCCCGTTTTGTCACAAATGCCAATCCCAAGATGTTTCAAGCGAAACGCAGTTTTACCGTCTTTTGGAAGCTGGTTGATATCTTTACTGAGATCGAATCCCGCCGCGAACTCCTTTTCGATTTCCGCCCGGCGCTCGGCCAGCACCGTATTGAAAGCCTCAAGTTTCTTCTCGTAGATGCCAAGCACCTGCTCCAAGAAACGGAAATCGCCCAATGGCCCATCGGTCGAGGGAGTAGTTGTTAAGTTGACGACGGCAGTTCGCAAATTCTCTCCCGCCTGGAGAATTCTCTGGGTGTTCTTTTCAGAACCGTAGCTGCGATAGATCTCCGGCCAGCGTTCGGCCAGTTGAAGGTAGTCCTTAGTAAAACGAACCCATGACAATAGATTAACCAGCTCGTGTGTGCGAGGATTGAGTCCTTGATAGTTCAGCCTCTTCTCTGCAATAACGCTCATCATGCCGATCTTGTCCCACGGGTTGGGGAGCAGTCCATCCTCTGCAAGAGTAAAATAGAGATTCTCGTCAACTACGAACTCATTCCGATCCGCGCTCAATGGGTCCGCCGAGAGCGATGAAGCGAACGTAGCAAACTTTGCAAAGCACCGTTCCACGTCACCAAAATCCGTATTCGTGTTGCCCGGCTCCAAGTTGAGGCACAAGGCTTCATCAACTGTAAGTTGGCGATCGAAGCCAGCACGCAGGTAGGTGTACATGCTTCCCTGAAGGTTTCTTAGCGAAACATCGACTCTATTGAGGGTGGTCTGCATCTCAGAAATCAGACGTTCCATGTGGCGCGACCTCTCCTGCAAGTTTTCGAAACCCGCTATCAATTGGTCGTAAATAACTACGAGATTTTTGTCGATAGCATCGAAGCGATCATGCATTTCCGTGCGCACGTCGCTGAGCATGGACTTGATCTCACCCAGCTCCTGCAAAACAAGTTGTTCAAAGCTTGGCTCGCTAGAAAATATTGATATCACACTCCCGACAATACCAACGAGATCTGCCGTGAACTTTAGCGAGCTAATCTTGGAAATGTTCTTAAGATTTGCCTTCTCCCCGATCTTATACACCTGTGACGATGCCTTAAACCTGGAAATCGTTCTGGCGATATTAACGGCACCGACACCAACGCCCTGTACCTTGTGTGCGACATTTCCCTTGCCCACCAGCTTTAAGATCCCGCCTACAGCTTGAAATCCGGCCTCCGCATCATCGAAAACATGCATTTCTTTTTTGTGGTCATCCTTTACGAGCGCAATTTGTTCCAATAGCGGAAGAAACTCCCGGTTAGTCTTCTCTTCTTTTATTTTAGGCATTTTAAAATTTCGAAGGACGTCGGTATCTTCAAACATTTTTCCTGGGTTTGCGGGCTCGTCCCCACTTAGAATGTTCATGGCGTTGTGGGGAAGGAGGGTACTAGCGCGTCGCTTGATCACATCCAACGGTGCCGTGGGCGGTAGGTTGGGCTCTTCACCAAAAACAGTAGAGTCTAGCATGGCAACTGCGGGATCGCGATGCGCCAGATCGTACCACGCACCAAAAATGTCCGGCGCCTTACTATCAAGTTTAGCAAGGGCGAGCCGATCGTATTGCTCACCCATCTGTTTGTATTTTGCGGTCTCTGCATCTATGAACTGCCCCGCTCTGTGCATTACACGTGAAGCCGCGGGGGCGACAGGTGCAAAGTGTGGACTGAGTTCCAAAGCCGTATTTGCTATGTCGAACGGTAGGGAACCAGTGACCCCGTTTCTGAAGTTGTCCGCGCTAAACGCCAACCTATTTTTTTCTCGTATCTCGGCTCTGAACGCATTCGCCCCAAGTGCGAATTCTTGGGAGCCTGCCAATTGCGGATTTAACCTAAGACGATCGAGCATCATCTGCGTCGTAGCCAAAACTTCGCCAAGTCTGCCTGCGCGCAACGAAGTTGCGTAACGTGAAGTTACCCAGGCAAGGCGATGATACTGGCGTTCCTCAGGCGTCATTCTTGCCTGACCCGGCAGCGGTTTGTCATCGGCAAATGTTAGATTGCCAAACAGCGAAATCAAAATGATGAGAGGTTGGAGATACTTCATTTTTGCTCCCCCGCGCTAAAAATCGTTTTGTGGCGGATTTGTGCTGAAACGTCGTTTGATGAACCAAAGGCGTGATTTGCCAGCTCCTTGGCGCGGTATCTGCGGTAGCTTGGATGGATGGCGGCGCCGTTCCGGATAAGGTACACGGCTATGTCCCGCTGTTGCTTGGCTATCGCGGCCAAAAGCGGGGTCAGCGATTCGCCCTCATCCTTAGCCACATTTTCATTGATATTGGCTCCGGCCTTGAGCAGTTGCTCGACCCGCGCGAGATCCCCCTGGGCTGCGGCTTTTGTGAGCTCACCGCGCGCAATGTTGATATCTGAATCAGATGCCTTTTGGCAGCTCGTAAGGGCCAGGAAGAGCCCTATCAAACAGGTAAATGTAAAACCACGTCCAACAAACAATGACTTTCGCATTACACATTCCATCCTTTCGGCCCGTTATTTAGCAAGTCCCAGGCCAATCTGTCGCGCACGCGTCTCCTCGAGACAACGTCCGAAGTTGAGACGCGTTTCAAAAATGAGACGCATCGCAGCAATGGCTACCAAACTCGCTGGAGGTATTCAATAAAAAATATTTTGCTCTAAAAGGGGTCCCTTGGGGCTTGGCCGCTGGCGGGCCTTCCCGCCGGGCACGCTCGCGAGCGCCCCGGGGAAGCACATTTTTGAAGGCGGTCGATTTTGCTACTAGCGTTAGGGTTAGCCCTTGGTGCCGGCCACTCGGAATGCTTCAATCAAACGACCTAACCTATTTAGACTCATGTAAACAAGTACAAGCGTAATGAATTCGAGTGGGTTGAAATCTAGGTTTAGTTTGGGGGCTCCGCCCTTAACCACTGCGAATATCCATGGCGGATCAACATCCGCCCCCTACTTCTTTCCAAACCACGTCGCGAGAGCCCCCAGCAAGCCCTTTTTCTCTCGACGATAAAACGGTTCGGTGGTCTTTAAATACCCTTCGCCGGCATTACGTTCGGTGGGATCCGAAAGATCTTCGAACGTAAGAGACTTACCCTTCTCAAGTACCTCGCCGGCAATCAGACTGATATCGTTAGCAATCGTGTCGAAATTTCCATGGTGATCAATACCAATCACATAACTCATTGGATTTTCCATGTTGGGGACTATCATTAAGGCAAGATAGGCCGCATTGACGGTCTCCTGCTTTTCAAAGTACTTCACCAACTGCGCAACAAGGGGCTCTGGATACTCAGCCGGTTGACCATAAAATACGCTTGTTTGCTCTGGAACCGTTACTTTTTCAACCTTGCTGAATATACTTCCATCCAAAAGAGATTCAATTTCTGCTAGCGTTAATTCCTTCGCAACGTCCGATCCGGGATTCAACATCAGAGGATTCTTGTTGATGCTTTCAAATAACGTCCGAGCGGACATTCGAATGAAGTGTTGCGCTTCCGTAAGCCCCATTCGAGTCAAAAACAATTGTAGCTTTTCGAGAGAGCTAAACACAGGCGTCTTTAAGCCATCTTCAAAACCAAAACTGGCCACGCTGACCGAATGCGGCTCTCCAACAACATGCAGTCCGTTATGAGCGCCTTCACCCAACACGTAGAGCTCAGACTCTAAGAGCTTCCGATAGAACTCGGGGCGAGCCGCCGGCGATCCACCAGCCTCTTCCAACAGAGCCTCGAGCTCTTTTTCTCGCGGATTTAATTTCTCGTCCATTACGGCTCCTTTCAGATCAGCTGGAGGGAGGCCGTTATAACACACAAGGCCCCGGCGCCCTCAATACTTATTATTTACGTTTGCACTCCATCGCTATATTAACCCACTAATTTTCCATCATTATTTGATTTTATTGACGCCGAACGTCAGTCGCACTATAAGTAGGCACCATTTAATCTTAGGGTTTGCGGGCTACAGCGGAGGGATTTATGAGGTGGATTGCTTGTGCCTGCGTTCTCAGCATCACACTTTTCTCTTATTTTGCTCAAGCTCAAGAGCCTTCCAAGGAAGCGCTTAGAGAAAAAGCTCTACGCTTTGTAAATCGTTCGATTGTTCTTGCAGAATCCGACAATTCAGGCACCCGACGCCTCGGTTGGGGCGGAATCCACAGCCAATTAACCGTAATGCTAACCTCCGCATTAGGCGAAGTCCCCGAAGCTGAGGCCAAAGCAATTGAACGCCTTTATGCCAGCAAACCGTCACCGGATGCGCTCCTCGCAATGAAGGTTCTCTATCAGGTAACCCCCAAGTTGCGTCTCTCCCGCATGGGCATATCTGAAAAGAGCGAGCTAGCTGACGCGCTTTTTTACATCGCGTGGTTGGTTGAATTCGAGACGAGAAAGCAAGATCAACGAGGAAGTCTGGCAGAAGCAATTGATGAGCTGAAACTTGAATGGAGAGACGATGCGAGGCACATCATTGCGCTCGGGCTTTCACGCGAACCTCTGTCTCAAACACAACTCGACGCACTAAGTAAGTCTGTCTCGATAGAAGTCCCAAAGGACGGCAAACCTCCATTGCTTTCCATTGCAGCAGCACTATTGGCAAAGAACGATCGGAAGCTAGCCAACCTACTCTATGCAAAGATTCCTAATGCGCCCGTAATTGTAGAAGACTTCCTTTTTACCTGTGCCGTATCTAGCGATTCCGACCCACTGAGGAGCGCTTACTACGCACTCAGCGCTAACGAAGTCTATGAGCACTCTACCAGCCGCTGGTCACTGAACGTAGGAAAGCTATTCGAAAGTCTCGGCGTGGAAAAATATGACGGCGTAGATGACAAGTCAGAAAAGAGTTCTTTCGCTACAAAAATGGCCGCGAACACCCGCTGGTTTGCGGTAAAAAAACGGACGGCCCCAACTCCGCCCTATGAGTTGACACACGCTGAGGATCTAACCGCCAATGACGCGTTCCCCAATGGCAGTGAATTTAGAAATCGGCCGATGCCGCTAAAAGCGGTTTCGAATGACGGCGAGATACGATGCCTAGTCGGATGCCTTACACAAACAGCGGCCGCAATTGAGCCTTCCTCAGGCTGGTCCGTATTTACCGTCATTCCCGGCTTCAACAAAAAAGTGGAACTCGCGATTCTAAGTGATCGCAAGCCCTCTTACGCCTCTGGCATTGTAGTCAAATCACCTTTACCTGAGGACGGCTGGCGGGGTAAGGACAAGTTGTACGAGTATTTCATATCACCCGACCTGGAAGTCTTAGAGTTCGATCCGGGCCGACTTGAAGAAATCCCACTTCTTGAAAATATCGCCGCAGTAGATTTGTTTGGACCGGTGAAGAGCCACGAACTCAATTCCACAACATTTAAAGCAGGCTGGGAAAAAGACATCCCTAAATTACCGGGAGAAATGCTGAGAAACCCTCAGCGTAGCACCCAAAGCAGCCCCACGGTAGCTTCCCGAAAAATGATCCCAGCAATACAATCATGGCAAAAGGCTTTTAACGAGCACACTTCTAAATTTGTTACGCACACTAAGACGAGTATGGAGTTTGGTCTCTTAGGTTACGTTTCGAGCATGATCCGGCACATCGATGGCTGGCTAATCCGATCGGATAAGAAGAGCCAAATTGAAGACGCGGCCTTGCAGGCTTTTGCTCGCGTCATGCTACTGCATGAGATTCAAGTAACTTCCCAAAAAGACACGCGGGAAGAGCGTTCGTCGGCACCTTACAAGGCGCGCGCGCAGTTTCTACGTCAGGCCATTCCCATTATGGTACTAGCAGTTGACCGCCACTTCGGCGCCGAAGTAGAGCGAAAAATACAAACACTTGCGAAATTACGGACCAATCTCCATTCGGCTTGGAGCAAGGTCTATAACGGGCTTACCGCGTTCAAATCACTCTCCCAAGACGATGGCTTTGCCCTACTCGAATACTCAGCGACAGACGTCCTAAAAATCGAAAAACCAAACGTCCAACGGGACAAGCAGGCGCTACTCACTGCTCTTTTGGGACTCGAGGATCAGCTCTCCACTTATCTCGAAGAGGTAAAGCGATCACTCCTAAAGGCCTGCTACTTCAAGAAAACAATGCGTTTTTCCGGTACGGCAATGATTCCAAAGATCGAATTGGATGAAGCTATCCTCCAACAATGCGAGGCCAAATGAAAAGCTTAACGGTGATTTTGCTATCTCTTCAACTCGTGTTAGCCCCATGCGCCTACGGCGATGCTGCAGGGGAGTATAAAGAGTTTGTTGAAAAAATGATCCCTCTCAGTTTCGAGCTAACGAGAGAGTCCGCCCTATATCAGGAAACAAAAGTCTTGCTCGATCGCTTGTCCAGGGCTCAGAGCTATCTCTCGCGGGCATCCGAGGCGGCGCTCATTGTTGCACGACAGCTTGAAGATGCCGGAACTTCACGTAGCGCTGCCTGTCCGCTAACAGGCGAAAAAAAGCCTGACGTTCAGCGAATGATTTTCGAGTACCAGGCCGTTTCAGAGGCACTCAACTACTATGCGGCCTGGGAACAAAGTATGGTGGCCTATACCGACCTGGAAAGTGAGTTTGAAAAAGCCTGCGACAAGTTATCGGCTTTTAATACTTATAAGCAGGAAACGCTCCTACTGAACACAACGTATCATCCAGACGTATCTGTTTTTGATAACACCTATATTACCACTTCGGGGGCGGGGCTCGCCCTTCTCCCTAAAGAGGTACTTGAGGAGTTTGCCGGTGAAACAGCGACAAATGTCCTTGGTACAGGTCTCAAGCTCGGCGAGGCAGTTCTAATTGTCACCGGTCTGTTGAGTGTTGTCGTCATTATCTTCAACGTCATTGAGCGAATAAAAATAGACAAGCTAAAAACTCGCCTGGCGCTTGAGCGGGCGCAGGACAGCCACTACCAAGAAGCGGCTCAAAAAGCCTGCGTCGCGCTTTCTATTTCCGCACAACCTTACTTTAACGAATACAAAAAAACCTATACGTCGCTGTCAGAATTATTTCGGACAATGCCAAAGAAAACTGTCGAAAATCGAAAGAGTCAACTGCAAGCCTGCTTCAAGAAATTTGAAGATGCCTACGTACGCTATGTGGAATCCAAAGAAGACGAAGAAACCGTAACAAAGGCCGGCATGCGAAACGATGAAGTTGCGGGAGTACGAGTAGCGGCCAAGCTAAACCAAAGCCTAATTGTCCGGTTGAAAGCACTAGATCAAAGTAAAAGATGTGACCAAGCGTCATACCGGCGAGCCCTCACCCTTCAGAGCAGCTTGGCACTTCTACGCCTATTTCCGTCTGAACAGAAGCAGTTTGTGGAAGACAAAATGGACACGCTCAGCCAATGGGAGAAACAGTGCAACGCTCAATACTAAGTGTCTTACTATTCCTGATGGGCGTGCTCATACCGGTTACCGCCCAGGAACAACGGCCATCCGTTAGAGCCTATGTGCTCCAACAACTCAAGGCCCAGAACGAAGCCTTCGAGGCAAGGGCGTCCATTTACAAACCATCGGAAACCCTAAGTGCCTTTTATGATCGTAACGGCGGGCTTGTTTTTGGATCTCCCTATCTAGGCGAAATCCATCGATTGGAGGGTGTAAAGGAAGGAAGACTCGTATTTGACGGATCGGAGTACACAAAAAAGCCGGAAGAATCGGAGGGTGCTAAGCCAAGCGGAGTACTTGCCTCTCAGGCGGCTTCGGGTGCGTTTGGGATGGTTTTTGCGGGTGATGCGTTTTTTGGTCGTACAGCGCCGCCGGCTGCATACTTAACCGGAAGCTATTCAGGGGATAAGCACCTTTTTGACACGGCCCATTTTTACGTCAACCACCTCAATTTCGTTCCCGGAGTCGGTAGTGGCGAACGCGGTGAGCGCGAAAAACTGCGCCTCGGACAGGTCATCGAAGAATTTGAGAAGGTAAAAAAGAACATTGCTGACCGAAATGGAGAGGTAGCGAAGGATCTTCCTACCTTTGCTTCCGAAATCTTGGCTCCGGCTAGTAAGAACTTCGGGAACACCTATATAGACGCGCTCAAAGCTTCACTGAAGTACTCAAAAGATCAGTTTGCTGCGATGGAAACGGAACCCGCTGGGGAAAAGCTAACCCTGCCCGAAGTAGCTGCCTCGCCGAAGAAAGGCGATAGCGCAGTCCCAAAATTGATCCAAAAAACAATTTCGTCAAAAGAGACTTCGAGACTTGAGAAATGGAACGCAATACGTGACGCCTGGTGGGTCTACTACGGGCCAGATTCTCCGGTTCCCGACCACGCCATTGAGGGCTTCCGCCGTCTAATCACAGAGAACTTTAACCAACAAGGACTTGCTGGCCACAATATTCTTGGTGCGGAAGGTGCTGCGGTGTCCGACAAGATCGCAACACAGCTGAAGACATCCCTACAGAGTCCCGAAGGAATTGAGGTTCGATATCAAGTGAACCGATCGCTTGTTACTCTTTACGGGACAACGAGCGATGAAGCCAAATCGGAGGGAATGGGCGGCCTGGCCATGTCACTTGGTGCAGATCAGGCGTTTGCAGACGGAGATTACGACAGCGGTCGCAGACTTCTGAAAGCTGCGGCAACAGCAGTGGACATTGGACTAGGGTTCCTCCCGGTAGCTGGAGCCGTCAATGATGCACTCCAAATTATTCACGGAATGGCTACCGGACGTGACTACACCGGCGAAGAAATGGCTTGGTTCGATTACGGCCTCCGTGGCGTTGGAGTAGTCGTAGGTATAGTCGGGGCTGGCGGACCCGCCAAGCACGCCGTGAAGCTTGCGGGAAAAGAGATCACATCCGCCTTTGTCTCCGGTGCAAACCTGGTAAAGCGGCTAAGGCTTCGTGGAGTGATGGCGGAGGCCATATCAAAATCCAAAAGCATTGCCGCTGGTCTTACAGATGTGATCGGAACGGCTTTTAAGGGGGTAGACGATGCGGATGAGCTTTATTCTGGAGTCAGCCATACAATAAATCTTTTGGGGACGTCCGGCAGGCAGCTGAATAATGAGGCACTGTATAGGCTCAGCCGAATGGCAAAGGAGAACAAACTGGAATTCGAACACTTCAGGCGCTTTGTCAGAAGTGGTGAGGCGGGCTCGCTGCGCTACCATGAAACGGAGTCGATTCTAGTCGGCCGCTATCACGGAGGCCAGGCAGCACGCCGTTCTTTTTACTACGGTTCTCCTAAGCAACTTACCGTTGAAGAAGCAAGGAGCGCTTATGCAATACCCGTCAACAACGATCTCTCTGGCTTCGAGGTGTTGGAGCTTAAGGGAGGGTACTTTACTAGTACTGTGGCGCCTCTTGAACAGCTAGTTGACGGCAAACGCGTATTGCTAAAAGGCGGGGGAACCCAAATTATGGTCTTGGACCCAAAAAACCAGCTTAAGCTAGTTCCGAAAAGGTAGAAATTATGACGACTGAAGAGTTCATTGAAATTGGTCAGGCGATGCTTCAGAACCCATCGGAAAGCGAAAAACCCTTCGTCGACCTTGCGGAGGAACTTATCAAAGAAGCCGGGCAGATTCAGAAAGGCGAAAGAAAAAAAGTCTCCTACGCTCTTGTTTTCTCGGTTCTTTATTCTGTAGGACCCAACTACAAGGATTCCGCCTTTTGGCGAGCGTACGAGCAATGGCTTCGTGACAACCCCCATCTGGAATCCCAGCGCACAGACCCCGTTGAAATAGTAGCTAGCGAGGAAGACAATGAAAGTTAAATTAAGTAGAACCAACTCTCACCTTATTGGACTCCGCATACTCGCGCTCTGCGCGGTTTTTAATTTGTTTGGATGCGGCGATGCCGGTATCAATCAACAACCTAATCCAAATCAGCACCAAACTGAACTAGAGGAGCGCCTTTCGGCTATTGGTATCACTATTACTGATAGCGTCAGGTACGTTTCCTGGAACCGAGACGAGCGCTCTGTTGAACTGGACTATTCGAACTTTTTGGATGCAACGCGAGTGCACGCCTTGGACCACAGTCAAATTGACCTGGCGATCATTAAACAGCCTGAGGAAAAGCTAGATAGGGCAATAGTCCTTCTGGATGAGTATACACAGCTAGGCACGGACCTTAAACACACTGTCGCTAGAAAAGTCCTTAACAAATTTAAGAATTGGAAGGGTCGTCTTTCTAGTGGCCTTATCGCCAAAGACCTGAAAACCTTGGGCTCAGACATGGAAGAGCTGGAGGAGCTCGGTTTGACATTGACGTCATCCCCTCCTTACGTCCAGTTCCCGGCCGATTTTCTTTTCTCAGATGACAACAAAGAGTCCAGAAAGATCGCCTTTGCGTTGGGAAGAGCCTCACAAAAGCTGCAAAACCTAGAAAAAAACATCGTTTTTCTAGACCGGGAGAGCTCGGGAGAGCTTCTGAGTCGGTCTGCCGCAATGGAATGGGGAGGGCGCGCCTTACTAGAAGCTACATTGCTAGTTAGGCTGCGAATAGCAGAGCAGCTTCTCGCAGAACAAGGAATCAAACTTGTCTATTATTCTCCGACTTTTTCTCTTAGAAACACGGGGCTAATTGAGAAGCTGGCACCGAGACAATTCGCTATTCCCGCATCCCCTCTTGTTTGGAATATCGTTATTTTAGAAGGCGCAACACATCCTCCCGATGGACAGATTGTTCGAGAGATAATTAGGGAACTCGAAACTGAGTTCAAAAAACTAGACCCACGGCTGAGGAAAGCTTTCCCCGCACTCTACAGTGAGCTCAAGGCACTAACGAATCACATGCAGAGTCTAACCGAGGGTAGTCTAGAAGGTCGTGACGTAAGACAAGCACTCAAGGAGTTCATGATCGAGCAATCGTTAACCAACCTGGCGAATGAACGCGCAAAAATTCAGCCCTCCTGGCTCAGCGGCAACCGCTCAACTTGGCTGGGGAGATCAACTTTTAGCACGAGAGATCAAGAACTAGAAGACCTGGTATCGGCTTACGGAACGGAATACAGTGAACTGGTGGAATGGTATCTTCTCGCTAGACTGGAACTCGAGTTTTCTAAACGATGGGCCCCATCCAGGGACACGTTTGCCTTGAATTCTCTATTGAGCCGAGTTGCCGCCGTAGGCCTGAAGTGGGAAAATGACTCGACGGCAGAAGAGCACGTGTTCGATAGACTACCGCTGGCAATTGAACGGGTTTCTCCACCAAAGTAGGACAACCTACCTTCGGAGAGACCGCAAATCGATGGTGATTGTAGCTACGCGGGCGTCCCAGAGGCTTGCCTTGCCCCGCGCTTTGATCCCGTTTAGGTCCACAAAACACGTGTAGTACGCGCCCAATTCAAAAAGTGAATTCCAATTACTACTTAGGCTAGCGGCAAGCTCTCCTGAGCGGTGCTCACTATCTAGAGAAAAAACCCGCCACAAAGGCCCGATGTGCCCTTTGTACTCCCAACTGTTCCCGGAACGCTTCAAGACTGTCACGTCCCAGTTAGCTTCCCATACATCAGTCGGATCACTATCCGTAAACCGCAATGCCAAGCCAACTTCAAAGTCTACCGATACTTTGCCATCGGGAGCGACACCTATCTTCACGTCCATCCGGGAATACTTCGGGCTCTCAAGGTTCCCGGTATCCGCCGTCCATCGAGCTTTCGTAAATCCACCTTCGGCCGGGAGGCTAACGGAGTACAAACTGGGATGATTGTAGTAGTGCTCAGTAACCTGCCGGTCGGAACATGAAACTGCCACTAACAACAGCGTTACCGTCAACACCTCGGCGCCTCTCATAAAGGCAGTCTCCAGCTCAACTGTACGTGGGGCAAAAGAGTCTTATCCCGCAAAAGCATCCGGCAGCCGCCGCTCAAGCTAAAGCTCTTCCAATGCACTTGGTAAAACGGTCCCGCTGCAAATTCGAGTTGTTTGGTCGTCACACGTGTAATCTTGATTACTCGACCGACAGAGTCTTTTTCCTCGCTCTCACTCGTTAGACTCGTCCCGTAGATACCAGCTGCCATCCCGATTGAGTGACGCCAATCCCCGTCATTATCAGCTATCCAGCTTACCGCCGCTTCGGCTCCGCGGTAGTCCATAGAAAGATAGCCGCCGGACAATACGAAGCTGACAGGAAAAGCCCGGCTTCCCCAATAGCCAAGTTGCGCGTTAACAATCGCCGGTGTCCCAGCAGCCACACCCACAAACAGCTTGCCTCGATACGGATCGCGATCCAACCATGTGGTCGATCGGTGATCGCTAGCACCTTGAAGCTGAATCATTCCACGCGCCACTTCTTGACGTAGCTCCACCAGAAGCTTGCGAGTCGACCGGGTTAGGAAACGAGCAATGACGCTTCGGTTTTCACTACCGACCTGCCCCTCGATAGTAAGATCCAACTTTTCATTCAGCCGCGGCGTAAACCGGCCACCATTTTCATGATAAGTTATCAAGGAGAGGGAAAATGTAGTGCGCTCATCATCATCCGACACCGCTGAAAAAACCAGCTTGGGTCGCACCGAGTCCGCATTGCTCCAACCCTGCTTTGGTTTGATTTGAATTCTGTATGCAATGCGATTGCGTCTTAGAACCGCAGCAACCCGTTCGGCCCCAAAACCGTTTCGAAGACGCTTATCCAACCCGTTGGGGATAGCCTCTACAACAACAAACCGCCGAGTTACCGCTCGCTCCCCGGCTACCCGGTACTCAGTGTCCCTTTCCGTCTCAAGAGTAGTCCCTTGGGCCACAGCCCAACTTGAACCCAAGAGGCAAATCAGTACGAGCAGCCTAGACATTCTCAGCCTCGTTCGCGGAATTGACAGCTGGAAACTCCACCAAAACCGTAGTTCCCTCGCCAGGTGAAGAGACAATCTCAACAGTGCCACCTAGGCCCGTAACCGCATCTTTGACATACGCAAGCCCAATGCCATGCCCGCCATTTTTCCCGTGTGTAAACCCACGTTCAAACACGTGGGGAAGAACCTTAGCCGAAATTCCAGCACCGGTATCAGCGACCGTTAGCTGCAGCTTTCTGTTTCGATTTGAGATTGCAACCGACACAAACTTGTTTTCTGTCTCCGCCACAGACTCCGCGGCATTTGAAACGAGGTTTGACAAAACCCGTTCAAGCGTCAGCTTTTCACCTGCGATAAAAACCGGCTCTGAGTCCTCAATAGAAAATGCAACATCCGTGAACCGCATCCGGCTTTCCTGAACCTGTTTTTCCACTATCTCCCGCAAATCAATCCGGTCTTTTTGGAGTGACTTCGTAAAACTCGGCAAAAGAGTTTCGTGCTCGCGCTTACGCTTGGCGAGAGAGTCCGTGATGGCCTCGATTCTTTCAACGCGCGACTTTGCCACCTCCAATAGTTCTGGATCGCGGCTTTCTATGAGCAGCGGGAGCAACTCCTTTAGCGCATTGCTGGGACCTCGTAAATCGTGCAGCACTTCATCAGCAGCCCGCGCATAGCCTTTGGCGAATTCGACGGTACCTTGGTGGGTACGATAAAAAATATAGGATAAAAGGAAGAGCGAAAGCCCTAGTGCAACCATAAATAGAAGCTCAGAGCGTGAGCGCACCTCGTTGACAAAGCGGGTGTCTTTCTCAAGGTAGACGCGGGTTTCTTTTCCGTCGGCCGTAACTATCTCCAGATTCTCGGCCGCGCCGTCTTCGGGTGGATCAAAAGAAAACATCACGGCGGCGCCGGTGGCCGCGCGAATCTCGGCAGAAACAGTCTCGTTTAGATCGTAACCCAGAATCAGCACGCCTTCTGGAACGCCGTACAGCTTCACCGGCGCATGGGCGAGAAGAAAAGGGGATCCCTCTACCGGGAAAAATGCCGCACCGGTCTGATTTAGTCTGAAGGTGGGAGTCACAAAAAGGAGCTTGCGGCCGCAGATAGGCTCACCACTTACGGGATCGCTCATCGCCGCGAGATCCACTCCCGCTTCGGATTGAAGCTTCCCCAAGAGTTCATTCAAAGGCCCCGGTTTGTGCGCGTTAAACGCCGCGGAAGCTGCATCCGGCAAAAACTGCTTTGTTGTATACGTCGAGAGCTTTGTTTCTAGCTCTAGCTGCTTTGCTCGAACAATCTCTCTGATTTCTCGCGAAATAGACTTCAGATGCATCGTTTCATACTGTCTTAGTCCATCGCCAGCACTGTGATAAAAACTGATCGAAACAACGCTAATCCCTAGAACAAAGAAAAGCGGAGACAACCATTTCGAATAGCGGCTCATGCTTTCCTCTTTCCTGCGTGCTGTATTCCGAGCCGCTTCAGCTCACGCCGAAAGGAGGTGTAGGGAACCTTCAACGCTGCCGCCGTTGCACGCTCCGAGTACCCCAGCTCGATGAGGTAGTGCTCGATTATCTGTTTTCGGGATCGCGGCGCCTTTCTCAATGAAGGACGCCTCTCGGCGGCTTCGACATCCGCAAAGAACTTCGATGGCAGATGTTCCGGCAAAATAGTATCAGAGGTAACTTCAATACAAAGGCGCTTTATCTCGGACTGGAGCTCGCGCACGTTACCGGGCCACGCGTAGTGCTCAAGATAACGGATAGTAGAAGCGACAAACTTTTTTTGATCTCTTTGGTGATCTTCCGCGAATCGCCGTGCCACGTGCAACACCAGGGGCAAAATATCTTCTCTCCGGTTCGCAAGCGTTGGCACTTCAATCAGTCCAACGCGGATACGATCGTAGAGATCCGGAGAGAAAAACCCACGCTCCATCATCTGGTAAATTCCCGGCTGGGTCGCTGCGACTACTCTGCAAAAAAACGGGTACTCACGCTCGTCCTCTACGGGTCGAACGGTATGCTCTTGAAGCGCACGCAAAAGTACAGCCTGAGCCGCTGGGCTCAGAGTGTGAAGCTCATCGAGAAAAACAGTTCCACGACCTGCGGCGCGGAAAATCCCGGGCTCATCTTTTACCGCTCCGGTGTAGGAGCCCTTCTTTACGCCGAACAGGGCCTTGCGCATCAAATCCGTGCTGTTTTGAAAACCCGCACAGTTCACCGCCAAGAATTGCCCGCTTCCCTGATGCAGGGCACGCGCGATGAGTTCTTTTCCCGTTCCGCGCTCCCCGACAATAAGCACCGGCTCTCGTGTTTGCCGGTATAAACCCACTTTGTGGGCTACCGCTGCAAGTGCCGGGGATTCACCTACCATTCCTATTTGTGAAATCGCTTCCCGGTTATCCGCCGAACCACCACTTCCTTCCACAGACCGGCTCTCATTTTCGTAGAGCACAATCCACTTTCGCGCTATCTGAAGCACCTCTTCGCGCGATGCCGACTTATCGATGAAGTCCTTAGCGCCGCCACGCATGGCGACCTTAATCGCTTCGCGTGTTTGATCTGAAGAAAGGAAAAAGACTTGGGCGCGCGGGTTAAGCTCTTTCAGGCGCACTAGGGTTTGCCCCCCATCGAGTCCGCGCATCCGGTAGTCAAGAAAGATAACCCCGAAATCGGAGGCCGAAGGGCGCACAAGATTGATGGCTTTCTCGCCAGAATCCACGACTTCTACTTCAAAACCATGAGCCCTCAGATAAATGATGTGGTGGTACACATCTTCCCACTGGTCATCCACAAACAATACTTTTGGCTTCTCAGTCATTTCCCCACCAGCCCAAACGCCTAAGGGCGTTGCCGCCCCGATAGAGCAATTGGAATGCCAAACACGCGCCTCCGGGGTCTTTGAGAAAAATGAGTAAGCTAGGGTACCTAGCGAGAGTGACAATTAAGCGCTGGACCAAAACTGGACCAAATTTGACCTTTGGACCGTTGTGCCTGCCAATTTTGGTCCACGCCGAAGGCGATACTCTCTTTGGTCTCAAGTGCTTAGCTTTCTGAACCAGCTTCGCCAGTCGTCAGAAATCTTGGTTCACGCAAAGGATAACTCCGCCAAATTCCATCGGATGCAGCAGCCGAGAACACCAGTGGGTCCTCGCTCCTTTCCGCCGGAAAGAGTCACTCTCAAAATCTACCCACTGTGATTTCAGGCCCTTAGCTTTTCCCTGCCCAATGGCACAGCCGTTGCTCAGTACGGGGGCAAGCAGCTAGTCCACCAGCATTCAATAAACTTGGGGGTATTAATGATTTGGAAATCTCTATTTGTGGTTATTCCTTTTTGGCTTGCGGCAAGTCCGGCAAGAGCCATCACGGTCGACGTAAGCGTCATGAGCGCGCAAGTGGCTCCAGTCGGCTTTAACCTCTCTCCGTCTGAGGACGAAGCCGTAAATCGCCGACTCTTCGCAAAGATTCAGAATCTTCTAAGTGCGCGTGGCATCCGTGCGAAAAGGGGGCGCCCCGGGGAAGATTCTTGCGGAAAGAGATCGGTCTGCAACACGCTCACACTTCTCTACGCACCAGACGGAACACAGTATCAAATCGTTGCTAATCAGCAGAAGCGCCTTTCCCGACCGTTTAGTCTTTCCGACTCCTTGCCGCAGATGCTCTACGCATCGAGCTGGAACGAAGGCTCAGGCGAGCCACTCGAACAATTGGAGCGGGATATCAAGAACTACTCTTCGGGCCTGACGGCTGTTTCAGGAAGTCGGGTGGCAGAATGAAACCTTCTTCGCAACAAAAGACGCGCCAGCTCGCCCACGATATGCTTTCACCGCTCGCTTCACTAGGCCTACTTCTCAATCAAGAACAAAATCTCGGAGAGGAGGAGCGCATCATCGCAAACCAAGCGCTGCATCGCATGCAACTGCTCGTCGAACAACTTCTTGATTGCCCGGAGGCTTTGCGAAATCCAACACCACCGATTAAGCCCGTCGCCATCGCTCCGCTTTTGAAGGCAGTGGTTCGGGAACAATTAATCGCGAGAAAGGCGAAGCCAAACAACAAACTGAATCTAAATCTACCGGATCTTCCTTTTACAGTTCGCTGTCATGTGGAACCTCTGGTTTTTGAATGTGTGATCTCCAACTTGCTAACAAACGCTTTTGATGCGGCCGCCGACAAACCAGGAGAGGTCTGGGTTTCCCTTACCTGTCATGGCCCTCGGGTAGTCGTTACGATCACAGATAACGGCCCCGGAATGCCGCAAATCGCACTCAGAAACTACGAAAAGGGAATCCCCTACTCCACCAAAAAGGGGGGACACGGGCTCGGGTTACTTTCCGCCAAGAGCATTGCTCTAGGCTGGAAGGGCAGCCTCAGGATCGCATCTGAAAACCACGGCACCAGCATAATTTTGGAACTGCCACTTTCAAACCAACGGAGATAACAAATGTATAAACGTCTATTTATTGTTTTTGTTTTGCTTAAGCTCATGATCATACTTGGGGGCTGTACCAGTTTACCCCCCGTGCAGTATGCGCAGAGGATCGGGATTGGGCACGTTAAGGATAAGGTGTTCCTAAGCACCTACCACGGCGATATGTATACGAAACTCTCCACGGCGAGGAATTTCGCTCAGATTGCGGCAATTGATTACTGCTATGAGCTTGGGGAAAAGGCAGCCTATTTCCACAGCTATTCTGACGAGAGCACCGAGGAGATCTATAGCCACGTCTACTCGACTTCAAACCTTTACGCCAGCACGGTTCTGCAGGACAAAACGCCGCACGTCTATTCCTACCCCATGCTTGTGAAGATCCCGCGCATCAAAATCGAGTTTAGTTGCACGCGAAATTTCCGTTCGCTTACTCCCTCACCCACGGTCACTCCTCTGGGTTCCGAGTTCGTCTCCCCGGCGACTCGGGACTTCAGGGGTGGGCTACTCATCACCCGTGTAGGTGTAGGAGGACCGCTACGAAAAGCGGATGTGATCACTCACGTGGCAGGAAAGAGAGTGGACAGTGTGAAACTGCTACGTTCGGTCCTGATGAAGACACATCAGACACGTCTGGCGGTAAAGATTCTTAGAAACGGAAAGAGCGTGAGCGTTATTTGCAAGACTAGCCAGGCAGCTAACGACATTTATGAGTCAAATCTGCGTCGGCTAGTAGAATCTTGCAAATTCGAGCAGGAGGTCGAGATGCCAGCCGTATGCTCGGCCCTTGGCGAATAGTGGCTCCCTTACTCGTAGCAGGTGCCATTTTCTGGCAGCGGTATTGAGCGCGGGTTGATTGACAGGCGTCTCGCGTGCGGTGTTTCGCGGTGATTAGCTTGGCATCTTACTTGCTGATAGCTCGCCGAGGGGCAAATGGAGGGCCTGTTTCGGGATGTATTTTCTCGAGCACATTCGAGCACGGACATTCACAAATTTTCTGCTGCTCATCCTTGCCTTAATATCAAGCTCCTGCCAGCGCCGTTCCACTGAAGAAATCTATTTCAACCACGCCTCATTGAGCGCGGTGAGCCTCGCAGAAGAAAGCCAGATCTTAAACACAAACTTCAACACCGGGGACGCAGAAGAATTATACCGTCCGAAGTATGAAAACCTGGACGTGGTCCTATCACGAAAGGATCAAGGTGATAACATCGACATCAGCGTGTACCCCAAAGTCTCGTTTGCGTTCTCGAGCAATGGACTATCCCCTGAGAGTTGGGAAGTAGAATGGCAATTTATCGTCCGTCGCCTCGAACCAAACAGCACGGACACCGTCCCTACGGGCTATCTTTTCACGCCAAAATCTGACTTAGCCTTGGACGCCCTCCGCCGATCCTCTTCGCTCACTTACGCGCTGGGTTCGACACTCGCCAAAGTAACCTTCGCCCCGATGATGTTGGAAGTCGGCCGGCAGTATTCCGGAATTCTCACGGCGCGAGTCGCTTCCAAGCAAAGCGGTGTCTACTGGGAGGTAAACATCGCTACCATCGCAATAGATCTCCGCTCCCTAAAAAAAGAGCCGGCACCGTAAAGGGCACCGGCTCAGTTTGCGATTGTAATTTAATTTACTGCAGCCGTCCGACCTGCTGCTCCGATCCCGAAGCATTAGAAGACGAACGCGTCCGCTTTGCAGGCGCGCCTCCGGCCAGGATCTCTTTGATACTGCCTAGACTGGAGAGCGCCGTACTCGCTTCGTAAGGGATAAAGACCTTGTCCCCATCTCGTTGAACAAAGTTGGAGAAGGCCTCGATATATTTAGAAGCGAGCAGGTACTGGGTCGTCAGCTCAGACTCACCCACCGCGGACTTAATCTCGTTCATCGCCTGCTTGGTCGCATCGGCCACCTGCTTGATGGCCTCCGCTTCACCCTGTGCGCGGCGAATCTGGGATTCCTTGTGGCCATCCGCGAGGTTGATCTGCTCTTCCTTCATACCCTGCGACCGCATGATGCGCGCCTGCTTGTCACCTTCGGCATCCAGCACCTTCGCGCGGCGTTCGCGCTCGGCCTGCATCTGCTTTTCCATCGCGACCTGAATCTCACGAGGGGGCGTAATATTCTTCAACTCCACCCGGTTCACCTTAGTGCCCCACTTATCGGTGGCCTCATCGAGAATCGTCTTCAACTTCGCGTTGATGATGTCGCGCGAGGTAAGCGTCTGATCCAAATCCATCTCGCCAATCACGTTACGCAAAGAGGTCTGCGCAAGCTGCCCGACAGCGATGGGTAAATTCGAAATCTCATACGTCGCTTTCTTGGCATCCATAATCTGAATATACAAAAGCGCATCAATTCGAATCGAAACGTTGTCACGCGTAATCACGGCCTGCTCCGGTACATCGAGCACCGTTTCGCGCAAATCGATGTGATTGCAATGGACCGCTATGCCGTCAAAAACCCAAAAAATCCCGCGCGGCTGATCCACAAAGGGGAGAATCACGTTGAAACCACTGCTGAGAGTCCCGTGGTACCGGCCCAAGCGCTCGATAATCACGCACTCGCTTTGCTTCACAATCTTAATGCTACTCACCAACAAGACAACTGCGCACAATCCAAGTGCACCAAGTAATATCAATCCCATTTTTTCCTCCAGCTAGGTCGTACTCACGACAAGTTTGTTTCCGCTGACCTTCTCTATGAAAACTTTGCTACCGACGGGGATGCAGTCGTCGTAAACGCTGACAGCTCGCCAGCTCGTCCCATACAGACGCACATAGCCTGTATTTTTCGCGTCGCTAATCTCTTCTTCGACAACGGCCACCTTGCCAATCAAATCGTCGACATTGGTCGCCGTCCCTTTTTCCCGCTTCCCTGTATGGACATATTTTTTGGAAAGCCAAAAAACTGCGATTGTACTGAGTACCAGTACCACAAGGTGGATCTCCAGCATCGACGTAAAAAGCGCACTGACGCCCGTAAGCGCAACGGCGAGCCCAAGCGGGAGCAAAACAAAGCCCGGAATAAATATCTCTAAAACTGCGAGCGCAAAGGCGGCCGTAAAGTAATACAACCACACGGGACTATCGGTCGCGACAATGTGGTCACCAAAACTCAAATAATCGGTTGCAAGCAACTGAATCAAACTAACGCTCGTCACGCAGCTCCCCTTTCTCTAAGCGCTTCTGCAAGTTCTGCATCCGGCTAATCCGCGTCGCCAACAAGTCGCGAAGCGCCCTGACCACCAACGGCTCCAGTTCGGCATCCGTTGCCCCCGTGCCCGTAAAGACCTGATGGTAGATCTCCATCGTCTCGGGACTCACCGAGAGCGTGATGGTGTTCTCGCTGAGAAAATCATCGATAAGATCCCTTAGTTGCCCACTTACGTTGATGCCCAGTTCGAGAAGCTTTTCATGCTGGTCTTCCCGGATCATCACGCTAATTCTCTTAAACGTCGCGTCACTCATGCGCATAGTTATATAACATTATGCATTCTATGCAAGGGAAAACCGCAGCGTGCATAGCAGATCTCACTTTCGAGACCAGGGCACAATTAGTCTCAAAAGCGGACGCGGGCGCTTACTCTAACTAATTAATATTTTTACCGTTTATTATTTTGCTGCGTGGTACGGAGCCTGCTTTAGAGGAACCCGTGTGCAGAAAACCTATTAATGCAATGCGTTATTTGTGGTAAATGGAGACTATCGTGAAAACAACACCGCCTCACAAATTCAGAAACGCCAGTCGGCTTGTGTCCTCGTCCGATCCCAGTTGGACGACGGCGCAATCCCACGGCCTTATTGATATCTCGGCAACGGCGACCCCGGACGGGAAGCTCGTTAGCAGCACCGGGCATGAGTTCCTCAACCTCTGCTCCTGCTCCTATCTCGGCCTACACCGCCACCCCAAGATTTTGAAAGCCATGAAGGACGTCCTAGAGGACGGTTCCCAAGTCCACTTCTCCCTCTCTACGGTTCGGATCCGTCCCAAAGTCATGGACGAAGCGGAAGAGCTGCTTGGCGAGATTTTCGGAGGCCACGCGATACTGGGTCTCTCGGCGAGCGTCTTAAGCGCGAGCCTGTTGCCACTCATCGCAGCCGGCCAGCTCACCGACGGTGAGCCCACTACAATGGTTTTTGATAAACGCGCCCACTTCTCAATGGCGTACATCAAGCCCATCTGCGCCGATGAGAGCGAAGTGCTGACCATCGAGCACAACGATCTCAACGCTCTCGAAGATATTTGCAAAGTGCACCCGCGAGTCGCCTATGTTGCAGACGGCGCCTACTCCACCGGCGGCACCACGCTCATGGACGGTCTATTGTCGCTCCAAGAGAAGTACGGCCTGTTCCTCTATTTTGATGACGCGCACTCGATTTCAGTTACCGGCAAAAACGGCGAAGGCTTTGTCCGCTCTCAACTAAAAGAGCTCAACCCCCGCACCCTTATCATGGCAAGCCTCAACAAGGGCTTCGGTACTGGCGGCGGCGTTGCGATTCTAAACTCGAACCGCTTTGACAGCGTCATTCGCCGGCATGGCGGACCACTTGGTTGGTCCCAAAGTGCGAGTATCGTGACCATGGCCGCCACCAAAGCGTCGGCCGAGCTCCATCTGTCTGACGAACTCGGCAGGCTACAAAAGAAGCTGCAACAAAATATCGCGCTCTTCGACTCTATCGTCTCAACACCTCAGGACGGCGCGAAACTTCCGGTACGCCTTATCCCGGCAGGCTCCGACGAGCAGGCTATTCAAATGGCCGAGCAGCTTCTGGCGCGCGGCTTTTACGCGGCCCCGGTCTACTTCCCGATTGTCCCGCGCGGACACGCAGGGGTACGCATCCTATTACGTTCCGACATTGAAGAAAAAGACATGCTCCGCTTTGCACAGGCCGTTGCCGAAGTCGCCGAGAGCAACGCCGCAAAGAGTGAGGTGGCGCAATGAAACTAAGAAGCTCACTCGTTACACCCGCACTCCAAGTCCAATTCGTAAAAGCGCTTGAGGTCGGGGCAGACGCTGCCATCACAGATCTCGAAGACTCTATTCCGGAAGCCAAAAAAGATGAGGCCCGAAGGCGCGCCTTCGCCCCACACCGGATGCCCGAGCTCGCGCTCACCCGCTGCCTGCGCATCAATAGCCCGACAACACCGCACGGAATTAAAGACCTAGCAGCTCTTTTGGAATCCAAAGACGCCCCGGATGTCATTCATATCCCCAAAGTAGAGGCACCCGAGCACGTGCTCATGGTGGAATCCGCCCTTAAGGATAAGCACCCAGGCATCCGCTACTTCGCGATCATTGAAACCGCGAAAGGCTTGTCGCGGGCTCTTGAAATTGCTCAATCCACAAAGAGCTTAGAAGCGCTTATCTTCGGCGCGGGCGACTTTGCACGCGACATCAACGTCGATATCGCTTGGGGCAACCTTGCCTTTGCCAGGCACGCGATTGTTCTCGCCGCGGCAGGGGCCGGCATTCAAGCCATCGATAGCCCATGCTTTGAGATCCACAACAGCCGCAAGCTCGCAGAAGAGTGCAATATGGCGAGGCAAATGGGTTTTTCGGGAAAAATCGCCATTCACCCTGGCCAGGTCGAAACCATCAACCAAAGTTTTGGACCGGATCAGCTTTCTATAGAGCACGCGCGCGCGATTGTGGAAAAAAGCAGCCAAACCGACGAAAGCATTTTTGTAGTCAACGGCCACATGATTGGACCGCCGATCGTACACCAAGCGCGGGAAATGCTAAGCCGTTACATGGATCTTACGGAGCACTAATGGAACCCCTATTACCTGCGTACAAACAAATCGGACCGAACCGCTACCGAGAAGTGCACGGCATGTACTACGACGATTTTGTCGTGGGTGACACACTGGAACACCGGCCGGGGCGGACGATCACCGAAGTGGATAATATTTGGCAGTCCCTTCTCTGCCTAAACACACACCCGCTTCACATTGATTCCGTCTACGCCTCCAAGACCGAGTGGGAACGCCCGCTAATTTCAAGTCTAGTAAGTCTTGCGATTGTCGGCGGCATGAGCCTCAACGGCACATCGGCCCGCTGCACGGCCAATCTCGGGTGGGACAACATACGACTTGTCAGCCCGCTCTTTGTGGGAGACACGATTTACGCCGAAACAACGATTCTCAATAAGCGAGAATCCAAATCGCGGCCGGACGAGGGAATCGTAACGGTAGAAACCCGTGGGCTTAAAGCCGACGGAACAGTTTTTCTGACTTACCAGCGTAGCTTCCTGGTGCCGAAGAAATCGAAGAAGGAGGGGTTGGACCCCAACTACTAAAACCCCGTGACGCCAAACGACTACATCAAAATCCTAGCAGGGTTTCTTACTATCTTGCTCTTTGCAACGATAGATAATGCTGTGTCCCCTCTTGTGAGTGTTTTCCATGACTATTATGGAGTACCGCTGGAGAGCACTCTCATTCTCATCTCCACGTGCACTTTCGGTTTTGCAATAGGTCTGTTTCTGGGGCCGGCTGCCCTCAATAGCTTTTCTCCTAAAAGCTTGATTGGCACCTCCTTGATCGGTGTCGTGCTCTCGCTCATGCTCTTTGTAACGAGCGGCGATTTTTACCCGGCAGTCTTTTCGAGAGCCTTGCTTGGGTTTTCGGTAGGCTTTATCTCGTGCACCATCTGGTGGGTTACGTACCACGCGATGTCCGGAAAAACTGCCCAGCACATCATGCTCACCGGCGTCATGTCGGCCCGCCCGTTGGGGATTGCGCTCGGCGTACCCGCGGCGGGACTACTCGCCACCTCAATTGGTTGGAAGACCGCCTTTACCATTTTTGGCGTCGGGCTGATTGGAGTCGCGTGGCTCCTGAGAAGCGCAATTGCCGAGGCGCCCAAGCGCGAGGCGGTTACGCTCGCGGATTCGCTCGCCGAATACAAGCGTGCGTGCTCCCAGCCATACTTTCTAAGCTATTACGGCTCTATTTTTCTAAACAGCATGGCTTACCTTGGTCTCTACGGCATGGGCGGGGTGTGGTTTTTGACATTTTTTCAAATGCCTGCGGATGCCATTAGTCAGACCTTTCTCTATTTTGGGATTAGCGAGGTCGGGGCGACCTTTCTCGCCCCAGTCCTTCTCCGGCTTTTCCCCTACCCCATTGTCTTCGGGGTGAGTGGCATCGGGGCCGTAGCGCTTTATTCTCAGCTTGTCGGGCCACGCTTTTCGCTCCCCGTCTCGATCGGCATCATGATGGCATTTATCGCCTGCACACGGGTGTGGATTTTTTCAAACGCGAGCCATATCCCCACAATTTTTCCGTCTCACAAAAACAAGGGCACGCTGGGCACACTCATGACGCTCTTTGCGTGGCTCGGTTTCGCAGTGGTGTCCTGGATGCAGTCGTGGCTCATCCCGTCCTGGGGACTCAACAACGTCGTCATCGGCCAAACGGTGCTGCTTGGGATTTCTATTTTCTGGTCCTTTTTTGTACATAAGAAATTTGTTTTTGGCGCGGTGACCGCATGAATATGGAATATTGCAAAAAAGCCCTCACCATTGAAGGCGGCCAGTACTACATCGATGGCGTGCGCGGCTCGGATGTCCGTTTGGAAGAGCCGTTCCAGTACGAAAACCACCTGTACCTCAATCTTACAAGCACCCGCGGGATGGACGGCGAGAGGCTCGCAGATACCGTAACCTCGCTTAACGGCGTAGACCTCTTTACTATTCTCATCTCGGATCCGGCTTTTAGCGTAGAAACTGATCTCACCTTCCCGACGAACTCCAAATACTACTCGTGGTTTTGTTTTGCCGTACCTAAACCCAAAATTGCGGCCGCTACACCGGTACTTCCGTCCCCACTTAGGATGGAAATAGTGGAGACGCTCGATACCGCCACCGTAGCGCTACTCACCGAGCGCTGGGAGCGGGATTACGTAGAAGCCGTGCTCGGAGGCTACCCGGATTCTATCAAGGAAGTAGCGAGGAAAAGTTTTGCCGGCGGCATCAACAAGGAAAAGAGCCACCACGCCCTGTTCTACAAAGGCGATGACCTCGTCGGCCACTTGATGCTAGACACAGCCTACTTTCCGCCATTGGGCGGCAATTCGACCGCGGTACATTTTTGGGTGGATTCGACACTACCGAGCGCTGACCGCCGCGCCATCCATGAGAGCCTTTGGCACCAGATTCATTTTAGTTTTTCGGAGGACCCGCGTTTTGCCGGCGTCGCACGTATCAATTCCAAGAGCGTGAATTACCTGCTTCACAACGGGGCCTACCCGCTACACCTGCGGGTTAAAAAAATCGAGGAGTCCAAATGAAATCGCTTGGCCTGATTCTCATGCTGATTACGTTCGCGGCCAGCGCGGCCCCTTTGCGTGAGATAACACTCGCCCTGATGGTGGAAGATCCGACGCCCGGAATCCTAAAACCCACTTACCCGATGGTTGAAGCCGCCGTTGAACTTGCGATCAAAGAAAGGGCCGCGGAGCTCAAAAAAATGGGCCTTAAGCTCAGCCTCCTACGCTACCAAATGCCTGAGGACCCGCTTCAAACAATTCCCGTCGTAAAGAGGATCCTTGAGGAAGGCAGTATTGCTGGCATCGGCCTGCCGGTAAGTCTGTACGCCTCTATCGGTGCGCGGGTTCTACAAGGCACCGACTACGTAATGGTAAGCCCCTATGCCACCTCCACAGAGCTTATTGAAAATGCGCCCAATCTTCTTCTCTTCAGTGCCACTAATGCCCAACTTGCTGCCGGTGTTGAAGGCTTTGCGAAAAAGATTGGAAAAAAGAAACCGGCTTTTATCGTCGCGTGGGATAGGCCCTACTGCCAAAATTTCTACAATAGTTTTTCCGAGGAGTTCAAAAACTCTGGCAAACTGTTCAAGGTCCTGGAGGGCCGATCGGACTCCCAAAGCGTCGCTGAAGAAGTAGTTGCGTCCAATCCAGACGTGGTAGTCATCCCAAATTTTGCCCCTACAACAGCGCCGTATATCAAAGCGCTCGGCAAGCTAGGCTTTCACGGCCCCTTTCTCGCTTCTGATTCCTGGGGAGAGGACAATAAGGGCGATCTTATGCGGCTTACTCAGGGCCTCAAGTTTGAGGGCTATACATTACGCCAATATTCCAAGCACGCTCTTAGCCCCGGAGCCAAAAAGGTCCAGGCAAAGCTTGAGAAAACGAGCAAAGAAGAATTTCGTGTCATCCCCTTGATGTTTTACGACTCCGCGAACTACCTGATTGATCGCATCTTGGAGGCGGGTCCCAACGTGACACGCAAAAAAGTATTAGAACTCGCGGCGGCCAAGCGCACGTATGAGGGAGTATCCACCCTGTCCTGCCTCTCGAACCTCAAGTGCCCCGGCCAAAGCTTTACCGTACTTCGGGTAACAGAACGTGGATACGCGCCAGTCTCAAAATTCAGCCAATAAGCGCATGCCCTCACTCGGCACGCTGTTTAAAGAGCAATTCCGACGCCTCTTTGGCTTCGTATTGGTACTCTTTTTCCTGTTTACCGTCGCATCGATCGGTTTTGTTTTTCACTCCAACAAAGTTGCTATCGACAATGCGACCATGCAGGCTATTGCGGGAAACAGGTCCCATATTCTGGCCCTAGCCTATAACAGCAACGCTGAAGCGCTCCAGATGCTACTCCAGAATCTCGAAGAGTCCATCGGCCGCGTAAAACTCACGTACCACAAGTCGGACGCCCCTCTGGAAGGCTTCAACAAGAAAATCCCACTTCAATTCGCCGAAGATTATTTTGGCTACATAGAAGTGGAGTTTCTGTGGTGGGACTTGCTGGATTTTCGCTTCATGGCGCTTTTGCTTGTCGCCACAATCTGTTTGTTTGCGCTTTTTCTGCTTGGCTACCGTCGTTTGCGTCTACTCTTTGCCGGAGAAGTGCTGCAACCGCTTGAGCAGCTCAACGATCTCATCGCGGTCTTTGATCGCATCGAGGATCTCCCACACACGCAGCCCCCAAGTCCGACATCGGCAGAAATGAAAAACATCTTTGAGGCCTTCAAAACCACGGCGCAGGTGCTAGCAGAAAAAGAGGAAAAAGAACGCGAAAACCGTGCACTCCGCGCCCGCAGTGAGCTCGCGTCGCAGGTGTACCACGACATTGCAAGCCCGCTTACCGCCCTGAAACTTGTCTCGCAAATTCAGGCGACAAGTGCCGAAGAAATGGAAATCATCCGCGGAGCTGTGGACCGCATCGAGGCTATTAGCCAAGACTTGAGACTCAAAAAGGGCGAAAGAAGTGGCCATGAGCTTGAATCCGTTTCTCTCCAAAGCCCAGTCGAAGAAATCATCGCCGAAAAGAAGCTACTTCTTCAGGGACAGAACATCGAAATCGATTCCGAGCGCAGCGAGCCACTCTACTCTCGAATCAACCCCGTAGAGTTTAAGCGTGTGCTCTCCAATCTTTTGAACAATTCCATAGAAGCTACCCGCGAAAAAGGTGGGAGAATCCACGTAGCGCTTCGAAAACTGGGCAAACACAATTCCATCCTAATCTCCGATACGGGAAAAGGGATACCGCCACACATATTGAGTAAGCTCGGCGAACGCGGCACTACCTTCGGCAAAGAGGGCGATTCAGGGGCCGGCAGCGGGCTTGGGATTTATCACGCAAAGAACACGGTCCAAGCTTGGAATGGCACCTTTGAAGTGCGATCCACGCTAGATCAAGGGACCTCGGTAAATATCTGTCTTCCGGATAGCGCCCCCTAGGGAGCGCGACGTAAGCGACAAGAATTGTCGCTCCACTGCAAAGTACCTGGCCGCACTCGCTTGGTCTACATCGGCCTCCCTTCAATACACCTTCTAAGGTGTTAGAAATTCAATACTATCCCACCGCTTTTTAACGGCGATCGGCACGCCTGTTGCAATTCCAAGTCGCTATTGGATTCAGCGATTTAGGACACTATGGTCACAAAGACTAAACATAGCGTATACGCTCTATTCGTAGCGCTTCTTGTTGCTTCACTGCCTGCAAGAATTTTCAGTGCCGAACCCTCGGTAATGGATCGCGCGGCGTGCATGCGCTACTACCAGGCGGTGGTCGAAACGACCCGAAATCTTCAGATCGCAATCTCGGATCCCAAAACCCAGCAAGCTTTTAATCAACTCGATCCCAAAAAGGGCACGGGATTTCTAACATTTGACGTGACTGGTGCCCTTCCCAAATTCTTACAAGGCGACAACTACAAGCAAGTCGACTGGCCGGAAAAAGGAACTTTCGTCTTTGATGGAGATAAATCGGTGCCGCACTATGTGGATATCGATACAGCGAAGAAGGAACTCTCCGAGATTATCGGACCTGAACGCGTGGCGCAACTGCAGGGCTTTGGCGACTCCATGCTGCGCTTTGTTTATGACAATTTGCCGCAAGAAGAAAAATCGCGCATGGCAAAAAACAAAGTGGGCCTAAAACTCGATTTGGCAGAGCTTCGTGTCTGTGAAACTACCGGCTGCCCACTGCACATCGACTGGTACCCACGTGAGGGCATGGTGATGGTTATCCCTATTTACGGGGATAGAACCGTCGTGCATCACAAAGATCCCAGTATGCAAAACGCCGCAAGGAATCCGGAAACCAAGCCCGGAGAAAAACATGCAAGTCTAATCAGCGCGTACGGGCGTTGGGCCAACTACCATGCCTTTGATCCCGAAGGCAATGCGCAGCCTGGTTGGCGCGATAACGGCCAAGGGGTAATTGTTCCCGAAGGTGTTAAGACCTATCTAGGTACTCGCGCGAAAGACGTTCCTGACGATTTACTACCCGACGCACCGGGTGTGTTGCCGACCGTCCATCAGGCCGCTACGGGTTCTCGCATGGTGCTCGTATTAAATTTCTCGTACCGACCTTTGCAGGGTATCTCTACCCCATACATGACAAGCCAGGAAGTTCCCTCGGTGCCTTTGCCGGGTCGGCTCGGTGGAGCCGGTCGATCGTCGGCAGACGCCACTGGGAATCCGGATGTGGATCTGCAGTACCTCATGCGCATACTGGGCTATGACGATCCTTTTCCCGTAGAGGACAATTAAGTCGATGCGAAAGGCCGGGTACATATTCTTGCCCTTTGTGTTAGCGCTGCTCGCTGCGCCCGCTCACTCCGATCCGCCGGAGAAGATCGCCCCCTCACCTCAAAGCCTCTGCAATGCCATGCTCAAAATCATCGGATGGGACGATCTCACTGAAAGCGCCAGAGCTACCAATGCCGATCGCGTACGCGGCTCGGGTCTAGTTCGCATACTGGGTGCCCAAGTCGCAAGCCCAATCAAGGCGGATGATCCCCGATACGAAATATTTTTCCCGCCCGAACCGGGCCAGCCCCACGCCGTGGTACCGCCCCCCGCGGCCAAAAACGTAGCGGCCGTATCGAGTGACGACATGGGAAGCGCCCCCAATGAGATCGCCGACAGACTGACGGGACTCCTCTACGACGGGCGCCACAATTGGAAAGACACACGCTACTTCTTTACGCCCTACGATCCGCTTCGGGTCGCGGAACTCGCTTCCATGTGGCAGCGCCATGCACGCAACGCAGCCGATCTACAAGACCGCGGGCAAACCGTATTTGGAGGAGACTCCGTATTGACGTCCGTACAAGGCGCCGTGGAACGTGGCCTTCATGGAAATAAGCCCTTCTGGGCACATATCGGTTTTGAAGCCACTGTTGATGGAATCGGTAAAGACGGCGGACTTGATTTTCCCAATGCCGGAAGTGGCTACGCTTCGAGCGTTCCCAAGGGCTCAAAAGTATTGGTCGACTACATCCTGATGTACGATCCGACCGATAGCTCCAAGCCAAGCGGGATGACGGTGATCTTGCGCTTTCCAGACGCTAAGACGCCTACTACTACTCCCACTACCGCCACAACTCCCTAACTTTCTAACTCGGGCAAATCGTATTCGATGAGGTCTTTAATCCCCGCGCCAATTGGATCGTTGTTCACGTTCCAGAAGTTGATGGCATCGTAAGTCGTCCAAAATTCGCGCGCATTGCGCCGCAAACCGTAGTCCGCCTTCAGAGCTTCCCAATCGGCGGTGCTTTTCAGACTTCCAAGACGCTTCAAAAAGTCAGAAGCGCCATGCTCGGCAGTTCCGGGTAGCGGGACCTCAAAGTCGATATTGGGAAAATTCCCAATGAGCCCCTCATACACGGAGTGCGTGTCCTCGTCCGGGCGGCGCGCTAGACCTTGTAGAAAGACGACATCGCCAATATCGTACGCTCGGTTGCCGAGTACCGTAAAGTAATGCACCTTTTCGCCCTCATGCACGCGTACAAAGTTGGTATCTGCAATCCACCGTTGAAATTCACCGGGTACGTGCCTTGCTAGCGAACCAAAGGCCGCTACCACTTCATCCAAGGTTTTCACATCGCTTGGGATATTAGTGGGGACAGTATTAAGTGGATCCTTTTCTTTCGGGTTCACATGGCTCAAAAAGCGTCCCACCAACTCCTCAGCACGAGCGAGCGGCGTACCCGCCTTGAAGTTATTCTCGCCGGAGGGACGAGAGGATCCCAGCCGCGTCGCCAGCATCGGAAGGAGACTGTGATCCGGAAAACGCAGTAGATTTTCAGCCGTCGCAAAGCCCTTTAGTCCCTTGGTGTAGTGGCTTCGCACTTCTCTACGATCCCCGCTAGGCAAGAAGGACAAAAAGAGATCCTCTCCCTCACGCCGGACATAACTCATGTGTCTCCACGTACCAAACTTGTGCGCCAGGTTTTCCCAGTACTTAAACTGCACGACGAGGTTGTAATACAACCTCTCAAGATTCGCATAGTTCATCACCCAGATAGCCTGCGGGCGACCACCTTTGCGACCAAACTGCACCGTCGCGCTCCGTCCGTGGCGTGTCACCTGGATCATGGAGTTCAAGTCGTGCCCGGCCTCGCCGTCAAAGCGCGTACCGTCCCAGATATCTCTTTGAATGCTCAACCCGGTGGAGAGTTGCTGCACTCTTGCGAGCGCCCGCGCCGCTTTTCCTTCAACCCCTTCAAGTTGCCGATCCTTTAAAAGCCTTCGGGTTTCAAATTCGAATGCCGCAAGGTATTCCTTGTTCCCCAAAACGTTTTTTTCGACCAGCTTTAGATCCACCTCAAATGGACCAAACTCGGGCTTCGCACCCAAGTTCCGCCAACTCAGGTGCGACAACTTAGGACCTTCGGAGCGGGCGCTCACATCGCTGTCTGGCTTTAGGAAGAAAACCCAAAACAAATCTGAAATTGCATAGGTCGCACCCTGGCCTTTGCACACATCGCCTCTTACGAGAGCATCCACAATGGCACGCGCGTTTTCGAGCAAAAACATGTATCTAATCTTCGAAGGGATCGCTTCAAAGTAGATAAACTGGTTTGAAGAATCGTATCCCGGCAGTTTTTTAAGCTCCCAGCTAGGAGAGCCACCCAAAAAGAGCTTTCTGTACCGAGCGAGTGTTTTTGGACCAATCTCCCAGGGCACATGGTTCTTTTGCGCGATTAGGCCCGTGTATTTTTCAAAGCAATAATAGACCCGGCCAACCTTTGGAGGATCTGTCACAAGCTCAGTACGGATTTCCTGCGGGGCTTCGCAAGATTTACTGGATCTAAAGAGGCGATAAAACTCTCCCGGCATTTGCGAAAAATGCAGGTGGTGTGAATACATGTGCTCAAAAAGATAGCGAGCCACAAGAAGCTGGCGCTTATCGCCGCCGTTCAGAAAACGTTGCCACTCATCGATAACTGCAGGCACGGAAGGTGCCGCGAGGGTGGCGGCGGCTTTGGCCGAAGGCGCTGGAGCCCCGTCCGCGACATAGGATTCAAAACGCTCAAACTCGGCTTTTTTTAGCTGCGGGACGCCGAAAGGCATTCGCATCAGCGGATTTTTCTTCAGAAACGCGCGCGCTTCGGCAGGCGTCGCTTTGCACTCAAACTGATAGTCCTTGTATATGTTGCGCTGAAGTGTATTGACCGCTTCGTTTTCCAGCGGAAAAAGCGCCTTTGTAGAGTCCGCTTCAGCGTCCGTCTCTACCGCACTCTTTAGGTTTTCTCTGCCTTGCTGCAAAAACTGGTACAAAATAGAGGCCTGCAGGTTCGCCGCCTTGTCTGCACCGGGTTTGTCGGAAACGACAGGGAAGAAGCTTTTCGTCCGCCATTCCGCTAGCGAGCCAGCGTCTTGCATCCGCGTCGCGCCGGCCTCCATCCGTCCCACGCGCGTCCGGCTATAGGCAAGTTCCATATGTCCGCCGCGCTTGAGCTCGTCATAACTCCCGAGCTTTAGTTGGCAGGGAGAATCCGTGCAGCCGTGGCAGGCAAGGCAACGGCCGCCAAGCAGGGGCTGAATCTCGGTAAGAAAACGCTCGGACTTATCAAACACCGGCGGGTGTACGCGGTTCCCGACAGCGTAGGGGTCGGCCGATCCCAAGGCCCAAGCACCTGTAAACAATAGCGAAAGGCCCAAAAGACAGCGAAATCTCATTTAAGTGGCTCCTGTTTGACTATACGCATCAAACTATAGGGGGCCGTTACACCAGGCAACCAGGGAAACCTACTTATCTGCGGCGCTTTGATAGCGGGCCCGCCCGCGCGGCGCTATGAGCGCCCGCAACACCCGGACGTCATCAAAAAAGAGTTCAAATTGTACTGAGCCAAATCTCTCTTCTTTTGCGCGTAAGCAAAGGGGGCAAAAGCCCTTATTAACTTACAAATGAGGAGAATAACGATGAAGGCTCTTATACTTGGGTTGGTTGGAGTCGTGACGCTACTTTCGTCCGCCAGTGCTTACGCGGACGCTAACGCCTGCGACGACTATATTGCACGCCACTACAAAAAGGATTTGGTACCACTAGGCATCACTTACTGGAACAAGGAATGGATGGGAGACATCCACTTCCCCCACCAACGCGCCATTATCAGAGTAAAGAACACCGGAGAAGTTGGGTTTACCGGCAGCGGCTACAAGCGCATGAAGGTACGCGTCGGAAATTCGACGGAAGAAGTGCAAATTGCGATGCCTATCGCAAGTGGCGCGCTGCGCGAAGTAACAGTAATCCTTCCGCCGGGAACGCTTTCTCATTGTAAAGAGGAAGAAGTCGCCATCGACACCATTCACAACGTCGGCCAATGGGGCTGCCAGGTGTGGAACAATGATCAAAAAGATCTGAAGGCGATTCGAAGCGGGGGCCCGATGTGCCTGAAGATAGGGCCGATCAAACCCGGTCCCATCCAACCCATTAAGCCCTAAGACAAAGGAGGGGGGTTTCCCCCTCCTTCTTTATTCTTCATTGTCCTCTTCGCCGATTACAAGAGGGCTCGCGTTTCGAATGTTAGAAAGCATTTGGTAGTACGTCGCACTCCCAGTGTGAAGACCCAACACCACGCGCGCGGTTCCATAAGCCATTTCCTCAAAGGCACTCGGAAGTACCGTAAGGATAAGATCCAAATACTTTGTGGGCGCGGACTCCGGGTTTTGCGCCACGTGCGCTTCGGCCAATCTTCCATCCACATAGGAGAAGCTGTCGCACCCGTTGAGGAAATACACCTGGTATTGATCCGGCTTAAACACGCCCATGTGTGTAAGCGCGCCCACATTGGCGCCCAGGCCGGAGTGGCCGTTGTAGGCGACGAGATCGGCGTCAGGGGTAAGCGCCTCAAAGGCGCTCTTAAAACTCTCGCCGAGAGTCTGCACGTTCCCGTCAAATAGATCGAATAAGGAAACCACCATCACCCCTTTGTGAGCTCGGAACTGCATGGTTTGCACCGAAAACCTGCCATGATCGTCCATCTGGTTTGCGATAGGGGTCCCAAACCAATTGTACAGATACTGGCGAAACTGCACCGCACTACGGGTGCTGTCGGTCGAGTTGGTGTTCCCAAAGATCGCAATGACGTTGTATTTGCCGTCTTCCCAAACTTTTTGGGTTTCGGGCTTTGCGTCTAAATGTTCTTCCTGCACTTCCAGCGCAAAAGTCGCCCGCCAACCAAGAGCGGGTTCAGCTTGTTGGGAAAGGCCGCAACGCATTGGCCGATAATCATAAAAATAGCTCGACCAACCGTGATTCTCGCTACTACACCGCGGAGAATACGCATCGTAAAAACTCTTTAAACCGTCACGGCTCCCGCTTGCCGGCAAAACAACCTGCAGTTCTTGCGGCAAAACGTATTGTTGAGGGTAAGCAATCAGAAGTCTCGCTTTGTACGCGACGGTGTTCTCACGGATGCGATCCTTAAGCTCGATGTGGAGCGTGCTCTCAATGGCCGCGCCGCCCCCAATTTCGTTGAGCGCACCAATGGTGAACTTTACCTGATTTTTAATTTCTCTCTTGATGGCTTCAGGATCGGTGCTTTCGGTAACAATCTGCCCGTCTTCCAAAACTGCTATTGCAGGCGTAATAAATGGACTCGTGGTCCGGTGCGAAGCACCAAGAAAAACACAACCGATCAATACCCACAGTGGACGGATTTTTTTCATGAAGGCCCCCTCAAGAAGTGAATTTAGATTATAGGCTATTTGGAGGAGCGCTTCCACCAGAGGAGCGTCCACGAGAGAAGTATCGTCAGCACTCCGCACCAAAAAACAATGGCCGGGAAATATACGTACTTCCAGTCTTGCTCGAACGTAGCCTCAGGAGCATCAACGCTAGAAAGCCAAAGCGGCAAAGCTGTGATGGGCGACCAGAGGTGACCGAAAAAAATGTGCGGGTGGTGCGGAAAAAGCAAACCCAAGAACAGCCAGACAAAAACCCAACCAATAAGAAGGAAAACAAGCAGACGTGTGTTTCTTCCGAGTGACATAGAAATACTTTACTGCTCTATCTCCGCCGTCGCCAACCATTTCTGCTTGAAACTCTCCCAACCTGTAAGGGCCATGGAGGGCTGCGCGGCGCTTTGCTGGCAGATCGTTAGAAAGGCCACGGTCGCCTCTACCGCCAGTTCCCCAAAGGGATTGTTGAGGGAGCCCGAAGCGTAGTCATCCTCGGCGTGGTGATCGTGGTTCTGATTAGCGTAAATGAAAAGCTCCCGAATCGGCGGAACTTGATTTGGATTACTCAATTGCACATCCAAACTAACGGGAAAATTTAACGCACTCGTCACAAACGCCCGGCGCACGTGGCTCGGCGAGAAGGAGTCTTGGAGACAATGGACTGCAAGCGCGAGCTTATTCACCGCATCCAACCGCATCGGGTGGTGTTGAGGAGATTTCATAAGAAGAACCTTCTTGAAGGCATAGACCCAAGCCCGCGCATTTTCCTCAATAAAGCGGCAGGCATTTTGGTAGGCCTGGTAGGAAGTTTCAGAAGGCGCCCGCATAAAGTGGTAGCGCTGCCCCAGCGGGTGATCGTGCGTCCAACGGGTCGCGGCGTTCAAATCGACCGCCATTACCTGGTTCGCAAGGTTGCCCCTATCAAAAACATCCGGCTTATGGGATCCCGAACCAACGAACCACTGCCAAGCTGTTAGATTGTTGTCGAAGCCGTTGGATACTCGGGGTTTGTGCCAATTGCGGGGCACAGGGCGGAGCATCGGCGGATCGCAAATTTCAGCCATGTGCTTGCAATTCAGTTGCAGGCGGCGAATAGCCTCACTGGTTAATTTGATGTGACCATCACAACGCATCCGTACCCTCAAAGCCTAACACTACAAAACGAGTGCCAAACAAATAGGCTTGAGGGGCGGAAGAAACCCGCTCAGAATTGAGATAAATTTCGGCGCTGAGACAGCTATTCGGAAAGTTCTTCAAGCTCGTCCGGGCTGAAGGTGGGGGCCCGGTAAGCAAATATCACCTTGGTTGAAACCACGTTTTTGTCGGATTCGGAATCCAACTCACGCTGCTTCGCCGCGAGTTTGCACTCCTGATAATTCAAGGCAACTCGTTCCGTGATTTCCACGACCTTTTTTCCGCTGGTCTGCCAGAACTGCGCGATCAAACGGCAGTTTTTTTCGGCTGCAAAGCCGGTAGAACTCAACACCAACGATAAGAAGAGTAACGCTCGCACGAATCACCTCGATACTCATTGAAAAGCAAAGGCCGCGCCAAACGCAGGCAGCAATTTCGTGCGGAAGCCTTTAGATTTCTTGAGGAATACGCGAAAAAGGTGACGTAAAGCGCCTGTCTTCCGGACAGAGGCTAAACAGCGCCTAAGGCGTTGGCAGCGTAAAACCTGCGTATACTGACTGTAAACACCTTGTAATTCTTAGCTTTTTTACCATTCTTGGGGCCCTAAGCGCCTAGAAGTACGACGTTTTTGCGGTTTTGCGTAGGCTTGGGGAACTGGCAGCGCCTTTGCAATTCTTCAGTCCGAACCCGCACCAAAGCACTTTTCACAAAAAACTCATCAATCAAGTCGCATCAACCAAACGCTTTTTAGTCTTTCTGGGAGTTTTGGATGAATCGCTTTCTGACCCTGAATCTTTTAGCTCTGCTTACTTTTTTTGCCGGTTGCCGTAACCAAGGCCTGGGATCATTGGCCGGTGTGAACACAAATAACAACGGCAATCTAAACAATCAGAATTCGGATGCTGGTGGCGGTAGCGCCAACAATAACAATGGGAATAATACGGGTAGCGGTGGTGGTTCTACGATGCCCAATCTTCCGCCCGGAATTGATCCCTATAGTTTTGGTAACCTTACTCTAACGCAGGGTCCGCAGCCCGCCGTATCTTACGTCGCGCAGTACGGCGACGTACGCGTCGGAAACCAGGTTCAATACACAGCCATTTTTGCGAACTGGGGCTTCACCCCGATTTTTAATCTGACGATTCAGATTCACCCGTCACAACATTTTTCAATCGCTTCGAACAACTGCCCCACGTCACTGGGTGGATTGGAAAGTTGCTCGGTCGTGATTCGCTTTGCGCCCAAAACCCCGGGAAACCTGAGCGCCACGCTCAATGCTGACGGAGATAACGTCGGGCAGTTAGTGCGCACACTTTCAGGAACCGGTATTCAACGCCTGGTGCGCTTGGGCGCGGGTCAAAGACACGCCTGCGGAATTAGCACCACCGGCCGACTCTATTGCTGGGGCCACAACAATAACGGCCAGCTCGGCGTTAATAACAAGACTGACAAAAGAGAACCCGACGAAGAAGTTTTGGATATTGGAGTCGGCGTGAACATGGTTACCGGCGGAGCCGATCACACCTGCGCGCTGAACGGTGGCAAAGCTTATTGCTGGGGTCGTAACGACTATTACCAAGTGGGACGCTCCGATAGTACAGCGGACCAGAAGCGCCCCTACGAAGTCACCGCTTTGGATTCCAGCGTCACCGACATTGCGGCCGCATATCAAAGCACTTGCGCCATCCGATCCGGGGAAGTCTGGTGCTGGGGACGCAACGATCAGGGCGAAGCTGGTATTGTAAAAGCCAACGGTAAAATTAAGCAAAACATCACACCTACCAAAGTGGATGGGCTCCCGGCTGCGGCGACTCGCATCGCCATGGGTGCCCAGCACACGTGCGCCGCGCTTGAAAATGGAGAGGCGTATTGCTGGGGCAGAAACGACCTTGGCCAATTAGGCGATGGAACGCGCAAACAGCGCCTCACACCGGTAAAAGTTTCCGACTTAAGCGACGTAAAACAAGTGGCAGCAGGCGATCATCAGTCATGCGCCATCAAGGGTGACGGATCTCTTTACTGCTGGGGCGATGGCACTTGGTACGCCTTAGGAAACGGGGACTGGAATGTCTTCAAAACCCCCACCAGGATTTTTGATGGTGGCGTTAGTTCGGTTTCGCTGGGCGACAACCACGGTTGTGCGATTCGCGACTCAAACCTCCTTTGCTGGGGTCTAGGACATCTCGGACAGCTCGGTGTCGGCGGCTACGGCCACAGCCGATACCCCGAAGAGGTCGTGCCCTCAAGTTTTTCTCCGGTACAGATCGCACTCGGCCACGACAGCTCTTATGCGATCTTTGGTGATAGAGCCTACAGCTGGGGCTACAACGGCCACGGTAGGCTTGGTGTAGATTCCAGCAAAGGGAGCATCGACACCCCAACTTTAATACCCCTCGACTAAAAAGACGGCTTAGCCCGCCCGGGTTTCAGGGCCCCGGGCGGGTGTAAGCTCTCGTCTCAGGATCGAGACAAAACCCCCTCTGTCTCGCTTTTGAGAAACATTTACCTCGAATTCCCCAATCATTTTAAGGCCGCCGCATGGCACCTTCGTTGCACTTAGGGCACCCGAGAGGTGAGGAGTGCGCTACCCGTTCATGCTGATATTTGTGTTTCTGGCTCTAGGGGCCCGACTGCCCGAAACAGCCGAGTGGCGAACAGCCCAAGGCGGGCCGCTAGCTGAGGTTTTTATCAACCTACTCCAGGAAACTTCGCACGGCCCCTGCAAGCCGGAGGCGATGGAAGTTCAACACCTTCAACAAAGCGACGTGGAGCTGACTAGTTTCATCGTTCCGTGCCAGGCCGGAAGCCGCGCCGTCATTACGCTAAAACACGCGCCTTCCCAACCCACTCACCTCGTCAGCCTAACACTGGATACGCCTTCCAAGGGCGTTACGAGCAAAACCGCATCAATGCTAAACCAAAAACTTCTTCAGTCCGCAAAGGAAGCCTTTGCAGTAAGCTGCAGCCATGTTCAGAAGAGCAGCATCGAAGAGTTACATTTTTGTCAGAGTCGCCCGGACACCGACGAGGGATGGATATTCACAGTCAGTTGCCCTAACCGCTACGCGGGAAAAAACACCTCTCCACCACTTTCGTATTCTTTTCATTCCACACCAGGAACCGCCAAACCGAAGACGCCCGAGAAAGAAAAACCAAAATGAAATCTCTTCGAACATGGGCGGAGAAAGTCAGCGGATTTATTTTCCAGAAACGGGCCTCGGGAGCCTTGAGCGCTCAGGCCGCCAAGATCGCCCACGATATTCGCTCTCCATTGAGCGCACTCTTTCTTCTTCAGGAAGATCTCCAGGAGCTTCCCGAGGAAAAGCGGCTGCTCATCCAGCAAGCGTTGACTCGGATCCAGGACATCACGAATAGTCTGCTCCCGTCTCCAGAAAGTGTGCCTTCAGCAAACATTGTTTGCGCACCAGAAAGCCCGAGCACCCAATGGCTTCTTCCCATCTGTGAGCGCGTCCTCGCGGCGGCAAGATCCCGTGGTTTGGACGTCGTGTCTCCCGCGCAGACCACGCTCAATGCCGGTTTTGTTTGGGTTCCCCAAAAGCCTTTTGTCGCCGCCTTACATTCTCTTTTTGGTGGACACCTACATGGTCCGGCAACAATGCGGTTAGAAACCAATCGCGATCAGGTCGTCATAGAAATTCAGGCGGCGAGTGTGGAAGACAATTCCGCGACAAGAGCGCTTTTTGCCTCCGTAACTGAAAAGTTAGAGTGCTGGGGAGGAAAGCTGGAGCTGCACCGCGAACCCGCCTACACCCGCATCTGGCTTTCCGTGCCGCGCGCAGAGCCCCCCAAGTGGTTTGTCCCTAGGTTGATGCTCTCTGAAAAAACCCATGTATTGTGTTTAGACGACGATCCGTCAGTCCACGCCATTTGGGATAGTCGGCTGCAAAAGGGGAGCTCAAACAAGCAGGTACACCATTTTGGCGAGGGCAAAGACTTCGCAGCTAAAAGTCTCACTTTGCCTCGCACCGACCTGCTCTGCCTCGTCGACTATGAGCTCGAAGGACAGGAGCACAACGGCCTCGAGCTTATCCTGGAACTCGGACTCGAAAAAAACGCCATCCTAGTGACGGGGTGCTACGACAAGCCCTCCTTACAGGCCGATTGTAGTCGATGGGGCGTACGGCTCCTTCCTAAACCGCTGGTGGCAAGTTTGCCGATCGAGTGGGCGGAGGAGCACCAGCAAGAAACGGTGCTGATTGAAGACGATCCGCTGGTACGCAACATGTGGCGCTTAGTTGCAAAATCCGAAAACCAGTCTCTCAAGATTTTTGAGGAACCCGGTGAATTCTTTCGCGAAGCGCACCTTTTCTCTCTCAGTAATCCCATCTACGTCGACGTCGAGCTTGCCAACGGAGAGCGCGGTGAAGAAGTTTCCCGCCGTATCGCAGATTTGGGCTTCACCAATATCTACCTCACAACGGGGCATCCCAAATGGCGATTTGGCCCACTCCCCTGGATTCGAGAAATCATCGGAAAGGCCCCGCCCTGGGGCGCAAAAATTGATGGCGCCAGTGTTGCCATCGGGCAACCCGGATCGTAGCATCCGAGCCTATGTTACCGACTTTGAATGCTTTCTTGGAGGTAGCCGTCGGCTACGTCTGGGGTCTTCCTTTGGTTGCGGTTCTTTGCGGGACTGGCCTACTGCTGACCATTCTCTTCAAAGGCTTGCAGTTCCGAGGTTTTGCTCACGCCGTTGCGATCGTACGCGGTTGCTATGACGATCCAGACGATCCCGGTCAGATCACTCACTTTCAGGCTCTCTGCACAGCGCTTTCCGCAACGGTCGGACTGGGAAATATATCCGGAGTTGCCGTAGCGATTCACGTAGGGGGACCCGGCGCTACTTTTTGGATGATCGCTACCGGCGTACTCGGCATGATGACCAAGTTCGCTGAGTGTTCCTTGTCTATTCTCTACCGGCGTGTCGATGAAAATGGTGAAGTGCACGGCGGCCCGATGCACTATATTGAATTGGGCCTTGGACCGAAATGGAAACCGATGGCTGTGTTTTTCGCGTTTGCTTGTGCCTTTAGCGCCGTCGGGATCGGAAACATGTTCCAGACCCATGAAGTCGCGGCAATTTTTCACGATAGCTTCGGCATTCCCCACATCGCGACCGGAATCTTTATGGCCGTGTTTGCGGCCCTCGCCATCCTAGGTGGGATTAAGCGCATCGCGCATGTGACGTCGTTTCTCGTACCATTTATGGCCGTCATCTACATAGGTGGGGCGCTCGTCGTGATTCTGTGGAATGCCTCGGCACTCCCGGATATCTTTTATCACATCGTCAAAGACGCCTTTACCGGCACTGCCGCACAAGGCGCTTTTGCTGGGATCGCGGTCCGCTTTGTAATTATTCAGGGTGTGAAGCGGGCTTGCTTTTCCAACGAAGCCGGCCTGGGTTCTGCTCCCATTGCCCACTCAGCGGCCTCCACCAAAGAGCCCATCCGTGAAGGTTTAGTGGCGATGCTTGGGCCGTTCATCGATACGGTTGTCGTGTGCACGATGACGGCGCTCGTTATTCTTGTCTCAGGCGTCTGGGCCTCCGAAGAAGCCAACGGGGTTACCTTAACCGCCATGGCCTTTGATAGCTGCATCCCCGGTTTTGGAAAGTATTTTGTCCCGATTGGAGTGCTGCTATTTGCTTACTCTACGCTCATCAGCTGGTCCTACTACGGCGAGCGCGCATGGGATTACATGTTCGGTGCCAAAGGGACCATCCCTTACCGCTTTTTTTATTGTTTGCTCCCCGTCGTAGGGGCCTTGTGGAAGCTGGGTCCGTTACTGAACTTGTCTGATATTTTGCTCGGCCTGATGGTGATACCAAATCTCACAGCTGTTTTATTGATGCTTCCGCGCATCCGTAAAGAAACCAAGATTTACTTTGAAAAACTGCACGCGGGGCAGTTTAAGAAGCACTTCTAGTCGGCGGCAGGGTTCAAACTTTCGGCCCAGAACCAATCTAGTGAAGCGCGAGTACCGCGTACTCCCACAAAACCCGGTCCTTTGAGCGAACTGTCGTGCGCCTCGGCCTTAAGGGTCCCGAGGAAAGCGCGAATGCTGTGCGCATCAATTTCAACCTTCATCGTACCTGATGGTTGCTGGACGGTCTGCCCTCCACTCGCCAGGATTTCCGAGGTCCCGTCCGCCGCTACTTTTATTATGTCTAGTTTATAGAGCCCGAAATCATACCAATAACGGGCCCAGTAGGAATCCCCCTCGGCAACTTTCCAGATGAGTCCACCTTCATCTCCTACTTGATCCCCTAGTTTTAAATTGACCTGCATGACAAGATTGCGATTCACAGAGCGCTTTGGGTTGACCATCTGTGAGGGTAAGGACGAGTAGATTAGATCGTACTCCATTTGCGTAAAGTTTCCGGTTCCTTCCCATTCCCCCACATTCAACGGGCCCAGATTGTTTTTATCTGCTTCCAACGCAACAGTCAGACCGAGGGCGCTTAACAGCAAATCCGCGTCTCCCTCAAACTCGGGGACTCGTTTACCTGCCTCGAGATTAAACCCAACATAAGGATCAAAGAGTTTTTGCCAAAGCGGTTTTGCCATAAAATAAACCACCTCAAATCGGCGGGGGTTGGCCGCTTTTAACACAGGCGTACTAAATTCGACGGCCCCATCAATCGAGGCAATCGTACGAGCTGGATTCTTTGCGTCGCCAAAGCTTTCTTCTACAGCCAAGACCGGAGTATTCCCAGCCTGAGCGCGTTCTAGATAAGCGGCGATATGCGTTGATAGAAAGCGGGTGCAGTAAGCTAGCTGCGCTTCGTTCAGTTCGGGTTTGTACGCGCACAAGGGGTTCGAATCGGTACAGGAACTAAAATCACAAGTTGGGTTGGCACGTCCGGCAAGACGCTTCACCGCTGGTACGAGCTGACGGGTGCGGACCTCAAAGAGCCATTGGGCAATCGCCTCGTCGAAGTCTGGTTTTTTAAGCGCTTTCTCGGGCGCTTCCCCGACCAATGCCAGAAAAGCGTCAGACGGAATTAGTGTCATCAAGGTTTCAAAGCCAAAGCTCGCTACGACTAGGGCGATCAAAAGGCCCGCCACAACAAATATGCGTTTGTAGCTCATATCTAGTCCGTCACCGTAAACGTTTTTACCGGCGTACTTACCCACTGCCCGCGGACGACAGTACGCACCCGCACATAGTACGTGCCCTCTTTGTGCAAACGTAAAGAAGTGCTCGTACGCTTAGTGCGCTCTACAATCTTTCCGCTAAAATCTTGGTTGGGTGCGACTTCCACCACATAAGTAACTCCCTTCAGCGACTGCTTCCACTTGAGCTCTGTACGCTTGTTCTTGCGCACGCGAAGCTCTTTTGCATCAGGAGCTAGAAAGGCAAGCCGACTGGATGAAACCGGTCCCACGCTCGCTGGCAGGCGCTTCTTTTTCCCGGCAACAGCGTCCACCGCGCCTTCCACTTTGGTCACCATGCGATCGTACAGAGCACCGACAGCGGTGGGCCGATTGCTCCCCGCAACCGCATACTTCGAACCGGAAAGGTATTTGAAAAGATCAAAAACGGGAGCATCAAGCCCGCGGATATCACTTGAACGTAACGAGTAGGGGCGACTTCCACCTGAGCGGACCTGCCCTAGGTAAACGTTTGTATCTACGCTGTTGATGTCGGCTGCGGCAAGAGTAACGAGTGTGCTTGGTAGAATTTCCAGCGCTCGCCCCCCGCTCAGCATCACTAGGGCCTCACTCCGCGGCCCGGTGTAAATCACATCACCGAGATAAATGGGATCCCCACTTTTAACGGGAAGAAAAGCCGGAGAATACGGGTGGCGTCTTTCAACAAGTCCACGGGCTCGGATCTCACCTATGGGCTTTCCCAAATAGAAGTTGAAAGCAGTCGGGATTCCATGGGTCGCGAGGTACGCAGGGATACCAAAGACTACCAGCACGGCTAATAAAAAGGTCGCGGCAGAACCGCTATTTTGCTTCCATACACGCATGGGTACACACGGGCTTCGATCGACTCTTCGACGCAAAACAGCAGTTTCTGGAGTTTTACTGAGAATGTGCGGAAAACTTCACAATTAAAAAAAAGGGGAGAGCCGAGCTAAAGGGACCTCGTGCTCTCCCCACTGTTGGCCAGGGTATCGTAAGTCTTTCCCCTGTTTCTTACTCCCATCCCCCAAGAAAATCCTTAGGGCTTAGCGTGCTTACGCTCGTCCCCTCCTACAAGAATATCGAAAATTGAAGAACCCGTTCCGGCCTGCACTGTGCCACTCGCCGCCGGGATCGCCGTGGTGTAATTCGGCGAAGCGAGGGTCCCACTCTTGGCCACCGCCGGCGTGCTTGTTGAAGGCGCCGCAGCCACGATCGGCGCCGGTGCGGCGCTGGTGCGTAGTTGATCCCGTGTGGAGCCACGCACATAGTTCGAATCAAAATCCAGTAGTTTGGACACTGCAGTGGCTTCCGCTATGGCTTCAGAACTCGTGGGGCGTTGATTCACATTTAGAGAAGCCGGTTCGCGTGAAGCCGCCACGGCAAAGACCCGCCCTTGATTTAGACGAAGTGGAACGGTACTTCCGCCACCCGTCCGCGCGACCGATGCGGGTGGCCGAGTCCGCGGGATCGCTCGGGCCACGGTAGCCACTGTTCCGTTGTTCGTCGCTTGCTGCTGAACTCTGTTAACAATCGTAGGCGTGCCTAGTGCAGGTGGGTTGTTATTCACCACCTGGTTTTGCACGGGAAGATTTGGGACAACCGGCGCGACCGTGATCGGAATAGCCGCCGTTCCAGTGCCGCCCGAAGCGGGTGTCTGAGAGGCCGTTAAAGTTTCAAGTAGCTTTTCAAAAGACTTATCTAAAACTGACGCGTCGCCATTCTTAAGAAGAGCTTCCAGTGCGTTGTTCTTTTGGTCGCCTTTGCCGATTTGTGCGGCGAGCTCTTTTAAGCCGTCATCGTTTGAAAACTTGTCAGAGGGATCGTTGCCTTGTCCGGAACTCTCGCCTCCGGCAGAAGAACCACCTGCAGAAGCACCTCCTGCGGAGGCACCGCCTTCACTTTCTCCACCGCCGCCGCCACCGCTGCCCCCACCGCCGCCGCCGCCGCCGCCTTTATTGGCTTGGGCGTTGCCGTCTAGGTTCAACGGATCGTTGGTGTCTTGAAGTAGCCTTCCCTGCACTTTCGCAAGCAAAGCCTGCGCGTTCTGCTTAGCTTCGGCGGATGCATTGGGATCTCTCAAAATGGTTTGGAGCTCCTCTTCCATCTTAAGCAAATCTTCGCGCTCCGCGGCCGCAAGGGTTTTGACTTTATCCACGGCATCTTCAAGATCCTGCCCGCTCAAACCGCTCCTTCGAAGTTCCGCGAGCAAGCGCGCCTCGCGGGCAGCGATAGTTTTTTCCAAAACATCAAAGCGATTGTCCAAGTCCTTTTGAGTACCGCGCTCCCGTTCCACCTTAGTCGCTGCGGCAGCAAGTTTTTTGGACTCCGCTTCCTTTTGAGCCTTAATAGCGGCCTGCTGCTGCCGGAAGCCTTGAAGCTCCGACAGACCCTTGCCACCCAACTGGGGTGCGTCTTTCTTGGTTGCGATCTTATCCAGAGTCTTTCCTATGTTTTCCAATCCATCTTCATTTGTGGTCTTTTCACCAAACAGACTCTTTCCGTTTGGAGCGGCCGCCACCATTTCAGAGAGTTTCTGGTTAAAGGCCTCTTTAGCTTTTTCGTTTCCGTCAAAAACCTTGAGCGCGGCTTCTAATAGTTGCTCATTATTAGGATCGGCCGCAACGCGCGAAAGGAGTTCTTCGCTAACTGCTGCCAACTCGCCCTCGTCCATCTCGGCAAGCTTTTCGGCGGCGCCTTCCTCATCCAGCTCGCCCTTTTCAACTAAATCAGCAAGTGCATCGACAAAAAGTTTGGAAGTGTCTGGCGGAGTAGGTGTGGCCGTAGACGTTGAGCTTGAAGTAGAACCCTCAGCTGCATAGACCGCTTTAGAGAGGCCAAGTGTTGTTGTGATAGCAACCGTTGCGATAAACGAAACCAAGAATGTGGCAAAAGCTCTCATCGAACTCCCGATAAAGTCTTAACCGCCACCGGTAACGTCCTATTGGAATGACTCCAAGCATTGAGATTGCAATTCGCCGTCCAATTTTTTTGCCTCAAGCTGTAAAACAAATTGTTTAGGTCAGGGAGCGTAGCCTCGGAGTACACATCTCCCCTGCATGAAATCAGCTAGTTAGCCTGCTAGCCCCTTAGTCACACGCAATCGACTAGATATCTAACTAGCTAAGATTTCAGGAATAAAGGTTTTCACGGAGAATACGCCACCAAGCTTTCTACGGACTTTCAGCTTCTGCCGTACTGCCCAAGCCAAGGTACGCTTTATGCACCTCTATTTATTGGAGGGGAATGGGCGATGAGATTGTGGGCCGCATTTTTTTTGATAGCAAGCCTATCTAGCCCCGCCTATTCCGACGAACCCACGCACCAAAAACCCGCCGAGGACTCAAAGAGTTCCACTTCAGACTCGACTATTGAGGCGCCCGCAAAGACCCCTGAGGAAGAAAAACTTCTAAAAGACATGGATAAACTTTTTGAAGTAGGCGCTTTTGGCGAAGAAGGCATGGGCGCGCGCAAAGCGCTGGATGAAAAGATTGAGGAGCTCATAAAAAAAGACCCGGAGGCCGCCATGGAAGCCCTGAAGAAGATGGCAGCGGCCTATTCAGAAAATGTCGGGGAAGATAAAAAACTCAGCTTTGACGAAACGTCGGCCAAGGTCGCCATGGAGGCCTGGTTTCGCGTACAGGCCAACGCCATAGAAAAGGCGCGAACCCAAGCCCAGCTTGCGGGAAACTTCAAAAAAGCGTTTGAAGCCCGTCTCGCAGCCGCACGGAATCCCTCGCCCGAAGTTCAGCAAAAGCTAGATAGGTTGACCGTCAAACCCAATCTCGCACAAACCCGAAAGGGAGAAGCGCTCAGTAACCAAAATCCGATCGCCTTAAAGGAAAATGAAATTGCGGTGGATCTCACCAAAAAGGCGCCGCCCTCCTTGCTTGCTAGTGCGGTCAAGGAAAAGGACCCGCAAGCCTTTGTCGCCAAAGAAGGCGCTGGGCTCGTCAACGGATCGATGCATTTACTTAACCCGACTGGCGGCGTCCAGGCCGTGGAACTGGATGGTAAAGTTGCGGAAGATGGGAGTGCGATTCGCATCATCGATTTGGACCAGTTTCCGGATATCCCGGCGGAGACCAAGCAAAAGCTCATTGCTCTAAACGGCAAAGACCGCGCAACCAACGCAACGCCAATCAGCCCCGGGCAGCTCGCAGACGCGGTGAGGTTTCGGGCTACGGATTCTTTTGCGGATTTCCAGAAAGAGGCCGGGGTGAACGGCTTCGTATTAGAATCGGATCCGGGAGTACAGCGTACGGCCTTCGAGCGATCGGAGTCTCAGGTGGGTGACCCATCGCGCGGACGCGTACTAAACGGCGTAGCACTAAAAGACGGACAGGCGATCACCGATCCAAAAAAATTCGACACTGCAGACGGTTATCTGACCTGGTCTCAGGACCCCAATGCCATTGTCGGGGGAGAACGCGGAAGCGTGACTTTGGATGAAATGGTCGATCAAATAATCAAGAATCCCGAACGCGCAGAGGAGATCCTAAAGCAACCGCTACGGCACGGCGGTAAAGAAGCCATTGCCGTCGCGGCGCCTTCTAAATCCGGTCACACACCGGCACCAATCTTTGGACTTTTCGATGCCTCCAATAAAGCTGTTCCCTCGGCCCCGACTACCGTCGCGCAAAACCAGAGCTTCAATGGCCTCGGCGACACCCCGACTAAAACGATTTTCAACAACGCCTGGTCCTGTGCCACCTGCCACATGAATTCCAATCAAAGCGGAGGTGAACTCCTCATCACTGAGACTTGGGGATCCGGCACCCATAAAGCGAACACGCTTGAAGCGATGATAACTTTCAATAGCCAACGTTATGACCAGCTAGTGTCGATAATGAACAAAAATAGTGGTCCTGCCGGCGCTTCGGTCAGCTCCTTTTACAATGTGGGTGGTACCTTCCAGACAAACAACTTGGCGATTCTTTGGATGCTCAGCGATCCAATCAAGTAGAGAGGGGCGCCGCCTTTTCCACTAGGGAGCGTGCATTGGCGAGACTGGTCTTGGAAACCTCTTCCCCTGAAAGCAAGCGCGCGATTTCCTCGAGGCTTTCAGAAGGCGTCAGTTTTTCAATCGCAGTTTGAGTCCGCTTTTGGCTTCCGCTCTTGCTGACTCTAAAGTGGGCCTGCGCATGCGCGGCAACCTGCGGGAGATGCGTGATGCAAATGACCTGAAAGGAATTGGAAAGCTCCCGCATTTTCTTTCCGACTACATTGGCGACACGGCCTGAGATCCCCGTATCAATCTCATCGAAGACCAGCACACAGGTATCCGCATCGATACTCAAAGATTTTTTCAACGCCAGCATGATACGCGAGATTTCGCCGCCTGAGGCCACGCGCGCCAACGGCAGCATCGGTTCACCGGGATTTGCGGAAAGCAGAAACTGCACGGACTCAGCGCCCTCGCGGCCCATGTGAGTCAACGGCTCACTGACCGTATCCCATTTCTTTGCAAGTTTCGCTTCGACCCCGTCAAAGTCCAGAGCCGGAAGCGGGCGGTTCAGCTGTCCGAATTCGACAGAAAACCGCGAACCCTTCATCGAAAGTTCCATCAACTCTTTTTCAACGGCCTTGGTGATAAAAGAGGCCGCTTGTTTACGGGCGGCGCTCAGTTTTTTGCAACTGAGGGCGAGCGCGTCTACGCTCTTTTGAAGCTCACCGAGCTCATCCTCAAGGTGCTCCTCGGCCTTTTCGGTATACTCCAGCTCGCTTTCCAAATTAGCTTTGGTTTCAAGAAGCCCCTTGATTTCGGCGGTGTTATGCTTCCGAAAGAGGCGTTGGTACCCGTACAAGCGTTCCTCGGCGGCTTCAAGTTCAGACTCATCGACGTCAAATCGCCCCAGAAATTGTCCAAGCTCAAATGTCAGATCATCCACTTCGGTGGCAACCTGGGCTAAGCGGTTCTTGAGCTCCAGGATTTTTTGCGCGAACTCCGCATCCAAATCCTTGGAAACGTCCAGCGCATGGTGGGCCTCCCAAAGTTTAGAACCCACGCCGCCGTTTTCATCAACCGCATGGACGGCCTTGTGAAAAACTTCTTTTAGGCGGCTTCGGTGTTTGGTGCCCTGGCAACAGCTGTAGACCTGGTCATAATCAGCTTCTGTAGGATCAAAAGTGCGCAGTTCCTCCAAACGAAATTGGAGAAAGTCACGGCCCTGTTCCCCGGAGCGGAAGCGTTCCAGCCACAGTTGCATTTTTTCTATCGAATCAAAACAGGCGTCATAGGCGCGTCTAACCTGCTCTTTGGCATCGGCGACCGAGATAAAATCGTCGAGATAACCCACATGGAGCGCAGGATCCATCAGTCGTTGGTTTTCGTGCTGCGCAAAGACATCGACAAGAAGTTTTCCAACTTCCTTGAGCGGGCCGGATGTCATGCCAATGTCATTGACCCACGCCTGCGAACGCCCTTTGGCTGAGAGTTGCCGGCGAATGAGCACCGGGTAGTGTTTGTCCTGAAGCTCGAGAGGCACCCCGAGTGCCTCGAGCATTTCAAGCACCGGGTGCTTTTCGGGAACCCAGAATTCCCCGCAGACCACGGCCTGCTCGCAGCCTTTGCGCACGGTCTCGGACGTGGCCTTCCCGCCGGTCAAGAAGTCGAGCGCCCGAATCAGAATAGACTTCCCCGCCCCGGTTTCGCCGGTGATGACGTTAAAGCCGGGCGAAAACTCGATCGCAAGGCGGTCGATAAGTGCCAGTCCCTGTATGGATAAGCGTTGGATCACAGCCTGTAGCTATCAGCGAGCACAGAACGGGTCAACGCACGCCGCAAGCAAGGCGAAACGCCCGTATTAAAGCGATAATTTTACAGCGAATTTTTTTGCGGCTTGCGGGCAAAAAACCTTCTTAATTTTCCTTTTCTGACCGGTCCAAACACCCTAGGATGCTTAAAGGTATGGGGGAGTTAGCACTTACCAAAGCCGTTCGCGGCTCCATTTTGCACTTTAAGAACGATCCTCGACTGGGTTCGGGGAGCTACGAATACCTGCGCGATGGCATCTTGGTTCACCACCGGGGCCTCATTGAGCGCATCGGCCCCGCCAGTGAGGTGCTACCCGATCTGGAGCCCGGTCTCCCCGTCATGCACTACAAAACCTCTTTGATTGTGCCGGGGTTTGTAGACACGCATGTCCACTACCCCCAAACCGAGATGATCGCGTCCAAGGGGAAAAATCTTCTCGATTGGCTCAATACCTATACGTTCCCGGTGGAGCGAAAATTCAAAAGCTATGCGCATTGCCGCTACGCCGCGCAGTTTTTTCTCCAGCAATTACTGTCGAACGGCACCACTACAGCTTTGGTTTTTTCTACCGTACACAAAGTATCGGCCCAGGCGCTTTTTGAAGAAGCGCTTAACCTGAAAATGCGTCTCATAACGGGCAAAGTGCTGATGGACCGCAATGCCCCGGAGGATCTGCTCGACACGGCGGAGTCTGGCTGCCGAGAAAGCACAGAGCTCATTAAGGAATGGCACGGGCGCGGACGCCTCGGGTACGCTGTCACCCCCCGCTTTGCCCCCACTTCGACCCCCGAGCAGCTAGCGGGCGCCTCCTACTTGCTGCGAGAGTTTCCGGGTACGTACTTGCACACGCACCTGAGTGAAAACCAGGAAGAAGTGGACTGGGTAAAGGAACTCTACCCGGAAGCCCCGCACTACCTGGGCGTGTACGAAAAACACAGCATGCTAGGGGAACATTCGGTCTTTGCGCACGCGATCCACTTGAGCGATACGGAGCTAGATCTCCTGGCAGAATCGCGATCTGCACTGGCCTTTTGCCCCACTTCCAATTTGTTTTTGGGAAGCGGGCTCTTCGATATTGAGGCCGTTACCGAACGGGGGATCCGCTTTGGAATGGCGACCGACGTCGGGGCAGGCACAAGTTTCTCCATTTTGCAGAGCCTCAACGAGGCCTACAAGATAGCCCAGCTCCAGCAATACACGCTGGATCCTTTGCGGGCCTTTTACCTGGCGACTCTGGGGGGCGCCGAAACGCTCGGCCTAAGCCGCTACATTGGAAACTTCGAGGCCGGAAAAGAAGCCGACTTTGTTGTTCTGAATACTGCCCTCCCCCGCCTACTTGCCAACCGCTTTGACTCCAGTGAAACGCTGGAGGAAAAGCTCCTTATCCTGATGACTCTCGGGGACGATCGCAACGTGGAAGCCACTTATGTGATGGGGCGTCCACTTTTCGAACGCCACCGCGACTAAAGTTCCCTTTTACGTCACTCTGTGAAAAACAAAATTCGTCGCTCTCCGTCGGAATACGCAAACTTTGCGCACGGAATTTTTTGGTTTGTAGCTTGCAACTCACTGCCCCGAAGGCCCGGCTAGATGCCAAGCTCAACGGAGCAGTGAACGTGAATATTGTTACTTACTGGGTAAATCCAATCATAGAAAACAAGACGAAGATTCGTCTCGCCTTCGCCCTGGTCGCCAAAGTCCTACTGTGGGAAGGAAGTTGGTGCCTGATCCTGATAGCCTTCTCCCTCTAAGGCCTTCATTAAACTTACCAAAGCCGCCTTTTCTTTATCGTTCAGCTTTAGCGGACGGATACGTGTCGAGAGATAAGGATTCTTGTTGCCACCCTTATTGTAGTGCTCAACCACTTCTTCCAAAGTTTTTACCGAACCGTCATGCATGTAAGGCGCGTGCTTGGTCACTTCGCGCAGACCGGGCGTCTTGAAAGCACCGGTGTCTTCTTTCGCCTTGGAGATAGCAACGCGGCCCTCGTCCTTGAACTTCTTGGTCATGGAGTCCCAACCGATGCCTAGGTTATGAAACCGGCTATCCGTAAAATTCTGGCCCAAATGGCATTGGTTACACTCGGCCTTCCCGAAGAAAAGGGTGTCGCCCAATTTCACTTCATCGGAAACCGCGGTTTCATCTCCAGCCTTCCACTTATCCCAAGGGGAATTGCCACTCAAACGTGTCCGCTCGTAATCCGCGATGGCTTTCGCGACATGATCGAGCGTTACCATTTCGGCTCCAAAAGCTTCTTTGAAATACTTCTTGTAGCCTTTGATATTGTTTAGGCCGGCCACCATGGCCTCGTGCGTGTGCCCCATCTCAATGGGATTGGCGATGGGACCGATCGCCTGTTCCTCCAGCGAGGCCGCGCGGCCATCCCAGAAGAAATTCGGGTAAATCGTCCAAGCTAGGTTCACAAAGGACGGCGCCTTACGACCGCCGATCTGACCCCGAATACCCGTCGAAGTGGCAGTCGGCTCCGAGAATGCGTTCTCCGGACGGTGGCAGGTCGCACAGGAAACGGACCCGTCAGCGGAAAGTCTTTTGTCATAGAAAAGCCAGCGTCCCAAACGCACGCGCTCTGGCGTGGGGGGCTCAGGCAACTCCGAAAGCTTCGAGTCGATGCCTAACGGAGAATCCGGAATGGGTTTGATCGGATTTTGAGCTTCCCACTCAGGTGTCTTCGTGCAAGCAGAAAAGATGAAAGCGAGACCAGACAAAAGATAAAGATATTGGCGCATGCAATCCCCCCGCAAAAACCAATTTTCTCTATAACGTAGTTGACTCACGTGGTCCAGTACTCCGATAGTCCCTTGGAAAGGCTTTGCCAGAGCGGGTTGTATGGAAAGGGGACCAGGCATTGAAAATTTTCTACTCTCGGCTGGGACTGATTGGGCTATGGGCAGCGCTAGGCGTGACCCCGTGGTGCCAGGCCAAGCAAGAAGTTCGAGTCGGTGCTTATATCAACGACATCCAGAATTTGGACTTATCTTCCCACAGCTATAGCGTTGATCTTTATGTGTGGTTCCGCTGGCGAGAGAAAGATAGCAATCCACCCGCATCGGTCGAGTTTAATAACCCCTACGAACTTTGGGGACATGTACGCACCGCTGAGTATGAGACGCCCTTTCTAATGCCTAACGGAGACTACTACCAAGTCATCCGCGACCAGGGGCGCTTTAGCAAAAAGCTAATCTTGGACAACTACCCTTTTGACAAACAAATTCTGGAAGTCGCGTTTGAGGACTCCGAGCTGGGTTCAGACGAAAGGATATTTGTCGCCGATGAGAATCCAATTACGATCAACCCTGAACTGAAGTTACCGGGTTTTGTAATCGGCAAACCGAGTATGAGCTTTCATGAACGGGCTTACCCAACGGGCTTTGGCTTCGGCAAAAACCCGATGCAGTCGCACTACTCGCGGGTGTTGATTGAGATCCCCATCAAACGGCCTATTGTAACGTATGCCGTGAAACTCATGCTCCCCGTTCTCTGTGTAATTTTTTGCGCGTCGCTGATGTTTTTGTTCAACCCGACCTATGTGGACTCACGTGTTGGGATTGGCATCACAGCCCTACTCACAATTGTCGCGCTACAAATCACGCTCAACGAAGATCTGCCCGAAATCGACTACCTGGTGCTCATCGACAAGGTATACCTATTGGCCTATCTGTTTGTGATCGCAGGCCTAGGTGTCGTCGTTAAAACCACCTGGATGCTGGAAAAAGGCAACGTAGAAGCCGCCATTCGCTTCGATCGCATCGCACTCATGGGCCTTGCGAGTCTATTCGCCTTTGCAATCGCGCTGACTTTGTTCCTGAGCAAATTGTGACAATAGGCTACTTTGCCTACTGCGCACGCATCTCACGGATCAGGTGCCCGGCCCCATCCACGTACTGCATGATCCACAGTACATAGCGGATATCCACGTGGATTGAGCGCGTGATGGCGGGCATGAAGATCCAATCGCTCGCCATCGCCTCGTAGTTGCCGTCAAACGCGAGGCCCACTATTTCACCCTTTGCGTTGAGCGTTGCCGAACCGGAGTTACCGCCCGTGATGTCGAGATCCGCGAGGAAATCTACCGGTAAGCCCCCCAAACGCTCGGACTTGTAGATCCCATAGTCTCCCGTTTGGACCGCTGCCCGAGCTGATTGCATCAGGTTTTCCGGGGCGTTGTAGGGTTCGACGCCAAGAAACTTCTCAAACTTGGCAATCATCGAAGGCAACATCGTGAAAGGTTCGTAGACCGGGGCGTCGGGTTTTGGGCTGTAACCGCGAACGGTGCCAAAACTTACTCGAAGGGTGCTATTGGCATCTGGCGCCACGAGCCCTCCCTGGAAAGCCACCAGAGCTTCAACATAGCGCGGGCGAATAGCAGCCAGGCCGCCCTTGAAAGCGCCCAGACGTTTTTCTAAGGCTTCCACTTCAGGCAAAAGTTTTATTGCGAGCTGAATAAAGGGATCGAGATTATTGTTCAGGTCCTCTAGTTTTGCGCTGAGAAGTTTCTTTCTCGTCGCCAAATCCTCGAGACTAGACTCCGGGTTTTCATAGAGAAGATCCAACCCCGCTTCCAGCGAATTGTCTCCAACAATCCAATTGTAGATTGCCGGTCGATCTTGTTCAGGCATCGCAGCGACACGTTCGAGAAAGAACTTCATTCCCTGCCGGTCGATTCGACGCGCGTATTCCTTCTGGAAAGCCTCTTGCCCTTGTTCGATTTTCGGCCAGTTGCGTTCCTGGAAATCTGCCAACCGCTCCGGATCGGGTTTCTGGCTTTCTTTGGCCTTACGAACAAGGATAAAGGCCGCCTTGAGAAGGTTCATTCCCCTAAACGTATTGAGTTCGGGACGAGCGCTCCTATCGAGGACCTCAACGAAGGCTTGGTCCCGGTTGCGCGTTTTTAGGTACTCGTTACGCTTAGCGGTCATTTTCTCAAATACATCGCCATATTTTTCCTGCCGCTCGGGATCCGCGGCGATCCACTTGCGCAGCTCGTTTTCGATTTTTTGTTTTTGCTGGAGCAATCCGCCCTTTTCCAAACCTTCCAGAGCACCCGTGTAAAACTGTTTGTAGTTTTCCAATCCGAAACGCAGCGAGTGGGTTTTGGATTTGAACTCCGCATTTTCCGCGCTGAGCGCCTCAAGCACATCCAGAAAACCGGAATTGAGGGAAACTCGGCGAGGCAGATCGTAGTGGACATCGTCCGCTACTTCGTCCGCGGTCTTAAAACGGTCGGTCGTCCCCGGGTACCCTGTAACCATAACCAAGTCGCCGGCGTTCAAAGCCTGGCTAGGAAGTTTGAGAGTATGCTTGGGTACGTAGGGCACGTTTTCCGGCGAGTACTCAGCCGGTTTGCCATCCGGACCCACGTACGCACGGAGAAAACCGTAGTCGCCCGCTTGTCGGGGCCACCGCCAGTTGTCGTCAAAACCACCGAAAAAGCCCACTCCCTGGTGAGGGGAATAGACGAGACGCACGTCCTTGATTTCGAGCTGTTCAATTTGAAAAAATTGCGCGCCCTCAAAAAAACTTGAAACCTGACACCGGGTATCGGTCTTCCCCACTTCGCACGCTTCGGTAAGATCATTGATGCGTTTCTTGATCTCCTCGTAGCGGGCCTCATCGCCCTCTATCTTTTCGATGTCTTTTAAGACAGTAGAGGTCACATCCGTAAAAGCTGTCGTTACAAATACGTGGCTCCCAGGTCCGGCCCAGAGTTCTTCGGCTGGCGATTTCGCCAAATAACCGTTTTCGATCAAATTGGCGTCTCCATTATTGTACTGAAGAGCGCTTTGGATGCAGTGGTGATTGGTGATTATAAGTCCCGTCTTCGAAACAAAGGACGCCGAGCAACCGCCCAGCCAGACAATCGCGCCGAGCGGGTGCGCTAGAGGATCGGTCAGCTGTTTGGGATCGTAGCTCAAACCGAGCGTTCTTAGGGTATCGGCGTGGGCACCCATCTGCACGGGCATCCACATGCCACCCTGGTTTTCAAATTGTGCAGGTTGCTGAGTCGAATCTGAACGAGAACAAGAAACAACAATAAAGATTAACAGTAAGGAGGCCAGGCCCCAAATTCGCTTTCCCATGTTTTACCCCAAACCCAAACGGCGCGTTGCGCCCATGTACCATTTTCTAGGGGTGAAGCTACTGCAGCGAGCGACGGCCGGTCAATCGTTTCCCGGCAGGCGCGCCTTGGCGGGATCCCGAGGTTCTGGATTTGGGACGCATTGAAACTTTGGCTTTCGCAGGGCGATCCACCGTTCGCACGATGGGCTTTCGGAACTTACCTTCGGCCGCACGCTTCAAAAGAGTCACATCACGGCTTTTTAGTTCGCGCACCTCGCCCGGTTTCATTCCCGTCGGGAGCGCCAAATCACCAAGGCCCACTCGCACAAGGCGCACTACCTGCGCCCCCACAGCGGCAAAAATCCGGCGCACGAGGCGGTTGCGCCCTTCCTGAACGGTTACCCGGTACCACTGGCCGCGCGTATTCCCCATCCGCGCCCGCTTGCGACGCTCCAGCTGAACCCCTTTTACGGGCCCATCGTCAAAGTACAGGCCCTTGCGGATGCGCGCTTCTTTCTCTTCGCTCAACGGCTTATTCAAAAGAACGGCGTACATTCTCGGCACGCGGCTACGGGGGTGCATGAGGCGCTGGGAAAGATCCCCATCATTGGAGAGGATCAGCAGACCCTCGGTTCTAAAATCGAGCCTTCCAACGGGGTTGAGCTTCATTTTCTGACGTTTGACCGCCGGGATGTCATAAATAGTGGGCTTGCCCTCTTCGGAAACCCGACTGGTGAGGCACAGGTCTGGCTTGTTCAATACCAGGTAAACCCTAGGGGGGACGGATTTGTGCAAGAGCTTGCCGTCCAGGGTAACGCTGTCCCCGTCGGGATTAACCTTAGCGCCCAAAGAGCGGATTTTCTTGCCATTAATGGAGAAGCGCCCGGCCCGAATCCAGCGCTCCGCCTCACGGCGCGAGGCCAGTCCCAGTTCCGCCACCCACTTTTGCAGTCTCACGTCTTCCATGCCCAGCTAAGTAACGGATTCAGAGATCTTTCACAAGTCCCGATTGCACGGCCTACCGAGGCACGGTTGATCCGTTTCTTCAAAACTGCTAGATTGCCGCTCCCTTAAGGAGATACCGTGGTTGAGTGGCTGCACATGTTTTTTCTTTCCTTCATCCCGCTTTTTGTAGCGATGGATGCCCCTGGAATTGCACCCGTTTTTGTGGCCCTCACGGAAGGCCTGAGTGACCGGACCCGCAACGAACTCGTCACCCAAGCAACGCTGACAGCGCTACTTATCGCCATCGGCTTTATGGCGGTCGGTAATGTCGTGTTCAAGTTTCTCGGGATTACGGACAGTGATTTTCGGATCGCGGGCGGTCTCGTGCTTGTCATCCTCTCTGTCGTCGATCTGGTTTTCTCGCAGGCCGAGCGCCGTAAGCCCTCTGGGCATATCGGGGTCGTTCCGATTGGTATCCCCCTCATTATGGGGCCTGCGGCGATGACAACTATCCTGATCCTTCTCGATAGCTACGGTTACGTCATCACGATCTCTTCTCTTCTGGCCAACCTGGTCGCCGTGTGGATCACGTTTCGATATGCGGGGAAACTCTTGGGACTCATCGGTCCTGGGGGAGCAAAAGCGATTGCGAAAATTGCCTCGCTTTTCTTGGCTGCGATCGGTGTGATGATGATTCGGGTGGGGATTACGGCGATTATCAACGCCAACTAGCTACCACCAGTCGTCGTTCTTGGGCTGGTCTTTTACGAGTTCTTTTTTCAGTTCTTCTTGTCTCTGCTCGATGATTGACGCTGGATCGTAGCGCATGGAAACAGCCAAAAACTCAAAGGCCTTGTCCAAGACCTGCGCGAGTGCACGGGTGTTTACCTTCCCGTCTCGCCCTTTGAATTGGTAGCCTACCGCCGGCAGAGTCATCAGCGTATGCGGCACACCCTTCTTCTTCATTTCTTCGTCCAAACTCACTGCCGCATCGTAGGGGAAAACATAATCCGATGTACCATGGAATGTAAAAACGGGCGCGGAGGTTTCGCCGATAAACGACAACGGCGAAGAGATCGTATAAAGGCGCTTGTTCCCCGCTGGGCTATCGCCCACCAATGCGGCGATCTGCCGCTCTCCCTCAAAGCGTTTGGTGCGCTCATACCAGTACTGCGCGGTCGTGTCGGCCGCTCCACCTAGATTGAGTACAGCGCGGACATCGGAAGTCGCCCGTCGCGCCACTTCCGAAATATCCCCAATTTTGGGCATTTTCTTCGTCTCTCCACTGAGGCCCGCCATAAGGGCAAGATAACCACCCGCCCCTATTCCCCCGACCGCGATTCTTCCGGGGTGAATGCCAAGACTTTCGTATTGTCCTCGCAGCCAGCGGACCGCGCACCGCACGTCCAGCACAGGGGCCGGAAAACGTGCCGCCACCTGCAGGCGATCGTTTTCTGGGTTCCGATCCGAATTCGGATCGCCGGAGAGACGGTAGTCAATCGTAATGGCAAGATAGCCCTTTGCCGCCGCCGCTTTGGCCAGCGCCATCGCTTCGCCTTTGCGATCTCCCGAGATAAGATCCCCGTGAACGAAGATTATGGCGGACATGTCTTTATACTGTTTTTTCTTCAGGCGCACGAAATCGAGGAATAGGTCGGTGCCACCGAATGAACAGAACTTCACGTTTTCCTGGACGTCCAACTCGCGCAAACGCAACTTCGCGTACTTCAATATCTCTGCCGCCAAGAAACGGCTTTCTGCGTACGCGTGTATTCCCCAAAGCGTGAGGAGAATCGGAATGTAAGCCCACCTTTTCAAACGTGGCCCTCAGCCTTTCGTAAAGACGACAAGCCTCTACGCACTCCGTATCGGACACATTGCGTTATAGCTTGAATCCCGAAAAGACTAGTGAGTTTGCTGGCTTGGACGCTGACCCGAAGAACGGTGCGGGACCCCAATTCCCAGGCCCTGGGTGCGCGGAATGCCTTCTGGGAAGGCCGGCGGCACCTGGAAGTTCAGACCTGGGATAAAAGGCGGCGCTCCGGTTCCGGCCGAGAACGTGCTCGAAGGCTCTCTCGGTGCGGAACGAGCGGCAAAGCCCAAACTGGCGTTGAAGGACGCAAGGACCTGCTCCCTATACGTCTGGCCCTGGCGAGCGATCGCTCCCATTTGCGCAAGAAAGTTTTCCGAACTGGTTAACTCCGGAGTGTTCTGCTGCATGGCCGCGAAGAAAGTTCCAAAAATGCCAAGTGTTTGATCCGTATCCCGGCGCAGAAGTTCCAGCAATGGAAGGTACGGCGGAAAAGGCACGGGCTGAGGCAGTTGTACCTCAGCAAACTCCGGAATCTCCGTGGGCGGCGGAGGCGGAGGTAACTGAAACGGTGGAATCTGCGGCGGCTGCGGAGGCGTCTTGCTACCCGCTTTCTTATTACCGGGATTTTTGTTCTTGTCGTCCTTGTCCTTGTCCTTGTCGTCTTTGTTCTTGTTCCGAAAGTCTTTTTCTCTATACGGGTACGGCTGTTCGTGGTCCCGTTTTTTATCGTCTACGACCGGCGTAAAAGGCGGCTTGTAGGGCGGTTTCTCCTCAGGTTTGACGCCGCCCGGAAGCACCGGATCTTTTACCGGCGCAGAAACATAAGGACTGCCTGCACCAGGCTCGTGCCCTGCAGGAGATCCTTTTACCGGGGCGCTCGTAGTCGGATCCGTCGAATGTACAACGGGCCCGATGGGCGGACCGTCGCCGGAATTCGGGTCCTGAGTGCCGCTCCCCTTCGTCGGGCTGCCGGTAGTTTCGTCAGTGTTGGGATCAGGCGTAATACCATCGACCGTATCATTGCGGGCCACACGCCGTGGCCCCGTATCGCCCGGCGGCTGGTCCTTTTTGGGAACTTCAACCACCGTTTGCGCCAGAATCTGGCTCTGCAGTTTTCCTATTTCCTCGGGCCCGGCGTCACGCGCCGGCTTACTGCCGTAGATTCAAAAGAAGCAGCCCTTCTCGCCCAGTCCAAAAAACTTTGCAAAGGCGGGCCGCTGCTCAAAGAGGGGATTAAATTTGAGATTAACAATGGAACCGTTTTTGTCGAGGCTCCCGAGGCGGATCATCCGCTCGTAGAGTTTGGCCTTGGCGTCCTCACTTTGGTCCGATCCGTCCCGGATCGCCACAGCGGGATCGACAAAGTACTTTTTTAGAAAGGCCTTAACTTCTTCTTCGCTCAACGAGAAAATCAATGCAGCCCGGATGGCGCGCTCTACGAACGCTTTCTTGGTTTCTGGATTCATTCTCGCGTACCTTTGTAGAGCTGTCGTGTCCGGAAACGTAAAGCTGTTGTCAAAAAAGTTATCGAGCAGCGCTTTGCGAAAATTCGGAGCCGTTATAAGTGTGTCGATCTGGCTCTTAACGGTTGCGCTTTCGGTGAATCCGGTCGTAGTCCACATTGCGTCGAACTCTTCCGGCCAGTCATCTCCGTGCGCGAAGTTCGGGCAATAGGCGAGGCCCACGAACGCAATGGCTATCAGAATTTTGCCCGAAAGATTCATTCCCTACTTATCCCCTACGCTGCTCTATTGCACGGACTCGGCCAAGTATTCGCCGAAATGAGCCCTTCAACTACATAGATTTATTGGGTTATTTTCGGCGTTCTGAAGACAAGCTGTATGCAGGTGATCTTCTGGTGGCAAGAGTTCTAACAGAATACGACTTAAGTAGTGGAGATCAGGTCATAGACATGAAGTATTCCGCTGTCAGCGGCGTAGACACCCTGTTGAGCCTAAGGGTTGCGAGCCAGGGTTTCGGTCTTTTTGCCGAGCAGCTCTAGCGCCCGCTCAAAAAGGGTCGTGGTTTCCGTTAGGGCGATAACCTCACGGCCCGCCGTTTGGCCGGGATTTTTGATTAGAAGGGGAACGCGCGGATCCTCAATGCGATCCTTCAAAAGGATCGCCCGCGAGGGGTGATCCGAAGTCACAAAAACCGCCGCGTCTTTCCACTGCCCCGTGGTCTGAAGTTTTTCAATCACCCGTCCCAGCGCGAGATCGGCAAGTTTCAAATTCTTGAAGTGCCCTTCGAATAAGTTTGGTACGGTTCGGCTGACCCGCTTCCCATCAAAAATCACGGGATTGTGCGGAATCGGCCAATGTACAAAAACGAGATCGACGCTCGTGTCGTCAACGAGTTCCAAGGTGTCTTGCAGAACCGCCTGATAATTTGAAACATGAACGTAAGTATCTCGCCAACGCAATCGAAACAATTCCGCAAACAAGTTTTCAAAACTCTCGCCAAAGGTATCCACGTAGGCCAATTTTTTGGCGTTGTAGTGTGGGTAACGGCGACAGCTATCTACGTAGTGCCCGACTAACTCACAGTAGGGCAAGTGCCACCCGACGATGGCTGAGCTCGCCCCTTCACTGCGGGCACGCGCGAAAAGGCTGTCCTCAGATTTCCAAGGGGTGGGAGTCGCCCCATCGAACTCCAACTCGTAACCGCCACCAGGAAGAGGCAAAAGCGCGCGATCTACCGATCGGCCCATAAGATAACCCGGCAGCGACCTATTGGTTTCGTCTCCCGGCGCGTGGGCGTCGGTGTAAAAATCGGCGTGGCTGCGCAGGGCGTCCAGGTTGGGCAAGTCCAGATCGGCGGGACGATCGGGAAACGTAGCCCGATAATCCATCCCATCGAAGACAAGCCAGAACACTCTCTGCGGCGCCCTTCTATCCGCATGGGGCAATGCACGGGGAGCTCGCTCGACGCTGCTAAACGCCAAGGGCAAAGTACGCACCACGTTTTTTCTCCAACGCCAAATCACGAATGCAGATCCGACAAGGACAATTCCCATCGCGATCCAGACCGCCGCCGTTCCAAATCGCTGGACACCATAACCCCACGAGAGGCGCTCGTCGTTTAAGGCCTGGCGCAAACCGTTTAAGCCTAGAACGACCGGAGGTAGGAAACAAAGGTACGCTAGGCCCGGATACCCTGCCCGCTCACACAACCGAAATAGTGCATAGAGAAAAGCGGAGAGAACGAGTACTGCCGCGTACAGCGCCCAGACGGTCGCGGGGTACGCTGTTAGATTTTCATAGAACGCCTCATAGGGCCGAGCGTTTAGAAGATCGCTCCACTGGCGGATAAAAACGAGGTTCGCAAGAGAAAGAACTATCCAATAGCGTCGAGAGTGCTTTAGCGACATGTTACGTCAAGAATATGGAAAAGCGTTTTAGATGCTTAACCATCATAGGCGAAATTAAGGGGAAGGAAAAGAAAATCGGGTTACCGACTAGAAGTCATACATCAACATCCCCATGAACTGCTCTGAAGCGTCCGTGGTCGTGAGCGAAGATCCAAAACTCAGCGTACGGTTGATGTACTGCCCACCGATGCGGAAGTGCTTGGCAACTTCTACGCTCGCGCCGATGCGGATGCGGTCAAAGCGGCTCGCCATCTGAGAGGAGCTTCCCGGCGTACCACCGACGGTTTGCGTCGAGTTGGAACTGCCACCAAAAGACATTGCGTAGTCACCGAAGACCGACAATTTGGGACCCAATTCCAGTTCGACACCCGCAATACCGTAGGGTGCACTGACGCTGGTGTTACCCGTTACGTTTACGCCACCGCCCGTAATGGATTCTTGGTTCTGCTGAATCAAACCGAAACCAACACCCGCTTTAGGAATGAGCCGCGCGTCGCCACCCAAACTCAACGGCGCGTGCGCTTTCACGTTACCGAGTACTCCAAACTCACTGAAGGTTGCCTGACCGTTCACCTGAGTTTTCTCAGGAGCCAGACCGTAATAACCTTCCAACTCAACACCGAGATACTTACCACGGTAATCGGCGTTCAAGCCAAAGGCGAAAGAGTTTTGGCTCGCGACCTGATTGGACTGCGCCACCGCAGAGTTCGTGCTGCTGGCACCGCTATACCCGCCAATCAAAGCCAAACGGAAACCAATCGGAGTGGATTCCGCGCTCTGCGGATCAAAGTTTTCCACTGAAGAGGCGTCGACACTGCTCGCCGGTTCACGCGAAGCGACGCGCAACTTGCGGCTTTTCTTGCGGCGGTACGAGCGCATTTTATCAAACTCGTCTTCATAAACTGCGCGCTGGCGCCGACGGCGTACCCGTCGACCACGTACGCGACGCTTTTTTCCTCGACGAGGGCGATCGAAGTGATCGTTACCGAGGCCGGTGATATCACTCATTCCCAGACCATCCGATTCGCTGCTAAGCGAACGACGGACCGGAACTTCAGGGCGTTCCGTTTGGCTGGGCGGTGCAAAACCGTCCGCGCTTTTTTGTTGTTCGGGGATAAGATCCAAAACTTCTTGTTCGTAGATAGGCTTTGTAGCCGCACGGATTTTTTCTGCGAAAGTATCATCCGAGCGGAGATCTTCTTCTTCAGCCGTGGTGAGCTGAGGGGCCGCCGCGCGCGTAGGTACGGGTGCCACACTCGGCATCGCCACCTTAGGCTCGCGACTTTCCGAAGACTCTTTCATCAACTGATCCACCGCTTCGCGGTCCTCATTGGACATGCGTCGCGATTCAGCTGGGGCTCCCCACCAGGAATCTGCCTTGGCAGTTCCAGGGACTAGGAGCATGAGGCAGAAGAACAGCCCCAAAATCAATTTGCAGGTACGGTTTCTCATATAACTAAAAAGACTATTATTCGCTCTGTTGCAGGTTCAGGGTTTGTTGTGGGCTAGGCTGCGGTACGGTGAGGTTAGCTAGGCGACACCAATTGATAGTGCAACCGGGATGCCAGAAAAACCGTGCCTGGGAGACAGGCCGGGGGGCCCCCCGGGGCGCGTAAGACTTATACAATCAAGGCTTTACGCTCTTGGAGAGGCAAAAAAGTTCAATGTATACAGGCAGTCAGCGTTCTGTCCAAAGCGTATACAGCGCCTGTATACAGGCTGTGCCTAAGGCTCCCCCGTGGCCGCCAAGGGCGGACGGTCGGTCCGCTGACATTGCCCAGAAGTTTCACAAACACCCGCTAAGTTCTTGGAAACAGACCGAAGCGATCCTGGTTTGGAAACTCAAACTCTGCAAACGCGTTTAAAACTTAAGCACCTGTTTAGTTGGAGTTCAGCTGTAAAACTGTTGGTATTCGAATTGCAAATACCAATATCAACGATCAGCGAATCGTTAACCGCGAATCAGGGCAACGAATCTAACGATTAGGAGTTCACATGAGTTTCAGGGCACTCTTTGCGTTCTTGGTATGGGCTGGAATTGGTTACGCTGCGGTTATGGGCCTAAATAAGATTTACGATGAAAGCCGACTCATCGGCCAACAATCACAACAACCCGTCAACCAGGCAGCTTCGCCGGTCGGTCTACCCGATCGTGTTCCCGCCCAACACTAGTTTCTAGTGCTTGGGTTGCGGGGGAAGCACACGCCCCACTTCTCCAACAAAGGCTACCGCCGATTTCACAAAGCGGATCGCGTGATCCACATCCAAAACGTCAGTTTTGTCGTTTTGAGTATGAAGTCTGCCGTTCATGTTGGAAAAGGAAGCCTCAAACGGCACAGCTGCGGCAAAACCCTTCTTGTGCCAGCTCGCATGATCACTACACGCGTAGCCACATTCCGTAGTACCCACCTTGGCGTCCGTATAGGTTTCGATAACACGACGTAGGGTTTCGGTGAGTGCGGGATTGGTGTAGTCAGTCAGCAGGTAGATGTTGTCGTCGTCCGCTGAACTATTGTAGCCAACCATATCGAACTGTAGCACGGCGTCTACCGCTAGGCCTTTATCCACGAAGGCATCCACGACGAATTGGGATCCCACCAAACCCCATTCCTCGGCGGCGTACCAGACTAGATGCACAGTGCGCTCAAACTTCGCCCCACTCTGTTTCAACACTCGAAGGGTTTCAAGAAGCAGTGCGGAGCCGCTTCCATCATCGTCCGCTCCCGGTTGCTTATCAGATGTGAAGCTCTGGGTGATTGTATCCATGTGGGCACCCAGAACCACTGCCGGAAGATTCGGCTGAGTCCCCTCCAGCGTCAGCACTACCGAGGCTTGCTTGTTAGCAAAAAAGTGATCGGTCTCAACGGTCCACACGCGCACGTTGGGCATGCCGCTGGTTAGCTCCGTTGCCTGGCCCTGGATCCACTTCTGGGCCGCAGCACCTTTCGCGTTTGTAGCCGATCGACTCCCCATCGCCTCAAGGGATTTCAAAACATTCCAGTAAGCGTCCTTGCTTACCATTGAAACCATATCTGCAACAAAAGCGTCTCCACGCACGGCAAATTCAAAACCGCTGTCTTTTGGATCCGCGTACTCCCAAACCAGTCTGGCAGCGGATCGTCCCTTGCGGATTTCATGAGTCACATCCATGAAGCCGCCACAGGCTTTATAGTGATCGTGCACAATGCGGGAGAATTGTTCTACCTGGGAGACGGGCACGCGAACCAGCGACACGCCACCCTCTGCGTAGACCAGTTCATTTGGACCAATTTCGCGGGCTAGCTCAGGCAAGAAGTCGCCCAATAATAGATAGCGATCTTCATCCGCTTGGACCGCAAGACAAAAGACAGCAAGGAAAACAATCAGTATCGCCTTCATCCCCTACCCCCTAAAGTGTGTGGAGCGCCCCGAAATAGCAGCGACACCGTATTTTGTGATGCTTTCCTAGATATTTAACCAATCTTTACTTTCTGAGTCTCCTTATTTTTCGCGCATTGATCCGCGCACCCTAAATCTGCTACGGTGTGTCACTTACGAGGTTAGTATGCCCAAAGCTTTTAGAATCCTGTGGATTTTCGTGTTCTTGGCCGCGTCCGTACAGGCGTCTCTACCCCCAGGCTGCGCTGATACATCGGCCGACGAAACCGGTGCCGACGATCCCAGGATCCGGGTAGAGGGGTTTACTGAAGCTCAGTTGGCCGATCCCATCACCGCCGCGCAAGTACGCGAACAAAAAATCCAGCTTGCTGGCTTTCTGAAGTTTTTGGACGAGTCGCTTACCGGTGACTCGCTTCAAAAAGTTCCGAGCGCCGTCGTGCTTCGGCCTGGTGATTGGCGCGCCCCCTGGACGGTGGTCGCAGATTTCTTAGGGGGATCCCCGTACCGCGTGCAACAGTACCCGGATACTACGACCCTCATTGTGCGCATGCCGTGGCGCCCCGTTTCGAAGTTCAAAGTACTTACCAGTGGTGTTCTGCTCGACTACTTTCTTCGCGGCTGGCATTTGGATCGCATTGAGAGAATAACCTTACGCGCTACCCGACGCTTGCGAGATTTCGGCAAGATACGCGAGAGAAAAATTGAAAAGATCCGGGAAGAGATTACTGCAGCTGCCAGTGCGGCCGCTGAAAAAATCGGTGACCTTTTGAAAAAAATCGAAACCCAGTCAATGGGGACTGCCGCCATTCGGTTTGATATTGGCGGCCTGGTACAAGGAGAGGCGACCTTGTCAGGTCCCGACCAAGCGAACATTGAGGGGTGGAATTCTGATGTACTCATGCAGGTGCTCCATTTGGCGGAAGCGCAATTGAAGGATGGTTCGGTGACAAGCCAACTGTTACAGGCCGCTGAGAATTACCCCACCACAAGCCGCAACGTCTGGGACTGGCGTGTTTCGGTCGCCCCCATTGTGGTCCGCAGCCAAGATGTAGGTGTGATCCATACATGGGGAGACAATGCGGCCCGGGCTTCCACTTTCGTAAGAGGACCGGAAAACAAAATCTGGTTTCTGCATCTGAATCTCGGTTGGGTGGTGGTGGACACTTTGGATGACTACGACATCCGTGTCTTCAATCAGGTGACTATCCACCGGGGCGCGGAGATGGCGCTTGCCCTATCGAACGCGATTGCTCAGATGCGCGCGGGATCGGCTAACCCCAGTACGTCCAGCGACCCGTCGTGAGACAAAGTACGGCAAGAGTGGTGTTGGTTGTCGCGTGCGCAATCACCGAGTCCAGTAGGTCTGTTCGGCGCGCATAAAGCCCCGCATAAACCGCTCCCGCAAGTAGTGCTGCCATCCAGTCGTTGTGAACCAGTGTAAAAGCCACAGCGGAGACTAAAACTCCAACCCACTTGTTTTTGAAGAGCGGCATGAGAAAAGCTCGAAAGGCGAGCTCTTCCACTACGGGGGTAAGCACCAGGTAGCTCACAAAGGCTTCTAGCCGACGAGGTTCGTCCGTTCCTGACTTTGCTAAAAGTATCCAAAGTCCGGCTACGAGCAACCCCGACGGTAGACCCCACGCTAGAGAACTCAGCTTCCACTCAAAAGGCCTTTGCTCCTTTTGCACAAAGAATATCGAAACCGCCGTTAAGGTGTAGATTCCCCAGATGGCGTTGGCAGGTAAAGCGGACGCCAAGTACTTTCCCCCCAGCAAGACATAGAAAGGGGTAAGAAACATCAGGACTGGTTTTGGACGAATGGCTGTCAACGGCGGCTCCGCCTAGGGCAAAGCCTTCTCTTGCAGTTCGCGGCGAATCGCCATGTAGATCTCGTGGTACTTCCACGCCGGCGGGGTGTCCGCCCCTTGCTTATGGTCCGGTCGTAAGATGAGATCTCCGGTAGACAATAAGATACGTCGGACATCCGGGTTCTGGCGGATCTTTTCCCAGGAGGCTTTCACAATGAGATCATAATGAGCGCCTTTTTCAGTAGTCCGGTACGTCATCCGACGTCCGTCAAAGCTTACCCAGTTGATTCCCATTTTTTCCATGTTCAAACTTCCCAAGCTCCCGGCGTCTTTTGCCTCGAAGCCTATCATCTGCGCGACTTGCTCGCGGGAGTAACGCCACTCAATGCCAGGAAACTTAGCGCGCGGATCTTTAGGGCCTTCCGGGTATTTCATCATCTGCCAAAAACCCTCGAGACTCGGGTAGCGCTTGTGTTGAAACTCGAAAGGCGTATCTGCAAAGTTCGAAAGCAGCCCCAACTCATTGCGCTTGGAAAGGATGACTTCCCCGGGACCGGCTTCCTGCGGAAGAATTTCCCACGACGGAGCCCCTTCCTTCGGTACAGGTTCCCACCAATGTTCGGGGTATTTGCCCGGCCGGCTATCGGCGGCAAAAGTAGTAATACAAAAATAGATCAATGAAAGAAAAATAAGAAAAAAGCGCATGTGTCCCCCAAACCTTTTTAACAAATCTCATTTGGACTAGGGGATGTCAACGCGATCGGGAGTTTGCCGGTCCGAAATTACTTCGTCAACTTGCCCTTCGGCGTGTTCAAACTCTGTTCGACGCAATAGGTCGTCCTGCAAATGCTTCGAAAGTGAGTGGAGCGCATACCCATATTGCATTCGAGAAAGCGTGTCGAGACGAACAGCGGGATCTGCATACCGTGGCGTCCACAAGACATCTTTGAACCCATCGACGTTTTTTACCGTGTTCATCGCAATATCCCATGGGGAGCCATACGATTCTTTGCGAAATAGGTCCTCCCAGTTTTCAACGCGTTGGGGGCGCTGCCGCCCAGCGATATCAAACCAGCCGGGAAGTTCAAAATCACCGGTACTGCTCAGAGGCGGGTGGTTGTAGTAATCTTTCAGAATCTTGCCGGCGGCATCCCGGAATCTGGGATCCTCAACGTTGGCCGCAAAAAAAGCATCCAACTTTTGCTGATAATCTGCATAGAGCGCCGCTTGGGCTTGCGCTTTTTCCTCGTTACTTCTCCCAGACGCCTCAATTCCCATGTGCCGCGCATCCACAAAAGGACTGGGTAAGCCCATTTCAGTCAGGAAGTCCGCCATTGAGGCAAGGTGACCGAAGCGAGCGAGTCCCTCAACATCGGCTGAACTGGACTCGGGGGGAATCTCCTCTTTCCCGGCAATGGCGTCGTACTCCTCGCCGCAACGCCGAACGGCCAAAGCAAGCGTGGAGTGGGCAACGAGCACCACTAAAACCACTAGTATACGAAACGAATAGGCCAACCGATTTCCCCTAGCAACAGTCGAGCGGATAAATGCAAAATCGGTGCTAGAAAAAGACTAATAATTCTAGCCCGGCAAAACCACGAAAGTGTTTGGATGATTTTCATCTGGGCAAATCCCCGCCACCCGATGTAGTCAGGATGAATGCGCTTTACCTACTCTTGATGGAAGATGCCACTGGTAACGGCGTACGGCTGCGGTAGAATACTGCTCCCGAGGATTTGGCGATAAACCCAAACCTCTTTTATCAACAACGGAGAATGAACATGAAGAACAAGAAGAACCCCATGGTAGCCGCGGCCTTGGCCGGTATGATTGGCGCCGCTTTTACGATCAGCACGGTCACTCAGGCAAAGTCCCCGCCCAAAGGCGAGAACGTCCCGTGTTACGGCGTCAACGAATGCGGCGGTAAGGGAAGCTTTTGCGGAGTCCCTGGAGCTAACTCCTGTCACGGCAAGAATTCCTGCAAGGGCAAAGGCCTTATCCAAATGGAAAAGTCCGAGTGCTTGAAGAAGGGCGGACAGGTAGCCGACGCGGCCTGGAAAAAGAAAATGGAAAAAGCCGCTCATAAGGGCTAATTCGTGCCACGTTTGAATACGGAAAAAGGCCAACCTGCTGGTGTAGGGGTTGGCCTCCGTTCAAAATACCACCAGCAATTTTTGCACGGCACTCCCAAAATTGCCTGGCTTGAAATCGTCAGTGAAAATTATCTAGGATTGGACGGACGCGGGGGGCGGGCACGCGAAAGCCTTCTCCAGATTGCCGAACATTACCCGATCGTAATGCACGGGGTTTCGCTTTCTATCGGTTCGGTCGATCCGCTTAATCTGGAGTACCTGCACCAGCTAAGATCCCTGAAAAACATTTGCGGCGCCGCCTGGTATTCCGATCACCTATGCTGGACGGGAGTCGGGGGCGAAAACCTACACGACCTTCTTCCACTCCCATACACCGAAGAAGCGCTTGGGCACCTTTGTCCTCGGGTTCAGCAGGTTCAGGAGCTAATGGGAGAGGCGCTTATCCTGGAAAACGTTTCCAGCTACCTAAGCTTTGCCCACTCGGAGATGAGTGAGTGGGAGTTTCTTTCCGAGTTGGTCAAACGCACCGGCTGCGGCCTACTTCTCGATGTGAATAACGTCTATGTCAGCGCCATCAATCACGGCTTCGATCCGATGCGGTTTCTAAACGGGATTCCGCGAGGCGCCGTTAGGCAGTTTCATTTGGCCGGGTACTCGGACAACGGAACGCACCTGGTCGATACCCATGACCACCCGGTATGGCCCCCAGTTTGGTCGCTCTACCAGGAGGCCTTGCGCCTCTTTGGTCGGATCCCAACTTTGATTGAATGGGATGACAAACTTCCCCCACTGGAGCAACTACTGGAAGAGGCCGCCAAGGCAGAACATTTGATGGAGACTTATGACAGCCCCAACGCTTCAAGAGCTTCAACAATGGTTGAAGTGGGCCATCACTAACCCCAGTGGCGCACGGGTGGCGGTGCAGGCCGGAGAGTATGAACCGAAACCCTCGTGCACCTCATGGGTGGTCGATGCCCCGCCGCTAGACCGTTTTGAAAGAATCGATATCTACGGTAGCGCGTTTTTTATGCGCCTACGCGACTACTTGCACAGTATCTTCCCAAAGTCGCAAGAAGTCTTTGAACGGCTTTCGTTGGGCGACGTGTTCGACAAACTGGTAGCGGAATACATCGTTAGCGTGCCGTCCTCGACACCAAACATAGACACTTTCGGTCTCGCGTTCGTTGATTTTTGTCGGCAGGATTCTTCCACGCCCATCGAAAACGTAGCGCTCTATGGACTGCTGGAGCTAGAAAGTTCGGTTCTGCGCGCCCACCTGATCGCCTGTACTCCTCAGCGAGTTCTGGAAAAGATTCCGCTATTGGACGCGTCGTCGCTGGAGACGGCCCGATTTATCACAGATTCCACGTTAAGCCTCCTGGAAAGCACGGCGGATCTCGTTGCTCTTTGGCGCGATCCTACCCATGCACCCACGAGCCCTTCTCACAAAACTTGGTGCGCTGTGTGGCGCGACCTTTCTGGTGGTACCCGTGTGGAGCCACTTAAGGAAAATGCCTTCCAGTTTCTGACCGCCTTACACTCCGGGTTGCCCTTGCACGCCATCACGACAAAGGCGGAGGGAACCCAAACCCAGCAATGGTTTCAGGAGTGGGTAGAAAATGGTATCATTCGAGATATCGCAATCATCCATTAACGATGAAACTTCTTACCATCATTTTCTTTTTTCTGAGCCCCTGGCTTTACGCGGGTCCAAAAGTAGTCACACTAAAAACTCGGCCCAAAGTCAGCCTTTCTTTTTTGCTGGATCAGCCGGCGCAGCTGAGAAAGGGTACGCTGCTTCTCTTTGTGGGGGGAGAGGGCGATGGCGCCTTTAAATACAAGAATGGTAAGGTCGCTTTGGGGCAAAACTTTTTGGCGCGTATTCTGCCCTACCTGGTCGAGCATGGTTACGCTGCCGTCCTACTTGGCATCCCAAGTGATTTGCCGAGTGGGTACACCGACAAGTTTCGCACCTCTACCGAACACCTAAACGATATTGCAATGGTTGTGGAGTACCTCAAAAAAAGAGACCTTACCCCCATACATTTGGTGGGGACGAGCCGAGGGGCGCTTTCAGCAACCTTTGCAGCGTCGGCGCTTGAACCGCTTTACGTTAAGAGTCTCGTTTTGACTGGCGCCGTCACGGGCCCACTTGAAGGCCCACTTCCGGCACGCGTCCAGCAGGGCACCTTGATCGTCCACCACCTGGAAGATCCTTGCCCAACTGCCCCCTACAACGAGGCCGCAGGACTTCGCAAGAATTTCACTAGTAGCCCGAGAGTCAATTTTATAGGGGTGGCGGGCGGGCTCGACCCCGCACCGAAAGCTCGGCCTTGCTCCGCAAAAACCCAACACGGGTTCCTAGGAAAAGAAGAAATTGTCGCCCGCGCAATTTTGGAATGGATAGAAGGGCAAACACCGCCACCTAAACTATAGGAAGGAAAACGATGAAACTTCTTCTGACTCTTCTAGTTGCTGGAATGTTCAACGCCCCCACCGCCTGGAGCGCCGCGGGTCTGGTTTCCGTCGCCAGTCAGAACGATGTTCAGAGAACGGTGGATCTACTGAAGCAAAAAGCCAAGACATTTGGTTTCGAAGTTGTTTTGGTCCTAGACAACGCGAGTAAGACCAAAGACAAAAAACACGGGAAACTGCTTCTGCTCGACAACCCAAAACACGAGTGGCCACTTCTTTCCAAGTCAGACACTATCGGAGTCGATCTCCCGCTAAAGGTACTGACTTTTGCGGACAAGGAAGGACAAGTCTGGATGACGTACATGGATCCTAGATCTATCGCCGCGCGCCACAATGTCTCTGACTCGGATGAAGCGGAGAAACTTGCCGACGCTCTCTCGTCCTTGACCCTAGTAGCCGCCACCGGCAAACGTCAGAACTGATGCCGATGGCCTAACGCGCGGAGTTGGTGCAGACGCCCACCGCGCCTAACGAAAACCCCGCGCCCAGAGGCGACCTCTCCAACGACGACGAGGTTTCCGCCCAAAGCTCTGATTTTCTTTTGAGCTGCCCGCAATTTCTTCGGAGGAATGGCTGCAAGAAGATGGTAGTCCTCTCCCCCATAAAGAGCGAGGTCCATGGCTCTTAAATCCAATTTGCGCGCCAATTCTTTCAATTTTGGATGCAGCGGAATCCACTCGGAATCGACGACACATTTCACACGCGAGGCCTTGGCAATGTGGTGCAACTCAGACGCAAGGCCATCGCTGATATCGATACAGGCGTTCATAGAGCCCTGAAGCGCATCGCTTTCTGCAAGGCGCGGTTCAGGCCGCGTTTGCAAACCTGCGAGTTCAGGAAACAAGGTCGCACAACGTTTACCCCACTTCTGTAGACCATGAAGACCGCCAGCGGCTCCACCCAAAAATCCCGTAACCGCTAGCAGATCTCCGGCTTTCGCTCCCCGGCGCAACACGGGACGCTTGGGCGCCTCGCCGATAACGGTGACGTCAACAAAGAGTTCATTGGCCCGACTGACGTTGCCCCCAACGACTTCCACCCTGTGCTTCAGAGCTAAGGCGAGCAGGCCGCGGTACATTTCCATCAAAAACTCGGTGCGTACCCCTTTTCGCAAACCAAGTGAAACAAGGGCCCAGCGAGGTTTGCCTCCCATCGCAGCGATATCACTCAAATTTACCGCCAATGCTTTGTGGCCCAGATCGGCAGCACTAAAGTAGCGCAAATCAAAGTGGACGTTTTCCACGAGGCTATCCACAGTACAGAGCAACGGAGCCCCGCTCCCTTTAACTACTGCGGTATCGTCCCCTATCGAAACCAGCACATCTTTGGAACGGCTTTTGATAAGCGATTCCAATTTGGCGATTAACTTGAACTCTTCCATTATTTCTCAACAGTGCGCAAAACCATCAGACGGATTTCGGTCATATCTTCCATAGAAAAACGTATCCCTTCGCGACCTAATCCGCTGTCCTTCACCCCTCCGTAAGGCATATTGTCGACTCGCCAAGACGGAACATCCCCGATCACCACTCCCCCGACCTCCAGACGATCCCAAGCACGGTGCGCTTTGTAGATATCCCGAGTAAAAATACCGGCCTGGAGACCAAAGGCGCTATCGTTTATCTCGCCCAGTACCGTATCAAAATCCGCAAAGGGTTCCAACACGGCGACAGGCCCGAAGGCCTCCTGCGCGCACAAAGCCTCCCCCTTCGGAACACCTTCAAGCAAGGTTGGTTCTAACATTGCACCCTTTCGTCCACCGCCGCACAATAGCTTCCCGCCTTTGCTAAGCGCACTTTGTATCCAAGTCGCCAAACGCTCGGCTTCGGATTCCGCGATCATTGGTCCAATAAATGTGGCCTCATCGCGCGGATCGCCACACTTGAGTTTCTTAGTTGCAGCCACGAGCTTTTCTTTGAATGCCGCGTAAACCGATTCATGCACATAAAGACGCTGGACACTAATACAACTTTGGCCCGATTGATAAAATGCACCGATAATCACTCTGGCCACCGCATCGTCGAGATCCGCATCCGCATCGACGACACAACCAGCATTCCCACCCAACTCGAGCACAACTTTCTTCCTACCGGCCTTAGCTTTCAGTGGCCACCCCACTGCCGGGGATCCCGTGAAGCTCAGCAGCTTTAGACGCTCATCCACGGTGAATAGATCGGAGCCTTCGCGCGTAGCCGGAAGAATCGAAAAGGCTCCTTTGGGTAGATCCGTTTCTGAGAGCACCTCTCCCATCAATAGAGCGCTGACGGGAGTTTTGCTGGCGGGTTTCAGGACAAAAGGGCAACCCGCAGCAATAGCCGGGGCTATCTTGTGTGCGGCCAAATTAAACGGAAAGTTAAAGGGCGTAATAAACGAACAAGGACCGATGGGGACGCGCTTCCACATACCGCTATACCCGCGCGCCCGTGCACTAATGTCTAACGTCATGACTTCACCGTTCAGGCGAACGGCTTCCTCTGCCGCAACCCTGAAGGTATCAATGAGACGAGTCACTTCTCCGCGACTATCCCGAATCGGTTTTCCAGCTTCCACACACAATACCTGCGCAAACTCTTCTGCGCGCTCCTCAAAACGTCTTACACATTGGTTCAGGATGCTTTGGCGTTCATAGGCAGCTAGTTCGCGCATAGCAGGTGCTGCCGCTTCGGCAAGGGCAATCGCCTTGTCAATCATTGCGCTATCGGCGAGTGGCACTCGGCAAGCGACCTCCCCTGAATACTTGTCAGTGACTTTGAGGTCTCCGTTCGGATTTTGGGGTACGCTGCCCAAGTACAGTGGATAAGACTCCAACATAAACACTCCTCGATTGAGCGCATAGTCTACCGCTAAGATCCCTTGTAGAACAGGCCGCACAATTTTTGTTTGCCCCTCCCACCAAACATTGTTAAACGGGACTTAGACCTTAAGCATAAAGGCGTTCCAAAGGGGACTCTCTCAGAATGGGGCTGAGAGGGGGTGCGTGTTTCTTAAGGAATGGGTTGGGAGGCAAAGTGACTACTCGAGTCCTGCCTTGTTTTCTTTTTTTGGGATTGGTATTTTCATTTTCTGGCTTAGCCGCCGCTAAAACGGATTGCCCAGAAGCAATCGCCAGCGCGGCACGCTTGAAATCGTTCAAGAAAGTTGTTGGGAAGGAGCACCTTTCTCTCAAACAACGCATCATCTTCAGCCTGCGCCCTCACAAACTAAATGCGCTCATCCAAGAAGAGTTTCACCGACGGGGTTTAGATCCGGCCACGTGCTCGGAACCCGATATGAAGGAAGCCATCCTTGCCGGCTACAGACGCGCCTGGGATTCCGTGACTACCAGCGGGAAGCGGTTTTTGAATGGCGCGGGTTTGACTGCAGTGGGCGCTGTCTTGTTTTACTTCGCCAACAAGGGCCTCCAGCTCATTTTGGGAGAAACCCAAGCCCAGGCGGGGGCATTTTTCCTGGGCGTTGTCGGCGCGCCCTTGGTCGCTTCGCTGAGCGCTTCGGTGATGGAAGTCATTGGCTCCAGCTTGCGGAATCGATCGTTTAAGATGAAAGAGTTCGTATCAGAAGTAACCAATAGCGCGAAACCGCGCCTGCAGGATTTGTACTTTATCGCAAATGCCTCGATGGCATCCACCCAGCAGGCAGGCCGCCAGATCCAAACAGATGCCGACACCAACTTTACGGACAAGATCCGCTGGGCCACTGAGAACCTACTCGCGTATTTGGAAAGCAATCAGGAATTGCGAATGACAAAAGCGGCTGAAGTTGTCGCCCTCGCCTTGATCAAGTTGCGTGAAAACTACCCGGACATCATGCAGGCGATACTTGCAGATCGCGATCAGACTATCTTGAGAGAACCAAGAAGATTACTGGGCGGACTTTTCCGGGACACAGAACTAAAGGTAGACGCCTTCTACAACGATGTACTCAGGATTGTTCGCCAGGAAGACCCGCTTGCCGCAAACAACGAGATCGCAGAGGCTTTTGAAGCCGTTCTTACACGTCTTTTGGAGCCGCCTAAGGGGCAGCTTCCTAAAGAACCATCCACAGACGAGCTGAAAGAAGCAAGCTGATGTTTTCTACCGGATTTGCGCTGTAGGTCGGGGAAACTGAAAAGCTTCCATAGCTATACGAGTTGTTTCGATTAAATACTGGAACTGCACCCGTTGCCCGAAAGCCAAGAATCAAGTTGCGCGACAATTCGATATCCAGTCCTGCCATACCATGGGCGAGGCCAAGCCACGTATCGGGCGCCGCAGACGAGTAGTAAAGATTGTCATAGTAAACAAATTGGCCCCCGAGCCCGATGTAAGGGCGCAGACTCCCTACATTGAATCCGAGTTTCAGCGTCAGCCCGCCGGAATATTCACTGGACCCGTAGGCAAATCCGGCCGCACTTACCGTGTTTAGGCCGTAGAGTCCCTGCATTTCGACTGAAAAATACTGACCCGCCGGAAGATTGAGGGCGAGACCTGCGACAAAATCATTGCGGACGTTAAAGGCGGCGCCCACCGGGGCCACGCGGAAGATCCGACCAAAAACCGGAGCGATAGACGCCCGTTCGCTTCGAATACCGCCAGGTTTATATTCTTGGAACTCCTCACCAAAGAGGGAAAAACCAATCAACATCAACGCTAAAAGTACATACCCACGCCAAATCACCGCTACGCTCCTGCTTGGGCCTCCTCCAGCAGAGCTAGAAAGCAATTGCGGTGCCGCGGGATTCCAGGCACGAAACAAGCCTGCCAAAGGCGTGTAGCGTGTTCACACGGAAAACATGGGGACAAAAAGGGGCGGCAAAAAACGTCAGCTTGTCCAAACTAAAAACAGTTATTCGCTACGTATCCAAAAGTTCGGAGAGTAGTTTACGCTCACAAAGTGGCGCGCAATCGGCGACACTTTCAACCAATTGCTGAAGTGGTGCATGGCGGGTTTATCCTCGCCGCGCGGTTGGAAGCGGCTATACAAAAACACTCCGACGCTATCTTTCATCATCGGACGATCGGAAAGAGACACGGACCTAAACCCATTGGCTTTCAATTCACTGTCCAGGCCCGCCCCAGGCGGGTAGCTGGCGATATCCATCTTCACGTGTGCTTTTCGCGTGAGAACATCCCCAATCCCGGTCAAACCAAACTCACGAACAAACAACTCGCGCAGTTTTTCATCCGACAAACTCGCGTGCGTTTTCAGATCAACCTTGAAGCCTTTGCGGGACTTTTTGGAACTATCAAGCTGCTGCTTGATGAGTTCTTCTAAACCCACAATCTTGGGGTGCAGATACACCTGCGTGTACATCTGGAACAGACTAAAAACAAAATCATCGAGAACATGTTGGTTCTTGATGCTGGAAAAGAGCACGACATCCGAGGGTTCATTTTCTCCAGAGTGTTCCGCAAGACAAGGCACGAGCTTGCTAACAATACGCCGCCACTCGATGGCTCCGATGGAGACGCCTGAATTGCGTCCGTCCCGTTGAATGTAGTCCATGCGATCGACGTCAAAGGGTCCTGAAATTAAGGGCGAGAGCAAGCGGTGGAAGTCCGCCCCACCTTCAATATGATGTTTGGCAAGCACCGCCTCCAAGGCCTCCAAGTAAGGCTTTTTGTACTCGCCCACGCAGACCTTGCGATTTACCAACGCCGCAACAGGGAGTACGAACAAGCTCGCCTCTGGGAGGGTGCCTTCCTTTTCGAGATCCGCCAAAATTCGCTGTATATAAAGGAGCGAAATGTCCTCGTGCATGAAGGGGGGGTCGCGACGTTCGAGATAGGCCTTTAGAGGCGCAGGTGCCGCGGCAACATCGGCACCAAAATCCTGCTCCAATGAAAGGTGTTCAAAGGTATGGCTCCAGGGCCCGTGGCCTACGTCATGCAATAGACCGGCGAGACTGATCACCTGATACCAAAACTTACGGGAACTAGAGCTCTCCACAACGGCCCGAATACAGCGGTAAGTCCTTTCGGTGTGCAGGGTAGTGCCCTCGCAAGGCTCTGCAACGGTAACGGGGGAAGAGAGCCATTGCTCGGTAAAACTCTTGAAGTACCTGCCCGCCAGATACGCGGCTCCAAGAGAATGCTGGAAGCGCGTGTGGGTGGCACACGGGAAAATGTACTCGGCAAGGCCCAGTTGTTTGATACCGCGCAGACGCTGCACATACTCGTGATCGATAGTGCGCTCCAGGACTGGATCAAACGTCATGTCGCCGTGGATTTCGTCCCGAATAAGAAGTCTTTTAGCCCGCTGGTATTGCATTATCCCAGGGCCTTTAAAGCCCGGTCCATTCTCCGCTTAACAGTCTCTTTCCCTTGAACCGAGATCATCTCAAAAAGTCCTGGGCTGATTTTACCGCCAGTCAGCGAAAAACGTACGGCTTTTGCTATCTTTCCAAACTTCTCGCCTTTTTCATCGGCATAACCACGGATGCGTTTTTCGAGATCCTCAATCGTAAAGTCGGAGCTCTCCAGCACCGCCGCCACATCTTGAATGGCCTGTTTGGCCGGCGCTTTTTCGGCGTCTTTGAGTGCCGTGAGATCGTAGTCGGGGTCCTCTCCGAACAGGCAATAGAGCTGCTCGATGAGTTCGGGAATATTCTTAACCTTTCCCTGGATGATTTTTACCCCTTCCACAAAAGTGCCTTTGTCTACGCCGGAAGCAAAGCTCAACTCTTCCTTAAAATATTTCCACATGTAGTCGGCGAGATCCTGACTTGGCTTTTCCCGTAGGTAAATGCCGTTCAGCCAGTCTAGCTTTTCCGTGTTGAAGATCGCATTGGCCTTACCAATGTGCTCGACTGAAAAAACGTCCTTGAGTTTATCGACGGTGAAAACCTCTTCGTCGCCGTAGCTCCAACCAAGACGGACCAGGAAATTCACCATCGCTTCGGGTAAGTACCCCATCTTGCGGTATTCCAAGGTCGAGGCAGCCCCATGGCGCTTACTGAGCTTCGCGCGGTCGGTTCCAAGAATCATCGGCAGGTGGGCGAACTTTGGCAGTGCAAATCCCAAAGCCTCATAAAGCATCGCTTGCTTGGGGGTGTTGTTGATGTGGTCTTCCCCACGCAACACATGGGTCACGCCCATGTCGTGGTCGTCCACCACCACCACAAAGTTATAGGTCGGGTTGCCGTCCGAGCGGACGAGAACCCAATCTTCAATGTCCTTATTGGGGATAACAATCTCGCCACGGATCATATCCTGAAAACGCGTTTCCCCGTCATCCGGCACCCGAATACGCAGCACATAGGGCGCCTGCACATCGGTTTTGCTGCGGCAGGTCCCTGGGTAACGGTAGGGGAGCTTCTTTTGCTGGCACTCCTTGCGGTAGGCGTCCAAGGCCTCCGGGGTACAATTGCACTTGTAGGCAAAGCCCTTCTGGAGCAGCTCCTCAGCCACTTCTTTGTGGCGCTCAATTCGCTTGGACTGGAAAACCGGTTCCCCGTCCCACTGGAGGCCCAACCACCTCAGAGACTCCAGAATATCTTCCACGAACCGGTCCTCGGAGCGCTCCCGGTCCGTGTCCTCCAAGCGCAGGAGGAATTGGCCGCCGTGGTGGCGCGCAAAAAGCCAGTTGAATAAAGCGGTCCGCGCCCCACCCACGTGCAAAAAACCCGTCGGCGACGGGGGGAACCGGACCACAACTTTTTCTTTAGTATTAGGTGCTTCCGCCATGCCGCGAACACTAACATGAGTGCGTATGCGTGCCTACGCCCTTTTTGAAGCGCGGTTCTTTTTGGGGGGATCCCCACCTCCCCCGATCGCCCGCCCGCAAAGCCGCACCGGTCGGCCATTTTCAGCGCTCCGTCCGCCCCAAAAACCTGCATAACTACCTAATATTTTCGCTTTTCCATTGGGGGTCCCTGAGTTAGACTCGCTCCCCTTAACGACGCGGTGACCAAAAAGCCATTCGGGTGGTTTGGCGCTGAGGAATTGGGCAAACGGAAACAGGGAAATCGTCTCTGTGGGTCAAAACGAGTTTGACTTTAAAAATCCCTTTTGTTACAGGTCCTTAGTTTAATGTTTTGACGGCTCTGAGGGAGCGAAATGCCGACGATAAATCAGCTAGTGCGCAAAGGGCGCGAAAAGATTCGAGTGAAGAACAAGGCACCTGCACTGCAGGCCTGCCCGCAACGCCGTGGAGTATGCGTGCGTGTGTACACAAGTACACCCAAGAAACCTAACTCCGCGCTTCGCAAAGTGGCTCGTGTTCGTCTAACGAACAAGTACGAGATCACTTCTTATATTCCTGGCGAGGGTCACAACTTGCAGGAACACTCAGTGGTTTTGGTACGTGGTGGCCGTGTGAAGGATCTTCCCGGCGTTCGTTACCACATTGTCCGTGGCTCACTGGACACAACTGGCGTCGACAAACGCAAAAAGAGCCGTTCTAAATACGGAACGAAGAAGGGCAAGTAGGGATGGCACGTCGAGGAAGCGATAGAAGAGAAGAAGTCCAACCGGACAGCAAATATAATGAGCGCATTGTTACGCGCTTCATTAACTCTGTCCTGCGCCAAGGAAAGCGCAGCACTGCCGAACGTATTGTTTATGGTGCGTTTGAGATCATCCATCAAAAGACCAAGGACGATCCCATCAAGGTTTTTAAGAAGGCGCTCAGCAATGTCCGCCCTTCTGTAGAAGTGAAGTCCCGCCGCGTGGGCGGTTCCAACTACCAGGTGCCTGTGGAAGTACGCCCCGAGCGTCGCAACTCCCTCGCCTTCCGTTGGATTCTCGACTACGCAAAAGCCCGCCGTGGAAATTCCATGACGGAAAAGGTGGCTCAGGAACTTTTTGATGCCGCGGAAAACCGCGGTGAAGCAGTTAAGAAACGCGAAGATACGCACCGTATGGCGGAGTCCAATAAGGCCTTCGCTCATTATCGCTGGTAAGGGCAACATGGCAACCAACCCGAAAATTACATCTCTTGATAAACTGCGTAACATCGGTATTTGTGCGCATATCGATGCCGGTAAGACGACTTGTACCGAACGTATTCTTTTCTACACGGGTGTCTCTCACAAGATCGGTGAGGTGCATGACGGCGAAGCGACCATGGATCACATGGTCCAGGAACAAGAGCGCGGCATCACGATTACGTCCGCCGCAACGACCTGTCATTGGCAAGACTGCCGCATCAATATTATTGATACTCCCGGACACGTGGACTTCACCATTGAAGTAGAGCGCAGCTTGCGTGTTCTTGACGGGGCCGTCGTCCTTTTCGACGGTGTCGCGGGCGTGCAGCCCCAGTCCGAAACAGTTTGGCGTCAGGCGGACCGTTATAAGGTCCCCCGCATTGCATTCATCAATAAGATGGATCGCATCGGAGCTAACTACGAACGCGCGGTCAAGACCATCATCGACAAGCTTAAAGGTAAGCCGGTGATGTTCAATTATCCCATCGGCGCGGAAGATCAGCTCCAGGGCGTAGTCGACATTATTGACCAGAAGGCCGTTATCTGGAAAGGCGACGACTTGGGCGCCGCGTACACCACAGCCGAAGTTCCTGAGGACATGAAGGAACACATGGCCGAACTTCGCGAGAAGCTCATCGACTCGGTCGCTGAAGAAGATGAAACGCTTTTGAACAAGTACCTGGAAGGTCAGCCCATCACAAACGACGAAATCCGTGCAGCGGCTCGCAAGGCTTGCATCGCAGGTAAGATCGTCCCGACCTTTGGTGGTTCCGCCTTTAAGAATAAGGGCGTTCAGCCTTTGCTCGATGCGGTTGTGATGTACCTGCCCTCTCCGCTTGAGGTACCAGACATTCAGGGCGTGGATCCTTCCAACGAAGAGAACAAGCTCACACGCAAAGCCAGCAACGATGAGCCTTTCAGCGCCTTGGCTTTCAAGATTGTGACCGACCCCTATGTCGGACAGCTTACTTACATCCGCGTTTATTCCGGGATGCTCAACTCCGGGTCCTACGTGACCAACTCCCGACGCGGTAAAAAAGAGCGCTTGGGCCGCCTGCTTCAGATGCACGCGAACAAGCAACAGGAAATCAAACAGGTCAAGGCCGGCGATATCGCGGCTTGCGTAGGCCTCAAGGAAACTCGCACCGGGGACACGCTTTGTGATGAAGATCACCAGATCTCTCTCGAAAGCATGCACTTCCCTGAGCCCGTGATTTCCATCGCGATTGAGCCTAAATCCAAGGCCGATCAGGAAAAGCTTTCCGCAAGTTTGCAGAAGCTCGCCATCGAAGATCCGAGCTTCCAGTTGCGTGTAGACGAAGAAACCAACCAGACCATCATCGCCGGTATGGGCGAGTTGCATCTGGAAATCATCGTCGACCGCTTGCTGCGTGAGTTTAAGGTAGAAGCGAACGTCGGTAAGCCTCAGGTCGCGTACAAGGAAACGATCAGCAAAGAAGTTGAAGTCGAATCTAAGTACATCAAGCAGACCGGTGGTCGCGGTCAGTACGGTCACGTCTGGCTGCGCCTCATGCCTCAGGAACGCGGCAAAGGCTACGAATTCATCAACGAAGTGGTCGGTGGTTCCATTCCTAAGGAATTCATCCCGGCTATCGACAAGGGTATTCAGGAAGCGATGACCAATGGTATCCAGGCCGGCTACCCGGCAGTGGACTTGAAGGTCGCCGTCTTCGACGGTTCCTACCATGACGTCGATTCCAGTGAAATCGCGTTCAAGATTGCCGGTTCCATGGGCTTTAAAGACGGCGCTAAAAAAGCCAAGCCCATCATTCTGGAACCGATCATGAAATGCGAAGTCACGGTACCCGAAGACTACATGGGCGATGTGATCGGTGACTTGAACTCACGTCGCGGCAAGATTTTGCAGATGAACCCGGATCAGGGCCTTCAGATCATTGATTGTGAAGTCCCTCTGGGAGAGATGTTCGGTTATGCGACCCAGCTGCGTTCGCTCAGTCAGGGCCGTGCCACTTACACAATGGAATTCAACCACTATGAGCCGGTGCCAACTAACGTCGCCAACGAGCTCATCTCTAAATCCTCAGGAGGAAAGTAATGTCCAAGGAGAAATTCGAGCGCACTAAGCCGCACGTGAACGTAGGGACAATTGGGCACGTGGATCATGGGAAGACGACTTTAACAGCAGCGATCACGACAGTGTTGTCGGGTCAGGGAAAAGCGCAAGCGCGCAGCTACGCCGATATTGATAACGCGCCTGAGGAAAAAGAGCGCGGTATTACGATTGCGACGTCTCACCAGGAATATGAGACGGACAAGCGCCATTATGCGCACGTGGACTGTCCTGGACACGCGGATTATGTGAAGAACATGATCACGGGTGCGGCGCAGATGGACGGTGCGATTTTGGTGGTTTCGGCAGCTGACGGCCCGATGCCTCAGACACGTGAGCACATTCTGCTTGCCCGCCAGGTCGGTGTACCGGCGATGGTAGTGTTTTTGAACAAGGTCGATCAGGTCGACGACAAGGAGCTCTTGGAGCTGGTGGAACTTGAAATCCGCGAGCTGCTATCCAAGTACCAGTTCCCTGGCGATGACATTCCGATCATTCCTGGCTCGGCTCTTAAGGCGCTTGAAGGCGACAAGAGTGAGATTGGTGAAGGCGCCATCATGAAGCTGATGGAAGCTCTGGATAACTACATTCCTGAGCCTAAGCGCGACACCGACAAGCCGTTTTTGATGGCTATCGAAGACGTGTTCTCGATTCAGGGCCGCGGTACGGTGGTCACGGGTCGTATTGATCGCGGTATTGTGAAGGTAAACGAGGAAGTGGAAATCGTGGGTCTGCGTGACACCAAGAAGACCACTGTCACGGGCGTTGAGATGTTCCGTAAGCTCCTTGACCAGGGTCAAGCGGGTGACAACATTGGCGCGCTCCTTCGTGGTATCGATAAGGAAGATGTGGAACGTGGACAGGTGCTTGCCGCTCCTGGCTCCGTGAAGCCTCACAAGAAATTCAAAGCTGAAGCCTACATTTTGACCAAAGAAGAAGGGGGTCGTCATACGCCTTTCTTCAAGGGGTACCGGCCTCAGTTTTACTTCCGCACAACGGACGTGACCGGAAACGTGACCTTGCCTGCGGGCACCGAAATGGTCATGCCGGGCGACAACGTTACGCTGGATGTGGAACTCATTACCCCTATTGCTATGGAGAAAGAGCTCCGGTTCGCTATTCGTGAAGGCGGTCGTACCGTCGGCGCGGGTGTCGTGACCGAGATCGTGGAGTAAAAACGTGCAATCGCAGAAGATCCGAATTCGGCTGAAGGCATTTGATTACAAATTGCTCGATCAGTCTGTTGCCGAAATTGTTGAGACAGCCAAGCGCACGGGTGCGAAGGTGGCGGGACCTATCCCTCTTCCTACCCGCATCAACCGCTACACGGTGTTGCGCTCGCCTCACGTGGACAAGAAATCCCGTGAGCAGTTTGAAATTCGCACACATAAGCGTCTCATCGATATTCTGGAACCAACCCAGAATACGATTGATTCACTTATGAAGTTGGATCTTTCTGGAGGCATTGACGTTTCCATTACGTTGTAGAGGACTTATGCCATCGCTACCTTTGTATGATTTGAATAAGAAGAAGATTGGCACGGTGGATCTGAGCGATGCCATTTTCGCGGCCGAAGTGAAGCCGTACCTGGTCAACCAGGCGGTCCGCACCCAGATCGCGCGTCGCTATGAGTTCCGAACGGCGAACTCCCTGACCCGTAGTGAAGTAAAAGCTACCCGTCAGAAGATGTACCGCCAAAAAGGTACCGGTCAGGCCCGTCACGGGAACACCACTGCCCCCAACTTCGTTGGTGGTGGAAAGTCCCACGGCCCGCGCCCTCGTCGCGTTCGCTTCAAGACCAACAAGAAGCAGATGCGTTCGGCTCTTATTTCTGTTTTGTCGATGCTCCAAAAAGAGGATCGTCTGTTCGTTGTGGACAAGCTGGAACTTGAAAAACACAGCACCAAGAACATTGCTGGCGCGCTCAAGGCCTTTGGTCTTGCCTCAGCTGTTTTTGTGAACAGCGACAAGGCAGACGGCGAAAAGGTTTTCAACCGTAGCACCCGCAACTTGCAAAAGACCAAGACACTGCGGCCTGCGGGCGTGAATGTGTTTGATTTGTTGAAGTACAAGCACCTGCTACTAAGCAAAGATGCTTTGGAAGAACTCTCAAAGAGGCTCCAAGATGTATGACATTATTAAAAGACCGCTAATCACGGAGAAGAACACCCTCCGTGCTTCGCAGATGAACGAATACGCTTTTGAAGTGGATCGCACCGCGAACCGCAAGCAAATCAAGCAGGCCATCGAAAAGCTGTTCAATGTGAAAGTCGAACGAGTGAACACAATGGTTTGCAGACGGGATCCCGGGCGCTTGGGGCGCGTGATGGGAAAAAGAACCCTTTGGAAAAAAGCCTTAGTGAAGCTGAAGGAGGGCGACAAGTTCGACTTTGTCGCAGGTTAAGCCATGGCAGTAAGTTCTTTTAAGCCAATCACACCCGCTCGTCGCCAGTATACTCAGGCCGATTTCTCCGCGCTGAGCAAAAAGAAGCCTGAAAAGAGGCTCTTGGATAAGGGCAGCAGCTCGGGCGGCCGCAACTGTTACGGGCGCATTACCACCCGTTTTCGTGGGGGCGGCCATAAGCGCCGTTACCGCAAGATCGATTTTCGTCGCGACAAACGTGAGATCACAGGAACCGTTACGGCTCTTGAGTACGATCCCAACCGTTCCGCTCGCCTGGCGCTCATTACCTACGTAGATGGGGAAAAGCGCTATATCCTGGCCCCCGATGGCCTGGCAGTAGGCAAGCAGGTCGTGGCTTCGGAAACCGCGGATATCCAAATCGGAAACGCGCTTCCACTCAACAAGATTCCGGCCGGTACCAATGTGCACAACATCGAAATCCGACCGGGTTCAGGTGCCAAGCTCGTGCGTAGCGCGGGCGGCATGGCGCAGCTAGTTGGCTTTGACAAAGGCTACGCTCAGCTCCGCCTGCCTTCTGGCGAAATTCGCATCGTTCCGGAGAAATGCTGGGCGGTGGTCGGCCAGGTCGGCAACCTCGAACATGAAAATATTATTATCGGCAAAGCGGGCCGTAGCCGTTGGCTCGGTCGCCGACCTCACAACCGTGGGGTCACGATGAACCCGGTGGATCACCCACACGGTGGTGGTGAAGGGCGTACCTCAGGTGGCCGTCACCCGGTAACCCCGTGGGGCAAAAACTGTAAGGGTAAGAAAACCCGTAACAACAAGCGCACCAACCGGTTCATTCTCCGCAGCCGTAAGAGGAGAAAGTAGAGTTTATGGCTAGATCAGTAAAAAAAGGGCCTTTTATCGATGACCACGTGATGAAGAAGGTGGAAGCAGGCGGTAAGGACCATAAGGTTATTAAGACCTGGTCCCGTCGATCCACAATCTTCCCGGAAATGGTCGGGATGACATTCGCGGTCCACAACGGTAAGAAATTCGTTCCCATTTTCGTGAGTGAGAACATGGTCGGACACAAGCTCGGCGAATTCGCCGCGACCCGTACCTTTGTCGCTCACTCCGGGGACAAGAAAACGAAGGTGGAAGGTAAGTAAGCATGGAAGTCTCCGCTAAATTGAGATTTGCGCGCATCACCCCGCAAAAGATGCGCCTGGTTGCCAACCTGGCCAAGGGCTTGCCGGTGGATAAGGCGGGCTACCAGTTGAAATTTTCTCAGAAAAAAGGGGGGCTACTGCTCTCCAAGCTCCTCGACTCGGCTGTGGCGAACGCCCGCGAGAAGGGTGGCATTGATGTCGACAATCTTTACGTAAAGAACGTTTTTGTCGATGCCGGTCCAATCATGAAGCGGTTCATGCCGCGCGCCATGGGGCGTGCGACGCAGATCCTCAAGCGGACCAGTCACGTAACTCTTATTTTGGATGAGGCACGATAGTGGGTCAGAAAACACATCCCATAGGTTTCCGTCTAGGCGTGAACAAAACATGGAATTCCCGTTGGTACTCCAACAAGGAATATTCCAAGTTCTTGCACGAAGATCTCAAAGCTCGCGAGTTCCTGAAGAAGAAGCTCCGCCACGCCGGCGTTTCGCGCATTGAGATCGAGCGCGTCGCCAACAAGACGAAGGTGAACATCCATACCGCGCGTCCCGGTATTGTTATCGGTAAAAAAGGGACTGGTATCGACCAGCTTAAGGCGCAGGTTAAAAAGTATTTGAAATCTTCCCCGGAAGTTTTCATCAACATCATGGAAGTACGCAAAGCCGAAGCAGACGCTCAGCTCATTGCCGAGAACGTAGCGGATCAGCTTCAGCGCCGTGTAGCTTTCCGACGCGCGATGAAGAAGGCCATGAGCCAGGCGTTCAAGTTTGGCGTCAAGGGCATCAAGGTTCAGTGCCGCGGCCGTTTGGGTGGTTCGGATATCGCCCGTACGGAACGCTACGCTGAAGGCAGCGTGCCGCTGCACACCTTGCGTGCAGATGTGGATTACGGTTTTTCAGAGGCCTATACAACCTACGGTCAAATTGGGATCAAGGTGTGGGTCTACAAAGGCGAGATTATCGGCCGGCGCGCGATTGGGGGGATTTCCTCTCAGCAGGCGCCTGGATCCGAAACTGGAGCCGCAGGGTAACGAACAATGCTGAGTCCTAAACGAGTTAAATACAGAAAACAGCAAACCGGTCGGATGCGTGGGCTTGCGTACCGGGGCAGCGATTTGAATTTCGGCGACTTCGGTCTGGCCGCCACGGAGTGTGGTTACATCACGTCCCGACAGATTGAAGCCTGTCGTGTCGCGATGACCCGTGCCTGCAAAAAAGTGGGCAAGGTGTTTATCCGCATTTTCCCGGACAAACCGAGAACCAAGAAGCCTCTTGAAACCCGCATGGGTAAAGGTAAAGGGAATCCGGAATACTGGGTGTTCGTAACGAAGCCCGGCCGCATCCTTTTTGAATTGGAAGGCGTGGACAAGGCGCTCGCCAAAGAGGCGTTGACCTTGGCCGCCAATAAGTTGCCAGTCACCACAAAGATGGTAGTGCGCGGGGAGACGCTGTAATGGAAGCCCAGGAACTGCGACAGTTTAATGCTCAGGAGCTCGAAACCCGAATCCGCCAGTGGCGGGAAGAACTCTTCCGGGCCAGGCTCAAAAAAATGAGCAATGAAATGAAAGACACCAGCCTTTTCGGAAAGCTGCGCAAGGACATCGCACGTGCCATGTCCGTTCTTAGCGAAAAGAAAAAGGGTGGCGCTGTGGAAGACAAGCCGGTCGCGAAGAAGGCTCAGGACAAAGCGCCCGCAAAGGCCGAGTCCACTGAGGCGGCGAAAGGATAAGTAAGTGACTACGGAAGAAGTACAAAAACCGAAGAAATCTTTGCAGACGATCCGAGGCGTTGTGGTCAGTGACAAGATGGACAAGACCCGCGTCATCGAGATTAACCGTCGCATTAAGCACAAGCTTTATCATAAGCAGGTGATCCGTCATGACCGTTTGAAGGTTCATGATGAGAAGAATGAAAGCAAGATGGGAGACCTCATTGAAGTCGTATCCTGTCGCCCGCTTTCCAAGGAAAAGCATTTCCGCCTGCAGACCATTATCGAGAAAGGCAAGGTCAGCTAGTCATGGTGCAGTCGTTTACCAGGCTCAGCGTTGCGGATAATTCCGGTGCCCGTGAAGTCATGTGCTTCAAGGTGCTTGGAGGCTCCCGCCGGCGTTATGCTTCTATTGGGGATATTATTGTCGTGACCGTGAAGGATGCCCTTCCTACCTCTAAGGTTAAGAAAGGGACAGTCCACAAAGCGGTAGTCGTCCGGACCAAGAAAGAAATCGCCCGCAAGGACGGTTCTTTTATCCGTTTTGATGACAACGCGGCCGTGCTTTTGAACAACGCCTTTGAACCGATCGGTACCCGTATCTTTGGACCAGTCGCTCGTGAGCTTCGTGCGAAGCGCGAGAGTTTCATGAAGATCGTTTCGCTTGCGCCGGAGGTACTGTAATGCAGTCCGTTCCCAATATTCGCAAGAAAGACGTGGTTCAGGTCATGGTCGGCCGAGAGAAAGGCAAGACCGGGAAAGTTTTGCGTGTCCTCAAGAAAAACGGGACCGTTGTTATTGAAAAACTGAACCAGATTAAGCGCCACACGCGCCCCACGGGTACTACTCCAGGTGGCATTATCGAAAAGGAAGCGCCCATTGCGATTTCCAACGTGATGCTTTACTGCGAAAAGTGCGCTAAGGGCGTGCGTTTTGGTTTGAAAAAAGACGACAAGGGCAAGACCACTCGTATTTGTCGCAAGTGCAATAGCAACTTGAAGTAGTTGGAGAGGTATTAAGTGAGACCGAGGATTTTAGAAAAATTCGAAAAGGAAGTGGCCCCGCAGCTGCTTCAGGACTTCGGCCTGAAGAACAAGATGCAGGCGCCCAAGCTGACCAAGATCCTTGTTTCCATGTGTATCAAGGAAGCCGCCTCCGACATGAAGGCGATGGATCGCGCGATGGCCGATGTCGCAACCATTACCGGACAGAAGCCCAAGCTTACCCGCGCAAAAAAAGCGATCGCGAACTTCAAGCTTCGCGAAGGGGTGCCTCTGGGTTGTGTCTCGACTCTTCGTGGCGCTCGGATGTGGGAATTTTTTGACCGGTTGACCAACGTCGCACTCCCTCGTGTGCGCGATTTTCGTGGCGTACCGGGCAAAGGTTTTGACGGGAACGGAAACTATTCGCTGGGATTGAAAGACCAGATTCTTTTCCCCGAAATCAACTACGACAAAGTCGATAAGATGCGGGGAATGAACATTACCTTCGTAACGTCGGCCACGACCGATGAACAAGGGTACGCGCTGCTGGACAAGCTCGGCATGCCGTTCAGGAAAAAATAGGAGACTTGAGAGGATTTTATGGCAAAGCTGTCGATGCGAGTGAAGGCTGCAAAAAAGCCTAAGTTCAAAGTAAGGGGTTACAACCGTTGTCCGCGTTGCGGCCGGTCTAGGGCATTCATCAGAAAATTTGAGCTTTGCCGCCTTTGTTTTCGTAAATTGGCTCTGGAAGGACAGCTTCCGGGCGTCATTAAAGCTAGTTGGTAGGGTCTAGAACTATGATGGTCGATACAGTATCTGATTTTTTAACTCGAATCCGGAACGCGGCGCGCGCCAAGCACAAAAAAGTGGACGTGTCGGCGAGCAAAATCCGTGTGGGTATCGCGGAAATCTTCAAAAAGAATGGTTTCATCCGCAACTACAAACTTTTCCGTGATGGAGAGAAAGGCGTGCTCCGCATTTATCTCCGTTACACCGGTAAAGAACAGTCTGTGATTCACGGTTTACAGCGCGTCAGCCGCCCGAGCCGCCGCGTATACGTAAACAGCACGCAGATTCCGAAAGTTTTAGGAGGCTTGGGAGTCGCTGTGCTCTCCACCTCTCAAGGTGTCATTTCAGATGAAATCGCGCGCCAGAATAAGGTCGGCGGCGAAGTTATCTGCTCAATTTGGTAAAAAACGATGTCACGAATTGGAAAAAAACCGATCAAGATCGTCTCTGGAGTCAAGGTGAACTGCAAGGACTCCGTGGTAGAAGTCAGCGGCAAGCTGGGAACGCTTAAGCGGGATCTACCCCCTTCTATTTCTTTGGAAATTGGTGGGGATGAGATCAAGCTGAAAAGCAACTCTCAGAAGGATAACAACCTCTACGGTCTGTACCGCACCCTTATCAACAATATGGTCAAGGGCGTCTCTGAAGGCTACACAAAGAATTTGGAACTGGTAGGCGTCGGTTACCGCGCCCAAGCCAAGGGCAACGCCCTTTCGCTACAACTAGGGTTTTCCCACCCGGTGGAGTTTCCGCTCCCCGAGAGCATCAAAGCCAAGGTGGACGCTAATACAAAGATCAGCCTGACGGGTCCGGACAAGGAATTGCTCGGAGTTATCGCCGCCAAGCTGCGTAAAATTCGGCCGCCCGAGCCCTACAAAGGCAAAGGGATCCGCTACGCTGGTGAAGTCATTTCACTCAAGCAAGGAAAGGCCGCAGGGAAGTAGTCTATGTCTAAGAAGATAGGAAGCCACACAAGTCCGAAGGTTAAGACCCGGGCCAGCCGTAAGCAACGGTTCCGCAAGAAGCTGGAAACCATTCGAAACGAGCGCCCGCGCCTGGTCGTGTTCCGCAGCAACAAGTATCTGTATGCCCAGGTTATCGACGACAAACAGGGCATCACGCTCGTGCAAGCGAATTCCCGCGAAAAGACCACTTCCATAAAAGGAAAAAACGTCGAAGCGGCAAAGGCAGTGGGCAAGACCATAGCCGAACGCTTGAAAGAAAAGCAGGTGGAAGCTGTCGTGTTTGACCGTAACGGCTACGGCTACCATGGAAGAATCAAGGCCCTTGCAGAAGGTGCCAGAGAGGCAGGATTGAAATTCTAATGTATCCCACAGTTAAAATTGATCCGGGTCAGTTGGAACTCGCTGAACGCATCGTGCACATTAACCGTGTCGCGAAAGTAGTGAAGGGTGGCCGACGTTTTGGTTTTAGTATCTTAGTCGTGGTCGGTGACTTTAACGGCCATGTGGGTGTGGGTTTGGGCAAAGCCCGCGAAGTCCCCGAAGCCATCCGCAAAGCCGGAGAGGCCGCGCGCAAGAGTTTGTTCAAGATTCCGTTGGTGAACGGAACATTCCCGCATGAGTTGGTCGGGAAATACGGAGCGGCCTCAGTGATGCTGAAGCCGGCTTCTGATGGTACGGGCGTGATCGCGGGTGGTGCGTGCCGTTCGATTCTCGAAATTGCGGGCGTGCGTAACGCCCTCACAAAGTCTTTTGGAACAAATAACCCGCACAATCTTGTGAAGGCCACACTCATGGGCTTGCGCTCAATGAGAAATGCCGACCAGGTCCGACGCGAGCGTCGGGTCGAAGGTCAGTAGATGGGAAGTCGCCATGGCGAACAAATTACAAATTGAATTAGTTAGAAGTGTTATTGGCTTTCCGCAGTGGATGCGAGTCGTAGTCCGCGGAATGGGCATAAGAAAGATGCACCAGAAGGTCGTTCTCCCCGATAATGGTTCGACCCGCGGCATGATTGCGCGAGTCCCCCACCTTCTGAAAGTCACCCCCGTCGAAGACGGGAAGTAGGAGCAAAAGAATGGCTGAACAGCAGGCTCAACTCGATTTATCAAACTTGGAAGCCCCTGAGGGTTCCCGCAAAAAACGCGTCCGTGTGGGCCGTGGTATCGGTTCCGGTCTCGGTAAAACCGCGGGCCGTGGTGGCAAGGGCCAAACCGCACGCCAGGGTAAGGGCCGTCCTCCCGGTTTCGAAGGCGGTCAGATCCCTCTCTACCGACGTTTGCCTAAGTTTGGGTTCAATAACCCTACCCGCAAGTCCTACAAGGTCGTGAATCTGAACGATCTAGACGCCCGGTTCAAGGACGGCGATGCGGTGACTCCAGAAAGCCTGGTCGAATCCGGCCTGGTCCGTACTGCGGGCCTTATTAAGGTGCTTGGAAACGGAAAGATCACCAAGAAGCTTACGGTTAAGGCGCACAAGTTTTCGAAGTCTGCCATCCAGAAGATCAACCAGGCGGGTGGGAGCGTAGAGGAGATTAAATCGTGAGCGCCGTTGAGGGGCTGACGAAGATTCCTGAACTCCGGCGCCGCATTCTCTACACGCTGGGGTTACTTGCAGTTTACCGAGTCGGTTGTCATATTCCGGTTCCCGGAGTGAACACCCAGACTCTCGCACGCTTCTTTCAAGGCAATGAAAACACCCTTTTCGGAATGCTGAACATGTTCAGCGGAAGCGCTCTTGAGAACGCCTCCATTTTTGCCTTGGGCATCATGCCCTACATCAGTGCCTCCATTATTTTTCAGCTACTCACAGTGGTATGGCCGTATCTAGCTGCGCTTCAGAAAGAAGGCGAGCTGGGACGCCAAAAGATTAACCAATACACGCGCTACGCGACCGTCGTGATTTCTTTTGTTCAGGGAACCGGTATTACGAGCGTGCTCATTGCTGCCGATGGGGGTTCCTTCGTGTACTCCGGCGGCTGGCAGTTCCGTGTCCTTGCGATTATCACTCTGACGGCGGGAACGGCCTTTATCATGTGGCTGGGTGAGCAGATCACCGAGCGCGGCATAGGCAACGGCATTTCGCTCATCATCTTTGCTGGTATTGCGGCCGGGATTCCGACCAACATGAACCAGACCATGCAGCTTGTACGTGACGGCCAACTTTCGCCTCTGATGGTAGTGCTCCTCATCGGCTTTATGGCCCTGGTTATCGGCATCATCATTTTCTTGGAGCAAGGACAGCGTCGTATCCCGATCCAGTACGCCAAGCGGCAGATGGGACGTCGACTCTATGGCGGGCAGTCCACTCACCTGCCCCTTAAGATCAACACCAGCGGTGTGATCCCGCCCATCTTCGCGTCCTCGTTGTTGATGGCTCCGCTTACGATCGCAACCTTCCTACCGGCAGGCCCTGCATCGAACTTTATCCAAAGCGCTTTTGGCCGCGGCGGAACTCTGTACTACATCTTTTTCGTAACGATGATCGTGTTCTTCTGTTTCTTCTACACGGCTGTGGTCTTTAACCCGACCGACGTCGCCGAGAACCTGAAGAAGTATGGCGGTTACGTTCCGGGAATTCGTCCTGGAAAGAATACGGCCGACTACATCGACAAGGTGCTTTCACGCATCACCTTTGGTGGCGCGATTTACCTGGCCCTTATCTGTTTGTTGCCTGATTTCCTTATCACCAAGTTCAAGGTTTCCTTCTTCTTCGGTGGCACGACCCTACTCATTCTGGTGGGCGTTGCGCTGGACACCGTTGCCAAGATTCAAACCTTCCTTCTGACGCGTGACTATGACGGGTTCATGAAAAACGCCAAGCTCAGAGGGCGAAGAGGTTAAGCGTGCAGATCGCCGTTCTTTTGGGCGCCCCCGGTTCAGGTAAAGGCACTCAGGCCAAACGTTTAACCGACGCTGGCTTCAAGCACTACTCAACGGGCGACATGCTCCGCGCAGCCATTAAGGAAGGGACCCCGCTTGGAAAAAAGGCGCGGACTTTCATGGACAAGGGGGAACTTGTCCCGGACCCCATCATGATTGACCTTATCGCCGACACTTTTTCTAAACTTCCAAATGACTCTCGCATCTTGCTCGACGGATTTCCACGAACCGTCCCGCAAGCGGAAGCTTTGGATGCCAATACAGCGACCCAGGTGGGTCTTGCGTTGAATTTCGATTTACCGGAATCCTTGCTCGTGGAACGCCTTACCGGGCGCCGCACCTGCCAAGAGTGCGGAGCGACCTATCACGTGAAATTTATCCCGCCGAAAGTAGCGGGAGTTTGTGATCGCTGCGGTTCGCATGCACTCACTCAGCGCACTGACGACACCGAAGAGGTCGTGCGTCACCGCCTCAGTGTATTCAATAAACAAAATTCGGGACTTTTGGACTATTATCGTAAAAAATCTGTGCTGGTCACCGTCCAGGCGGATCAAGAACCCGAGGCCCTACAGATCGAGCTGCTCAAAAAGTTGGAATCATGGTCCAAGTAAAGTCCAAACGAGAAATTGAGGCTATGCGCCGCGTGGGCGCCCTTGTCGCAAAAGTACTGAGTCAGGTCGCCACGCTGGTTAAACCTGGAGTCACGTTACTGGAATTGGATTCCGCCGCGGAGAGCCTCTCGCGTGAAGCGGGAGCTGTTCCGGCGTTCAAAGGATACCAGGGGTACCGGCATACCCTCTGCACTTCCGTCAACGAGCAGATCGTCCATGGCATCCCCACCGATCGCGCCTTAAAGGAAGGCGATATCGTCGGTGTCGATTTCGGCCTGATACTGGACGGATTTTACGGGGACAGCGCCATCACGATTCCGGTGGGGCCGATTTCACCGGAAGCGGCCGAGCTCTGCCAAACCACTATGCGCTCGCTGTATGCAGCGATCGACGCTTGCCGGGCTGGCAACACGTTGAAGGACGTCGCCGCGGCGGTCGAGGGCGTCGTCAATCCCAAGTCTTTCGGTATCGTGCGAGAGTTTGTGGGGCACGGCATCGGGCGCAAGTTGCACGAAGACCCACAAGTCCCCAACTACGTTGCGGGGGCTTCGAATTTTAAGCTTAAACCGGGGATGACCATCTGCTTGGAGCCTATGGTCAACCGCGGAAAACCAGGGATGCGGGTGCTTTCGGACGGCTGGACGGCCGTTTCCGCGGATGGTTCGCTTTCCGCGCACTATGAGCACGCCCTGGTCGTCACCGAGGGCGATGCCGAGGTCCTCACCGAATGGGACGGGGGGCGTCCCTACGGCGGATTTTTGGAAAAACTGGCAGGTTTTCAGCTTTAAGAGGGGACTATGGGCAAAGAGGAAATGATAAAAGTCGAGGGTAAGGTGGTGGAACCCCTCCCCAACGCAATGTTCCGAGTAGAACTCGAGAACGGGAAGACGATTTTGGCACATATTTCCGGTAAGATGCGGATGCATTACATCCGAATCCTGCCGGGAGACAAGGTAACGGTGGAAATTTCGCCCTACGACCTAACGCGGGGCCGAATTACCTACCGTTCAAAATGATTAGGCAATAGAATTGACAACTTATTATCAGTTGGCCTAAATAAACGTTTTACTATTTTGACCCATAGTGGAAGACGGGTGTGAAGCAGTGAAAGTACGAGCGTCAGTTAAGAAAATTTGCAATAAATGTCGGGTATTTAGACGATGTGGAGTTGTGCGCGTCACGTGCAGCGATCCGCGTCACAAACAGCGCCAAGGTTAGCGCATCGAGGGTAGGATAAGTGGCTAGAATAGCGGGCGTCGATTTACCAAGAAATAAGCGTATCGAAGTGGCTTTGACGTACATCTTCGGCATCGGCCGGAGTGCATCCAAAGACATCCTGAAGCAGGTCGAGATCGATCCGAACTTGAAGACCGATAAGATGACTGAAGATGAGGTCAACAAGATCCGTGATCATATCGAAAAGAAGTGCCTTGTAGAAGGTGAACTTCGTCGCCAGATCAGTTTCAACATAAAGCGATTGGTGGAGCTGGGCACCTACCGTGGCCTGCGTCACCGCAAGAGTTTACCGGTTCGCGGCCAGCGGACGCATACCAATGCTCGCACCCGCAAAGGCCCCAAGAAGACCGTCGCCGTGCGCAAGCAACTTAAGGTAATGAAGTAACGGAGTAGAGTGTGGCAGAAGCTGAAACCCAACAAGAAACTCAAGAGCCGAAGAAGGAAGTCAAAAAAGACGAGATCCGCCGGAAAAAGGGAAAGCGTGATATCCCGGCTGGCAAGGCCTTCATTCAGTGTTCTTTCAACAACACCATTGTCACCATCACGGATCCTCGTGGCAATGTAGTTTGCTGGTCCTCGTCGGGCCGCAAAGGTTTTAAGGGCGCTCGCAAAAGCACCCCTTTCGCAGCCCAGGTGGCAGCGGAAGATGCGGCTCGCCAAGCGGCCGAGCAGGGCGTACGCACCTTGCAAGTTTATGTGACTGGACCTGGAGCCGGACGGGAAACCGCCCTTCGTGGATTGCAGTCCTCGGGATTAAAAATTTCATATCTTCGAGACACCACACCCATTCCTCATAATGGGTGCCGGCCTTCGAAGCGTAGAAGAGTGTAGGGAGTAAGTTGTGGCGCGATTGACCAATACAGTTTGCAAGATGTGTCGCAGGGAGAACATGAAGTTGTTCCTGAAGGGGGACCGTTGTTATAGCGACAAGTGTTCCTTTGAACGGCGCTCGTACCCGCCTGGCCAGCACGGCCAGCGCCGGACCAAGCTTTCCGATTTCGGCTTGCAGCTTCGCGAGAAGCAGAAGTTGAAACGCATTTACGGAATGCTCGAAAGACAGTTCCGTGTCTATTTTGATCGGTCCAACCGCAAGAAAGGCAACACCGGAGCCAACCTGCTCCAGCGCCTGGAATGCCGCTTGGACACTGTGGTCTACCGCGTTGGTTTTGCTGATAGCCGCGCCGAAGCCCGTCAGCTCATTCTTCACAGGCATTTTCTTGTGAACGGCAAACCCGTCAACGTCCCCAACATCGTGTTGAAGGCCGGTGACGAGGTCACCGTCAAAGAGAAGAGCCGTAACAAAGTTCCTTTAATGCGCGCCATGCAGAACGTGCAAAAGCGGGAAATCCCGGACTGGTTAGAGCTCAATGCCGGGGAATTTAAAGGTAAGGTCAGAGCTCTACCGCAACGGACTCACGTTACGTTGCCAATCGAAGAAAACTTGGTAGTCGAGTTGTACTCTAAATAAGGGGTCTTTTCGCGATGGACATTAGTGTCGCTCAAAAAAACTGGAGAAGTTTGATTAAGCCCAAAGGGCTGGAAATTGATCGGGGTTCGCTCTCCGATACCTATGGTAGGTTCACCGCCAAGCCGCTTGAACGCGGTTTCGGCGTTACCATCGGTAACGGTTTGCGCCGTATTTTGCTTTCCTCCCTTCAGGGTGTGGCCGTTACAGCAGTGCGCATTGAAGGCGTGATGCATGAGTTTTCCACAGTGCCTGATGTGGTGGAAGACGTAACCGACATCATTTTGAACCTCAAAGAGGTGAACTTCAAAATGTATGTAGAGGGTCCCAAAGTCCTCACCATCTCTAAGAGTGGTCCAGGCGTGGTGACTGCAGCGGATATCGAAACGGATGAGACGATTGAAGTACTCAACCCGGATCAGATCATCTGCAACCTCGGCAAGGATGCCAAGTTCAACGCCGAACTGTGGGTTGAATACGGCAAAGGTTATGTCACGGCGGAAGCGGCCCGCGGCCAGAAAGATGATTTGGCAGCCGGGGTGATTCCCATTGATTCCTTTTTCTCACCTATCAAGAAGGTGAACTATCAGGTTTCTCACGCTCGTGTCGGTCAGCGCACTGACTATGATCGTCTGGATCTGGAAGTTTGGACCGACGGTTCTGTCCGTCCTGAAGACGCGATGGCTTATAGCTCCAAGATTCTCAAGGATCAGCTGAACATCTTCATCAACTTTGATGAGAGCTTGGAACCTGAAGTGGAAGAGCCCATCGTTCAGGAAGAATCGGTAAACGAAAACCTTTACCGCACTGTGGACGAACTGGAACTTTCGGTACGCTCGGCCAACTGCTTGCAGAACGCCGGCATCAAATACATTGGCGAATTGGTTCAAAAGAGCGAAGCGGAAATGCTGAAGACCAAGAACTTCGGCCGTAAGTCGCTCAATGAGATCAAAGAGATCCTGGTTGAGATGGGTCTTGGTTTCGGGATGAAGATCGACGGTTTCGATCCCGAGCACTACTTCGCGCAGAAAAAGAAGAAAGAGGCTCCGGTAGGCGAGCCGCCCGTCAACTAGAAGGAGTACGAAGTTGAGGCACCATCACAGCGGAAGAAAATTGGGCATTTCGTCCCCGCATCGCAAAGCGATGATGCGCTCGTTGACGCTCGCCCTGATTGAGCAAGACCGGATTAAGACCACGCCTGCACGTGCCAAAGAAGTACGTCGGCTCGCGGAAAAGGTTGTGACCCTCGGAAAACGTGGGGACTTGGCCGCGCGTCGCCGCGTCGTACGGCTGCTCGGCAGCACTCGCACCAATAAGCCTGGCAGCAACCGCGTCCGGTTGGCCATCCAGAAGCTCTTTTCGGACATCGCCCCGCGGTTCAAAACCCGCAATGGCGGTTACACCCGGCATATCAAAATCGGCCGTCGCCCTGGTGACAACGCCGAGATGTGCTTGATGGAGTTTGTCACCCAAGCGAGCAAGGCCAAGAAAGCCGCGCCCAAGGGTGATAAAAAGCCGGAAAAGAAAGTTCAGGCCAAGTCTGACAAGGCCGCCAAAGCGCCTCAGGCAAAATCTGCCAAGAGCGCGGCCCCTTCGGACAAAGGCATCAAAAAGCCCGATCTCAAGAGCAAAAAGGGCCCCTCGGACAAGCCCTTGCGCCAATCCAAACGCGGGAGTTAACCGTTTTGACCCAAAGGGCCGCAACGCTCCTTGGTTTTGGGATAGTCGCGCTGTTTTTGCTCGTCCTGTCGCTGGCGCCCAGGTTTCTTAAGCAAACCCATTTTGAAGCAGCCGTTCCGGGTCCCACGGTCGGAGATTCGATAGATCCGGCCACGACTCTGGCTGCGTACAATCTGCCGCCAGAATTTGCTTTTGCCGCCAATGACCCGACTTTCAAGCAGAGTAAGCGCCTACCGCTGGCGTCCCTGTTTGGGGACAAAGACACCCTCATTATTAACTTTTGGGCGACTTGGTGCGCCCCCTGCCTGGATGAGTTGCCCTCGTTGGAGCAGCTCAACCGCCGCCTCCGCAATGCCAACGTAGGCCCCCGTTTCCTCACGATTTCAGTAGATGAGACGACAGCACCCATCGATCAACTCTTCAAAACTCTGGAGTTTCGGCCTAGTTTTCTAGTACTGCATGACCCGGATGGGGACTTCGCGAGGCAACTCGGGACAACCCGCTTTCCCGAAACCTATTGGATCGATCGTAACGGTAAGATTCTTCACCGGTGGATAGGGCCTCAAGACTGGCTATCCAAAGAAGTGGTCGATAAGCTCGCCGAGCCCCGATAACAAGTCGCAGGGTAGCTAATTCGCACGTCTGTTTATAGAATAGGTATATGCGTATCCACACTCTCTTATTGCTCGGTCTGATGCTCCTCCCCCTCACCTCACGGGCAAAGGACGCCCCCCAAGAACTCAAGGTCCTGCCAAAGCTGAGCGAGGCGGGCTACAAGCGGCTGCGCAAGAACCTAGAAGCCATCGACAAGAATATTAAGCTGCTAGAAGAAAACCTGGAGACCATCGGCGAAAACATCAAGACCATCAAAGGCGAGACGGAGGAGCTGGATAAGCTCGGCGCTGAGAATCGCGAGCTCTTGGAAAACTACCGCAAGTATATCGCCAAGGCCCAGTCGGAAGATGCAAAAAACAAACAAGCTCTCGATCGTTTATTGAAATGGAAGAAACGCTTGCAGGAGGCCGCTAGTGCCTCCAAGCCACTCTCCGAGGAACGCACGCAATTGAAACGTGCAGAGGATGAAATCGCAAACCGACAGATGTGGCAAAAGGATGCCGCTTCCAAAGTCGCACGCGCTCGCGACTTGATGGCCGAGCTCACCAATAATCAGAATAAGATTAATGCTAAGAAAAACGCGCTAAGCGTAGAAAGCAAGCTGTGGGAAACCCGATCTAAGAACTACACAACCATGCTGAGAGAACTGCAAAAAGACCGCAGTAGCTATACGCAGGTCCTGGCGCGAACCCCATACTTCTAAAAACACCGAAGCCGGGCGCATTGTGTGCACCCGGCCCCAAAAGATATCGAACTATTGTTCGTCCGCGTAAACGGGCGGGTAATAGGTGTTCGGGGGCGGTACATAACCCGGAGGGATCACGCCCGGCGGGTAACCAGGGTATGTCGGAAAGCCGACCGGGTACTGCTGGGGGTACTGATTCGGGTATTGCCCAGGGTATTGGTTCGGGTACTGATTGGGATATTGCCCCGGGTACTGATTAGGGTACTGTCCAGGGTACTGATTGGGATACTGCCCCGGGTACTGTTGGCCCGGATACTGTTGGCGCGCATACACACACTCTTGTTTGTAAGCATTCGCCAGGTTGCTACAATCGACTCCGCAACCAGAAAGCAGAATCAGGCCCGCAGCGCCCACACTCATTACTAAGAAATTCTTCAACGTCCGCATTTCTCACTCCTACCTTACCCCTCACGTGGGCTCGCGCCCTTGGAGGAATCGCACGGTCATAGCCGTGCACGCCTGGTACTAGAGCAAGAGTTGGGCCAAACCCTATACGCAGGGTCTACACTTAAAAATGATGCGAACCGACCGTCAAATGTTTTGCACAACTGACAAAAGACGGCATCGCACCGGTCGGTGCTTGCAGCTGAATGTCTTGGTTTTAGCTAGAAAAGCTTAGTGAGAATCGAGGCGCCCGGCGTGAAACTGCATTGAGGCCTTTAGCGCCTGGCGACACGGAGTTCGGGCCTGGTGGCGGTGCTCCTGTAAACAGGATTCAAGACGCCCTCCCGTACGGCTCTCACGGCAGTAGAAGTAGATCTCAAACGAACAGGAATTCTCGAGATTGGCTTGGCGCTTTTTCTCCTTACGGTGCGCGACTTTCTTAACGGCCTTTTTCGCCTGGCGCGCTCGGTACTCGGGCGATTTCAGCTGCTTTTCTTCGGCTAGCGCCTGTCCCCAATTTGAACCTACTCGGCAGTCAATGCTTAGCGAAGAGAAGCGGCTTATCAAACATTTACTTAGTTTTCCGCCTTCATTCAAAGTATCGCCGCAAAAGGCTTCTATATCCTTCTTGCAGATAGAAACTCGGTTTACCGGTACTTCCAAATAGTCCGCGACCCGCGCGTTACCACGACACCATTTCGAGAGCTGGTTGTAATGGCGGAAAAGACAGTACGCCTTACCCGCATCCGACTCGTATCCCGGGCAATATTCTTTCAATTCCGAATCACAGGAACTATTCCATTCGTTTCCCAAACTGATAGCAGGAATTGCGATCGCAAGAACGACGGTAAATAGTTTTTTCATGGCCCTACCTTTTTATAAACAATGGGAAATGCGTCTATCGAGCGAAGAAAAACATGAAAGGAATCGTGGTGATATCTTCATATTATACGCGATGCGCCAAAGAGGTGGCACCCCCCCTCCCGGTAGCCTGTTGAAAGCGCACACTTTTTCGGCCTCGATTCGGCTAAGTCGCGAGAAAAACAGCTCAATTACCGCGCCGCGCTACAACCTTTTAACTTCCAATATTTTTAGGCACTTAAGCTAATTCTAAGACCTGCCGATAAGCTTTCGAACAAGTCTATGGAACGCTTCCGCCCCATTCTGCTGGTCTTTCTACTTTTTGGGTGCATCAGTCCGCACGCCACGACCGAAGCTAGCCGGGATAGCATACTCGCCGGACTCACTCGGACCCCGGACATTGAGACCTCAAATGCCGACCCCGGAGAAGAAGCCTCTCGAGACGAAAACAAGAAAGAGCTGCGAGAGCAGGCAGAAGATTTCGATCGTTTTTTACAAGGCAAACTCAGCGTCGAAGAAAATGCCAAAATCAAAAATTCGTGCAACGACGCTCCCGAGAAAAACCCCTTTTGCTTTAGTATCCTGAACTACCCGTACTTCACCGAGAAGAAAGACAGGCTCAAAAAAGCGGAAAATGCCCCAAGCAAACGCATCCAACGAGTAAAGCCGACCTACCGCAAGGGCGAACTCGCGAACTGGGCGGCCCTACGTATGGCGCCACCCGCCGCCACCATCAGCCCCATTGCGGGGCTGCGAAAAGCCCGTTTTTCACATCTAAAGGAACTCGCACTCAATGAAACCGAGTGCCCGCTCTTTATCGCCATTTCAATTGCCGCAGCGATGGAAGATGAGCTTCCGAAAAAGGAATATCTCAGCGACATCGCCCGGCTATATGAAAAAGGTGGAAACTGCATTCCGGAGGAAACTCCCGACGACAAAGCCACCACCCTTACCCGTGCTGGCCTTTTCGAGCTTCTGGACAACAAACCCCAGAAGGCCTACGAACTCTTTGTGCGAGCATCCGATGTCCCCAATGCGGTAAACTCACGCCCCCTGTATTGGCGACACCGAATGGAAAAACTGCTCGGAAAAACGCGCGATGCGGAAAAATCTCTCAAGCAACTCTCCGACAAATACCCGTTTTCTTTTCACACCGTTGTGGCCCAAGCGGCAATCAACGCCGATCCGGGCGCGCTACTTTCCCAGCCCCACCGCGACGCCAAACGATCGCAGCTAGTGCCTGCAATCAATCTTTTGATTGAGCAGGTGGAGATCCTTCACAAGTATGGCCTTGAAAACAGCGCACGAACGGTTTTGGACTGGGCCGTCGGCGAGTCCAAGGACGTGGAACCAGAGGTGAAGATTTACCTCGCTGAGCTTAAAGATCAGAAGAGTGAGGACCATCTAAAGAAGATAAAACTTCTGGCAGACGTTCTCTATGATCACCCCAACCTTATCAGTAAAAAGTCGATGGAGCTCTATTTTCCAAAACCTTACTTCCCGGTTTTTGAAAAACACTCCTCAGGGCTAGATCCCTTTCTACTTCTCGCCATTGCACGGCAAGAAAGCGCGTTTAACCCGCTGGCAGTTTCTTCGGCCAATGCGGTAGGGCTACTTCAAGTGGTGCCGCAAACGGGAAAAAAAGTCACCAATGCCAGCAAGCGCGCCCTCATGAAACCTGAGACTAACATCAAGACCGGTTCCAAGTATTTCCAACAGCTGCTCAAGAAAGTCGGCGGGCAAATTCATCTGGCGATGGCGGCCTATAACGCGGGCCCTAGAAAGCTGAAAGAGTGGCTCAGCCGTTACCCCACGGACGACCCTATACTCTTCATCGATATCCTGCCGTACCGAGAGACTCGAGATTACGTCGCGCTCGTATTGCGCAACTACTACTGGTACCGCCGCATGCACGGCAACGAGCAAGAGGCGCGTGAGATATCCAAACGTGTCTTTGACCTACAGAATTAGCCTCAGTAGTCCGTATACTCCCGGAACACATTGAACTGACTCCCCCCCAGGCGCATACTGAAGACACGGGGGTCTGGATGAGTTCTAGAAGTTTTGGATTATTCCTTTGGCTCACTTGCGCAGGTTTCACGCTCAATGCCTTCGGCCTTGAAACCGCTTATGTAAACTTCTCTCTTCCATCCGGGTGGTTTTGTGAGCTGGATGAAGGCGTTTGGGTATGCAGCGACGACCGAGAGCCTACTCCCTCACGCCGTCTCGTCTTATCGATCGCGACGGTATCGGAACCAACGGATACCTTTACCGGGATACTTAATTTCTTCCAGCGATACCTGCCGACCTTTTACGACGCCCAAGCTACTTCCCACGAACAACTGACGGGCCTCTTTGAGGTAAACAAAACGACGTGGATTCACTCCGTACAGGACAACGCAGATTTTCCAGGCTACACCACCGACTACTTCACCACCCTTCTAAAGGTAGAAGAAGTTTCGCTGCTCACGATGATTGTTGTCCTGGCGCCCACAAGCGACAACTCAGACCTTGCCGCAACTGTCGCCGGGACTCTGGCACCCGTGCCAGGTGCCGTGCGGCTCATGAACGCCACACAGTTCCGCACTCAGGGAAATCAGCCCATTCCCTTTCAGCTAAATGCTCTACGCGAGTTTATCATTCCTTCAAGGCTAAGAAAAAATCTAGGTAATCGGCCTTAGGTTAAAGGCCTAGTTGACGAGGCGATCTAGAATGTCACGCGCTTCTTTGAAGCGGTTGTAGTTCTTTGCGCTCGGTTTCAGCTGGCGGAACCAAGCGTAGTATTTGTCTACCGTGCGCTGAAAATCCTGATCCGTATTCTGGACCATTTGCATAAGAAGAATCTTTTGGAGCAGGCACTCCCCGTGAATGGGGTTGGTCATCCCGGTGCTGCGCAAGCAGAAATCCATGCGTTTCACCATATCAGGTACAGAGATGTGTGCGATGGGCGAGTAGTAGAGCTTAAAGACATCAAACATCTCATAGGCGCGGTGGAGATCATCCTGGGTGAATCCCTTGCGGGGCGGGTTGTGGAAGGCCCCAATCTTCGCCAAGTCACGGGTGGGAACAACGGCCCCATAAACCAGGTCGAGACTACTCTTGGAGTCCTCAACTTTGGCCATCGCGACCGCCTCCCTACAAAGTCCGTCGATTTTGCTGACCGCGTGGTCACAGAAACTCGCCGAGAGATCCCGCAAGAGCTTCATATCCGGCGCGCCGCCCCCCAGATACTGACTCAGAAGCGAGCCCGCAATGGAAGCGTAATAAATGTCCTCTTTGCGCCGCTGCTCGTAAGTATCCGACGAGGCATTGTAGAAAAAGGCCCGCCCCGCACCATTTGAGAGCCGCGGCCGGTTCAAAGTTTGGAGAGTCCCCGCTCCCCCCATCGCCAGCGACAGCTGGGGTGGCACGATCTCAAGGGCGAGAAGCGCTTCTAGGCGCGTAATCCCGTAGGCCTCAAGCGTATTGTGGACCGGTGGGTAGTTGTTAAACCGCGCCTCGGCACGCTGAAAGTCGGCGCGTTGCATGTCGAAGTCTCGGCCCAAGAGCGCGATGTCTCCACCCTTCAATTGAAATATGGAAACGTTCCTAAAGTGCTGGTTCATTGTTCGAAGCACCAAACGCATTAAGGAGTCCGTAAAGGAGTAAGTGTGGATCCACTGCACGAAAAGTCCATCGGGGTTCATCTTCTCTTTGGCAATCTTGTAAAACTCCGACGTATATAAGTTCTCTACTCCGGCTACCCACGGGTTGCTGGGTTCGCTCACGATGAGATCGTAGCGCTTGTTGGCGGCAGCCAGAAAGCGAAACGCATCCATCTCATGGATGCGGACCTTGGGGTTGCTTGAAGCCCCGCCATTGTACCGATCAAAATAGTGGCTGTTCTTAACGACGGCGTGCGAAATCTCCATCACATCGATACTGTCAATCTCATCATATAGAGTGAGCACACCGATCGTCATCCCGGTACCAAATCCGATCACCGCAGCATTGGAAAGTTTTCGGCCCAGGATTCCCGGAATATGACCCAGCATCACGGTAGTAAAAAGGTCCCCGCGGGTATTGCCATCGGACTTTCCATTTACAAACAAAGTCCGTGAAAACTCTTCGCCATCGTACTCACTCTTCCCTATTCCAACCGATGTATTGGGACCATCTTCGTAATGTAAGTACTCGGTGTTGCGACGGAGGTAGTTCGTAAAAGCTTCTTTCCCTTCAAAGGTAACGTCTTCAACGGGGAGTGGTTTTCTAAACGGTTGGATGTAATTCTCTTTGGTGTAGAGCGGTGCTTTAGTCACCCCAAGAACCACGATCGCGGCCGAAAGAGCGGCGCTGACATGGTAGCGGTCCCAGCGGCGCTTTTTCTTCGGGGGGTAGGCCCAGAACACAAGTCCCGCCGAAAGGGCACTGAGCGCAATCGTCAATTTGAAGATATGGTCCAGATTCAGAAAGTAGTAGAGATAGTACCCGCCAACGAGCGCCCCTAAAACAGCGCCCAGCGTATTAATACCGTAGAGGTACCCTACGTCTTCGCCTAAACGTTCCTTATTCTCTTTAAATAGATGAAAGCATAGCGGAAGGCACAGCCCACATAGCCCGACCGGGATACCCAGCAGGGCTGTCATTCCGAGCGCCAAACGCAGTTGGTAGACTCCGAAGTTTTGCTCGATGTCCCGAAGCCCAGCTCGCAGCACATGCGCCCAGTAGGGCCAGTAGTCTCCGGACACATAAAGAGCAAGCAGAGCAAGCGCTACAAAAACCTGGTTCCAAAAAAGTGCGTTCGGTTTAGCCTTCTCAAGGCGACGGACAATCAAACTCCCGATCCCGAGCGCAAAGACAAAAATAGAAACGATAAGAGTAAAGTTAAAAGTCGAGGCGCCCGTCGCAAGGCCCATCAAACGAATAAGTACAGTCTCCAAACTCAGAACATAAAAGCCAGATAGGAAACCGACGCCCAAGAGCGCTTTCTGGGCCCCAGTAAGGCGTTCCCAAAAAAATCCGTTGGAAGCGGCTTTGGTCTTGGCTTTGCCTCGGCTTGCGCGCGCAGGTACTGTTTCGGCTTGCGGAGCGTAGATAAAGTAGAGCGCTCCCGCCACTATTCCGTTTCCGACAGCCCCGAGCCAGAGCGCCATCGAGAGGCCGAATTCAGGAATCAGAAAATAGCCGGTGACGAGACTGCCAAAGGCCGCACCCACCGTATTAAAACCATAGATCCGCGCGTGCCAGTAACTTGCACTCTTGAGGTCCGGACTTAGAGCCTGGGTCAAAAGCGGCAGTGTACCGCCCATCAAAAAGGTCGGCGGCCCCAAGAGCACCAAAGCCAAGAGTACATCGGTTACAGCGCTGGAGACCCCAAAGGCGTGGTAAAAATGCGAAACGATCGGAAAGAGCACATTGAAGAAAACGGGAAATAGCGTCGCCCACGCGAGTAAGCCTATTTCTATATAGGCGTAGGTGCGGATCAAATTCCACCGGCGGGTCGAGGCCCAGTGTCCAAAAGCAGCGTACCCGACGGAAAGGCCTCCCAAAAAGATCGCTAGCACAAAGGCCGTAGCCCGCGCCTGTGAGCCAAGGAGCAGAGCCATGTACTTGTGCCACACCACTTGGTACAGCAAGCCCACCGCTCCGGATAGGAAGACGATCGCAAACAGTCCCCACTCACGCAATTTTTTAGAACGAAACGGCGACACCATAAAGCTTATAGGTCCTCCATAACGCCTATCGTCATTTGCTCCAGCGATCTTTACTCCCCCGAAACTGACAAAAATCGCGCGACAGCCTGACGAAATTTGTCTGTAATCCCTCCCCTTTAGCCCTGAATACGCACAGTAAACAGGGGCACGCGCTTTGCACATCAGGCCACTTGGTGAGAGGAGGTTGCACGTACATCCGGGGAGCTCATCACAGACAACGCCCTTTTCAATATCCAGTCATTTAAGGAGTGACCATGAAGATAACTGCCAAAAACGGCTGTGACTTCCGGCCTAAGGATGGAGATTACAGCACAACAACACTCATCGAACTCACGCCCGACGCAAAGCTTGGTCGCGTGCCGTCTAACGTTGTTTTTCTTGTGGACGCGTCAAGCTCCATGAGTGGGAGCAAGTGGAAGACTGCCAAGACCGCGATGCGCGAAATTGTGGATTCGTTAAAAGACGATGATCGAGTGGCCATTGTGCTTTTTCATTCGAGTGCCAAAGAAGTCTTTCCGTTGGCTTCGCTTGCCGCTAATCGCGATGCGATGAAGGAAGCGATCAGTAAGTTGGAAGATCCGCAAGGAGTGACCAACTTAGAAGCAGGTCTTAAGAGCGCTTATGGTGCTTTTGATGCCCGCTCAGCCGCAGATAAAGTTAAACGAGTCAATCACGTCATTCTGCTGACCGACGGTTTCCCCACGGATAACCAAGGTTACAGAGTGGAAAAAACCGCTAAATACGAAGACATAGTTAAAACACACGAAGGCATTACCCTCACCGGCATCGGAATCGGTTCAGCGGAAGAGTATGACTCTGGCTTCATCGGCAGAATCTCGGATCTAGGCCGTGGTTCTTATTACCACGCCAATGATCTTTCCAAGTTCAAGGCGGGATTGCAGGCGGAGATTGAAAAACTTCAGTCTTCCGTGGTGGGTGAGCTCACGCTCAACTTCCGCAATCTCAAAGGCCGCCTGATGCGTATTGCTAAGGTAACCCCGGAAATCGTTCTTTACGATTCCCCCGGAAACCCTGGCACGTACAATTTGGCGACAGGTTCCATGACCAAGGACACGACGTCTTTCCTCATCCAGACCAACACCTACGGTGACGGCGTATCCGGAAGCAACCTGGTTCTGTTTGAAATCTTCGCTACGTACGACGGCAAAGAAACAGAACACGTCAAAGTGGAAATCAAAACCTCAGATAAGGAAACAGATCTGACGGCAGCTGACCCGGACGTTATGCGTTCGAGCCAGATGCTTCAGGTTCACCTCAATGGCGAACAGATCAAGAAGAGTCTGGATTCCGGTGATCGCGAAAAAGCGACGCGCCTGATTCAGAATACAACTCGCATTGCCAGCAATCTTGGTGCGAACAACGTCACGCGGGCGCTTACCCGTATGGCGAAGGACGTCCAGAAAGGTAAATCCGTATCTGACGATTTGGCGACGATACAGGATGAATCTAAGAAGACCCGCTTGCTTATTGGCTAAGTAGGTCAGTTTTTTTCGAGAGTGAGAGGAGTTTGCCGTGGCGGCACCGTGTTCAACATGCAGTGAACCGTTAATACCGGGATCCCTGTTTTGTGACGCCTGTGGCAGCAGCCAGAATCACATCAAAGTAGCTCGGAAGCTGCGGCAAGCCTCTTTCTCGAAAATTAAAGACGCCGGCAAGGGCCTGCTTGCCCCCGGCGAGCGCATCAAAGCGCGCGGACAACGCTACGTCGTAGAAGAAGCGATTGCCCGAAGCGGCTTTGGCGCCACCTTCCGCGCCCTGCGGGAGAAGGACGGCAAACAAGTCCTCATCAAACAGATGCTCGAACAGAGCAGCTACGATCAGTTCAAAGCCCAGCTCATGCAGAGCTTTAAGCGGGAAGCGAAGTTTCTTCGCCGCATCAAGCACCCGGCCTTTCCGAGAGGCTTTCAGTATTTTCAACGCCACGGTTCGTTCTATTTGGTAATGGAATTCATCAACGGTAAGGAACTCGCTAAAGCTCTTTCTGATTTTCGCAATAGCAACCCTAAGGTCGAAGACGGCATGCTCGTGTACCTCGGTATTGAGATAGCCGACGCCCTGCAGGTAATTCACGATTCCGGCTACATCTACCGCGATCTGAAACCCCAGAACGTGATGCTTGACGGAATTTCGGGCCGCATCAAGATGATCGATTTTGGTACTCTTTACCACCGATCGGACAAAGATCCTTTGGTCTTTGAATCGGAAGGTTATACGCCGCCCGATTTGCTGGATGCCACAAACCCCTTTATGCCCTCTGGGGACATTTACAGTTTAGGCGCGCTGCTCTTTGAAGCGGCTGTGGGGGACACGCCCAGTCAGGGAGAGCCCATTGCCCGGCATCTCAAGGGCCGCGATCCGAGGCTTGTGGCGATTATTGAAAAGTGCTTGAACCTTGATCCGACGAAGCGCTTTCAAAAAGCCAAAGAGGTCCGCAACGAGCTCGCCAAGCTTACCAACAAAGGCTGGTGGATCTTTAAGCGCCGGGATTTTATTGAGCCCATTGAATTGGCGGTATTGCCCAAAACTTTGTTTCCCGCAGCTTGTACGTTTTGCGATTACTGTGGGCACTCGGATAACCAGTCCCAGGCCGGTTATTGTGTGAACTGCCGCATCCCGCTTAAGGTCGGTCGCGTGCAGTGGGCCGAGGATAAGAAGGATAAGGGCAAAGAGTTTTTCTTGTATGCGGATGAGACCATCATCGGAAAATCTTCTGAGGCGCATGTAAGCTTAGGTAACGTTAAGGGCAGCAGCCACCTGGGCGACAAACACGCCCGCATCGCCAAACGCGGCAATGCCCTTTGGCTCGAAGCCCTGCCTGGTCACGAGAATGATACTTGGGTCAATAAGCGCCGTGTGTGCGGTCCTGTGGAATTACTGGAAGGCGACGTCGTGCATCTTGGCAAAGCCCGGATTGCTATCAGCTTTTCGCTTAGAGACGCGTGTTAGTCTTTCTTCCGCTCTTCGACCCAGGCGCGCACATCTTCAGGGAGTTTGGCGAGCTCTTCTGAGGTCCATTTTTGTCTCGCATAGTAATTTTGGGCCACGCTCTCATTTACCTCTTCCTGGGTTCTTTCCTTGCGGCGGTGCGATCGCAGACGTGGACGGCCTTCCTTGATGACTCGTCTTACCTCAGAAATAAAGTTCTCCAGAGACGCTTGGTTGCTACGGTTTGCCCCGCGATTCTCCATCCACTCGCGCACATCCTCAGGTAGCTCCGCTAGTTTATCCGGTGTCCATTTTGTGTAACGTCGGAAAACATTGGCAGCCACCTCATCCGCTTCTTCCTCTGTCTTTTCCTTTTTATTCGAGTGGTTCCGTAGGTTCGATCTCCCTTCAGCAATCGCTTTTCTAACGTGTACGATAAAATTCTTGAGTCCCTCTTCTGCGTTGCGCTGTCCCGGCTTTCGGTTCTCCCACCATTTTCGGACGTCTTCGGGTAGCTCAGAGAGTTTTTCCTCCGTCCAATCTGTTCGCCGTGCGAACACATAAGCCGCGGCTTCGTCCACCTCATCCGCAGTTCTCTCGCGTTTTTTGTCGAGCGATCGAAGACGGGGTCGCCCCTCTTCGATGGCTTTTCTCGCCTGGGCAATGAAGTTATCCAAAGACTCTTGTGTGGAACGGCGAACTTGATTGGATAAGAGCCAAGATTCCAACCAATCTCGAACGTCCTCGGGCAAGCGGGCAAGCTCCTCAGGAGACCACTTTTTCACACGGACGTAGGAGGCAGCGGACGCCTCATCTGTCTCCTCCCGCGTTTTCTCCGCTTTGTGGTTAAAGCCCCTTAGATTAGGACGCCCCTCTGCGATCGCCTTCACGATTGCAAATGATTTTCCTGGATTCTTCAGGCGTTCGATAAGTGGTTTCCGATTCTTTAAGCCGAACGCCTTCGGTAGTTTTCAGCTGTTCACCGTCCAATTGTTCCGCCTGTAGTATTTATTTGCCGCCCTTTCACTAAGTTCATCAGGAGTGGGATTGGTTCGTCGCCCATGTTGCCTCAAATTTAGCTCGCCCTCTGCAGTCGCCTTTCTCACTTCCAAGATAAAATTACCAAAAGCCTCATCCCCAGTAGCCTCCTCTGTGGCGGGAGCGTGCCTCTTGTAGACCCAGCAATGGGGTTTCCTCATCCCCGGTTTCTCTGGCATAACGCCTCATCAAATTCTCTACGCGATCTGAGAGGTCCGTACTCGCCGACTTAGAGAGTTCTACCGGCGTATGGTGGCGTCGGCTAATTCTAAGGTCGCTCGCCACGCCGAGACGGGCCGCCAGAGCGGAAAGCGTTTCCTTTGCGCAGGTGATCGTGAATAAACCGCTTGCAGGGATCTGCTTGCAGTTTCCCGTCTTGCTTTACACCCCAGCAGCCTGCAAGCTCCGTCTTAGGTGGGGCCGGCGGGCTCTTCAACCTGAGCGCTGGCTTCTGCTGCAGCTTTTTCGGTGCCATTCGTCGTTTGAAGGATCCGTAACGCCTTTAAGAATGCTGAGCCGCCGAGCGATTTCCGCGTGGCTGTGTCCTTCGCTGTAAGTTCCAGCCAATGCTTCGGTTTCATTTCAAACGCTTGCCCGGTACCCACAACTTGGTTCCATTGCTCCACCCTGGCGCTGTCCCTTCGCATGGAAGAAAAACGCAAGCCATCATCATCGCGCAAACCCATAACGGGCGATAACCTCCGTCGGGACGCCTCGGTCATGAGCACTTGGGCTATCTCGATAAACAGCTTCTTGCACAGCGTCTCACACCTCTTCAACCTCAATCCCCTGCAGCTCGCAAACTGTCCGCAATGGCTTTTTGTTGGCGCGTGCTGGATGTAGGCGAGTAAACGCTTCACCAATCGACAAATTCTAACAAACTCAATTCTCAGTAGACTTGTTGCTGAGAAAGCCGAGCTCTTGCGCCATGCTGGCTGCTACACTTTGTGCTTCAAATTGAGAGATAATAAAAATACCGCCCATTCTCGGACGACAGCTCGCGCGAAGGATTTTCCAAGGTACGGCGAAGCTCTTCCACATCCTGGCGTATCCGATCAAAGTCTTCGCCGACCACCTGTCTATCCCTTCCCAGATGTGCTCCCCATAATACGCGTAGACTGTTTCAAAAGCCTCTCGCGATAGACCGTACTTCTTTAGCATCGCCGCAACGATCCGATCCCACTCACGAAAACCTGTCGGGCGGGGGATATATCAAAGATCGACTGGATGCTCACTCGTCGCCGTAAAAGCCTGCCTCTTTGTTTGGGATCAGTACACTCACCCCGCGGGCTGGAAAGACAACGATAGGATCCGCCCTTGACCCACGACCGCTTCTTGGGCAATTTGGTCACTTCGTGGATACCGTCCGCGCAGCGAAACTGCTTGCCGTAGGCTTCTGTGGATTGCCGCCAGTGACAACGCCAAAGACAGCGCTTGGAATACCCTCTTCACAGCATAGCGGGTGTCAAGTGTTCCATTCGGTAAACAGTCCTGAGTATTCCTAGAGTGCCCATTCTGAACAGGGGTGCGAGGTGCATCGGAGACTACGCTTAGCAACCCGGTAGCGCCACTGCAAGGCGAGCAGAGCTGCGGTTACAGCCGTGTTGCAAAGGCGCGCCCCAATGTCGCCTAGTTGAGTTCGCGATCTAGCGGCACGTACTTGCTGTATAGTGTATGTGTTCGAACCATCCCAACGTCCTATCTCGATCCCGTTGAGATCCACCTCGGCGCTCCAGCCTGATAAGGGCCTGCAGGAAGATGCCGGAATACGGAAAATGCCCTGTGCGATCCCCATAAAAACCACGACCCGTCGATCACTTCTATCTCACCTGCAGCCGCCATAGGCGCGTCGCCAAAAACTCGAGTGGTGAAACTCGCGATCCCGCTGGTAACTGGATATATAAAATGTCCGCCACATCCATAACAAGTGCAGGTAAGCGCGATCATCGGAATGCTTGCGCGACTCGTGTATCGATAAGTTTCCTTCGATATCGCAAAGTCGGACCGCACCGTTGGTCTGTAGACAGAAAAAGACACGGTGTTGCCGCCGTTGCTCTTCAGTTAGGTAGGTAACGCCCTGTCTTTGGTCCTCGTCACGTTCAGTGAGTGGACATGTGGAAGCGTATCCGCCCGCGACAGATACTGGCTCGAAGAGCGTTTAGGCCCACGCAGGGTGCGTTAAGGTGGCTTCTGAACATACTCTTGGGGCGCACGGAGCTCGGAAGAACTCGGGCGCCCCCGCTCCGAAACCAGGCACGCCCCAAACGACAAGCGCCCCTAATAAAACAACCCGTAAATGCCGCATGCCGGTATTTTTACCCTAGCTTGGGCCTTTGTTTCAAGATAGCAACACCAATATCCTGAAATTATTAGCTTTTCTTGCGGTTCTCGCCACGCTGAGGCAAGCTTTTTGCCGCCCCGCTTGACGCACCCAGTAAGCCGGCAGTACCGTGGGGTTCTCGTTAGGCTATGCATGAGGGGGGTTAACGGGGTTGGATCAACCAGTACCAAACATCACCTAGAGAAGTGAAATGGGGAGGTCAGTAATGGCTTGGATTAAGACTATGGCGCTTGCCGCTTGCGTGGCGCTATCGCTTACGGGATGCGATTTGATGAAGCCCGTAAAACAGACAAACGCAAAAATGGACCGCATGCTGGAGCAAATGATGCGGCTCTACGACGAAACTTTCGCACTCCACGTGGATGAAAAGCTGGCAGGAGCCGCTCTAAACTTCCGAGAACAAGGCGAAGACTACATCCGCATCCGTGCGCTACACATCTTTTTGGAAACGGGAAACCCGTCCGAAGTCTTGTGGCTTTACATGGGGCTTCCGCGTCCCATCATGAGCGACAAGTACGGGCCGATCTACAAGTATGCGAGCCCTGGATACCTCGAAGGCACGGGCTTAGAGTTCTCCTACGAAAACGTCACCTACGTTTACGGAAAAACTCTGCGGCACCAGCTCCGTCACCCGGCGAACGGACGCATCCTTTATAGCAAAGCATTCAATACACTCGATCCGGAATTCTACGAAGTGCTGTCGCTCGCCGTCGAAGCGGCTGTGGAACAGATCCTTCTCTTCCACAAGTCCGGCTACGCGAACGAGGAAGCACGTCTTAAGAACCTCGATCGTGCGATCCGCGTCTACAACGTGGGCACTGCGGTTCAAGGCGCACGCATCCTGCAGGAAAAGGCGGATCTAGATGCAGACGGTACCGAAGAAGTCATTATTAAAGATCGCACTCTTAGTCCGCAGGCTCTCGCTTTATCGCAGAAAAAGGATAGCTTCGCCCGCGATGAACAGGAACGAATCTTTTACGCAAATTCGCTCCGCACGTTGCTAGACACCTTGGGAATGAAAGATCATCTCCCGAAACTGGCGACGCTTGTTGAGAACCGTTTGGGTCTCGGCAAGGAGCAATGGGATTATCCCAACCCGTAAGAAACACAGAAGGTGTAACCAAAAAGGCGGCCCGTGCCAGGGCCGCCTTTTTTATTTCAGTTCCCTGTTGCCGCGTAGCGAGCACGCACAGCAGGGATTTCCTCAAAGATCTTTTTATCCTTCAAAGAACGAAGTGCCTGCAAATACTCTGCATGTGTCCAGCAAAGGGGCGTAGCAGAACCCGTTGGGCGACCGGAATTTTCCCCTTCGTCCCAGACTTGCTCCGAAAAAATATGCTGCGCACTTGCGAAATTTTCGTAAGCGTTCAGCCACCGCTCCAGCTCCGGCCCATTAAAACTTCCCTCTTCCAACTGGAGCTGCAGTTCATAGTGCATGCGCTCGCCAGTCAGAAAAGGCCACAGCCGTCCACGCCCCTTATCCCCATACCCGTCAAAACTGTAGCGGTAAAAGCCTGGACCACTCGGGGTTTCCACGCGAATCGTAGCGTCCATTTCGGGTATGGATTCCTCAATGAAGTAGTTCTTTGCGGCCCGCACACCGAGCCGAACCAAATCCAGAAAACCTCCGTCCACAATTTCGCTCTCCCATCGGAAACGCGCGTCCCCCGGTGTATTGGCAATGACAAGCTTTTCATCGAAGTTCGGATTCCAAATGGCATCCCAGACAGCCCCACCGTTGTTAGTTTTGGCGCCGTCTACACGCAGGTAGTATTTTCCGTTCCCCTTCTCCCCTTTGATTTTTCCGTGGTTGGTGAAGGTCCAGGTATCGAGGTTGTCGCCGTCTTTAAGCGCCCACGCATCCGCAAGTGCTAACCAGCGCTCCCCTTCCGCTGCCGCCCCGGAGCTAAAGGCCATCTCGGCGCCGGCCACAAGAGAGGCGATCACATAGCCTGCGGAATTCGGCGAGATGCCGTAATTTTCCTCCCAGCGTTCCTGGTGGGTCCAAGGCCCCATCTCCGCCAAAAACGAAGCGGCCTTCGAAACCATCTCCCAATATTGGGAAAGTTCAATCAGGCCTTGTTTCCAAAGCCGGTACGCAAAAAGAACCGGCATGGCCGTCTGATCCGCCTGGTACCCACCCCAGTGAGTGCGGCCATCGACCCAAAAATTCTGCGGAAAACTTCCCGCCTTTTTTCGGGACCGCGGACCAAACTGCCAGTACCCATCGTTATCCGTGTATTGGACCGCACGCATTCTGTTAAGGATCGCTAGGGCACTCGGGGTGTCCCCAACAGCCAGAAATGCGTTGCCGACGTGGTAGAGATCCCTGGGCCACACGACGTGGTAGCCACTATTGCCGTACGGGTTTACATGCTCGTTTTCGGTTTGGGTCTCTCCCCAAGGGTGCGAAAGTGAAGCGACACCCGCTCCGGGGTAGGTCTTATCCTCTGAAGTTTTGAGAACAAGAATGGAAGTCTCCTCGAGGCGTCGACGGCGACGAGGCGAGCGGCTATCCGTCAGCAGCTTAAGCCCACCCAAATAGTTTCTCCAAGAAGCTACGTATTTTTGCAAACTGGCTTCGGGGCTCCGCTCAACCTTTTTCAGAGCCGCTTCTTTTTCCGCTGCAAAATGAATACTCACTGAAAAATCATAGCTACCCACTTCGCTCGGAATATCGATTTGCCCGGTAAGGGCGACATTTCCCTGGGGCGCACTTTCAAAAGCATAGTCCATTTTGAAGTCGCTCTGCAGATCCGTAAACCCATCTGATTTCCCGACATAACCGACGGATTTCTTTTTCCACCCTTTTGAAACCCGCACCACCTGCCAGGCCGAAAAGACCCCGTTCTCTTCGCCGGCCAAAAGCTCCGGTTCACTCTGAGCGCTATCCCCAAAGAGGGAGTTCGCGGCCGCAGGTTTGTGGAGGTAATAGAGCGATAGACCCTCAACGTGCGCTATAAAACGGACCTGTTGCAACAAGGTGTCGCTGTCGGGATCGGCCCAGATGGTTTTTTGAATTTCATAGCGTCCCGCCCGGTCACGCTCTATGACTTCAAACGCTGGAGCGCCATCGAAGCGGCGCACCCGGCTTTCCATGTCATACTGCTCCTGGTGCAGAAAACTTTTACCGTCGCTAACCAGCAGCTGGCTATCGCGCACCTGTGGGGTATCGATTCTCGGATAGTACACTTCTGTCAAAATGCCACGAGCGAGGCTGAACCAGACTTTCGAGCGGACGGCGTCCGTCGGACTCTGGAAGGCCGTCCCAACACCCTGCTTTTCTGCTGACTGCCACCCAAACGGTATTCCGGGCCCGCCAAAAGCCGTATCCGCCTTAGCTGGATTGAACGTGGATAAACACACGCCAAGCGTGATCCCTACAAGTTTTTTCATAATTTTAATTACCGACTATTTACGTTTGGAACGCATGTCTAGATAAACGGCTAAGATAATCACGACACCCTTGAACACTTTTTGGTAGTGTTCGCTGACGCCAATGAGGCTCATGCCGTTATTCAACACACCCATGATTAAAACGCCGAACAGTGTCCCGCTCAGCTTCCCCACTCCACCCATCAAACTCGTGCCGCCAATCACGACCGCGGCAATCGCGTCGAGCTCGGCGAGTTCGCCCGCGGTAGGCACGGCTCCGTTTACGCGCGAGACGTCCATCACACCTGCCAAAGCGGCGAGTAGCCCCATCACAAAATAGGTAATCCAAAGCGTGCGCGCGACCGGCACACCGGAAAGTTCTGCGGCCTCTGTATTGCCGCCGATGGCGTAGACGAAACGGCCGTAACGCGTGTACTTCAATACAAGCATGGCAAGGCCGGCGCAGCTAAGTGCAAGAAAAACAATATAAGGAATGCCGCGGTAACCACAAAAAACTAACGCCCCAACGCCTGCGAGCATGCAAATCAATACAGTATTGTTAAGCGAACGCCTGTCCGCGGGCGTGCGCCAATGGACAAGGGTGGCCGCAAGCGCCACCGCCGCAAAGAGTAGGCCGCTGTAGCCAACGGGCAAGTACTGGGAACTCAGCGCACCGAGGCTATCGCCAACCGGTGAAACCGCCTGCGCACCGGAAATAATAAGCGTGAGGCCGCGGCAAATGACCATCATGCCGAGGGTTACAATGAAGGGCGTGATTTTCAGGCGGCTGACGGCAAAGCCCGTGAATGCCCCGCTGAGTCCTCCGACCAGCAAGGCGATCCCTGTCGAAAGCAACGCGCCCGTAGCGCCCATCGCCGAGAATCCAAACTGTACCTGCGTGATGGCCGCTACCATCCCGCAAAGAGCGAGCACACTGCCGACGGAAAGATCAATTCCTGCAGTGATGATAACCAGGGTCATCCCCGTCGCCAGCGTGAGATTCGTGCAAATCTGGCGAGAAAGGTTACTCAGATTTCGAGAAGTCAAAAAAGTGCCGTCACTCAGCATATGGAACAAAACCATCACGGCGGTAACCGCAAGCCCGGGCAACACGAAACGCTGAAACTTCTTGAGCTTGTCTCCGTTGGGCGCGAGAGACTCTAACACCGAACCCGTCTGTACTCCCACCTGTTCCATCAAGCTTCTCCCGCTGCGCAGGCCATGACTTTCTCCTGCGTCAGATTCTGGTTTATGAGTAGGCCGCGCGATTCCCCCTCGCGCAACACAAGGACGCGATCGCTTAAGCCCAGGACCTCGGGCAATTCCGATGACACCACGATCACGGAAATTCCGTCGCGCACGAGCTCCCGAATGATTTGGTAAATCTCTTCCTTGGCACCGATATCGATCCCGCGTGTAGGCTCATCCAAAAGCAATACCTTTGGCTGGGTTGCGACCATCTTCGCCAACAAAACCTTCTGCTGATTTCCGCCGCTGAGTACTTTGATCGGATCGGCGCCGTCGGCGTACTTCACATGCAGCTGCTCAAAGATCCCTTCCGCAAAACGATCTTCGTCTTCGAGTTTCAAAAGCCCAGCTCGGGTAAACTTGTTGAGCACGCTGATAGTGCCGTTAAACTCAATTGAGTGATCCAAAAAGAGCCCGTCTTTTTTTCTATCTTCCGGGACAAAAGCAACTCCATCGGCCAGCGCTTCACGGATGCCATTCCATTCGACCGCTTTTCCCTGGAAGAAGATCTCGCCCTGACGCGTGCCCGGTAACACGCCGATAAGACTACGCAGGAGTTCACTACGTCCGGAGCCCATTAGACCCGCGATGCCTAAAATTTCTCGTGGGTAGAGATCAAAACTAATCCCTTCGAGTTTGGCAGAACCGGCAAGATCGTAGTGGCTCAAATTCTTGACACTGAGAATGGGCGCCCCTTCTTTGAGTGAAACTTCTTTCTGGGCCAGTTTCAGCGGACGCCCCACCATGTGGCGTATGACTTCCTCAGTATTTGTTTCCGCAGTTTTCAGCATACCAACGGACTGCCCGTCCCTAAGCACTAGGATCCGATCACAAAGCGCGAAGACTTCTTCCAGTTTGTGGGAGATATATATAAAGGTGAGTTTGCCCTTCATCCGGCGGAGCACATCAAAGAGGCGCTCGACTTCCGCTTGAGAAAGCGCGGAAGTGGGCTCATCTAACACCAGTAGAGTCGCGTTTTGGTGGAAGGCACGTGCGACCTCCACAAGCTGACGTTCGGCGACGCTAAGATCTTTCACCAGCGCGCGAACCGGGATGTCGAAGCCCAAGTCATTCATCAATGCTTCGGCGTGCTCATACAATGTCCGCCACCGAACCCGACTCGCCAGTCTAGAAGAGGCTTTCCCCTCATACGGGTAGGCCTCACTTAGAAACAGGTTTTCCGCAACGCTGAGTTGTGGAAAAAGGCAAAGCTCCTGGTGAATGATCGAAATTCCGGCTTCGCGGGCGTCCATCGGATTTTTGTGGGACAGTACACGCCCCTCAAACACGACCTCGCCTTCATAACTTCCTGCAGGCCACACACCACTTAGGATCTTCATGAGCGTGGATTTGCCGGCCCCGTTTTCCCCGACTAGGGCAAGGCACTCGCCCTTTTCTACGTCGAAACTGACGCCCGAAAGGGCATAAACTCCACCAAATGCTTTACGAACATTCTTGAATGAAAGAATGGTGCTCCCCAAAACCGCGTCCTACTCCGCGCCGTAAACGGACTGACGAGTATGAAACCCGTAATCCACCACTTGAGAGTCGATGTTGTCTTTTACCACCCGGAACACGGGAGTGTTCACAGTAGGCACTTCCTTGAAGCCGTTGAACGTCGTCGTATCCGCCTTAAAATTCTCACCACGCGCGATGCGCACGGCCACTTCCACGGCTGTCTCCGCTAAGGGCCGAATGCCCTTCAATACAGTCATCGTCTGCTTACCTTTGATGATGTCCTTGATGGCCGCGAGATCGGCGTCGGCCCCCGCAACAAAAACCTTACCGGTCAGTCCCTGCTCTTCGAGCGCCTGTGTCGCACCAAGCGCCATACCGTCGTTATTGGCAAGTATCGCGTCCACTTTGTTCTGGTAGCGAGTAAGCGCATTTTCAACGGTCGCCAACGCCAGCGAGGTCGACCACAGCGGGTGATTCTGCTTCACGATCACCTTGATGTTGGGGTACTTCGCAAGCACGGAGAGATTGCCTCGGGTGATGGCGTCCGCAACGGAATGCCCAGCCTCACCACTCAATATAATGTAGTTCCCTTTTCCACCGGTGCGAGCCACCGCTTCCTCCGCCTGGAGGACACCGACTCTGAAGCTGTCTTGGGTGACGTAGACGTCCAAATCTGCGTTGTTGATTATGCGATCGTAAGCAACAACCGGAACCTTATCCTTCTTTGCGAGCTCAACGATCGCCGATGCGGCCTTGCCATTTACAGGCTGAATCACGAGCACATCGATGCCCTTGGAAAGCAGGGTCTCGACCTTCGACATCTGCACGTTCACTTTGTCATCGCAGGAGGCAAATTCAACGTCCGCCCCAAGCTTCTGGGCATGCGCTTCGAAGTAAGCCTTGTCTTTGGCGTAGCGCTCCTGCTTCATCGTCGCGATGACGAAACCAAGCCTGGTTTTAGGACCTTTAGACTCCGAAGAGTCGCTCTTTTTTGTACATGCTGCGAAGATCACACAAAACGCTGCAAGGAAGGTCAGAAAAAGCTTTCGGAACATGATTTCTCCCTAACAATGGTCCCCAAAACACGGGTCAAAAAAACGGTCTGACGTGGTGTGCCGTCGCCTGCACGACGAGCCTGGCCAGATTCAGAGCATTAAAGGATACGTAAATAACCTTTGTCAACCAAACCCGCCCCGCGGCATGCTAAGCGCCCCGGTGCCCGGCTAGGATGCCCCCAGAACGGCCTTAAGCGCCCCCTACACTCCCTCGAAAACCCCGCTCCCCGCCTGCATTGCGGGGGCGATACGCCTGGGATATACTTTTTGGGTCATGAATAAAAAACACGTCTCGCTCTGGGTGTCTTTCTCTTTGGTTCTAGGTTTGTTCGCGCTTTCGGGTTGCGCCACTCTTCTTAAATCGCCGGTAGACAAGCAGAAGGCCAAGATCCACCTTCAAATGGCCGTGGATTATCTCCAGCGCCGAGAATACAGCCAAGCCATCGAGCAGACCCATAAGGCCCTAAAAATGGACCCCGAGTACCCCTCCGCGTACAACCACCTCGCCCTCATTTATATGGAGACCAAGCGCTATGACCGCGCGGAGAAGGCCTTTCATAAAGCACTCAGTTTGAAACCAAAATACCCAGAAGTGCTGAACAACCTGGGCGTGCTCATGAACCGGCAGGAGAAATACGCGGAAGCCGAGAACTACTTCCAAAAAGCCCTCGCCGACGAGAGCTACTCGACTCCGGAAAACGCCCACACCAATTTGGGCTATGCGCTTTATAAGGAAGGCAAACTGAAGCAGGCCAAGCAGGAACACCAGAAAGCTTTGGACATCATGCCGAACTTTTGCCTGGGCAACAAGAACCTGGGTGATGTGTACGCCAAGGAGCGCAACTACAGCCGCGCTGAAGAGAACTACAAACGGGCCGTCACCAACTGCCCGCTCTTCCAGGAAGCCCAATACAAACTTGGTTTGGTCCTCATGAAAATGGGAAGGAAGAAGGTAGCGCGCGCGGAACTGGAAAAATTGGTGGAGCGGCACAAAAGAGGTCCATATGTGCGACGTTCCAACGAAGTCCTAAAATATCTCCAGTAAGAATCCCCTGGACGCGGGTTTGAATCCCTTCTAAAAGGTAGAAAGCATGGAAACTTTCGGAGCCTACATTAAGGCGCAGCGCGAAAACAAAGGTATTCGTTTGGAGGAAATCGCCTCCATCACAAAGATTCATATACACGCCTTGCAACACTTGGAGGCCGGACGCTGGGAAAAGCTTCCGCCCGAACCGTTTCTGCGCGGCTTTGTGATCGCGTATGCGAAGTACGTCGGTCTGGACACACAAGAGTGTCTCAATCGTTATCTCGACGAAAAAGAAGGCCCCTCGGCAAAAAAACAAGGCGAAGAAAAAAAGCAGAAAGCGCCTGAAAAGGAAACTGTCGCGGCGAAAAGAACTGCAAGTAAGACGCCTGCACGCAAAGAAATTCAGGCACCACCTGCTCAGAAAACCAGCACCAATCAGGTAATCACGGAGAGCAACTCCTTGCCACTCGCCAAAGTCGCGGGGATCGGAATTGCCTTGGTGTTAGTGGCCCTCATCTCCGGCTTGATATATGTGGGCAAAAATGGCGGTCAAGACGCCCCTCCGATGGTCGTGAGCAGTGACGAACCAACGGACAGCGAACAAGCGCTCCTGGATGAAGAGCGCACCAAGAACTTGTTTGTGGATCTTAAACTCAAAGTAGAAGACGAACCCAACGCCTCGCCGGCACCGGTCGAGAGCCCGTCCCCTGCGTTTGCGCCCAGTCCGACTCCAGTCGCGACCGCCACCACGGTTACAGAAACATCCACGCGCGAAGCAGCGGCTCTTAATCCTCCGGCTCACAAAGTTGTGGTCCAGGGATTGGCCCGCACTTGGATGAAGGTGATTATCGACGATAACCCTCCGATTGAATACTTCCTGCCAAAAGGAAAATCGGCGGGCTACGCCGCCAATAGCAAGATCAAGGTGGTAGTCGGCGATCACAACGGTGTCCGAGTCACTCACAATAGTGAAGAAGTAAATGGGCGAAAACTTCGCGGTAATGTAGCGGTGTTCGAATACCCCGCGGAAGCGTCTTTTCCGCCGGAGCCTGGAGAAAAGGCCGATCTCGCGCCCGTCCCACGCATGCCCTAGTTCTTGTTGCTAAACCATTTTTGATCCAAGGCCCGCCAAAGGTACCAAGATCCAATGGATTCCTGTCCTTTCCAGTGGCTCACTAGCTCCGGTAACGCTTTGGGCGCGGGAATGTCATCCAGTCCCATGAGTAATCCTATAGCGCGGCGGACACCGTAGTCCCCAACGGGAAGGACATCAGTGCGTCCCAGCGCAAAAATCAAAAACATGTGCGCCGTCCACACGCCTATCCCATGGACCTCCACGAGCCGTTGCACCAAAGCTTCGTTGTCGAGTTTTGCCCAGCCGCGACGCCAGGCCGATTCTCCCCAACGTGCAGACAAAGCCTTCAAGTACGCCGCTTTCTGCCCCGAAATTCCAACTTTGCGCAAGCGTGGAACAGAACACCGGCGCACATAGTCGGGACTGGGAAAGGGACGGGAAAGATCCTTGAAGCGGTTTAGAATTGCCGCTGCGGCAGTCGTGGCAAGTTGTTGCGAAAGTATGCTTTCGCAAAGCGCTTTGAAGTGGTTGGATTCGAATCGAATCTCCGGCGGCCCGACACGATCAATGATGGGTGCCAAGCGGGGGTCTTTTGCCCGCAGCTCTTTAGCACCGGCTTTCCAACTTTTTAGGACATCTGCCATCGGCGCAGTCTAGCACAGGTATACGCCTTGAGTAGTAACGCTTTTCAAGCTATCAGTTAAACGATGGAGCGAATTCACCTAGGCAGTTTGGCAGCTTGGAAACACGATGTTGCTTCCCCGCGCGGTGCGGTCCTCGTTATCCACGGGCTGTCGGAACATAGCGGCCGCCACCTAAATACAGTGGAGTTTCTAAACAGTCAGGGTCTCAATGTGTTGCGCTTTGACTTGCGTGGTGCTGGAAAAAGTGGCGGACGACGCCAATACGTCGATCAATTTAGCGACTACGTCGACGACGCCAACTCCGCTTTCAATGCGCTAGCGCGTGACAACCCGAAGCTGCCGCTAGTTGTGTTTGGCCATAGTCTTGGTGGGGCCATCGCGATCCGACTGGCGGCTTTGCGTAGCGCGTCCTTTCGTGCACTTGTTTTGAGTGCGCCGGCCTACCGCCTAGGTTCGGGCATGTCTCCGATAGTCATCACAGTCGGCAAAGCCTTAAGCCGCCTCTTCCCAACCTTCGCAATGCCCAAGACTGCGCCCCCTACCGGCGTCTCGCGCGATCCCGCGGTCGTAGAAGCTTTTTTGAAAGATCCGCTTTCGACTCACTCCAACACTTTGCGCCAGGGAACCGAAATTCTAAAGGCCCTTCCCGATACGCTCGAGCGGGTGGATCAGTTCAAGTGCCCCGTCTTCATGGTCCACGGTACACACGATACGATCATCAATTTCGAAGGAAGCTTTGAGATCTTCAAACGCATTCCGACCCCCTACAAGTGCTTTCACGTCGTCCCAGGCGGCTTCCATGAGGCCCACAACGACTACGGCAAAGAGGCCTATTTTGCGGATCTCGGGCGCTGGCTGAACCACCGGCTCGCTTAAATCTTCGGGATTACAAAAGTTAAGCCCTTCCCTGGCACGCGCTCTCAAATCCGTTGACTTGCCAGGAAGCCATCCATATATAAGCAGGTGTTTATATATGGTGCCGCCTATCCAAAAGACAGCCAACCCCAAAACGCTTTCACGACACATGCGTTCTGCGCGTTTTTTTGGCCTTCTCGCGGAAACCTTTAAGGCCATGGGTGACGAATCGCGGGTGAAAATTATCTGGAGCCTTGCCCACGGGACCCTGTCGGTGGGTCAGCTCTCCGAGCTCTTGGGCATGAGCCAGCCTGCGGTGAGCCACCACTTGAGAACATTGAGAAATCTCAAATTGGTTCAGGTCCGCAAAAGTGGGACGACTGCGTATTACTCTTTGGACGATGAACACATTGATCGACTGCTTCAGGAAGGCACCGAACACGTTGAGGATTTAATGAAATGAGCAAGATTACGAGGCTGCTGGGTCACATGCAATGCGGAGAAAAGGGAACGATCGTTTCTGTCGGTAGTGGCCCGATGCGAGAAGACAAACCTGAGAAAGAGGGTTTAACCGAACGCCTTCTGGAAATGGGTTTGGTAGAAGGTTCTCGCGTGGAAGTTTTACATGAAGCCCCTATTAGCGGCGATCCTATTGCGGTAAGCGTCCGCGGAGCGCTCGTCGGCCTGCGACGCGACGAAGCTGACTATGTAGAAGTCTTGGAGGACTCGGAGTAATGAACACGCCTGCGACTGTACCAGCACCTTTGGTAGCTTTGACGGGAAATCCTAATTGCGGCAAGACCGCTTTGTTCAACGCTCTCACCGGTAACCGCCAGAAAGTCGCCAATTACCCCGGCGTAACGGTGGAACGCCGCGAGGGCATTGCGGTGACCCCGAAGGGACATACGCTGAAACTTTTGGATTTGCCCGGTACCTACAGTCTGGATCCGAAGTCTCCAGATGAAGAAATCGCTCTTGAAGTGCTATTGAACAAGCGCGCGGATGTGGAAGCCCCTTCTGTGTTGGTTGCCGTTGCCGACGCCACTAACCTCGAACGCTGCCTCAATTTTGTACTGGAGATTCGGGCCCTAGGGAAACCCGTCGTTCTTGCGCTCAATATGATGGATCTCGCTGAAAATCGCGGCATCGAACTCGACCTGGTGGTTTTGGAGAAGGAGCTTCTCATTCCTGTCGTGCCTACAATCGCGGTTCGCAAGGAGGGTACGGCGACTCTTCTGGATAAGGTGGAAGAGGCTTTAGCGCGCGTCCGGGCTTCGCAGCCGGTTCAGATTGTTTGGCACCGCCCTAGTCCGGATGAGCTGCGCGCGCGCTTTACCGAAGTCGATCGCATCATGAAACTCGCGACCAAATCCAAGGGTCGGGCCGCCGAGTGGACCCGACGCATAGATGACGTTGTGCTGCACCCATGGTTTGGCCATGTCATTCTTTTGACCATCATGGCATTCATGTTCCAGGCTGTTTTCGCGTGGGCGGAACCCTTTATGGATCTCATTGAAGCGGGCGTGGAGAGTTTTGGTGTATTGGCGTCTGGCGTCTTGCCCGAGGGTCCCTTACAGAGTCTTCTCGTCGACGGTATTATTGCGGGTGTCGGTTCGGTGCTCGTTTTTCTCCCGCAGATTCTTATTCTGTTCCTTTTTATCTTGATTCTGGAAGATTCCGGTTACATGGCGCGAGCCGCATTCCTGATGGATCGCTCCATGGGGAAAGTTGGGCTGCATGGACGCGCCTTTATCCCGCTCTTGTCGTCTTTTGCTTGTGCCATACCGGGCATCATGGCTACGCGAACCATTTCAAACCGCCGCGACCGGCTCGCAACCATTTTCATCGCCCCTCTGATGACTTGCTCCGCGCGTTTACCGGTGTACGCGCTGCTCATTGCCGCTTTCATCCCCAACGCAACGGTTTTTGGGTTCTTTGGACTCCAAGGCCTGGTCCTTCTTGGCCTATATCTGATCGGCATCGCATTCGCGCTCATCGTTGCCTGGGTGCTCAAGAAAACGAGCCTTAGGGGGCCCGCCCCATCGTTCATGATGGAGCTTCCTACTTACAAGCGGCCCAGCGTTCGCAATATCGGATTCGGCCTGTGGGAACGTGCCAAGATTTTTCTCCGACGCGCAGGAAAGTACATTCTCATTACGTCGATGATCCTGTGGGGGCTGGCGAGTTTCCCCAAAGCGCCCGAGAACGCAACTGAGCCCGCGATCCAATACAGCCTGGCGGGGAAGATTGGGAACGCGATTGAACCCGTGTTGCGCCCGTTGGGCTTTGACTGGCGAATTGCCACGGGACTCATCCCGGGTTTTGCCGCACGCGAAGTAATGGTCAGCTCGCTTGCAACCGTTTTCGCCGTGGAGAGCGAAGACGAGGGAGAAGTCGAACGCTCACTTGTTGAGAAACTGCAAACGGCCTGGCCGCTTCCGACCGCTCTCGCATTGCTCGTTTGGTATGTATTTTCACCGCAGTGCCTGGCAACTTTTGCTGTCACAAAGCGCGAGACCAACTCCTGGCTGTGGACAGGGGCGAACTTCTTGACGCTATTGGTGATGGCGTATGTCTTTGCGATGCTGACCTACCAAATCGGTACGGTCTTGCTGTCAGCCTAAGAGGCCTAGGACTTTTTGTTCGCGATCCAAATCGTATCGTCGCACTTTTCTAGCTGGTTTGCCAGGCGAGCCAAGACGAACAAGAAATCACTCAGGCGGTTCATATAAATTAGCAGCCAGCGATCCACGTGCTCACCCGGGAGCAAGCTGAGTGCGACCACACTACGCTCGGCACGTCGGCAAACTGTTCGCGCCAGATGCAAACTCGCGGCGACTCTGCTTCCGCCAGGCAAAATAAAGTGTTTGAGCTCCGGCAAGGTTTCCGAAATAACGTCCATCTGACGCTCCAGGGAATCTATGTGCGCCGAGGTGACAACTTCAAAGCTTTGTTTCTCTTCGTCAGGTGTCGCGAGCTGACCCCCGATCGTAAAAAGCGTGTTCTGGACCTCCACCAGGGCCTTGCGCAGCGGCTCATGGCGGCTCTCCGCGTGGGCCAGGCCCACGACCGCGTTTAGCTCATCCACGTCCCCGTAGGCGGCTATGCGGGGGGCGGCTTTCGACACTCTGCCTCCTCCAAAAAGCCCTGTTTTTCCCTCGTCCCCGGTTTTGGTGTAGATTTTCATAGAAAGTTCCTGCCCCGCTAAAGTTTTTCTGTGAACCGACCGAAAATATCTAATTGGCTGCGTTACCCGCCTCTTTTTGATTGTAGTTTCTCCCGCCAACTCTAGGCAACCGGTAAGCTTCACGCACAAAATGACCGATAAGACAGGGGAGGAGCTAGGACGTGATTCGCCTGACCAAATTTGATGGCTCGGAGATTCTGATAAACGCAGATTGGATCCAAAGCGTCGAAGATACTCCCGATACCGTCATCACGCTTACCACCGGGCTAAAACTAATAGTTCGCGAAAAAGCAAATGAAGTCGCAGCGGCGTTCAAAGAGTACAAGAAAGAAATTCTGAATGCTCCTAAAGGGGAAAAGTTATGATTCTTAGCTGGCTTGGAGTAATTATTGGCGTCGGCGCGATTCTGCTCGGAAACGTCCTCGAAGGCGGTCACATCGAGCAATTGATTCAGCCCACGGCAGCCATGATCGTTTTTGGTGGCACGATCGGCGCCGTGCTACTTAGCAGCTCAACCCCAGACTTTGTGAGAGCTCTCCAAGGTCTCCCACGAGTGTTTTTTAAAGGGCTTCCGGATCATACGGCGCTGATAACAGAACTTTCGAAATTAGCGGCACTCGCCCGACGCGAAGGTTTGGTCGCCATGGACAAAGCTTTGGGATCCGTTACGAACCCATTCCTGCAGAGTCATTTGCGCCACGTAATTGACGGTTATGATCCAGCAGTTCTCGCGGAGATGATGGAAGAAGAAATCGAACACCACGAAGAAGAAGCTTTGGCCGCTGCCAAAGTCTGGGAAACGGCGGGAGGTTTCAGCCCCACGATCGGAATTTTAGGAGCGGTACTGGGTCTCATCCACGTGATGGCAAACTTGTCGGACTCCAGCAAGCTCGGGGCGGGCATCGCCGTCGCCTTTGTGGCGACCGTTTACGGGGTAGGCGGCGCGAACCTTGTGCTGCTTCCAATCGGCAACAAACTGAAGAAGTTTGCACTGATGGAAAGCATGGAAAAGAAGCTTATTTATACCGGCCTGATGGGAATTCAAAACGGCCTCAACCCACGCATCATTGAAGAACGATTGCGTGCCATGACAGGCCACGGTGCCCACGCCGGCGCCGGAGCTGAAGGCGCCCCCCAAGGCGCACAGCAGAGGGCGGCCTAAGTGGGAATTCGTAAGAAAAAACACGAAGAGCACGAAAACCTTGAACGTTGGCTGGTTTCTTACGCCGACTTTATCACCCTGCTCTTTGCGTTTTTCACTGTGCTCTACGCACTCTCCCAAACCGACAAAGCGAAGTACCAAGAAGCCGTCGCAAGCATTCGCCAGGCGATGATGTCGGGAGGCGGGGTATTCCCATTGAAGGGCGTACCGTTCAAACCTTTTGAGAGCGAGCCCGATCACGGGGCTCACGTCCCCCCCTCTCCCGCCGATCAGGGGATGCAACCCTCCAGTCGAAACGAAATGGAGCGGGCCGAAAAAAACATCCAGAAGCTCTTTGAAAAAAACACAGGCCTAAGCGTCGCACCTCACGATATTGAAGTCTTCGCTACGAAGGACGGCTTCCGCATACGCTTGGCCGAACGCCTTCTCTTCAACTCAGGAAGCTCGAAGATAAAGCGTGAAAATGCGTCATTTCTTTTTGAAATGGGTAAGCGACTGAGCAGCCTTGGTACTCAGATTCAAATTGAGGGGCACACCGACGATCGTCGCCCCGCCAGCGTGAATAACTGGCAGCTATCGCTAGAGCGATCCACAAATGTCGTGAAGTTTCTGGTAGAAGCCGCAGAATACCCGCAGGATAAAATCTCCATTGCCGGTTATGGCGACAAACGCCCGATCGCCGACAACTCCACTCCAGACGGCCGCGCGCGGAATCGGCGCGTAGAAATCGCCGTTATCACCGCTCACACCGACGTGCGCCAGCTACCCTGGTAATCTAAGTACTTAATATCACAGACTTTTCATTGGACTTGACCCTCAGCAAAGCTTTCCTAAATTTTAATTGAAACCTTTTAAGGCCGGAGAACTAGATCGTTCCGATTTTCTTAACTACGAAGAAAAGGAGGCGTTATGCAGAAATCGGATTCGTTTAGTCGAAGTCGTAGGAGGCTGGAAAGCTTTTTCCACACGACATGGGGATACTTGGCTCTAGTGTACCTGACTCTTTTGATTCTACTTCTGCCATAGCGGAGGGCTAGTTACCGAAGAGGCCCTGAAATCCAGGATCGCCACTGAGTTCGCCGGTGTTGCGGCTTCGGCGAGGGATCGCAAAACCATCGAGGCTGGGCGCTACTGCCGCGTTAGTGTCTTCCACTGTGTTCACCAAATCCTCGACCTCCGGATTAACTACCGGACGTCCCTGCGCACTCGCAGGGCCCCGAGCGTTTTGCTTGAAATGGTCCTGTTGCCCTCCGGCCCGCGGGACCGGCTCCATGACCTCAGCCATTGAGGTGAGACAAAAAAACAGGATCAATATTGCGATGGCTTTCAATCAAAACCCCTTTTGTCTTCAGATTTGAGTGATTTACGTGAGTCTCTAATATTATATCGGAAATTGAGCCCCAAAGGCTAGGGGGGATTTCGCGATGCGTCGCGAGATCCCCCCACCATTTAAGCTCCTGATATTACTAGACTAGTCGTGCTGTCTGCGCAGAAAAGTCGGGATGTCATACTCTTCAGTTTCGAAGAATCGCTTACCGATTTCGCGCGCCAGATTCCGTGCGGACTGTAGGTCCACCTTTTGACTCTTCTCTCCCGTCGCCTGCACGGGGGTGTCCACCACGTTGGCCTGAGCAGAGATCCGAACCGGCTCGTCTTCCCGCACGGGCTTTTCCACCGCCGGGCTTTGGCTGGGCGGGTTGAAACCCGTCGCGATCACCGTGACACGAATTTCGTCCTTCAGATCTTCGTCGATGACCGAACCGAAAATGATCTCGGCGTTTTCATCGGCCTCTTCGGTGATGAGCGATGAAGCTTCATTCACTTCAAAAAGCGTCATGTCGGGACCACCAGTGATATTGATAATGATGCCCGTAGCGCCGTTGATCGAAACGTCTTCAAGCAGTGGAGACGCGATGGCTTTCTTAGCGGCTTCCACGGCGCGGTTTTCACCCGAAGCCACTCCGGTCCCCATAAGCGCCATTCCCTTGGCTGACATCACCGTACGGACGTCTGCGAAATCCAGGTTGATAAGCCCTCGGATATTGATCAAATCAGAAATCCCTTTGACCGCCTGGTAAAGCACTTCGTCAGCCTTTTTGAAACATTCCACCATGCTGGTTGTTTCGTTAGCGATGTAGAGCAGGCGCTGGTTCGGGATACAGATCAATGTATCGACCGCTTCGCGGAGTTCGTTTATTCCCTGATCCGCGTTCTTGCGACGCTTCTTGCCTTCAAAGTTGAAAGGCTTTGTCACCACACCAACGGTCAAGGCGCCCGCTTCGCGAGCGATGTTGGCGATAATGGGGGCACCACCCGTGCCGGTACCACCGCCCATGCCCGCAGTGATAAACACCATGTCCGTGCCGTAGAGCAATTCCGAGACCTTGGAGCTGTCTTCGAGAGCCGCCTTCTTACCAATCTCGGGGTTCGCTCCTGCGCCTAAGCCTTTGGTTAACTCGTTGCCAAGCTGGATGTGTGTGGCTGCAGGGTTCTTATCAAGAGCCTGAGCGTCGGTATTGGCCGCAATGAATTCCACGCCGCCCAAACCTAAATTGATCATCGTGGTGACCGCGTTGCTGCCTCCGCCACCCACGCCGATCACCTTGATCTTGGCGCCCTTGCTCTGTTCTTTTTCTACGATGTCAAACATTCCTTACCTCCTGCGGAATGAAGAATGGCTCTAAGGCGCCCGCCCTAGAACACATCCCCCAACCAGTGTTTCATCCGTTCCATAAACTTGGAATACGTACCCGCGTAGCCCGGCTTGGAACGGTTTTTTTGACGATGGCTGAGTCCGTAGCGAACCAACCCGACCGCCGTGGCGTACATTGGTGAATGGACAACATCTGACAGTCCCCCGACCCCTTGGGGGACTCCCCGTCTAACCGGCATCTCTAAGATGAATTCTCCCAGCTCAGCGGCACCTTCGATAAGCGAAGCTCCACCGGTGAGCGTAATCCCTGAGGAGATCATGTGCTTGTAACCGCTGTTGGAGATCTCCTTGTTAACCAGAGAGAAAATCTCTTCCACGCGTGGCTCGATGATTTTTGCTAAAACAGAACGCGAGACTTCCTTTGTCTGCTTTCCGCCGACTGAAGGTACCGTAATCACCTCATCCTGGCGCAACATCGAATTCAGCGCACACCCATAAGCAACCTTGATCTGCTCCGCCTCCTGAATAGACGTGCGTAAGCCCACAGCTATATCGTTCGTAATGTGGTTGCCACCCATGGCAACGCTGGCGGTATAAACGATGCTTCCCCTGATGAAGAGCGCCACATCTGTTGTCCCACCGCCGATATCGACCACGCCCGCCCCGAGTTCCTTCTCGTCGGCAGTTAAGACGGCCTCTGCAGATGCCAAGGGTTCCAAAACAATATCGTTGACGTGGATCCCAGCTTTGTTTGCGCACTTCACGATGTTTTGCGCGGCGGAGCTGGAGGCCGTGACAATATGAACTTTGGATTCAAGTCGAACGGCGGACATCCCCAGCGGATCGCGCACACCGTCTTGATCATTCACCAAAAATTCCTGCGGGATGACGTGAATAATTTCGCGATCGAGTGGAATAGCGACCGCCTTAGCGGCGTCAATCGCGCGCTCCACATCCTGGGTGCCCACTTCCTTGTCCTTGACGGCGACCACGCCGCCACTGTTGAAGCCCTCGATGTGGCTACCAGCAATCCCGACGTAAGCGGATTCAACTTTGCATCCGGCCATGAGCTCAGCCACTTCCACTGCCTTCGAAACGGCTTCCACGGTGGCAGGGATATTGACGACGACACCTTTGCGAATCCCCAAAGATGGCTGTTTGCCTATCCCTACAATCTCCAACTTTCCAGCCTTAACCTGCCCGATCACAACACAGATCTTGGTCGTTCCGAAATCTATTCCAACAACTGTTTCGGAAGGTTTAGGCGCGTTTTTTGTTGCAGACATTTTTGTGCCCCGCCTATGAAAGTACGACTGTTTTTTAAACTGCAAAAAATTTTATGAAATGCTTCTAACGAATACACGGTCTCTGGTTTACACCCGAGGCCTAAGTACGACTTTAGTTTGAAAGGGGGGAGCTGACAATAGCTTTTTTGGGAAAAACCAAATTGATTCTCGCCATTTGGCGAATTTGACTTGGCGGGCTATCGAGCAAACGGCGGAGGCGGGGAAGCTGTGCGTTCCACGTCTTGTCGCTGAACAACACTTCGACGCGGGGCCGACTGAGATAGACTTTGAAGTACGGGTAGGTTTCCATCACAAGTTCTGACAACTTGTACTGAGAACCAAGCCCTTCGGAAATCTGCGAAAGTAACTTTGTGCCCTCAGCCAGCTCCCATTTCACCAAAGCGGCCTGTCGCTGAATGGACACCACCGGGAGATCCAATTCCTTGGCAAGCGTAGGAGTCACTCGATGAATGAAACTCCCCTCGCTATCCACGTAATACAATTGGTCGCCCTTCCGCGAGATCGCTGCAGCTTTTTTGGTTTCCACGGAAACCAAAAGAGTCGAGGGGTATTTCTTCCGAATGCTAACGCCCTTCACCCAAGGCTTCTCCAGCAAATCGCGAAAAAGAGGATTCACATCCAAGGCCAATAGACTATGTCCCTGAAGAACCGGTAGCCAACTGCGCACTTCTGCCGTCGACAGAGGCCAGCTCGATTCTACTGACACTTCATCAATCTTGAACCAACCCAGACGTTCGATTCCGCCTCTAAAATCCAGCGGTTCGGCAAGCAGCACGAGCGCTCCCACCAGACTAATGCTGAACAGCGCTGCAAAAAGAAGTTTCTGCATGGGTGAATGCGCTGAAACTCGTTCTACTTTATTCTCAATATTCATTCCGAAGCTACCCGAAGCATCGCTGGTGAACTGGAAAAATTGCCAAAAAAGAGTTTCTCATACTGGTTGACCAGAACGGCACAAGAATATTTCTTTTGAAGATCCTCGCGCAGTTTTTGCCCAAAGGCCAACCGCATTCCCGGATTGCCTACAAGCCGTAACAACAATTCTCCCATCGGTTTGGTGTCATTCACAGCAGTCAAAAAACCTGTATGGCCGTCCGATATCAAATCTGCTGCACCAGGAACATCCGTGCACAAAACCGGCAAACCGTAAGACGCAGCGCCCAACAGACTGATGAAATGCTCGTTCTGCAAAGAGGTAAAAAGAAAAACATCGAGTGTTGATAGGCTGTGCAAAGAACGGGAGGCTTCTATTCGGACATGCTTCTCCAAGCCTAGCGAGAGTATCACTTTGCCAAAATGCACATCCAGGTCCCCAGTTCCGAAAATCTTGAACCGAACGTTGGGATTCTGATTCACCACGTAGTGCGCAACACTCAGAAAATAGTGTAAGTTGCATCGCTGCGTCAGAGAAACCAACGTCCCCACGGTAACCGGCTGGTCTGCGATCGCTGTCCGGGGTTCCCCAGTGGGAAGCGCTAGAGGCGCAAAAGTAATTCGATCTTTCTCTAATCCTGCGATTTCACGAAAAAAACGGTAATTGATTGGACTATGGGCGACCAAGTGCACGTTCGTAGGCAGAGAACCAAGGAAGTTTTGCAGCATCAGCCCAAGTAAGGAGCGCCGGCTTTCAGAGCCCAGCACCGAGATGTACACAGGCGCGTCAGCCTTGCGGATTTTTAAGTAGCGTACGGCGCGTTTCCAGTCGCGGCAGATTATCCAATACTTTTCTGCTTTAACGGGTGATCTGAAATACCCGAAATGCTTCTTGCTCACCGCCTCAAAGTGCAAACCGGTCTGGACGGCCATCGCATTCAGCAGAGGTTCCATCCCTTCTTTTTCCCAGGGATAGACGTCCGGATAAATTAAGCAGACGAGTCTTTTGTCCATTGAGGACTCTCAAGGGGTTACACAGACTTAGGTCAAAAACATTATACCGTGTGGTCATTCACAAAGTCGATGAGAAGCCTAAGTGTGCTGAAGTCCTTGCGTTCGAACGGAAACACAACGCGGTACATATCCGCCAACTCAGGTTCATTGTGCTCCGCGGGAAGCGGTGCGCTCAACTTCATCTCCCCCGAGGTGGATAGAGAACCGAAATTCTTCATCAGCCCAGCAAGGGTTTCTTCACTGACAGGTTTTTTGAATCGGAGCACCAGATCCTCTCCGACCAACCGCATCGAATGGTAGCTTTTGTAGAAATGTTCGATGTGATCCATCGCTTCCACCTCGGAATGGACCACCGTGTACAGGTGTTGATCCGCCTCTGAAATGAAGCCTCGCTTGAGGACGACGTCGTTTAGAAACTTGAACATGTCCTCCCAAAAACCGTAGCCTTTGGGTTCTAGAAAAATGACAGGGATGAGTGGGGTTTTTCCAGTCTGGATGAGCGTCAACAATTCAAAGGTTTCGTCAAAGGTACCAAAGCCTCCCGGAAACATCGTAAAGGCCGCGGACTCCTTGATGAGAAAGAGCTTCCTCGTAAAAAAGTACTTGTAGTGGATGAGCTTCTTTTTCTCGTCGATAAACGAGTTGGCCGATTGCTCAAAGGGAAGTCGGATGTTCAGTCCGAAACTGCCCTTGCTGGTGGCCCCTTCATTTCCGGCGGCCATCACTCCAGGACCGCCGCCGGTCACTATCATATAATTGCGGCGAACGGCCTCTTCCCCGAAGGCCTTGCCGAGGTTGTAAACCGGGTCCCCAGGAACTGAGCGCGCCGAACCAAACATGGTTATCTTGGGTGTGTAGCGCCACGGATAGAACATCTTGAACGAATAGCGCAGCTCCTTAATCACGGTGGTGGCTATCTTTAGATTCAACGTCCCTGGACTCTCTTTAGCCAATTTTAGGGCGGTTTTGAAAATTTGTTGCAATAGGCTGATACGGGTCGGGTGCTGCCCCTCTGCGATTTTTTCTACCCAAAGCTCCAGCTCTTTAAATTCTTCTTGTTCTTTCATTTCTCTTCTTTCGGTTTGCTTCCAGAGCTACGATCTTGGATAATTTTAGCGTGGCGAATCTTACAAAGAGAATCGGCAAACTTTATTTAATCCAGCTCTTTTGCTCTCTAGCCGGTATAGGCCTCAGCCTCTACCTGCTCGTCCAGCATACCCGACTCAAAAGTGGAATCCAAGATACGGCCAGCGTCTGCAGTATCAATAGTTTCCTCAATTGCGATATCGTCGAAGCCAGCCGCTTTTCCGAAATTTTGGGTATTCCCGTTGCTGGCATCGGGGCCGTGTTCTTCTTCTTGCTCTTTTTGCTCACTGCCCTCGCTTCTCCAGAGCACCGAAATTTCCCAAAAACTCAGCGCCTGGCCGCGTGTCTTTCCGCCGCAGGCGTGGCGATCGACCTCTACTTCGTCACGGTACAAGTGTTTATTCTGGGAACCCTCTGCCTTTTTTGTTTGGGGACCTACCTCGTCAACATTCTCTATTTTGTGACCAATAGCTTGATGTGCGCGCGCCGCGGACGCGGGCTGAAACGTTTTTTTCTTGAGCCGTTGAAAGGCGCTACCACCGCCATTCAAATGCCTGCGCATCTCTGGTGGCTAAGCGCTTCCGCGCTTTTTAGCTTCATCGCTGCAGTGACGTTTTTGCCCGCAGTGATTTGGATGCAGTCCAGTTTCTACTCTTACGGTAAGCGACTGGCAGACCAATTCTTTCTTCAATGGAAAGAAAAAACCGCCTATGAAATTCCAATTTCAGCCGACGACGCAAGCTTGGGTTCGCCCGACGCCCCCATCAAGATAGTGGAGTTTAGCGACTTTGAATGCCCGCATTGCCGCAAAGCCGCCTTCACGCTCCACACAGCGTTGAAGCCGCTGGGCAGTCAGGTGCAGTTTGTTTTCAAACATTACCCGCTCGATTCGGACTGCAACCCCGAACTTCAATACCAACTACATCCAAAGGCCTGCAAGCTGGCCAAGCTAGCCGAGTGCGCCCGTCGAAAAGACCGCTTTTGGCAGTACCACGACAGGCTCTTTCTAGAGCTGGCCGGAGACCAGGGACTACCCGCATGGGAGAAAATTGTCTCTAGCCTCAGCGACATATTGAGTCCCTCGGAGGTAGAGAATTGCATGGCGAACCCTGCCGTCCTCAAAGCAGTAAAAGACAACATCGAGGCGGGGCGAAAGCTGGATCTCAAGGGAACCCCGTCCGTGTTTGTAAACGGTAGGCTAGTCGAAATCCCTCTAACCGTCGAAACCCTCATCCGCCTGGTTGAGCTGGAGAGCTAGAGGGCCGCGCGAAAAACGGCCGCAGCCCGCAAGAATACGCCCAATCCTTGTCAAACTGCGTAACAAGTTACGGCAGGCTGGAGCCTAGCCGATCCCCTACTGTCTACACCAATGGAATTACTAAGGATTTAGCCCCGTTTTTAGGCACCCCATTTGCTTCTTAATCCTGTAGGAAGGGGGTCCTTTGGTGAAAGGGCTTTTGGAAAAGGCCATCGCATCGATCTTAAGCATGGCAGCGCTAGGCTCGGCGCTCTTTAGCGCCCCAGCCTACGGCGACCTGGACGATGTACTCCAGGCCGAGCAGAAAAAGCGCGACAGTGCGGTGGAGCGGTTTTCTCAATTTACTTCCGATAAAAACGTCATGGGTGATGCCATGACTCCAGACGGAAAAGTCATCCAATCCCGACAAAAACAACGTTTTGATCAGGACGGCGGAAAGCTCCTAAGCTTTCAGAGTGATCTCACCTACCACGCCAATTACTACGACGTAAACGAAGAGGTTAAGAACGAAAACGGCAAGACCACCGTCCGCAAGCTTTATGGTGCCATTTCCTCACACGGTAAGGGTGGCTCCGGCAGCGGATCCTCGGCATTGGAACGCGCCGTTTACGGTCTTCATGAACAATTCAACAAAGAAGAAGATGCCCAGAAACCTGAAGAAGAAGGTGTGGAGTTTAGATCCGTTTTCAAAGTAACGACTAAAGAAGTAAAAGCCCAACCCAACAATGGGGCAAACGGCGGGGGACAAGGAGCAAACAACAACTCCGGTAACCCCCAAGGCGAAAACGACGAAATTACCGTACGCCGATGGGAGCTTCGTGATGAGGCGATCCAAGCCGTTAAAAAAGTGGGGGTCGACTCGGCCGACACGGTCAACAACGCAGCAAAAGATCCGGACGGCCAAGGGGACAACAAGAGACTTTCAAATGGCGTACTGCTACTTGAAGCAGGGCAACGCAACCAGTTGGCTTTAAAAGCGCAAAGTCTGCGTGCACTCACTCAACGCCGGGTTAACCGAGCCGTCAAAGGCGGCAAGGGTTTGGATCGCTTGCAACTGAGCGAAGCGGCCGCCCGCTGCGACGATGGTGTAGAACAGCTCAAGGCTCAGGCAGCAGAATTGGCTGATAGTGACCCGCAAAAAGCGGCCGATCTGGAACAAGAGATCCAACGTATGGAATCCCAGTGCCGTCAGATTACTGCTGAAAACTACCGCACCATCATGCCCCGATTCAAAGACGACGGCCAGGGGGGTGAGAAACTGGAAGCCCTCGGCGTGAACGAAGAAGATGGGCGCGAGCGGGATTTGCGCGTTCAGCTTGAGATGAATGAGAAGTTTGGTATTGGACCCAACCAAGTACAAAACAACTGGGGCTACAGCGGCAAGGACGGAAAAGGCCTTGTCACTTTGGCATACGACGAAAACGGGAACCCTACGAAGCAACAGTTGATGAGTCCCGCAGAACAGCTTGAAGTATGGAACAACGACCTGCAACAAACCAAACAGGCAGTAGACGAAGTGAACGCTCGCCTTCCGGAAGAAAACCAAATTGATACTTCGAATATGTTTGTAAACTCCGCTCGACCCGGAGAAAAGCCGGCTTACCAAATCACAAAAATCCCGGATGCCGTCCGAGAGGATTACTTCATCAAGAACCCCAGCCCTATCGCCCAAAAGCCTTTTGGGGAGTACGGCGATCTCCTTCAATAACCTGGAGCCCAGACTTGGTTATTCGCCCACAGGGTGATATACGGAGTCATGTCTGAGCATCAGAGTCCGGATTGGTTGCCCACCCTCAATGAATTCCTTGCGCGCCCCGTTGTCCGCAAGGGACTTAGCCCTTTGAAAGATTCCATCGAAATTGGCGTTACGCTCAGCAGTGGGGAAAGCGTCACGATTACGAAAGAAAAGGGCCAACCCACCCTCATCAATAGGCCAGCAGAAAAGCCGGACATGGGTTTCTCCATCCCGCCGGGCGCTTTGGCGGCCATCAAGGAATTTGAAACCGAAGACTTGGGCCAGATGGCAATCTTTCTGTTCGGCTTGCTCACCGATGCAGACCCGAACCGCAAAATGGTGCCTAAGCTTAACATCGGGGTCATCGGCCTTGTGACTAAAGGGTATCTCGCCACCATCCCGCTTGGAGGCGCCACTTTGATGAAGTACCTCGCCACCAAGGGTTTTGGCAGTCTTGGGGCCATTAAGAACGCGATCAGCCGCCTGAGGGAGGGATCCAAATGAGTGCGAATAGTTCCAATCTTAAGTTGTTCCTTTCGGCGGAAAAAATTCAGGCCGCCGTAGCAGATCTAGCCACGCGCATCGAGGCCGACTACGCGAAGCTGACCGAGTCGGGCGGCGACTTGATCATTGTAGTGACCTTGAAAGGTGCTTTGTTTTTTGCCGCTGATTTGATGCGCAAGATTGAGAGGCCTGTGCTCATCGACTTCGTGCGCGTCTCCAGCTACGGATCTGGCACGAAAAGCTCCGGCAACGTTGTCATGACCAAAGACGTCGAGAACCCCGTACGAGGGAACCACATTCTCATTCTCGACGAGATTGTCGATTCGGGGCACACCATTAAGTTCCTTCTGGAAAAGTTTAGTCAGTCTGAAGCTGCGTCCGTGAAAGTTTGTTCTCTTCTTAATAAACCAAGCCGCCGCGAGGCGCAGGTACACGTGGACTACGTTGGCCTGGACGTAGAAGACAAGTTTCTGGTCGGTTATGGTTTGGACTTCAATGAGAAGTACCGAAACCTCAAAGCTATTTACACTTTGGAGGGTTAGCCCATGCGTTCCTTGTTTATCGCCATTATTTCGCTCTATGCTCTCACCTTGGTCGCTTTTTCAGGTAAGAGTGCCCCCCCAGAGCACATTGAGAACAAGAAATTCGACCCGAAAGCGATTCCCATCCTTGAGGAACCCGAAGTAAACACCACTTTTGCCAAGAAAGAATGGAAAGAATACCAGCAGGCGGAGGCACCTTCATGCGATGAGAAAAATGTCTGGCAGATTTCCTTGCCAGGATCTCGGCTGGACGTAACCTCGCTAAAAAACAAAGACGCCCCTGTAACCGGGCGTTTTGATCGCTATTCCATGAACATTGTTACCGATAAAGAAGAGAGTGACGCAGGCGGTGTGGGTGCTATTGACCTCAGTTCCTGGAATTCTGATAACCTCCCGAGAGACAATCGGGTGAAGCGTTTTATTCTTGGAGTGGAAAAAGAAGGCGAAAGTGTCGCCCCCTTTAGTTTCAGCATCACCCCCTGGAAAAAGACAGGTACTTGGAAAGCAAGCCTAAGCATAGATCTCACGCTCAATAAAAGAGCCCATAAAATGGAGATCCCAGTCAACATTACGCGAACCAAGAAGAAGCTAACGATGAATAGCACCGGAACCGGGCGTTTGGTTTATGCCTCTAACGATTCCATGAGTGAGATCCACAAGCTACTCGAAAGATGCAATCACCATTTCCTTTCGAGTTTTGTAGATATTGGATTTGAGAGCACCTTCACGCCGGGCTGCAAATAGCAAAAAAAAATCCGACGGTCCCAGGGACCGCCGGACTCTTTTTGAGCTATGGATTTAAACTATTAGCGTCTCGCTCCGAGAGCAATCACTTCGTCCAACATGTCGTTGGCGGTGTGAATGGACTTCGCGCTGGCTTGGAACCCGCGTTGAGCACGCAGCATCTCCACGAATTCTTCCGCCAGATCGACGTTTGAACGCTCTAACGCGCGCGTCACAACTGTTCCTCGGCCATTCGTATTGGCGCGTCCCACAAGAGGACCGCCCGATTCGACTGTTTCTCGGAACTGGTTCTTGCCGATCTTGCGAAGCCTGTCCGTGGCTTCAAATCGGGCAATTGCCATCTGTCCAAGTGCCTTGGAGGCGCCGTTGGAATACACACCTGAGATCACGCCTTCGTCGTCGATATTCACGTCCAAAAGGACTCCGGAAGCATGGCCATCTTGCACGTTTCTGAAAACAGCGTTCTTCGCGCCATACTGGGTGCTACCTTTTACTCCCGTACCCCCATCGTCCACGGCGTCGCCGAAGTCGAACACTAGCTTCTGATCGGGAACGGCACCATTCGTAAACGTGGTGTCGACCAACTGTTGATCGGAATACTCCAAGCGGCCCTTGGAATCAAAAACTAACAGGCCTCGCGCCACGGTAAGCATCTCGCCGCTCTTGCCGCTTTCAAGCTCCCCGCCATCCGCCATCGCTGTCCACTCCCAGGTACCATCATCGGTCTTGTTGAAAAACATGCTGATACCGTGTTGGTTCCCCAAAGAATCGTACATCTGGGTTGCCGTTGAAAACTGAGCGGTTTCCTGAGGGCGCTCCAGATCGAACATGTCATGGACTTTGGCACGCGCGTCCAGATTCGCGTGAATCTGAATGCGGTGACTTTGCTTTGCTGGCATAGTGTCGTGAGGAATGCGAACATCGGCCAGCTTTCCTGTAATGGTGCCTCCGGAATTCGCCTGATACGCTTGCACGCGTTGCCCACCGAGAGTGGTCAACCAACCGTGTCGATCAAAGCGAAAGCTTCCATCACGTGTGAAAGTGGTCCCGTTGTTTCCATCCCTAAGAACGAAGAAGCCATTCCCATTGACAGCCACATCGGTATTCCGATCGGTCGTGCTAATCGCACCCTGAGTAAACAAGGTGGTCACGCCCGCCATCGTCACCCCACGCCCTATCTGCTGACCGGGATCGGTTAACAGATTTTGGGCAACGAAGTTCTGGAACTCACCGCGAGCGGCCTTATACCCGTGGGTATTGGCATTCACGATGTTGTCAGAAACTACCGAAAGCTTCTGACCGTTCGCTTCTAGCCCCGAGATACTCGTGGCCATAGAAGAGTATAGACTCATAGACATCTCCTTTGGTTAGTTACCTAGCCAAAGCTTCCACGTTTCTAGCAGAAACGCGGGCCAGCTTTGCTACTTATTTTAGACAAGCACAGCGCTATCAATATTGGTGAAAACGCGTTCCTTCATTTCACTTTTATCGAGAGCGGTTACTACGGTTCGGGATTTGATGTTGGCTATTACTGCGATATCGCCTGCAAGAATGAGCGCCGACTGGCTCCCCTTCTTTTCAGCAACATCCATTCCTTCGCGCACCCGTTTTTCCATTTCGCCATCCCAGGGTAACGAACGGGATCGGATGCGTGTGGCAGCGTGTTTGGACAGATTCACCTGCTGATTGTCGAGGACCTTCTCAAATTCTGAAGGACCTTTAGAGGGCGTCGGCCTCTGCGTCTGCGGTGTCTGCCCCGACGACGCCGGGGTGATTAGGTTCACTGCTTTGTAGAGTTCAGAGATACTCATCGCTGTCGCACTCCAGGGAAGCTATCTTCACCGAAGGCCCGAAAGCCCCGGTCCCAATGCCCCTCCCCAGCGCTCTCCACTTCGCTCTCCGCTACTTCAGCCACTCTTCGGGGAGCGCCTTCACTGCGCTGCCTCAGAGCCGCCTGGACGGAGTCCGTTGTGGCGGGTTTGTCCGGAAGAACCACACTCTGCACTTTGGAGACTTCTACATTCTCTTTGCCATTGGGTGTTTTCACGACCAACATCGGCCGCTCCCCATTGACTTCCACTCCAATAACCGTCCCCTTGATGTCTGAACCCACTTCCACTGGGGATCCATCCTTGTTCACGGCCAAAACCTGAAAGCGGTAGGCGCCCGCAGGCATCTCCTGATCGCGATCGTTCTTTCCGTCCCAATGGATGGCCCCTCCGGCATCGTGGTTATTCAGATCGATGGTGCGCACCAATGAGCCGGTTGGGCTGTAAATCATTGCGCGCACCGCCTGAGCGTTGTCCGGTAAAGCAGGTGAGAAGCTTACAGAACTTCCTTTCTTTAGATCCAAGGAACTCCCGCTCGCCTTCACCTCTTTGCCGATCATTCCCAAAGCCTGTAACTTCTGTTCGTCCGAGAATCCGCTGTTTACCTTCTTGATGCCTTCCTCAATGCCGCTGAGTTTCTCCAAGGAACCAAACTGCGCTAGTTGAGCCGCAAATTGTTCGTGTTCCATGGGGTTCATCGGATCCTGATTCTGCAACTGGGTAAGCAACAGCTTCATGAAGTCATCCTTACCTAGGATGTTGTCTCCTTTTACTTGCTGCTGCTCCTCCCACATGAGATGGGACGGACTGTTTACCTGCAATGGGTTCATGTGTTTCTCCTAGATTCGCATATCCAAGCGACCAGTTCCCAGTCTGCCGCTCACCATTCCAACGGAACGGATCGGGCTCGACGCAGCAACTCGGAGGCTCGGTGCGGCCAGAGTGCTTCCACGTCGGTTTGACTGAAAGGCCTGTCCATCGCCGGTATTGGCGTTGGAGGCCCATCGGCCCTCGTTTCCGACTTGTACTTGAACTCTGGCAAGGATGAGATCCTGACTCTGCATCGCGGTTCTTAGGTCAGCTAGTTGACTCTCGATGGCGGCCTTCGCGGAATGAGACTGCGAGATCATCTCCACGCTGACGCGATTCCCTTTGGCATTCACTTCGATTTCCATTTGTCCCAAGTGCTCGGGACTGAGGGAAACGGTCATCTTTCCACCCCCGCGGTGGACCAGAGACTGAACGCCATCAAACAGCTCTTGCAGGTTAGATTCCTGCATCGCTGGTTTTTCCGTCACTCTATTCGCTCCCACATAGTCCGCCGAAGTCGGGGAATCAGAGGAAACAGGAAGCCACGAAGCATCAGAAAGCTTCAATGCGGACTTTTCATCCACTTTTGCTTCTGACTGAGTGTCTTGTAGCTGGGCTGCGGATTCGAGATACTTTTGTATCCCCTTTTCCAAGTCCAGCTCAGAGACTTCTTTTTCAGACGCTTTCATGAGTTCTGCGAGGCTTTCCACTTTAGTGTCGGATTGTGAATCGGCTAGGCCTTCCAAAAGCTTCTTCGAATTCTCCCCTTTCGGGTTCTCAGAAACTTCCAGATTTAGCATCAACTTGCTGCCAGGATCGCCTGAAACCTCAAAAAGATTCTCCCCATCCTCTGCAGTCTGGGGGTTGAAATCCGTTTGGGGCATGATGGGTTGGGGAATTCCGTTCGGTAGGCCCAGAAGGTAGCTCATGAAATCAACATCTGTTTGGTCTTTTTTGAGCTTCTCTGTCTCCGATTGGTTCCCTGCCTCAGGCTCGACCGGGCGAGTAGTATTCGGTGTTATTTCCATACCATAAATCACCCCCCCTCAATATTTTTCGGGTTAATTCGTTAATTAGATGTCGAAGATAAAGTGCGCTGCAAAAGTTTCTCGCTAACTTCTTTTGCATGGTTGCTTGTCATACGCCCCAAAATTTCTGCGGCCTGCTCTTTACGCATGTCGGCCAAAAGACTGGCCACACTGTCCGTGTCCATTTTGTTCAGCACTTTTGCGGCCCGCTTGGGCTCCATGCGTTCATAAATCGACTTTAAGGCGGCTACCCGCTCTTCCTCGTACTTGCGCGCTTTGGCGAGCTTCGCGTTGAGGTCCTTGATAATTTTTTCGTAACGGGCGATTTGGACCTGCAAGACCTGCTCTTTTTCTTTTAAGTCTTTTTCCTTTTTTTCAACGACGTTTTCTCTGCCAAGGAGCGCCCGTTCCCGCGTTTGTAGAGATTTACGCAGGCGATGGAGTTGCTGGTATTCCTCTTCCTGCTTACCCTCCACACCCGCTGCGCCTAAGCGCAGGCCAAAAAGGCTCACCAGAATGAGACTTAGGATCGTAGCGGCGCCAAATCCAAACCATTTCATCGGATGAACCTTTTTAAGACTCGGGTAATATCTTCGACTTCTTTTTGCTCTTTTTTTTCACGTTCCACTCGAAACTTCTTGTGCAAGCTATCTCTCAAATTCTCTAGGCCTTTGCGTCTGGCTGAGTATTCTGCCAATTCACCGCGAAACATTTCCTGTCTGTCTCGCTCGTCGCTAAGAGCCGATTCCACCTCATTGATCTGTTCGAGGTGTCCAAGCACCGCCTGGGCCCCAAAGGCCATCCACAGGCCAAGATCCTTTTTGTAGGATCCGCCCGACAACGACGCTCGCAAATGGTCGCGGTTCTCCGAGATAGAGCTCTCCATCTCACGAATCCGCTGCTGGCTATGACCCAGCTCCATTTTCTTTTTTTGCTCTCTCAACTCCGTAAGTTTGAGAAAACTCTTCAGGCGAAAACGAAATTTCATAATTAGCTGTGGATATCAAAAAGCTCTAGAAGTTGATCCTTGGCATTGCTAAAGGAAACCGATTCTTCGCGATCTTGCTTTAGGAATCCAGTAATTGCAGGGGACCGTTCGATAGCGTCATCAACGGCCGAATCCGTTCCACGCACGTAGGCGCCATAGCGGATGGCATCCTCGTTCTCTTGAAACCTGGCCAGGCTCTCTTTGAGGCTCCTTGCAGCAAGCAACTGGTTCCTCTCCACTACCTGATCCATAACGCGGCTGACGCTGGAAACCACATCCACAGCGGGATAGTGCCCCTGGTTCGCGAGTCTTCGGGAAAGCACTATGTGGCCGTCTAGGTAGGCGCGGCAATTATCGGCGACGGGATCTTCCATGTCATCGCCTTCCACAAGAACGGTATACAGGCCGGTGATACTTCCCTCGTCTCCCCAATTTCCCGCACGCTCAACGAGCCGGGAAAGGGCTCCGAAAACAGAGGGTGAATAGCCTTTTGTTGCCGGAGGCTCGCCGGCGGCAATCGCGATCTCGCGTTGGGCCATCGCAAAACGGGTCAACGAATCCATGAGCAAGAGCACATCTTTCCCCTGCTTTCTAAAAAACTCAGCTATGCTGGAGGCCGCGGCCGCCCCTCGACTTCGTCGCACTGCGGATTTGTCAGCGGTTTCCACGACGACCACACAACGTTTTCGAGTCTCTGCGTCCAGCTCTTTTTCAATAAACTCTTTAACCTCGCGGCCACGCTCACCAATCAGCGCTATCACGATCACATCAGCGCTCGTGTAACGGGCAATCATACCTAGCAGCACACTCTTACCAACTCCGGATCCGGCAAAGATTCCCTGGCGCTGTCCTTTCCCGCAGGTTAGGCACGCATTGATGCTTCGCACTCCCAGGTCGATAGGATCGGATATTATCTCTCGGTCGAGTGGGTTGACGGGCTCCCCATACAGTGGGACACCTTGTCCGAGCGCAAGCGCTTGCTTATCGTTCTCGTACGGGCGACAGAGTGAATCCACCACCTGTCCGAGAAGCGACTGACCCACACGCACGAGCGCGGCTTCCTCTTTTAGGTGAACGGAAGCCCCAAGTTTAACCCCATCCAAGGTATCCAAAGGCATCGCAACATGGCCGTCTTTATCCAGGCTCACCACCTGCACCAACACTTTTCGGTTGCCTGCGTCCACTTCACATAGAGCGCCTATCTTGGCGTGCGGTAGACTTATCACGACAGTATCAGTCTTAACTTTGAGCACAGCTCCACTGTTCTCACTGAGCTGACTCTCCTCAATCTCTTTAAGTGCTCCTTGAATACCCATTAAATTTTGTCTCGCTGAAAATGGTTGCTGATAATACTGTCGAGCTTTTCCAAGGCCTGTTTAGGAGCAAATAGTTGCTCCCCTTCGTGCGATTTCAAACGAAATTCACCTTCCCTGAGTTTCTCGTCCTTTTCAAAGCGAACGCTCTTTCCACCAAGAATTTCCCACTCTTTGTGGAAGGCCTCATATTGAGATGGTGCCACCGAAACGACTAGTGGCCCCTCCATATGCTCCGATTGTTCGGCTAGCCAAAGCCCAACTTGATGGGCCAGCTCTTTCGCGCCACCGATAAAGCTCTTCTCAAGAACGGTCCTCAGCGCCCGGGTCCAATCCTCTTCTATCTCCGCGAAAAGGGTTTTCTTTTGGGCGACGAGCTCGCGCTCCAAAGCTTCCAAGATAGCTTTGAACGCGGCGAGTTCCGTTTTAGCCTTTTCCAACCCGGCTTCACGTCCCTCTGCTTTCGCTTGTTCGAACATCTGTTGCAGCTTGTCTGCATTGTCCTGAAGCAGGCGCTCTTCCAGGCGTTTCTGAACCTCTTCCTCGAGTACCTCTTTGAGCCCCGGATTCTCGACTATCGCCGCGCTAAGGTTCTTGCTGATGCGAAAATCCTTAGTTTCAAACTTCTGCTCAGTACTAAAATCAGACCGTTGACCGATCTGGAATGGTTGAAAATCTTCGCTCATCTTAAGGAATGATCTCCTGATCTTCTCCAATTCCGATAACGATTTTGCCCTCTTCTTCCAGGCGTTTAACTACTGTAACCACCTCACGTTGAGCGGCTTCGACATCGGACACCTTCTGAGGTCCCAGAGCCTGCAAGTCTTCGCTAAGCATCTCCGAGGCACGTTGAGACATCGAGCCAAAGATCTTGTCTTTGACTTCCTGAGGCGCACTCTTGAGGGCCAGAAGCAGCTTGTCGTTGGAGACCTCTCGCAACACGAGCTGAATACCTCGATCATCGATCTTGATAATGTCAGAGAAGGTAAACATGTGCTGGCGGATCTCTTCAGTAAGCAAGGGATCCTTATCTTCCAGTCGCGCGAGGATTGAATTCATAAGACGCTTATCCAGCGAATTGATCAGGTCCGCCATCGCCACGACACCACCGAACTTGTTGTCTTTGGATTTTCCGTGATCGACCAACTCGTGCTTGAGAACCGAATCCAGCTCATCCACTTTTTCTGGATCTACATACTCCAGGTTAGCCATACGTAGGATAACTTCGGCGCGGATGGCATCTGGGAACATTTTGATCATGACAATCTGTTTATCAAGTTCCATATGCGCCAGAATGATGGCAATGGTCTGCGGGTGCTCAGCCACCAGGAACTCTGCGAGCGTTTTAGGTTCGACGTGCTCCAGCACTTTGAGGTGCTTGCGATTCACAAGGTTGACGTTTTTGACCGTCCCGAATATCTGCTTTGCCCGATCTTCCCCAAGGCCACGCTTAACTTTCTCCATTTCAGTCAAGTCATCGGTAAAAAGAATCTCCTCTGTTTCGGAGAGTTTGAACAAGAACTCTTTGAGTACTTCATTGATCAGCCGGATGGGCGCCTTTTTCAGCTGACCCATGACATTGAGCAATCGGCGAACGTCCGTGTCTTTGAGGTCTTTCATCAACTCGTAGGAACGCTCTTCCCCCAAAACGTTCATGAGGATAGCGGTTTTCTCGAGGCCGGTAAGGCGCTCTTTGGCTTTAGGCAAGTGGGCCACTAGCTGTCTCCAAGTTCAGGGTCGTCTTCTTCAATCCACTCTTGAATGATGCGAACGCCCTTCTTGGGGGCTTCCGCCATTCGGGTAAGAATGCGTTTGCTGAGCTCTTCTTCTTCTTTTTTCTCTAGAGGCTCGGGCTCTTCAAAAATTGGAATCTTCTGCGTGAGAGCAAGAATACCCTCGTTTTGTTGAGCCGCCTCAAGCTGTCCGACCGTAGTCGGAAGCAAAGACAGTTCACTTTCCATGTCACTGAGAGCCGCCCACTTTAGGAAGGGGCGAAGCACCGTGAAGAAGAAGAACAAGATCACCAACACGATGAGCCCATTCTTAGTGAGGTTCTGGAGAAACAATTGGGTATCAAAGCCGTTCGCGGTGGGATCCTCCTCAAGGGGAGCCATCTCCGGAGCCTTCATCGGAAGACTGGTGATGTTGATTCCGTCTCTACGGTTCGTATCAAAACCAACGGCAGTCGCCACGAGATCCCTCAAGCGCGTGAGCTCTTCTTCACTTCGAGGGACAAAAACTTCGCTTTTTCCGTCCGGAGCAGTCCGGTACGTTCCGTCCACGACGACCGCAACCGTAAGACGTTTGATCGCCCCTGAGGGACGCTCCGTGCGCTCAATCTTTTTGGGAACGGCGTAGCGAGTGTTTTGGGAATTCTTCTCGCTATTGGTTGTCGCCATAGGAATTGGGGGGTTTTGGACTTCGGTCCCTGGCAGATTCGATCGGCTACCCGGTATCCCTATCGGGTTCGGACGCTGCCCGTTGCTCACTTCATCGTTCTTTACTGTATTCGTAGCTACGGTACGGCTTGGATCGTATGTTTCCTCAGTCGTGGCAGACCGACTTGTATCGATCTCTGTAGAAACCTTCGCAACTACTTTGCCCGCCCCGACAACGGGGCTCAAAAGGTCTACAATCCTTTTTTCATAAGATTTTTCAATGGACCGCTGCATCTCCAAGGCTTTAGTAGAGATTACTTCCTGCGCCTCTTCTTCCGGACGGTGGAGAAACTTCCCGTTTGTATCTACGATGGTAGTTTGCTCGACCGTGAGCCCCTCCACGGCGCTCGCCACGAGATGCGCAATACCCTTAGCTTCAGTGGGGTGGAGTTGCTTTCCGCGTTTGAGTTCCAGCACCACCGATGCCTTTGGAGAATCCTGCTCCTCCAAGAAAGTCTTTTTGGGTGGGATGCTGATGTGCACTCGCGCCCGCTTCACGGCATCCAAGCGCTGGATGGAGCGCACAAGCTCTCCTTGAAGTGCCCGAATGTATTGCACGCGCTGGACATAGCTGGACATGCCAAAGGTTGCGCTATCAAAACGCTCGAACCCCACGACGTCTTCCCCTGGCAAGCCCGCTTTCGCAAGCTCCATGCGGGCGGCATCCAGGTTCTCAACCGGAACCGAGAGACTCTTGTGGTCCATCGAGACCCGATGGGCAATATTGAGCTCGGCGAGTTTGGCCGCCATCGCAACGGAATCCTGAGGCGTCAAATCCGTATAAAGAAGAGCATACGGGTTGTGTTTGGATACGAGAGCTGTAATTCCGCCCGCCACGGCAATCAGGCCAATAAAGACACCTATTAGTACCTTCTTGCCGGTTGAAAGGCCGGAGAAAAATGCCCTCGCGGCATCAGACCATCTTTTGAAAATCTCATTCATTCGCCACTACACCTGCATTTGTATGATTTGATTGTAGGCGTCCAAAACTTTGTTTCGCACCTGAACCATCAATTTCATTGCCGTTTCCGCTTTTTCGAAAGCTAGCATTGCCTCGTGGATGTTCTCGCCGCCTCCACTCACGAGCCCCTGCATCTTCTCGTCCGCTTCGCTCATCAGCTTGTCCACTTTTGCAATCGAGTTGCTCAGTTCCTTGAAAAACTCTTCTCCACCAGGGGCTTTTTCATTGCCAATGCCGAGAGCGCCGGTGAGTTCGCCGCTATGCACTTGAGGCATTATTGAATTGATGGGCATCGTCCTCTCCTTAAATTCTTAAACTACTTGCGCCCTATCTCTAGGGCTTTCAGCATCATATTTTTTGTTACGTTGATTGCGGTAACGTTGGATTCGTACGTCCTGCTTGCCGTAAGCAAGTTCACCATCTCTTCCATGGTGTTCACATTGGGCATCGCAACATAGCCATCCGGATTTGCGTCCGGGTGGTCCGGCTTATAAACAAGTTTGGGAGGGTTGGGATCCGAAACAATATCTGTCACCTTTACCTTGTGCGTCTCCATCTCCATCTGTTTGCCAAGCACGTTGACGAATGATTTTTGGGGATCCGCTTCAAAAACTGGGTCTTTCCGGCGGTACGGCCCGCCTTCTGGCGTACGCGTGGTTTGGGCGTTGGCCAAGTTACTTGAGATGACATTCATGCGTAAACGTTCAGCGCTCAAAGCTGAGGCGCTTACGTCCAAGGCCGAGAAGAAATCACTCATCGGTCACTCCCCTCTGATATCGCAAACTTTAAAAGCGAAAACTTTCTGATAACTGACTGTGTCGCGGCGTTGTACTTCACTTCATTCTTTTTGAGCATGGCCATTTCACGATCCATGTCCACGGAATTGCGGTCTTGGCCCACCTCGGAGTTAGGATCTTCGTATACTATGGGATTTACCGACGACAAAGAGCGCTCGACACCGCCCTCTGCATCGATCACACCTTGCTTTTCCTTTTCCATGGTGTTCTTCAGCTCTTGCTCAAATTCAACACGACGAGCTTTGAATCCGGGAGTTTCAGCGTTCGCAATATTGTCCGTGATAACATTGTGCCGGACCATATAGAGGTCCATCGCGGTAGAAAGAACATTAATTGTGCTATCAAACAATTTTGACATGGATGCTGAACTTTACTTAAGCAGAAAAGAAAAAGTGACGAAGAGCTAATTAGACGCTCCCCGGATCCGCCACCTTCCTACCCACCTTCATACAATGCAAATCCGAGGCCAGCTAAACAGGCACAGAACAGATCTGGCATGGGGAAAAACTTTCCCTGTTGAGGAAAGATTTTCCGTCTTGCTACAAAGTCTGGTACAGCTTTAGCTTGTTTCTGAGGGTCCTAACGGTAATACCGAGTAACGCAGCGGCCTGAGTTCGGTTTCCACCCGCGGTTTTTAAAACTTCCACAATATGCCGCCGCTCCATTTCAAAGAGGGACAACGTCGACGCTCCATCGGCAGGCGACTGCCGCAGACCGCTTAAATGCTCTGGACCAATATCCTTACCATCAGACAGCAAGAACGCGCGCTGAATCACGTTTTGAAGCTCACGTATGTTGCCGGGCCAGTGATAGGCCTGAAGGACGTGCATCGCCTCTGGCCGTATCGATACGCCTTCAACGCCAAAGACCGCGGACTCTTCCGCTAGGATGTAGTTCGCCAAGCGCTCGATACCAAGGCCTCTCCCCTTCAGGGCATAGCAATCGACCCGAATGACATTCAATCGGTAGTACAAGTCTTCTCGAAAGGTTCCACTTTCAACAAGGCGCACCGGATCTTGGTTGGTCGTGGCGATAATACGAGTGTCTATGGCGATAGGTTTGTACCCGCCCAATCGATCCACTTCCTTTTCCTGTATGACTCGCAGTAACTTTGCCTGAAGCAGAATAGGCATTTCGCTGATTTCATCGAGAAGCAGCGTACCACCGTTGGCTTGCTCAAATTTTCCTACCCGGGTCGCAGTGGCCCCGGTGAACGCACCCTTCTCGTGCCCAAAGAGTTCCGCTTCCAAGAGTCCGTCGGGAATCGCGGCACAGTTCACGGAAACGAAAGGTCTACGGCACCGGGAGGAGCGTTCGTGGATATACCGCGCCACGAGCTCCTTCCCTGTACCGCTCTCTCCACATAACATTACGGGCACATGACTCTTAGCCGCTTTTTCGGCCAAGCGGATGGTCTGTTCCATGACCTCGTCGGCCAGAAATAGAGCCCGATCTTTAAATCTTACAATCGACATGTTGGATTTAGTGCGAGACTTACTGCGCCAGAATACTCAGCTCATTCCGGGCCAACGGCGCCCAGAATTTGTCCTGATCCCCTGCAAGCTCCTCTAGGATCTGCTTCGCCTGCGCGGGTTTTCTGAGGTTCAAAAGACATTTTCCAAGTTTGTATTGCGCCTCGGCCTTGTGGGCGAAATCTTTGTCGGAGGCTAAGACCTTCTCAAACATCTCAGAGGCCTTTCCAAACTGACCTCTGTCGTAATAGATCTTGCCCGCGTAATGGTAGAAAGGCGCCCGATCCTTGCCTTCAAAATTGTTTTCATCGGTCATCTTGACCAAACTCGCTACATTCCTGGTTAGATTGCCCTTCTCGGCAAACTCCAGAAGCGTCTGCAGTTTTGGTAATTTGCCTTCATTGCCGGCCTGCTTGTACTGCTTCACGCCAACCTGGTAAGCCTCGCTGTACCGTTTGCTTTCCAAATAAAGCTTCGATAGTTCATTGAGTGCAGCAGGAAGAAAACGTCCTGACTTTACCTTGAGAAACGAGGCTTCGGCTTGCGCATTTTTCCCGGTGAGTCGGTAGGCGCGGCCGGCGACCAGGTAGCTAAAATCCCGGATTGAACCCGGCAGAGCTTTTTCCATAGAAGCCGGGTTGCGCATCACCGGGACTTTTGCAGTTAACTTCTTGGTTTCGCTCTTGTCTTGCAGTGTTTGAGACACCGCGACCCAAAGAATTTTGTAGGGGCCTTCCACGAGAGGGTCCAGCAGCTTGTGGTTCCGGGTATATTCAAGAGCTAGCGAATCTCCGTCTTCCGCCTTCCATAGATTCTCCATCAACGCGGTTGCCACCGCGTTTCTCCCTGTGCTGGAGGCGGGATCCCACATCATTGAAAGGGAAGCCTGCTGCAGACGCTTTAGCGCCTTTTTAGAATCCGCGGGCAAGTTCTTTTGAAAGCGTTCTAACATGATCGTTGTGTAAAGTCCCCTGGCCTTCTTCGCCTGAGGGCTTTTACTCATCCACTCAGAGTAGACTTGCTCTACCTGGGGAACGATTGCCGAGGGATCTTCATCCTTTAAGAAAGTTTCCTTGCTAGCCCGAACTGCTTTGAGATCCTGCTCCAAGTACCATAGCAACTTGTCACGGACGAACTTCTGAACGGCCGGCTGCCTGAACTTAAACACGCCCTGCTGCTCGAGCTTTCGCAGTGAGTCCACCGCCGCAATTTCACCGGTATCTATTAAACTAAGAGTCTTGTCGATGTAGCCCTGTTTTCGAAACTGCGCCGTCTCAATTTTTTCCAGTTCCTCATCGACTACTTTGACACGACGCTTGACCTCGGGGCCTCCCACTTTCGTTAGCTCAAGTAGCAGCCCTTGGACATAGGAAAAGCGGCCTACGTCGGTAGCGGGACCCTGCTCGTGGGCCACCATGTAGAGGCCTACGGTTTTTTTGATGTCAGCGTTTGTCTTAAAAGCTATGTCCGCCATGCGTTTTAGGGCGAATGGAGTGCAAGATGCCTGACGTGGCGTGTGTTTCAAATACTCATCAAAGTAAAACTTGGATCGCTTTAGCTCGCCCCGCCGGTATATAAGTTCCGCCAAGTTGTATAAGGCATGCGGGTAAAATCGATTAAACCGGTTAAGATCTTTTTTAAGTGCCTCAGCGTAACCTTTCTCGGCTTTAGCGTTGTTTACGTTCCATTCCATGTCTGCCAAGCGGACCATCGCACCAAGGCGCAGACTCGGGTTTTTGCACTTCTGCAACACCAGCTCAAAAGTAGGTTTGGCGCGCACAGGCTCGTTTAGAAGGTAGCGATTCTCCGCCACCCCCTGCATCACGACACACGCGGAGGTATGAAAAGGAAACGCCTCTCGGGCCTTTTCATAAAGAGCTAGGCTCTTCTCGAGCATGTTGCGTTGCAGATAAAAATTTGCTGTCGTCGCATAAATGACCGGCAACAGATCCGAGTCTTTATTCTTAAGGAGGACTGTCTGGAAACGGTGTTCGATAAGCTTAATATTGGGGGGACCCACATCCTCCTGCGCCTGTTCCAACATTGCTTGAAGTTCTAGGAAGTCGGCCGGCTGTTGCAGCGGAGAGTTAGGAAAGTCTTCTCGGAAGTGGCTCAGCTTTTGAGCGAAAGGATCCCAACGCTTGCGCCGGTAGTGCCTAACAAGCTCATTATAGTCCTGGACGCCTTGAACGTCGTTTGCTATTTCCACGAAATAATCGCGAGCTACATCTAAGTCGGCCCGGCCGTGGCAATGAGGGTGATCCACATCCTGAACCCTCAAGTAGTCTAGCCGCGATGCATAAGCTTCCGGCACAATTAACAGGAAGGCGACGGCCAACAGCGAGTAAAATTTTAGGGGAGTTGAGAAAGGCATGGTGCTCTCCTTTGAGGAGCAATTAGCGTGCCGACATTTTATCCAAAAACCTGAATGATTTTGTCGTCGTCGAGTAGTGTTTTCTGTCAGAGCGTCAAATATTTGGCAGATGGTTCCCCAACTGCTGCCCTGTTAAAATGAAAGGATGAAAATACTCTTCGTAGGTAGTACCAAAGGTTTTGCGTGCTCTCTTCACTATTATACAAGTCTTGTGAGATTAGGACATTCCGTTCTGCCGTATGACCCCGATTTTTTTCAAACTCGCGGCTTCTTCGACAAGTTAGCGGTAAGAATCTCCAAAAGCCCGAAAAAGAGAGTTGTGGACAAAGCTCATAGGGAGCTGGTGGATCTTTGTCGCCACAATCAGTTTGATATGGTCTTTGTCATGGCAGAAAATTTTATACGAAGAGAAACGTTGGAAGCCATGCAGGACGCTTCTCCGCGTCCGCCGGTACTCATGTACCATTCCCACGACAATAACTTTTCGAGTGGCATTCTAAAACCAAATCACTTTTTTTCTACGCTTAACGAGTACGATCTTGTGTTTACCACGAAGTCGCAAAACGTCGAACGCTACAAGTCGCTTGGGCAACAAAACTCTTTCTTCATACCGTCCGCCTACGAGCCCGCAGTGCACCACCCGGTTTTGGAGCAGGATAGCCGCTACCGTAAGAGTGAGCTTTTGGTTACTTTTGTGGGAACCTACGATCGGTCCCGAGATCCGATTCTGGAGAAGGTAGGCTGGGACAGGCTGCAGGTTTGGGGAAGCCACTGGCAGCGATCCCCCCACTTCCCCAAACACAAAGACCATATCCATCCAAACCCTATCTACTATTTTGAGTTTGCGGATGTGCTTTCAAGTAGCGCGTGTTCTCTTGGCCTCCTGCGTGCAGAGGCCGAAGACCTGCACACCCAGCGAACGTTTGAGATACCCGCCTGCGGTGCCCTGCAATTCTCACCTCGCACAGATGAGATCTTGAGTTTCTTTGAGGAAGACAAAGAAATAGTGTGTTTCAGCAGCGCAGAAGAACTGAAAGACAAATTGGACTACTATCTGAGGGACGAATCGGCGCGCCGAAAAGTGGCTGAGGCGGGTCACAGACGCTGCGTAGATGGTAAACACGCCTATATCGATCGGGTGCGATCGATGATTCAACTAGCGGCCCCTCAATTGCGCCGAACCCATGGTTAAGAAACTTATCTTCATCACGTTCTTGCTTTGCCAAGCAAGCTCATACTCAGTTCCATTGGGTGTAGATTTTGGATTGGGATTCAGTCGGTCCAACCGCCCGTCGGATACCGCAACGGGGCTTTTGGGCGGGCTGTGCACGGACCTCCCTTTGGCCCCCTGGATCGGATTTGCACCCGAGGCCAATCTGCTTGTCCCCTCGGGAAACGTTACCTATCTGAGCCTTCCACTCCTAATAAGGCTCACGGTCGAGCTCTCAAGAACTTTCGCGCTTGATGCTTTGATCGGCCCCGACTTCGGCATTCGCCTCACAGGCGCTACCTTCAAAGAAAGCAATTTCTGGCTGGTAACAGGAGTGGCCGTCTCCGCCAAGGCCAACGATTCGCTACGATTGCGCCTTTCGCTGCGGCACGGTTTAGGCTTAACCGACTTCACAATCGCCAGCGGAGACGACCGCCTCCACACCCTTCAACTCGCTATGAGCGCGTACTTCGAAATCTAGTGCTAGCGTCTATTCGGAGGCCAGCTTTCTAAGCGCATTCCAGCGGTTGATGGATTCGCTCTGTCGTTTTCTACTCTTCAGAAATCCTTCGACACGAGCGTCTTCTTTCCCGAAGCGAAAGCTGGTGACCCAGATATCGGAGGCCGCAAACGCATCTTGTACTCTACTAGTGTGTTTTTCACGGTCATCCACAAAGACGATCGCGGTCGGTTCGAAAGCCGTTTGGGCCAAAAGAAGCCGCAGCATTCCCCCCTTGTGCATCCCGGCGGTAAAGAAAACCCCGTCCTTGTAAACGACGTAGGCTGCTGTTTTTTCTAGGCCGAGCTTCTTCTTCTCATCCTCCGAAAAGCCAAGCTCGGACAAACCCGCTTGTGTGTAGGCCCGACGGATCTCCGGATAGCCTTCCCGCGGGCCGATGGCACTCGACCTGAGATCGATTCCGTTCTCCTTAAAAGCCCGAAGTGTAGGGATCTCGTACTCAAATCCGCGGGAAGTCAGCGCGATGACTTTGACCCCACTCTTTTGCATATTTCGGACGTAGTGCCCCGTACTCTTTTTACCGTCCTTCGAGGTGTAGGTCGGCCGCATTTTTCCAATAACCAGTAGAGCTCCCCAAGCATTGAGTAGCTCAGGGAAACTCTTGAAAATTAAATCCGGACTTTTCGGATTGCTCTGGAGTAGTTCTTCCTGCCAGCTGAACCACTGATCACTTCCCAAGTCCCCTGTAGAGGCGAGCAGAGTATTATCAATATCAAAAACCACAAGAACATTGGCAGCCCCGTGTTTGGAGGCCAAGTCCGCCACTTTCACTTCGATTTCGTCGAAATCATCGGTGCTGAGCGCTTCGGACCCAAAGCCATCCGAAAGAAAATGAACGCACACCACAAGAACCAATAACCAGAATCTCGCTTTTCGCATTGTTACCTCCCAATGATCGTGGATTCCCCCAACTAGAAAACATTGTCAATTATTTTTGACTAAACTTTCTATTTTAGAGTACATCTAATTGAATATACTGAATAATTATTGTGGCCAATTATGCCGCCGCACTGTGCTATACTACGCCGCCATGGCAAAGCCGACCTCACATATTCCCGAAAGCGACGTCTTTCGGGTTTTAGATCTCCGGCCCAGCAAGGGCGATCGCAAGAAACTGGAGATCATCCATGCCGCTGTGGACATTGTGGGCACGGGCAAACTCCCCACCACTGAGGCCATCGCTAAGAAGTTAAAAATATCCACGTCGCACGTCGTGTATTACTTCAAAGATAAGGACGAGCTTCTGCTGCAAATGATCCGCTATGTTATTTACCTTGTTCAACGCAAGGTCGTGGCGGGTTTGGAAGATAACTCCCCATGGAACTCTCAGCTTAAGCATTTTCTCACGGCCACGCTGGATTGGGCCTACGAACACCCCGGCCATTTGATTGTCCATTACTATTGGTTTTTCAGGGCGGGTAAGTCAGCAAAGTATCGCGCCTTGCACACGGAGTTTCGTAGCTTTGGCCTGAAGCGAATTACCGCCATCTTGATGCAGCAGTTTCCGCACGAAGAAGCCGAAGTGCGCGCGAGAGTCATCCAGGAATTTCTGACCGGTCTCCTGGTGGAGGTGGGAACCACACAGGGTTGGAAAGATTTGTCTGACGCGAAAACTCACGCCATACGCAGCACGGAAATTATCCTTGGGAAACCGCTATGAAGTGGTTCGCACTTTTCTTCTTTACTGCGCTAAATGCTCAAGCGGGCTACAACGTGACAATGTTTGAATCCCATTTGCACGGGAAACGCCTATTTAAACTGGTCATCAAAAATACCCACGGACCCTTAAGCGTTATCAGCACCCACCGCGAAGTGCACATTAGCGAAGAAGCCACCGTCCTTATCGAAAACAACCTTCTTGCCGCCATTGAACAATGGGTCTTGCAGCAGGAGCGTGAGCGTGGACGATTGGTCGCTGGTAATGCGAGTGACAAGAGCATTTTAGGGCGTGAAAACATCAAGCGAGGGCGCTCCTCTGTAATTGCTCTGATGGAGGGTCCAGATCTATCGACTCTCCAATTTGTCCTCCGCGCCGATCGCCGAGGCGTAGCCAAAATGGTTTTGGGTGTTGAAGAGTCGGAGGAACTGGTGATTCTTCCGCCGTCCGGTACGGGAGATCAGCAGCGTTACATGGAAGGGACCATTCAGCTTATGAATTTTGCCAAAGCGGGGATGGCTCCCCCTGAAGTCGTGACTTTAGGGCTTTTGGAAGCGGAAGCCAGCGAACTTCTCACGCGCGGACGAGACATCACCGGCCCGGGATATCCCAGACGGCCCGACTTTTGGATACTCATGGGTTACATGGGCGAGGGAGTCGTCGACTGGATTCCACCCAGCGAGTACATAGTAAAGTGTCACAAGGATCTGATACCCGTTTATCGAAGGCGCGGTTTTGCCCTTCTCCCCAGAGAGCGCTTTGTGTACATGCGCGAAGGGCTTGGGAAAGAGGGTTATGGACTCAAAAACCCCGACGATGTGCTGATGTTCGCCAATAGACAAACTATGGTCCGAACACTGCAGGGTCTTAACGAAGGAAAAGTGGGTCAGGAACGCCAAGTCGTCGCGGAGCCTTATGTGAGTACGGCGCGTCGGCACCATATGGATTCGATTGTGTGTCCCGACGCCACTCATCGTAACACGGCTTCTATTCTGGACGCGGGTGCAAATACCTGCCGCGCCTTGATTGCCCGCCAATGTCCCCTACTAGAGTTCATTTCGCTGGAAAAGTATTACGGCGGACTGATGACACACTTTTGGAATGGCGGCAACGGATTGATACCATCGGCAGAGGCTGCGAAACTAGGCCCCTGGCAAATCCCTGACGGACGTCAGTGAACTTCTGGGTTTGGCGGCGACTCCGGGGGGATCGGTGTCACTTCTGCTTCTTCCTCTTCATCCTCTGGAAGCGAAAGCATTAAGGTGTTTGCGTCGTAGGCAAGAATCTCCGCATAGCGGCCAAAAGCAACCAAGGTCTCGAACAAACGATCGAGCTTTTCATTGGGGAAGTAACCTTGGAGACGGTTGATGACTTCGTCGTGGGAAATCTCCTTGTCCGGGCTTTCTTCGATCCAACTTAAGATTACCTGAAACACTCGGAGCTGGTTGATCTGCTCTGAGAAGATATCGCGACGCTCCTGCCCTTCCGTCTTCACAAGATTGCGGCCGAGCTTGGTAAACATGACGGTCTGTTTAGGAGTATCCACAAAGTCGAGTAGCTCAGCAGTTTTTACTACAGCAAGACAATGACCGAACTCGCTCTCTGTTTCATTGGCGAGTTCAAAAATATCCATCTTCCCGCCGGCCCCCTCGAGCACCTCAAGCAAACCCACGATCTCGTTCGGCCCAACGTCCGGAAGATTTTCCAAGCCTTGATACCAGGACGGCTGAACCTGCGTACCGTCAGCCGACTCCTCTTCAGGAATAAGAGCCTCGGTAATCACAGCATGGATGACTTCAACAAGTTCGCGGTATTTCGGGCTTCGCTCATCGCGCGGATAAGGCATCGGATTGTAGAGAACTGTCCGTATGTGACCCGGGTTCTCACCATATACATAAATCCGCTGGGCCATATAGACAGCTTCATAAATGTCATGGGTTACCATCACTACGGTTCGAAGATCGTTGTTATGATCCCGCCACAAGTCGACTACCTCAGCGCGCAGATCTTCTGCCGTCAAAGCGTCCAAAGATCCAAAAGGTTCATCCAAACAAAGGATTTCCGGACGCATCGCAAGCGCTCTTGCAAGACCGACGCGCTGTCGCAACCCACCGGACAACTCTCGCGGGTAGGCCCCTTCGAAACCGCCTATACCCACCAAATCGATGTTCTCCTCCACCCGTTGATCGCGAACTTTGGTAGGCATCCGCAGCCGGTGCAAACCCAGAGCCACGTTCTGCTCCACCGTGTACCAGGGAAGGAGCGCGGGATTTTGGAACACCATCGCTAGTTTGGTATTGATCCCCTGAAGAGGCTTGCCCTTTACCAGAACCTGGCCCTGCGTGGGCTCCGTTAGACCGGCCATGATCTTGAGCATCGTGGTTTTGCCACAGCCCGACGGACCAAGAAACGCAATAATCTCGCCTTCCAGAACGGATACATTGATGTTCTTTAGGACCTCAAGCTCGCGGCCATTTTCCAAGGTAAAGCGCTTGGAAACCTTATCCAGAACCAACAAGCTTTCTTTGGTTTTTTCAGCTTCCATTATTCATCCATCCGGTATCTGGTTTCCGAGAGCTTGTAGAGCCAGCCCCAAAAGAAACGATTAATGAGTACTAATACTGTCACCATTACAAAAATGCCACCGGCGAGTTCGGCAAAGTCTCCCCGTTGGGCCGCCTCCGTAATCGAAGTACCGATCCCGGTTGCCGCAAGCACTTTTCCATCAAAGGTCACGTACTCGGACACGATGGAAGCATTCCACGCGCCACCGGAGGCGGTAATCCAACCGTTTACCAGGGAGGGAAAAATCGCCGGAAGCACAATAGCGCGCCAATAGTGCCACCCACGAACTCCAAAGCCTTGCGCCACTTCGTTCAGCGAGTGGGGAATCTGCGTTGCGCCAGCAATCACATTAAACAAAATGTAGAACTGGGAGCCCACCAACATTAAAAGCACGGATCCGAATTCGAAAGGGACAGAGAAGCGCAACAAAGCATAGGCCAAAAGGGGGAAAATCATTGGCGCCGGAAAGGCCGCAGCGACTTGCACTACCGGCTGCAAACGATTGGTCCACCGGGGATGGCTTCCGATCCAAACGCCCACGGGAATCGTCCACAGACTACCGAGCACCACTGCCGCCGCCACGCGCAAACCAGTATAAAAGGTATCACGAAGCTGCACTACCCAAGTGACCGGGCTCACCGCAGACAGCAAACCGTAGAGCGCTCGGGCTCCAAGCAGGAATATGGCAACCGATCCAACCCCAAGCGCCCACTTCAACACCCGCATGCCCATCGGACCAAACATGGGTTCGGTGGATTCTCGGCGAGGCAAACGAAGCCTGGACACCTCCCACCTCTCCCGTAGAGCTTCGATGCCCTTCAAGTACAAACGGCGCAATTGCGAACGCTCTAACAATCTTAATACCAGGGGTTCCGCCAGCGGCATGGAGCTGCTCTCTTGAGATTGAAAACGCTGGGAAAGATAGACGAGCGGAGCCCACAGACAGCGATCCACGAGAATAATAACAACGATCATCGCCCCAATACCGGCTACCATAGCGCCAGCATTTCCTTCTTCGATGGCAACTGCCATGTAGGATCCTATCCCTGGCACCTGAAAAACCTGATCGCCGAGCCGGAAGGACTCCACCACGGTTAGAAAAAACCATCCGCCCGCCATGGATAGCATACTATTCCAAAGCAACCCATTCGTGGCGTACGGTATCTCAACCTTGCGCAACACTTCCCACCGACTCAAGCGGCATAGCTTGGCAAGCTCCCGCCAGTTTGTGGAGACGCCCTTCACCGAGCCGTAGAAACTAAAAGTCATGTTCCAAACTTGTCCGTTGAAGATCATCAGGATACACGCCATCTCCAAACCAATATTTGAGTTCGGAAAGAGTTTAACGAGAGCCAGGACCACTCCGGGCAGAAAGCCTAAGACCGGGATCCCCTGCAAGATATCCAACAAAGGGATTAGTATCCGCTCCCCGAAGCGAGTGTGGGCCGCCGCGTAGCCATAAAAGAAAGTAAACGCTAATGAAAAAAAGTATGCGATGAAACCGCGAACGAGAGAAAGAAAGGAATACCAGGGTAGCGCCTGATAGCTCAAATCAATCGTTGTCGTGGAATGAAAAGGGCCCGTCCACTCGGCGGCGACCCGTATTAGGCCATAGATAAACGCCGCGATGGCGGAGAAAAGGAGTAGGTCCACCCAGGACACCGAACGGACTAATTTTACTTGTGCCCTGGCAAGACTCATCGGCGCTTCCCGAAAAAAGATCCGGCCAAAGAAAGAGCCGAATATCTAAACTTTACCGGGTTTTACTCGTTTTGAAGGAAAAAATCCAGGTTAAGGGAAAGATTGGGAGGGGGTGGCCAAGGGACCGAAAAGGAAGCCGGGGGAAGGGCCCGGAAACGGGCCCCATCCGGTCAAGAAGACCGAACTAGAATCCCCCTAGCTGCCTTTTCGCAATTTCTACGAACTCGAACCCATCATCCAACGGGTAGGCATCCGCGTCCGCACCATTCTTGAGGTCTTCGTCATCGATCTCGTCATCCACGACAATTTCTTCCACCAATTCCGCCGAAGCCGTGCGGTCTCCGGTTTCCGCCGAAGCACTCTGCTCTTCGATAAGAGGGACGACCTTGGGTTCGGGAAGAGACGCGCAGAAGTGACGTAGGCGCGTTCCCACTACCCTGGACGTTTGATAGGCCTCTTTTAAATCCTCGGCCAACAGCCGAACCTTGTAGCTCGGTTTTAACCAGGACTGGTATCGAAGCGGACACAGCTCGGCGATAAGGACCTCTTGCTTACCACCACTCAAGGAAACTCCTCTATCAGAAGCACATTGTTCTAAATCTTTTCGGGCATCTTCCAATGAACGCAATTCAGCCTTAATCATCTCTCGGTTCTGCGTAATCTTCACTTTCGCTTCCGCCTGAAGGCTCCGGTAAATTGAACACGTCGTACCCGCATCCACGGCCTCATAGTGTTCCCGGCCCGGCATGTACGGGCTCTTTTGCCAGTCTTCGGCCAAAATAGAGGCCGCCGACATAAACACGCCTGAAAACAGGCTAAGCGTAAATAGGATCTCTCTAACGTTCATGCTCCCCCCTAAGGAGTCCTAAGTTTTCGCGGGTACTGCAATAACTTAGAGCAAATGGTGTGCCACTACTCTACAGCTGTCAAAAACTCAGTCTTGCGCCAAACTTTTTTACGATAGCTTCCACACAATTTAGAAGATCCTGAAACTTGTGGGGAATTTTCCCTCAAGACTTAGACAGGGACTCAAAAAACCCGCGTATTCTTTTAGTGCGCAGCATTATCTTTGGGTTTTCGGGACCCCCCGTGTCTAGTAGACATACGCCGCTTGGCCTAGAATCAGAAGTAGCCCCACACCTACCGAGGTAACATGCTACGACTTCTAATGTGCCTTTCTCTCGTCGCACTCGCTTACGATCCTACCGAGTTGCCAAAAGCCTATACCGAGGGCATAGGTGCCTTCGAAGCTCCGACCGAGAACATAGATATCACCGCCGGCGCCCTGGAGGAGCCCCCCCCGGCACCCGTGGTGCCGCCGGAACCCTCCGCCGTGGAGCGGCTGATGACCGCCGATACGCCGGAACCCGAACTTCAAAGCGAAGTGCTGAAATCGATACTGGATGACGATACCGTTACTAAGGGAAGAGAAGAAGAGTGGCAAACCCACAAGAAGTTTTTGGAGCTAGAAGAAAAAGAACAACGCCGCGAAGAGCGCCGCGAACGCAGAAGAAAAAACCGACAGCGCTAAGCCGTTACATCTGCACGAATCTTTAGGATGCGGCGCCATGGCGCCGGGTGAGAATACGTAAAAAACTCAACTAGCGCGTTAGGTTTGAAGTAACCCCAATTCTGAAATGTAAGCTTTTCCAAGGCGTCGGCAAGCGGCGCTCCCACACCAATCTTCTCAAACGCAAAGCGATCGGCAGCACGCTCGCGGGCCCGCGAGAACAACACCTGTAAAATCCCAAATGGGCTTTGAACCAAAGAAAACACAATGAAGAAGATAAAGAGTCCAAAGGGCTTTTCAATCTGAGTCAAAAAAGACGGAAAAAAGAACAACTCGCAGGCCTTGGCGGCAAGGTAAAAACCGAGGACCATGAGAATGGCCGAGAGCGCAATCCCTCTCCAGAGATCGTTGTGAACTTGATGCCCCAACTCGTGTGCGAAAACCGCTTCCACCTCGTCTGCCGAATATTTTTCATAAAGCGTATCACCGATCATAATACGCTTCGTCCGACCAAGCCCCATAAATGCCGCGTTTCCTTTTTCAGTTTTTTCGCCTAACCCAAGGTGGTAAACGTCCTTCACTTCAACCGAGAATCTCTTACAAAGAGCGAGTAGGCGTTCCTTTAGCGGATTGGTCTCCATCGGCTTAAGCGTCATAAAAATGGGGATTAAGACAACTGGGGCGAGTTGCGCCAGAAGCACCGAAAAACCAAACAGAAGCAAAAAGGCAAGAAACCACCAGTACTGGGGCGAAAACAAAACCGCCAGATAAAGGAGCCCAAGCGCCATCGTCCCTAGAATCGCCCCCACTCCGAGCCCTTTCAGCATATCCGCAAACCAAGCTCCTAGACTTTGCCGAGAAAGACCGTACCGTCTTTCCGTTACGTAGTGTCCGAGGGAAAACGGCAAAGAAAGCATCTGCCAAGCAATCCCCAAGATTCCGAAATAGGCCAGCCACAACAAGAACCCTCCCGATATCTGGCTTTGCAACCACCATTCGAGGCTCTGCGCGGACTGAGAAAAAAATAAATGCCCTAGAAATGCCAAGCCGACCAACTTGCCAGCCCAGCCCAGAATGCGGTGATTCCAAATATAGGGGCGTACCTTACGATCGTGTTCCAGCCAGGTTTGCGGAAAGTTGTTTTTGCTTAGCGCCATGAAAATTCCCCGAAGTTCTGTAAACCATGACCACCGCGGCTTGCCAAGGGGTCTTACATATTGTCATCATAACTCACACGTGGAAAAGATGGATGCATTTTTAGAAACTTCGGTGCTAACCGCCGTGGCGGCCACTGACGGTGTTGTCATCTTTTGCCCTCCCGCCGGGGACAAGCGGCCTAGCCGCAGAGAACGCCAATTGAGTCGGAAAGTTTACCGATGGCTCGAACAAAAGCGCCGGGTTCTTTTTTTGGCGCCCTCCGAGTCGTCTCTCAAATTTGGCGCCGTTCCAGGCCCTCAAACGCTACTAAACCCACGTTTCTTACAGCTCAATCGTTGGGTACTCGCACAAGCTAAGGCGATCATCAGTTTCGAGCTTGAACCCGTGCTCTTTGCTACAGCGAGTGGCATTCCAAGCGTCTTGATAACGATGGACGAAGCCCTAAAAAACCAGGCAGCCCAAAACGGGGCGCTCGCTTTGGAAACCCTTGAGGAGCTGCAAGGCAACTTCGCCGAAAATCTATTTTGCCCTTCTTTTGCGGCCCCATCTTTGAAACCCTTTGAACGCCCGGCGCCTTATAGTTTGTGCGCTATGAGCGACTGGGGCTACGCCTCGCAACTTGTCGGTTGGCTCGAGAACATTCGCCAGGTCGAGAAACCACTCCCCCGGCTGTTCATCCTAACTTTTCAAAAAGGTTTGCAAGATTTTTTGAGAAATCGTTTCCCTGCGATCGACATGAATTTTGTTTCCTTGTCTGAGCTCTGGAGTTCAGACGAACGGCCTCGGCTCAACCAATTGGCACTTGCAAAACAAGCCTTCGCCTCCAAGGGACGCTTGCTGCATCACGTACTCACCCAAACCCGGCAGCCCGTCTTCTACAGTGATCTGGACATTCTATTCTTCCGCCCACCCAGCGCCTTACTGGAAGAGTTCGGCAATCACTCTATCTTGCTATTCCCGCACTGGAGTGACTCACTTCGAGATGTGCACCGTTACGGCATGTTCAACGCGGGACTTCTTGGCGCTCGCCCTGGGAGTGAACGTTTTCTTAAATGGTGGTCCGAACGCTGTTTGCACGATGGCGTCCACGACCGAAGAGACTATTTTTATGATGATCAGGGATATCTGGATCTAGTACCGCTGTATTTTGAGCCCGCCATTTATAGAGGTAAGAAACACAACCTTGGGCCCTGGTGCCGGCACAGTACGGAGCCCACCGAAGCAGTGCATAGCTTCCACACCTCTCAACCCGATCCTTACGGCTACTACGAGTTCAAGGCACTTTGGGATCAAGCGTGCTGCCTGCTAGGGCCTCAATCTCCGCAACTTCGCGCAGGACTTGAAAAGGCGGTGTATCTGCAGCAAAGCATGCACTGGGCTAGGCTGAATCGTCTTTACCGGTTCACCCACTACCTGCCCTACCGGCTTGGCCTGTCCCCTTTTGCGCTAAATACAAGATGGCAGGCGCGGCTAGCGAGCTTCCCCCTCTTGCAACTTACGCAACGTCGGGATTATTTCCACAGTCCGTCCGGCCCTTTGTCGTCTTGGGTCCGCTGGCAAAAACTTTACTTCAAAAACCGAACCGAATTGAACGCACGTTTTAGAAACAGCCTTACGCGCGCGCAACAAGAATATGAACGTGCGCACCGGCCATTGGAAAACTAATTGAAGGTACTTTTCCCGCATGACCTGCTGTCCAACAATCCGCGCTCCATTGCGGTGGTCGGCAACGGAGCCAGCGTTCTAAATTGGCGTGCAGGATCGCGGATCGACGCCGCTGACTTGGTCATTCGCTTTAATGAGGCCCGCACATCCGGTTATGAAACGGCGGTCGGAAACCGCACCGATCTTCTCTTCGCAAATATCGCGAACAGCCTCGCAAAAAGCCCGCCACCCGCGAGCACACTCCGGCCCAAAGCTATCGTCTGCTTACTCACACCGCGAGATCGCAACACACCCCCTGATCACTTTTTAGAATGGGCGGCCGGCTGTCCGGTCCTATTCAGCTGGGTGCCGGACGTTCTTCCCGGTCCCAAGGCCCACCGCATCCGACCACTAACCACCGGGCTCTACGCCCTCTACCTCGTAAAGGAATGGTTTCGACCTGAACGCCTATTCGTGACCGGCTTCAGCGCGTTTGCCAACGGGGACACTGGACATTATTGGAAGGGAGAAGAACCCCCGGCCCTTTTTTTCCATGATTTAGATCGCGAAGCCCAATACTTGGCGCACATTCTTCACGCCTACCACGGCCAACTAGAGCTAACTCCAGAAGTGGATGCACTGCTGGGCGCTAAACCCCGTCGTCGAAAAAGAACTCTGGGTCAAAAAATTGGAGGAAGGATTTCCAGGGCGCTCCTTAGCTGGGGAACCCTCTTTCGCCGATACTCCGAATCGCCGTAGCTATTTGCCGGAAATAATATTCAAAGAAGATCCGGCCTTGAACCACCCAATTTGCTCGCTAGTCAGCGAGTGGTGAACCATGATCTCGTCGGTCTTGCCGTCGGCGTGTTTAAGTACGACGCGCAAATCCTTGTTCGGCGCGAGCTGTGAGAGGCCCAAAATACTCACGCGATCGTCTTCTTGCACGCGATCGTAGTCGGCAGGGTTTACAAATGTAAGCGGCAAGATCCCTTGCTTCTTCAAATTAGTTTCGTGGATACGCGCAAAACTCTTCACCAGGACCGCCGCTCCGCCTAAAAAGCGGGGAGACATCGCAGCGTGTTCACGGCTACTGCCTTCGCCGTAGTTTTCGTCGCCGACCACTACCCACCGCAGCCCCTTGGACTTGTAAGCGCGGGCAATTTGCGGAACAGGTTGGTTCTTTTCACCGGTCAGAAGATTCTTTCCAGTCCCGATCCCTTCTCCAAAGAAGTTGGTCGCTCCCGTAAACATGTTGTCACTGATATTGTCGAGATGCCCGCGGAACTTCAGCCACACGCCCGCCGGAGAAATGTGATCCGTGGTGCATTTGCCTTTCGCTTTCAAGAGTAGAGGCAACTCCACGAGATCTTTTCCATCCCAAGGGGCAAAAGGTTGTAACAGCTGAATCCGTTCGCTCTTTGGATTTACGCTAACGTCGGTTGATCCGCCGCCCGGCTCAACGTAGCCGGTATAAGATAGAACAAAGCCCTTTTCCGGCACATCCGGAGCGGGTGCTGGGGCCTCAAGTTTGGTCCCGTTGATATCGTCCTTAAGCGGATTGAAGGTCAGGTTTCCGGCCAACCCGAGAGCCAGAACAATTTCCGGACTCGTCAAAAAAGACAAGGTTTCGGGATTCCCGTCGTTCCGACCCCGAAAATTGCGATTAAAGGAACTCACAATAGAGTTGCGCTCGCCTTTTTTGTAATCGTCTCGCCGCCATTGCCCGATGCAAGGCCCGCACGCATTGGCCAAAACCTTTGCCCCAATGGCCTCGAGGGCTTCCAGCTGCCCATCCCGCTTGATGGTTTGAAAGACTTGGTCCGATCCCGGCGTTACCAAGAAAGGAATGTTAATCTTGAGCCCCGCTTTCACGGCCTGCTTTGCCAAATCTGTTGCACGGGAAATATCCTCATAAGAGGAGTTGGTGCAGCTGCCGATGAGTGCCGCCGTCAACTTCTCCGGCCAGCCGTTCTCTTTTACCTGGGGCCCCAATTCCGAAATACCGCGCGCCACATCAGGAGAGTGCGGTCCGACTACCTGCGGTTCCAGAGTGGAAAGATCAATCTCCACTATCTGATCGTAGTATTTGGAAGGGTTCGCTTCCACTTCGGGATCGGCGACTAGCAACGCCTTATTCTTCTCCGCCAGTTCTGCCAAATCGGCTCGCTCCGTAGAACGAAGGTACCGGCTCATACGATCGTCATAGGGAAAAACGGAGGTGGTGGCCCCAAGTTCCGCACCCATGTTGGTGATCGTGCCCTTACCCGTGCAACTAATAGTGCGCGCACCTGGTCCAAAATATTCGATGATGCGGTTCGTACCACCCTTGGTGGTCAAAATTCCCAGCAACTTACAAATGACGTCTTTGGGGGCGGTCCAGCCCTTCATCTCTCCGGTAAGGTGCACGCCTACTAACTTCGGGTACTTAACCTCCCACGGGAAACCTGCCATGACATCCACCGCGTCGGCACCACCTACGCCGATCGCAAGACCACCCAAACCACCCGCATTGGGCGTGTGGGAATCGGTTCCGATCATCAGTAGGCCCGGAAAGGCGTACTTCTCAAGGACGACTTGATGGATGATACCGGCTCCCGGCTCCCAAAAACCGATCCCGCAGCGGCTAGAGGCCGAACGGAGAAACTCGTACACCTCTCGGTTCTCGTCGAGCGCTGTCTTCATATCGTCGCTCGCCCCAACGTGTGCCCGAATGAGATGATCGCAATGCACTGTTGTAGGAACTGCCGTTTGGCTTTTACCAGTACACAAAAACTGAAGCATGGCCATCTGGGCCGTAGCGTCCTGCATCGCCACTCGATCGGGGTGCAGTTGTAAAATACTCTCACCCGCTTTGAGTTCCTGCGTTGCGGGATCGTGCAAATGACCGAACAGGATTTTCTCGGCGAGGGTATAAGGCCGGTTCACCCTTTTCTTAACAAGAGCGATGCGCTCTTCCATCTTCTTGTAAGCTGATTCAACAAGTTCTTTTGTAGTTTCGATCTTTGCCATGGTGCTCCGGAGTATAGCCCTGAGAACCCGACGTTGCCAGCTCTTATTTGGAGTTCTAGAATGTACCGAACACCTATTTGATGATTCGAACTTGTTTGCATCTTGCGCTATTGCTTCTGTGGCTGTCGCCGATACGACCGCTTTGTGCCGAGCCCGTTTACGAAGACGACGCCGCAACAGGGAGAACACGAAATCAGATTGAATCTGAAGAGGAACCTCCGTTGCTCCCGACTCGCCGCTCCCGAGAAAAGGGCGTCCGCGAAAATCGTAGCGCCCCGCGCAGACAACAAAAACCTCTGGAAGGCAATCGCCCCCGCCAACGTCCTGGCGACCGCGTCTACCGACCGCGCATCCACTACGATCGCCCCGTCGCCCACCCGCTCGACACGCTATTCATGAGTGCGCTGTTGCACACACCGCTTATCCGCGAAAATACGTACGACAAGCGGTTCACCTCCTACGGCGCAGATTTCCTTGCCTCCCTGCCCATCTTTGCACTCGGGGACGCGTATCTGCACGGAGAGTTTGGCTTCGGTTTTACCTTTTCGCGGCTGAGCGCTCTCCCTCTAGTGGACAGTTTCACTCACATCTACTTTCAACTGCCACTACGGCTGAGATTGCTCGTTCCGTTGCAAGACGAATCCCTCGTTCTGGAATTCTTGGCAGGGATGCACATGCGGCTATTTGAGTACGACTCTCGCCCTACTACCGATGGCGGATTTCATTTCGTCACCGGTGGCCTATTCCAAAACCTAGATCCCAACTTCGGAATAGGGTTGGGGATTCGCTTGTCCGAAACACTTAAGCTGCGCGTGGTCGCCGAATTTGTTAACTTATCGGTAGGTCTGGAGTTTTAGGAGGCAGGATGCACGTAAGACTGGCAAGTGAAGAAGATCATCCCTGGATAAACAATCGGTACGAGCAGGCCGGTTTCCTGGCATCAAATTTCACCAAAGAAACTATTGCCGTTGCGGAAGTGGATGGACGAAAGGCCGGAGTTGGGCGATTGATTCCAATTGACGAAAACTCTTTTGAGCTTGGCGGCATCTTTGTGGAAGAATTTTTTCGCGGAACTGGAGTGGCAAAATCCGTAATCGATTTCTTGTTGGCACGCGCGAAGGGAAAGCTGGTTTACTGTATCCCGCTAGCCCACTTGGTGGAACTCTATCGATCGATCGGCTTTACGGAAATTGATCCAAAGAAAGTCCCAGAAGAAGTATTGGACAAGTTCAAATGGTGTGAAGATCGCTATCCGGGGGGCGTAGGCCTACTCGCGATGAAGCCCTAGCGACCGCGGCGAAACCTTTTCACCGAGTGCCGCCGGGTAATAGAATGGCGCTGCAGCCGGACTTTTTTCGGGACAGGAGGGCCATAGACTGGCGAACTGACCGAGTAGCGCGTCTTTTTCCGCTTCACCAATTGTATCGAAGGTCCAAACTCATGCCCCTTAAACACTTTTTCTTTGTACTTTTCTATTAGGTTTACCGCGAGAAGTTCGGCGTAGAAATTTTTCCCGGCAAAGCCCAGCGTCCCTCGTTTTGGAGGTAAAGCAATCATGTCGGAAATATTGTTAGTTTGGTTTTGGTGCGCGATTCGTTGGATACGCAAAACACCCTGGTTGTAGGCAGTGATGGCATAGTCCCAGCGTCCCAGACGTTCGTATAAGATCGTCAACATACGCGCGGCACTTCTGCTCTGGCGAATGGGGTCCGAAAGCTCGGCCGCCGTACCTGTAGGATCGTATCGTTTTGCGGTAGATGGCATGAACTGCCAAATCCCGACGGCCCCAGTCTTGGAGACGGCCCATCGGTTGAACGAAGACTCCACAAAAGGCAGGCGCGCCAAGATCATTGGTAGGCCGCGCTCCTTAAACAAGGTTTCGATCGGCGGGATGAGGTCATTCGCCCGGCGCATCGCTGCAAGAAAATGATCTTTATGACCCGTTTGCGAACGCATTCTACGCAGGCGGCGCAGCACTTCGTAGCGGTTCTCAAAGTTGTGTTTGCTGAGAATTCGCAATAGGTCTTTTTTCTCTTCCGGAGAGAGACGAGGTCTGCGCGGCTTGGTCATCTCTGTGGCTTCGCCAATGCGCGCCTTAAGTTCTAACATAACCCGACGTTCGATTTCTCGACGCCGCCAGCGCGCGACCGCCGGAGGGAGCGTGCTGTTAATGGAGGTGAAGTCGATCACTCCGTACACGAGCTCAGGAAAATCTCGATCGTGGACAATTCGGTAGTTACTATCGAACCTAGAGAAAACATCGATCCAGAACGCTACTCGGCCACGTAAACTTGGAGGCACGCGGAATTTTTTTTCAACACGATCTTGCGGATCCTGGATGATGTTTTGGATTTTTGCGATCGGTAGCGGGTGACCCAAGTGGGCCTCGGGTTGCCAGGCGGGACGAAAATAGTGCCACGCGCGAGCGTTCAGTGTTTGGGAATAAGAAGCCTTCCACGAAGATGTTTTGGTCTTTACGGTTTTTCGTACTCGCTCCGCCGCTTTGCCGATAGAGGAAACCCAAAAGGTAATCACCAGACCAAGCACCACGGACAGGGAACTCGAAACGCGCTTCCAAAGCACGTGCGGCTTCTCGCCTAAGCTGATTTTTTTGGGGATTTTCAAGACAATCTCCGCCCCACAAGTGACAAAATTCGACTTTTTGGGGGGCTTTGACCGCACAACTGCCCTCCCCCGCGCCCTCTGGGCAGAGAGAGAGCAACCCTTGTGCCATAAGTATGAGAAGTCCAGACGTGGTGGGAGGACCGGCCTTAGTGTTTGGTGCGGGTCTTAACCGCCGCAAAGCCGTACTCGCGATTCATGCGAGCAATATTCTCCACGTCGATGCCTTTAGGACAGGAAGCCATGCACTCGTAGTGGTTGGTGCAATTGCCAAAGCCTTCTTTGTCCATTTGATCTACCATGCGAAGCGCCCGGCGTTCTCGTTCCGGCTGTCCCTGCGGGAGAAGCGCGAGCTGAGAAAGCTTAGCCGAAACAAAAAGCATCGCAGCGGCATTGGGACAAGCCGCCACACAGGCCCCACACCCAATGCAGGCCGCTGCGTCCATGGCGAGATCCGCATTTTCTTTAGGTATCGGAATGGCGTTGGCATCTTGGGCGCTGCCGGTATTCACGGACACATAGCCGCCCGCCTGGATGACACGATCAAAAGCGGAGCGGTTGACAGCCAAATCCTTTACGACCGGGAACGCGCGAGCCCTAAAAGGTTCAATGACAATCGTGTCGCCATCTTTGAACTTCCGCATGTGCAGCTGGCAGGTGGTGGTGAGCGCTTCCGGGCCGTGAGCTTGCCCATTGATCATCAGCGAACACATTCCGCAAATCCCTTCACGGCAATCATGATCAAAAGCAACGGGATCGTCGCCCTTTCCTACCAATTGCTCATTGAGGACATCCAGCATTTCCAGAAAAGACATGTCCGGAGAAACGTCGTTCAACTCGTACGACACAATTTTTCCAGGTGTCTTTGTGTTCTTCTGTCTCCAAATTTTCAGGTGCAGCTTCATTCTTGGCCCCTTACTTGTAGCTCCGCTGTGTCAACTTCACGTTCTCAAATTCCAAATGCTCTTTGTGAAGTTCGAATTGCCCTACGCCCTTGAATTCCCAGGCCGCCACGTGGCTAAAGTTGGAATCGTCACGCTTCGCCTCGTTTTCGTCGGTCTGAGACTCTTCCCTAAAATGCCCGCCACACGATTCCTTGCGCTCCAAAGCATCTTTGGCCATCAACTCGCCAAGCTCCAGGAAGTCCGCGACGCGCCCGGCCTTCTCAAGTTCTGGATTAAAATTGTTGGCCTCGCCTGAAACCCGCAAATCGGTCCAGAAGGCCTCGCGCAATTTAGGAATTTCCGTGAGCGCAGTCTTAAGCCCTTCTTCGTTGCGGGCCATCCCAACGTAATCCCACATGATGCGGCCAAGTTCCTTGTGAAAATGATCAACCGTCTTACTGCCCCTAGCGGCAAAGAACTGATCAATGCGATCTTGCGCGCGTTTGGCGGCGGCTGCAAAAGCTTCGTTTTCGATGGCAACTTTGCCAAGTTTGTTGCCGGCGAGGTAACCACCCAAGGTGTACGGTATGACGAAATAACCATCCGCAAGCCCCTGCATCAGCGCCGAAGCCCCGAGGCGGTTAGCTCCATGATCTGAAAAATTTGCTTCTCCCAGGACGAACAGACCCGGAATCGTGCTCATCAAATTGTAATCCACCCATAGCCCACCCATAGTGTAATGGACTGCGGGATAAATTCGCATCGGGGAAACGTACGGGTCTTCATCCGTAATACGGTTGTACATCTCAAAGAGATTGCCGTATTTGGCCTCGATCGTATCGCGCCCGTCGCGTTGTATGGCGTCTTTAAAGTCGAGATAGACCGCAAGCTTGCTATGCCCCACACCGCGGCCTTCATCGCAGACCTGCTTTGCGTTTCGCGAGGCCACATCACGCGGCACTAGGTTTCCGAAGGACGGGTACTTGCGCTCCAGGTAGTAGTCGCGCTCATCCTGCGGAATATCCTCCGGCGCCCGTGTATCTCCCTGCTTTTTTGGGACCCAAACCCGTCCGTCGTTTCGAAGCGATTCCGACATCAAAGTTAACTTGGATTGGTAGTGCCCCGAGACAGGAATGCAAGTTGGGTGAATCTGCGTAAAGCAAGGATTGGCGAAAAAGGCACCCTGTTTGTGGGCGCGCCAGGCCGCCGAACAATTCGACGCCATCGCGTTCGTGGAAAGGTAGTACACATTCCCGTAGCCGCCGGTACACAAAAGAACTGCATCTCCGGCATAGCGTTCCAGTTCGCCCGTCACCAAATTGCGCATCACAAGACCACGGGCTTTCCCATCGACAAGAACCAGCTCCACCATCTCTCGACGCGAAAACATTTTGATCTTTCCGCGATCGACTTCCTTCATCATGGCTGAATAGGCACCCAGGAGGAGCTGCTGTCCCGTCTGCCCACGGGCGTAGAAAGTACGGGATACTTGTGCACCGCCGAAAGAACGGTTCGCAAGATAGCCACCATATTCCCGCGCAAACGGCACTCCCTGCGCCGTACACTGATCAATGATATTGGCTGACACCTCGGCCAAACGATAGACGTTGGCCTCGCGCGATCGGTAGTCTCCGCCCTTTACGGTATCGTAGAAAAGTCTCCAAACGGAATCGCCGTCATTGGGATAATTCTTGGCCGCATTTATCCCGCCCTGGGCCGCAATGGAATGTGCCCGTCGCGGTGAATCTTGAATACAAAACGATAGCACGTTGTACCCGAGCTCCGCCAAAGACGCGGCAGCTGAGCCGCCGGCGAGTCCCGTTCCCACCACAAGCACGGTAAATTTGCGCTTGTTCGCAGGGTTAACGAGTTTAAGATCGAACTTATGTTGTTCCCATTTTTGACGAATATCACCCGACGGGACCTGGGAATTGAGTCTGTCTGACATCACACGCCTCCCTGGCCGTAAGCCCAGATAGCGATAAAGGCGAAGCCACCCGCGATGGCAACCGCATAGAGTTTGCCAATCGCTTTCACGCATTTGGTGTAACGAGGGTGATTAAAGCCCAGAGATTGAAAAGCAGATTGAAAGCCGTGAAAGGTGTGCAACGCCAAAGCGACGTGAGCCATGACGTACCAAACAACGTTCGGAAGACTGGAAAAGTATTCCAGTACCAGCCGGTGCAGATCGCGCATCTCGACACCGTCATAAGTCACAGTGTACTCGGCACCAAACTTCAAATTCATCAGATGCAATACCAGAAACACCAGCGTGATAAGCCCGGTGGCGACCATCGTGGACGAAGCGACGGTAGTCCCCTGCCCGGTCTTCTTTTTGGCGTGGTAACGCTGCGGACGAGCGGCACGGTTTTCCAGGTTCAACCAAAGTGCCAGCACAATGTGCACCAAGAACATCAGCAGAAGAACAGTTTCAGCCAAATAGATGAACGGATTGTGGATGAGGTTGTAACTGTAAGTATTAAATGCTTGCGGGTTAAACGGAATCAGAAGGTTCGCAGCGAGGTGCGTCACCAAGAATCCGCAAAGTCCCAAGCCAGTAAAGGCCAAAACGTGTTTGCGCCCGATCGAAGAAGAAAAATATGACGCCATTTACCTACTCGATAATTTCAAGCACCGAGCGCTTGCGGAGCTTGGTGGAAGCGGCGGTGAGAATTGTACGCAGCGCTTTGGCCGTCTTACCCTGCTTTCCGATAACCTTGCCAAGATCTCCCTTGGCCACGACGAGTTCAAAAACGGTGGTCTGCTCGCCTTTGATTTCGTTGAGTTTCACTTCCTCAGGGACATCGACTAGAGCCTTGATCATGACCTCAAGAAGTTCCAACAGTGTGGGTTCGTCAGCCGCCATGTATTCACTCCGCGCAATTCCGAGGTAGCTCAACTTTCGCTTTGGGCACCCCGGGGTTCAGCTCAAATTCGTAGGCTAAAAGTGCCATAGGGCCCGGCACCACGCAATATAATTCTAGGGAATCACAGGGTATTTAATCCGACGCGGGGCCTCTCTAACCCCTAAAGATGCTTGGAATTCTGTCGATAAGCATTAGGTAGACCCTTATTCCCTGAGCGGGAAGGAGCCCCAGTGTCGGACAACGAAAATCGCGACCGGACAATCGTCGTCACGGAAAAAGTCCGCTTGGACGACAACGGTAGCACCTATGAGCCGTACCTCATCCAGATTTCAGGAAGAGAAACCGGCCAGATGTACAACCTCAAGGGGCGCAACGTAAAGCTGGGCCGAGATCCCTCGTGCCAGATCCCGCTGGATGACCCTCACGTATCGCGCAACCACGCCGAAATCATCTGGCGCAACGGCAGCGATTTGGTTATCCGGGATGTAGGGAGCACGAACGGAATCTTCGTGAACGGCAAGAAGGTGCAGGAGCAGGTCCTGCTCGACGGGGACAAGATCCTTATCGGAACACGCCTTTACTTCAAATTCGTCTACCAAGATAGCGTCGACCAGTCGTACCAGCAGAATCTTTTTCGCGCGGCCAACATCGACGGCTTGACCCAGCTCTATAACAAAAAGTACTTCGTGGACGTGCTCTCCAAGGAGTTCAGCTTTTCAAAGCGCAACAAAACACCGCTTAGCTTGTTGATGATCGATGTGGATCATTTCAAGAAAATAAACGATACCCACGGCCATATCGCTGGGGATCTGGTGCTGAAGCATATTGGACAGTACCTCCACAAGAGCTTGAGACTTGAGAACATCGCCTGTCGGTACGGCGGAGAAGAATTTGCCATCATCCTGAGAAACGTGGACGCCACCACGGCCATGCAGATAGCCGAACGGGTGCGCCTAAACGTGGAAAAACAGCCCGTCACCTACCGCAACGAGAACATCTTCATCACTATTAGCTTGGGTGTGGCGACGTTTGAGAATGGCAATTTCGAAACGATCGAAGATTTCATCCGTACCGCAGATGAATGCCTTTATGCCGCCAAACAAGGTGGACGAAACCGCACCGTGATGCGCGAAGCCGCTTAGGGCTGCGTACTAACAGTCGGGGGTAAACCCCGCTCCACCCGGGCCTGCTGGACCGCTTTCAAATCCTCTTCCAAAACAAAACCAAGAGAGTCCGAGTAGGCGCTCTCCCCACACAACTGGACCGGGACGATCATCGGGGTAGCTTCCCCGAAAGTAGCCGCTGTGACCGGAGACTTTAGCCTAGAGTCCGCAAGCTGGTAGAGGTAGGAGACCAGGCCAAAATTCTTGAAGGGAGTGGCGGCTGCCAGTTGGAGAAAGCACACAGGGCCCTCCACGGTGGTCAGCAAGGGCGTGTTCTCCATCAAGCTTTCCCAACCACTCAAAGGATCCGCGTGGATTTCCCCTAAGTCGGGAAGAAACATGGATGGATCTTTATAAACGTTCAGCTCGCGCCGAGCATTGATTTCCAAGCGACGAACTTTGAAGGGGGTGGCTACCTCCGTAGCGCTCGCCCCAACCGAAAGAATCAATAGAAACAAAAACAGAATGCGCCTGTTCATGCGCCTCCCCCGTAACCCATTAACTTTTCTCAGCCCCGCAAGCAGGGCTCTTAGTTTGCCGCCTCACACCTATACGGACGCAAACGGCGTGATGATGTGACACCCCAGGCTAAGAGTTCATGCTCGCATCCGAGACAGACTTTACCTGATTTCCTTCTCCGATGAGTACAACTCGTGGGTGGTGGTGGTCCATCGCCTCGCGCTCAATCCAGGCGTAAGAAGCAATAATAATCTTATCACCTACACGTACCTTCCAGGCAGCCGCTCCGTTTAAACACACCTGGCCTGGGTTGCCGGGAATCACGTAGGTCGAAAACCTTTCGCCATTGGAGATATTGTAGATATCTACCTTCTCGTAGGCTCGCAGCTGGGCACATTCCATGTATTCTCGGCCCAAGCTGATGCTGCCTTCATAATGCAGATCTGCGTCCGTCACCGAGATTCGGTGGATTTTGCACTTCAGTACTTCGACTAGCACCCTTTACCTCTTCTTCTTTTTGGATGCGTTGAACTGGCCCGATTCAAATGCCGCTTCGAGCCGTTCCAACACCCACTCCACCGCTTCTGACATAGGAATGTCAAGCATGGCGCCAGAGGCCTTCTCATGCCCGCCACCGTGCTCTGTCAAGCTGCGAGCAAAGCGGGCCACGTCAATCGCGCCTTGAGATCGGAAGGACAGGCGGGTCTTGCTTTCCGGCATCTCGTAAAAGAGGACTGCAACCTCGATGCCGTGGGTAAGAAAGAGGTGATCGATAATTCCCTCGCGGTCGTCATCCGTCGCCTTGAAAGACCGCAAAGTATCCTGGGTAACCGTCGACCAAATGATCTTTCCCTCCGCACGCAATTGCGCCCTCGCAAGCGTGTAGGAGAGTAGCTTTAAACTGTTGAACGTGCGTTCCAGCATGCCGCGTTCCCCGACACGGGTGAAATCAAAACCCGTACGGAGAAGCTTGGCGCCTAGCTCCATCGCTTCGGGCGTCGTGCTGGAGTGGCGAAAAAAGCCCGTATCAAAAATCAGCCCCAAATAAACTTGCTGACAAAACTCTTTAGAAAGTGGGGTCGAAAACGCAGGGAGCTGTGAAAGGTGGTAAACAAGTTCGGTTGTAGAGCAGGCCGTTGGCTCGACGATTCGAATGTCATAGCTAAATTGCACGCTCACAATGTGGTGATCGATGAACGCAGTCTTATTGCATTTCTCGTAGATCTCCCGCACCCGCCCCGCGCGATCCACGCCACCATCCACGATAATTCCCAAATCAAAATTGCTCACCGGATTGGACGCCCAAAAGGTTTCCGGGGTTTCGACGTACTGGATGTCGGGTAAAAACAGATACCGATCCTGCAAAGGTTCGTCGTTGACGATCCGGACTTCGGTCTTGGGGTAGCTGTGCTTGAGCATTCGCCTGAGCGCGAGCTGCGCTCCAATGGAGTCACCGTCTGCCACGCCGGGCGCAGTAAGCAGTATGGTCTTGGCCTCGTTGAGCGCTTTCTCGAGTTTCTGGATTTCTTCGGCGAATTTACTCAGATCGATCATCTTGTCCCCTGCAAGGCAGGCTATACCATACTCATCGGACGCTGAAAAATTAGAATCAAGCCACGAAATGCGCTGCGCCACACCAGGGAAAGGGCCGCTAAACCCCTGTTATGACACACTAACTATGACCTTGCCGAGTGCTTCCCGGCCTTCAAGGTGGGCGTGAGCCTTTTGTATGTCGCGCAGGGGGAAACTTCTATCGACCACCGCGCGGAGCTTTCCAGATTCGAGCAGCCGCAATATCCGCGGAAAGTCTCCTTTGGAACCCATCGTAGAACCTAGAATTTGAATTTGCTTGTAAAAGACATAACGCAAGTCGAGTGACACCTCGAAACCACTGGTTGCCCCACAAGTAATGATCTTACCTCCCCTTCGAAGCACTTCAAAATGAGACTTCCAGGTGTCGGCTCCGACATGGTCGATGACAGTATCCACACCGCGTTTTCCGAACTGTTTCTTGATTTCGGCTGCTACACTCTGTCGAGAGTAATCCAAAACACAATCGGCCCCCAGTTGGGAGGCGAGGTCCAACTTTTTCGGGCTTCCTGCCGTGGCAATTACCGTCGCGCCAAAACACTTCGCAATTTGGATTGCGGCCGAACTGACGCCACTGGCCGCTGCATGCACGAGAATCAGGTCGCCGGCCTTCACCTGCCCCCGTCCCACAAGCATTTGCCACGCGGTTGTAAAAACTAAGGGAACCGACGCCGCTTCATCAAACGATAGATTCTTTGGTTTAGGAAAAATGTTCTCGCGAGGGACGGTCACCATTTCGGCATTGGTACCGTTCACATGCTCACCCAAGATCCGATAGTCGGAAGCTAAACTTTCCACTTCCTCCCAGGGCGCCGTGGAAAGGCCAGGGTGTACAATGACCTCATCCCCTATAAAGAGATCTTTCACGTTCTTGCCGACCGCCTCCACTAAGCCGGAAGCGTCTCCACCCAGTATGTGGGGGAACTCCACCTTCAGGCCGGGAAGCCCCTTGCGCACCCATATGTCCAGGTGGTTGAGGGCGGAGCTTCGGATGGCCACGCGCACTTCGTTGTCTGCGACACCCGGAGCACGCAGGTTGCCGACCTCTAGGACCTCCGGTCCGCCAAACTTGTTTAGATAGGCTGCTAGCATGCGCTCATCTTAGATCCAAACGAACGCAAAGACTACTAATGCTCACGCTCTTTTCGATGGTAATACAAAAGTAAAGCGTTTCCGCTTTCCAACTCTGACAGGCGCTCCCCCCATTTGTCTGCGATTCGCACCAACAAGTATCTTTCCTCAGGCGTCACGTGCGAAAGGAACACCCACAAGTACTCCGCACCCTCTACGCGTCCCAAAAAGTCCTTCTCGCATACTTCCGTCGGGACCCCCCTACACTGCCCGACGAAGGTAGGGGCTGGCAACGGCTCACGCCTCAGCGAATACTCAAACGCGTCACTGGCGAATTGAGAAATGTAGACGGCATCACCACGTTTAAGCTCCTTTTTCAAGTGCCCGAGCAGCGGCCGAATGTGCTCTCGAACGGAAGGGTGCAAAAAATTTTGGGCGGCCCCGACTACAACTTGTCCGGAAAGAATAATCGCCGCTCCCCAAGCCAGGACTTTGGTGAACCGAGTACACCCTGCTGCCTCCAAGCCTTTGAGTAGAGCAATCAGGAACAGCGGCGCCGCAAAAAGCACGACCCTCAAAAGCACCGGATAATATCCGGCCGCCGCAGCAGTCACCAGGAAAGCGGCGGGTGCCAGGATGAGATAACTCTTGGGCCGGTAAGATCGGAGTAAAACGAAAGCGCCAAATAGGGCAAGGGCCGCGGCAAAGCGCCCGAAAGAAATCCCGATCGTTGCCGGGAACGTCGTTAAAGCGGTAACTAGCCATCTAGCCCAGACCACCAAACTTCCACTTGAGGGACCAAAGCCTCCCCAGCCCTCCCATTGTTGGACTAGCTTCGAGTTTGTGGAAATGTAGCGAAGAAAGGTGAAGTAATGAAGGCCCAAGCTCAATCCCCAAAACACAGCCCAAGGCACGGCTTTCGCTATCTTCTTTAGGCGTTCGCCGGACGGGATTTGCGCAGCGAATGCCATCGCAATACCAAGACACACAAACACGGCGGGAAACGAAAACCAAGTGAGCAACGACGCAAGCAGGCCTAATGGCCAAACTCTGGTCTTAAAATTTGATCGCATCGCGTCTGCGGCTAGAACTAGCAAAGAAAGACAAATGAATACATCACTGGAGTATTGTTTCACCTCCGAAGAGTAATAGACCAAAGGGGGAGCGACGGAAAAAAGGAGTAGCGCTAGCGGGACAAGTTGCGGCTTAAGATATTCCCGCGAAAAACGGAATAATAATGGGAACGAGAGCAAACCACACAGAAGTGGAAGCAGTCGAAGCACATACTCCGAGTCGCCAAAAACCGCGACAAGCACCCGCGTGAGAACCGCAATTCCCACTGGCAGCGTTTGGTACCAATTTCCGCTCAGGATGTCATCCCAGAAGCTCGGCGCAAGCACCTTTAAAGCTACGTGAGCCTCGTCCAGCCAAAGAGAACGGTTGTGAAGATATTCGCGCAGACGCAAGACAAGTGCCAATGCAAAAACGAAATACGGCGTCTTCTGTGAAAAAAGAACTAGAGTCATTGAACCGCGCGCTGGTGGTAAACCATCATATGGCGGAGCTTGTTTTTCGGAAGACTCGCTTGCTTGAAGTTGTGGTTGCAACGACGTTTCTCCCCTCAGAGTTTGCGAGAATCGTGGTGGTACCTGGGACTAATCTCCTTGGCCAAAATGGGAGCCAATTGCTCCCCTACTTTTCGTGCCCCCAACGGAGTAAAGTGCATCTCATCATAAAAATAGTCAGGATCTTTTGGGAGATTTCGCTCGAGGTCAACAACGTTCAGATGAAATTCGCTGGCAAGCTTCCGAGTAACATCATTATATTTACGCAACACCCGATCCAACGCTTCCTCCCGATATTTAAATTTGACTTGGTGGTTCCAAAACTTCTTTTTAGCCTCAGGGGAAACATTTTCGCCATAGAGCCACGATTGGGTCACCAGAATTACGCTTACGTGGTTTGCGAGAGCCATGCCGATAAGACTTCTTAGGTTTTGCTCAAACTCGGGAAAAGGAAGGGAGACTGTGTCGATTCCCTTGTAAGGCAACTTGGCCCGGATGGCTCGATTTTCTTTTATAAAGTCTCCAACCCTGTAGCGAACTTTCGGGCCGAACCAAGACCATTGAATATCACCGTCTTTTTGCAGACGCCATAACCGTAAGAAATAAAAAGGTTCGAAAATTTTACTCCCTGTCGCCCAGTCCGATAGTTTAATGTATGAACGGTCTTCTTGTCGGTAGCTATTATACGACCGATCAAGTTGTAGCCACAGGTCGTTGATGCCGACAGACAATACGAGAACTTCCGGCTTGGAGGGAACCAAGTACTGCGAGAACAGAGCAATTTGATCTCGCGAGTCCGCGCCGGCTAATCCCAGATTAAGGTCTTCCAACCGGACTCCCCTTCCTGCGATTTGCTCCGCGAGCTCACTGGCCGCTGCCGGCCAGGTTGCCAAATCGTCCAGCAGAGAGCTTTCCATCGTTGAGTCTCCCAAGAAAACCACCCTTGTGCCCCCTTCTCTCTCTACACCTGCCGTGCCTCTGGTTCGGAAGCCATGCGCATCGGTGGAAAAGCGTGATGAAGGCGGGAGTTCCGGCAAAATTTCCGGATTGGGAAAAAGCTGGAGTCTGAGATTCTCACGATGCCGGCGTGGAACATAGCGGTTCAAAGTCACGTGTCTCCGCGGGATGGGCAGCACATTCTGAAGTCTCAACATCGCTTCGACCGCGATCGGAAGAGTAAGTAAGATAACGACAAAATACGCCTGCTCTCGCCACTCGCTCACTCGTCCCATATGTTAGTTATTCTAACGAAAAGCCTTCTTTAAAACACGACAACCCGCTCTCTGACTGCCGCGACAAAAATGTTCCAACGGACCAGGAGAAAATACAGCCAAAGGAACGGTAAAAAGAGCCAATCCTTCAAACTTCTTAGCCATCGCCCATATACGACAGGAATGGCCAAAGGAAACAGAGCTAACAAAAGCATTTTTGGGTGCAAAACACGCCCCCGACAGAATGCAAATTTCTGATACTTCCCAAAAAATATCACATCGGACTGGTAGCGCTTGGCACTCGCTCGGAGCTGCCCCCACGTCCAAGTTCCACTCGAATGGGTAACCTTCATTTGCGGTTGGTAGACAACTCTTCCAAATTGCAGAGCCCGCAGCGCAAAGTCCGTGTCCTCGCGGCCATTTTTAAAAAGGCGGGTATCGAAACCGTCCAATCGCCTAGCGATCTCGGCGCGGTAGGCAACGTTTCCGGCCGCAAAATCTGGAAACCTGCCGTTGACCGGGTTCACGAGGGGAGAATGGTAGAAGGGATTTACAGGAATCTTCTCTCTAATTTGAGTCGGTATTGTTTCGTAGTAAATTGCCCCAAAGACACCAACAATCTCCGAGTTCCGGAAAGCCTCAACGCCGCGCTCGATCCAGTCTTGCGCCGCCATACAGTCGGAATCGAGAAAAAAAAGCAAAGTCCCAGTTGCAACAGCAATACCGCGGTTGCGCGCGGCTCCGGCGCCATCACGCGACCCCATTCTCACCAATTTCACAATTCGGTTCTTGTGCGCTTCGACTGCGACTGCGGTTCCGTCCTCACTGTGATCATCAACAACGATGATTTCGGATGGTACCAGTGTGTTTCGGAGCAGGCTGTCCAAACATCTTGAAATATAGGGCTCCGCGTTGCACGCGGGAACGATTACACTAATCTTTTCTGCATGTTCAAGATTCATCACAATGCAAGCCCACACTACGAGCCATCGCAAGTCGCTATCGGGGCACTCACACCATGGAACGCACTTCGCCGGATCACAGTAAGGCTCTCAGAGTTCGCGCCGATGGCGGCGTGCTTTCGCGCGCTGTACCGCTTGGGCCTACTACTCCTCTCAGTGACGTTTAGGGTGAATCCAGCCATTGACGCTATTTTACTTCGCCGCCCGGGCGTTCTAAAGGACGCATTTGCCGGCGAAAGCGACCTGGACTTGACGCTCCTCGTCAACGAACGAATTGACCAGCCGCGATTCCTACACAGTCTTAGGCGTAGACTCCGGTGGGTGCGCCGGATCATCCCGTTTTGTGGAGAATTTTGGATTATTCGATCACACCGTTGGCAAGAGCACGCGCTATTTCGCGTAACCGACTACGCAGCACCTTTAGTAAACTGCTCGGTATTTTCTCGAATCCCTCTGCACGTTTCCGATCTTTCAATCTCGCGATCAGAATGGAAGAAAAAACAGCGCGAACGCATCTTTTACACTATCCCGGGAATTCGCGAAGGAATCTTCGGAAAAAACCGGATTGGCATCACCGTGGCCTCCCGACGCCTCAGTAAGCTTCGCTGGCGCGAAACTTGGCTTAGCCGCAGAACCCATGCGGTTATCCCTGCTCTCGAGTACCCGCACAGGCACCAAAGATTGCCTGCACACGGAATCTTAAGCGAAACCGAGCACATCTTGAGCCTCCCGGTTCAATTTCCCGAGATTGGGAACGAACGAACTCAGCTCAAAACAGTGGACATAAAGACGGTAGGCTTATTTGAGGGCCCAAGGATCCCGATCCAGAGCGCGCTACGAGCAGCATTGGCACCTCTGATGAATTTGGAATGCGAGACTCCCATTGAAATCATGTGTTTTCCAATTCGCCCTTACAAATTTCAAAATGCCATCGTTGTTTTATACGAACGGCCCCTCCAAGAGACAGCCTTGAGCAATCTGCTAGCGGCCAGTCATGCACTCTCGCCTAGGCTTTCAGCAATCCCGTTCGGGATGACCCCGAGTTTCCCGGTAGTGCTATCAAGAGATCAATTTGAAAAATGGCTCACCCTGGATCCGCTAGCTCAGATTTTCTTTGAAGCCTGGAATTGGAATATTTCCACAAACCTGATTCGATGTAGCAGTGACCAAAGCTACCAAGTGGAACAACCGGATCTTGTCCTTGAGGCCGTAGAATGCTTCGACATGATGGAAAGTTGTCTTCGAGGCGGAGAGACCAACTATCTGATCGACTTGTTCGCTACCGCCAGTGCGCTGATAGAAATGATCCACTGCGGTCGGGTTCAACTCAGGCCACTTTCGTTTCTTGACGGGCTTTCTGAGCGCGCACGTGAGCACTACGTGAACTCATCTCTTACTGAGCTAAACGACATTCCGTTGACAAGCGTGTGGGAGTCCCTGCAGCTTCCCACGGAACAACTTAAAAGACACCTGAAAGAGCTTCTTGAGAGGCGAAGCGGAAGTTAGACCACAAAGGGAAAAATTCAGTAATTCCTCCTTTGTTTCAAAGTCCAACAACGAAATACAGCTTCTTTTTTCGAGAACAAATCTTGGAAGGTCACACGAAACCACCTGCCTTCCTCTGGGCAGGTGGATCTCGATCTGCACTTTTTCATTGGCTTCCGAAAACAAGACCAAGAACTTCCTAGAAGAGACCGACTTACGTGGAAAAAAAAGGAGCAAACGCTTGGTCCGCTCGTCGCAAACAACCCGCACTAGCGAATCGCTTAGAGATATGGGTTTGAGCTCAACATCCCGAACGGGAAAAACACGCCCGCTATCGTCCGCCCGGGCAACCGCCGCATAGCCACTCAACGTACCGCTATCGGTTACGAGCTGCCCAATGCACTTGTAGGGGGAGACCAGTTTCAGCCAGGTCTTAACGTCTTTAATGTCGAGCCCCTTAGAATGTTCCCGGCAAATCCGAAAGAGCCGCTCAAAAGAACCAAAGCGCGTGTCCCAATAGTTCTGTGCGCGATCGATATCCCTCAGGCTTTTGCCTGCCAAAATAGATCGCATGACGACCGGGCTCTCGGGTCGTTCACAAGTAAAAACCAGATTCGGATCTTTGTTGGAAAGGACGATGGCATCTTGCGGGCTCACTTCAAGAACCCGCACCTTCGCCGATGGAGCCGACGAAACAAGAGTGATCCTGTGACTATAGGAAAAGAGCCTCGGGTCCAGTAGATGTGCATCCGCCGCATCCGCGGAGCGACATTTTTGAAGCAGACGTCGTAAATGCTGTCCCCAAGGCCGGCAAAATCGAGCTTTTAAAGTCGGCGACCCAATTTCGGAAACGCTAAGCCCCTCGGAATTAATCCCAGTAAGTACACTCAAAGTCCCCGCCAACCCCACGTACGCAAAAGGAAAACCATCCTGCGGAACCACGGTGTGAAAACGAACAGCCGAACCGATCTCAGGACAGAGGTCGTGGTCCAAGTGTCGTCCGTGAACGGCCAAAGTCTCCCCCGCGGATGTGGTCAGACTGCACAAAGCTCCGCAACTCACCGCAGAGGTACCAATTGGCCTAAAAACCTGCATGAATAGGCTCCGAAAAACCACTCGGCAATCCGGATAGGCGTTTATGAAAGCGAGATCCAAAAAGGAAAACCTCTTCGCATCCGCCTTGCGAAGCCCCCAAATGAACGCCCGAGTTTCCGGATCGAAGGTGAACCAATACGCAGCACCAACCGTGCGCCTCAGCCATTTTTTGACCCTCACGGGTAAGCTCCGAAGTCTACGAAAGTCCGAGAAAAATAACGTCGAGCAATAGTCGATACTGGAGAGGACCGAATCACCATAGTCCGTGCCTACCCGCCGACCTATTTCCTCAAAACTCCCCCCAGCTCTGATGGCCGGTAGCTGCGGTGCGTGGCCCCAAACCCGTAGACGCCCGCTCCCCCGCGCTCTCGCCGCCCGCTCGTAGACTTTGATATATTGCTCGGCGGCTCGCTCCCACGTGCGCTCCGCCGCTCGCTGCCGCCCTAACTCCCGATGGGACGAAGGAGCCGCTGCGGCAGTACAAACCGCCCGCCAAAGATCCCGGTGCGAGTGGGGTGAGAACGAGAAGTTCAAACCGAAAGTCGCCTCTCCCAAACCTGAATGCCCGTTGCACACAACCGGCAAGCCAACCGCCATCGCCTCTAACGCGGGCAGGCCGAAGCCTTCATGCAACGAAGGAAAAACCAGAACTGACGCTTGTTGATAAATCCGAAAAAGCTCCTGGTCCGCCACGCCCGAAGACACACGAACTGAGCCGACCCGTTCTGGCGGTATGTTTCGCTCTCTGGCAAGGCGCTCGTAACTGGTATCGCTTGATACTAGGTGCAACTTGGTACCCAGGGGGGATTTCAGGAACATGCTCCAAAGCGACTCAAAATTCTTGAGAGGATCCTCGACGGGCCCGACATAAAGCAGCTCGAGGTCCGGCCGCCGCTCCGGGATCAGCGTGGGTTGCGAAAAAAAAAGAGGAGAAACCCCATTGGGGATCACTTTTACCTTATTCCTTTTCACTTGCATCCACTCGATCAACTCAATTCGTGTATTCTCGGACACGGTAACAATCATTTCCGAAGTTGAGCGAGCTTCGCGCATATAAGAAAAAAAATAATCCAGCCACGTTTCAGAGAACTTCCACGGAAACAAGAGCGGTGAAATCTCGTGGAGGGTGGTGATTTTTGGAATTCGGCTTACGTAAAAAGGGAATTCTGTAACGGCGTGATAGACATCTGCGTCCGGGACAAGCTTTTCAACAAACGACGACTGCCGATTTTCCTCAAGGGCATCGTATTCCGCCCGCCCCACGTTCACCGGGATCAGCGTTACATTCGACGAAGCCAAACGATCGCACCACGTGCGTTCCGATTCCCGATGTGCTTCAGTAGAGTGATAAAAAAAAGCATACTTATTTTGACGATCAATTTTCACAAGCGCCTGGGCAAGCTCACCCACAAAGCGACCCCAGCCTCGGTGGGCGCGTATTGCCTCAGTAATTTCGATAGCTACTTTCATCGGAAAGATCGTAATGAATTCTAACCGAATCCTTATGCTTTTTCACTTTTACTGTTAACATCGCTAAATGGAGGATCGATCGCTACGAGGTTTCTGGATTACTGCAGAGGAGGCTGCAGATCTAAAAGAAGAATGGAATGCGCTCGCAAGCGAAATGCGTCCCAACATGTTCTATTTTGAACGTGAATTCTTCAACATCTGGGCTCGGTTTTTCGCGGGCAATAGCCCAATTAAGCTATTGATGATCCGTGACACTGTGAAACTCAGACTGGCGGCTCCTTTCTATTACCGAGACTACAGTTGGCGCCTATGCGCCGACAGAGATGCCGATCACCCCTTGATCATTTTTTCTAACGACGATACGGCTGCGGTGTCAACATTCTGGCAAATGCTAGAAGAAAGCGGTGAACCCGTAATAGTTCCGAGCATTGGTCGTACTACCACACTCGGACGACTCTGCCCGAAACCCGGCACCTATACTTCGGCAACACGCTTACACTTCACCTCAAAGGAGATTAACGCGCTCGGGCACAGAATCCAAACCCATCGTTACAAGAACCTCATTAACTGGTATCGCAAACAGGGAGATTTTACTTACCTGAAACTTCAGACTCGCTCAGACATCGAAAAGTGGCTCCCCCAGTTTGCTCAATTACACGAACGAAGGTGGAGCAGCACACGAACACCTAGTTCATTCACAAAACCAATTTATCGCGATTTCTGCTCTCAACTGATTTCCACCTTTGCCCCCCGATCGCGACTCACACTGGATGCACTCGTTTTGGGTGACAATCTCTTGGCGGGTTGTTTGGGGACGGAGCGGAACGGGACTAAGGGAATGTACCTTGCCGCCTACGACACCAACTATTGGAAGAAAAGCCCTGGGAAACTTTTGCTCGCGTACATTCTATCAGAGGCAAAAAAAAGCCGGCTGGTTCATTTGGATTTTCTAAGAGGTTCCGAAAGCTATAAACATAGATATAAGCCGAAAATTGAACACTGTTTTACGTTCAAGAACCGCAGCTACCGCCGGTCTTGGCACGGCCTTCTAGACTACTGCGGTACCTTCTGGTGGCGGGCCAAGCGAATAGCGAGGACGTCCTTCAATATACAAAATGGTTCACTTTTATGAAAATAGAGCATATAAAAACTTAAACATAGCCCGAGGCAACCTAAGTCCAACACCCAGGTACTTGAGACGCCGCCGGCCGACGCTCGAAGTCCAAATAGCGCAAGAGCTAGCAGGATGTTAGCGGCGCCAACCCACTTAAGCTCCTTATAAAAACGACCAAATGGAATTCCTATTCTCTTAAGCGTCAGGGGCAAGCGCACAGCCAAGGCACACGCCACAGAAGCCGCCATTCCGGAAACCGCACCCCACACCCCCCAGTGGGCCCCCAGGATAATGCCAGCGGAGACCAGGAAAACCTCAAAAATTGAAAGTCTGGAATCCAAGTCACTCGAATGAGTCAACACGTAAAGCGACGCTGGAGGTGCGAAACAGAATGCAACAGCCACCGCGGACATAGGTGCAATCAACGGCGGGAGCGCCGCCCAACTGGACCCGAGCAACGCTCCCAGATGATCCGCGAGGAAGGTTAAGGAAATTAGAAGCGGCAAACAAACAAATACGGAAACTTGGGTATAGCGAAAATAGAGCGCTGCCACATCCCCCTTGGCCGTTGCCTTCCCAATCGGAAGCAATAATTCTCCCGCCGGCCAGAGCATGTGATGGAGCGGCAAAAATACAAACTTCACCGCCATACCGAAAAGACCCGCCTCTGCCCCCCCGCACAACGACACAATCAACAAACTATCGATAGAGGAAAGATATTGGTTTGTGAGTCTTACGATTGTCAAATCCCGGTTAAGCGAGAAAAACTCGCGCATTACCTCAGAGCGGACTTCAAAACGCGGACGCCAATTTCCTGCAGTGGCACTCAACAGCAATATCGTTGTAGACACAAATAGCAAGCGCCCTACGAGCGCCCACGCTCCGAAACCGCCGTAAAGCAAGATTGCAAGCGCCGCAATCCCCACCAAGTCCGCCAGTGCGTAGATCTGGAACCGAGTTCGATAGGCCAACTTGCGAACGAGGATAGCGTCCGGAATTACTCTTAGCCCTTCCAGGACAAACCATACACTTAGAACCTGGAAATAGATGGCGCCATCCTTAAGCCCCAATAGTGCCGAGAGGTGCGGAGCCATCCCGTAGAATCCCAGGCAAATAAACATGCGCACGATCAGCGCAAGCCAAAATAAGGAGCTTGCCGCTTCCAACGATGCAGACCGGATGAGTAGTGGCCCTACTCCGGGAAGACACAGGCCTTCAACGAGTGTCACCACCGCAAATGTTGCCGTAAAAACACCATACTCTTCTGGTACAAGAAACTTCCCAATTAAAAAGGGCACAACCAAGTAAAGCGCCACTCGGAGCGGCCGCAACATTAGGTGGAATCTAAACGCCGTTCTTATCTGATCCTGGAGTGTCAAAGACATGGATCTAAAAGCCTCTCGTAGTTAAAAGAACATTGTTTTGTGAGCAGAGTTGCAGCCAGCGAGCTCCGGAAAAATATTCGTAATCAGCAGCTCGCCTGGGGCCAGATTGGGTAAAGCTGGCAATACTCGCTTCATCGAGCGCCGGATGTAGGATGAGCTCGTTACTCCCGGGATTTAAATCCGAAAAACAGGAGTCATAAAATGCAACTCTAGAATCAAAATCCCGATGCTCTTCCCAAATAAAAACGATGTTGTCACTGCCCAGAATCCTAAATGGAATGCCCATTTGAGACGCTAGGTGCCCGATCTCCTCGCATAGAGAAGTATCTCCCCAAACAGAGGAATCTGAAAAAAACATATGGGAATCTAGGTGGGTGACACGGAGACCGCGATCCAAGACGGCTTCAATCTGCGCCACGCATTCAGTCAGAATGTCCGCCTTAACAGCAGTTTGCCGTGTTTCCTGGATCCGTCCGTGAAAGTGTCCATTCGAATCACAAAGCGAAGAAGCCCGCGTCAACGGCGAAGTGGGAAGTTTTTGAAATTCGGAGTTCATTGTAAGGTGTACCCCGCAGCTGCCAAATCCATTTGCTCTCAATCGCTCTACCGCATCTTGAAAATAATTCCCGGTCGCCATCAGGGAGACGCGGACGGATCGGTGCTTCTCGAGCAACTGGAGCGCTGCGGCATTGATGGACCAGTGCATTCCAACATCGTCACAATTGATGATTAACTCTTTTATCCGGCCCCCCATGCTCTTCCATGATGAATTATAATATACGCACGAGAACCGCGATGGAATCCGCAGTCTTTTTCGATAGAGTCGTAGATTGGGACGCGTTTGAGAAGTGGCTCGATCGGAAGGCGACGCTCATTCCACTCCATGAGCATGCGCGCACTCTGCTCCAGCTGCACTCGATACCGCATGCAAGTGGGAAATTTACATGGGCGGATCTTTGGGCAGGCCGCGGCGATCAAGTACGCACTTATGTAAAGTCTAGAAACCTGGGGAGCAGCCAAATCGTATTAGAATGCTGGGAAAACCTTCTCATTCATGAGTCAAAGCAACTATCCTTACTGCTAGACAGTTTGGGGCCACTAAATACCATCAAACAAATCTGGTACGTAACGGGAACTTCTGACGAGTTCGAGCCCCCGCCAGGTACTGTCGAATGGGTGGTGTCTCAACTCCGAATTCCATTGGAGGTGAGGTATTTCTAGAAAAAAAGTCGCGTTCTTGTTTTTTACTGAACCCAACTACTCGGTCCTAAGACCATTGGTCGCGCACTGCGATCACTCCCAGTGGGAGAGCGTTCTTGTTCCTGGCTTTGACTTCGAAGCACTACAAAGGAAAGCAGAGCGTTGGGTTCCGGAGGGGCTAGCCGTAGTGCACCTAACGGAAGAACCAACAATGCTCCCTAGAGCCGTAGGGCGCGAAGGCGCTTCTTCGGACCCATTCTTCTTTCAGTGGCTTGACGATTGGTTTGAGCGGTACCGAGAGTACAATCTCGTTGCACGACTAGAGAAACTCGAAAAAAAACTTGCCTCGTTCTTGAGAAGTTTCAACCCCGATCTCGTCATCCTACCAGAGGAGACAGATTACGCGCGCGGCCTTCTCGCAAGTCTAGTACTGGCGAATTTTCCGAAAATCCGCCGAGGCGTCCTCTTCCCGCTCTACTACCAACTTTTCGCGAGCTACCCGGTGAGTCTAAGGCCGGCGGCCCATCATTACGTTGTATTTGCCGAAAGTCTCAGGCGTGCGCTTGATCGAACTGTACCCCCGGGCACAAGAGTGCAACACTTGGGAATTCCATGCGATACGCAACCTGCGTATTTGCCCCCAAAAAAGAAGCAGCTAATTTACCTGCTTCAGGGGATTCAATTTGAAGCGCGGATCGTAAAAGATGTGCTTAACGCAGCCGCCAAGACCGGATTTGAAGTGACCCTAAAGCTTCATCCGCGCGATCCAGAATCCAGCCGAAAAGTCTGCGAGCTCGCCTGCAGAGAATCCTTCGTCAACATCGCGCCCCCGAACCAATCCCTGCGCAAGCTTGCCGCGGAATGTACCGCCGTGTTGGGGCAAAGTAGTACCGGTTTTTTCGAAAGCCTGGCTCTACAACGCCCCTTGCTCGTTGCGCACTACCAACCGGGTCCTTTTCCTCTTCGTCTTGTTCCCGATGGAAATTGGGTTCAGGTATTCTCCCACTTGCAAGAGCTCGTGGGGCAACTTCACCAATTGGGCCAACACCCGCTTCCCGACCCGCCGATTTACGGAATGGACCCAGCGTTGTACGCAAAAGCTATCTGGCAGGATTGGGAAATGCTTTTAAGCCCGGCCAAACACGGGGGGAGCCAAGCAAAATACCTCGCCAAAAACCAAATCCATACGCGAGATGTACCAACCCGATGAGCGGGACGAGACTGATACGTTGCGTAACTGGGAGGGCTCGTATCTCGTCCCGACCTACCACAACCGAACAAAACGCGAGGAGTTGATGAATCGCCGTTAGCGTAGCGAGGGCCTGAAGAGAGCCCGTAGCGAGCAAATTTGCTGCAAGCGCGAATACCGCGGGCGGCACCAAAAACCCCGCCTGAGACCATGTCCAACCTAGTCGAATTTGTTGGCTGCGGCCGTGCCCATAGGAAGCAATCTGTTTTAAAAACCCACTCAGATACGCTCGACGCTCATGATACACGTAGAAAGCATCGATGAATCGATGCTTTATGCCGGAGGCGGTGCAGCAACTAACAAACGTGTTTTCTTCATTGCTCCTAAGCGTTTCCACAAATCGCAAGCGAGGGGGAAGGGCTGCCGCCCGGAATGCCAAGTTGCAAAACATCAAATCGAAATCTGCAAGAGACTCCCCACCCCCCGCACCGTATCGTCTTCGAACCCATGGAGCGGCAAACCAGCTCGTCATTACCGCTCCAAATAGCTTTTGATTGCGAGAACTCAGTACAGGCGTTTTGTTTGGACCACCGAGCACGCCCACGTCAGGGTGCTCGTCAAAGAAACGAAGTACTTCTGCAAAAAGAAACTCGGGAACTTCAACGTCATCATCCAAGCAGTAAAAAATCCTGCCACGTGCGATAGAGAGAGCAAAATTTCGGTGTGAAGCGAGCGAGCCTCTTCCACGCTGCTCCCAATACAAGCCTGGAACGGGGTTGTTGCTTAGCCACTCGATAGTTTGTCTATCTGCCCCATTTACGACGAGCAAAATCTCTGCTCGGAGCGGCAAAGAGTCTGCCACAGAACGGAGGCAACGTTTTAGTAGCGGCAGCCGCCCTGAGGTGACAATACTGACCGTCAGGTCAAGGCTGCGCGTTTCATCTGTCATAGAATCATAAAAAGCGTAGCAAAAAAAAACTGGCTAGTCGCGGGAAAAACTGCGCCGGGAACGGGCTTTTCCACGGCAGCAAACGAGCAGGTACCCCGTTTCATGCTGTTTCCACTCATTCATGGGCACAAAGCGTTTTCGAGGTTGGATGTGTTGAACAACTAGATCCCCGCCACAAGACTTTTTGATTTTTCTGAACGCGGTAGAAGTCATCACCGTGTGAGAGGAACCGGTAAAGCGCTGGCATGCGTATTCATCGTCACCCGCATTCCCGAGATTTTCAGAACCCTCGAGGCGATCAAAGTAGTCTGGATCCAAAACGGTCATCCCGTTTTCGGCCTGCGCTACGCTCACCAAAAAAGCCACCACCCAAATTATCAAAAAATACCAGCGCGACACCTTGCCTCCTCCGTTCGCTCCGCGCTCTTCAAGCAAGCTTCGCGCCAGTCGCCCTTCTGCCTGCAGGCATGTCTATGCACTGTTCTTGGTGACAATCCAGGGCCGGACTTGCGCTGAAACCGCCGAATTTGGGCACAGTTCCGCCTCGACTTTCCTATCTTGAGCATGAAACTGGCTGTCTACGCCCGGCACTCTACTTGCAAAAAGTGAGATCCGACTGAGTCGGATCCGTGGGTAGGTGTGCCCACAGGCATTTAGGAGTATTGGGACTTGAGCAAATTGAGGCAGGCCATTTCAAGTGTTTTCGAGCGGGACAGCGAGGCAGACGTCCGCCCGAAACACGACGACCGCACAGCACGCGAGCTCAAAGGCAGCATTTTCACGCTCGTGACTCTTTTTGTGCTCGTTGCCCTCACGTCCTATGTTCCGATCGATACCTACAACCTCAAACACAACCAGTGGGATCAGATAAACAACCTGGGTGGCATCGTTGGCGCCTGGCTCGCAGAATACTTGCTCGGCTATCTCGGCGTAATGGGTTACGGCTTGCTCGGTCTCACTTCATTTCTATCTTTTCTAAGTTTCTCCGGGGCTTCAATGCGCAAAAATTTCCTGCTCATGTTGGGTGGGGGACTTTCGGCTGCGCTAGGATCGATGGCCTGTTACGTGCTGTTTCACCAGACCGTCTCAGACTTGAGTCCACTCATGGGGGGCATCATCGGCAAGACCGGTGGGGCCTGGCTCTACCGGTATTTTAATTCAACCGGCGCGGGGCTTTTGCTCGGCGGCGGCTTTCTCGTAACCCTGATGTTGACGACCGACTTGAGCTTGCGGCGGCTGTTCCGACCGCTGGTAGGCAACACCTTCGAAGACTATGAAGAAATTGACTTGAGCAACGAGGAAGAGGACGAGCAGGAAGAGGACGACGCGGCCGAAGAAGAAGAAAAAATTATTGCGCGTACGCCAGCGCCCAAAGCAAAGGCAAAAGCGAAGCCGGCCAAAAAGAAGAAGCCCAAAAAGGCAGCGAAGAAAAAGACCGATGACGACGAAGATGAAGAACTGGATGATGAACTGGACGAGCTCGACGATGAAGAGGATTCGGACAGCGATGACAGCTCCGAAGAAAGCGCAGAAGCAGATTTCCAGGAAGTGATACCGTACCGAGAGACCTACAAGTTCCCCTCTCTTCGTTCATTGCAGAACTATGACAGTGGCGCGAAAAAGCCCACTCGCAGCGAAATACGGGACAATACGCGCAAGATTTGCGAACACTTGGTGTCATTCAATATTACGGGGGAAGTGGAAACCGTGTCCGTCGGGCCGGTCATCAACACCTATGAATTTAAGCCATCGGCGGGCGTGAAGCTCAAAGCCATCGCCAACGTCCAGGAAGACCTCGGCATTGTGATGGGGACACCCGATCTACGTATCGTGGCCCCTATCCCCGGCAAAACGGTTGTAGGGATTGAAGTCCCGCGGCCCAAGTCCGAGATCATCTCGCTCAAGCAGATCCTCTCTTCCAAAGAGTTCGCGGATAAGAAAATTCGTATCCCAGTGGCATTAGGGAAGTCTACTGACGGCCAGGCCATGATTGGGGATCTCGCCGCTATGCCTCACCTACTTGTCGCGGGTGCTACCGGTAGCGGTAAATCGGTGTTCGTAAACTCACTCATCACAAGCTTTTTGTACCGAATGAGCCCGCAGCAACTGCGCATGATTCTCATTGATCCCAAAATGCTGGAGCTGAACGTCTTCGAAGGGCTACCTCACCTGATCAGCAATATCATCACCCGGCCACAGCACGCGGTGAATGCGCTGAATTGGGCGGTGATGGAAATGGAAAACCGCTACAACATCATGGCGGAATACGGATCCAAAAACATCGACTCTTACAACGCCAGCATGAAGAGCGCGGCCAATAAGATTCCTTACATCGTTATCGTGGTAGACGAATTGGCGGATTTGATGCTCACCAGCGGGGGCGAAGTGGAAGAGGCAATCACGCGACTGGCGCAAAAAGCTCGCGCTGCAGGGATCCACTTGGTTATCGCCACCCAGCGCCCGTCTACCGACGTCGTAACGGGCCTAATCAAAGCGAACATCCCGTCGCGTCTCGCCTTCAAAGTACCGTCCTCAGTGGACTCTCGCACTGTATTAGACACCTCAGGTGCCGAAGACCTCATCGGTCGCGGGGATAGCTTGATGATCCTTCCCGGCAAACCCATGCAGCGTATCCACGGTTGCTTCACCAGTGAAGAGGATTTGCAGAGACTCACCAAAGGCCTTTCCAAGAAAGCCTACGAAAAGCTCTATATCGATTTTTCTAAAGCTCCCAAATAAATTTAGGATTTGGCTAGTTCCAGTAGGAGGGGCCACCACCGTCTTGTTTGTTCTCTTCGTCGTCTTGATTGACGATGAGACGGAACTGACGACGGAGCTTGTCGCGTTCTGCGTCCTTCTTGCTTTGACCACGACCGAATAGGGGGCCCTTGACGTACTTGAGGTAGATGTAGAGAGCGCCCACGGCCATACCGCCGATGTGGGCAAAGTGCGCGACGTTATCTCGCGGGTTGGCTTCAATTCCCATCACGAGTTCGATGCCGGCCATCAACAGCACAAAGTACTTGGCCTTCATGGGAAAGAGAAAGAAAACCAGAAAATAGCGATTGCCGTAAAAGATTCCGTAGGCAGCAAGAATTCCGAAAATGGCCCCGCTGGCGCCGACAATCGGGTTGCTCAGTACGCGTGTTCCGGTCATTTTGGCGACCAGAAGGTTCACACCAAAGTTGAAGAGTCCGGCGCCGACGCCACAGAGTAAGAAGTACTTGAAGAAGTTGAGCTCACCGAGGCGCATTTCAATCTCGGCACCGAAGTACCAAAGGATGAGCATGTTCATCAGCAAGTGCAACATGTGCCCATGCATGAAAATGTAGGTAACAAACTGCCAGACCCAACCTTTTTCGAGTACAAAAGCGGGCACGAGACCAAAAATCTCATTGAGTCGATAAAAGCCGAAACGGATTCCGAGGCTGTCAGTGATGAGGTCGAAGAAATAGACAACGACGCACAGAATGATCACGTTTTTCGTGACCTTTGTGAGCGGTGGGACAGGGCTTATCTGATCGTAGCGCATAGCTCCCCTTAGGCTTGGATCTCCTCCAATTCCACCAGAACTCCCCCGATACTTCTGGGGTGGATAAAGAGCGCTATCCCTCGCGCAGCTTTTCGTATGCCCGGCGGCAGTATCTCAAAGCCATTCTCTTCCAAAACCTTCTTCCACTCTTGAAGGTTTGAAACTTCAAAACTCAAATGGTGCATCCCTCCGGCGGGACGCTTTTCCAAAAACTTCGCAATCGGCGAACCGGAAGCTGAAGGCTCCAGTAGTTCGATACGAAACTCCGAGGAGACTTCCACCGGGATCATCGCGGCAACGACCTTTTCAGTATCTACCCGGTGCGTTTCAGCTACCTGCAACGCCAAGGCCTTTAAGCGCTCGGCGATGGTCTTAATCTCAGGAACGGCGATAGCCACATGGGAAAGCTTCAAATCCATTCCTATCCCTTAACACGAGCCCGTGCTTCTTGCACCGACTTAGAACCCGTCCAAGCCGGGCGTCGTGCTCTGCCGACGCAGCGGAGAGTTTTGCCGACCCTCCACGTTCTTTTCCGTTTCTTTCAAAACTTCTGTCGATCGGGAGCGCTCGCGGCGGACGCACTCGGAATAGGCCGACGGATTGGCCGCTTCGCCCGCGCAAGTTTGTCTCCACTGTTGCACTTGCTGCTCGTTGTACTGTCCAAACTCACCGTTCACGTAGCGTTTAGTGCCAGTAACGGAGCTCTCTGTTGTTTCTTCAGTCGTCTTTTTTCCCGTATCTTGAAAAATAGCGTCGTCAAAAACCTGCACTCCGTAACCCGGAGGGGTTTTCACCGGCGCCCCACCGCCTACGCGGTTTTCCGCCATCAATGGCGAATAGAAGAGCGAGAGCCCGACAATATAGCCGAGCCAACTTCCTTGTTTCATGACTGCCTCCAAAACTACCATAGGCCAAACTCCAATGTTGCGAGCAACAGCCAGGTCCTAAGCTGCTGCGTACTGGTTCGCGACACGTTGGATAAGCCCAAGTTGTAGCGGGCTTCCATCCCAAAGCGAACCTTCGGAAGGATGCGGCCGGCATAGCGCACGCTAAACACCAAACCGTAGTCTCCCGAAAAATCTGAACTGTCTGTCGCAACGGATCCCGCTTTTGTATTCGCGGCAACCGTGACCGGCGCGGCGTAACCGCCCGCGCCTAATGAAAACTTATTCCGCCATGTCCAACGCCAAATCAGCGGAATCTGCACGTAGTCTAAATTCGCCGTTGTCCCGGCGAGCCCGTAACCCTTGGCGACGGAAAGCAAGCCAATTTCCAAGCTCCAAGTTCGTCGCCCGTACCAAAAATCAAAACCGAAACCAAAAATTCCACCGAGTCTGTTCGTGTCTCCGGCGAGCGAAGCGCCAACGGCCACCCCACCATAAATGGGCAGGGCCACTTTGAGCTGGTGTGCGTGCGTCAGCTGGTAGTCCCAGGTTTCGCCCTCGTCTTCCGCAAAAAGCGGTGCGCACAAAAGCAAGCTCGCAAAGATGACATGCCGCACCCTAAACAAAACAAACCTCCAGCCTGTTTATCGGCAGCTCTGACTACAGGCTCAAGATCCGCTAGAGGGCCCTGACCGAGAAATCAAAAAAGGGTGTAAACAAAGGGGGATACGGTGGACCCCTCCACCATGTACATCAAAAGCGCTAGCATCAGCAGCACCAGGACCAGAGGAAGGACCCAAAGTTTCTTCCGCGTCCGGGCAAAAGCCCAAAGATCGGCGAGCGGGGAATGGTTTTCCATTTTGTTGTCCATACAACTATTTTAGCAACTTAGCGCGCCCGAAGCACCCGCGGCGTCACGGACAGCGCTTAAGTTACTGAATTTATTTGAACTTCAAGATTGGCTTTCCGACCGTGGCCCTTCCCAAGCGGTGCTCTGAGGGGCACCGGTAGAGCGCGTGCGGGGCCCGCTGGGCCAGAGGCAGACAATGGCCCTGTAGGACCCTATCCCAAGCGCTACCCTGCTCCACGACGAATTCCTGCACCCCATGGCCCAGGAGGCTCTCCAGCAGGGAAAGCGTTGGCCCCTCTGCAGCCTCTCTTTGGTAGGCGCTTCTCTGGGGCTCAGGCAGGAACGCGCTCTCCCCGTTAAACATGGGCCGGTGGTGAAGCAGCGATGCAAAAAAGCGCGGGTAAATCGGTCGATCGAGAGGCAAAAGCGCAATGGGCCCCGCCCCGGTGGCCAGTACATCGGCGATCGCCGCATACTCCGTAGGCGGAATTTTTCTATCGAGCGTTATCTTATTTTCCGCGACAAGTAGGACCGCCAAAAAAAGCGCGAGTCCTGTTGCGACGATCGTATGCCGGCGGCGTAAACTTTCGGCTCCGAGGGCAACCAGCCCGGCTACAACAAACAAATACCCAAACCCGATCCGAGATGGCGCTCGCAGCGCTTTGAATCCTGGAACATAATCGTGGAAGAGGTTGTAGAGAACGGCCTGTGGGCCGTGAGTCATCCAAATTAAGAACACCAACGAACTTCCACACAACCAAAGAAGGAATCGCTTCTCTCTGCCCGCTCGACTCAAGTACACAAACGCCAGCCAAACTAGAATGAAAGCGGCCACTCCCACAAAAAGCCTTTTACCGACCATGTGGTGGCGAGCACGCAAAAAGGGTTCCGTCACCGAATGCCATAGGCCCGATTCGGGCACGGCCAGAAAATGACTGAGGTGCGCCCCATAGATGTGGGCTTCCGATAAAGGACGCTCCACACGCTGTGAGTGCATCACTTTCCAATAGGGCACTGCCAAGGGAAGGAGCAGAACTCCCCACAATAACGACGACAGAAACAGCCTAAAAACCCAACGCCCCGGAGTCGGGTTGAAAAAGCCTCGGACCAACAGGTAGGGCAATACCGTCAGGCAAGCAATCAGCCCCTGGTAGATGCCCAGGTAAAACTGGGCCACCAGGCAAAGAACGGCGAACACCCAGTCGCGTTGCCGGCGAGTGGACTCGAAGCGATAAATGAAATGCCCTACGAGAGGCAGGAAAAACTGCGCCATGATCTGAGGGTGCCCGATCTGCGAAAGGCGGAAAGAAGCAAACGCGAATAGGATGCCTCCGAGCACAGCGGGCCCTCGCCCCGCAAAGTTTCTACAAAACAAAACCATAGATAAGAAATTCAGAACCAGAAACATAAGGACAGTGAGGTTGAAGGCAAACACTGGCGACGTGACTAGAAACTTGAAGAACGCATAAAAGGCCGAGGGAAGCAGCAAGTGGCCGCTAAAAAACAAGACGCCCTTGTTTGGAAAAAGCATTGGAAGATCGGCAACGGGGATGCCGTGGGTGGCGTTGTAACCGACGGAGTCCATCGTCCACAGCACCGTGATCAAGTCCCCGTCGTCGAAAAGACGATCCCGCAGACTGCCCCAATCAGCACCTACCGTGAAGTAGCAGGCGAGCACGGCCCCAAGAAGTGTGACGGATAAAGCCCAATTTTTCCGCGCCCAGCTCAACATCCGGGAAAGCTACTTGAGTGCGCACAAATTGGCTACACCCTACTGCCGAGGAGCCCAAAAACGTCACCCGCGAAGCTTTGTCAGGCAGTAAAAGCGGGAATTTTTGTGGCATTAGGCTTGCTTACTCTATCGGACACTCTGGCGGGTGTGGCGCAAAGCCTCGCCTAGGCCGGACATTCAGCAGAGGTAACTATGGGGCGCAAGAAAAAGAATCAGAGTGAGATCGAAGAAAAGACAGACGTAATCGATCTCGAAGAGATGGATCTCGATTTGGATGACGATGGCGAAGAAGCCTCCGAGCTCGAGCTTGAGGACTTTGACGAAGAAGCCACGGTAGAATTGGAACTGGAAGAGGCAAAACCCAAGAAGACCGCCAAGAAGTCCAAGAAAAAGGCTAAGAAAAAAAGCAGCAAGAAAGCCAAGGCAGCGGAAGAAGAAGTCGAAGCCATTGAGCCGGATTCTCTTTCCGATGAAGCCTCCCCTATCGAAATTTCTCTGGAAAGCCCACGCCAGGAGGCCACCTTGGTAGCCGGCGCCATGCAGCAAAGCATGGAGTCCATGGCGAAGCAGTGGACCATGGTGAAAGACACGACTGAGCACGTCTCCAAGAATTTTGAGCGCGTCTCCGGTATGCTCGGCGAACTTCCTATCGCGTACGACAGGATGCTCCAAGAAATGGCAAAGCAACACCAAGCAAAGCCTCCCAAGGGAGTGAAAGCGGCTCTGGTGGCGAGTTTAGTGGCGTTAGTACTCTCAGGGATCAGCTTGTTGTATTCCCAATCTGTCCGGCAAACGGTTTTGGATAAACCTGTTGCGGCCGCCGTAAATTCGCTAAAAGCAAAGGTTGCCCGACCGGCGGAGATCGCGAAACGTCCGGAACCCCCGACTTCGGATCTTTCGGAGTTCACAGAAGCGACCGCAAAGAAAAAGGCGGAAGTCGCGGAATCCCGCAAAAACCGCAAGTCCGTTGCTAAGAAACGGCGCTCTTCCCGCCGTCGCTAGTTCCCGTAGCGCTTCAGCCGTGCTACGCTCCGTCTTGTGGCATTAGAAAAGGAACTCAAGTACGGACTGACGGAGTCGGAATACAAGAAAGTTCTGCGAAGTTTGCGCTCACACATCGCGAGCCGCGAAGAGCAGGACAATTATTACATCGACAACCCGCGCCTTCGTCTTCGTTCCAAGAAGATTGGCTTGCGCGTACGCATTACCAACAAGCGACACGCCACAGTCACCTTGAAGCAGTCCTTCGTTCCCACCGGAAAAACTGGTCCCCGCGCCCTCAAGGTAAGAAAAGAGTGGGAGTACTCACTCCCGCTCGGTGCGGCGCGCGCCGTGCTACGAGATCCGCAAAAGGTCCTGCGGCTTAATAACCATATCCCCACAATTTTGCAGCAGCAGCTGAAAAAAACGCATTGGGAGAAGCTAGAAGTCTTGGGTTGCCTCAGCAATTTGCGTTACACAGCAACGCCCCACCCAAAGTTCAAGGTTGAACTGGACCATTACAAGCTATTTTCAAAAAACTATTACGAGATAGAGCTAGAAAGTACCCGTCCCAAAGAAGCGGACACGTGGCTCCGCGCTTGGCTCCACGAAAAAGGAATAGAACTGCACCCACGCCGCACTTCTAAACTGAGACGTTTTCTTTTGGAGTTGAAGAAAGGTCGGGCCGCCGAGCAAAAGAAACGTCGGCGCAAGAAGAAATAAAAAAAGGGAAACGGTTTCCCGTTTCCCTTTCAAATCTCCATCCAGAAGAAGGGGTTAAGCGACTTCAGGCTGCGGCGCGGTTTCTTCGCCGTCTTCCTGGGTCAGCGCGAACAGCTGTACGTTGAATTGGTACACCTGCTCCCCACCGTGCTGGTTGCTGACTTCAGCGACCAGTTCTTTGATCTTCTGTTTGAGCTCGGCGACTTTGTTCGCCGGCAGAGCGACCGTGACGCTCTCAAACTCTTGGGTCTCAGACCCTTGGGTGTAGAGAGACTTCGCGGCGAGTTCCGCCATTTGCTCATGGTAAATCTTTTGGGCCATTTCAGCGCCCGCCATCATGACGTCCGCGCCTTCGCCGGCCTGCAGTTCGCCATTCGCGTTTTCCGTCACGTAACCCAATTTCTTGAGCAACAGAATGGAAGCTGCGGCGTCTTCTTCCGAGATCTGCGGAGAGAGCTTGGCGGCGATGCCGGCAGGGTTGTTTTTCACAGTGCCCTTGTTGTTGATCATTTCGCGAATCGCGGCATGGTACCAGTCGTGGTAGTAGTCGTAATGTTCAGGAATGAGTTCCTTCACCTTGAACAACTCACGAAGGTAATGCAGCTTCGCTTCATAAACTTCTTTTTTGATGCGGTCTTCGCACTGGTTATAGCCGACCATGAATTTGAAATATTCACTCTCGTGGCTATCCAAACGAAGGCCCTTGGCGAACTTGCCAATCGCTTCATCGCTCAAATTGCGTTTTCCGTCCATCACCAACTTCAGGTAGTTGGGTGAACCAAAACCTGCTTGTTTGGAAAAATGTCGGAAGCTGAAAGCTGGATCGCTTTCCTTCAATTGACGGTAGCGGTCTTTCAGGAAATCACGGTAGTCCGTGAAATCGTAAATGTTGGATGGAGTGTTCATCTTCAAAACCCCCTAAAGTTCGTAACTTTCCCCTACGCTCTAGGTTTGCAATGAGCGGGCCAGGCTGGGAGTTTTTGATTGTGCTGTATTCTTAAGCGTTTAGCTTTTGCTAAGAGTGTATTCAGGCGTCATCACCACTGTAGACTTCAGGTACATGCAAACTCAACTAGCTGAAATCACATGCTTTGAATTGTACATGTCGTTGACACCCTGATTGCAGGCGCTTTTTACACTTTTTACAGACGGGTTTTGAAATTCACTTAGGATTAGCTGGCAGCAGGAAGATCGGCGGTGGGTACTGGAAGCGTCACATCCCGCAAGACGTACTGCGCGGGGATTTCACGGTAGGCTTTCTGCACCGGCGTCATCAGGTTGTAGTGCACGAGGTGCCACAAGGCAGCCAATCCGTCTTTCCAGGAAATCTTCTTCCCGCCCAGGCGGGTACGTGGGTAATAGCGGATGGGTATTTCAAAAACGCGGGCACGGACCTTGGCCACATAGGCGGTTAACTCCACTTCAATCCCGAAGCGCTGCGAACGCAGGCGCATTTCACTCAACAGATCCCGGCGGAAGATCTTGTAGCAGGTCTCCATATCCGTCAGATACAGCCCCGAAAGCAAGTTACTCAGTAGAGTCAGCGTCCGGTTCACAAAGTAATGGTAGGTACGGTGCACCTGGAGGCTATTCTTAAAACGCGAGCCATAGACCACATCGGCATCCCCAGTCATTAAAGGAGCAATGAGCTTCGGAATATCTCGTGGATCGTACTCGAAATCGGCATCCTGAATCATTACCAGATGGCGTGTGGCGTGTTTGAGACCCGTTACAATAGCCGCGCCCTTGCCCCGGTTGCGGTCATGTCTAATGAGGTTAAATCCATACTGAGACTGCAGCTCGGCCAAGATTTCAGAAGTTCCATCGGTAGAGCAGTCATCAATCACGATCCACTCCCGCTCAACGGAGCAGGCGGATCGGAACAAGTGATGAAAAACACTGCGTATCTTGGGGGCTTCGTTGAAGACCGGTATGAGAACGGATAGACCTTCCATGTCTGGGATTCCCTAATAGACTTATCGGCAGAACAAAAAAAAAGGAAACGGTTTCCCGTTTCCTTTTTCCAATAATTTCCATCCGTTACACTGCAGGGCGTTAGGCGACTTCAGGCTGCGGCGCAGTTTCTTCGCCGTCTTCCTGGGTCAGCGCGAACAGCTGTACGTTGAATTGGTACACCTGCTCCCCACCGTGTTCGTTGCTTACTTCAGCGACGAGCTCTTTAATCTTCTGCTTGAGCTCGGCCACCTTGTTCGCAGGCAGAGCGACCGTAACGCTCTCAAACTCTTGGGTCGCAGACCCTTGGGTGTAGAGAGACTTCGCGGCAAGTTCCGCCATCTGTTCGTGGTAAATCTTCTGGGCCATTTCCGCACCCGCGACGGCCGTTTCCGTGCCTTGGCCGGGTTGCAGATCGCCGTTTCCGTTTTCAACGACATAGCCGAGCTTCTTGAGCAGGCTAATGGAGTTCGCTGCATCTTCCTCGCTGATCTGCGGAGAGAGCTTGGCGGCGATAACCACAGGGTTGTTGCGCACAGTGCCCTTGTTGTTGATCATTTCGCGAATCGCGGCATGGTACCAATCGTGGTAGTAGTCGTAGTGCTCAGGAATGAGTTCCTTCACCTTGAACAGCTCACGAAGGTAATGCAGCTTCGCTTCATAAACTTCTTTTTTGATGCGATCTTCGCACTGGTTGTAGCCGACCATGAATTTGAAATATTCACTCTCGTGGCTATCCAAACGAAGGCCCTTGGCGAATTTGCCAATCGCTTCATCGCTCAAGTTGCGTTTTCCGTCCATCACCAACTTCAGGTAGTTGGGTGAACCAAAACCCGCCTGCTTCGAAAAATAGCGAAAGCTAAAGGCCGGATCAGTTTCTTTCAATTGGCGGTAGCGGTCTTTCAAAAAATCACGGTAGTCCGTGAAATCATAAATATTGGATGGAGTGTTCATTGTGTTCCCCTCTTTTTCCCCTTAGCGGCTTCTGCAAAGCCGCGCGAAACCAAATGGGTTTCAATAGTGGGATAATTTGCAAGGGGTGGGCCACATCGGATTTTGACGTTTCACCTGTATTCCCGATGGGTTAACTCTTGAAAAGAACGTAGGCACCGGTTCTTAAAACTGTTCATCCTGATGACAGCGAAAGCTAAGGTCTTGAAATTAAAAACACAAAACTGTATGCCCTCTGGACAGTGCGATTGTGTGAGACTTATATACAGGAGCGCCTGGCTCCATTTGGGACGGAACGACGCCCGCATTACGATTTGGACAATCTGAGAAGCGCGCTCGCCGAACTCGATCACCCCGTAAACAAAACTCGATGCCTCCTCATTGGCGGAACAAATGGCAAAGGCAGCACGTCGTTGCTTTTGAGTGCGGCCCTGCGCGAACACGGTCTAAGGGTGCGAACTTACACCTCCCCACACCTATTTAGTTTGACTGAACGTTTTCTGGAAAACCTAAAGCCCATCTCGCTGGAGTCTCTCTTAGCGCTAATCGAACAAAATGAAGCCCTAGCTCGGCGCTATTCGCTAAGCTACTTTGAGTTTCTAACACTCCTATTTTTCGTCTGGTGCAGGCAGCAGCAGACCGACTGCGCCGTCGTCGAAGTGGGCCTCGGGGGGGCGCTCGACGCCACCAACGTATGCGATCCGATTGCGAGCGTTTTGACCAATGTCGACTTGGACCATCAGGAATACTTAGGCCCGACGCGGGAGATCATACTTGCCGACAAAATCCAAATTAGCCGAACCGGCCGCACGCTCTATACTGGTATCGCCTGCGATCTGCGCCCCCAAGTCGAGGCGTACGCGCTTGGGCACGCCGTTACCGTGGACACACCGAAAGCAGCCCGTTTGCTTGCACGCGATTGGAGCGGGCAACGCCTGGAACTAGAAGGTCACCGCGTCTGGCTTCGGGATCCCTCGGAGGCCACAGCCAAAAACGCGGCTCTCGCTTGGCGGGTTCTGCAGGGCGAGTTTCCCGAGATTCCGGTAACAACGTTGCAAGCCGGTTTTTCCAAGGCACGTTTCCCAGGGCGTTTTGAGGTACTGGGTAAGAATCCGAGAATCGTTCTGTGCGGGGCGCACAACCTCCATGGAGTGGAAAGCCTGCGAAAAACGCTGGAGTCGCTGCCGCAACTAGACCGCCTTCATGTGCTTTGTGGCTTTTCTGGCGACAAACCGTACCAGGAGATGTTGGAACTGCTGGATTCTGTCGCCGATACGGTCTTGGTTACGGACAACCCGGGGGCACGCACTCCGGGACCCAGCGAGTGGCCTAAAGGCACCGTGATCGAACCCGATCTGGAAGTCGCTTTGAGCAAAACGAGATCGGCCGCTGCTGAGGGGACTCTATTGGTTACAGGTTCGTTGTATCTAATAGGGGCGGTGCGAAAACTCTTGGGCCTGCCGCTGCGTTTTTCTGAGGACTCGTCTCAAGAAGTTCCGCCCACAACTGCTTTACCGTTTTCCCCAGTTTCGGGTGACGCCAATCAGGCCAAAGCTCCAGCATCGGAACGAGAACAAAATCCCGCTCGTGCATAAACGGGTGCGGCACACACACGCCGGGCGACTCCCAACTCTGCTCGCCATACGCAATCAAATCCAGGTCAACAACCCGCGGGGCATAGCGCTCACCGGGAGTCCGACCCAAATCCCGCTCGACTTCCTGGAGATAGTTGAGGATCGCAGGGGGCTTCCATTCGCTTTCGCCAACGATCAGCGCATTGAGATAAAGAGGGTGATCCATCCCCCGCCACGGCTCAGTCTCGTAGACCCGGCTCGCTTGCGCTCGTTCCAAAAACTCGCCAGCAAGCCGACGGGCCGCCAGCGTAAGAAACTCGAGTCTATCGCCGAGATTACTTCCTAGCGAGATCGCCACGCGCACTTTTTGCTTCATTCGTAGGCCTCGCAGGCAGTCCAAAGTTTCAGCGCCCTTCGAAATCCGGCTACCCGGTGCACCCTAAAAACTGAGGCCCCTCGGGTGTAGGCATACAAATTGGTGGCAATCGTCGCCGACTCCCTTTTTGCGATGGGAAGATCCGGATTCTCCAAAACACGTGCAAGAAAGGATTTGCGAGAAGTCCCGATAACGATCCTTGAACCAAGATCCGTAAAACGCGAGAGATGAGCCAGGAGTTCCAAATTGTGGGGCACGGTCTTGCCGAAACCTATCCCCGGATCGATCCAGATATTTTCCCGACTTACGCCACACTCTTCAAAAGCTCTTACGCGCGAAAGAAGCGCCTGGTAAACGCCCGCCACCACCCCGTCCTGGTAAGTGGGATCGAGCTGCATGGTTTGTGGGGTCCCAAGCATGTGCATGAGGACCACGGTCACGCCGGTCTCGGCGGCGAGTGTGGCCATGCGAATATCACTCCCGCCACTGACGTCATTCACGAGACTCGCACCCAGCCGAACGGCCTCCCGGGCGACCTCGTATTTTTGAGTATCGATGGAAACCCGCACATCGAGGCGACGCGCAACACCCTCTACGACAGGTAGAACCCGTTCCATCTCCTCTTCGGCGCTCACCGGCGAAGCACCGGGTCGGGTGGACTCCCCGCCTATGTCGATGATGTCCGCGCCGCTACCCACGAGGCGGGCGGCCTGCAAAATGGCGCGTTCCGGCTCCAGGTAGCAACCGCCGTCAGAAAAGGAATCCGGCGTGACATTGACTATTCCCATCACAAGGGGTTTTTGGCGTAGCATCACGGGGCGTACTCTACGCCAGCCCACCGACTTTAGCTAGCCTTGCCGCAAGCCGATACTACATCCGGAGGATTCTTTGGCACTAAACGACTGGTACGATGGGTCAAAACCCAATGATTACGAGGTCCCGTGGGCCTACGCCCTGGTGGGCCTCTCCGTCCTCCTTTTAATGGGGAGCGCTCTAGGTGGAATCCACGGCGCCGTAAGCACGTGGGCCTACCAGACCGCCCTAAGCACAGCCAAAAGCGAAAACACCCGTCTCAAACACCGGGTCGCTCGGCACGACGCCGTAAAAGCCTTTTTGGGAAACCAGGCAGTAAATGAAGAAGCGGATATCTATGGACTCCTGCTTTCGGAAATCGAAGTGGTGGAAAGGGCCGCAGCGACAGAAATCGCTCGCCAGCCGCAAGTAGCCAGCATGGATGTGGCTTCGACCCTGCTCGGAAACCCAAAATTGCAACGCCAGCTAACGACAATGCGCAAGCAGGCAGGAACCCGCCGCGACCTGATGGCTCAACTGGAACGCGGGCTCGCGGAGGCGGGCTTCAACACAACGATCAAGCTAAGGCAAGGCGAGGTGATCGTTCACCTGGCAGGCAGCTACTTCACCCGAGGGAGTTCTCGTGTGACGCCTCGACTGCAGAAAAACCTCAACTCGGTTTTCACTATCTACGCCGATCACATTTTTAACCATCCCAACTTTAAGAGAAACATCGCGCAAATTGAGCTGGTGGCCTTGGGAGACAAGAAAGAAAACACGCTGGACATGGATCTCGGTTACCAACGTTCACGCTCCATTTACCGATCCATTTTTGATAGCAAGAAAACCAAATTCAAGAACCAGAAGGATTTGATGAAGCTGATCAAGGTTTCTCGGATCAACTATCTAGACGCCCAGCCCAGCCTCCAAAACAAAAAGGACGCCGCGGCCAGCCTGTGTCAGCACTACGGTTGTGAGGACCCCAAAAAGATAGTGCTTAGAGTTCAATTTAAAGAGAGCGGAGATGCCCATGCCAAGCCTTGATGAAGCCACCATTCAAATGGCGATACACACTCTCTCTATCGGCGCCGCCCCGTTCATGTTGTTTGTTTCCCTCATTGCACTTTATGTTCGCATCAGCGCGTCGCGCACTCTTCGCAAAGAGGAGCAGTTTGCGTTGCGTGCCCAGCAGGTCGCTCCCAACTGGCTTTCGCAGGAGGCCGCTAGCTACGCCGAGCTGGTCGACAGCATTCTGAAAGAAGCGGAAACCGAATTGCGCGCCAAATCGGGATTCCTTTCGCGCCTCATTGACTACTTATTTACTCAAAGAACCGACTGGGAGGAGTTTCGCACCAATCTCCGCCCGTGGGTAGAAAACAGCCACGGGGCTCTCACGCAGGAAGACTTTCGTTCTGCCGTCCGCGCCGCGCGCGCCAGCACCCGCTCCCTCACCCATCTTCTGGGAGGCATTCCTGTAGAAAGCGGCGCCCGTTTTGTAGGCGCGCTTCCCGGAATTCTTTTTCTCCTCGGAGTCTTCGCTTCGTGCCTGGGTGTCGCGGCTGCCATCCCCGAGCTCGTCAACCGGCTCGCGGAAACGCCGATGGACATCGCCCCGCTGAGAGATTTCGCGCATACGGTTTCATGGTTTTTTGGGCCCGCAGCGCTGGGCATGGCCCTATTCGTAGGATTGAGTGGCCTCAACCTGATGTTCCCGGTCCATAGCAAATTGCGCACTTTGGGAGAAGAGATCGGCGGCCTACTTTCGTTCGTATGGAACAATCGGAACCAAACCCATACTGGGCACGCCCGCGAGACGCACACCTCCCAGCCCCAATCGCCGAGCCCGGTACTGGAAGCGATGGCGGAAGTGGAAACCCCGACTGAGAACGAGGCCGAACAGGTTACGGAGACAGTGGTCGAGATCGCTAATAAAGAGAGCCACCCCGAATCACAAGACGAAGTACCCGAGCCGCTTTCTTCCGATCTTCTCGCTCAGCTGGAGGCCTCCGAACAGGCTGCCGAAACGGAAGAATCCCGCGAAAGCGAAGCATCAGCGGATGTCGGCGAGCCACTCGAAAACACCTGGGTAGACGAAGCGCCCGAGGCAGCCACCCCGACACACGAAAGCTCGACCAACGCGGCCCAGCCCTCCGTCGATCCTGATCTGATTGTCGAAGGGGATGTGCCGGAAGAAGATAAGATTTTGTTAGCCGCCTCTGCAGAAGCAAAAGAGAGCATTGTTCACGAAGATTCGGAAACAGAAGCGAAGGAAACCATCGTTCACGACACCCCTGAAACAGAATCGAAGGAAATAATCGTTCACGCGCATGCGGAAGAGCCGGTTACGGAGTCTAGTGAGCACGCCGTGGCGACTCCTGAAGCTAACGAAAGTACAGACGGGGAAACAAAAGAAGACGCTTCCGAATGGCAGGTCAGTACACCCGCCTCGACAGAACACTCGATGCCGGATCAGATGTCTTACGGAGGCATCCCGACCGACAACAACACCCATGAGTCCGAGGAAGCGCTAGAAGAGTTTCCGGAACCGCAAGTATCGGGGCCCATGCGTCCCCCAGAAGTCGCCTTTGGTGGAATTCCACTAGGTGAGTCTTTCCCCAAACAAGAGAGTCCTGAGAGCGCAGCTGAAGCCTCGGCCTCTACCGAATACACCGAGGCCGATGAAGCTTCCAACGCCATGGCGACACTTCTCGAAAAAATGCAGCAAGAACGCGCGGAAGAAAAAGACGAAAATACCGTCACGCACTCTGGTGTGTCGGCAAGTGACGATCTGGACGCGGATGCGAATTCAGATTCCGACATAGAACAAACCAACACAGAAATTCCCCCGCCCAATATTACGGCGGAATCGATGCAGGATATCCTCGATCAGATCGAGGCTCGCCGCGCGCAGCGACCCGCGCAAGAATCCGAGACAGAAGCTTCAGAGGATAAAGATTGGGAAGAAAAGCAGGGAAGCTGGAACGAAACCGATTCCAAAAATGCCTTCTGGGGAGCCTCGGTATCCGATCCGGAGGAGGAGAACCAAACAGGAAGCGGTCTACCCAAACCGCCAGCCCCGCTTTGGAACCGCCCTTCGCAGGCAAATTGGGACGCTCCGTCCAACGAGACAAAGGCACCAGAAAGCCCTTCGCACTCGGATCTTTCCCCTCTCGATCAGGCTCGGACGCGGCTCAAGGAAGTCGAACTGCAGATCCAACAGGCCTACGAAGACAAGATAAGCGGCAAGATCACCAACGCCCTGTGGCTTCAAATGCACACTCAGTGGGCCATTGAAAAAGAGAAGTTGCTAAAAGAAATCAGCGAACTTGAAAAAGCGGCCTAGCATCTTATCCAATCCAAAATACAAGTCCCAACGACGCAAGTACCAGAATGAGAACCAAGTACGCGTCTGGTTCGACAAGTATCTTTCTTTTCTCTAAGCGGTACAGTTGGCTCATGATGGCTATCGTCGTAACGAAGATTGTGCAGATGGCCGTCAGCGCGTGCGTGCTGGAAACTCGGCTAAGCACGGGGCCCTCCACCACGAAATCCAACGCCACGAGGATAACCATGTTAAAGGCATTGCTTCCTAGTACATTCCCAATGGCCAAATCGCTTGCTCCCCGCTTTAGCGCCGCGCGTGTTGTCACAAGCTCGGGCAGCGAGGTACTAAGAGCCACCATCGTCGTCCCTACAAAGGTGGTCCCAATGTGCGCGCTTGTAGCGATTTGCGCGGCGGCCCTGACAAGGTAAGGCGCCGCCAAGAGAATAAGTCCGGCAGTCGCGAGGTACCCGAAAACAGCGGCGGACAGGTGCATCGGGGGCGAACTGCTTTTTGCCCCAGCCGGTTCCAAGCGTTGATCGAAGAATACCAGACGCAGACCAAACAAGTAGGTAATGAGCAGGGCGATCGAGCCTACTCCTACGCTACCTACTTCAAAGGGCGCCAATCGAGGCCCGAGAAGTATGCTAAGCGCGGCCACTGCCGCCAGAGAAATGCTCGCGACGCCGGCCAAAGCATGGGATGTGGACGCTCGCCCCAAGGCGCGAAGCTGCGGCCGACTGACGATGTCCAAAACAGCAAGGATGAACAGGTTGCAAAGGCTGCTCCCCATGAGATCCCCGACCGCAAGATCCAGCAGACCGGAACGGGCAGCAGAAACATCCACTATTAGCTCGGGAAGAGAGGTCGCCGAAGCCAGTAGGACACTGCCCGCCAGTAGGCGTCCCATCTTAGTAAGATCCGCGATGACATCCGCGAAGCGCGTCAACGCCGCACCCGCGAGAAAGATCACCGCACCCGCCGCTACGAACTGAAGAATCGCGCTAAGCATTTCGAGACTCCCGTTTTTTTATCCTCAAATTGGACACCCACTTGAATGTTTCGGCGAGTAAGAGTGGCAAGAAGGACAGGCAGGCAATGCGAAGCCAATAAGGACTCAAATCAGGTGCGTGAGCAAAGAAAATTATTTGTGCGGGAGGGAAAAGGACAATGCATGCTTGCAGCAAAACGGATGTCACAACACCAAAAAAAAGAACTGGATTGGAGAAAATCCCGAGTTGCAGAGCGGTGAACCGGTTGCTCCGACAGGCAAACGCGAACAACAATTGAGCAAACCCGCAGACACAAAACGCCACCCCGCGGGCATTGGAGATTTCTGGAGGGCCGGCGTCGGGTCCAGGTAGAACGCTCCAAAAACCAATAATCGAAGCGGCGGAGATGAGAAGCCCATGGCCAATGATGTCCCGGACAATCTGCGCATCAAAAAAGGCTCTTGTTACCGGGCGAGGGGCGCGCACCATCACATCGGGCGCGGGGGTTTCAAAGGCCATCGCCAGCGCTGGCGGGCCATCTGTGACCAAATTGATCCAAAGAATCTGAATCGCCAAAAGCGGTTGGGGCCAGCCCAAGACCGCCGCGACAAAAACCAGGAGAATTTCGCTCACGTTGCACGCTAGCAAATAGTGGACAAACTTCTGCAGGTTCTCAAAAAGGCAACGTCCCTCCTCGACTGCGTTGACGATCGATACAAAGTTGTCATCCACAAGAACCATGTCCGCGGCTTCCTTGGTCACCTCGGTTCCTGTCAAACCCATGCTAATTCCGATATCCGCGGCTTTTACTGCTGGCGCGTCGTTCACGCCGTCGCCCGTCATCGCCACCGTCTCCCCTTGCTGCCTTAGAGCTCGGACAATTTGAAGTTTATTTTCCGGCGAAACGCGCGCGTACACGGAGGTTTTTCGCACTCTGGCGTCGAGTTCGTCTCCGTTAAGCCCATCCAGTTCAGCTCCCGTAGTCGCGTTGGCCTCCGCTCCCACGATGCCGAGCTCTTGGGCGACCGCCAGGGCGGTCGCAGGATGGTCACCTGTAATCACGATAGGACGGATACCCGCGCTCTTGCATTTTTGGATGGCATCCGCCACTTCGCTCCGCGGGGGATCCATCATTCCGACGAGTCCTAAGAAAACTAGGTCCTTTTCCTCGATTCGACCCTCTGAGGCACCTCCCTCGCGGTACGCCAACGCGAGCACCCGCAATGCCCTTGCCGACAGTTCGTGGGCACGCTGCAACCAAAGCCCGCGTCGGTCGTCCAAGGGGACCTCTACATTCCCAAGCCTCTCCTGGCCACAAGCCCCGAGGATCGCTTCCACGGCTCCTTTGCTGTAAACAGTATGATTCTCCGCGGAATCGCGTACCAAAACCGACATCATTTTGCGATTTGAATCAAATGGAATCTCCGCTTCTTTGAAATAGCCGTCCGCGCGGAGCCCTGCCTTGGCGGAAAGCACAAGCAGCGCTATCTCAGTCGGATCCCCAACAACGCTCGGTTCGGCGTCATCCGTAGTCCCCGAGTACAGGCGCGCGTTCGTACAGAGACTGCCAGCAAGCATTAACTTCGTGAGCAGGGGATCCGCGCAGGGGTTCTCGGCTGCCTTCCCATGAGCCCCTTGCAAAAAAAACTGCCCCGTCGGCCAATAGCCGGTCCCCTCCACCGAATAACGGGCATCCCCCGCATAGACTTCTCGAACTGTCATCTGGTTCCGAGTGAGCGTGCCCGTCTTGTCAGAACAAATGGTACTAACAGAGCCGAGGGTTTCTACGCTGGGTAGCGAGCGGATAATTGCATTGCGTTTAGCCATGCGCTGGAGCCCTATAGAAAGGGTGACAGTCACGACAACAGGGAGCCCCTCGGGCACTGCGGCCACGGCCAAACTGATCGAAAAGAGAAGCGTCTCTAGGATCTGCCCGCCCCGCAAGAGTTGAAGTCCGAATATCACCGCGACGATGGCCAAGCAGGCGAAGAGCAGGACCCTACCTAACTCACGCAACCTTTTCTGTAGCGGGGTTTCTTTCCAGGGTTCGCTTTCCAGGAGGTTAGCAATCTTTCCAAGTTCTGTGCGCACTCCGGTGGCCACGACGATGGCTGTTGCTTTACCCGAGGTCACCACAGTCCCGGAGTAAAACATATTGCGGCGATCGACTAAAGGCGTGGCCGGCGCCAACTCTTCGGCGCTCTTGGATACGGTCACCGACTCGCCTGTTAATGAGGCCTCGTCGACGCTAACGGAAAAGGCGGACACCACACGACAATCCGCGGGTAATTTGTCACCGGCCTCAAGCTCGACCGTGTCGCCCGGCACCAGTTCCGCCGCCGGCACCAGGCACTGGCGCCCCCCACGCCGCACACGCGCCAACGGAGCGGTAAGTTGCTGGAGAGCTTGGATCGATCTTTCAGCTCTTATCTCTTGAAAAAATCCCAGCAAGCCATTGAGTAGAACGATGCCAAGAATCGCAACGGCCTCACCCCAGTCTCCGAGGTAGCCAGAAAAGATCGCGGCCAAAAATAGAATCCAAATAAGCAGCTGGTTGAACTGGGAAAGAAGGCGAAGCAACCAAGGCACCGAACGGGATGCTGGCAATTTGTTTTCACCCAATCGCAATTGCCGTTCACGGACGTCTTCCGAACTAAGACCCACCGTATGATCGGACTGAAGGCGTGCTTCTACCTCAGTCACAGGAAGCGAGTGCCAAAGAGTAGACTCCTCCAGGGCTTGGCTCTTGGGTTCCATCGGTGAAGTGATACTAAATTTACGAGCAATGGCAAACTAAAGGAAAGGCCGGAGCTGATCCTATTTGAAGCGGGCCAAAGCTTCGCCGCCAGTCATCCCTACCCGTACTCCAAGCGCGCGGGCGGTATCCGATACTTCGATAACTTTCGCTTCAATCATCTCGTGGTGCGAGTGGATTTCACCTGCCACAATCGCGCACGCCTCTTTTGTTTTGCGTGAGCAAACCGAAGCGTTCATATAAGGATTGGACACAAATCCGCGTTTCCCCCGAATGATCAAAAGCGGCATAGCCAGATCTAAGCGCATTTTCTCATACCCATTCAATGTCATGATTCCTCCAATAAAGAATTAAGCGTCAGCAATACGTTCATTGATGGCTTTGAGCGCTTCCGCTCTCAAACCATAAAAGTCCACAAACTTCAGAAAAGTTGCGATGTCCTTCTGGCGAATCAGTTGTTTGAGTGTCGGCGTTTTGCTTTTTTTCTTCGGCGATTGGTAAACGGACTTCGGCTTTTTGGAACGTACGTGCGCACGAGCTTTCTCTTTCACAGCGACCCCTTCAGCTAGAATTGAACGATAGAAACAGTTATGGGAGTTGTATTATAGGGATCGCGGACTTGCAGATCAAGAGACAATTTACGCGCCGCATTACCACTTCCTTGAGTGCCCTATTTTGTCACTCCAAACTTGACGGTACTCAGACTCTCCAATAATTTCGCGCCTGTGAAATCCCATCCTGTATTTGAAAAATTGCGTATTTTTGCCCCTGGCCCCACTCCAGTCCCTGAAGAGGTTCTGGCGGTTTTGTCGCGCTCGCCGCTGCACCACCGCACCAAGGAATTCAGTCAGGTACTGGGCAACGTGCGCGAGGGTCTGAAGTACTTGTTCCAAACCGAGCAACCCGTGTACGTCCTGGCGGCCTCCGGATCGGGTGCCATGGAGGCCACGATTGTGAACCTGTTCTCGCCTGGGGATGAAGTGCTCACAATCAACGGCGGGAAATTCGGCGAGCGCTGGGGCAAGATTGCCGCCCGGTATGGTCTTGAAGTTCGCACCATTGACGTTCCGTGGGGACAGGCGGTCTCGACCGAGGCCGTAGCCGAAGCGCTGAAGGCACACCCCAAGATTAAGGGGGTCCTTTTTCAGGCCTCAGAAACCTCCACCGGGGCCTACCACCCGGTAAAGGAAATAGCCGAGACAGTACGGGCAAATAGCGATGCCCTTGTCATTGTGGACGCAATTACCGCCCTCGGCGTGGTGAACCTGCCGATGGACGAATGGAAGTTGGACGCCATCGTCAGTGGTTCTCAAAAGGCGCTCATGCTTCCCCCCGGCCTGGCTTTTTTGGCTTTGTCTCAGAAGGCGCACGCGGCCCGGAAGGAAAGCAAACTCCCTAAGTTCTATTTTGATTTGATCGCCGAGGACAAGGCGATGGGGACCGGCCAAACGGCCTGGACGCCTGCGGTCTCGCTCATTTCAGGTTTGGAAATCATTTTGCAGAATATCCAAAAAGCGGGCTTACCGGCGCTCTTCTCTTTCCACGAAAGACTGGCAGCTGCCACGCGAGCCGGGGTCCAAGCCATGGGCTTGAAACTCTTTGCTCCAACCGCCCCCTCGTCGGCCGTTACCGCCGTCGAAGTCCCCCCCAGTATTGAGGACGGCAAGAAGATCGTCTCCTACATGCGCGATCGCTTCGCGATTACGATTGCGGGAGGGCAAGACGAGTACAAAGGAAAGATTTTCCGCATCGGACACCTGGGTTTTTATGACGAATTGGACATCCTCACCATCCTCGGAGCGCTGGACATTGCGCTGCGAGCTCTGGGCCATGAATGTACCCCTGGGGCTGGCGTCGGCGCGGCGTCCACTTACTTTTTGGAAGCAAAAGTATGAGCCAAGCTTTTAAGATTTTGATTGCCGATGGCCTCGCTCCCGAAGCGATCACCAAGCTAAAGGCCCTTTCGGGCGCGGAGCTGGAAGACGCCACCGGCATTTCTCGCGCCGATCTGATGGAAAAGCTCCCAGGCGTGGACATTCTCATCGTGCGATCGCGCACCGAAGTGGACAAAGAGCTCCTGGAATCTTCTAGCCGTCTGAAGCTTGCCGTGAGGGCCGGCATCGGACTGGATAACGTCGATGTCAAAGCGGCCACGGAGCGCGGCGTGGTCGTGATGAATGCCCCGCGAGGCAACACCATCACCACTGCGGAACACGCGATGGCTCTGATGTTTGCCGTCTCTCGCAGAATCCCGGCCGCTGACGCAAGTTTGCGCGCAGGAAAGTGGGAAAAAAAGCTTTTCCAAGGAAGCCAACTTGCCGGAAAGACTCTTGGCATTGTGGGACTCGGTAATATCGGGAAGACCTTGGCCAAGAGCGCTCAAGGCATAGGCATGCACGTCGTCGGCTTCGATCCCTACGTAAATGAAGAAATGGCCGACAAGATGAACGTGAAGCTTCTCAAGCTGGAAGAGCTCCTTGCCGACTCGGATTACATTTCGCTGCACGTGCCGCTAACGGACGGAACGCGGCATCTGATTTCAAACCAAGCATTTTCGCAAATGCGCAAAAAACCATACCTGATTAACTGTGCTCGCGGCGGCATAGTCGATGAAAAGGCCTTGGAAGACGCTTTGGAAAAAGGGCTCATCTCGGGCTGCGCTCTCGACGTTTTTGAGGAGGAGCCTCCAGGTGAAGGCCTGCCGCTTTTCGCTAGACCCAATGTGGTCGTCACCCCCCACCTCGGTGCCAGCACGGACGAAGCTCAAGTGCAGGTGGGCCTCGAAGTGGCGGATCAGGTGAAGAGCTTCATCACGCAAGGGGTCTACATCAACGCCGTCAACGTTCCAAACCTATCGGTGGAACAGTTGAAGATCATGAAGCCGCACCTCAAATTGTGCGAGGTTTTGGGAAATTTCCTGGGACAGGTGACCCCGGAAAAGGTCACCAAGATTTCTGTTCACTTCGAAGGCAACATCAGTAAGTCCTATAACGAAGTCCTCACGCTCTCGGTTTTGAAGGGGTATTTGACCCCGCTCTCTTCCGCCGCAGTAAATTTTGTCAATGCTAAGAACGTCGCTCGGGATCGGGGAATCTGCGTCGAAGAAACCCGGAATGACGAGTGCCCCAACTTTGCCAGCCTGGTACGGGTAACTATCGAGGGTGCAGTCACGCTTAGTTGCGCCGGCACTTTGTTTGGCAAAGGCGAACCGCGGATCGTTAATATCGACCGCATGCCGACAGAAGCCATCCCGTCCGGCTACATTCTTTTTACCCGGAACGAAGATCGTCCTGGTGTTGTCGGTGCCCTGGGCTCGGTACTCGGTTCTGAGGGGATCAACATTGCCCGCATGGCGCTCGGACTGAACAAAGAAACCGGTCAGGCGATCGCGCTCATCAGCGTTGATTCGCCCGTTGCCGCCGAGACCCTTGATAAATTGCGAAAGACCGAGGGTATGCTTTCGGTGCAGCAAGTCCAATTATAAGAGGGGGAGATCGATGCCACAAGCCGTAGTCGTTATTGGTGTGCAATGGGGTGACGAGGGAAAAGGTAAGATCGTCGATCAGTACTCCGAATGGGCCGATGTCGTCGGCCGCTTTCAGGGCGGCAACAATGCAGGCCATACCCTTGTTGTAAATGGGAAACAAACTATCCTGCATTTAATCCCGTCAGGAGTTTTGCACCCACACACGAAGTGCTTTATCGGCTCTGGCGTCGTTGTGGATCCCGTAGTTTTTCTACACGAAATCGAGACCCTTCAGGCAGCGGGGCACAAGGGTCTGGAGAACCGTATTTACCTGAGTGATCGTTGTCATTTGATACTCGAATACCACAAGGCGCTGGACGCGGCTCGAGAGGGGGCAAAAGGCGGTACGACTATAGGGACAACAAAACGTGGCATTGGACCGGCGTACGAAGACCGGGCCGCCCGCCGGGGAATCCGTGTGGCAGATTTGTTGCGCGACGGTTTTGCGGAAAAGTTTCAAGCGAACCTCGCGGAAAAGAACGTCCTGCTTGAGAAACTTTATGGAGCGGAGTCGATTAAAGAAGCCGAGCATTTGGAAAAATATAAGGCTTTGGCGAAGAAAATCGCGCCGTTCGTTCGAGATGTTTCGAATCTCCTTTATGAGGAAATCCAGGCAGGAAAAAAGATACTATACGAAGGCGCACAAGGCGTGTTGCTCGACATTGACTACGGCACCTACCCTTTTGTGACGTCCTCCCATACCTTGCCTTCCCAGTGCGCTCTCGGGCTTGGGGCGCGTAAACCACGAGACACTGTCTTTGTGGGCGTAATGAAAGCCTATGCCACTCGAGTGGGTTCGGGCCCTTTCCCGACGGAGCTCAAAGACGCGATGGGAGAGCAATTGCGCGAATCCGGAGCGGAGTTCGGTGCCACCACCGGTAGACCGCGGCGCTGCGGTTGGTTGGACTTGGTCGCCGTTCGCTACGCGTTGCGTGTATCAGGGATCCAGCACCTAACGATGACCAAAGCGGACGTGCTCAGTGGCCTCAAAGAGCTTAAGGTCTGCACGGCCTACAAACTGGACGGAAAAGTTGTAGAAAACTTTCCAAACGATGCCGAGGATCTGGAGCGCGTTGAACCTGTATACGAAACTCTGGAAGGTTGGACGACCGATCTTAAGGGAATCCAGAATGCGGCGGACATTCCCCCTGCTCTAAAAAAATACATCGCTTTCATTGAAAAGTTTACAGGAGCCGAAGTGGGTTCGGTTTCCACAGGGCCGGGGCGGGAAAATGTCATCGAGATATCAAGACCTTTTTAAGGGCAACTGGGATTCCTTTTTTCAAATTCGAAAGCATGGCAGCAGCGTAGCGGTTGAGTTCCGAGGAGCTCTCACCACCTTTCTTACGATGTCCTATATCCTGTTTGCCAACGCGAGCATTCTTTCCGCCGCAGGGATACCCGGAGAGTCCGTAATTGCGTGCACGGCCTTGGTAGCGGGACTCGCCTCCATCGCCATGGGAATCTTCGCGAATTTTCCGCTCGCGCTAGCAAGCGGCATGGGCCTGAACGCCTTTGTCGCGTTTCAGATCGCCCCCCAAGTCGGCGGCTGGCAAACGGCGATGGGGCTTGTGGTACTTGACGGTATTATCGTCGCTATTTTGGTCTTGCTGGGCGTTCGAGAGGCGGTAATGGACGCTATCCCACGATCGCTAAAGCTTGCCATTGGCGCTGGGATAGGACTTTTCATTGCGTTTATCGGGCTGGTAAACGCAAAGCTCGTCATCGTTCCGCCAGGGACTGTGGCGGTACTTTCTCAGGCACCTGCAGCCGTATTGCCTCCCGTGACAGCCGGAAGTTTGAGGCAACCTGAAGCTCTCGTGGGCCTAGCGGGTCTGCTCTTAACCGCAATTCTGATGGCAAGGCGAGTGCGCGGAGCCCTTCTCTTTGGAATCCTGGGCGCCACTGCGGTGGCCTATCTCTTGGGACTATCCCATTTGAATCTGGAATGGATGGCCCCTCAGTTTGACATTGTTATGAAAGCGGACGTGAAGGGGGCGTTGCAGGCAGGTTTTCTTCCTCTCTTGATCGCGCTCGTTCTGGTAGATTTTTTTGATACTTTGGGTACCGTGACGGCAGTCGCCGATGAAGCCGGCCTGCAGGACAAGAGTGGCAAGCCCCCGCGCTTAAAACAGATTCTTTTGGTGGACTCGTTGAGCGCCTCTCTAGGCGGTTTTTTTGGGGTCAGTTCAGCGACCAGTTACGTCGAGTCCGCAGCCGGTGTGGCCGAAGGCGCGCGCACGGGTCTGCACTCGGTATTCGTTGGCATCTTTTTCTTGCTCGCGATGTTCGCGGCCCCCGTTCTGAGCGTAGTCCCGGGGCCCGCCACCGCACCGGCTCTCATCCTCGTAGGTTTTTTGATGAGCTCGCATATCACGCAGATTGATTTCAAAGATTGGGTAACCGCCATCCCGGCTTTTGTTACCTTGCTCACGATTCCTGTAACTTACTCAATCTCGCACGGTATCGGTTTTGGTTTCATCACCTACGTCGTAATCGCGTTGACGACAGGCCGAGCAAAACAAGTTCACCCCTTGATGTACATTTCTGCGGCAATCTTCCTGGGTTATTTCTGGGTTGGCTAGGCGGAGTAAAGGAGTGATCGGCCCACCCACTCTTGAAACGAGGCGAGCAATTTTTGTTGCTCGTCGGGTGTTTTGGCCAGGGCCAGAACCGGATCGAGGGCCTCACCGAAATCGCGGCTCTCTCGAAGCCCCTGGTAGAGCTTCCAACTGAGATCCTCTACCGATAACCGGCGAACCTGAAAGTTTTCGCGAAAAAAAAGTAGATTGCAGACTTGCTCTTGCGGAACAATCCCTGGCGACAGGGTTTCATCCACGTAGGCATCGTACAAACTATTCAAGTTGTAGTTGAACCTCTCACCCACAAAAGACGGTAGGGGACGCAAGCTCTTCTGGCAAAGAGTCTCAAGTGGTAGGGCACTCAACTCCACCCAATCCGCTGGAGTCGGATCGAAGGCATCAAAAGAGCGAACGATGGCGTACTCCAGGCGCGCAATCTCGCCGACGTACGGCGGTAGATCGGCTTGAATTTCTAAGAAGTCAGCGAAGTTTCTTCCAAGATCGTTCAGCGTATAACTCGTCGAGGGAAAATCTTTCAGGTACCGCCAGCACAGAGACTCAAATTCTTCTTCCCCCACCACGGACTGCAACAGACCGTAGTCCATCTGCAAGGACTCAGACATTCTTACGCGGTACATATCCCGGTAAACGCCGAGCCGGCGGTGGGCGCATACTCCGTTTGTCGATTTCAGTACCTCGTCGGCTTCTCCGGGCGCTTCTTCAGCCACAATGGCAGCGTGCATCCACTTCTGAGCTTCTTCGAAATTCATAGATGTAGCTCCGGGTGAATCTGGATCGCAGGGCTTGGAAGCGCGGCCAGGGTTTTGGCTTTCTCATTCTCTTCCAGCAGCACCTCGAGTGAGGGGATCTCCTCGTCCCATTCCAGCAAGCTTGCCCGTGACCCGACACGGGCCAAGGTGTAGCGGAAAAGATCCCAAACGGGTTCGGGAACAGGACCAATATGCGAATCAAGTAAGTAACCCTCGCGCTGGGAGTGCCCTGCAAGGTGGAACTGCCCCACCGCTTCGGCCGGCAGTGTATCGATATAAACTTTGGCATCCAGCCCGTGGTTTACGCTACTGACGTAGACGTTATTCACATCGAGAAGGATTCCGCACCCGGTCGACAAAACGATCTCCCGCAAAAACTGAGCCTCCGAGATGCCGTCAAAAACAAAAGAAGCGTAGCTCGAAGGGTTCTCAAGCAAAATGGCACGGCCCAAGTAGTTTTGGACCTCGTCGACACGGTTCTTAACATGCGCGAGCGAGGCCTCAGTGAACGGCATCGGTAGCAAATCGTGGAGGTTGTGGTGCGCGTACCCGGTCCAGCACAGATGATCGGAAATCCAACGCGCTTGCACCTCGTCGGCAAGGACCTTGAGCAGTTTCAAATAGTGGCGGTCTATTGGGGAGCTTCCGCCGATCGAAAGTGAGACGCCGTGGAGAACGATCGGGTAACGCATCGACAGTTGGCGCAAGACTTGGCGGGGTCGCCCTCCCGTCCCAAGATAATTTTCAGTCAGGGCCTCGAGCCAATCGACTTCCGGACAGGACTCCATAAAGTCCGTGTAGTGCACAGTCCTTAGGCCCACACCAAATCCAAGGTTTGAACACTGTTCTGCGACAGAAAGCAATGTACCCACTTCCTCAATCTAATTTAGCAGTCACATAACGGTAGCCCGAAACACAGCCGTTTCGCAACCGCTTAACCACCCTCTTAACACAACGCACCGCCGCAAACCCCCGTTTCTTTACAAAGAGTTTAGTAGATTAAATTCGAATTTCGCTCGATAATAATAGGTCAAACTCTTTGTTGACCGTTTTACCAAAACACTTACCCATAAATAGGAGACAGCATGACAAGAAAAGAATTTCTAAAAACAATTCTAGGTACTGTTGCCAGCGGCGCATTGACGCTTTCAGTACTAAGCGGTTGCGCGAGCACAGGCTCCAAAAATAGCTGCAAAGGCAAAGACGCCTGCGACGGTGCGGACGGTTGTGGCGCAAAAGACAGCTGCAAAGGCGCCGACGGTTGCAAGGGTAAGGATGGCTGCAAAGGCAAAGATCACTGCAAGAGCAAAGATCACTGCAAAGGCAAAGACGGCTGCAAGGGTAAAGACCACTGCAAGGGCAAAGATCACTGCAAGGGCAAAGACCACTGCAAGAGCAAGGATCACTGCAAAGGCAAAGACAGCTGCAAAGCCAAGAAGAAGTAAGCAGCGACTCGTATTAAAGAAAAAGCCCGTGCCGCTAAGCGGTACGGGCTTTTTTCTTTTTGCAAAAGTAAAATTTTAGGGGAAGAAACCGCGCCACAACATCGCGCGGCTCAGGTGCTCGATAGAGACCGTAAATGCGCTCGTTCGCATCCCGACGTTCCGGCTTTGGTGGCATTCGAATACGCGGTTAAACGCGTTGGAAATAATCTCCCAAAGCTTGTTATTCACGTCTTTTTCGCTCCAGAAGAAGTTCTGCATTCCCTGGACCCACTCGAAGTAGGAAACAATCACACCGCCGGAGTTAGCCAGAATATCCGGAATGGTGAAAACGCCCTTTTCATCCAAAATCTTGTTGGCCTCTAGAGTCGTCGGACCGTTGGCGCCTTCCGCCAAAATCTTGCAACGGACCTTGTCTGCATTTCCGACAGTGATCTGGTTTCCGAGAGCCGCTGGAATCAGGATGTCCACCGGCAGGAAAAGGAGTTCTTCATTGGAAATGTAATCCCCCTGCGGGCAGCCCTTTAGCACCTGGTTTTCAGCAACCCAATCCCGAAGCTTGTCGACATCCAGACCGTTCTTGTTGTACACGCCGCCCGAGACATCGGTCACGGCCACTACTCGACAGCCAATATTCGCAATGATCTTGGCGCTGTGATACCCGACGTTTCCAAAACCCTGTACTGCAACGTCGGTTTCCGGACCGAGTTCCAGGCCCAACCTCTTGGCGGCCTCGATGATGCAGTAAACAACCCCGCGGCCGGTGGCGTCCAAACGCCCCAAGGATCCGCCAATTTCGATGGGCTTCCCAGTAACGACACCAGGAACCGCATAGCCGGCGTGCATGGAATAGGTATCCATCATCCACGCCATGGCTTGGGGGTCCGTTCCGATATCCGGGGCCGGAATATCCTTGTCCGGCCCAATAAACATTGCCACTTCGCTGGTATAGCGGCGGGTAAGCGCTTGTTTTTCCCGTCTGGAAAGCGTGTTGGGATCGACTTTGATGCCACCCTTGGCCCCCCCCAGAGGCAGGCGAACCAATGAGTTCTTGAGGGTCATGAGCAATGCTAGTCCCGCTGTTTCGCCAAGCGAAACTCCAGGATGGTAGCGCACGCCCCCCTTTCCGGGGCCCAGTGTAGTGTTGTGGTGCACCCGATAGCCGTCAAAAGTCTTGATCGAACCGTCATCCATCCGGACCGGCACCGATACGTACAGAACACGCCTGGGTTTGGAGAGTCTGGCAAAGACGTTCACATCGAAATCGATCACATCGCCGACCGATCGCATGATGTTTAGGGCGTTTTTATAGATGGGGTGCCCTTCCCAGGGGGCTTCTCCGCCCTCTTCTTCATCTATGACATCGTTTTTCGCGTCACTCATATTCGAATCAGAGGCTATGGCCTCTCCCACATTATTGGGTGTTTGTATTATCCATTGGCCGCAAAGTCACTATAGATCTTGCGAAGCAATAGCTTGATATTGCAGTGAGAAGCGAGGATGTTGGCGAGCGCTTGCAGCATGGAGAGCACCTCAACTGGCGGCAGATCCTGGGAGTTTTTGCGCCGCACCACGAGCACCCCAATGATGTTGCCGTGAAAACGCACCGGAAAGACCATGATGGAGCCAATCTGAATGGACTTCACCTTGTCTTGGATGTTCTTGGTCATTTGATTGCGGTTCACATCGTCTACCAGGACAATCTGCCCGGTGGTAGCCACGTGCTGCACTTCTGGGTAGGAATTCAACTTAATACGGAAGTCTTTAAAGTCCGGATCGTCACTCGACGCGACCACAAGGCCAGTCTCTACCTTGTCCTCAAACAATATGAGGGAGGTGCGGTTGGAATCCAGCAGACGGGCGACTCCTTGAAGCGAGTGGAGTATGGCGTTCTGAGACTTCTCCGTGCTTTCGCGACTGAGGGACTCGACCGTATTTAATAGTAGCGAAATGAAATCCTTGTGATCGAGTAAGGAGTTGGCCGCACGTGCGGTTTCCAGCGCCTGTTCTTCAACAACCTTCTTGGGCCCGAGATGGTAAATAATTCGATGAAAAACGTTCTCTCGATCAAAAGGCTCCGCTACAAAATCATCCGCGCCCGCGCGGACCGCATTTTCAATGTTCAGCCGATGCACTTGCTTGGAAACCACGACAACTCGGATATCTTTGTTGGCGGAGAGAGCCTTCACGTCCTTTATCAGTTTGTTCGGGCCGATGCCCCCCAGTAGCAAATTCACAATAGCAAGATCGTAGTGATTCCTTTTCAGCTGGCTTAGAAACACGCCTGCCTCCGTCACCGCTTCGCTGACGATATTCTGCTTGTTCCACATCCGGATAAGCATTTCAAACTTAACCGGTGCAAAGTCCCCGATAATAATCTTTTGGGGCTTTTCGTGCGGACCCGCGTTGTGTGGCGTATCCATAGCCTCTCCTGTTGGCGTTTTTTTCTAAGCGTCTTTTTCTTTGGCTTCCTTGCCATCAAAGCTGACAAGCTTGGCCTGAGAGTTGTACTTGGTGAGAATATTTACGGGCCGCTTCCAGAAATAATGCAAATTGCGCAGGGTTTCTACGGCCTTTTCGTAATCCAAATCGATACCTTCGTGGCGGTGTTCCAGCAGCAGTTCGCCACGGTTCTCAAAATTGGCGTCGTTCACGGTAATCACCGGATTTCCGAAGTTAGTAAGGCCAAACAGCAGTTGCTGCTTCACCTTGCGCCAATCCCGATCCACAATCTCGTACTGACCGGTTCGGCGGTTAAAGCCATAAGTGAATAGCTTCTGGGCCTCACAGAACTCTTCGTTCATGAACGTATCGATGAAGGTGACATCGTTGTAGAGTTTGCGGACCTCAAAAATCTTTTTCCGGCCCTCACCAACTTTTTTGTCCCAGCCGCGCTTGACCTTGATGTCATCGCATTCCTCGTACTCTTTTCCGAATTTCCCGCGGTTCCAACGATCTTCGATATCACGAAACAACTCGATCCCAAGTTTGTAGGGATTAATCTGACCAGGGCTAGTCGCCAGAGTGCCGCTATGGTGATCCGCAAAGTCGATGACTTCCGAGTCCTTCAAGATGTGACGAGTCATGAGAAAGGAATGCCAATAGGAGGCCCAACCCTCGTTCATGATCTTGGTCTGTCCCTGCGGCACGAAGTAGTAAGCCTCGTTGCGCATGATAGACAGGATCTCCTGCTGCCAGGGCTCCAAGGGCGAGTAGTCTATCAAAAACTTCATGATGTCGCGCTCGGGATGAGCGGGGAACTTGCGCTCTTTCTCAGCTTGTTCGCTAAGTTTCTCGCGTTCTTTCTCCAAAAATTCCGTCGGATTCACGTAGCGATCCATATAATCGCGGTGCGATCTGAGCTTTTTGACTTCAGCGGCAGGCGCCGCTTCTTCGCGAGAGGACAGCAGACCGGGCTGTTGCGCCGGATTGATAAAGGCGCTGTGCGGATCGATTAGGTTATCTATCGACAAGCAGCAATCAATAAAATCTTCAACGGCTTCGACACCGTACTTGTCCTGGAAGTTGCGGATTCGGGTGCCGTGGTTCGCCATCTGATCCAGCATCTTGCGGTTGGTCTTGGAAAACCACATGTTGTTCTTGAAAAAGTCACAGTGGCCATAAACATGCGCCATCACAAGCTTCTGATCGACGATCATGTTTCCCATTTGCAAATAGGCGTAACAAGGATCGTTGTTGATCACGAGCTCATAGATTTTTTGCAGTCCCCAGGAGTACCCCTTGTGGAGGTAGTCATATTCCATTCCAAATCGCCAATGCGGGTAGCGCGTCGGAAAACCACCCAGCGCCGCAATCTCGTTAATTTCGTCGTAGTCGACGAGCTCGAAAATTGTTTCGAAGCAATCCAGACCATAGCCACGGGCAAGCTCGAGTATCTCTTGCTGGGCCTTCTGCAATTCGGGGGACAGCGCTCGAATCATTTGCTATTTCCCTTTGCCTAGGAAGTCTTTAAGCGCACGGTAGATCGCTTCCTTGTTTTCAATCTTTGAGGTGATGAGTTTCTCATCTTCCTTGAAGAAACCGAGTAAATCCTTAATAAACTGACCACTCCCGTAACGGCTCTCAACTTGGCCGTAGCAAAAGGCATTCACCTTCGGAATGATCTTCTCTTTCAGCATCTCGACACAAAACTTGGTGTCCTCTCCCGACCAGTTATCACCGTCAGAAAAATGAAAAGCGTAGATATTCCAGTCACTCAGTGGATACTCGCGATCGATCATCTCATTGCATAGACGGTACGCAGAGCTGATGAGCGTCCCGCCGCTTTCGCGTGTGTGGTAAAAAGTGTTTTGATCGACTTCCTTCGCGGTTGCGTCGTGAATAATATAGCGGACGTCGATGTCCTTATACTGAGACTGAATCCAGGTATCGATCCAGAAAGAGGCCGTTCGCACGATTTCTTTCTGTTCATCTCCCATACTGCCGGAAACGTCCATCATGTAGATGATGACCGCATTGTTCTCCGGCACCTGAACGTTCTTCCAGGTACGGTAACGAAAATCTGATTTGATAGGAATGATGACGGGATCTTTGGGGTTATACATTCCCGAAAGAATCTGCCTTTTCAAGGCCTCGCGGTAGGTACGCTTGATGTGGCGAAGAGAGTCTGGCCCGGCCGTATTGATGCCGCTGTACCGCCGTCGCATGCTTTCCGTCTGGCGGTGACCCTTGGGTTCGATGCGCGGAAGTTCAAGCTCTTCGGCCAGCATTTCCGCCAGCTCCTGAAGCGTCACGTCCACTTCGAGGAAGTGCTTGCCTTCACCCTGCCCCGCTTTGGAACCTTCGCCCTCTTGATCCCCTTGGCCTACGGGAGAGCCGGGCGCACCTTCGCCCTGACCGACTCCACCTTGTTGCTTCTTTCCAAACTTGAAGCGAGGCAGATCGATCTGAGCAATGGGAATACTGACGTAGTCTTTCCCTTGCCGCCCTATCATTTCGCCCTGGGTAATATACTTCTTTAGATTTCGCTTAATCTTACCCTTAACGATCTGTTTAAAACGTAGGTGATCTCGCTTGATTCCGGCGATCATCCGGTGTTTTCCCTTCGGCGTTTACTTCCGCTTTACGTCACCGCGCGCGAAGATTGAGGCGACAAAGGTGAGAATATCGGTAGAGCAAATTTCGCAATAACCGTAATTCTTGATTAGACGCCCTTTGACGATATCAATCTTTTCCTGCGTGCTTTGGTCCACAACATTGGACACTAGGCTGGTAAGCTTGATGGTGTCTTTTTGATCCTCAAACAATTTAAGTTCCAAAGCCTTGTGCAAACGCTCGTTCGTTTTGTAATCAAACGGACGGCCTTCCAAAGCCAGGGCGCCGATGTAGTTCATGATCTCACGCCGGAAGTCGTCCTTGCGGCTTTCCGGAATGTCGATCTTGTCTTCGATCGAGCGCATCAATCTCTCATCGGGCTCTTCGTCCTGACCCGTGTAGCGGTTCTTTACCTTCTCACGCTGCGTGTAAGCCTTTACGTTGTCGATGTAATTCGCACAAAGACGGGCCATCGCTTCTTCGTCCGCAGAAATAGCGCGTTGGACTTCGCTCTTCACGATGTCTTCGAACTCTTGCTTCACCACCGCCAAAAGTTCGCGGTAGTGCTTTTTCTTCTCTTCTGAAGAAATAAGCGAGTGGCTGCGCAGCCCCGCTTCCAGCTCATTGAGAACCATGAAGGGGTTGATACAGCCCACGTTTCCATCTTTGGTGTTTACCAGAGCGTTAGAAATCTTGTCCTGAATGTAACGAGGTGAAATCCCCTCCATGCCTTCGCGGACAGCTTCCTTACGGAGCTCACGAACGTTGTCCTCTGTGAAGCCTGCCAGCGTCTTACCATTGTAGAGCTTTAGCTTCTGCAATAAGGTGAGGTTCGCCTTCTTCGGAACTTCCAAACGGGTCAAAACCGCCCACATGGACGCCATGTCGATGGTGTGGGGTGCAATGTGCTTACCCTTAATCGTATTGGAATTGAAATCCTTAAGGTAAATCCGGTTCTCTTCCTTGAGCTTGGTGATGTACGGGATGTCGATCTTTACCGTACGATCGCGAAGCGCTTCCATGAACTCGTTATTCTGAAGCTTGCGGTATTCCGGCTCGTTGGTGTGGCCGATGATGACCTCATCAATATCTGTTTGCGCGAACTTCTTGGGCTTAATCTTGTGCTCCTGGGAGGCACCCAGCAAATCATAAAGGAAGGCCACATCCAGCTTCAACACCTCGATGAATTCGATAACACCGCGGTTAGCGACGTTAAACTCACCATCAAAGTTAAAGGCGCGAGGATCGGAATCGGAACCGTACTCTGCGATTTTTCGGTAGTTGATATCGCCTGTGAGCTCGGTCGAATCCTGATTCTTTTCGTCTTTCGGCTGGAAGGTTCCAATACCGATACGGTTTTTCTCAGACAGCATCATCCGACGCACACGAACGTGGTCCACGACTTTGGTCCAGTCGCCCTTGTAAAGACTCATCAGTTCGTTAAAAAGGTAGTTCGACGGGGGACAAAGATCCCCGGTAATCGCCACGCGGTGCTGATCGTCTTTGCGACCGCGGTTTAACTGCTCGCAAAACTTCTTTCTGAAATCGTGCGGAATAAGCTTTAGCGGTTCCTCGTTCATGGGGTCGGGAACGATGTCATGCCCACCAAAGAGCTCCCGTACCTGCTCCGAGCCATTGGTCACCCAACGGTAGGTGAAGAGAGCTCCTTCTTCGGTTTTGGAATAGTGTTCGAGTCCTTTTTTAATTAGACGAACGATTGTACTCTTGGAGCTACCCACCGGGCCGTGCAACAAAATCACGCGCTTCTCGGGACCAAAGCCTTGGGAAGCCGCTTTGATGACGTTCACAAACTTCATGAGCTGGACGTCCAGACCGAAAACGGCGTCCTTGCCGTTGTCGATGGGGTCCTTAAAAAAATTGTAGGAAATGACCTTCTTTTTGAAGTCTACGTACTCCTCAGTCCCGTAGCTGATCATCAAATCGTAGAGTCGCTGGAAAGCGTTGCGGGTGACTTCGGGACGCTCTTTTACGAGATCAATGTACTCCTGAAAAGTCCCTTCCCAATGGGCGCTCTGGTAGCCCTCTAAATTTTGGAGCCCGCCGATGAAATCTTTAATGTTAAGCGAACCAGACATTAGTTCTCCTTAGTCCGAAATGAAGCTATCAGGGAATTCTTGGGCTCGAGGTGGAAGCGCCCTTTCTATATTATGAAGGCTACAGCCACGACAAACAATGCTTTTCACATCTCTCAGCCGTGATCCCCGACACAAATGACCCTCTTTAACGCGGCATTCTCCTTTTAGGAACAGGCCCATGTCAAGCCTGATGCCAAGGACTAGTGCAGGGCGTTATCCTGCGACCCGCGATCGCCGGCACGCGCACCAGAACCTTGGTGATAGTCCGCATAAATTCGTTTTCCCCAGGCGCGGGCCTCATCCAGAAGGGCCTGCTCATCGATCCGCGTCAAGCGGTAGTCTTCCATCAGCAATTCCCCTTCGACCAGAGTGTGACGCGCATCAGCACCCGTGCTGCTGTAAACGAGCTGCGCGTAGGGATTGTAGAGTGGAACCGCGTTGGGCTTATTCACGTCTATGCAAACGATATCGGCCAACTTGCCCACTTCCAAAGACCCCACAACCGAATCCATGTGGAGCGCCCGCGCCCCATCGATGGTCATCATGCGTACGGTGTCCTGGGCAGTGAGGGTTCCGATCCCCTTGCGATACGTCTGCAACTTGGCCGCCGTATCGGCCTCCTGCAAGATCCAGATCGTTATTGCTGGCCGCTGTCCGTAGACTAAACCGCCACCAGCGTTCTAGTTCGGGCACGGACAGATTTTCGTCTCGAGTTTTAGATTGGATTCGGATTATGAATTATGCCAACGTTTTTCTTTGCCAGAAGTGCAATATCGGATGGTGAAAGACACGTACCGTGAGCACAAACAGTCTTGACGTTGAACAGACCGAGTATTGCAATACTCCGGCGGCGTCTAGTTATTCTCACGCAGGCACCGGCGCACCTCTTCCTTGCGGTTTCGGACAAATGCATGTGTACGGTAAAGGAGTTATCGGACGCGTAGGCGATGAGTTCTTCAAACATCGGTCTATCGACTGTATAAATCGCGTGCGGTCCCAGAGCAGGGGTTACTCTTGAAAAGTTGGAAGCGCCGCTCGAAACTCATCCATACGTTCGGCCACCGTTCCGCCTTTTCACCTTCCCAGGTAATAGCAGAAAGATCTTGCACTTCAAATGCCGCATCCCGATAGCGTGCGCCGCCCGCGCCGACGCTTCTTCAAAGTGGTACATGTCATTGAATGTGGTTGTTCCGCCTTGATCATCTCCGCCAGAAAAGCAACGCTCCAGTGTATACAAACTCAGGACTCCCCAGCGTTTTCGGTGGGAAGAATGACATCGTTCAGCCACTGATCAAACGGGAGGTCTTCGGCGATTCCTCGGATAAGCCCCATTCCGTATGCGTGTGCCCGATTGATAAAGCCGGGTAGGACGAGGCAGTGGCGGGCGTCAAGTGCGCGCCCTTTGGGCACCACAACGTTTTCCGCCGGACCCACCTGCTTTATTTTGCCATCGCAGATCTCGACCACGCCGTTCTCAAAAACGTCCATGGCGGCATTCATCGTTAGGATGGTCCCGCCTACTATGTACAACGAATCACTCACAACTTTCTCCTTCTGGTAGAACGGGCCGAATGTGGTGCCCGAAACTGATACGGCAGCAATTCGGACAAGCGGGCCCTGTTGAAAGTGCCCTCGCCCCTCAGGTTAACAGCGTACACGGTCGCATCGCTGCCAAATTCCACTAAATGCGACAAAGCCCACGGAAAAACAGGCTCATCGGACTCTGTAACGACGACAACTGCGTCAAACTTTCGGACGCCGTCCGCTATCATTTTGGATACCGCTCCCATCTCAGCGTGCAGCGGGTGTTGTACGCAACAGTCTCCACGTTACAGCCCGCGTGAGCACGCCTTCAAGCGTTCGGATCACTGCCCCCTGCAAACTTTGGTAAGAATGCGAATTTTTCGCACCGACGACGCGGCATCCAAAAAGTGGTTTTTAAGTCGCTGGGCCACTCAGTGGGCGCTTCATAACAACGCGGCCATTTCCGTGACTGATCCGCCACCAAATCAGCAAACTCCTGATGCCCGTTTTGGGTGGCGCTCAACACTTCCTCATGATTGAGCGGGGCGGAGCCAACTCCGGCAGCCAAGTTGGTTACACAGGATATGGCAGCCGTTTCCCCATATGGTTGATGGCAATCACTTCAGGAACGGTCGACGCCACAACCACATCGGCGCCGAGACTTCGGTACATTTTGATCTCGCTGGGCGTTTCATAACTCGGGAAAGATTCCCATGTACGCCTTCGCGAGGCGAAGCTTCTTGCTTTAGCGACCGAAAGAAATGGCCTCACAGGAACTGGGGATCGTAGGCACGGGTCATGTCAGAAAACGCGGGCCGAAGCTCCAGGTTTTTACCGATAAGCGGGTTGTTCCCCATCATGTTGATGTGATCTCGTATCAATACCGGATCGCGCGGGGCCATATCGGCGTGCACGCCTGCAGCGTTGGTGAGCAAAAGCCTCCCGCCCCAAATGGCCAAACACGGTAGGGAAAGACCACTTCTGCCATCGAATAACCTTCGTAAAAGTGGAAGCGTCCACGCATCCAAGAACTCTTGTTTTCCCAAGTTTGCCAACTACAAGTTTGCCGGCGTGTCCCACCACTGTAGACGCCTTAAGTGAGGATATCTCAGTGTAGGCAATTTCGGTTTCAATCTCCATCGACGCAGAACAGATCCTGGCCACTACCCAGCACCACCACAATTTTGGGAAAATCAGGTACACGTTTTTTTGAGCCGCTTCCGCCTCGAAATCCGTTCCATCAATTTCATTCATCGATAACCTCACTGAGCCATTTGGGGCCTCTATTTCGGTCTCCGTAATTTCAAAACCCGATGCCAATTGAGCTTCCAACTTCGCCGTGTCCGCACCATGGTGGTAAACAGAAACAACTTTTTCGCCTGCGCGCACACGATCCGAGACTTTCTTGTGGAACTCCAAGCCAACTTCCAAATCAATGTGTGCGTCCACGCGATCGCGCCCCGCACCGATCTCCCATAAGAGTCGGCCCATCACACCCGCATCCAATCGCGAAACAAAACCCGATCGGGGAGCTTTAAACTCGAGCACATTAAGTTTTTTTCTGGCCGACTCTCTGCCGCGCAAAAACGCGTCCCAATCACCGCCTTGGGCGGTAAACATCTGAATAAACTGGCGCTCGAGCTCAGGCGTACCCAAAGCGGCTACACAAGCTTCAGTAGCCGCTTCTACAGACACCTGTCGTCGACTGGACAAAGAGATCATCCAACCCGCTAGCGCCAGCGTCACCCTGTCGAGCCCACGCTCACGACGCTCATTGCGGATGTAATGAAAACACTCTTCCACTTCAAGCGCGTGGCCCGCAGTATAGCCAAGAGGCTCATCCATCCGCGACAAAACCGCGACCGCGTCCACACCGGAGTCCCGAGCGACCGCAACAAGACTTTCGCCGAGGCGGCGGCCGTCTTCAGGCCGATGCATAAACGCGCCCGAGCCCCACTTCAGATCAATCACCAACCCATCGAGGTGTTCAGCCAATTTCTTGCTCAAAATGCTTGCAACAATCAACGGGACGCTTTCGATCGTCGCTGTACAATCGCGAAGTGCGTAGAGTTTTCTATCCGCCGGGACGAGCTCCGCTGTTTGGCCCATCATAAAGAAGTGATTCTTTTCCAAAGCGCGAGTCGCGGCGTCCAAGGTGAGCCTCGGGCTAAAGCCAGGAACCGACTCCAGCTTATCGAGGGTCCCGCCGGTGTAGCCCAGTCCGCGTCCGGACACCATAGGGAGACGGACCTTCCCTTTCCCTAACAACTTTTCACAGACCGTTACAACAAGCGGTACCAATATCAAGGAGGTCTTGTCCCCGACCCCTCCGGTACTGTGCTTGTCGATCCAATAGCTGGCACTCTGCGAAGTGCCGCGCGGCAACCGCGCCCCAGAGTCGCGCATCGCATGCGTCAGCCAGACAGTTTCCTCTTGTGAAAGCCCATTGAGATATACTGCCATCAGCCACGCCGACAGATGGTAGTCACTCAAGGTCCCGTCCACGTAGGCCTTTATCAAGTATTCCACTTCCGCTTGATCGAGCGGCTTTTTGTCACGGGTTTTTTCGATGAGCGCGCGCGCTGAAAAAGAGCTCATCCCAAACGAACCTCCGGATAGAGGTTCTTTAGGAAACTTTCTTGCTTGGATAGGACAGCGGGGACGGGAATCTCATAGCCCTCCATCAAGGTGCGGGCGATCTCGCCAAAGCTTTGCCGATCCCCAATCAACTGACCTTTACCCGATGGAGAGTACGCCACCAGAGGAACATATTCGCGCGTATGATCGCTACCTCGGTAAGTGGGATCACAACCGTGATCCCCAGTAATAAGTAAAAGATCCTGCGGGCCCAACGCGCTCAGAATTTTCGGCAAATACTCGTCCAGCTCCACAAGCGCTTTGGCAAATCCCTTGGGATCTCTGCGGTGCCCGTAGAGCATGTCGAAGTCTACAAGGTTTACAAAGATAAAGGCTTTGTCGTTTCTGTATTTCTCAAGAAAATCGCTTGTGGCTCTTAGGCTATCGTGATTGTTGCCGGTATGGTTGCCCTCCGATAAGCCTCGGTGACAGAAGATGTCGTCGATCTTCCCGACGGAAACAGTCTTAACCCCAGCGGCCTGAAGCCAGTCGAGACAGTTGGGAGGCGGCTCCAAAGCGTAGTCTCGTCGGTGCTCCGTGCGAACGTACTTTCCGTTTACCGGGCCCACAAAGGGACGGGCGATCACCCGCCCCAACTGGAGAGGCTTCGTGAGTGTTCGCGCCACCTCACAGATTTTGTACAGGCGCTCAAGTCCAAAACTTTCTTCGTGCGCCGCTAGTTGAAAAACCGAATCTGCCGACGTGTAGAGTATGGGCTTTCCAGTCCGAACATGCTCGGCGCCTAAATCCTGAATGATCTGGGTTCCGCTCGCGGCGTAGTTACCCAAGACTCCGGGCAAATCCGCAGCTTTCACGAACGCGTCGACGAGTGACGCCGGAAAACCATCAGGGTAAACAGGAAACGCTTTGTCCGTGACAAGGCCCGCAATTTCCCAATGGCCGGTGACGGTATCCTTGCCGGCGCTCTTTTCAGCGAGTCGGCCCACAACCGCAAGCGGGTGGGCTACCGCTGGCAAGCCGTCAAACTTTCCCAGGCAACCCAGGCCGAGTTTTTCCAGCTGCGGTAAGCGAAGACCTCCCACTGCGTGGGCTGTATTTCCCAAGGTGTTGGACCCATTGTCCCCGTAGGCATTCGCATCCGGCGCTGCCCCGACTCCAAGTCCGTCGGCAACCAAAACCACAACCCGTTTGAATGACATTATTCCCTCTCGGCCGCTTCTTTAACTATGGCCACCGATGCAGATAAACCTAGACGGGTGGCCCCTGCCATCACCATCCGCAAAGCCGTTGCGTGGTCGCGTATGCCGCCGCTCGCTTTGACTCCCATTTCCGGGCCCACCACTCGGCGCATCAACGCGACGGCTTCGGCATTTGCACCGGATTGGGAGAATCCCGTAGATGTTTTTACATAAGCAGCGCCCGCTGCTTTGCAAAGCGCACTTGCGATAGCGATTTCACTCGTATCAAGCTCGCTGATCTCCAAAATAACTTTTACCGGACACTCATCCGCGGCCGCCACGACGGCCTGGACATCTTCAATCACGGCCGCGTATTCAAAATTTTTAAGCAAGTCCCGGTTGAGCACCATATCGATCTCGCGTGCCCCAGCGCGAACCGCCGACTCTGTCTCTAAAACCTTTTCCGCTGTCGACTCTGTTCCCGCTGGAAAACCAATCACGGTAATAGGGAGTACCGACGAGCCCGCCAGGGCCGGGACGACAGTGGGCAGCCAACGCGCTTCTACACAAACGCTATAAAACCCATACTCCAGGGCCTCCTCGACCAACATGCGTATATCAGTCTCCTTAGCCTCAGGCTTGAGGAGGGTGTGATCGATATGCTTGGCTAAACTCTTCGCGGTCAGGTTTGACAGATGCCCACTCATATCTATCCTTCTAGTAGGCTATTGGAGAATTCGTCAAATGTTGGAACAAGTCCGTTTTAGGGTCTGCGGAAGGGTGCAGGGCGTGGGATTCCGCTACAGCACCCTCGAAAGGGCCAACTCCCTGGCACTCGTGGGTTGGGTAAAAAACACGCCTGATGGCTGCGTGGAGGTCTTGGCTGAAGGACCGGGGGCCGCTTTGGAGGCGCTCATCGCCTGGTGTGGAAGCGGCCCGCCGCTCGCAAAAGTGAGTAGTGTCGAAGTTATCAGCCGGGTTGAATTGGACGGCAAATCGCTCCCAGAGTTCCGCATCGAACGCTGATCAGCCTGATTTTTTCTTCCGAAAAAGCGATCCCGGAGGCGGTGGTAAGCCCATTCGGTGATCGGCGAGTACCGTACGATCGTCCTCTTCTTGATTTTCCGGCGGAGGCATCGGAGTTTTTGGAAGTCCCGCAGGCGGTGGCGGCCCTGGCGCTTTGGGCGCGGGCGGGCTTCCGCCCATCCCGGGCATGTTCGCAAAACTGGGCGCCGGAGGCGGGGGCTCGTCGCTAGAAGCTTCCTCCGATTCGTAAGGTGTCAAGATTGCCGGCGGAGGCACGTCGCTCTCGCCTTCTGCAAAGTCATCCCCGGAATCCGACCACGGCTCGGCCGCTGGAGGCTCCGGCGCAGAAGGAACCGGTTTGAACGGCACGCTCTCCTCGCCGCCGGGATCTGGCAAATGGATGTCTCCGGTGGTGAGTTCGTCCAACCCGGTCACCTCGAAGTCGCCTCCATCACCAGAAGAATCCAAGTCGAAGTCTTCCGGAACCGCCGGGATATCATCGGACTCCTGAGCTTGATCCGCATCCAATTCGTCGGGTACCTGCGCCGGAGAAGGGGGTAACGGCGAGGCGGGCGGTAAACCACTGGGAGGTAAACCACCTGCCGGTGGTGGCAGCGGGGCCGTGGCAACAGGGGGCCGGGCCGGCGCTGCGGGCGCCTTAGGCGCTGGGGCTTTTTTGGGAAGGCCGGCAGTTCCCGGCATGGGCGGTGCACCGGTCGATCGTCCTCGGGCGCCTGGCACCGGCGGCGCTCCACCGGGCATCGGTGGGGGTCCCGCTGTCCGCGCTGGAGCGATGGCTGCGCCCGCGGCCGCAGGGTTTTTCTTGCGACCGTAAGGCGACGGTTTGGGGCTCGCGCCTAAGGGACTTTTGGCTACAGGGCGTTTCGGACGATTGGGCAGCATCGAGGGATCGGAAATATAAGCCTCCGCATCTTCCGAACGCACCACGCCCTGCCGAATGAGTTCCAAAATGTGGTGGTCCATGAGCTGCATCCCGAGGTTTCGTCCCGTTTGCATCACGGTGCCAATCTGGAAGGTTTTACCTTCGCGGATCAAGTTGGAAACCGCGTGGTTCACAATCAATATTTCAAAGGCAGCCACCCGCCCTTGGCCATCGGCCCTTTTCAGCAGAGACTGACTCACGACAGCTCGCAACGATTCTGCAAGCATGGTGCGGATCATCGCCTGCTGGTTCGCAGGAAAGGAATCAATGATGCGATCCACGGAAGCCGCGGCTCCCCGCGTATGCAAAGTGCCAAAAACCAAATGCCCAGTTTCGGCCGCAGTCATGGCGAGCGAAATGGTTTCCAGATCGCGCATTTCGCCGACGAGAATAACGTCGGGATCCTCGCGCAGAGAATACTTAAGAGCGTCCGCAAAACTCTCGCAATGACTCCCGATCTCACGCTGGCTGACCAGAGATTTCTTGCTTACGTGCACAAACTCAATGGGATCTTCGACCGTAAGAATGTGATCCGGTTGAAAGCGATTGAGGTGGTCGATCATAGAGGCCAAAGTTGTCGACTTACCAGAACCGGTTGGCCCCGTGACAAGAACCATCCCTTTTCCACCTTCGATGACCGGCAGCAAAGACGCGGGCAGCCCCACTTCCTCCATGCTGGGAACCTGAGCCGGAATCCAACGAAAAACAGCGGCAATACCGTTGTAACTTAGAAAAACGTTAACACGAAAATTTCCCAGGTTTGTCACCCGGTAGCTCTTGTCCAGATTCTTGTGTTGGAGAAATTTTTGCCGATCCGCCTCATTGAGAATTTCAAACAGAAGATCCTGAAGTGCACTCGCATCGTGGGGCGCTTCATCGACGCGCACCAAGTCGCCATCCACGCGCATCGAGACCGGCATCCCGGAAGAAAAGTGAACGTCTGAAGCATGCTTTTGCACGGCGAGCTTCAGGTATTCATCCAGACGAGCCATTGATTAAAGGTCCTCGAAAATATCTTGGTTTAGGCGCACAAAACGGTAGAAGGCAAAAACGCCGGCGGGCACCGCGAGCCAAGCGAACAACACCGTGTAGAGTTCGGCATGCTCATACAAATGGCGCAGCAATCCCATGGCTTTTGCTTCCATACGCATCCCTTCGTATTCTTATCGGCATAATCGCTGGTATACTTATCCTGTATGGGATTCCCGATAACTCAAAAAAAACCTTTAATATTAATTGTTTGGATTGCTATCCTCGGCCTACTGCTGAGCGCCTACGCGGCGCGCGGTGGGCTTCACCTAATCAGCCGCAACTACAACATCTCGGCCGAGGCCAATGGCATGAACGGGGTTTTGCGCGTCGCCGATGGAAAACGCCTATACGCGCCACAGAGTGAGCGCCCCTACTCGATCTACCTTTACCCTCCCTTGCATGGGTGGGTGATGGGAAAGGCCCTCCGGTTACTGGGAGTTCAATCGCTCGCCGCGCGCGTACTACTTGTCCGCATTTGTAGCCTTCTTTTTTTGGTCGCCGCCTTCGCAATCCTGTGGCGATTTTTCGCCAAGCCAGCAAACATCGAACCGGGTTACTTTGCTTTAGCGGTTCTTTTGGTTCTGCCGAAGTTCGCCGACTACACGACTTCCACGCGCAACGACACGCTCTCGCTTCTCTGGGAGATTTCCTCTTTCGCTCTCTTCTCTCATTGGTGGCAGTCTCGAAAAGAGAATTATCTCTTCTTATTTCTCTTTACCTGTTTGGCATCCGTTTGCACCCGGCAAACCGGGGTGGTCGCCTTTGGGACTGCGGTCCTTTGGCTTTTATTGCACCGCGAGTGGGGAACCGCAGTTTGGCTCGCTGGCATCTACAGCGCACTGGTTGCCTCCTTCATTTACGCTGCCAACGAGATCACGGGCGGCGCGTTTCTTGATCAAGCCTTCTACGCGAACCTCCGCTACCTGCCCCCGCAATTCCAGTTTTTCAGTCTCTCACTGATCACCTTCTTGCTGAGCTACGTGATTTTCACGTTGGCTTTCTTGGCGTTTTATCGACGTCAAAATTTCAGAAGCCGGCTTGACTCAACAAATCTCGTGACTCTCGGCATTTTTTGCAGTGGAGCCATGGCCTTGATGTTGTTTTTCCGGGCCGGCGGCGATGTAAACTACTTTTTTGAAACGCTCTTGCTAGCTGTCCCTCTCGCGGCACTTGGAATCCGAGAGTTGGCCTCTCGAAAATCTTTCCAAGTCGCGTGCGCCCTGCAGATGCTCTTGATCGCGGGCGTGCTGTTTTTGAAGACAAAATCAGCGGCGCAGACAGCTTTTTACCCCTATGCAGAAGCCGCGGCCCGCTTGAGGTTGGAGTATGAACCCTTTGGAATAGTGGACGGTTCTTTGGCTCCGGCATTAAATCTCCACCTGCGAGGGTGGGCGTACCACGGCCCTGACGTTACCAACGGCGGCAACCTCGGGCGGTACAGCCACGAGCGTACGCGTTGGGTGATGGGTGACACGGCCATCGCTTTCCGAACCCACCAAATTCACACAATAGTGGTCGCTCAACCAGATTGCGCCGAGCACCTCGATAGGGCACCCGCTCTGCCAATTTCGCGCAAACGTTGGAACTCGTTCTCCGACGCCGAGGCCTGGTACCCTTGGCTTTGCGTGTACCGACGCCCTCACGATCCCACCGGCAAACCCGTTGAGATAAGTCGGCTTCAACCTGCAGACGCCGCAACGCATTAAGTTCTCGACGCGCCATTCCGATACGGATCGTGTATGACAGTCCGTAATTTTGAACGCGCTTTGGTGTTGAGCGGCCTCATGCTGACGCTGGCCCTGCTCCTCATCAACAATACCTAATTGGCTCCGGCACTCTAAGCTAAGCCAAGCCACCCAACTCACGTTATACTGTGGGAAGCGCGTACGCCTGCGTGCGCCCACTACCCACTCATGAAAACGCAAAAAAAATTAGCCCGGTTGTTATGCGCCTTTTCGCTTTTGCAAAGTTATGCGCACGCAGCCATGAGCTACGGTTTCCACGTGGGTACCAACTTCGCTTCCGCCCGCGTGGAGGGCTCCAGCACCGACACGGGTACCGCCACCAAGATCGGGGTGGCGGCGGGCGTCGGGGTGGACGTTTTTTTGGGCGGCCCACTGTATTTGCAGATGGAGCTGAGCTACATGCAACGCGGCTTCCAGGTTTCGTCGGGCCAAAACGTGCTCGGTAGCACCGATCGAGCCGTCATCGATTACCTGGAGTTCCCAATACTTCTGAGGGGTCAAGGCCTGCGCTACAGTCCGAATCGCTTTTCTTTTTTGGCGGGCCCCGTCTACGCGTACCGCCTACAGGCCAACATTTCTAGCACCCAACCCCACGTGTTTCACTTTCTTCTGGGCATTGGCTTTGAATGCGACGTCGACAAAACTACGGCGTTTTTCGTCTCGGGCCGCTACACTTTTGCACTCTCCAACGCTCTCTTTGGAAGCCCCAATACGTTGAAGCAGGACGGAATCCAGGTCCTTTTGGGGCTTCGCTTCGAGACCCTGGGCGATATTTTCTTCAAACCAAAAACTGAACGTTTTGAACGGTTCAAAAAATTGCGTACAAAAGGAGCGGACTACTAATGAAAGTCTTGCTGAGCTTCTTGCTGGTGCTTCTAATCTCGGCGTGCGGCCACCGTCACGACTACCGCAGTCTCTATCACCCGGTTGGCTTTCAAGGCGGGATCAACTTTGCCAGTGCCCGGGTAAACGACACACAATTGGACAAGCAACAAAGGTACATGTTCGGGCAGAACATGGAATTTGAACTGAACGACTATTTCGCAGTTCGCCAGGAGACTTGGTTCGCGCAAAAAGGGGCCTCCGTCGCCAACGGGGTAAACGTGCTGGGATCCACCGTGTCAGGGACTCAGACCTTTTCACCGGACTACATTGAAGTGGATGCCCTGCTGAAGCTGCGCTTTGATTATTGGGGACTCAAGCCCTACGTGCTGGGCGGCCCGTATCTCGCCATCAAGGAAAAATCTCGTACTTCCTCAGGAGCGCCCGCGGCGGATTTCGCGGCTCTCGATTTTGGGGCGAGCATCGGCGCAGGCTTTGAAATCGATCTCGCCAACTCGGTGGCTATTTCCATTGGGGGTAGGTACTCGCTGGGACTCACTAACGCGATCCGCGCTACAGATCGTTGGACAACCCAAGGAATCCAAATCCTCTTAGGATTCGAATTCAATCTGCGACCCGATCGAAGGAGCATGAAGGCCGCACGTCGCTACGTACGCCACTATCAAGAGTTCAAAGACTTGGACGAATACGATTTGAAGTAACCGGCCTAGCGATCCTTCTTGGCGCGGTGGGGAATTTCCGCATTTATGTCTTGGGCAAGGTGCCCACTATTGCGATGGATTTCATGGGCCGTGTGGTGGCCCTTCTTCTTGTCTCGCTCTTTGCGCAACTGACTTTCCATGCGCTCGACCGCTAAGTCGATCGACTCATAGAGATTCTCAGACGCCCCGTTTGAAACAAGTTCCTTGTGTTCCGCGTGGCAGGTCACTTCCGCACGGTGTTCTTTTTTCTCTACTTCCAAAAGAACGTGAATCTTCAGGTTATAGGAAACGTACTTGTGGAGACGCTCCAGGCGCTGAAGAGCAAAGGCGCGAATGGCCTCGGTGGCTTCCAGGTTTCTAAAGGTGATTTCGATGTTGTCCATTTCCAGCAACTCCCAACTAAAACACTTTTTTTCGTTTGGATGAGGGCAAGATACCAAGCATCTCGCGGTATTTTGCGACCGTCCGACGGGCAATATCAATATTTTCCTTGAGCAGCATTTCAGCAATTTTCTGATCGCTGAAGGGGCGAGCCGGGTCTTCTTTGGAAATAATAGACTTCACTTTTTCCTTCACGGACTCGCTCGCAACCGCTGCCCCTTGAACACGGTTGATGCCGCTATTGAAGAAGAATTTCAACTCAAAAATACCGCGCGGCGTATGGACGTATTTGGCCGTGGTCACACGGCTGATAGTGGACTCGTGCATGCCGATATCATTTGCCACATCTCGAAGAACCATCGGCTTTAGATGCGCGATGCCCTTTTCAAAAAAATCATACTGCTGCTTAACAATACTTTCGGTGACTTTAAAAATTGTTCGCTGGCGCTGATGAATACTACGGATCAACCAGACGGCCGAGCGGAGTTTGCCGCGAATATACTCTTTGGTGTCTGCCTTCGCGGAGTTCTTGTCGAGTAGCGTCTTGTAGAAGTTGGAAACCTTAAGTTTCGGAAGCCCGTCCTCGTTAAGCATCACAACATACTCACCGTTTCTTTTGGCGACGTAGATGTCCGGGATAATATAGTGGGCGTTGGACGCTCCAAAAGCACGACCCGGCTTGGGTTCTAGCTCCTGAATCACTTTTACACGATCAATCACCTCTTCCATCGTGATGCCAAGAGCCTTGGTGATCGCAGCATAGTTCTTCTTCTCCAAATCAGAGAGATGGTTCTCAACAATGCGCTCAAGAACCTCGTCTTTTTCTTTGAGATCGTAGATTTGGACGAGCAAGCACTCTTTGAGATCCCGCGAACCTACGCCTAAGGGATCCATTTCCTGAATGCGGTACAGAACCGCTTCCACTTCGTGTGGATCAAAATTCTCGCGCTGGGCAATTTCTTCGACCGAATCCTGAAGATAGCCGTCATCGTTGATATTTCCCAAAATCGCCTGTCCGATCAGCTTCTGCTTTTCATCCAGATCGCTCAAGTTGAGCTGCCAGAGAACGTGATCGTGCAAAGAGGTCGCTTCCGAAAGCGTGTTCTCGTAGGTGGGCAAATCTTCCTCGCCCCCACGGTAAACCGGCAAATTTGGCGTCGAACGGAAATTCTCAAGGTAGCTGGCCCAGTCAAAATCCTCAGCGTTCTGAGGATTTTCTTCCGACTTGTTCTCCTGCGCCGCAAGCTCCTCCAAACTCGCAGTGGTCCCCTCCGAATCCGGAGTTTCCTCCAGCATCGGGTTTTCCACCATTTCCGTATTCACCAAATTCTCTAGCTCCATGCGGGACAACTGCAGCAGCTTGATTGCCTGCTGCAGCTGCGGAGTCATCACTAGACTCTGGCTGAGATTCAAAACTTGTTTCATTCCAAGCGCCATAATTACAACCGAAATCCTTCTCCTAGATAAAACTGTCGCGCCGCCTCGTTTTCAACTATTTCTTGCGGCTTCCCGTGAATCCAGACCTCTCCGTCACGAATCAAGTAAGCTTCATCACAAGAGCTTAACGTTTCACGCACATTGTGATCCGTGATCAAAATACCAATCTCTCTTTTGCGAAGATCCGCAATGATCTTCTGTATTTCGTTCACCGCAACTGGATCGATCCCCGCATACGGTTCGTCCAGAAGAAGAAAGCGCGGATTCAGTACCAACGCCCGAGCGATTTCCAGGCGGCGGCGCTCCCCCCCGCTGAGTGTCTGGGCTTTCTGGTCCGCCAAATGGCGAATCCCTAGTTCCCCCAGGAGGCGGTCCGCACGTTCTCTTTTTTCTGTTCGGCTAATATTCAAATTATCCAAAATAATCCGTAAATTTTCTTCCACCGTCAGCTTGCGAAAGACCGAGGGCTCCTGCGGGAGATACGAAAGCCCCATTCGCGCCCTCACGTAGATGGGGCGGCGCGCTAAATCCTCCCCGCCGAGCAAGACTCGTCCTCCATCCGGCGGGACCAGGCCTACAATCATGTAGAAGGTCGTGGTTTTGCCCGCACCGTTGGGTCCAAGCAGGCCGATGGCCCGCCCGCTCTCCACTTCGACAGAGACATTGGACACTACTTTGCGCCCCTTGTAGCTCTTCGAAAGGCCCTCGGCTCTAAGAATCACCTTCAATCTTTCCTTTCGCTCCCGTGACTTCGACGCGATCGTCATCGGTGTACAGGACAATTCGTTTCCCTTCGATTCGATCGTCCTTGGCATCGACGCGGGCGTCGCCTTCCAAAACAAGTTGATTCGTTCCCAAACGGAGTGCGGCTTTTTTCGCAGACGCCACACGCCCTTTGCTCCGAACATGGACGTTGCCTTCGGCCACTAGCGTTTCTTCACCCTCGCTGGTCGCCACTTCGAGGCGTTCACTATCAATCTCTAAATCTTGAATACTGGAACGAACTTTACCGTAAAATCGGGCACGTTCGTAGTCCGGAAAAAACTCTCCCGAAGTGGAAGCGATGTGCAACCAACGTTGATCGCTCAAGCGCTTTCGGCCCCGCACATTCTTGCGAACCTTGTAAAACTCCTCGTTGATAAAGGCCTGAAGACCGTCGCCCTTAATGTACATCGTTGGAAGCTCAGGATCCGGTCCTTTCATCGAAACCGGGCTATCAGACTGAAGCTCATGAGTGTTTCCCCGGTACGTAACTTCATCCAGGTTAAAAACGTACCCGCGCCGGGAGCTCACGAAAACGTTCCCTTCCAACTCCACCAGATTCTTCTCGATTTCAGAACGGCCGCGATCGCCACGCGTCGTAACAACGTTGTCGCTGTTCTGGGAAAAAAACTCGGCGGTCACCTTGCGCATCAGCGTCTGATTGGACTCGCGGTAAAGCTCCGCGAACTGGGACTCAATGTTCCAATAGCGTTTGCCCTCACGAGTTTCGTAGAGATGAAACCCGAGAATACCCAGCTGGGCATCGGTCAAAGTGGAGCGGAAAAGTTGCTCTTTGCTGTTAGGCTCGCGAGGCGTCAGCCCCCGCTCGGATTCTACCGCAGCAGGCCAAAACCAGAGGGCGGCGGCCCAAACAGAGGTACCGACCCAGAGAATGACTTTTCGGTTTTGGTTTTGACCCTGTGTCACAAGACCTAGGATAGCAGGTTTGGCACGCAGAAGTAAGCTTTTTGGCATAGGATGTGCATGTACAGAAAGTAGACACTTTCTTGTGCTGCGCCGCGTTGCCCTCTCTCTATAGAAGACGCCCCCCAGGTAGTTTCTGCGTCCAAAGTAGCGTAAAATAATAAAGAAAAGGCGTAAGCCCCCCCACTCTACCTAAAACCAATGTCACCAAAAACGATGAAGACCTCTTACAAAAGCGTAGGCACACAAATGCTATGGGTCGGTTTCACGCTGCTGCTCGCAAGCGGCATGGCCCACGCGTCGGAAACACTAGACGAGCTGTACGCAAACCGTTCGATTATCCCTCTCGTCACCAACTGGGAGGCGTATCCGGTTTACGCAGACTACGTGGAGAAAGCGCTTGCTGAGAGATTGGAATCCGATCCACGGTTTGAAAGTTCGGAACAAAGTCGCCACATCGGCCGCTCGGAGCTCAAAAAATTGGGAGTCACCCGCCTAAGCGAAAGCGAGGTTGTGGTTTCTGACAAAAAACAAGGGAGCTCCGACGAGCAAAAGCTTGAACTCGAGCTCGCGCCGATACGCCCGTTGCTCGGCGTTCTGGTAGAAATGGGCGTCCACTCCGTCCTCTTTGGGGAAATCAATCTCGCGCCCGAGACTTTCCGACTCGATCTCTATCTCGTTAACGCACGGACCGCCGAGGTCATGGCCGTTGCCCGCCAAAAGGTGGAGGATCGCTTTTCGCTTGATAGTTTTTCCGCAGCCTCCAACGCTGCTTTTGACACCCTCCTCAGAAAACTCCCCTTCGACGGTACCGTTGTCAAACGCGAAGGCTACCGGGTAGTTTTGAACGTCGGAGAGCCCTTAAAAAACGGCGACGTCGTCCCGACCTACACCTTGGAGAAACGCGGCGGGGAAATGCGCCTTGAAGAAACGGGGAGTGTGGAGTTGCTGCAAGTGGAGCAGAGCATCTCTTTCGGCAAAATCCTGGTGGAGAAAAAACCACGCGAAATCACGCAAGGTAACAAAATCAGAATTCCCCTCCTCCACCCGGTGGCTGAAGCCACGGAAGGGATGATTGAGGACGCTTCGCGCGAAGTCGCCTCGGAATCTCTCGAAGTTGGGCCACAACGCTCGCTGGGCTATGTGGGTCTTGATCTCGGAGCGAATCTTGTAAACGTCAGCAGTCTCACCGCAAGCGGCACGGGTCCCAGCGAAAGCCTGATTTATCCGGGCGGAAACTTGAACGTGGAGTTGTGGATCACGCGGGACATGTTCTTTGATTTGGATTTCCAACTCGGTCTTACTACAGTAAGCGGATCGGGTTCTTCTTTGAATTCAAACATCAACGGGCTGCGCGGGATGTTCGGCTACCACTTTTATCTCGAAGACAGCCGCTTGAGTCCCTCTGCAAAAATCCGATTGGGCTTCTCCCGCCGCCAATTCAAAATCGACACTTCGAGTAATCCGAATTCGCTTATCGATACCACCTACGCGGGGATGCTTTTTGGCGGAACGGTAGATTTCCCCGTCTCTGAGCGCCTTACGTTGGGTCTGGACATCAACACCTTGATCTTCAATTCGGTCAGCGAAAGCCCGACCTCGTCGGGAGAAGTTCTGGGATCTTCCAACTTCGACCTTAGCTTGCGGGCTGTCTATCGTTTCAACTCCGTTGTCGACGTTACCGCCAAACTCCAGCTCGCCCAAAACAGCGCCGAATTCGACGGCACGGGCAACCGGCCTCTCGCCGCGGTCTCTTCCCGCCAAACCATGAACTCGCTCTTCCTAGGGCTGAACTACTACTTCTAGATAGCGCGTAGACGCCTACGAAGCAGGCGCACTTTCCATATATAATTCATATACTTAGGCAAAAAAGGCCGCCTCCATGCCTAGGCCTTTGGCAAATCCGGCTCCCATTCCAAGCCTAAATGCTTGGCACGCTTTTCTCATTAGAATGCAGTAAGGACCCGTATGCCTTCAGGCTCAGACAAATATAGAGATCACCTTTACCAGTACCGGGAGCACCCGGATAAGACTCCCGAGGGGTTTTCTGATCACCGGGACTCGTTTTTTACCGTCTATTTGTCGGTGCTCCCGTTCCTCGCCGTGGAGTACTACGCCGAACTGAGCTTCAAGGTATTGCCCTCAGGGCTTATCTTCCCTTTTGGCTTCCTTCTTTTTTGGGCTTTTTTTTACACCTATTACAAACCAGGCTTTTTGGAAAAAAGACTATCCAATACAGAAGAATGGGATTTTGCGGGCATCCCGGCGATCCTAGTCGGCGTGCTCGTGTGGTTTGTAAAGGTTACTATCGTCAGCGCAGCCAAAACGATTTTGAGTTATCTTGGCGTGAACGCGCCGGAGACGTCTCGTGAAGATCAGCTCCGGGCCGAAGCGGCGGCAAGACGTGCACAACAAGATCGCGCGTTTCGGGAGGCACAGGCCCAGGAGCGCGCCCGCGCCCAAAGCCAACGCCCGCAGACGCCGCCTCCACAACCACAGGCGCCCAGTTTACCTTCGGACATACAACAGGCCCTTGCAACGCTCGGACTTTCCAACTGCCGTGACTGGCAACTTATCCACCGGCGCTACCGCGAGTTGGCAAAACAATACCACCCGGATCTCAACCCTCACCTGACTGATGTGGGACGCAGGTTCATGATGTACGATGCGGCCTACCGCAAGTTATCACAGGCAAAATCCAAGTATTTCGCCTAAGGGCACACGTTTTTCCCTCTAAAAAAGAGCCCCGAATATGCCGAAATGAACGCATGAGCCCTCAACGCATCGCATTGCGCCCCGCGCTCCACGCTAAGTGGTGGCCCACAGCGACTTTGATATCCAGCCGTTCCGTAAAACTCTTCATCTGCGCTGCGATCCTGGCCGGACTAAAATCCGCACCGGAATGGCTTGCCCTGGGAATCTCCCTCCACCTTGGAGGCTACCTGACCCGGCTTCAGAAAAAGTACTCCGGACAAGGTTTTACGACCCTTCTGGTCGGTACGGTTGTCCTTTCACTCATCGCCACTGCCGGAGAGATTTGGGGCACATCCAACCAACATTGGATTTACCATTCGATTGGCGATCGAACGCTGCCACTTTGGGTTCCTATCGCTTGGATGGGCGCGTACCCAGTCATCTACATTGCCGAGTTACAGGTTATACAAAACTTTGCGCTCACAAAACTTCACCAATGCTATCTGGCGTCCCTGGTTACCGCCGTTTTACTCGGCGTGATCGGAGAGGTGTTCGCAGTAAATCTCGGGGTTTGGACCTACACGCTTCCCTTTCAAGCGTTGGGTATTCCAGCGATTGTCTTGTTCTTCCTGGCAGGAGTTCACACTCTTGTTTACGGCGCCATGTTTTTATTTTGCCGTACTCGAAATGAGTTCAATCCCGTGTATCGGCCCGAATCGGCTCAACAATAAGTTAACTCTTCTTGGAGGCAAGACTGCGAAGCATCTTACGGGTAAGATCCGCGTACATGCCGCGAGGATCCAGGCGGCTTGCTTTTTCAAAAAAACTCTTGGCTCGAACAGGATCTTCAAGAGCCATGTAATTCGCGCCCATGTAGTAGTAGAGTTCACTCAGATCCGCAACGGTTCCCGTCGGCGCATTCACCAAAGCCGCGAGCAGCAAATGCAAAGACTTCTGGTATTTTTCCGTCCGGTATAGGTAGATGCCTTCCAGCAGAGGGATGTGAAAATTCAAATAAACGCTTTCCTCTCGCAGCACATCTTCGTCTGCAAGGCGGGAGGTCAAACTACCTTTGGCTGCCGAAATGAGAGCCGGAACTTTTTCTACTTCTTTGTTCCAGTACAGATAGATTTGCCATCTCATAGTGGACTTGAAATCGCTGGATTGGATTTCAAGACTTGATTGTATTCAGTTTCCGCATCCTTAAAGGCGGCCTCCTGCTTCGGAAATTGACGGGCCTGCCCATAAGCCAATCCCTGATAGAACAACGCTTGCGGAAGATGGGATTCGAACTCCAACGAACGCTGAAAGTTCTTAATGGCCTCATCCAATTGGCCCAACCAAAGTTGAGCCAGTCCGATTTGCTGGTAGCTCAAAAAATCGTATGGTTTTTCGTGCACCAGATCTTTAGCGAGCGTGAGTGCACGTTCATATTCGCCAACGGCCATGTAGCAGTAATACAGAAGGTACTTTATCCATTGATCTTCGCCTTTGGGTTCCAGCACCAGGTAGGCTTCAAACTGATTGATTGCGCGGGTAAACTCACCCGCTAAGTAACGCTTGTAACCCTGCTCGCGAATCACTTGCGCGTAATTATTTTCTTTGGCGTCTACCGAGATGCCGGTAATCGGATCAGAGCCGATCGTACTTGTTTTTTGCCCGGCACAACCGATCAACATCAGCAAAACAAAGAAATAAATGATTGTCTTAAGAGTCATAGAAACGGATTTGTATAAATTATCTGAGCTTAGGGTGAATGTAAACTTTTGCTAATGCGCGTTAGGGCACAAGGCTTGACGAGTTCATGCCACAGTGCCACCTTAAAGGCTCAAGTTTCGGTGCTGGTTGTCATTACATTAATGCAACGCTTGGTAACTGGTGCCGAACATCATGGGGGGGCTAAAAATGAATACTCAAATCAAAACTGTAGGCCTAGGCCTATTGTGTCTAGTCGTTTCTTTCACACAGCAAGCGTTCTCAGCATCCATACCGGAAGGTTTTACTGAAACTGTTCTGGAACAGGTCGCTACGGGAAAGATTGTTGCCGAGGTGCGTAAAGACACGGAAGATGAATTCCATGCATTTCACCGTGCGTACTATCACAAAGTTTCGCCGGACTCTTTCTTGAAGCTTGCGATTAACCATCCAAAATATGCGGCGCTTTTTGAAGAAGTCGAAGACGCACGAACGCTGGAATCCAATTCCGATCTCACCGAACTTACCTACGCAATGGATCTCAAGATCAAGGTTGGGTTCATCTCGTTCTTTCTCAATGGCAAAGGGCGGCATACGGTAAGTTACCCTGAGACAGCCGAAGACGAGGGCCAGGTTTTTAACGAACTGCTAAATTACAAAGACAAAGTCCTCAAGCTGACTCAAAATATTCGTTTGGTTCCATACAAAGAAGGTATGCTTGTGGAACAGGAATTGGTGTTGAAAATGCACCCGGACGCGTCTTCGAAAAAGACCATTAAGGATTACCTTAAGAAGTTCCTGACGCGCTATCTCAACACCTTCAGAACTGAATTAGAAAAATAAAACTTAGGAGAAAGGTATGAAGCGATTACGACACCTTTGGATAGCCTGCTTTCTTTTTTCGAGTGCGGCTCACGCAGGGTTTGAAGTCGGCGCGCAAGTGAACGTGCTAGACTTTTTCATTCTGCCGAGCAACAACTCGGGTTTGACGACAAGCGCACAGTTCGGTCTGGGTGCTATTTACGGCGGCTACTCCTTAGGAGATACTGTTTCGCTTCGTGCCTTTCTTTCTCAAGACAACACCGGCCGCTTGACGGGTACCGGCACGCTCTATGGACAATCCTTTAGCGCGTCGGGAACCTTCAAGGTGTTTACCTTCGGTGGCGAGCTCATTGTGGCGCCACCCATGTTCCCGCTTTATCTCAAAGCCGGCATTGGAATCGGATCGCTGAACGCGAGTGATTTCGGCTCCCCGTTTGACCAGCTCTCGATGAGTTTCGCTGCCCATTTCGGTCTGGGCATCGCTTTCAATCTGATGAAAGCACTGCGCTTTCATCTCGGTCTGGACGGGGTCTGGCTGCAACTCAATCCGGGGAACTCCGGAATTTCGGGCGTGGTGGGATTCCCGTACTTCAAGACTATCCTTGGGGTGACCTTCAAACTCTAAAACGCGCTACGTATCGTGCCTTGTCGCGCGCCCACAGGGAGGCTATCTTGCTCCGGTGGACAAGAACCGAAAAGGCCTGATTGCGTTTACGACCGGCTTGTATAGCGGCTACGCTCCTATTGCGCCCGGCACCTGCGGATCCGCTCTGGCGGCTGTTCTTCTATATTTCTTGGGCTCCATCCCAGGGGTTTTGCATGTGGCTCTGACGGCGGCCCTCTTTGTCGGGGGAGCGCTTGCATCGGAGCGCGTCGCTGCCGACTTCGGCGAACAGGATTCCGGCAAAATTGTAATCGATGAAATTGTCGGGATACTGATCACTATGATAGGTATTCCTTTTACCGGTTATTGGGTAACGATCGGCTTCTTAGTTTTTCGCTTCTTCGATATCACCAAACCCCCACCGGCAAGACTTTTGGACACCAAACTAAAAAATGGTTGGGGTGTCATGTTAGACGATGCCGTGGCAGGGATTTACGGAAACATACTTTTGCATTTGATGCTTCGCTCAAGCTTTTAAGGAGACCAACATGGATAATCTGGATACGCAAAATCGCCAAAAAGCCGTAGAAATGGCTTTGCTCAATATTGAAAAACAGTTTGGAAAAGGTTCCATCATGAAAATGGGGGACCGGGGACTATCGAACTTGGGATTGGGAGTCGTCCCAACCGGGTGTCTGTCTCTGGATGTCGCCATGGGAGTGGGAGGCCTTCCGCGAGGCCGTATTACTGAAATTTACGGACCTGAAGCTTCAGGCAAAACGACTATTGCACTTATGACCGCCGCTAATGCGCAGCGAAATGGCGGTGTAGCAGCCTTCATTGATGCAGAGCACGCCCTGGACACGACCTACGCGGCAAAGCTTGGCGTCAATACCAACGATCTGCTGATCTCTCAGCCAGACTCTGGGGAGCAGGCACTTGAAATCGCGGAAATCTTGGTCCGCAGTGGTGGCATTGATGTCATCGTAGTGGATTCGGTTGCCGCTCTTGTGCCACGCGCAGAACTCGAAGGCGACATGGGAGACTCCCACATGGGACTGCAAGCCCGTTTGATGTCCCAAGCCTTGCGCAAACTGACCGGCTGCGTCAGCAAATCCAAAACGGCGATGATCTTCATCAACCAACTCCGCATGAAAATCGGCGTGATGTTTGGAAATCCGGAAACGACAACCGGTGGGAATGCCTTGAAGTTTTACGCCTCTATGCGACTCGATATCCGGCGTATTTCCGCTCTCAAAAAGGGAGAGGAAGTCATCGGCAGCCGCACCCGCGTCAAGGTGGTAAAAAACAAGATGGCCCCGCCCTTCCGGCAAACTGAGTTCGACATGATTTACGGGGAAGGCATTTCCCGTGAAGGAGATTTGCTGGATCTTGCTACGCGTTATGACATCATCGAAAAGAGTGGGTCGTGGTTCAGCTATGAAGGCGAGCGCTTAGGACAAGGGCGCGATAACACAAGACTATTTCTCAAGGACAACCCCAAGTACGTCGATAAGATTAAGAAGAAAATTGAAGAAAAGCTCGCAGCCGATGGGCAGTATGTTCCCGCGGCAGAGCCAAAGAAAGTAGCAGAAGCAAAGACGGATGGGGCTCCCAAAGAAACAAGTAGCGCCGAGAGCCGAGCTAGCCGCAACACCAGCGGACCGGTTCGACCAAATCCTAAGAAGAGCAACTGAGAAAAAAGCTTCTGACGTTCATTTGAAAGTAGGGCTGCCCCCGATCGTACGGGTCAACGGGCAGCTCTACTACCTTCGTGACGATCCCAATACCAACCCCAGCGCCATGACTGCCGATCAATTGCGTGGGATGGTCTATACGCTCATGAACCCGCGCATGACGGAAAAGTACGACGAAGGACGCGAAGTGGATTTGAGCTACGAACTGCCGGGAGCGGGCCGGTTCCGAATCAACATTTGCCAACAACGATCCCGACCCCGCATTGTTATCCGTTACATCCCCGAAGCCATCCCGACTTTGGACCAACTCAGCGTACCCACAACAGTTGAAAAACTCGCCATGTCCTCGCGCGGTCTCATTCTAGTGACCGGTGCAACCGGGAGCGGGAAGTCCACCACACTCGCTGCTGTCATGGATGTGATTACGCGAAAACGATCCTGCCATATCGTGACAATTGAAGACCCTATCGAATTCATGTTTAAGGACCGCAAGAGCATCGTCACCCAAAGAGAAGTTGGCATCGACACACCAGACTTTGGTACGGCACTCAAGTACGCCCTCCGCCAGGATCCCGACGTGATTCTGGTCGGGGAAATGCGCGACGAAGAAACCATTTTGATGGCTTTATCGGCGGCAGAAACTGGCCACTTGGTGCTCAGCACCCTTCACACGGTTGATGCCACCGAGACCGTCAACCGTATTCTGGGAAGCGTCTCTCCGGGCATCCAGAATCAAATTCGAAGCCAGCTGGCATCGGTTCTAGTCGGCGTCGTCTCGCAGCGCCTACTAAGACGAAAAGACAATCAGGGACGCATCCCGGCCGTAGAAATTCTAGTATCCAACCGACGCGTGCAAGAAATTATTTCCGATGCAAACCGCACCAAGTCTTTGCGTGAAGTAATGGAAGAAAGCACAAACCTGGGAATGCAGACCTTTGATCAAAGCCTGATGGGACTGTACAAGAAAGGTCTAATCTCCAAAGAAGAGGCCCTCGCCCACTGCAGTAACCGGCGAGACTTCCAACTGCGTTTGGAAGGTGTCTTACCCGGCGAATGGCAGGACAAAGACGAGAAACACCCACACGAGACCAGCCACAAGTCCTATGAGCTCAAAGGGGACATCGAACTGGATCACGTCTCTGACGACAATCTGGACGACTAGCCCGTACTACTAGGCAGGTGAAGAAATCGCCCCCGTGTGTTCCCGTCGGTACTCGTCCATTACCTTGATATCCCAAACCAACCCGAACAATCCTAGAGTCCGCAAGAAAGCATAGTGCAAGTCGATCTCCCACCAGTTTTTCCGGACAGTAAAATAGGACGGGTGCGCGTGGTGATTATTGTGCCACGAAATGGCCCCTCCCAAATGCACCACAAACATCAAGAGGCTGTTCGTAGAATGATCATGAGTCTCATAAGCGCGGTAGCCGACCGTGTGATTGATAACATCGACTAGATTTGCCAGATAAATCATCAGGAAGGATTTTACAAAAACACCATAGACTACAAATCGCAAGCCGTTGAGGAGATCGAAACCATGGGCTTCTCCAATGGATCCGCCGAAACCAAAGCAGACGATAGCCCACAATAACTGCAGCCCGTCGACATGCTGATCAAGAAAACGGTGAAAGGGATCGGCAGCGATATCTGTAGCGTGCCGTTCGTACAGTTCGTAACGGCTGAAGCCGTAAGGCAGGTTCCAAAACCAGCCCATAAGCGCGTAAAAGATTCCTTTGGTGGGCGTGTGCGGGTCCGCTTCCTCATCTGAATATCTATGGTGCACACGGTGCATCGCCACGTATTGCACGGGGCCAGCGAACGGTCCGCGCCAAGTAAGAGTCCCGAACAAACTGCCTAGGTATTCAATCCACTTGTGCGTCTTAAAACTATCGTGGGTTAAGTACATGTGGTGGAAGATTCCCATCGAGTAGGCAAATAGGCTCAGTGAAACCCAAGCAAACAACATCGCCTGCCACGTAAAAAGAAAGGGAGCCACGCCCAAAGTCACTAGGTGGATCGCAATAACCTGCCAGAGGTAACGTTTAGCAAAAACAACCTGGTTGTGATTTTCAATGAGCTTCATACTGCCCTCCTTGGATACACATAAGCCCCACTCAAGTAACGGATCACAGACGCCCCCCTTGAAACCGGGTGTGGTTCGTTGAAATAGCCCACCTCTTTGAGATAAAGGTGCGTGCGCCGAAGATTATAAAAGGGGATACCCGGGTACAAATGGTGCTCCAGGTGGTAGTTACTGCCGAGAAAGAAGGAGTCCCAAAACCACCCGACTCGACTCCGTGAATCCGCCCCAAGACCATAACCTGTCCCCGCGTGTTCAAAGTACGGGTTCATCCCTGAAAGAAAAGCGCTTGAAAGCCGCACGCCCAAAAGACAGAGGTAAAACCCTAGATAGTTGAAGATCAGGTAAACATGAATGGCGGTCATCACCGCCACCACCAGAAAATTGAATTGAGCCAGACGCCGCACCACCTCTGGTTTAAGCGGAAACGGCGCCTTAAAGTTCAGAGGTTTTCCGATCGCCAAATAGAGCGCGTTCCGACCGTACACGAGAAACGTAAGCGGCCGCGCAAAGAGCACCCGAGTCGGCCAGCTGTTAAATCTTCCGAATATCTTTCCATCCGGATCGCCGATCTCATTGGTATGCATGTGGTGATTCCAGTGTGAAATGGCAAAACCGATTTCTACAAAAGGAAAAAGGGGAGCTGTTGCGACAATCCCAATGAGGCAACTGATTACCCGGTTCTCGTGGAGATTAAAGTGAAAAGCGTCGTGCCCGAGGTAGCCTGCTATCACCAGTCCCTGCCCGCCTACCAAAAATAAGGGAAGCGAGGCCACTACTTTGCCCCAGACGGGCCACGCGCTCTGCCAAAGGCTCCAAGCTACCAAACTGGCCCCAAGCCAGAGAGTCACAGAATAGGCTAAACTAAGCCACAGCCGCCCAGTACTCCGGGAGTACAACTCTTTGGGAACCCGCGGACGCGCGGGCAACGGGTTTGTGCTACTCATCTTTTCCCCCTGGTCACCTGATAACGCTAAGCGCTATCAAAGTTTGAGCAATCACTCAAACAAAATGGAAAAGAAAATCAAACTCACCCCTAATATTTTGGATTCATGATGGATTTCTACTCTCTATGCAAAGGCCTTTGAGTTAGTGTTTCCAAACTGGTGACGAGGCCTGAGCCAAAAATTCCCCAACAGGTGATTTGTACGGCCGCTCAATATCATCGACGACGTATCTTGGCAGCAGGTAGCCGGGCAAAAGACTGCGCAGTTGCTCGTAGATCTCGGCGCCGTGCTGGTAGCCCAGCCAAAAGTGGCGTGTCCCCTGCGCCGGATCGGGGTGGTGTAGGTAGTACGGGACGGTTCGGATCGCCATCAAGGCCTTACTCAACTCCGCGAGCGTTTCGGCCTTGTCATTCACCCCTCGCAAAAGCACAGACTGGTTAAAGAGCCAGGCGCCGGCCTTTGCCATTTTCAAACACGCTTCCGAGCTTTGATCCGTGATCTCTTTGGGGTGGTTGAAATGCGTAACTACTACCGTCGACAAATGTGTGGAATTGAGAAGGGCCACTAAATTTTCTGTGATCCGTGACGGCAAGGTTACCGGGACACGGGTGTGAAAGCGAAGCGTGCGAATAGATTTGATGGACTCGAGTCGCTTCAACACGGTTGCCAAAGAAGCGTCCGAAACCATCAATGGATCACCGCCCGAAAAAATGACTTCCTCGACTTGAGCTTGGCTCTCCAAGTAGCGGTAGGCCGCCTCCAAACTCCCCCCGAAGAGCGTGTCTTTCTCCTCATTGATTAAAGTCTTGCGAAAACAATAGCGGCAGTACATGGAACAGTTAGGGCTAAGGTGCAGCAACACCCGCCCAGCGTACCGGTGTGTGAGATGAGGGGCGGGCTGGTAGCGCTCATCTCGAAGGGGGTCGGTTTCGCCCCAATCTAAATCTGATTCTTCCAAACTGGGCAGCGCCTGGCGCCGTATCGGACAGTTTGGGTCTTCCTTGTCGATCAGATTGGCGTAGTAGCGAGGGAGCAAAAAACCGTAGCGCTCGACAATCTGTTGGTAGGCGCGGACCTGGCTCGTCGGAATCCAGCCTTCCGCGGCCAAAGACTCGGCGGAGCGCAAAGCCTCCTTCAATTCCGTTTGCCACGTTTCGGGACCCGGAATCGGACCGGATTGGTAGGCTTGGACTCTATGGGGGTGGTTTTCCACCCCCGCAGATTAAAGGCCCGTTACGCAGTGTCAACCCCAGAGCCCCGCCGCGGCTCTCTTTGCTTGGCGGGCGAGTTTAGGTTATGAAATTAGGAGCATAGGAATTCATGAGTCGGGAGAAGTATGTCCAATCAAGCGAGCAAGAATAAGTTATCAGCATCGGCCTCCAAACAGCCCTACCCTTATCAGTTTCAGGCGGATTTCGAGGACCCCGATTGGCGCCGTCTTCCCGGGTACAAGAACGTGACTGAGGAGGAGTGGAATTCCGCCCTCTGGCAACGCAAGCACATGGTGCAAAACGTAAAGCAGCTGAAAGAAGTTTTTGGGGACTTCCTCAGCGATGCTATGGCAGAGGACATAAAGAAAGATCACCAAGAGCGTGCCACCATGTCCATGATGGTGCCACCCCAGATGATCAACACGATGAATGAAAAAGATCTGAAGAAAGATCCGATTCGCCACTATATGATTCCGATGTTTTCGGATCGCCTCACCAAGTGGCATACCCACCCCAAGGCCACACGAGACAGTTTGCACGAAGCCGAAATGTGGGTAGTCGAAGGTTTAACTCACCGCTACCCCACAAAGGTGCTCGCCGAATTGCTCTCGACATGCCCCCAATATTGCGGACACTGCACACGCATGGATTTAGTAGGCCAAAGCGTTCCACAGGTTCCCAAACGCAAGTTCAATACGCCGCAAAAGGACCGACACCAACAGATTTTGGACTATCTGAAAGAAAACAATTCCGTTCGCGATGTGGTCGTATCCGGCGGAGACATGGCGAATCTTCCCATACAAAGTCTCGAAAAATTTGTGTCGTCGCTAATGGAGATTGAACACATTCGGGACATTAGGTTGGCCACCAAAGGCCTGATGGGTTTGCCGCAGCACTTCCTTCAGGATGAAGTCCTCACGGTTTTCGACAAACTCGCCAAGACTGCCAACGACCGTGGAGTAGCCCTTGCGGTTCATACTCACATCAATCACGTAAACTCGGTCACAAAGAATGTCTGCCAGGTCTCGCGTAAGTTTCTTTCGATGGGCATTCGCGCCATTAGAAACCAAGGGGTGCTCCTCTGTGGCGTGAACGATTCCCAGAAAGCACTGCTCGATCTGTGCTTCCGCTTGGTGGATCACGCGGCGATTGTTCCTTACTACTTTTATATGTGTGACATGATCCCGAACTCGGAACACTGGCGGGTTTCTCTTGCGCGGGCTCAAGAATTGCAGTTCCAAATCATGGGCTATCTGCCAGGCTATTCGACACCTCGATTGCTTTGCGACGTTCCCTTCGTAGGGAAGCGTTGGGTGCACCAGGTGGAAAGCTATGACAAGGTGAAGGGTATTTCTTATTGGAAGAAGAACTACCTAACATCGATCGAGTGGGAGACTCCCGAAGTGCTCGATAACTTATATGAGTATTACGATCCCATCGATCGCTTACCGCCCGAAGGCCAGGCCTACTGGGAAGCTCAAGCGAAAGCTTGAGCTCTATCCGCCAAAAATAATGCCGCGCTCTTTAGCCGCCCTTAGGAAAGGGGAGTCTGTGCTGACGTAGCGGTTTTTGCCCGCGCCAGTCTCCAAGGGAACGAGACTGACGGTATCGTTTTGATAAGAAACCATCGTATCAAATTTCCCCTTAACTACCGCGTCCACCGCAGCTGCACCAAAGCGGCCGGCTAGAATCCTATCAAAGGCGTCCGGAGAGCCGCCTCGAAGCAAGTGGCCGAGGACAATCGCGCGCGATGTGCGGCCGGTAAGCTTCTCCAAGTCCATGGCGACTTGGTGAGCGACGCCACCTAACCTTACAGGTTCCGGGGAATCCTCAATAATACGGCTGACCGTTTGCTCCCCGCCCACCGGCTTGGCGCCCTCTGCGACCACCACGATGGAATAGCGCTTCTCCGCGTGGTAGGCATCGTTCAATCCCTTGGCGACTTGAGCCAAATCGAAAGGAATCTCAGGGATCAAAATGGCGTCGGCGTCACCGCCGAGTCCGGCGAAAAGGGCGATCCAACCCGCATTACGCCCCATGACCTCGACCACCATAATCCGCTGGTGGGACTCTGCAGTGGTATGGAGCTTATCGAGCGCGTCCACGGCGGTTCCGACTGCTGTAAAAAAACCAATCGTAAACTCCGTGCCGTTTAAATCGTTATCGATCGTTTTGGGGATGCCGACGACGTTCACGCCTTTTTCGGCCATCATGTGGGCAATCGCTTGGGTGCCATCACCCCCAACGACTATTAGCGCTTCCACCCGGGCCTCGCGCAGGTTCTCTACCACTTCGTCCGATCGATCCTCATATTCCTTCTGGCCGTTTCGTTTTACCGGAACTCGAAAAGGAGTATCTACGTTGGAAGAACCGAGGATGGTTCCGCCTTTGGAGAGAATGCCGGTTGTATTTGCAAGTGTTAGCGGGACAAACTTGTTTTCCAAGAGTCCTTTAAAACCATAGGGAACCCCTACGACCTGGATGTTGTGATCCACCGTACAGCTTTGAACTACCGAACGGATGGTTGCATTGAGCCCCGGACAATCTCCCCCACCCGTCAGAATCGCTATTTTTTTAATCATTTTGTGTAGACTTCATTCCTTAAATTTAATGGCGAACGCTTGCATGGTATCCAGAAAGCCCACTGGCTCGTAGTGGATATCGACGATGGCATCCGCCCGTAGTTGCTGCCCGCCTTCGACCAGACGTTCCAGAGCTCCTTTGTATGTCCAACTCCTCGACTCGACAAGTCCAAGGTAATCAAAAGGACGCGTCATCCCACGGCTGGTCCAAATAATCTCGGGCGTTTTAGGCGTACCGGTTTCGGCAACGAAGGCCGTTTTCGGGGACTCTGTTATCGTGGTCGAAGCGCAAGCCCCGAGCACCAATAGTCCCACCCCAAAGCACAATCTGTGCATGAAAAGTCTCATGATTTCATTTGTATTTATAGGAGGTTTGGGCCAAACTCAACACCTGAGGCCAAAAAAAGCCCCCCTACATAAAAAGATCTAGCGTTACGTGAGGGACCCGTCATGAACATGGCTTTGTGGAATGATGAACAGCACCGCCCGCTTCAGCATATCCGGGTCATCGACACCTCGGTCATGCTCCCGGGCCCGCTGCTAACACGCATTCTGGCACAGCACGGAGCCGACGTAATCAAGGTAGAAAAACTGCCCGGGGGAGATCCCATCCGAGATTTCGACGACTCCAACCTCCACGAACTCCTCAACCACGGAAAACGGTCACTTGCACTGGATCTCCAGAAGGAGGAGGGCAAGGCGGTTCTGAAACAACTAGTTGAAGAAGCAGATCTTTTCGTCGAGAGCTACCGCGAAGGGATCATGGATCAGCTCGGGCTAGGCTACGCCGACCTATCAGAGATCAATCCGGACCTCCTCTATTTTTCACTGCGCGGCTTTGCCGGAAAGGAAGCCGGCCACGCGGGGCACGACATCAACTTTATTGCCGCCTCGGGCTGCGGCGAATGGTTTATTGAGTCCGGGAACCCTAACTACAGCACCCAGTTTGGGGACCTGGTGGGTGGCGTGATGGTCCCTGCTATCAAACTGCTCGTGCACCTCGCCAACCCCGCCCGCCGGGGAATGCATGTCGTATCCAACATGGACGAGAACTTTAGAATGCTCTACCTGCCGCGGGCTTTTGACGAGTTTAAATCCGGAGGCAACGGCGGTGAGTACCACACTCTGCAGGAACATCTGGATGGCAGCCGCCCGCATTCCCGTTTTTACCGCTGCCGTGACAACCGGTGGGTTTCATTGAACGCGGTACAGGACAAGCATTGGAAGGCCTTTTGCGAGATGGTGGATCACGAAGAGTGGATCCCACGCAAAGACGACCCCAAACTCGTCCCGGATTTGGTTCAACTCTTTGAGGACGCGCCTTCTTCCTACTGGGACGCTCTCGCGACGAAAAAGGAAGCCTGCCTAAGAAAGGTAACGACCTGGGAAGAACAGCTGAATTACTCGCAAACGAAGCCCCAGCTAAGCGCGGATCCTCTTAGCTGGTGTGGCTTTTTACCTAACCTTTCCCTCACTAAAGCGCCCGCGCTCGGCCAAGACACCTTCACCCTTCTCCATTCCCTCGGCGCCACCAACAAGGAAATCTCCGCCCTCGCGGACGCCGGGGTCATTCTGAAGCCCAACAATCCCACGTCATAAATCGAAGCTATCGCACGAATTCTCATTATCAATTTTTGTAATCGGTAGGAGCGGTCTACTCTTTTTCCATCGCCACGGCGATCTACATGGGAGCAAAGATGAAATCCATTACTCGAAGAGATTTAATCATGGGAACTGTCAAAACGACGTCTGCTTTAGGGATACTGAGTGTTCCATTTTCCAAAGTGTTCGGAGCTACCCCGTCTCAGACGGAAGGCCCCTTTCACCCGGTAAACCAGGACAACGATCTCACCCGCAAGAGCCCGCAAAGCCCTCTTGCGGTGGGCCAGATCATATACCTTTACGGCAAGGTCACCGATGAACAAGGCCGTGCGCTTTCCAACGCAGTCGTCGAACTTTGGCAGGCCGCCGCCAACGGGAAATACAACCACCCGGGGGACCCTAACCCCAAGCCTGTCGATCCGAATTTTCAATATTGGGGCCGAGACGTAACCGATCGCGAAGGGAAGTTCGCCTTCAAAACCATCAAGCCCGGAGAGTACCCGGCAGATACGAACTGGACACGCCCGTCGCATATTCACTTTCGGATACTGCGTCCGGGTTACGAGGATCTGACGACGCAAATGTACTTCAGCCCCGAAAGCAATCAGGAGAGCAATCTACTGGAAAAAGATTTGATCCTGAACGCCCTTTCGCCGGCCGACCGAAAGAAGGTAATCATCAATTTCAAACCGGCTCCAGCTTCGGCCAATTTGGAAGCGGATGCCAAGGTCGGCTTTTTCCCCATCGAAATGCGCGCTAGCCGCTGAGTTTTATTGAGTCCTAATCCGTCCGATCGTCCTAGAAAACAGTAGGTCCCAACCCCCAAGGTTGGGGCCTACGGCCTTACGGACTTGAACTCCGCTTCAATAAAGCGCGCAATGCTTCGACTTGCCCGGGATTTTTGGGCGTCTGCACGGAATATGAGACAGTGTTTGTCGATAAACTTCGGGCTATCCGGAAGAGGCTTAAGTTTCATCGACGGGATACGGCCCGCTACTCTACCTGGCAGAATCCCAACACCTTGCCCTTCGGCTACAAGTACTGCGATCACCTCTAGATTGGGCGAATGCAAGATACGTTGAAAACGTCGCCCTTTTTTCTGAAGTTGTTGGAGTAGCGACTGTGTTTGTGCCAAATCCGGATCGCACATCAGGACAGCGTGGCCCGAACTTGGGTCATTGAGGGAATTGCCCTGCGGGCCGGTCCAAACCTTCACTTCGTCTCTTACCAAGGGCTTAATCACCAAGTCGGGGTGCTCCCAGGGGTTCACCACAAGTCCGAAATCTATTTTGAAGCTGATCACATCCTCAGTGATCTTTCTTGAGAGGTCGTGTGTTAGGCGAATCTGAAGTTCCGGATTCTCCCGCATCAGTTTAGGAAGGAAAAGCGGGAGCGCGTACAAGGCAACCGACGGGTGACACCCAATCGTATAGCGGCCACGGAGTTCATCCTCATCTTTCAGTGCCTCGTTTTGGATGCGTTCCCATTCACGCATCAGGCCCTGAACTTGGTGGGAAAGCTTTCGACCCGCGTGGGTGAGTTTCACTCCAGATTTCGTTCGCACCAGCAGGGCGAGCCCCAAATTGGACTCGAGTCGCTGGATGGCTATACTCAGGGTGGGTTGGCTAATTCCCAAGCGCTCGGCCGCACGCGAGATATTTAGGGTATGGGCAACTTCCAGAAAGTAACTCAGCTCCGCAGGAGACGGGATCATAGCAACACTCCGTTCTCCTTATCGTCTAGCCCGGCAGGCCGAAAATGGCAAAAACCCTAGTAAGTCAGCCCCGCCAATAGCTGGAAGCCTCTGAACTTCCAATCGGAGCGGTTCACGGTAGACAAAAAAAAAGGCGGACCCCGAAGGGCCCGCCTCCGATGAAAAGCTTAGAAGTTATCCGGCAATGCGTAGCACATTGTTCCGATTGTTATCGGACTGACTGTTATTGGAGCTACGCGAATTGGCCTTCGTCTTCCCGTGCAAAAACGGAAAGAAAAAGAGCTGCGGCAACAAGCCGTAGAGCACAGCGGTCAATACGACCGCCAAGCCGGCCTGCCAGTTTGTCACGCCGTTAGCGGCAATATGAATGCAGCCGCTGAGCGCTGCCACAAAGCCGAGCGTTGTGGAAAGCCGGCTAATGGAGCGCATCTGGCGCGTGTCATTGCGATCCACTTTGCCAGTAATACAACGGCTAATAAAACCGCCAATACCGTCAAAGCCGTAGGTGTAGATGCAATAGAACAGCGTTGGAATCGCTATCATGACAGCTGTGTTTAGGCTAAAGAGGGTCTGCAGTTTTCCCCCTTCTAGGTAGGTCCCCGTCGCGAGTGATCCGCCCAGGACCACCCAATACACTACGTGATTCATACGTTCCTCCAGTATTTGACTATAATGTTAGTCCTCTTTAGTGACCTCAATTGTGAAGATTTCTTCACAATTCGCCGTTCCCTGTGATTCCAAGTGCTTAAGGTGGGTGCCGCACCCCCACTGCGGATTGAGCGTAACAGAGATGTAACTGACCGGCCGCTCTTCATTGCACATTTCTGCGGATTTGAATAATGCTTCCCGCATCTTAAGGCTAACCAAGTGAACTGAGGCAGTCGTGGGTCCAGGCAACGCTCTATTAAAAAGCTCGCTGATACTTGTGGGATTTTGCCTAAGTCTCTTAGGGTGGAATGGCTATGCGGCGAACAGGGACGTCGGCTCCATTGCAAGCCGGTGTGGGTTGCTGATCGCAGCACACACTGTCGGTGGCATCGCGCTTAGAGACGCGATAGTCCAGGAAAGAAATGCTATCGCTTCGGATTTTGCGGCCTCGAACGATCCCTTTTTGTTGAACTATGCCGTCAATGAACTCTACGAGCGCACCATAGAAAGCCTGTTGGCGAACGAACCGGACGCCGAGAACCAGCTCCTTCTTGGCACTGTTTCAGCGGACGCATTTCGCCAAAACGCTCGAAACGTCATCCGAGAACTATGGATGGCCCACCTCGCCGGGAAACCTCAAGAACCTCGGCCGCTCGGCCTAAAGAGCACTTCCGGTACTACGAAGAGTGGGATCGAAGCGCTCTTCCAAAAAACCTTCAAGGAGTTGAGCTATAGAGACTTCCTAAGAATTGTGGAGCACGCCAAAAATAAAATGTTTCCCAACGCCGCTCGAGATCGGGGACTCGACGCCACGGACCTCAAGAAATATCTTCCTGAAAATGAGGAATTGGATCTCCTTATGGACGAGCTCAGTATGGAACTGGCATCGACGTTTCAAGGCTGGGCCAATGCAGTCGGTGCCGGCAAGGTGCTTGCTGACCGAGTAGTAAAAGAGTTTCTTTACCCTATGATAACTCGTAACCCTGTGCGCACAAGCCACCAAGCCCCCGCTACGGAAAATCTCCCGCAGGGCAACAGAACATTCAGGGCGCTCAGCAGCGTCGGCGCGTTGGCCCCGCCCTTTCTGGCGACCAGTCCCAAGTTCTGGAGAAATGTAAATTCTCAAGTCGAAGTTTACCTGCATGAGATCTACGGAAAAAAAGCCGTAGAAGAAGCGGGGCTACTAAACTACGACAAGGAGGATTTTACGGCACACGATTTGCGCCGAGAAATCCTCTTTGAGCTATTGCTCTGCAAAGCTAGCAATCGCCAAATCCGCAGCCTGGCAACCAGCAAGGCAGTGGCCCGTCAGGTCGCCGTGTCGTTTGGAGAGCGGGCCGGTTTAAAGCCCATCCGTCTGGAAGCCTCGGCTGAAAGATCAACCGGCGATCCGTGGACGGACGGCCTATTCTTCCCAATCCATTTTGACCCTCCCACAATGACCCGCTTGCGTGCGGACATCGAAAACGAACTCAAGGTAGTAACAGGCGACAAAGCCATTCCCCAAAATACATGGGAGCGGATTGACCTCGAACTCGCACTCTATACGGCCCGCACGCCCAAGTTCGATCCGACTACGGAGCTCAGTCCAGTTCTAAAGTTAGTAGTCGACCGCATGAAAAAACGCCTGCAAACGCGTTTAGCGGATCCAACCCAAACCGAAGCTCTTGCTAAAGAAGGTGAAGATCCCATTCGGTACTGGCGGGCCGTGGCCACACGCATTCCGTACGCACTTGCCGCACTCTGCCCGCGCTACGGCGTAACACTTGATGATTTTTGGAAACACCACTCCGAATCCGACGTGCTTGAGGCCATTGGCAACGGAGTTAGCACGTTCCGGCAAGAAGGCCTCGTCCTAAGTCCCCGTAGGTACGAAATCCGCGCCATTGTAGATCGCTCCCTGCGCCCCCTCGTACTCGCCATTGCACGCGGTAACAATCTCACATTGCCGGACAACTGGGAGATGCAGATTTCCAGTCGCAAACTAGACCGCCAGGCCGTTTCCGATCGCGTAGGCGAGGAACTCAGGAAGCGTGCCCTAGATCTCTGGCAAAAGGTAGAACCCGAGGACACCGAACTTCGAGGCAACTTTGAGAAGCTCTTTGTGAAACTATACCCCACATTACTTTTTGTCAGCGAGCTACCGAAGGACGTGCAGGGGTCGAACAGCAAAGTCTATCGTTTGACGGGCTTTCCCAAGTTCATGAGCTATGTGGAAATCTTGCGCCATAGTGAGGGTCTCTTCTCTGCGCAAACTTTCTCCGATGAAAACGTCAACCTGGTTAAAGACGTGCGTTCACGATTAAGAAGCCTGTCACAAACCTATTTTACTCGAGCCAGAAGCATTCCCCCTTGGAAGGTATTCGCCATCCTAGCGTCCCAGACCGACGCTGAACGTTCCGAACCGCTGGCAACACGGACGGAAAAAGCACTCCTTGCGTGCCTTAGGGAGGAAGCCTCCGCTCTTGGACAGTGGTCCAACGCGAGTCCCTACCAGAAAGAAGGCAAGGAGACCGCAAAAATCCCCACCGGACTTTTTATTCGAGACGACAACTCCGGGTTCACAAACGAGCAGTGGAGAAATATTGTCCTTCGCTTACACGGCCTCGTCACTCAAGAGCTTGAAAAATTCTCTCTAGCAGCGGAAGAATTTTGGGATGGACCGACACCGCGTTTTTCAGCGCAAGACATTCATAAAGCCATCGAGAAGCGACGGCGTTGGTGGTACGCGCGCGGCCTAGGACGTAACGCCACCCTCTACGCCGAAACCGAGATCGCGCGCCGTGGAATTCGGGATCTTTGCATCCTTCGTTTCCACGAGCTCAAAAAACCGATGCCAAGCGACCGCGATGCGCGCATCTCGAGCAACAAACTCGATCGATCGGACGTCCTCGCCATGATTCCAAAAGACGTTTACGGGATCATCGGTCGCGCCTGGCTTAACAACATCTCCGGACACTCGCGCGAACCCATCGAGCAGAGGGCAGTGCTTTTCAAAGAGATATTCATCCACAATATGTCTGCGGACTTCATTATCCAAAACATTGATTATGTGAAGACACAGGCGGACGTCTACGGGCGAAAGCTTCGCTACTATGATGGTTTTATGGAACTCTACCGCTGGTACACGCAGGACGATCGCAAATTGATGCTCGCCCTACCCCAGGGTGAATACCCGTATAACCGACACGTTTGGCGGCTCGTGTTGGAAGGTCTGAGAGCACGCATCGAAGCCGCGCGCGAGGCGGGCGATTTGGGCATCTGGAAAAGGTTTAATGAAACATTCCCGAGGGAGACGCTTGCAGAAGTCCTCACGGAAGAGATTTACTCTTTTGGACTTCGCGGGGCTTCAAATGAAAGTCACCGACGGCACTCAATCGCTATCGTTGAAATTGTCGCCAAACGAGTCCTGGCTGAACTCACCACGGAGACAAAACCGAAAATCGAACCGAAAACGGACGAAGAAACTGTCCCCAAAAGCGAGCCGGACATCGAAACCCAAGCCCAGCCTAAACCTAAAGCCCAAAAGCCGCCCAAGCCCAAAGCCGATACCAAACCAAAACCAGCACCAAAGCCAAAAACAAAACCCAAAGACGATGATGCGGATGACGACGATGAGGTGACTGAGGAGGAGCCGAACCCCGACGCTCCCACTGAGGAGCCGACAACGCCCGAGCCCGAACTGGTGCACCCGGCAGATCAGCCCACTCCGGATCTCCCCAAGGACTTGGAACTCTCAGATGAGGATCGCAGACGGCTTCAAGAGGCCCGTCTGGAAAAAGAACTCTACGAATCCTACATGGAAGTAGCCCGAACCCAACTCCCGATGTATGCCATCCCTCCCAACAAGTTTTGGAAGCAACTTGGCGGCCGATTCACTCGGGACGAGGTCGAAGATCAGATCGAATTGGAAGCCAACGAATGGATTGCGAAAAAGTACGGGGAAATCCACGAATTTGAAGAGGTGGACGCCATTCAAAGGCGCGCCATTCGAAGACTTGCACGACAGTACGTACTCAGCGAGGGCATGGAGTTGCCAGCTAATTGGGCTGAGAAACTCGCCGCAAAAAAAATGGACCACCACGCGATTGTTGCTCATTTTAGCGATGAGAAAATCTCGGCCATACTGAAGACATGGGAATCTCAAACTGATGCCGATAAAGGCAGCATTCGAATTTTCCGCGAAGCCTTTGTCGAAAACAAAGCCTTCCAGCAGCTACTCTTACCTTACGATCCAAGTGACGAAGACTATGATCGGTGGGAGGCGCACCAAAAACTGGAAGAAGCCGCCTTTGCGGAGTTCATGAAACAATGGGCCAACAAGAAGGCTTCTCCCTAAAACAGCGGCGCCAGCCGCTGTCCTTAGGCACGTCTAGCGCATCGCGATAGTCGCATAAGTTATAACCCGTCTACTCTTCTTGGCTCACTTCGAGCGCCGAAAGCTGGGCCTCAGGAAAATACGCAGGGAAAATGGCGTCGTCCATCTCCTGGGCTTTCCCCAAAAAGAAGCTCTCAAGGGGTTCCAGGACGTCCTCCAAAAGCGCATGCCTCTGTTGCGCCAACTTTTCATCCAGGGCGAGCTTTTTGAGACTCGTGTGCAGCGCCTGGTACGGCGCCAAGAGTTCGCTCAACGCCTGTTTCCGGGACTCCGCTTGTGCAAATAACTCCGGTCGCGCACGCACGGCTTTCTGGAAGGCCGCGCCGTCAGGGAGTTTTGCCAACGCATCCCGCACCGGTGCGTATTCGTCTGTAATAAAGCCGTCCCCTATTACCAACCGAGCATAGTCCACAATCGCCGCCCGACTGGCATCCAAAGCTTTGAGGTACGTCGCCGTATCCCCGACCGGGGCATCAAAGCGGCTCCTGAGCATCTCCTCAAACTCTTTACGTTTGCCCGCCAAGACGACATCGTGGAGCACTGGGCTCGCCCAGTCTTTGACAATCTCCGCTTTGTGGCCGGAGTTGGGGTTGTGATCCTCTCCCATAAAGCTCTGCTTAATAAGCTCATTCAATTTCATGCGGGGCTGCCCGTCTTTTGTCATCGCCATCGTGATCATGTCAGCACCTCGCCCGCTTCCGGAAAGTTCATAGTAACGTCGGGTCGTCGTCCGCAGTTGATCAAAAACAACCTCTCGATTCGGAAAAGGCCCTCTAAAGTCTTCCGCGACCACAAAGCTCATCCGGAAGCGAGTATAGGTTTTGGCGTAATTCCAACGAATCGTAAAAGCCATCGTCGTCGGAAAATCCTCGCGCACTTGCTGCGGTACGTTCGCATCTCTATTGGATACTTCCTCGGTAAACCCGAATTCATCGTAGCAGATATGGATGTTACCCACACCCAGTTGCTCCAGAATATGGATTTCTGTCGGGATCCAAGCCGCAATGATTGCCCTTTGATCGCCGTTGACTTCAAGGACCGGATCTCCGAATTGTTCCTGCTGTTTATCCTTGTTGGTAGGAACCCCTGCCAAACTAAAGCCGCTACACTTACCAATCTTACCGGTGAAGTTTGGTATCGCCCGGTTGACAACGTACTCCTTACGAACGGCATCATCCGGCTGGTTCCCGTAGAGAGTCGCCGCCGTGAAGTGGTGCTTCTTTTTGAAGTCTGCGAGCAAATTTCCCATTTCGTCGCCGAGGTGGTTAATAAGTTTCGGCTGGTACGCGAACAACTCTTCCTGCATCCCGTTGTCCGCTTTGGACTGCGCTTCCACCTGTTTAAGAAACTCGCGCAAGCTATTCCCCGTTTGGAGAATCCCAGCGAGATTAGAGAGCGAGCCCTGATCCGTACGCGCATGGCGGGCAAAATATTCCGGCCATTTTTTGGCCATTTTCAGGTAGTCGCTCGCACAAAGCGCCCACACTTTGGGGTTCGGAATGGGATCAGCGTGAACTTCCAGACCGAGTTCACGATAATAGCTTGCTGTGGCGCCAATACGGTTCCAATAATCTGTCGTCGTATTTAGAGGCTGGTGTAGCTTTTCCAAAAGCGCTACGATCCCTTCGCCCCCAGTCAGCCCGGCGATGCGGCCGCTCATCGTGGTGTCGGTAGCCGTGAAACGGGCGCAGTTGTAAAACGCCGCCATCGTGTCATTGTAATTAAAGTAGTCCAGATCTTCCTTGGTCCAATCGACGCGACTATGAAAGTTGCGGATGTCGCGCATCGCGACTTCGGTGAAGGCGGAGAGCATGTTCTGTTCGAGCCGTAACAGCTGCTCCTGGGTGGCTCCCATCGATTTCGCGTGATCGTAAAGCAGCTGGCTGAGTTCACGGTGGTTCGCATTGAGTGTACGTTCCAAATTCCCCAAGCGGTTCATGAGCGAAGCTTCGAGTTCGTCAAACCACTGGCGCACATCGGCGCGAAATTCAGCGAGTTCAATTCGCAGTTCGCGCACCTCGGTGTGCAGACGTCCAATGGCTTCGAGCAGAATTTGTGTATCCGAGGGGCGCGGGTTCAAAATCGATTGCATCCCCTGGATGAGGCCGCTGACAATACCGTAACTCCCCATTAGAAGTTGCGGCGCGGAAATCAAATTGTTGGAGAAACGATCCAGTAACTGCCCTATCTGCAGGGCCCCTCGCGTGGCGTGGGATAAAGCGCCTAACTCAGGAATTTTTTTTCCTGCCTCTTCAAGGACGCTGCTCAATCCAAAGTACGGCGCATACTTTTCCGCGATTTCCTTTTCCAACTGAGCCCGCCGCTGCTCGGACATTTCTTCGCCAGAAGGCTTGGCTAACTCTTTTTGTTTTTTCAAGAACTGTGCAAATAGATCCGCATATTCTTTCTTTTGCTGGGGGCTCAGCCCCCCTTTGCGAAGGGCATCAATCTTGTCCTCAATACTTTGACTGCGCCACAGTTGCGCGGCACCCGGGTGCAGGCGCTCCCAATCGGTATCATCGTCGTCCAGATGCAAGCTTTTTAGGGGATCCTTCCATAAGCCTTCGAGAACTTTCTTGTACCTCGGGTTTTTTTCTGCCAGATCAAGGTTATCTGCGATGGACAGCCGCTGCTGTAAAGAGCTATCCATCAGCGACCACAGCACATCGCCACCCTCGTTTAGCGCGAGATTCACCCCAAGCTCATCTTCAAACATTCGGCTTTGCCGGCCCCACTCCTTCCAGCCGCTTCTCAAAGCCTCTTTGGCAAGCGGCTTGGGACTGAGTGACCATAGAGAGTCAACCAACGCATTACCCATTCCCGTCGCTTCTTTGCCGAGGGCTTCGCGCCGCGTCCGATCAGCGAGAGGGCCATATTTGTTGTCCCAGGCTGTCTTGATACGGTACGCAAATCTGCCGCCTTCTACCGGATCTAGGTCTGGTTCTCTTTCATAGAGCCGGCGCAGAACATCCGCTGCTACCCGATCGGCAAAGGTGGCCTGCGACAGCAGCGCTTGATCCACCATGTAGTGGAGTTTCTCCGGTCCCGGCGGATCCGCTGGGCTCAAACCACCTATTCCCATTAAACAGAAAGCGATCCATTTCTTCACGACGTACTCCCTCCGCCCCCGGTGTTTCTTTAAGACAACGCGACTAGTTAGAGCAGAAAACGTACCAAAAACCCATCGGTTGAATTTCAATAATCTCAGCTAGTTAAATTCCCGCCCCTGTTTCAACTTTGAGACGATCTCATTCGTGAGACGGACTTGGGCGTACCGCTCGACGTCCCGCCTGGGACACAATACGATATTAGCAACGAGGGATACTATGATTAGGCAGCTGCTTGCACTCTCCTGCATGGGACTCACTGTTTTGGCAACGGCCTCCGAGCTTTCTGTGGAGACTGAGGCCTTCGGCCCGAAGGCGGTGCTGACTGTCAGCTCGGCTCTTAAACCCGCTCGTAAAATTCAGTACGGGCCAGAGAATCTCATAGACGGGAACCCCAAGACCGCCTGGATCGAGGGAGCCAAAGATGTGGGCGTGGGAGAGACGCTTTCAATACAGTTTGAAAAGCCCGTTGAGATCTACGGAATCCGATTCATCCCGGGATATGCAAAGACCGTAACACACCTGAGTGGAAATGCCCTTCCCGAATTCACGCTATCGATCGGTGAAAAGAGCTATCAAGTAGGCCGCGGAATTTTGGAGCACACCATCGCGACTGTTAAAAAAGGTAAACTCACTGGGGAGCCTTACCGCGTACCGACCGGAAGAGCAGAGAATCTGCAAACGCGCTACGTGTGGTTTCCCGAGAAGCAAAAGAGCGACAAGCTGGTACTCACGCTCACAGGGGCACTCTCTACAGTGGGAGTCGAGCCTGACAACGGCTTTTCGGAGTTTGCCGTACTCACCGAAGCGTCTATTGAAAAGGACCCGATCGCCAAGGTTCTCATGGAATTGGCAGACGAAAAGGAAGTAAAAACGGACGTCAAAGTCGTCACGCCTGAAACTGAAGGCCGCTGCCCGAGAAAAATCAAAGCTCAGGCGGATGCAGAAATCGCTAAGCTCACGGCAAGCGCCATTGTAGCGAAACTCCGGGAGCACATGCTGGGTACTCCCTTGCGCGAGGGTGCGGTTCTGCTAAACCCCGTTTTCACCCGAGACCTCAACGGAAGCACGCTCGTCACAGGCGACGCCAGTATCGTCGATACCTGCTACTCGGACGGCGAAGGCGGCGTGCAGTTTGTACCTCAGATCAAGATCGATAAGAACCGGATCGTAGAGGCCGGTGTTTCACCTCGACTTTGGCCGGTATTCTGATCCTAATAACTGGCAACAAGCGAAGTGGTATATTGCCAGTCAAAGTTCTTCTTGCCAGCGTTAGGAAGACCGTCGTAGCGGCCCGTAAAAGCCAGTTGCATCGAGAAGTGGTTACTCAAAGCGACCGCAATAGACGGCTCGAAATTGATTAACAAGTTTTGCCCTTGCGACAAGTCAGGAAGCACTTCGACATACACCTTGGTACTCACCGCATCCGTTAGGCTTTTGCCGGCCTCGGCGTAGGTACGGATGAAATTACTATTAGTAACCGTTCCGCCAATATTGTTTTGTCTCTGGTGCAAATAACCAGCTTCAACGAAGAGGTAGTTGTTCTTTTTGTCGCCCGGAAGGATCCAGTACTTTCCGCCGAGCCCCAGGTTGATGCGATTACTAAAGCCCGAAAAGAAGTCGCCCTCGATGCCAGGGCCAGCGTACACGGAAAAATGCTCGCTTAGCTCTCGCTCATAGCGCAGATCCAAATGCCAGTTTTCAGCGGCCGCAACACCCGCTGCCTTACCAAAGAGATAGTGCCCTGACGACTTGATGCGGTTCCCCGTCCAAGAATAGCTCGTGTCTTGTTTAACGTTGTAGGTCTGCGAATCACTGTTACCGCCGCTCAGGGCAATCCCCAGCTGCGACTTGTGAGCCCATTGACTGGCCTCGTCTTCAGCGCGCGCTGAAGCCGCTATCACGAAAAAAAAGGCGACAAAAAGCAGTAAATGTTTCATTTCTATTCCTCTCCGTACTACTTGGATTTCAAAATATCTCGAATTTCTTCCAGCAGTATCTGCTCTTTTGGAGGAGCGGGCGGAGCTGCCGGCGCGGCTTCTTCTTTCTGCTGTAACTTATTCATGACTTTCACAAGCATGAATATAGAAAACGCCACAATCAAAAAATCAAAAACGGTCTGAATGAAGGCGCCGTAGTTTACTGTCACGGCGGCCGCGTCGCCAACGGGCGCACGCAAGACGGCTTTTAGATCTGAGAAATCCACTCCACCGACGAGCATTCCAATGGGTGGCATAATGACATCGTTTACAAGGGACGAAACGATTTTCCCAAACGCTGCCCCGATGATTATGCCCACAGCCATGTCGACGACATTTCCGCGCATCGCAAACTTCTTGAATTCACTCCACATCTGACTCTCCTTTTCAGCAACTAGCCAGGCGTTTCACATACCTGTCGACATTTGGCAACAGTTTTTGCGCTGCTAAACCGATAAAATTAGCATGTTAGCCCGTTTCGCCAAGCTCGTTGTGCTCCCTGTAGCCCTCTCTTTCCCCGCCCACGCCGATACGAAATCATTGGTGTTTTTTGTGCCTGGGGGCGCTTCACCGGCCATCACTTCGATGCACCGTTTGATGCGGCAGTTTGAAGGGGCGGGCTGGCCGGCAGAGAACTTGAGCCAGTTTTTCTACCCTTACAAATCGAGCCTGAAAAAAAGTTGCCGAGTCCTGCGCAAAAAGATGGATGAGAAGATTGCGAGTGTCCCCAAAGACGTTTCGGTCATTATTGTGGGACATTCATTGGGACAGTTCATCGCAATGTACTGTCTCGCCGACGCCCCCTGGCAGCACCAGATCAAAAAGTTTATCGGTCTAGCGGGTGTGGCAAACGGGCAGGACAAAAAAGCTTTAGGGTGCGGTTTCAAAAGATGCGGGGAATGGGTGGACTTCTTAACTCCCTACCGAAACGCAGAGCTAGTCGCTTGGCTGGAAAAGGTCTCGCCAGTGGTACAGGCGTGGGCTCCGTGCTCGCTCTATTCACCGATTGACCGGTTCGTAAGTTCGCCCTTTGACTCCGGCGCCTTGCCCTATGGGGACAATTACACGGTGTCCGATTTTTCCCACCTGGACTTCATTTCTCGGGCGGACGCATACCAGACCTTGTCGGATGCCTGCCGGATTGAGCCGAAATTGATTCGCTGAGGATCTGACCTGTCGCGCGACAGGTAGAGTAGCGCGCTACGGAGAACTGGCGCCCCCAAGGGGGTTCGAACCCCTGTTTTCGCCGTGAGAGGGCGACGTCCTAGGCCACTAGACGATGGGGGCAAATTTCAGGTGGTGTACCATTTGGGGCCAGGGGCGACAAGGGAAAGTCCTGGGGGCCGGGAGATCTCTAGAAATTCACCTGGGTCGCCAGATAGGCACGGCCGTCAGTCGCGGCGTACGCGCCGAGCGAAGCCGCTCCCAGAAAGTGGCGCTGTATGGATCCCTCAAAAAGGAGACGCTGGTTGGTGCGCACAATCTCCCGAATCGCGAGAGACCACTCCTTATAGAAGACGGCCTGCTCTAAGCGCACCCACCAGTCATTCTTAATCCGGCTTACTTCGACAATCTCAGCAAACTTCAGACCCAGCCAATCGTACTGCACACCCAGAGACAGCTGCACGTGCGCCTTCCAAAGCGCGCTGTTGTAAATGGTGGGATCTTCGTTCGTAAATTGTGCGACCCCTCTAAGGTACAAGTCTTCTGTCTGGTATTTCGCCATGACCGCAATGGGGATCGAGTGGCGATTGTCCCCTTGAGAATACCCTATCTCGAAATTCTCGTTTCGGTAGCCAAGCCGTATCCCAGGCCCCGTTAAGAACACCGGCAAAAACTGCGAGGGCGCATCGAATTCTGCGTTATTCGTAGCGTAGTACTGGGGTGGAACAAGCAAGTAAGTATGAAAATTCACGCGGTAGGTGGCGGCCCCACGCGGGGAAATGAAGAAGCCCTTATAAACATCAACGTCGACACCGTAGTCATACAGATTGATGTTGCCTAGCAAGTAGTTGTACGTGGTTGCCGGATCGTGGGTGTCCTTCTGCCCGTTCAAAGTGAGAAAAAACTGGATCCCCTCAAACTGCTGGTTGTAGCGCGCAAAGAATTGCCGCAGGTGGAAGGTATTGTTGTGGGCGCCAAAGGCCATCAAACCAAAGGAGTGTAAGCGCCCCCCGGTCTCCTTTTCAAAGTAGTCGTCGTGGATGGTATCCAGGTAGCCGAATGCGGTGGCAGAGAAGAGGCAAAAGATTAGTAAAACACGCACCACCGACTCCTATAAATTAATGTCGTACATGAAATCCAAGCGCACCATCTGATCGTAGCGCGCGATCTTAGGATTAAATTTGCTTCGGTCGGTCTGGTAAAACCCATTCACAAACGAAAGCTTGATCTGCAGGGCTTCCACAATCTGCCATTCTTTGGTGATATTCAGCCCAATATATAGAGGGACTCTAAAAAACGGATCCCCCTCTACCGATACAAAGCGGTTGGCCGCCACGCGCAGCTCATCCGAGACAAATAGCTGAGGCATAATCTGCCAGCCCCAAACCCACCAACGGTAAGCGAAATATAGTGCGTGTCCAAAAACATTATTCTGGCTTTGGCTGCGATCGGGAATGAGGTAGGACGCCAAATAGAGTGCCGTGTAAGTATCGTTCTTAAGCCCGAGGCCCAAAGTATAGTTCTCTGTGATTTCTATGGGGTGTGGGTTCTCATGCCCTCCGTTGTGCCAGTAGTGCAAACCCATGTAATAGGGAAAGGACGACCGGGCGGCATTCTGAATTAGCCCCACATCAAACCGTTCGCGGTGATTGGTGTTATCGGGCAACTGCCAGTTGAAATACAATTCGCCGTCCGCATCGGTATCAAACCATTTCAGCGAAAAACCATATTCGTAGCGGCCGTGAGTGTGTTTCCCGGTGGGAAAGGTCTCGTTCACCACCGGAATCTGATTGATGCCGCCTAAGCGAATTTGCGGCACCAAAGTCGTAAGAGGATCGAGTAAGGGAGCCGGGTAGTTGTGGTGGCCATCCAAGCTTCCCAACTCAAAGGACCAAGTGTGACGTTTTAGTTTGGTCTGGACAACCGGGTAGTAGCGGCTGACCTTCTGTTCTTGATCAAAGGGGATGAGTAGACCTGCCCCCACCTTAAAAGCTATTTCCGGATTGATGTCGAAGAGAAGCGTGGGTTCAAAAAGGTTTTCAAAGTAGGTAAGCGTCACTCGGGTTTCCGCCCAAGCGTCATTCTCCCCGTTGTAGGCGTAACCGGAATTGTAAATTCGAAGTTTCACCGAATTCTTGGTCGGCGCTTCTGTTTCAATCTTCAGAGGTTCGGCGGCCGGAAGCGTTTCAGGCGCAGCTTGCGCATACACCAGCGTACTCAGTGCAAAAGTAAGAATGCCAAGATGAAATCGCTTCATTGTTTGAGTCAAATGCCTCGGACCGGAAAATTAGCCCAGGCGCGTCAAAAACTGACTTTATTCATTATACGCTCAAAAGAAGCAGTGGAATAGGCTATGCTGCCTCCCATGCAAAACTGGTTTGCACCGCTCCGAGAAACACTTTGCCCACCGCGTTGGGCGCGAGGGGGACACAGTCAAACCATCTTCGGTCATCTTTGGCCCTCGCCGAACTTAGATGAGATAGGTGAACGCTGGGAGATTCCGCTCGGCGATGGAGACACAATCGTTGCTTTCGCGCACCGGCGCAATCCGAAGTTTGTGGTCTGTCTTTTTCATGGGCTCGGCGGTAGTGCAGAGGCGGATTACATTCGCCGAACGACCCATACCTGTTTGGGCTTGGGACTGTCAGTCGTACGTGTAAACCACCGAGGTTGCGGCGAGGGTGAGGGACTTTCCGCCGGGCCTTACCATTCCGGAAGAGGCGAAGACGTTTCGGCGGCTTTGTCCTACGCGCGCAGCCAATTCCCCGATGCCTTTCTCTTAGCGATTGGTTTTTCTCTGAGTGGAAACGCTCTACTGCTTTCGCTTGCTGGAGTTCGCGGACGCCCGGTGCCCGATGCGGCGATTGCCGTCAACGCGCCCATTGATTTGGCGGACGCTTCAATGTTGATGAGCCGGGGCCTTAATCGAGTGTACGACTTTCGATTTGTCCGGCTCTGCAGGGAATCGGTTCACTCGCGTGTACGAGCCGGAAGACTGGCATCCGCTCCCGACTTGGGAGTTTGGTCCACACTGCGAGAATTTGACGACCTTTACACCGCGCCGGCCGGTGGCTTTGATGACCGGGAGGACTACTACCGTACCTGCTCCGCAGCACCGCACATCGAAAAAATTGAAACACCAACAATGCTACTTACCGCTGGAGACGATCCTTTTGTGCGGGCAGAACACTACCGGAAGCTCCGACTACCGCCCCAGGTTAGCCTCCACATCGAAGCTCACGGGGGACACATGGGGTATCTATCGGCATTCAATACGCCGCTTGGAACCAAACGTTGGATGGATTACGCGTTGAAGAGGTGGATCGCGGGGCTTGCCGGAAAACCCAGCACCTAGTTACTGGGATTATTTTTCCAGATTAAGTGTGAACGGCTCGACTGCAAATACAAACCCACCCCAATCGATACCAAGGCAGGAAATACCCAAGTCCAGTCAAAGCTGAGTAAGGCCGGCAAGGAAACCAACACCAACAAAAACCCAACAAGCGAGACGAATATCTGCAAACCAAACGCCCCACCCAGCAAAACCAGCAAAACCAAAAAGCTTTGGACCACGGTGAGATCGACACTCCAAAGAGCCAGCGGTGTAGGCTCCCAAAGCATCTGAAAATCCGGGAAGACGTTGAGCAATTTGCCCGTGGCGCGTTGAGACGAAAGAAACGGGTACTTCAGCCAATAGAAAGGAAAACGCTCCCCGCCCCCGAGAAGAATTTTCATCACCAAGGTTAACCCCACTGCGTTGAGCAAAGTAAGAACCCAATGACCCAGATGGGATGGCCAACGGAGAATACGCCTCTGGTAAGCGACCAACAAAAAGAGAACCGCCATCACTCCCTGATAGTAGTGGTTAGGTGTACCCAAACCGCGGTAGGCAAAAAATATCCCCGCACCAATCAGCACAGAGCAAAGTCCAAACAAGGCGTGGCTTAGCCTTCCCGCCCCTTCGACCCAACCGATCGCGCCCTCCAATCTGGCGATACGATCGAGGAGTTGCTGGTTCTCATTGTTCATCGTTAGTTCCCATCGGTAATTTCCATTGGATGCCGTTAGGTTTCGGGGCCGCGCTCGCATCTATAAAACTTCCCGGTTCCCCACTGGCGATGGCCGATTGTACAAGCTGGTACAGACCCGGATCTTTCCTTTTCAGCTCTTCTTCTGTGACGTCTTCGGCGAGCATCTTACCGCCCTTTTCCTCAACTGAAAGAATCGGTCCTGAAACTCCGGCCTTGAACGTAATGATCTTTCCTCTTTTCTCCAAATAACCCACTACGGGGAACGGACGTGAGATTGCGATAAACGAATTGTCCGTAGTAGCGGCAGTCAATGCCAGCGAAAAAAAACAGGCTACGAGGGCGAGTGGAAAGCGCACGGCGGCCTCCTTAATATGCGGATGGTGTCTGTAATACTTTATGGAGCTTTGCGGTAAATTGAAACATGCGGCGGGCCAAGCGACTTATTGGCCGTTGGAGGGACCCGAACCTTCGGGGGACGTGGGAACTCGCTGCAGCAGAGGGCTCTGGCAGCCCAGCTCGTAGCCCAACTGGCAACTTTGCTGGACATACTGGGTCGCTTCTCCGAGGCGCTGCTCCTGGAGCAGCACTTGACCTACCCAGTACATCGCTTCCGGGTAATAGGTCTCCTTGGGGTTGCGGTTACCCACTTCGATGATTTTTTGGAGAAACGGTAGCGCGCCTTTGGCGTCTTTCTGAGTAAACTTCAAGTACGCCATCGTCAGATAGGCCCGCGTGGAGTCGGGAAAATTCTCAATCCAAGCGGTTAGAATGCGTTCGGTACCTTCATAGTCTTTCAAACGGTACTTCGCGAGCGCCAAATTTTCTATCACCCAACGATCGCGCGGGTTCAATGCATACGCCTTATCCAAAAGTGCCACTGCGCTTTCCGTTTGGTTCTGCTGAAAAAGAAGTTGAGCTTCAAGTTTGTAGCCCACCGGATCATCCGGAGCAATGTCCTTTTGTAGCGCACGCGCGATGAGCATCAGCTGCTGAGGCGGTTCCTCTAGCTCCTTAAAGTCCAAAAACAACTGGGCTGTTTCTACAAAGAGGTCGCGAATAAAAGGATTCTTTGCAACGGCATCGCGTGCCGACATCTTCTTGTCTTTTAGGGCGTCACCCAAAATTTTTCCAACATTCTGGATCGCTTCCCCAAGGCGGGAATACTCTTCGATCGCAGCCGCGTTATTCTGAGTCACCAGGTACTGACGAATAAGCTTAACATGTACCACCGGGCTTACATTCGCAAACCCTGAAGCTTTTTGGTAAGCGACTACCGCCTTTTGGTAATCATTTTGAAGCGCGAACAGATCACCGAGCAGCAAAAAGGCATTTGGATCTTCTGGATTCTTCGCCTGATACTGTTGCGCTGCCAGTAAGGCCTCTGCAAGCTGCCCTTGCTCGGCCTGCCGCCGGATAGCGTCCACCTTGACGGTCGTACTTTTGGTCCCGGAATCTTCCAGACCAAGATACCCCACTCCGATCAATATGGTTGCCAAACTCAGCAATTGAATCCGCTTACGAACCGGAATCTTCAAATACCAGCTACGCAAACTAACCGCACGTTTTGGTTTTTTTGCGACGGTTCGCACACCGGGCTCAGGGGACGCTTGGGAAAGCGCAGAAAGGTTAGGCTGCGAATGTGCCAACGGTTCGTCCGCAAGCGACAAGTCCGCCAATTCTTCCTCTTCCTCTGGCTCAATGTATTGTTGGGCTATATCGTCTTTGGAGCGCGTTCGCCGCAAGCTCTCACTAATGTCCACCGAGGTGTCCGGCTTGGTCATTTGGCAGTCAAAGATCGTATCGCCGACTTGGAGGCGATCTCCGTCCGAAATCTGCCCTTCTTTCATCTCCTCGCCGTTCAGAAAGGTCCCGTTCAAACTTTTGAGATCGGTGAAGGTCAGTACGCCCTTCTTTTCATCAAACTGGATGGCTACATGAGAGCGCGAAACACGCGCATCGTGCACGATGACATCGCCCTTCGATCGGCCAATAATTGCCGTGCCGTCGGTAAGCGGGATCACCTTGCCCTTTTCCTGGCCCTCAATAATGACCAGACGGGGCGCAAATGTGGACTTGGACACCATCGCTTTCTTTTCGGTAGCTTTAAGCGCTTTCTTGAATGGCCGGAGGGCAGTACTTAACTTTTAATATTAAGGACTTACGGCGCTAGGCGGCGGCCTTGAGGACGGGGCGCGCCAGACCAGCGCTCATTTGCATTTCCCCTTCGAAAATAGCGCCCGCGCGGATTTGAATCGACGGCGCCTGCAAACGACCCCGGACGGTCGCGGTGGGCAACAACTGGATTCGGGTTGTGGAAACGACATCACCGTCAACCCGGCCTTCTATGACTACGGTACCTTGAGATCGGATATTCCCATGAATCCACCCGCTTTTGCCAACCTGCAAGGGCTCAAGCGCGTGCTGAAGGACATCTCCTTCCACTACACCGAAGACGTGCGCCGTAGAAGAAAACGTCACATCCCCGGCAAGACGAGTGGCTTCAGCAATAAGAGTTGGGAAAGAAACTTCTCGGACCATTAGTTATTCTCGCTTTTGGGCGCTTCCAGGTTTTTGCGTTCTTGGGAAACCAACTTCCCGTTGACGTCAAAGACAAAAGCTTCAACGGCTACGGGGGTGAGTGATGGGTTTAGCTCAAAACGAATGTTTGATTGCAAAGCTTTGGAGAACTTGAAAGTCTTGCCCCCGTTTTGCGAAATGCTCGTAATGTCGAGCGCATCCGTCGCTTCAAAACCAGGGTAGACAATATACTGGGAAAGAGTACCCGAAGTATGTGTCGCTGCACCAATGCGTTTGACGTCGTTGTGAAGCACAACGTACAGCTTACCTTCGGCACTTCCGGCACGTGAAGGCACCATACCAAGTACCACTTCGCACGCCTCACCCGTACACTCAATATTCAGTCCACTTATGCGCCCATGGGCAACCGCGATCGGTTTGGGTTCCGCAACTTTGATTGGTGCGGTTTCCTGCTTCTTTGCGGCCATGACATCGGCTGCGCTCCGGATGCTGAAATTCTGGGTCAGCTTTTTCTCAATCTGTAACTCCATCAACGCCTGTGATAACTGACGCGAAGACTCCAGCTCTCTAAAAAAAAGTAATGTCCCTAGCAACAGGCCTACAAAAACGAGGGCCAACAACGAAAGGAGACCATAAACTCTGCGCACGCTAATTTCCAACGCGTACGGAACGCCGACGCCGGTATGCATCAAGACGTGCAAATAATCACGAAACGGAAAAGGATTTCGAATCTTCATATTTGGGGAATAATTTCAGGGATTGTTTGGCGGAATCTTCTCAAGACCTGTCACCTTTGGAAGTGACTAATTGGTCTATCGCCCGTACTCTTTCATTTTACCGCTTTTCAAAACGGATTGCGACAACGTACAATTAACGCGTCACATTAGATCCCGATCCATGAGCGACTCCGAAAAGAAAATACAGCGTGCATCCTTGCTCATGATGGCGAGCGTTTTGCTCTCCAGAGTTATTGGATTCGTAAGGGAATGGGTGCTAGCCCAGACAGTCGGCGCTAGCTCAATGACCGATGTCTACTCCGCGTCATTCACGATCCCCGATTTCATTAACAGCCTTATGGCGGCGGGCGCCCTGAGCATTTCTTTTGTCCCGCTCCTAACCTCTTATCTAACCAACAAAGACCAAGCCTTTGCGGATCGGGTTTTTCGCAGCATCGCGGGAACCCTCGGTGGTTTTCTACTCCTTTTTGTTATTCTTTGTGAGATCTTTGCGCTGCCTCTTTCGCGCCTCGTCGCCCCGGGCTTTACGCCCGCGCAAATGGAAATGCTCGCTACCCTCTTACGGATTATCTTACCCGCGCAACTCTTCTTCTACTGGGGCGGCCTTGCTATTGCTTTGCAATACGCTCATGGCAATTTCCTGTTCCCTGCGTTGGCCCCGCTCATTTACAACTCGGGCATCATTATCTTTGGTATTCTTCTACACCGAACCGTCGGCGTTATGGGATTTAGCATCGGCGTGCTTGTCGGCTGCATTTTCAGTCACGGCATCCTCCAGGCGTGGGGCATCCGCCGCCTCGGGTACCGGCTTCTACCAAGCTGGGATTTATCGCCGGAGATTCGTCGCGAGATTGGCCGCTACCTGTGGCTCACTCTGCCCATCATGATGGGCTTTTCTCTGGTTGTCGCGGACGAGTGGTTCAGTAAGTACTTTGCCAGTTCGATGGGAGCGCGAGCCGTCAGCTGGCTACACTACGCCCGCATAGAAATGCGCATCCCAGTCGCAGTGATTGGTCAAGCCGCAGGTATTGCGAGTTTTCCGTTCCTCGCACGCCTTTGGGCCGAGGGAGCCGCGGCTCAGTACACACGCACTCTACTCCGAGAGGTCCAAAAACTTTGGGCAGCAGCCCCATTGGCTGTGATTTTCTTCTATACCCACGCACTACCCATCACGCATTTCATTTTTGGCGGGAGTAAGCTCAGTGCTCTCGACATGGAGAACACGGCACAGGCTCTACGCATGTTTAGCGTCGGTATCTTTTTCTGGACCTTGCAGCTTATTCTTTCCCGCGGATTTTATGCCTGCCAAAGGACCTGGCTCCCTTCAATAATTGGGACCGTTATTTCATTCGTATGCTTACCCTTGTATTGGTACCTAGGTGACAGAATGGGGTTTTCGGGGCTTGCGCTCGCAGGGAGTGTCGGTATCGCCTTGTATTGCCTGGTACTTTGGATTCTGCTGCGCTCGCATCTAAGAAAGCACGCCCCCGACTACAATCTTAAACCGTTTTATGCTTTCTGCTCCTTGTGGACCTTGTTCTTGGGAGTGATGGCGCTCGCCGCGCACCAACTCGTACAACTACACATCTACCAGGGCACACAAAAAAGTGCGTTTTTCGCGCTGGTTGTCGTTTTGGCCGTTCTGATCGGGACTTCGATTGTAGCGTTGCGAACGGTCTTTTTGAAACTTACGGACAACCAACCGCTCTACTAGTGTTTACTGGCCGCGGAATCGCCCATAAACCGAGGTAAGGCTCTCTACGATTTCACCCAGAGTTACCTGCGCCACAACACAATTGTAAATGTGAGGAACAAGGTTGGAACCCTCCTGCGCTGCCTGATGAAGCTTGCCCCGCATTTCGCTAGCTTTCCCAGCGTTTCTCTTGTCACGAAAGGCTTTAAGTCTAGCGACTTGATCTCTTTCAACCTTATCATCAATCGAAAAAACTGGATCCTGGCCGCTTGTGTTTTCCTGAAACTTGTTCTGCCCTACAATGATGCGAGTTTCGTTTTCGATTTCCAGTTGGTACTCGTACGCAGATTGCTGGATGAGATTTTGTTGCCAACCTTCCTCGATGCACGGGATAACCCCACCCCGCTCTTCAATTTCCTCAATAAGCTGTAGCGCCGCCTTTTCCAATTCATCGGTTTTCGCTTCGACATAGTCGCTCCCCCCGAAGGGATCCACCGCCTGGGTTACCCCGGATTCATAGGCATTAACCTGCTGGAGTCCGCAGCGCCAGTTTGGCAGCTTCTTCCGTCGGTAAGCCCAGTGCTTCTGTCGCGCGAGTTCGTGGATTGATTGCGCCCTCCCAAAACGGCGGCTACACTGCAAGGTCACTCGACAAACGTTTGTATCAATCTGGCTGGAGATCAAGGAGCTCCCAGCTGCTATGTGAAAGGCAAAAGAAGCGACTTCGATCTTTGGGCTATAGCGCTCCCAACAAGCTTTTGCCCCACAGGCGACGAGCCGCACGGAACTTCGCAACTTCTTCCAAGAGATCGCGCCAGTACATTAAAAAAGAAGGATAGCTGAGGCGCAAAGAATCAATGTGCAGCCCTCATCAATCGCTGCCTGTACGTATGCAGACCATTGGAAAGCGTCAGTCGGAGTTCCTGCACGCCGTGCTCCCCGCTTCTCGGATATGGTAACTGCTAATAGAGATGGCATTCCAGTTCGGTACCTCTGTCTTACAATATTCAAAACATCGGTATGATTTGCATACTGGGCTTCGGAGGGAAAAACAAAGTGTCCCAAGGGCGATGTACTCTTTGAGGATGTCATTTTGAATCGCTCCACGAAGAGACTTATGATCGATGTTACCTTACGGCCACAGCAGACATACAGGCACAGGAGTATAAAGCCGTCGCATTGATGGTCATCGACGTACTTACGTATTCAGGGGAATATCTTTCAAAACGATCTGCATGTCTTCGAGAGAACTGATGGCCACACCCATTAATGACCTTAATTTCACGCGCGAAATCCGCGTCCGAGCCAAACCCCATTTGTGTCGGTAGGTCGAAGGCGATGCTCAGCCCGGTAATCCCTTGAGAGAGGGGGATTGTACTGGCGTTACTATGGCCGCGTCGCCAAACTGGTACGTATTGGCGCATCGTCTCAAAGCTTCTTGCGGTACACATTTCGGCATGAACGCTTCGGTGTATGGAAACTCGCCTGCTTTTTCGACTGTTCTGGCTATTGCTTTCGGAGTCTAGTGAATGGGCTTCTAGAACCAAGTCCGGTGTTTTCTGGGCGGGCTTAGAAACACTTGAACGCCCTCACGACCTTTGTAGAGTGTGCCGAGTTTCGCCGCCTTTCCTTTTTGGGGATAGGACCTTAGAGGTCATAATCATGAGCGGAAATCTAGAAATTGAACGTTTTTAACGGAAAACCACGAGCGTTATTTTTGTCGTGACAAAGCCGTGGGTCTGAAGTGCCTTTATCGCCATCCACAACACCCCCTGCTCGACCGGCTCTGGGCGTACGTATGTGGCACTACCAAGATACTCAACAGGCCTTGACGATGTGGGTTGCGCCGTCAAAGGAATAATCTTTAAGGTGCCGCCATCGCCGATTCAACCTTGGCGGCGGTAAGGCCGTGATCATGGCGGATCCTGAGCAGGCGTAAAAATCCGAAGCCTTTGTTCCGCCTTTGGTTCCTTTGTAGAGACGCCAAACGGCCGCTACATCACGGCGGAAGATGTCAATCGACGTTCATGACATGGAATGGCATTTTATGGAAACCAACCACGTGGTAGGTTGCGCGATCCCACGGAGGTTCCGCAGGGTGATCCGTCGCCTTGACTGCCAAAGGTTTAAAGGCATCCCGCGCGTGCGGGAATGCGTAAGATGGAAAGAACTCGCTAGAAGGAGTTTCGGTTGCCGTGGTTGCGGCATCGGACACGTTGGGCGTGAGCTGGTGGAACTGATGCTTGCAAACAATATGCGCGTCTATATTTGCGGGATATCGATCGAGCGCGCCAGCATCACGCCAAGCGTCCCAACGTAAATCATCGTTTCCACCGAAGAAATTTACGACACGGACGCCGATATCTTTTGCCCGTCCGCTCTGGGCGCTGTCATCAATGAAAAAACTTTACCTCGCCTAAATGTAAAAATTGTCGCGGTAAGTGAACAATCAGCCTGCCAGCCCGGAATGCGGGGACGAGCTTATTCAGAAAGTAAATCCCCAGCACCGGACTACGCCATTAATGCCGGCGGACTTTCATGAATGTTTCGGATTGAGCTGGAAGCGCTGACGAGCTTCAAAAATCGGATGATCCGCAGCATTACTACGTGATGAAAACATCCTGCAGCATTCCCAACGGGAAAACATGCCCGAATACCGCTGTGCCGATCGGGTGGCGGAAAAGCGAGTGATCAGAGCATCAGTCGATACGGGGACGGTTCACCGGCTCTTCGCGCGCGATCGATGTCTTACAGAAAAGCACGCCGCTAAAACGGAGGAACCACAATTGCTTGGGCTAGGCAGAACCACCGGTGCTCGCGTGTCCAAATCGAGTCACCAAGTTCTACGCCGTAGGTTGTGAAATTTATCCTTGTGTGAGGGAGAGCCTCGAAGCTCACCCCGGCCGTGGGACGGCCCTGGTAAACGCCCGCCCGCAAGGAAACGCCGGGAAACCGCATTTCAATTCCCGCATGCAACCTCTTGAACAGTGGATCGCTTCCTAAAGAGTCGCGCCAATCGAATGCAAGATTGAGCGTATTCGAGCGAGACAATTGGTATTGGAAAGCCGTTCCAAAATTTAAGGTCGCCGGAATAGTATTTGGCGCGTTCGTACCGGAGAATGCAGTAAAGCTCGTGTTGCCAAAATCATCAAAAGTCGCCCCAATCGTCCATTTCATTTCTTTGGGGGTAAAGGGGACTGTGAAAAGAGCGCCCAGATTTACGCCAAAGGCATAGCCCGTAGTAATGTCATCCTGCAGAACCGTAAACACGGCATCTAGGAAATCTCCGGAAGGAATGCCACCAAGCTTGGTTAGAAGCTCAAGCGGCGTGAGGTATTCGTCTATCCCGAAACGCTGGAAGAGCCGCACTGAAAAGCCCAGAGAGAAATTTTTTCCGATGGGAAGCCCCACTCCGATAATCGCGCCCACGTCGTTCTTGGAAAGGATATCCACCGCTTCGGAGGAAAGGTTCTGCAGATCCATGAACGTCGCGCTGTCGGCAAATAGGGAAACCCCGAAGTACGGGGTGATAAACGTATTGGCGGCATTCATCCGGGTATATTGGATATCGGTCCGGATGTTTGCATCGAAGTTGCCCTCCAAGATGGAGTCCAGCAACCGGGACAAAGTATCAAACGAATCCACTCCGAGAGTTAGATCCAACAGGTGCGCGTGGACGCCCTGGACCCGCGCCAAGGCCGCGGGGTTGTACCACAGCATGTTTTGATCGTCGGCAAGGGCAAGAAAGGCGTTGCCCATACCAAGTGGCCGAATGGCTTCGAACCCTGTCCGGCGCAGACGGGCTTCCGCTGTGGTCGCAATGAGCAGTAAAATGAGTAGCAGCTTACGCATTAGAAACTCACCGTGTAGCGCATGAAAAACCGGCGATCGGCCTCTGCCGTATCTCCGGCGCCAACCTCAGTCCCATAGGTACCGACCTCTAGATTTCCCCCCGGCAAGCGGACCCCCATTCCAAAGCACGGGTACAGTTGGTTCAGGCCCAGCCACCAGTAGGTGCCTCCCTTTCCTTTGAGGCTTTCCATTTCAAATCCGAGGTGGAATTTCTTTCGAAACGGAAGATCGGTACGCTCCAGATGGCGGATATCTGCCGCAATCTTCATGCGCCACATGCGGCTAAACCGAGGCGATACGGAAAAACCGGCATTAAATGACTGGGGGATGCTGTCGGGCGCGGAGGAGCTGTAGGGATTGAGAAACTGGCTGGAGCGAAACTGCGTACCCAGGACATCCTTCCAAACCAGGCCAAATGTCGGTAGGTACGTGTAAGGCAAGGTGAGGATTGCGCCTACATCGGCACCAAATCCCATCCCTTCTTTTGCCAGGGTCTGGATGGCCTGCTCGCTATAAAAATCCGAGTGGGCATAGGTCCCTTTAAGTTGGTTGCGCACAAGAAACTTTCCTGCCAACCCTATCTTGAATAGGTTTCCGGCGAAGTTTCGGGCCACGCCGACAGTAACTCCCAAATCTGTGCGGGTATCGATATCCACGTTCGTCCCGTCGGAAAGGGCCGCATATTCCCGGCGTGCCAGGAGCGAAAGCGAGAAACCGCGGATCGAAATCGCTGGAATGGCTCCATAGGAAAAGTAGGTGTAGCTGTCCGGGTTTGCGGCAATCTTTGGATTGAGCGGGCCGACCCCCCAACTTTGTGCCTCCACGGCCCGGGCGACCCCAGTTCCGGACGTCATCGCCTCCAAGGCAACCAGATGAATCTCCGATTTTCTGGACGGCATTTTTGCTAGGCCCGCCGGATTGTAGTAGTTAGAAAGATAACCATACGCGTCAGCGGTCATGGCATTCCCTTGTGCCAGGACCTGAGGAGCGTCGTAGAGATCGAGGAGTTCGTTGAGAGCGAAGGTACGGGGGCTGACCCAAAGCAATACTATAGCCGCCACAGAGCATGCGGCCCGTCGCAAAAGGTGGAATGGAATGAGGGATATGGAACGCACCTACCGGTCTTATCGGCCGATCGCCTCTGAGACTCGTGGGGGAGCGCGTTGAAATCCCGACTGCGATTGACCGACTTTCCTCAGAACCGCTGGTTTGGCTTCGGAATTCGTTTGTGGAAAACCCTGGAAGTCCCCCTTTTCAAGCTGCTGCAGCTTCTCAGTGTTTACACCCCCCAGAAGTCCATCGTTGGTATACCTTCACTAGCGACGCGCAATTTCACTATGGTGCAGGCAGTTGTATACAATGGGACCCAAGAAGAAGTTTTGGGATACCGACCTCGCCGCCTACTCCACAGGATTCTGAAGGGGCTTCCAGACGTCGAACTCTTTGAGCGCATCCGATTTCAAGTCGCCCTGGGCGAACACAACACCCGTACCGTGGAAGAGAGCACCGAAACGCGCGGGTTTATTCAGGTGCAATTCCCCTCGCAACTCCCGATGAACGCCCCAGAGCGCGCCTACCTTAGGATAGAGCCCTGCGGGATTGAAACCTTCGCGGGGCTCATTCGACTCGGTAACTACGAGGTATTGAGCGCACCGGTATTTTTACTCAATGATAAGATCGAATGGGTGGTCGTGTCGGATATCGACGACACTATCAAAGATAGCAAGATCGCCGAGACCACAACACTACGGAGTGTGGTGACGGGACTGTTTCGCGGGCACTACTACACCTACACCCCCATCAAGGGAATGGCACAACTGTACACGGACCTTGTGGCGAACCGTAGTCTTGTCCTCTATCTTACAAGTACGCCGTACCAATTGGCCCCCTTCCTCTTGAAGTTTCTAAAAGAGTGCCATTTTCCAAAGGGCCCGGTTTTTCTGCGTTGGCTCGGCTACGGACGCGTGCGGCACAAGTGGCGCACACTTTTGCGTGTGCTCAGCAATCTAGAACCCAATCAACGTTGCATCCTCATCGGAGATAGCGGAGAGCAGGACCTGCATATCTACCGACGCATTTGCGAAAATCCCACCTTTGGCAAACGCGTCGAACGCATCCTCATTCGCCACGTTCCAGGAACGCCTGTGCAAACACCGAAAAGCGAGAAGGAGTTCTTCTACAATGAGATCTCCGAACTCCGCGAGCATCTAAGCTTCATCACCAAAGACTCACAGTAGATTGTGATAAAATGGCCTAAACCCACCTTCTGCATCTACCGGAGGCGTAATGCGACGTATCGTATGTTTGGTGCTTTTGAACGTGCCCTTTTTAGCCTGGGGTTTGAACACAGCCTACGTCAGTTTCCAACACCCTGAAGGCTGGCAGTGCGAACTCTCGCAGGGAGTTTGGATCTGCCAGAGCAACGTCCCCGACGATCGCAAGGAAGCGGTAATCCTATCCATCGCCGCTGAGGCAACGAAATGGGACACGCTAGAGAATTACGAAACTTACCTAAAAAAACCGCGACGGATCGCGGATGATACTGGTCGCGGCATACTGTCGAAAATTGTTTACACGCGCAAACGCAACATTAACGGCTACGAGTGGGTAGACTCACTTCAACAAAACTCCGAATTGCCAGGCTTTTGGGCCCGCTACCTGGCGACAGTCTACAAAACCAAAACTTCCAACCTCGCTATTCTCATTACTTATATAGTTTCCAATGAGCGCTACTCGAAGATCTCACCGGGACTGGAACGAATGATCGCTTCGCTTAAGCCTCGCGCCGATTTCGACATTAACGTCGCCTCCAAGCAGGGTGAAGAAGTGCTACCGGGAAATACGGTTCTAGGACAAATGCAAAAAAGCATTGTCTCGCGTCTCAAGCCTCCCACCCCGGTGGATCAAATCGAGCAAAAGCCGACGGGTAAAGGTGTGGATACCGGATTAGTGGTTGCCCTGATCGCGATCGGAGGGGCGTATGTGTACATTCGAAGAAGAAGAAAACTGCAGGAAAAAGTGAAGAGCGGGAAGAATTTGACCCCGCCAGCGGCCTAATATTTCAAATCGGCCACTTCGACACCCACCTTCTGTGACAGTGTCGCTAGCGCCATGTTCAGCGCATAGATGGTTTCGGCGTGATTCTTTTTGGCAAGCGCATCGCCTTGAAGAGAGTCCATCAAATCTTTGGCGGGAGTGATACCCAGGGCAAAACCCGACGCGTTGGAGATAAACCATTTGCGCGCCATTTTTCGACGCTTGTCAGCGATTTCCAGACCTTCGGAAGCTTTTTCCAAATCCCAGAAAGCGCGTTTTACTTCCAATTCAATTCCCGGAACCGCATACTCTTCCTGAGCTTTCAGCTTCATCATCTCCGCTTCCTGCTCTGCCGCTTCCGCAGAATGCCGCCAAAACTCCAAATCAAAACGGAGGCCCACGCCGCCACCGCCGATCACACGGTTGAAGTAATCGTTGGCATAAAGCGAGTTGGGTCTGTCTGCAACCGGACTCCAGCCTCCCGCGAAGGTACCCCCGAGAAAAAGCACCGGATAGCTCTGCGCCTGCTTCGCATCCCGCAACGATCGCCGCGCCTGTATCCCTTCCTTAAGAGCCTTAAACTCGGGGCGGTTGGCACGAGCGAGCGTCATGTAATCGTCTAAAGTCTTTTTTTCGAATTCGGTCGGGCGAATTTTACGAACTGGAAGTTGCTCAAAGTTCTTCGCAGAAATCCAGGCAACCGCACGTTCGGCGGTTTTTTTGGCTGCGGTGGCTTCGAGTCCTAGCTGGCGTAAGTTCTCCAGCTCGGTTTTTAGATGGTACACATCGTGCGGCTTAATCTTGGACTTTTTCTTTTTTAGGCCTTTATCCGCCTCGGCCGCTGCTTCCTCGAGAGTACCCACAACATCCGCGACTAAGCTCTCCAGGGTATGGGCAAGCTGATAACCGTAGTAGTACTCCTTGGTCTTGTAGACGATCTCATCCTTTTTCATTCTCGCCAGTTCTTGTTTGGCGAGTATCTGGTGTTGGGCCGCATCCTTGTAGCTGCCGAGCTGACCAAACGTGTAGAGAGGCTGGATGATTTGAATCGCTCCCTGAATAAAGGGGCCCCATTTGCCAAAGTTTGTCGTGGAGTTGTTCACGTCCCCACGCACCTCCGGCATCGGCGCGCCGATGACTACCGCCTGACCACTTGGCAGACCAGCAGCGTTGGCCTGATCCTGTTGTGCCTCGGCGACCTGCACATCCGCGAGCTTTTCTTTGATTTCAGCATTGCCCGTTACGGCACTTTTCAGAAGCGCCTCCAGTGACAGCCCCTCATTGTCCGCGAACACTGGAGTGCTCGGAACGAGGACTAAAAGGAGGGCAAGAATGGCTTTTTTATTCACTCGCATGGCCTGTGTCTAAACATCGGCAAAAACAGATTAAATCATTATAATCACTGAGAAAAACTTCTTCACAGATGATGCATAGCGTCTCGCATCAAGGCCCGCACTTTACCATAAAGGAAAAACCGCTGCAAAGCCGGGGGCCTATTCCATTTGCCATCGCGGGCTGGAGCGTTATTCTGGCCCTATGGATTGGAAACGCCAAACAGCGGTTGCAGGCCGTTTCTACTCGTCCGAGCCGGCTACCCTCGAAGCCCAGTTACGCGGCTGGTTCTCCGGGATGCGTGCTCCTGAAAAACAGAAAGTGGCTCTGCTTGCCCCACACGCCGGCTACCAGTACTCGGGAAAAACGGCGGCAAGCGCGTATGCCGATTCCACTATCCCTGAAAGCGTTGTCATTCTATGTCCCAACCACACCGGCGAAGGCCCGCGTCTTTCCATCTGGGATCGCGGCCAATGGGAAACGCCCTTGGGCCCGGTTGCGATCGACGAAGAATTGGCGACCAAATTGACTACCGCAGCCCCGGTCCTGCGTTCCGATCGATCCGCGCATTTGTATGAACACGCGATTGAGGTTCACCTTCCGTTTTTGCGTTTTCTCAACCCGAAGGTGAAAATCGTTCCGATCGTAATTGGACCGCTGCTTCTGACAAGAGCCCTGGCTACCGGTATGGACATAGGAAATGTTCTTTCCATGGAAGAGAAGGCACCGTTGATCGTTACGAGCACCGACATGAGCCACTACATTTCGGCGCAAGAGGCCGAAAAGCTGGATCGCCTGGCGCTGGACCGGGTCGAGGCTCTCGATCCCGCGGGTCTCTACCAAACTGTGAGTGAAAATAATATTTCAATGTGCGGGTTTATCCCGACGACAATTGCACTGCAGGCGGCGGCGGCCTTGGGTGCGAGCCGCTGCCGGTTGATAGAGTACACCAACAGTGGTGCGGAAACTGGAGATTACGATTCTGTGGTTGGCTATGCGGCAGCCAGCATCGACTGATTATTCAATCTGGTAAGTACCAAAACTTTGCTTCCCCCCACTTGCGGTGGGCGCACAAAGCTTTGGCAGGTAGCCTACTTTCGGACTTCGAGATGTAAGCTTTCGTCGGGCCGGGAATCAAGCAGAGCCAGTTCGCTATCGCCTCCGCGGCGATAGTCGCAGCGCTCAATGGATCGGAAACCTATTTCCTGCAGCAAACAGACCAGGGCGGGCAGATCATACAT
>JACKAF010000011.1 GCA_020635235.1 Pseudobdellovibrionaceae bacterium | reverse complement strand
TTCTAAACCGGCAAGACCCCCGCCGCCAATGCCCTGTACCTTACAGTCGAGTGCGACCGTACCGGTAAAGTGCTTGTCGCGGACCGTGGGCGCCATGGTCCAGTACACCTCTCCGCATGCCCACTGATCACTCGTCAAACGGTGCTGAGAACTCGTATACGGAAACAGAGGACTGCCCCCGAGAGCCGAAAGCACCGCGCTCAAGACGGTAATGATCAGCTTGATTATGGCTAACCAATCCATTTTTTACTCCTTGTGTGTTTTGTGTTCCTTGGCTACGCAACCCCTCAGGCTACGCGTAGCGTCATTCTTATCGGCAGGTGTAGGCGAAAACCTCGTGGCAAGAAAATGAAGAAAAGATCACAATCCGGAGGCGAGTTCCTGCTCGGCGTCTTCCTGGTCCCGCTTTTGCGCGAGCGCCTTCAGGAAGCCGCTCACGTAGCGGTATCCGGAGAAGAGCGAGATGGCGAGCGCCAGATAGAGGATGACGGTGCCCACGGTGTAGGCCCGCAGTGTGAAAATACTCCCGTACCAACAGAGAAAGCCGATCCCCACGAGCTGGAAAATGGTTTTTATCTTCCCAAAGCGTTCGGCCGAAATCAAAATGCCCTCACCTGCCGCGACCGTTCGTAAACCCGTGATGAATAGTTCCCGCGAGAGTAGCGCTATCACCAGCCAGACATTCACGCGTCCGAGCTGCATGAGCATGACAAGCGCCACCATCAAAAACAACTTGTCCGCGACCGGATCCAGAAAGCGCCCCATGACGCTTTCAATCTTCCACTTGCGTGCGAAGTAGCCGTCCAGCAAATCAGTGATCCCAGCAAGAATCACCACCAGCGTCGCCATGCGCCCGGGAGAATAACGAAAAGTGACATCAAACCGAAAAAGAGGCTGCTCGGTATCATAGGCCAGAAACACGGCCATCACGGGAATCAGAAGGATCCGGAGAAAAGACAACGTGTTCGGAAGATTCAAGATGTTCCGACGGGATCGGAACTGCTTTTCAAAATCCATTGAGCTGAATTTCCCAGCAAAGAGGGACTATTTCAACCTCTAAGATTTTAGGCTATCTCCGCACGAACTTAGACCGGCCTGTCGTAGCGCGCCCGTACCTTCGTCTTGATATTGCCGCGGACATTGAAGTCGCCCTCAATGGACATACTCCACGGCTTGCAAGCGTTTACAAGATCTGTGAGAATTTGATTCACCGCGCCTTCGTGGAAGATGCGCACCTCACGGTAAGCGTTGATGTAGAGCTTCAAAGATTTGAGTTCGATGCAGGACGCGTCGGGTTCGTAGCTAATGTGCAACACACCAAAGTCAGGAAAACCACTCTTCGGACAAAGCGCAGTCCATTCAGGGCAAGTAAATTCTATCTCGTAACGCCGCCCGGTTTCCGGGTTTTTGAAGACTTCAATGCTGGGATCGGGGGTCGGGCTGTAATCAATCTCATCCATGCCCCTTTGCGTATTACAAGGTGAGCTGAAGCGCAAGGGAGAGTTGAAAACCAAACAGCCGGGAACCCGCTGTGGAAGCGAAGTTGTAGTAGAAGTGGAGGTTCGAGGCCATCGCCCAGCGGTCGCTGAGGGCGAGGCTGCCGGCAGGGCCCAGACGGGCGAGCAGCATGTTGCCGGCGCGGTAGGTCTGCGAGCTCCCACTGAGCGTGCCCGACTGGCTCGCCGATAGGGAATAGATAAATTCGGCCCCTGCATCGACCCACCAAATGGTCGGGCGGCGCTGGCCACGGCTGCGGGAAACGATATAGCCCACGAGCACGCGGGCCCCCAGGCCATTTTGACGTTGGTAGACGCTGCTGGCCGCGGGATCCTCCAAAATATCACTGGAGCTCAGAGAGTTGGAAAGCCCGAGACTTCTAAAGCCAAGACCGACCGTAATCTGCCAGTCGCGCGCAAAGCCAAACATTAGGTGAACCCCCCCGCCGTATCCGATTCCGGTCGAGCTGAGCCCACCGCTCACGGTACCCAGGAGCCCATCTCCCGTTCCCTCGATACCGATTCGAAGGGGCGGACGCGTGCGCCACTGGCGACTGGCGAGGCTGCGCCTGACCCGACGCCGCCGCTTTTTCCTCTTTTTTTCAGTTTTCCCGTTTGCTGGGGGTTTGATCGCCCGGGCGTTGGGAGCGGGGCCAGTATAATTGTCCTCCACGGAGTCCGCCCAAAGGGCCGGCGCACTCAGAAAAAGGAAGAGTACGCACCCGACTGTTAATCTCGGCACTGGCGCCTCCCCCACCCCAGCGTGAGCAGGAGCCAGAGCAAGCCCCCTAGAAAAGTGGGAAGACTGCGCGCGGAACGGGGAATGCCCAAACAACTATTGAAACCCATTTCAAACAGCAAGCTACTCTGATCTTTAAAAAGCGAGGTATTGAGAGATCCCACGAACTTCAACTGGGTGTAAAACAGATCGCGGATAGTGGAAACGTTCGCTCCGGAATTCAGCGCTTGATCCGCTTGCACCAGAGCCTCAATGCTTTCCAAAAAACCAGGGTTGGTGGAAAGAAAAAATAGGCTTTTGATCACTAAGCGATCCGCAGCGTCCCTGCCCAAAGACTCGCGCAAGTTCCACAAACCGCTGGCCCAAGTCCAACCGGAGATGTGCGGATCTGAAAAGTCATTTTGCGGGGTTGAGCTGCTCGTATCGGAATAGACCTTGAGCTGACCGATGTCGCGGCGGAAGGCTTCGCAGTTCTTGAACGCAAACTCCCCGATTTCGGTGACCAGCGGAGCCGACTCGGAATTAAGACGGTTGATCTGGGAAGCCCCAAGGTAATCCGAGTACCCCTCGTGAAGCGCGTCTCCGACGTTTGCGACATCGCTCCCAGGAACCATCGCCGTGATCACGTCCGTGATGTAGTGCTGGTATTCATGCACGATCACCGCCCCCTCGCGCGCGAGGTTCAGAAATACCGTCGAGGGACAAATAGAAGAAGACGCAGAGGTGTTCGCAGGCCGTAGAAAAAACAAACCTTTTCTTATATTTCCCTGAACATCCAAGGAAGAAGAGGTGTAGAAGGCATTATTGGCTTCATCCAATCCCCCGGAGACTCCATTGAAATCAAAAGCAAGCATGTTGATGACAACCTCAAGTGGATCGAGCGTAAAGCTCACACTGCCGCTGAGGCCCAACGCGCTCAAGTAGGCATCGAGATTGGTGCGGTATTCTCGCAAGTGGTAATAAACGTTGAGTGCATCGAACGACTGGTTGGGACAACCTTCAATGTTCGTGCTCGTGCAGGAAGCATCGTAACTGGCACCGTTATGGTTGGCGGAATCAAAACCAGGATCCGCCGTGAAGTCCGTGTTGAGCGCAACTTCCACAGAGGGGTACGAAGTATCTAGTGGCATGCGGCGCACGTGAAAAGTAGACCCATCGGAGAGCACGGTGAGGCCGTCGGTATTGCCGAGAGTCTGCGTACTCAAAGCGGCCCGGTCCGGGTGCACCACATACACCTTGTGGGTTGCGTCCGCAAAACGGTACGCGCGCTTTTCTTCCAAAATAGAACCGCTGACTGCGTCCACGATGAAGTGACGCGTCGACATGGGCTCCGCATGCAGCACGTAGACGTCAAAAACGCGAATTAGAGTTCCATCTTTCTTGAAAAAGTAGG
>JACKAF010000010.1 GCA_020635235.1 Pseudobdellovibrionaceae bacterium | reverse complement strand
TCCGCTGAGAAATCATTTTCCTTAAGCTCGAGCATTGTGGAAAAAGCTTCGGTAAGAAGAGCGTCCCCCGCAAGAATGGCGACTGCCTCACCAAACTTCTTGTGGTTCGCGGGTTTGCCACGTCGGGTATCGTCGTCGTCCAAAGCAGGAAGATCGTCGTGAACAAGCGAGTAGGTGTGAATGTACTCGATAGCGCAGGCGGCCGGTAAAACCCGCTCCGCAGGAAGACCTAGGTATTCAGCGACCGTCACGAGCAGCATCGGCCGCAAACGTTTGCCGCCACCTTGAATGCTGTAACGCATGGCCTCGACCATCGGGCGCAGTTGCTTAGAAATCGACTGTTCAAAACGGTCGAGATGCGCTTCGATGTACTGGCTGATTAGCTGTACACGTTCTTCACTAAAGGCTTCCCAGCCCACCGGCGACTCCAGGTGCGTAGTTGTTGTTGGGTCCCCCCCATGGGATATAACCGTAATTTAACGAACATACGTGAGAATAAAGATCGGTGTCAAACTCTACGGGGCTTCAAAACTCTCGGTGGTCAGCCCACTTTCGGGGGTGCCTAGAACCTTCTCCACCCGCTTTTCGACCGCTTCCAGGCGTTCCAGGCACTCGCGGGAGAACGCGATGCCTTTTTCAAAGGCCGTGAGTTGCTCTTCTAGGGGGACTTCGCCCTTTTCCAAGATCCCGACCGTTTTTTCGAGGTCGGCAAGCGCGGTTTCAAAGCTACGGTTTTTTGTTGTCTTAGAAGCCATCGAGCAACCATAGGAGCGGCAGTTCAGCCGGTCAAGTGGCGAGGGAAACCCGGCGAAGCGGGCGAAATTGCTTTAATACTTGCCCGAGGCCCTTAACTTAGCTACATATTCTAGTGATGGGTGCTTTGATGGGGGGTGTCATGCGGCCTGTTTTTAAATCGAGAAATCGCAGCTTTTTAGTTTTCGGAATCGTATTCCTAAGTTTGGTGGGTTTTGTGAACTGCACCAAGAAAGGGGACACCGGAGCCTCGGCTCAGGCAGATCTTCAGGCCTTGGTGCTTGGGGAGTTTGGGACCATGACCGGTCCGGAAAGTACCTTTGGTATCTCCACCCACCGTGGAATCATGATGGCAGTAGAGGAGGCCAACGCTTCCGGCGGCATCCAGGGCAAGCCCATAAAGGTTATCAGCCTGGACGATCAAGGCCGATCGGACGAAGCCGTGACGGCAGTCACCAAGCTTGTCACCCAGGAAAATGTGCAGCTGATTTTGGGTGAAGTAGCCAGCTCGCGTTCCATCGCGGCAGCTCCCGTAGCGCAGAAGTACAAAGTGCCGATGATCAGCCCCTCGAGCACTAACCCACGGGTGACTCAAGTAGGAGATTTTATCTTCCGCGTTTGTTTCATTGATCCCTTTCAGGGAAAAGTAATGGCCAAGTTTGCGGCTCAGAATCTCAAGATGAAAACCGCGGCAATCCTCCGCGACATCAAGAGCGATTACAGCGTAGGTTTGGCGGACTTTTTCGCTGAGGACTTCCAAAAGATGGGCGGAAAGATCATCAGCGATCTTTCTTACTCTTCTGGTGACGCTGATTTCAAAGCGCAGTTGACCGCGATCAAGTTGAAGAAACCCGATGTTCTATTTATTCCGGGTTACTACACTGAGGTCGGGTTGATCGCGCGCCAAGCGCGAGAGCTCAACTACAATGGCGTGTTGATGGGCGGAGACGGCTGGGACAGTGCCAAGCTTACAGAGATTGGCGGCAAGGCAGTCGTAGGTGGCTACTTCAGTTCCCACTACTCGCCCAAGAGCGACAAGCCGGTCGTGCAAAATTTCGTCGCGAAGTACAAGGAAAAGTACAACGGGGAAGTTCCCAACGGCCTGGCGGCCATGGGCTACGACGCGGCACGTGTGGCGATTGCAGCGGCCCTGAAGTCGTCGACCTTAGCGCCTACAGATTTGCGCGATGCTGTGGCGCAAACTAAGGACTTTGAAGGCGTGACAGGAGTTATTTCGCTAAACGATGAGCGCAATGCTGTGAAGCCAGCAGTAGTGCTGAAAGTGATGGCGAGTAACGACTACGAATACGTAACCACCGTAAACCCGTAAGGTTACGTTGCAAGCCCTAATCCAAAATCTAGTAAATGGTTTGGCTCAAGGAAGCGTCTACGCTTTGGTGGCGCTCGGGTACACCATGGTGTACGGAGTCTTGCAGTTTATTAACTTTGCACACGCTGAGATCTTCATGCTCGGTGCGTTTGGAGGCATTTTTGTCGCCGGGTGGTTGACCAACGGAGAAGGTTCTTTCCTCTCTTTGGTCCTGGTGACTTTTGGTTCCATGGCCTTTTGCACAGGGGTGGGGCTTGCGGTCGAACGCATCGCGTACCGGCCCCTGCGGCATGCCCCCAGGCTGAATGTGCTCATCACAGCCATCGGTGTTTCGCTCCTGTTGCAAAACTTGGGGATTCTAATCTTCGGTGCGGACCCGCGTGTTTTCCCTGCGGTCATTCCCACCCAAGCGCTTTTTGATTCCCAGAATCTTGTGATTAACAACATCCAGGTTTTGGTAATCGGTACCTCGGCGGCATTGATGCTCTGTCTGCACTGGCTCGTCCGGCACACGAAATTGGGCATGGCCATGCGCGCGGTTAGCTATGATATTGAAACGGCTAGCTTGATGGGGATTCCGATCGATCGCATCATCGCGTTTACCTTCGCGATTGGTTCCGCCCTCGCCGGTTGTGCCGCTGTTTTATATGGACTCACCTATCCCAAAGTCGATCCGCTAATGGGAGTCATCATCGGCATTAAAGCTTTCGTAGCGGCCGTTTTTGGCGGCATCGGGAGTTTTGTCGGGGCGGCGGTTGGCGGCATCGTGATGGGACTCGCAGAGACCCTGGTCGTGTACTATGTGTCTTCCAGTTTTAGAGATGCGCTCGCATTCGGATTGCTAATTGTCATTCTACTTGTAAAGCCCACAGGACTTTTTGGTTCGATGGCAAAAGAGAAGGTATGATGGCGGACACTCACAGTTTGTTTTTCGGCGATGAAGACGGGATCAAAACGCCGTGGCAAATTTTGGGCTTTGCTCTTTTAGTACTCGTGCTGATGGGAGTGAGTGCGCTCATCGAGAGCAATATCAATCCCTACGTCCAACGCATCATCGTAAACTGTGGCATTGGAATTATTTTGGGCTTGAGCCTCAATCTCGTGAATGGCTGCGCAGGCCAGTTCTCTCTGGGACACGCCGGGTTCATGGCGGTCGGCGCCTACATCAGCGCTTATTTAACGACGGTATTGATGCCGTTTGGTGGCTTTTTCCAAACCGAACTCGGTGTTGGGGTGGCAGTAGTCGCCGGCGGCTTAGCCGCAGCTCTTTCCGGTTACATCGTCGGACTACCCTCGCTTCGGTTGCGCGGGGACTACCTTGCGATCGTTACCTTGGGCTTTGGAGAGATCATCCGCATTGTTTTTCTAAACATCTCCGCAGTGGGTGGCCCGCGGGGGCTTCCCGGTATCCCGCTAGCCTCAAATTTTTTCTGGGTTTATTTGTGGGCGGTCGTGACTTTCGCGGTCATTTACCGGCTAATCCACTCGTCTGCTGGACGTGCCATTCTGTCGGTCCGCGAAGATGAGATTTCTTCCCAGTCGATGGGAGTGAATGTTTCGCACTATAAAGTGGTTGCGTTCGTGGTAAGCGCATTTTTTGCCGGAGTCGCCGGCGGGCTTTTTGCCCATTACCAGGGTTTCATTGATCCGAATACTTTTAACTTCAACCGTTCCGTTGAAGTAGTGATCATGGTCGTTATCGGGGGTATGGGTAGCTTTTCCGGAGCGGTAATCGGAGCCATCTTGGTTACGATGTTGCCGGAACTGCTGCGCTTCTTCGCAGAGTACCGCATGGTGATTTTCTCCGCGCTTCTGGTACTGGTGATGTTACTGCGTCCCATGGGAATTTTTGGTCGGCACGAGATCTGGGAGGCCTCTTGGCTTCCTAAGCTGAAAAGGAAGCCAAAGCCATGAGCGCGGTGGCCGACAAAGAGGTCCTGAAGCTCGAAGGCGTCTCTGTTTCCTTCGGTGGTCTCAAGGCCGTTTCCGATTTCGGGATTAGCCTGCATGAATCGGAACTCTGCGGCTTGATAGGCCCCAACGGGGCTGGAAAAACGACGGTCTTTAACCTCATTACTGGCGTCTACCTTCCGGATTCCGGCACCATGGATCTTAATGGCAAAAACCTGCGAGGTTTGCCACCCCACGAAATTTCTAAGGCCGGTATCGCCCGTACCTTCCAAAATATTCGGCTCTACAAAGAGCTAACGGTAATGGACAACATATTGGTTTCTTACCATATGCGAAAACCGTACGGGTATTTGGATGCCTTGCTACGGACGCGAAAG
>JACKAF010000001.1 GCA_020635235.1 Pseudobdellovibrionaceae bacterium | reverse complement strand
TGGCGGATACACCAAAATCGCCCAATGCGCGCGAGCAATATACCGCAACCGTTCAACTCATGATCGATGAGCCTACGCCACAGCTACTTAAACGCTCGCAGAAGATCGCCGTCCAGGAATTGGAAAATACGTTTAAAACACGAAGAGAGTTAGAACTCAGTAGCTATGATCTTCAAATTTCCCCGTCGGGAAACATGGTTCTGTTGACCGTGGCTTCGGATCAAGACATTCAGTTGCCAGTTCAAAATGCCTTGTCGTCGGTTATCAGCGGAATCGATGGTAAAGTCTGGGCACGTGGACGAGCTGATCTTTTTAGAACAAACTTCACCCAACCCATCGAAGCAGCGCTAGAAATTGAACTGGCCGATATTGCGCTGCCAGTGAATGCGGAACCGGAAGCACAAACAGACTCCGAAAACTCAATGGAAAAGATTCGCATCCAGCGGATGGTGGTTTCAAATTTCCCGGTCAAGGACGTGATCCACACTTTGAAGGCCCACATCAGTCGCGACAAAGGCCAGACCCCTTTTGGGCATTCTATGGATCGATCGTGCCTACAGCGCTACGTTGATTTCAGCTTCAATGAGTACAATGACAAGGAACCCAAGACTCTCGATAAGGTTTTAGAGGACTTGGCGGATTCACTAAATATTAAGGTCAAGAACAAGGACGGCTTCTATGTGTTCCAAGGGGCCTGCCCGCTACTGCAGGAGCCTCGAACGCCCGCGAATATGCCCAATCCCTTCCAAACTCTTCCTGGCCCGAACCAAGATCCCGAGCTAAACAACGCGGCTTTTAGGCCCATCAATGGGATGGGGCAGCACTTTAACGTCCACATCCCCCTCATGCCCTTGGGCCGGTGGTAAGGGTCCGAAAACAACCCCAAAGCTGATTTTCTACTTCCGTCCCGAACAATCCCCTGCTACAACAATCCCTTACAACGCCCTGTTGTTACGCGGGACTAGCTCAGTTGGCTAGAGCGTCTCCTTGCCAAGGAGAAGGTCGCGGGTTCGAATCCCGTGTCCCGCTCCATTATTCACTCCGTTCATCAGTATGCAACCCGATCTTCGTTCTCGCGAGCGACGATTTTTGTTCGCAGCACCGGGTTATGACTTCGTAGCCCCCGCCCGCTAGTTTCTTTACAGAACATAAATACATGGGGGCAAAAATGAGATCATTTATTTGTATGCTTGCGTTATGTGCTGGGTTAGTCGCCGTCGCTGGGCAATTGCCGGTAGACGATGAAATTCTCGCATTGCGAAATAAAGCGGATTACCTAGAAGAGCTAAAGAACACACTCCTCGAAAACCGCTGTGCGATTACCGTGGATGGCAACACCGTGGGACTTGTAGCGGGTGCCATTCGCTCGCAGGCGCTTATAATGGGAATTACCCGAACCAACCCGGGAAACTACTATGCCTACCACATGGCCCCGAAGCCGCAGTTCTTGCAGAATGTCGTGGGAGCAGCCGATGCAAAGATCGTCGTCGCAACTTTTCTCTACCGCGAGGGAGAAAACAAACCGGCCGGCTTCCAGGTTAAAGTGGCGGAGCCGTTCAAGGTAACTGGAGCCGAGAACTTGTGGCTATACAATCAGACATATCTCAACCTTGCTGTTCCTAAAGCGCAAGAAACGCTTTCTGGAGAAGCCACAACTCAATCGGGTGCTAGCGTAAAAGTAGTCTGCAACCCATAACAAAAAATCAGGTGGGTCTCGGAGCGGGGCCCTTATTCTCGAGATGCACGTCTAGGGGCCCTACTCTGTCGATCTCCACCACCGAAGCGGCAGTGCGGATCGGCGGCGTCGCGGCCCTCAGGCGCTCAACGATTTTGCTAGTGAGTTGGTGCTGCGTCGTACGACGCTTCTTGTACTCCACCACATAGCGGACTACGAAATTGATGCGATCGACGAGCAAATGAGCCGTGATCATGGGGGTTACCTGCGCCGCCTCAATGTTGTACTTGGACACCACGTGGCGCCAAGACTCTTCCGCTCGGCGGCTATACCCACCAACGACTTCTTCCGCGACTTCTTCCAAAACCTTCTGCACCTGCGAGATATCCGTACCCAATCGAATCGGAACGACGATCTCATCCCACAAAAACTCGAAGTCTGCCGAGTAGTTATAGACCGGCTCTTTGAAAACAAAACTGTTGGCAACCCGCACAATTCGACCGTTGTAGAGATCCCCATTTACCCAGTCCCCACACTCCATCAAGGTAGTGCGTAGAACTCCAATATCGATCACATCGCCTCGAATTCCCCCCAGCTGAATACGATCTCCCGCTCGGTAGTAGCCTCCAAATGTCACGGTGAACCACCCGGCGACGCTCGCAATGACCTCTTGAAGAGAAAAGGCAACGCCTGCGCCCATGGCCCCGAGGACGAAGGTCAGTCTTCCGAGACTGTCACTGAAAACGGAGAGGGCTGCCAAAAAGCAGAGGGTAAAAGAAACAAAATTGATGGCTTTCTTTGCCTTATAACGTCTTCCTGTGTCGCCGATCTTAAAAATGAAGCGCTTTTTTACGACACTAAAGATGGATAGAATCGCAAGAACCGCAACCAAGAGCGAGAACAACTTTCCAACCAAAGGATCGCTCAGAAGGGGGCTCAACCCTTTCCACCACTCCAAGTCCGTCATCGAATCTCCTTCGCGGGAAACAGCATACCGCAGGCAAAAACGCCCAGCAAATGCCGACCGTTCGAACCGCCCGGACCCGGAGAAAATCAGCGGGACTTGCCAGCCGTCTGCTTCTGCGTGTAGTCAAAGCAGACACCCTCGGAGATATTCATGGGCACGAAAACCCCTTTGGAAATTCTTGTTATTGGCGCGGGACCCGCAGGGCTCAGCGTGGCCGCGGAGGCCGCGTACCACGGTTTTAAGTCCATCCTGGTTTTGGAGAAAGGAACAGACCACAACCAGACCGTTCGCCAATACTACCCCGAGGAAAAACGTGTGGATGCGGAGTACAAGGGGCAGGAAGCCGTGTGTGCTGGAGTATTCTGTTTCCGGGATACTACTAAGCAAGGCTTTTTGGAACACATTGACCGTTTGATGCGCTCCTACGAATTTTCGGTCGCCTATGGCGTGAACGTAGACTCCATCAAAAAAAGGTCAGACGGCCTCTTTTCCGTAACCGCTACCAATGGCACTGAATACGAAGCCCAACACGTCGTCATTGGAGTGGGTAGAATGGGAAAACCGAACCGCCCTGACTTTTTTTCACAGATCCCGGCCTCTGTTAGAAAAGAAGTACGATTTGACATCCAAAATCTCAATCCCGAGGGAAAGCGGATCCTCGTCGTCGGCGGGGGAAATACCGCCGTGGAGTTTGCCCTAAGCCTGGCACCAAAGGCCGAGGTGAGCCTGTCCTACCGAAAAAACGAATTCACTCGTCTCAATCCGATGAATAAGCAGATTTTGGAGGAGGATGAAAAGCAGGGGCTTATGAAAGTTCTCCGCGGCACCAACGTCACCGCCATTTCAGAGAAGAACGGAAAGCCGCTTGCCATCTTTGCCGAACGCGAGGAAATGGAGTTTGATCACATCGTCTTTGCAATCGGTGGCAGCAGCCCCGCCGCCTTTTTGCAGAATGCCGGAATCGAACTCGACGAACGCAAGAATCCTAAGCTCAACGAGTGGCTCGAAACAAGTGTGGGTAACCTATTCGTAGCGGGCGAGCTCTCGGTGCCGCAAGGGAAGGGCTCGATAATTGTCAGTTTCAACTCCGGTGAAACGGTGGTGGAAGGGATTATGCGCAAGCTCGGCCGGGAAAGAAAACCGGAAATTGTCAGTTTTGTGCCCCTCCCCTAGCGACGTCTCGCGCACTGACTTGTAGAAAACAAAAATACCCACAACGATCAAAAAAACGGAGAACCCTTTTTTAAGGGCTGCATGAGATACTCTTTGCCCGAGTGCTGTCCCCACGAATATTCCGACTAGGGTCAGGGCCGCAAACCCGACCACAAATTCCCAGGGAATAGCGAGCGTACCGGAATAACCCACAACCCCTGCTACAGAGTTCATGGCGATGATCGCAAGCGAGGTCCCCACGGCCGCATTCATAGGAAGGCCGGCCAACAGAACAAGCGTCGGAACCAGAACAAAGCCGCCTCCGACGCCCACAAGCCCGGTAAAAGCCCCAACAAGAATCCCCAAAAGAGCCAGCGCTGCCGGGCTGTCTGCGGCCTTTTCCTTTGGGGGGCGATCTCTAAACATAAATACCGCAGCGAACAGCATGGTTATCGAAAAAAGGATCAATTGAAATCCACCACTCAGGTAGGGCGAGACAAAGCGGGAGCTCAAGAAAGCCCCCAGCATGGAGAACCCCCCAAAAAAGAAACCGGTCTTGAAACGAAGGTTTCCCAACCGCCAATGCTGTACGCTTCCGGCCACCGCCGCTACGCCCACTACTGCAAGGCTCATCGCGATGGCGTCTTTTGGTTCGTACCCGAAAGCGTACACCAATACGGGGACGGTGAGGATTGAGCCGCCGCCCCCAATCATCCCAAGAGAGAGACCGATTACGACGGCCGCTATGTACCCAACAATTACCACTAGTGCGCCTTGTTCCAAGGCATGGCTTCAAGTAGTTTCGCCATACCGCAAAAACCGGTAAGTCCATTAAACGTGAGCCCGACCCCCACAAAAAACGGTAACAACCACCAGCTCGGGTTCACGAAATGGCTGAGTAGCGTACCAGACAAGATTAAAGTACCCGCGGTCAAGAAAACTTGGCGCTGAATGGAAAGCCCAGACTTCTTAGATCTAGAGGTTGGAAGCCCAGCGCGTTTCCACGCGGAAAAACCGCCGTCCACTTCGTAGATATCCTTAAACCCGTGGGACTCGAGTAGCTGACGAGCTTTTGCTGAGCGCATGCCGCTTTGACAACTCAGAAGGATAGGGCGGTCTTTTGGAAACTCGTCTAGCCGCTTGCTGATTTCCGGAAGCGGAATACACTTGGATTGGGGGATATAACCCGATTTGAATTCATCCTGGCTTCTAACATCTACAAAGCAGATCTCTCCTTCGCGCCCGGTGATGTATTCGTTGGCTTGATGTGATGACAATTTTGACATTCTACGCTCCTTGCAGTTGCCCGCATTTCATATTTGCGGGAACGGAAATCTGAATCTTCTTGGGATCGGCAAGATCCAATGCTTCCATGATTTTGACAAACTCTCCCAACGACTGACCGCTCGGGATCCTCGCGTTAAACTGCATCTCTTCCCCGATGCTGCTAGCTGTTTGCCCTCGGTAGTCATGGGCCGGGTAAACTCTGGTTTCTTTTGGAAGTTTGTAGAGCTTGTCTTTGATGCTGTGAAAAAGCTTTTCCGAAGAACCTTGCTGAAAATCCGTACGTCCGTTTCCACGAATCAGCAAAGCGTCACCCGTAAATACCATCCCTTCGACATAGTAGCTGGTACATCCATCCGTATGCCCCGGAGTGGATAGCGCTTTGATCGCAAAAGGACCAAACGAGACCGTGTCTCCGTCTGCAATGCTAACGCTCGCACAATCCACTTTTGCCCCGGCACCCACGACGGTCTTCGCCCCAGTCAGCTCCCGGATTTTACCAGCGCCTGTAACGTGATCGGCGTGCACGTGCGTATCAAGCACATATTTCAAGTTAAAGCCCAATTGTTCCACAAGTTTTAGGTCCCGCTCCACATTCTCTACTACCGGATCGATCAGCACCGCTTCCTTACTCGTGGTATCCGCGAGTAGGTAGGTATAGGTAAAGGATTCAGCGTCGAATAGCTGCCTGAAAAAAAGTTTGTCGTTCACGCGGGTCTCCTTTCGTTTAGCCCTTAGCTCTAACTCCATTAAAACCCAGATCCCTGTACAGGAATATGACGGCGATCATAAAGAGGAAGATTTTAAGTAACCGCAGATACAGAGGGTTTTTACTGAGGGGACGCGCACTCCAGCAACGCTTCGCGTTGCAGGATGTCGATATGGCGGCCCTTTTGGCGTATGAGCCCTTCGGCCTCAAAGGCGGCCAAGGTTCTAATGACAGATTCAGTGGTAGTCCCACAAAAATCCGCAATTTCACGCCGGGTCCAATTGTGTTCCGGATGGGCTGCTTTCAAGTACAAGAGGCCATCGGCTACTCGCTCGCTTACCTGCCGATCCGTCATGAAACCGAGCCAGTGTTCGGCGCGACCCAGCTCTCGAGCGAGTTTTTGCGCAATACCCACCGCAAATTCGGGAAACTTGCGGCAAAGTTCCATGACATCTTTTTTTGGAAAAACCCGGCACTCAACGGGATCTAGCGCCACCGCATTGGCGTGGTAACTTTCGCCTGCAAAAAGAGAACGGTGACCAAAATACTGGCCTGCCTTGAATAGACGAACCAACCTTTCACGCCCCGACGTGGATACGGTGACCAGACCCACTAGGCCTTTCTCCAAGCAATAGATGCCCGCTGGCTCGTCCCCCATCAAATAGAGCGACTCCCCCTTTTTGTAGGTCTTGCGAATACTGCAGGCTTCTAACGGCGCCACGATTTCGGGTGCCATTCCGCTGCAGAGAGTGGGGGTTGAGGCTTCCATCGAACAAGCCTAGCATTCGGTGTGTCTAAGCGACAATACCATGTGTGTGCCTTACGTGCTGCTCGGTCCTATAAAAATAATGCATTCTGCCATCTGAAATCTAACTGCATTAAGGCCACCTGGGACCTTAACGATTTGACAAGGTGACGTCACTCCGCTTTCGTCAAAGAGGGGGGAGTACGATGCATCCAATCTTTATCTTATTGTTCGCAAGTTTTTTTGTCGCAAATTCGAGCCAGGCGGCGGCCTGCTTCGGGTACAAGCGCACGAACGGCGCCTGTGTGAAGGGGGCGGCTGTGGTGGAGCGTGGCGATCGTTTTTATGTCTTCGGCCATAGCCGATGCACGAGTGGCAGCCGCCAGCCGGGCTCTTTTGCTCCGGTAGAGAGCCAGTGCGAAGCCATTCAGTACGCAGCCGTTTACGACTCGAACAGGAACTTTATCGCCACCCTTCCCGCCGCGAACGCTCCCTCGGCGCGGTACAAACCGCTCGCCGTAAACACGGACAGCGGAATTTTTCTTTGGGGTGGGCTCGTATCCGAAAAACACGGCATGACAAGCTACGATCGCCCGGCAAGCGGCGGTGGCTTTTTTGATGTCGAAAAAAACGAATGGCGCGAACTCAGCTTGCTCGGCGCCCCTCCGAACCAGTCGTCTACGTACATCATCTGGCGCGGTCAAAATACTTACTACAAAAGCTACTCGGATTTTAAATTGGGTTCGATCGGCGACACGGTGAGTGTCCGCTTCGTCAGGCGATTTAGGAAATCCTCAGACGGCGATCCGAGTGAGTTCCAGTATCATGTTTCCAAAAACAGCTGGGAAATGATCCGCGGCTGGAAAGAACTCGGCATTACTCAGAACGGCAAGACCCTTGTTATTCCGGCTCCAAATGAGCCGGAGGCCGAAGATTTTTACCAGCTAAACGTTCCGAGTGGCTTTCAAGTCGATAAATTTTCACTCAGAGCCTCCACTGCAAAGCCGTTTGAAGCGGAAGTAACCACTCCCGGAGGAAAAACCTTCACCATCAAGGTTCGGGGCTCACTCTACGGATTCACTTATGAAAACCTGAAACCTCTCCTGGAAGAGGTAGCCGGAAAAGACTCTGGCGGTACCTGGAAGCTAAAGGTCACCAGCGCAGCCGGAAGAATAGAGTTGGGAGGTCCGAGATTTCCGGGCTATTTGGCATTCACGCTCTACCAGCACGTGGATAACTAAACACTCGGAAGCGGTTGCGCCCCCGCGGACATTTCCAGCTTGGGGGGTATAGCGTTTACACCGAAGGCAAACTTGACGTAATTGAGAAGCGCAATCCCGGTGTAGGTAACCGGAACGTAGTGAAAGCCGCGCCGGATCAAAAACATCGCCCAGCGCGCCGCGAACCTGCCAGAGATAAGTCCTGGCCCCATGCGAGACGTAAACGCCGCCGGACAGATATGACGGTAAATAAAATCTTCGTCCCGGTAGTAGTGGCGGGCGTAACGCGCGTAGGCCCCTTTTGAAGCTTTGTAGATTTTTAAATCGGCATTTCCCCAGTGCGAATGCGATTCAATTTCGGAGCCCACCGCCCAAATCTCCACCGGAAAACGCCGCGTGTGCGCCACTTTTCTAAAGCGCTCTATCAGAGCCACAAAAGAATCGCAGTTGGCTTCCATCGCGTGTTCAACTTTTGAACCGTGCGCCAACACGAGGATGTCGGTTTCGGGGAGAACCGCCTCAATTTTGGAATAATCTTCGTAGCTCCAGTCTTTACCGAAAGCAAAGGTGTGGATGGTTTTCACTCCGGCTTTCTGCAGGCATTCGACTATTCCTTTTCCAAAAGATCCAGAAGCACCGGTAACCACTGCCCGCCGGCCCTCGAGCGGGCAACCCGTACCAGCAATCCAATCAAAAAGGCGAAGCATCGAACCCATGTACTGTTCAGGATAGACATGGTGGAGCGCGTGGTACCTTGGCCCAACCATCGATCCGGGACCCGGTTGGGGCAGCTTCTCAAAACGCACATGGTTGATATCGCGGCCGCGCAAATAGACCGCACCGATAAAGGTACCGGTATGTACGAGTACGACTAGCCCCACGGCGAGCGGTTCAAAGAAAAAGAGTCCAAGGAGCGTCCCCAAGACATGGGTCAGGTATTCCGGGATGAGGTGGTAAACCAGGTTTCCCCTGACGTGGTCCTCATGAAAATCTAGCGAGGTATCCAGAAAGTCGTGGTGCGCCTGGTGCAAGGACGCCCCAAACTGTAGGACGCGCGAGCGGGACTTCGCAAAACGGTGGAGGGCAAAATGAACCACATCGAAAAGAAAGGTCCCTATCGCATAGAGTACAAAGCCCTGAATCGCTACTGTGAGCCAATACACTTATTCGCCTCGCTTAAACGTGGCGAATGTAGCATAGCCCCAAGGGAAACTAAAGCAGGCGCCTAAACTCTACGGCTGGGGTTGTTTGCGCTTCTCCGCTTCGAGGTTGTGGAGCGTCAACTTCACGTTGTCAAGAAGGTGATTTCCACGAACGTTGGGACCGAGGCCAAAGTTCACCAGGCGGACATCATTCGGGCGGTTCGTGTCATAATGGAACCCCACGATACCCAAGCGCTCGCCACTCTGCTTGTCTTTGAACACAATCATCGTAGAGTTGTGATCGTAGCCGGGCGCGTAGTTGCGCCCCGAAACAAACTCGGAAAAGAGTTCACGCCCGTTTGCTTTCGGGGGAATCTGTAGCACGTCTTTGGCAAGCTGCTCAAAGTAGCCTTCGGCCACTTCGTCTCGGTAGTTCTCGTTGTAGACTTCCGCAGCGCTCGCCGCCATTTTCAACACATTGGGATCGGCCTCAGTAAGCAGACGCAGACGGTTGGGCGTGACCTTGATTACCGCAGCGAGGTTTTCCTGATTGGGGACAAAATCCGTTACGTTTTGCTCTTTCAAGCTCACCACGCCCAAAGGCAGTTCGCTCTGCACATCAATGATGGACATTAAAATGTTATTGGGATCTTTGGTATCAAACTCGACGCTGATCGGGCGTCCAAATACGTGTGGAGGAAATCCAATAAGGTTTTTCAGAATTGCCAGCACCTCGCCCATACGACGGTGCAACGTCTGCTCAGCGGCCGGGTTGTTTCTTAGCTTTGCTTGGAGCGCCGGATCGTTCAGCTGCGACCAGAGGCGCAATACGCTGTTGCGCTCATTAAGCTGTTCCATGCGCAAGGCAATTTCGGCTTTGCGTAGGGCCTCCGCATCCGTTACCTGTTCCCGCTCTTCCGTAACTGTTGGGGGTGGCAGGACCTCGCCTTTTTGAGGGGCGTGTTCTTCTTTCTTTTGGGTTCCCGGTGGAATGAAAGGACCGACTTCAGGGGGTTTCACCTGGGGAGGGTTCTCCGCCAGGGCAACGAAGGACACCAATAGCAACACAACAAATTTCAGCTCGCGCATTTCCACCACCACACTCTCGCCTACGCCGCGTAGGACTCTCCTCCTTCAAAGCAAGAGAGGTGCCAGAAGGGGCGAGACGCCTAATTGGAGATAGAGCCCAGATCGCCCCGCTTCGGGGGTCACCCCTTGGCCGCCTGGCCCCTCGGCGCCGCCAATTGGCACCGGTGGCTACCGATCCGGCATCACTTTACATTTTTTGAACGTAGCTGTAGTCTGCTCTCCATGAAGCCCATTGATTGGCATTACCACCGCAAGGGTTGAATGACCTGTAAACGTGCGGAAGAGTTTCTTTCGCAAGAAAAGATACCGGTCACTACCCAAGTGGACGCAAAGAAAGAGCGCATCGGAGCTAAAGAAGCCGTAAAGTTGGCGCGCTCGGCGGGTGAACTCTGGGTCGCCAAGGGCAAGAAGTACCTTCACTTCAATCTTAAAAAAGATAAATTGAGCGACGCTGAACTTGAAAAAGTTCTCCTCGGCCCGTCCGGAAACCTACGGGCACCAACGTTGCGCAAGGGTAAAGAGCTTTTCGTGGGCTTTCATCCCGAAGCCTTTAAACCCCGACTCCTCCAATAAACACTTCGGCTACAGATTTTTTAGCTGACGCGCAGCGGTTCCCCATCCTGCGTACTTGTGTCTACACTCCGGCCAAAGAGCGCGGCAGGGGCCGCAGGGTCTGGGGGAAACATGGGGCAGCTTCGATTCTTAGTATTAGGACTGGTTTGTTTTTCGTTTACGGCGTTAGGCCTACCGAGCCACTACCAACAATTGCTAACGGAGCTACGCTCAACTAGCTCACTCGATGAAGCAGAAGAACATTTTGGTTTTGAACAACTGCGCGAACTTATAGAAAGCCGCGATCTGAGAAGCGTTGAAGACGTACTGCCGCACCTTCCGGAAGAGCTCCGCACTCGTTACGTCCTTATTGAGGCCTCCAAAAGCTTGCAGGGAGCTACCGAAAAAGACCCGCGTGTAGCGCTCTACACCCACCGCGCGCACTTTGTCCTTACCTTTAACGGAGATCCCACCCAACGTGGATACCGATCTCTGGAGATGATGGAATACAAAAAGGACAAGCACATCTATGAATTTCGGAGAATCGATTTCCCTCAAGGCGGGCCGGCAGTCTTTTCTGAAGTGAATCCTAAACGCTGCCAAGGCTGCCACCAAAACCCGATACGCCCGAATTGGGGACGCTATCCCATCTGGCCCGGTACGGTGGGTGATAAGGATACCCTTAAGCCCGAGAGCAAAGCAAAGTTCGAACGCTTCATACGCTATGGCGCCACCCACGCGCGTTACCGCCACCTCAATCGCGCTGAGAATCTAGCGAATATTGAGAATCAAACACTGAAATTCACACCGGCGTTTAATTTGGATGTTCTTTTTGACCTAATCGATGAGGACAGACTCTCCCATTGGGTAAAACAAACGGCCGCGTACGAAACCTACAAGTACGCAATACTGGCCGCTCTAATTGACTGCGAAAACTTTGTGGACTTCATCCCGAACTCCGCTGTCCATGGAGGAGCTTCTCAAATGGCGGTGCTTGTGCGAGATACCAAAAGCGTGTTGAGCGACATTCCGGAAGCCAACAAGAGACTCATGGACGAGCTCGAATACCGTATCACCGCAAATCTTCGCTACGTTTTTGAGCGGCGGGGGATTTCTATTCGCTCGTGGGCCAAGTCCTTTGAAACAGAGTACCTGATGACCACCGTCTCTGGGGTGTTCTTTGAACACATCGCCTGGGAATTGCGCAATACGGACACTCAACTGGAATCGGTTCCTTTTGAGTACGCTTCTTTGCTTAGACACTACAGCCGGATCCAGTTCCCCACTTTGTACAAAGACGAAGACGTGGCCAACATGAAGCGCAGCTGCGAGGCCCTCAAACGGCGCAGCCTGGAGGCGTTTGCCACTGCGTCGCCCTGGACCCCGCCCCAAGACGCAGCTTTTTAAGCGGACCGTTGACGGTCGCAATCCGGACTGTTGTGCTGGGCGCGCTAAAGGAGGTGTTCCATGTTGTTTCGTCTAGCCATTCTGTCCGTGCTGGTGACTGGGGTTTCGCTGCAGGCCAACGAGGAAATCCACTCCGATAGCCTCCCCAACAGGGGTAGCGTGGTGTCGGTCCGACGCGATGTCCGTCCGTGGAATCTTGACCTCTTTAACCCATGTAAAAGCAACTTGACGACATGGAAACATAACAGTGCCGAACCCATCGTATTCGCCTATTGCCGGGTCAACGACATCATTCCCAAGAAAATTGCATCTCAGGGACTGGCCTTCCACAGTGAAGGTTCAAAAATTTCGCAAACCGTCAACGTAGGCAAGCACAAAGTGATCGTTCAATCCTTCATGGAGAGCGCCCAGAATCTCCGCATCGATGCCTGGATTTACGGCGTTGTGTACAGCGCCTTTTCGGGGAAAGCGGAAGAACAAACCATTGCGAAACAGGTTTTTGCGACCGCAGCGCAAAGCGCCATCGCAAAGTGGAAAGGCGATAACACAATCCTTCACCACTACACGCTCTTTTATAACACCCGCGATGACTTTAACTTCGATGGGAAAACGGTCGGCAGCGAAAGCGAGGCACGCCTTTTTTCCACCTTTGAGACAAAACCCTAGAGCGGGAACGGATCATACAGAATACGTGGCGCCCTCACCTCTATTCCCGGGGAATACTCGGCGACTCAAGGGTTTAGTGGCCCAAAACGAAAGTGTACACCTTCTAGGCTACGGCCGTTCGTATTCGTCGCAGATTCACCCCATTTCACGCACGTTTTTTTGTCCCGCGGAACACCAGCGGGAATACACCCAGAATACAGCTTCTATAACCGTGATTTCGTGCCTGGAGAAATGGGCCCAGGCTTTGCAGTATAAATAGATGTAAATAGCTTTTTAAGGGGTCTGGGAACTAGTGACAAAACTGTCACACATATTGCTTCTATTTATATGCTGGTCGGTCGTGCCTGCGTGGGCGAGTGTTGAGCCCGCCAAGAGCCACACGAGTAGCAGCACTTCGACTGGTTCTGGTGACGAAGATTCTCAGAACGATGAAGATCCCAAAGAAAAAGTTCGCAGCCGCGCAAAAGATTTAGCCAACAAACTCGTAAATTCCTCCGCGCTAAAAGGCGGCGGGGATAAGTCCTCAGATGAAATAGCCAAAGACGCCGATGAGGACTCGACGAACATGGGAGAGTTTATTGGAGAAATCACCGGCGACGACGGCAAGTTTGACGAGGAATTTGCAACTGCGGCCAACGATGCTTTGAACGAGATACATACCGAGCTCACCACCCGCTTGGCGGCCCTTCCTGAAGGCCCCAGTCCCGAGCGAACGGAACTCCAGGCTCAGATAGGACGCGTACAAGCTCTTCAAGGATTCATCGCAAACCAAGCACCGCCGGGCAGCGTCCTGGCGCGCGGTCCAGGCGCAAGTGGGGGAGCCATTGCGGGCACCACAGGCCCTGGGAGCAACTCCAACGGGAGCGCACTCGACGTGGCAGGCAAGTCGGGTGGGACCTCAGATCCGGGTAAGAGCTCTGCAAAAAATTCGCAACTTGCGTCAAACCAGGGCTCAACGCAGCCACTAAAAAGTCTCCCTCTGCCCTCGGCTTCCAATACGACGTCGCCACAAGTCTCGCAGCCCGCTGTCGCACAAGCGGCGCCGCAGAATACTCAAACTGCACAGCCCGCGAAAAGCACCGCTAAGCCTCCTACTATTTATACGGCCGCGGTGGACAAAGCGACTCAAGCCATCAAGGCCTTGGAAGCAAACTTCTTTGGACCGAAGGAAACCGCTAAGTCCGAACCGAGCACTACACAGGTTGCCAGCGCAAAACCCACCAAAGAGGGTGTGGTCACTGCGCGTGAAAGCGTAACGCAAAGGCCGAGCGCCGAGACGCCGAAGAGTTTCACACCGCCCGCGTTGTCCACTTCGCTGGCCAGCGTAAACCCGAGCACGACGGCCGCTACAAGCGCACAACGATCTTCCACCGCTTTCTCCGGTGATGAGAGTTTCGATTTCAAAAAGATTGAGTCAGGACCACCGGCTCCGGTGATTGCGTCAGCAGGCTCGCGGCCGTACGCTCCTGAAGCTCCCCGCGGTGTTACCACAATTGAACAAGATTTCTTTGCTCAGAAGACAGCGGCACCCATCGCAACTGCAGCGCCTGTCGAGACCGCACAAGCCCCTGATGCACCCGTGCAACAGGACGTGGTTTCCTTGCGTACAGTCGCAAGCTCTCGCGGTGCTTTAAGTGAATTTGCGAGCGAAATGAAGAGAGGTTTGGAAACCTTGAAAGAACGCCTTACGGCGGATGGTGAGCCCGAATCGGAAAGCCCCGTCCAAAGCGTGGCGGTTACAAACGTTAAACCCAAAACGACAACCAAGCCGACTCCGATTGAATCTCAAGTCGTGAGTGCCCCTACGACTGCCGAGGCCAAACCCGGCGGCTCGGTCCTTCAGTTCATGAACCTCATGAAACAGAAGGCACAAGAAAACCCGGCCTAATTAAAAAAGACGCACCTTTTCCGAACTGTCCCCAAAATTAAGCAATTGTATTCATTTGAGTAATCTTTCATAATGGTGGCGCCCTTGCGGTGACACTTAATGATGCATTGCATTTAGTATAGAGAATTGCTATCGATTTTGGCTTATTGCCAGAGCCAGGGCAACAAACACTGGCGGAGGAGTGGAAAAACTATGTCTTCAAAAAAATCAGGGGGCGCTTTCACCCCTTATGTTCCCGCATCAAAAGATATTCCGGAAGTCACTGCAAGAGCGGTCATCCTTGGAATATTGTTGGGCATACTGTTGGGTGCGGCAAACACTTACCTCGGCCTTTATGCTGGAATGACGGTTTCCGCTTCTATCCCTGCTGCGGTCATTTCGATGGGTATTTTGCGCGGACTCCTTAAGAAAGGAACGATCCTCGAAAACAACATCGTACAAACGATGGCTTCTACGAGTGAGTCCCTCGCGGCCGGAGTTATTTTCACTGTCCCCGCCCTCATCCTTACGGGTGCCTGGCACAAGTTCCACTACGTTCCCGCAACGCTCATCTGCATCACAGGTGGACTTCTTGGAATTCTTTTCATGATCCCTCTCCGCCGATCTCACATTGTGGAAGATCAGGATCTCACCTTCCCGGAAGGTGTGGCGTGCGCCGAGGTCTTGAAGAGCGGTGAAGAAGGCGCTGGCGGAGCCAAGTACCTTTTTTATTCCATCTTCGCGGGCGCTTTTTTGAAATTCCTCACGGCGGGGACGAACCTCGTTAAAGGCGCCGTTGAATGGGCCTGGGGAGTTGGCAAAACCGGATTTTACTTTGGTAGCGACATTTCAGCCGCTCTTCTCGGCGTCGGCTACATCATCGGCTTCAACATTGCCGCACTGATGATGCTGGGTGGGGTGATCGCTTGGACGATTGCGCTTCCGATTATGGGTGCGTCTGGCGGCGGTATTGAAGGCGAGCTGATGGACTGGTTCTGGACGAACTGGAGCACCAAGATCCGCTACATGGGCGTAGGCGCCATGATCGTCGGCGGTGTGTGGTCCATCATCAGCATTCGCGACGGGATCAAGTCCGGCCTTAAAGAGGCGCTTGTGGGTTACAAGGAAGCGGGTGGCAAGGCTGCCAAAAAGCTTCTGCGCACCGATGTCAACATGGATCAGAAGCACATCCTGATGCTTCTCGTTCTCACAACGATCGCGATTTTTGCCCTGTACCTACAAATGATTCACGCGCCTATCGCGATTAAACTTGGCCTCACTTCTATTTCCACACTGGCGATGGTCATTTTGTCCTTCTTCTTCGTGGCAGTCGCGAGCTACATCGTGGGCCTAGTTGGTTCGTCTTCGTCTCCGGTTTCAGGTATGACGATTTGCGCGATTCTCGCCACGGGTGGTTTGCTCTTGCTGGTACGTAAGTTCCTCTTGAGTCAGGGCATTCAGCTGGGCGAAATGGCCTTCATCACCGCGACTTTGGGAGTTGCGGGGGTTGTCTGCTGCGCAACTTGCACGGCCGGTGATATTTCGCAGGACCTTAAAACGGGTTACCTTCTCGGTGCGACCCCGAAGCGCCAACAGTGGATGGAGGTTATTGCGGCAATCATTCCGTCGCTAGTAATCGTACCTGTGCTCATCGTCTTGAACGAAGTTTACGGAATCGGGACAGGGGAGCCGGGTTCCCTTAAGGCACCCCAAGCCACTTTGTTTGCGAACTTGGTGAGTGCGCTTTTCACTGACAAGGAAATCCCTTGGTTTTTTGTAGAGGTCGGGGCGGCAGTAGGCGTCGCCATCATTATCATGGATCTTGCGCTGAAAAAGATTGGCTCGTCGTTCCGGATGCCGATCATGGCAGTAGCGGTAGGCATTTACCTTCCTCTGACATTGTCCACCCCCATCTTTATTGGTGGTGTCATTGCGGCGATGATGAAAGATCGAAAAGGTGACACGGATCGTGGAACACTTTTCGCTTCTGGACTGATTGCAGGCGAAGCCATTATCGGTGTCGTACTAGGAGCGGTGATTTACTTCGGTAAGGACGTGTTCCCGTTGGCCTTGGGGTCAAGTTCAGACTTGCTCTCGGTTGGCGTGTTTGCCCTGATGTCCTTCGTGCTGTACCGAATCGCGAAGTCGAGCTAATTGCCCGGATTCAGGAAGAACGGGTACGCGCTCACTTCGGTGACAACTGGAGCTTCCGGTTTCGGAAAGCGCCAGCTTCTGACACGCGAAACGATACAGTTTTGCAGTGTACTGTCGCCTACAGTGCTGGAAGCCACACCCGCAAACGATACTATTCCGTTTGGCTGAATCGTAAATTGGATGACGACTTTGCCGCGTAGCGAAGGGTTTCTGCGCCGGGCTGATTCATAACATTGGCGGATCTCGCCGCGGTGCTGGTTCACGATGCGGTTGATGACGTCTTTAGGAAGACCGGAAAGCACCTGCACGTTTTCGGAGACTACGCTGACGCTGTGTTCGCCTTTCTGTCCGAGACGCCCTGGTCCTTGAATACCTTCGCCGATTCCGTCACCCGATTGACCGCCACCAATTCCCTTGGTCGAAGGCCCGTCGATACCAATCGTATTGCCGCCGCCGCCGACCTCAACGCCTTTTAGCCCTTTGCCGGCTGCGCCACCGGTAACTGTCCCACGCGAGGAACGCAGGCCCTTGTCAAAGGCGTCTACCCCCGTTTCGGTGTCCATCATCTCTTTCAAATTGTTTTTGAGGCTACTCTTGTTGAAAGCTTCCAACAGACCAACCTTCTTAACCTGCTTGGAATCAACGACTTTGCGTTTCGGTTGGGGCTTGGAAACCGGCTTATCAGCCTTTTTAGCCTGCGATTTCTGTTCCTTTGGCTTTTCCTTAGGAACGGTCTCAGCAGGTTTGCTCGCACGCGCTTCAGGCTCCTTAGCCTTGGCTCCACCGCCACTCTTGGACCCCGCTTCTTGCGGTGTCGCTTTGGGCTGGACCAGATCCGGAATCTTCGGACGTTTTTTAATTACAATTTTCGCAAAACGTTCCGGAATCATTTCAATCGTCACGGGTTTGGGTTCCGGCACGAACATCAAACCGAAAATCATAAAAGCAAACAACAGGGCGGAGCTAATCATCGTCCGAAGAAGCAGTCGGTCCCTGTCAAAAAGCGGCGCCGGCCGAATCCGGGGTGCCGGCTTCACGTAAAGAACAAAGAAGTTGATTCTTCCAATGCTTAGCTTTGCGAAATCATCGCGGCGAAGAGGAAGACGGAAGTAATTTCCGTAGCGTTTTACAAACTTTTCTTCCTGCAGGTCCTTGAGCGAATAAATCTTGTCGCGGGCGCGCACAGTGCCGTTCATCTCGTCAGTAAAGGCGAGATAGGTAATGCCATCTTCTTCAATAGTAATTAGAGGAAACTCGTCAGGAATCCCTTCGCTGGGGATCACATAGTGACTCTTGGGGCTCTCGCCGACTGTCAGCACAACAGGATCCACGTAGTTGGAAACATCTAAGATGTGATCTCCCCATAGAGCGGTCACTTCCAGTTCCTGCGCATGCTCGGGCAATTCAAAAGCCGTTTCGAGCTCTTCCGGCAACACGTCGTCATCGCCATGGCGTGATCGCCGATCCGCAATGCGCCTTTCCAAGCTCGTAATATCAAAAACTCGTCGATCGCCTCGGCGACGCTGGCCCACGCGGCGTTCCCAATCGCGATCGTTACGACGATCGGTCCCACTGCGACGCTCGGGCTCGGAGGCCGGAGGCCCCTGAGTTGGAGTGCTACGGCGTTCACCGTCACGCTGCTCTACGCGGCGTTCACCATCTCGCCGATCTTGCAGCCGTTTCTCATCCGGAAACGCGTCCCGCTTGCGGCGTTCTGTTCGCTTTCGGCGTTCCCCGTCATTCGCACGAGCGGGGGCTGGATCAATATTTACTTGTGTGGCTTCACCATCAAAGGTCGCATCCGAGCTGGCGGCCATGATAGGTGAAGGACGGCCGGACCCTTTTTCAATAATAAGCTCGGCAAAACCCAGACGAATGCGATCGCCCACCTTAAGCTTTGCTTCAATTACTTTCTTGTCGTTTACGAATGTACCGTGGCTGCTGGCTAGGTCAGTGATGGTCAGCTCGTTGCCTCGAACTTCGATCAGGGCATGAATGCGAGAGACACGCGGATCGTCAATCCGCACGTCAGCAGATAAGATGCGCCCTAAAACGATCTTCTCTTTGACGAACTCCGCGGTAAAGAGCACCTTGCCGCCGTCGCCAAGCAAGTCGAGTCGAACTGGAAATGTTGAAGAAGCCTGAGCTTCCATAGGCTAAAGCCCACCGGTTAAAGGGTTTGATCCGTTTTAGGGAGAGGAGTCTTAGTGCAGAATTCTTGCTGAATCTACCACTTCCGCGTCAAAATTCTTGCGGATGCGGATGATTGTACGACCTTTGACCCCCTGGATATTCGAAATATACGATCCGCTAGGTCGTTTGAAGAGACCTTCAATGTCGGCCCCTTCAAAGTCGTACGTGTTTTTCTTTTTATACTTTACCGTCGTCCCGTCTGAGCGCTTTTCAATGACGTAATCACCCTTGCTGCGACGACTCTTGGTCTTGGCCTTCTCGGCAAAGACTAGCGGTGCGAGCAGTGACGAGAGTACCAAGATGCACAAGCCAAGTTTTCTAATCACTGCTTACCTCCAGTTCATCGAACTGAGGCGATAGAAGTATAAAAAGACACCTCTCTCTTTATCCCTTATCGCCACTTTTGAATGAGTTCCTGAGCTTTTGCGGTCTGTTTTCCGCCCGCTTGGACATAGCGCAGCAACATGTCGGCCGCGAGTTTCGGCTGGTTTAGCCGGTTCCCCAATAATATCCCGTTGTTATACAAAACAGACACCGCATTGGGGTGCTGACTTAGAAAGCTTTCATAGGCGGATCGCGCCGAATCAAACTGCCCCAATGCCTCGAGGGCCGCTCCCCGGCCCAAAACCGCGTCCTCAAAGCCCTTGTCCCGATCCAAGGCGCGCAAGAAAGCCCGCTCGGCATCCGCGTAACTGGCGCTCTCCAGATATAGGGCTCCCAAATTGACGAGTGGCGCGGCAATCGCAGGCTCGGCGTCGGCCGCTTTTTCGAAGTAGTCGATCGCGCGAAACCGCTCCCCTTCTTTCAGTGCCATCATGCCCAGATTGTTGAGAAGCATCGACTTCCAGGCAAAGCGACTGTCCTTTTCAAGTTTCTCGAAAAAATACTTGGCCAGATCCTTGCGGTTGCGGCGCAAGTGAAAAACTCCCAGCAAAAACGCCGCCCGGGTTTCCTGCGGGTTCTTCTGAAGAAAGGCCTTAATCTTGGTACCCGCTTCGTTCGTGCGCCCCGCCGCATCTAGCAACGACAGGTACTCAAGATACGTATCCGTATCTGTTTCCGAAACCGCCTTCAGGCTTTCCAGACGTTCCAACACCATACGCCGATCGGCTCGGTAGCTAGTGGAATAGCTCCCCTCAAGCCACGCGAGGTAGCGCATGGGCTCGGCCTTTGTGCCGGAATTTGAGGCGGTGCCAGTACCCGTAGGTGCGCTCGCGCAAGCAGCCAATATCCCCAAACAGAGTAACGCTGCATACTTCATTAGAAAGTACCCCCTAAATTCCCCCATCGGGTCGTCCAGTACGCCGGTTGCGGCAGGAGCCCGGAGGGTGTGACGTCCTTGTCATTCTGAGCCAGATACGTCCGGCACTTGTTCACATAATTGGACGCCACGTGAAACTCGACAGCTTTGGTCTTGCACAGCTGCGCCAGCTCCTTGGCGCGCGCCTCGAAAGGAGACACAAATTCAGCTTCCAAGGTCTTGAGTTGCCCCTCGAGTTCTTTGCGTTGCGCGCCTTTATACGCCTTGGGAATTTCAATAGCGCGGTAGGCCTTCACAAAATCGGCGTAGGCCATGGCACGCTCAGAAAGAGCGGCAACACCCCACTCGGGCTCTCCCAGAGCAACGATCTTCTCGTAGTCAGCATCGAGCTTTCTCAGCGCGGCCTGTTTTTGTTTTAGGTTGTTTACCAACCGGGTCGGCGGCAACCGCAACTTGAGCTTCTCATAAGAGGCCTTTTGCGGTTCAACCTTTACGAAGTTTGCTTCAGCGACGTACTTCGCATCCGAACCAAAACTACTCAAGCTGTTCTGTCCGCGCGTGATGCTCCCAATCTTTGCCAAGGTTTGCTCTCGATCGCGCTTGCGTCCATAGGTACCGTAAAGATCTGCCAGCCGGCCCAACAGACCGACTCGTTCCGCAAGCGTCGCCGCCTGGTTAGAAAGTTGGGAATAGATTTCAGCAACTTTTCTCCAGTTTCCAGTTTTGCGATAGAGCTCCGCCTCGGAAAGTTGGATGTCTTTGCGCTCTTTAGCACTTGGACGTGCCATCGATAGATACTTGTTGTACAAGTTCAGCGCCTTGGTATTTTGGCCCAGCACCTCCGCGAAAATAGCGGCATTGTATAAGGCACTCTTAGCTTGCGGGTCCTTGGGACTCTTTTCAGCGAAACGCTCGTACAAAGACTGGGCCGTCTCGAAGTCGTAGCCTTCCTCGGACTTCTTCGCCTGAAGCAAAGTCAGTCGGGTATTGTACGGGTGATTCGGATACTTTTGCATGAAGAGTTTTGTGACTTCCGATTGTCGAGCCACATTCTTCGTTTTTTCGTAAGTTACTACAGAGTTGTACAACGCCTGCTCCGCCAACTTACCTTTGGGATTAGAGCGGTAATAATTGTAGTAGGCATCCCCCGCTTTTTCCCAATCCTGATCCTTTTCAAACTGCTCGATGGTCTTAAAACCGATTTGATCTTGGAAAGTCCGCATTTCAGTACGGAACTTATTGTCACCCAATTCGGACTCGTTCGCAAAGGAGCCTGCCGCCACTCCGAGTGAGGCATAATCCTTGTTAATATTATAGATATCCAATAAGAGGTGCGCTGATGTCACCGCGTTCTTGTGCTTGGGATATTTGGTCGAGATCTCTTTGAAAATAGGAGCGGCCTTATCGAAATGGTGGTAACGGTAGTAAATTCCTGCGATGCGGAACTTCACATCTACCGACCGCTTAAACTTTGAATAGTTGGCGAGATAGAACTCGGAAACCTCGATAAACCTTTTTTCGCCCTCAGGGATCTCCATTCTCTCGAACTTGTTTTCCTGCCTCTCTTGTTTAGTGAAGCGTTTGATTTTGGAGTTGGCAGTCAGTTGATCCACCGCCAAAAGGGCATTGTAAGCGGCTTCTTCCGCGAGCTTATCCTTAGGAGGATTTTTGGCGATCACCATGTAACGATCCGCAGCAGGCAAGAATTTGCCCTGTTGGTAGAGAATCTCAGCCTGATAGAAAACAAGCTTGCGCCTGTCCGGATGACTTGGAAAGGCCTTGGCGACCGCATCGTAGAGTTCTAATCCATAGCCGTAGAAGAATTTCTTTTTAGATTTCTGTGCGGTCCTGTGGAAAAAGTACGCCGCATTGGTGCTGTCTTTGCGCAGTGACTCAAGCTTCTCTTTCGCCGCGTCTTCATCTTTTGACAGCCAACGTCGTGCCCAATCAGATTCCTCGCCATACTTCTGTAGAGCGGCGACTAGGCCAGCGACTGCCTCTTTGTTTTCGCTCTGGCGCATGTGCGATTCGTAAATCTTCATCGCATACTCAGGCCCCTCGAGCGAGTCGTCGAACTTGCTAAGTAGTTTTTTATGCGCCTGAATCGAAGCGTTGCCCTGAGCGCGGTTGTGAACCGACTCAGCGATAAGCTTCAGTTTCTCGTAGGCCTGCTCCTCGCCCAACACCTTCTTATAATAGTTAAAAGCTTCATCGACTTTTCCGGCATCCGCGTAGAATAAAGCCAGATCATTTACCGCCTGCTCGCGCAAATTGAATTTTAGTTTCTCTTTAGATCCCTCAAGCTTTTCCACGACCTTTTGCATGTTCGCCAGTGCTTGCGAGGATTGCCCAAGGTTCAGCTGACACCACGCGATCTTGTAGAGGGCGTAGTCTGCGAGATCCGAATCTCTCTTACGAAGAATCGTCTGGTACTTAGTCAAAGCTTGCGCGAACTTCTGGTTGTCAAAATAGAAATCGGCCAGAACCAGGATCGCCTCATCGTATTTTCGACTTTTCGGGTAAGAGCGAACAAGGCGTTCGAGGTAGGATGCACCTTTTTGTGTCCGACCAAATTCAAGATTTACGAAGCCCAAAAAGTATAGAACCTCATCCATTCGAGGGTGTTTCGGGTATTCGCGTTCGAGTCGGGTAAGGGTTTCCAGAGCGCGCGTTAGGTACCGCTTAGAGCGGCGGGTATCAAGCTTGGGCGCCTTCTTCCCCTTTTCCCCCGCGGCCTTTGCTTTGTCGAATTCCTCGAGCTGGGTGTTGTACATTTCAAGCTCATGAAAATTGAGCTCCATGTACTTTTCTGTGTAAAGCTGGCCAAGGCGAAGCAGAACATTGTCTCGGTTTTTTGCGTAACCGGACGCTAACTCTTGCCGCAGTAGCTTGATCGCTTGATCCCGTCGAGCCGTCAAAAATGTCTGCTTTTCAAACAGATACTTTTGCGTATCGACAGAAGGGCTCAGGGCCTGCCGCTTACCAGCAGCGATCGAAAACTTCTTCCCGCTGAAGGTAAGATTCGCCTGTGGAATCAAAAGATTTTCCTTGCTCGGCGGCAAAGAGAAATATTCTTCTTCCTTGGCGGTGGCTAAACCCGATGCAAGAAGGATCAAAAGAAGGGCGGCCGCCCGCAAATTAATCGACGCAAGAACTTTCTGTTGTGTAGACATAACTTCCAAGCTCATCTTCCCAGTATTCTCCCTGAAAGGGCCAGTAGTGATACCCGGCAAAAACTTTGGTTTCTACGTCGGTGACTCTCTTTGCCGGTAAGCCTTTGCTCTTTTCGATAAGCTCTTTCTCACCAGTGATGATCTCTACCTTGAGGTAGTTAGCTTGTTCCCGCTGCGCTACTAGCTGACGAAGGTGTCGAGAGTGTATCGACATGAGGTCTTTGCCCACTCTGGTGCTGATATATCCAATGACTTTATCCAGAGTCTCTTTGATCGCATTGATAGTTTTCATCCGGGCAAAAACACCGAGACGCATCCGCTCTTCCTGAAGCAACTCTCTTACCTTTAGATCATGACTGATACCCGGGTCGCGATCGATAACGCTGACATACGCCCGGTTGAGCCCGGCTTTTCGTGTGTAGGCGTTGAAAAAGGCCATAGGGCTATCCAGAACTCCTTTTTCCTTTTCCATGGCGCGGAGAATGGGATCGTAAATTTCAAAAAAGTCATTCAACGTACGGCGCATCTCTTCATACTTACAGAGAGCAAATAAAATTGTTGCCTTTAGCACGTAGGCCTCGCCCACGAGGCTTTCTCGGTAAAAGGGTGAAGTTAACGTGTGCAGGTTACCAAGCGAAACTGTCGAGTCATTCATGCGCATCAAGGGCCAGCTCGCTTCTAGCAGAACATCCAGCCAAAAAGGCGATCCACTCGTAAACCGTGCGAAGGCCTCAATGGACGCTTCCAGCTTTCCTCGGGAATACAGGGATCGGGCGAGATTTAGCTTCGCGAGATCCTCCATCACTTCCGAACCTCTTCTATTAGAGGAGAGCTGCGCTACTTTGTTGAAGTAGACGATGGCATCATTGTAGTCCTTCTTACGTGTGGCGATTACACCGAGGTAGAAGAGCGCTTTGAGATAGAACTGACTTTCCGGATTTACCGACTTTAAGCGGCTTTCGGCAGCACTAAAATTGTTCTCGCTGTAGTGGTGGACTCCGGCGGCATAGTGCACCATGTGGTTAAGTTCCTGCGGGATGTAGGCCCCAGGAAGTTTTACGACGAGCTTTCCAACCCGATCCACCAGGTTAAGTCGGTCCATGATCACGACCGCATTCTTGATGGCTTTCCCGTAAACGGGTTTATTCTTCGGATCGGGCTTTAGCAATACCATCCGGAACGAGCGGTACGCAGAAAAGTAATAGCCCATCTCGAACAGCGCCAAGCCTTGGTAGTAGTAGCTCAGGTTACGATCACTTACGGATCGCGCACTCAGGATGGCTTGATCGAAATACGTAACGGCGTCGCGCATTTTCCCTGATTCAAACGCTCGCTTCCCTCGTTCCAAAGAGTCGGAGGCGGCTTGAGCGCTGATCGAAAGGCTTAGCACCAGCAGCAACCCAACGGAGTATTGCTTTAGTGATGGCTTCATAGTTTTCATCCAGGCATTTTTGGTAGCCAGAAACTTAGCGAGGCAGAAATCGTAAAATTGCTCCTTAGGCTCGTGCCGTCGGAACTTGTTTCCTGGTAGATGTAGTTTCTAAAATCAATTCGAAGCGAAACCCACTCTCTAAAAAAGGCTCGGATGCCAATTCCGGGATAGAAAGTGAAATAATCTCGTAAGTCGGTTTTTGCTATTCCCACGCCTAAGGCCAAAAAGGGTTCGACATAAACAATCCAACGGGAGAACGTCGCCATTTTTCCGTACCAGGGCGTGAATTGAATCCCGGCACTGCCCACAAGAACCAAGTTCTGTATCTGTGGCCGAATGTTCGGGCTGGGGTTGTTGTTGTTGATGTCGTCCGTAAAGCTGCTAAGAAAATTCTTAGTATAGATAAAATTGGCTTCGGTCGCGAAGGCGTCGCTCCAGTGCAAGGTGTAGCCGAGACCGCTCGTTAGCGTGCGCCTAACCGTTCCGAAGGGAATGCCTCCTAAGGAAACCGGAGTAAGTTCATGGCGCCAGTCTTTGCGGGTGTATTTCTTTTGAACCGCAATGACCTCACGGTTGGGAATGGTCCCGATCTCTTCGAGTTGCTTTTCGATGAGGTTTTCGTCTGCCAACCCGAGCGTGCAAAAGCACACGAAGATGGTAGCGATACCAAGGAAGAGTTGTTTTGATAAATGCATAAAAATAAAGAGTTATTGGAGCGGCGCGCCACCCATCTCCCACAGGAACCCCTAAGTCTGGAACGCCAAGTATTATTATATCGCTAGCAACCGCAAGAATCACACTTGCTTCGCGGGTTTTTTGGTCTTGCTTTCGGGACGCGTTACGCTATATTTTTTAGCTAGTATGCAGCGAACCATTCTGCAAAATTCGCCCTTCCTTTGCCTAACCTCCACTACAAGCGCGTCATGATTTTGGCTTCGGCTCAGCTGATGCGGTTAATGCATTCATGAAAGTTCATATTACTTTACCAGATGGAACTCAGAGGGAGTTTGAGCGCGGCGTCACCTCCCTGGACGTCTTAAAGACTCTAGGGCGGCGATTGGAAAAGGACGCGCTCGCCGCGGTGCTCAACGGCAACACGGTGGATTTGACGCTCCCCATAGAGGAAGATGTCCAGTTCAAGGTGATTACCAGAGACAGTGCAGAGGGCCTGGAAATCCTGCGCCACTCGACAGCTCACCTTTTGGCCCATGCGGTCAAGGAGCTCTACCCGAAGTCGCAAATCACGATCGGCCCAGTCACCGAAGACGGTTTCTACTACGATATCTCCTATTCCGACCAATTCACGCCGGACGACCTGGCAAAGCTCGAAAAGCGGATGCAGGAGATAGCAAAGCGCGACTACCCGGTTACCCGAAAGGTGTGGAAACGGGACGACGCCGTCAGTTTTTTCAAGGATCAGGGAGAGCTCTACAAAGCTGAGATTATTCGCGATTTAGATGCCTCGGAGACGATCACGACCTATCAGCAGGGGGATTTCGTCGATCTGTGCCGCGGGCCGCACGTCCCGAACCTCGGTCGATTAGGAAAATTCAAACTCCTTTCGGTCGCCGGGGCCTATTGGCGCGGGGACGAACACAATGAGATGCTCCAACGCATCTACGGCACTGCCTTCCCGGATCAAAAGTCCTTGGACGAGCACCTCCATAGACTGGAGGAAGCCAAACGCCGCGATCACCGTAAACTTGGCCCCGAGATGGAGCTCTTCAGTTTCCTTCCCATTTCACCGGCCATGGCATTTTTCCAACCCAAAGGTACAACCTTGTACCTGACGCTACTGGAATTTGTTCGAAAGGAAATGAAAGCCCTGGGCTACCAGGAAGTCAGCTGCCCGCAGCTCATGACGGTCGATTTGTGGAAAACCAGCGGCCATTGGGAGCACTTCAAGGAAAACATGTTTGTCACCGGCCACCACCACACGGATGCCGAAGAAAACTGGATGGGCCTAAAGCCCATGAACTGCCCGGGACACGCCGCTTTCTTCAAGACAAAGAAGCACAGCTACCGTGAGCTGCCCATCCGGTTCGCTGAGTTCACCAAGGTACACCGTGATGAGCGCGCCGGGGTGACACACGGGCTTTTTAGAACCCGTACCTTTAGCATCGATGATGGACACGTTTTTTGTACTGAGGACCAGGTCGCGGATGAGGTCCAGCGGACGCTCGATCACACCCTGCGCATCTACAAGGCCGTAGGTTTTGACGACGTGGAGATTAAGCTTGCTACTCGTCCTCCCAGCTCCTTGGGAACCGACGAAATGTGGGAACGTTCCATTGGAGTTCTTGCAAATTGTCTTAAAAAGGCCGGCGCCGAGTATGAAGTACTCGATGGCGAGGGCGCCTTCTATGGACCGAAGATCGAGTTTCACGTGCGCGACAGCCTGAACCGCCGCTGGCAGTGTGGAACCATACAATACGATCCGAACCTGCCTGAGCGTTTTGATCTGGACTACGTCGATTCCGATGGGCAATCCAAACGCCCCGTGATGATCCACCGCGCAGTTTTGGGAAGCTTCGAACGGTTTTTGGGAATTCTGATTGAGCACCATGGCGGCCATTTGCCGCTTTGGCTGGCGCCGACACAGGCGATCGTTATCAGCCTGACGGGCGAGCAGATTCCGTACGCAGAAGAAGTCGGAAAGTTTTTGGAAAATTTGGGCGTTCGATACGAACTGGATACCCGCAATGAAAAGCTGGGTTACAAGATTCGTGAGGCCCAACTCAAGCGCATCCCCTTGATGGTGATACTGGGAAAAAAAGAAGAGGAGGCAAAAGTCCTCGCCGTCCGAAAGTCTGACGGCGAAAATTTGCAAAACCTCAGCCTGGATGCGTTCAAGGACTACTTATCACCCCAACTTGTTCCAGGAGGAATGGACCATTAGACGCTTCAGACCAAGAGAAAAAGAGGATGAAATCCGCATCAACCACCGAATCCGCGTACGTGAAGTACGCTTGATCGGAGCCGACGGCTCGCAGCTCGGCATCATGGAGACACGGAAAGCTTTGGAAATGGCTCAAAATTTGGGTCTCGACCTTTGCGAAGTCTCTCCGAAAGCCAAGCCGCCGGTCTGCAAAATCCTCGACTACGGGAAATTTAAGTACGAGCAGAAGAAGAAGAAAAGCGCAGCCAAGAAGAAGCAGGCGGTGACCACACTGAAGGAAGTGCAGTTCCGCCCCCGCACCGACACCCATGACATCGACTACAAGGTTCGCAACATCCTGCGCTTTTTAGAAGAAGGTAACAAGGTTAAGGTCTCCATTCGCTTCCGCGGACGTGAGATGGCGCATACCGAAATCGGCCACGATCTCGTAAAAAAGATTCTGGAACGGGTCGGCGATGCGGGAGTGATGGACCAGCGGGCCAAGATGGAATCGCGCGTCCTCTCGTTCACTCTCAGCCCTAACCCGAAGGCAAAAAAGCCAAAGAAACCGGCAGCTCCCACCCCTCCGGCAAAGCCGGAAGAGGGCGCCCAGCCGGCCGGTTCGGCCTAGAAGCACCCTCGTCAACTTTCATTGACAAGGCGCGGGCTTTGAGTATTGTGTCCCGATAGGCAAAAAAGACGCTTGCGTCTTGTAACACTTTGCTGGGGTATGCCCCACGGTGGAATGCCAAATACTTAAGCAATTTCAATCCTTTACCTGATTCGGTAGGGGCTGCGGAAGCGATTTAGAAGAAGGCGAGCGGAGTTTCACGATGCCGAAGATAAAGACAAAATCCAGCGCAAAGAAACGGTTCAAGCTGACAGGCTCTGGCAATGTCAAACGGGCAAAGGCGAACCTCTCCCATCTTTTGAACCACAAGCCGTCCAAGCGTACCCGAAGACTTCGTCAGATGGCTTTGGTTAACGACGCGGATCTTGCTCAAGTAAAGCGAATGTTGGTAAAGTAACTTTTTGAAAGAGTTTTTTTCTTATGCCTAGAGTAAAGCGGGGTCCCGCTGGCAGGACCAAAAGGAAGAAGATCCTTAAACGAGCCGAAGGTTTTGTAGGAAGCGCCGGTAACGTTCTTAAGATGGCGCGGGAGTATACCCAGCGTGCAGATCGCTTCGCTTATAGGGATCGCAAGCAACGTAAGCGCCACATGCGTGCGCTATGGCAAACACGAATTAACGCTGCGTGCAGACTTCACAATCTGAGCTATTCAAAGTTTATTTCTGGTCTAAAGAAGGCAAATATCGAATTGGATCGTAAGATTCTGTCAGAAATTGCCATCCTACATCCAGATCATTTCACTCGGCTTGTGGAGTTCGCGCGGCCTCAGGCTGCATGATCGACGACATCCAACGCATTCGGGAAGAAGCCCGAACTAAGCTCTCCAGTGTGGACGACCTAACAGAGTTGGACCGCCTTCGCGTCCAATATCTGGGCAAAAAGGGCGTGGTCACCGCTGCCCTCAAGCAACTCAAGGATCTCACTCCGGAACAACGCAAAGAAATCGGCGCGGTAGTAAACGAAGCCCGCGACGATCTGGAATCCCGTTTCGAGATGAAGCGCCTGGATATCAAGCGCAGTGATCTGGAAAAAGAGCTTTCCCGGACTGAGCCTCTGGACGTTACCCTTCCTGGCCAGTACGCCGTACCTGCGGGTTCGCAGCATCCTGTCCATCGGGTCATCGACGAGATGGTGGGTATTCTTCGCAAGGTCGGCTTTTCCATCGCCACCGGCCCCGAGATCGAAACCGAGTATTACAATTTTGAAGCGCTCAATACACCCGAGTCGCACCCGGCGCGTGACGTGCAAGACACGTTCTATGTGCAGTCGCCCATTCTTTTGCGTTCCCATACCTCGCCGGTTCAGGTCCGCACCATGAAAGCGATCGATCCGCCTGTGCAGATCATTTCTTTTGGGCGTGTTTACCGGGCCGACTACGATCACACGCACACACCCATGTTCCACCAGATGGAAGGTCTACTCGTCGACGAGGACGTGTCCTTGGCGGATCTCAAGGGTGTCATGCACTACCTCATCCGTGAACTTTTTGGAAAGCGCGCTATCCGCTTCCGGCCCAGCTTTTTCCCTTTCACCGAACCTAGCGCCGAAGTGGACATGCAGTGGAACGACGGCTGGCTCGAAATCGGTGGCTGCGGCATGGTCCACCCAAATGTGCTCGAAGCCGCGGGCTACAATCCGGACCGGTACATGGGCTTCGCTTTCGGCATGGGTATTGAGCGCATCGCGATGCTGAAATACGGAATCGACGACTTGCGCTCTCTCTTCGAGAATGACTACCGAATGTTGGAGCAGTTCTGATGCTACTCTCGCTGAACTGGCTAAAAGATTACCTTTCCAAGCAAGACATTAAGATCAACGCGAAGGACCTCGCGGAAAAACTGACTATGCGGGGATTGGCCGTAGAGCGGATATCGAGCGGTACCCGCGGACTCGACAATGTCGTCGTAGGCACCATTGAAAAAATTGAGAAACACCCGAACGCGGATCGCTTACAAGTCACCCAAGTGCGCGTATCCAACGAGCCAAACGCGGAGAACCTGCAGATCGTCTGCGGGGCAAAGAACATTGCCGAAGGGGATATCGTCCCCGTGGCCCTTGTTGGCGCAGTTCTTCCCGGAGATCTGAAGATCAAGAAATCCAAGATCCGCGGCGTGGAATCCAGCGGAATGCTTTGCTCGGGGCGAGAACTTGAGATTTCAGAAGACTCTGACGGTATTCTCAAACTTCCTAAACACAGCACTATCGGGCAGCCGCTTGCTCGGCTTCTCGGATCCGACGATGTGCTTCTGGAGTTTGATCTGACCGCCAACCGGGGCGATTGCCTGTCTGTCATGGGACTCGCTCGGGAAATATGCCCGATCCTAAAAACGCGTTTGCGCGATCCAAAGCCACCACGTTTTAAGAACTCGAATCACCGCACTTCTGCCATCGTGAAGGTGGAAGTTGAGGACAAAGAGGTGTGCCCCCGTTATGTGGCACGGGTAATTGATACGCTCAAAGTTACAGAAAGCCCTGACTGGATTAAGCAAAGATTGAAAACGGTGGGCATCCGTCCCATCAACAACATCGTCGATATCACTAACTTCGTCATGCTCGAGTACGGTCAGCCATTGCACGCCTTTGATCTGCGTCGCATTGAGTCCGGCGGCATTAAGGTCGGTCGCTGCGACAAGACGATGGAATTCGAATTGCTAAACGGTGAACGCGTATTGCTTGAGCCGGGTGACATCCTGATTAAGGATGGCGATCGCCCGATTGCTCTAGCGGGTATTATGGGTGGCGCCAATACGCAGATAGAGGACGATACGACGAGTATCCTTTTGGAGAGCGCTTGTTTTGACTCTACACAGATTCGAAAAACGGCGAAGCGCTTGAACCTCCACACAGACTCTTCCAAGCGCTTCGAGCGTGGGATTGATATTGAAGGCGTAAACCGCGCCAGCGAAAGAGCCGCTGCACTATTGCGCGATAGTTTTGAGGCGAATGTTTACCACCCGCCGACGGACACTAACCCGGAGCCAGCCAAACCACGTTCTTTTGCGGTTGATATGCGCGACATTCGACGCATCACGGGTCTCTACAATCTTTCGCCGGAAAAGGCGACGGATTTGCTGGATTCGATCGGCATCTCGACCCACAAGCGCTCCACGAATATATTCATCGTAAAGCCTCCCAGTTTCAGAAATGATTTGGAAAAGAGCATCGATATCGTAGAAGAAGTGGCGCGACTTATCGGTTACGATACGATCCCGGAACGCTATCCGTTTTCGACAGCGCCCTTTGATACGTACCACGATCCGATTTATGAGTTTGAGCGCAGAGCACGCACCTTTCTTGCTCAGCTCGGCCTGCGTGAGACGATTCAGTACAGCTTTACTTCTGAAGCAACGCTCATCAAGTATGGTGCTCACTCTGACAATTTGATCAAGTTGCAGAATCCCATTAGTGAAGAATTCAAGGTAATGCGCCCAAGTCTGCTCCCAAGCCTTTTGGAGACTTACCTTTACAACAAGAACCGCCGCAGCGAAGGCCAACGCCTCTTCGAAGTGGCCCGTGCTTACGAAAAAGACGAAAGCAACGCGGAGACAGGTTCTAAGGAAACACTTTGGGCAGCGGGTTTACTCTCCGGAAATACTCTGCAGGAAAGCTGGCGCAAAAACGGGGAAAAAATCGACTTCTATTACGGCAAAGGCCTGGTCGATATTCTTGTACGGCAACTCTCGACTGTTTACCTTGCTTACGAAAACACGCGTGACAGTAAACTCTTGCACCCGCACCGAAGTGCCAGTCTTAAACTTGGCCTCACAACGGTGGGTTACGTTGGTGAGGTACACCCTTACATCCGTGAGCAGGTTTTAGAGACGCACGACTCAGTCGTTTTGTTTGAATTGAATCTGGATGCATTACGCAAATACGAACGCAAAGGCGTGCATTTCAAAATGCCGTCCCGCTTTCCGTCCGTAGACATCGATATCGCCATTGTTTGTGACAAGTCTCTTACCAGCCAAACTTTGATTGAGGCCATCAAATCTGACGGTTCCGAGCTTCTCGAAAGCGCTCGTGTGTTTGATATCTACGAGGGCGAAAACATTCCGATGGGCAAAAAGAGTGTCGCTTTCCACCTCTCCTTTGTTTCTAAGGACCGGACCTTGGAAGAACACGAAGTTACGGAACTGCGCGACAAGATCGTCAAGGGCCTTGAAAGTAAGCACGCCGCGCAACTGCGCGCGTAGCAGGGCTTCGCGACTGCCGCAGCACACACACCGCACAGCTCCATGAGGCACACCGTCCCAGTGGTATAATAGGGCCGTTTGGATTCCAGCTTGGAGGCCCCCATGGCAAAGACACCCTCGACCACAAACGATTTCATGCTTCCTGAACCGCACGAAAAATTAGCGGCAAAGTTTATTCTCGATGCTTTGGAGAAAAAGAGACAGGCAGCGCAACAAGAGCTCAAAGTTGAAGTTCCTGAAGAAGAACCCGAGCTTCAAACAGAAGCTGCTGAAGCCACGGCGGAGCTCGCGGCACAAGAGCCCGAGCCCCAGACAGAGTTTGCAGATTTGGGGACGACGCCAGATGAGACCGCTCCCGCGCCGCTCGCCGAGATCGAACTCAACAAGAAGTATTTCCGAATCGGTGAGGCCGCGGAGCTACTGGGAGTCGAACCCTATGTACTCCGCTATTGGGAAAGTGAATTCTCCGGGATTCGCCCGATGAAGTCGAAAAGCGGTCACCGTACCTACTCAAAGAAAGACGTCGAAAAATTCGTGGAGATTCGACAGCTGCTGTACGTGGAGAAATTTAGTGTAAAAGGGGCGAAGAAGCAGATTGCCCAACGCCGCAAGGCCGGAGCGAAAACAAGCCCCGCCGACGGTCGCCATAAGGACTCGCTCAAGCACGTTATCCACGAGCTCAAGGGGCTGATTCAGCTCGCCCGCGGCAACCCCGGCCTCTAATCCGGGGCCAAATCAGACCCATTTGGGGGGTCCTTTCTATTGCACTTTCGGCGCTCACACTTTAGACTAGCCGCCTCAAGTTGACCCATTTCGGGGCGTAGCGCAGGGGTTTAGCGCGCTTGCTTAGGGAGCAAGAGGTCGGCGGTTCAAATCCGCCCGCCCCGACCAGTTTCCCTACTCTCTCGCATAGTCTTCGGTCATTCCGGGATTCAAATCGCGACGGCCGGTGTCCGGACAGTCCGATCGGTCCCGAGCCTGGACTTTAAGCACTGACTTCCAGCTTCCGTTCAGTAACTGCTGATCCATTTGCAAAAGAATCACTCGGTCTGTGATCGGGCCATCCTCTATCGTGCTGAGATTCCGGTAACAATAAACATCGCTACTATTCGGTATGTCGGCGAAGAGCCAGTTTTCAAGCAAGCTAAGCGACGAAATGTAGGGAGTAAAATAATAGTCCCGCACCGGCAGAGTCCCGATGAGATAGTTTCCATCTGCGTCTGTCACGGGCACAGTCTCCCCAACTGAGATGAGCGGGAGCGAGGGATTGATATAGTCGTAGCTAAGCGCTAGCGCTTCGTCCTCGTTCATGTCCACGCCGTACAGCAGCGGAAAACTGTTCCACTTGAGCGGGAGCCAAGAGCCTTGCGCCCGACCGGCAACGTCCTGCGCAAAGTCTCCGCACACCGGAGGCGCGGTTCTTGGGTTGTACGTCAACATGAGCGCCTGCGTGCTTGGTGTGAAGTAGTCGAGCGGGCACTTCTTGTAGGCTTTCGACGGTAACAGAATCTGCACATCTGGTACGGTAAGGGCAAACATGCTGGCCAGTGCCGCGTAGTCCGGGTGATACAGTTGGGGCGACACATACGAAGCCAAAAAAGTAACGTCGAAAACTCCTAAGTCGAGAGCGTGGGTGCTTCTCGTCGTACCGAGAGCCGCACCGGTCGAAACGGCAATCCCGTTGGGATCGTACCAGTACGGTGCGCTGATCGGCCCCGTGAGATTGGTAATCGCTGGATCGATCATATTGAGGTGATCCACAAACAAGTAGGTATCCTTGCAGATTTTCATTGTCACTTTGAACGCCTGGATCGTGCTCCCGCCGGTGTGCGTATCGTCGTGAGGCGCAATCGCTACGATCTTTACTTCTCCCGGAGCAATCACCGTCGTATCCTTTGACGGCTCCAACGGCCCACCAGGAGCTTCCCTCTCCAGATTGAGATACATGTGGGAGGTCGGGAGCACATGGCTACCAAACGTGTTTCCTAAAGGCAGCAGTTCGTCGAGATGATCGATATTAGATCCCGAAACACCCAAGAGCGGAAGGGTCATGGGGTTGTCCCAACAGTCGTCATCGGCCGGGTGACCCGCCCAAGCGGGAAGAGCCAAAAACAAACCAAGTGCCAAAAGTGCAATTTTCACGTTTCCTCCTGATTTCGAAATTCTCGGTTTTTGCTGGGCTTTACTTAAAATCGCGCAGTTGGGCGCGGCCACTCGGGTGACTAAGGCTTCGAATCCCCAAGACTTTTGAAGAAACTTGTAACGTATCAGGTTCGCTGGTAGTGCTGTTAAGACATGAAAGGTTTTCCCTCAGTAGAGCTCCTGAAAAGTACGCATGCGTTTCCGTGTGTGTTTACCTTCAAAGTCATCGGCGGCGCGGAGCACGGTTTCATGGTGCGCGTCCTCAAAGCCACTCGGGACGCGTTAGAAATCAACGTCGATCCTGAGTACAAGTATCGGCAGACCTCTCACGGGGAGCACCTTGCCATAACGATAGAAGCCTACGTGGAAACTCCGGAAAAGGTGCTCGATGTGTACCACGCCCTGTCCAAAGTCGAAGGCGTTATCTTTTTGATGTGATCTATATCCTGCGGGGCTCGCCGTCCGTAAGTTTCTTCCGCGTCGAGGGGACTGGTTTAGGACGTCGACAGTACTGACGGATGATCCCCGTCAATTGGTCAAATGTGAATGGCTTTGCCAAACAGGCCGACGCCCCAGCGTCCAGCACCGTTTGAGTCTCCCCGCGCATGACCCGAGCGGTCAGCGAAACAATCGGGGTGTTGCAGCCCACCTGCCGCAGTTTGCGAATCGACTCATTTCCGTCGAGCAGAGGCATCTGCACGTCCATTAGAATAAGGTCGAAGTCGCCCCGAAGCGCCTTTTCAACCCCCTCGATCCCATTTTTCGCGCACTCGCACTTTATCCCGGCCAAACCCAAGTAGTGGGAGATGAGATTCTGTATGTCCCCGTCATCTTCTACAGAGAGGACGGTAAGCCCTCGTAAGTCCTCTGGTAGAGTCAGATTCGCAGCATCGGAGTGCATGCCGAGGAGGCTCTGGTCGAACGCGTCCACATCTATGAATTCAGATCCATAGCGTCTTAAACAACAGGTAAAAAGAAACTCGCTTCCCTTAGCAAGCTCGCTCTTTACCAAGACTAGATCTCCACTCAAACAGCGCGCCAGCTTGCGGGAAAGTGCAAGCCCGATGCCGGCACCACCCACCTTACCTTGGTTGCTGCTCACACCACGCTCCAAAGGCAGAAATATGCGGGACTGATCCGCGACAGCAATTCCCGCTCCCGTATCCAGCACGTGGAAGCAAAGCTCTCTGCCTTCAATATTCTTTGGATTCGGTCTCATCTCCACGCGAATCTGAATTTTCCCCTCATGTGTAAATTTAAATGCATTGGAGATTAGGTTCGTAAGTACCTGCCGCATCCTCTTTGCATCGGATGCGATCGATTTAGGAACTTTTCCTATAATGAGGATTTCCAGCTTTACCTGGCGATCTTTCATCGCGGACCGGTACATCTCGTGAATGTCTCGTAACAAAGCCTCCAAAGAAAACATGCGCGTTTCCACGACAATCCGACCGGCCTCTACGCGCGTAATGTCCAGAACATCATCGATCAAACTTCCGAGGAAGTTCGCATTGTTTCGAATCCGGCTAACAAAGTCCTGTCTGGACTCATCCGAAAGCCTTTGTCCCGGAAGAGCCAAAGCTTCGGCATAGCCAATCACAGCAGACAACGGAGTGCGAATCTCATGGCTCATATTTGCAAGGAATTCGGTCTTGAAATGACTTTCCAGCTCCGCATGCCGACGGAACCACGCACCTTGTGCAAAATGAACCAGCCAGCCGCAAAGGATGGAAATAATAATTCCAGAAAAAAGAACACCCGAGGAGTAGGACGTGGAATAGGCAAGAATTTGCTCCTCAGGCCATATAGTCAGCCGCCACTCGCGGTGAAGTATATTGAAAGTGCTTCTCATGATCCATTTGTGCTGAGGCTCGTTGTCTTGGCTTCGGGAAAAAATGGTCGTGCTCGCATCTTCGAGGCGGATCCCGAATCCCGCTGAGATATTGGGGTGCAGGATCTGATTAAAGAGTAATGCAGATCGAAACGCCGATACGACAAAGCCTTCGAACTGGCCGTTACGGTAGATTGGAATCACTACCCGAAAGCCTAAACCGCCCTCTACCAAGTCAATGGGCGCCGTCATTGTTGTTTCGTGATCCCGCATCGCGGTTTCAAGCGCTGTTCGTCGAGCAGGCTCGAACCGCATGTCCAGGTTCATGCTGGGTTCATTGCCTTCAATAGGCACGAGCCAACGCAGGTGAAAGGAGCGATCCACCCAACCAATACTCTGGTACCCTTCGTGCCCTTGTATATAAAGGTTAGCTTCGGCTTCCCAGTGCGCACGGGCCGGGCGCCCCCACAGCTCCCAGCGTTTCACCAAACGATCGATGGCCCTTACTCGCTCCTCTAGCCGACGCTTGATTTCCAGTTTTACAATAGTCTCCTGGAGGGAAGTTTCCTCGCGAATCTTTCGCCGCTCCATATCGCGGATGCTGTTGGCAAGTAGAACCGTAATAACGATTCCGGCGACACACACGGCAATCGCAAACATGCGTGACAGAGTGAACGGAAGCTTGTTCCCGTTGTTTCCTGGTTTACTCAGACCAAAGGGCATAAAAGAGTTCCGGTCTCCAGGGGTATGCAAAAAGACGGTATAAAATCACCCAAAGGCTAGTCCCGGGAAATGCACTGTGTCAATAGCGGGCAGCCTAAGTGGGGGAGGGTCAAAACGCCCCTAGATCATCCTGTGTAGGGCTTTGAGGGCAGCGGGCAAGTCCGGGTGCCCCTCCAGAACGGGGGCCAACGGGTCGCCCACACGCTTTAGCCGTCGCAAGGCGGTGCGGATTGTAAAGAGTCCCACCTTTAAACGGCCGTTTACCTCGCGCCATTCCAGTGGCATGGAAACCGGGGCTCCAGGATGGGGTCGAACGCACAGAGGGGCCGCGATGGTCTTTCCCCAGCCATTTTGTAGATAATCCAGATACACCTTGCCCTGCCGCTTGGCGGGGCTGCGGACGGTGGTGGCGATTTCGGGTAGCCGCCGCACGACAATGCCCGCGAGTAGTTCCGCGAGAGTCCTTGACTGATCGTGCGTTAGCTGCCGGCCAAGCGGAATAAGAATGTGGAGGCCGGTACCGCCGCTCGTCTTCACATAATTTGGCAAATCCAGTTCATCACAGAGAGAGTGAATCTCGCGCGCGATCCGAACCACGTTTTTGAACGGAGCGCCCTTCGGATCCAAATCCAGAATGGACCAGTCGGGCTTCTCTAAGCTGCCCGCTCGACTCGCCCACATGTGCAGCGGGATCGTCCCCATGTTGATGATGTAGCGCAAGCTCTCCAGTGAATCGCATACAAAAAACTTCAGCTCCCGTTGCGAATGCTCGCTCCAAACGCGCTCCAAGCGGATCCAGTCTGGCACAAATGCAGGCGCATCCTTTTGATAAAAAGATTTACCTTCTATCCCGTCGGGAAAGCGGGTAAGCATCAGCGGTCGATCCCTCAAGTAAACCCCGAGCCACGGCCAAACCGATTCGTAATACTTTACCAAGTCCAGTTTGGTGTATTTTTCCTTCGGCCAAAAAATTTTCTCGGGATGACTGATTTCCACTCGCGCCGCTTCAATCTCAGGTACTTCCAGAGATTCGGACTTCTCCTGTGTTTGGCAATCCTTTGCTTTTTTGTCGGTCCGCAGACGAAGAAAAGAGGCTTGCCTTAGGTGCTTTTTCCATTGCTTGTATCGGACCTCCACCACAATCTGGGGCTTTACCCACTGGATGGAATCGAAAGTCTCTTTCTCAATAGAAGTAACCGGACTTTCTACTCGTAGACGGTCGAGTCGTTTTCGCAAATCACCCAGTTGCTTGTCGTTGAAACCCGTTCCCACTCGCCCCGCGTACACCCACTTCTTCGCTGATAAGGCCCCGAGCAATAGAGACCCAAATCCGCTGCGGCCACGCTTGGGTTGCGTGTAGCCCAATACCGCAAAGTCTGCTGTGCGATCACAACGAATCTTTCGCCAAAGGTCTGAACGCCCCGATAGATAGAGACTGTCCGCCTTTTTGGAAACGATTCCTTCCAATCGCATCGCCCGCGCACTGGCGAAAAGCTCCACGCCGCTTTTGAATTCGGGCGAAAAGCGAATCGGCCCGAGATCGGCCAAAACCCCACTCAGCAACTTTCGTCTTCGATGGAGCGGCAGCCCTCTAAGATCACGCCCCTCCAGTTCCAAAAGATCGAAACAAAAGAGTGTCGCGGGATTTGCAACCGAAGCCAAGCTAATCTCCCGCTCTTTTTTTAGCGCAAACCGTGATTGCAGCAAATTGAAAGCAGGATGCGATTCTCTATCGAGCACTACCAACTCCCCATCCAATAAAACTTGGCTTGGGAAATGTTTGAGAGCTACATGAATCTCGGGAAAGAGCTTGAGAATTGAGTTCCCGTTTCGGGTAAACAATTCTGTGCGCCCGCCACCGGCCAAGGCTTCCACTCGGTACCCATCGTACTTAAGTTCGTGGATCCACCCCGGTTGATCGAAAGCCGTCGGGTGGGTAGCGGCGAGCATAGGGGGAACCCACTTCCCGCTCGCCTTAGGTAATTTCGGAAGCGTAGAATCTTTTCGCTGACGGCTATTTTTTTTCTGTAGATCCCTATTTTCCAGACCTGAAAAAATGGACCGATCGGAAAGCACTACCTTTTTGTCAACGTAACCATCTTTTTCCTTGATGAGGAGCCAATCCTTCTGGCTTTCGCGAATCCTTACGAGTGCCCAGCGGCCTTTGAGCTTGTACCCGAACAACTCAAATACCAGCTTCCCTTTCTTAACCCCTCGTTCGGGATCGTCGAGAGGACGCCAAGAACCAATATCCCATACGATAACGGTGCCCGCACCGTAGTTGCCCGGTGGAATCACTCCCTCAAAGTGAGCGTATTCAAGAGGGTGATCCTCAACCCGCACGGCCAGGCGCTTTTCCGTTGGATTTAGGCTCGGTCCCTTGGGAACCGCCCAGGAATGCAGACTTCCCCCCCACTCCAAGCGGAGATCGTAGTGGAGACGCCGGGCCGCATGGCGCTGAACGACAAAACCCCGGACAAGTCCCCTGTTCCCACCGAACGGTTCAGGCGTAGAATTCTGTGCTCGCTTACTACGAAAAAGCTTCAACTGCTCTGACATGGCCTACGCTCTCGATAGTTCAGCAGTCGTTCATTCAGTACTACAAAATCGGAGAGATGAACGGCGCGTCACCGTCTTCGTTTTTTGCCTACCACGGACCGGGATAAAAAGCTAACATCATATATTGGGCTTCATTGGGCTAGGCAGACTATCACATGAATTATAATCAAAAAAGGCCTCTCGTTGCAGTAGTAGTAGGAGCCAGGCCGAATTTTATGAAGATCGCTCGCCTTAGGGAAGTAGCAAAAGATGCTGCTCGCTTCGATCTCCACATCACTCACACTGGCCAGCACTTCGATCAGAATATGGCTAAAATATTTTTCGAACAGTTCGGCATCCAACCCGACACTGTTTTGGATGCCGGTACTGGAACCGCCGCCGTTCAGCTAGCCAAAATGATCCAGGCGCTGAGCGATCACTTTTGTTGTTTATCGCCAAACTTAGTTATTGCTGTAGGGGATGTAAACTCCGCTTTGGCTGCCGCCCTTGTAGCAAACAAGATGGGAATAGACCTGGCCCACCTGGAATCGGGGCTAAGAAGCTCAGATCGTTCAATGCCAGAGGAAATCAATCGTATTATCGTCGATGAGCTCTCTAACATCTGTTTTGTCACCGAGCCATCCGGACAGCAAAATCTTCTTCAGACAGGTAAACATATCGGCCAGATCCATCTCATCGGTAATACGATGATTGATACTCTCGTAGCAATGGAGTCGAAGGTAACACAATCGACGGTTCTTAGAGATCTCAAATTACCTAAAGACTTCGCGTTGGTCACTGCTCACCGGCCGGCACTAGTCGATCTTAAGTCAGGCCTGGAATTCCTATGTGAGATGCTAGAAATAACTTCCAAGTACTATCATGTTTGTTTCCCCATGCACCCACGTACTTACAAAAATCTGCACCACTTTGGGCTTTTAGAAAAACTAGAAAGAAACGAGAGAGTTTTACTAACCGAGCCTCTTGACTATCTAAGATTTCAGCGCATCGTCAAGTCCGCCAGGGTCATCTTGACGGATAGTGGAGGTCTGCAAGAAGAAGCCGCCTATCGAAAACAACCATGTTTGACTTTTCGCCAGAACACGGAGCGGCCGGTTACGGTAGAATTGGGCACCAATACGCTGATTGGGTTCGACTTGGCTTTGCTCGAGAAGGAGCTAAGTCGGATTCAATCTGGCTGTTATAAGCCAGGCCAAGACATTCCGCTTTGGGACGGTGCCGCCACCGAACGGATCGTCCGCATAATAAACGATTTTTTTGAAAAGAGGACCGGTGACACCCACGCTTAACATTATCGGCTTTTTCTTCGAGATAGAGGGCACTCCCCGCTCATTTAGAACGCTAGAGCTCACTAAGGGATTCTGCGAAGCGGGATACAAGGTTCGGCTCATACTCCCCAACTTCAATAATCGCAAATTCACCCATCCCAATCTTGAGATCATCGAGACACCGGTTGGGAGGTTTCTCGAAAAGACGGCGTCACGAGTGGATCCAGACTTGAACCGTGCGGATCTCCAAAAACATGTCATGTTGCTTAGGCTTTTGGGTCAGAAGTACCTCTTCCCGGATATCAACCTACTCTGGATCCGCAACGCCATTAAGTACATATGCCGAAGAAAAATTGAACTAAATGCGGACGCCACATTAGCTATCGCACTTCCGATTGCTCCAGTCGTTTTGGCATCGAGGTTAAAGCGGGCTGGCTACCCACTGGGCAAAGTTATAGCGGAATACGGCGATCCAAACCCGAAAGCGAGTCTTCGCGGACTTCCAGGAAAAATCTCAAGAGCCGGGGAACGGGCGGTGCTGGCGAACGTAGAAGAAGTTGTTGTAAACTTTCCAGGCGGGGTACCCGTTTTCGAGTCTCTTGGCTTCTCTCCTGACAAGATTCATGTCATCCCCCATATCTTGCCAGATTCCTCAAACGTGAAAAAATGGGAACAAAAAAACGAAAAAGCTCTTCACTATGTCTATGGGGGGGCTGTTTATGGCGAGCGGGATATCGCTAAGCTTATCCGTGCCATAAAACAGCTACGCAAAGAAGGCGGCCAACAAACCTTAACCATTTTAACGAGCCTCGAACACCTTGATGATTCCTTAAGAGCCGAAGCCGGCGAATATCTTATTCTTCGGCAAAAAGTCTCTCCTGAGGAGTACAGGAAGCTTCTTATAAATTTTGACGCCGCTATCAACTTTATTCCATCCAAGAAAGTTCATCTGCCCAGCAAGCGGATGGACTTCGCAATTGTTGGAATTCCGGTCTTTGAAATATTCTGTGGCGACTCGGAAGTCGATTTGATGAATAAAATGCGAGAAGGCAGATTCCCACGGCCAGATTGCGAGAATGTCTTTACGAGAAGCCAAGCCATTGAGAGCTACGCAAAAATCCTGTTCGACGAACATCATTATCACAAGTCGGCCAGGAGCATGGGTTAGGCTAGGTGGATAGGAGTAAGATGGAAAAAGTCCGATCATTACGGTTTAGCTGGCTTTGGACCCACCGAGGAACCGTCAGCGCGGTGACGCTACTGGCGCTTTTGGTTTCCATTGAGCTTCTTAGATTGGGATACCACTACCAGGCTCTTTGGCTGTTAGCTGGCCTATCCTTTTACTTGTTGCAGACTTTTTTTAGCTTGCACCATCGTGGGGTCAATGCGGCCAGGCAGAACTACAACCAGATCGAGCACTTGTTTAATATCCACGCAGCGCTTAAACTGGACACCCCGTTGCCAAAAATGCGGAACTGGGCCATTTCACCAGATGTCGGTTCGTTTCTAATCACAAAAGCTCAGGAGCTGAAGCCCAAACTCATTGTGGAGCTGGGAAGCGGAGCGAGTACCCTAATCCTCGGAACCATTGCAGAAGCCTGGGGAGGTAGAGTCCTAAGCTTTGAGCACGATTCTCAGTTTGGACAAGAAACACTCGCACGTATACGTCGATTCGGTCTTAAAAACATCGAACTACGGGTCGTGCCGCTGAAAGAAACACAGCTATCTGATGGGCTGTGGAAGTGGTACGACATTGACCCCGCCTCAATCCACGAATCCATCGATCTACTTTTTGTCGATGGCCCCCCTGAATTTCTTCAGAAAATGAGCCGCTATCCCGCCTTGCCAATTCTACAAAAAAAGCTCTCGCCCTCGGCTCACATCATCCTCGACGACGCAGATCGAGTCGACGAGAGGAGAGTCATCGAGGCCTGGTTGACGGCATTCCCGGAGCTCCACGCGAGCGCTGGCGTGCCGGACTCAGAGGCCGGAATTGCACTACTCGAGTGGCGGCCGACCGTCCAGAGCACTAAATAATTCCTAGTAAACAGCTACTTAACCCCTCATCCCCCTCCCAACGTTGAGCCTAAGCTACTTCGCGTCAATTCCCGATAAGACAGAATGGCGATCCGATCCATTGCATCGGCAAGACTTTCATTTGGGCTGGTAACCGTACCAGTAAACATTTATCCCACCGGACAGGCGGGAGAAAAGATTTCGTTCAACTGGCTTCACAAAGAGTGCGGGCACCGGCTGAAGCAACAGTACTACTGCCCCCAACACAACAAGAGTCTAGGTAAAGCCGACAAGGTAAAGGGCTACGAGTTCGAGAAGGGCCAGTACGTGGTGTTTACACCGGACGAGCTAAAGGTACTCGACGCAAAAGCCAACCAAACAATCGAAATCATGGAGTTCGTTCCGGAAGATAGCGTAGGTAGACTCTATCTCAACAAAATCTACTTCCTCGGCCCTGACGATGGTGGAGACAAGCCGTACCGACTACTGAGCGCCGCCCTGACTAAAACTCGCAAAGTAGCCATCGCACGCTACAAAGCCAGAGGGAAACAATACCTGGTTGCGATCCGCCCCGAAGGGCAGGGCCTGGTAATGGAAGACTTGTATTACGCACACGAAAGAAAATCGTTCAAGGAAGTTCCAATTGGAAAGGCCTCTGTTACCCCGAAGGAGCTAGATCTCGCGATACAAGTGATTAAGAGCGCCGAGGCTAAGAGTTTTCAGCCTGGAAAATACAAAGATGAAGTACGCGAACGCGTCCTTAAGCAGATACGTAAAAAGATCAACGGACAGGACATCACCCGTTTGGAAGAAACCCCGGAGAAAAAGGTGGTCGATTTGATGGAAGCCTTGAAAGCCAGTTTGGGCGGCAATGCAGGCACCACGCGTCTTCGACGCGCTTCTCGAAATCGGGTGAAACGAAAGGCTAAATGAGGAAATACGGCTGGCGTCGCATTCAAGGCGGCAGCATGAGGAACAAATGATGGAATCAATCAAGTTCAGCTCGCCGCCCAGGTTCGATAACTTCGAAGAAGCCCTGCGGATCGATCAGTATAGCCCAGTAGCGTCCAAGTGGTTTCTTGTAATTGTCGATGTGCGCAACTCTACCCAAGCCATTCAAGAGGGTCGCTACAAAGAAGTTAACTCCGTAGCAGGCGCTGCGGTAATGAGCGTGCTCAACGCCGTCGGAAGGGTACCCTTTGTTTTCGGTGGAGATGGGGTCACTTTTCTTTTGTCCCCGGACAGTGTGGATAAGGCGACGCACGTCCTCGCGCTCACTCGGAAGATGGCCCGTGAGGCCTTTCGGCTTGAATTGGCCGTCGGCAAGGTTCCCGTGCGTGACCTCTATCAGGAGGGCTACACGCTGGGACTGGCAGACTTCTCTTTGTCACCGGCACAAAGCCTATCGATGTTCAGTGGTTCCGCAATCGCAGTGGCAGAAGCCTGGGTAAAGTCCAAAGATCGTGGTTCTAAATATGCCGTAGCGGATCCAAAGAATCCGAATCCACCGGCAGATTATACCGGATTGGAATGCAGGTGGAATCCGCTGAAAGCGCGTAATGGGGTCTCTTTGACAATTATTGCGTATTGTCCGCAACCCCTGCAACGCGCTCAACAAGTCTATCGTTCGCTTGCGAGCAACATTCACACTCTTGTTGGAGGAAATGCGAATCCCGTCAAAAAAGAAAATCTCAAACTGGCAACTCGTTTAAGTGCCTTCATCACGGAAAGCCGCATCCGAAGGTTTGGAACCCGTTTTCTCTCTCGTTTGGTTTACCAGTGCATTCAATTTCTTACTGCAGCCTGGGCCGCGCGCTTTTGGCTCCCTTCCGCAACGGGAACAAGATACATTCATGAGGTTATCCATCATTCAGATTTCAGAAAATTCGACGGCTGCCTGCGCATGGTTTTGGACGTCACGCCCGAAACAGTACGGCGAATTAGCGACCTACTCGAAAAATACTATCAAAGTGGCGACATCGCCTACGGCACTCACCAGTCCGATCATGTTCTACTCACATGCATGATTGCAGACAGGAAAAAAGGCAAACATTTCCATTTGGTCGACGGGGGAAATGGGGGTTACACCATGGCATCCAAGGAGTTAAAGCGGCGGATGCTTACGATGAAGCCCGAACAGAAAGAGACTGCGTAAGTCTTGCCACGGCGAAGCAGGTCTGCGAGACTCTGGCCCCGTGAACCTTCTGCGCCTTTTTTATCTGTTCTATCTCCTCTACGCGGCAAAACTTGCGTTCAAAGTAATCGCTAACTTCCAAAGCAAACACATACCGGGACCGTTTCGCGACCGCCCCACCGTCTACCTGCTCAGAGGACTTGGTGCGAGCCTTCTCTGGCCACTTGCATTGGGCTCCCCCAAAGGACGGCAGCTCCTATCTAAACAGCTACGCGACGCTGATGACTGAGCGCGTCCAATCCAGCGCCCCCTCAAAAAATGCTATACTATTAAGAAGACTTGAAAACAAAGCTCTACATTCTAGCCTTACTTTTAGTCGTCTGTCTGCCGGCCGAAGCAACACGCGTCCTCAAAGCCAACCGGAAGGGTATGGTCATCCAGCAAGCAAAAGGCGTGCAGTGGCAAATGGGAGATCTTGCCTGCGCCGTTCGTAAAAAACGGAAAATTGCCTGCGGTAAAGTTATTCAAGCAACGTCCAAACGCGCTGTGGTCGCCTTTACCCAGGTACCCAAAACTGCCGTTCAAAAGGGAGACAGAGTACTTGCTGCCAATGGAAATGCAAAAACGGATCAGCGCGAACCAGCAGCAACTCGAGGTTCCAGCTACGGTTCGGCCCACGACACGCGCGAAGGACGAGGCGACAAATTCAACATCACAGGTGGATTCAATGCGGGCTTTACTTTGTTTTTCCCAATGCTCGACATTCAGTTCGCCCTCTCGCCCTCCGTCGCACTTGGACTTCGCCCGCAATTTTTTCGGCTGACTGCCGCGACGACATCGCTCACTTCGTTTGGCGGGCACCTAACATTCAACTATTACAGCAAGAAGAATTACAAAGGTTTGTGGATCCAAATAGGGCCTGGCTTCTACACCGTCGCTGTGGAAGGTTTGGGTTCAGAGAGTACTACGGCATTCGGTGGCATTGCCACCTTGGGATGGCGTTTGAGATTCAAGTCAGGCTTCAATATTGGCATTGGCGCGGGGGCCACTTTCATCTCGCCAATTACTAGCAATATTGTCGTGATTGAATTCGATGGGTTCCGTCCGACCCTTGCACTGGATCTCGGTTTTACCTTCTAGAGCTCAAGCATAACGCGCTACGTTATCGCTTTACAAAAACTTTCCAGGATTTTTAACAAACAACCGATGAAATGATTGAGAAGGCTAGAGTGCCTTTTCACCTTGTGTGTGTCCTTGGGCGCTCTCTCACTTCGTGAGGGAGCGCTGCGAGGCCCTTACAAGAACCCCAGCGTTTCCTTTACTCCCGGGTACCCCATCTCAAACCAGTAATACCAGCTCAAGCTCATCAAAATATGCCCCACAAAAATAAAAAGATGACTCCACATCTCCACACGATCTGATTTTTGCATCAAATACCGTCGCCAGTGCATTGCCTCGTCCACCATACTGTAAAAAACGGCGAGGCCGATTAGAGTCAAAGCGGGAAACCGAAAAAACTCGCGCTGCCCGTAAGCAAGACACAAGCAAAGAACCGAAGTGATTCCACAGAAAATAGTAATATGGTGAACCAACGCCTCTGCCTTCAGCAACTCCTGCTTGTAGACAGTCCGGTGGCCGATGGTATCAAAACCAATGGCAACAACAAAAATTGCGATGCCGATGGGAACATTCCACACATAAACTGGGTACTGCACCCCGTGGGAAACCCCAAACATCAAAAAGCCGAATACACTCCCAAAAAGTCCGAACATCAGGCCGATCCATGCAACGTATACGATCCAATCTGTTCGGTTGAACTCCCGTACCCGGCCGGCGTAGATAATTGTTTCACGCCAAAACGCGACAGAACTCATAGTAGACTCCTGAAAACAAAGAAGCTGAACAGCATCACTGCGTGCTCCCAAACCATTCCTATCCGCTGTGGTGCCCAACGTCGTCCGAACGGGCGAGTAACAAAAACCTTGAACACCCCCAGCGCCATTACCCACAACTTGCGCGGGAAACTCACCCAAGTCCTGGAGCTCCACGCGTGAATACCGCGAGACCGCACCCGGTTGCCGATTTCGGCATACACGTAGCGCGCGCTCGCTACCGTGCAGGCACTTCTCAAAGACAAATACTTTAGACCGGCATCTCCCGAAGCGTAATACCCATCGGCAACATCCAAAAGACGCGCAACGACACGAACTAACTTGGGTGTGTTACACGCTTCGCGGATTGCCGCCTTTGGAATCCCTTCCTCTCTTAGCCAGTCCTCTGGGAGATAAACGCGGTTCATGGAAGCATCCTCAAAAACGTCCCGCGAAATATTTGTAAGCTGCATCGCGATACCCATGTCGGAGGCATGCTGCAGGGCCTTGTCGCTGCTTACTCCCATTACGTGCGACATCATCAGCCCCACACAACCCGCCACACGATAAGAATAGAGAACTAGCTTGTTGAGATTGGGGTAGTCCTCTCGGCGGATATCCATGGCCATCCCTTCTAACAATTCGAAAGGGTAGTGCCTGGGTACCTCGTATTTACGCACCACATGTTGAAAGGCGGCAAATACCGGGTGGTTCATGGGCGTTGAAGAATAGCTCGACTCCGTGAGTTCCCGCAGACTGGCAAGCCGCTGCTCCAACTGTTCAGGTGTTTCACTTGCGCTTGCTTTGTCGATCTCGTCATCACAGTACCGGCACCAGCTATAAAGCAAAAAAGCACCATCTCGCTTTTCCTTTCCAAATAGGTGCGCCGAAAGCGAGAAGCTCTTTGAGCCAACGCGGATCACTGATTGGCAACGCTCAACAAGTAAATCGTAATCAGACTTTTGTTGTCGCTTAGACATACGCCGGTTCCAACGCAAATTCCGGAACGTCCCTCAACTCACTCAGGATGACACCTGCCGTCGCCTTGGCCGAATTGATGACACCGGGTACTCCCGCTCCGGGGTGGGTCCCAGCGCCCACGAAGTATAGGCCCCGAAGCCGTTCTTCCTTATTATGTGCGCGAAAATAGGCGCTCTGCAAGAGGGTCGGCTCCAGGGAAAAAGCCGTCCCAAGATGAGCGTTAAGCTCTGTTTTGAAATCCATAGGAGAAAAAGTACGTTGCGTAACAATATGCCTCTTAACGTCCGGCAAATACGTTCGGCTTAAGTAATCCAAAATCCAATCTGCGTAGCGCGGCCCCACGACACTCCAATCCAACGGAGCCTTTGCGAGGTTGGGTACGTTCGCCAGCACATAAAACGCATCGCAGCCTTCCGGAGCTAACGTAGAATCTGTTCGGCAGGGAGCGTGCAGGTAGAAAGAGTTCTCCTCTGGCAACACGCCCTTGCTAAAAATATCATCCAACAGACTTTTGTATCGATTGCAGAAAAGGATGCTGTGGTGAGCGACGCTCGGGTAAACACGATCAGTACCAAAATAGACGACAAAGAGCGCTTGGCTATAACGTTTTCCAAGTAAGCGCCGAGCCACGCCCTGCACTTCCTTAGTGGAACGAAGGAGGTTTGTGTAAGTATGAGTCACATCGGCGTTGGAAACCACCATATCATACGGAGTAAACTCACCACCCGCGGTCTTAACGCCTATGACCCTGGATTGCTCAGTAACAATTTCTTCCACTTCCGCATTAAGGATCAGGCGACCACCCATCTCTTCGAATAGATTACTTAAGGCCTGCACTAAGGCGTGGGTGCCGCCTTTTGCGAAATAGACACCCCCCTTCCGTTCCAAAGCGTGGATGAGTGTATAGATAGAGGAAGCAGAAAAAGGGTTTCCACCTATCAACAGAGAATGAAAGCTGAACGCCTGCCGCAGCTTCTCGTTTTTGATAAATGAGGCTACGGTTTTGTAGACAGAACGGTAGGCTTTCAGCTTGATGAGCTCAGGGGCAACCCGAACCATGTCCCAAAAGCTTAGAAAAGGAACATGGACGAGCTCTTGATATCCCGCCTCGTACACCGCTTCTGAATACTTGAAAAACTCTTTGTAGCCTTCAACATCGGCCGGGTTGAACCCCTTTATCTGCTCCAGAAGCTGATCTTCGTCGTTTACGTAGTCGAATGAGTCTCCGTTTTCCCAACAAAGTCTGTAAAACGGACTTACCGGTAAAAACTCGACATAATCTTCGCGCTTTCGATTGCACAAAGAAAAAAGCTCGTCGATACACTCGGGCGCTGTAATGACTGTTGGGCCCGCATCGAAACGAAATCCCGAGTCCTCGAATACGTAAGCACGCCCGCCCGCTTTGTCACGTTTTTCCAAAACGGTCGTTTGTATTCCACGTGCCTGCAAGCGTATCGCTGCCGCAAGGCCTCCAAAACCCGAACCAATCACCGCTGCATTCAATTTATTGGTACGCAACACGCAACCTTCCTCCCAAGTCCTTCAATTTCGCAAAGGCCTGCAGTTCGATCGCGGATGTCAGCTGCGCTCCCAACTCATCCAGACATAAATCTAAATGCTTGTGAGCGTCGCCGATAGCCCCCTTAAGGTAATCAGGATGAGATTCCATCCATTCCTGCAAGCGCAACTCGTCAGGAAGCCTCTGGACGCACGCGACAAAATCTCGGTACTCCCCTTCGGTTAAGTGCCTAGAGAGCCAGGCCCAAAACCAGCTCGGTCGCCGCAGCTTAAGATCTTCCCACTTTTTTTCCGGCTCTTTCTTCCCGGTCAAATTTCCCAAATCATCAAACATTTGCAGGGCGATCCCAAACGCACAGCCAAAGCGATCGAGATCCCGCACCAAACTCTCTTCCGCACCGCCAGCAATCGCCCCAAGCACCAACGCAAGCGACGTCAGCATACCGCTTTTGAGTTCCAAAGAACTTAGACAAACTTCATAGACTCTGGACTGAGAAATGCTATCCACGGGCACGCCAACATCCAGTGCCTGCCCATAGTGTGCTTGCAGCAGTGCGTGGTGGTACGCCCGGTACATGCGCAACTCCTGGTCAGCACTCAGCCCCATCTCCCGAACCTGCTCCAGAGGGCGAAAATATAGCCAGTTTCCGGTATTGATCGCCAATGGGACGCCAAGTGAGCGGTGCAAGGTGGGCTGCCCGCGCCTAACGAGGCTCCCGTCTTGAATGTCATCAATTGCCAAGGATCCGGCGTGTACCGCTTCCACCACTTGCTCGCACCCGTGGCAGAGTTCTGGCGCCGGTACGCATCCAGAAAACTCGAAACCAAGCTCCACGAGTTGTGCCCGAATGCGCTTGCTCGGGCGATCCATCAAACTTCTGACAGGTTGGGAGAGCACCGTCTCCAGGAGATCGCTAACATCGCCTCCAAAAAGAAGTTCAGGAGAATTCTTTTCGGTAGTATTCATGCTACTTGCCCTCCGGCGCGAAGACATTTGATTGCCCCCAATACCGGGACAGGCGGTTTGCCAAGCAACAGCCGCAGTCTGTCTGAACGCCACATTTGGCCTCGATAGAAGCGTTGGATGAGTGCCGGAGAAAGACGGTAAAACCGCTGTAGAACACGGTAACGTTCCTCAGGTAAAGCAGCGCGAAACAACATGCGGTTTAACAAGCGGAAAAACGAATCTCCCGCCCAATGTTTCTCGGCCCGTTGGCGAAAAAATGTACGATTTTCGCCGGCGGCGGGATCTTCCAAGCTGCTTAGAGTTTCAGCAAAAGAAATGGCATCGGGAAAGGAGTAACCGGTGGTGGCATGGAAAAGGCCAGCGCCAGTCCCAGTTCGCACCAAACCAGCGTCCCATTCGGGCAGGCTCCCACTCAACGGAATGGGTAGACTTCCGACTTCCTCGTAAAGCACAGATTCGACTTCGAATCCCATTCGTTCGCAGTACTCATCTATTTGATCGCGGTACACTCTGGAGTTTACCAGCCCACCATCACTGTAATGCGTGTCCTCAATAAAGAGCTCGGTATCCGACCAAGGCAAAAGGTAAAAGAAGCGAAAACCGTCTTGCTGAAGACATGTGGCGTCCATCAACACCGGGCGGTTAAGAGCATGTGGACGCTTCAATCTTAGATGACGCCCGAGAAACTTCTGATAGGCGACCTTAACCCCAGCGGCCGGTTGCCAACCGCGACCGTCCAGGACTAGGCCTGCGCGTAGGCTTGTACTTTCCAAATGCACCCGGTTGGGCTCCAAGCCCACCACCTCGGTGTTGAGCAGTACGCTCCTACCCAAAGCGGGAGCGATGACTTCATGAAATTGCTCGGAGCGTATGGAATTGTATCCGGAATGCAAAACCCGTTGGTACTCGGGGAAACGGACTTCATATTCGTCCCAGTGCCGGGTAATCAGCGGGGTAATCCAAAGCAAAGAACGCGAGTTAAGATCCGTATCATGAAAGGACCAAGTGTGCTGGCCGCCCAGAGTGGGGCCTTTCTCAATGACCAGAACCTTGAGCTCAGGGCGATTTAATTTGAGACGGAAAGCGGCCAAGCCATTGGCCAGACCTCCCCCTACAAAAATTAGATCGTAAAACTGCACTCTAAAACCGTCTTCCCAAATACTTGTGAACGCTGCGCTTGAGCTTGATCATGGAGCTTTCGTCATCCATGTCAAAGTGCCCGCGAATGGCACCCTCGCGGTCGACTACAACGAAATTATTGCTATGGGTGATCATGCCGGTTTGGCTATCTTCCATACCAGGCATCACCACCTGAAAACCAGATTGCAATAGATCCTTGATCGAACCTCTTTCTCCAGTCAAAAAAATCCAGCTATCGGTATTGTTCCGGTAACGCGCAGCATAGCGCCTAAGAGCGGAGGGAGTGTCGGCCTCTGGATCTACCGAAATAGAGACTGTCCGAAAGTGTGGATCTTTTCCAAAGAATTCGTGCAGCTTCTGGGTTTTCTTGTTCAAGAGCGGGCACATACCTTCACATCGAGTAAAGATAAAACTAGCCACCCAGACCTTTCCCAATAGGTCCGTGTTGCGTACTTCGTTCCCGCTAGTGTCTATCAGAGTAAAATCAGGAACGTGCCGGAGAGGTTTGGCTACTGACCAGTCGGAGGTAAGCGCAAAAAGAGCGACCGCTAAAACCGGCATCATCACTAGCGCCATGATAAACCAGGATAGTTTTGGCTTCTTCATTTCTTTACCTCCTTGGCTTTACTACCCAAACATCCACTAGATACCCTAGAGCGGCAAGCACGCCCAATACCACCCAGCTTGTGGTAACTGACGGGCTACCAAAGGTAGCCAGCTGCGTAGGGTTAAGCGCATACCGAATGCTGGCCACCCCGTAAGTCACGGGATTGAGATACATGCAGATTTTTAGCCATGCGGGAGCCGCCGAAACTGGAAACAAGGCACCGGACAAAACCCACAAAGGCAGAAAGAGCAGGTTCATGACGGCGTGAAAGCCCTGCACGGACGGAATCTTCCACGCGAAGAAGAAACTTATGGAACTCATTGCGATAGAGAAAAGGAAAAGACCAAATGCGGCGTAAACCCATAGAGACAGGCTGTACGGAATTCCAATGAACGGAACCAGGAGCAATAGCAGCAATGCCTGAAAGACACTAAGCAAACTGCCGCCGAGTAACTTCCCCCCCACCAAAGTCCCAGACGCCACTGGTGCCACCAGGATCGACTGTAGAAAGCCCTCTTGTCTGTCCTGAATAATCGAAATGGAGGAAAACATGGCAGTCATCAACAAAATTAGCGCCAAGGTTCCAGGGAAAAGGAACTCAAGATAGCTCATTCCTTCGGGAACGAAGGGGGATTGAAATGAAGTTCCGACGCCAGATCCAATCAAGAACCAAAAGAGAAGTGGCGTGCCCAGAGCGCCTATCACGCGGCTCATTTGTCTAAAAAAGCGGACAACCTCTCGGTAGACCAAGGCCCAGACTGACAAAAAATACAATCGGCTAAACATGGGATCCCTCCCGCCCCTCATAGCGTTGACCGGTTTTCTTAATGAAATAATCCTCCAACGTAGGACGGCCCACCCGGAGGGAATCGATGCGCTCACCCCACCGCTCCATTATCCAAGCCACTCGTTTATGCGCCTCGTGGCCTTCCGCCCGCAACTCTTCTCCCACAAGCTGCAGCTGAAGACCGGATTCTTTTTGGATCTCTTGTTGCAGTGCCGCTGCCCCTGCGGCGGTAATTGTCAGAATTTCCTGCTGCATGCTTGCCGTAAGACTTCTGGGCGTATCGTAGGCAACAAGCTTACCGCCTTCCAGCAGAGCCACGCGATCGCAGGCCTCGGCTTCCTCGAGATAGTGCGTAGTGAAAAGTATTGTCATCCCGTCGTCGTCGCGAAGTTTGCGGAAATAATTGAGCAGGTCCCGGCGAATATTGGCGTCGAGTCCTGTCGTAGGTTCATCCAAAATAAGAAGACGAGGTTTGTGAAGCAAAGCCTTGGCTATTTCCACGCGACGCTGGAGGCCTCCTGAAAGCGATTCAACTTTATCCCCACTGCGATCACGCACGCCCAAGTGTTCTAAAACGGCTACAATTCGTTCCTCCAGCAGTTTGCCGGAAAGACCGTAAAGCCACCCCTGAATTCTCAAATTCTCTGCAACACCCAATTTTTTGTCCAGCGCGGGGGATTGGAACACGACTCCCATACGCTTACGAATCTCGCCAACCGCTGCGATCGGAAGGCCTAAGATTTCCAAGTCGCCCGAGCTAGGAAGCATCTGTGTTGAAAGTATTTTGAACGCTGTACTCTTGCCACTTCCGTTAGGTCCGATGAGGCCGAAAACCGTACCTGTCGGAATCTCCAAACTTAGGCCCTCAAGAGCCAAACGTTTTCCGTACTCGTGTCGTATTTGCTTAGTCAGAATCGCCGCGGTTTCCATAGTCCCTCAATAAATCTGATCAAGGATCAAGAGCACACTGATAGCAGGCAAATATAGAATGGATGCGAGAAATAGTCCGCGCGCTCGCTTGCGCGAACGCTCGCGCGAAAGCTGCCACACTTTCTGCAACATCACCCCGCCGAAAAACAAGGCTCCAAAAAAATAAACTGTTCCGGCCATACCACGCAGGGTTGGCAAAATGCTAATCACCAGCAACGCCAAACTATAAAGAGCTGCTTGCTGGAAAGTAGAGCTACCTTCGGGATCCTCAACGGGAAGAACCGCAAAATCACCCCGCGCGTAGTCGTCTTTGTACATCCAAGCAATCGCCAAAAAGTGGGGAATCTGCCAAAGAAAAAGAATTCCGAACAGAATGAGCCCCTGCCAGGCAATCATCCCATAGCCCGCTGTCCAGCCCATCAAAGGCGGAATGGCTCCCGGTATAGCACCAATCAAGGTCGCCAAGGAGGAAAGAGGCTTCGCCGGTGTATACACAGCAAGATAGAAAAAGAGCGTAAACGCGGCAAGAACGGCAGTCACAGCATTTACGAATAAAAGAAGCACTAGCACTCCACCCGCAGAGGCCGCATAACCGAAAAGCAAAACGGATTTTCTGCGCAAGCGGCCCGACGGCAAGGGGCGGGATTTTGTGCGGTCCATCGCGGCGTCGCGTGCGACTTCAATCCATTGGTTGAGCGCAGCGGAACCAATTCCAACAAGGCTTGTTCCTACCGCCGTCGCAAAAAAACGTAGCCAATCAAAATTCTCATTGAGTGCACGACGGGCCAGCACATAACCCAATCCCACCATGATCACGGCCATCGCCGAAAGACGAGGCTTTGAAAGCTCGTAATAGGCCGCGATTTTTTCTCGATCCCAATTCATGCTGGAACATCGGCGGTCCTTAGGACGCGCTTCCCCTCGGCGGGCAGGTACAAATGGTGGCAGGCGAGCGCCAAGCTAACGGCGGAAGCGAAGCAGCTTGCACCGACTACCAGATGCAGGCTGGTGATCCATACCGGACGCGCTGCCCAGATTGAGACAGCTCCCAGGACCAACTGTACCGCGATCAAGGTAACCAAAATACCGACGATGCCGACCAGCGCTGAAGACTCGAAATGGTGCACATAAATGCGGGTCGCAAGCCACAAACTCATTGTCGCCACCACCACAGCGCCCACCCGGTGGAAAAAGTGAATCGCAATGCCTACACTTTCAAAAGCCGGAACAAGAGCGCCGAAGGAGAGAGGAAAATCGGGTATCGCTAAGCCCGCACCCAAATGCCTCATGGTCGCACCCAAGACCAGCTGCAAAAAGAAGAGACCTACAAGCAAAACGGCGTGCGCATGCAGATCAAAGAAACCCGGATCCGAAAGGCGCTGGGGATTTGAGGCCCCCCACCACTTCGAGGTCATAAGGCTCAATGAAACGGTCAGACAAAAAAAGATTTGCGCGAGACAGGCGTGCGCCACCGAAACCGCTGGCGGGAGGCGGTATAAAACGGTAATACCGCCCAGGACGGCCTGTAAGACAACTGCAAGCAACGCAGCCGTCGCGGTCCACCGAACATTCTGCGGGACTGCGCGCACAAACCAAAAACAAAGACAAAGTCCCAACATTAGAAGCCCAACGGTACCCGCAACCATGCGGTGGCCATGCTCATAAAGGACTCCGCCGACCATTCGCGGGAAGAATTGTCCGAACGAAAGCGGCCAATCAGGAACGGCAAGGCTAGAGCCTGTGCTGGTAACCAGAGCCCCCACCAAAAGCAAAAACAAAGTCGCTGTGGAAGTAGCCACTGCGTACCAATGGAGCCATCGTGGACAAGGGTTTTGTAAGTTACTCAAAAAGAACCTTTGCAGCTTCGGGGGCTTTTTCCGTTTGCTGCGGGACCGTCTGCCGGGTCACGCGCGGAGTTTTTCGAGATTGGGTCGGCAGTTTGAGGAGAACTACGATGAGGGCGACCGGCACCAAAGTCCAAAGCAGGTGCGTTTCCAGCGGCCCCAGCACAAAGCGCGTGCTTTTCTGACGACGCCTGGTCCCTCCCGCTAGAAGATAGCCATCGAAAACCACGAAAAGAACAACGAGCGCCACCAAGGCAGTGCCCACAAAGGGCACGTCGGTAGCGCTCGTTAGATCAAAGTTTCCCGTTAACCAATCCATCTAAACAACTAGAAGGAAAAGTCCACAGTTTTGGTATCGCCGGCACCCGCAACCTTAACCGTAGCGGTCTTGGTCTTCAGCTTTTCGTGCCAGGCTTCGATGGTGTAGTCACCCGGAGGGACATCCTTCAAGGTGAACGAACCATCATCTCCAGTCACAGCGAAGTACGGGTTGTCTACAACGCCCACATAGGCCGTCATCCAGCCATGAACGTCGCACTTAAACTTAATCATGGTTTCAGGCTTGGAGAAGGTCTTCGTAACCTTTTGTCCCTTTGTCGCCATTCCCATGTTGAAACCGGCATTCTTCTTCGCCATCGAATGCACGTTGTGAAGAGTGGCATCACTATTCAAAATATCAAAAGGTTGTCCAACCTGTACGCCAATGACGTGCGGGTGGTAAACACAGCCCTTTTGATCAAAGACTACTGCCTGGCTCGGGGCCGTACCCTTTTTTGCGCCCGACTTGATGTAAACGAAAACATTCTTAAGCGTCTTGTTGGAATTTACCACGATGCGTTCGTCGGTAGCGGGGTTCGCTTTGTTCGCGCTCGCGCAGTACGGATCCGCGTTCATGCGAATGGGTTTATCCTTCGGGGCATCCTTGCCATAGCCAATTTTGCCGCTAATCGTTGCCGCCTGGGCCGACACGAACAGGAACTGCACGCCGACCACCACTGCAAGCCATGAAAGGTTTTTCATGAGTGTTCTCCTTTATATGCAAAACCAATTTCGGATAGGACTATAGGGGCGCCCTTTGAGGCTGGCAACCGGGATTTTGTATTTAGACCTGGTAGGGACGAATAGGGAATTCGCTTGGAATTGCTGAGACTTGCGCGGCCCTGTAGGACGGATTCAACGCTTCGCAATAGGAAAGCGCCGACCCGTCCCGAAAGCTTTGCGGCTTACGCGCAACACAGGAGGTAGCTGGGCCCTTTTAAACTCGCTGCCAGAGTAGAGCCGCGAGAAGAGCGTTTTGGCGCCGGCAGGGGACTCTCCATTGGCCATAACCTGCACGACCCGCTCTTCCACCAGCGCATCCAAAACGTCGTACTCGGGCAAGGACTGAGAATCGGTTTGGTCCTCGCGCAGCTCGGCACTGGGCGCGCGCTTGAGAATCCCCTCGGGGATGCGCATCCCAAGCTTATTCAGTTCGCGCGCGACAGCATAAACCTGGCTCTTTGTCAGATCGCCCAAAACCGCCAGTGCGCCGGCGCTATCACCGTACAATGTTGCGTAGCCCGTTGAGATCTCACTTTTGTTGCTCGTGTTGAGCAGCAAGGCACCTTTTTCATTGGCTAGTGCCATGAGTAGCGTCATGCGGATCCGCGGCTGTACATTCTCCAAGGCGACCCCTTGCAACGAGTGCCCAAACCACTCCGGCCACAGAGCGCGGTATTTTTCGAATAGGGGTTCGATACTTAGTTCTTGAAAAGAAACTCCGATGCTTTCGCAAAGTAAACGCGCATCGCTCTTGCTCCCAGATGAAGTGTACCGAGTCGGAAGAGAAAGTGCGTAGACGTGCTCCTTGCCGAGCGCACGCACGGCGAGTGCAACCACGACCGCGCTGTCAATGCCGCCGCTCACCCCTACCACCACATTTGAAGCGCGGCACTTACGGACATAATCGCGAATGCCCATTTCTAGAGCACTCAATACCCAGGCAGCTTCAGTTTCCGGATAAGCGGGATGGGTGGCTGCGGCCGTCGACGACAGAGTACCGATCACTAGGGCTTCTTCAAAAGCGGGGCCCGCGGCTAATACTGCGTCGCCTTTAACAAGTGCGCTGCAGCCATCAAAAAGCAACTCATCATTGCCTCCCACTTGGTTGCAAAACGCAACGGGCGCATTCAGGCGCCGGGACACCTGCGTTAGCAAGCGCTCACGCGCTTGATTCTTAAACAAGTGAAACGGCGAAGCAGAAGGGACGACCACGAGATCAAGGGCCGCTTCTTCAAGATCCGACATAGGGTCCGCGGCGTACAAGCGATTCAAGAAGCCTTTTTCATTCCAAATATCTTCACAAATGGCCAGACCAATGCGCTTGCCACTCACTTCCACAACTGAGGGACTGGCTCCGGCTTCGAAGTAGCGCGGTTCATCAAAGACATCGTAATATGGCAGGAGACGTTTTCGGTAGGTGGCGATTCGCCTCCCCTGATGGAACACCGCAAGTGCGTTGTAAAAGGGGCGCCCCGTGGCCTCCGGATTGGGCTCCACAAACCCGAGAAAAACAGCCACCTTGGAGGACGCCTTTTCGACTTTGCCAAGGGCCTCCAACTGTCGGCTAACAAAATCGCTCTCAAAAAGAAGATCTCTGGGGGGATAGCCCGTTAAGCTAAGCTCCGGGAAGACTAGCAGATCAAGCCCCTGCTTCTCGGCCAATTGGACGCGCTGAAGTATCGTGGCTAAGTTGCCATCCAAATCACCAATGGTGGGGTTACTTTGGGCCAGGCCAATTTTCAGTTCAGGGGTCACTTCTCGGGGACATTACCACCCTGAAGCTGAAATGTCCTTTCGAACTCTTCAGCGGATAGGCCACCTTCTTCCCAAACACTTCCCGAGAAGTTTTCGGCTTGTTCGATGACCGCGCCCTGAGCGTCGAGGATATCGGCTGCACCATGGTAGAGCGGGTAGTAGCGAAGGAAATTGCCCGACTCCCCGCTGTTTGCTGAGGCGAGCATACGGGATACTACGGGCACGGACTTTGGATACAAAAAGCTGACACCGATGAGAACCGCCAGCGGGACTCCTGCAAAGACGGCGACCTGTGCGGCACGGGCTGACCAACTTTTCCGGGAGCGGGCTCCCTCGGAGGCTTCCATGATCCGAACCGCTACATCATTGCTGATGTCACGGACCGGTAAGCCTTCTAGCAGTCTCAAGGTAGAAACAAGATCCTGATACATCTCTCGGCACTCAGGGTATTGCTCCAAGCACTGCTTTACCTCGGATTGGCGAGCGGCTGGAAGCAACTTCTCGACGTAATCTGAAAGCAGGTTTTGGCAAAAAAACTTAGAAATAGCCATTAAGCAGTTGCCTCGGTAGTGGAGCTCGATGCCAAACGCCCTCGAAGAAAATTCGCAAAGTCGAGCCGCCCGCGGTTTAGACGGTGACGGTACACGCCCCAACGCATTCCCAGAATTTGCATCGTTTGTTCATCGTCAAACTTGAGTATGTCTCGCAACACAACCGGCGCCCGGAGATCGGCGTCCAAACTCAAAATGCGCTGAAAAATTTGATCTCGAACGGATTGGTCGTCTACGTTCGCGCCGGACAATAGGTCGCGCCCAAAGTCTTTCAGATCGCGGGTGTCGCGGCCTAAGTGAAGATTGTGTTCCTGCGCAGCTAAGTGGCGCTGAATGAACGTCCAGGCAACTTGGAAAAGACGGATCCTGAGTTCGGCATCTGAAAGATCTGCCGCCTGCGATTCAAGACGTCGGTACACCTTTCCGAACTCAGCAAAAATATTTATCACCAGCGGCGCAACCAGCGAAGGATCGTAGAGCATGTACTCGCAGAAATTATAGACCCGTCGATCCTGCTCTTTGACGATCTCCCGCAACTCCGGCAAACGGCTTTCTGTTTTTTCCCCCATGGCTTTTTAGTCTAACCCAAAAAGGTGTCGCCTTACAGGGACTTGCTGACTACGGGGCGCCCCGTGGGCCCATTTAACCGAGTACCGACCCGATGTTCTCGGCATAGGGGGCTTTTAACACGCCACGCTCACAGACAATCCCAGTAATAAGTTGGTGGGGCGTCACGTCAAAAGCGGGGTTGTACACCGGCCATGCTTCAGGCGGCGTGTTGTCCCCCAAAACGGAGAGGATCTCTTTAGCGTCGCGCTGTTCGATGGGAATTTCCGCGCCCGAGGCCAAGCTAAGATCAAACGTAGAACTGGGGGCCACGACGTAAAATGGAATGCCATGGTACTTGGCGGCGACCGCCAACGCGTAAGTACCGATCTTATTCGCGGCATCCCCGTTGGCAGCGATTCGGTCTGCCCCCAAGAAGACGGCCTCAATCCGCCCGGCCGCCATTAGCGAGGCAGCCATGTTGTCGCAAATAGCCGTGAAAGGGATCTCATTCTTATATAGCTCCCAGGCCGTCAGCCGAAGCCCCTGTAACACGGGCCGAGTTTCGCAGGTATAGACGTGGCTAACGCGGTCATTCAAATAGGCCCCGTGAATGAGCCCAAACGCTGTCCCCACTCCACCCGTTGCTAGATCCCCAGTGTTGCAGTAGGTGCCAACGGAAATTTTCCGATCAAACAGCTCCAGGCCGTGGCGAGCGATATCCAAATTGAATTGGATGTCTTCCGCGTGCAGCGCTTCGGCTTCCTGCAGCAGCCTGTCCGCATCAAGGCCCGTCGATTCGGCTACGCCTCGCATCCGCTCTACGGCCCACGAAAGATTGACGGCCGTGGGGCGCGCCTCGCGAATCTCCAACAAAGCTTTCTCGAAGAATGGCTTGGGTTCTTTCAGATCTTTGGCCGAACGCGCAGCTAGTACGACCGCAAACGCCCCCGCTACACCAATTGCCGGAGCCCCCCGCACCGCAAGGGAACGGATGGCATCCACCACCTCGCGGTAGTCACGACAATCAATATAGGTTTCCCTTCCGGGAATCCGGGTTTGATCCAGTAAGCGACACGTGTCACCGCGCCACTCGACGGCTTTAATTCGGGATTGAGGCTGTTTCATTAGGAAACAGTTACCCAATACCGAACGAGAACTCAAGCGCGGCGCTTATCAGCCGAAATCGAGCTCTTCATCGTAGTCGTCAGAGCGCTCGAACAATGTGGAATCACCGTCGACTGAGAAGCCAACCTTGATTCCCGTGTCATACTCCAGGCGTTCTGCTTCAGGATCGTTTGCAGCAAACTCGTCTTCCGGACCGCCGTTAGACGCACCGTATTCGACGTTCTTTGGACGTCGACCCCGTCGCCCCACCGGCTTCTTGAAAAGCTGCGTAATGCGACTTTCCCCTTCGTCGCCGCGCTCCCGCTTGCGACGCTCGATGGCTTCCAACATGCTGCGAGATACCACCACTTTCTTTCTTGAGTGGCTCTCTTCGGCTTGTCGACCTCGAAGCGTTCACATCATCCGGTGGCTTTCCAGCTTCTTCCTGACTTATCAGAGCTTTTGCAGTAACGAGCTTGAGATTGCGTTTTTAAATGGACTACGGGTTTAGACGCAACCGGGCGTTGATTTTAAATCTTCGCCCGCGGAACCTTTAGTTTGCATTTCGCAGCCATATTTAATGACCTGCTGCTGCTAAAATATTCCCTTTTTTACATAACTGCCGATGAAAGAAAGGCATTTTTTACGCTTCGTGCACATATTTAATGGATAAACTCTTTTACCATTTATTTGCAGCCTGAAATGGGATCTCGATCACTTGAAGCCAGTGGACCTAAATTAGAAAAGGGAGTCAGGGGCATATGCGAAGAAAAAAAAAAAAAGAAAGACGTCGCCGGTGGCAAGAAAAAGAAAACCTGAAGAGGCGGGCAAGAAAGTAGAAAAACTAAAAAGGCCAAAAAGAAAAAAATCAACCGCCAGAGAAAAAATTGGAGCAAGAGCTAAGAAAAGTGGTAAAAAAACCGTAGAAAAAAGAAAGCTAAAGGGAAGAAAGCCATAGGCAAAACGCGAAAGCTCAACGTAGTTCCGGCGGAGGTCGTCAACGAATCCATGAACCTATGAGTATTAACTGCCGAAGTTTCTGAATTCGAAACCGAGATTTCAGCGCAATTCATTTGACTCAGATAGTGATGACTTTTCGAAGAAAGCGGCCGCCTCACAAGGGACGACAACGGCTTCAGTCCTGAATGAACTTTAAGATTTCGTCTAGGAGCACGGCGGAAGCAGCCCTGTTTCCGTTCGCGCTCCAGCCGATCCCTACTGCCGACGCTCGCCACGCGACCGCTCACCACCGCTGTGTAGATAGTCCCAATCGGATCGAATCATTTCCATCCGGGCCCGTATGCCCCATGGAATCATACACCGCGACGATCAACCACTTAGCCGCCAACGCGCGCATAGGCATAAAACACGCTTTTGAGACGGCCTCGCCCTCGGTTTTAGACTCACGCCCAACATCTTGGCCTTAGCCTCTACCCGGTAAACATACCCCCCCAAACAACGTTTGAGCTTCCCGGAATGCGCGTCAGGCGGTGGCTGGCAGTCCGCCCGTGCAGGATTCCCACGGTACAATCCGGCGGTTCATTGAACGCAGCGTACCGACAGCAGCTGCCTCCAGGCTATGGTGGCGCTCGAAATACACGTGCTTAGCAATGGCCGCTCTGACATCGCCACAATCTTCTCAAACTCGCTCACGGAATCCCCACCCTCGGGCTATGGTAATGAGGCACGACCTCGTTTTCTGGGGACTGGTGCGGTATCAATGCGCGCGCGTATGCCGGAAGCGCTTCCACCGGTTTATGAATAGCGGGCGCAAACTCCTGTTACCCATACAATGCCAGAATATATAGCCTAAGTAGGCGAGCAGTCTTTCCAGCAAGGATTGCCGGGATCGCCACGTCTGGGGAAATTTCGACCATCGGCCGCATTTCTGTGAGCACTCCCGGAAGAAAATACCAAAGCAACACTCTCTACTAAGCGGCATGCCAGGGTAAATCAGAGCCAGGCCGACGTTGTTATTCGCAAACAGTTCCGCAGCGCGCGGTGGCGAAACACCGAAGCGCATCCCGCGTTATAGTGCGCCTCGCTCACCATAAATTTTCAAGCCGTTCACGCGCCGGCAGGTACATGGCGGCATCCGATTGAATAAGCGGCTGGCACAGTCAACGGTAAGATCTCGTCCGTCGTTGGGCCAGGTCAGCAGACACCACCACCCATCTGCGCGTTCAGGTTTTACGAAAATGCAGTACTTGACTTCGTAGAGGACAACAGGCGGCAGCGAAACGCAAACCATTCGCAAAGAGTTGACCGGCGACATATTGAGGTTGGTGTCACAATCTTGCCAGTTAGAAGCTCATCCGATGGCGAGTTTCAATACGCAGGCCATTAGAGCGTTCTCGCGCCGGGCGACGCCGTACAATCACTGCGTTCAAAGCGTTTTCGCTCGGCTTCCCGTTCCGCTTTCTTCTTCTTTGCGGCGCAAAGCCTCGGCACGCTCTCCCCATCTTAAGCCGCTTGCTGAGGATCTTCAACGTCCTAGGTCACGAACTTCACCATCCTGCCGCTTTGCGTCTGCTTTGAGCTTGCGCCCTTTGCGGTTTTGGGATCAAAATCTCGTGCCCGTGGACGCGCTCACAGTTCACAGCCGCGCTCTTCATCAGCCTGACCGCCTGCGAAACAGCGCAGTCCCTGGCTTCCTGGGCTTCCATTTTCAGCGCCATCTTCTTCGCAACTGCGCTCTTTTTTCTAACGCGTCCATGCGCCATCGCATCCCTCACGTAGGGGCCCCCGCTTTTTGAAGACAGCGGGCCTCCAGTCTTAAACGAGAATGGGGTGGGCTACCAAAGCCACCCATGGAGCAATAGCGAGGCGCTGGAAGGATGGAGGTAAATTGCCTAAATGGATGGGGCTCCACAGCGTCCTTCTCGGTTTTTCGGCGCGGACATTAGCAAGAACAACGTCAGTACACCACCTCCATCGCGGGCGCGTGACTCGCGTAACTTCGTTCCTAAACCCAGCCGCGCTGGGCTTTAAACAGAGATCTAAATGGGGCCCACGCCATTGAGCGCGTTTTCGACGAAGCCTCAGCGCGAACCGAAACATAACGACTACGTCTTCTCTCAATGGCATTCGGCTGGCTGGGCTTCGGCATCAGCGAAACTGGTACGCACGCAACGTGGGCGATCTGAACCGATATAGTTTTATCTGGGCATACCGTTCACGCCCTACCTCTACTATGGTATCCGCTACGCATTCACCCCGATCGGACTCCGCTGCCTAAGCCTACGATTCCTTGACGATGGGACTTCAACTGCGGGCCCACAGGGGTTAGCCTGGCTCTCTTGGCGGAAGGGCCCTGCAAATAACCAACCCCACGCACAACGGCTCTCTCGTTCCGACCCACACCGCCGGTCTACACTGCTTAATCCGATTGACCCGTTCGCCTCACGCTGAACATCAACACCTGTTCAAATAATTTTAAGTCTCTCGGCTATGAAGCGAATGCTGCTGAAGTCAGGCTTCCGCAGGCATTTCCGAGTTCGATGCTGGCTACGAACGCAAATGGCAAGTGGGTCCTGCAACTCAACTGGGTTTACGGTTACTTTTCTGCCTTTCAGCCAGGAAACACCGACCCGCTCTGTACTCATAGGAACTTGAATTCTCAGTAAAGCCTTATTCATCGCTCATTAGCTTCCATTCGGGCCTTGAAGATGACCAAATCAATGGCGCCGTAGCAGAAGAACCGGTTAACGGGGCTTGCTGCGTTAACGATCGTCCCCAGTCTGCTCCGGTTGTTAAAGCGATGAACCACGAGGCCAGCAAAAGAACAGGAATCGAAGTCATTTTGATAGACCTCCGTCTTTCCCGCTGGGGCTTGCGGCCACCTGAATCAGCGGACGCAGTCCTACGGCGCGCGCGGCGCGGGCAAAGAAGTCGAAGTCTTCCTAGGCAACGCGGGACTGAAGGAGTACTTGGTCGCTGCCGCTGCAGACCGCATCTATATAGAGGAAGGTTCCGAACTTCGTCTCGCTGGCCTTCGAGAGGCACGCTATTACTTGCGCGGCACGCTCGACAAGATTGGCATCGAGGGCGAACTTTTTGCCAAAGGGAAGTACAAGTCAGCCCCGGAAACCTTTACACGCCGAGGCCCATCAGGAGCCTCTAAAGAAGCGTCCAGCGACTGCGTTCTTTGGAGAAAACAATTTTCGCTCACCTCCAAAAACACCGGAAGATTTCGCAGAAAAAATGGGGCCAGGTTCTTGATCACGCAATGTTTTCCCCGGAAGAAGCCAAGGAATGGCAGTTGGTCGACGCCATCGACACCTTCCCCGATCGCAAGGAAAGCCTCAACGCCATTTTTACTGAAAACGTACAGGTCATGAAGGATTCCATCGCTCTGCAACCCCGAATCGCCGTTATCGTTGCAAGCGGCGATATTCTGCAAGGGCGGAGCGCTCTATTGAGCTTCGCGGGCAGTCCTCAAATAACGTATAAGAAAATGGAAACCTTCTTTGAAAGTGCGCTTGCCGATCCACTTACACAAGCAATAGTGTTCCGCGTTTCCAGCCCCGGTGGCGAAATCCTACCCAGTCGACAGATTGCGTCTCTGATCGAGCGGGCGAAAAAGAAAAAGCCAGTGATCGTCTCGATGGGCGACTACGCCGCCAGCGGGGGTTACATGATTTCGGCTCCCGCCAACGAAATTTTTGCGTCGCCCACAACACTCACGGGATCCATCGGTGTGTTCTTGGGTAAGGTCAATCTTTCGAAGCTTTATCAAAAAATTGACCTCAAAAAAGAAATCCTTACGGACGCGCCGTATGCGGATCTCTATTCGCGAGGATCAGGGCCCGGGAAGAAAATTCTGAGCGAACGTTTGGATCAGTGCTACGATAGCTTTGTAGATTTACAGCCAGCAAACAACGACAACTCGCCTCTCAAAGAAGCCAATGAGGAGGCTCAGGGGCCAGTGTGGACCGAAGGCCTGAAAGCCGCCGGCAAAAACTCGTCGACAAGACGGGCGGTTATCTGGACGCCGTAGAGGCCGCGGCAAAGCGCGTGGGTCTCACGCTCCAGGCGCCTGCAGTACTATGTCCTTGCCAACAGCGCGTCTCTTTTTCTCTCCGTTCGGTGACAGTGGGTAGCTTAAAGCGGAACAAAACGCCCACAACCGGTAGCTTCGATTGCAGAGCAGATCATTGGGCCACACGCAGCTGGTGAACGGCCGTTTCTTTATCTTTCCGCCACCGGACTGATGGAAAACTGAATCGCAAGAGAAGACGTTTCATAACGGATGTTCGCACCGACAAGTCCCCTGCGCTCGCCGACGACATCCCTTGTCCAATCCTGTGTCATGCGTAGAAGATTGGCGCACCGTTTTGCATGGCGGGTGTCCATGGGTTTTGGGGAATATGGCTACTACCTTCCTTGTCTTTGCCGTTATTTTTACATTGATAGGTTGTTCCAAAAGACACTTACACCGTCGTCCAGGCTTAGTGGTGGACGCTGCGCGGTCGAGTCCATCTTGCTGGCAAATTCCGCGGCGACTCCGTTCTATGCAGATCTGGTGTTGATCGGTTCCGGGGCCAAGGTCTATACCGCAATGACAGCAGCGTACCTGACGGATCAAAAGCCCGAAGCCCTGCGCTTGCGCGCCTGTGAACAACCGTCGCACAACCGACGCAGCCCCTGCCACCGACGAGACCCGACTAAGGGGATCTTTAGCACCCTGCTTAAGCTGATTCCGGCGAAAGTGGGGAGCCCTGATTTTTATCAGCGCCAATCCGGGCTACGACGGAAGGGTATCACGATAGCGGTACTCGATACAGGCGTGGGTTGGACCACCGCTCTCAGAAAACCCACTGAAGGGAAGATAAAATCTGGCGATTTTCAGGATTTCTCCGGACAAGGGCACTTCCTGGAACTTGGCCAGTCGGTGAACATAATTTCATTTTCAGGTCTGGGTGGCATTGAGTACTACATTGAAGGATGTGGACCCTTGGAACCAAAACTTCACCGTTCGGCGTCCCATGCCGCCACCAACGGCATCGATATTCCGACAGAAACTTTAAAGACATGGGGTGATCGCACAAAGGGAACCGAGCTCTTCGGTCACGTATTGATACCAATCACAATCGAGTCTTTGGTGACGAAAGAGTGCGGAACTCATAACTACGCCGAAAGCCCCGCAAGTTGTAAAACTCACGGTAGAAGAATAGCCGAGACTTACTCGCAGCACCAGCAACATATTGGATCGATTTGCTTATCGCCCTCTTTACTGACCCGACGGCTCCTCACGGAACGCATGTTTACCGGGGTGCCGCCAGCTACTCGAAGGGCAACCTCACGACGGCGTAACACCGCAGGAGCTCAAAAGTTATCGTTGAAGGTGGCGACGATCGGCTCTCCGGTGGATCGACATGACCGCATCAGTAACCGCCATCAACTGCGGTCGCAAACGGTTTGCCAGGTCATCAACATCGGCATTCGTGCTGGGTCGGTTACAGGAAAAGCGCCATGGTTGACAGTACGTAGATAAGGTCGCTTGAAGAAACGCGTACTTTTCAATTAGCGCCGGGGTCAGCGAAACCATTGAAAGCACCACCAGAATACTGATCATCGCGCCATTACTCCAGGAGCTTACATCTCCAAGGAAACCGCTCACGGCAACTACGGCTACGTCGGAGTAGAACGCGACAACATGTGGTACTTCTCTTCCGTGGGTCCCCGCGCAGACGGTGGCTGGAAGCCGTCCATTTCCGCTCCAGGAAGTGCCGTCTCGAGCCTACCCATCTGGGCAGGCGGGCATGAAAACTACCGCGGTACTTCGATGGCGGCACCTGAGGTTACCGGTGCGCTGGCTGTGCTGCTGAGCGCGGCCAAAGACAAAGGCCTGCCGACGGATCGGGTGTCCGTTACCCAGGCGGTCTACAATGGTGCAAAACCCATCGACAACCTGAAGTGGATTGAGCAGGGACACGGACTGATGAATATCCCGGGTGCCCTTGAAAAACTCGCGCAAGTGGATGCTTCTCTTCCGATGGAGTACGACATCAGCGTAAACAGCACGGTCGCCCCGGACGGCAAGGGCAAAGGCATCTTTGTTCGCTCGCGCCACACTCCGAGCAACGCCTTTACGGTGGTAGTCTCGCCGGTATTTCCGGCAGGAACGCCTGCTGAAACAAAAACCCTGTTCCTGCGCACCTTCAAGCTCGAATCGAGTGCGGGCTGGGTTCAGCTACCCGAAAATTTTTGGGTCCATTCGCGCGCCCCTCGAAGCTTTCAAGTGAAATTGGATTTGGAAGGAAAAAGCGGCCTCCTATCGGAGAAGATTTCTGCGGTAGATGAAAAAACGGGGCTCGTCGCCTTTGAAATCCCGGTAACGGTCGTCCGCCCTTTCATTCTGGGAGACGACAACGCCTACACCTACAAGCTAAACCAACGCGTTGCCGTTGGAGAGACCTTGCGTACCTTCGTGGACGTACCCGCCGGCACCACCGCCGCGCAAATCGAGCTGCGCACAAGCGGGCCCAAAGTGTGGGGGCAACTGCTTGATCAAGAGGGACGTCTGGTAAAAGACTTCTCGGATCCCGATCGGGACGCTCCGCAAGCGCCTATCTACGCCCACACGAACATTACCAAGGCCGGTGTGTATGAGGTGGATATCAGCGCCCCTGCCAACAACGAGAAGGCTGCAGACATAGAACTAGTCGTCAAAGCCTACAGCCTGGCAGTTAAGGTAGAAGCGCCGAGCGAAACGGGCGTTATTGACGCCACGGTACAGAACAACTTTGCTCCGCTCAAGGCTTCAGCCTCGGCTGAGCTGCGGGAAGTGCGCAGCGAGAGAACTCTGCGCATCGAGGGGGACGTATTGAATTTCAAAACGGCCTGGAGTGCAGAGGATGCGGCGAAGTACGCTTCCCTGGATTTGCAGTTCCAAACCGCGAAGAAATTTTACGACCTCATGACCGATTTCCCGTACATGGTATTCTGTGAAGACGGTAGCTTGCTCACCTCGGGTGGGTTGGAACTGGACAGCACAGTAAGCCTCGGCGGGAGCTCCTGCCAGGGCGAACGCCGCTTCCAGCTTCAAGGCGCGTTTGCTAAAGAAGCGCCCGACGCTTGGTTCGTGAGACTCGTGGAACACCGCATTCTAAAAATGCCTGTGGTCCTCGGATCCTTGGGGCGCCGGCTTCTGGAAACCGGTCAAAGCGTCCTGTTTTCCATCGACCTAAATGAGGCGCAGACGGTACGGCAGGGTCAGTCCTGTGCGCACCTGGTGCTCCTGGACGGTGAAGGCCGAGAGATTCAGGCAACGCCAGTCTGCGAATAAGTTAGGGACGTGAAGCACCGCGCATAATCCAGCGTGCATGATCTGCCGATCAGTGACTAGACTCCCTATGGGAGTCTGGAACGGTGCTTCATGTTCTCGGATCGCCTTAACAAAAAACATATTTTCGTACTGCAACCGCAGGATGAGATCCGCCACCCGTACGAACACGCTCTATGGCCCCTTTGCGAAAAGGTCGTGTGGTTCTCTCGGTACATGAGTCTCATGAACTACGAGAAAGAGGAGCCGGGTGTTCTCATCGTTGATTTGGACTGCCTGAGCTCTCCGCTAGAAGTCCAACTCCAGCAGATTCGCAGGCAGTTTCCAGGCACCGATCTTATTGCACTCTCCAGCTCAGATTCGGCGCAAACAGCGCTTCAGTGCATCCGTAGTGGTTTTGCCGATTTCCTACTTAAGCCCACTAGTCCCGAAGAGCTTGCGTGGAGTGTGCGGAAATGCCAACAGCATCAGGAAATGATCCAACGTTTGGCTCCGGACGATTCAAAAACGGGCCTTGTCCGCGCCGTTACGCAGATTTCGAGCTGCACCACCCCGACCCTCGTACAGCTCTACACTCTGGAGTACATGCAATCCGTCATGCATTGCGAAGGCGCGGCGTGGCTACAGGCAGATGGCGACAGTTTTGCCGAGACTCAGGTCCTGTGCTCGGTCCCCAAAAACACCCCTACTTCCCTGGTGCTCGCTCAGGTACCGAATCAGGTCTTTCCGGAGAGATTAGATGAACCCCTTGTGCATCCCACCAAGGGAAACAAATGTAACGTACTTCTCCCCTGCCAGAATTACCCAGAGAGTTCCATTCTGCTTTGGGGCGTCGATAAGTCGGAAATCAGCCACCTCTCCATGGCCAAGCTGATCCAGGAGCATGGGGATCTTTGCCTCCTCAACCTGCAAAAATTCGAGGAACTCAAACAACAGACTTTTGTCGATGACCTAACGGGTCTCTACAACTCCCGCTTTTTGAAGTTTGCCATCACGAACGCCATCATGAAGTGCCGCGATCCCAATCAGTGCTTCTCGATTCTCTTTATCGATGTGGATCACTTCAAGCAGGTAAATGACAAATACGGGCACGTCATCGGATCGGAGTTTTTGGTGGCGATAGGCAAGACCATCAAGAACGCTGTACGCGGCATCGATCCTGCGTTCCGATACGGCGGGGACGAGTTCGTAGTCATTCTCCACAACTCGGACACAGAAGGCGCTCGGGTCATCGCCGAACGCATTCGTAAAAACATTGAGCGTCGAGTGTTTATTATCCAGGATCAAAAACTCAGCACGACTGTGAGTATCGGGATTGCAACCTACCCCATCCACGCGGCGGAGCGGGAGACGCTGCTCCAGCTTGCCGACGAAGCCATGTACAGCGCCAAGAAGTCCACGCGCAATGCCGTCCACCTCGCTCTGGGCCTTGAACGGCCCGCCAAGACAGGTACCTAGAGCCTACACCCTTCCAAGCTTGCGTTTTTAGCAACGATTGCTTAAGTTGGTCCGCTCAGTCCCACACATGCTGGATTGAGACTAGCTTCAAGATGGGCCCGTAGCTCAGCTGGGAGAGCGCTTGAATGGCATTCAAGAGGTCGTCGGTTCGATCCCGATCGGGTCCACCAAAACTAATCTACTTAGCCTGCGCGGCGAAATTGGTTCTCGTTGGAATTGTTGGTATTCTGATTATTGAAGCCACCTTGGCTGCCGCTTTGTCCTGACGCAGAGTTCGTTTCGTAGTCGGTCAGCATCCACGTTAGAAACACCGCCGCACCAAATGCCGAAAAGAACGCCAGCGCCGTTGTGTCCGCACTAAAGTTGAAAGCCCACGGAAGCGCGGCCAAGACTGGGCCCACTGCCAACTCAACGTAGCCATGGGTTTTGAAAGGGATTGTTTTGATTGCTCCAAAGGGAAAGTTGGTGAATAGCGTCAAAGCCAGGTGCACGCCAGCCAGCCCGTAACAAAGGTTGGCCGTAAGACCGCCGAAGCCTAGAAACGTGGGTGCGCCCGCAAAGGCCCCCACCACTAGATAATCAATTACGCCGTGGAGTTTCGAGTTAATGAACTTTTTCATGGGTTCTCCCCCTTTGTTCGCTTTGATTATCCTCAAAACTTGGGGACCAATGATGTAGCAACCGTGGAGACATTGTGAAGACTGTTAAAATCCTGACATCGTAGAGGAACCTGGACTCAACCTAAACCCTTGTTCTTCCGACAATAATGACAAAAGCCATGGACACCATGACCTCAAATCCCAGCGAACCCACTTCGTCACTCTCAACCGAACACGCAGTCACCACCCCGCTCCCAACGCGCCGCATGCTTTGGGCGACCAAGCGCGCGGCTTTGGAAGCACTCTCGGCTAAGTCTCAGCCTGCGGGATCGAGTTTTCGGCGACGTTGGGAATTGTTCGAACAGCTCACTATCTTGGCGGGGGTTTTCCTCCGAGTTTTTGGCTTGTTCGGCAGAGGGAAGCGAAACGCCCAGGACGTGAAGCTCAAAGAAGTCACACTTGAGTTCCCAGATCTCCCGGAGGCGTTTGACGGGTACCGAATACTTCACCTAACGGATCTCCACCTGGATTTTACGCCAGGAATAGAGCATTCGATTGCTTCAGCAATAAAAAAGATCCACGGCAAAGTGGATCTCGCCATCTTCACTGGTGATTTTCGAGAAAAAGTCTACAACGGCCACCGACAAATTCTCGCGCCCTTGAAAGTCATCCTGGACGAAATTCACACAAATGATGGCTGCTACGCAACTCTTGGGAACCACGACACTGTGAACATGGTGCCTGATTTCCAGAACATGGGAATTCGGATCTTAGCGAACGAAACAGTCGAGGTAGAACGCCAGAAACAGAAAATCGCGTTCACCGGGGTGGATGACGTTCACTACTACTACACCGAGTACGCACTTGAGGCCTTAGAAACTTCGCCGAGTCTGTTCAAAGTGGCCTTTGTACATTCTGCGGAAATGTATGCCATGGCTGAAGCCAATAATTACCGGCTGTATCTCGCGGGGCATACGCATGGAGGTCAAATCTGCTTACCAGGAGGCTATCCAGTCTTCACTCACCACACCGCCGGTCGCGCACGCGCACGCGGCCTTTGGCGCCACAAAGAAATGTACGGCTACACGAGCTGTGGAGCCGGTACGATTGCCCTTCCTGTGCGTTATTTCAGCGAATCTGAGGTAACCGTCTTCACGTTAAAAACAAAACGTCCTTAACTATCTCTACGTTCAAAAAGATATAAGGCCCGAGGCTGGCGACCTTCGTTGTAGAGAAACGTTGGCGACTGACTGTCCACGAAGCCCGATTGAGCGGCAAAGCCTGCGTTCTCTATCATTTCCATGAACCTGGCCCGGCCGGGAATATATACATTCAAGGGCGGGGGAGGCTCAGAACTTCGCAGAACACTTACCAAAAAAGGATCCAGCCCCAATTGCTCTAGATCTATGGTCACCTTCCGGTACCCAAGCGGCTCAGCGGCCCGCATGGGATCGGAAAGAAAGTCGATCACAAGACCCCCAGGGCTACGCAACAGATCGTGCGCTCTTTTCAGCAAGCGCTCCTGTTCCTCGGGATTGAATTCATAAAAAGCCGACCACATAGCAAATGCAAAATGCAGATGGGGAAACGAACCGTCGTTCATGTCGGTCAATATTTTTTCAAAATTATTGTTTAGAATACTAACTTTTTTGATCCGCACCCGGTGGCTCGGCCATTTGTGCTTCTCAGCGGTAATCTCAAGATTATTGACCGCCTCATACGCGTGGTCGATCGCGAAGATACGGCCAGACGGAGAATGGGCCAGCATCCATTCCACTTCTCTAGGGTGCGCCCCGATGATGAGCACATTCCGAGTCACTTCGTCGTCCGGATTACGAACAATCAAGTCATCGGGGACCAGACGTGTGTGCGGCTTTGGATTGTACCTGAAAAAATCTGAGAGAAACTCCAAGTCCTGGCAGCTATTGAGGCCACAAAATTCGCGCTGCTCGGAGAGCACGTGGGGCGCGTACCTAAAAAGCCAATTGTAAAAACGCTTGTTCTGCTTGTTTCTCCAACCAGCCTCCCCCACAGCCACTTGGATGCAACTTAGACTCGTTCGGATTTGCCGCTCGTCTTCGGCCGCATCACGCACGATGGCCGGGGGATTTATTTTGCCCGCCTGGATGAAGCGGTCGGGCTGATCGTCCATGGGCTGGCCGCCGTAGACTGCCCCACAAAGGCCCAAGAGCAATAAAATGTGCGTCCGATTTCTCACGCGGCACCAACCTACAAGTGCCCCCGCACCCCACTGTGCGCCCGACTTTACACAAGTCGGGCGCACAAGATCAACGTCGACCGCGTGAACGATCGAATCCCATTAAATATTAGTTAGTTAGTTGTATCCTTTTCCGGGCCTTGAGCAGTCCGCTCGGATCCTTTCGGACTTCCGGGGTGTGGAATTGGACTTCCACTTCCCAGCTATCCTGAGCCTGAATCGCCGGAATCTCGCCGACTAGTTGCCCTTCAAAGGAGCCCACAAGTTGGCCGTTGCGGAACCACCGCACGTCCAATCGCTCTTCCGGGTTCACCGCCTCTTCCCGGAACTGTCCCAAAGGCGGAACTCGCAGATGCACTTCGTAGTTTCCGCCGACTTGGGAAACATCCACCCCATCGATCAGAGAGACGTTCTTGAAGAACTGGAGCCAGTTGTTTTCCTGGCAGACCGGGCAGAATCGCACCGACTTCATATTGCGCATCAAACAAGTTTCATGCGTGGGGCGATAACCTGCGACAGATCCCCATTCACTAAAGAGAGGGTACGCGCCGACGTGTTCCGCGTCGAAGTGGTAATCTTCGCCGTATTCATAAACGGTGAGATCGGACAACCAGTTGTTTCCATCATGAACTTTCTCTTCGACTGTAATTTTGTGTGAACCAGAGGAAAGTCCGCCGTCGTGAAAGTATTCCACAAACTCCCGATCACTGTGGCCGGGAGAGGGGGACGGTAGACGTTCACCATCCAAACGAAAATCAAGCGTATCGTCTGCTTCCACACCGGAAGCGCTGTATTGCACCTCGAAATAACGGTAAGCGCCGTTGCTGCGAAAGCTCGCGGTGTAAGGGCCTTCAGAAAGGTGGTGCCAAGGCCACTCTATATGACGCGCTACCGCGGGTTCCGCCGCAGCAGTACCTTCCGTCCAATGCTTCCACTTCAAACTGCTTACAGAAGAGGATGTGTTCGCGCCGAAATAGCCGCCGCCATCGTACTCTTCACCTACTTTTCCAAAGTTGTGACCGAGTTCGTGCCGCAGCACCTTCGTCCCGCTGGTGGGCGAACTCGTCGTGATCGCAAATTCTCCGCCCAATCCCCCATAGTACGGATCGTTTGCCATCAAGATCGGGTAGTCACAGTCCGGAGCTTGTGCACAAGAACGACGGGCCGCTGACGTATTCGTGGCGAAAATTGCGCGCAAAGTATTTCCCTGCCGGTAAAGACCATAGGCGGTGTCCTTGGGCTGACTTCCCGCACCGATTCCAGAAACATTAGAGGGCTTGAATACTGCGTGCACATTGAAGATGGGTAAATAACTTTTGAAGGTTTCGCCCTTGAACATATCATCAGTCAGACGACGAGCATCCTCAAAAAACTTATCCCGCTCGGCCTGGGTGTAACCATCGCCCATAAACACAAGATCAATGCGATTTTCGGACGGCCCACTATTGACGAGAGTAACGACCTCTTCATCGGCTTCCACAAAATCCAAGGGATCAAAGGCTTTGGGAGCGACGTTTCGGTTAATGAGTTCACGCTGAATCGTATCCCGATTGGCAGCAACTATTTCAACCACCATGTTGCTGTCCACTGGGCTGTGCTCTTGGACCGTTTGAGGGTACCGGTTTTCCAGCCATCCGCTCTGCGGTGCCTCTGCCGCAACCCAACCCTGACTCAATACCGTGCGACCACTTTCATTTTCGAGATATTTCACTTTATAAGAACGAGCGAACAGCTGTGCAGTGAACAAACTTGTCCCAATCACCAATACCAATGCCAGTTGGCGTACCATCGAAGCTCTCCTCAGTGGCCCGTCAGGGCCCGTAATGTTAAAGGAAACGATTTAAAGACGTTTATTCTTCTTTGTTTACAAGGGAACCTGGCCTGTCGTAACGGTACAGTGCAATACGGAAAGGGGAACCATGCGTAGATATCTTGCCACGTTGGGACTTATTTTGCCTTTTGCTGCCCTTATCGCAGCGCAAAAAGGCGGCATGAGTTTCCCAGATGCGATTACAGTCAGCGGGAAGAAGCTTTCTTTGAATGGAATCGGCATTCGCGAGGCCACCATTTTCAAAGTCGATGTTTATGTGGCGGCCCTCTACGTCCCGGAAAAATCCAAAGCAAGTCAGGCTCTATTGGACTCAAAAGGCCCGAAGAAAATTGAAATGCGTTTTGTGCGCTCGGTGTCCAAGGACGATCTTACCAAAGCGTGGAAAGCGGGATTTGAAAACAACTGTGAGAAAAACTGCGAGCGCTTCACACCGGCCCTGGATCGTCTGAACTCAATGATGGCACCCGTAAAGGAAGGCCAGACCATGAGCTTCACTTTCCTAAAGGACAAAGTCGAAGTGTCGCTGGACCAAAAGACTCTCGGGAAGGTGGAAGGTCCGGGAATCGACTCACAACTCTTGCGTTTGTGGATTGGTAATCCACCCAACTCAGGACTCAAAGAAGGGCTGCTGGGGTCAGAGTAGACCCAGTTCAGCGCAATTTCCCAAAACGGTGTCAAAAGGCCCCAAGGCGCTGCCACGTGCCCGCCGGCCCGACGCTGAACACCGGACACCTAACGCGTTGCATTATGCCGGGGCGGCGACTCTTTAATTTTTATTTATATTAGGTACTTAGCCTCCCTGCACGCGGGCCCCGCATGTCGCTTGACACAGTAGACAATAACGATTGTTGTGGGATGTAGTGGGGGTAAATGTTCTTGGCAACCCCCTTGCATTATACCGCCGTTGGTTGGGCTAAAGCTTACGGGGGCTACGATGGAGGAATCCAATGCGAACTAAAGGTACTTTTCAGTTTCGATCTCTTTTTGTGGCGGGACCTTTGGTCGCCTTGCTGTTTTCTCTGGTGAGTTTTTCCGCTCAAAGCCCGGCACCACAGGTGCTGAACTGGGGCAATGGGACTGAAGTTCAGGATTTGGATCCCCACATCGTGTCGGGCGTTCCGGAACACCACATCATCAGCGAATTGTTCGAGGGTTTGGTGACCGTCCATCCCCAAACTTTGGAGCCACTCCCGGCCCAGGCAGAATCGTGGACAATTTCCAAAGACGGTAAAATTTACACATTCAAAATCCGCAAGGATGCCAAGTGGACAAATGGTGAGAACGTCACGGCCAATGACTTCGTTTACTCGTGGCAGCGCCTAGTGGATCCCAAAACTGCCGCAAAGTATGCGTACCAGGGCTACTACATTAAAAACGGCGAAGCGATTAACAAAGGGAAAATCAAGGATCTGAAACAGCTGGGTGTGAAGGCAGTGGATGCCCATACCCTTCAAGTGGAACTCGAAGCCCCGGCCCCGTTTTTCCTGGGCGTCCTGTATCACTACTCCTTGTACCCGGTGCACCAAAAGACCGTGGAGAAATTTGGCCAACGCTGGACACGACCTGAGAACATTGTTTCGAACGGTCCCTTCAAGCTAGAAAGCTGGCAGCTCAACAAGGTCCTTACTGTCGTGAAAAATCCTGTCTATTGGGATGCGGCCAAAGTTCAGTTATCCAAGGTCAACTACTGGCCCGTTGAAAAATCGGATACGGAAGAAAAGATGTTCCGCGCAGGTGAATTGCACGTTACAAACGAAATCCCCTTGCCGAAGATTCCGTATTGGCAACGCAGCAAAAAGGACGTTTACCAGCAACACCCTTACCTGGGGACGTACTATTACCGCTTAAACGTCACAAAAAAACCGCTCAATGACAAACGTGTTAGACGCGCGCTCAACCTGAGTATCGATCGCGAAGACATTGTGAAGCACGTTACGCGAGCGGGCCAAATCCCCGCTTTGTCCTTCACCCCACCTGGAACGGGTGGCTTTACGCCGGAAGGGAAGCTTCCGCCCAAGGTCACACCCAAAACCATCGCGGAGGCTAAGAAGCTGCTCGCGGAGGCGGGTTATCCGGACGGGAAGGGACTGCCACCTATTGAAATTCTTTACAACACCTTGGAGAGCCACAAAACCATCGCAGAAGCCATTCAGCAGATGTGGAAAAAGAATCTGGGCATTGAGGTGAAACTCTTCAATCAGGAATGGAAGGTATATCTGGCAACGATGCAAACCTTGAACTATCAGATTGCACGCGCTGGCTGGATTGGGGATTACAACGATCCTCTTACCTTCTTGGATATGTTCATCACTAATGGTGGCAATAACGAAACAGGCTTCTCCAACAAGGAATACGACAAGTTGGTCCGTGACGTAAAACATGAAACCAACCAGGCGAAACGCTTGAAAATGTTCCAACGTTTGGAAGACATCCTGATGGACGAGTTGCCCATTGTTCCGATCTATACGTACACACGGGTGTACTTGAAAGATCCCAAAGTCGCAGGCTGGTATCCCAACGTGATGGATTACCATCCGTTGAAGTTCGTCAGTCTGAAGTAGACGCAACTCAAGTTTAGGGGGCAAAAGACATGGGGCTGGGTTACTTAATTAAACGTGTGCTTACTATGGTGCCGGTGTTTTTCGCCGTCGTTACTTTAGTATTCTTCACCATCCGATTTGCTCCTGGCGGGCCATTCGATGAGGAGCGGCGAGTTCCACCGGAAATTCTGGAGAACTTGAATAAGAAGTACCACTTGGATGAGCCACTCTACCAACAGTACTTCCGCTATCTTGGAGCACTGGCCCATTTCGATCTGGGTCCGTCGTTCAAACACTCCAATCGTACCGTCAATGAGATCATCGCCGAGGCGTTTCCCATCTCCTTTGAACTCGGTACGTACGCCTTAATTTGGGCCCTTATTATCGGACTGCTTGCCGGAGGTCTGGCCGCCTACAAGCCTAACTCTCTATTCGATTACGTACCCATGTCGATTTCCATTGCGGGGATCTGTCTGCCAACCTTTGTGATCGGTCCGCTCTCGATACTACTGTTCGGTCTCTGGATGGAGTGGCTTCCGGTTGCGGGTTGGGACGACTGGCCGAGCAAGGTTTTGCCTTCGCTGACTCTCGGTTTTGCTTATGCCGCCTACGTATCCAGGCTCACGCGTGGCGGTTTGATGGAAATCCGTAACCAGGATTTTATTCGAACGGCGCGCGCCAAAGGCCTAAAGGAGAGTACCATTCTCATAAAGCACTCTTTGCGTGGCGGCTTGTTGCCGGTGGTTTCCTATCTGGGACCGGCGTTTGCAGGGCTGCTATCTGGCGCTCTGGTGACAGAAACCATCTTTAATATCCCAGGACTCGGGCGGTTCTTCATCCAAAGCGCTTTGAACCGTGACTACACAGTGGTGATGGGAACGGCACTGCTGTATTTCACACTGATCTTTGTGTGCAACTTCATCGTGGACGTCCTTTACGTTGTCTTAGATCCGAGGGTGCGATATGAGTAATACCTTAACGACTACTATGACCGGCACCGATCTCAGCATGGACACGAACCTGAAGGATGAAACGGGTGGCGTGAGTCTATGGAAAGATGCCTTTCGCCGCTTGCTTAAAAACAAGATGGCCGTAATCGGCGGCACCTTTCTGCTTTTAGAAATCCTGCTTGCGATCGCAACACCTTGGATCGCCCCGTATGATTTCGAAGCGCAAAACTTGGAGCTGTGGGTAGAGGCCCCGTCCGCCCTTCACTGGTTTGGTACGGACACACTGGGCCGCGATCTCTTTACGCGCGTATTGTACGGCGGCCGCATCTCACTCATGGTGGGTATCCTCGCTTCGCTCGTAAGTGTTGCCATAGGAGTTACCTACGGCGCCATCTCAGGGTATTTGGGTGGACGTGTCGATAGTCTAATGATGCGAATTGTAGACGTACTGTACGCTCTACCGTTCATCTTCCTAGTCATCATCCTGATGGTGTACTTTGGAAGAAACATCTACCTGCTGTTTGTCGCGCTCGGCATGACCCAGTGGTTAACCATGGCCCGCATCGTCCGCGGTCAGGTAATCTCGCTAAAAGAGAAAGAATTCGTTCAGGCGGCTACTTCGATGGGTGTGCGCAAGAGTACGATCATTTTTAAGCACCTGATACCGAACTGCCTCGGCCCGGTAATCGTATTCATGACGCTGACCGTCCCGACCGTAATCCTGGAGGAGGCCTTTCTTAGCTTCTTGGGGCTGGGGGTTCAAGCTCCGATGGCCTCCTGGGGAACGCTCATTTCCAACGGCGTGGAGGTTATGGAGATACGCTCCACGGTACTTCTCTTCCCCGCCATGGCCCTGGGTTTGACTCTTTTCTCACTCAACTTCCTGGGAGACGGGCTTAGAGATGCATTGGATCCCAAAGGAGCGAAGGACTAATGGCGCCCATCTTAGATGTAAGGAACCTAAAGGCTCACTTCCACACACGTCGGGGTGTGGTGCGCGCGGTAGACGGGATTGGATTCAGTCTCGAAAAAGGCGAGACGCTAGGAATCGTCGGAGAGAGCGGCAGTGGCAAATCAGTTACGCAATTGAGTATCCTTGGACTACTCCCCACTCCACCACTAAAAATAGAGTCAGGCGAAGCCCTATTTGGTGGAATGGATTTGCTGAAAGCCTCTCCCTCTCAGCTTCGGAGCGTGCGCGGGAACAAGATCAGCATGATCTTCCAGGAACCCATGACCTCGCTCAATCCATACCTTAAGGTTGGTACTCAATTGGTTGAGCCTCTCGTCCAGCATCGAAACCTAACCAAGAAAGAGGCCTGGGCAAAGGCGGTGGTTTCCCTAGAAAAAGTTGGGATAGCCGACGCGAAGTCCGCCATGAACTCCTACCCTCATGAATTTTCAGGCGGCATGAGGCAACGTGTGATGATCGCTATGGCGCTCACCACCGATCCCGAATTACTCATCGCCGACGAACCTACGACGGCACTGGATGTTACGGTTCAGGCTCAAATTTTGGATCTTCTCAAGTCGCTGCAAAAAGAAACCGGAATGGCAATCATCTTGATCACGCACGATCTGGGCGTGGTTGCGGGCATGGCCGACCGAGTTCTCGTGATGTACGCCGGTAAGGCGTTTGAGTACGGTACGACGGAAGATATTTTTTATCGGTCACAACACCCCTACACATCGGCCCTTCTGCGATCCACGCCTCGGCTCGATACAGAAGTGGGATCTCTGCCTCCCATCGGCGGATCCCCACCCGACCTGATGCGACTCACCGGCGGCTGTCCCTTTTATGAACGTTGCTCGGTGCGCCTCGATGATTGCAAAGAGATCTTCCCTGAAGTTAAGACCTTCGCCAACACCCACCGATCCTATTGTCACCTGAAGGAGTTACCGCAATGAGTACAACCGTTTTGTCTGTTCAGAACCTGAAAGTCCATTACCCAGTGCGCAAGGGGTTTTTGAATTTTTCAGAGCGCAAGTTCTTGAAGGCGGTTGATGGGGTCACGATCGAGCTGGCTAAGGGAGAAACGCTGGGGCTCGTCGGGGAGTCGGGCTGCGGGAAAAGCTCCCTGGGCCGTGCGATCATCCGACTGAACAAGCCAACGGCAGGGCATGTGCAGATTAACGGAGTAGACTTTCTGGCGTTGAAGGGCGAAAAACTTCGCCGCGCTCGGACCGACATCCAAATGATTTTCCAAGATCCTTATGGTTCTTTGGATCCTCGGATGACGGTTCACGAAATATTGAGCGAGCCCTTGCAGGCGCACCTTAAGCTGAGTCGCAAAGAGATGGATCTTCGGATCCGCCAAGCCCTGGCTAGAGTAAGCCTACGCGATCGCGCACTAAAAAAATACCCACACGAGTTTTCCGGAGGCCAAAGGCAACGTATCGCCATTGCTCGAGCGCTCGTGCTCGAACCGAAGATTCTCATTGCCGACGAACCGGTCTCTTCCCTTGATGTTTCGGTCCAGGCGGAAATCCTCAACCTGCTTAAGGAGATTAAAGACGATCTCGGCCTGTCCATGATTTTCATCGCGCACAACCTTTCGGTCGTGAAGTACATTTCCGATCGGATCGCGGTGATGTACCTGGGGAAAATTGTGGAAATTGGTGACAGGCAGTCGCTCTACCAGTCTCCTCAGCACCCCTATACACAGGCATTGGTCTCGGCGGTGCCCATTCCGGATCCAAAATTAGAACGCACTCGCCAACGAATTGCGGTAACGGGAGAACTCCCTTCCCCGATGAACCCGCCCAAAGGGTGTGCCTTTAACACGCGCTGCCCGCTGGCTGTCGACAGATGTCGGGAGCAGGCACCGGCGCTGGAGACGTTCTCGGACGGGCGCTGGGTCTCTTGTTTTGAAGTGGAAAAGAAGAAAGCTGCTAATTAACCGAGTTCTTATAGCACCAATGGGTCCAGATCTTGACGGGAACGGGCGGCGCTTCACCCTCATCTAAGGTGTTTTCCTTCATATACACAATTTCAAAGGTTTCCAGCTTGTCGACACCCTCGTGCTCGCGGTTCCAGTTTCGACAAATATACTTACCGAAATACAACCGGTGCTCTTTGTATTCCAACATCCAGAGCCGGCGCATATATTTGCGCCAACGAAACGTGGGATAGAGATCGGTGGCCCATTTCGGTTTCTCATAGTCTACCGGAGCGCCGTCTCGCCAGACATCCACCCAAGTACCGGTGTAAGCGTAGCTAAAAAGACGACCCGGAAGTACGTGCCACCCATCGTCCTTAATGGGAAAGGGGGCAAACATTCCCCACTTCTGGTCCAATCTGAGCGTGTACGCCACCGATTCCAATGAACTTGGCACGCGGACAGGTCTGGAATCCAGAGTGGATAGATTCCAATAAAAGACAAACAGCAGCGCAACGGGTACAAATCCCTTTTCAAAATAAACGAACCAGTTTTTCACTGCCAGCTCAGGCACTTCCGAAATGTGAAAGAATCGCGCCAAGCGATCCCAGGGCCGTAACTCTCTCAAGTGTGGGACCCTTTCAAACAGAAAATTCCACAATTCCGCGGGAACGAAGGAGATGAGCGCTACCATGCAGATTACTGAGAAAGTCCCAACGCGCAAATGCAATGAAAACAGGGCGTGCATCACCCATAGAAGCGGCACAACGACAGCACGCACCCTGCCGGTTCCCCACGGCAGAAACAAAGACAGGGGTGCAAGGGCCTCCAGCCAGAAAGTCGCAAAAGTCAGGGCGTGCATCAATTTGGGAAACTGCAATAGGAAGCGCGCAGCGGGCAGTTGGAACTGATCGAGTGACATCGCAAAGTAGACAGCCGTTCCGTCCACCCGCCATTCGTCCCCCGTCTTCAACAGTACGGTGAAGATGTAGATCATACCGACTTGAAGCAGGCAGGCTGCGGTTGCTAAAGAGAGTTCGTTGCGCCCCACATCGGGCGCTTCCCGGGCAAACCGGACGGCATCCAAAGAGAAAGACCGTCCCCAAGGCAGAAAAATGCCCCAAAAAGCGAGCATCCTGAGCGCAAAGTCCCCGGCATTCAGCACCACCGGGTTTCGATTATGTAAGGAGAGCAGAAAAAACCAGGTTAACACCGAGGCAAGGCGGGTACGGTAGCCAAATATCAACGCGACCGCGATTAACGCATTAATAAGGAAGAGAACAGCCTGGCCCTCCCAGGTTCCCGTTATCAAGTGCACAGAGAGATGGGACGGGTTAGTGAACCGATCCAGAAGCGCGTAGCGAGGGAGAACACCGAAGTCCGAATAATGGGCTTCAAGATCTTGCGCGCGAGTTAGAAGATCTACCAATACGGCGACCCCTACCCCAATCCTAAGGGCCACCAAGCTGCGCCAGTCCATCCCGAACACCGCCCTTAAGACACTTAGTGCGCGCTCTTTTTTCTGAACTCGGTTCATTGATATCCTAATCCGATTTCCACATCGGCAAAAAAAAATGAAAACTTTAGATTCTCTGCTATCGAACTAGCGGAATACTTTGTCAGAAGGACTTGTAGACTGAGACAGGTGTACAGGCTTTTTCGCTTTTTCTAAGTCCTCGATCCAAAAGGCTTTTTTTAACCAACGGAAAAAGGTGCCCAAATTTGTCACACACACGGAAAGCCTCTAATCAGCACACCTGTGGTCTTCAAAAATGAACCCTCTATGATTTCAAGCGTTTCGAAAAACGGCACCCTTGGTACGGAAGTTGCTCATGTACAGTAAGAAGAGTTTGGAACGTGAGAGGACATTAAGACTGGCACCTGTACTCATGCAGTGTGCTTTCTACCTAGATATCCCTCACATTCCATAAAGAGTTTTTTATTGTTGGTTACAGTTGTTCTTCGAGGTGAGTGATGAATCTGCGCAGGATCCTAGTTGTTGATGACGAAGAAAGCATACGCGAGTTTTTTGAAATTATGCTGAAGCGCGAGGGCTACCAAGTAGTCTGCGCACCAAACGGCCGAGAAGCCCTCGATTTCCTGAAAAAGAATCAGGTGGATCTGGTCATTTCGGACATTCAAATGCCTGAAGTCTCCGGGATGGAGCTCCTAGTAAAAGTTAAGGAGCTCGATTCGGAACTTCCTATCATTATGATCACCGCCTTTGGTTCAACTGATACAGCGGTTGAAGCCATGAAGCTCGGGGCTCACGATTACATCCAAAAGCCTTTCAAGCTTGAAGAAGTAAAAATTGTTATTGCTCATGCTCTGGAGCAAAGAATTCTTAAGCTGGAAAACGCCCAGCTTAAAAAGGAACTGGGTTCCAAATACGCTTTTGACAATATCATCGGTGGAGCCCCTCCGATGTTGCGCATTTATGAAATGGTTCGACGTATCGCGAATACCAAGAGCTCCGTACTCATCACTGGCGAGAGCGGAACAGGTAAAGAATTGATCGCACGCGCCGTCCACTACAATGGTCCGCTGAAGAACCGCCCGTTTGTCACGGTCAACTGTGGTGCGATTCCAGAGAACCTCATGGAAAGCGAGATGTTCGGTCACCGTAAAGGATCTTTCACGGGTGCCATCGCTGACAAGAAGGGTCTTTTCGAAGTCGCTAACGGCGGAACTATTTTCCTGGATGAGTTGGGAGAATTACCGCTTAGCATGCAGGTAAAGCTGTTGCGCGTGATTCAGGAAGGTACCTTCAAACGCGTTGGTGGAACGGAAGACATTCAAGTTGAAGTCCGTATCATCTCCGCGACCAATAAGGATCTTGAAGCCGAAGTAAAAGGCGGCCGGTTCCGCGAAGACCTTTTTTATCGCTTGAACGTCATTCAGATTCAATGTCCCCCGCTCCGTGAACGCCGGGAAGACATTCCCATGCTGGCGAATCACTTCCTTGAGAAGTTCTCCAAAGCACTGGGTATTGATGTAAAAAAGATTAGTAATGAAGCCATGGAAGTGCTCCGGTCTTACCACTACCCTGGTAACGTTCGAGAGCTAGAAAACATCGTGGAGCGCACGGTGGCCCTGGAACCAGGTCCCGCCATTCTCCCTGAGAGCTTGCCTCGCCACATGATGGAGAGCCACCAGCCCGCAGGTCAGCTTGATGCCAACAAGATTGAGATCGATGAAGAGAATGGTATCGAACTAGAAGCCTTGGTGGGCGATTTCGAACGAGCCTTGCTTGTCCGCGCTCTGCAGCAGACCGGCGGAGTAAAGAAGCGCGCTGCCAAGCTGCTGAATATCAGCTTCCGCAGCATGCGCTACCGCGTGGACAAATACAATCTTAGCAGCCTCAGCGTCGATGACGATGAGGATCGCGAAGAAAAGCTAGGCTAGCCTAGGCTTATTCCAACTAGATTAAGGAGTTGCTGGCGGTGTCGCCGGAGGCGTTCCTGTGCCGCCACCCGTGGGCGCCGCGGGACAGGCCGCTGTACCAGAGCTTCGGCCTACACCATCCTGACAGTTGAAGAGTCGCCGCTCGTGGTTCATGTTCCAGATGTCGGCGAAGTTGATGTCTTTGGCTGCTGCCGAAATAATTCCCGCAGCCGTGGCAGTAAACTCATTCCCAGTCGCATTCACATCACCAGTGAAACAAACTGCGTTGGCCAAGGTTGGGTCCGCCCCGATTACCGTGACCGGCGTCGTATCGTAGCCTGAAATAACCTGTCGAATGACGCGTCCAGGTCCCGAAGCCGCATCCGGATGAGCGTCCGAGCGGTTCGCACAGGCGCCAGTCGCGTTCGGGAATCCGACGCTATAAATACGTCCCTGACCTTCCAAATCAAATCCGACGTGAGTGAGGTTGTTGCCGTACCCGCCGTACTCGGCGAAAAAGGCGGCTTCGGCGGTATACAAACCGCCCAAAGCGACTTTCGCTTCCGATTTTTTGGCTTTTTGCACCATGCTTCGGAAAGTGGGGATACCGATGGTAGAAAGTACGCCGATGATCGCAACCACAATCAGCAACTCCACCAACGTAAAACCTTTATTATTGGCAACCAACGACCTCATTCAAACCTCCTACGGCTTTATTGAGACCCAAAAAAAGATGAGACTGAAAAATTGTGTAAAGCGCGGGCTCTTAGCCTTTAATTTTACATTGTTTTCGGTTGCTCAACCATATTAATTTACGGATGGTCGCCAAACACGAGTCATTGAGGCTAGTTAGTGTGGGTGTCTATTCACTAACAGTCAGAGAGTTGACACTCATTGTCACACAAAAATCACTCGACCGTTACACTCTTCGCTAAATTACGCGGCTTGTCGACGTCAGTACCGAGATTTAACGCTACATGATACGCAAACAACTGAACCGGAACGCTCAGTAGGAGTGGGTTGATGGCCCAACTCGCGGCGGGAAGCGCCCAAAATACATCAGCGCGTTCTGCCAGACGCGTATCATTTTCGGTTCCGACCGCAATGATCTTACCGTTGCGAGCCTTTACCTCTTCGAGATTGGCCATCAGCTTTTCATAGTAAACCCGGCTTGTTGTTGGATTGTTGGGAGGGTTCGAGCTGGCCTGAGGCGCAAGAACAAATGTAACGACATCTTCGCCGATCAGCGCAATGGGACCGTGCTTAAGCTCACCCGCGGGATAGCCCTCAGCATGGAGGTAGGTGATCTCCTTGAGCTTCAAGGCGCCCTCCAGCGCCACTGGGTAGTAGATACCCCGCCCCACATAAAAAAAGCAGCGGAAGTTCTGATACACTTCTGCGGCTTGTTTGATGGATTCCTCAAGACCCAAGACTTTCTCCATGAGAACCGGAGTTCTCACGATGTCTCGCGTAAGGCTTTGGTACTGTGTTTTGAAAAGACTCGCGTGGATATGTCCCATCTCGACCGCGAGCATATAGAGTACGGCGGTTTGGGCCGTAAACGCTTTGGTCGAGGCCACCCCGATTTCTGGTCCGGCGTTGGTGTAAATCGTTACGTCGGCCTCACGAGCCAAGGTGCTATCTCGAACATTGCAGATTGCCAAGCACGGAACCCCGCGTGACTTCGCCTCGCGCATCGCCGCAAGTGTATCCAGCGTCTCACCCGATTGAGAAATGAAAATGCACAAATTGTCTTTCTCGAGAATTGGGTTCCGATAACGGAACTCGGAGGCATAGTCGACTTCAACCGGTAAGCGCGCAAACTGCTCGATGTAGTACTTTCCAAGCAAACCGGAATGCAAGGAAGTACCACAGGCCACGATACTCACGCGATTAATGCCCTTGATATTCTTGCGAAACAAAGCGAGATCTTTGATTGCGATGATTTCGTCAGAGTGGTTGATGTTCCCCTCTATGGTATTTGTGAGGGCTCGGGGTTGCTCGTGGATCTCCTTGAGCATGAAATGGGCGTATCCCACCTTACCGAGTTCGTCTGCCGTCCAGTTAATTTGTTTGACCGGAGACTGAATGGGCAGGCCCGCTGAATCAAAAATCTCGTAGCGGTTTGGAGTACACACAACCATCTGCTTATCTTCAAGATAAACCACTTTATTGGTCCAAGAGAGGATCGCCTGAACATCTGATGCGCAGTAAATTTCCTTCTCACCTATGCCAATCAAGAGAGGGCTTCCATTCCGTGCGCCCACAAGGATATTGGGTTCCGTCGTGCTCATGATGACAAAGGCGTAGGAACCCTCAAGTGTGGGGAGCACGAGTTGAACGGCTTTCACAAACGGCACTCCCTCTGCTATTTTCTGATCGATTAGGTGGGCAACGATTTCGGAATCCGTATCGCTCTGGATCTTGCGCCCCGCCGCCTCCAGCTTGGCTCGGTGGTGTGCGAAGTTCTCGACAATCCCGTTGTGGACGAGCACGACCGATCCCACGCGGTGGGGGTGGGCGTTTCGTTCTATGGGCGCGCCGTGCGTGGCCCAGCGAGTGTGCCCAATACCGATCTTGGACTTCAAGTGTTCGTCCTTTAGTTTCGCTTCCAATCCCTCAAGTCGCCCCTCGCACCGGTACACTTTGAAGTCGTCGCCCTCAAGAATGGCTATCCCAGCAGAATCATAGCCTCTGTATTCCAAGCGCTTTAAAGCCTGCAACAGAGTCTCTTTAGGCTCTTTTTCACCGGTGTAGCCAATAATTCCGCACATAGTTCAGTCTTTCTTTTTTTGGGGCCGAAGCCGCGCGACAAAACCTTCTTTGTTCACTTGCTTTTCCCGAGCAATCGCCAAAGCACCGGGCGGAACGTCCCGAGTCAACGTCGTTCCAGAAGCCACGTAAGCGCCCTTTCCGATGGTAAGCGGTGCCACCGCCTGAGAATCGCTCCCTACAAACACGCCGTCCTCTATGACCGTCTTGTGCTTTTTCTGGCCATCGTAGTTGCACGTAATAAAGCCACAACCAATATTGACGTCCGCACCCACTTCCGCGTCACCAATATAACTAAGGTGTGAGGCTTTTGAACCCTTGCCTACATGACTGTTCTTCACTTCAACAAAATTTCCGAGCTTCACTCCGGCTTCCAAACGGGTTCCGGGACGCAAGTGCAGGTAGGGCCCCAGAGTCGACTCAGGGCCAACTTCAGCACTTTCGATGTAGCAGCCCTCTTTGAGGTGAGCCCCGGCGCGGATGGTGGAGTTCTCGATGCGGCAGCCCGCTTCGATATAGACGCCGGATTCAACGACAGTGTTGAGAATGCGGCAATTTGCCTCCACCTCAACATCACTGCCGAAACGGCTACGAGGATCAATCGTAATGCTCCGAGGGTGGTGCAAGCTGACTCCCTCCCGCATCCAATGGCCGCGAACCCGTTCCGCAAGAATCTCCTCTGCTTCCGCCAAAGCGAACCGATCGTTGATACCGAGGGCTTCCGTTGGATCGGGCATCAAAAAAGCATTCACCGATTCCGAACCCGAGATCAAAATTTCAACGACGTCCGTTAGGTAATACTCTTTTTGTTTATTGCTGGTTTGGACCCGCTCCAAAGCACTAAACAAGGAATCGGTATCAAACAGATAAACACCCACGTTTACTTCGTTTACTTGCTTCTCGGTCTCGGAGCAGTCTTTTTCTTCACGAATCGCGAGGGGCCGACCCGAACCGTCCCTCAAAATTCGGCCATAGCCGAACGGCTGCTTAAACTTCGCCGAAACCAGACTCCCCACAGCGTGCTTTTGCTCGTGCGACTGAATAAAAGCGCTTAGGGTCTCTGGGCGCATGAGGATAACGTCCCCGTTCAGAACCAGAACGGTGCCCCCTTTTTCTTGGAGGGTTTCGCGGGCGCACAAAACTGCATGTCCCGTACCTTGCGGACTGGGCTGGTGAATATAATTTATGGTCTTGTAGCCGGAGCAGGCCTCTTTGACGGCACTACTATTTTCGCCCACCACAACGTTTATTGAGGCGTGCGGCAACGCGCTGGCCGCGTCCAGCAAGTGGTGGAGCATCGGTCGGTAGAGCACAGGGTGAAGCACCTTAGAGACCTTGGACTTCATGCGCGTGCCCATGCCAGCGGCTAGGATTAGAATATGCGGTTTAATGGCGGCCATCTGTTGAATACTATAGCTTAAGCCTGCGGCTTTGAAAAATAGCGTTCCGCCGAACGGATATCCCCTTCGATAGCGAGTTTGAGTTCGTCCACCGAAGAAAACTTGCGTTCCTCACGCAAACGGGAAAGAAAACCTACCTCGATCGGTTCCCCGTAAAGCTGGCCCGAGAAATCCAAGAGGTGGGTTTCGATTACCACCGGACAACCTGCTTTTTCGAAGGTCGGTTTCACTCCGACGTTAGTTACGGAATGAAACACCTGGCGCTGCCAAGCCGTGCGTGTCACGTACACTCCCGTTTGAGGAAGCACTTTGCCAGGTGGGTAGGCGAGATTCGCGGTAGGGACACCCAGCTTCCTTCCTCTGCCAGCTCCGGCCACCACGTTGCCCGCGATCACGTACGAGCGCCCCAATAGGCGGTTGGCGTGTTCCATGCTCCCACGGGTAATGGCCTGGCGAATGCGCGAGCTACTAACCACTTCACCATCGAGCTTGAAGGCGGAGGCGATATGCAACTGAACGTTGGCACTCTCGCAAAGACGCCTCAAGTACTCCGTGTCGCCCGCTCGGTTGCGGCCAAAACAAAAATTGTAGCCTACGTGGACCCGCCGGGCGTGCAGACCGGACAATAGATATTGCTGAAAAAAGGAATCCGGGGAAAGCTGCGCCAGCTGCCGATCAAACGGGGCCACTAGAACAAGTTCCACTCCGGCCGCCTCCAACTGCACGAGTTTCTCAGCGCTCGTGGAGAGGCACTCCAGGGTTTTGCCGGGATTCAGTACCTCCACCGGGTGAGGGAAAAAGGTCAGGACCGTTAGCTTGAGGCCGCTATCCTGGGCCGCCGACCGCAAATCGTTGAGTAATGCCTGGTGGCCGATGTGCACACCATCGAAATTGCCAATGGCAACGGCTGTAGGCGCTTGGGCTCCCGAAAGTGCATCAAGGCCGTGAAGAACCTGCAAGCTATTGGACCGGGGTGGGAGACGCCTCAGCGGAAGGCGCACTCACGCTCTTTTCCGCCGACTCTTCCTTGTGGCTTTCATGCAAGCTCTTCAGCGTTTGAAGACGCTTTTTTTTTGGAGCAGCCTTCTTCTTTCCAGAGGCCTTCTTCTTAGTTGCCTTGGCGGACTGTTTGTCCTGCTCTGCCAAGTCTTTCAGGTGCGAAACCAATTCGTTGAAGCTCTTGTTGAGCAATCTAGACTCTTCATTAATCAATGATTTCAGAGTCTTTTCAACGTCCTTGCGGGTCTTGTTCAGGCGCTTGGTGAACTGATCCATCTGCTTTTTGCTTTTGGAGCGAGCTTCCTGACCACGAAGATTGAAGTCTCGGACCACGTCTCGTACACGCTTTTCATAGCCGTTCAGCTGCTTGGAGAACTCTTTCAGAAACTTAGAGTTTGCAACTTTCTGGATTTCTTTTTGAATCTCGACTTTCAGGTTTCGCGGCGCCATACCCACTCCTTAAAATGCCTCACAACGTCTCAAAAGAGGCAAAAGACCACACTCGTTACTTAACGTAAGTCGTTTAGGGCCGCAATGAAAATCCAGATAAATAAGGAAGGTTTCTAGAATTTGAACTCACACTGGAAGTCAGGCTTCACGATCCCTTCAAACGGGTAGAAGATGAAGGTAAAACCCGTGGATGTATCGATTAACGTAAGGATACGAGACAGGGTGAACGACCAAGTCATGGTCCCGAGATCGGACCCATCGAAGCTTTGGAGCTTAGCGACGATGAATTCGCCGTTCTGGACCGTGTAGTCGCCCACGACTTCAGGGGTACCTGCCTGCTGGTTGTTTTTTACCGACGTCATTTGGATGTCGAAAGAGTCGGTAAAGGTCAAAATCGTAAAGTTGAAATTGTTCAATTGGGAAGCGGTGCTGGGATCCGTCGAATAGACGAGACGCCACTCCGTCTCTGTGATGCTCTGGAAGCGCTGATCGGGGAGCTTTTGACACGACTTGGCAAAACAGCCACTCAATAGGAAAAGTGCCCCGATGAGGGTCATTCCTTGGAGGAAACGGAATTTGAGGGTCGTGTTCATGCTGTATACACTCAGTTGCCACAGGCCGTGCGCACACGACCCATCTAGGCCATAGAATTGCAAAGCCCTTGCCAACAATGCTGCAGTTTTATCCTGTATTTTAAGATACTTACGCCTTGAGGGGCTGTATTCTTTCTGTATGAGTTCTGATCGCGCGATCCCCGTCCCCGAAAACCCGTAATTAATTCGGTGCGTTACAACGCTCACTGACGCGACACCCCGGCTAAAGTCCTAAAGGGGAAGCGCGAGCTGGCCGTTGAAACATCTGGGACGACATCCCACTCGCCACGGAGGCACCGATCACCCACGGACGGTCGTAAGATGAGGCCGATGCATGAAATACAAAGTCGTTGATCCGCTCTTCCAGTTGTTCGAACACAATCTCTTTAACCGCAGCTACGACGACATCGGCGCTTTTACCCGCGAGGTGGCGGAAGAATACCTAGCCTACCTGGATTCCACGCACGCCCATGTCCCCGTTCACCTGAGATCGTCATTGCTAAAGGACTTGGAGGGGGAAGCCCACGAAATGCTGATCAAGAAAATGTACGGCTGCGTGAAGCCCCGCGACTACGTGAATTCCGGAACTGTAATGAGTGTTGAACCTACGGAAGACTTTGTGGCCCGATCGACCCACAAACCTAAAAAGACGCCAACCGCCAAGTAGGCCTCACACGAATACCTGGCGCTCCAGGAGACGGCTATAAGTCCCCTGATTGGAAACCAGATCGCTGTGGGTCCCATCCTCGCCAATCTGCCCGTCCTCAATCACATAGATGCGATCGGCTTTTTTTATCGTGCTAAAGCGGTGTGCGATCATGAAAACCGTGCGATCTTTCATTAAGCGCTCAAGCGCTCCCTGAACCATCGCCTCGGATTCGCTGTCGAGGCTGGACGTGGCCTCATCCAGAACCAGAATCGGGGCCCCTTTTAGCAGCGAGCGCGCAATGGCCACCCGCTGGCGCTCCCCCCCACTCAGCTGGCTTCCTCGATCTCCTACTCGAGTTTGAAAACCCTCCGTAAAGCGCGAGACAAAGGGGAGGCAATTTGCCATTTCGGCGGCCTCTCGGATTTCTTTCTCGGTAGCCTCCGGCCGGCCGTAACGGATATTCTCCCAAATCGTATCGTTGAAAAGGAAAGTCTCCTGATTCACCACGGAAATAAGGCCCCGCAGATCGTGAACATCGAGCTCACGGATGTCCGTACCGTCCAAAAGAATCGATCCACTGGAAACCTCAAAGAGTCGCGGGAGCAGATTTACCAGGCTGGTTTTCCCGCTGCCACTCGGACCCACAAAAGCTACGCATTCGCCGCGGTTCACCTTGAACGAGATATCCCTTAGGGCCCACTCTTCAATGTAGCGAAGTCCAACGTTACGGTATTCAATCGTCGACTGGAAGCTATCGACGCGCCGAACGTCCGGGCGGTACGGCATCGGGCTATCGATATAGGCAAAAATCCGCTCGCCGGCGGCCTCGGCAATCTTCAAACGCAAATAGGAGTTGTTCAATTTCTTGATAGGCATCTGCGCCAAACCGATCGCGATAATAAACGCTATCAGTTTCCCCGACGTCAGTTCGCCTATGGCGATGCGGTGGGCCCCGTAATAAAGGACTCCGGCCATCAGTAAAGCGCCAACGAACTCGACCGCTGGGGTGGCCGTCTCCTGCACCTGTATCGACCGGCGTAGCATGTTGTAGTAGTGGTCCTGGTAGGACCTGAATTTTCGAATTAGAGTCTCCTCCAACCGAAAAATCTTTACTATTTGCGCACCGACAATACTTTCCTGACCGAGAGAAATGATGTCGGAAAAATTAATCAAGGTCTTGGCCGTGTAGCGCTTCACAGCCGATCCGGACCAAGAAAAAAACAAGACAACCACAGGCGCTACTACGAGGGTGGCCAGTGCAAGCCGCCAATCACAATAAAAGGCCACTCCCATGAGCCCGATAAAGGCAACAGGCTCTTTGAGAAGATCGTAAAGCGTTTCCAATCCATTGCTGACCTGCACCAGATCGTTCTGAATGCTCGACAAAAAGTCTCCCGCCCGTTTTTTCTGCTGTGTACTGAGTGGCGAGTATAGAAAGCGGTGAAACAGCTGATCGCGCAGTTTGCAGACCACAGTTTCAGACAAAGTCCGTCGTATCGTATTGTAAAAGTACTTGGAAAGTCCGCTGATGAGAAACACGCCCACAAGCGCTAAAGGAATCGTCTTGAAAAAGCTGGGATCGACGCCCGCTTGCAGAGTATCGATAACTTTTTCGGTTATCTTCACACAAAGCGGCTGGATGATCGAGACAAGGGAGCCCAGAACGACGATCCAGAAAACGGCCAATTTGTGACCGCGAAATTCGCCAATCAAGCGGCGGATAGCTTCAAATCTGCCCATGGCGAGCAGCATAGCCCAAAAGCCCAGGCTAGGCCACGATTCTCCGCTAGGCTTTCAGTTGGAGTGTGGGATTCTTTTCGAGGTAGGAAAGTTTGAGGTACTCGCCTTTGTCGAGCACCAGCGTAGCGTCCAGCCGCTCGTGCTGGAAAATGGGCTCGATTCTATTGGCGATGGCTCGAATGGGCTCGCCCATCGCATTGAGGACCACAAAGAGCTCGTCGGCCCCATGAACAAAGCAGACATCGTAAACGCGAATTTCGGTACTGATCTTGGCTTCCAAACGCCGCATCATAACGTTCGACACAGGGGTTCCATTTCGAGTCTGGATTTTGTACTTCATGAAATAGACCGGCTCGCCAGCGTCCATACGCAGAAAATAGCTCTTAAGCCGACGCTTAGAGGACATCTCAATCATAGAAATGAGCAGAGAAATGATACCGATATAGGCCGCACAAATCACAATCGGTAGGCGGCTGTAGTGCATTCCGGTTTTTTCATTGAGTAGGTATGCAATGCTGATTCCCGTGAAAGCGATCAGGCCGAAATTAAACAGAATTACCCTGAGCGGTAAACTCGCCTGGACCAAACGGTGGTGCAAGTGGCCTTTGTCACCTTCAAACGGCGACCTAACTGACAGGAGACGAGAGATCATTACAGTCGTTGAATCTGCCAGTGGAATAAGAAAGCAAAGAGCATTAATGCAAAGTCGCGCCATCGGATCGGTAGCATTCATCGGAATCGACAAATGCATCACCGCCAGAGAGTAACCAAAGAAATAGCTTCCCACGTTGCCGAGAAAGCCCTTCCGCTTGGCGATGTTCATGTAGAGAAACGGAATGACCGCACCCACAATCAGCGTGGCGATCATGAAATACGAGTAATGCGAACCCGATCCGAAGGAAAGGGCCGAGAGCCCAAGCGCACTCATCATGATGACCGTGCCGGCAAGTCCGTCAATGCCGTCAATAAAGTTAATCGCATTTACCAGGGCGATGATACCCCCACCAGCCATGACAAAGCCCAAGGTTCCGTATTTGTCGCCAATGCTTGAGCGGACATTCGGATCAAAATAGAGCACCACCAAAACACAAAGTACCTGCCACACAAGCTTTTCCAAAGCGGGCAGAGGTCTACGATCGTCCAGGTGCCCCATGAGGGCGACGAGGCCTGCCGTCAGAAGTACCCAGGGGCTGAAATCGTAGTAATACGCAGAGAGCGCCATCACCGATAGAACGAACGCAACCAGGCCGTAACCAATAATGGGTATCTGCTCCTGGGAGACACCGCGGGACTTGGGCCAATCAATGAACCCAAAGCGTGATGCAACGCGTAAATTCAAGGCCAGAAAAGGGTAAACTAGCAAAGCTCCGATGGTCATGTACCCGAAGGTTTCGGCAATTTTTGGAGGAAGCATTGGGAGTCCAATAGGGGCTGTGTTTCTTATCGGGAGAAAAACGTGTAAACTTGAAAACACACCCTATTTTTTAATTATAGTTCTTTTTTTGAAATAACTTCGGAACGGCGCAGAAACCAAGCTTCATGTCTAAGGCTCCCTATACCATCCTGGGAATTAGCTACGGCCACGGAGATTCTTCCGCGGCGCTTATTGTCGGCGATCAGTTGGTTGCCGCAGCGGAAGAAGAGCGATTCACCCGTGTTAAGCACTACGCGAAGTTTCCTTTCCAAGCGATCGCGTATTGCCTTAAGCACGCAGGCCTGCACCCCGCCGACGTCCGCGTTGTCGCCATTGCTAAACGCCCCAAGAACGCATTTTTTAGAAAGCTAAATCTAGTCCTTCGCCACCCATATCTGGCAAGCGAACACCGCTCGGAAAAAGAGAAGGCGGCCCCTTCCCTCGCGAAACTGCTGAAGGAAGCAGGTTTGCGGCGGGCTGATGTCGTACGCATGGAGCACCACTACGCGCATCTTATGAGCGCACGCTTTTTGGCGGAAGAACCGGACACCGCGCTTTTCTCTTTTGATGGTCTAGGGGACTTTGTATCGGCCGCTTTTGGGCGCCTAAATCATTCTCGCTTGGAGATCTTCCACCGCACCTATTACCCGCACTCTCTCGGTTTCTTCTATACGGCCATGACTCAGTATCTCGGCTTTCCCTATTTTGGTGACGAGTTCAAAGTGATGGGGCTCTCCGCCTACGGGCAGCCGACATACATGAAGGAAATGCGAGAGCTAGTGCGTCTTCAGGATCCTTACGGGTTTAAGCTAAACCTGGAAGCTTTTCCTATAGAAAAAACCATGAACAGTTTTAGCGTGAAGAACAACCAGCCCTACGTGGCTCCGCTCTTCAACACAAGCTTCTTGACCCAGCTCCTAGGAATTCCCGCTCGAAAAATTAGCGAGCCGCTGGGGCGACAACACTGGGATCTGGCGAAGTCCGTCCAGCAACATTTCGAAGATGTTGCCAATGCTTGCCTGAAACAGCTGCACGAAAAAACCCAAAGTCACACCTTATGCCTTGCGGGCGGTTGTGCGCACAATAGCGTTTGGGTTGGGAAAATCGCAAAAAACACTCCATTCAAGAAGATACACGTAGCGCCGGCGTCCCACGACGCGGGCATCGCAGTTGGGGCGGCCGTATCCGCAGCAAATCGGGAGATCCATGCCGAGGGGCGCCACTGGGCGCTGCTGGGACCCGATCTCAGCGAAGTGAATGAAGACGCGAAGAAAGATCTTGGATTTGACGTTGAGGAACGCACCTTCGCAGATGACACAAAACTTTGCGAATGGATGGTGAAAGAGCTGTGCGACGGAAAAATTATTGGCCTAGTGCATGGGCGTATGGAATTCGGCCCTCGCGCACTAGGCAACAGAAGCATACTGGCGGATCCAAGAGTAAAAGAGATGAAAGAACGTCTCAATGAACGGGTAAAACACCGCGAGCCTTTCCGCCCGTTCGCCGCCTCGGTTCTATGGGAGTATCAAAAGAAGTGGTTCAAGGATTCTTTTTACTCACCTGCGATGGATGCCGTCTTTCAGGTTGAGGATTCCGCTCGCAACAAGATTCCAGCTGTCGTACACAACGACAACAGCTGCCGCATTCAGTCTGTCAGAAAAGACACCCAACCCTTTTACTGGAAGTTAATAGACTTGTTCCGAGAAAAAACCGGCGTCCCGATGCTGTTGAATACCTCATTCAACGATTGCGAGCCAATGGTTTGCACTGCTAAAGACGCGTTGAACTGCTTTGCCCATACCGATCTCGATTACCTGGTTCTAGGGCGGCGGGTACTTACCCGGTCCGGATCCAAGGTGGCGCTTACCGCCTAGTTGCCTTCAATTGTCCAGACTCCGCGAAGCTAAAGTACCTCCCCGCCTTACACACGATCAAGTGATCCAACAACGGAATACCGACTGCGGTCGCCGCCACGGACATACGTTTTGTGAAGGTCTTGTCCCAGAGGCTTGGAGACGGATCTTGAGAAGGGTGATTGTGGGCAACGATCAGATAGACAGCGTCTTCCAAGAGGGCAGCCCGAAGAATCTCCCGCGGGTTCGCAACGGATTGATTGACGGTTCCGCGAAATATCTCCCGCACGGATAGAAGCTTCATCCCGCCGTTTAGAAAAGCCGAGCTTACTACTTCCTGCCTCTCCGAGTGCCATCTAGAAAATACCGAATAGGCATCCGCAACGTTTCTTATGCGTTTCACAGAAGTCATCCATGCACTTCCAATGCCGCCAATCTACGCTGGACGATGCGGGCACCGCTCCGGAATCCGGCTGGTACGTCCGAAGTTCAACCCTTAACGAAGGGTTCCAAGAAACCGATTCGCGGCCTAACTAAAAATAAAGCCCCACACGGATAACGAACAGCATGGGATTACCGATCGAGTTCCTGCTCAATAGAAAAGCGGCCCGCCCCGCCACTTCAAGGTTCACAGAAGATGTCCGCATCAGTTGGACGCCGACGATGGGCGCGAGCACAAAGCCGTTGGCGATCTCTCCAAGGACCGAACTATTGCTCATTCGAGAGATGCCATAGCCAAAATCCAAACCTACAAAGGGAGCGGTATCCCTCAAAGAGAAAAAGTAACTCGCACCCAAACCAAAGTCAGCAAAGAGCGCCCCACCTCCAAACGCCCCTTCTGCACGAATCCTAATAATCGCTTCGTTCAGGTCAAAAGCGTAAGCACCGGCGATATATACGCCCACACTGCTGGCACTCAGATTTCCAAAGCCGGCTGGGCCAAGAGCAAAATAACGGATCTGACGTGCTGGCCGACGTCGTTGCCCTTCATCCGATTCGTGTTGAGTTACCTCACCCACACGGACATCGCCGCTAGGCGGAACTTCCATAATCACTGATCGCGTCAGCCGCTTGGCTACTTCGTCCATGTTCTCAAACTGGGTGGATTTCATCTTGCTAGAGTAAACGCGCTTATTGCCTTTCCATTTTTCCAAATTCACGACGTAAGCGGAACCAAGCGGTATCAGTTTGGGAAGCAACACGAAATCCGCGGAGGATCTCTCCACAACAACCTCATGCCCCAGTTCTCCTACTGAAGCTTTCACCAGCTGGGTTACGGTAGCGGCATCGGACTCCGATACGTGGCTGTTCCCGGCGCTCTCAACAAAGAAGGTGGCACCAAATGCCGAGCTGCTTAACAGCGCAAACAAAAAGAAAAAAAAGATCCTTCTCACGTTACTCGCCTTTCCCGTAACCAAAGTTCGATAGCTTCCGCAGGTCCGCCGCTCTCGCAAGAGCCCACCACAGGGTACCTGCCTTTTAGTACCCCTGGAGCTCCTGATACCACAAAGGAAGCGCCCGCCCAATCCAGGAGATCCATATCATTGTAATCGTTGCCAATCGCCATTGCCGCACCCGCTGTCAGGCCCATCTGCTCAGCCAACCATTGGGTGGTCTGGCTCTTACTGACATGTTTGGGAAAAATTTCTACCCAGATAGAAGTGTGATCGAGCGGTGAGGTGGTGCGAATTACAGAGTAACTTGGTAGAGCGTCCTTCAGTTGGTTGTAAATCGCCGCTTCTGTTTCGCTTAGGATCACAATTACCTGGGTGGCTCGTGTTTTTGCCGGCCAGCTATCTGCCAATATGCCTGCGTGCTCGCGGTGCAACTCCACGCGACGAAGGAAATCGCCGGTCGGGTTACTCGCTTCGAAGAAAAGAAAGCGGTGATTTTCAGGAATTTCCTGATGGACCATAAAACTCAAGTCACCCCAGTTCCGAAGAAAGTTTGAAAGTTCCGCAGCTTGGCTTTCTTCTAAGGAGTGTTTGCGCAAAAGATCTCCAGTTTTCCAGCAAAGCACCCCCGCACCCGAAGAAAAAATCAGCATGTCGATCGGAAAGTCCTCAGATAAAATTTTTTTTGTGGAGTGTAGGGAGCGGCCAGTAGCTACCACCCGCAAGATGTTTTTCTCTTCCAGATTTTCCAATGCGCTCAGCACATTGGACGAGATCTCACCCCCCGGCCCTCGAAGCGTTCCGTCCAAATCGCTTACAACAAGACCGGAAAAACTTTTCCTTAACCACTCAGGAAGGTTGCTCGACATCGTCATAGATCCGCACCGCACGAAAGAGCCCCGAATCACTTCGGTCCCAAAATTCCATTCCGGCCTGGGGAGGTATTTCTTTGTTTGCCCAACGGTAGCACGTGTATTCGGCCGCCACGTGCGAACCGCTATCGACCAGCCGGTGGTAGTGCAAGGATACGCCCCCGGCCTGAAACGCCCATTCGAAGAAACGCGAAAGCGGCGTTTCCCGCCCGCCGCTGATCCCCCCGGACGGTTCCCGAACCGTACCATCACTCTCAAAAAGTCCTGCGGCTTTAGCAGCGTCGCCGTTCTCAAGCGCGTGGTGGTAGTCCGCCACGTCTTTTGGAAGTGTTGCCCGCTCCGAATCAAAGAGTGGCCCACGCAGGGTGTGCGCGTGTTTCACCGGCCAGAGAGTATGGTAGAGACGAAAACCCGTGAGTTTCTGGCTTGGATTGAGATCCATCGCCACGGCAAGCGGTACGCCGACATCCCATCCGTCTAGCTGCAGAAACGCTTTTCCCTCAGCGGCCGCATACCCGTCTGAACCGGCAACGGTACGGCCGTACTCCAGGCGAGCGTTGTAATCTCGAAACCAGGCAGACAAGCGATTCAAAGCGTCTTCGCTCTGAAGTCGGCCAACCGCTTTTCCCGTAATCGGCGTATCCAAAACAACAGAGTCGCTGAGCTGCTCGCAAAATCGCGAAGTTCGTCCCCCGAGGCTTTCGAGAAAAAGACTGAATAGGTTGGCTGGCGTTTCCATACGTTAAATGAAAAACCAAAATGGTGGACCGGAAGGGGATCGACCTCGCCCGCGAGAACGAGCCCCAACAAATACCCAAAATGGTGGACCGGAAGGGGATCGAACCCTCGACCTCCGCATTGCGAACGCGGCGCTCTCCCAGCTGAGCTACCGGCCCATGTACTTGGATACTTGGGGTTAAACCATAACTTTTGGGCCCCGACTAGGGGATATCTCGGCCAAAGTATTGAAAGCTTTACGCGCTCCCCGTGGTACCGGTAGACTCGGCCGATGCCAAGTCCTAAGGACATAGCCGGGATAGAAGCCATCGCCGATTTGCTGCGATCAGCCGCACGCGATGCCAAGCACCGCAAGATTGGTATTGAAATCGAACGCATCGGAATGTGGCCGGATTGCACGCCCTTTGGATATGAAAAAACCCGTTCAGCGGAGGGAGAAGTCCGCGAAGGTGCGGAAGCTTTGTTGCTCGCCCTCAGCGAGCAGTACGGGTGGCCGCTTAGCAATAACATTGCGGGCCGGCCGCTGGGACTCACTCCAGACACGGGAAACATCACCCTTGAACCCGGAAGCCAGTTAGAACTCGCGACCGAAGCCACGGTTGATCTAGGCTCTCTGGTCGAAAAAACCCAGACTTTTGAAGCTGCAGTGGATCGTGTGAGCTGCCCTTGGGGCTTGCGCTGGATAGGGCTCGGCACGAACCCGTGCAACGGGCCTGAGTCTATTGATGTGATTCCGGCCACTCGCTACGGCCTCATGACGGAGTATCTAGGCAAGCGCGACACACTCGGCCTTTCAATGATGCGAGTCTCAAGTTCGGTGCAAGTGAATCTGGATTATCAAAGTGAAGAAGAGGGGATTGAAATGCTTCGGGTGGCGCTAGCTGCCGCACCTCTTTCTTACGCCCTTTTTGCGAATTCGCCGCTCTATAAGGCCAAGGAGTCGGGATACCTTTCCTTTAGGCGGGAGATCTGGAAGCACACGGATCCCGATCGTACAGGTCTACTGAATCAGGCCTTCGATAAGGGTTTCAACTACAAAACCTACGCAGAACACCTTTGGAACTATCCTTTAATGTATCTGCAAAATTCCAAAAAAGAGTATGTGGCCTCTCAAGGCAAATGCCTGGCCCAAATTGCGAAGGGCGAAGTTCCCGGCGTTGAGGCCGATGCGGCGAATCGCCTAAATGCAGTCCGCCAGCTCTTCACGGAAGCGCGCATTAAGCCGGGCTACGTTGAAATCCGATCTCTCGACGGGCAACGCCCAAGAGAACGTTACGCCGCGGCGGCCTTTTGGATGGGGCTACTTTATGACGAAAACGCACGATCGCTGGTGCTCTCAGAACTTGGGAAAATGAGTGCTGATTCGCGCGAGCAACTGCTCGAGGCCTCTGCGAAAGAAGGCTTGGCCGCTAATACCTGCGGTATCAATCTTTACAAACTCAGCGAAAAGCTCCTCGACGCTGCCTGCTTGGGTCTGCAGACTCGCGGCTATGGCGAAGAAAAATTTCTGAAACCAATTCAGGAAAATATTTCTGAAGGTGTCACACCGGCAGAACGCGTGCTAAAGATCTTCCGGGAAACTCCCACCAAGAAGATCCCCGCGGTGATCGCTTACGCGGCTCAAAACGCCTTGGACTGAGCTTCGACGAAATCCAGCACCCAATCTCCGTACGGATTACCATCCAACGCTTGCATCGTTACCAGGCCGGTCGGGGAAGTAATATTGACCTCAGAAATGTGATCGCCAATGAGATCGGCTCCAGCAAAATCGATCCCAATGTGAGAAAGAAACTTGCCCAGCTTGGCAACGACCTTCTTTTGGGAGTCACTAAGTGGCCGTGATTCTCCGCTACCGCCTTGGGCGAAGTTGGAAACAAATCCGCCGGGCTTCGGCAGACGAGCGACGTGTCCAATAAAGCGTCCGCCCAAGTAAAAGAGACGGTGGTCACCGAGCTCCTGTACTTCTTTGTGAAAAGGTTGCAGGAGCGTGTCTTCCCCGCCCACTGAGGGAATGGAATCGCGGGAAATCCGCCGGATATCCCTACCTCCAAAGCCAAAAAACGGCTTTGCGACCGCCTCGCTTTCATTGCGGCTTTTTAGAAGAGCGACCAGGGCCGCCGAGGCATTGTAAAAATTGTCGATAATCTCATGGGGCTCCAGAAAACCCTGCGCCACGGCCTCGGCAGGGACCAACTTCTCGTGGTAACGCAACAGCAGGGACGGGCGGTTCATGAACCAACACCGGCGTTCCTCCAAAGCAAGCAACCAACACAAACGCAGATAGGCCGCATCAAAAGGGGGATCTTTACGCACCCAAGCGGCATCCATCGAAGCAAGATTCACCGTGGCATCGACCGCGGCCGCTTTCACTGCGTCCTTCTGCAATTCAACGGGGCGCGATTGAAAGCCCACTTCAGATTGAGTCAGAAATATCTCGCCCGGGGTCGTCCAAAACACCTCGTGGCCCCGTTTCAACGCGGCTCTGGTCAGATACACCGTCGTGTCGGAGGGGGACTGAATACTTTCCAAAGGATCGGCGACAACTAGAATCTTCATCTTTTCACGTTACTCTTTGGTTTTTTATAGAAGTCTTTCGCCCGAATGAAAAGCCCCTTCCGCCCCCCTGAAAAAGCGCCCCTGCGTTGCCTTTGAGAGGTCGCGACACTATCATTCTTCCCCATGCGCATCGCCCTGGTTCAAATGACTGCAAGTTGTGATCTAGACGCCAACCTCAAAATCATGCGTGGTTTTGTGGAGGAGGCGCATCAAAAAAAAGCAGACATCGTAGTTTTCCCAGAAATGGCCTATTTTATCGGACATTCCAAAGAATGCTCAGCGGTCCTACCCAAGTACGATACTCTGCTAAAGACATTTTCAAATTGGGCCAAAGAATTTGCTATAGATATTTTGCCAGGCTCCCTTCGAGAGCCGATTTCCAAATTGCCTTGCAGACAATTCAACACGCTCCCATATATTGATGCAACAGGACAGGTGCTGGCACTCTACCGAAAACTGTTTCTTTTTCGGGCCGAACTTCCGGATAGAGTCTATGACGAAACCTTGTTTTATGACCCCGGCAAGGAAGTGATCTCGCTCCAACGTCCGTGGGGAACTGCGGGCCTCGCCATCTGCTTTGATATTCGATTCCCCGAACTCTTCAGGGCATTAAAAAAACGCGGGGCACAAATCCTTTTTGTCCCCGCTGCGTTCGCTGTCCCGACCGGGAAAGTTCATTGGCACACTCTCCTGAAAGCAAGAGCGATTGAAAACCAATGTTTTGTGGTCGCTCCTGCGCTCACGGGCCGTTGCGGAGATGAACGACAGACTTTCGGACATTCTTTGATTGTCTCCCCTTGGGGGGAAGTGCTAACAGAAATGGGCGAGGAAGTAGGACTGGTCACTCATGAGATCTCCATTGATGAGATAGAGAAGTGCCAGAAGAGGCTAGATGCATGGGCGTGCCGAAGAGACGATCTCTTCCCCGCGCCCTAAGGAGCAACGAGAATGAAAGCGACGATTTGGACACTCCTTGTTTTGGGTTTGGGCGGTTTTTTCGCATGGCAAGTCTGGGGGCGACTCCGCGTCCTCCTATCGATGCGTAAAGACGATTTGAGAGATTACTCCTCCAAGACCCTTGGCGCCCGGTTGAAAAACACCCTCGTTTACGCTTTCGGACAGAAGAAATTTTTCGGCGGCGATCAACCCGCGGGAATCATGCACGCGGTGATCTTCTGGGGCTTCGTGGTTCTTTTGTTTCAAGTCATCACCATGTTCACCCGAGGTTGGTGCCCGGAATTCTACCTTCCGGGTCTCTCACCTACCCAACTAGGTGGACCTTACGGGCTCATTAAAGACTTTTTTGAAGTCGCAGTCGCGCTTGGTGTACTTATCGCACTATACCGCTGGCTAGTCCAAAAACCTGAAAGGCTGATGGGTTTTCTACCTGCCGAAGCAAAGTTGCGATCGCACTCCCACTGGGAGGCCGTCGTGATTCTGATTTTTATTTTCTCTATCATGCTCTCGGGTTTGGTCTACGACGCAAGTCGGATCGTATTATTTGCCGGAACAGAAGACGGGATGATCGAGGCTCAATGGCAACCTGTTAGCAGGTGGATCGCGAGTTACATCGGTATGGATGCCGAGCGCGCGACTTGCTTTGGAGAAATCGCCTGGTGGGTTCACAACACGGTAATTCTGGTCTTTCTCAACTTACTTCCTCGCTCTAAGCATTTTCACATTATCACCGCCATCCCCAATGTCTTTTTAGGGAAGGTGGAGCCGAAAGGAAAACTCGCGAAAAAAGATTATGAGGCAGAGGATGCGATTTTCGGGCGGTCACAGATCCAGCACTTCACGCAGAAGCAGGTACTCGACATGTACAGCTGCACGGAATGCGGTCGCTGCTCCTCTGTATGTCCCGCGACCGCTTCCGGCAAGGTCCTTGCGCCCCGGCAGTTTCTCCTCCAGTTGCGAGATACCTTGTACGGACAGCAGACCACTTTGCTAAAGGCCGCGGGAGCGGCACTGGAAATGGACGTCGTAGTCGGTGACTCCAAACCCGTATCTGACGAAGTCATTTGGTCGTGCAATGCCTGCCGCGCTTGCGAAGAAGCTTGCCCGGTGAACATTGAGTATGTCGACAAGATTGTGGATATCCGACAGCATTTGGTTCAGGAAGTATCGAGATTCCCCGAGGAATTGAACCGCGCTTTCAGGGGCATGGAAACTCAATCTAACCCGTGGGGCATTAGCGCGGACGAACGCGATGGCTGGGCCGACGGGATGCAGATTCCCACTTTGGACTCCAATCCCAATCCGGAATATCTCTACTACGTGGGGTGCGGAAGCGCCTTCGATGCGAATAATAAGTCCAATACTCAGGCCTTTGTGAAAATTCTGATGCAGGGTGCAGTCAATTTTTCGATCCTAGGCAAACAAGAACTCTGCAACGGTGAAACAGCTCGCCGCCTCGGCAATGAGTACCTCTACCAAACCATGGCGCAGGGCCTGGTGGAAACTATCAACGCGTGTGGCGCCAAAAAAATCTTGGTAAATTGCCCGCATTGCTTCAACACCTTTAAGAACGAGTACCCAGACTTCGGTGGCCACTGGGAAATTATCCGTGCAGCAACATTGGTAAACGAATTGGTGAAGTCGGGCAAAGTACGCATGGCCAAGCAGTTCGATAAGAACGTTGTTTATCACGACTCGTGCTATTACGGACGATTCAACGACGTGTACGAAGAACCACGGCAACTCCTGCAGGCGGTTCCGGGAACCAAACTTTCCGAGATGGCCCAAAATCGCAACAATGCAAAATGTTGCGGTGCTGGTGGCGGCAGGATGTGGCTTGAAGAAGACAAAGACAAGCGCGTGAATATGGACCGAGTCGATCAGGCTTTGGCAACTCAGCCGGACGTGATCGCCACTTCGTGCCCATTCTGCAAAATCATGCTCAGCAGCGCGGTCAACGAAAAGGGCACCGAGAACGTTAAGGTGATGGACCTGATGGAAATCGTAGCCTCAAACATGGACCAGGCATAAGAACGCGCAAATAGCTGAAACTTCAATTGTAGAGGTGCCCAAACAATCGACACTTTAATTGCGAAGCTGGCTCCTCATTTCCACCTCAATTCTTTGATACCCTTTTTACTAGTCCTTAAGACTTTTGAAAGGTGGCCTCGTGAGAGTTTTTATAGCCCTATTGTTGTTAGGGGGAACGATCTGGGCAGGGAATGCCACGGCTGAAGACAATGTGCCTGTAACCCAGGCTTTGGACGTCTATCAAAAGAGAGCCAGAGATCTGAATACCCTCATTAGTAGGTTGATTTTCCACGTAAAAGACGATGCTGTCCAGATGGAGGAGCTGAGCGAGTTAGCTGCAATTACCGAGCGTCTCGAAAAGCAGCACAGACGCCTGTGGGAAAAGCTCAGGACTTCAAAGGGTAAGGTAACAAATTCCAGCTATTACTGTGTAGCGCCCCAAAAAACCCGGGCTTCCCGGTCAAGTCAGAAGTCCGCTCTCCAGAGTCGGTTTGGGAAATTGGCGGGTGTGGCTTCCAGCGGTACAAAATAGCGCGCCGTCTTCACGATCCGTACATCATCACGCCACAAGTGCCCGATATGCTTAGAGCATGAAGGCGCTCATTGCTTTTGGAGTAGTTATCTTGCTGCTCCTCCCAGTTTCCTCCAGCGCGGACGAAAGCGTCCCCTTGATGGAGGAGCTACAGTCCACACTTTCCCAACTAGAAATCATACAAGAGAAGATTTCCCGTTTAGAGTCTCTGAAGGACTCCTTGTCCTCGCAGCAGGCGAGTTACGCAGGCTATGGTTTTCCAAGCACCGGAGGCGACCTAGAACGCGTCCGCAACGCGCTCTATGAAGCCAAAGCGCAAAAAGCCCGCCTGGTTGCCCGGAAGGTTTACCTCCAGCACCGGATTCAGTCTGAAGGAGCGCTGGAACCTGGCGAAACCGCCTACACTTCAGAAACCGTTGAGGACAAGTCTACTGAAGCGCCTGAAAACTGCCCGATAGGGGCCGTAAATGTCCGAGGGAAATGGCATTGCCTGAAGCGTCAGACCTTAAACAAAGCACCACAAAAGGAAGAGAAAAAATCCGAAACTTGTGACTTAGGTACGGTCGAGCTTCACGGGAAAACATACTGCCTTGGCATGGAGCCCGGGGGACCTCTAGTGCAAGAGGCCTCAAGTAATTTCCTAGGTGCGCTCTTAAACCGCGACTAAACAGAGGCAGGCTGTCCTTCCCACTTCGAATACATCGCTTCATCCTCTACCGCGCCCACATTAGGGGCCGTGAGAAGCTTCTCACCAACAAATATTGAGTTAGCGCCCACTTCAAAACACCGAAGTTGTTCTGCCTCGGTAAGCGTGTTTCGCCCGGCACTCAAACGCACGCGAGACGTCGGCATTAGGATACGTGCCGTTGCGACCGCGCGAAGAAACTCTTCAAAAGCAATGGGGCGCGTCCCTTCAAGCGGGGTCCCTTCGATCGGAACAAGTAGGTTTACCGGCACACTTTCAGGGTGCGGGTTGAAGGAGGCGAGCTCCACGAGCATGGCCGCCCGATCCCTTACGCTTTCACCCATACCAAGAATCCCGCCAGAACATATCTGAACCCCAGAACTCCGCACGGCCTTCAAAGTCTGCAAGCGATCTTCATATGTACGCGTGGTCACAATTTTCGGGTAAAACTCACGGCTGGTGTCCAAGTTGTGATTGTAAGACGTCAGCCCCGCCTCGGCCATTTGTTTCAGTTGGGCCTCGTTTGCCATTCCGAGCGTTACACAAGCTTCCATCCCCAGGTCCCTCACGCCGCGGATCATCTTCAGCACTTCATCGAACTTCTGACCTTCAGGGACTTGGCGCCAGGCCGTACCCATGCAAAACCTGGTGGCACCCGCGTCCCGCGCTTCTCGGGCCGCTGCAAGAACCTCATCCGTCGGAAGCATGGACTCAGCTTTTACCTCAGTCTTGTAGTGGGCGCTCTGGGAACAATATCCGCAGTCTTCAGGACACCCGCCCGTTTTCACGCTCAATAGCCGGCATTTTTGCACATCCTGGGCACCGAACTCCGCGTGCACACGACGCGCGCGATCGAGCAAAGGGTCCAAAGGACCGGCCATCAGCGCCAAAACCTCATCCACCGTCCAGTCGTATCGAATTGCATCCGACATTAGCTCTCTCCATCAGTCCACAATAGTAGACCCTTTCTTACTCTTTAAGGACCTACAAGGCAAACGGGCCCCGCTTTGGGGCTCGGTAGAGGTTGAGAATGGACCGGATTTGATGAATAATCAGCCCTACAGGAAGAGGCATGCGAGCAGTTGATTTAAGAGAGAAGTTTCTGAAATTTTTCGAGGAAAACGGGCACCAGCGTGTTCCCAGTTCCAGCTTGGTTCCAGCGGGTGACGCCACGCTGCTTTTCACTAATGCCGGCATGGTTCAGTTCAAAGACAACTTCCTCGGGCTCAACCAAAGTCTTAAGCGAGCCACCTCCAGTCAGAAGTGCGTACGGGCCGGCGGCAAACACAACGACCTAGAAAACGTCGGCTTCACCCCGCGCCACCATACGTTCTTCGAGATGCTCGGCAATTTTTCCTTTGGGGACTATTTCAAAGAACAAGCCATCGCCTATGCCTGGCAGCTTTTGACCGAGGTACTTAGAATCCCCAAAGATCGCTTGCGCATTACTGTCTATGAGAAAGACGAAGAGGCGCTCTCGCTTTGGCTCGCTCAAGGCGTAAAAAAAGATTGGATTTACAAGCTGGGCGAGAAAGACAACTTTTGGGCAATGGGGGACACTGGTCCCTGTGGACCTTGCACGGAAATCCACTACGATTGGGGTACCACCCATGCGGCGAGCCCGGAGGATACAAGCCCGGCCTTCCCCGGAACCACAAGATTTGTGGAAATCTGGAATTTGGTTTTCATGCAATTTGATCGCGACGCTTCCGGCAAGATGAACCCCTTGCCCAAGCCTAGCGTCGATACCGGTGCCGGCCTGGAACGCATGGCCTGCATATTCCAAAACGTTTACAATAACTATGAGACGGACTTGTTCCTGCCGCTACAAGCACTGATCGCTCGCATTACACGGCGCTCATACGGAGACGATCCAGAGCGAGACGCCTCCATCCGTGTCTTGATGGACCACGCACGTTCTTGCACCTTTCTTATTGCCGACGGCGTCACGCCTACAAATGAAGGCCGTGGCTACGTTTTGCGACGTATTCTGAGGCGGGCAATTCGCCACGGCAAAAAACTCGGACAGGAAGCGCCTTTTATTCACCAGCTGGTACCCGCGGTCGTCCAGACTTTGGGCAATGCATACCCGGAAATTAAGGCAAACGAGGTCCTCATCGAGGAAATTATCCGCGAAGAAGAACTGAAGTTTCATGAAACCCTCGATCGCGGCATGGGCATACTCGAGGACGCACTTGCAAAAGTAAAAAAATCGGGGAGCAAAACCCTCGACGCGGGTGTTGCCTTTAAGCTTTACGACACGTTCGGCTTCCCTCTGGATCTGACTCAAGTGATCGCCAAAGAACAAAACCTGGACGTCGATGAAGCTGGCTTTGAGACTCACATGGAAAAGCAGCGCAGCCAGAGCGGGCACTCCGTCGGCGCTTACGGGCAGGGCGTGGTCAAGAGCGAACTTATCGGAACGGCGAAAACCTCTTTTCTCGGCTACAGGAGCTTGGATAGCGACGCCAAGGCGCAACTGCTTTTCTCCGAGGATGGGCAAAAAACGGTGGACTCTTTAGGCGAAGGGCAGGTGGGGCACGTGGTTTTCGATCGCACGCCTTTCTACGCGGAGAGCGGCGGCCAAGTTGGCGACGGCGGGACACTGGAGTCGGGTACGGCCAAGGCACTTGTTCTTGATACACGCAAATCAGGTTCGGCTTTTATTCACACGGTAAAGGTTCGCTCCGGAAAGATTGAGAAGGGTAAGTCGTACCATCTGCACGTAGATCCTGAAAAGCGTCAGTTCACCGCAATCAACCATACGGCAACCCACCTTTTGCACGCCGCTCTACGGGCACTTCCGGATATCGGGGTCCGTATCCAGCAGGCGGGATCGCTAGTGACACCACAGTCACTGCGTTTTGATTTTACTTGCCCTCGCGCTTTGACGGCGGCCGAATTGCAAAGAGTTGAAGACTCCGTAAATGCGGAGATTCGCAAGGACGATCCTGTTTCCACCGAGGAGATGGGCATCGAAGAGGCGACCAAAAAGGGCGCCATCGCCTTTTTTGAGGAGAAATACGGGGATGTCGTGCGCGTCATCCGGGTAGGAAGCGAGAAAGCACCCTACAGCATTGAGCTCTGTGGCGGTACCCATCTGAAGCACTCCGGTGAGATTGGCATCTTCAAGATTGTTAGCGAGTCTTCTGTCGCCAGTGGCACCCGGCGCATCGTCGCCTACACTTCGGCCGAGGCTCAAAAGTATCTTTTTGACAGAAGTGGGCTCGTCGACAGTCTGTCCGATCAGTTAAAGGTCGGCGCCGACAAGATCTCTGAAAAAGTCACCACTCTCTTCAAGGAAAATAAACAGCTGAAGACTGAGCTGGAACAAGCAAAGCTGAAGTTGGCGCAGGGATCGGTGCGCGGCGGTGAAAGCGGCGAAGGCTCACTTTGGGAAAAGAAAAGGGACCTCAAGGGACTTCAGGTCGTAATGGAGACCATCCCCGCCGTTAACCCGAAAATTCTTCGCTCCTTGGTCGACCAGGTTCGCGACAAGTTGAAAACCAAGACTGTAGTGCTTCTTGCTAGCCAGGAAAACGACAAGGTTTTTCTGTGCGTTGGCGTCTCCAAAGATTTAATCCCGGCCTATGACGCCTCAACCATCGTAAAGCACATCGCCGATGCAGTCGGTGGAAGCGGGGGCGGTCGACCCGACTTTGCCCAGGCTGGTGGCACGCGGCCAGAAGGGATACCACAGGCCTTCGAAAAATTTGAAGCCTGGCTGGCTGCCAACGCATGATGGACACATTAGACCGATATCTTATCCGGGAATTTCTTCTTTATTTTATTCTAGTACTTTTCGGTCTCGCCGCTGTCTACATCGCCATTCGTTTTTTTGAGGAGTTCTGGCGCTTGGAGCTAAGCGGCCACTCGCTGCTTCTATACTACGTGTATCAAATCCCGATTGCGCTCAATCAATTCGTGCCAGTCGCAGTACTCATGGCAACGCTACTGGTACTCACGACTCTGTCCCGACAAAATGAGCTCCTTGCAATTTATTCGGGAGGAATGGGGATTATCCGTATCAGCTCTACCTTTATTGGTACGGTCGCCATAATTTCCACAGTGTCTTTTTTGGTTTTCGATTCAGTCGTCCCGGCCGTGCAGAAACGTATGTATCTGTTAAAAAGAGGAGTCGAAGATTCGGGAGATAAGTCCTTCAGCTTTTATCCCAGTCGCTATTGGTACAAGGCAGGCGACAAAATTTATAATATCGACCGATTTGTCGCGGAAAACACTCAACTGGAAGGTATTACAATATACACTCTGGACGATTCCATGCGGATCAAAGAGCGTGTGAGTGCCAAACGTGCAAAATTTGACGGCCAGAAGTGGATTCTTGAGGACGGATTTTCGATTACCTACCCTCTTGGTGAGATGGGTGGCAACTATCCGGTGCCCGAAAAGTTCGACGTAAGAAGTGGGCTTATCACCCAGCAACCCAAACAGTTTCTTGAATTCACCGACGAACGTAAATATCTGCGCCTCCGGGACCTACGCCTGCGAATTGAACGACACGAACTGTACGGACTGGATACCACCACTCCCGCAATAAATTACCACGAGCGTCTGGCACTCGTGTTTTCACCGCTCATCTTTGTGATGATCGGAATCCCACTTGCGGCAAATCCAATGCGGCAACGAACCGTCACCCGCGGTGCCAGCTACGCGTTTGGCGTTATCCTGCTGTACCTACTTGTTTTCCGAATCTGCCTCGCTGCCGGGCAGGCAAACCTCCTTCCCCCTGTGGTTGCAGGCTGGCTGACCAATGGTGTATTTCTGACCTACGCTTTGGTAGTGATTATCAAGCGGAAGTGAGTACCCGTGCTGGAGATACTGAAATACCCGGATCCGCGCCTGGCGGAAAAATCTGAGAACGTCGAGGCCTTCGATAGCGAACTCCACCGTTTTCTGGACGAAATGGCCACAACCATGTACGCGGCAAACGGAATCGGCCTGGCTGCTCCGCAGGTCAACCGCCTCTGGCGACTATTCGTTATAGATATCCGAAATCAGGATGAGCGTTACAACAGGATCCTAGAATTTATTAACCCGGTTCTTTCCAACGGCCGCGGACACGTAGACTTTGAAGAAGCTTGCTTGAGTGTCCCCGGTGTTTCCGAATTCGTAAAAAGAAAAGCGGAGATCCGAGTGGAATATTTCGACCGATTTGGAAACCCTCAAAGTCTGGATGCAGACGGGCTTCTCGCAGTCGCTATTCAACACGAAAACGACCACCTCGATGGGCACCTTTTTATTGAACGCGTTTCTCCCCTCAAACGCCGTCTTTTGAAACGCAAACTAGAAAAGACTTTGCTTCTATGAAGTACGTATTTATGGGAACGCCCGGGATAGCGGCGACAATTCTGGAAAGCCTGTGCGAGCGTGGCCACGCCCCCGTGGCCGTTGTCACCCAGCCCGCGCGGCAAGCGGGGCGCGGACAAAAAGTTACCCCGTCGGCGGTAGAACAGACTGCCGTGCGTTTGCAGCTACCCGTGTGGCCTACGGAAGACGTGAACAACGCCAAAACGCTTGAAGTGCTCAAGGAAAAGTCTCCAGACCTCATTTTGGTCGTGGCTTTCGGGCAACTCTTGAAAGAGTCTGTCCTGAACCTACCGAAACTCGGCTGCTTAAATATCCACGCTTCTTTGCTCCCGAAGTACCGCGGCGCCGCGCCCGTCCAGCGAGCCATCTGGGACGGAGAGGTGGAAACCGGGGTTAGCATACAACGGATGGTTCGGGCTTTGGATGCGGGCGACGTACTCCTCCAAAAAAAGACCCCGATCCGGCCAGAGGAAACCTCCGGGGAGTTGTTGGAGCGGCTGGCGGGGCTGGGCGCCGAGGCGGCCCTCGAGGCCTTACGCCAAGCGGAGAACGGTGAGATGCATTTCACCCCGCAGGATCCGCAACAGGTCTCCATCGCGCGTAAGATCCTGAAAGAAGAAGCCGAGCTAAATTTCATGGAACCGGCGCAGCGCCTGCACGATCAGGTTCGGGCCCTTCAGCCTTGGCCAGTTGCCGAAACAAAGCTGAACGGAGACCGCCTGAAGGTCTTCAAGACAAAGGTACTCGCGCCTAAAAAAGCTGCAAAAAGTGGTACTGTTCTGACAGATGGAAAGACCCACTTGCATGTGGTCTGCGGGGACGGCGGGGTGCTCGCCTTGACAGAGATTCAGCTCGAGAATAGAAAAAGACTCGGCGTCGAAGACTTCCTAAGGGGATATCCGACCCCCATTTCGACTGTCGGACCAAACGTTGAAAAAAACGCGGGGAAATAGTGGCTGTTCAGATTGCACCCTCTTTACTGGCCTGTGATCTTTCCAGGTTACAGGACGAAGTTCAGGCCGTGGAAAAGGCCGGGGCGGACGTTTTACATCTGGATATAATGGATGGGCACTTCGTACCAAACATTACGTTTGGAGCCCCCGTCGTTCAAAAGATTCGCGAAAAAACAAAGCTGCCTTTGGACGCCCATTTGATGATCGAAAACGCGGATCGCTACCTAAAAGATTTTGCAGATGCTGGCTGCAACTGGATTTCAGTCCATGTCGAGGCCTGCCCTCACATCAATCGAACTTTGAATGAGATAAAGAACTTGGGCATGCGCCCCGGAGTCGCCATCAATCCAGGGACTTCTCTTTCCTCTTTGGATGCTGTTTTGGACGATGCGGAGTTCATTCTTGTGATGAGCGTGAACCCAGGTTTCGGCGGCCAGAAGTTTATTCCCGCTTCCTTGGAGCGTGTGCGTAGCCTTCGCCAGAAAATAGGCGCGAGGAACATTCAAATCGAGATCGACGGCGGCATCAAGATGGAAAACGCGAAGGAAGTCACACAGGCGGGCGCTGAGATTTTGGTAGTCGGCACGGGGATCTTTGCGGCAGACGACTACAAAAAGAGAATAGAAGCTATTCGTCAGGAAATTTAAGCACGGGCTGGGGGGCTTATGGTAAGCATCGACGGCGAGTCACTCTCGCTAGAAAAATTTCGTTCTGTTGTAGTTGCGGAGGCTCCCGTAGAGCTCACCGAAGCGACAGTGATGAAGCTCATGCAGTCGCGTGATGTCGTTGAGAAAGCCATCCACTCGGGAAAGAGCATTTACAGTATCAACACTGGATTTGGAGTTCTCAGCAAGGTTCGCATCGATGACAACCGACTCGAAGAGCTACAAGAAAATCTGATCCGTAGCCATTGCGCCGGAGTAGGCGAAATTCACAGCGAAGTAGAATCACGCGCCATCCTACTTTTGAGGACTAACGTGCTCGCCAAGGGTTTCAGCGGCGTTCGACCGGAACTCGTGGAATTTCTGATCTCCATGCTTAACCACAAGATCCACCCGATCATTCCCAGTAAGGGATCTGTCGGAGCCAGCGGTGATTTGGCGCCTCTGGCTCATCTCGCCTCAGTAGTGATCGGGGAAGGCGAAGCCTACTACCAAGGCAAGCGCCTGCCGGGCGGACAAGCCCTTAAAGCCGCCGGACTTAAGCCGTTTAAGCTTGCCCCTAAAGAAGGTCTGTCGCTCATCAATGGAACACAGCAGATGACCGGTCTGGGAGCACTTTTGCTCCTCAAAGCGGAAGAGCTGCTGGATCTGGCGGATCTTACAAGCACCTGTAGCCTCGAAGGGGTACTTGGCACCCCGGCGGCCTACGCGGACTGGGTGCAACAAACTCGACCCTACCCTGGGCAGATCCGTTCCGCGGAACTCCTGCGCCACTACATGGAAGAAAGCGAGATTTATAAGAGTCACGAAAGCTGCGACCGAGTACAGGATCCGTATTCTTTCCGCTGCGTGCCTCAGGTTCACGGGGCGGTACGAGACTTGGTCCAAACGGTACGCAATACACTTTCAATAGAATTGAATGCGGCCACCGATAACCCGGTCGTCAATTGGACAACACGGGAACTCGTTTCCAACGGAAATTTCCACGGACAACCCGTCGCCTTCGCTCTGGATATCTTGGGCATGGGAATAGCCGAAATTGCCAGTCTCTCTGAACGGAGAGTTTCGAAACTAGTCGATCCTCATTTCAGTGATCTCCCGACCTTCCTGGTGAAAGAAGAAGGTTTAAACTCTGGTTTTATGATGGCGCAGGTAACCGCGGCCAGCTTGGTTTCAGAAAACAGGCTGCTTTCGCACCCGGGTTCTACCGACTCTATTCCCACGAACAATGAAAAAGAAGACCATGTAAGTATGGGCCCCCTCTGCGCCCGCAAAGCCAAGACCATCTTGCAAAACACTCAGTACGCTTTGGCGATAGAGATGCTGGCGGCGTGCCAGGCGCTTGAGTTCCGAAAGCCGCTCCTTCCCGGAAAAGGGCCTCGCGCACTGTATGCTTTTGTCCGCAAACATGTGCCGCCGGTCGAGCGGGATCGCAACTTACATGAGGACATCGCCAAAATAGCAGAACTCATCGACAATGGGGATCTGCACCAGTTCGTCCAAAAAACCGTGCCGTTGACAAAGCCCGCCGCTCAAAGAAAGAATTCCTCTACCGAGAATCCGTCCGCAGCTCTATAGAAGGAGAGTCTCATGGCAACCATACACGCGTACAAGGGCACTGAACTGCATTGCCAGGGGTGGGTACAGGAAGCCGCGCTTAGGATGCTGATGAACAACCTGGATCCTGATGTTGCGGAAAATCCGGACGAGCTTGTCGTATACGGTGGTTCTGGAAAGGCGGCGCGCAATTGGGCCTGCTACGACGCGATTGTAAAAAGTCTTAAAAGCCTCAAAGACGACGAAACACTCCTCGTCCAGTCCGGCAAACCAGTTGGCATTATTCGATCCCACCCCGACGCTCCACGCGTTTTGATTGCAAACTCTCTATTAGTACCCGCCTGGGCAAACTGGGAGGTATTCAGAGATCTAGAAAAGAAAGGGCTTATGATGTTCGGCCAGATGACGGCCGGGAGCTGGATTTACATCGCCACTCAAGGGATCTTGCAAGGCACCTACGAAACCTTTGTGGCGGCGGGCGCAAAGCACTACGGAGGGGATCTCGGCGGGAAGTGGATCCTTTCTGCTGGGCTAGGCGGAATGGGAGGCGCTCAGCCGCTCGCGGCTACGATGGCAGGCGCCTCTTTTTTGGGAATCGAGGTAGACCCGAGCCGCCTGCAACGCCGGTTGGAAACTCGCTATCTCGATGTCATAGAAACCAATCTTGATAGAGCTCTGGAGCGTATTCGAGAAGCGACTCATAAAAAAGAAGCCCTATCCGTCGGACTTTTAGGGAACGCCGCGGAGCTCGTACCTCAGATTGCGACCGGTTCTTTCCTACCCCATCTCGTCACCGATCAAACATCAGCGCACGATCCGCTTCTGGGTTATGTTCCCGTCGGGCTTGATATTCAAGCCGCAAAAAAACTACGGGCGAGCAATCCCGAGGAGTACATACGGCGTTCAAAGCAATCGATCGCAACGCACGTAAGAGGCCTGCTTAGTTTTCTTTCTAAGGGAATCCCTACGTTCGATTATGGCAATAACATTCGGGCGATCGCTGAGCTCGAGGGCGTAAAAGACGCTTTCAAGATACCTGGTTTCGTTCCGGAATACATTCGACCGCTGTTCTGCGAGGGGAAGGGCCCGTTTCGTTGGGTCGCTTTGAGCGGGGATCCCGAGGACATTTATACAACCGATCGTCTCCTGCTCGAACTGTTTCCTGATGATAAAGGCCTACAACGTTGGTTGGGACTTGCGAAAGAAAAAATACAGTTTCAAGGGCTCCCGGCGCGCATCTGCTGGTTGGGCCACGGGGATAGAGAAAAGGCGGGACTCGCGTTCAACCGCCTGGTACGCGAGAAAAAGGTCAAAGCTCCCATCGTCATCGGCCGCGATCACTTAGACTGTGGCAGCGTCGCCTCACCCAATAGAGAAACTGAGGCGATGAAGGACGGCAGCGATGCGGTGGCCGATTGGCCGATCCTTAACGCTCTGATCAATGCCGTAAATGGCGCAAGCTGGGTATCCGTGCACCACGGCGGCGGGGTCGGTATGGGTTACTCCATCCACGCTGGCATGGTCATCGTCGCCGACGGAACAGAAGCCGCTGACGCTCGCTTATCACGAGTGCTAAACTCCGATCCGGCTATGGGGGTCTTTAGACACGTGGATGCCGGCTATGAACGGGCGAAAGAAATCGCCCATCGAAACAAAGTGCATATCCCGATGGAGGCATAATGGAGGCACTCGTTCTTTATGAAGAGATCTCGCAGCTTCTCACCCTCGAAGGCGTAGAAAAAAAACAGGGGCGACACCCGGAACAAAAGGATCTGGGTCAGCTGGAGAACGCCTCCATGGTGGTGAACGCCGACAGCAACCTGATTGTTTGGGTAGGAAAAGGCGACGATCTACCATCCCAATACAAGGATCTCCCCCACCGATTTTCAGGAAAAGATCAGGTGTGGATACCGGAACTTGTCGAGTGTCATACCCACCTGATTTATGGCGGGACCCGTCACCATGACTTTGCCCTGCGTTGCGAAGGAAAAAGCTACCAGGAAATCGCCGCTGCGGGAGGGGGAATTCTAACGACGATGAAGGCCACGCGAGAGGCCTCGGGTGAAGCCCTGGTGGAGCACGCCGCCAAAGACCTGGCGCGTTTTCAAAAGTTTGGTATCGGCACTTTAGAGATTAAGACGGGATACGGGTTAACTTTGGAAAGCGAGCTTCGCGCCTTGGAGGTAATCCGCGCGCTATCCGAACACGCGGCCATGCTCCTCGTGCCTACTTTCCTTCCTGCCCATGCCACCCCTCCGGAGTACAAAGGGCGGACCGACGCCTATGTTGATTTGATCTGCGCCGAATGGCTTCCCGAAGTAGCCAAGACGGGGCTGGCGAGTTTTTTTGATGTATTCGTGGAAAATGGCTATTTCTCAGCGCAGCAGGCACGCAAGCTGCTGCACTCGGCATTGGATCAGGGATTCAAACTCAAAGTGCATAGTGATCAGTTCAGTTCGCTGGGAGGGACACAGCTCGGAATAGAGCTGGGGGCCTCCAGTATCGATCATTTGGACCACATTTCTAACGAGGATATTCGAGCTCTGGGGGAATCAAAAACGGTGGCGGTACTACTTCCGGGCGCTTCGCTCTTCACGGGGACACCTTACCCTCCCGCTAGGGAGCTCATCGATGCGGGCGCTAGAGTGGCCCTATCCACAGATTACAACCCGGGAACCTGTCCCAGCAGAAATCTACCATTGATGACGACAATCGCTTGCACACAGATGAAGATGACAGTTCCCGAAGCGATAGCGGCAGTTACCTACAACGCCGCTGCGGCACTGGATCTGGAAGATCGGGTAGGAAGCCTAACTCCAGGTAAGGAGTTTAGGGTGTGCACCTTAGACGCGGACTCTTATGAGGCTCTCCCGTACTGTTTCGGAGAAATGGAGTAGCCCGAAATCCTAACTAAGGCAGGAAACGCACCGTAACAAAGTTTCCGGAGCTCTCGCCAACCGCAACAATCTTCCCATCGGTCTGCAACGCCATTCCGTGGGCACGGCCGTTATTCAGAGACGCAATACCGTCGCCAGAGAAGCTCGTGTCTAGGCTACCGTCAGTGTTAAAACGTGCAACAGCGAAAAGATCATCTGAACCACTTCGATCCACATAGCCAGCAACTAGAATCTTTCCATTGCTATCGATGCGGACGGATTCACCAATATTGTTTCCACTATCGATGGCCAGGGTCTTGATTCCATCACCGTCAAAGCTTGAGTCCAACGCACCACTGGTAGTGTAACGAAGAACCGCAAAATCGAAGTCTCCACTCGTGGAATTGTAGGTGGTTCCCGCAACAACTATTTTGCCGTCGGACTGCAACGCGATAGAGCGGGCCATGTCAAAACCCGAGCTCAGCGCGGTCGTCTTGACGCCATCGCCATCAAAGCTCGTGTCGGCAGAACCGTTCGAATTCAGACGTACAAGGACAATTCCGGCAACGACAAAATTGGATTCCGCTGCATAGCCGGCGGCAACAATTTTTCCGTTCGACTGGATGGCAACGGCCAGACCGGAATGGTAGGTCGCCAGACCAGACAAGGACAGGGTGCCCGTTGTTCCAAAACTTGTGTCAGCACTACCGGAGCTGGTGTAGCGGGAGAAGATCCAGTCCGTGCCGGCTTTGCCGACGACTACGATGCGATCAGAACTATCGATGGCGACCGCATTGGCGGTGTCGTTGTTATCATATGAAAATTGGCGCAACACAACGCCATCACCACCACCAAAAGTGGTATCGAGTACACCATTGCTTGTGTAGCGGAGAATCGCCATTGCCTGGTTATTTCCGTACTGATTCTTGGAATAGCCCACGACAATGATTTTCCCGTTGGATTGCTGAGCAATAGCGTAAGCGGCATCGTCCCCGCCGCGAATATCGGTCCGGGTTAAACCATTACCCGACGAGCCAAAGCTCGTATCCACACTGCCGTCGCTGTTGTAGCGAATCAAGGCGATGTCATAGTCGTAAGAGCTGCTAAGGCGAGTTGCGCCCGCCACGACAAGCTTGCCCGACTGCTGGAGCGCGATGCCATTCAATACATCGTTAGGTCCGTAGCTAGAAACTGCAATACCATCGCTAGAGAACGAGGTATCCAGATCGCCACCACTACCCGAACCCGGGGCTCCGCCGGTTCCGTTGAGGAGTCGGGCTACGGTCTTCTCCGAGCTGCTGTTGTTGTACGAAAGTGTCACTGAGTCCGAGAAACTCGCTTGGCTTGTCGGAACAAAACTCAATACGATGGTGCAGTTACTTCCCTGGTTCAACGAGGTACCGCAGGTACCTCCCGTTCCGGGGTAGCTACCATCCTTGAAGCCGAACGGAGATACAAGAGCAGCTCCAATGGCTTCTTTCATGTCGGAAGCAGGATTATTACCGGTGTTGGAAACCGTAAACGTATGATCCGCAGAGTTCCCAACAGCGACCGTTCCAAAATCATAGCTAGGATCTTCACTAATTTCCAAAACTGCCACAAGCGGTGAGTTGACTGTAACACTTAGGCTACCCGTTGTGAGAAGCCCAGCATTGTCGGTAGCAGTCAGCACAGCCGTATCAGCCACCGTATCTTTGAAATAGAATGTGGCGCTGGAGTTGTTCAACGGAATAAGAACCTGCGAGACGGTTGAGCTACAGCCGGAATCACTGAAGAAGTTCCCGAGGCTACCACCGCTGAGATTCACAATAGTATTCGTCGTCACGTTAGTCGGGCTGCCGGCGCCGTTTTGGGCCTGAGCCTGGTAAGCGGTACAGACGTTCGCATCGATATTGGTGGAGCCTACTACAGCAAGCTTTGAGGCGCCCGCGACGTTCACCGTAAGGCTTCCTGCCGTTAGCAAGCTCGCGTTATCCGCCGCTGTAAGCGTCGTGCTCTCCGTCGTATTGTCCATGAAATAAACCGTCGCGCGACTCGAAAAAGCGGCAATCGTTACGCTAGTAGTGGAAGTCTGGCAGCCACCGTCCGTGTAAAACACACCGCTGCCGGTATCCGAAAGGTTCACTGTTGTCGTAACCGAAACTCCAAGTTCCGCACTGGACGCGCTTTGGCTGACAACGGCGTAAGTACCGCAGGCACCTGCACCTAGACTTGTCGGCCCTTCCAAAGCAAGCTTGGTAGCGCCTTCTACAGAAACGGGTAGAGTCGCACCGGTCAGTATCGCAGCAGCATCGTTCGCCGCCAAGGTAACCGACTGGTTGGTATTGTTGAGATAATAAACCGTGGCGGACGAGGATCCACTACCAATGAGTGCCGTCGTCGTGGACGTAAAGCAGTTGCTATCGCTATAAAAGCTACCAGCTCCCACTCCGGAGAGATTGATGACGGTAGCGGAATTCACAGGCGTAAGCACATCGCTCGGGTTGAGGCTCTTAACCTGGTAAACGCCGCAAGATCCCTTTAACAGAGGGCTTGCACCACTAAGAGCGAGCTTTGTCGGTCCATCCACCGAGACGGGAAGACTGGAGCTGTTTAGAATCCCAGCGTTGTCTTCTGCGCTCAGAGTGACATCTTCGACCACACTGTTTTTGTAGTACACAAACTTCAGGCTGGATCCCTGAGCAATCGTTGTATCCGTAATAGCAGTTGAGCAGCCGCTGTTGCTGTAGAAAGATCCGGAACCTGCGCCTAAAAGGTTCACGAGCACCGCGGAAGTTGCATTGCGTCCCGCACCGCTCGGGTTCTGGATCTGCAAAGTATAAGATTTGCAAGCATCAGTCTTAATGGAGGTGGGTCCACTAAGCGCCAACTGGAACGGACCGTCTACCAATACCGGTAAACTCGCTCCCACAAGCCCAGTCGGGTTCGCCAAAATCGTATCATTCTGAACCTGCGTGTTCTTGTAATAAAAGATCGCGGAAGCATTTCCAGCAACAAGGTTCACAAAATTCGTAGCCAGAGAGCAGGTGGGATCGGCGTAGAAGCCTCCAAGACCAATCGCGGAAAGAAAGACCATTACATCAGAATCCACCGGGGCGGAAGCGCCTTGCGCGTCCTGACTAATCGCGAGGTAGGGGACGCAGGCGTTCACCTGGACCGTAGTAAGTCCGCTCAATACTAGACGAACCGGAATTCCCGCACCCGTGAGCGTCTTATCGGGTTTTACTTGAGTCTGACAAGAGATGAGAATCACGCTCATCAGCGCGAATACCAACCACTTCTTCGACCTAATCAACACTTGAGCGACCACAAATTCCTCCAACCACAAGTCACAAAACTTTCGCATTAATAGCTAGTGTTCGGAGGAGCAATTTTTGTTCCAAGGAAATTATCTGCAAAAGCCTCGTGCCTGCAGGACCGGAGTGTTTGGGATTCTTGAGTTTTTAGCGCCGACCGTGGGAATACGTCTACCCCGGGTGAACGTTTAGACGGCATACAGATGCCGCTTCGTAAACAGTTCTTGAGCTCAAACGAATTTAACGCACAAGCGCAAAATAGCGGGCACCGCTTTTGCTTAATAAGACTCAAGGTAATGAAGAGGTGCCGAAAGCACCCAGCTGCGGTGGTACGTTTATGAGCGTGAAAACCAAAAACTATATCATGTTCTTTTTTTACGTGGCGTTTCTATTCTTTTTAACCACGCTGGCCCAGGTGGAGTACGAAAAAGGGACGCCCGCCCCCCCAAGTATTAAACATCGAATGCGAATGAACGCTTCAGACAAGCTTTAACATTCTATCCAGAGCGACTCGGGAATAATGTTTGATATCTTCCGGAACAACTACCCGTTCAAAGTTCTCAATATTCTCTAAAGCATAAAGAATCCGACCGAGTGTTATCTGGTACATAGTAAGACACAAGGATCTGTGCAGTTTGTGAATTTTCCTATCTGGGTAGTCCGCGGCCAGATTCTGAATGAGATTGATTTCTGTTCCGATAAAAAGCTCATCGCCGGGTTCGGTTTGGTTTTTTACGTACTCCTGAATAAAACCGGTGCTTCCCACCGCGTCGGCGAGCTCCGCAACTTCCTTTGGAACTTCTGGGTGCACTACAATTCGACTCTTGGGGTAAAAACGCCGCACGTGTTCCACATCGCGTACCGTAAATTTCTGGTGGACCGGGCAGTAACCGCGCCAAAGAATAACTTTAGCGTTGGGATAGGCCCCGGCCTGTCCTCCGTCTTCCTTCTCGGGATCCCAAACCGCAATGTCTTTTTCAGAAATTCCAAAGCGGATCGCAGTGTTGCGCCCAAGGTGTTCATCAGGCAGGAAAAATATTTTTTGTCCCCGTTCTAGGGCCCATTTAAAGGTCTGCGTCGCATTGCTGGAAGTGCAAATCGTTCCGCCATTCTTCCCGCAAAAGGCTTTGATGTCGGCTGTGCTGTTCATGTAGGTCACCGGGATGACGGTTCCGGATCCCTGGATTGCCTCCCAGGCCTTTTGCACTTCCGTCAGGTTCGCCATATCGGCCATCGGGCAACCCGCCTCGGGATCGGGGTGGATCACCTCCTGATCCGATCGCCCTAAGATCGCCGCACTCTCCGCCATGAAACGAACACCGCAAAAAACAATGTACTTGCCTCCATCAAACTCCGAGGCCTTTTTTGATAGCCCAAAGGAGTCACCTGAGAAATCTGCAAGTTGAGTGATGCGTTTGCGCTGATATAAGTGGGCGAGCAGGCAAATATCTTTACCGTACTGAGCGCGCACCGCTCGAATCCGATTTTCGAGTTCATCGTCGGGCAAGGACTCAAGCGCCCGTACTTTATCCATGTCGATCGCATTCATCACAGTCTTATCCTAGTAATCTTCCGCTAGATTTCAAGTTCACCACGCAAGTAGCAGCCCTTGGACTTTTGGTTGCGCTTACACGCATTCAAAATGAGCTGAGACACCAGTACCGCCTGGCGCAGTCCAATGAGCTCATCGCTAAGTGCGGCCCGCCGATAAAACTTATCAATCCCTTCCGAGAGTTCGCCTAAAATGCCTTCCGCTCTTCGTAAGCGGCTATCCGTTTTGATGAGACCAACATAGTTCCACATAGTGTGCTTCAACATCAGCCAGTCCTGATGTAGAAAACTGGGATCGGCAACGGCGCTTTCCGCCTGCCACGGGTAGATATCCGGGAAGCGCAGCGGGGTGTTGGTTTCCAGATCCGACGCAATGGCCTCGGCAGCCCTCACGCCCCAGACGAGCCCTTCGAGAAGAGAGGTACTCGCCAGACGGTTTGCTCCATGCACACCGGTACAACTCACTTCTCCCACCGCCCAGAGTCTTGGGATGGTGGTTCTAGCTTCTAAATCCACCCAAACCCCACCACAATGGTAATGCGCTCCCGGAAGAACCGGGATCGGCTCACGCGTAATGTCTACACCCACTTTCAAACAGGAGCCGTACACGAACGGAAAGCGCTCGCGGATCCAGCCCGCATCCTTATGACTAATATCCAAGTAAACACAAGGAGCGCCTGTGGAGAGAACCTCCTGGTGGATTGCCTGTGCGACTCGATCGCGGGGTGCCAACTCCGGAATCTCGTATTCGGGAAGGTACTTCTTCGCAAAGCGTTCCCCCCGATCATTGATGAGAACCGCTCCCTCTCCACGCAGCGCCTCGGAAATCAAGAAGCGCGTCGATTTAGGGTGGTAAAATGTTGTAGGGTGAAATTGCACGTACTCAAGATTTTCCAGCCTACACCCGGCACGGTGAGCAAGCGCTATCCCGTCACCTCGGCTAAATTTGCTGTTTGTATTGTGGAGAAAGAGTTGGCCAATGCCGCCCGTGGCAAGCACGGTATGCCGCGCAAAGATGGGTTCGACGCGCTTCGCGTTCTGATCAAAAACAAAAGCACCAAAACAACGTGCGGGCTCATGAAGGCGGGATCGATCCGTGGAGTGAAATGACGTCATCAGCAGATTTACCGCTGTGTGTTCTGTAAGAACTTCCACATTCTTCAGCCCGCCTACAAGCTGAATCATCGCAGATTGGATGGCCTTCCCAGACTCATCGCCACGGTGAAGGATTCGATTTTCAGAGTGCGCTCCCTCGCGCGTCCGCAGCCATTCCCCCTCCGCATCCCGGTCAAACTCTACGTGCGCTTTGTCCAGTAGTACACGTCTGACCATCTCGGGTCCCATCTCCACAAGCTGATCTACTGCTGGCTCATAGTTGATGTGGCAACCCGCTTCCTGAATATCCTGCTTCAGACTTTTCGAATCATGACTGAGAGATTCATAAATGATCCCTCCCTGCGCGTAAAAGGAGTTGCAGTGACTAAGGTCTTTCCCCGCGGCGATTACCGTCACACGCTTCCCGCGATCTGCGAGACGCGAAGCCGTCGAAAGCCCGGCGATTCCCCCACCAATAATCAAGCAATCGGTTTCTCTTCCCACACTCATGGCTGCACAACTTCCAAAGTTAAGTCCAGCCCCTTGATCGTATGCGTAAGCGCACCCACACTAATAAAATCCACACCGTGCGCCGCAAGCTGCGGGATGTCTTCCAGCTGAACTCCGCCTGAGACTTCGACTTTTAGCTGCCCTTTTACGAGTTCCATCGCCTGGCGAAGATCGTTTGCAGAAAAATTGTCCAGCATCACTACGTCAGGATTTAGAGCAAGCACCCGCCGCAGCTGTTCGAGATTGTCGACTTCGACTTCCACACGGTGCAAAGGGGAGTGGCTAACTTGCGCGCGTTTTACAGCCTCTTCCAATTCACAAACTAAAAGGTGATTGTCCTTGATTAGGATCCCATCCGATAGATCGCGGCGGTGCACAAGCCCTCCACCGTGCTGCACGGCTAAAAGCTGCAAGGCACGCAAACCAGGCAAGGTTTTTCTTGTGGCCAAAATCTTGGTGGGATAAGGCCCAGCGGCTTCCACAAAGCGGCGGGTCTTGGAAGCAATGCCGCAAGCAAGGGCAAGAAAGTTTAAAAGGCTCCGCTCCAAAGCAAGACAGTCCGCCGCCGTCCCGCTGAGGCGTACCAGATCTTGGCCCACTTCGACCGCGGCCCCATCCGTAACCAGGCATTGGATCTTGAGCGGGGTTAGCTTCTCGAACGCCGCCACGACGGCTTCTCCGCTGAAAACCCCGGCTTCACGGGTGCGGACGATCGCGCTGATCGTGCCACCAACGCCGTTTAGAACTGCACTGGTGGTGACATCATCATGGACACAATCTTCGGCGAGTGTCCGACGAACCAAGTCTTCAATTTCTGCGTTCCACACCACGCTGTACCCTTAGCACAGAGGTCCCCAAATGGGAAAGGCGGGCTAGCGGAAAGCCAGCGCCAGGACGGATTCACGGATGTTTTGGTCAAAATCCAAGGCGGCGGAAAGCCCGCTTAGTGGCACCCACTCGGCCCCCACAACAACCGGGTCTTTTCTAACTGAAACCGGGTCGGGTTCTGCCAGATCCGCACGAAAGAAGTGAGTTTCGCAATCGTACTCCGTCCCTGCCCAAACGAAAGGGTAGTGGTCCACGCGCGCCGCCCCCTGCACCCGTACTTTGTAGCCGGTTTCCTCCAGTGTTTCTCTCACGGCCGTCTCAGCGGGGGTTTCTCCAGCCTCGACGGCCCCTCCCGGGGGGAAAAGGCGCACGATCCCGGTCTTCGGATCGCGCAGCTGCACGAGCAGGACGCGTCCAGCGACCACACACACGGTGGAGGCCCTAAGCCGCTCCACGCCCATCATTTCACCGGAACTTTGGCGGTCAGGACAAAGGCCTTGCGACAGTAAAAGTACTCCAAAGCAGTCACACACACTGCCACCACGAGGCCGCCCAGGATGTCGCAGAAATAATGCTGTTTGGTGGTTAGAGTTGAGGCAAAAATCGCCAATGCCCACAACCAGTAGAACGCGTGTAGAACTGAACCGCGCCGCCGCATCGACCAAGCGCAAATGGAGGTAAGCGCCACGTGTTGGCTTGGAAAACAGTTCGCCGGAGAATCGGCGGCCGAAACCAACCACATCGCCGCTCTCACAATCGCACTACTGACGTTCGGGTACTCAGGTCGCGGGTACGTTGTGGGCATCAGGTAGAAGAACACCCCGCAAAAAAAGAGAACCATGAAGGCCATGCGGGCAAAATGGTTAAACTCCTCTCGTGAAGTCCAGAGAATAACTGTCAAGATGAGGAGGTAGTCAGAGGTATAGATAAGGAATGTCCAGGGAACGAGAGGCGTCGCCCGATCGATCGCTAGCATGGGCAAGAATTGGGGCTCCCAGACCGGGTAAAGGTTGGGGTACAGATAAAAAAGTGCATAGCAGCACGCATAGAGCAAAAAAACCGTAAGTTTATGTAAAGCGAGTGACTTCACGCCGTCCAACCGAATCATTGCAATAACTTCTCTATTTCCTGAACCATCTTCGGGGCCGCCCATTCCCGCGGTCCCAGGTACAAACGTTCAACGGCACCGCTCTTGTTGATAAGCACACTAAGCGGAATGACCTCTACGCCATAGGGGTCCAAGGAATCTTGATTAAACTCAAAGATTAGGCGTGTGGGCAAGAGTTCTTCCGGGGTTTGGCTAAGAAGTTGGGGATTCTCCCCTTCCACGTTGAAGGCCAGCAAAACGAAGCCCTTCGGGCCCAATTTGTTCTCCAGCTCACGCAAGGCGGGCATTTCTTCCATACACGGCCCGCACCAGGTGGCCCAAAAATTGAGCAAAACTACCTTGCCGGTGTAGTCCCCCAACGACTGCTCCCGCCCTTCTAGAAGGAAAGGAATGTCGGGCGCCGGATTGCCCACCAAAGCGCCGCGGCGTGCGGCCGGGATGCGCCCAAAAACCACAAGCAAGAGCATGGCGAAGGTAAAGCCCATCCCCCAAATCCACACTTCTCGCCTTTTCCAGAACGGATTATGCGTCGGTCCATTTGCCATCCCAAGTGCTCCAAGTCTAGAATCGCATCTTAACCCAGAGCGCCAGGATCCGGCAAAGTGTACGCTGGACGCGACGGGTGCGGATAGGAGATCGGATTGAGTGCAAGCACCGCCCTTTATGGAACCCCTCGCGTAGGCGGAGATATCCTCGCCCACTGCACGCGCTGCAAGATGGAACTCGCTCATGTCATTGTATCGATGGTGGGAGGGTCGCCGGCCAAAGTGCAGTGCAAGACATGCAAGAGCGAGCGCAAGTTTAGGGGCAGTAGCGGCGCTCGCAGGGTGGTCCCCGGGAGAAGTGCCCCGTCCCGTCCGCGGGCCCGCGGCAGCGCTCTTTGGGACGAAAAACTAGCGGCCAGCTCGGGCAAGGAAACGCAGGCCTACACACCACGGACGACGTTTCAGAGTGGTGACGTACTCAAACACGTTAAGTTCGGGATTGGGATAGTGGAAGAAGTTCGGGCCAACGGGAAAATCATCGTTCTATTCCGCGAAGGGGAACGCATGCTTATCCACGCCATGAGTTAGCTCATGGACTTTCGCTTCACCGAAAAAGACAAAGAAATTTGCCTAAAAATTGTGCGAGACACGCTGGGCGAGTTGCTCTGTTCAAAAACGAGCGAGCCCCTCTCGCTAAGCGAAAATCTGGAAAAAGAGCTACCGTGCTTCGTTACGTTGACGACCGAAGACGGACGGCTGCGGGGCTGCATCGGTTGCCTGGAAACACTTTCCCCTCTGCATGAGAACCTTCGCTACTTTGCCGAAAAAGCCGCCTTAGAAGATCCGCGTTTCTCGCCGGTAGAACCTGAAGAGCTTTCTGCACTTCGAATAAAGGTAGCGGTACTGGGACCCATTGAGCCGCTGGATAATGTGGATTCCCTGGAGCTGGGAAAGCATGGCCTATGTGTCAGCTCCGGATCCCGGCGCGGGGTACTACTTGCCAGTGTTGCAGTGGAGTGGGGTTGGAACAAAAAGGAATTCCTGGATCAAACCTGTGAAAAAGCGGGCCTAGATCCCGCTGGGCTATCCGGCTATACGCTTGAGTACTTCGAAGAAATCTCCTTTGAAGAGACTTCTTCGTGATCTCGCTAATCGGCGATCGGTAAACCGCTGGGAACACTTCCAGGAATCAAGTGGCCCAGATGCATCGAATTCGAATCCGTCAGAGACCGGAGGAACGCCAGTAGGCATTGGATTTCCTCTTCCGAGAGATCCACAGGTTGTAACTCGTTCGCCACAATGAGCGAGGCTTTAGATAGGAAATCGTCGAGAACAATCTGATCGATCAGATTCAAGTCCGGACCCGCATCGGGTAAAAATGCTTGATCGAGGTTGTAATTCGCTAAGCTTATTCCCGGATTCAGGTGGTGGCGGACCACGTCTTCCAGAGACTCATACGCGCCATCATGTCCGTAAGGACCAGTGAGCTCTACGTTGCGCAAACTTGGCGTGCGAAATTTGTAGCGATCGGCCTGATCTCCAGTGGCACGTTCGCGGCCAAAATCGTCGTGGCCTTGGTAGCCATCGCCGCCCGGTCCGGGGCCAATCTGTGGCATCGCAATGGCGTGAAAACTTTGATCGGTCTGTAACACGCCGCTGTGGCAATTCACGCAGCTAGCTTTGCCGTAAAATAACTCCATCCCTTTTTTTGCTTTGTGGGACATCGCACTTTCGTCACCACGCAAGTACTGATCAAAGGGGCTTCTGTCGGCGCGGAAAGATGCGGAAATAAAAGCCGCCAGAGATTTACCTACGTGTACGATACTAATCTCAGCACCGTCATCAAGACCGTAGGCATCCTTAAAAAGATCCACGTAAACACTGTTCTGTCGCAAGCGATCCACCACTTCACCCCACAAGCAGGTGAAGTCTCCCGCATCGGCGCAGTCTGCGATGGCGTTCTGCCCCGCATGCCCGGCCATCTCTGTCGGGTTCGTAAGCGGAAAAATGGTCTGGGCTTCCAGAGCGTGCGAGAAGCCTTCGGGTAACGCGTCCCCAGCAGGGTTTCGAAAATGATTGCTTTGGGAATAGTCCGTGCTCAGGCGCCCATCGTGAAAGAGCGTTTTGAATGACTTCATCCCTCTATTAAATAGATCGGGCGCGTTGCGGGGCATCCGCTCGCGAACCGGAGTTTCCCCGTCCAGCACCACGCGGCGTGCGGGCCCAAGGCCGGCTCCACCCTGCCCAATCGGAAGCGAAAGGTTATCCGTGCTAAAGGTCATCGGGTGATGGCAGGTCGAGCAGGAAATGTTCTCGTTACCGCTCATGATTTTATCGAAAAAAAGAAGTTTTCCGAGTTCGATCTGCTTCGGGTCCATCGCCATGTGGATGAAATCGTCGTCGACGATGGTTTGCATCGAAGCGATCGCAAGGATGTCCCCCTGATTTTTGAGGTAGATGCCCGGCTTACAGGCAGCGATAAAAAGTGTGCTCGATAACAGGGCACAGAAAAAGAGGTGCCGTAATGAACGCAATCCCATGTTTTACTCCCAAGTGCAGCCTTTTCTAAGTTGGCGTCAGGCTGATCCCAAATCGTCATCCCTTGTAAGAGCAAAATCCGTTCCCAACTTAAGTAATTGAAATTATGGAGCTTTAGTTTTTGAAAGGTGTATACAGGCTGTGCACACTCCTGGAGCTTCTACACCCGCTCGCGGCAGTGGGACGTTTTTGTCCCGGTTGGGACAAAATGTCAGAAATTCCCTTTAGATATCAAGTGCTTCGACTATACTTTGCTTGAAAAAGTCTGCCCCGTCCTGCTATGCTATTTCCCGTCCAACTTAGCGTATAGGGGTTCATTGTGGCACTGCGTCAACTTGTCTGTCTTTCTATACTTCTGGCTGGAGCGGCAATAGCGTCCGCACAAACCTCCCTAGTCCAATCCATGACCGAACAGCAGATGATCCGAGCGGGACGAGAAGCGTTCGTAAACCGCTGTTCGGGCTGTCATGGCGAGGATGCCCAAGGGAACGGGGTTGCGGCCAAGATGCTAAACCCGCGACCGCGAAATCTTGTCTCGGGAGCCTTCAAGCTTAGATCTACCCCGTACGGCACCTTGCCCACGGTGAAAGATCTTCTTCGAACCATTGATCAGGGCATTCCGGGCACGAGTATGCCGTCCTTTAGATTAGTTGCGGAGAGCGAGAAGCTGGCCATCGTCGCGTACATTCGTTCACTACGATCAGAGTTCCGAGAAGGGTACCAGCAAAGCATTGCCATTAGCGATCCCCCCCGCGAAATCTTTCACGAAAAAGAAAATTTCCTGAAGGCCGCCAAGCGCGGGCTTCTGGTTTACCAACAGCAGCAATGCCGTCTTTGCCACGGCGACGGCGGCAAGGGTGACGGACCCAGCGCCGATCAGCTAACGGATACGAGCAATCGCCCCATCCGCCCGGCAAACCTAACCAAGCCGATCATAAAAAGCGGGCCCACGGCGCGCGACGTATATAAATCGATCGTTACGGGTTTGGATGGTTCGCCGATGCCCGCTTACAAAGACACTTTGGACGAGAAACAACGCTGGGATCTCGTCGCTTACGTTTTTTATCTACGCGGAAAAGCAAATGGAATTTACGGTGAGGAGGATTCGCTGCAATGAAAGAGCCTCAGGCACACTCTGAAACGGGCACCGGTCTGGTCGATTACGAAATCGTAAAGTGGCACTTTTACATCGCGATCGGTTATTTCTTTCTCGCCATACTTGCTGGCTTAACTTACTCGCTGCAGTTTCTGCAGAAATACCCTTTCCCGGGTGTTTCCTTGCTCAGTCCAGGACGGGTTCGCATGGTCCACACGCAATCAGTGGCCTACGCGTGGCTAGCAAACGGGATTTTCGCAAGTCTCTATTATATGATCCCAAAGCTGACGGGTTTTCCAGTTCTGTCCCGCTCGTTCAGTCGAGTTTTGTTCTTCGTTTATAACGCCCTAGTGGTAGCCACGGTAGTGATGATCCTAGCGGGTTTCGCTCAAGGTTTGGAGTGGGCTGAAACACCGAAGATCTTGGATCCCTTCGTGGCGCTTGCCGTCGTGCTACTCGTTATCAATCTACTCGCTCCTGTAGTGAAGAGCCGCGCGCAAACGATGTATGTCAGCCTCTGGTACATCGTGGCTGGTTTAATTTGGACACCCTTGGTTTACGTGATGGGGAATTTTCTGCCTCAGTACGTCTTCCCTGGCACTTCGGGTGCGACCATTTCTTCGATGTACATCCACGATTTAGTAGGCCTCTTTGTAACCCCCATGGGGATTGCGATGGCGTACTACCTCGTGCCCGTTGCCATGAAAAAGCCGCTTTATAGCCACGCGCTATCGATCATCGGCTTCTGGGGACTTGCGTTCTTCTACCCTATGAATAGCGCGCACCATTATCTTTTTTCTCCGATACCCATGTGGACCCAGTACGCTTCAATCGTTGCCAGCATCGGGGTGCACGTTGTTGTTTACACGGTAGTCTTCAATCTCCTTGCGACTATGGCTTCGGATTGGAAGCAACTTGTAAATAATCTCCCGCTCCGTTGGATTTTGTTCGGCACCATTGCTTACCTGCTCACCTGTATCCAATGCGCCGTTCAGGTCACTCTTTCGGCCCAAAGTATTATTCATTTCACCGACTGGGTCGTGGGGCATGCGCACTTCGTGCTTTTGGGAGTCTTCAGCTTCTGGATCACTGGCTGGATGTATTATCTTCTCCCGCGCATTTGGGGGGTTCCTTGGTACTCCAACACTCTGGCACGCTGGCATTTTTGGCTGCTCGCGATTGGCGTAAGCGTCATGCAGATTGATCTGCTCGCCGCGGGGGTTGTCCAAGGCCTGATGTGGAAGTCCCTTTCCCCCTTCATTGATAGTGTAGCGGCATCCATGCCCTTCTGGTGGACTCGCACACTATCCGGAATTGCCATCTTGGTGGGCGAAGGGTGTTTCCTGACGAACTTCTACCTGACCTGGCAGGAAAGCCGGGGGCCTAGGCCTCAGGCTGCTATGGGTGCGGAGGCGACGGCGTAATGGACAGCAAAATAATTGAAAAGTTCAGCGGTGTTTTTCTAATCGCAGGCCTGCTTTTATTTCTCGTGGCCTTTATCACCTTGGCGATTGTACCGGTGATGATGGTCGACAAGATTCAGCCAACCGCCGGTATTCCTCCGGAAGTTCCTGAAGTCATGATGGCGGAGTTCGACTCCCACGAGGCCTATGAAGCTGCACTCTTTAGAGGGCGCGACATCTACATCGCGGAAGGCTGCTGGCATTGCCACAGTCAGTTCGTTCGGCCGACCGCTAACGAAAATCTTCGCTATGGACCGGTTTCAACACCGGCAGAGTACCAGAACAACCTGCACCTGCCGCAACTGTTTGGAACACGCCGCGTGGGTCCCGATCTGAGCCGAGAGGCGGGCAAGAAAAGCAACGACTGGCATTATGCTCACCTGTACAAGCCCACGAGTGTGGTGCCGCAATCAGTGATGCCCGAATACCCTTGGTTTTTCACGATTGGAAACGGAGCTCCGTTACTCGATGAGGACGGAGAAGTCGTTGAAGACGATGAAGGGAACACTGTTTTTGAGCAAGTGCCTTTACCGACCGACGACGCAAAAGCTCTGGTCGCGTACCTGCAGTGGCTTGGCTACGAGGCCCAAAACCGCCAGGAAACCCAACACGACTACGAAGGCGTCGTGATGCCCCCGGGGGAATAGTGAAACGCAGAACCAAGTTAATCGCATTCACGACACTTACTGCCGCCATCTTCACGCTTTTAGTTTTCGCGATCCGCTCGGATTGGAGCACGGCAGTCGTTGCCTCCTGCGTTTTCTACGCACTCATCGTTTCGGTGTTTTTGGCCGCGCAAGTCTTTGGCTTCATTGCTAGTCACACACACTATTCGGAATCAATTGAGGCACCGAAATTCCGAATGCTCCAGGAAGAGGAGGCGGAATGGGCAAAAAGCTGATCAAAGGCCAATGGCATTCCTTTCCAATTCCCTGTCTTATCTGTGGCGTGGACTCCTGGCCTATAAAGCTTTTCCTGGGTGTTTTTATCGGAAGTCTAGTAGTGGCATCCATTTCCTTTATCGTCTGGGGATGGGTGACCGGGCGCTATGGTAAAGACGAAGAATCCGCGTCCATGGCGATCGAAGCGGATGCAAGGGAGTGAAGATGCCTACCGAAGAGCAGCAGACAACAGAATCTCAAGAAGCCGATCACTTGCGTTATATTGGGAATAAGGTTCCGCGGGTATTGCGCCTTGCGTGGACAATTTTTTTCGCTTTTATGTTTTACTACCTCATCAAGTACGCTTGGCCCAATCTTCAGGAATGGATGAACTAAAAGGATGCCCGAAAAAGATCTGCCGGAACCCCAACACCGCCAGTACACTGCCGAAGAGCGTCGCCTACGAAAGCAGAACTTACTCATAACTCTGCTTGGATTCTGTACGGCCTACGCGCAGTTACACAAACTGATAATCCCTCTGGTTCTGAAACTGACTCCGCTACACGTCAGCCCCTACTCGAAAATTGATTTTTGGTTTCTGCACTCCCTGTTGTTCTTCTTCCTGCTAAGGAAGACCCGGAAACTTGGCCCACTGGGTTCTCTATTGGCCGGTGTGGGCATTCTCTACGGCGTATTCGAAGTCTATGAAGTTTTTTTGGGGCGGCTGGGCGGCTGGCTTGCCTTTAGCCGCTTACTCTCTTCAGTACCGATTTCTTTTTGCTGTGGACTTCTCATGACGGTCAAGGATATCGATCGCCGTCTTGGGTACGCCTGGGCAGGGGTCGGCATACTGGCGCTTAGCTTTTTGCCCAACGAAAAACACTTTTGGGAAATGAAAGCCGCTCCTCAGGAAGAAACATCTAAGACGGTATCGGCCGAGATCGAAGTTGAGGCCTTTACGGAATGCGGGGCGACTGAGGTACGTTTACAGGACGAGGCGGTTGAGTTTTTAAGACACCACCCCCTCACCACCATAGAAGTACGTCCCTGCGGGTTTTACCCGGCAATTCTAGACTTGCCAAAAACGCTTCGGCTCTCCAATCCCACCAATGAGGCCTTGAACATACATTACCTGGCTTTCAAAAACGGGAAGCAGTCAGCGAGCTGGAACATCGTCCTCAAACCTCAGCAAAGTTTGCAAAAGCGTTTGGAGCGAGCGGAGGCCGCGATCGTCTACAGTGACTCCCTTCCCAAAGCGGGCCTAAGTGCGCTGATTGACAAATCGGCCGGTGAACGATGGATCTGGACACGATCCCCCATTAGCGTCAGGAGGGTGGATGAGTTTTGATGCTTGGATACACGTTCTAGAAATCGCGATGGTAGTGGGCACAGGCGCGGTCATCGTCTTTTTGAAGAGGAATGAACGTCGTGGCAACCCGTAACATAGTCAAAGTAGAACCCGGCGACATTCGCCAGGGAACGTTGATCACTATCCACTTGAGCGAAACGTCCGCACTTACGAACATTACGGTCTCGCCCGTATCGCACCATTCCATCGCCCCTTTTACGGTACCGGTAACTCGGCAAAACCAAAAGCCCGTTGCTCAATTCACCATTGATCTTGCCGGCCAGTATGAGGTCCTTGCGGGCGGAGAGCAAAGAAAGCTCACGGTGTTTAAGCAGGAAGACCTCTCCTTTGGGACGGAATTTGGCCTGACCGCCGGGCTAGTGATTCTCGCATTGTTTGGAGTAATTCTATGGTCGCAAAAAAAACGTCCCCAGTGAGGGGCTGGGTATTTCTGGCGATCTGGTTTGTTCTTATTATCATTGGGATCGTCGAAAAGCGGGTATTTGGCCACGCCGATAGAATGATCTTCTATCATCTCCCTGCGGCAGTTTGCCTAGTGATCGCCTGTTACGAACTTTCCGCAAACGTCCGCCGCCGCTACCGGGAGACCTTGCTCCGGTACCAGTCCTAAGGCACATCGCGGGACTGCGAGTCCCCGCACCCTAATCGACTGTAAATAACATTTTCGTATTGTCGGAGAATACGGCGCATTTTTGAGCCTACCAAGCTGGAACAACGATTGCAGTAGCAAGGGAAGCTGCTAGGGGTCTTTGTTCCAGGGTGTTTCGATGAGCTTTTTTTCAAGACTATCTATAATTCTGTTAATGGGCGCCGCCGCCCTCTTTACAGCCAAAGTTTCGGCGGCAGAGCGTGATCAACGTGCTTGCAACACGGCCAATAGAACCATTGCGGGCGGAGGGTTACCAGACTCCACCGGTTCTGCCCGGCCGATGACCATCGCGAAGACCCCTGCCGAAGTCGCTAAAGAGCAGAAAAAGCTAGCAGATGACATTTGGCGGGCGCACCGAAGTTCGCATCCCTATGCAATTGGCGAGCGGGATTACTACCGCGACAAAATGCTTAGCCTGCTGATTGAGCGCGGCATTGTCCGATCCAGTGCCGATCTCCCGACACAAAAAACGGACGCGGAACTGATTGAATGGCTTTCGGAGAAGTACGCCCAAGAACGCTTTGCCCAATCAATTGAAAGGGATGTGCAAAGACGTTTAAAGGATTTAACCCGAGCCGGCGTGGTAAACGATAAGAATCAACCACCCAGCGATCCAGCTGAGCTCGCCACTTGGGTAGACAGCCAGCACAAACAGGCCATCAAAGACAAAAAAATCGATCCGGCCAAAAGTCCCTCTTTGTTAGAGGAGATGGAAAAGCAATACAATCGCTTCACCTCGCGCCCTCAGAAATTCGAGTCAAAGGAACAACTAGCTGACGCTGTATCTACAGTTTTATCACGCAGTTCAAGCCTAATGACGGCCGCCGTCCGCTCAGATTCCTGGCAATTGGGAAGGCAGGTTTTCGCTCGAGCCGTAAGAGAGAACCCTAACGACAGCTCCTCACAGAAATACCTAGATGCACTGGATCGAGATGCGGCGTACGTGAGAAATGCAACCGGTGTCCGCACCCCTATCTGGGTTTACGTCGATCCCAAAGCCACTTTCCCGCAAAAGGACGTTCGCCGTGGCGCAATGGAAGAACTTTCCGCGGCTGTCGCCCAAAGAGTCGCCGACGAAACAGGATACGATCCCTCCTTCGTACGTTTCGTCATGAACCGATTTGATATGACTGAGACCGGAGGTGGACGAATCAGCCCCTTACTCGACGTGGCCGATAATGGTTCTCTAGGGTTCTTAGGGGGGCGCCGCCGCGATTAATTCTGCGGTGCTTTGGCATCCAAAACTGAGTAGTGAAACCGGAACCACTGGGCTAGTACTCTCTCGCCTTCCAGCGTGCTCCACACCTGAAGTTTATCGATTTCGGACGAGGTATCCGTACCGACGTAGCCCTTGGGACAAGGCCTCCACGAAAGGCGATTGCCCGAAACGTACTCCCGCTCTGCCAAGCCCGTAGAATGGAGATCTCTCAAAATTTGATAAACGTGCCCGGTGGTTGTCGGGGTTCCAAGCCCATCTCCGTACACAGCATCTCCAGAAAGATTGGTCACGTACTCAGTGAGTTCTGGGTGTAGGTGGGCCATTACTACGGCCGTCGCATTTCCGATTTTTGGCAGATCAAATTTGCCGATGGCACTGTCTTTCAATGTTTGCATCCAGCCGTGCATCGTGGTGACGCGCGGGATGGTATGGCGCCGCGTTCGATCCGCAATATCACGAACTCTTCCAACAAACCACTTGGCGTTCTCAAGTTCCTTAAGTGCAAACGCTGTCGGGTAGAAACGCACGGAGGCACGTTCCCAGTCGGCGCGTACGTAGAGGCCTTTACTTTCATTGCGCGAGCTCATACTAAAGAGCATCGTGTGGATCTGATCGGCACTCCGCTTGCCATTGGCTTTATCCATAAAGCCCATCGCCTGCATGCGATCGGTGATTTCTGTATCTGTGAAACCGTTCTGCGTATCCGTGGAAAGAGCCTTGATCAACATGAGCTGCACCGGCTCAAGCGCCGGGCGATCAGCCGGAATAAGTTCCGTGCCATTCACAATTTCGTTTCGGAGGCGGTCCAATTCGTCGGGCTTCGCGCTCTTGGCGGCTGCACGGAGTACCCGCAGCGCACATTCGACTTCACTTTCAGAAGGTCTCTTGGGGCGGGCGGCTTCAGCTGCCAATCCAAGGCTAAGGCTTAGAACAACAATCGCGGTAAACAGGGGGCTTCTCATCCACTTCTCCTCAACTGCCCCCGGTTAATGGTCGCCCCTCCCCACTAAGGCGACCACAATTACCCTAATTTGTTGCAGCGAGTCAACAGCGCAAAAAACAGCCGTATGTGCCTATTTTTATTGCTCTTAATCTCGCCAGCCCTATGGGTTCGGTCCGCTCTTCCAGGTTCCTATACTAAGAATAGGAGGCCACATGAAAACTAATGAATTCCTAGAATCCATCAAAGCCATTGAAAGCCGCAGCCCCGAAGCCCTTCGGCTAGCCGCCATTTACGGAAAAGACGTGACTCAAATTGGCCATGAGTACTGGTTTGTGGAAAAACTGACTGAAGTTTTGAAAGACACTGAAACCCGCCGCTCACTCGCCCAGGTAAGCTCGCCGAACCTCGTCGTTGTTGAGCAATTCAGCGCCTGAGCCCGACAGCACCGTTTCGCCCACTTCCAACACATACGCGCGATCAGCAATTTTCAGCGCGGCGTTGGCGTTCTGCTCGACTAGCATGACCGTCGTACCACTCTTATTAATGGTTCTGATTGTGTTGAAAATCGATTGGGTAATCTGCGGCGCCAGCCCGAGCGACGGCTCATCCAGTAGCATAAGGCGTGGTTTAGCAAGAAGAGCGCGGCTAATCGCTAGCATCTGCTGCTCACCACCGGAGAGAGTTCCCGCAATCTGCTTGGTGCGTTCCTTCAAGATGGGAAACAAAGCATAAACCTCATCAAAAGCCTGTTGCGTAACTTTTTTCGAGGTAGGCCCGACGATTAGATTTTCGAGCACCGTTAAATTTATGAATATTCCGCGCCGCTCAGGCATGGCATACAAAGCCCCACGCCGAACAACCTCATGGTTTTTCACGCGTGATGTCCTTGCCGAATTGACCGACCAGAAGCTGGCCGCAACAGGCCGGATGGCGCAGAGTGGTCGCTTTCCCAGCGCCATTGCAAATCAGATTAAAGCCACGATCCTCCTGGCGTCGACACGGGAGAGAGAGATGTTCTTGAGAGCGCGTGGCACCGTAGTTCACGGAAACGTTCTGGAGATCAAGCATCCGCCACCCCCAGGTAGGCTTCTGATCACTTTCGCTAATTTGAATTCTTTGGCGTGCTCTTCCGCAATCAATTCCCGTGGTCCAGCACCATGATGCGCCTGCAGATTCCCATCACAAACTTCATGTCGTCTAATAACCAAAATAGTGACTTTGAACTGATCGCGGATTCTAGAAACGACGTTCATCAGATCCACTTTTTTCGCCCGAGTTAAGACCTGCGCCCGGTTCATCAAGCAACAGGGACTTTTTGGGCTAGTAGCCAAGGCCTGCGCTATTTCCAAGCGTCGCTGATCCTCGTAGGAAAGCGAACCGGCTAAGTCGTTGATTGTTTTCAGACCTGACAACGGCCAGCAACTTCTCAGCCTGCTGCTTCAGTTCCTGTTCCTTGGCGTAAAACTTTCGCGTCCGTAGCAAGGCATCCAAATACCCGTACGGTTTTCGCATATGGTGGGCAAAGTTCAATATGTTGTCCATTACCGTTAGCTTCCTTTGTAGAGCTGAATATTTTGGAAGGTACGGGCGATACCGGCCTTAGAAAATTTCGTGGGTGGCAAACTCGCAGGTTTTGCCATTAAGATCCATGGTGCCGTGGAATCCGAAGGTAGACGCCAGTAACAGGTTAAAGACCGTCGTTTTCCAGCCCTGTTGGGCCGCATTGCCGCAGAGTTCCGATTCATGCAGGCTAATCCCGAAATCGGAAACGGCCTTGAGACCACCGAAGGAAACAGAGACGCCTTCGAGCTTCAGGACCTCTTTGTCGGCCACCGCGCTCATGGCTTTGGCTTCCTTTTCAGCTTAGGAAGCCAAGAGGCCTCCCAGATCTCGTGCCGACCAAAAATTCGGCGGGACGGTGCAACACCAGTACCAGAAGCGCGGAGAAAATCACCATGCGGTACTCTGCGAAGAAGCGCAGCAGTTCCGGCAACATCGTAACCAAGATGGCTCCGATTACCGCTCCGGAAAAGCTACCCATACCCCCGATAACGACCATGATCACTACTTCAACGGAACGGTTGAAGTTAAAAGTATTCGGATCAATGAAACCCTGGTAATGGGCAAAAAGCCCGCCGGCGACTCCGGCAAAAAATGCGCTTACCACGAACGCAACCACTTTATAGTGCGAAACATTCACTCCCATCGACTGGGAAGAAATCTCATCTTCGCGGACCGACAGAATGGCACGTCCAGCAGACGAGTGGATTAGCCGGTAAATGACCGCGAAAGTCACGACCGCCCACAAATAAACCCAGAAAAAATTTGAGGCTAGCGGGATACCGGGAAGCCCCCGCGGGCCACCCACTGCGGAGATGTTTAGAAAAACAATGCGGATGATCTCTCCAAAGCCCAAGGTAACGATCGCAAGGTAGTCCCCGCGCAACCGAAGCGAGGGTAGTCCGACGATGTAACCGGAAAGAGCTGCGGCTAAGCCGCCGGCGACTACTGCCACCCCAACACCGAGTTCGGTTTGGAAAAAGCCACCAAACGGCATCAATACCGTCGTTAAATAAGCGCTGATGTAGGCGCCGACCGCCATGAACCCGGCGTGTCCCAGAGAGAACTGGCCTGCGCAGCCATTCACGAGATTGAGGCTCAAGCCCAAAATAATTCCAATGCCACAGTTTACGATGATGCGTTGGACGTAGGGATTGATATTGCTCTCGATGAGCGCACTCACTCCCATCAGCACGAGTACTAAAAGAGCAAAGCCCAAAATTTGCCACGGCGTTTTGATCCCGTCTTCATCGCCGAAAAACAAACTGTGAGTGTCCGCCATCATACCTTCTCTTTTGCCATCGAACCAAAAAGTCCTGTGGGCTTTACAAGCAGAATGACAATTAGCAATCCGAATGCGAGCGCATCTCTAAACTGGAAGACACATAGTACACGACCAGGGTCTCTGCGAGTCCCATCACGATGCCGCCAACCGCCGCCCCGACAAAACTCCCGATGCCGCCAAAAACGGCCGCTACGAAAGCTTTAATGCCGATGATGACTCCCATTAGCGGATCGACTTTGGGATAGGTGAGTCCATATAAAACAGCGGCACAACCGGCGAGGGCGGAACCAATCGCGAAGGTAAACGCGATGATGCTATCGATCGGAATCCCCATCAAGCTAGCCGTTTCAATATCATAGCTAACCGCGCGCATGGCCATGCCCAATTTCGTGTGCCGGACGAGCCAGTGCAGACAGAGCATCAATGCCGCCGAGGTACCGATTACCAAAACCTGGATGTTGTTAATCACAAGATTCTGGGAATCAAAAAAGGCTTGGGTGGGAATGACCGCAGGAAAAACACGCGGGTCCGCACCGAAGATTAGAATCCCTCAAGTTTTGCAACAGGAGCGAAACACCGATGGCTGTGATGAGCACATTCAGCCTGGGGGCATGCCGCAGGGGCCGGTACGCGATGCGTTCGACCGCAAGCCCCACCCCTGTGCAAAAGGCCATGGAACCAAAAGTCACCAGGACCAAAGAGAGGAAAGAACCTTCTCCGTTGGTCAACCACCCGGCGACAAAAATGCCTCCAAACGCACCGAGCATGAAGATCTCAGCGTGTGCAAAGTTAATAAACTGCAAGACTCCGTACACCATGGTGTACCCGAGCGCCACCAAAGCGTAGACGCTTCCTTGAGCCAAACCATTTACTAGATTTTGGATTAGGGCTTGCAACGTAACCTTACGGGTTTACGGTGGTTACGTATTCGTAGTCGTTACTCGCCATCACTTTCAGCACTACTGCTGGCTTCACAGCATTGCGCTCATCGTTTAGCGAAATAACTCCTGTCACGCCTTCAAAGTCCTTAGTTTGCGCCACAGCATCGCGCAAATCTGTAGGCGCTAAGGTCGACGACTTCAGGGCCGCTGCAATCGCCACACGTGCCGCGTCGTAGCCCATGGCCGCCAGGCCGTTGGGAACTTCCCCGTTGTACTTTTCCTTGTACTTCGCGACGAAATTTTGCACGACCGGCTTGTCGCTCTTGGGTTGAGTAGTGGGAACCGAAGTAGCCACCTACGACTGCCTTGCCGCCAATCTCTGTAAGCTTGGCACTGTCCCAGCCGTCTCCGCCCATCAACACGCCATTGTAGTTGAGCTCTCGCGCTTGGCGCGCGATCAACCCGACCTCAGTGTAGTAACCCGGAATAAATAGAACATCGGGTTTCTTCAACTTGATCGCGGTCAACTGCGCTTTGAAATCAGCGTCACCAGAAGAGTAAGAAAGATCGCTGATGATCTTTCCGCCCATCTTTTGGAAGTCCTCAGCGAAAAAGTCCGCCAAACCTACGCTGTAATCGCTCTTGATGTCGCGGAGGATTGCCGCGGTTTTCATCTTGAGATTCTGAGCCGCAAACTTGGCCATTACTTTTCCCTGAAAGGGATCAATGAAACAAACGCGGAAGATAAAATCTCCTACTTGAGTCACCCGTGGGTTAGTGCTCGAGGGGCTGATCATCGGCACTTTGTACTTCTGCGCTACGGGAGCTGCCGCGATGGAACGCGAGCTGGCTACTTCACCCAAAATCAGCTGCACATTTTCCTGGGTGACAAGCTTGGTGACTGCCGTCACGGCTTCGTCCGATCGGCCTTGATCGTCCAGGCTGATAACCTTTATGGGCTTGCCCTGGATGCCGCCGGAAGCGTTGGCTTCCTCTACTGCCATCATGATTCCGCGGTGGGTGGAGATACCAAAGGTACTTTCCGGACCGGTCATGGTCCCAAACTCCCCAAGCACCAAGGCCTGAAGATCTGCCTGAGCCGAGGCTCCGGTGTCCCCTTTCTTGGTGCAGTTCACAAAACCCACCAAACTTAGGAATACGATTCCGAAAACTAAAAAGCTGCGATTTCTCGATTTAAAAACAGGCCGCATGACACCCCCCATCAAAGCACCCATCACTAGAATATGTAGCTAAGTTAAGGGCCTCGGGCAAGAAGTTAATTTTGCCTGCTTCGCTGGTTTCACTTGATCGGCTGAACTGCTGCCCGCGGCGTTTGATGGCTTCTAAGACAACAAAAAACCGTAGCTTTGAAACCGCGCTTGCCGACCTCGAAAAAACGGTCGGGATCTTGGAAAAGGGCGAAGTCCCCCTAGAAGAGCAACTCACGGCCTTTGAAAAAGGCATCGCGTTCTCCCGCGAGTGCCTGGAACGCCTGGAAGCGGTCGAAAAGCGGGTGGAGAAGGTTCTAGGCACCCCCGAAAGTGGGCTGACCACCGAGAGTTTTGAAGCCCCGTAGAGTTTGGAGCGAATTATCCATTCTCATGTTCTGTTAAACGCATGTTATATCCCATGGGGACCCAACAATGAATCACACCTGAGTTTTTGGTGGCTAAAGCTTCAGTGGAAGCGAAACGTACAGCTAATCAGCCAGTACATCGAAGCGCATCTCGACCGTTTTGAACAGTCGATTTCTAAGCAACTGCGCCCGATGGTCGAGGCCATGCGTTACAGCATTCAAGGTGGCGGCAAACGTTTGCGGTCAGATGCCGTTTTGATGTCGCTGAATACCTAGGTCTTCCTGCGGAGTTAGCCTACCGGCCGCTGCCTGCGCTTATCGAGTACATTCACACCTACTCGCTTGTTCACGACGATCTTCCTGCTTTGGACGACGATGATACCCGATGAAACTCCAAGGAACCACAAGAAGTCAGAGGCAGCGTCGCCATTCTGCGGGGTGGATGCCTCTTCGGCCTGTTTTCCACAATGTCGGAGCTATAAAAATGATTTCAAAGTGGAACAAGTTTTGAATCAGTCGCTAATTCTCCTGCTATTCGGGAGTCGGCATAGGTGGATGGTTCCTGACGTCACTAAAGGCTGAGTTGATTGATGAGCCACCGGAATTGAGTCATCCACGACAGGCGCGCTGATTCTGGCCCGTAATGATTCCAACCTGTCTGGTGTATCAATGACGAAGAAAACCAAAACCAAATTTACAGTGGTACGGGTGCGTTGGGTCTAATCGATTTTGATGACATCTGACCTGAGGTAACCTCCGCCACTAAGGGGCTCCAAAAAAGTTTTCTCCAAACCAAACCACACAACTTGCGGTAATCAAAATTCATGATCGTTTGAACGGCCTTTATCGACCTGCCATATCGTGCATTTGATGAGAAAAGGGTCAGACCTTATTAGATATTGTGAATTTATCCAACCAGAAAATGCTTAAAGGGAACCTTTATCAAAGATCAACCCTGCCTTTGAGGATTCTGGTGTAACAAACACAATAACCCGTGCAAGTTGTAAGAAGGGCAATCTCTGTCTGGAATAATTAAAAGGTGGTATTTGTTTTAAACCTGGGAGTTTTGAACTCACCGTAGCGCCAGCACTATGTTTCGGAAACGCCCAAAGACAAGGATTGATCTGGGATGTGGGGCCACCAAAGCTACCCACATAAGATATACCGATCGGGAAGATTTGGATTGTTTCCACACGATCCGCCAGAAAGACGGCCTGGCAGGATTACCGCCAGCGCGTGAAAGCCCTTACGACCATTTCTGGTGCGGGACATGCCAGCACCGCCCTTTCATCGGCGCTCGGCATGGCGGAAGCCATGCGACTCAAGAAAGACCCCCACATGGCGATCGCAGTTGTTGGGGATGGATCGCTCACGGGCGGACTTGTCTACGAAGCCATGAACAACGCGGGCCATATCCCAGCAAAGAACCTGCTGTTTCTTTTTCAATGACAATGAGATGTCGATCTAATCTTAACGCGGGCAAGGTCACAGTTTATTAATCGCACGGTAACGAACCCGGGTTACAACAAACTACGCAAAGACCTGGTAAACATCCTGGCCGCCATTTCTGAACATGGGTTGCCAGTGCAGGAGATCGCAAAACGGGTCCGCGGCTCAGTTAAAAACTTTTTCACCCCAGGAATGTTGTTTGAGTGCTTTGGTTTCCGCTACCTGGGGCCCATCAACGGACACGATATTTTTGAAATTCTAGACACATTGAATTTTGTTAAGCAGGCTGGACCGGAAGGCGGTCCGTACCTTATTCACGCCCTGACGACCAAGGGCCGGGGATACAAACTTGCCGAAGACAATCCGGTAAAATACCACGGAGTGGGAGCCTTCAAAATCTGTGATGGCATTCAGTCCAAGCCCAAAAGATAGACAACTACCAAGATGTTTTTGCCGACACACTGATTGTTTATGAAGAAGATCAGCGCATTTTGGGGAATTACGTAAGGGCTAAGTGCCTAGTGTACCGGACTGCAAGTTTCAAAGAGTTCCTGACCGCTGCTACGATGTCGGTATTGCCGGTTCGGCCAGTACTTTTGCCGGATTAGCCACTTTAAAGGAAATGCGCCCGGTAAACAGCCATTTCACTCGGACCTTCTTGCAACGCGCGTTATTGATCAGGTCATTCACGGCGGGAGTTGCCAAAATTTACCGGTGGTTCTTTTTGTTTGGACCAAGGCAATGTTGGCGCGATAAACCCACCAAGGCGCGCGTGGCATGATCTTCTTATCTTCGTTCGGTACCAAACTTTGCAGTGATACCCAAAGATGAAACGAACTGGCGCATGCTTTTGACCGCCATACGTCATGACAAAAGTTCCCCACCGCGATCCGCTACCTCGCGGCCCGGTAGTCGGTGTCCCTTGCGCGGAAATCCGCTCTGAAAATTGGTGAAGGTGAACGATTTGAGCTCAGGCGACACCGCAGACATCTTGCTGTTGCGATCGGCTACGCAGTCCAGTCCGCGGTTGAAGCGGCCCAAAGGGTCTAAAAGAAGAGGCATAGCGTGGCTGTTATCAACGCCCGCTCTGGTAAAGCCTTCTGGATGAACGGCTATTGGCGGAGTGGATTCCGCCCCAAAGCCTGTGGTGACTATTGAGGAAAACACCGTCGTTGGCGGATTCGGATCTGCCGTTTTGAGTTCAGCATCCCAGCGAGGAATCCAGCAACCCACCTGGTTTTGTAGTCGCCTGATGCGCCAGTGGAGCACGCCAGTCGTGTAGAGCAACGCGAAAGCATAAAAGTAGACGGGGCCGGTATTTCGCCAAACAGGCGTCGCGCAGTTGCAAAACGGGCTTTGAGGGAAAGCGCCTGCGGTCGAAACTTTGTTTCACCCATACACGACAGTGAGTTAGGTGCCGAGACCAATTAGTTTAGTAGTACGGAAGGTACCTTCCTTCGGTTCCGTAAAGAAATCTCCATTATTACAGCCTGTTAGAACAGCACAAACATTAACAGTCTTCCTCGGTCCGCCTTCGTCGAATAGTATGGGAGATACAGAAAATAACAAGCTCGTTAGGTTCGGGGCCTCAAAAAATATCCATAATGAGCTGAGTGCAAGAAAACATTGAGAAGGCGGTTGAAATAATCCTTGAGTTTATCTCGCGGTAGGCAGAAACCGATAGTGGCGCCACCCAACCGCGTCTTCGGTGACCCGGCTGTACCAAGGACCATTATCCAACATGTGCCAATATTTGGGTGATAATAAACTGCGCATTCTCATCCACGTAGATATAGTTCCCATCCAGGTAGGCCTTGGTACAAATTCGTTTTGGGCTGATAAGTGAAACTGTGGGAGATACAAGATCCCTTCATCGAATTGCAGAAGTCGATTCCGCGAATTTGAACCCCATTGCACGGTAGCCACCTTGAGCGTAGCCCCTTCCTCGATCTCCGGTTCTCTGTTCGGCGAGTAGTACCACCAAACTTTCTGTACCAAATTTCTCTGACCGTGCTTCAGCGTTGTTTCCCAAAGTTTCTGTCGTAGAGATCGATATTCTTGCAGTCGAAGATTGCGCTTTCAGGTAATTTTGCTGCCGAGAGGCGCAAAAATTTCTCATGCCTTCAAACTAAGAAAACTGATTTCGTTGTAAATCGGGTGAAAATGGGTGCGCGTCGATCCCGGATTGATCGTACCTGTAATCTTTGCGGTGGGACAGGTAGAATTTCATGAATTCTGCTGGGGGCACAAGCGCCAGCGTTTCTGACGTCGCGCACCGACTGCTCCAGCAGAGTTGATGGCGGAAAATGCTGATCGCCCCATAGGCGAGGATTTTGTTCTGCTGCCAGCCAACCACCTTGATGCGTCAAAATCCCCGCTTTGCTGGTACCATTTGTGACAAAAGCACGAATAACAGCAGCGGAAATCAATGTAATGATGAGCATGACCACGGTTCAGTCCGTTGCGTACGCCGGGTTCTTGATTTTGAGCTTCTGTCCACCATCCGGGGACACCATAGCACAAACACGCGTAAAATGGGCAGCGCCCCCGGTCGGTTTGTTTTGCCATCATGATTTGTGCTATCTCCAGTACCCTGTTGCGCAGCGTTACTTCCCCAAGCGGCATTCATTAAGATTAGATATTTTTGCTACAGCAGCAGGTGCTCTGCCAACGGCGGGAGCAGGCCCAGGCGCTTATCCTGTCCGGCTCCGTATGGTCAGGGAAGTCCAGCGCCTGGAAAGCCAGGGTGAAAGTCCAGCAAGACTTGCCGCTGGAGATTCGGATAGGGCTCCTCGATTTGTAAGCCGGGCTGAGAAAAAGCTCGACGCCGCATTGAACCTCTTCGAAATACCTTGTAAACGGACGCGTGCCCGGATGTCGGGGCCTCCACCGGAGGCTTCCACTGACGTTTGCTAAGTAACGTGGGGGCCGGAAGCTGGTCACCGTGGGCGCGACGTCGGTTACGGCCAACTTCGACTACAAGCTCCCGCGATCCGGCGGTTGTGCGACGGAGTGATTCAACGCTCGCCGCCTTACGGCAAAGACTTGAGGAAAACGATCCCAAAGCGGCGATATCGATTTGCGTTTGCATGGATACTTCGTTTATTTCTCTGACGCGTCTAGTGGGATTTCCGTATGCCGGTCTGCTGCGCCTCGACTGAAAGATCTGGTGGTGCTAAAACTCAATTTGGTGGGCCGCGAGTTTGTAAGCAGTGCTGCGGGCTGGTAACGGATGAGAGCGGCTATCAAGGTAAAGGTTGCGGAATTTGACGCCTTCAGCGTTGAATTCTAGGTTTGAAGTTGAAAAACGGCCTCAAAATCTCCTGTGCTGGGGAAAAAGCGGAATGTGGAGTTACTAATACATTATGAACGCCAAAGAAACTTAATTATCGACGCTTTTGTTGACTCTAGTGGCGCTCGCTCTGTGGGATGCAAGGGGAAGCAACCCGCTAACGACCCGGTGAAATTTTCCGCTCAAGCCGAAACCGCGAAACAGCGTAAATCGGTAGGCCTGTTGTGGGTGGGCAGGCATCGCGAGAGCTTTGCGGACGGTCGGCCTCTCTTAAAGAAACTCAAAGAGGAAGGGATTGAGATCGCTTACGTCAGTCTCCACTGGCTGGCTGGAGCATCTCTCGCCGCGGGCTACGGGCTAATGAAAGCAATCCACGATCTCGAGTGGTTTGCGATGCGGCCAGCGAGAGTTGACTTATAGTGACGGGCTTTTCGACTTCAAAAAGGGTACCTCGGATCACCCCATCTCTTCGCGCATTGAAAAGAGTTTCCGCATAAAACGACTGGGTACGCTATCGGGTCCCACCTATACCCGACTGCTTCCAACCTGAACGGCGGCAAAACGGACGTTTGTCATTCCGGCTCCTGGAGCGGCCCTTCATGAAGGCTATTTCGCTACCCGGTATTTTCCGGCCTTTCCGAGCAAAGTGCCAACCAATGGGTTTTTCTCGCTCAATGGGAAGCCGATGTCGATGTAGCCAAAAGCAGGGCGCAGATATCATTGTGGCGGTCAGCGTACGACGACTACCTCAACTCATCGAGAGCGGCACGAAGGATACGGAGCGAAACGTCTTCCGACAGATCTTTCCCTCACCAAGTTCAGCGGATTCACAGTGGAGTTCGGAGAGGCTCACTACACGGCAAGCATCTACCTGCGTGCAACCCCGACAGATTTCGGTTCAAAAACGAGCCGCCATCCAAGCTGGCTACAATGAAGGCGCTCACTGGCCCCGCCAGCTTCGTTCCAACATGATGGAATAGCGCTTAAGCTTGACCCCCGCCCTGGTGGCCCTTGCCTACAATGCCGCCGTGAAAGCGCTCGCAGCATTTTGTTTACCGTTTTCCTTGCTCGTTCTGAATACGGCGTGCACCCGCACACCGGAGATCCCAACACTCCCTAACCAGCCAAAAACGCGCGCCGAAACTCTGATCTTGGGGGATCACCTCAACCCCGAAGATGTGAAAGCCTTGTTCTCCGTCATGAATGAAGATCACCGCTTTGACGAGCTTGCGGCGTTGTTCGAGAGCCCCTCCACCCGGGAGCTTGAGGAGATAAGCGAGCTTCTTAACCGCTACGTCTACCAAAGCGCGCAGGACAGCTCCGGGCTCGTGGAGATCCTTTCCCGACGAACCCAGAACCGCGGCTTTAGTGAGTGGAAAAGCAATGTGGCCACCTGGGAAAAGGAACAGGACTTTGCTGCCCTCGTCGAATTGGCCGCCGCTTTTTGGTCGGACGAGCAATTCGATCGGCTGGCAAGCCGGGCGATCCTCCTTCTGGATCCGACCTTGGCCGCACTGCTGGAACGGCTGGAATCCCTACCCGAGCCAGAAAAAAAAGGAGATTGGGAATCTCTGCCTCTCCCATCGGCGGATGCGTTTTTTACAGATCTGGATCGCTTCTTGAGTTCAGAGAGCCTGGTTGCTGACAGCGTACGCGTCGCACAAGCTTTGGATGAAAGCGCCTTTGGGGAAGCCCTTGTTCTTTCGACACGGTTTCTCAGAGACCAGTACAAATCGGCGGCTCCCTTTGAAGGGTTCGCGTACGGCATGCGCAAGATGCTGTCCACTGTTCCCGACAAAATGAAACCCGCCAGAAACAACAAGCTGGACCTGCTCCTTTATTTCGCCGAGCAAGCCAACGGCAGCACGGGGGGCTTTTTTGGGACGATCGAAAAAGAACTCGATAAAGATCCCATGCTTATGCACGTCCTCAGTGAATTCGCCAATCCCGTGGTTACCTGGAGCGTACAGCGCAGCCTCTCCAAAAAGCTCGCGAACAAAGAATTCTGGACGAAAGCCGTCAAACTCGATGCAGCGGCGCAAAAGGAAATCTTCAAGCAAGTCTACCGCGGGATTGCCACCATCCGCGGCTACCACCAATCCACCGAAGTCGCAGTGAACCCATTTTTCTCAAACCTAACGACGGAACTAAACGCCTACGCCCTAAGTCTCTGGTTGGAAGACGTCATTCGCAGCAACAAAGAAGAGATCGAAAAGCTTTTGCAGGCGGAAGAATTCTCCGCAGATGCCTTATGGGCGCTTCCGGTAAAAGAAGTAAAACTCCACGTTTCATTCATCGAATGGAAAACCGAAGGCGATAAAACAGTCGCCACCTTTCCGCACCACGACGCCATGAAAATGCGGAGTTTTTTTTCCGATACCTTGGAGCAACTCGAAACCTACCTGGAGCGTAAACTGGCGGCTGATTTCAGCTACCGCTTCCAGTCGGAGGGCTCGAACTTAGGGACGGCCTTAGAATCCGCGGTAAAGCTGAGCAATGATCTGCTCAGCTACGCAGATACCAAGGCATTCCTCACGTCTCTTGCGGTTTTTGTCGCCCGCCCCGAAAAAGGTATTCTCACTACTTTTGACAGCAACAACATCATGGACAGCTTGAATGGCTTTATTGCAAGCCAGTCACTTTTCTTTCTGCGTCGGGTAAAAGGGCTCGTCTTTGAAGATTTGAAGTTGGGGTCCTTGCCCTGGCAAGGCGAGGGCGGACTGGAAGGCTTTTTGCAGCCTTTTTTCAAAAATGATCCCGAACTCTTGAAAAAAGTAGAAGGTATCGTCGGATCGATTCAGCCCATCTATTATTTTGATTCCTCCCCGCTACCCGCACGCGGGCTTCCGACGCCGTTTGAGCTCTACCACTCCATTTTACATTTTACCCGTACCGGCTTTGTACAGGCGGGCCACGGTCAGCCACTCACGGAGTTACTCGCGTGGGTTTCCAAGGCGCGCTTCGCGGGCATGTTTGAGAAGGCGGGTGAAACCTATCTCGAGTATCCGGGAGTGGGAGGTTGGCTTCTTGAGACGAACGTCATCTACCGCTGGCTCGACAAGGTTTCTCAGCTGAAGTCAGAAAGGGATCACGCGTGGATTCGTTCGGAAAGCGAGACGCTACTGGAAGCGATGGAGCGCCTGCTTGGTGTTTCGGGCAAAGAATCCGGTCTCAAGCTGTGGTTAGATAGCTTGAAGCCTCTCGTTCGAGACAAACCGTCTAGCGTCCGCGCCGGGATCGAACGCCTACTCGCATCAGGCCCTGGGGTGCTGCCAGATATCCGAGACCTCAGCGAAACCGAACGTCGTTGGGTCACACAACTCGTTCAAAAAGACGATCACGTCGTACTCCATAGATTTTTGTCCGAGCACCTCGATCGCAAAAAGGCGCTCGCTCTAGTAGAAAAGCTCGCTGAGCTCAGCCGCGACGGTTCGGTACGCAAAGCGCTAAACGTCCTCTCTCATCTGGACAACGATCGCATCCATCACTTGAGCCAGGTGCTGGCCCAATGGGAAAGCTCTGGGGAAATGGCGGCCTTTCTAGACGCTGCGCGCCGCCTTTTGCTCGCCGTGCAGACGCCGCCCAAACAGATCAGAGAAACAAAGCCGGAGCGCGCGGTGCGCTTGGAAAAGTGGCTTCCCTGAAACAAAAAACTCTTCGCTAACGGGGCCAGGATAATGGAGAAACGAGATCCCCTTGAAAACTCAGAAACCTACGGCTATCAACTAGCTGGGCTTTTTGTGCATATGATTAACGTAGGTGGTGCCATGGGTTTTTTTGTAACGCTATTTGTCTGTTTGGCTGCTTTTCCGGTTTTCGGCGAGGGAGACAAGCGCCCGGATCTGGAATTTTGGAAAAAACACCCGTTGGAGTACGAGGAAATTAAGGAAGGAAAGCCCGTCCTCGTTCCGGTCCTTCCAGAATTCAAAAAGCGTTTGGAAGACGAAGAGTGCCGAAAATCCTATAAAGACCTTGAAGCCAAGTTTTTCGCAGCGGAGGCCCACCTCAGCAAACTGATCAAAGAAAACGCGGACAAGAAGGAAATCAAGACTGCCACAGAGGCCGCTGACTATGCACGGGACAAGTACCTCCAGAAGATGCAGCTTGGCGAAAAGTACTGCGGCGATTGCATCACCTCCGATGTACGTGTCCGAAAGGTCGACGAGGGGCTGGAACCCGAAACCTGGTACGAATCCCACGGCTTTTGCACTCTCGAAAACATCACGGAAAAGGCGATTGGGGCAGGCTACAAGAACGCGACGGAATTTCTTAGAAGCCCTCAAAAGTACCTCAACCGAAACGGAGGCTTCCGGGCCATCCTTGAATTCCTCCCTTACGACGACAAGACCAAGGAGCCCATTAAGGATTTTGGAACTGCCAAGGACGGAGAGTTCCACGGCTTCATGGCTGTCCGGGCCAACATTCTCCAGTTCGGTTTTGTCGCTTTTTCGTACTACATCAAGAATTTGATCAGCTCCAAGGAGACAGAAACTCAAAAGTACTTTGACCTGGTCTTCGAGGAGGCAGAGAAGGGTCCAAAATTCGAGGCCCCAGCTATCTTCGACAAGTCCACTACTGGTGAAGTCCAAAAACCGCTCGCGGAAATGAAGCTTCAAAGAATTCTGGGTTGGTGGTATGTGGATACCGACAAGGGGCTGTTCCGCTACAGCACGGCAGCCCAGTTCCCGGTTGCCCTGGAACACGCCAGGAAAGAGGCCAGACGCACGCACCTAGACACCATCGCGACGCTGAGGGCGAAGTTTTTTTCGAGAATCCCCGAAAACCGGCCCAAAGACCCGGAGAAGGAATAGAAACGAAGTGATCCCAAGATATAGCCGCCCCAAGATGACCCATTTGTGGTCGGAGGAGGCCAAGTACCGAACCTGGTTGGATGTGGAAGTCCTTGCTTGTGAGGGTTGGCAGCGGCTGGGGAAAATTCCGGAAGCGGCCCTGAAAGAGATCAAGGCCAAGGCCAACTTCGATATCGACGAGATTCTCAAACTCGAAGAAAAAACCAAGCACGACGTTGCCGCTTTTGTTTCCAACGTTCAAAGCCACGTGGGCGAGGCAGGGCGCTACATCCACTACGGCCTCACGAGTAGCGACATTCTGGACACCGCGCTCGCGTATCGGCTCACCAAGTCCGCAGATCTTTTGCTGGCGGAGTTTGACGCCCTTTTAGATATCACTAGGAAAAACGCTCTTCGGGATAAGGCCGTACCGATGATGGGGCGCACGCACGGCATCCACGCCGAACCCATTACGATGGGCATGAAGTGGCTGCTCTGGCACGACATGATCCGCCGGGCTAAAAAGCGCCTCCAATCCGCGCGTGAAGAAGTCGCAGTGGGGAAGCTCTCTGGAGCGGTGGGGAACTACGCCCACACACCGCCGGAAGTGGAAAAGTTTGTGTGCGATAAGCTGGGCCTTAAGCCTGACTCCTTGTCCACCCAGGTGATAGCACGAGATCGAGTGGCCGCTTACTTCTCGGCCCTGGCGCTCTTCGCCTCCGTAGTAGAGGCCATCGCCGTGGAGCTCCGCCACTTGCAGCGCACCGAACTCAGCGAGGTCCGCGAAGGCTTCACCCCTGGTCAAAAGGGGTCGTCGGCCATGCCGCACAAACGCAACCCCATCAGTGGGGAAAACCTAACGGGGCTAGCGCGGCTGCTCCGAAGCATGGTCATTCCAGCCCTCGAAGATTGCGCCCTCTGGCACGAACGAGATATCAGCCACTCTTCGGTGGAGCGGGTAATTGCCCCAGATGCCAATATCTTGGCCGACTACATGTTGGGGCGCCTGCAAAAGTTGCTCGCGGGACTTGAGATTTTCCCGGATCAGATGCAGCGCAACCTGGATCGCCTGCACGGGGTTATCTACTCGCAAAAGGTGCTGCTTGCCCTAGTCGAGGGTGGGTGCAGCCGTGATGAAGCCTACGAAATTGTTCAACAAAACGCTCTAAAGGCTCTCGACACCGAAAAGCCTTTCCTAGGCCTGTTGAAATCCGATCCGCGTGTCGCGAAAGCCCTTTCCCCGGACAGCCTAGATGTGTTATTCGAACCGCAAAGTTATTTTGGTCATCTCGACTATCTCTATGAAAAGGTTCTAAAAAATGAGTGTTGAGCGCCGGGGCCCCCTATCCGAGGGCAAAGCGAAGATTCTCTATTCCACCGATCGCAACGACTTCATCGTACAGCATTTCAAAGACGATGCGACGGGTTTTAACGGATTGAAGAAAGGCCAGATTCTCGGAAAAGGGCCCATTAACAATTCGATTTCTGCCTGGGTATTTCAGTACCTGGAAAAGCACGGCATCCCCACGCACTTCGTGGAAAAAACCGCGGAGCGGGAGATGCTGATCAAGCGCGTTAAAATTATTCCGGTCGAAGTGGTCGTTCGTAATTTGGCCGCTGGTAGTATTTGCAAACGTCTGGGAATAGAGAAAAAACACCGTTTTGAGCCTCCTTTCGTAGAGTTTTTCCTCAAGAGCGATGAGCTCGGCGATCCCTTAATTTCTGAGCGGCACATTTTTTACTTCAAATGGGCGACGCCGGAACAGCTTAAGGAAATGGAAAGCAAAGCGCTGCGGGTCAACAAGCTATTGACGCAAGTTTTTGATCAGGTCGGGCTAACGCTGGTCGATTTCAAATTAGAGTTTGGAACTGACAACGACGGGAACATTCTACTCGCGGACGAATTTACAGGAGACGGCTGTCGTCTTTGGGACAAGGAAACGGGCGAGCCGCTAGACAAAGACCGCTTCCGTCACGATCTGGGCCGAGTAGAAGAAAGCTACCAAGAAGTTTACCAACGCCTAAAAAGACATTTTGAAGGAAACTAAAACCAAGGAGCTACGGTGAAAGCACTGGTCGAAATCTTTTATAAAGACTCGGTGTTCGATCCCCAAGGGAATACCATCTGCCAATCTCTACAAAGATTGGGATTCCGTCGGGTAAAGGACGTGCGAATCGGCAAAGTAGTCCAATTGGAATTGGATACAGATGGCCAATCCCCTGCCGACGCCAAAAAAGATGTGGAGAACATGTGCGAGAAGCTGCTCGCCAACCCCGTCATTGAGTCCTACACCTTGCAGCTCGAGGGCAAATAACCCGAATGAAAGCGGCAGTCATAACATTCCCCGGATCCAACTGCGATGACGATACCGTCTTCACGCTCCAGCATACGCTAGAGTTGGAAGTGGACCGCCTCTGGCACAAGGACGCAAAAGATCTGGGGGAGTACACGTTAGTGGTCGTTCCCGGCGGTTTTTCCTACGGTGATTACCTGCGCTGCGGCGCCGTGGCCTCGCACTCACCCATTATGGGAAGCGTAAAGCAGTACGCTGACAATGGCGGCCTGACATTGGGGATCTGCAACGGCTTCCAAGTGCTCTGCGAATCCGGCTTACTTCCCGGAGCACTCGTAAGAAATATCGGTACAAATTTTATTTGTCGTGATGTCAGCTTACGCGTGAGCTCCACCAACAACCCTTGGACGAATCAGCTGAAGGTGGGAGACGAGCTTGTCCTGCCTATCGCCCATAGCGAGGGGCGCTATATTGTCGACGAGCAAGTTTATTCGGCTATGAAAGAAAAGGATCAGATCGTTCTTTCATATGCGGCCAATCCTAATGGTAGCCTTTTTGATATCGCGGGTGTTTGCAACGAAAGCAAAAATGTTTTCGGTCTGATGCCTCACCCCGAGCGTGCGAGCGATCTGCGGACACGACATGGAATGGGAATTTGGCAGTCCTTTCTGAATTGGAGTGCACAAGCAAGATGATCAAAGATACCGCAGTTTCTACTCCCGAACTCGCCAAGCAGCTCGGGATCAGCGCAGAAGAATATGAGTTCATCTGCAACAAGTTGGAGCGACGGCCCAACTACGCCGAGCTGGGGATCTTCTCAGCGATGTACAGCGAGCATTGCAGTTACAAGTCCTCCAAACCGCACCTGCGTAAGTTTCCAACGAGTGGGAAGCGGGTGTTGCAAGGTCCCGGAGAAAACGCCGGTATTCTGGATATCGGAGAAGGTTGGGGCGTAGCTTTCAAAATGGAAAGCCACAACCACCCGTCCTTTATAGAACCCTACCAAGGGGCAGCCACGGGCGTCGGCGGCATTTTGCGTGATGTGTTTACAATGGGGGCACGTCCCATTGCTTCGATGAATAGTTTGTGCTTCGGCGACGAAACTCAGCCGCGCACACCCGCCATCGTAAAAGGCGTTGTGAAGGGAATCGGGGACTACGGCAACTGCGTCGGTGTCCCTACCGTCGCTGGGCAAACCTTTTTCCACCCTTGCTACAACGGCAACCCTCTGGTGAACGCTTTCACAGCAGGCATCGTAAAACACGAGAAAATTTTCCGCGCCTCAGCCTCAGGGATCGGCAACGTGCTTGTCTATGCAGGGGCCAAGACAGGGCGCGATGGTGTCCATGGCGCGACCATGGCTTCACAGGAATTTTCTACCGAAAAAGAACTTGAACGTCCGACCGTACAGGTGGGCGATCCTTTCACGGAAAAGCTTCTCTTGGAAGCCACTCTGGAAGCGATGAACACAGGTTTGGTTCTTTCGATCCAGGATATGGGCGCCGCAGGCATAACGAGCTCAAGCTTTGAAATGGCAGATCGCGCCGGCACGGGCCTAGAGATGGTCCTGGACAAAATCCCGGTGCGCGAGAAAAACCTGACGGCCTATGAACTGCTCCTCTCGGAGTCTCAAGAGCGCATGCTCATTGTGACATCTCCAGATCTTGTGGAGCCGCTCATTGCTGTTTTTGAAAAGTGGGACCTGCACGCTGTGGCCGTAGGAACCATTACCGACGGTAAACGCGTGCGGATGACTTTGCACGGGGAGCAGGTGGTGGACCTCCCGGTCGATTTGGTCGCCGATCCGCCCATGGCAGACCGGCCATACAGCCCACCCGCGGATTTGAAGCAAGCTTGGTTCATGGATCGCAATAAGCTGCATATCGCTCCGCTGGAATCCAAAATCCAAGCCGTCTTGCTGGATTTGAACTTCGCTGATGCCCGTCCCTTGGCGGAGCAGTACGATTCGATGGTAGGCAACCGCACTCAAGGCGAAACCTTCGACGACGCTGCCGTTTTGCGCGTTCGCGAGATTGAGTCCAAGCCCGTGCGCCTCGCTTTCACTGTCGACTGTAATCCCCGCCTTTGCAAACTGGCCCCGAGAGAGGGAGGGCGCCGAGCCGTCGCAGAAGCCGCAATGAACCTCGCCGTTCGTGGAGCAGAACCCATCGGGATTACGGACTGCCTGAATTTTGGGAACCCTGAGAATCCGGAAGTAATGTGGCAACTTGTAGAAGCCGTTGAAGGGATTGCGGAAGCTTGCACGAGTTTGCACACGCCGGTGGTTTCGGGGAACGTCAGTCTGTACAACGACACTGACGGCAAAGCGATTTACCCCACGCCGATGATCGGGATGGTGGGTGTCATCGAAGACTCCCTGCCGCTACCGTTTAGCCGGTTTTATAGCACGGAACTCGAACTCGCATTAGTCGGCCCTCTGGAAGCTGCCCTGGGCGGAAGCGTGCTGGCCAGCCGTTGGTTCAAGCGTGACTGCGGGCAGCCCGTCGATACCGATCTGAACATCGTCACTCGCGCCCTAAAATTCTGCAAAGACTTGCGTAAAACGCGACTTACATATGCGGCTCATGACATCTCAGATGGTGGCATTCTCACGGCTTCCCTGGAAATGGCTTTCCGCGCCAACGTGGAGCCGATGGGGTTGAAGCTTGTGATTCCCACAGGTAAAGACGTCGATGAAGTGCTTTTTGGCGAGGCCTTGCCGCGCATGCTCCTGGCGTATGAGCCGAGCAACCGTGGTGAGATTGAAAACCTGGCTTCCCGCCACGCGCTACCTTTTACAGTTTTGGGCAACACGAACGATAGTGGCAAAGTTCAGTTTCACCAAGGGAGCGCGCTGCTGTGGCAAGGCGAAACAGCCGAACTCAAGACGCGTTGGAGCTCCAAATGGGAGGTATTTTTTAACTAATGTGTGCGATCGTTGGCATAGCGGATCACAAGGAAGCTTCTAACCTCACTTATCTAGGGCTGCACGCCCTTCAGCACCGCGGTCAGGAGGGGGCGGGAATCGTTTCCACCGATGGGGAACAAGTCTATGCCCACCGCCGTCGTGGTTTGGTTCAGGACGTCTTTGGAAACGGTTCGTTGAGTCGGCTCAAAGGAAGCGCCGCTATCGGACACACCCGCTATTCAACGACAGGCTCCAGCAACATCGCCAATCTTGGGCCGATGATGATGAAGAGCTCTCTGGGCTGGGTATCTCTCGCTCACAACGGAAATCTCGTCGACAGCGAAAAATGGATCCACAAATTGGAGGCCGAGGGTGCCATCTTCCAAAGCACCAACGACACAGAGGTGATTATTCACCTTATGGCCCGCTCGGGTGAGAAAGATCTCGAAGCGGCACTCATTAAGGCCTTAAAGCAAGTCGAAGGTGCCTTTTCAATTATTGCCATGAATGCAGACAAGATGGTCGTCGTCCGCGACCCCAGAGGCTTCCGACCGCTGCTAATGGGAGATCTGGATGGCAGTACCGTTTTTGCCAGCGAAGATACGGCCTTTGATTTGATCGGTGCCAAGACCCTGCGCGAAGTACGCCCTGGGGAAATGATCACAGTTTCACTGCGCAACCATGGCGCTCCAGAATCCTCTTTTCCGTTTGCTCCGAAAGAGAAGGCACAATGCGTATTCGAGTACGTCTACTTCTCGCGCCCGGATAGTTCCGTTTTCGGAAGTAACGTCCATGAAGTTCGCAAGGAGCTGGGTCGCAAGCTAGCAAAAGAACAACCAGCTCCGGATGCCCACTTGGTGATTCCAGTTCCTGATTCGGGCGTTCCCGCCGCTATTGGATTTGCGGAAGGTGCGAAAATTCCCTTTGATATGGGAATCATTCGAAGCCACTATGTCGGACGCACCTTTATTGAACCACAGCAGTCGATTCGCGATTTCGGCGTCAAGCTGAAATTGAACCCCGTGAGAAGCGCTATCCAGGGTAAGAACATCGTTGTTGTCGACGACAGCTTGGTTCGCGGTACGACCACGCGAAAGCTCGTGAAACACTTGAGAGATGCAGGTGCCAACAAGGTGCACATCCGCATTTCCTCACCGCCGATCACACACTCTTGTTTCTACGGAATTGATACGCCTACGCGCAAGGAGCTCATCGCCTCCACACACAGCACGGAATACATCCGTGAATACATTGGTGCAGATTCACTGGGATACCTTTCGGAGCAAGGTTTGATGGAAACGGCTTCGGCAATGAGTGGGCGCGGCTTTTGCGACGCCTGTTTTACAGGGAAATACCCCACCCCCCTAAACTAGTTTTTACCGAAGACCTCGAACTGTTCGACATGGAAGTTCGGATCGTTCTTGATAATGATCCCTTTATCAAACCGATCTTCTAGTTCCTCAACGTGCGTGAGTTCGTCGCCCGTGAGCGCCGCCACGACATCGGGGTGCGCAAACACCACGATGTTCTTGCAGTCGTTCAAAGCTTCTTTTTCGATTTCCCGGAAGATTTCAAATGCAATGGTTTGACGACTCTTGTGGTAGCCACGGCCCTCACAGTACTCGCAACCCTCTGTCAGCGAACGCACGAGATCTTCGTGGGTACGCTTGCGGGTCATTTCGACCAGGCCCAAGTCGGAAATCTTCAAAATGTTCGTTTTGGCTTTATCCTCAGCTAAGGCCTCATGCAATGCGCGGAAAACTTTTTCTTTATTATCCGGGTTCTCCATATCGATGAGATCCATGATAATAATGCCACCAACGTTACGGATGCGTAGCTGGTAGGAAATCTCTTTGACAGCTTCCAAGTTTGTTTTGAGGATGGTTTCCTCCAAACTCTTGGAACCCACGTACCGACCCGTATTGACGTCGATAGAGGTAAGCGCCTCCGACTGATCGATCAAAAGATACCCGCCCGACTTCAGCCACACCTTACGGCCCAAGGCGCGCGATATCTCTGCTTCAATACCGTAATGCTCAAAAAGCTGGGAAGGTCCCTTGAATAGCTTAACCCGGTTTTTCAAACGGGGCATGAATTGGCCGATGAAATCAACGACCTCTTCGTAGGCCTTGGCGTTGTCGATTACAAAGGAGTCCACATCATCCGTTAAGAAATCACGCACGGCACGCAAAGACAGTTGTAAGTCTTCGTGAACCGCAGCCGGCGCTTTCGCCTTCGCGCCCACTCGCTTGATTCGATTCCACAGTTTGATCAAGTAATCAGCGTCTGCTTTAAGATCGCGAAGTGATTTACCTGCGGCCACTGTCCGGATGATAAACCCTACATCTTTAGGTTGAATCTTTTTTAGAAAGATATCGCGTAGGCGGCGACGTTCCCGATCGCTCTCAATCCGTCTCGAGATCCCAATGTGCTTGCTCATCGGCATGAGCACGAGGTTGCGGCCAGGCAAACTCAGGTGTGTCGTCAGGCGCGCCCCTTTGGTCCCAATAGGGGCTTTTGCGACCTGAACCATTAGTTCCTGACCTTCTTTGATCAAATCCTCAATGCGCGCGTCGCGCTTTTGCCGTCGCCCACGGCGCCCGCGTTGGTACCGGTTCGCCCGACGCCCGCGGCCTCCGCCGCTGCCTCGTCCACCCCGGCCGCCACGCCCGCCGCGAGAATCTCTTCCGCGTCCACCGCGTTCACGGCCTCGGTCGTCGTCTCGTCCTCGGGGCCCGCGCTCTTCTCGGCCCTCGCGGCTATCGCGACTGTCACGGTTGTCCCGAGTGTCTCGCGCGTCCCGCGTATCGCGGTAATCACGATCGTCCCGATCGGAATCCCGATCGTCGCGATCTTCCGGGTAATCCCGATCATCGCGATCGTCATAGTCGTCCGCACCTTCATCTTCCTCGTCCGCGTACTCAACGTCTTCGCCAAGGGGATCATCGATAATGTCATCGACGTAAAGAAAGGCCGTACGTTCCAAACCGAGCTCAAGGAAGGCTGCCTGCATTCCGGGCAACACTCTTTTGACAACGCCCTTATAGATATTGCCGACTACGTTCCGATCTTCCTGGCGCTCGATGTGCAGGTTCTTAATCTCCCCATCTTCTAAGATGGCAACCCGGGCCTCATACGAGCTCGCGTTCACTAAAATCTGTTTACCCATTCTCTAAAAAACTCCTGGATTCGGCTGGAATAGCGCCAGAACCTCTACTCGAAAAAACTCATAATCCCGTATCGATACCACGAGGGGGTAGGAGTCGCAACGGTGCGATAAATCCGGTACCATTATAAGGATGGGTTCGCGATTTTGCCTACTAATTCTAGGGGCTCTGGGGGCCACTCTTCTCGGCTGGCCCGAAGCCAATATCCACCTTCGCATGGACAGCACCTGGCCCCTTTGGGACCTTTGGCTAGCCTCGATGAAGCTTATTGCCTTCCCGGTGAGCCTTCTACTTTTGGGATTCACCCGCAGCGGGGTCGTCCGGTTTTTCCAGCTTGGGTGGGGCCTGTGGCTGAGCCTGCTCACGTTGGGGGTGTTGTTTCAGCGCGAACCCTTGACTCCCTACCTAAGCCCCTATGGCCTTACCGCCATCATTCTGGTCTTGGTTTGCGGGTTAGGGCTGACCCTTTTCTCTACGATGCTTCTGTTCCCCGCTAGGCAGAAAAAAACTTCCTAAAAGGCTTCCATCCCGAAAAGCAGGCGCTGAAAGCCCCCTCGAAAGGCCTTCTGATCGCAACAAAGCGCGATCAGATAGTCCTGGTACAGCTGAAACTCAATGGAAGGTTGATCCAAAGTCTGCGGCCCTATCAAAGTGGAGACCACGGAGACGGTATTCCTATCAAACTGAAGCTGCACCTTGTCGAGCGTTCGCCCCAGCCCTAAGCCTAGAGCTTTGGAATAAGCTTCTTTGGCGCACCACAACGCAATGCCCGAGGGTACCCGCTTGCCGTCCAGTTCTATTTTCCACTGATCCGCTTGCCGCACTTCCTCCGGGGAGGCGATACGGTTGATGACATTGCCCACCGGTCGATCCAGCCGTTCCACATCAATACCTATAGGGAAGTCGCCGACCGCCGCGACGGCCATGGACTCGGTGTGGGTAACGTTGGCGTAAATCCCATGTACCAGACAGGATCGGGAATCCAATACTTCCAGATACCCGAAACCCTCGGCTGGCCGGACGAAAAGCTTGCGCTCCAGGTATTCGAAGGCAAATTTGAGCGCCGCACGCCCGGCATAGTAGGCCCTAGCGCGTTGCTCATTGCGCCCTTCAGGAGCGGAGAGGCCGTCCGGTATGACGCCCTTTCCGGCGGCCCGAATTTGCTCAGAAGAGATGCCCTCAAAAGGGAACACGACCAGGATTCGACAAGGCGTGTCTTTGTCCTCAAATGTTGCGCGCTGTCCCATAAGCTACCCGTTCATTCTGCCGAAAAGAGTATCGATAGAGTTTAAGCGAAAGGACCCGAGGGTGAAAACCAAAGCTTTAGCCCTGCTTGCCATCGCGTTTAGTATATTCGGTACCACTGCTCAGGCCGAAGTGCAAAACGTCGCACCCGGACCCAATGGACCGGCCCCGCAGGCATACCAGCCCGCAGCCCCAGCGCAACCACAGAGCCAGGATGGGCGATCGGTGCTCTCCTTACTACGCAAAAAACTCTCGCGCGATGATGGCAGCCCCGCGAACCTCGTTATCTTGGATCCGCTGGATTACACGGGAGTCAAACTTGCCGGGAACGTGAAAAAGATCCTGGAAAGAGGTCTCACACTCTTCACGAAAGTAAATTTGAAAGAAACCAGTTACCAACTGGATGAGTTGACCCTGGACTCTTTCCGCAACGCGGTGATTGAAACTGAAGCGGACGTGATGGTCGCTACTGTTTTGAAACCAACCGGCTTTGAAATCTTTCTCTACGACGTCCGCAACCCATTTGTCATTTATACCTACGCGCATACACTGCCGGATCCGCGCGTTCACCAATATTCCAAAGACGTCGTGATCAAGCACACCAAACAGCTTATCGCGCGACTGCTCAACAACTACGTAAAAGAAATTTACTACGAACTCCCTCGCGCTGAACGCAGCATCGCTTCTTTTGAAGGAAATCTCGCCCCAGACTCAGTACCGCGCGGGGTAGCCGCGACCGAACTCTTCTTTGATGCGAACCGCGATCGAATGTCCCAATTCTATGCCTCCGCCTCAATGGGCTACTTCATGAGCAAAGGCTCAAATGGTCTATTCAACTCCAGTATATTTTCCGGTCAGGTAGGTTGGGCATTCTCTAAACCATGGGTTGCGGAAGTCTCGGTGGACATGACTACCTATAATATCGCCACACTTTCGCTCAAGTACCTGGGCGAAAGCGAGACTTCCCAATGGCGCTACCTTCTGGGTGTCGGCTTGGGTTACGCCACCGCCAAATTTACCGCCAATTGGGATCAAACAGACGGCATCGGTTTTACATCGATCTATGTAGTACCCAGCGCGGCCGTCTTTTTCCCTATTAGCCACACTGCCTATCTAAAAGGTGAGGTGCGCGCCTATGTGGGGATTCCCCCTCAACGCATCCTAATGAGTTTCCTCCCCGGCCTCGTTGTTCGATTCTAATAAGGCATTCTCACAGAATACTCACAGGCGTCAAAGCTGTGTGGTATTGCACTAACCTCGACAATTTTCCTCCTCCCGCTAGGCAGCACTCAAATGGAACAGGAATTGCTTCATTGGGACATTGGGCGGAAAGGAAACTACTATGTTTACCATAAAGGGCCAGCCAGCGCGCACTCTGCTGGGATACGCCTTTCTTTTGGCCTTTTCTATTTCAAGCTATTCTTCCGGAATACAAATCTGCCAGCTCGCACACAAAGCCATCGCGGGCGAGGAAATGACCGGCCAGGAAAAGTTTGAGCTGGCGCAGGCCCTTAAGAACGCCTCTCACCCGACACAAGAAAAAAACGGCGGCACACGAATTGAAATCCCTACGCGGGATCCGCAAAAGCGTGAAGCCATCTTAAATGACGTCATCACGGAACTGCAAAAGTTCTACCGCCTTGAAGGCGAGTACGCGCCAGATGGCGAAAAGACCGCGGCTTCGCCTAACCAAGGCGGAAACATTCCCCACATCTTTAGAGATCACGACGAAATGGCAGAAGTGTTCGCACCCGACTTTCAAACACACCTAGATATCGATCCATTGAGCTTGCGAGTCGCAGTTTGGGCGCACGACCCCGGCAAAGCGCGTTTGGACACGGGTCTGCAAGCTTACATCAATAGCAAAATGGATGAGGCCGGTGGGAACGGAGTGTTGAACCGCGACGGTGGCCCTTCCTTCGTGCGCAGCTTCGTTCTACCTCACGACGAGCACACTTTTGTGGATGGTCTTCCCGCGGTCATGCGCAGCATACAGAAAAAGCACGATCTTTCCGACGAAGAAGTCGCCGATTTGATGGGGCAGATTGCGCATACGGTTTCGTGGCACAACTACGGCCCGCTCCATGTCGATCCTCGCCTCGGCGCGGACGAACAGCGCAGGCAGCTCAAAGAACGTTATCCGGACTTGACCGACGCCGAGATCGAACGTGTCCGCGACGCATTTTGGGTGAAGTTCTACGGCAATGGTATTTCTTTCCCAGCAATGAAAGATGGCAAACCCGTGATTGGCGACGATGGCAAAGTCGTCATGATCTCCGGGGTTAGCCCTTGGGCTCCGGACATGGGTCTTTCGCCCGTGTACGGCCAACCTAGAGGAGCGGCCGCCAATGCCGTAGCGGGCAATGATCGGGTGACCCTCGTCACTGAAGGCGGGATGTATAAGATCCCCGTGCAGAACATCAGCCGATCCAAAGGCCTGAACCGGGATCTAATAGATATTACTTTCATCGGCGGTGACGCCGTGGGCGTATCCTCTGAAGCGATCATCAAAGCACAGCACGCGGAACAAATGCGTAACCGTCCGGCAGGATCCAAGCCCTTAACCTATCAGCAATTCCGCCCAACAGCTTATGGCCTGCATGTCGCGCAGGAAGCCACTCGATTCGGTCACCGTCTGGCAGCAATGAACACGGATGGAGTCTATGAAGCTTTGAACATCGACGGAAATGAAGCCAAACGCGTGCTCGTTTACACAAACAGGCCGGGCGCTCCGAAAACAGGCAAGACTTACAAAGTAGACGGTGGGAAGTATGACGAGGTCCAGAAAAAACTCGTAGAACCTCCTCGCGTCTATCAGTGGGACAAAGCCCTCGACGACTGGGTGGAACTCAAGGGAGACGCCATCCCGCGCAGCGGACAATCCGAGCTCAAGCCCGGACAAGACGCCTGGGATCAGATCCTGGAATTCGAACGTCTCGCTCGCGTAGAGGATGGGCCCAACAACAAGCCGTACATCATCCCGTCCCCAAGAGAATGGGTCGAGCTGACCGGTCGAGACTTGCCGTAGGGGGCATAGCAAAAAAAGTCTGCTATCGCGGGGGCTTAAGCACCCCCTTCAAGAAAATAGCCGATTTTGCTATAGTGCGCCTCCGGTGCGCGCACTCCTTATTATTCTGGTTTTGGCAGCAAGTTGGACCCGTCTCAGCTCAGCGTATACGTGCGCCGTCGAGATAGCGTCGCAGGCGCGTGTTACCGGGCACGCGGAGATTGCGACTAATTTCACGGGGCAAGGAGTAAGCACGGTCCTTCACTGGCCGGGGCAGATCCTTTTTCTGGAAGACAGTTCGGAACGTTTCGGCCGCCGGCTTTTTCCAGATCTGAAGTACCAACTCTTTGATCTTAGAGTGGCCTTGCGTTCGCTCACGACGGTGAGCCTTGCCAAGCACCTTGGAGACAGCTCCGGGTATTACGCGGGACTGGACGGTGACAATGCGGTTTTCTTGGCGCGTTCCCATACGACGAAGCGGATAGCGCTTCCCGAACTCTACGGTATCTCCACCATCACTCTTTTCAATAACATCGAGGGCGCTTACCTTGCAGCAGCGACGGCCGATGGGCTTTACACACTTTCTCTTTCAAATGAAATTCCCGACGTTTGGCAGCCGCTACCGTTCAAACCAGATTTCGGAGTAGATTTTATACAGGCAATCGTTTCTAGCGATGGAACGGATTTTGTTTTGGGCGCAGAGACGGGAGAATTGGCAGTCCTCAGAAACTCAGAGTCCGTACAGAAATTTCCTAAGCAAACCTGGATCCGCAGCTTAAAGACGATCGGCAAAGACGTAGTGTTTCTGAACGGCAGCAACCAGGTGTACCGCTGCAACGCCGCGGGAAAATGCGCGCCTCTCCCTTTGGGACTTCCCGAAGGCGTTCTTCCCACACAGTTGGCAGCTTCCGGCATTAACCAGGTGCGCCCGATCACGGAACGCTGGAAGGGCGGGTATCTCAGCCGAGAGCATGCGGGAAACCAAGAGCGCCTTCTAGTTCTTGGCTCCGATGGAAAACTGTATTCGGTGTGGGATTTAGGTCAGGGGGGAGCTGCCCTAACGGCGTACGCTGAAGGGGAAGGCGATCTCCCCTTTTCAGAGGGAACTCTGCCAGAAAATGCCTTGGCGACCATGCTAACCAAGGGTTTACCAGAAACTCCCAGCGAGATACGCCTTTCACTGGAAACGCTTGCGGCATCCTCAAACTCAGCGGCAGAAAAAAACGCACTCCTCTCAGCGCATTTCAGACGCCTGCGCCACAAAAGAGCGTTGGAGTTGGCACCGGAGATCTCCCAGAAGGTAGGCTTAACCAAAGACGAGGCCATCGTGCTTTTGGAAGTTTTGGCTGACGACGCCCGCCGGGATCTTTTGCGGCTGGAGAATTTGGGGGAAGGGGAAATTTCCTCTGGACCGATCGCGCGCGCGGTGGAAACTCTAAAAATCAAGGCTGAGGAAACAAGCGGCCCACTCGCCTCGGGCAGCTTTGGAAATTTACATGTAGTGTTTAGTCGACTTTCAATAGAGTTCGGCAAGCAAGCCGATCTGGATGGGTTTACGCGCGAGTGGTTAAGTTGGTTGGAGGCGCACCCAAATCAACGAGAACGCTGCCTCGCTCTGGCAATCGCAGATTTTATTGCTGAGAAGAACCCACTCGGGTTTTAGAGGAACATCACAATACCGAATCCGGGCGTAAAGACGCCGCGGTTGCCGCCCCACATATCCACTTTGACTTCGAGTTTAACGGCGATGTCGGGGAGAGGAACCATCATTCCTAAAACTCCTGAAAAGATGGTCGTCGCGCCATTATAAACCTGAACTTCGTACGGACCGTCGGCGATATCTAGGAACGACATTCCCATTCCGAGTCCGGCGCCTGCGTACGGCCAGACGTCCCACTCGCTCGTTCCAAAAAGGTAGCGGTAACCCGCAAATACATAAGATATAGAGGACAGGCTGGCACCCAATTCAAATGTGTGCCCACCTTCCGTGCTAAACCCACCGGACAAGGTGATACCACCCGCGTTGTACTCAATCCACTTCACGTTTATGCCGTCACCCGTTTGGTGCACGTAGCTGGATGTGGTCACCAAGTTGATGAAGTACTTCCCGAGCTCCAAGGGCTTGGACTCCGCGATCGTCTTCGACAAGAGGTGGCGGTGTACAAATTGTTTGCTGTGCATGGCGTCTTCCACGTCCATGTACGCGTCTTTGTCCCGAAAGTTAAAAGCCCCATCCTCCAGGGCCTTTTTGCGTTCCTCTTCACTCAAAGTGAGAAGTACGGCCGGATCCTGAATAATTTGTTTTTTGTCTTTCTCCGTGAAGAGCTGCTGACGTTGGGGCACAGCTGGATTTGTTTGGGCTTGAGCCTGGGCCTGGGCCTGCGCTTCGGCCTGTTGCGCTGCTTGATCCTGCTGCTGGAAACTCTGCTCGAAAGGGCTGGCTTCTGGCTGCTGGAGTTGCTGCGACGGGTCAAATTCCGCCAAAACTGGGTGACTGACTAGGATAGCAAAGACACACGCCGCTTTGAGTAGCCGATCCATTCACTAACTCATCGGCATGACCCAAGCCATGGATTAGAAAAAGCTTAGTAGCTTTTGGCGACTAGAACGCGCCGCTTCCCGGGAATCGGATTCGTGTGAAAGGGCAGACAGCGGGTGGTCGCTTTGCACTCTTCTTTGAGGCGCTTTTCAAAACCCTTGTCTTCTGGATCATAAGGGAGCAAATAAAATCCCCCTTCTTCCTCAAGGCGCACTTTGAAACGCTCGTAATCATCTTCAACAAAGGTATTGGAATCCAAGCGTTCTTTCGCACGCTTGTAGAGTGCCTTCTGGAAGGCATCCAACAAGTGTGGCGTTTCCTTGACGACGTCTTCAATCTTGAGCTGAGTCTTGTGCCCATCACGCCGCTTGATAGTGCAAACGCCCTGCTCGAGATCACGCGGCCCCAATTCGATGCGCAAAGGCACCCCTTGGGTTTCCCACTCGTTGAATTTGTAACCAGGGCTGTAGCCTTCTCTAACATCCAGCTCACAGCTGTAGTGCTTGGAAAGCTCTTCATGCAACTTCGAAACCGTATTCATGATTTCGGAGTTGTCTGCCCCTTTTTTTGGAATGGGAATAATCACGCACTGCGTGGGCGCGGCCTTGGGCGGGAGCACCAGACCCTGATCATCACTGTGGGTCATGATCAAAGCACCGATGGAACGCGTCGACAAGCCCCAGGTAGTTTGGTGCACGTACTGCTGCTTACCCTCTTTGTCCTGAAACTTGATTTCAAAAGCCTTCGCGAAACGGGTTCCGAAATAATGAGAAGTCGCCGCTTGCAGCGCTTTCTTATCCTGAAGCATCACTTCGATGGAGTACGTCTTTTCCGCACCCGCAAATTTTTCGCCTGGAGTTTTTTCCCCGGGAACCGTCGGAATCGCCAGAACGTCTTCAAAAAAACTCCGGTAGACGTCGAGCATTTTCAAAGTCTCTTTCATCGCTTCTTCTTCGTCCGCGTGACAGGTATGGCCTTCCTGCCAAAGAAACTCTGTGGTGCGCAAAAACGGACGGGTCCGCATTTCCCAACGCACAACATTCGCCCACTGGTTAATTAGCAAAGGGAGATCTCGGTAACTCTGGATCCACTTTGCGTACATTGCGTTGATGATGGTTTCTGAAGTCGGGCGAACGATGAGCGGCTCTTCGAGCTTCTTGCCACCGCCGTGGGTTACCACCGCGCACTCGGGAGCAAAGCCTTCAACGTGTTCCTTTTCTTTGTTTAGGAAGCTCTCGGGGATGAACATCGGAAAATAGGCATTCCGGTGCCCCGTCTCTTTGAATCTTTTATCCAGATACTTTTGAACGACCTCCCAAAGGGCGTAGCCGTTTGGCCGGAAAACCATGCAGCCGCGAACCGGGCTGAAGTCCGCCAGCTTCGCCTGGGCGATTACATCCGCGTACCATTGAGCAAAATCTTTTTCCCTGGGGGTGATTCTTTCAGCCATAGCGGCCCATTCTACGATTTTGGGCGGCTCGTGTCATTCTAAGGATTAAAAAAGTGCTTCCTTACATGCGCTCGACTTCGGCCATAAGGAAGTCCAGCATCTCCGCTTCAGGCACCTTCTTGATCGGCTTGCCCTTCTTATAGATGAGGCCCTCCCCCACGCCACCGGCGATACCGATATCGGCCTCCATCGACTCCCCGGGGCCGTTTACAACGCAGCCCATGACCGCGATCTTGATCTTCTTGTTGAGCTTTAGTGCCCGACGCTCGACTTCTTCGGCAAGGCTAAAGACATCGATGTCGGCCCGGCCACAGCTCGGGCAGGAGATAATTTCCGCAGCGTTTTCCCTTAAGCCCATAGACTTCAGGATGTCGATCCCAGCCTTAACCTCTTCAATAGGCTCACAGCTTAGCGAAATCCGAATGGTATCCCCGATCCCGGCGAGGATGAGGCTGCCCACCCCGACGGCGGATTTCACCATCCCGTAACTGCGCGTGCCGGCCTCGGTCACGCCCAGATGCAAAGGCGCCTCTGTTCGCTCAGATAGAAGCTGGTAGGCCCGGTAATTCTGCAAAACATCGGAGGACTTAATGGATACCTTAAAGTTGAGAAAATTCTTACTCTCCAGGAGCGCAATGTGGTGCAAAGCACTTTCCACAAGGGCCTCGGGGTACGGGTGCCCGTAGCGCTTGAGCAATGGCTTTTCCAGCGAGCCAGCGTTCACCCCGATGCGCATCGCAACACCCTTGTCTTTGCACGCTTCGACAATCTCGAGCGTCTTCCACTCCGCCCCGACGTTGCCAGGGTTAATGCGTACACAGGCCACGCCATGGCGAATCGCCTCAAGTGCCATCTTGTAATCGAAATGAATGTCGGCAATCAGAGGGATGCGTATCTGACTTAAAATCTCCGGAAGCGCGTCTGCCGCCTCCTGCTTATTCACAGTGACACGGATAATGTCACAGCCAACCTCTTCGAGCTCCTTAATCTGCTTTACCACCGCGGGTACATCTGCCGTCTTGGGGGTCGTCATCGACTGAACTCGGATCGGGTTATCTCCACCGATCTTGACCCCGCCGACATCAATTACCCGGGTTTTTCTACGCTGAATTACGAATGGTTTTACGTCCATAGCTGTTCCTTAGAGTTCTATACCGTAAGTTTTGATTTTCTTGTGCAAATAACTACGTTCCAAACCGATCGATTGGGCCGTCTTCGAGATGTTTCCGGCATTTTTGGAAAGCATCTTCATAATAAAATGGCGCTCAAACGCCGCCCTCGCCAGGCGCAGGCTGTCTCCCTCATAGGAGAGCCCGTCGAGCTCGGCCTCCGCGGGTCCGTCCACCCCTACCAAATCAAGAATTTCACTCTTGGAAAGTATACACGCCCGCTCGATCCAATTCTTCAGTTCCCGTACGTTGCCGGGCCACGGGTAACTCAGCAAAAACCTCATGCTGGCCTCACTAAGACCACGTTTTTTGCCCCCGGAATAGCGTTCCAAGAATCGCTCCACTAACGCGGGAATGTCTTCCATCCGCTCTCGCAGTCGGGGCATACGGATTGGAATAACGTTCAGGCGGCAGTAGAGCTCGTTGTGGAAGCTTCCCTCTCGCACCATGGCGCCCAAATCTTTGGACGTCGACCCGATAACCCGGATGTCAAAGAGGCTTGTGCTGAGAAGCTCTAAAAGGCGCGTCTGAGTTTCGAGGTCCAGGTCGCCTACTTCGTCAAAGTAAACGGTTCCCCCATCAGCCTTGGCAAGAAGACCGGAGTCTCCTAAGAGTAGGCCATCGAGGGTATCGGTATCCAAACGGGTACCGCGCAGACTCAAAAAGCGCTTCGCTCCGCGCTCACTATTCTGGTGCATAGAGCGCGCGATCAACTCTTTGCCAGTACCGTATTCGCCCGTAATCAGGACCCAGGCATTGGACGGGCCCGTGCTTTGGATGAGCTTCACCAGCTTTTGCATTGGCTTGGAAAGAACAATGAGCTCTTCTTCTTCTTCGAGTTCTTCCCGGAGATAGCGGTTCTCACTCTTGAGTTCCTTGAGTTCGAAAGCGTGTCTCAGCAAGACCGATAGCTTGTCAAAGTGGATAGGCTTTTCCATGAAATCGAAGGCGCCCATCTTAATGGCTTTTACGGCCGTTTCGATCGTCCCGTGCCCCGACATCATGACCACTTCAATGGTCGGGTCTAGCCGCTTAATCTTTTCCAGGACCTCCACCCCGTCCTGGTCGGGCAACCAGATATCCAGCAATACAACGTCCGGAGCAAAGCGCTGCACACGCTCCAATCCTCGCTGGGCGTCCGGTGCCGTATCCACCATATAGCCCTCGTCTTCCAGACTGCCCTGCAGGGTCACCAGAATGTTTTGCTCGTCGTCGATGACAAGCACCCGCTTCAATACCATTAGCTTAGGCTCCGATCCGTACGGTGAGGCTTTGCAAATCGACCCGTGTCCTCCGCCTTCACGATAAGGGCTTCCGTGAGTTCTATCACGACCTGGGTGCCTTTGGGGACATTTGGGGTGACTCGGATAAATCCACCATGGTCTGAAATAATCCTCTGGACGATGGCGAGACCAAGCCCAGTTCCACCTTCCTTAGTAGAAACATACGGTTCAAAAAGTCGCTGGTGCAGCTCCTCGGCAATTCCACATCCACGGTCACGAACCGTCAACAGGATGAGGCCTTCGGCGCGGTCCTGGCGGGTTTCAACATCGATTTCGCCACGTTTATCCATCGCGGTAACGGCATTATCAAAAAGATTTATCAAAACGCGCTTTAGCTGCGCGCGGTCAAGATTCATGAGTGGGAGATCTTCTTCAAGACTGACATTGAAGCGCAGACTTTCATGAGCGGATCGAAACAGGTTTACGGCCTCAAGCACAATCTCGTTGAGTGACTCGGGAAGTTGGCATATATCCGGTAACTTTGCAAAAGCGGAAAACTCACTCACCAAATTCTTGATGGCATCCACTTCCTTTAAGATGATTTCAGTCGCCTTGCCGAAAGTGCCGTCATCTTCAATCGTATCTAGATAGCGGCGCCGCAACCTCTGGACTGACAGCTGGATCGGGGTCAAGGGGTTCTTGATTTCGTGCGCGATACGCTTGGCAACCTCGCGCCAAGCGATCATACGCTGCATTTTTTGAATCTCTGTCACGTCATCGAACACCGCCACGACCCCTAAAGGGAAGCGGCTTTCTTCGTCGCGGAGTGCACTCAAGGTAATCAGAACGGACACCAGCTCACCGGCAGGAGACTTCAAGCGCATCTCTTTTCTGACTGGGCGGGACTTGGCATAAACAGTGGTCAGGATCTCCTGAAACTCCGATTGGTATTCCGCGGGAATCAAGCCTTCATAAGACTTCCCGAGTAAGGCCTGCGGTTGAACCCCCAAGAGATCCGCCGCCGCGTGATTTACCGTCGATATACGCCCATGCTCATCCAGCGAAATTACTCCAGACTGAACACTCTCCAGAAGAACTTCGATATAGCGCTGCCGGTGGCTCAGTTGGGCGTTTACCTCTTTTAGATGTTGGTGGCTTGCCTCAATCTGTTGGCGGTTCTGCTGCAATTCCTCAGTCATCTGGTTAAAGGAATCCACCAGTTTTCCCATTTCATCGCTTCGCTGCGACTGAATACGGTAATGCAAGTTCCCTTTAGCGATTTCCTCGGTGCCACGGGAGAGTTCTTCAATAGGAACGACCAATCTTCTCGCAACATAAAAACCCGTCCAAGTCGCGCTGAAGAGGATGAGCAGGGTCATCATGGATAGGATCGCGAAGTAGGTTGACTTGATCGGGTAACCCAAAGGGTTGTTGGTTTTGTAGTCTTCGTAGCTCAAAGTGATCTCAGAAAGCCGCGAGGCGAGACTCATCGGAATAAAATAGCTCCCTAGAACGACTCCTCTTCCCACTCCTAAAAAAGCCCCACAGCGCAAAAGTTCACCCACGCCCACATTTTGTACTCGGCAGTCACTTTCGCCGCCAAAGTAATGGCTTAACGTCTCGATGGAGGCTTCCGGTACGTGGGCCGTATGTTTAGGATGAACCGACAGCACGCGCTGAGCAAAAGGATCGGCATAATACTCCACGGCATCTAACCCAAACTCCAGGCGCGCCCGATCTATTTTCTTCTCTACTGCTTTTTCTGATCCGAGAGGTTCCTCCATCGAAACTGCGATCTTTCGCACAAAGTGGCTGGCATTGCGCTCCGTGTTTTCGTAGTAGTTGCGTACCACCTCGATGCTTCGCTGTAGTGTCCCGCCGATTTTTACGCTGAACCACTTGTCGAAGCTGTTTCGAATGTAAATGGCGGAAATGGAGAAAAGGAGGACTGTCGGAATAATGGCGAATAGAATGAACGCAAATACGAGCCGAGTCCGCAACCGCGATCCGACTCGACCTTTTTTCTCGTCCAAGATAAGTTTAACTACATTTCGAAAAACTAGAAAAAGCAGCAGCATGATGAGCACGACATTCAGGTTCATCAAGCCAAAGAAAAAAATGGAGTTTACAAAAGGAAGCTGGCTGCTTACACGGAGAAGGTAAATTTCCACCCCCGTGAACAGGAGGATGAAGAAGAACAGGAAGACGACGATAATCCGTTCCCGGCGGCGGCGCTTCAGTTCTTCAGAATCCATCGATAACACGGCGAATTAACCTCGGCGTATTCTTTCACAAAGACCTGGCGAAGGAAAGTAAGCCGGTGGTGGCCGGGGCCGGATTTATAGGATAAATATTAAGATATGATTTACGCCGATTACAACGCAACGACCCCACTCAGTGAGGCGGCCAAAGCGGGTATGGCTAAGGCCTTTGAATGTTGGGGAAACCCGTCGTCGTCGCACCGAGCGGGACGACTAGCGAACGCTCTTCTAGAAGAATCGCGCGAGCGCGTGGCCAAAGCTGCGGGGGTCGAGGCGCGTGAAATCGTTTTCACTTCGGGGGGCTCCGAAGCCAATGGCATGGTTCTCATGGGAAGCGCCTTGCAGTGTGGCTCGGATTTTAGGCTCCTCACTTCTCCAGTGGAGCACGCGTCTGTGGAAAAAGCCCTCCCGCTCCTCTGCGAAAAATTGGGCACCCAAGTAGAACGGGTCGCGCTGGCGGCAGACGGTGCGCTGGACATGGAGGACTTCCGAAACAAACTGGAAAGCTTTCGCCCGCACTTGGTTTCGCTAATGGCCGCCAATAACGAGACGGGTGTTCTTTTCCCGGCAAATGAAATCGCCGAAATCTGTGCCCGTACCGGCACACTCTTCCATACCGACGCCACGCAAGCCCTTGGAAAGATACCCTCGTCAGAATTTAACCGGGCAGACTTCATCACCCTCTCGGCACACAAGATTTACGGTCCCAAAGGCGTCGGCGCGCTTGCCATCCGCGCCGGGCGCAAACTCGAATGCACCCGTTTTGGGGGTAGCCAGGAGATAAAACGCAGGGGCGGGACCCAAAACATGATTGGCATCGCGGGCTTTGCTGCGGCTTGTGACGACTTGAACGACTCGCACTATGAGGCCATTCGCGAGCGAAGGGATCGCTTTGAAGCGGGGTTGAGAAATTCCCTGTCCGATTTCACAATCCATGGCGCCACCGTCGCGCGCTTACCCAACACGACGTGCCTGCGTTTTCACGGGATTCAATCTGAAATCCTACTCACGGCCTTGGACCTCGATGGCTTTTGCGCCTCCGGTGGCTCGGCCTGCTCCTCTGGCTCTCATTCACCTAGCCACGTTTTGACAGCACTCGGCCTTCAAGCCGACGAGGCCAAGGAAGCCATGCGCATTAGCTGGGGTCGGTTCACGACCGACGAGGAAATCGACCGGTCGATTGAGCTCTTCGTCCGCCAGGTATCACGCATCCGCCAGCGGCGGATGGAAAGAAAGGCACAATAAATACAGCCACTTAACCTAGGTCTTTATTTTTTCCGTAAAAACCTATAGTCCTTCCTCCCGATGTCCAAGGTCGTCGTCTATATCGCTTTCGTTTTGTGCAGCCCTGCACTCGCTCTTCGCCTGACTTGCGTGCACGATTTCGCTGAGCAGAACGCGTTTCCACTCCATGTGGATGTGGATGATCTGGAAGAGACTTCGCTCGAATGGGAGCTTGCCCTGCACAGACTGCAGGGCGCTGGCACGCTCAAAACCCATCGCGCGTGGATGCTCCCCACGACCCTCATTCCGGAATTCAACGCCGAACAGTTTTCAGTGGCGTGGGAATACAGCAAACGCTTCGCGCCGGCGCACGCTTACTACCAAGTCCTTATCGCCATCGCCTATATCCTAAAAGAAGCCCACAATGAGGAGACGGCCTCGGCATTTTTGGCATCCGTGCTTACCCGCCCTCCCGAGCTGCAACCTGAGCTAGACGCAGACCCTTCCGTTGACGATCTTTGCACTTCTGGACTGGGCTCCGCGTGGAACTACATGGTTGTGTTTTATCTACTCTACGACACCGGTGGCGATGTCCCGCCCCACGAGAGCGCCTTTAACAAGCTTCAGAATAATTGGCTCCTCGCCCTGAAGAGCCAGCTCGCCTCGGCAACTGATCAGTACCCTTTGAGCGTGCTGCAGGAATTTCTTCCGTCCTGGTACGCCACAATTCGAGGGCAGCATTTCCGCGCCGTACAGACCGCAAAGGGTGTGTTTCAGGCGTCTTTGGAAACCGGAGGCTTTTTTCGACGCAAAAAGGACTTGGAGATAGCACTCGGGCAGAAAATCTCCATCGAGATAAAGGCGGGCGCAGCAACAATGGGGCCGAGCGACACGACGTTGCTATTGCGAACTGACCACCTTGATGTCACGAACTACCTGAAACCTGAACAACTCGCGTATACCGTCCTGGTCGAGGGCACCGAAGTAGGGATGGGACTTAGAATCTCTCGCGAAACACGGGACGCCATTGGTGACTTGATTGGCGGCTACCTGGCAGTTTCGAGAACCTTGCCTCAGCAACTACCCGATCGCCGCCGCCGGCCATAGACAGGGGAAATCCCCCTATGATAGACCGGAGTCTTCAGAGGAGTACCAAAGTGATCAATCTAGAACCAAAAAAAGGTTCCAAAGTAGTCGTTGCCATGAGCGGAGGCGTGGATAGCTCCGTCGCAGCTGGCTGGCTCAAGCAACGTGGCTTTGAAGTAATTGGCATCTCCCTGCAGCTCCATGATATGGCCGAAGAAACCACCAATAAGTTTGGCACCTGCTGCTCCTTGACCGACATTTCGGACGCCCGTCGGGTAGCCCAAACCCTGGGCATTCCGTTCTATGTCGCCAACATGGAAGAAAAGTTCCAATCGGAAGTTATCGACAATTTTGTCCACGAGTACCTTGGGGGACGCACTCCTAACCCGTGTGTGAAGTGCAACGAGAAGGTAAAGTTTCGCCACCTGATGGAGTGGGCGTTGGATTTGGGAGCCGATTACTTGGCCACCGGTCACTACGCTACCGTGAGATTTAACCCGAAGGCCGACCAATACGAGCTTTGTAAGGGCAAAGACCCCCTCAAAGACCAGTCCTACTTCTTGTTCACCATGGAACAGGAGGATCTTGCCCGGACGGTTTTTCCGGTAGGTTCTTTCGTTAAGGACGAGGTCCGCGAGATTGCGAACAAACTGAACCTTGGTGTTGCGAACAAACCAGACAGTCAGGAAATCTGTTTCGTCCAAAATCGCAATTATAAGGACTTCATCGAAAAGCGAGTCGCGCCGAGCCTCCTCCATCAGGGACAGGTACTTGACACTTCGGGCAAGCACATCGGCGACCATACCGGTCTTCACCAGTTCACCATCGGCCAGCGCAAGGGACTGGGTGTGAACTCCAAAGAACCCCTGTATGTCGTCGCACTGAATAAGGCGCGCAACGAAGTCATCGTGGGACCTGAGGCAGCTCTCTTCCAACACAAGTGCACAGTCGCGCAGCTCAGGTGGGTCAGCGATCCCGGCCTCGATAAGAATCACAATTTTACGGCGAAGATTCGCTACCGCGCCAAAGAAAGCCCAGTAAGCATTTACCCCTTGCTCGACGGGCGCGCCGAAGTGCACTTCGAAGAACCGCAGCGAGCCATCACACCAGGACAAGCTTTGGTGATTTATAAGGACGATCAGGTGCTTGGTGGCGGCTGGATAGAAGACAGGGAAGAGGCCTTCCAAAAAGCCCAATGAAGATTGGATTCAAAACCTTTGGCTGCCGCGCAAATAGCGTGGACACGGACACGTTGTGGCTGGAAGCGCAACGCCGGGGCTTTGAAGTGGTGACGGATAAGAACTTTGCTGACGCCTACGTGATCAACAGCTGCACCGTGACTGAAGACGCGGATCGCAGCGCCCGCAACTACGCTCGCCGCCTTAAGCGACAAAATCCGAATTCCTTAATCGCGGTAATCGGCTGCTACGGGCAGACAGGAAAAGAAGAACTCCTTGGTATGGACTGTGTGGATGTCGTGCTCGGTACGGCCGACAAACACCAGGTCTTTGATTTTTTCGTGAAACCGTCGACCAAAGATAAAGTGAAGAAAAACACGGGCTACCTACCCGAGGAGTTTCTAGGATCCAGACGGGCTCGCGCTTCAATCAAGGTTCAGGATGGCTGCAACTTTAAGTGCAGCTTCTGTATCATCCCTCAGGCCCGGGGTCGAAGCCGAAGTTTGCCGCTTGAAACAGTCGTTCGACAGGTACGTGAAGCTCACGCACAAGGCTTTGAGGAAGTTGTGCTGACCGGCATACACCTGGCGCATTATGGCTGGGATCAGGGTACCGATCTCATGGGACTGCTCAGCGCGCTCTTTGAAACCCCAGGTGGACCACGCGTCCGTTTAAGTACACTCGATCCATTTGAAATTCCCGATGCTCTGGTCGATCTGCTAAGGACAGAAAAACGTCTCTGCCCTTATTTTCACATCGCGTTGCAAAGTGGAAGCGACAAGGTACTGACTAAGATGCGGCGGTTTTATAGTGCTAACGAGTTTGAGGCGGTAACGCACAAGCTATTTTCCGCCAACCCGGATGTCTACATTGGCGTGGACGTCATAGTCGGCTTCCCTGGTGAAAGCGGCGCTGAATTTGAAGAGACGATCGAGTGTTTGCACCGCGCCGTTTGGGCAAAACTTCATGTCTTCCCCTTCTCCGTACGCCGCGACACAGCGGCCGAAAACATGGATGCCAAAGTCGATCCAGCGGACATTGACTTTCGGGCCGCAAAACTTAGAGAAATCAGCGACCAGCAGTACGCTCGCTATCTAGCAAGCCAACGAGGCAAAACCAAAGACGTGTTGCTTGAACGAAAGGCCTTTGAAACTGGAGATCTCTGGAAAGGCCATACCGAAAACTACATTCCCGCGCTCATCCACGCTCCGAACGGAAAGCGGCGTTCTACCCTTAAGGCCACCCTCGGACGGCGCGAAGGCGAGTGGGTCTGGACTGAAGCAGCGCTTTAATAGATAATCCCTAAATCAAGGAGTTGGAGGATCTATGAAAGTTGGAGCCAGAAATAAAATTGAGGCAGAAGTCACTCAAATCAAGAAGGGTGACGTCATGTGTGCCGTAAAGGTAAAACTCTCGGGAACAGACATTATGATGAGCTCTGTCATGACGACCGACTCGCTCGACGAAATGTCGATCAAGGTGGGTGATAAAGTTCATGTCTACGCCAAGGCCGTCAACGTTCTGCTAGGCAAAGACTAGAATCGTCGGCCTGCAAAATTTGCGGGGCGGCACGGAACGTTTTCGTAAAGAAGTCCACCGTTCCCGCGTACAAAATACGGCGTCTTCATTCCAAAAACTTTGAACACGGGGGCCGGTGTGAGATCGGCAACCACTTCGAAGCAGGCCCGGGAAGTCTCACAGGGGAACGGCGCGATTTCTTTCCTATCCCGTCGAGAGCTTTTTGGAGTCACGTAGACAAAATCAAACTTTTCAATGTACGGGCAAACATAGTTTACGTTGGCAACTTCTCTTTGGGCTCGAAAAGTAAAATACTGATCCGAACCCACCGCCAAAGATTTTTCAGGCCCGATACGCTCCAAGACCGTCTTGGCGACGTAGGACGCGGATTGTTTTGGCGTGCGTTGAAAGGCGGAGAGCTGCCCTTTGGCTTCCCGGAATAGCAGCGGTAGGAACGCCAAGGAAATCGAAACCAGTGCCGCCGCAGACCTTTTGGGAACCTCACTTAGCAGAAAGAAAGTGAAACCCAGGATGGAAAACCAAAGGTAGTACGGTTGCAAGGTCCAAACTACAAGGTTGGCTCCAAGAAAAAGCCAGGAGGCCCACCGCACCCAGCCCAGATTTGTAGATCGGTAGCGGAGGCTCAACCCGCCCAGAAGCCCTGCACAAATCACGTATGGCCAACCAGCGCTCCACGAATGCTTGAGCGCCGCTCCAAAGCTCTGTAAAAAAACCGCTGCACTTGAAACCTTGTACGGAAAATTGGAAATACCCGCCTGCTTTGAAAACCTCAGGAAAGCCTGCGGATCGGAAAGAAAAACCGGAAGATTGCAAAGGGCAAATACCAAAACCGCCCCGGCCCCAAGCCCCACGAGAGGCAAATACCGGCGGTAGTACAGAAGATTTAAGCTCCCTGCGAAGGCAAAAAAGACCCCGCCGGCAGGAGAAGTCGCACCCGCCAAACCTAACAACAACGCCGCCAAGAAGAGGCGCTCCCGGCGCAGCGCCAGCAGCGAAGTCAGGCCAAAAATGGCAGCCAAATCATCTGGGCGATCCCCGTCGCTGGATACCAAGCTGAAACAGAGCACAAAAACGGCGGCCGCCAAAACCATGTTGGGCTCCCGAATCCGTTTTCTCCACACTGGGTAAAGCAAGGCCAGAAGACTCAAGGTGCGGAGTAATCTTAGAAGGGCATCAAAGATAATGGATTGCTTAAGGCCGACGCCGGCGATTTTAGTCCAGAGTCCAAACAAGGTCGGGTAGAGGGGAGGGTAATAGGCGTACGGGCGACTCTCCCCAAAACCCATGTGCGTGAGGTGGGAAGCTTCCAGTCTTCCTGCGGTCGCGAACTTTACGCCGGCCTCTTTAAAGAGAAAGACATCTGTGGAGGGCTGCCTGGTTTCATAGATACAAGAAAGAAGGAGGCCTACCGTCCAGATCAGGCCAACGAGAAACCACACGGGTTGGTGGGATTTGCTTAGCGCGGGTGCCATTCCTAATCTACGATTTTGTACCGATCAAAACGCTCAGTGCGGAGTCCGTTCCATTCTCCTTTACGCCTGCCGAGAATATGATCCGCCGCCTGGAAACCCATGTCCATACACTGATCCGCATTGTTATAGTTGAAATCTCCCGTGCGACCGATGAAATAGAGATTTTTGAACCGGCCTTCCAATTCCCGAATTTCGTTCAGGTTGTTTTGGAAGCCAACATTGTAAACCGGATAAAAGCTCTGAAAACGCTTTGAGAACCTTTTCACTACCTGATCAGCTTGGAAAAGATTAAGTGGCTCCAGTTGTCCCAGTAGCAAATCCCCAAGTGCCTGATCACTCATTTTCCAAACTGGATCCTCAGGATCGCAGGTGAAGTCGACCATCAAAGCCGTGTGCCCGGCGGGGGCCGTACTCGGAGAAAACTTCGTCATTTCGCTAAGTCTGCCGAACCGGAACTCCTGCTCTGGAAAGAAAACCCACATAGAGGGAAGAATCGGTCCAGACTTCAAAAGGAAATAGTAAATGATGACGTTCCTGGATTTTACCTTCTCACAAACAGATTCCAATCTAGGAGAATAATCCGGGATCAACTTGCCAATTTGCGCGATTGGGATGGTGTAAATGAGCTCATCGCAAACTAAGCGCTGCCGATCTCCATTGCCGTCCGTAAACTGAACCGCCGCTACCTTACCGTCGTGGATCTCCAGCCGGTTCACTTCCGCGCCCAAATGAAAAGTAGCCCCGTTGCGTTCTGCGATCTCCCGCATTTTTTCCGGAATACGTCCGTAGCCCATCTGGGGGTAGTGGAATTTTGGAGCCTGAATGCTTTTGTCTATCTTGGATCGGAACAACAACTGCTTCACTACAGATAGCAGCCCCGGAGAGGAAATCCGTACTTCCGCCAGCTTTCTGTCGAGTTTGGAAGGGTCCCCGTAGATCTTCTCAGCCATTGGAGCAAAAATGCTCTGGTACAAACCATTGCCAAAGCGCTCTTTAATAAACTCTTCGTAGGTAACGGCGTCCTTATTAGAAATAAAATTCTTGAGTAGCTGTGTCCCGTAGCTAAAAAGTATTTTGAAGCTTTCGGACAGCGGGAACCGCGTGAGCATTTCGGTCATTTTTAACGGGTACGTATAATAGCGCCCGTGCATGTAAATGCTTTGCGCTTTATCGCGCTCCATGAGCTCTTCACCCATTAGCTCCTTGAGCTCATCCACTATCCCATCGAGCAGTGTGTAAAACTTGTGCGGGCCGTAATCCAGCACAAAGTCACCGTCTTTGAAACTGCCGCACAGTCCGCCTACGGCATTTCTTTTTTCAATTACGTACACCTTCACGGCTGGATCTTTGCTCAACCGATAGGCCGCCGAGAGCCCGGTTACGCCCGCCCCAAGAACCACTATGGTTTTTTCTTTCATAGATTTTCCACCTTCTTGGCGATGACACGTGTCTGGGCCGCATAATAAGGAAGCAACAATCCATCAAGCCGCAACATTTTCGCGACTTTGCCAAAAAACTTAGCCACCCCGGGCAGGTAGGCCTCCAAGCGATACAAAAGGTAGCCAAACTGCAACATTTGAAAATGTGGACCTGTTTCCACAACCTGAAAGCCTGTTTGCCGCAAAAGTTTCTCTATGGTTTTTGGTGTGAAATAGTAAAGATGGACGGAGATGATGAACCACCACTTGCGTCCCGCTAGTTTTGCCATCCAGTTTGCTATGTTGGGGTAATTCACCACGATGAAGCCACCCTCTCGCAGATAGCGGTTGCATCGCTTTAGCACATCCTTTGGGTCAAAAGTGTGTTCCAGAACATCCCACAAGGTCACCACGTCCATTGCGGTATTCCACTTTGGTTCGTCTTCAATCGTCCCGTTGTAGATGTTCACGTTGTAATTGCGGTTTCCAAAATCACTCAAGAACTTGGATGGCTCAATGCCGTAGGTTACCCAACCTTTGTCTTTGGCAACTTTTAGAAAAAATCCTGCGGCCGCTCCAACATCCAGTACAGATCCGACCTTCTGAAACTTTTCTATTCTCTTTAGGCAGGCGGCAAAGCTACGCAAGCGCCCGTCAGCTTGGGAAACATAGGTTGGATCCTCGTTCTCCGTATACCCTTTTAAGATGAGATCCTTGCGAAGTCTTGGGGAAGTAAATACAAGATCGCAACTGTTACAACGCACGAGAGTTTCTTCGGAAATAAAATTTCCCGAGGCTGAGTAGGACTGGATCAGAGCGGCGGCTTCGTGATCCGTAGTGCCCTGGTACTTAACAGTGACATCCCGTGACCCGCAAAGGTTGCACGGCACAATTTCCCAAAGACCTGTGGTTTCCTGGCTCAACGGCACAGATGCAGACATGGCGTGTGATGCGATCATGATTTGCCTCGAAATGGAGATGATTTGACGAAACGCGGTAAAAATGAACGGAACTTATTTATTATACCGCTTAGTCGCTAGAGATGGTCGTGAAAGCGCATTATTCGCCGAGCGCGCCGGCCGCGAAGACTGAACCCGCGATAAACCAAAGAACAACTACTGCAAAGAAAACTGCTGCCCCCATGTATGTCCCCCCCCAAACAGATTGGCAAATGAGGGCAGCTCCTGGCAAGCCCTCAAAGAATGTGGGCGGTTCCACACGATTGCGCCATCTGCCACGCACAAAGACATGACACAATGAGCCAAAGGGGGTTGCTGTGCGTTTGCGCGCGCTCACATACGCAGGCGTCCTGCTGCTTGCGGCCTGCTCCGGCCTAAATGACATGGATCTGCTGGAGTCCCCGGTTAAGCAAAGAGTTGAAATCACTTCGGAATACCCCGCGATCGTTAAAGTCGTCTCCCCCGGGGGCCTGGGGCTTTGTACCGGGACCTTCATCGCGGACCGTGCCGTACTGACCGCGGCCCACTGCACTGATCGAGACGGCACATACACCGTACTCTCCGCCTTTGGAACTTTCCAAACAGACACCATCATGAATTTTGGGAACGGCGGCATCGACGATCCCAACGATCTGGCTCTCCTTCTTTTTCCAGAAGCTGTCGCGAGCCCGGAAGCAGGACAAGTCATCCCGCTCGGAGACGCTCCGGCCGCGCTCGAACGGATTCGCCTGGTGGGTTACGGCTGCAACAGCTTGGAAACGCGGTTGGGTGCTGGGATAAAGCGGACGGGCACGAATCAGATCTACCGAATCACCGACTACATCGAGCTTGTGACCCCGCTTTCGGACACCAGCAACAATGGCCGCTCCCTTCTGGGGCCGGCAAACCGGGCGGGAAGCTGCTTCGGGGACTCGGGTGGCCCGATGCTACGCGAAACCGCCTCCGGTCTCGAGATCATCGGGGTCGCCCACGCAGGCGCCTGGAACGACCAATACACGCTGTCCCAGTACGGGAACCTGAACCGCAATGACAACCTCCTTTTCCTCCGCGACGCGAGTAACGATTTCGATCTCAACCTCTTTGAGGCCTGCCACCTGGCAGACTCGCCGGGCTTTTGTAACGCCTACTGGTCGTATATGCAGATCTTCCAGTTCCTGAAACTGGTCTGGACACGCCTTTTACGCTGGTTTTTTTGAGCCTCTTAACGCAACTCGCCACATAGCTTGCCACCAGTAGCTGGCACCGGTTCCAAATTGGAACGCCTTCTACCGACTATACACGCACGAATACGCGCCTTTCCTTTGGCATTGCCTTTGCAAACTCCTTACACGAAACGCGCAAAGGTCGCGTACATGGGTTGGGGTTCTTACATGCGCCGTCGATTTTCATTTTTGTTGCTCTCTTTCTTTGCTGTTTGTCTGACGTCGGCGAGAGCCGAATCTTTCGCAGTGGACTTAGTCGAACTCAAGGATTCCACACCGGTAAACGAATACTTCAAAAAGCGCCTGCGTATTTCCAGTCCGTTGGTGTTCGAAGAGGAGCTACCCGTTAAATGTGTGATCGCACCCTGCCCACCGCCCGTGGTTGCGCAGAGATTTGCGATTGCTGACATTCGGCCATTGGAATGCGGCAGCCGTCGAGTGATCGCTTTTGCGACTGCCGACGATCTTTACACGGACGAGCGGGCGCCCGACAAAATGGAAATCATCGATCACACCGATCGCTACTGCCACGATCTGCGTCCGTACGCCCTAGAGATAACGATTTCAAACGAGTTTGGTGAGGTCCGCCACTTCGGTGGGAATCCGAACCTCGCCATACAAAGCGAAAAAGAGTAGACAAGCCCAAAAAGGGGGAGCTTAGGCTCCCCCTTTCCCAATTTCTAAACCCTTGATATCCCTCAAAGAGTGCCGATAATTGTCACTTGATTTGGCGCGTCAATTTCTCTATATTTACCCAACTCAAACCGACCTTGGAGTTTCCTTTGCGAACTGCTGCACTCACATTCTGTCTTTTGCTTTTCGGGTGCGCCGAGCCAATCCATCAATGGAGTCGTTCCGAGCTGAACTTCGCCATCCGCGAATGCATGGGCCGCGAAGCAGGAACTCCGTTTCGCGAGCGCTTTTGCAACTGCGAGGTCAATACACTGGCCGCGAACGCCCTTTTTAAGGATCGCGAACTCGCTCGCAACGACTCAGAACTGACGCCAGACCTTCGCCGCTGCCGAACCCAGCTGGAGGATGCTGATCCTGCCAGTATATTTCCACCGGCAAGCATCCAAGTAGAAGAACCCAAGGGACCGCGCCGCCGCGTTCCCAGACGCCCCCCACTGGAAGTGGATCGAAACCAAAAGCTCTAATCGCTTGAGAAACCTTCCCATTCATCGTATTTCTTATCCGGACACACGACTTGTGGGCGGTTAGCTCAGTTGGATAGAGCGCGAGCCTCCGAAGCTCGAGGTCACTGGTTCGAACCCAGTACCGCTCACCATCCCTCGTCTTAAAGAACGCTTTTTTTGGTACCGATGGCAGCACTTTGGGGTTTCATCACAATCGCGTTGGCAATCAAGAGTCTTGGCGGCGCTTTGCTCCCGCTGGCACGTTGGCTCGGCGTACAGAACTATCACTACCCTCTAGTTGCCCTGATGATCCTCGCGTCCTACGCCACGTTTAGCTATCTACTCGGAAAGCAAAAAACGAGCGGCCTCGGGGCACGCAAACCCTCGGCCGTTCTCTGGATTGGCATTGTTATCGCTGTGTTGGGTCTGGGAATTAGGGTACACAAAATCAACACAACACGTATCAATGCCGCCGAAGCCGACATGCTTCCCAATCTGCTCGCTGGTTTGAAGGACGTCAGCGAGGGGAAAAATCCCTACCGCCCCCATTATCTGGAAGCCCGCGGAGAGCTTTCTCATTTTTATCCGCCAGCGCTTTGGATTCCCTACGTACCGTTTTATGTGCTCGGTATAGATGTCCGCTACTTGAACCTACTCGCGGTATTCGTTTTTTACCTTCTTCTTTTTGAGGCCTTCTCGCGTCTGCGTTCGCCACCAACGCGTTGGTCCCTTGCGTTCGTCTTTTTGCTCGCGACGCATGCCTTTTCTCGCCAGGCCGTGCATGAAGTCAGCACACTTCACACAGGATCGGTGTGGCTATTTTTGGATCTTTTTGTGTGGGCCTGTTTGCGATCCAAGGTTCGCTTGCAGCACCTTGCCTTCGCTCTTTTGCTCTTTTCCCGCGAAACCGCAGCGCCGCTTTTGCTGCCCTATTTCTTTTATCAATGGAAACACCAACGGCAGGGGGCCAAACAACTCACGGGTTGGGTTGCCGGAGCTGCCGCTGTGCTCGTGCTTCCGTTCCTTCTTATCGACGCCAAAGGTTTCTTTGCCCCAATGATCCACTACGCAGCCCTATCGAAGAAGGATCCGGCGTTTGTAATGCTCAGTTTGCCCGGGTTTTTGGGATTCTTGAAAAAAGCAGGCGTGATGTGGCTTCAGTGGCCGTGCCGACTTTCCGGCTGCGGGCTCGCGCTTTTCTTGATATGGAAAAAACCCTCGCTTGCGCTCCCGCAGCTACTTGGCCTCTGCGGACTCTCCTACCTTGTTTTCATCCAGTTCGTTTCCACTGCTTGGCCCTACGTCTACGCCCCCCTCATTCAGTGGGCTTTCTTCCTTTATCTGACTACCGCGCCCGCGCGTGTCGATAAAATCGGGGAGTGAAGCAGTTTCCACTTCTCTAAGCTTTTCTAATTTCTCCACCTGACGTTTGATCGATCGGTAAAACTGCGGCCAACGAATCTCGTCTGGGTTCTCTTCAGAACGCAACAACGTGTCGTTAAATGCCCCGCCAAAGAACGTCCGATGAGAACCGCTGTCACAACCAAAAGAACTGCGGTCATAACGGGAGGCGGTCATTGCTACAAGATTGGGAATAGAAGACAGGAGATCTTTTTGGAACTCCGTCCGAGGATCCTGAACGAAACCGCCGCTGTGGCATGCTTGCAAGACGATGTACTTTTGCACCTCTGCTGGCCAGCTCGAGAGCGCTGCCTTTAGATAGCGCGGAGTAAAAAATACTTCTTCAGGCTTCGCGCCCCGTTTGTACTCTGCGGCCAATGCCATTAAGGAAGCGGTCCGCCCAGAGGGGGAACCGTCTACAGTCAGCATGTATTGATCGGCGAGTTCCGGGTAGCTTCTTACAAAACCATCCAAAAAGGCACGGGTTCCAAAACTCAGGTCTTTCTCTTTCAAAAGCTCAGTGAAAGGGGGGCTCCCATGAGAAGTCGCGTACAAATAGAGAAAGTCGTGCCCCATTTTCCCTGACTCGTGAATCGCCTCAAAAATGTCCTTAGGGTTTGCGTGCTGACAATCTGCCAGATGGGGGCGGAGCACGGAAAACTGCGCGCGATCCTCCTGATAGGAGTAGTCGCTCGGTAAGGCATAAAAGCAGGCTATGTCGTCTGCGGTGTAACCCTGGTCCAGCCAATAGAGCCGCTGTTCCACGATCTCTTGGGCAAAATTCGCGTTCTCTTCACTTCCTGCGATGAGGAATATCTTAGCCCGGCCCTTGGTAGGGCTGCTCTTTGCAAACTTAAGTTCACGCGAGGCGCTGAGTGACTCCAAGTTCTGGCTAAAATTGCGGAAGTTTCGGGGACTCTCAAAGTCCGCGTTGGAACACGCCACTAAACTGAAAACAAAAAGCCCAAGAAGGGCAGAGCGAAGTATACCTGACACCATTAAACCCCCAAATTTATCGCCACCTATTCAGAGAACTCCATCCCTAAGTTTTTCGCAAGGGGATTTTTACAAGGTGCGTCTAGGGGCTGGCGGGGACGCGAACCACCTCGTTGTCGTCGACCATTACAATGATCGTCCCGTCATCTGCCTTCTTGAAGGGCGGAAAGAACTTGGGGTTCCACTCCGGGAAAAACGCCCGAATGATTCTTTGCCTATGGGGGTAGATGTTCTTTTGGGCCTCTGCCTTATTCTCCGCAACTGCCTGAAACTCCAGATCGGAGTAGTAGGCGAGTAGCCCGCCCGCAACTTCCTCTTTGATGGTTTCGAGGAAAGGGACTGTGTGTTCTACATAGCGCGTTCGAATAGTAGCGGGCACCTGTTTCACGTCGGTCACTTGCGCCTGCATCAGTTCTTTTTCTGCCAGTTTGTAATCTGACTCATAGAAAAAGAAGAAGGCATTTGCCAGATGCTGAATATTTTCTCCCCCGAGAAAGGCGAAGACTTTGTTTTCAGGTGTCTTGATGTTCTTAATCACGCGGGATTCCGCGTCGTTCAGCGGCGTATATTTCTTTTCGAGAAGATTCGCGTACGGAATCGTAAAAGGTGCTTGATCCGGTAACGGCGAGAGCAGCAGTACGTTGAATTTTGCCCAGCGCTCCTGTCTGTGGCCTTTCATGAAGCTCTGCGCTTCTGCTAGCCGAATATCTGCGTGTGCGGGAAGACCCTTGCGAAAGAACTGCATGATGTCGTCGATGTATCTCGGATCTTTGATCCCCGTATACTTGCCCTTGCAGATGCTGCAACCTAGACGCTGAGCCTCTTCAGAATCCTCTTTGGAATGGAAGCAACAGTGCTCACAACTATATGAATACTCAACATGAGTGAAATGTCCGTATCCCAACAAGTGGATCGACTCGTGAAAGAGTATGCGCTGAAGGTCAGCGTCCGAAAGACGCGCCAATTTTCTTGGGTTCATGTGAATTGTGGGGAAGTGCGGGTTATCCGGATCGGTGGCAACAGCGTCCGCCTGAAGTGTCTCATCCCGAGGGTTCGAAGCCTTCCAAGAGTAGCCTTCCTCTTCACAAAGGAATTTTAAGGGTTTTCCACCGATGAGCTGGGCCGTCCCCTCAACGCCTGCAGCGATTTCAAGACTCTGTTTGGAACCCCGTTGCTTTAAGCAGGTCGCCCCCGTGTTAAAGGCGTCCTCGATAATTTTTCTCCATTGCGGCAATGAACGGTACTTGAGACACGAGCGTCCCAGCAGATATCTGGCCTCGGGGGAAATGCGGATATAGCTGGGCTTTTTGCTCTTTAGTGCCCGAGGATTGAGATTCTTTAAGAGTTGGCTTCCGGGGTCGTCTGCAAACGTGGCAGAGCAGGTTACCGCGAGTAGAATCCAAACAACAAATTTCATCCTCACATGGTACCGCTAGTGGCGATCAAACCCAATCACAGACTCAGGCCTCACGCTCTGACATGGCGCGCGACTAGACGGTCCACTTTTCCGGGGAAGGATAGTTGTCACCTAGCTTGTTTTTCATATGCATGAAAGCCTGTGCGGTTAAACGTACGTCCCCTATCGATCGGTGGCGATCCTCAGGGGCAATGCTCAGACCCAGCCGCTTAGCGATAATATCGAGATTGTGACGAGACTCTGAAGGAAACACCCGACGCGAGAATGCGATCGTATCGTACACCTCCAAAGTCTTACGCATATTAAACTGCATGAGGTACTTGGTGATAAAAGACATGTCGAACTTGGCATTCTGCGCGACTAGCCACGCCCCACCTACAAACTCTAAAAATTTCGGAAAGACTTCTTCAACTGTGGGGGCACTCGCCACCATTTCATTTGTAATGCCGTTTACCCGCGACGCTTCTTCTGGAATCAATCGCTTTGGGTTTACGAGGGAGTGAAAAACATTCACCTCATCCAGCTCGTCCCCGTAGATGCGCATCGCACCAATCTCAATCATCTCATCTCCGCCCCAAGGCGACAGACCAGTGGTTTCCAAGTCGAACACGACGAACTCGTCGATGGCGAGCATCAACTGGGCCACAACCCCTCCCTTTTTGTAGCTATTGCCTAAAAGTACAGAATTAATGAATGTTTCTATTCAGGTCAACTGCTGGCTTGACTTCGTTATTCGACCAGGTGTTCTGTGTGGTCACGATGTTACGGGATAGTCAATATTTGAATGCTACATTCCGACTTTCGGAACTGGAGCACCATTACGGCCCAAAGATCCACATTCTATCGGACCCCTTTCTATTTTCTTTGCTTGCGCGCTTCTCAGATCCCGACTGCAAACAGCCAATGGTAAATCAGCTGCTCAATCGCCTGTATTCAGAACTTGTGAAATGCGTCGTCAACGCTGAGTTTGAGGCGTGCGAAACTAGCCTGCAGACTCGAATGGCCGCGATGCACCCGGAAGGGAAATACGTCGCCTCAATCGTAGACCCGAGCTCCCGCGTCGTTACCGTCGCACTTGCACGAGCGGGAACGGTCCCCTCACATATTTGCTTTGATGCACTCAACCACATACTGGATCCCGAGGGCGTTCGGCAGGATCACATCAGTATTAATAGAAAAACAGATTCCGCTGAAAAGGTGATCGGAACTAATTTAGGCGGCGTGAAGATAGGTGGAGATATTGAAGGCGCCTACGTCTTTTTCCCGGATCCGATGGGAGCTACGGGCTCAACTTTGAAAACGGCGATGGAAATTTATCGAGATGAGGTAAAGGGCAAGGCAAAAAAATTTATCGCCCTCCACCTTATTGTCACACCGGAATATCTCTCGATGGTAACTCGAGAATGCCCGGACCTTATCGTATACGCTCTAAGACTCGATCGCGGGCTGAGTCCACAGGACGTACTGGACACCGTACCGGGTAGCCGCTGGAAGGAAGAGCGCGGACTCAACCCCAAACACTACATCGTTCCAGGCGCGGGCGGCGTCGGAGAACTCATCAACAACTCTTATGTTTAATCTTTTCTTTTTGGTTTTTTTTGCCATCCTTATGGCAGCCGCACTCGCGGTACTCATCACTCGCAGCTCTTCACCAACAAAGGAAAGCTTTCTGCTCCCGGAAGAAGATAAAGCAGCGGACCCGCCGGGACCTCCACTAAAGATTGCGGATCTAGAACGGCTGGTGAAGCATCTCTGCCAGACAAAAGGACTAAAGCTAAAAGAACGGCACGAGAATTCACCAGACGAAGTTGTGTGGGTAGCTGAAAACGAAGATCCGATTCTTTACGGAATCCTGGTTTTTGGCTGCGTCGAGGCTGCCCCGCCTCAAGGCCTCACCCCGCTATCCGCCGTGCTGGAGTTCAAAGACTTCGTGAAGGGCCTCGGAAGCACGAAGGGCTTTCTCTTCACCACGGGTTATTTTTCGCGCGATGTGCACCAGCCTTTGGAAGGCGTAAAGATCACTCTATTTAACCGAAAACGGGTGCTGGCGGAGCTTGCCGGAGCCCCCTCGTCGACTTAAGTCAGTGCGCGCCTCGTCATACCTTCCGCGAATTTGCTCCTTTTGTTTATGATTTCAATGACTTAAACTCTTACTTGCGACGCTGTTTCTTTGCCAGTAGACTAGCGCGGTTTATGAGCAAGCTTGATTACGAAGTCCTGAATAATATTTGCGATCGCGCCTTTTACTTAGCCCTACAAATGATCCACTTGGCCAACCACCGTCCCGGACACGGGAAGGGCGAACCGAAAGTGGGCGGGCATGCGACCGCTTGCGCTTCTTCCCAACACATCCTGACCGCCTTGCACATGGTGGCGCGACACCCGGAAGATTACATGGCCTGCAAGCCTCACGTGTCGCCGATGGATCACGGACTAAACTTTCTTCTGCACAATTTTCGGGACAAGGACGCCAATCTTTTTGACAAGGAAAAGCGCCAGTTGGCGATGCGCCACCTTAGACACTTTTCTTCGACGGGCGAACCCGTTTTCCAGTCCTACCACGCAGAAGCCGATCCGGACGGCTACCGATTTTTCCCAAGCGGATCCGTAGGCATCCCACCGGTCAATGCGCTCTATACAGCACTGGCGTATGACTTTGCCCACCACCATAATGTGGGTCTTAAAGAAGATCCGTTTTTCTGGTGCTTGATGGGTGATTCCGAGTTTCGGGAAGGCTCTCTAGCAGAAGCGATGCCGGACGCGGGCGAGCGCCAACTCAACCATGTCGTATGGGTTGTGGATTACAACCGACAGAATCTCGACGGTACACGCATTTCGAACGAAAAAGCCTTTAACGGTTCTGACGCCGATCGGATGGCCCGCATTGCGGAGGCCAACGGCTGGCACGCCGTCATTTTGAAGCATGGAAAATTGCGCAGAGAATTCTTTAAGCGCGAAGGCGGGGACGAGTTCAAACGTGTTCTCAACGAGTGCTTTACTGACTTCGAATTTCAAGGCCTGCTCGAGGCGAACAAGCCGGATCTCACGCGCAAAGTTCTGGAAGAGAAATCTCCCAAGCTAAAGAGTTTTTTCAAGGACTGCAGTGACGAGGAAGTACACAAGGTATTTCTCAATCTGGGAGGGCACGATCTGGAGAGCCTCGTCGAGACTTTCCAGGAGGCCCGCAAGAGCGATCGGCCCACGTTTGTGGTGGCCTATACCATCAAAGGCTACAAACTTCGCTGCCAAGCAAAGTCAGGAAACCACTCCACCCTGCCTGAAGAAGACGAACTTAGAGAAATGGCCCAAGGTCTCGGGTTGGATTTTGATAACCCCTTCCAGGATTTTGAGGAAAGCTCCAAAGAGGGCGCTTACCTGAAAGAGAGACGAGAGTTCTTGGTAGACGGGATTCAAAAGCTGCTAGCAGAGGTCAAGCAACGACAACAAAAGTGGGTGGCTTTTGCACGGTCTTTGGAGTGGCCTGTCGACTTTGACATCACTGCATTGAAATTCAATCCTGTGGCGCACACCCAATGGATGTGGGGACAGGTGGCCGCTAAACTCGATAGATTGGGACGCGGAGAAGATACCGCTGCGGACGATCAGGGCTGGGGAGTTGTCGCGAAGTTTTTTCTTACGATGGCGCCGGACGTTGGAACCTCGACCAACACCAGCCCAAATATGAATGGAAAGTTGTACGGGGACATTGCGCAAGAGGATTTCGAACTCCGCTTTGAGGCCAAAGACACCAAAGCCCCGGACGTAGTTCCCCGCATTTCCCAAAAGTCAGGGCACCTACGCTTTGAAATTGCTGAAGGCAATTGCATGTCGGCTGCGGGATCCTTCGGGAAGTTCTTCGATTATGTTGGCATCCCGTTCTATCCGGCCATGACGATCTATGACTTCTTCATCAAACGCGCCCATGACCAATACTATTACAATCTTTATTGGCGCTCCTGCTTTGCGACGCTAGGCACCCCCAGTGGTGTCACCCTTGCGCCAGAAGGCGCACAGCACAGCTGGAAATCTGACTTCCAGATACCGCACGTTGTAACTTGGGAACCCTGTTTCGCCAAGGAGGTCGAATGGATCCTGGCTGACACCTTGAGAAGGCATTTCACGCGCGAAAACGAAAACCGAGAAGCGGCACTCATTCGCTGTGTAACCAAGGGCTTGGTACAAAAAGACTTCCTGGGACGTCTTAGCCGCCAACACCGCTTCAAACTGCTTCCGGAAGGGCACGGACCGCTCACCACCGAAATGGAACCGGAAGTTCCGCATTGGGAAGAAACCGAAATTCTGGAAACTGTCCGCAAGGAAGTTTTGGAAGGGGCTTACCCTCTAATCGATTACCGTGGGTATGAAGGGTACACTCCGGGCGACAACGTGATTCATATATTTGCGATGGGAGCGCTCGGAGAAGAAGCGATCCAGGCCTCGGACAAGCTCCTGGAAAAGGGTATTTTCGCCAATGTGTTTATCGTAACCAGTTCGGATCTCCTCTTGGGAAATCAGGCCTACGGCAACCACTACGAACATTTGCGAAACGGGCTGAAGGTGACGGGCGACTTGTATCTCACCCCAGATACCGCGCGGGTCGACAACCTCGCGAAGTGGTACAGCTTGCGCGGCAACCGCATCCCGATTGTTTCGGTACATGACGGGGAACCCGGACTGCTGGACAATATCGGCTCCATTGTCGGGGTGAAACATATCTCGCTCGCCGTTCGAAAGACGTCGAAATCCGGAACGACGGGCGACATCTATCGTTACCACCACCTGGATGCGGACTCCATCGCCGGGGCCTGTGAGCAGGCCCTTTCGGAGACCTCCCAGGAAAAATTGGTCCTGAGTCCGGCTATTTTCGAAACTATCGCCACCGATCGTGAGAGCGTTAGTTGACGCTCCCGGGGGGGCTCTATATCGTAATGGTTAGATATGTTTAACCTTGGACTGCCTGAAATTCTGGTTATCTCGGTAGCGGCCTTACTTGTTTTTGGCCCTAAGCGTCTACCTGAACTCGCCAAGGGCCTTGGCAAAGGGATCCGTGACTTCAAGAAAGCGCTTGAAGGAGGGGACGAGAAAAAGCAGATCGAAGGGAATGACAACGCCACCATAGACGTAGGGCATTCGGAAAGCCAAAAGGCTTCCGCGGATGAACCCAATCCAACCCAAAAATCCTGAAATGTCATCGGAACACCCCGATACCACTGTTGAACAAAAGGCTCTGGAAAAACCGGACACCGCTTCCGGACTGGCCACCGCCACGAATTCAAATACAGAAGAAGAGCTGCGGATGCCACTCTGGCAGCATCTGGACGAGCTCCGTTCTGCGATCATCCGAGTACTCCTCGTTTTGGGGGTACTGGTAGCGATACTCTTTAACTATTCCGAGCACGTGGTGGTGTTACTTGAAAAGCCCCTGCTTGATGTGCTCCCTGAAGGTAACCGGCAACTCTACTTCACTGGCATAGCCGACAAGTTCATGATCTACATCAAGGTCAGCATCATTGCCGCACTCGCCGTGGGCTCACCCTATATACTTTTTGAAGTGTGGCGCTTTGTCGCTCCCGCGCTCTACAAGAACGAACGACGCCTGGTGTTACCGTTCATGCTCTTCGGCAGCCTAAGTTTTGTCGCGGGAATTGTCTTCTCGTACTACGTCGTGATGCCCTACAGCTACGACTTTCTGATCAACTTTGGATCGAGCACCGATCAAGCCATCATCACCCTGACCGAGTATTTCGGCATGACGACCAAGCTCTTGCTGGCTTTGGGTTTGGTTTTTGAGCTACCGGCGGTCATGATCTTGCTCGCTTTGCTTGGCGTGTTAGAAGCGGGTGTACTTGAAAAATATAGACGCTACGCAGTACTCGCCATCTCGGTCATCGCGGCCCTAATAACCCCATCACCCGACGCCCTGACGATGCTCATTGTCATGGTCCCTCTTTATCTTCTCTACGAAGTAAGCATCATTGGCGTGCGCCTCGTGTCAAAGCGCCCTGCCGAACATTAGATATTCCTAATCATTTTGTTTAGTTATTCCGATCTTATGAATAGGGACACCTGCGTCCCAGGGAACCACAACCATGGATCGGTTGAAAAAATATTCCATTCTATTTCTGCTTTGGACCTGGATCACGGCAGGGGTGCATTCCGAAACCCTCGATCCTCCGTTCCGGGATGTGCCCATGCAGAAGCGATCCGTAGAATCAGAGTATAAAGATCAATCCGAACCCAGAGTCAGGAAAGTCCGTCGCGTTCGACGGAAGAAAAAGCGACCTCGTCGAATCAAGCGAAGACGGGTTCAGAGTGAAGAAAGCTCGACGGAGAGTTCTGAAGAAGAGGCTGTAGATCTCAGCGCGATGGATGAAGATCCCGGTGAGGAACCCAAGACCGAGAATCCCCGCAACCCGCACGCCGCTGGAAATCCGCACAACCCACACAATCCCCACAACCCCGCGAACCGACACGGCGGGGGGGAAGGCGGACAGTTCAAACTATTCTTTGATATCGTTTTGAACTACCGTCCTGGTATCAACCCGCTTACTTTCGACAATTACCATACCGCTTTCTTAGTAGATTATATTCCCAACCCGGATCTGCAATTCTCGGTGGGCGTGGCCCCTCCGCTCATTGTTCCACGTTTCTACGAGCTCGATTACAATATCAGCCGCCGAGTACAGTTGCGGGTGGGACGCATCTGGGTCCCTTTCGATCAGATTAATCCTCACAATACTTTTGGCGGGCTTTGGAACACGAGCACGCTCCGCGCCGACAATCAGGAAGCGTTTCTGCCAGATATCTGGGCAGATCTGGGTTTAGGGTTTAAGTTCACTTTAGCCGATTCCCCTAGCCTAAACGTCATCGCCCATCTCTACGTAGTAAACGGATTTCAATCCGGAGGCACCGATCCTCTCGCAGAATCTACAACTTACCCGGACTTCGAAACCCTCCCCAATGCCGCCGACAATAATACCGACAAGGCTTTTGGGGGACGTATCCACATGGACGTCGCCAATGTGTTTGGACTGGGGGCCTCGGTGTATTCCGGCGCGTACTCGGATGAAGGAACCGAAGCGAACCGAATCCTGATGCTGGGTGCGGACACGCAAATCCGCCCGACAAAAAGTACAGAGATCCGCGCCGGCTACGCGCTCATGAACGTGGACTTAAGAGGAGGAATTACTCGACAGTCCTATTTGCGAGGGGGCGTATACGGAGAACTTCGCCAGCGCATAGGTAGCCGGTGGCAACTCGTTGCTCGCGGAGGGCTCACGCAGAATGATAACGGAGTTTCGGATAGAAATGATCGGACGCTCGTCGGCGGTAGAATCGAATGTAGAATCTCGCCAAATCTTACGCTCATCGGGGAGCACCATCGAGACATCAACCCCACTCCTGACAAGGTGAACCTCAGCTATACCGCTGCACGCCTGAGTATTCTTTTTTAGTTTGATTTAGTCGCCGGAAGCGGCCGCTTCCAATTCAATCCACGTACGAACCATCGCCCGATTGGCATCGCTCATGATCACAACGCCATTCGCCTCTACCGGGTGGTTATTGTGGCCGAAGGCAGGGTTAAAGATCGCCGAGGCATCAGGCTCTTCGAGGTTCACGCGCTGGATAGTGGCGTTGCAAAGTGCCTGCGGACTGACCGCGAAATACGCGCTCATTGGAAAGCGCGCGTACGCTTGGTGTGTCGCGTCTCCGTGGCAGGTAAAACACTTGTTGGCCGCTTGCATGTACGGAATAACATTTGCGCTAAAATACGGGAGCTCATTACACGCAACGGCATCAATGACCCGCAGCTCTCCGACTTCAAATGCTAAGCTATCGCTCCCGGTACCGCTTCTCTGAATAAGCATCACAAGTGGGCTAAGTAGCGGCGGGTTATTATTGTTCGCCGCCACGGGTGCTTGCACAGATTCCCAAAGGTTATTAGCGGCATCAAAATGATCGTTGAGACGCGGTCTGAGGGATCTAATAAAAAGGTTAGACGCTCCCGATGCCAATCTTGGCTTACGTATTCGGATCGCTCCTGTTCTCACGCCATTGAGACTGTAATCCTGGACCTCCACCTTGAGAATGGCACCGTTGTATTCAGCTCCAAACTTTGCCATGTCAAAGCTCACTTCCACAAAATTGTCGCCGGTCGGGAGTGCCGTTAGCTGAACCGAGTCTGTGATAAGCCGATCGTCATCTCCTTTAATTTGATCCTTGTCCAAAGCCTCGGACCATGCCTGCAGGACGCGCAAAAGATCCGCATTATCCGTGCAATTTGCTCCACAATGTTTGTCTTGTTTGCGCCGCGCCAGACGAGAGTTCTCAATCTCAAACCAATCCATTAGCGCGTAGACCCGGCCATAGGCGGCAACCTTATCCCTCGGAATAAATCTGGGATTCTGATCGGTATGGCAGATGGAGCATTGTGCCTTTAACATCGGGTACACGAGCGTATCGAAGGCTTTGGAACTATAGGGGCCACTCACCGCAAAGAGATCGCGGCGCGAAGCTCCGGACTGATCCATGCCCGTACAGCCGAACAAAACAAAGAAGACAGATCCTAAGGCGCTGAGTTGTAGAAAACTCATCCGCATCGTTTAAGCCTTAAAAGCTGCGTACCGGTACAGTTGGCTATGCGGAAACTCCGCATCCGGTACTGCAGCAAGAAACTGATCCACAAGCCCGGCCACTATGGCGTAGTTGTAGACCATTGCAAGGGCCAGGCGGCGCGGGCTCGGACCAATGAGATCCGCCCGGTTTGCACCTTGCCCATCATTAAAGTAATTCAAACTGGAAAAATTGATCTGCGGCGGCGTGAGTGGAATGTGTGCTGGGTTGTACTGCCACATTGCCAACTGACTGGCCTCCCCGCGATCCGACTGCGGCAAACCTTCTTTCCAAGACATCCCACCGTCAGTAACCCAGAAGATTACAAGCTTGCGGTTGAGCGCGTGTGCCAACCGAATAGCCTGGCCCGTCCATCGGCCGACGTCCTGGTGGACGGGTACAAAACCGTCCAGAGTCTTGTCGTGGTAGTCGCCCTCATTCCGCTGGAAAACGACCGCAGAGCACAGTCCATCAAAGGCGGCCTTCAAGGTAGCGGCGCGCAGAACACTAGGATCGTTCACCGCCGTCGCCCCATCGATTCCGAAAATCCGTTGGTAGGTGGCATCGCCTCTTGGATCGATCGAGAGATTCGCATTGGCGATATCTTGAGCGGCTCTAAAGCCGCTGCTCGCAAGTCCTTTCAGCGTGTCCAAAAAGTGCTGCCCATGCGCCTGCTTGATTTGGGCGCTACTGAGATCCACCAGTGCTTTGAGAAGAGCACGCCGCTGGGGTTCATTACTCGCGTTCACGAGCGGAGTTCCAACGTTGAGCACTTGCGCCACCGTATTTAGTGAAGGGACTCGCAAAGCACGGTGTTCGGCACTCACGCCGAGCAGGGGCATCGAGCGACCGCCTGAAGGTGTCGTGTTTCCGTCCCCAGTGCTCAGAATGGGGAGCTTGCAGCCGAAAAGGCTATTCAGGCGCGCAATGAGCGACTGGACACCGAAGGGGTTTTCACTCGTGTCGTCACGTGTGATTCCGCAAGCCGTAATGGCGCTGACACCACGGAGAGCATCCGTTGAATCGGCATTAGCGTTATTGATGAAAGGGTTGTAACCCGGATCCGCTTTTCGAACAGGCGCCCCAAATCTCAAATCCAGCGCAGAGTTGGCGATGGTTGCAACAGGACCCATTTTATCGTGCGCGGGGATCAGATCGGCCTGACCCGGAATGAAGCCGTCCGCCTCAAAGGCGCCTTGCCCTTGAGCTGGAAAGAAGCTCGCTATCGAAGCTCCGCCCGCGATATCAATCACGAGTACCGGCACAGGCTCTTCCGCACCGTAGGCCCGATTGGAACCCACAATGTCGAGTAAACTCGGCAGCATCATGAAAGTTCCGCCCGCGGCAAGCCCGTGCGCAATGAAATCCCGGCGAGTCACCGGTTTCTTGTGGCCAGCTTTCAGTTTGGCAATGAGGCTCTCCTCGGCCTTGCGCCGCTTTTCTTCCTCGATCGCCGCCTGCTCGATAATTTCCTTATACTCTTTCACCTACGACTCCTAAAATCTAAGTGCATCAAAACTGGCGCAAACCAGCGTGCACATTTGCGCCACGACCCGCTTAAACTCCGCTGCCTCAGAGGCGGAAGCGGCCGCTTTCGCCTCTCCCACAAAACCGGTCACAATGGCCAATTCCTCATTGCTCAGGCCTCGTTCCAGACACCCCTGTGCGAGTTCTCCCGCAATGGCGGACACGCGGCTCGCGGTAAGATCTTCCAAAACTGGAGCCGGGGTCGGTCCCAAACCAAAAAGCGAGTCTTTCAAGAAAGTACGGTTCATCTGGGCGCTATCTACCGCTGCATTGACGCCTTGATTGCAGTACCCACCAACAATACCGATGCTTACCAAAAGGTAAGTCGGCGTAAGCGACAGAATTTCACCGTCAGAAGAAAGAAAGGCGATGGCAATATTCTTGTAGGCCTTAAGACTATTGACGCTATCGCCATCTACGCCCGTCATGGCTTCCAAAGACGTAACCGCCTGGGTAAAGTTCATGAGTCCAGCCGATCCTTGAGGGTTGGCCACCGTCAGATCCCGCCGACTTTGCAAACCGCAACCCGCGCTCGAAAGGAGGATCGCCAGGAGCCCTGCCCAAATTGTCTTTTTCATCCAGCTCATCTACAAACCCGTACAAGAGGTCAATACCGCGACGTTCTCGAATAGAACACGCAGGTTATAGTTCGAATCTTCAAAGGCTTTTGTCGCAACTGCGAGCTCTTTCGCGTCGGCGCCTTCCTTGTTAGGAGTGCGCTTGCAAAGGTACTCAAAAACAGAAATGGCCGTGGCCACGGGTAGGCGATCGGAGTAGGCAATCATCCGACCGAATTGCCGCGCCCCCACGCCACTTAAAGGTTCCGCCGGGTTCCACTTGATAGGACCATTCAGCCACAGGTTCTCCCAGGAACTATCGTTTGTGGGCGCGCCGTCGGGAAAAACGGTGTCATTCTGGTTGTACTTCAAGTGGACTCCGCCTCCAGTACGAAAGGAGACCCGAGTCCGATCGTAATCCCATTTCGCAAAGGCCCCGGCCAAGGCGTCCATCCCTGCGTGGCAGAAACGGCACTTGGAGTTATAAAGGTTCATGTCACCGCCGGGAAAGCGATCCACGTCCTTACGGACCCGATGATCCAAAGCGTAAGCGTCGCCAATTTCATCCAGCGTCGTTCGGAGAAAAATCTCAAAGACGTACTTGATAAAGCGTCTGTTCGTCCCCCCGAGGCCGGCAGATTCGATAAACCTTCGGGTCGTCAGCAAGCCTGCAGTCTGACTCGTGGGCGCGGTGACAAAAGGTGTCGGATTTGTTTCGCTACCCACATCAAAACGAACTCCATTCGGAAACTGGTTTGTCGCGCGCACGAGCTCAACGAAAAGATTCTTGCGATTGTCCAAATCCAGGTAATGCAGGTTGTTTTCGGAAGAGTGGGGCCTCACACCGTTAAAGTTCACAACAGTGTCCACGCGCGGAATCGAGGGTGAGGCGAAATAGGTGAAGTTTCCGTAGAGAAGCTCACGGAAGTCTCCGTTGTCACGCGTATGCCCAATTACGGTGGCAACGAAGTCATTGAGAATGCCATAAGGGCTTCCGTCACCGTTTGTTTTCTTCATGGACCAGTGACGGACGGTCTTTTCGAAAAAGGTTCTCTGGTTAGCAGCAATGGCTGCCGCTTCCAGAAGTCTGCCTTCCCGGACCAGATCAAGCACCTGGGTACGCACGGATTCCGGGGCACTGCTTAAGCGGAACGCGGCAAGACTGAAGAAGATCCTCTGCGCCTTTGACGCAACCAGATCCCCGAGGGCCGGTGTCGCCCACAGCATTGCAAACGCAAGCAAACCAATTCGAGAAAAATTTGAATAAAACAACTTTATTCCCCTCTTCAATCAGAAGAAGTAGTTAATGCCGTCGTAAGCATCCTGAAATCGCGGAAGAAATTGGAAGATCACCCTAGCCCTTATTATCGCAAATTTGACGCGGCGTTGTATACAATTGAATTGTGAATGCACAGTCGTCTAAGTTTTGGACATAAGTGTTTCCACATTCGACGGACTCGTGCCTGGGAATTGTGAAGAAAACGACACAATTTGACGAGGGTGGGCGACTATTTGGGTTGGAGATGATTTTGGAGAACGGGACTGAGTTCAGAGAGATCTTTTGAGCTAAGCGAGGAAGGGGAAATGCCGTAGATTTGATCGAGGATAAGGAGATATTCGTTTAGGTCGATTTGATAACGTACAAGGCCCGCAATCGCCTGGTGTTTACTTCGGAGAATTGCCTCAACTTCCGAAATCTGTTTTCCGTCCCGCGGGCTAAGAAAACCCACGTTAAGAAACTGCTTTTTTCCACTCAGCGACTGCTGGCGTTTGAAACCGAGGGGCAATATGCCGTTTTTTAGTATTTCGTCCTCACTAAAAAGATCTTTCGTCACCTGAGGAAAGAACTCTGGATTGAGATGAAAGCGCTCTACAACAGAGAAAAAACTTAGAATACCCACACGCTCTCCTTATTACCTCGCATGACCACATCAAGCGCCGTCGGTACCGCTCTCCCTTGCGATGTGTTCTTCATCGCGGGATCACCAAAGACGATTTTGTTGCATTCGTACTCGCAAGCACCACAGCCTACGCAGCGCTCGTACACAACCCTTAGCGGCCGTGTCGGTACTAAACCGGATGGAGCAGGAAAATCAGCACCCTGACTTCCGGGTGGCTCCCAGCCTTTTAGAACCGAGATCGCGTCAGTCGGGCACGCCTTCACGCACTCGTTGCAAAACTTGTTCTCAGTGTAGCTAATGCAACGGTTGGATTCAAAGACCGCCGTCCCCGCCTTGTAGGCGTACTTTTGTTCGAGCGGGTATTTCATGATCGCGTCCGTAGGGCAGGCCTCCGAACAAGCGTGGCAACCCTCTTGGCAGTACCCTTCGGAGGAAACCATCACTGGCGACCACAATGCCCGAATCCCGTGCTCCAGGCCGGCGCTTTTTAAGATGCCTGTAGGGCACGCTTTCACGCATTCCGTGCAACGGATGCAACTCGCCAAAAAATCCCGCTCTTCCCGACTCATTGGAGGGCGGATTAACTTTTTGGAGGAACCGGGTTTGCCAGCCGACCGAAGAACCAGTGGGGCCGAGAAAAGAGTAGCGAGTAACGTCGTAAAAAGAGTACGGCGTTGCAAGCTTACCGGGTACTGGGAAGGCGTGGTGGCCGGAATAGGCGATTTTATCGTGAAGAAGTTCGCATCTACCGGGCACTCCGTAGAGCAGAGAAAACACTTAATGCACTCCGACTCGTTGTAGACCCTTTCATCGGTAAAATCGATAGCGCCGGTTGGGCAATGGACAGCGCAAATATTACAGTGGATGCAGCCCTCCGTATCACGGCGCAAAACAGAGTGCCGAGAGAGAACAGCAAGGTAGGCCCCTAAAGGACACGTGGTCCGGCACCAAATGCGCGAGAGCCGTGTCGTACCCACCATAATACCGATAAACAAAAGTAGAGTCGCTCCGTCAAAAAAGTAGCCGTAATTTCCGGGGGCCTCGGAAACAGTCCAAAAAAGTTTGTCTGACTCTCTCAGGAATGGATTGACGACGGTAGCTGCGACGCGGGTGAGTAACACAATCGGGTCAAGTCCCATCAAGGGGGACACCGCACCAAAGGCAGCGAGTACGAGGATAGCGAAGAGCAGATAGTATTTAAGCGTAAACCAACGCGGCGATTTTCCTTCAATAGGAACGCGCAAGTGACGCAGTACCCAAGCGTAAGCATCGAACAACGAACCCAACGGGCAAATCCAGCCACAAAAAACCCGACCCAACAGAACGCTAACAACAAAAGTTACCGCAGCGAGTAGGGTAATGGTGACAGCCATCCGCATCCCACCGCAAACAACGGTCATCACAAGCGGATCCAGCCGCAGCAGAAAATTTACTGGGATGTGATTGGCAAGCCAGGAATCTAGAGGGTGTCGGGTGACGTAGATCAGGGCCACCCAAAGTGCGAACACGCCCGCCTGGACAAGAATCCGTATGCGGCGCGTGGGGACACTGAGCGACATTAGAAGCCTTTGGCAAATTGTTTGGCGGCCAGAATGGCCTTGGTGACGGCTGTCGTTGTCAACTCGCTGCTCCCGGTCGCTTTGGCAACGGTATGCACTTCGCCGCTTAGTTTTTTCACGCTTGCGGGTCCGCGTCCAACGTACTGGCTAAGAAAAGAACTTTTCTTGGTGGGAAAGGCGTGCGGGCAGCTCATTTCCACAACCCGAATCCCCTCCACCTTTACTGACTTGGCGTCGAGGCCAACAACCCAAGTGTGGCTGCAGTTCGGTTCGTAGATTCCCTTTTGCACAATCGCGATTTTCTTTGGCTGTCCGCTGCCATCTTTGGAGTAATAGACGGTGGCGGCTTCACCTTGAACTTCGACGGTCCCCTTAAAAGCCTTTGTGGTCCCAAGTGTTTTTGCGATGGCTTGCCCCATCTTTTCGAATTCAACAGCTGAGCTATTCTCGATGCAGAGGCAAAACATTAGGGTGATCAGCGCTACCTTCATCTGTCTCATGTGGTGTTTCTCCTGGGAAAAATTTCTTGTCCGGTTTACGCAGGTGCCAAACAACTATCGCAATAACTAAAGCGGGCAGAAGAGTCCAAAGGGGATTACGTTCCAATATGTAGGGAGAGAAACCTCCTGCCCCGAGTTCTCCCAAATCGACAGCCTCATCGGCCCGCGCCGCGACGGTCAGAAAAAAGAGCCAAAGCCATCTCATGCGGCCGGTCCCCACAGGCTTTCAAACACGCGGTTCCAGCGGACGGTACCGTCAGTCTCTAAAACTCCCAATGCCGGCTCGGGCCGCAACGGATCCGAAAGCCAACCCTGCCGATCCCAACCCGCAACGAAAAGGGCCGTCGAAAGAGCGTCGGCCTCGGCAGCTGTTTTCCCGGCAAAGAGCGCGCTTTTCGTGCGCGGATCGCGCCGCCCTAGAATGTGTTCGCCTTGCTCCTGAATTCCGGAGATTCCTATCGCAAGAGGCGCGCCACTACAGTGCTCAAACCGCAAACCCACAGCTTCGTCCCTCTCCCGCTCCCAACTCCAACCCCAGCACCAAGGTTCGGCGGGGTAGGCGAAGCCCGAAAGTACAACACTCGATCCGCCGGCAGAAAGCAGAAAGTCTTTAAAGTCGCTGAGAGCTAAAAGCCCCCGAACCTGATCCAAGGCGTAACCTTTACCTATGGCTCCAAAACTAAGCTGCGCGCCCGGCCCGGTCGCCCAAACTTCCAAAGTGGTGGGATCGACCGCGAGTTTGGCCGCTTTGTTTTTGCTTTTCGCCAAACAGTCGAACGCCCCGCGAGTTTGCTCGCCTAGATAAATCGCCTGCTGCAGCAAGTGGAAGGCATGCGGCGAAAAGCGGATGCGCGTTCCGGGAATCGCGTGGTTCAGTTTGAAAACGGGGCTACTCGGTAAAAATTCGCTCAGCTCGGTCTCCAAGCGGGCCACCAGGCGCTGCCCCTCATAGAGGGTTGCCAATGCCGCACTTTCCCGGCGTACCTCACAGCTCACCAGAAAGTGAAACGTGGTGGCCATGTGGTTTTGGCTAGCTTTTACGTGAATGAGCCGCATCGGCAATTTGAATCTTAGAGACTTCGTCAGAGAGGAAGTAAGGCATCGGATCCACTGCGTCCGCATTTTCCCGAACTTCAAAATATAGGCTGGGCTTGTCATTGCGTCCGGTATCGCCGACAAGGCCAATGACATCACCAGGCTTTACAGCGGTTCCCTTGGCCGCGGAAATTTTATAGAGGTGACCACTCAAAGTATAGAAGCCGTCGCCGTGGTGAATAATAACGACATTGCCCATGCCCTTGATCCAGCCCTCGAACTCCACGATGCCTGGAAGCACCGCGAATACGGGACTCTTAAGCGGCGCTTCGATTTCTAATCCCTTGTGTAGCGTGACTGTCTTAAACTCTTCGTTTGTGCGCTTGCCAAACTCTCTGATAAGTTTTCCACCTTCAACAGGGAGCGGCAACGTGGAATAGCGGATGTTGTGAGGCTTGCGAACTTCAGCAACGGCCTTTTTCTCCTGTTCCTTGGCATCGAGCTGCTTAAACAGGACCTGTACTTCTGCAGATACTTTCTCGTACTCTTTCTCCGCTGCCTTAAACAAGGCCTGTTTCTTTCGAATCGAGGTGAGCGTTTGTTCTTTCTTCATGAGGGCCCTTTTAAGCTGTTCTCCCTCAGCACTGGAGCGGGCAATGATGTCCTCTAGATGTACTTTGGCCGCTTCCATTTCTTTTTCGGTTTGCGCCAAACGTTCAGATCGCTCTTGCAACCGATCGATCGCATTCTTACCGAAACTCACCGATTGTGAGAAAAGGCGCACCCGTCTGTAAACCTTGCCAAGGCTCTCTCCCTGGAGCAAAAAGCCGCCGATCCCATCACGACGCACTTGGTAGAGCACTCGGAGCAACGAACCCAGTTGGGCACGGGCGGCTTTTTCCGCAGCCTTCTGGTTTTCCACTTCGACTTTTAGGTTCTCAAGAGACATGTTAAGTTCGTCACGCTCGTTCTCATAAGCGGCAAGCCCCTCGCGAAGACGGTTCTGGTCTCGGTTAATCTGATCCAGCTGACTCAAAAGATCGCGCCGGCGCGTTTCGCGCTCAACAAACTGCTCCCGTTCTTTCTCTATATAGCGAGAAAGTTCCTCGGCGCGCTTTCGTGCATCACTCGGATTGACGTGAGGCGCACCAAGCGCCACGGAAGCGCTCAATAAGACAAGAAGCGGAAATCGCATTTTTATTAATTTTCTCTGATGCGGATGAAGACGGTGACGCTACCAATGAGCGCCATGACCAGGCCGGTACCAACCATGTAGGCAATTTGCGAGGGAGAGAGAAAGGCGAACTGGTCAATCCCCGCCATCCCTCCCCATTGCTTCGCTAGGGGTACCAAGAAAACGCTGTTCAGGACGATCAAAGCCAGCACGGCGACTCCTACTCCCATCAATCCTTCAAGCATGCCTTCCCAAAGGAAGGGCATCAAAATGTAGCGGCGGCTCGCTCCCATTAGATGGATAATCTCAATATCTCGGCGACGCGACTGGTGCCGCATGCCCATGAAGTTCGCAATAATGAAACTGCATCCCAACAGGAGTCCGGCCATCAAGGCTAACCCGATCCAGCTCATCACATTCTTCAGCCGTTTGAACTGCGCTTGCCAGCCACGGGCGAAATCCACCTGCGTGACTTCCGGAAAACTACTTATTTGATCGGCGAGGCGCTTCAAACTGTGTTCGTTGACCGTCTCACGTAAATGAATTTCCAGAAGGTTTGGGAAAAAACCCTCGACGCCACTGGGATCCACCGTCGAATCACCGTAAAAGTTCGCGAGTTCTTCGAGCACCGACTTGCGAGTTTTGAACTCTACATCCCGCACGCCTTCCATTCCCAAAATGCGGTCGCTCAAGTTGTTAACTTCTAGTTCGTTCAAACCTTCTTGCAGGTACGCGGTCCCAATCGGTGTAGGGCTGGCGTGATCGGCGAGGTGAACAAAATTTCGGTACACAACGAGAAAGACACCCAGGATAAGCAGAGAGATAGCAATCGTCACGATGCTAAGACCGTGCAGCCACGGGTGGCGTCTGAAATCCTGAAAACTGCGTCGCAAAGAGTGGAGAGGTCTCATAGAAATTCCGCCCGGTTGTCGGAAAGAATCGTACCCTGTTCCAGTTCAATTTTTCGGGCAGGGTACTCATTCATCAAAAACTCATCGTGTGTGGCAATACAAACCGTGGTTCCCATGGAGCAAATCTCGCGGAAGAGCGACATGATCTCTCGTGCGTTGCGGCTGTCCAGGTTTCCGGTAGGCTCATCGGCTAGGAGAAGGCTTGGTCGGCTCACCACACTGCGCGCGATGGCCACGCGTTGTTGCTCTCCCCCGGAAAGACTTGTCGGGTAATCGTTGCCACGATCGCCGAGGCCGACCAGCGAAAGCACCCCGTTCACGCGGTACTCCACGTCGGCCGCACTTGTTTTTCGCACGTCGAGCGGCAAGGCAACGTTGTCAAAAACTGTAAGATCGGGAAGCAGTTTGAAGTCCTGAAAAACAAAACCCACGCGCTGGCGAAAGCCGGGGAGGGCTCTTTTGCCCAGCCGGCTGATATCGCTGCTGTTGACCACCACCTGGCCTTCACTGGGGCGTTCCATCGCAAAGAGAAGCTTGAGGAGCGTGGACTTACCCGCGCCGCTCACGCCGGTGATATAGACAAACTCACCTTCGCGGAGGCTAAAACTGACGTTTTTCAAAGCGTATCGCTCGGAGTAACGCTTACCGACCTGAAATAGGCGCACGACTGAAGCTGACATGTGTTTTTTTGGTTGTAAGGGTTTTTGGGCTTTCCGGGCAGCAAGGCTGAAAGTTTTATGCCCGGATGTGGCTCGAACTCTTTCATTTTACCACAGGCAAGGGATCGCCAAGGAAGGAATTTGCGTATACCGCCCCTCCTAAGGTAGGATGGCCCACTGCACGGCGGCATAGCCAAGTGGTAAGGCAGAGGTCTGCAAAACCTTTACCCCCGGTTCGAATCCGGGTGCCGCCTTTTTTCACTCCCCACAAGACCCAAGAAAAACGCTATTCGAGGACCGTATGCATCTCGTCCGGAGAATTGGGACAATGCTCCCGAAGTCGTCCGTCCCCGTAGCGCCAAGGGTCAAAACAGTAGAGTAACTGCCCACTTTTCTGGGACGCCACTCCAAAGTAGACGTGTGCCAGTAGGTCCTTGGGCAGCATGCCCGAGTCGAACAGCAGCACAATCTTGAAATGCTGCAGATCCATCGAGCGGAAGCTGTCCGTCAGGGCCTCCTCCACCTTATACGCCACATCGTCACACGGCGGTCCAAGTTTGGAAACATTTCCCCACCAACCAAGGCCCAGCCGCATCCCGTTTTTCTTGTACTGGTTCTTTACCCGCGCGATCGCCTGTCCGATCCGTTCCTGTACCGAAATCCACTCCGTGAGTGAATCGTTTGCGGGAGCCCCCAAAGCTCCGCACGCCAGGAAAAGACAAACAAGCCCCCATGTCTTTCCCATGATTTCCCCTTTTAACCTGTTGTGCCCGTAAGTATCAAAGATCGAATGCACTTGGGAACCTGAGGGGGGTAGATCTTTTAACGGGTGTGTTCAGCCGGCTAGCGAACGGCCAGGCCGCGGCTTAGGTAGTAGCGAGACTTGCGGGTGGAACCCAAGACACTGCGGAGATTCTGCTCCATGACTTGGGCAAGGGCGCGTGGAAGAATGGGCTCTCCGTAGAAGCGTTGCTGTGTGTGTGTGTAGCCCAAGGCCGTTTGGCTGACCTGGGTACCGTAGCGATCTTGAGTGAGCGAGCGGCGTACCGCTTCCTGATCTGTAAGAATTCCCGCGGCGACATTGCCCAGCCCCGCCGTAAAGACTTCCGACGAGGTGGCTGCGCGGCCGTTCTGGCCCTGGCCGCCGTTTACGACAGCGTGCTGGCCGCCCGAGGCCAACGCAAATCCAAAAGGGCTTCCAAACTGCGACGGATCCACGCCGCTCGGCGTAGTAGTGCGCGGCGCAGCTGCTTGAATGCGACCGGAAAAAGAATTGTCCGGGGCGCTTTGCTGCGTCTGTTGCTGCTGCCGGGCCGCCGCCGCGATTTGCTGACTCGTTTGTTCCTGCTGTGCCTGGAACGCGCGGGTCAAATCTTCACGTTGCTTGCTGAGCTCAGTAAGCACTTTCGCAAAGCCATCCGAAGTAGCGGCCTGATTATCTTGGCCTTTGGCGATGATCTCTTCGAACTTCTTACGTTCGTTAAGAAGATCCGGCACAAAGGTATCCGCAATCTCTTCGTTATTCGGCTTTTTCACTTCCTCTGCCGGCGGCACCGGAGGCGGTGGCGGCGGTGGAGGAGGCGGAGGCGGTGAAGAACTGTCACTCGGCGGAGGCGGAGGAGGAGGGGGAGGCGGCATCATGGGTGTTCCACCCTTTTGTTCACCACCACCACCGGAACCACTGTGGGCTCCGCCCTGATCGGCGCGCGCCTGTGCATCGGCGAGCGAATTCACCTGATTGTTGTAGTCACCAAGCTTAGCGGTTTCTTTCGCGATCTCGCCTTTGAGACGTTCAATTTCTTCTTTGTTGTTTACCGGATCTTTCTCGGCTTCGGCCAATTGATCGTTCAACGTCTTCAGTCGCTGCTGTGAACCGGTTTGTAGCGCCTGTGCCTGTCCCAAAGTGAGTGGCGTGGTGCTCGCCGTTCCGTCGCCCAACGAGGGGCTGGAAAATAGGGCAAGGCTAACCACTAGCGGTAGGAGCCAGAGCTGCCGTATGTTGAAACGAAATAACAAAGCTGCAAAAATCCTTATTCCGCACTGCCGACTAATTCGACAGTACGCACGCAGATCCGTGCGGACACGGATCCTTATGACTCTTCAATTGCAGTTCCCTTGCCAAAACGCGCTCGGCGAATGTTTTCAAGTAACTGAAACTATTAGGAAAAACGTATCGGTGGAGTGTCGAGTGTCTAGTGCCGTGCCTAGGCCCCGCCCAGATTGTAGGCGGTTCGCTTAACTAGCCGAGTTCATTGAATTCCAGGTGTCTACTCTGCGTACTAGGAGGATACGGGTTAAAGAGGATCCGCTTCGGGGACAGGAATGCGGTTGCGCTGCAGTCGGTTGGAACCCGCAATAAGCCGGTGAGCGGCGTTTTCCGGGGCGCGCTCAGACCCCGGCATTTCTTCGGACGCGAGCCCTCGTGACGCGTGGGCATCTGATCGTAAAGCGTCGGGTAGAGCGCCGACGCCGGCAAGCCCCAAAGAGGCGCGCAAGTTGCCAAGCTCCGCCGTCGCCGAAGCCACGCGGTTGCGCAAAAGATCCAACAGAGAATTTCCAGAACCGGAAGACGCTCTCGCCGCCGACGCACTGGAAGAGTTCGCTGCCGTACTCGCGCCGTGATCTTTTTCTTCCAAAGCTTTCTTATCCAACTCAGCATTTGTTTGGCTGTCTTTAGAATTTTCTTCATCTGAAAGTTGAATTTCTTTTTCGAAGTTTGAAAAGGAATTAGCCTTTGGCGCAATACTCAACTGGTTCAATCTTTGTTCGAAAGCTGCCTGAGCGCTGCTAACAATTTGTTCTTTCGACTGTGTGGGAGATTCAGAATCGCTATCTTCCTTCGCCTCGTCGTTAAACCCGACCTGACTCGTGGGTGTCGATCCCGAAGTAAATCCACGCGCGGCTTGTGCCGCTTCGGGAAGTACATTCGCGACGTCTCCGGTGGTTTGGCTATCGGCATTTGTATCTTTCGCTACGGAGCTTCCTTCTTCAGTTCCTTTTCCGTCTCCGTTACTTTCCGTGCTCTGGAGCTTGGCGGTCTCGGTTTCGCTACCCTTTTTTGCGTTCCCTGCTTCAGATCGTTTGGCGGCAAACTCAGCTTTCTTCGCGGTATCGTTGAGCGCCTGCCCTTGCTGCAAATGCGCCGTGATTTCGTATTGCAGCCGATTTATTTCCTGGGTGAGCTGCGCTTTGCGACCCGGATCCATCGTGGTCATGCGTTCGAGCTCTTTGCCCTGCTTGAGAATAGTTTTGGCCATAGCTTGCGCATTTTGGATGCGCTCGGCATCGTCTTGCTGCCGCTTGGCGTCCCATCCCTTCAAGTCGCGCGAGTCGGGTTGCGCTTGCGGCGCCGGATCCGGAGGCGCAAAAAGATCAAGCGGACCTTCAGCGCGCACCGCTGTCGCCAGCAGCAAGCTGAGTAGGAGGATCCTATGTGGGTTTAAGTGCTTCAATGGTTAACCGTAAGAGAGATCTCTCCTTATAGTGTTTGCACAGACTCTGCCACTCCACAGCCGATCCTCGAATTTAAGCATTTAAATTTATTATGTTTTTTTGCCGTCTCTCGCCCTGAGGGCGGTCCTAGCGTAACCCGCTTGAACAGGCCGCCCCACAAGAAGAGTAAGGTGTTGGAATCCCGTGCTTATGGCCGGCTGATCTTTGCACAGGGGGCGTATTCTTGGTGCAGGCACGACTTTGCCTAGCCAGAATACACCTGCGACGCACCCAAGATTGCGGGCGTCCCCCATTCTGATAGGCTTTTTATATGAAAAAATATTCCGCGTACCTGCCTTTGGTGTTCTTAACGATAGCTCTCGTGGTGGTTTTGGTAGTGCGTTCGAAGCTTAACGCGAAGTTGGCGGAGTTAAGGAACGGGAATCAAGGGGCGATGACAGTCACCTCGAACGGAAATACCGTCACCGTTAAAGACTCTAAGGCTCCTGATAACGAATAACTTCAGGGTAGAATTTCCTTAGATCCGCAAAATCTTGCCGATCGGGGTATTCAACCCGGTATTTTCCGGGCTGTTCGAAATTTCGATCTACGCGTTTGGGAGGGCGGCTGAGAACCACAAGTCGGTGCAACTCATCTTGCTTAGTGGGCACCCACTTCCCTCCCGTCTCAAAACGAAAATTGGACATCAGCTTGGTTGAGCCGATCTTGTAGCCCGGCAAAACAGAACCCACCATTAAGATCTCTGGTGGGTTTGCGAAGTAGCCCTTGGAGTCAGTTAACATAAAAACCCATTCATCCAAAAGTGGATTGAATCGAACATAAACTCTTTCGTAGAGCACCTCGTCCTTTGCAAGCACAGAGTCTTTCTTTTCGTGATTGTATAGGTACATTCGCTTTACGATACCGCCATTTACCACAAAAGGATCTTCTGCAGTAAAAACAGATTTCTTACTCGGGGCTGCAGAAGGCTTAAGGCCCATGGGCTTTACCCGCTCCTCGTACTTCACTTCAGGTGAGGGCGCGGGTTCCACGGGTTTAAAGAGCTCTTCTTTTTCTTTCAGCCCTGCCTTGGCGGACGGGAGAACTAGCAGGAAAACCAAGATGCTCAGATAGGCTGTTATTCGTCGATACATTAGAATAACCTCGGGCGTTTTGGGCAAGCTTTACAGGCATCCACCGCATTTACTTCCGGGTTGCTCGGTAAATACCCTTCTTCGGTATAGTAGTGGACCCAATCTTGCTTCCTTGTTTGAGACTCTACAAAGAGATAGGCGTTCTCACCTCGGCCAATCTTGATCCAGCTCTCATTGTCGGGCACTTTAACAAGTATGTTTTTTTCCGTAGGCCAATGTTCAAGATGAAAGCCTTTATCCACAAGGTAATAGTTCCCGTCAGAGAAAAGCTGCATCCACTGGCCGGAAGGCACTGGATAATTGACTCCGTATAGGTTCTGCCAATACTCATTTTCTTTTCGGTAGAACTTGGGGACCGTTTCTCCCGGCCGATAGGCCTTGGTGTTAGCGAGCTTCCGTGGCGTCGTATTAACGACAGATTCCGGGTTTCGGCGCAAAAAAGGACGCTCTTCCGTTCGAGTCCACTCCAACCAATGAAAGAATTTTTTCTCACGGTAATCGGGCCGGAGAATCTCAGAAAGCTGATAGAGGACCGTATTCTTGGCGAGACGACTCGAGCGTTTCAAGCCGCGAAAGTTCCCATCTTTCAACTGGCACCACGGAGAAAAACCATCTTCTACTTCAATCCCAACCTGGCGACATTCCAGGATGCTGTTTCGGCCCAGTGGACGTAAATCAATTTCACCGTTTTCGTCCGTTAGAACGTAGACGACTTTCCCGATTCGAGGATCGAGACGTTGGTAAACAAAGTTGGGTTTGAGTTTTCCTTGAACGGGCAAACCGAGTTGTCCCGGCGGAACGTTGGCGAAAAATGCGGAGCTGCACGCCCCCTGCAATTCCGCCGTGCCCCAAGTAAAGTTGTCCGGTATCGCATAAAGCGGGCCAGCAAACAGAACCAAAATGTAGACCAATAACTGCCGCATAGAAATCCGGTGTACAAGTAAACAATCGGATTGATTAACGAAGTTATTTATCGACGATGCGTCAGCGAGCTACTTTTTGTCGGTGAGCGTCACCGCAATAGCGCTCCAATAGCCCTCGCGGTACGCAGAACGCGCCTCGCCAAAAGCCTGCGGCTCATCCGCGCTCGGCTTCCGAACCAGGAGAATGCCATCGGCGCCCAATCCGGCGGCCTCGTCTTTGAAGTGGGAGATATAGTAGCTTCGACGCTGGTGGCTATCCTTCATCTGCAGTACGGCAAGCTCCACAAAGCCCCCCGGAATCTCACCGGCATCGGTATAGAGCTTCACTTTCTCGGCGCGCGTGGCCTCACGCTTGGTCTGGCCGTACCCGTCCAGCGGGATTACGTCCACGCCCGAACAAGCGGACAAAAGCGAAAGAAGGACAATCAAAAAAAGCGGTCGCATGCTGACTCCTTACCCACTTTTACCCTTAAAACGGGAGGATGGGAATGGCCAGAAAATCGCCCGAGCTTTACTTCAAGTTCGACGCGCCGAGATGCCGATAAACTCTAGAGATGAAAGCGCGCCTTTCCGTACTAGTACTGCTTAGTTTTGCCGCGTGCTCCACTGTGGAGCTGCACCCAAACGCGCGCAATATCGCGATTTCGCGCGGCGAACGCTTTCGACGAAATCTCGACGGCTATGCCGCAGTGGGTGAAATCAGCTCTTCGTGCAACAGCCGCCCGACTCTTAGGCTAAACATTGAAAACTGCCAGAACGATCTGAAGAACCAGGCCTATGAAAAGGGCGCGACGCTCATCATTCTCAATGAACGCACCATCGGAAATTGGTGGTGCAAGGACTGCGTTAAAATGAAAGGGACGGCGTACCGCGAGATCGACCCCAATGCCCCTCCACCGCGCAAACCGGCCGAATCGCCTGACAGTATCGACAGCACCCCTCCCAACTGGTAAACCTTCAAGAATGAGCAAATATTTAAGCGTAGATACCGAGGCCACCGGCCTGACAAATGATTGCCATCTTATTCAACTGGCGTTCGTGCCAGTGGACGTAAAAGCCCGAAAAGTCGTAAAAGAGCTGGGAAAAGAGACTCTTGTTAAGTGCCCCAGTTTTGAGTCCTTGGAACCAAATTTGAATTCCTGGGTCCTCAAGCACATGAAAAGCGTCATCGTCGACGCTGCCGAAAAAGGGATAGAACCCTCGAGCCTAAACGGGTGGGTGGAAACATACCTAGAGTCTGAACCTGTGAAAGAGTTTTTTCAGGGCGAACTCCCGCTGGTCCTTCTGGGCAAATCTCTGAGCGCACTGGACATCCCAATTCTGCGCAAGTATCTCGGCGAATCTTTTTATTCCAAATATTTTCACCACCACACGATTGACGTCACTTCCGTAGCAAAGTCTTTTGTCGACTGCGGCCTGTTGCCGCCGGGGCACGCCTCGGGTGGCAAGCTGGTGCGCTACCTAGACATTGCGGATCAAGTTCAGCACACCGCGCTTAGCGATGCGATCGACATGGGGGAAATTTACGTGCGGCTTATTGAAAGATCCGTACAGAAAGTCCAGTCATCGGAGTTGGACACGGCAGTTGTAACAGAAAAATGATTCTCTCTTGAAGAGCTCCCCGCTCAGGGCGTTGGGCCCGTACTCGAAGCCAGTGAAATGATCACAGCGCGGACACCTAAAGTACAAAGCCTGGTAAACAATCGAACCAACAAAGCTCAGAACCAGAAGCGCGATCGCGGCGATCACGTTGGGTGGTAGAGGCTCAATCCACTGAAATTTGTCCGAATGCCGGTAGTACCAAAAACCAAGGTAGGCGACAGACGACAACCAGGATAGCGTCGCCACGAGCATACCCAGACGGCGAATACGCCAACGCTCCCTAATCTCTCCCTCTCTACCCTTCTGGTAATAGAGCGGGTGATCTTCTGTCATTTGAGGTTCGGCCATTACTTACCTCGAATGGAAGTAATCTTGACCATAGCTTGCTGTTCCCACACGACGAACTGCCATCGCAACGAGGTTAAAAAGAGGAGTACGCCGACACCAACGACCACCAAAAACACTGCGGCCGGTGTCTTGTCCAGAATCCAATATAAGGTAGCGGTCTCGCCGCCCGGACCGGCGGGAAACCAACCCTTTAGGTACTCTTGGGGTACCCAATGCCCAAGAACGGCGTGCAAGGAGCCATTCGACCAGGCCCCTTCAGCGAAGTAGTCATAGAGTTGGCGGAAGAAAAGATAACCGCCGCACAGGCTCAAAAACCCGAACAGGCCGTAGCAAAGGTCGCAAAGCACCCGACATCCCCACCAAAAATAGCGTTTGAATTTGAGCCAGGCCACGCCTGGTGGCTTTTTGGCTTTCGGTTTCGGCGGGGAAGGGTTGAAGCTCCCCGTATCGTTTTCATTTAACGGTTCAAGTTCTGCCATAAATCTGTTCCGACTGGCTTATCGGCAAATGCGAGGAAATTCCTTAGGAGAAAGACAGCGACCAGCGAAAGCCAGCCCAAACAGCGAGGGCCCCACCCAGGAGATTGGCAAACACATTCAAAAACCCAAACTGCCACTCCCCCTGTTCGAAAAACTGCATCGTTTCGTAACCAAAAGTCGAAAAAGTTGTAAAAGCGCCGAAAAACCCGACGGCCAGAGAAACGCGCACCACTCTCGGAAAGATGCGCTCCGCATAGGGGTGCTCCAACAACAGTGCAAGCAGCAGGCAACCCAGAATGTTAACTAGGAACGTCCCCACTGCCCCTACCGCGTAACGCTTAGCCAACAGGTGGACGCCGTAGCGCGACCACGTCCCCAACGCACCAGCAAGACCGATAAAGAGAAATTCTCTCACACCTAGATCCTAAACGAAGTACCCAGATAAAAACGCATGTCCGAGGAACTCGAATTCAAACCAAGATCAAAGCCCGCGTCCACATTCCAATTCGCCAGAATTGCATACACTAAGCCCCCGCCCACATTGGACGTGTACACACGGCTCTCGCCATTGTATCGGCACCGGTATTCCGCGAACGGCGTGTAACTATCGGCAATAGTGGTTGAGAGCGCCGCTCCTCCTGCGAGTTCAAAGTGGAATCTGGAATCGGCGGCATTTTTCATAAACTCCGGTCCCAACATCAAGATAAAGCTCCAGTTCTCACTCGCCTTCCACTCGACGGGAAAATACAAGCCCCCTTCGAAACTTCCATTACCGACTCGCGAAACTGGAAGCTTAAGAAACGGAATAAGAGCTCCAGCAAAATGACCGCGATCATTCCCAAAGATATTGAACTTCAGGCGTAAATTAATGTCGCCAAAGCCCGCACTTGTGGAGGTGCTCTTCACCGACTTATAACTCTGCACGATCACCTGAGCATCGGCGTCCAGGTTCAACCCCATCTTGAGGTTCATTTGATTGACGAGCAAAGTTTCCGTGACGCCACCCGTGGTGACATCTTTTTCGTAGTCCACCAAAGAAGTTTCAAACTGAAAGTGCCCGGCATCGACGGTATGGGGACTGTCTACAAACGTAGGTCGATCCGTTACCATCTTGCGCATCAAGCTTGCGGGTACCGGATCAAAAAGATCATAGGGATCCGCGATATCGCCGTCCACGGCCTCTTCTTCTTCGACTTCGGGGACGTCGTCCGCAAATACATGCTTTGAAAGGAGGGCTGGCGGGCAAAACAGGATAAGGAAAAATAAGCTTCCGAGTAGTCGTTCTTTGTTGTTTTTCATGGAAACCTCACTGGGAAGTTTATCACATTTGCTATCACACTTGTGCGGCGAGGCGCGTCTGTTAGTCGGCCGGCATAATGCTGGGCTGCAAAGAAGCGATGTGATAGAAACAGATGATGTTGCCAACCACAATGCTGCTCATCTCAGTCAGCTGTTTGGAACCCGTGGTCACCAACTGGACCAGGCAGTGGACGGAGCAGGACCAACGGGTATTCACGCGCGCCTTGGTACGATGCGAGGAAAAGTTTCCAAAAAGCCCCTGCTTGAATACCTTCACGAAGAAGGCGGAGGGTGCATTCAGCGCCCAGTGCAAAGATCCCTTTTACTATTCGCGCGTAGAGCCGCGCTCCCGGGTTCCGGCTTTCCTCGCCCCGCAGTAGGCCGTATACTAAGGGCTACATGGAAAATTCTTTGAGCGAATGGCTATTGCTTTGCTTCGGAGCTTTATTGGGCACGGCCGTAGGTTTCCACATCGGTAAAAGCCTCGCCCCAGAAGTGCAGGCGCCTCCCCAAATAATTCGAGAAGTCGCTACCCCAAAAACCGCGCCGCCGTCCGAGTGTGATCACACGGACAAAGGCTTTCATTGCGTTCGCTACTTATCCGCCCAAAGTGCCAACGCGATCTATTTTGATATTCCAAACCTTCAGTTCGACATCGGGAAAAACCAACTCATCCTCCTAAAAGGAGTGTTCGTACCGCAAGCAGACTCCAAGCGGGAATGTGAGCGGATCAAAGGAATACTCGCAAAGAAGATGGTGGAGTCGGTGCTTGGTAAAGCCACACGCATTCACCTAGTTGAAGTCTCACACGAGAAAGAGCAGCTGGCGGCAAAGGTTCAATTCGACGGGGTTGTTCTTCAAGACCTACTCATCGGTAAAGGACTTGCCGCCCGGACCGGCAAGAACAAGAAACCGGACTGGTGCCGGTTACAATAGCGGACCCAAAAAAATGGCATGGTTTTCCCAACTATTTTCCACCATGTGGAAACACCGCAGCTCCCTCATCCTGATCGGACGAATAGCGGCCGAGGCCTGGAAGACGGCAAAGGAAGTCACCCGCGAATACATCCGTTTTTTGGTGCGCAAGAAGTTAAAACGACAAATCGCCATCATCAGTCTTGAAATAGGAATTTTGGCACTGGCCCATGCCGGGGTCCGCGCTTACCCGGGACTTGCAAGCCGGATGGGTGCTTCACTGGCCCTCTGGGGCGTTACTCTTTATAACCTCTTTGATCTTTTTTGGTTTACCATCCCCGAACTCCGACAGGTTTACCGCACCCTGCGTGGCCGGATCGGCTATACCCTGAAGTACTTCCTTCAGGTTTCAGTCACAAATGAGCTCTTGGAGTGGAATATCCTTTTTTTGGGTATTTGCTTCTTTTTGGCCTTCAGCTCACGCACTTATCTGGCCGCGTCCTTTGACTACCTGGCCCCCTGGCTCGAGGGGCTTGATTTACTCCTGGGAAATTTGTAGACCCATCCCATGGAAATGCTTGTAAAGGTTCTCGTTGTCCTGATCGCAGTAGAACACGTCTATTTCATGGTCCTGGAGATGTTTCTTTGGGACAAGCCCTTCGGGCTAAAAACCTTTGGCCAGACCGCCGAGCAGGCACAAGCCAGCAAGTCTTTGGCCGCCAACCAAGGTCTCTACAATGGCTTTATGGCCGCCGGTCTGCTGTGGAGCCTGACACTGCCCGCGGGAGTGCGCGACACGGCTCTCCAATTCTTTTTAACCTGTATCGCCGTAGCTGGAATCTTTGGCGCGATGACAGCTGTGCGATCGATTCTATATGTCCAGGCACTGCCGGCTCTGCTGACATTGGCCTGTATTACACTTTTATGAAAACACCAGAACGCATTTTGTTGCTTGGCTCGGGCGAGCTCGGAAAAGAAGTCGTCATTGCGGCTAAACGACTTGGGAAATATGTAGTCGCGGCCGATCGCTACGCGGACGCCCCCGCCATGCAGGTCGCCGACACCTTTGAGGTGATCGACATGCTGGACGGCGACGCGCTGTCGAGGATCGTAGCCAAGCACAAGCCCGATCTAATTGTTCCTGAGATTGAGGCCATCCGGACCGAGAAACTGCGAGAGTTTGAAAAATCCGGAATCCGCGTAATCCCCACGGCAGAAGCCACACACCTGACGATGAACCGCGATGCCATTCGCGAAGTGGCCGCCGGTGAATTGGGCTTGCGGACCGCCCGTTATGGGTACGCGAGCAGCGAGGCCGAACTCAAAAAAGTCGCAAGTCTCATCGGCTACCCGGTAGTCGTCAAGCCGTGCATGTCATCCTCCGGAAAAGGGCAATCGATCGTTAAGTCCGCAAAGAAAATTTCAGAAGCGTGGCGCTACGCCCTAGAGGCAGGAAGGGTAAAAGCCCCCAAGATAATAGTCGAAGAATTTATTCCTTTTGATCTCGAAATCACCTTACTCACTGTGAAACAGCAGAACGCACCGACGCTTTTTGTAGCCCCGATCGGGCACCGGCAGGAACGCGGGGATTACCAGGAGAGCTGGATCCCGGCCAAACTATCGCCCGCACAACTGCGCCAGGCACAGAAGATGGCAAAAAAAATAACGGACCGCTTAGGGGGCGCCGGTATTTTTGGCGTTGAGTTTTTTGTGACCAAAAAAGAAGTGATTTTCTCGGAACTTTCCCCTCGACCGCACGACACCGGAATGGTCACCCTAATATCTCAGGACTTGTCGGAGTTTGATCTGCACGTCCGGGCGATCCTTGGGCTCCCCATCCCGCATATCAACTACAGGGGTCCGGCGGCCTCCGCGGTAATTCTCGCCGACAAAGACGCCGATCGCGTAGAAAGCTACACCGGAATAGAAAAGGCTCTGGCCTTAAAGAACACCGAAATTCGGATTTTCAGAAAACCAAACACGCGGAAATACCGAAGAATGGGAGTCGCACTCGCAACGGCGAAGTCGGTTATCGCCGCCCGTAAGCTAGCGAGTAAGGCCGCCTCCTTCGTGCACGTCCACTAGTTTGCGGAAAGAGAAAGATCCAAGTCTCTAATACGCTCGGTGATGGTTTCGTCACTGAGGCCTTCTGTGCCACCGGTAAACTGACGCAGCTCTTCAGCCGTAGGGACCCGGTTCACAAGAAGCTCTCGATCATAGATACCTGTGTAAACGGGTGTATGCCCCCAGCCCGACTTCGTACGCCAAACGGTAAAATCGATAAGTTCTCCGAGTGAGATCAGTCCGTCGCGCACTCGGGTTTGGTAACCATCAGAGTGCCCGATAAGGGCCTTCCAAAGCGCATGTCCGAATGCGCTACCGGCGCTTCCATTGGGTCCACCCGGTTCTTCATTGTCGGTACCCGGCCCGGTGCTCGACAGTTCGCTCACCTTGCTGGAGGCCATCACAAAGAGCGTACGGTTGTACTGCCCCCAGTTTTCCCAAAGATACTTCTTGTTATTGAAGGCGTTTACCAAACCGCCCGAGTGGCACGCCATGATGAAGACGACGATTTCGCGAGCGGGAAGCGCCAACAAAGCGTCGCGGATCTCGTTGTAGGAAACTCCAAATGCCAGGCCCGTTTGATGCCCGTGCCCGGCCGAGTACTGCACGTACATGTCATTCCAGAGCATGTTCTGCTCGAGGTCTTTCCAGTAGTCCCGAACCTGCCGCGCTCCCTGACCCGAGTCGAGCACTTTGGTCCCGACGTAGTTACCACCAATTTCCTTGGTGAAGATGTCATGGGTATGGGCAATGTCATACTTTACTTCGTTGCCCATCGAGCCACTAAGGTAGTCGCCAAATCCCAGATAGTATTTTTTGCCATAAAAGAAGTCGGTCGTAAGCGAACGGGCATCATAGGGCTTCACCCCATTCAAAAAGAGTTCGACTAAATCCGTTAGATCCGCTTCGGACTCCCCGCTCACGTAGCCGCCGTAGGTCAACCCGCCCAACCGGGTGGCAAAAACTACGCTGCGTAGGGCGCCCTCGCGCGCGCGCACCAGCCGCAGCTTCCAGTCCAACCCGTTATGTGTGCGGAGCCAGCTGGGATCTTCCCCCCGGAAGGCCGCCGGCGAGAAGTCTTCGGATTCCGGATCCACCAAGAAAAGAAGCGACTGCCCCGCCCGTTCCAGGCGCAAAATGCGGGTTTCGCGGCTGCGCGCCTGCTGGGCAATCTTCCACCCATCCACCTCAATGCTTAGCCCCATTAGATGCAGGGGCGGGGTAGTGGGCAGGGCGTGCGCAAATGCACTGACGAACAGCCCCACAGTGAGCCAGATTTTCATGGGCCTTCTCCTTAATATGAAGGGATTGGGGAGGGTATGCTTCCTATTCTATCAGGTCCTCTACTTCTCTTTCGGCACACAGCGCCCTGGAATTGACGTCCGAAGACCGTCTGAGGTAGATGTATGGGTCTTGTCTAGGAGGATGGCATGGCGAAACGAGGCGCGAGAGCGACCGCAAAACGTAAGGCACGGATCAAACGGAGCCGTCAGCAGCAAAACCCGGGCTCCAAATTGGCACGGCGCCGCAAGCTGAAAAAGAAGATGCGCAACAAGAAGCATAGCCGCGGTTAATTTTTGAAAGCCGCTCCGCCCGGAGCGGCCGGTTCACTCCTTATTGAATCTTCAACCTAATGACTCTTAAAAAGTCTTTGGAAAGTCTCTTCGGGTACCACGAGTTTCGTGGGGATCAGGAGAAGATCATTCAAAGTGCGCTTGAGGGGAAGCACACTCTTGTCCTCGCGCCCACTGGAATGGGAAAGAGCCTTTGTTACCAGCTTCCGGCACGCCTGTTGCCAGGACTCACGCTCGTAATTTCCCCGCTGATTGCGCTGATGAAAGATCAAGTGGACGCCGCCACGAAGCGAGGGTTCAAATGTTGTTACATCAACTCCTCACTTTCTCGCGACGAACGCAACGGCCGCTACAAGCAGCTCGCGGAACAAAAATACGAACTTGTCTACGTCACGCCAGAGCGTTTTCAGAAACCCGAATTTCGTGAGGCCCTTGCCAAAAACAAAGTTTCCTTGTTAGCCGTCGATGAAGCGCACTGTATCTCCCAATGGGGCCACGACTTCCGACCGGACTACACACGGATGGCGGAGTTTCGCCATCTATTAAAAGATCCGGTCACGATGGCACTCACGGCAACAGCCACCCCGGAAGTTCAAACCGATATCCTCAAACAGCTCCAGCTCCCACGCGAAGAAGTTAAAGTTTTTCATCACGGTATCGCTCGAGAAAATCTCCAGCTGGATGTGGAATCCCTCCACGGTCTGGAAAACAAGCTCGTGGCTTTCTTGGAGTTCAGAAAAAAAGAAAAAGGCCCCACTATCGTCTATTTTTCTTTGATCCAGACCCTCTCAAATTTCTCAGAGGGCTTGCGCAAAAAAGGGGTGCCACATCTCATTTACCATGGGCAGCTACCGGATAGGGTTCGCAAGCAAAACCAGAACGCCTTCATGAAAAGTACGGGCGATATTATTTTGGCCACTCCGGCCTTTGGATTGGGTGTAGACAAGTCCGATATTCGCGCGGTCCTGCACGCCGAACTCCCAGGCTCCATTGAAGCCTACTACCAGGAAGTGGGCCGCGCGGGACGCGACGGCAAGCCGGCGCAAGGTCTTTTGCTTTACGACGAAGACGACATCACGGTGCAGATGGAGTTTATTAAATGGGCAAACCCAGAGCCTGGATTCATCCAGTCCGTTTATCTAAAAATTCAGGATCACACCGCCCGTGTGAACGCGGAAGGGTACGACTATCTGAGAAGCGAAATGAACTTTTATAATCGGCGCGACTTTCGAGTGGAGACGGCCGTGAACTTGCTCAAGCGTTGGGACTGCGTCGAGGGGGACATCGAGAAAAGAGACATCGTGGCCATCGCCCCACCCGATCCAACACTGCTCGATAAGGCGCTCTACGAAGCGCGCCTCAAGGGACAGCACACAAAGCTCCTCGAAATGGTGCGCTTTGCGAAGCTGGACGGTGACAGGCACGCTCGGCTCGCGGAGTATTTCGGCGTCTAGCGTATACAAAGCGTATACTCGGACGACACCGAGCATAAATGCTTAATTATATTGAACTTTATTGCGGGTCCCTGCCTGCTAGACCGCCAGACTAGGCAGCACCTAGGCACTTTGGGCTGCCGTTTCGTGCGTAAATGCCTGGTATCCCCCTTGCAATCTTGAAGGCCAAGCCACCTCACCTTGGTACCACACCCAACACTTAGCCCTGGAATTTCAATGTTCGCCAAAAAGCTTAAATGCACCGTCCTTCGACGGGAACAAGTCAGCCCAACAGTTTTTAGGATTTTTTTCAAAGCCAACCGCCGGTTGAATTTCCGTGCGGGGCAGTTTGTGAGCGTGCAGGTGGGTAAGGAGTGGCGCTGCTACTCTTTTGCTAATTCTCCTGAAGACGCGAAAAAGAATGGTTACGAACTCTGTGTGAAAGAAGTGCCCGGAGGGAAGGGCAGTACTTATCTCAGCCACCTTCAGGCGGGTGATAGTTTTGTAGCACGCGCGCCGTTTGGCCACTACAGCTATAAACACTCCGACGCCCAGGCCGTGGTGTTTGTGGCGACCGGAACCGGTATCGCGCCGATTCGATCTATTCTGCAGTCTGATGAATTTAAAAAAAGTCGCCCGGCAAATGTCTACGTTATCGCTGGATACCGCACAGAAGATGAGATTTTGTATCGCGGAGAACTCGAAGCTCTGGGAGCCCAGGTATTTTGCGTTCTCTCGCAAGCAAACCGAATGTGGATCGGCTTACGCGGTCGGGTAACCGATGTGTTACGCAACCTTCCGCAGGAAGCTGGCTACTACGGCGCCCATTTTTATGTGTGTGGTGCAGGCGCAGTGGTTCAAAGCGTTTCGACGCTGCTTATGAACGTTCTGCGTATTCCCAAACAAAACATTATCGCAGAGGCCTTTTCGCGGCCGACGCGCTCAGCAGCTCAAGCACCAGCTGCAGACCTGAAACCCATCGTGGTCAACGGCTAAGGAGACTTTATGAAGAACCGCAAAAAACTTATCGCCCGTTTACTTGTCATCGGCCTTGGGATCGTACTTACGCTGATTTCCCCAAAAGCGAACGCCGCCGACAATCAGGATGAGATCCTCCTACAGCAGAAAAACTTTTGTCTGGCTCTTTTGTATGGAAACCAGGTCCCCAATAACTTTACGGCTGCTGATGAGGCCAGCATCGTCAGCTGCATGCTCAACCAGTCACAACCGACCGAGTAAATAAGCACTCAGTCTTCACGAACTTTTTCTTTCCAACTGTTATAGTAGGACTTCCCAAGACAGCGCCTTCGATTCAGCGCGTCCAAAGGAGGCAGACCTACCGTGGACAACATTACTCACTCACTCATTGGAATTGCCATCGCAGAAGAAGCGGTTCAGTACCGCCGCCACCGGGGCGAGAACGTCTCCAAAGTCGCCCAAGCATCCATGTGGCTTGTCTCCTTGGCAGCGAACAACCTGCCGGATCTGGATTTCTTCTACTCCCCAATTACGAAGGGACCCTTGGGGTACTTACTGCACCACCGCGGCCACACACACTCGCTCGCGGCCATTCTGCCGCAAGTGTTGGCCATGCTCTTACCCATTTACTTTTATAACCGCTGGAAAAAGCTAGGGCTTGGCCGCAAAGACTTTGGTTATCTTTGGTTGATGGCTGGTTTTGGCATTGGCGTGCACATCTTTTTGGACGGCCTAAATTCTTACGGCATCCATCCGTTTTGGCCGTTTCAAAACAAATGGTACTACGACGACTCTGTTTTCATCGTGGAGCCTTGGATTTGGGTCACGCTTATCCCGGTTTTGGTTCAGCTCACGCCGTGGAAAATCCCCCGGTTCTTTTTTGCGCTCATCTGGTGCGTGGCCTTGGTACTTCTTTGGATAACGGGTCTTGTTCCCAAGGGGATGGCGCTTCTTGTAACACTTTGGGGCGTCGCCCTCTATTTTGGCATCGCCCGTTTGAAACCACTTTACCGAGTCTTTGCCACCTCAGCGGCACTACTGTTCGTCCTAAGTACCTTTGTTATCAGTTCGCGGCTGGCAAAGGCCTACGTTCTCGCTACTTTCCCGGCCGACGGCTGGACGCACCTGGATACCATTGCAAGCCCTCTGCCCTCCAACCCGCTTTGCTGGGCGGTCATGGAAATTCAAGAAAGCGATGATCGCGCTCAATACCGAGTGGTGCGCGCACTCGTGGCGCCCTTTCCTCAGATTTATGAAGCCCGCCACTGCGATTTTTTCAAATTCACAGAGAGCACGGCTCCCGTTCAACGCTTCCCCTACCGCTCCACACCGGGGATCCATTTTCTTGGGTACTTTCAGGGTTCTGCCGAGAACCTGCGTGAACTTAACGCCCGTAACTGCTTTGTCAGCGAGTACCTGAAGTTTGCCCGCGCGCCCTTTGCCCTGGAGAACCCAAAAAGTCTGACTCTCGGGGACATGCGCTTTGACCGGCGTAAGGGCGCCGACTTTGCGGAACTCACGGCCCCGCTCGACCCGCAAATCTGCCCCAAATACACGCCCAACTGGGATCCCCCGCGTAGCGACTTGCTGAGCCCAGGCCCTTAAGGGCGCGGTAGCGATGGGAGACGTTCCGTGCTACCGTGCAACGCAAGTAGGGGAAGGAGACCTCAAACGTGTCCGTTTTTCCACGCAGCTTGCGCCATTTTCCTTGGGCCACTTTCGGACGCCCCGAGGACGTTTCCGACTTAGCGGAAAAGATTGAGGATCAAAAGCGAAGCGTGCGCCTACTGGAGTTCCAACCCCGCTTCACCGTTTTGTTGCCAGTTTCTCACGGGACAACGGGCCACCAACTCGGCCAGAGCCTGGCAAGCCTTCGCCTGCAGTCTTACGCAAAATTCGAAGTCTTACTTGTCGCTGAAAACCCAACCAAAGTTTGGACAAAGGAACTGAAGGCCCAGAAGGATCCACGTTTTCACTGGGCACTCAGCGGCACATCCCGCCTCGCGTGCACGCAGTTGAATGAAGCCGTTCATAAGGGTTCAGGAGAATACCTGGTCTTTATGGAGGCCGGAAGCGTGCTGGCACCTTCGGCTCTTTTCGAGTGGGCCCGCCAACTGCAGGCAAAACGCGCGGACGTGTTGTATTGCCATGAAGTGCAGGTGGACGAATCGGGCCGGCGGGCCGAAAACTTTCTTTCGAAACCTGAGTTCAGCTGGTTTGACCTTTTGCATTTCAATTATATCGGCGGCAATTTTGTCGTGTCGCGCGCTCTTTTTGAGAAGGTGGGTGGATTTCATGGGGAGGCCCACCCGCACGCAGACCACGACTTGCTTTTACGTTTGCATGAGGCCAAAGCGCGCTTTGTTTCTGTTTCTGGTTTCTTGTATTACCACCGGGCCCGACCGAAGCTCGCCATCGGAACCTTGCCCCCCTTGGTGCAGGCGCACCTGGATCGCATCGGATTTCCGGCCTTGGCAGAGTCACACAAATTAAAGACGATGGTCATTAAGCCCCATCTGGCGCCGCTAAAAAACTCGTCGTTCTCCGTGATTATTTGTTTTAAGAACAATGCGAAGTGGACCGCTCGGTGCTTAGAGAGCCTCTCGCGGCAGATTGGAGCGGTAAGGGCGGAAGTTATTCTGGTGAATAACCAGTCGCGGCCTGAAGAATTTGAGCTCATCCGCAAGGAAACCGAAAGGTACGCCTTTCCGATAAAACTTGTCGATTACCCCCATCGTTTTAATTACGCAGCCATGCACAATTGGGCAATTGAGGAACACGCGGAAGGGGATTTGATTTTTCTGCTGAATAACGACGTGTTTTTTGATGGCAAGTACGCTCTGGATGATTTTGCACGGTGGTTGCAGTTCGATTGGGTAGGCACCGTGGGTTGTCGTTTGAATTTTCCGGACGGGAGTTTGCAGTACGGGGGAATGGAAGCAAGCTACGGGGGTTTCAACCGGCTCGTCCGCATCCGGCACATTACAGATCCCGAAAATTTCACTCTGGAAACCAAAGAGGTTTTCGCCGGCACCTTTGCGGCATGTGCCTTTGCGCGCGCGACGTTTAAGGTGGCCGGAGGCATGGACCCGTTTGATTTTTACAACAACTTTGGAGACGTGGCCTTTAACTTTGAGTGCCTCCGGCAGGGGAAGCGCAACTTGTACCTCGGCCACCTCTGCGCCGAGCACCTGGAAAGCGCGACTCAGGGGGTGCGCTACAACTACTGGAACGAGTGCCGGTTGGAGGAAGAGTACCCGGAGATTCTCCAGAGGATGATCCGCTCGGATCTGGGCTATAACCGAATCCCCCGACTGCCGCTTACGGTAAAGGGGCTCCTGGGCAGCGGGCTCCCGGCAACCCTCGCCGAGAACCTCCCCTGGCTGTCCCCCCTTAAGAACAGCCTCAAACGCTCGCGGCTCTTCAATAGGCTCATCCACTCGCATTAATTGGGAAAAATTGGGGTGGACAACTCGCCAGGGGTCCATTAACTAAGGACAGTTACCGTATGCGCCAGTAGCTCAGTTGGTAGAGCAGATGACTCTTAATCATCGGGCCCGGGGTTCGAGTCCCTGCTGGCGCACTTTCTCGTAAACTGCGAAGCGTGCACGTGACGGGAGTTCCCCGGTAGGCCTATTCCAAAACTTCCCACTTAAAGATTCGAAACAGGTACAGGAGTGCGGGGATAATCACGAGCAGACCAACGACAAGCGCAATGAGTAACGCCTTGAGCACGGGCGCCGGTGCAGCGGCGTCATAATACGTGAGTACGCCTTCACGAAAAACCAAAGCCGCCGGAAACACCACCGAGTACCAACCCAACATTACCATCGCCACGACTCCGGCACCGGCAGCGCGGGTCCAAAAGCGCACGCTTTGGGTGGCCTCCAAAAAACTGAACGCGTACCACAGCTGGCCCATCAGGAGAGTGGCAAGAAAAAAACAACTCAAAGCCAAAGGTGTATGGATAAACTTCGCAATGAGTCCCCGCTGTGTCGCAAACACTGCCGCGCCCGCCAAAACCATCCCGATACTCGCGTAGGCCGCACGCTTTTGGAAATCCTCCTGCAGCGCCTTAACCTCCGCTTCCCCGCTTAAATACAAAGCGGCAAGAAAACTAAAAAGAGAACAGGCAAAAACACCCGTCAGTGCACAATGTCCATTCAGCCAAGGGGCGAGATAGGCTGCTTCAAAGTCCGTCGCCAAAGGATCGAGTCTGCCAAAGGTCATCGCTCCGGCAAGGACTCCCAGAAAAAAAGTACAGAAGGTACTGCTCACAGCGAAGATGCCTGAGTAAAGTTTCGAATGCCCCGCGGTCGCATCGTAGTACCGCAAAACAAAAGCGCAGCCACGCGCCACAATGCCCAAGAGCACGCACATCAGCGGGATAAAAAGAAAAGTACAAACTGTAGCATATACCGACGGAAAAGCCATAAACACGATCACTACTGCGACAATCAACCAGATGTGATTGGCTTCCCATACAGGGGCCATCGCCCGCTGGACGAGCGCGTGCTCCTGTTTTCCCATTTTCCCCATGCGCCACATCTCTAAAATGCCCGCGCCAAAATCCGCCCCGCCAAACAACGCATAAAGCAGAAGACTCAATGCGAGAAATAGGAGCAAAGAGAAAACCATCAGCTGGCGCCTCCGGTCTTCGCAAGTCTCTTGTGCAAGGACTCAACTTGCCTTTGCATCACAAAGACCAAAACGACGCACAGAAACAAATAAAGCGCCCCATAACCAAAGAGTGTTACCCATACCGCGGGACGGGGAGTTACCGCTTCCGCCGTTCGAAGCAAACGGTAAATTACCCACGGCTGCCGCCCGACTTCTGTCACTACCCAGCCGGCCTCCATCGCTATAAACCCAAAGGGAATACAAAGAACGAGAGTTTTCAACAATCCCACTGAAAGAGTCTTTTTTCGCCAAAGCTGAAAAACGCCAACCGTTCCGACAAGGAGCAAGAGCATTCCAAACCCCACCATTAGCTGAAACGCAAGGTGAGTCACTAGTACGGGCGGCCAGTCGTCTCTTGGAAATTCTTCAAGTCCCTTAACGACGGACGAAAAATCCCCATGCGCTAAGAAACTCAAAAGGCCCGGCAGATGCAGACCGAAACGCACTTCTGCTTTTTCTTCATCTGGAATCCCTCCGATCAGTAAGCCTGCGTGGCTTTGTGTTTCAAAGTGGGCTTCCATCGCCGCAAACTTCTCGGGTTGGCGCTGTGCCACGGCTTTGGCAGATAGGTCGCCAATAACCGGCTGGATCAAGGAGGCCAGCGCGCCCCACACGAGCGCAATCTTTACCGCCTTAAAGTGCAGGCTGTAGCCGCGCTTTAGGTACAACCACGCGTGCATCCCTGCCACCGCAAAGCCTACCGCTTGAAAAGCGGCCACCGACATATGCACCGCTTGCAGAAGGAAAGCCTCGTTCATCATGGCCTTTAATGGATCTACATTAATGGGATTACCGCCGTTCCAATCAAAACCAGCCGGTGCATTCATCCAGCCATTCGCGCTAATGACAAAAAACGCGGAGGCCAAACCAGAGAGCCCGACCACCAAACCACTCAACCAGTGCACCCGGGGGGGCACCCTTTCCCAACCATACAGAAAAATCCCGATCGCAATCGCTTCCAGGAAAAAGGCTGCCCCCTCCAACGCGAAGGGCAGCCCCACTATCGGACCCGCGTACTTCATGAACCCAGGCCAAAGTAATCCTAACTCAAACGACAGAGCCGTCCCTGAAACGGCTCCGACAGCAAAAAAGATCGCAACACCTTTGGACCAGGTGCGTGTGAGCTCACGATATTCCGGATTTTTCGTCTTTAGAAAGCGTCGGTAGGCCGTCAGCATGAGGAAAGGCATCGCCATGCCTATAGATGCAAAAACAATGTGGAAACCCAAAGAGAGGGCCATCTGCAGTCTAGCAGCGAGCAGGTGGGACATGCACTTAGGTTACCCTTAGGTCTCAGTGGGGACAACTACCATCGTATCTCAATTGTCTTAGTTGCGGCTAAGATGCCACTGCACCGCAAGCTCAATCCACTCGGCGAGCTTTTCTTCATCACTTGGGAAAAGGTCACCGGCGCTCACCTCGGAGGCCCTAAAAACAGTCGCGTCGGAATACCAAGGGGCCGACTGGTGATCGGCAAGCGCATTCAAATCGAGAGTGGCGGCGGCAAACTCACGGTAGACTTTTACCTTGTCGTCAAATTCCAGATCCGCAATCGCCGCACCGGCGAGTCCGACGCACGCCAGGGCATACCCATGAAAGATCGCCGTCGCCCGCTGCGAAAGATCCGGGCCCCTTAGTTCAGGGTGTAGCGGCTGGGTTCTCATCGCAAAATCAAAGAGCAAGCCCGCTATCCGGTTCCCAATAAGGTCCCGGAGCAAGGCCTCGTTCATTCTCTCAACAATGGATTGGGCGCTCACCTGCTCAGCCCCCGCTGTAGCCTCCAGCCCCATTCGCCGGGCGCACACAAAACGCGTAGGGATACTAGGCACCTCGGCCGAAAAAGCAGCCAGGGAGCTTAGGAGCAGGATTAGACTTAAAAACAGTGTCTTCATCTTAGGGTGAGTACCGAGTATCAAAAAAACGGGGCGTGGATCAAGCGCGGAACACCCGCGGCAGGCCCCAAAAAATTCCCGACCAAAACTGCTGAAATCGTAGACTTTTTCTCAAGCCAGGCAGCTTGGTGACTTGAAAAATTTTTCTGTTACGGGTACAGAGTGCCTGTAGCATTAATGGAACACTCCATAAAAAATCTCAATTGCGCCCTCAGCGTGGGGGATCTCGCAGCCATGCTTGAACCTTCCGATATCGCCACGGCGATCGTCGGCGTGGACGGCAGTGTGCTCTACGGAACCCCTGGCCTCTACCAGCTCTGGGACCGTGTGGCCAAGCTCAGTGGCCTCGATCGGGCATCAGTCCAAAAAGACTTCATCACTACACTCCAGGCAGAGCGCGGTAAGCGTCGGTGGACTAGTCGGGTGATCCTAGGGGATTCCATAAACCTCTGCATTGAGTGCATTGCCGGAAGGACTTTGTCTCTGGAAGGCCGGATGGTGCAAGTCATCTTTTTTGTACCCATGGAAGCCGCCGAACGAAGTACCGAACACCCCTACATCGTCGGGCCGCTCAGGGTGGATGCGGATACCGGCTACGTGATGTGGAACCGTGACTATCTCGATTTGACCCAAAGCGAATTCAACGTGCTGGTTCACCTTATCCGAAACGCCGACAGACCGGTACATAAGCGGGAACTCTTGCGTGTGGTCTGGGGTTCGCGCAACGCAACGACACGCGTGATGGATATTACGGTTTCGCGGTTGCGCGCCAAGTTCAAAAAAATAGGTGCACCTGCCGAGCTGCTACATACGGTCCACGGCACCGGCTACATGTTCCGCGCCTGGCTCCTCGCCGAACAAAGTCCCTCACCAGCCATTCATTAGGGAATTCTTGTGATAGCGCTCGACCGTTATATCGTGCTATGCGTAAAGCTCATGCGGAAATCCTGGTTGCTCACAATTTGCGTCCTGTTCTGTACTCAGCTTGCGGCGCTAGAGCACTACGGCCCTAAGCCGTGCGCTGAGCACGCCGAGGCGGAAGGGCAAAGCCTCGAATGGATGATGCAGCAAATCCTTGCAGGCCGAGACCAAGTTTGGGACTCGCTCGTCCCGCGACTGGTTCCCCCGTTGGTACGTTTTTTTAGTGGACAGGGAAACTTGATTCGCGATCAAGCCGACGATCTCACTCAGATTACTCTGATAAAGATCTACGAAAATGCTTCCAAGTTCGACACCAGTCGGAAACTCATGCCTTGGGTCTACCGGATCGCGCACAACGAAATGACAAGCTGGCTGCGCCGGAGAAATCGGCAGAGACAAATTCGCGCTCAATTTGTAGACGAAACTGGCCTCATGGACTTTCCAGATGACGGGCGCAACATCGCAGAGGATCCAGACGTTTTCCAAATTGATCGCGAAGCCGTATTTAATGCCATTCCGTCATTGAAAACTGTGCGGCGCAAGCAAGTGGTAAGTCTTGCACTGTTGGGACTCACGGATGACGATATTGCGATCATCCTAAACATCCCTTCCACCACCGTTCGTTGGAACCGCCACATGGCCACAAAAGAACTGCGCGAAATGCTTACTCCCTAACGCCCTCGACCTGGTCGGACCGGAGGACGCTCCGGGCGTTGCGGGCGCTCCGGCGGTTTCGGTGGTTCCCGGTGATCGGGATGGCCTGGGTGTTCTGGGCGGTCGGGATGATCAGGACGTCCCGGGCGATTTGACGGCGAGCAACGGCGCCATTCAATTTTGTAATCTTCCATGACATGCCCATCAAGAGAGTCCAACGTTATAAGCCCTTCGGGACGGAGAGCGGTGTCCTTGTTGCGGTTCCCGTTTCTGGGATTGCGCGATCGATTCCGCCCTGGGGGCGTATGTTCACGTTTTACCCACAGTTGGGTGTTGAGATGCAGTACCGGATTTCCCCCCTGACAGGACGACCAATTGCGCTCGCTAATAGGAAGCTCCACAACACGCACGTAATCATCTGTGTAGGGTCCCTCGAGTTCCATGGCTCCCAATCTCACGCGTTTGGGTAGCGTCCCAAAACCGTACTGACTCGAATGGTAGCCGCTCACGCCTTCTTCCAAATCGGCGTAGCCTCGATACTCAATGCCTAATAGCGCGTACTCCCACCCCGCCGGCGCGGAGAGAGTAAAACCTATGTTGCAATTCTTCATGGTAAGTGGCGCTGGCGAATCACTGCTATCTACCACATAATCATCAAAGAGAAGGGTTATCGCCTCCCCATCTGGGGACAGCAACGCACTCACTGAACCTTGCGAACACCCACTCCCCGAGTAGTTGAAGCTCTTTATTTGTATCGATCCTGTTGGCGGGCTCTCGCCGATAGCCAAAGCGCACACAAGTACCAAGACTGCATAGACTGCTCTCCTCATTTTTCCCCCGTTCCCAAAGCCTCCCCACTAAGGCCTCATCCACACTAAAAGCAAATGCCGGACCAAACATCACACGCAGCCCGTCATTTGCTTTCGGAAAGTTTTACCAAGTCACCTGACCCCGGCGTCTTCCGATCTGGTGGCGATTTGCCACCCGCCGTGCGGAAACGCGATTAAAAAACTTTGGCACGTGCTTTGCTCTCCAAAAAAGCAGGACAGCTCAATCCGCGCCGGTCGGGGCGGATACGACTAGGACAAAACACACAAAAAAAGGAGAACCTATGGAATATGAAGTTAAGGGGAACGACCGCGCTCACCCATGGCATGTGGGATGGTTTGCGGTGTTTTTTTTAGTCACGACCAGTGTGCATGCAGGGATAATCGTCATGCCGGATGATCCCGACGAAGGACCCGATCCGAGTACGGTCTCTATCAAGAGCATCGCTTACGCGGGCACGGGTTGCCCAGCGGGAACCGTATCTGAGAGTCTCGCGCCGGACGCCAAAGCCTTCACACTGCTTTTCGACTCCTATGTCGTAGAAGCAGGCCCAGGTGTTCCGCTCCGTGAGTCGCGTAAGAACTGTCAGCTGGCAGTGGACTTGCGGTTTCCACAAGGGTGGTCGTACACGATCGTCGATGTGGATTATCGGGGATACGCCAGCATCGATCGAGGGGCAACTGGCACGCAGAAGACCAACTACTACTTCCAAGGCCAACGAGTAGGACCGTCTCTGCAAACCACAATGCGTGGGCCCTTTGACGACGACTACCATATCCGAGACAAACTGGGTGTAGATGCGGTGGTGTATTCACCGTGCGGACTGAGTCGCGCGTTGAATCTCAACACCCAGATCCGCGTGCAAGCGCGTGGCTCTAGTCAGGCGTTGATGACTATCGACTCCATCGACGGCGAGCTCACACACGTCTACGGAATTAAATGGCGGCGGTGTAGATAATCCCGTTCCTCTTCGCGCTCCCGGTCACCCGAGGGTGGCCGGGAGGAAAGGAGGTTGCCAAGGCCCGCAGCTTTGGCGATGCTTCTTTGAAGAGGACAAGATGACTAGTATCAACCTGCGGTCCATGTCGCCCGAAGAGTTTGAAAGCTTTTGCACAGCAAACAAAGAAGATTTCGCAAAACAAAGAGCCGTCACCGATTACTTAAGCTTGGAAGAAAGCAAGTCGGTTGTGGAAGACAAATACAAAAAACTTCTACCTGAAGGCCAAGCGACTCCGGGACATTACTTCTTCAAGGGAGAAGTGGCCGGCAAACCAGTTGGTGACGGTTGGATCTTCGTGGACGCTAGCACCGGAGAGAGTTTTCTATACATGATTCAGGTAGAGCCATCGCAGCGGGGAAAGGGTTTTGGGAAGCTTTTACTCGCAGCATTGGAGCTGCACGCTCAAAAACTCGGTAGCCGCGTCTTGTGGCTGAACGTATTTGAAGATAACCACACGGCAAGGCGCCTGTATGAAAGTAGCGGCTACCGGGTGGCAACACTTCACCTCAACAAGAGGCTTAGTGGCTAGCGAATAGCGACGTCAGCCTCTGCGGGTAGCTCGGGGCCAAAACAGATCTTACTGAAAAGACGCGCCAGTGTTATTCCGTTTACGACAAAGCCGAAAGTCAGAATTCCGGCTAGCCACACGCTGTTCCCCACGGAATGGAACAAAAGAGCGTCCTCACCCACAAAGGAGGGGCCTATCGGAAAACCGGCAAGGCCAAGTACGCACAAGAAAAGTAGCAGCGCCGCAAAACTATCTTCCCTGACTTTTCCGTGAAACTCGGCTCTCGCAAAATCCATACTCTTTGAAAAATACCTTACGAGAAACAAGCCCACAAACCATGGGGGTACGACACCGGAGAAGTACAAGGCAAAATCCTTGCTCCACTGTCCGTCCATCAAGAAAACGGCGATCCCGGCAAACAAACAGCTAAACCCTACCGCATTCCAAGCCCGCACAGCAGACTTGGACTCGGCAAAAGCACTAAGCGAGGCTAGAACCATCAGCCCGGCGGCCAGCCCACCAAGCCAAATTGCCGAGAGCCCGGATGCGGCAACAAAAACAAAACCCACTGCCAGAACCACCCCGATAATTCGCCCGCCGGTTTTATCAACCCGGTGTACAAGTTCACCGGTAGCGCGCAGAGGAAGAACACAAAGTAGCCGCACACCCTCTAACAAATAGCCTTCGTTAAAAGCCAGGGCGTACAAGCTGGTACGCAAACGATTGGGAAGCCAGCGTTCAGTCGACCATTCCGACAAAGTGAGATCGCTACCCGCTGAACTCTGCATTCGAAGAATTTGCACGACGACTGAAGGCGAAACGAGAAGTTGGTAACAGCGCAGCCCTGCGTTCGCGACAAAATGAATGAGTGCCAACTTTGGAAAACCTATAGCGAGTTCGATCAGCATGAGTCCTACCTGAGTGACCGAGGCGTAGCCAATTTGTCCTTTAATATTAGACTGAGCACGGCCTGACAGGGTGCTTAGCACCACGGTCACCGCCCCAACCATACCTGTCACCCAAACAGCAACCGGAATGGAATGCCAAAGGGGGTACATTCGAAGAAGCAAAAACACTCCGCAGTGTATGGAAATGGCCCCGTAGAAAATAGCGCTCGATGGGGTGGGGCCTTCCATGGCGCGCGGTACCCAAAAGCTAAAAGGAAACTGGCCCGACTTCCCGCAAGCAGCCAATAGTATCAGGAAACTCATGAATGTCAGTGCCGAACCGGTCTCGGGGCTTGCGGTGGCAACAGCGGAGGCCAGCTCAGAGAAATTCTGGACCTCATGCCAAATCGTGTGCGCCATCCAGGCTCCCAACAACACCCCGACGTCGCACACACGGTAAACCGCGTACACAACGAGGGCATTGCGGACTGGAGTAGAACGTTCCCGGTAAAACGCGACAAGCAGAAATGATGAAATTCCAACGATCTCCCATCCCGCAAACAGAAGATCAATTGTCCCCGCAAACACGAGAACGTTCATTCCAAAAAGAAAGAGGAAAATGGTCGAAAAGAAGCGAGCATAGCCACTCTCACGGTGCATATAGTAGCGTGAAAACCGCACAATGATGGCGGTCAAATAGGCCGTCGTCGCCAAAAATACAATACCGATTGAATCCAAATAGACAAAAAGCGGGAAATGGTAGCGCGGGCTTTCATAGAGAATTCCTAGGTCCCACTCCAGCGCCTCAGCACCCTCTTTCACCCACAAGACCACCAGTGCCGTTACCGTACACACGATCAAAGTAGTGAAGAGCCGCACAACTTGAGACGTTGTCTTTTCTCGCCTACTACCGAGCAGGTAAACGAGCACACACCCTACCAGCGGGAGTCCTAGCGAGGCCGCAACCAAGTAACTCATGACTTTTTCCTCTCAACCAAGTGCACAGGAACGGGGGTGCTTTTCCCTTCGAAGATTTCCTCGGATCGGCTCACGCTCTTCACGGGTGTCGAGGCATCAATTCCCGCAGGGACAAACTCCGTTCCCTGAAACACATAAGCCGTTTTTTCTTCCGGGTGAATACAGGTAAACTTTACCCACTCGTTTCTTACCCATTCCATCAGATTCGGGTTTCGGCGCAGCACATCCAACACAATCTCGGGTTTCTGCTCCACTACCATCAGAATGCGTACAGGATCGTGTAGCTCCGTCATTTGAGTGGGAAGACCCGTCAACAAATCTCCCTCAGTGCCATTGGCAACCCCGATGAGACCCATCACATTGTGAGGCAGCTTGGTGCCCGAACCATAAACTGTGCTATCCATCCGTGAGAAAAAGTATTCGAGGTTGATACCGCCACAAACGGGGATTGCAGCCGAGAGAATCCCCTGGAGAATGTTTCCGGATGGATCCGCTTCAGGGTCATAGGAGTTCAAAAAGGCCCTTCTATCCAGGAAGAGCCCTCGGGTAAGATCTCGTCTAGCGATGATGCAAGACGAGTTCGTCGCATGGTTAAGCTCTGGGCGGGGTTCAAAGATTGAAGTCGCCCGCTGCTTTACGTGGATACTCGCTTCCGCCGGTGACGGGTTTTTCTTCGCGAGATCAAACCGGCGACAGCGTTCTCGCGCATTGCGCTGAAGCGCGGTGTCCATAAGCTTTTTGAATTCCAAAAAAACCTCGCGGTGGGTGCCCGTCAATTCTTCGGCATTGAAATATGTCACATCGTCGCGGGTCGTATCGTGAAAAGCTCCCAGAAAGCGGCAGCTATCAGGAATGTCGATGCCACGCGAACGCAGGCCTTCGCGCACGGTGGGGTGGTTAGCCATCCAGGCGATGGCGCGGGCGTTGGCGGCCCCGGGGCGCCCGGAACATGCACCACAGTCATACGCCGCAAAGTACGGGTTATTGACGCTGCTCGCACCGTGAGAAACAAAAACCATCAAATCTGAAAATCCTTTGGTGCAGCCTGTGCTCTTCAGCACGCCCTCTACACGCTCGACCATTTCTCCCATGGAGTAACCCAGGTACAGGCCATCTTCGGTCTGCTGTTCTCCTTCTCTGAGTAGTTGCAGTTCGCCCAAGGGTTCAATCTGGCTCAGCGACTGATCGGTCGCGCGGCTTTGCGAAGGCAGAAACACTTGCCAGGCGAGGCGTAGCGCGTGCCAAACCCCTAGAACCTGCGTTATCAACCACCCCCGAAACAAAGTGTTGGAAGGTGTGAGGTGCAGCAACTGCAATAGCTTGGGTTTACGAAAAACGGCGCCAGCGTCCGGTTTTCTAATTTCCCGAACTAGGTGTTTCGGCTTCAGGGGAGCGGGACACAGTTTTGTGGGGACACCCGCGGCAGCGCTTTGAAATAGCCAGTCGACGCCAAAAAACCCAGCAACCCCCCAGGTTTCAAACTTGTCAGACTCTTCTTCTAAATAGCGGCGCAGGGAGGTTTCGCGATCATCGATGCAGAAAAATGCCTGCATCTTTGGCTGTTTTGGAGAACGATCCCCCAAACGGCTAGTGTGCTGAAGTCCGCGAAGCAAATCTTCGTAGTAACTCCATTCCAAGGCGTCCTGCCAAATACGTTGCAACGACTCAATTGAAGTAGGCGTCGGTTTGGTAGTAACAGAAAAAGTCGGTACAGGTTCAGGCCCACCAACTAGAGGATCAAATTTACCCAACGCGCGAGTGAGAAAACCATATTCAAGTAGCAGCTCGATCGCCACCATGTCTTTCAAAGCGATCTTGCGAGGCAGTAGCAAGGAACGATTATTCTCCGTCATCACTACCATGCCTGACCAGCCCGTGTGCGCTAAGAGCATCTCAAAAAGGTAGGCCTCGTAGTGGCGCTCACTTCCTACAAGGCGTTCCAAACAAAACCGGATTGCATCGTCTGGAGAGCCTTTTAACAAGCGCTTGCATTGGCGATCGCTGAGGGGCGGGAAGGGCAAGAAACTCTCTTCGACGATGCGGCCGATAACGTTCCATAGCGTGTCGCCGGCATGAGGCATCCGCCAAATCGCTACACCTTGATCCAAGTAGTTGGAAAGAATTCTAAACAGTACACGGTGCACCTGACCGTCTAAATCCACCCCTCGTTCCGAAAACCAGCGGCGGTGAAACGCCCCGGCCCCACTCGGCGTTGGAGTTTTCCGGGCGCGCCGAAGCTCATTCCGTATGGCCTTATCTCCAGGCTTATACCCTTGATGCACCAGAACCCGCTCGAGTGCAGACTCCGTTATTCGCCCTTCCTCGTAGTACTGCTGGTAGGTTTCCAAATCCAAATACGGTTTGGCGCCATACAAACGGGAGGCAACGAGCAAACCCTCGTGGAAAGCGCGATCCTGGAAAGCGTGCAGTGTATTGTGGTGGATGAAGTCCTTGAGCGGGGCCTGCGTGGGTAGCCAGTGGGCAAGGTTGTCGATGACCCTGCCCACATTAAAGCCACTCGAAACAGTTTCCCCCTCGGACCCTCTATCGAGAGCCAGCTCCCCGCTCATGTTATTGTCGTGATCCACGTCTTAGCTCCTTAGGCTCTTTTTTTTTGCAGTTTTCGGGAAGCCAACGGGTGATCCGATACGCTGTCATGATCGTCTAGGCCCTGGATGGAGAAACTGATACCCATCTCTTCAAACTGCATGCGCAAATCTTCCAACCGAGACATCACACTGTGATCCACGGTGTGAGCCTCAGCAAAATTCACGGCAATAACTTTCTTGCCGCTGTTGGCCTGCTTCTCAAGACGCCGCCGAAGTGGAATCCAGTTGGAAAAGACAGCTGAACCGCGAACCATGACAACCACACTGTTTCCGTTCTCATCCTCGGACATTTGCGAAATAAAGAGCGTGTTGACCGGGGTTCCCCCAAAAATGTGCACACCGAAATTTAGTAGAATTCCGATCGCTATTCCTACCAACAAGTCGGTTGCCAAAACCGCAACAATAGTGGTCACGAACACAGCAAGCTGCTCAGGACCAATCTTGTAGATGTGGAACAACTCTTTGGGATGGGCGAGACGGTAACCAGTATACATTAGCATCGCCGCAAGAGCTGCCAACGGAATCCGATGAATTAGATTTGGGACGAGCGCCACAAAAAGCAGAAGAAAAATACCGTGAAACATATTCGCATAACGTGTACGCGCTCCGTTGTCTATGTTAGCGCGGCTACGAACGATCTCGGAGATCATCGGTAGACCACCGACAAAAGCAGAAATCGTATTCCCGATCCCCACCGCAAGCATATCTCTATCGAGATTAGTGCGGCGTTTCCACGGATCAATCAGGTCAATCGCCTTAGCACTCAACAGGGACTCCAGACTTCCGATTAAAGCGAACATCACAACCCATTTCCAAGCCTTGGCAAATCCCAAAGCAGAAAAATCGGGACTGGTAAAGGCGTTGAAAAGATTGTTTGGAACCGAGACCAAATAGTTTTCACCAACGTTAAAGGTATGACCGGCCCAGGAATAACTGTGCTCATGACTCAAATCGAAATAGATGCCCATAGGGACGGCCACTAAAACGACCAGCATCGGTCCTGGAATCATCCGAACATAACGGTTCTTGATGAGCGGAAGCCCAAACAAGAGAACCAAGCTGACCAAACCAATTAAGGCAATCTCCGGATTCATTTTCTGGAAAAAACTTGGTATCTGGGCAAGGAGCTCGAGCGGCCCACCCTTTGCCGCAACTCCCATCGCCACAGGAAGTTGCTTCGCAAAGATAATCACTCCGATTGCTGCGAGCATCCCGTGTACGGCTGGAGCCGGGAAAAACTCCCCGATGATTCCCGTTCTAAAAAGACCGAATAGAATTTGTATCACGCCCGCTGCTACCCCTACCGCAAGCGCCATTCGGTAAGCGTGAAAATCTGCGGTTGGGTTTTGGCCCCCAGTAAAACCAAAGTCGATCACGCAGCCTACCGCGATCACGATCAGCCCGGCCGCGGGCCCTTTGATCGTGAGTTCGGAATCGCTTAGAAAAGGTGTAAGAATACCGCCGATAATTGCGGTGAATACTCCGGCAATGGCTGGATAGCCGCTCGCAAGGGATATGCCTAGGCACAATGGCAACGCGATAAGAAAAACCAAAAAGCCGGAAACAATGTTTTGTTTGAAGTTGCCTTTGAAACCGTGCGGAACGTTTGAATTCGATAAGCTTGACTGGACCATACTCTACTCCCAACCCTATAAGGTCGAATGCGCCCCGAAAAGGGCTATTCACGTCGCCTCAGGCGACGAGACTCAAGATCTTAATGGTTAGATGCTGGGAGGAGCGCGGTTGGACCAGGAATTGTGCCACAATACCTTAAACTTGGGCGCATGGGAGTGAATGGGCGAAAACTCAAAACGCAGCTCGGGGATTAGGTTCGTACCACCGGCGGCCCGGAGGGCTCTTCGCTTCGAAAACTCGTTTTCGGACTCTTTTTCGCCAAAGGATTGGTGTGTAGGAAGATTCGAACACGTGGCCGGCGAGGCCCAGGTTCTAACGGGTTTCTGGCAGGCCGCCTCAACAGAGTAGGCCAGGGCGCCATCACCCAAAAGCGGATAAAAAAAACTAACAAATCCGAGCGCTAACCTAAACACGGAGATCCCATTCCAAGCTGAACTAAAATTATACGCTGTTCCTTAATTAACAGCTATATCTTGTTATCGTTAGTTTCAACCAAAACTATAATTAAGAAAAAGAGCGGGGATGTGCACCATCAAGTTGGGAGAAGAATGGTTGAATATCCACTGGTTAAGGTAGGCAAAGTCTACACTGAACCCGCCCTCAGGGTGGTACCTAAAGCCCAGACGGAAGCGATTCTCCCCCAACCCGGAAATGACTCCACTGGATACCGTATTGGCGTTTACAAAGAGCTCTTCCTCCGTCACTACGGACCACTCGCCGGCAAGTGGACAGACTACAGCGCTCAAAAACCTCAGACGTAAAGCCATATTTGGAACAGCGAACAGAAAACGAAATTCAGACCGAATTCGATTGATCCAAACCGTCTTTCCACCAAGCGTAGTACGGTACTGAGCCCCAAGCCATGGCCGTTCCTCCATCGCCGTGAACAACGGGTGTGTCAGACTCAATGTAACCAATCCCCCAGACAACGAAAACCCAGAGTCCCAAGCTTTCTCGACGTTAATATCAGTCAGAAGCTTGTCAGCAGTTCCACGCCCTAAGCGCCACTGCACCACCGCCCCCACGTTTACCGAGCTTCCCGCATGGTAAACCGGTACGGCCTGAGCCCAGACTTGAAAGTCGTCCGTAGCCTGCGCAGATAGACAGCACAAGACAGAAACCAATAAACCGAAACGACCCAACTTAGATGCAAACATGTAAACCTCTCAAAAGAACAAAAACGCTTGAAACAAAATAAAGGAACCGTTAGAGAGGCGGCGGACCGCGCTCTTCAACGGTTGTGTGCTGGATGAGCGGAAAGAAGGCCTCTGGTTCGGCGTCTCGAACGGCCCGAAAAACTTCAGAGCGTACTAACAAAGACGAGCGGGAAAGTCCATGTACAGAATCCGCCGACAATTCTTCGCCCACAAGACTGATCGGAACCTCTTGCGGGGATTCAAGCGCCGCGCCATGGCGATCGCGGATCATCTCTGCAGCGTCGCTATAGGGAACAGTAGAGCTGAGCAGAAGAAAAAGGAGAACTACAAAACCCATATGTATTAGGGTCTATCTAACTCGAATTTCTGTCAACCCAGTTTCAGAACAGAGCCTAGGGTGCCTCGCCGGCAAGCGGGTAAATGGGCTCTAAGTCTACGGGGATTCCTTCGTTCTCCGCACGTTCCAGAACGGATTTCATCTCAGCACTCAGAGTCGTATGCGCCTCCAGCAACTTCTGCGCTCCTGCGTAGTCACCCTTGGCTTCAATGAGCAGCAACTTGTTCAACAAGCTTTTCACGGCGTCTTGAATTTTGCTTTCATCCACACTGAACTTCTGCGTTTCCCTATTGTAGGAAATAGCGCCTTGAGAAACGTAATAGTTAAACTGCAAGGCAACGCCTCTTCCATGCGCGCTATCGACGCCAAAACGTACGGAACGAAACGCGCTTGCCAGGTTGGTGCGGTACATGTGCTTCTGCATGTCTTTGTCGACCACGCCTTTTGTCACCAGATACTGCAAAGCCCAAAGCCCCCCGACATCCGCCTTGGCTTCTTCGATAGCCGAATATAGGTTCTTCAGCTCGTGGCGCACGGTGGTTTTGCGACCGTCTACTTCAATTTCATGGGGCCCGATACCGTGCACGAGTTCGTGCATCAGGACGTGAGTAAAAAAGGCGTCGAAATCGACATCGTCTTTTTGTTCCTTGGCTAGCGCTGCTTCAGCAAGAGGCAGCAGGATCTTGCTGAATTTTGCCTCATTCAGATTCTTCATCATGACCTTTTTGCTACCGGCTTCCGTAATCACTTTTTCGTCATTGGGAAGATTGAAAGCGATGGACATGACCCCGCGACGAGCATCTCCCGCGCTGAAGACAATATCGACGGCCTTGATAGGAGTGCTTTTTCCGATCGACGGGTTTTTGTATGCATCCGGCATCGGCAAATTGTTCTCGAGCTCCTGCAAGTAGGAGCTAAAAGTAGCAAGTTTGGCGGTCGACTCGTCGTCTCGAATCGCCACAACGGATTCAAACGCCGCCTTGTAACCCAGAAGCTGATCTTCATAGGTCTCGTACGGCCCAACGGTAACATCAATCGGCGCGTCCAACGCGAGCCAGGCCAAATCGGACTCATAGTAATCGTCGCTCAAGAAGGCGTCGGCCCGGCTGTTTAGAAAGCGCCTAAGACTCTCGTTAGTGGTCAGCCTGGCGGCTTCTTTCAGCTCGCGCGCTGCTGGCCGCAAATACTTGGCGTATTCCTCGCTGTAGGGAACAAGTCGCAGGCCCTCATCGGATTCGCGCACCACCGAAAAGAAACCGCGCGCTTTTTCTTGGTCCGCCTCAGACAATGTGGCCGCCCACTCAGAGAACTTCTCTTTGGTGAGCCCTGACGGATAGAAGTTCGCGCCCACAGGTTTTTCGGGTACATCGGGTAAAAAGGGGGCATCGCCGTCCAGCCGAGACCAAGGACCGACATTTATCCTAAAGTAGTGGAGACGTTTTTTCCCAAGTTCAGATGTATCGGCCTCGAGCTTCTTTCTGAGCGCCAGGTTCTCAGACCAAACTTGTTCCGCAAAAAGGTCATGCAAGTAGCGCGAACCCTCAATGATGTGCACCAAAGCCGCCTTGTCTCCCTCCGAGAGGTGATCGATCTTGGCCTGCAATACTGTCGGAGAGAAGCGCGATATCATTTTTTGTACTCCCTCTGGTGTGGTGGGAATCCCGTTTTTGTCCTTTGCCACGCAGACCAACCAAGTTCCCAAAAAACCCACAGCAATCACTACCGCAAAAAGCTTAAAAGTTCGCATACGTCCCCTTGTTTTCTTATGACAAAGTTATGCCACATGTTGCAGGGACGCATCAATAGCGAGCTGAACTTACTTTTGCCAGGGAAGTTTAGGCAGGCGGAATATCGGCCAGCTCAAACGTTTTTTCTTCTCAGTCGGTTTTTCAGCCTCCGGCTCGGGACGGTGATTGTCCTGCCCTTCGGTTGGGGCCAGATGCGGGCGTAGCTGGGAGGTATCCAGAGTCTGGTAGTACTCGAGATCCTGACCAAAATTCGGTGCTAACATCGCAAAGCTCTTCCCTTTGGCGGGGTCCGCACAAGCCCCAAGCCCAAACATGGCAAGCCCGGCCAATGGCTGCTCAAACTGCGCCATGTCGCCCCCGAAGGTCCTAAACATGCCCGTGGTTTCGTCCCATTCTCCGTGCAGGGACCGCTTCACCGCACTCGCGGCAGTTTCAAAGCGGGCTTTGTCCTGAGGGAAATCCCGTGCAAGTATCGAAAGGGCTCCGGCGACGGCCGTGGCTCCCGAATACATATAATAAGGAGCCACGTTACGACGCTGATCATGGTAGGAGTTCCCGTTATTGCGTGTGACGCTGCCCTTTAGCGGGAAGAAGTTCGTCCAAAAGTACTCAATAGCGCCTTCTAGTTCCTTGCGGGCCTCCAACTTCTTCTCAGGTTTGGCGTGGATATAGCGAGCGAGATAAATCGTTGGCACCCTCGCCGCCGAACCTTCCTCAAAGGCGGATTTGTGTTTGCAAGACTCTTCTGAAATCTTCCCAGCCACTTTTACAAGACTGTAGGGGAGTGCGTACGGGCTCCCATTCACGCGAGAGCAGGTCTCGACAAATTCATCCAGCAGCGCCATCGCCTTGTTCGTTGCCTCGTTTTTTCTGGGCATCGCCAGCAGGTTGTACGCAAAGTGAAAAGACGTGTCGTGCAAGCGGCTATCTCCGGTGGGGAACTCCCGAGGCTTACTAAAATCTTCTATCAAAGATTCCTCAAACTGGAGCTTGTTGGCTTCAGGATTTCCCGCAACGACTTTCCCTAAAGATTTGTACCGCTGATCAAAAAACAAGGAGAAGCTCTTCCCGTAGCTCTTAGAAACCGGATCGCCATCAACATCTTTCTTCGCGGTATTCGTCTTAAAATCAATCCAGGTAGCTCCCCAACTCTTTAAAAGCTCATTGAAGACTTCAGAGACTTCGGATTGGTTGGGACAGTAGTTCAACGCCTCTAGTGCAAAGCGCATTTGCACCGACGCAAAAGCGTAATCCCTTGAACCTTCAGAAAGCGCGTGTAAGCGGCTGGGTCCAAGTTTCCATTTATCCCGGGTTTTCTTGCTAAACAGACCACAAACATTTTCGCACATATCCTTGTTGTCAGCCTGACTCTCGGTAGCTCTAGCCATTTTCCATAAAAACTCGGTGCGGTGCGGGTACCCTGCCCGATCCATATAGTCGAGCACTTGATCCAAAACTGGTAGGCCGTTACGTCCATCGTTGTTTTCCAGATTACGCTCGCGAATATCAACCAAATCCGAAACAAGACTCTGCAGATGTCTGAAGTCTTTTGTATCGCCCAATCGCGCAAGTGCGGACGCTCCAATGAGGGCCCTGTCTTTTAGCTGCTGCGGAGTCAGCTCATTTGCAGAAAAGGACTTCAAGAAAAGATCCAACTGATCCAGTTGCTTCTTAGGGGCCAGGAAACCGCCCGCCTCAAGATCCCCTGTCTTTTCATCGAAATTCATAAGCAAAGCGGTCCTATCGCCCGCGTTGCCGTAAATCTGCCCTTGCTTGAAAAGAAGATCGGGATAGCTCGGGTACACCGTGAAGTAATCCTGATTTCCATCCGGAAGATCGCGGTACACGGTGTAAGGCTCATTTGGCTTTCCAGAGTCCTTTTTCAAAAACGGGAATTCGGAGAAATTGTCGCCAAAACTATGACCAAGCATCATCGTAAAGTAGTCGCGCATGGCATTGGCCTGGAGAAATTCAAGCGGGTTTTCAGCTTTGAGTTCTTGAATTCGCAATGCAATCTTGCGTTCACAATCTTTTCTCGCCCAGGGAGGAAGTTGTCGTAGCCGGTAAGCCAATCTTTCGCGATCTTCTTGTCGGATCAACGTGTGGCGAATGTCTCGGCATCCAAAAAAAACGTCGTCCATTGGATCTACAGGCCACGCTTTGTCATTCGGCCAGAAAGGCGAAATCGATAATTCAATGGCGGGTTTCGGAGGTTCCCGGAAAATGTCCTGAAAGGACTCAGCATTTGCCGAGACACCGAAAAATAGAATAATTAGACCTACAATAACACCCATGCCCTAGCGCTCCTGCCCCATGTTTGCGCGGGAATAGAGTGCAATCGGAATGCCGCAAAGTACCCGTATTCTTATTGAAAACACACCGAAAACCCGTGTGATTTCAAAGGCCGATGAACGCTAATCTACCCCATCTGTCTAGTGTTCGACACAGGAGGTAATGAAAATACAGTTCATGAACCAGGCCAAAACTTCGATGCGTCGAAACTGGATCGAAGAATAGATGGGACGCGGCGATTTTACGGCATGAGGGAAAAGACGTCGGCTACCCGGTAACAAAAGAAATGTGTGTAAGCCAAGTTGACTCCCAAGCTGGCGAGATGGTTTGTGCGCGCACGTCTCCCCGTCCCATGGCGAGCTATTTTCAAGTCGTACCCGTGGCCGATGGAAAACCACTCAACAGCTACTACGACTACACCATAGAGGATTGCAACGCTGGTCTGAAGGGAAGCAAAAACGGCAACTATTGCGCTTTTTCCGGCAGATACGGCGGGCGCAAAGGATGGTTTCTCTTCGATGATCACGGCAAGATCCTAAGCGGCCACTATCTGGACCTGAACAAGTGCATCAGAAAACGCGATGAATAAACTAAGGAGTCTCCAAAGTAATGACAAAATTGGAGAGCATGCCCTCGGCACTCAAAAAACCGTCTCTTAGAATAAAGTGCGGACGGAAGGGGGTCTCGCGTGCAATCGTCATTCTGGTGCCGTCCTGTTCCTGCTCCACAAAATGAAGATTGAAATAGTTTAACGGGCTAGCCCCTTGTGGGGCCCACTCCGATAACTCGGCTTCTATCCTTTGTGTAACATCCTCGGGCGCGAGCAGCTCAACTGGGCCGCCGGCGGCCAAGGTTGTCCAACTGCCTTCCACAAATTCCATTGGGAACTGGGCGTACTCACCGGGAAGTCCCGTCCACCATCGTGCGAGCACAAGCTCGCCATCCCAATAAAGACTCACTGTCGGCTCGTAGGCATTTCCCGTTGAAACGACTCGATCCTCATAGTCAAAGGGCTCGCCCGGCCGATCGGACTGATTTACACGAATGTTGAAACCGATTTCAAAGTGAGCGGGCCGAAAGTTTAGTGGTTGGACGTTATTGGCTTCAACCCTGAAAACCATCACACATGTGTTGATAGTAGTTTCCACGGTTTCTGTCCCACCAAAGCCGAAGTTAGAGAGGAAGAAAGCAACGAAAATAAAAGCTGACCGCAGCGCCATACCGAGAGCCCCCTTTTGTGATAAGGTAAACTCTGCCCAAGCTAATACACTGCGTCAACCCATAGATCGAAAAATCAACCTTCGCCTGAGAATGAAAGAATCATCAATAGTCGTCGTCTCTGCGGGAAAGACCAGTGACGCGTGCGAGAATTGAAAACAGTCAGTTGTTGTGCGGACGCAACAGATTCCGATTCATTGTCGCCACAAACGATCATCCCTTTCGATCCGGGAAGGAGTTCGATGTTAACCCCGTAATCTTCATAGTTGTGAGTATGCGGCGAGTCGATGAGGCGCTGGTCCTCGTCCGTATTTAAATAGAGAAGATGTACGTTGCTGAGAGGCCGTGGCCGAGGTATCCGAGAGTTCAAAATGCCTGCAATGAACTGCGCAAAGTCTGCCACCGGTCGGAGGTAATGCGCTACACCCGAAAGCCGATTGGGTACCCCGAGCACCATCCAATTTTGTGGGAAACCCAAAACACTCAGCTCGGCATCGCGGTGCCAGTGCAACTGCAAACCCTTCTCACCTTGTAGCGCCTCGGTCGTTTCCCAGAAAAGATCCTCAACAAAGAGATCATTAACTCGTTCGCCGAGGTCGATCTTCCGACTTTGGGGTTCTCTTGAAGACCAGTCAAAATCGCGCAAGCTATCAAAGCGGTTGGACTCTTCTGGACGAAGCGGCGACGTCCACGGGTAGCCAGCGTCGAAGGTATCGGCACCGCAGCCATCGTGACCTTGTATTCCAAAGCTGCACGGAACAGTGGAAAGGCAAAGTAGGAGCAGCAACTTGTAGAGGGACCCGGAGCACATGGAAACCTCAGCGCTATGCCCCCATCCCTAAGACCCGATCTGATAGCAAAACTCGGCTCAAAAAACCACCAAGATGCTTAAATGTTTGGTAATACTAGAAAAATTTTCTTTTGAACACACTTGCCCAAAACACAGGCTTCAGCGACAATCCCGCCCATGACAGCTTATCTGGTGCATTGGCTCCTAGCGACTTTAACACTCCTGATCACTGCTCAAGTGGTCCCCGGTATAAAGGTCACAAGTTTTGGTGCAGCGCTCTTCGGTGCACTCATCATCGGGCTTGTGAACATGTTGGTCTGGCCCGTCCTCGTGTTTCTAACGCTGCCGCTCACGGTCATTACGTTTGGATTGTTTCTCTTCTTTGTGAATGGGATCGCTCTAAAGATAAGCGCCGGTTTGTCACCTGGCTTTGAGATCGACGGCTTTTTACCCGCAGTCATTGGCTCGATCGCCTTAACCCTGGTGGGGTACCTTGTACGGTACGTATTTTACAGTATGATGTAGAAGTCAGGGTTTCCGCATTTCCTAACTGGTCACAAACGCCGGGTAAACAACGTCCCGTCATAGATCCGGAGGTCAACTTGCTTTGCCGCTCCTTTCTTCTGCTAGGCACCTTTCTGCTAAGCAGCGTCGCATTTTCCAAAGTCATCAAGCAGCCACATATAGAGGTAGAGCTCGTCGCCGATGCGCAAAACTACATCGCAGGGGAAGCTATAAACGTTGGGGTTCGCTACAAGACCGATCCCCACTGGCACATCTACTGGTTAAACCCGGGCGATTCCGGGGAGCCGGCGCAGATTGATTGGAATGTCCCAGAAACCGCATCCGTAGGCTCCAATCAATGGCCACAGCCGAAACGCATCGCGGTCGGCGCGCTTACCAACTACGGCTACGAAGGCGAAACCCTCGTTGCCACTGAATTGCGCGCGGATACGGGAAGCACGGGCCCAATGGCAGTTGAGGCCACAACCAAGTGGCTGGTTTGCAATGAAGAATGTATCCCCGGCAAAGCTACGCTGAGCTTGCTACTGCCCGCGGGAAAGTCGGGAACAAGCTCCAAGTGGAAAAGCCTTTTTGATAAAACGCGGAGCCAACTGCCGACACCTTGGGATTCGCAACCCCTCCGAGTAGCCCACGCCGGCAAGGAAGTACGTCTTGATTTTAATTCACCCATGGCGCCCACGGATTTTTTCCCTTTGCAGGAAGGAATTTTCCTGAATACACCGGCCCCAACGATTCAGAGTAGCGGGGAATCTCATAGAGTTGTCTTGAGTCTCAAAGAGGAAAACACAGTACCACAGAAAGTTGACGGGTTGCTCGTCTTTGCCGATGGTTCTGCAAAATCGATTTCTCAGGCCGTGTCGGCCCCTCGTTCTGAGGCCTCTCTTCTTTCGATGCTGCTTTTTGCACTCATCGGTGGTTTCTTGTTAAACCTCATGCCTTGCGTATTTCCGGTACTCTCGATAAAGGTTCTCGGCTTTTTCGAACAGTCACGGGCTGACAAAACGCACGCTGCCGCCCACAGTGTTTCCTATCTTTTTGGAATACTTGTTTCCTTCTGGCTATTGGTCGCGGGACTTCTTATCGTTCGCGCGGGCGGAACTCACATTGGTTGGGGATTTCAACTGCAATCTCCGATTTTTTTGGCATCTCTCAGTTTTATTTTTGTAGCTGTCGGAATGAATCTACTCGGAGCCTACGACGTAGGCGGTAGTTTCATGGGTGTTGGCCAAAACCTTTCGCAGAAATCCGGTGTGGCGGGATCTTTCTTTACGGGAGTCCTTGCCACACTCGTTGCCACCCCTTGTACCGCGCCGTTTATGGGTGTAGCGATCGGCTTCGCACTCTCTCAACCCGGCTGGGTCACGTTCCTGGTGTTTACCGCGATCGGGGTAGGGATGGCATCGCCCTATGTGATCCTTGCAGCATTTCCGAAATTGATCGCGTACCTTCCCAAGCCCGGGGCCTGGATGGAAACGTTTAGACAGTTCCTGGCCTTTCCTATTTTTCTCACTGTCCTTTGGATCCTTTCAGTGATTGGTGAGCAAACAGATCCACACCGGCTCTTTGTCCTGCGCATCAGCCTTCTAGTATTTGCCATGGGGCTTTGGGCGTACGGTAAAACGGGTTGGAGAAAGTGGCAGGTGATTTTCGCGGTTGTTTTTGTGGGAGCTGGCCTTGCTGTGGGGCTTCGGGATCTTAAGCCCTCCCCAAAAGTTCAGATTGCAGAAGGCGAATGGCAAACGTTCTCCGAGGAGCGCCTTGCGGAACTGCAGGCTGCCAACGTCCCCATCTTTATTGATTTCACCGCATCTTGGTGCATTACGTGTCAGGTAAACAAGCAAGCGGTATTGGACACACAACCCATCCTGGATAAGTTCAAAGAGAAGGGCGTTGCCCTACTGTTGGCAGACTGGACGAATCAAGATGAAGTGATTTCCAAAAGATTGGAATCCTTCGGTAGAAACGGTGTCCCTCTCTATGTTTTTTACAGTGGCAAGGCCGGAAGTGAACCGGTTTTGCTGCCACAAATCTTAACCAAAGAAACCGTGCTGAAAGCACTGGATTCTATCTGAAGTGGAGGCCCCCTAATGAAGTACCCGAAAATCGCAACCGCCATGCTTGGAATGGTTGCCATCATTGGACTGAGCGGATTTTCTACTAAGTCCAAAACCGGCCACGTAACGACCGGCTCCCCTGCACCCAACTTCACCGCGAAGGATAGCAACGGGAAAGAACACAAGCTGAGTGACTACAAAGGCAAGTACGTCGTGCTCGAATGGCTAAATCACGGCTGCCCTTACGTTCGCAAGCACTACGACAGCGGGAACATGCAAAAAACCCAAGCGGAGGCCAAAAAGAAAGGTGCCGTATGGCTTTCAATCGTTTCTTCAGCTAAAGGAAAGCAGGGCTACATGACCCCTGAAGAAACCAATGCCGCGATAAAGAAAAATAAGAGCAATGCCAGCGCCGTGCTCTTGGATACAGACGGTAAGATCGGTGTTGCGTATGGGGCGAAAACAACTCCTCACATGTTCATCATCGATCCCAAGGGCAAAGTTGCCTATCAAGGTGCCATAGACAGCATCCGCTCTACGGACACCGATGACATCATAAAGGCCGAAAACTACGTTCTTACGGCCTTTAAGGAAATCGAATCGGGTAGTTCCGTAAAAACAGCATCAACCGAACCCTACGGTTGTGGCGTGAAATATCAATAAGACTGGTATCAGCATGAAGCCCGGTGCCCCAAGGGTGCCGGGCTTTTTTTATGGCAAGAGCGGCACGCTCGCCATACGGTACGGGCTGTCGTGCTGATCTGTACTGAACAGCAGTGCTGTTCCGGCCAACAAACTAAAGCCGTAGTAGCGGGAATCGTCATAGAGAATACTCGGAGAGTCCAATTCCGCTCCCAGTGAATTCACATCCCAGTAGAGCGCTCCGAGTTGCGCTGGTTTATCCCCATCTTCAGGAACTGAGTAACTTGCATACAAACGAAATTTCCCCGGCCGCACTTCTATGTTGGGAAGCTCGAGTTGAGCACCCCGCACGCGTAGTGATTCCGGTAAGGTTGCGGCAACTGCCGGGAGTAAGTTCCAATGAAATAGGTCTACCGAGGTCGCCAATCCAAAGCCAGGATCGGTGCTCCCGTTGCGGTTCGTCTTCGTAGCAAAAATCATGACCCAACATTGAACTTTATCGTGCCAAAAAACTTCTGGGTCACGCCAGGCCGGGATCGCGCCATCGGTATCGTCAAATGTATAGTTCCAGCGATCGGAGGGCTTAAGAATAGCCTTTGATTTTGAAAAACGTTGCCCATCCCGGGAAACCGAAACAGCGATGTATTGGTTTCGGCCGGAGGTTTCTCCACGTGTATGAAAAAGGTAGTAAAGACCGTTATGAATAACTAGTTTTCCAGACCAATAAGCGAGCTCGTCGGGCGCCTTTTTTTCTAGTACTAGCCCAAGGTGGTACCAAATCTTTCCATCGGCGGAGACAAAATGGCGGATCGCGGCCTCGTTGTGAGCTGATTTATCGGTTGAACCTAGACCGAGATGACTCACCGCTGTCTGGGAATAGCGGTGATAAATACCATAGCGGCCGTCCCACGCACCCCAGTTATCCCAAAGGTTGTGTCTATCGTGTTCAAAAGGCTCGAGATGAAGAGAGTTCTCGCTCAGATAGTGCTGGATAGCATCGGGGATTGTTGCCTCGGCCTGTAATGCCAACCGGCATAGAGTCGCAAAGTCGGGGGGGGGAGTGGCAACGCATAGCGTCGATAAAACTGCCGTTAGAATCCCTACCCAAAGCCCCTTTGCCATCTTTTGGTTCTGACAGCGCGCGCCACCGCCTGCAAGCGCCTCAGCTAAACGGCCATTAATATTGAAACATTAGGGCTGTGCTTTGGTGACCTGGTGCAACACCACTAGTTCTGGGGCGCCCTGGGGCGGGTTATGCGAGTTGGGGCATCATCGTCAATTTCCAGTCTCGGGGCCCGATTCCCATCCACAATCGGCAAGATACCTACCGATCTGGGATCGACATAGGTGAACTCGGATTCCATTTTCAAATCCGCGATCGCAAGGTGCGCTTCATCCCATTCAACAAAAGGATTGGGCGCCCGGTAAGCCACCGTTTCTTCCGGCAGGGGTACGTCGAGCGACAAGGTATAGCTCTCCCGCTTGGGGATGCCACCGTAGCGCGCGGCAAGAGCAGCCAGCAATTCTTTTGATTGCTTCGTATTCATTCCAAGGCCGTTCCGTTTTTGCATTCCAAAGAACCAGCCTTTCTGTCCGAGATTCTGCCTAAAAGCATCGGTGAGAAGTTTGGATGTAAAAATAACTTCAGCAGCACGTTCGGGATCTCTCTCCATCAGGGGAAGAAGATATTTTTTCGCGTACGCCTTAACAAATTTTTGTGGATCCGTACCACTACTCTCAAACTTTTCGGCGAAGGCCGCCAACTCTTTCAACTCCTTGACCGACTTTGTAGGGTGGTGAACCACCATGGCTTTGTAGGGTCCAATTTTATCTTCCAGCGAGTGACGAAACTCCGTCATCTTGGCAAACGGCAGGCCTCGAATGAAGGTCGCGCTAGCCATTTCCTCACTCGTGATCTTGTCGCCCAGGGCAATCTCTGCAAAGAGTTTTCTCATCGCAAATACATCGTGCGCAGGAACCGGCGTTTTCTGAAAGATCTGATCTACCGGCATATAGGCAGCTGTTCCGGAGATTCCGTCGACAGTCGGATTTAGAGTACGCTGCTGCGCCGAAAGATCAAAGTCCCCGAGCAATACGGCGATATCCGAAACCTCACTTGTGGGGCTGCCTTTGGACGAAGTGAGTCCCGTCTCTGGATCCTTGTAGAGAACCACAAGGTGCACATTCGCCGCCTTAAGATCGCGGTGTACCACGTCCGAGTCATGTAAGAACTGCACAGCGTCCGCAATTTTTCCCCAAAGTCCGTAGACCGCTCCCTCCGGGGACTTCGGGCCCATGAAACGCGAATCTCCCAAACGGTTGTGCACCGTCTCGGGTACCCACTCGCCCTGAGTGGCTCCGGTAGGCTCGTGAAATCCTGTGGGAATCAAAAGCGGCGGGCGCCCTTCACGGCCGGTTTTTTTCCAAGCTTCCGCGAGACTGAGGCGAAGCTCATACTCCCACTTGGCAATATCAATCATGTCCGCTGTTGGATCTATCGGAACTCGAATAGCGACTTCCTTGTCACCGTCCACAACGCGAAAAACGTAGTTCATGCCGCCCTCGGCATCTGGAACAGATCCAATTTCTTGCCCAGCAAAGTCTTTCAGCCGCTCGGCGATATCCGCCGGCCCGTGCGGCCGGGTTTCCATACCAATGCTCTGCGCAATAGCGACATGTGCGCGCTTGCAGTCAGTCTTGTCGTTGTCGCCACAAAAGGCGTTTCCATACAGAAACACCCATAGCAGCAAGAAAATTTTTGAAAGTGTAGTCAACCCGAATACCCAAATTTAGGAAACTGGTCATTTAGATGGAAGTTTCATGCCAGAAATAGACGGCAAAGCGCCCTGGCAACCATGGAATTTTGAACGCTTTTTCGGGGGACCATGAATATACGTTAACCGCACTTCGACGATCTCTTTCGCAGCTGTAAAAGCGTGACGCGCACTCCCGCATCCTATCGGTATACAAACCCTCTAACGCTTTGCGGAGTTCAAACGAAAACCTCCCTTATCGAACCGTTAAGACTTCTCGCTCGTGTAACCGATTGACACGTAAATTGTTGATTTGTCGGTGATATAATGACGTCGCATTAACGATAACAAATCGCATCAATGCAGGGGAGCGGGGGTTATGGAAATTCTAAAGTTCAAAAAAAGTGGTCTGCTTTTTTTGTTGGTTGCACTTTGTGTAGGCTCCTACGCGAAGGCCGCAATCAAATTCAAAAACAACCCCACAAAACTTACGGCTTTTGCAGGTGAGGCCTTCGACGTCGATCTCATTAGCTTGCTCAGTGAAACGGGCAGTGGTGGAAAGTTAGACTGGACCGAAACGCCTTTTGGAAAGCCAGCTTGGTTAACAATCGACTCTGCAAACGATCGCATGTTTGGAAATCCAACGAACAGCGATCAGGGCATTAGCCGTTTCACTTTTGCCGTGCAGGACGGAGATACCGGTGCAATCACCCAAATGGAAATCACCGTCCGCATCCCACCCGTTTGGAATCAGGATCCAATTACACTCAACAAGGCATTTGAGGATTCACCCTATACCGAAAGTGTGGTCAAACACCTCGACCACCCGGAGGGCACCCCTACAACTTTCACACTCTTGGAGGGAGCGCCTTGGATATCCTTGTCGCCGCAGGGAGCACTCAGCGGCACGCCCCTGCAAGCACACGTCGGACCGGTAAGTTTACGCATCGCTTTTGAAACCACGATCGACGGAAGAGTTTTCAGCGCTCCCGCGACTTTTAATTTCCAAGTGGTAAACGTCAACGATGCCCCGGTTTGGTCCCAAAATCCCATCCAATTGGATCCGGCCAGCGAGGACACTCCGTACACGTTCAACATCAGTTCTTTCGCTTCGGACGAGGATGGCAACACACTACAGTTTACTAAGTCTTCCGGTCCAGATTGGTTAAAGGTTTCCCCTCAAGGCGTCCTAAGCGGTACGCCTGCTGCGGCCGATATCGGCAACTTCACTTTAGTTGTCCTAGTAACGGACGGTATCGCTGCCCCCGTTCCGGTAAATGCAAACGGCGTCGTGCTGAACGTAAACGACCCGCCCATTTGGAATGTCACAAGCGTTGATCTGGGTACGGCGCTGGAAGACAATCCTTTTACTTTCGACCTAGCTCCTCTTGCCTCCGACGAAGATAGTGAAAATCTGACATTCGTAAAAGTCTCCGGCCCAACCTGGATGCAAGTAGCTTCCGATGGAAAGATCACTGGTACGCCAAAGCAAGGCGACGTGGGAAACTACACCGCCTCCTTTAGCGTAACGGACGGCCTTTCGGCGCCGGTGCTTGTACCCGCCACCGGTAAAGTGCAAAACGTAAATGATGCTCCCGTTTGGACTCAGATACCGGTTAGCCTCGCGGATGCGACGGAAGATCAAGCGTACAACTTTGACTTAGCGCCCCTAGTAACGGACGAGGATGGCGATCCGCTCACCTTTAGCAAATTGAACGGACCCGATTGGTTAAAAGTTGCTCCGAACGGAAAAATCACCGGGACTCCCGTTCAGGCAGATGTAGGCAACTACACCGCCACTTTCTCCGTATCGGACGGAAAAGCGAACGTTCAGGTTTCTGCGAATGGAAAAGTTCTGAACGTGAATGATGCACCCAAATGGACTCAGAATCCCATTCAACTGGCGGACGCCACGGAAGATAGCCCGTACCAGTTTAGTGTCGCAAGTCTCGCTACAGATGAAGATGGGGACGCCTTAACTTTCGCCCTTCAGAGTGGCCCGCAGTGGCTAAAAATCGATGCCGCTGGCACACTCAGTGGCACACCGGCACAAGGAGACGTCGGTACTTTTACCGCCACACTTAGCGTGACCGACTCGAAGTCCGCTCCCGTGTCTGTCGTTGCAAACGGCAAAGTCATCAACGTCAATGACGCCCCCGTTTGGACACAAAATCCGATTGAATTGTCTCCAGCCACCGAAGACGCTCCTTATAACTTTGAGCTCCGCCCTTTTGCAAACGACGAGGATGGAGACGCTCTCACGTTCTCCAAAGTAAGTGGCCCGCAATGGCTTAAGGTAGACGCGCAGGGACGTTTGACTGGAACGCCTGTGCAGAGTGATGTCGGTACGTTCACGGCTGAATTCAATGTAACGGATGGGAAATCGACCCCTGTCAAGGTATCGGCAAACGGCAGAGTGCTTGAAGTAAATGATCTCCCTCAGTGGAAATCTGATCCGTTGAACCTCCCCGTCGCCTTGGAAGACAATCCATTCTTTTTTGATCTCAAAACCCAAGTTACCGATGCCGAAGGCGATCCACTTCAATTTGCAAAAGTTTCCGGACCCGCCTGGCTTACGGTGAGCAGCGACGGGCAGCTTGGGGGAACACCCTCTCAAAGCGACGTGGGGAATTACCAAGCGGTACTCAGCGTAGCCGATCCCTCGGGAACACCCGTAAACGTGACAGCAGTAGGGCAAGTCATCAACGTGAACGATCCTCCCGTCTGGATCAGCAATCCCGTACGCATCCCTTCGGCGACTGAGGATTCTCCGTATCAATTCGACCTCTCTACGTCGGCTAGCGACGAGGATGGAGATGCCCTCAGTTTCAAGAAGGTATCTGGACCTAGTTGGGTAAATGTTTCTACTGCCGGAATTATTTCAGGAACGCCACGACAGGCAGATGTCGGCCCCCTGAGTTTTGTCGTCAGTGTAAGCGACGGAATCGCCACGCCCGTTGAAGTGAACGTCCAAGGTGAGGTCCTTAACGTAAACGATCCACCTCGTTGGACCGTGGACCCGCTCACGTTGAAAGAGGCGCTCGAAGACGATCCCTACAGCTTTGATATCAAAGCCTTCGTTGTTGACGAAGACGGGGATCCTCTCACTTTCGCTAAAGTCTCTGGGCCCGGCTGGCTCTCAGTGCCACCAAGTGGAGTACTCGCTGGAACGCCAGTGCAAGAAGACGTGGGTAACTACACGGCACGTTTTGCGGTCACCGACGGAAAGTCGGCGCCCGTTGAAGTAAACGCAAACGGGACTGTAAAAAATACCAACGACGCTCCCACCTGGACTCGAGATCCAATTACACTGAGCGACGCCTTCGAAGACAAAGCGTACTCTTTTGACATTTCAACTTTTGCCCTCGACGTAGATGGAGACAATCTGCGCTTCGCCAAAGTCTCTGGACCCGCGTGGATCTTAGTAAGCTCCGATGGTTCCCTGAGTGGGACACCCAAGCAGTCAGACGTCGGTAACTTTGATCTGGTGGTTTCAGTAACCGATTCGCTCTCCAATCCGGTTTCCGTGACCGCCAAGGGCCGCGTCCTGAATAGCAACGACGCGCCCCAATGGACCAAAGATCCGATTGCGCTGAAAGATGCCTTCGAAGACGCGCCCTACGACTTCGATATCTCTAGCTTCGCGGTGGATGAGGATGGCGACAGCCTAAGCTTTGCGATGGTTTCGGGACCGGCTTGGTTGAAAATCTCGCCCCAAGGAAAACTCAGCGGCGTACCCGTTCAAGCAAATGTGGGAAGTTACCAGGCAGTTTTCTCCGTTACCGATGGCAATTCCACTCCGGTCAATGTCAACGCCGTCGGTGAAGTACTGAATGTAAACGATGCCCCCGTTTGGGCAAGCGACCCGATCCCGCTTCCGGATGCAACCGAAGATCGCGCCTATTCCTTTGATCTAAAAACCAAAGTATTTGATGAGGACGGCGACACGCTAAGCTTTACCAAACTCTCTGGCCCCGAGTGGCTTAAAGTCGGGATCAATGGAGTCCTCTCCGGAACGCCGGTGCAGGAGGATGTTGGACCCTTCACCGCCCGCGTGAGTGTTAGTGACGGAAAGGCGGCTGCAGTACCCGTTACACTAACGGGGCAAGTTCTAAATACCAACGACGCACCATTTTGGAAGGCCGATCCCATTGCCCTCGACGACGCCCAAGAAGACTGGCTATTCCAGTTTGAACTAGCGGGCTACGCGTCTGATCCGGATGGCGACGCCCTGACCTTCGAAAAACTCGAGGGGCCGGGCTGGTTGCAGATAACTCCACAAGGAAAACTCACGGGGGTTCCCCGACAGGAAGACGTCGGATCTTACGAAATTCTGGTAGGCGTCACTGACGGTAAATCCGACCCGGTTCCAGTTCGCGCACGCGGTAGAGTGCTCAACACCAACGATCTACCAGCTTGGTCGCAGAACCCAATCCCTCTACCCGATGCGACCGAGAATAAGCTTTACCAGTTTTCAGTTGCTAATTTGGTTTTTGATGAAGACGGCGATCCACTTACCTTCAAAAAAGAACAAGGACCCGACTGGATAAAGGTAAGTTCCACTGGCGTTCTAAGCGGCACTCCCCGCCAGGCAGATGTTGGTCCGTTTACCCTAGTACTCAGTGTAACCGACGGTATCGGGGCTCCCGTAAATGTCGACGCCAACGGACGCGTGATCGAAGTCAACGATCCGCCTACGTGGAATGTGACGACCATTCCGATGGATCCCGCGTTTGAAGATCAGCCGTACACTTTTGATGTAAAGCCCTTTGTATCCGATCCGGAAGGTCGTCCGCTCCAGTTCACGAAAAAGGGTGGTCCGGCATGGCTGACACTGAGTGCAGACGGCATCTTTTCAGGGACCCCTTCACAGTCGGACGTTGGTAACTTCACTTTGACTGTTGTAGCCTCCGACGGGGTTTTGAGCAGCGAAGCGCCAGCACTCGGAGAAGTCCGCAATACAAACGACGCACCCAAATGGTCGCAGGATCCTCTTACTCTGGCAGACGCGACCGAAGACGTAGCCTATGGATTTAACATCGCCCCGTTCGCAACAGATGAAGATGGGGACAACCTACAATTCGCAAAAGTCAGTGGACCCGATTGGCTCAAAGTATCCCCAAACGGCCTTCTGTCGGGAACGCCGGCTCAATCAGACGTAGGGAACTTCCAAGCTACCTTCAGTGTGAGCGACGGCATCGCGCCACCCGTAAATGTCACGGCCAACGGGCGTGTCATCGAAGCCAATGATCCGCCGACTTGGACCCAGAACCCAATCGATCTCCCAGACGCCTTCGAGGACAAGGCCTATTCGTTCGACGTAAAGCCCTTTGTGTTTGATGAGGAAGGCGACGCTCTAACGTTCAAAAAAGTTAGCGGCCCCAACTGGATACAAGTCACCCAAGATGGGAATTTGGTCGGGACCCCAGAACAAAGGGATGTAGGCAGCTATCAGGTCAGAATCGAAGTATCTGATGGCAAAGGCAGCGCACAGGTCATTGCACGCGGCAAAGTGGTCGAAACCAACGATCCTCCTCAGTGGGTGCAGAACCCCGTCAAGTTGGCGGACGCTTTTGAAGATAAGCCCTACAACTTCGATCTAAAGCTTTACGTAACCGATCCGGAAAACGACGCTTTAACATTTGCGCTAGTAAAGGGTCCGGCCTGGATAAGCCTGGCACCTAATGGGGAACTCAGCGGGACTCCCAGCGCCTCGGATGTGGGGCCCTTCACCTTAGATCTTACGGTGACAGACGGGGCGTCTACCCCAGTACCTGCCGTCGCCAATGGCCAGGTACTGCCGGTGAATGATCCTCCCCAGTGGACCCAAAATCCGATCCGTCTCAAGGATGCCCTCGAAGATGAGGCCTACACTTTCGATGTGAAACCTTTTGTGACCGATGAAGAGAACGATCCACTGACCTTTGAGAAAGTAAGTGGACCCAATTGGATACAAGTCGCCGCTGACGGTACCCTTTCGGGTACACCCCGACAGCAGGACGTTGGCCCTTTCACCATGGTGATCCGCGTGAGCGACGGGACCACCAAAGTCCCGGTGAACGCCGAAGGTCTTGTTCTCGACACCAACGATGCACCTGTCTGGACGACGCCTCTTATCCTCAGTGACGCTACAGAAGATACCGCCTACAGTTTCGACTTGAGCTCTTGGGCCAAGGATCCTGAAGGCGATGCCATCACCTTTGCAAAAGTAAGCGGGCCCGATTGGTTGCAGACAAGCTCTGACGGAAAGCTTTCGGGAACTCCCCGACAAATAGATGTCGGCACCTCACCCGTAAGCTTCTCCGTTACCGACGGGAAATCACCGGCCGTCACCGTGAACACCACGATCCGCGTGCTCAACAAGCAGGACGCCCCATACTGGACCAAATCTCCGATTCAACTTCCTGTAGTAGAGGTGGGCGAAACGTTAAATTACGATGTCTCTCCTTTTGCGGTCGATGAAGACGGGGACACCCTGACGTTCGCTTCACTGGGCGCGCCAGAATGGATCCGCGTAAGCGCAGGCGGAATGGTGAATGGGGTTCCCGAAACTAAGCACATTGGGACGTACCGCTTTACGTTGACGGTCACCGACGGATCGCACCCGCCGCTTCCAGTCGAGGCGATTGGCATGGTGGTTCCGAAAAACACCCCGCCTCAGTGGACGCAGAATCCGATTCGTCTCGCCGACGCTTACGTAGGGGAAAACTACAACTTCGATCTCACCCCCTTCGTAAAGGAAGTAGACGGCGACAAACTGGAATTTACACTTCTTGACGGCCCAAGTTGGCTTCAACTGAGCCCATCAGGGATTTTATCCGGTGTTCCAGCTGAAAATCATTTGGGCGAGTACACTGCGCGCTTCGGAGTCAGCGATGGGAAGCACCCCGCAGTCGAAGTAAATGCGTTCGGCAGCGTAAAAATCCGCACCTACCCGCCTACCATTAAAGATCTGAAATTTACGGTCAAGGAAGGCGAAACCCTTAGTGTGGATTTGTCGGATCCCAAGTATATCGAGGACCCCGAGGGCGACAAGTTTACTTGCGTTCTCATTTCGGCGGATGCATGGGTCACCCTCACTAATACCTGCCAACTCACAGCAACTCCAAAGATGAAGGACATTGGGCCGCATTCGTATACTCTCCACGTAAACGATGGGACGCACGTCGCGACAGGCACGCTTTATATCGATGTCATCGCAGATCCCAAGCCCCCGCAGTGGCTGCAGTCCCCAATTGTTTTCAATGCGGTTGCGCTCGAAGCTTTCAAGGAAACTTTGAAGGACAAAGCGACGGATCCCAAAGGTTACCCGCTAAGCTTTAGCAAGAAATCGGGCCCGACCTGGTTGAACGTAGCGACCAACGGGGATCTCTCGGGCACTCCGCCGCTTTCGGCGGTCGGAGTAAACGACTTTGTGGTGGTGGTATCGAATGCTGCCTTCAGCGTTGAAAATACCGTTATCATCCACGTGTCGAAGCCTCCGGTGACTCTAAACGTAGTGATCAAGGATAAGGTCGAAGGGGCCAGCAGCGAAACTTTGTGGGTGATCGACAAAGCAACGGACTGCACACCGTTGCTATCCGATGTCCGCAATCAGATCACACAGTTCTCCAATATTCTTTCCACGATCAAATCCGATCACAAAGCAGCCATGCTGATGAGCCAGCCGAGCGTCTCCAACGGATCGCCAGTTACAGTTGGCGGGCAGGCAATCATGGAAGGGTACGGAACGAACTTTACAAACTCCTTCCGCAGCTACCTCGATCAAATCAGTTGGCAGAACGCGCTGAACTCGCCCACATGGACGCTTCAGCTGTTCTACGACAAGCTGACGAACTTCAGCTTTGTACCGCAAGAGTACTTCCGCAACGATGTACCTCAAGACGTGCTCATCGTGACCAACAGAGACGATCAGTACACGTACTTCGCAAACGGAACGCCGTACCAGGGGGATTTACCGATTGACTACGCGCAGCGCTTTATCGCTACCCATAATAAGGTCAACAAGGCTTATCGTGTGAGTGCGATGGGCCACTGGTGTAATGGGTTTGCCTATGACGTCCTTGCCGAGGAAACCGACGGAAAAATATACGATACCTGCAAAGTATCGGTAGGTTCCGCGTTGCGCGATTTCGCGGACGGTGTCGTGCGGCGCGCCAGCCTCGCCGCGCAACGGCGCATTCCACTTGAAGTCGCCCCCAAGCCGGAAAGCATACAGGTAAGTATCAACGGCCAAATCTTAGATGCGTCGCAAGGCCATTGGGAATACCGCACCGCACAAAACGAGGTGTTTATTTTCTTTGAACGGCTTCCGTTCCAAGTCAAAGCAGGTGATACAATTACTATTAGGTACGAACGGGCAGATCGTCGGCTGGCGACTCTACGCTAGGACCGACTCCCGAGCCCCCCTACCAGGACCGCTTTTGCCAATCTTCCCAGGATAGGCTAGGGAATGGACTAAGCTATGCACGAAACTATTCTGGAACACGAGATTCGAGTCGGCTCCGACCGCCAGTTCGGGCTGGTCTTTGCTGCCTTCTTTTTTCTGCTTGGGGTTTACCCAGCCCTCAAAACCGGCCCCAATGCTGGCTGCTTGGCCATTTCAGGCCTTTTTCTGCTGATCACGCTGGTGTACCCGCGCGCCTTGCACCCATTGAACGTGCTCTGGCACCGTTTTGGCCTTCTGCTGGCCATCTTTACCCAGCCGATCATCCTCGGGGCTTTGTTTTTTCTGGTACTCACCCCTATTGGATTTTTGGCAGCCTGGGTAAGAGGGGACGTGCTGAACCGAAAGTTCCCCACAGCAAAACCCACGCTTTGGAAACAGAGAAAAACCCCGTTCACGGCGGAAAACTTCAAGGAGCAATTCTAAAATGGTCGAGTTCATGTCGGAGTTTTGGCGATTCCTCAGGGTAAGAAAGAAGTTTTGGTTGCTCCCCTTGCTCGTGGCCCTTTTGGCGCTTGGCGGGCTCATCGTGCTAAGCCAGGGAACTGCGGTTGCACCGTTTATCTACACGCTTTTCTAAGAGGCCGAATGCGAATCCTAGGTATTTCAGCCCTGTACCATGACAGCGCAGCCGCCCTACTCGAAGACGGTAAGGTCTTGGCCGCGGCTCAGGAAGAACGGTTCAGCCGTAAAAAGCACGACGCCAGGTTTCCCAAGCACGCGATCCAATTTTGCTTGGATCAAGCGCCTGGCGATGTCGACTACATCGTTTTTTACGACAAGCCTTTCCTCAAGTTCGAACGGTTGCTGGAAACCTACCTTGAGTTTTCCCCGCGCGGATTCCGATCGTTCTCCAAAGCGCTTCCGGTTTGGTTGAAGGACAAGCTCTTTCAGAAAAGTTTACTTCGAAAAGAGTTGGCTGCTTTTTTCCCTAACATGGACCTACGCGAGCGCCTTCTTTTTTCTGAGCACCACCTTTCGCATGCCGCCTCGGCTTTTTTCCCATCGCCTTTCGAGAATGCCGTCGTACTTACAATGGACGGCGTCGGCGAGTGGACGACAACCAGTATCGCGAAAGGAGAGGGAAACTCGCTAGAGCTACTTAAAGAGATCCACTTTCCGCACTCCTTGGGTTTACTCTATTCCGCCTTTACTTACTTTTGTGGCTTCAAGGTCAATTCTGGCGAATATAAATTGATGGGCCTAGCACCCTACGGCGAGCCAAGATATGCAGATCTCATTCGCGAGCATTTGATTCACGCAAAAGAGGATGGATCGTTCCAAATCAATTTAGAGTATTTTGACTACTGTACCGGCCTTACGATGGTGAATCGGAAGTTCGCCAACTTGTTCGGCTTTCCAGTGCGAAAACCTGAAGAAGCACTGGAACAAAAACACATGGACGTGGCTGCCTCCATACAACTTGTCACTGAGGAAGTAGTTCTCAAACTCGCGCGTGAGGCAAAGAAAACGACAGGCCTCAATAAGCTCTGTCTGGCGGGCGGCGTCGCACTGAATTGCGTAGCGAATGGGGTTGTTTCGCGAGCCAAGATTTTTGATGAAATCTGGGTCCAACCCGCAGCCGGCGATGCAGGAGGGGCTCTGGGTGCTGCTCTCGCCGCTCACTATCTATTCTTGAAGCAACCCCGCCACGTACAAGCTGCAGATTCTATGGCAGGATCTTATCTTGGGACCGAGTACAAGCAGGATGAGATTGTGCAACGCCTGAAACGCGCAGGGGCCGTGATCGAGGAACTCGCCACTGAGGGCGATTTGGTTGAAGAGGTTTCGGATCTGCTGCAGCAGGGAAAAGCAGTCGGTTGGTTTCAGGGAAGAATGGAGTTTGGTCCAAGAGCGCTCGGAAACCGATCGATTCTTGCCGATCCGCGCCCTACAGATACCCAAAAGCGCATTAACCTGAAGATCAAGTTTCGCGAGTCCTTCAGGCCGTTCGCACCCTCTGTTACTAAAGAGGCGGCGAAGGAATGGTTTGGCCTCGCCGACGACAGCCCATACATGCTGATGGTGGCACCGGTGAGCGAGTCTCACCGTCGCCAAATGACGGAAGAGGAGAGCAGCCTTTTTGGGATTGAAAAACTCAATGTCCCACGATCGGCCATCCCAGCAGTCACACATGTCGATTACTCCGCTCGAGTGCAGACCGTCGAAGCCCAGCGCAACCCGCGGTACCACCACCTGCTAAAACGCTTTGGCGAAAAAACGGGCGTCCCGGTTTTGGTTAACACCAGCTTCAACGTCCGCGGCGAACCCATAGTCGAGAGCCCCGAAGATGCTTTCCATTGTTTTATGGGAACCGGCTTAGATGTGCTCGCCATTGGGAACTGTATCTTGCGGAAAGAAGACCAAAATGCGGAACTTGCAAAGGACTACCGCGAACAATTCGAGCTGGATTAGCTCCTACTCGCCTATCCCCAAGTGTGCCCCCGGAAATAAATGACTCCATAGCGACGTTTGGAGCACGGCCTCTGCAGCAGTTTGGTGCCCTTTGGCATTCCAGTGAGCGTCCCGGTCAAATTCAAACTTTGCGCCGGTCCGTTTGTGTTTTGCTGCAAAATACGAATGCAGATCTACTATCTCGTAGCCTCTTTTTTGAGCATTCAACATGAAGTAAGAACGCATTTGTCCAAAGTAACTCTGGTGTGCCGACCGGTAGGAATCGAGGGAATAGAGCTCCGGGCGCATCCCGTCCAAGACAAATACGATGTGGTTCGGATCTAGACCCGATTTTTCTGGAAGCATCTCGAAGAACTTATCGACGACACCCTCGGATAACCGCAGCCTTTCCGGATCGACTTCTGCTGAAGTATTTCCAACGAAGTTTGATTCCGCTTTGGCGGTAGCCTTGTTGGACCAAAGGGTGCGCAGTTTCGATAACACTTCCGGTGCGTGCACGTTGATATAAAGGTACCTAAGCAACGCTGACTTGCGAAGCCACTGTCGCAAGCTTGAGGGCTCATAGTCCTCACGGCTTAAGTTCAGCTCGCCGCCTTCCTCCTTAAAATAGTGAAAGCGTTTCCCATTCCCTTCACGATACTTGGGCAGAGATTCGTCAAAATCGTTGCCGACAATCACAAAAATCATCGCATTCGGCTTGTAGTCTTTTCGAGCGGCATCGGCGTACACCAGATATTGGGAGAGCGGGGCTCCCGACATGGCAAAGCTGTACACCCGCCCTTCCTTTCCCACGGCGCGCGCCAAAGTCCCCTGCAGAGTTTGCTTATACGGAACCATCAGGGCTTCTACATAACTGTCGCCGACGATCGCAACGAGCGGCGTCCGCAACTTCGAATCGTAGTCCTGGTTGTTGACGAAGCCTGCGTTGTTTACGTGGCCGCGGTTCACAATCGCAAAATCGGCTCCTAACGAGTATGTAAAATCTCTATCAGGTTGGTAGCGGGCCACCGGCGACTGCGCATTTACAGCCAAGGCCTGCATCGAGTCGTGCACCGGCAAAAACTGCAGAGCGATTTCAATCACCAAAACGGCGAGAAAGGAGCCAAAAACCACGAGCCCGACAATCTGCCAGAGCGAGGTCCGTGTGCGTTGCGTCACGTTTGCCATCGAGGAAGTCTACCCCGGTGCCATCCCTCAATCAAATACTTGGTACACTCTGCTGTGAATGGGAGGAACCGACTGACGCCGCCAGCGCCCCCTCAACGGTAAGGCGCTTTATTGAACGCTCCAGAGCCCCTATCAGACGATCGGTGTGGGGCCTTGGGTTCGCGGCCACCCGAACATACTGACTTGAAGATCCCACCTTATTGCCGCACTCGCGGACAAAAAGACCTTCTTTTTCGATTAGGAGATCACGCAATCGGGCACCCGATACAATGTCAGGGCAGCGAAAGAAAACAAAATTGGCCTTGGAAGGAAACACACGGATGCCCTCGACCTTCTGCAGCTGCCCGAACAGGTACTGGCGATCCGCAATCACCTGCCGCCGGCTGGCCTCATAGGCGGCCGCGTTCGCCTCCAAGTCCTGGATGACTCTTTCGCCAATGGCATTCACGTTCCAATGCGGCAGCTTGTGCCGTAGCGCTCCCGCGATTCTGGGATTGGAAACGGTATACCCAAAGCGGAGCCCGTGCATACCAAAGTTCTTACCTAGACTTTTTACGACGATCACATTCTTGAGCGACTGGGCCTCCTTCGCAATCGTAGGGACGCCCTCGATCTCAGAAAAATCGATAAAGGATTCGTCCACAATTACCAAGTCCAAGTCAGCTAGATCGCGGCAAAGGTCCAATACTTCTTCTTTGCTCAACAGGGCACCGGTCGGGTTATTCGGGTTGCAGATGGCAGCGGTCCGGGAGCGCGTCTTTCTCACAAATGCCGCGAACTCAGCTGTGTTTAGAGCAAAATTATTCTCCGGTAGACGTAAAAAAACTTCCAGGCGCTTTCCCGTCTCCAAAGGCTGATCTGTCCATCTGCCAAAAGTAGGAATGGGGGTCGCGATGCTTTCTTTGATAAAAAGATGATCAATCCAGGTAATCGCCTCCGTCGAGCCGTTCGCCATGACAACGGCATCCGAATTCAAGCCCATCACCCGAGCCAGCGTCTCCGCAATCGGCTCATTTTGATCGGGGTAGTACTTGAGGATGTTCTCCAAATCGTCCTTATAACTCTGCAGCATGGCCTGAGTTGGAAAATATGGGTTCACCGGCACACAAAAATCGATTAGCTTCGCTGCCATTTCGGGCTTGAGCGTGCGGCGCAAACTCCCAAATGACGGATTGTGCGCCTTGCGATTAAACAATGAAAGATCGATATCAAAACTCATCCCAACACCTCCCAGTGAGAGCCACCGCGAAGCGGCCATAATTGAAAGTACCGGGAATAAGCTTTGTGAATAAGTGCAAAGAGTAAAACTATAGCTTGCACATTTTGCAATTAGACTTCGGCGCTTGGAACCTGGAAAAGGTGATCGTCTTCGGCTCGAATGGCCGTCAGTTGGCCTCCCCAAACGCAGCCGGTATCGAGCGCCACCACATCGGAGTTACAAAGAAAACCATGCGCTGCCCAATGCCCGAAATAGAGACGCCTGCCTTTCGTCCGCCGGCCCGGCACCGCGTACCAGGGCAATAGACCTGCTGGAATAGCGTCCGGGGGACCACTGAATTCCGCATCCAGCCTTCCGTTCGGATCGCATACGCGAGCGCGGGTAAACCACCGCACCGCCGCAAGCTCTCTCTCATACTCATCAAGTGTCGGATTCCATTCAGGTGCATTCCGAGCAATGATGCGTTGGAGAAAGCCATCCCGCTCAGAGCCATTCAATCGTTTTTGCACTGCCGAAGAAAGTTGAAGACTGAGCTCTTGGGTCCAGTCGGGGTGCACCCCTCCGTGAAGACTCAAACCATTACCAATCGCCTCAGCAAGGGGCCACTGCCCCAACCATTCAAATAACCGAGACGCGTCCGGGGACTCCAAAAGAGGGTCCAAAGTGTCGCGTTTTCCAGGCGGCACTTTCAGGTAATAACGTGCAAGCGCCCAAAGATCATGATTCCCCAACACACAGCGGACCGACAGCGAACCCTCACTGAGAAATCGAAGCACCTCAAGGGAATTCGGGCCTCGATTGACGACATCACCCGCAAACACCAGGCAGTCATTCTTACCAGGCGCAATTTTCTCTACGAGCGCCCGAAGGCTCCTATAACAACCCTGCACATCCCCGACAACATAGGTGGCCACTACTATCTCCTTAGTATCATCGTTGCGAGAAAAGATGTGCCTGTCACTCAAAAAGCTTGTTAGGCTAAAACATGCGCGCAAGGAAAATTTCACTTAAGATCGCCGACGGAAAAACGAGTGGCCTATTGCGCCTGCCTACCAAGAGTGCCGCGATATTTGTTATGGCTCATGGAGCCGGTGCGGGAATGGAGCACCCATTTCTGGAGAATTTATCGGCTGGCTTAGCAAAACGTGGGATCGCCAGCTTGCGCTTCAATTTCCCATACATGGAGGCCGGAAAGCGAAGGCCAGATAGCCCTGCAGTCGCCAAGCAAGCGATCGCGGCCGCTCTAGAACGAGCGAAAAAAGAGGCACCGAGTCTTCCGTGCCTCCTTGGCGGAAAATCTTTCGGAGGTCGAATGGCTTCCCAGCTGGCGGCAGAAAAAAGTCTTTCGATCCTGGGCCTCGTTTACTTAGGCTTCCCGTTGCACCCGCCCGATAAGCCCGCCACCAAGCGGGCCGCACACCTGCCCAGTATCACTGTCCCGCAGCTCTTTTTGCAGGGAACACGCGACAAGTTAGCCGATTTGGCCTTGATGAAGGAAACGGTAGCGCCGCTCAAAAAAGCAACGCTCCTCATCATTGACGGCGCCGATCACGGTTTTGACGTCTTAAAACGCTCGGGGCGCACACCGCAGGAAGTACTGGACGAGCTCGCCGATTCCGTCATGCAATGGACCATGAAGCTCGTTTAGCAGTGGTATACTGGGAAGATGCCTGCCGTCGCGCAAAAACTTTCGTCCCTTGTAATCCCAATGCTTCTTAGTCAGTGGAACGCCCATCCCATTTTCTTCAAAGGCAATCCCACTCTAAAAGAAAATAACAAGCAGCTGGTGATTGAAACTCAGAATGCCTCCGGGGGTTACGTTCATCTTTTCTCCGAACCGATCCCGATTGGCGCTAACACGCGCTTAGACTGGAAGTGGGCGATTGCTAAGTTTCCGCAAGAGGTCATGCAACTCCCGCTTAAAAAGAGCACAGACGATTTCGCCGTTCGTATTGGTCTTCTGCTTTCGGATGGGACTTCAAGAATTTCTCTTCCTGGGGGGCTTCAGAAATCTCTTCCACGGGATGAACCTCTCTCCTATGTACTCTTCTACTGCGCAACGCCCCAAGTAGATCCAAAGATGGTTTGTGAGCTGAGTCCCTATCACAAGAGTTTTGTGAACTGCATGAAAAGGGCCTCCCCAAAAACAGAGAGAAATTCTGGATTCCCGCTGAGAGACCTGATTTCGGCAAAGAACTTGGGTCCTAAGCCAAGTTTGAAGGTGCTTGGCCTGTGGTTGTTCGCGGACAGCGATAATTTGGAGACTCGCTCGGAGGCCAGCGTTTCGGAACTGGTCTTATCCAATAACTAAAAGCCGCCAAACAATAGAGATGAGGCATCTCCGTTCCCCAGCAAAATGGGCAAGAGATTCATCATTTCCTGATCCCCGCCATTCTGCGAAAGGAATGTCATCACAACCGAAAGATCGTGCTGCTGCTGTTGGCGCTGTTGTTGCTCGATTGCGGTAAGCGCGGCCTGAGCGACATGGATTTGATATTCATGCGCCTGGCTGCCCGCCATCTGGATGCAATACTTTACGATCGGATTGGAGGTGTCTCCGATGTTAAAAGCAGACTGCGCAGGTGCGCCAAAGCCAAAGAGATCATCTTCCTGTGTTTGGGCGATGGTCTGAGGAGGCACGTTTTGCGCGATACAGCGAAGGAAGAAATCAAGCGTAAGCCTAAGTTTGGGATCGTTCGCAAGCGTTTGCGCGGACGCTGAATCCATACCGGGAAGCCCGTTGAAATTCGCCATTCCAGGCGCGCTCGTGTTTGCAAACGATGCGGCGGAGTTTAGATTCGCGTACTCAGGGTTTATTGAGGTCGTCCCCTGCGTCACGCCCCCGTTTCCTACGATGGAGGTAAGATCCACACCCGGGTCAAAAAGAGATCCGAAATCTAGTAGGCTGTCGGCCATTGCCGGAACGGCGGCCAAAAGAAATAAGGAAGTCGTTAGTAACCTAAACATAGTTGCCCCTTCAAAGATGCAAATCCAAGCCATTAATAAGCAAATCCCGTTCCTAGTACATCCAGGCACGCGGGGCTCGCGCAAAGCGTAAAACTTCCGTGCAGGCCATTAACAAAGCATAATATTTTCAGTGATTTATGCGTGTATGCAGTCAGTGCCCACCAAGTAGGCACTTTGTGCGTAACCGATTTGCTACCCATTTGTAGCCGGATCGAGACAGCCCGAGGAATCCGTAGGCACAAAAAACTGGATCTGAAGTTGCACTAGCCATCACCAGACAATTCAGAGGAGGTACAAATGTTTTCTTGGGCATTAACATTCTTGCTGGTGGCTTTGATCGCTGGCGCGTTCGGATTTTTCGGGTTAGCGGGAACGGCCGCTTCCATCGCCAAAATTCTTTTCGTGGTGGGTTTGATTCTATTTGTCATTTCACTCATCACCGGTGGCAGCAAACGCGGTGTGGTATAGCGCGTTTGATAATTTTAGGTAAGTAACCGCACGGCTCTTGCGAGCCGGCCGTTCCTGCCATAGTGTCGGGGCATGAATACTAAAAGACTTTTGGCCCTGGTATTTGGCTTACAAATTTCTCTGACAAGCTTCGGGTTTCGCGTCGTCCAATACAACATCAAAGAGCTAGACTCCGTAAAGCTTCGTGAAGCAAAACCATCCGAACAATTGCAAGCCGCTCTGGCCATCATCAAAGAACTCAAACCGCAGCTGCTGTCCTTGAATGAAATGCAATACGATTCGGCCGGCGTGCCCGACAAGACTTATACCACCAACGGTGAAAATGCGGCCTTGGTCGCAAAGCTATTGGGTGAAAAGTATAATGTGAGTTTCAATCCGGCCAACACTGGCAAGAACGCTCACACTAAGACCGACGGAACCTATAGCACCAATCCAAATGACCCCAACTGGATGAAGCTCGTCGATCACGTAAATTTTGGAATCTTTCCTTTTCAGTACTCAACAGCGGCTCTCACCAAGTTCCCAATCGTTTCAGAAAAAGTTATTGCAGACATCCGCTGGGATGCTTTTGTTCCCGATCTCGACTTGGAACCCTACCGGGATGCCGCCGGCAATAAATTCCCCATCGAGATGGAACTCTTTGACAAGAATTTTACGGACATCATCTTAAAGTCGGGCAAGCGTAAGTTCCACGTAATTCTCTTGCATACCGTTCCCGCCTTCAACTTTGGAAATGACCGAGGGCTGAATATTGTTCGGAATGCCGATCAAATCCGTTTTCTGGAATGGTACCTTACTGGAAAATCGGCAAAGCAAGAGGCGGCAGAGATTGGCGGCATTCGCCCGTTAGCTAAAGGCACGCCATTTATCGCACTCGGCGACTGGAACACGGATATTAAGGACAAGAACAACCCGGGAAGCGAAGTTCTTCGCCGCCTAGGAGAGACTTTCAGCTACTGGCATGCGCCGTCACCAACCTACGAGGGTGGTTTCGGACCGGAACCTTTCACGGTGCAATTCGATTACATTCTTCATAGTGATCACTTTGAGGTAAGAAACGGAGGCGTCCATTTCCCTGATAGCCGCCGCAAAGAGCTCGGTTGCAAAACCGTTACAGAAGACACGCCTGAGGGATTTGTAAAAGTAAGCTACAAAAAGGATGGGGAAGATTGCTTCGCTTTCGTGAGTGAAGCCTACTACGAAGCCAAGGTGGGTTCCGATCACTTTCCTATTTGGGCCGACATCGAGTTTAAGAAATAGCCGGGGACCGAAGCCCCCGGCCATTTAGACACTATCTGCAACCCTCGTGGATCTCTCCAAACAAAGTTGCCTGACTGCTTAGGCCTTGCCCGTCGGTCGCCACTACTTGTACGCGAAAGGTACCTACGTCAGCTAAGCTTGGCGTTCCAGAGAGCACCCCGTTCGCCCCAATGACGATCCAGGCGGGCCCGCTGATTTTGCGGAATAGAAGAGGATCGCCCTCTATATCCGATGCAAATTCCGCCAGATTCATCGTTACTGGCTCCCCAGCGCAAGCGCCTGGTGGCAACACGATCGGATCTTGCGTCCACAACGGGGGCGAATTTTCCGCGACAACTTCCAAGTTTAGACGGGCCAAGGCTCCTTGATCGTTTTGCTTGACCGCCAGTTGCATGGAATAGCTCCCCACGTCCGCACGGCTCGGGCACGCCCTCACAACACCGGCGTTTTCAGTTAGAAACGACGGCTTGTTCAGAACAGACCAACTTAGAGCACCGCTACCTACACTCTTAAGAAGAGTGGTGAGATCCAGCTCAAAGCAGTCGAACGCACGAACCACGTAATGGTACGAATCGGAAGCAAACGCTACTGTGTCGCCCGGAAGAGGAGATTCCTCAAGCACGATCGCTAAGCGCGTGTCATAGTCCGCCTGCGATAAGGTGTCCAGGTAGCTGGAGCTAATGAGGGCCGTAAAGTAGCGTGCTTTGATCGAGTTCTTTTGACCCCGATCAAACAGCTCTCCATAAACAATCTCATGAAGCATTAGGCCAGCTCGGTTGTCGTTGTCGAGCAGATCGTGCAGATCCTCGTTGATGGTGTAGAGCCGGTGTTCCGGCGATAACGGAGGTTTGCGAATGGCGATCTGCTTGATCTTGCAATGAACCGGATCAATGGGCACATAGCCACTATCCGGAATATCCGGCAGCTCCACGCCACGCACCCAGCGCACATTACTTTCAAAATCCTCGACTTGCGCCAGGTACCGAGCGGCCCTTTGAGGATCGACACGTTCCAGACGTTTGACCGCAATTTTAGCTTTTTCTATCGGCGCCAAATCCGCTTCACCCAAATCATAAGCCAGCTGAGGCGTCAAAACACTCGCTTCAAAATAATCGAGCAGAGTCGCGGTCGCCCGGGTCGCTTCACAGTAGACGACATCGCCACCGTTTCCGGATTCATTTCCCGCGATTAGTGGAACGGGTCCCGCCAACAACCACGCCAGTACTGCCACCCCCCATGTTCTGAACATTTCAGTCTCCTTGTTTTGTTTTTTTGCTTAGTGGTACGAGTTGAATTGAAAGATTGTAGACTTCTGTTTTATTTCCGGTCTCTAAGAACTGGCTGAGTTGCCGACGAAACTCCCGAATCAGAATTTTGGCTTTCGGTAATTTGGACACGTCAATCGCCATCATCATCGAGGTGATGTCCCGTTCTTCGACGGGAACGCTATCGAGCGCTGCCTTCGCAATCTCTAGCTGCTGCTTATGACTCTTCCGAAGCGCACCATTGGGTACGTCGTGAGTCGTGGTTACGCCTTCCTGATTGAGGAGCCACGTTTGGGCCTTTTTGAAAACAAGGCCAAGCCTCTCCATGCGTTCGAGAGCGCTGCGCACCTCGACCACGCTTACCGACAAGCGCTCCGCGATCCAACGCACGCCGCCTTCAAAATTCTTGGTCTCCATCAAACTCAAAATTGCAAAGTGGTACCAGTCGGCAATGAGGTAATAGGTATCTACCGAAAGTTCGCGGAAGCGAGTCTCCTTACCACTCACCGGGTCGGGAGTGGACTTACGCAACGGCTCCACGAAGGCCTCCAATTGCTCTGGATTCATTGCGATGCGCTGCGCGATCCGGAGAGCCAGCTTGAGAGAGAGCTCCCGCTTTTTGGCCAAGATTTCGGAAAGAGGTCCGGGCGAAAGGCCCAGCGAACGAGCGAAGGCACGGAGCGAATAGCTGGGGTTGCGCTCACGGCGCCGAATGTACTCTTCGCGCAACCACTCCACGGGGTGCGCGGCGGGATGATTCCCTCCCCCCAACATGGAATTAATTCTCCGGGTGCAGGCCCCTCCCGTCCAGCCGTTTTGGAACAAAGTGTTCCAAAAAGGGTGGAACAGGCCCCCACATAGAATTTGTCACGCTTCGGGATTGTATCCCGTAAGTACCTAATAATACGTTGCCTTACGGGGCGTAGCGTTGCCACCTTTCCGCACGCGTGCTATAGCACCTCGTGGCAAAGGTCATGGGTAATTGGGGCAAGGCCGTTTTGCCTCTAATCAGCTTTGAATCCGCACCCTGAGTCATCGGAAAGGTGTACGATGCTGAAATTCGGGAGCTTGGTCTGGTCCTTCGTTCTGGTTTGCGCGTTGCCGCACTCAGCCTGGGCGGCCAAGCCGGACAAGCCGGTAGTCTTTGTAACAAAAGCTGAAAAAAAGGAGATCTCCGACGTCCTGAGTTACCCGGCTCGAATCACGTCCAAGATTAACGCAAGTATCCTCTCCGAATCTGATGGCGTCGTATCAAAAATCCAGAAGCCGTTGGGAAGCCTGGTAAAACGCGGTGAGGAGATTCTTCGTGTCCAGCACACGGATCCTATCTACCAGTACGCACCGGTCCAAGTAACTTCTCCGGTAACCGGAGTGATCAGTGCTGTAGAGGTGACCGAAGGCAGTCAGGTCAAACAGGGCCAAAAACTCGCGGCGGTTACCGATCCGAAGAACACTCTCGTTAGCATCGAAGTGGCCGCAGCGGATCTCTCGACCATCCAACCCGGACTCAAAGCCGAGCTCAAAGTCCCGGGGCGAAAAGATAGTATCCCGGTCGAAGTTAGTGGTGTCAGCCCCTTTGTAGATCCGGCCACCGGAACCGCGGGCGCCGAACTCGCTTTCAAGAACGGGCATGGAAACTTGCCACCCGGGTCAATGGGCCGAGTCTATTTTAATGTCCGCGCCCACGCGGGCTTCCAGGTTCCCGAGGACGCCGTCGTGTACCGTGGAAAGAAAACTCTTTTGCGTCTGGTGGAAGAAAACAAGGCCAAACTCACAGCGGTTGAACTTGGACCCATTCGCCGAGGACTCGTCGAGATACAGGAAGGTCTCAAAGAGGGAGACACTGTGGTTATCCGAGCGAGCCAGTTTATCGCCGATGGAGAAGAAGTGACCGTGCAGGAAAACGGTGGCCATTGAGAGGGATCTACGCATCGCCCATGCGGGTTTACCTGCTATTTGCCTTGTTCGCCGCCATCGGCGTGTACTGCGGCACGCAATTGCCCGTCTCTCTTTTTCCTAACAGCTCCAAGCCGCGAGTCGTTTACGGGATTCCATACGGAAACATGACAGGAGATGAGTTTCTCCACACTTACGGTAAAGATCTGGAATCTAAGATCATGAAGATCGACACCGGTGCGGTGAAGGTCATTGAGCTGGACGCAGAATACCGATCCGGAAACGCGCGGTACGATGTGCAATTTGAGTGGGGCACCAATCCGAACGCAGCCGCCAGCGAACTCAGTAACACGGTCATGTCTTTCGTTGCGCAGCTGCCGCAAGAATCCCGAGAAGGGATGTGGCATTGGGTAAACCAGGAAAATGCCGGCTTTTTCGCTGTTAGTTTCTTCAGTGCACAGAGAAGCCTGGATGATCTCTATGACATCATAGAGCCTGCTTTTCGGCCAGGCCTCAGCAAGATCAAAGACGCCGAAGAGGCGGTAGTTTACAACCCCTCACGAAAAGAAATTCGAATTGAACTCGACCCCGAAGCGATGGCGGCCCTTCAGCTCTTTCCCAAGGATGTAAACCAAGCACTCTCGGCAGTGCTTTCCAGCTACCAGGGAGGAAGCGTGACGATGGGAACGCAAACCCTCCAAGTCCAAATGCCGCGCACGGTGAATGCTGTCGAGGACCTCGGAAACGTCCCCGTAGCGACTCCGTCCGGCCAGTCCATTCACCTATCGGATATAGCCAGAATAGACTTTGCGCCTTCGAGCACCTGGACCCGCAGTTTTAAGACCAATGGGGCCTCAAGCTTGATCTTGTTTGGAACACCTGTTGCTGGCGGCAATATCAAGCGGATGAGCGAAGAGTTCATCAAGGTCATTGAGGAAGTCACGCCCACCTTACCTAAGGATATTCAGCACCGAGTTCTCGTAGATCCCTCTGAGTTTATTAGGAACTCGATCGCAAATGTCCTTCACGAAGTGCTCCTAGCAGCCCTTATTGCGACCGCCATTCTTTTCTTTTTCATCGGAAGCGCACGCAACGTCCTAACCGCGGCCCTGGAGATCCCACTTTCGATGGTGCTCGCGTTCATCCTGATGCGCCTGTTCGGGATGAACCTAAATTTGATATCGCTCGGAGGTTTAGCACTATCTGCTGGAATGAATGTCGACGCTTCTGTGGTGGTGATGGAAAATATCTTTCGGCATTTCAAGGAAGCCCCCAAGCCCCTTTCCTTTGCGCAAAGACTCGACCTTATCGTTGAAGCGGTCCAAGAAGTAAAACTCCCGGTAATTGCCTCGACCATAGCTTCGCTCGTAGTATTTTTGCCCCTCGCTTTTACTTCGGAACTTACCTACGCCATCTTGGGGGATCTCGCCAAGGCCGTCGTGTTCTCCCATGGCTTCTCAGCCATCGTGGCGCTCATTTTGGTTCCTACTATCCGCTTACAGCTTATGGAAGCGGAGAACAAGGCAGAATCCAAACACTCGAGAATCCAGTCCTGGATCAAATCATTTGAGGATAAATACGCATCCGCTCTGGAGTACTTTCTTAAGCACGGTGGCCTGCGAACACTGGCCTACGGCGGGCTTACGCTAGGACTGATTTTGCTGGGCACGCTCGTTCTCCCCCGACTTCCGAAGGAACTGGTCGGAAAACCTGATACGGACTGGATGGTCCTTGGAATACGCACGGAAGGGAACACACAAAACACTCAAATGGAGTCGCAGGCGCTTGAAGTGGAACGGCGGCTGCTCGACGTCTTTGGCGACCGTATCCTTTACACATTTAACCAGGTGAATAATCCCAACGCGGCCAACTTGATGGCGCGGCTCCGAGACAAGTCAGACATGAATCCCATCTGGAAAGAAATGGAAGCGGAGTTTACCAACACCCCCCTGACCCGCTTTTGGGTAGGCCCCTGGAATCCGAGTGAGCTGGAGATACCCGATCCGCCCCACATGAAGGTATCCGTCCGCAGTTCTACTTACGAAGATCAAATTGATGTCGCACGAGAAATTGAAGAAATCCTGAAAGAGAAAAAAATCTTTGATCGCGTCCACGCCGAACCCAATCTGTCGCGCGAAAAAGGCATTGTACTTTCGCCACACCTGGAACAATGGTCGGAGCTGCAAAAACGAGGCAGCCGCGTCACACCGTCGGACCTCTCTGACCTGATACGGGTGGCTACCGACGGTAGGCGAGTTGGTTATCTCCCAGTAAAAGACGAGCGTATGCCGATTCTCTTACGTTACCCGCTGGATCAAATCAGCCTTCCGGAAGAAGTCGCGGCACTACCCGTAGGCATAGGGTCCAAAATTATCCCTTTGAAAGCCCTTGCAGGGCTAAGCGTCGACCAGGTCGCCCCCTCCGTCTATCGGAAAAACGAACAGACCTCTGTCATTCTTGAAGGCCGCACGGATAAGGACGAGGAACATCTCAAAGACAAAAAACTAGAGGAGGCCAAGGCGCTTGTTGGCTCCTGGAAAGAAGAAAATAAGGACCGCCTATTCGGAACAACGATCGTCTTTGAAGACGCTGCCATTGAACTCACAGAAGCGCTCGATCAGCTGACGGTGGCGATGTCTCTGTCGCTTGGGCTCATCTTTTTCACGCTGCTTCTTCAATTTGGCGAAGTTGTCCCAGTCTTACTCATCTTAGTGGCTATTCCTCTCGGATTTGTCGGCGTGATTGGGGCACTTTATCTCTTTGGCAGCACGCTCTCACTAAACTCGGCCTTGGGCGTTATCCTCCTTAATGGAATCGCCGTCGCCAATAGCATTCTTCTTGTCGATTTTATTCTCCGTTTGGTTAGTGAAGGGATGTCGCCTCGACAGGCGGCTGTCGAAGCGGGGCGAAAACGCCTGCGCCCCATTCTAATTACCTCACTGACCACGATTCTAGGTATGCTGCCCATAGCACTTGGCTCAGGAGATGGCGGCCGCATTTTGCAACCCCTCGGCATTACCGTCAGTGCAGGGCTCTGGGTTTCAACGGCTCTCACGCTTTTCGTTGTGCCCGCACTCCAGGTCGCTTATCTGGAATGGCGATCGAGAGAAGATTCTTTTCCGTGGATCCGGGAGGGGCTTGGCCTGGCGTACCGCGGTCTTTCCCGACTGCGACTGTGGCGCCCAGCCGATGCCGCAACCGCAAGCCGCTTGGAACCTGCCCCGAAAGCCCTTTGGTTTTTCCTTTTACTATGGCCCGCTTTGGCGAGCGCTTCCCCGTTAGGGTTTCAGGAAGCGCTCTCGACAATCGTGGAACGGAGTACCCGGGTGAACCAGCAGTCGGCAGTCCTCGACGCCACTCGCGCCAGCAACGTTCCGGCAGATCTTGTGTACCTCCCCAAGCTTTCGCTGGGTGCGGATTATGAAATAGGAAAAAAGTACCTGGGTTCCGGAGAGTCCAGGACCGGCGCCTTGAGTGCGACTGCAGAACTGAACCTTTTCAAATTTGGCGCGGATCGCAACGCACAGAATCGGGCGCACGCCGAAAACTCTGTACAGGAATCCCTGCTGAAGGACGCTTTGCTCAAAGCCGAGGACGATGCCGTTGCGGCAATAATCGGCCTTACACGTGCCGAAAGACAAAAGGAGATTCGCGAAAGGAGCTCCCAGATACGTAAGGATGCACTCCGCATCGCGGAAGAGCGCTTCAAGAAAGGGCTGCTCGCCAAACAGGAAGTCGACAAAGTACGAATTGAGTTCGACAACGCAACCGCTACGCTCAAAGACGCGGAGGCAGCCGTTATCGCCGCCCGCGCTGCGCTCACCGCGCTTCTTGGCCACGCGGAGATTCTAACGGACTGGCCGTTCCAACAGTCGCTTGCGAAGGGCCAACAGCTCACCGAGGAAAAGACCGATCAGCTGAAAACGCGGCCTGACTGGCAAGCGGCGGAACATCGCCTGCTCGCCGCTGAGTACTACGCCAACGAGACATTCGGTAAAATTTTTCCATCGCTGGATCTTGCCGGCTCCTATGGTTATCAGAAAAGCTATTCGGGCTCCGGTGAAGGTAGCACGTGGAGCGCGGGAATTAGCTTGAGCATCCCGCTTTTTGACGGCCTGTCCCGGCTCAGCACCCATCGGGAAAAGGTGTACTTGAAGACCGCGGCAGAGTGGGGATTGGAAAACACTCGACGTCAGGCCAAGAGCGAATGGGAAAGCGCCAAAGGAGCTTTCACCATTGCCTTAGAAACGGCAAAGGTCCGCGAAAAAACGGTTCAGGTTGCGGAAAAACTCTACCAAGCGAATCTGCAACGGTTCCAACGTGGCTTAACCAATGTGAACGATCTTATACTGGATCAAGATCGCCTGTTTAATGCGGAACTTCTCCGGGTAAGCGGCTGGGCGAACGCACACCTGAGCTTCACCCAGCTCTGCCACGCTACCGGAAAAAGACTTGCCGACTGCCTTTAGTTGGCAGGTACTTCGGCCGCCTGGATGGCCTCACGAGTCCCGTAGTCATCGAGCTCCAAAAAGCCTTTGTAGTCACTTGTATTGTCATTGTAGTTATAGACCGCAAGGATGACTTTGGACTTAACCGGAACCCTTTGCGTATTGTCTGTCCACTGACCGACGAAGCTGTATTTGCGGAACTGATCCTCACCATGCTTGGAGTACATTACGAGCATCCGATCAAATTGGATATTGATCGGCTGACTGGTGGTGTGATTAACCAATGCGTAGGACTGCGCGACGTCGCACTTATAAATGTGTAGGTCTTGAAGATCGGACTTTTCGCAATTCTGCGGTTCGCCGGTAACAATATGAAGTGGGGTTTTGTCGGTGATTCCTTTAATCAGAACCGCTTCCAGACGTTTCGGATACGTAGGCGGCATCTCGCCAAAACTCGACACGGAAATCAATAAACCAACCAAAATCAGGATTCGCATATTCGAAGCCCCCAAACAAAAAGCTTTACCCGACACGAGCAAAGCGCGAATAAATAGTTTCACCAACATCCTTGGTTGGAAGAGAAACGACAATATGCGACGTGGCGAGGGCAGTCAGGTTGCGTCAATACGCAGGGAGGTTCCATGAAGGCTTTCACGGATTACCTTTATTTCACTACAAATGAGCGAAAGTGCCTAATCAACATTACGGAAGAGCTCGACCAGTGTGTCCAAAAGGCCATGGTGAAGGAGGGTATGTGTCTGGTCTCGGCCATGCACATTACTGCCGGGATTTGGGTAAACGATGAAGAGTCCGGCCTCAAAAAGGATCTGATGGCGTGGCTAGAGGATCTCGCCCCGATCCGAGAGGATTACCTTCACCGCCGCACCGGCGAGGACAACGCCGACGCCCACCTAAAGCGCACGCTTGTCCACCACCAGGCAGTACTCCCCATTACAGAAGGAAAACTTGATTTGGGTCCGTGGGAACAGGTTTTCTACGCGGAATTCGACGGGCAGAGAAAGAAACGCGTCGTCGTAAAAATCCTGGGACTTTAGGTATGGCACTGCTCGGTTACGGCGTGATCGTAGTCGGCAGGTTCAATCTGGATGGTGACATGCCCGATATGGTGTTTCTCTTTCAAAAGGCAGGTCACGCGTTTCAACAGCGGCCCGTGCTCCGCCTTGTCGCTCACTTTTAGATGCACGCTGAGTGCAGTCCTCCCACTCGTAAGCGTCCAAACGTGTAGGTCGTGCACTTCTACCACTGCATTGTCCGCTTCCAAAGCTGCCCGGATCTCCCCCACGTCTACTCCCTTGGGAACACCCTCCAATAAAACGTTCACGCACTCAACCAGCAGCCCCCAGGAATTTACAAGGATCAGGATTCCAATAAGCACTGACATGATGGGATCGGCGATCGACCAACCAAACTGCCAAACCGCTATACCCGCTACGATCGCAGCGGCCGATCCCAAGGCGTCACTGAGTAAATGGAGCCAAACGGCGCGCACATTCAAGCTGTGTTGACTCTGCGAGTGAGTCAGCCACATGGCGAGTAAGTTCACGAGCAGACCGCCGATAGCCACAAAAGTCAGAAGTGGCCCGCGAACCTCGGCGGGCGTACTAAAACGTTCCCAGGCTTCGTAGAAGATCCAAATGGAAATGACCACCAAGGCAACCGCGTTCACCAGCGCCGCAAGGATTTCTACTCGGTAGTAGCCGTAAGTCTTCTCGGCAGTCGCGGGCTTGTGAGACATCCACATCGCAAAAATCCCGAGAGCGATCGCCGCCACATCCGTCGCCATGTGACCGGCGTCCGCAAGTAGGGCCAAAGAGTTCGCGGCAACGCCCGCAACAATCTCTGCGACCATGTATGAAAAGGAAAGCAGCAGTACCCACCACAACTGTTTCCGGCTACCGTGCCCATGTTCATGCACATGCATGGTGTTCCTCTTACCTTCTTTGCAAAAGCGGAACTTTGAAAAATGGAAGTTCCTCAACCTCCCCAGCAAGTTTTTTTTGCAGGGCGATCTCAAAATCCAAAATCTTGTCTGTCAACGCCGCGACGTCGACCGGGTCGGAATCCTTTGCTCCCTTTTCCAGGTACTTTAGCGAACTGGCGAGCAAACTTCGGGTACCTTTCCAGTTCTGATTGCCTGCATGGTGTAAGGCCACGGCCGTCTGAATAAGCCCCTGGAGAAAAGCGTGGCGCGCCCCCATGGCCTCCGCCCACAAATCTTCCCAGACCTCGTGCGCCTCAAAATACTCTCCGGCATCAAAAAGTTCGCAACCGCGATCAAATCCTTCTTCTACGGCCATCGGCACCCTTCCATCGGTACTCTTCAAAAAGGCGTTTAGCGTACCCGCTAGTTCCACGATACCATGCACTATAACACGACAAAGCGCCGCACTTTCTACGGCGATTGCGATTGCCAATTTGTCACGAAAAATCCCCCAAAACAGTCTCCCAAATGACATTCAGTCTATGATATGGTGCGGCATGATGGTGTCTTACGCTCGAAATTCTAACCTTCCCAGATGGCCCGAACCTTGCACTGGAATTACCTCAAAAGGGCATGGCAGTTTACGGTGACGTGTGCGCAGCGCGTTGAGCCGTCTCCTCAGAATCGGACGCAATGTTTGAACCGCTTAAAAGATGGTGGCAGCAGAGGAAGTCGGCTCGTCGCACCCGAAATGGAAGCGAGGGCTCGGAACCTTTTCTCGATCCACGCATTGAAGGAGATTTTGAGGACGATCGCTCCTTGTTCCAACGCTTTCGAGAAAGCTTGCAAGGTTTTGCCGCAAGGCGCCGGCGCATGGAGCCACTCGAGGATGTTCCGCCAAAAGCCAAAAAACGCCGCAAGCTGCCCAAAATAGATTTGAAAAAAGTTGAGCTGAGCCGCGTGAGTGAGCACGCCAAGCTCATCCGCTGGGGACTTGTGGTCGTAGCCCTCTACCTGGCGAGCGAAATCGTTTCACGCGTAGTGAGTGTTTGGGTCCGTCCTTCTTTTGTCGAGATTCCAAGGCGCATGAACCCCACCGTTACCGAGACACGACCGCGTAAAGGCTACGGCGATATTACGGACCGAAACATGTTCAACGTAGAAGGCACCATCCCCGATCCGTTCGATCAAGGGATGCTCGATTGTTTCTCCCAAGCAAAGCGGTCCACCCAACCGCTTACCCTACTGGGCACCATTGTAATGAAAAGCGAAGAGTACTCCGTCGCCTTGGTACAAGAGGGGGGCAACCCCGAATCGGTCGCGGTGAAGAAGGACGAGACCTTTTTTAACAAGTACGTGGCACTCAAAGTGGAGCGCCAACGTTTTTGTTTTCAGGTGAAGGCAACTCAGGATTTGGAATATATAGAGGTAAAAGACGATACGCCGGGCATGGATCTCGGATCCCCGACCCTCAACTCTGGAAGTGCCGGCATCAATGCCTCTTCGGAGACAGAATTCAGCATCAGCAAGTCCTTCTTAGATTCAAAGATCAATGACCTCAACAACATCCTGCAGAGCGCCCGCGCTGTTCCTTACGTAGACTCGCAGGGTGTGTTCAAGGGCTTCCTTATTCAGTCCATCCAGCAGGACTCCATCTTTTTTGAGCTCGGAATCCGTCAGGGAGACATCTTGAACGGCGTAAACGACATCAAGCTGGACAATCCGGGCAAGGGATTACAGGCATTTCAACAACTTAGAAACTCCTCGCAAGTGGCCCTGGAAATCACCCGGGGTGGGCAATCAAAAACATTGAACTATCAGGTGAAATAATGAGAGCGTCTAACTCCCTTAAAAGGAATGAGCGGATGACGGACACACCAGGAAAGCGACTTGTGGGAATAGGGCTTTTGCTACTGAGCCTGGGACTTCACTCTGCCGCCTACGCCGAAGATAACGTAAATCCATTTGCCGGCTTCGGAAACAACAATGAGGGAAAAGGGCCCGACACCGAGGCCCGCGGAGAGGACGATTCCTTTGATGAACTCGACGACGAGTTTGGTTTTCAGCCGCCCTCCGATCTCGTTCCACCGCCTGAAGGTTCGGCACCCGCGCCCCGAGCGGACGTAAAGCCAGCGGATCCGCCGCCTTCGCGCCCGGAACCGCGGACGCCGCCCCCGCGCACCCGCACGGCCCCTTCGCGCCGAAACTCGCCACCGCCTTCCTTGGCAAAACCTTCAGAACCGCTCGCACCGTTACCGGGCAAGAAGGCCTCCGCAGCGCCCACCGGCACCAAACTCGCCGGCTATTTGGAATTGGATCCGGCCGTAAAAGGCCTCCAAGTGAAAAACTTCGACCTGCAGGATCAGGACATCCGCAACGTCGTGAAGCTCATCAGCAAATGGACGGGTAAGAACTTTATTTTGGATCAGAAAGTCCGCGGCAAGATCACCATCTTGGGACCGAGCCAAGTAACCTTACAAGAAGCTTACCAGGCGTTTCTTTCATCACTCGCTGCAAACGGACTAACCACCGTTCAAAGCGGGAAATTTATCCGAGTCATTGAATCGGCAGAGGCCCGTCGCGCCCCGGTAAAAACTTACATTGGCGACTACGCCCCAAACACGGATCAATTCATTACCCGTATTTTTCAGCTGCGCTATATCAACGCAGACGAAGTACAAAGAGAATTCCGGGACATGACGACCCGCCAAGGGAAGTTGTTCGCGTACGAACCTACGAACTCTGTAATCATCACGGATACGGGATCTAACATCCAACGCATCAAGGATATCTTGGACTCGCTAGATATCCCGGCGTACGAAACCACTCTTCACGTCATTAATATTCGCCACAACTCCTCCAAAAAGATCGCCGATCTTTTGGACGAAATTTATGGTGGAGGCGGATCGAGTAACTCACGTACCAGCTCCAACCGACGATCCTTCCGCCGTAGCCAGCTAGAGAGAACTCGTGGTGGCGGCGTTATCACAAAGATTGTCCCCGACGAGCAAACGAACACTTTGGTGGTACTTGCCAACGATCGCGGCTTCCGACAGTTGAAAGAGCTCGTTTTAAAACTGGACACCAAAGCGACTGACACCGGACGCGTGCACGTCTACTATTGTGAATACGCAAAGGCAGAAGATCTCGCCGCTACTCTGTCCGCACTGAATGGTGGTGGTGGAGCAGGCGCTTCTCGCACCAGCCGCTCACGCAGCAGCCGAACGTCTTCGACCCCGGGTGCTACTAATACGGGCTCTTCCTCGTCGTCACGTTCGCGTTCAAGCGCCAGCCCCGTATCCGCCGAACTAGACGGTGGAATGCGCATCACCTCCGACATTTCTACCAACGCACTTGTCATCACCGGAAACGCCGGAGATTACCAAGCGCTTAAACGCGTCATTAAAAAGCTAGATATCCCTCGTTTGCAGGTCTTTGTCGAAAGCGCCATCATGGAGCTAAACCTCGACGATTCTACAAACATCGGTCTCAACTACGCTTTCGGTCACCCGGATCGCCTCTTTGGTGGTGGTTTCATCGGAGATGCGGCCGCCCTTACAAATATCCTGACAGGTGGCAGCCCGCCGGAAGGTGCGACGATTCCACTATTGCGCGGAAACACGTTTAGCAACGTCCCGTTTTCAATCGGCGGCGTTTCTGGGACGACCACCACTCAAGGCTTCATGGGTCTGTTGAACCTACTAGCTTCCACGACCCAGGCTTCGATTCTGTCCACGCCGCAGATCATTGCGCTCGACAATGAAGAGGCTGTCTTTAAAGTACAAGACGAGATCCCGGTGCAAGGCTCCGCGACCACAACCGCCACGGGCAGCACGCAGAATATCGAACGCTTGAAGGCGGGTATCGAAATCAAGCTCACGCCTTTCATCAACGCTGCAAGCGGTTCCATTCGTTTGGATATCGAACAGACCGTCGACAGTTTGAAACCTGCGACAGATGTTCCCTCAAACTTGCAGGCCACGCAGCGCGCCAAGACAACTCGCGAAACAAACACGTCCGTAGTCGTCAAAGACAAGGACTATGTGGTGCTGGGCGGGTTGATGACCGATCAAGTGGATGAAATTGCAAAGAAGGTACCCCTTCTTGGAGACATTCCCGTTCTCGGATGGCTGTTCAAAAGCAAGAGTTACCGAAAGGTAAAAAAGAATCTCGTAGTGCTACTACACCCGAAAATTATCGGTACGACGCTGGAAGCGGCCAACTTGGTGCAAGACAAGCTAGAAACGCGCGACCGTTTCATTGATGAACACCTGGATGGTGACGAAGCGCACGTCGACGAACTCAACCGTATCCGGGATGGGATCGACCGACAAAAGCAACGCGGCCGCAGCGCGAAGGTCTATAACTACCGCAACAACGATGACAACCGGGTGGATGTGGACGAGCCGGCCCCGCAAAAAAATGTGCCGATTTCCCCGACCGTTCCGGCCAACCCCAACAAACCCGCAACCGAAACCGAGCCGGAATCCAGCGTCGCCCCGCAAAGCAATAGCGCCGCCAGAGAAGCCGAAAAGCCGGAGCTCATGGATGCTGACCTAGAAGATCTTATTTCCGAAGAGGAGAGCCTGGTCGCCGAGAAGCCGGCAAAGGCAAAACCCGCCCAGAAGCCCACGCCGGGTACGGGCACGGGGATTGAGCCTCTGCCGCCGGAGGAAGGGGATTTTGTCACCTCCCCCCCCAATGATCCGTTCTTTCCTAGTAGCGGGAACCCGCCAGCACTAGGCCCGGCCGGACCGTCCAGCGACGAAGAGTTTTTTAACTGATAAAGGTCTAAAGCGATGACGCCCAAGAGCCCTTCACAAATCATGAATCTCATCAGTGAGCGAGAGCTCAAACTCGGTGAGATCCTGTTATCCGAGACCTCGCTGAACGACGCTCAATTGATGGAGGCGTTAAAGGTACAAAAAGAAAAGGGCGGACGGCTCGGGGACATTCTGATTCAGAAAAAGTTCCTGCAGCCCCATGAAGTCTTGTTCGCTCTGGGAATTCAATTTGGAATCCCCTTTATCAAGGACATTGACGTCAATAATATCGACCCGGAGTGGGTAAAAGACATCCCGATTACATACGCGCGGCAGTTTCAGTGTATGCCAATCGCCCTCGACGCCATGGCCGTCACGGTAGCTATTTCCGATCCTTTTAGCCTGCAATGTTTGGACGATTTGCGTGTCACCTTCCAACGTGAAGTGAAACCCATTCTCTGCGAGTCCAAGACTATTTTGGACGCCATCAACCGAGTTTACGAAAAGAGCCGACAGAACATCATGTCGGAGATTGGCGCAGAATCGGAATCCGAATTTGACTACGATCTCGAAGAACCGGTCGACTTGCTTGAGGCATCAGAAAACGACGCCCCAGTTATCCGCTTTGTAAATAACATGCTGTTTCGAGCGGTGAAGGACAAGGCTTCCGATATTCACGTCGAACCTTATGAAAAAGATATGGTCGTACGCTTTCGCATTGACGGCGTCCTGCATGATATTGCCCGACCGCCGAAAGGCCTGCACGCCGGTATCAGCTCAAGAATTAAGTTGATGGGAGATTTGGATATCGCTGAAAAGCGTTTGCCCCAGGACGGACGCATTAAGATCAAGATTGCTGGTAAAGACGTCGATATCCGTCTTTCCGTGTTGCCGACAGCACACGGAGAACGCCTCGTTCTGCGTATTTTGGACAAGTCGAGCGTGCGCCTTGATTTGTCGGATTTGGGATTTGACGACAACACCATTTTGCGTCTGAACCAGCTTATCCACAAAAAGCACGGGATCATCCTAGTCACGGGCCCTACGGGTAGCGGTAAGACGACAACACTTTATGCCGGTCTGACGCGTATCAACTCCATCGAGAGAAACATCATCACCGTAGAAGATCCCATCGAATACGATTTAAAGGGTGTGGGACAAATCCAGGTGAATCCAAAAATCGGCCTGACCTTTGCGGCCGGCCTCCGAGCCATTCTACGTCAGGATCCGGACGTATTGATGGTCGGTGAAATTCGTGACCGCGAGACTGCTGAAATTGCCATTCAAGCCTCGCTCACCGGTCACTTGGTATTCGCCACCATCCATACCAACGACGCTCCCGGAGCTTTGACTCGTCTCATCGACATGGGTGTCGAGCCGTTTCTCGTTGCCTCGTCTTTGCTGGCAGTCTTAGCGCAGCGTCTTATTCGAAAAGTTTGCCAAAATTGTCGGGAATTTTACACACCGGAACCGGTGGAGCTCATCAACTTGGGACTGGATCCTCAGGTGTTTTCCGGCGCCCAGGTAGCCCGCCCGGTGGGTTGTGCGGAATGTGCCGGAACTGGGTATACTGGCCGAATGGTTGTGTACGAACTGATGATGATCGACGATGATGTTCGCACCTATATTATGGAAAGATCCGACGCCAGCACGATCAAGAAAGTCGCGGTGAAGGCCGGCATGGTAACCCTCCGACAAAACGCCGTACAGCGGGTGCTGGAAGGGATCACAACCCCGGCTGAGCTGGTGGCCGTAACTCAAGAATAGAGCCCATGCCGTTATACGAATACAAAGGAGTCTCGTCCGCCGGAAAAGACACCAAGGGTGTCATCGAGGCCGATTCCTCCAAAACGGCTCGCGCGCGCCTGAAGCAAAAGGGCGTCTACACGACCACCCTAAAAGTTAAGGCCAAGGGAGCTAAAGAGAAGAAGTCCGGTCCGACCCTGTCCTTCGGCAGCGGCGTGAAGATGAAAAGCTTCACGCTGATGAACCGGCAGCTAGCCACCTTGGTACGCGCCCGTATCCCTCTCGACGAAGCGCTCTCCGCGCTCATCGATCAAACCGATGACGCGAAGCTCAAAACAATTCTTTCTCAGATCCGGTCTTCCGTGAACGAAGGCCAATCGCTGGCGCGCAGTGTGCGGGCTTTTCCCAAGCTATTCACGCCCATGCACTGCTCAATGATCGCTGCAGGCGAGGCGAGCGGTAATTTGGATCTCGTGCTCCAACGGCTTGCGGACTTTTCCGAAGGGCAGCTCGAACTGCGGAACAAGGTTCTGGGAGCTATGGCCTACCCGGCCTTCATGGGGCTTGCCGGTGTGGGTATCACCATTTTCCTTTTTGCCTTCGCTGTTCCCAAAATTACGGAAGTTTTTGCCGGGTCCAACATGACTCTGCCCGATCTTACCCGGATCATGATTGCCATCAGTGAAATCATGTCCGCCCACTGGCTGACCATCGTCCTGGCCCTCGTAGGCTCTTTTTCGCTCTTCCAGTGGTACATCAACACCTCGGGTGGGCGGGCCAAGTGGGATGCCTTTTCCCTGAAGATCCCCGTCTACGGAAAACTAAGAAGAATGGTCGCCATATCCCGCTTTGCTCGCACCTTGAGCACGCTCGTCGGAAGTGGTATTCAAGTGTTGGAAGCTATCGACATTGTTAAGGATGTTGTGGGCAACACGGTCATTCGGCAGGCGCTCATTGCCTCCCGCGAGAGTATCCGGGAAGGGAAATCGATTGCCGCGCCCATGAAGGAAAGTGGCCAGTTTCCCCCGATTCTTACCCACATGATTGCGGTAGGTGAGCGAACCGGGGAATTGGAGCAGATGCTCAACGTTGTTGCCGATGCCTACGACGCGCAGGTGGACGTAGCAATCACCTCAATGACGAAGCTTTTGGAGCCCCTGATGATTTTGGTAATGGGCGGAATCATTACCCTGGTGGCGTTATCAATTTTTATGCCCATGCTTCAGTTGAACAACCTATCTGGAGTCTAAGTAAGAGGGAGACGAGATGAAACGCGAGAGAAAACTGAGAGGGAACGAAGGTTTCACGCTCATTGAAATTATGATCGTACTGGCGATCGTAGGAATGCTTTTCAGCTTTGTGGGTGTGAACGTCATGAAGCGCTACAGTCAGGCAAAAGTCGACTCGGCCAAGATTCAGATCGCCGCCTACGAGCAAGCCCTCCAAGCGTATTACTTGGACAACAATATGTACCCGCACACCTCTCAGGGTTTGCAGGCTTTAATAACCAAGCCAACCGTAGGCCGCATACCGAAGAACTTTGCGGACGGTGGCTACTTCAACAAGAAAGCGCTAGTCGACGATCCGTTTGGCACCCCTTATCGTTATGAGTGCGAGGATTATCAAAACTACGTCATCGCTTCTAATGGCCCGGATGGTTCTCCGGAAACCGAGGACGACATTCTTTCAGAAGAGTAAGCAATCGACGAGAGAAGCTGGCTTCACACTCGTCGAAATACTCATCGTCATTGCCATCATCGCGTTCATCTTGTCCCTGGGTTTGCCAGCCATTGAGCGGGTGACGTCCTACAAGCTTAACTCCACCACCCGGCGGTTCGTCGGTCTGCTGAAAACCGTCCGCAACGATGCCATCTTACTCAGCACGATCCACCGCCTCGCGGTGAACCTTGATGAGAATACGTACTGGGTGGAAGCGCAGAAAAAAAAGGCCTTGCTGCAAGAGATCCCTGAGGACGACGATCCCAAAAATCCCCAACCCTCCAACTTCGCGATCGCCGACAAATACACCTCAGATCCCAAACCCTTGCCAGACGGGCTTGTGTTTGACGGGGTTTTTAAAGAAACCGAAGGGCTGCGTCGGAACGGACTGGCTTACATCCATTTTTTCCCAAACGGGTATGCAGAACCCTCCATCCTGTTTATTAATCGGGCTTCACGAGCGGACAACGCCTACGCACTAGAGATTGTTCCTCCCCTCGGGAAAGTGGAGATTTTCCGGGCAAATGTTGAGGAGTACGCCAAGTGATGCGACCACTCAACAACACTCGGGGTCCCCTAAACAAGTCCGGTTTTACGTTTATCGAAGTGCTCGTCGCAATGCTGATTTTTGTGTTGGCCGCACTGACTGCAGTCGAGCTGGTAAAAGGCGCGGTAAAAAGCACCGGACGCACCAAGGAGATTACAGAGGCCACCTGGCTGCTACAAAACATCATGACTGAACTCGAGACCAAGATAGAGACCTTAGGGTTTGAAGATGGTTGCGAGAAAAAGACTGAGGCGCGATTCTCGGCCCCGTACGAGAACTACTCCTGGATTGCGACCTGTGAGGAAATTGAGTTTCGACTTTCGGAGACTGCTGCAAAAGCCATGGCGGCAAAGGCCGCAGGCGAGGAGGATTACGACACCCGAGAAGATCAGGTGCTTAAGCTCGTACTTAACGTGGCCAGTGACTACATGACCAACTCCACCCGTGAATTGCACGCCAGCGTGAAATGGATGGAAGGGAGCACGCCTCGTTCGATTTCCGCTACCACCCAAGTGATCACGCTGGACCAGAAACTGCCCAGCCTCGGTTTGGGTGGCTCAAGTGGATCCGGCTCCAGTTCCGATCCAGGAGATGGTACTCCATGAACCGAAACGGCTTCACTCTCCTGGAGGTCCTGATCTCGCTCGCAATCTTCACCATTATTGGGGTCGCCACGGTGAAACAAATTTCCCAGATCCAAGAAACCAAGAGCCTGACGGCGCGTGAGCTGGATACCTACAACGCCCTTCGTACCGCTCTTGCCGTCGTAAGGAGCGATCTGCAGCAGGCCTTCCACGTCCGCTATGATGACCTGGGTGCTGAAAACAAGGCTGCAGTGAGTAGCAGCCAGGAGGCGCCGCACACGGTTTTTGACGGCCGAAAAAAGGAACTCATTTTTACTTCGCTAAGCCATCGGAACTTTTACCGGGATCGGCGGGAATGCGAGCAGACAGAGATCTCCTATTTCCTTTTAAAAAGGGATGGGGAAGACTCGCCGAGCCTCATGAAACGCGAGTCCCCCATTATTGATAGTAACCTTTACGAGGGCGGCCCCATTTACACGATTCTCGACGGCGTGGCCAACCTCGAGTTCGCGTACTGGAATCCCAAAACAGGAAAATGGGTTGATACTTGGAACTCCGATGGCGCGGAATTCCGCGACAAGTTCCCAATGGCGGTACGAGTCCGTCTAGCCCTTCTCAGAGACGGGCGCCCCAACCTGGAAGTCGAAACAGAATTTAAAGTCGTAAACCCAAACAACGAGGCGTACCTACTTGAGTTTTAAGGCACGACATAGCCTGCGCGAGCGGGGCGGGATGGCCCTCCTCACGGTGCTCGTCGCCATGATGCTCATCAGCTTGATGCTGTTTGAGTTTCAGTACACGACCATGGTGGAGCGAAAACTCGCCTTTAACGAACTCAACCAGGTTCAGGCGCACTATCTCGCTAAGGCAGGTGTGAGAATGGGGCTCTTACGATTGGCTCTCTACGCTCGCCTGCAAAAAGATCCAAACGTGAAGAGTGCCGCCAGCGCCGTCCCCGTACAAACCTATCTCAATTTGGTTTGGAGTTTACCCATGCCGCCTTTCCCGCCGGCAGCGAGTTCACTGGAAGGACTTCTGAAGGCAGATAAAGATGCGGCTTTGACCTCTCTAAAGCAAACCCAAATCGAAGACGGCCAGTACTCTTACACCATCCAAAGTGAGTCAAATAAGATAAACCTAAATTTTCTAATGGATACGCGCAAGGACAAGGGAGACCCTATCGATTTTGTGAATCCCTGCCCAGAACTCTTCTGCTATGTAGGGGGACTGCTCGTAAACCTTATGGAAGGCTTCATCAGGGACTCAGATGACGCCTTTGAAGAATTTGGAAACTTGCGACCGGAAGAAGTGGTTTACAACATCATGGACTGGATAAACTCCGGAAATGTGAGTTACGCCGGTGTCGACAAAGACGCATTTTACGAATCCCAGGAGCCGCCGTTCAGAGCCAAAAGAAACCGCTTTTACACAGTGGACGAACTCCGCTTGGTACGCGGAGTTGATGAAAACCTTTTTAGAAAGCTAAAACCCTACGTCACGGTCTATTCCTATGACGGCCGGCTCAACATTAACACCATGAGCCGAGAGGTCCTACGGACGCTCGACTCTAACCTCCCTGAAAGCGCGCTGGATGAAATAATCAAGCACCGCAATGAAATCGGCTCCTTTCCGGACGTTGGTTCTTTCGTGAATTACGTTGGCGGGACCTTGGGGTATAGTGGTTTTAAGGAAAAATTTTCTAATCCAGATGAGTTCTTCACCGTTGGAAGTGAGTCTTTTTTGATTGAATCCATGGGCGTTATCAAAAAGAGCGCGAGCGAGATTCAGCGTTCCATGCAGGTAGCAGTCGCATTGGTCCATGCAAACAAAGCGGGGCAGGTCGTCGAGGGAGTGGCCAACCAGGCGGACTGCGTAAATAAGGACTCCCGCAATGAACGCTTTTGGGATATCCGGCCAGGTGGTAGATGTCTTTACCGACCGGCAAATGAGGAAGAGTGCAAAAGCAAGATCGCTGGAACTTGGGATCAGGAGAATGGCCAAAACTGCTGCCGCATCAAAGGGCAGTGCGTGCCGCTCTTGGGAGCGAAGATAGGCGGGTCCAGCCCCGGCTCGAGCTCAGGAAGCGGATCTGCGGCTACCCAAAAGCCAGAGCCCAACGCCCTTAAACTTTTGCACTGGTCGGAGAGCTAGGAGAAGCTATGCGCACCTTAGGCATCGAATTCGGCTCTTGGAGCCTCAAGGCGGTAGAAATTGAGACGCGCTTTCGCCGCGCGGAAGTCCTAGATTTCCATGAAGTCCGCCTTCCATTGGAGATGACCGATCCGGAGCAGGCTTACAAGGAAGCCGTCGCAAAATTGATGGATCGGCTCCCGCACCATCCCGAAAAAATCGTCACAAGCCTGCCGATGTCGCAAACCGGTCTGCGCTTTTTCCACCTCCCCATTAAGCAGACAAAAAAAGTGGAGCAGATGTACCGTTTTGAGCTGGAAGACAACGTTCCCTTCAAGCTGGACAACGCTATCGTTGAGCACCATATCACCAAGACCAAGGACGGGAGTTTGGTGGCAGCGGCAATTGCTCCTAAAGTCCATATTCAAACCCACTTGGATTGGTTGGCGGCCGTCGGTGTGGATCCAGATTGGCTAACATTTGAAGGAATGGGAGTTACGAATCTCTATCTGCGAAGTCTGGCAATCGGCGGGAAAAAGAAGTCCGCGGAAACAGAGGATTCCCACTGCGTGTTGCTTTTGGACATGGGCCACCTGAAAACCGGGGTGGCCGTGCTCAATTCGGATCGTCTGGAGTTTTATCGGAGCATTCCGTGGGGAGGCGCCCACATCTCGCATGCCATCGCCCACTCCCTAGGCGTAACCATGGAAGAAGGGGAGCGCCGAAAACAGCAGGATTTGAATCTTGAACTAAACCCGGAGACCCTAGCTGGGGATCTGCAAAGCATGGCGCACGCCGCGCACCAGTCCTTTGTGCCTTTTTTTACAGATATCCAGCACACCTTGGTCGCCTTTAGAGCGCAATCCGGTAGGAACGTCGATAAGGTTCTGCTCACGGGCGGGACCAGCGTCTTGTCAGGATTAACGAGCATGCTCTCCCACCGCTTTAAGAAACCGGTGGAGCCTTTCACCGCCTTGGAGAAAGAGAGCCAAGGGCACAATCTCCCGGCCACCACTCTTGCCCGTTTTGGCGAGGCCTTTGGGCGTGCGACCGTCTTTGAAAGAAAAGCCGCGCTCCTCTTCAACTTCCGCAAGGGCGACATGGCTAAGAAGACCTCACTCACTGAGGTCAGCACCGTGCTCAAAGATCCGCACGTGGTGCGCCTATTGCGTTTTGCGGGAGCGCTTGCCTTGATACTTTTCCTACATGTGACTATCGCCTCAAACTTGGCCAAGGAGGAGGCGGCAGCCGCGGACAAGGAATTGAGCAAAGTTTTTTCGCAAACTTTTCGGAACATCCCTAAGAAGCTACGCTTGTCACTTACTCAAAGCCCACAGGCACTTAGAAATTACATCAAGCAAAGAAACAAGGAATTTGACCAAAAACTAAAGATGTTCTCTTCGGAACGCACGCCGATGATTGAGATAGTCAATGCCGTAAGCCAGGCATTTCCCAAGACCGTACAGGTGGATGTGAATACCTTGACTCTTGATGACCGGTCTTTCCTGGTTGAAGGCGTGCTGCACGGAGGAGAGTTGACCCTAGTTACGGAAAACTTCAAAAAGATTCCAGAGTTTAAGAATGTAACGTTGAACCAAGAAGGAAAAAGGTTCACCTACCGTGGTGAGATAGAAGGAAGATAACAAATGTCGGTTTCCTCTAAAGTTAAGAGCTGGCTGCGCGAAAATGCGCCGATGCTGACCAAGGTATACGATAACAAATACGTAGAGATGCTCTACGACCGCTACGCTAGCCTACCGCCCAACCAGCAAAAGCAAGTCACCATGGCTGGTTTAGGCGGAGCCATCCTTATTGTAGTGGGCTATCTGGTCTCGTCCTACTTGAGCCTGTGGTCCTACTCCCGTGAAATCCGCAATGCCCAAGAGATGATATCCTTGCTCCAAGAATACCAGCGCGAAAGCAGTAGCCGGGGCGGCCAAATGGAACTTTTGGAAAGAAGTAGCCGGCTTTCCCAGCAAGGTGCCTTCAAGCAGCACCTGTTAACGCAGGGTCGGCTCGCAAAAATCTCTCCTCGTATGCTTCAGGTGGAGGAGACCGAAAACGCCCAAGGCGACGGTAAGGGCAAGCAAGAAATACGAATCAAACAAGCCAAGGTCACCATTCAGCGGGCCAACTTGCACCAGTTGAAGAGCTTCCTCGAAAACATTGAATTTGATCGTTACAATACTAGCATCTCCTCTCTCACGATAAAGAACGATGAGAAAATCCGGGGATACATGAACGTCGAAATCGGGATAGTAGCTTACCTTTTCCAACCCGGGGAGGGTGCGTGACCAAGCCAGCCCCTAAAACCATCCTCATTTGTGTGGCCTTGTTTTTCTTTTTCGTGCTCGTTCAGTTCCCGTTTAAGAATTTTCGCGGCAAGATATTCGAGCAGATTTACCGCGGATCCGGCATTTTGATGACTGCCGACGACATGGGCCTGTCTTTTTTTGGTTGGCCCGGAATTTCATTCACTAACCTAAATGTCGATGTGCAAAGCGCGGGTTTTCGCATTGGGGCAAAGGAAGCGGTTGTCCGTGTTGGAATTGGACAACTCTGGCCACCAGCCCTTTCCTACTCGGGATCTCTAGATGAAGTTTCAACGGGAGGCGATCTCTGGTTTCGCTTCGTAGATGGAGGCGACGCGTATCGGATCGGCGCAGAATTGACGAAGTTTGACGGCAAAGCCATTACCTTTTACCAAACTCCAGCACCGATTTCCGGCCCCATCTCCGGCGACATCGACTTGGGACTGAACTTCAAACAACCTTCGGAGTCCTCAGGCTATGTGAGGCTGGAGGGAAAAAACCTGGTACTCCAACCACAAAACTACCCGCCGTATTTTAGCATCTCTGAGCCTACCAAGTTTGGTCCGGGTAAAATCATCATTAATATCAGCAATGGCGTTGCGGAAATTGTGGAATTCCAGTTCGGTGATGGTAAGTCCGACATGACCATCAAACTGACGGGCCAATTGAAGCTAGAACCAAACTTTTACCAGTCTCACCTGAAACTGCGGTTGGACGTTCAGATGTCGGACGCGTTTGCTAACTCTCAGAACGCGCGGGACCTCAAGGGCTATTTGAGTACGTTCCTACTTAGCAACGGGAGCTACGCCATGCAATGGGACAAGACTCTTGCGCAGCTCACCGACATGGGAAGCTTTGGACCACTCCCTCAACCCATCCCGCGCTAACTCTTCGGGCAACAACAGATGATGGGTTCGGCCTCCGAAGGGCACACCCACTGAGTTTCATCGGTGAGTGGCACGGCGATACGAGCGTCACAAGACTCTTTGCATTCGGCAGCGGACGCCTGGCAACCAGTGAACGCACGGCCTTCCCACCGCGCACACTGCTGCTGCCCCAACGCCTCCATGCTTAACCAGGACGGCGCCTCTGTTTCCCCACGCACTCCTACTGAAATGAATAGCAAGGCCAGAAAGGCCCACATCAAGCGTCTCAAATTGTACCCCGTTCCCTAGTATGTCTTGAATCTAGATAGAACCTTGTTCTATCGAGGGCACAGCCTCCAGGCAGGTACCCCATCCCCATGACTCTCTATATTAGTACGACGTAATGGGGCCGGGCGTCAATCCGCTGTGGAAGGGAATTCTAGGCAATTCCCCGCTGATAGAAATGCTCAATGAGATCACAGACCTCCAGAATCTGTGATTCCTGGAGGTTTTCGTGGATCGGCAGCGAGAGGATCTTATTTGCAAGCGCCTCGGTAACCGGGAGGCTTCCTCTGGGAATTCCCAATGCTCTTGCCGCTTCCTGGAGGTGCGCAGGAATGGGGTAGTGGATTTTCGTTTCCACTCCCGACTTATCCAAATGGTCTCTCAGCGCCTCCCGGCGCTCGGCCGCCACCACGTAGAGGTGGTAGGTCGCAAAGGCCTTTGGGTCCGCGACGGGTATTTCCAGATAGCCTTTAAGGGATCGCAAACGCGAGTCATACAGGGCAGCATTCTTACGCCGCTGGGCGATCACGTCAGGCAACATTTCCACCGCACTCAGACCGACAATCGCCTGTACGGAATCGAGGCGCGAGTTAAAGGAAAAAAACTCCACTTCGTCCCGGTTCTTCAATCCGTGATTACGCTCTTTGCGAAGGCGCTCTGCCAGATCAGGATCATTGGTAGTGGCCACACCACCATCTCCCCACACATGGAGATTTTTGAGGGGGTGCAAACTGAAACAACCCACTTTTCCGATTCCCCCGACTCGCTTCCCATCCCACGTGGCGCCTACGGCTTGAGCCGCGTCTTCAATGATGGGCACTTTTACGGCAGCGCATATTTCTTCAATTCGATCCATGCGACAAGGCATGCCGGTCAAATGCACAACAATTACCGCTTTGGTTTTTGCGTTAATGGCTTTTTCCAGCGCATCCGGATCCATATTGTAATCCGCAGCCACGTCGACCAAGACTGGGGTCGCGCCGCACAAGCTCACAGCACTCACCGAAGCGATAAAGGAATTAGCGACGGTAATTACTTCGTCGCCTGCACCGACTCCCAATGCGCGTAAAGCGAGAATCATCGCGTCGGTACCGGAGTTGACCCCCACCGCATGGGCGCAACCAGCGAGCTGGGCGAAACTTTGCTCGAAGGCTTCTACTTGCGGCCCCAGAATGAACTGAGAATTTTCGTACATTTCCCGAATGCGCTTAAGAATCGTGTCAAACTGCTTGTCTTTTTGGGCGCTACGTAAAGAAACGAACGGAACTCTATACCTGGGTTGCGCATTCTGGACGGAATTATCTTTGTACTGCATCGGGCCCTCTTGCCTAAGCGTAGTATTGGCGTACTTTCTCGATCGTATAATCGATTTGCTCACTGCTCAAATACTGATGACAGGGTAGCGTCAAAGTATGGGCGGCTTCGTTCTCGGTTACCGGGAAATCACCTTTCTTGTGTCCCAGTGCCGTAGCGGCCGGCTGCAAATGCAAAGGAGTAGGGTAGTGGATCTTGGCTTCCACTCCAGCAGCTTTAAGGTGCTCCAAAAGACCCGTCCGGTCTTTTACCTGAATCTTGTACAGGTGAAAGACGTGGCGGTTTTCCGGGGTTCGTTTGGGAACTTCCAGGTGGGCTGCTAACTCTTTGCAATCGAGTGCGGCATCATAGCGAGTTGCATGAGCAATGCGAGTCTCGATGGTTTCATCCAAAGTTTCAAAAACGTAGTTCCCCACGATGGCGTGGAGATTATCAAATCGACTGTTTACGCCCCAGAATCGAATCGTGTCCCTATCCTCCATACCATGGTTGCGATAAAGGCGAAGTTTTTCCGCAAGTTCGTCCGAGTTGGTAATGATGACGCCCCCATCGCCCCAAACATGCAAAGGCTTGAGAGGGTGGCAGCTAAAGCCAGCGGCGTCGCCAAAAGTCCCGACATGCTGGCCGCCGATCCGCGCTCCCAAGGCTTGGCAGGCATCCTCGACGACAAATAGACCGTGCTTCTTGGCGAGGGCCATGATCGCAGGCATGTCGGCGGGACACCCTGCCCAGTGAACCGGTACGATCGCTTTAGTTTTCTTTCCAATTGCCGCCTCAATTTGGCTGACATCGATGTTCAGATCGCCTGCGGCGGCATCGACAAAGACAGGAGTAGCCCCCGTCTGTACGATCGCTCCCGTTGTGGCAAAAAAACTGTTTGGTGGCGTAATCACTTCATCCCCGGCACCGACACCAAGCATCTTCAGAGACAGGCTAAGCGCGTCCGTGCCCGTGCCGACTCCAACCGCGTGCTTTGCACCCGTATAGGTGGCGTACTTCTTTTCGAACTCGAGAAGATCTTCACCCAAAGTGAAGTCACAGCGTTTGAGAAAGTTGCGGATCGATTCAAATATGGGTTCCGGATCGGAAAACTGCTCAGTCAAAAAAGAAAAAGGGACTTTCATGAATTTGGCCTCGTGGTGTGTTCTGACTAATTTACTGCGACTTTAAGGGCTTTCCAAGACCGCACGCAGCGTTAATCAGTGCCCTTGGTGAGAAGCGGGAAGCGGAGGCCCACCACGAAGGCCGCCCCTAGCAGGACCAGCCAGATCCCCCACGGGATGAGTTGGGGATCCGGAATATTGGCCTCTTTGAGCTGCTGAGTGATGCGAACCAAAACCTTATCCCACGGCGGAAGAATTTCATAAATGTGGCGCACCAGAGTCAGCCCGGCGGATTTCGATTGGATTTCCGCCCCCAGATCGGTCGCGAAGATAAATCCGCAAACCTGTGCGATAGAAAAGATGGCGGTTCCCAAGACCGTTGCGGCAATACGGCCGAAAAAGAGGGCGAGGGTTGCAAAAAGGAACATCGTAACTTCCAAAGAAAGGATCTGGAAAAGCTGCACCATCAATAGACCCTTCAAAGGGAAGCCGTCTTGGTAGGCCTCGTAACCGAACATGAAACCATGAAGGGTAAACATGATGGTGTTCTGCAAAGCAATGAGGCAAAGAAAGGTCAGCGCGTAAGCAATCGGAACCTTCCACTTTGCAACTGGCAAACCAAAACTCAGAAAGACGCGTGGCCCCTGGTGCAAGTAGGGTACAACCCAAACACCGTAAACCATGGAAATGAATCCCCCCAAACTCATGGCCACAAAAAACAAGATGAGAAAAATGTTCTCCCCGGTGATCGCCTGTTCCATCTCCTGCACGTGGATAGTAATGGCATCCGCAAGTTTCAGCGGAATAAAGAAGGCAAAGAAGCTTAGGCCCATGCACAAATAGAAGAGGCGCGTTCTAAAGAGGTGGATTAGGAAGTGTCTCCAAAGCGCTATCATGCCCCATCCCTTCCAACAAAGTGAGCGAAGGCCTTTTCAATGGAGCCATACTGCTGAATGGCCTCGGCACTGGAGCCCGTGAACGCAACTTGGCCTTCCCTGATGATGGCAACGGAGGTGCAGACCTTCTCGACCTCCGCCAAGATATGGGAGCTTAGGAGGAGGGAGCCGCCGTTTTTCACATAGCCCTCGACACGTTCCCGCAGCTTCATGATGAAGAGCGGATCCAGGCCATTTAATGGCTCGTCCAAAATGAGCAGCTCCGGATCGCCAATGAGCGCCTGGGCCAGGATAAGCTTTCGGCGCATGCCTTTGGAATAGTCGCGGATTCGACGTTGCGCTGGCATCTCAAACCACTGCATGAGATCGGAAACGGCTTTCTTGCGGGCTTCTCTGCCCTTCAAACGAAAGGAAGCTACGAAGTCCAGGTATTCCTCGCCCTTCAAGTATTCCGGCGGGGTGGCCTCTTCTGGAGCAAAGCCAATGCGGGCGAGGGCTTTCAGATCGCCCGGCCTGGTACCGAAGATCTCGACTTGTCCTATTTGGGGACGGACCATTCCCATCAGGAGCCTAATGGTGGAGGTTTTGCCCGCACCATTTAGACCCAACAAGGCCAGGCTGCCACCTTTCTCAAGGTGTAGGTTGAGCGACTCGACTGCCACAAACTTGCGCCACCCGTAGGCGATCGTCACGTGCTCTATCTTAAAGATCTCTGAAACATTTACGGTAGCGGACATATCTGCTTATAGTGACCTCTTTATGTCGGAACGGAAAGGCAAAATTCGGCTGGGGATCGACATTGGTGGAACGGCCATCAAGGCGGTTGCCCTGGATAGCTCCCTAAAGATCCTGGAAAACTACCAAACCTCCTCATTCGCAAAGCAAGAGGGGGAAGAAGGGGTTCACAGGGCCTTGCGGACCGTAATGGAAAACTTCCAGGACTACGAGATTGAGAGTGCGGGGATCGGCTGTGCGGGCTCGGTCGATCATGCAAACGGCATCGTCATTAATTCCCCAAACTTCGCACACTGGAAGAATGTGGGTTTGCGGGGTTGGTTCACCGAAAATTTCAAAGTCCCTTGCAAGATAGATAACGACGCCAACTGCGCCATCGTCGCCGAATGGAAGTTAGGCGTTGCCCGTGGCTATGACTACGTGGTCCTGCTCACGCTGGGAACGGGAGTGGGTGGTGGCCTCATACTCGCCGGGGACGTCTACCGAGGTACCCACGGGGCGGCAGCGGAACTCGGACACTTTTCGATTAAGGCCGACGGTAAGCTCTGCAATTGCGGGAACCGCGGCTGTTTTGAACTGTATTGTTCCGCCACAACACTTCGTAATCAGTTTCCGGCTTTTTCTGCCAAACAGATAATCCAACGCCGAGAGGAGGAGCCCTATAAGTCGGCTATCTCGACTTTCATAGAAAACCTCACGATCGGCATTACAAGCATCGCGAACGTCTTTGATCCGCAGCTCGTCGTCATCGGAGGCGGCATCATGAACGGGATGGGTTGGGCTTTGGCGGACATTGAACAGTCAGTCAAGGAACGGGCTTTCCCCGCGATCGGCAAGGACCTCAAAGTAGTTTCTGCAGAGCACGCCAACTGGGCGGGAGCTCTTGGAGCGGCACTCCTATAAATCAAGCTCAGAGCTGGTTTGATTTCACTTAGTGGATAGCAATGCCCGTACGATTCCAGCGGATCTTATCCGTTCCCCACGATTCGCCTGGATCCAAGGATAGCCAGATAGCTTGCGCTTTGCCCTTGATGTAGTTCCGTGGAACCAATCCCCACGAGCGACTATCGTATGATTCGTCTCGGTTGTCCCCGACGACAAAATAGTGGCCTTCAGGGACGACCTCTTCTTGTTCGATGCGCAAGAGTTGATGGTGCTTCTTTGTGGAATAGCGAACGTAGTGATCCTTGCCACTGATGGTCTCGCGGTAGACCTCAACCGAGTCCGTCCCATCGGTAAGCCGTTTAAGTATCTCCGGATCCTCAACTTTCTCTTTGGGAATCTCCTCACCATTTATAAGAATCTCTTTACCTTTGAATTGGATCTTGTCTCCCGGCACACCCAGGACTCGTTTGATGTAATGAACAGATTCGTCCTTGGGAAAGAGGAAGACGATCACATCTCCGCGTGCGGGGCCGCCCCATTTGGCAAACAAGATACGGGTAAAAGGTATGGAAAAACCGTAGTTATATTTGGAAACAAAAATATGGTCCCCAATTTGGAGCGTTGGCACCATGCTGCTCGTTGGGATCTTAAACGGTTCAAATATGAAGGAGCGCACGATGATGACCGCAGCAATGCAAAACCCCAGAGCCTTCATCAGCTCCCTGCGGCCTTGAACCTGCTCTGCAGTCGGCTTGGCCTTCTTCTTGGTGCTTTTCTTCTTTGCTTCTTCGGCCATTGTTTAATGATACCAGATGCGCCGCGCATGCGGTGGCCCACATACTCCACGCGTCGAAAAAAAAAGCCCAGGTCTTATAAAAGACCCGGGCTAGTATAAATGGGGCATCGTGCTACTCTCCCGCGCAGCTGCCCGCGCAGTACCATCACCGATGAGCGGCTTAACTTCTGTGTTCGGAATGGGAACAGGTGTGACCCGCTCTCTATTAACACCCCAAACTGTAAAAATCTTTTGGGTATCCGGTTCCTGTTTGGCGCACTTGGTAAGTATCTTAGATGTCGTTCTACATCATGTGCCAAAAAGAAACAGGGTACCTACTGTTAGATAGCTCACAGTTTCTAAAAACAAAGACAATGCATAGGATAAATGCGTCAAACATTCAAGAGATTGGATAAATATAAATAAGTTAAGCCGCACGGCCAATTAGTACTGGTTAGCTCAATGCATTACTGCACTTCCACACCCAGCCTATCAAACTCGTAGTCTACGAGTGGCCTACAGGGGACCGAAGTCCCAGAGATACCTAATCTTGAGGCCGGCTTCCCACTTAGATTCTTTCAGCGGTTATCCGTTCCCGACTTAGCTACCCAGCAATGCTCCTGGCGGAACAACTGGAACACCAGAGGTCAGTCCATCCCGGTCCTCTCGTACTAAGGACAGCTCCTCTCAAGTATCTTACGCCCACAGAAGATAGGGACCGAACTGTCTCACGACGTTCTAAACCCAGCTCGCGTACCACTTTAATCGGCGAACAGCCGAACCCTTGGGACCTATTACAGCCCCAGGATGTGATGAGCCGACATCGAGGTGCCAAACTGCCTCGTCGATGTGGACTCTTGGAGGCAATCAGCCTGTTATCCCCGGAGTACCTTTTATCCGATGAGCGATGGCCCTTCCATTCGGGACCACCGGATCACTAAGACCTGCTTTCGCACCTGCTTGACTTGTAGGTCTCGCAGTTAAGCTCCCTTATGCCTTTGCACTCGTCGCCTGGTTTCCAATCAGGCTGAGGGAACCTTTGTACGCCTCCGTTACTATTTAGGAGGCGACCGCCCCAGTCAAACTGCCTACCAGACACTGTCTCTGCGCCGGATTACGGCGCGAGGTTAGAATCCCAAGCAAGTAAGGGTGGTATTTCAAGGGCGACTCCACCACGGCTAGCGCCACGGCTTCAAAGTCTCCCACCTATCCTACACATACCAGCCCGAAATCCAATGCCAAGTTACAGTAAAGGTTCACGGGGTCTTTCCGTCTTTCTGCGGGTAGACAGTATCATCACTGTCTGTCCAATTTCGCCGAGTCTCTGGTTGAGACAGTGGGGAAGTCGTTACGCCATTCGTGCAGGTCGGAACTTACCCGACAAGGAATTTCGCTACCTTAGGACCGTTATAGTTACGGCCGCCGTTTACTGGGGCTTCGGATCAAGGCTTCACCAAACGGTTGACCTCTCCCCTTAACCTTCCAGCACCGGGCAGGCGTCAGACACTATACGTCGTCTTACGACTTTGCAGTGCCCTGTGTTTTTAGTAAACAGTCGCTACCCCCTGGCCTCTGCGACCTATTTCAGCTTCCGCTGTTCACGGTTACCTACTCTAGGCACACCTTCTTCCGAAGTTACGGTGTCAATTTGCCGAGTTCCTTAACCAGAGTTCTCTCGAGCGCCTCGGGATTCTCTCCCTGCCCACCTGAGTCGGTTTGCGGTACGGGCGCTAATATTACTCACTACGAGGTTTTTCTTGGAAGCATGGGATTTGTGACTTGAGGAAAGCCGAAGCAGTCCTCTTGTCCTTATCCTCAGGTATACGTGACGCGGATTTGCCAACGTCACACCCTACGATCTCTCAAGTCCAATCCACAAGGACTCTCACATACCCTTCTCCGTTACCCCTTCGTTGATAACGCAATATTAGCGGTGCAGGAATGTTGACCTGCTTTCCATCGCCTACACTTTTCAGTCTCGGCTTAGGACCCGACTAACCCTGGGAGGATTAACCTTGCCCAGGAACCCTTGGGCTTCCGGCGGACGGGTTTTTCGCCCGTCTTATCGCTACTCATGTCAGCATATTCACTTCTACATCGTCGACCGGTGCTTACGCTCCGGCTTCAGCCTATCGTAGAACGCTCCGCTACCGCCCGTGCAAAGCACGGACCCGCGATTTCGGCATTAAGCTTGAGCCCCGTTACATCTTCGGCGCGCACTCGCTTGACCAGTGAGCTGTTACGCTTTCTTTAAAGGATGGCTGCTTCTAAGCCAACCTCCTGGCTGTCTGTGCGTTTGCACAACCTTTCCCACTTAGCTTAAATTTAGGGGCCTTAATCGGCGATCTGGGTTCTTTCCCTCTCGCACGTGAACTTTATCGCCCACGTACTGTTTCCAGTGGTCCAACTACCTGGAATTCGGAGTTTGATTGGGGTTGGTAGTCTTGTAGGACCCCGAGCCCATTCAGTGCTCTACCTCCTGTAGTCATGCCACCAGACTCTACCTCAATAGATTTCGCGGAGAACCAGCTATCTGCAGGTTTGATTAGCCTTTCACTCCTAGACACAGCTCATCCGCCGAATTTTCAACTTCGGTCGGTTCGGACCTCCACAAGTTTTTACACCTGCTTCATCCTGGCCATATCTAGCTCACACTGCTTTCGGGTCTATTCCCTGTAACTAATCGCCCATTTAAGACTCGCTTTCGCTTCGGCTACACATTCACTGCTTAACCTCGCTACAGAGAATAAGTCGCTGACTCATTATGCAAAAGGTACGCCATCAGGCGTGTGTAAAACACATAGCCCTCTGACTGTTTGTAAGCATACAGTTTCAGATTCTATTTCACTCCCCTCACCGGGGTTCTTTTCACCTTTCCCTCGCGGTACTAGTTCACTATCGGTTGCTGAGTAGTATTTAGCCTTGGAAGATGGTCCTCCCGGATTCCTACAGGATTTCACGTGTCCCGTAGTACTTGGGAACCTTTTAAGAGAGAAAAGATTTTGCTTACCGGGCTATCACCGTCTATGGCCTAACTTTCCAGAAAGTTCTGCTCGTCTTTTCTTTTGTAACTCTTTGGTACTTCTGTGGCAGTACCTAAAAGGCCCCGCTACTCCGTAAATACAACGCCCACAAGCTATCACGTAATTACGGTTTAGGCTGTTCCCCTTTCGCTCGCCACTACTGAGGGAATCTAATTTATTTCTCTTCCTGAAGGTACTTAGATGTTTCAGTTCCCTTCGTTCGCCTCTTGCACCTATGAATTCAGTGCAAGATCCTAGAGGTTTACTCTAGTGGGTTATCCCATTCGGAGATCCCCGGATCACGGCCTGTTTAGCGGCTCCCCAGGGCTTATCGCAACTTACTACGTCCTTCATCGCCTCTCAGCACCAAGGCATTCACCATATGCTCTTAGTAGCTTAACAATGTACTTATTCATTTCTCTGAGAGAATATTTTTACCAATTAAAAAATTGGACATTTACCCTATGCAATTGTCAAAGACCGTCGGCAAAACTACCGAGCGCATTCGCTCTCTCGATACTGCCTTTGTTTAAACTCCTAAAAAAGGAATGCAAACAAAGGGAGTAAAGATGGTGGGCCCGGGTAGAGTTGAACTACCGACCTCACGCTTATCAGGCGTGCGCTCTAACCACCTGAGCTACGAGCCCCGGATTTAAGCGGGTCGTTCAATTCTACGAACCCTGCGCGGATTATCAAAAGACCGAGGACTCGGTCCCTGGAAACTAAATAGCAGATACTTCTCACTAGAATTTGTGAAACAAACTCACCTGACGGGATTGACCTCAGTTTCGTTTGTAGAAACTAAGTTCCTAAAAACTACTCCTTAGAAAGGAGGTGATCCAGCCGCAGGTTCCCCTACGGCTACCTTGTTACGACTTCACCCCAATCATCAATCTCACCTTGGGCGCTTTCCTCCTTACGGTTGGTACAGCGACTTCTGGTGAAATCGACTTTCGTGGTGTGACGGGCGGTGTGTACAAGGCCCGGGAACGTATTCACCGCGACCTGCTGATTCGCGATTACTAGCGATTCCAACTTCATGGAGTCGAGTTGCAGACTCCAATCCGAACTGAGACCGGCTTTACGGGATTCGCTCCCCCTCACGGGTTGGCGGCCCTCTGTACCGGCCATTGTAGCACGTGTGTAGCCCTGGGCATAAGGGCCATGAGGACTTGACGTCATCCCCACCTTCCTCCCGCTTAACACGGGCAGTTTCTTTAGAGTGCCCAACTAAATGATGGCAACTAAAGACAAGGGTTGCGCTCGTTAAGGGACTTAACCCGACATCTCACGATACGAGCTGACGACAGCCATGCAGCACCTAGCACCCGGCTTCCGAAGAAGAAACCCTATCTCTAGGGCGGTCCGGGGCTTTCAAACCCAGGTAAGGTTTTTCGCGTTGCATCGAATTAAACCACATGCTCCACCGCTTGTGCGGGCCCCCGTCAATTCCTTTGAGTTTTAATCTTGCGACCGTACTTCCCAGGCGGGGTACTTAATGCGTTAGCTTCGGCACTGCAGGGGTCAATTCCCGCAACACCTAGTACCCATCGTTTACGGCGTGGACTACCAGGGTATCTAATCCTGTTTGCTCCCCACGCTTTCGCGTCTCAGTGTCAGGAACGGCCCAGAAGGCCGCCTTCGCCACCGGTATTCCTCCTAATATCTACGAATTTCACCTCTACACTAGGAATTCCACCTTCCTCTACCGTCCTCTAGCCATGCAGTTTCAGATGCACTTCCTCGGTTAAGCCCAGGGATTTCACATCTGACTTGCATGACCACCTACACGCGCTTTACGCCCAATAATTCCGAACAACGTTAGCACCCTACGTATTACCGCGGCTGCTGGCACGTAGTTAGCCGGTGCTTCCTCTGGAGGTACCGTCAAGCGGCATGGATATTAGCCATACCGTTTTTCTTCCCTCCCGACAGAGCTTTACGATCCGAAAACCTTCATCGCTCACGCGGCGTCGCTGCGTCAGAGTTTCCTCCATTGCGCAATATTCCCTACTGCTGCCTCCCGTAGGAGTCTGGACCGTGTCTCAGTTCCAGTGTGGCTGATCAACCTCTCAGATCAGCTAACCATCGTAGCCTTGGTAAGCCGTTACCTTACCAACTAGCTAATGGTGCATAAGCCCATCCTTAAGTGATAGCTTACAAGTAGAGGCCATCTTTTACCCCAGCTACATGTGTAGCTGTGGTCTTATGCGGTATTAGCCCTCCTTTCGGAAGGTTATCCCCCACTTAAGGGCAGGTTACCTATGTATTACTCACCCGTCTGCCACTGTACTCACACCCGAAGGTGCTTTCTCGTTCGACTTGCATGTATTAAGCACGCCGCCAACGTTCGTTCTGAGCCAGGATCAAACTCTTCAGTTAAATTTGTGAAATCAAAGGCAAGCCCTTGATTTCTAACTTAAAGTTCTGATCCGAGCAGAAATTCGCAAGGACTTCTGCTCAAAAATAGATCAGGGCCCGTTAGGCTGTGATTTTTTCTGCTATTTAGTTTTCAAAGACCGAATCACGAAGGATTGTTTATGCAGGCTCTTAGCTACGGTGTCAACAGCAATAACAAAGAATTATTCCACTTTTTTGGGAGCCGCGGGGATAAGCCATGGTGGCGGATTTCCAAGAGACTCGCCCTACGGAGATTTTTGGGATAAATTGAGCCCCTTATGCCACCATACATCGTTATTGGGGGTGGGCTCTCAGGGCTGATTGCCGCCCATTCCCTCAAAGCTCGCGGGATTGAATTTATTGGCCTCGAACGTTCCGACACCCTTGGGGGTCGGGCTCTCGTGGGCCACCATAGACTATATAAGGAGGGATCGGTAAAAGTGCTCGCCGAGCACCTCCCGGATCTGGCTTGGTCCCAGGTGACCGAGGCCCCTATGGAGCGCCATAAAGGGGAATGGAGGGCGCTCAGTCTCAGCTATTCCGAGGCCGAAACCTTCTATCTTCAGGCACCCTTCTTCAACCTGGAGCAGGAGCTGGAGTCCGTTGCCGAAGCCCTGCGCCAGCAGGTGGCCGAGAACTTCAAGCTAAACGCGACGGTCGTTCAGATCTTGCCTCAGACGAAGAAAGTGATCTGCCAAGAAGGTCTGGAGCTCGAGTACGAAAAGATTGTTTGGTGCTGCCCGCTCCCGCTGCTCGCCACCCTTTGGAAAGGCGAAAAGAAAGCGCTGGCCAAGATCTTCAAGCAAACCGGCGATGAGGAGTTTGGCGGAATTAACCTTGATTTGGAAATACAAGCGACTGCCGACGAACTCACAGCGATCTGTCCGGTGAAGAACACCGTCGCTCTCTCGTTTCGTTTCAAAGACCACGTGTTCCGCACTTTGGGAAACTTGCAGCGGCAGGATGGCAAGAATGCCCGCATGCACTGGTTGTTGTTCCTGCCGCCAGAGATTGTGGAAGATCGCGAAGAGGTCGCCAAATGTGTGCGCGCTCTCAAGCGCGAAATTTACAAAGAATTTACCACACTGCAAGAAAAGGTTGTTAAGGAACGCATAGTGTACCTTCCCAACATCTCCGGCGAGCAGCAGGCGCAAACGCCTTCGATAGAGATACTGCCGGACCTTTATTACGTAGGTTCCCAAATCCGTGTGGAAGGCACCGAGGCAGAAGCCTTCAACTTGGATAGGGCGCTAGAAAACTGCAAACAGTTCGAAAACACATTGTCATAGTCGAAGAATGGAGTCGTGGATGAAGAGTCGTTTCGCCTGGGTAGTCGTTTCGTTTTTTATTCTCATCACCGGCGGCTGCGTAAGCAACCAGCCGATGGGTCATATTCCCGAACGAGCCTTGGCGAACCCGGTTCCGATCACCTTCTTACATACCAACGATACGCATGGACACGCTTGGCCGCATAAAGATCGGGACGGGGTTCTGCGCGGCGGCTTTGCGGCCCAAAACCAGGTGGTCGATGCCGTTTGGCGTGAGGTAGATACTGCCGGCGGAGTCACCTTTGTTTTATCGGCAGGCGACATCAACACAGGCGTACCGGAATCAGACCTATTAGATAGTGAGCCTGATATCATGGCGATGAACCGCATCGGCTACGATGCCATGGTTCTAGGCAACCATGAATTTGATAAGGGAGTGGAGAAGATTCGAAAGCAGCAGGGGTGGGCGAAGTTTCCCTTCCTGAGCGCCAACGTCCTAACCAAAGATGGGAACTACCTGACACGTCCCTATGTCATTATTGATCGAGGGATCAAAGTCGGGATACTTGGACTGACTACCGGAGATCTGAAAGTACTCGTAAGCCCGGAATTCACTAAAGGTCTAGTCGTTGAAGACCCCATTACCGCAGCGAAGAAACACATCCCGCAAATGAAGGCTGAAGGCGCAGATCTCATCGTCGCGCTTACTCACATCGGTCTCATCGACAAGAAAGCCAACTCTCTTTTTGACAAGTTTATCGATGACCGAAAACTGGCCGAGGCGGTTCCAGAAATTCAACTCATTGTTGGCGGCCATACGGACGTTCTGCTTGAGAAAGGCCTTAAGGTCGGCAATACGCTGATTGCACAGGCCGGTTCGCACGGCGATCACCTTGGACGTGTCGATTTACTTTTTGATACAAGCAGCGGACGCCTAGTAAACGCCACGGCCACAGTCCTTCCAGTGCTACCCGATAAAGGCGAAGAAAAAGAACTCGCGAAATTGATGAACGAATACAAGGAACGCGGCTCCGCCACCCTGGAAGAAACAGTTGCCACCGCGACAAGCAAACTCGATGGGGAAAGGCAGAATGTCCGCAACGGCGAAACCAACTTGGGGAATCTTCTCACTGATGCGCTTCGCGAGACTACCGGGACGGAAATTGCCATCTACAACGGCGGCGGTATTCGTGACAGCATTGAAGCCGGAAAAATCAAAGTGCGCGACGTTTACCAGGTGCTTCCCTTTAGCAATACCGTGGTAACCGCTACGATCACCGGAAAGCAGCTTAAAACCGCTCTGGAATCAGGGCTCAAGAACCGCCACCTTACGGGAAGCTTCCTTCAGGTTTCCGGGATCAGCTTTGAGGCGGTGGGCGATCGGGTGACGGATCTGAAAATCGGCGGAAAAGCCGTGGTGCCTTCCAAGAAGTACTCGGTATCCACCAACAACTTTATTCTCGCCGGCGGGGACCACTTTGAAATCCTGACAAAGCTCGCAAACAAGAAAGACACGGCGTTACCCGTTGAGAGGGTTTTGATCGACTACCTAAAAGCCAAAAAAGAGGTCGATCCCAAGGTGGAAAAGCGCATCCGCCTAAGCACCGAAAAACACCTCTCAGGGGGTAAAAAGGCGGCCTCCCAGAAGTCCTAGGATCGCCTTTATCAAAAAAAGGCGCAGTTTCTCCGCACAGATCTGACACGAACAAAAAAAAACATTGTCCCAAAGTGGGACAATTTCCTACAAGGTTTCCGAATACTTAGCTGAAGCGCGCCCCCACTTGGAGACGGGATGCCGCAGTGGGTCAAATCGTGGTGTTTGAAATTGTCAGGATCTCCATGATAAAAACCAAACGAGAGAGGCTAGCTGCGCCTAGCCGAAGTGGAGTGGGGGTCATTATATTAGAGAAGCAGGCACCAAACCTGTTTGATTACTTCGATTATCGAGAGTACCTACAGGATTTCTATTCTTTCCATAAGAGGAAAAATCCCTCTTATAGTTACCGGCTTTTTGCGCGAAAAGCTCGTCTAGGTTCCCCTAACTACTTGAAACTGGTGGTCGACGGCAAGCGTCGAATTACCGATCGCACACTTTATCAATTCACCCGCGGACTGGGCTTAGATATCGACGAAGAGAAATACTTCCGCGAGCTGGTCATGTACCAGGAAATATCGGATCCGGACAGCAAGGAAGCCCACCTCCGGCAGCTTCTAAAATACCAGGAGAAGCAAAAAGCACCGGTCCCTCTGAAGGCCGATAAGATTAAGTTTATTTTGGACTGGCACCACGCCGCCATTCGAGAACTCGTAGCCACGAAAGGCTTCAAAGAAGATCCGACTTGGATTGCAAAGCGCCTGGGTAACAAGATTAGTGAGGCGCAAGCCAAGCAGAGTTTAGAGATACTTATTCGGCTACAGCTAGTCGAACGTCGAGAAGGGCGATTGGTCCAACGGGAACCTCTTTTGACAAGCACCGATGAGCTCCCTTCGCACTTAATCCGCAGCCTACACCGCACCTATTTGCGTAAGGCCATCAATTCGATTTTTTCCGTCCCGCTGGACAAGCGGGAACTCTCGGGCTTGGTACTCTCAGTGCCTAATCACCGGGTAAAAGAGGTCAAAGAAGAGATTAAAGAATTCCGTAAGAAACTAAACCGAAAATACGGAACCGATCCTGACGGCAACGAAGTGTATTTCATCGGACTCTACATGTTTCCGGTTTCGGCAAAGGGAGAAGCAAATGAACCAATTAAGAATTAAAAAAGGTCTGAGGGTCTTTCTTCCCATCTTGGCTTTGCTTCTTTCAGTAAGTGCAAAAGCGAGCCTGTCTCAAAAGACAGACGCCAACACTGAGCTAAAGCGAGCGATCAAAGCAGAGGAACCGAAAGATAACGGCGGGTTTGAGATCGGCAACGGACGAGGGGGTCTTGACCAGGGCGGTTTTGAGATTGGAAACGGCCGCGACATTATCGAAGTCGTAAACGCCAAGGGCGCACATTCCATAAAGTTCTACGAAGATTTCGATTACGTCATTAAAGGCGAAAACACCTGGGCCACGGGTTACCTCGCACAGGGAAAGACGAAAGCCACCATCAACCTAGGGACGGTATACGACGATCATATTCCGACGTTAGCGCAGTTTTTGGTGAACGGCCTGAAAGAAGGACTTTGGTCGGTTGTTAGCATTGCCGGCCTGCAGGGTCTCAAGCGCGATACTTTTGACGAGAAAACCAAGACTTACAAGGTTGAAATCGAACTGCACCTCGCGGAAGGGCAGCTTTTGGTTTATCAAATCTCATCGAGTTTGGAAGGCCTGAAAGAGATCCAGGCCATTTCCAACTCGATTAAGATGCACATCAACTAGGGAAAGCCGCCCCACAGGGGCGAGGCTTAGCCCTCTTCGCGAACGACCCACACCTTTGTGTTGGCCACTACATCGTCTACGATGCGAATAGGAACCGTGTAGACTCCCAATGCCTTGATGGGCTCTTCCAACATGATGTCTTTCTTGTCTACGTTGAGGCCTTCCGCCTTGAAAGCCTGCTCGATATCCTGGGTCGTCACCGAACCAAACAACTTGTCCTGCTCGCCCACCTTCTTGGAAATGGAACAAGAGGTTTTTTCCAGCTTTTCCTTGAGCGTCTCCGCTTCCTTGCGAAGTTTGGCCTGCTTTGCATCCAACAATCGCTTTTCGTGTTCAAAAGCTGCCAAAGAGTTCTTGGTTGCTGGAACCGCAAAGCTCCGCGGGATCAAGTAATTGCGAGCGTACCCCGGCTTTACGTTCACGACCGATCCGGCCGATCCGAGATGCTCAACATCTTCCCTAAGTATGACTTTCATGTGCTACCTCCAAAGATCTTCTATTGTTTGTCTTATTCAAAAACCAATTTCCAAAGACCCCCAGCGCCACCAAGGCGTAGGATCCGAACGTGAGAGAAAAAGCATAGATGAAAAGCTTTACACCCCGGCCCAAACGCTTGCGGACTAGAAGCGCGGACAAGTACACACAGCCTTGGACAAGAATGACGCAGCTCCAAGCCATGAAAACGCCTTCCACATAAAACTTAAGTGGGGTCGTCGGAAAAAATCTGGCGGCAAAGAGAAAAGCGAAAACAACGGGTACCCAAATAGGCAACCGAAGCTTTCTAAGTTGCGTCGCGTGTAAGGGGTGTTTTTCAGGAAACCATCCCAGGTGGGCCGCAAAGCCGACCGAAATCCAGATACAAAGTAAAATCCCTGCGAGCAAAAGAAAGGGACCTTCGTACAGTAGGGTGTCGTGCAACAGCTTTGGATTTACCATGTCCTTCAGGACCTCCATTTCGGCATAACCGCTGAGCAGCTGCTCGACGAGGGAGTTCCAATACTGAGGGATATTCATCCCTCGCAGTTGCGCATTCCAGGCGGCCGCAGCAAAGAGAACGACCACGCAAAGGGCTAGAGAGCGTATTGCCAAGGGCCAGAACTTTTGTTTCGTCCTGACACCTTCACCGACAACCAACCCCAGGACAAAAATTAGCGATACAACTTCGGGTGGCATTCCAAAAAATAGCAGGGCCACCACCGCTCCAAAGATAGCCGTGATTTTTGGCCACGGCTCATCCAGGCGGAGGTGGTTTGCAATCATTGGTAACGGCACAAGAAACACCGTAAAGGCGCTTCCGGCACAGCCGAAACTAAGTGCCGCATAGACGGTGTGTATCAACACCGTCATGAAGTCGAGCGGGTCTTTTTCCCGCTCCTTCGGGGTTGAGTTGTCGTTAATCAGACGCATTACATTCTAATCTGAGTGCTCGTATAAGCAATAAACGCCAGGTGGCGGGCTCGCTTCACGGCCAAGGTCAGCACGCGCTGATGCTTCGCACAGTTACCGGAAATACGACGCGGGACGAGCTTCGCACGTTCTGTAAGAAACGGGCGCAGAATTATCGAATCCTTGTAATCGATCTTCAAAGCGGGTTCCGCACAGAAACGGCAGCCACGTCCACGGTGAAAAGAGCGCTTAATGGATCCGCCATCATCACCGCCTTTGTCGCGATCTCCACGATCCCCACGATCTCGATCTTTTCTGAATTCACTCATTTTTTATCTCCTATTATTGCCTTAGCTATAATCTTTGTTTCTTGAACTTTGTTCCCCTTGCGATCCTTGAAGGACCGGGTCCAAAGCGTACCGTCTATCTCTACTCGATTTCCAATTCGAAAGGTCGCCACACTCTCTGCAAGCTCCCCGCTTAAAACCACCTCGAAGTGCCCCATTGAATCCCGTCCGAGAAAAGTCTGGGGGGCAGCTACGACTAGCTCCGCGATGGGTAAACCCGTTGGTGTGTACTTCAGCGGAATCTTGCGGCTAATCTTCCCTTGGATCCGAACTTGATTGTCGGCTTCCAAACTAATTGCGTTTTGCACGCTGTTCGCGGTTCTTCTTGTACTCTTCCTCTCCGGTTTTGATCTGTTTCTTGATCTTGGAATAATCGTATTCTTCATCCACCAAAACAGTGGCGTAACGAATCACGTTGGGAAGAATCTTGAAATGGCGTTCGATCTCCGCAACCACTCCCGGGGTACCCGTGTAGTTGATGATGCAATACTTGCCTGTGCTGCGATCGTTGATCGGGTAGGCCATTTGCCGCGTGCCCCAGTCATCGCGCACGTCCAATTTGCCTTGGAACTTGGCAATCACGCTATCGATCTTTTCGTGGATCGTGGTCGCGTCACCATCGCTAATGCCGGGATCGAGAATATAAACAGTTTCATAACTGCGCTGAACGGCAGTGGACATGTATTCCTCCTTATGGTCAGGGCTTCATTGCCCAGGCCCAGTTATTGAGCAAGGTAGCGTAAGAGATAGCAGCGGGGAGGGGTATTTACAACCCTAATTCATAGCTGGAGGCGAAGCCATCCCGAGGAGGCCCCCCCACGCGGGAGTGCGGATCGCGGACCAGTTGATCGACCTGGACACCGAAATGCGCGATGGCCTGCTCCGCTGAGGGATCTATAACTAACTCACAATATTGAGAATTTACACCGAGGGCACTGCGAAGCTTATCGGCGGTCAGCGTTCGGGAGGCGTGCGCCGCTGAGAGAGACGCGAGGCGCCCGTCTTTACCAACGTGTGTAATCCGGTGCCGAACGGACTGCACCAACCAAGCCGCGCTTCGTGCGGGCGTGCGGACGCAAAGAACACTGCTTTCTGCCGCCACTAAGTGTGATTCCAGCAGGTCAAAAACGTGGCGCAGGCGTTGTATCTCATCCGCGAACCCCTGGGGGCGGTACTCAATTTCGATCCCGGGTGGGGGCGTAAACAGGAGCGCCAGTTGGCAGTAGGGCTCCGGCAAGAGCCATTGCCAAAGGTCCATTTCCAGCTTGCGCAAGGCGAGCACTGCAGGGAGTGCCGGGTAGCGAACGGTAACTTCGGGCAGACTGCTCGGACCGGGATCCAGCACACAGTGCTGAACTCCGTGGCTGCGCACGCGCCGTAAACGGGCCAGGGTGCCATCTAGGTACTCACGAAAATCAAATTCCAAACGCCCCAATCCGCAGAGCTCGAGGAATTGCTGTTTTTCTTTTTGAGACAAAGGCGCCTGACGGTAACGCGACTTAGTGAGTTCCAAGGTGGCGCTCCTTTCTTCCCACGATGAAGCTGGCCAATTGTGAAATCTGATCCCAGGCACCTTCCACGATGGGCTGCGAGGGCACCCACACCGATCCGTTTCCATGTTCTAGGCGCAGAACCTCGCTTCGCCCCCCAACGATAAGGGGTTCACACCGAGATGGCCACTTGTAGGTGTTCATCCCTTCATTGTACTGGGCCAATCCAAAAGGAAACAACACATGGCCTCCCTGATCCAGGTGGCGGTGTATGGATTGGAAGGTGGCTCGCGCAAGATACTTTCCGGATGCCACTACCAAGAGCTTTTCTGCGTCAAAAACCGCCTCTTCCCAAAGTGGAAGCAAACACCACCCAATTCCGTTGGCCACCGCCTGCTCTTTCAAAGACTCCCACAATTTAAATGCATGAAGAGTCGACGAGTGAAATCTGCCTTCCACAGCAATGGGAAACTCCGCGTCCCCAATCGAATCAATATGAATGCTATCGAACCCCAAAACCCATGGGGCTCCGCCCAAATCCCTCGCCTGATCATGCAGAGAAGACCGCATATAACGAGAAAGGCGACTTTCTTTTGCCAGGCGCGCAATCGGATCCCAGTACGAGACGAGCTGCTGAGAACGGCACCACCTGTAGTCGAATGCTGCTAACCAAGGACGCCGATCAAACAACAAACGGAAACCAGACTTTGATTCGAGAATAGAGAAATCATGAAAGCCTGTCCCATAACACGTGTTGAGGTTATCAATGCGTCCATAACGCTGCTTTAGCAGATCGGGAACTTGTTCCGGATCGACAAGTGTCGCGTCGGATCCATAAACACCAAAATCCAAAAAAAGCTCTTTCACCGTAGGAGAGTCATCGACATATAGTTCCAGAAGCGCAAAACACTCTCGCAAAAAATTCAAGTACCCATCGAACAAGATCTTGTTTCGAATACTTGGAATCTTGGTGAAACCGAATCCACCCAATGTTTTTTGCCAAAAGACGAGAGGGATTAGTGCCTGATCTTCTGATCCCCAAACCCAATTTGGAAAAGTCTTTGGACCGGGAGGGAAACCGAAACGAAGCTCAATCTCCATTTCTCGCTCCTTGACCAAATTCAGGAAGCGCTCAAGTCCACGTTGCGAAGCTCTGGAAAAATCGCACATCCGCGGCGCCGTTTCGTGAACACCCCAAAAGACGTGGCTTTGGACGGTCTTGTAGCCGCCCCGCCGGGCTTCATCTAGAAGCGCGGGCCACTCGTGTGCGGGGTGCGCGCAATAATCCAGGGATACAGGTGCAAGTTGAGTCGACATGTGATGGTAACCTCTCAGAGGCTTTTTACCGGATGCGTCCTAGTATAGAATTCCTGGCCATCAAACTCAACATAACTAAAGTGTTTTACCCAATCTCCGGTATTGATATAGCGGCCAGACTTGGAACCCAGATCGATTGTGAAATCATCCGGGATGTGGGTGTGGCCCATGAGGACTATATCGTAGCCAGATTCTAAGATGCGCCGAGCCGACGATCTATAAATTTCGCGGATAGCCGCCTCGCGTTTCTTAGACTTCATCTGGTAGTCGCGGCTCATAGTGGAACCGCGTTTGCCCAGATCATAAACCCATTTTTGCGGTGTCTTTTGGATGAGAAACTTAGTGATGGGACGCCGAAGAACATAACGCAAGACTCGATAACCAAACTCTTTCGGATTCCCAAGGTCCCCGTGCGCCAGGTAGATCTTTTTTCCGGCCCATTCCACTGATGACGGTCCCGGATAAACCTGAATGCCAATCTCATTACTGAAGTACTCTCCGAGATGAAAGTCGTGGTTGCCTTCAAAGTAATGTACGCGGTGGCCGCACTTCACCAGGTTGCGCAGAACGCTCAAAACGGGTTCGAATTTCTCAATTAGATACGGGCTAGTCGCGGGCCAGACATCAAAGAAATCGCCCATAATGAAAATTGATTCGAAACGACTAGCCTGTTCCTGAAGGAAACGAATCACTATCTTGGATTTGACGCTGGAAGCGTCCTGCAAGTGGACGTCCGAAAGGAAAACGGCAGTCATCTAACCTTGGTACCATGCGGAGGCTGATTTTGCCAAATGACTACTCTGGAATGACGATGATCGTGGGTTGCTTGGTCGTTGGTTCTCGCTGCGCCTTGTCCTCAAGCACTTGGTTGGATAAGGCCTCTTCGAATTCAAAAAGCTGGTCCACGCTGGGATCCACGACGGAGGCTTGCGTGGGGCGTCCATCTTGGGTGCTTTGAAAAATGAGGAGCGGCAAACGGGAATTCCCGTCGTGATTCATCATCATGTAGGAGCTAAGTAGCACTCCCACAAAGACGCTGATGCTATATAGATATTGCAGCTTGCCGCGCATTGAGTCCCCTAAAAATTCCCCTGGTCCCGCAAGAAGGGACCGCTGAACACCTAAGAAATACAAATTTCATGCCTGCCGATGAGCATGTAAGAGGCTGAAAACACAGCGCTTTTTTAGGGCCGCCCCCGGGTTTTTTGTCACCCTATTTGACGGTTAGGCCTAGGCTCGGCTGAGGCAGCGAGTCGGAAAGATTATGTAGGCTGGAAACTGGGTGTAGTCTGTCGGAATACAACAGCTGGCGAAGCTTTGGGCAGGTGGCTAGCTTTTTTGGGGACCCTAGGGCATACCCGATAAATGGTTTTGAAATCGCCGGCCAAGTTGAACCTTGGATTATCCATCGTCGGACGCAACACGCGCGGCTACCATTTAATTGAAAGCCTTTTCTGGCCTATCGATCTCTGCGATCGCGTAGAAATCCGGGCCGCGTCGAGTTTCAAAGTCGAAATGTCCGCGCCACCAAGCTTTGGTCTACTCCCTAGCTCGACGGATAATCTGGTTTCACGAGCGTGCAAACTAGCCAATTTAGACTCCTGGGATATTCGGATCGAAAAGGAGATCCCGCTCGGCGCCGGACTTGGAGGAGGGTCCTCGAATGCCGGAACAGTACTGCGAGCGCTAGCACCCGGTTTTCCAGCTACAAAAGCCGCGGCCTTGGGAGCAGATATTCCGTTCTTTCTGAGTCCGCGGCCAAGCTGGGTCACTGGGATAGGAGAAGAGATACAACCCTTGCGCGTCGAGGGACTGAGTTCGCTAAAATTCTTGCTTGTCCTTCCGGAGTGGCCAATCCCGACAGCGGGTGTTTTCGCTGCCTACCGGCAACTTCAGACCGGCTTTTCCTCGTCCTGCCGGCCATTTGGCTCCGGCGTCTTGGATCGGGAGAGTTTACTCGCCTATTTGTCCCAAGCTCGCAACGATTTGGAACCGGCCATCGTGTCGGAGTACCCCAAGATTGCTAATATTCTTAGCTCATTACGAGAGCTGCCGTGTGTCTACGCGGGGGTGTCGGGCACCGGTTCGACGTGTTTTGCCGTTTTTGAGGAAAAAATCGATAAAGAAATCCTGAATACCTACCGATGGGAAAGCTGTAGGAGCGTCCTAGTGAATTCTTACTCTGATGAGTAGTACGTTGGATTCAAAACACGGAGAACAGCATGGAAATCACAGAAGTAAAAGTTTTCCCGGTAAACGAAGAACGGCTTAAGGCATATGTCACCGTCATCTTTGATAACTGCTTTGTCGTTCGCGATTTGAAAATAATCAATGGCAATACCGGACTGTTCGTGGCAATGCCGAGCAAGAAACGCAAAGACGGAACGTTCCGAGACATCGCTCACCCTCTAAACAGCGACATGCGAAATAATATGGAGCAGACCATCCTCAGACACTACGAGGATGAGCTTAAGCGCATGACAAGCGCGGCCCAGGAAAGCATGTCCGCACTTGAGAATAAGAAAAAAGATCCGAACGACTAAGGTGTCGAGGTTAGACCATCAAAGTCCCGAATCGAGTAAAGGCCAGGCCCTCGCCCAAGCCTCTCTGAGACATTTCCAATCGCAATTCCGTTGGCAAAGCGAGTGCTAAGAGCCTGCACATCTGCATGAAACGCCACTCCATGCTTGTATGGAGTATTGACGATCCAAACTTTGGCGCCTCTGTCCAATTGATCCAAAAACCATTCCCGCGTTCGTGCGTTACCAACGTACTTATCTTTATCGTCGTCCGCCAGCACCACCAGCGTGGGAACCGTGATCGGGTACTGTTGGCTTTGTACGTACAAGCTTGTTGCCACTAGGTTCGCCGCAAAATACGGGCGGAGCAAAGGAGAACGAGGTACAGGTGGGTAAATGAGAGTAGAGGGATCGTCCACCAAACTTTGAGGCGTTACCCAAAGCACAGGTTTCACCGAAAGGCCTGGAGCATACAAAATCGCCGCCGAATAATTTTGCGCGAGTTCACGGTGACCCTCGTGAACCAATTCGTAAAGGGCTAACAAGCCGCCGGTCGACCAGCCGGATCGGATAACTTTCACGTGTCGGAGTGCAGCGTCTTCTTCTGCCAAGGCGTCCAAAACGCGTTGGGTTTGATCGGCGAGGTGAGAAAAATGATCCACAGTTTTAAGAGGCATCAATCGCTGGGCCCAGCTACCGCGACTATCCCCGTGAAAGGGGAGCTCCGGAACCGTAGTCCGTGCGAGAGCGTCCGAGGCGAAAGTCTGGTAGAGCCCGGGGTTTCCTTTACGATGATCCGCAAAGCCGTGAGAATAAATCACGTGGATAGTCGGGTTCTCAGGCCCAAGGGAGTAGACCCTCTGGTCCAAATCAGCCATGGACACCGTCCCAAGACAGCCGCGGACCGACAAGGGAACTGAAAAGTCTTTCTCAACAAAAGAGGCCGAAACCACCCCACACCAAAGGGCTGCGAACAAAGCAAAGTTTTTCATGATCTGTGGCTACCACGTTGCCGGCGAGCAACGCAACAAGTCAGCGCCGTTCCTTGGCAAGACGAGCTAAAATAAAACCTACTACCTCAGCCACACTTTTGCCCGATGTATTCACCTCGATGGTGTACTTGGACCGGGTTAAGGGCGCCAACTTGCGGGTCGAATCCTGGCGATCTCGGTGGGCCTGTTTAAGCAAAACGGCGGAAACAGTAACTTTTTTGTCCCCCATTTTCCGCAGCTCCGCCTGGCGACGACGCGCGCGTTCCTTAGCATTGGCCGTAACGAAGAATTTGTGGATATTTTGCGTCCCCGGGAAAACGACCGTCCCGATATCGCGTCCTTCCACGATTACGGGCCACTGTTTTGCCCATAGCATTCCGAGCTCTCGCTGCTTTTTTGTCATGACGTCCCGGACCTCTTTGTATTTGCTCACCCAAGAGGCCATTGCAGAAACTTTTTCGGTCCGAAGTTTCTTACCAAGACTTTCGCCATTCACCAGGATGGAGCCTGGCTTCCGGCCCTCCGTAAAACGCAGGCGCTTTGCGATCTTCCCAAAGTCGCTTTTTGTCGCGGCACCTTCCTTAAGCGCATAGTAGGCGACACTTCGGTACATGGCACCGGTATCTAGGAGCTTCCCATTTAACTTGTCCGCCAGTAACCGACTTACCGTGGACTTGCCGGCGCCCGAGGGCCCATCGATCGTTACAATGAATCCCTCTTGCTTCGGCGATTTTGATTTGGATTTTTTTTGCTTCTTAGATTTTGCCTTGTGCTTCACGTCGATCCATTTCCCAGAGTTTGGCCCACTTCATAAATACAGAGTAGGCAGCGGAGATGGCAATAATAAAGCCAGGCATGCCGTCCAAAAATCCCAACTTAACAAAGTACGTTTCCACGAACTTCCAGAACGGCTTATTGAGCATTTTGAAAACCGACGCGCGCTTACCCTGACGGCGTAAGAGCTCGGCGCCAAGAGTGGAGTAATGGTTATTACGAGAAACCTGATCCGCAAAGCTCGTAAAGGAATAGTGCTTCAGATGCCCCTGCAACTCTTCCGTAATACCCGTGGGCTGCCAACGCTCGTGAATTTCTGATCCTACCCAGTGTCCAGAAGACTTTTTGAAGAACCGGATGAGCCGGTTCGGGTACCAACCTCCATGCCGTATCCAGCGTCCCGAATGAATGGTCTTTCTGGGTACGGTATAGGCAACGCAGTTATTGGGCGTACTTTCCATTTTGCCCAAGATCTCGTTTTTCAGTTCGTCGGTTACCTGCTCATCAGCGTCTACGGAAAGTACCCATTCGTTTTTGCAGAGTCCAACTGCATAGTTTTTTTGGTCCGCGTAACCCTTCCAGTCCCGCGTGTAAACTTGGTTGGTGTACTTGCCGGCAATCGCCCTTGTCTCATCCTCACTATGGGAATCCACTACAATTATTTCATCACAAAAGGTGAGACTCTCCAGGCACCGCTCAATATTTCCGGCTTCGTTTCGGGTAATTACAACTGCCGAAATACCGCTCACTTCCGTTCCCTTATCTCCGTCAGAAGTCCATTAAGCGAGCCAATCTTAATCGCGGCTTCAAATTTAACTACATATTTCTTGTGATCGTCACTTAACCACAGAAAAACATCACCAGTAGGACTCAAAACGTTGTTGATACGAAGCGACAGCTTTAGCTTCCAGCATTGGAACGCACCCACTCCTGTGGTGACCACCTCCCTACCGATGGGTGTGAGACCAACCTCTAGGTTTTTTCCATTTTCATAAATTGGGAAGTGCTCGGTTCGACCCATTTCGTATTTCAATGTACGCGCGTAGTAAACCGCACTGAACATGTCTTGAGAAAACGGCTGAATGGAGTCTTTTCGATCGTCGACTTGGTTACCCCATTTCTGCGATTTTCGATCCGCCTGATAGTGGGCGACTTTTCTTACGTGATCGAATTTGACCCGCGTTTCTTTATTCTGGTGGGTTTCCAACATAGAAAGCACAAAGCGATAGGGAATGAGCGCCTCCCGATCCACGAGCGTTTCGACTCGGTTGTCGACGTGATAGATAGCGTCCACAATCCTTGATGACAAAACCCTGCCGCTGAGCTTAATGGTCGGGCGCCCCGCAACCATTTCACCTGAGCCCACTTCCAAAATTGCCGTACCCGCTGGCAGCATCGTCCAGCTGAGCTGGAGTACGAGTTGTTCGCCGATTTCAAATGGCAGGTCATCAAAAGCAAAAACACGGACCGGCTTCGCTTCCTGATTTTCTTTGGATTTGGAGGATTTCTTGAGCTTTTTCTTCGGCGTTTTTGCCTCTACAGGTTCGACCGTTTCCATCTCAGTCACCTTTACCGTTTCAACGTCTTTGAAATTCGGGACGCTCACCTCTGGTTCCGGGGGGAGCACGATTCCGGTGCGGTTTCCATCCGGAGAGACACACGCTGTCATTAACCAACAGAGGAACGCGGCAAGGGCAGGTTTCCAACGTGGGACACCCACATAGGGTTTCCATCGCCTGTGTAGCCACAGCCATTGTTCTGGATACAGGCGCACAAGTCTTTCCATCGTATCGTTGTAAACCTGGGTCTTTTGATGCAAGCGCTCGGCCTTGTCCTCAGAGAGGGGCGGGTATTCGACTGGTTTTTCAATCATTACATGAATTTTATGACTTCTATCGCGATAGGTATAGACGGGAAATACCGGATCGTTATGTTTCTCCGTCATCAGCGAGAGAGCTGCCGCCGTGCCAGCTGTCTGTCCAAAAAACTTCACCGGCAGTCCTATCGGCGGACCCATAAACTGATCGAGGAAAAAACCAACCATGCGCTTTTCCCGTGACACGGCGTTGAGAATGGCCCGGGCGGTCCCCGACTCGTAATGCACGCCCATCCCCAAAACGCTCCGCTGGTATTCCAACAACTCCTGCACGACCGCGCTTCGCGCCGTCTTTACCACCGCGTCAAGCGGCACACCCGCAGCAATCACGCGGCCGGAGGATAGTTCCCAATTCCCCAGATGCAGGGAGAGTAGATACGCACCGCGGGAGTGTGTCTGCAGGTAATCAAGCAGTTGCTTCTCTCCGGTGAGGGCCACTCGTTTTGAGAAATCCGTTTTGCTCCAGGTAAACGAACAAAGCAGCTCGCAAAAGTTGAGTCCGTAATGCACGTAGTTTTTTCGTGCCATCTTCCAGCGTTCGGAAGCACTTTTCTCCGGAAAGGCCCGGGACAGGTTTTCAAGAACTGTTCGGCGGCGTATGGGAATGACATAGAACCAGCAGAGGCCCAATAGACGACCCAGGTTTCGCCCCACGGGCGCTGGAAGAAAATTCAGCGCTCGGGATATGAATAGAATCAGTTTCAGCAATCTCAGCTCTCAGATATCCCGCAGAAAATACCAGAATTCTTCCGGAAATTCATAGCTCAGACGGACCACACTAGGCTGTCGGCAGTTGGGCAGTAAGCTCTTGATTTTGTGGCTTTCTTTTTCAGTACAAAGGAGTTCAGTCGCCCCGACACGTGAGGCCTCTGCCCAAAGCTCGGTCAGCTCCGTCTCCGTGAAGACGTGGTGATCGGGAAAAGCCACCGTGGCTATGGCCCCCAACGCCGACTCGGCATGCCTGAAAAACCCTCGTGGATCCGCCAACCCGCAAAAGGCCAAAAAACTTGGGTACGGGGATTCAATGGTGTTTCCACCACTCCATCGGGGCGGGCCATAGAGTCGACGTGCAGGGAAAAAAGACTTTTCGGGATCGAGCTCGCGCAGCCAGTTTTCCCAACGTTTCAAATCGGCGTCGCGTTCATAGGTAATCACGACACCATCAGCGTGACGAATCGCACTGAGAGGCTCGCGCAACTCGCCCAGAGGCAGGCAGTAGAGCGAATCGAGATCCTTCTCTGCGTTAAAAACGAGGAGCGATTTGTCTTTGCAAAGACTCAGGTTCTGGAAGCCATCGTCCATTACAATCAAATCACAAAGCCCCTCGCTTTCCATTCTCTTAGCCATCGCCGCCCGATCCGCTCCGATGTAGACAGGGCACTGCAGGACTTGAGCGAGCATCCAGGGTTCGTCTCCAAAATCTACAGGGCCTCCAGTTGAATCGACCCGGGCACCGATCGCTGACAACCGCCCATGATAGCCGCGCGACAAAACCGCCGGTCTTACACCTTTGAGCCCCTCACAAACCGCACGGACCACTGGCGTTTTACCTGAACCCCCGGAATGCAAATTGCCAATGCAAAGCACTTTCAACGAGGATCGATAGGATCCACGTCGCCGCCGCCGAAGTCGCGCTGCAAGTGCCCAGAACAAGGCAAGGGGGAGCCAAACGATCCAAAGGGTTCGCCTAATGAACTGGGTGCGCGATACCACTTTGCACTCCCGTTTTTTGGAAGGATGGGGGCTGCAAGATTTGTTGGACCGCCAGCGCTACCAGTCGGGAAGCTCCGCCACGTCCGAGTCGCATCCGAATTTGCTCATAACCCGCGGCCATCTCTCGACGACAGCTATCCGACTCCAGTAACTCGGATGCCGCGTTTTCCAAAGCCTCGCTGGTGGCGTGCTGCTGGAGATACTCGGGAACGAGGGACTTCTGTAAAACGATGTTGGGCAAAGAAAAATAGGTCCTGTAGCGGCTTACGATCTGAAACAGCCAAGCTGTGGTCCGGTTCAATTTGTAGAACATTACTTGTGGAGTCCCAACAAGCGCGGTTTCGAGTGTCGCCGTCCCAGAGGCCGTCAACGAAACATCCACCGAAGCGGCGACTGATTCCAGACTCTGTCGAGTTAACACTACGGGCAGGCCCGCAAAACTTTCTTCGAGCAAGGAAACACTTAGGTTCTTTGCCACCGGACAAAGAAAAGACGCTTCCGGGTAGCGTTTGAGCAGTCGTTCCACTGTTGCTCGGAGAAGTTCTGTGTGGTGAGCGACTTCTGTCCTTCTACTCCCTGGAACAATCGCGAAGCGTGGGGCTTTCAGGCGTTCGCTTGCCAACCGTTCCACGGCACGCAACTTAATGCTATCCACCAGGGGGTGGCCCACAAAATCACACGGCACCCGATGCTTTCGATAGAACTCTTCCTCGAAGGGGAAGAGAACGAGCATTCTATCAATACGTTTCTTTATCTTGTGAATGCGATAACGCCGCCACACCCAAACTTGTGGGGAAACAAAATAGGCAACTGGGATTCCTGCCGCTTTGAGATGTCTAGCAATCATGAGGTTTAAGTCGGGAAGATCGATCAAAAGCGCTGCGTCAATGCTCTCGTCACGAATGCAGGTCTTAATCCGCGCATAGCTGGCGCGAAGTTCTGAGAACCTGGAAAACACTTCCGTAATACCGACGATATCAACGTCATTGGAGTTCACAATGCAGTCCATTCCCTCGGCACGCAGCGCGGGACCACCAATTCCGACCAACCGGAGTTCTGGAAAACTCTTTCGAAGTTGGCGCACCACAGCCGCGGCATGCTGGTCCGCCGATGCCTCGCCCGCCACTAGAAAGAGCGTTTTCACTGGAGCTCCTTCTGTATGGCACGATCGCCGGCCGGCCCATCGGTAAAGGGCATCAGTCGTCTCTGGATTTGTTGTACCAGGCGAAGTGTTTGGATACCTGCGGTCACGCCCACAAGCGGCGGGGTACGCGTTTTCACGTTATGCACGAAGGCATCCAGCTGAAGCGCGAGCGGATCCAAAGATCCCGCAGAAAAGACTTCTGCAGCCGGGCCATTTTCCGTCGTTACGGTGCGGGTGTTTCGCTCCAAGTCTAAAAGATGTCTTGTTCCCCCGGACTCCAAAACGACGACTCTCTTGGGATCGGCTGATACCCGACTGGCGCGAATCCTCGCACGTTCCCCACTATCAAAAAGCAGATGGGCTTCGGCCTCGTCGGTAGAGTCAGTTTTGACCCGCTCGCCCCAGGAGTGCAATTCTACTGGCATCCGCTGCATCAAAGACAAAACCAGGTCCAAATCATGGATCATTAAATCCGCAATCACATCAATCGAACTCTCCCGGCCCGGATTGGCATTTAGCCTCTCCGCAATCACATTCGTGGGAGAAAATGTAGGATCAACCAATCGAGCGAGTCGGTAGCGTTCGAGATAACCGACTTGCAACAAACAGGAATACGAGCGCGCCAAGTCGCGCAATCGCTCTGCCTGCTCAACGGTTTCGGCAATCGGCTTTTCCACCAGAACGTCCACCCCGGCACGCAAGGCGCGCGAAGCCAAATCAAAATGAGTTGGTGTAGGGGACGCGACGACAACAGCGTCTGTGTCTAGAAGGAGAGAAGCGACATCGGAGTACAACCGAATTCCGGGAAAGCGCGCCCCCAGATCCGCGGCCCGTACATGCGGATCATAGACCCCCACCACATCCACTTCGGGGTGCACGACTGCCTTTTGAAGGTGGAACCCTCCCATCTTCCCAAGACCGATGATCCCCAATGGAATTTTGTTCGGATCCAGCACTCTAGCGTTCTATTCCGAGTTTCGATTGGCGTACAAACTCCACGAAGTGACGGACTTCATCAACATGCCCGTACTCCGCCAGTGCGTCTTCCATTGCCCGTGAGGTCGTATTCTGGCGCAAATAAAAGAGGCGAAAAACGTTCTTGAGAGCGCGTATGGCCTCATCACTAAAAAGTCCAGTCCGCTTGAGACCGATTTGGTTCACCCCTTGCACACGCAGCTCCGTCCCCTTCGCGAGCATGAAGGGCGGCATGTCTTTTCGAACAATCGAACCGCCCCCGACATAGGCGTAGCGACCAACGCGACAGTGTTGCGCGATCGCCGACTGGCCCCCGACCGTACACTTTTCTTCAAGCGTTACGTGGCCGGCAAGCTGGACAGCGTTGGCAATAACTACCCCGTCTCCAACGAGACAATCATGCGCCACATGTACATAGGCCATCAAAAAAACGTCTTTGCCCACCCGTGTAACCTTGTTTCCAAACTCGGTCGCGCGGTGGACCGTAACACCCTCACGTAAAATACTTCGATCGCCAATTTCCACCCGAGTGGGTTCACCCGCGTATTTCAAATGCTGAGGATCATAGCCCACAACCGCATTCGGATAAATTTTGACCTGATCTCCGAGCTGGGTGTGCCCTTGGATGATGACGTGTTCTTTAATTTCACAATTCTCGCCCGTGCGAACGTGCTCTCCGATAATCGAAAACGGGCCCACTACCGTTCCTCGCCCCAACCGGGCCTCAGGGTGTACAATCGCAGTCGGGTGAACGCTTGCGAGTTCCTTCATGAAGTTTCCTCCCCCAACCGGGACTCCAAGCGCGCCAGTCGACGCCAGATTTCCGGTAATTTCTTCATCAATCTAAAGGTGCTGAGCGACTCTTTTACGGGGATCGCGGGTGTCCCCCAGTAAGTCTGGTTAGCCTTCAAGTTCGTTGTGGTTCCGCCCTGAGATCCGATTTGTGCGCCTTTTCCCACTCGCACGTGATCCCCTAGGCCGACTTGGCCCCCAAGAACTACCTGATCTTCCAATACCACCGAACCTGCAAGGCCGGTTCCGGCGCAAAGAATACAGTGAGAACCGATCTGGCAGTTGTGGCCGACATGAACCAAATTATCAATCTTGGTTCCATAGCCAATGCGGGTCGCACCAAGGGTCGCTCGGTCAATAGTGCAGTTCGCCCCGATACGAACCTCGTCGGCTATCTCCACTGTACCGATTTGTGGAACGGCTTGAAGACCTTTCTCTGTGGGCAAAAAACCAAACCCGTCAGACCCAATCACCGTTCCAGAAAAAATTCGAACTCGATTGCCAATCGTCACACGCGGGTTGAGCACAACGCGTGGAAAAATTATGCAATTCTCTCCGATGGAAACATCCGCCCCTACATAGCAGTGCGGTAAGATGCGCGTCCCTGCACCAATGGAAACTCTCTCCCCGATATAAGAAAAAGCACCCACACTCGCGCCTGCAGCAATTTGCGCCGTGGGGTCAACTTTAGCTGTGGGATCCACGTTCTCGCACCCATCCGGATACCAATTAAAAGTCTCGGCAACTTCAGTAAAAATTCGCTGCGGGTTTTGAACAAGAACAAAGGTAAGCGCGTCATTGGGAACTACCAGCTCTTCTGTGGTCAACAAGACGGCGTGGCGCAGATCGCGCACCTTTTCCGAAAAACGCTTCTGTTGGTAGAAAGCGAGATCGCCGGGACCGGCGTCCTCCAGCGCACTCACGCCAGAAACTTCGCGCAGGCCATCGCCTACGAGTCGCCCGTTAAAGCGCTCGGCTAGCGCCGCGGCAGTCATGGGAAGTTGTAGATCCATCCGAAACTAACCTATACAGGTCCGGACGGATAGTAAATGCTACTCCTTATCGTCCTTGCCGGGTGTCTCTTCTTCGGCGGGGACGCTATACTCCTCGTTCGCCCACTTTCCTAAGTCCTTATTTTTGCAGTGCTCAGAGCAGAATGGGCGAAAGGGATTTTGACGCACGTCCCAAACGGCAGGGCTTTGGCAAACAGGGCAGGGTACAGTCTCCATTCAGGCCTTGTACCATAAAAGGTGGCCGCAAGTTTAGGCCGTCCCCGCGCCGACCTCTCGGTACAGATCCAGCACGGCGTTCGAGATACGCTTCCAATCCAGAGCGTTTTTCACCCATTCTCGGGCCTCGGGAGTGCCCCCAATGCTGCCCTTTTCCGCGCGCAACAAAGCCGCCGAAAGGGAGTGCCGGTCCTGGTGCTTGTACACCGCCGACGGAAGATGCCACTTCAGGTATTCCGCACTCCCGCTTCGGTCGGGAATGATCGGGACGGTGCCCACGGCTACGGCCTCAAAGGGCACACGGCCAAAGGGTTCTTCTAGCGCGGGGTACACCACGGCGAGAGATCGGCGCACCAGCTCCCAGCGCGTGTCGTCGTACTGCGGGGCCAGGAGATGCACCCGGAAAGTTACATCCTCTGCATCCGCAGCGGCGCGGATGGTTCGATCGTACCCGCGTTCCACAGGCCCCATAATAAAAAGATGAGCGCTCCCTCCGGCCCGAACATATTCCCCAAAGGCCTGGACTAGAAAGACGAGGTTCTTCCGTTTTTCCACGCGCCCATAATAAAGAAAGTATTTTTCTGGCAAGTGTATATGCGCCGGGATGGGAATCTGCTTGCTTTCGTTCACTGGAATACCATTTGGAATAATCTGTACCGCGCGCGCGGGTAAACCGTAGGTATCAAAGTGCCGTGTTTCAAACTGGCTAAGTGCAATTACTTTGGAGGCGTGCCGCACGATCCATTTTCCGATTAGCAGATTGAATAAGTACTTGAGGAGTGTTTTACGGTGTCCAACAAGTAGCATACCCCGCGGGTGCAAGACATAAGGCACCCCTTTGCGCTTACAAAGACGAGCAAAGAAATAGTTTTCCCAGCGCCAATGCCCGTTCAAATGCAGCACATCCGCAGCATCCAAAATCTTGTGGACCCATTCCGCCTTATTTCTCCAGGCTTCGTAAATCTCTGCTGGCTGGTAGCGGACCACTCCATTCAGACCAAAGCCCTGAACAAACTCTCCATCAACTGCATCGCCGCGACAAAGCACGGTGACATCCGCATGTTGCGATAGAAAAGCACACAAAGAGGCTTCCGAAACAGCAGCGCCCCCAAACTGGGGAGCCAAACCGGAGGATACGACGACAACCCTTAGTTTTTTCATTTCGATATTATAACCCACCGTAGACCTCGTGTATTCACCTGTACGCCGTTGGCAAGGCACTTGCACTTACGCACAGTGTTGTTGGTAGCTGAGTAGTAGCGCGGGAAAAAGATATCGGAAATACCCGGTGTCTTAGCAGAGTTGATGCTGTTGCGGAGTTGTAAATGCGGAGCGTTCTTTTCCTGGTTGTCTCGTTATTAGTCATTGGGTGTGCCGATGTACGGCTTCCCTACGAAGACTGGCCGGCTTCAGTGCACGAATTTATTTCTTTGTCTGATGCGGATTTGACGGCACTGACTAATATGGCTGATACGCTGAATGCGGATCTTGGAAAGCCCGTAATCCGAATCGGAGGATCCGTATTGCAGGGCTATCCCATAACCATCGAAAAGGTGAACTCGCTACCAAATCCAAGCCACGTAGGTTTTGCGAAGCGGTACACCGATCACTGTGAGATTCAACTTCGCGCCGACATGTTTAGCCGAGACAATTTACTCCAGTCCGTCTTTTGGCATGAATTGGGCCACTGCGGAGGCCTAAAGCATTCTGGCGAAGCCCATCAGGTCATGTCACCCGATGCCTCTCCTTTTTCCAGTTTTTCTGCAAACGCTCTCAGTACTTTCTTTGCAGCGTTAACGGCATCGACAGGGTTGCTCGCCCCCTAAACATACTTCTGCATCGCGCCATCTCAGAGTTTTGTTTTCCGAACAGAATCAGGATATTCTTTTACTTCGTGACCGATCAAAATAATAACCAACCCAAAGAGAGGCGCCGTTTCCGACGAATCCCCGTCACAATGTCGGTCGGCATTTTCATTGAAGGGCAGCCTGTCGCGGTCGACGGTGAAATCGCCAATATTTCGCTTGGGGGAGCTTTTATCAGAACCAAGGCCCACCTGAAGGTTGGGTCGAAAGTGCAAATTGAGCTGAAGTTCAAAGAGAACCTCTTGATCGGCGGCAAAGTAGTAAATGCAAATGATTTAGATATTCAGGAACCCGGGCAAAAGCAACAGGCATCGGTTGTCCGGTGGGTGGAAGAAGGCTCGGGAATGGGCTTCGGGGTAGAGTTCGACAACCTGGATCCTAAGAAACAGGCGGCAATTCAGAAAATCGTCCGCTACTACGATCTCTTGCTTAAAGCGGGAGTTCAATTCAAAGACTAAGCCTTCGCAGGTACGCTTCCCGACAAACCGTGTGGTGTACCTTCAATGCGCGCGGCAGGCGTAATCTCCATGAACTGCGCCTTGCGCTGGAGATCTTTTATTGTAAGCGCTCCGCAGTAGGTAAGCCCTGAGCGGATGCCGCCCATAATGTCGCGAACCACATCTTTGGCCGAACCCGATACAGGAACTTCCATCGAAACACCTTCAGCGGTTTTCCAGTCCGACATGCCACCCATGAAAGCGTCTTGAGCTTCCTTTGAGGCCATCCCACGAAACTTTTTTACCTGAACTTTCCTTCCGTCCGTTCCGTCGCGTTCGATGACTTCCCCGGGAGTTTCGAGAGTCCCCGCGAGAACCCCCCCGAGCATCACCATGTCCGCGCCCGCCGCCAGAGCTTTGACCGCGTCGGCAGGAAAACGAATGCCCCCATCTGAAATCAAGGTGCGATCGACTTTTCGGCAGTCTTGAATGGCGGTCAGCTGCGGCACACCAAAGCCGGTTTTAATTCGCGTGGTACAAGCCGATCCGGAACCTATGCCCACCTTGATGATGTCGGCTCCAGCAGCCGCCAGGTAATCCGCGCCCGCGTAGGTCGCCACATTTCCTGCAATAATGAGCACGTTATCAGAATATTTTTCACGTAATGACCGAATGGTCCGGTTTACTTCTTTGGAGTGCCCATGGGCCACGTCGACGCAAATGATCTGAGCGCCCACCGCAACTAAGGCCTCGGCCCGCTCCACACCTTTTTCGCCTATCCCGATGGAGACCCCAACCTTATCCTTCTTATTTGCGGCCTTAAACATCGCCACATTGTCTTCCACTGTACAGAACCGGTGTAGAATTCCCATCCCTCCCAGTTCAGACATGAGGTTGGCCATCTCCAAACCCGTAACCGTATCCATGTTGGCGCTTATCAGGGGGATCTCAAAGGTTCTGGAATTGACTTCGACAGAAGTAGTCACGTTTTGGCGGGAGCGGATCCCATTGTAACCGGGAACCAATATGACATCGTCAAAGGTCAGGCCTCGTAGGTTCATCCTAGCGTCTCCTTGATAACGGGCAAACGCTACAACACTAGAGGCTTTCCTAGGCGGGGGCAAGCCCCGGAGTGGCGGCTAGGGTTGCGGATCGCGTTATTGGAATCGGAAGGTGACGTTTAGGTTCATCATGAAGGCAAACTTAGAGCCGATAAATCCGGGGCGAATCTGGCCGCGCATACTAACCAAATCGTTTAGCTCCTGGGAAATGACGGCCTCGAAAAATCCGCTAAACGTAGTACTGGGAACTGAAGCAAAGCCGGAAGGAATCGCAGCGCCTAACAAGAGTCCCGTCGCAATGCTCAGCCTCGGAGAACGGTAGATGCGCAGCTGATACCACATACCAAGCATGGGCTGAATCAGTGAACCTGGCGAGTACAAGGAAAAGTTAATTTCCGGACCCAGATACCAGGGCGAACGCTCACCCAAGGAAAAACCCAACTGCGCACCACTCACGATACCACTACGCCCATCCATGATGTTTACGCCCGCAATGACGTTTAGTAGGTAGCGATAAAACGGCTCATAGTAGACCTCCAACTTGGTTTTTTTTGCTGGAGCTCCGCGCTCGACCTTAGTTTTACCGTCAGCGGCAGCTTTGTCCTCTACCCGCTTTCTTTCTTTGGGTGCGGCGGGGCTGTCGTCTTTGTCCTTCGGCTTTTTCTTGCCCTGCTGTTGTTTCGGTTGCGAAGTAAGCCGATTCAAGCTCTCCGCTTGCAAGTGAGTCGAAGCGCTAAACAGCGCAAGCGGTAACAGGATAGCGAGAAGTTTTCGGTTGAACGCTTTTGAAACGCAACACATTTAGGTGCCTTGAGTTGAAACCGGGCTCTCAATCATGCTGAGATACATTTGAGCCGATTTGTGGTCCGGGTCAATAGCCAATGCACCCTGCCACTCTCGGTAAGCGTCGTGAATCTTCTTGAGGCTGTGGTAGAGAATACCTAGTTGAATCTTTGCCTCAATGCACTTCGGGTGGTGCTGCAGCAATTTTTGAAGTAGGTCCGCCGCGGCCACTTTGTCGCCGGTTTTGCCCAAGCAAACTGCCATCTTCACCGGGTAGTTCACATTTCCCGGCTCCAGCTGCTGGGCCTTTTCAAACTCATCATAGGCTTCACGAAAGCGCTCATAGCGCATGTAGGCCAAACCAAGATCGTGATGTTTTTTCGCAAGATCTTGGTTGATGCGCGGATCGTGGCCCGGAAGAACTCTATCGAGTCTCTTGCGCGCTTTGAAGTAAACGCTCGCGCCTTCCTTATATTTGCCCATGTCGTTGTAGAGACTACTCAGGGCAATCGCAGCTTCCGTATGGAAAGGATCCATCGACAGCGCGCGTTCAAACGCCAGGATCGCTTTTTTTAGCTTCCCCTTCTTGGAGTACACATACCCCATTAGGTAGAAAGCATCGGAAACTTGGTTATTCAGTAGAATGGCTTGGGCTAAAGTCTTTTCGGCAGAGGTAAGACGGTTGCGCGCCAGATCTTCGCGCGCGAGCTGCAACAGCTCATCAATGTTCGTGGCCTTCGAACTCATTGTGTAAGCAGTTTAGGGAGTTTCTTTGTTATCCAAACGCTTTATCAACGCCACTGCTTCCCCCTTGAACCCGGATTCCGGAAATTCACGCAGCAGGCGTTGCAATGCTTCCCGAGAATTGGAAAACATCCGAGTATGATAATAACACACCCCTAGCCGATAAAGCGCCTTCTCATCGTAGCCTAAACCCAAATAGTTCTTGAGCAGTGAAGCATAGCGGTATGAAGACGAAAGGTAATGTTGACGCGCAAAATAAAAATTCGCCACGTACTCTTCGTGCTCGGCTAGCTTGGTGCGTGCATCACGCATTCGTTTTTTCGCTTCTTCCACAAAACCCGACTTTGGGTACTTGCTGATAAGTACGTCAAACTCATCAACCGCTCGGTACGCGGCCGTCAGATCGCGCGCGCTGTTATCCGGGATTTGATAAAAGAAGGACAGAGCTATCCGGTATTGCACGTAGTCAATCTTGGGGTGTGCGGGGTGCATCTCCCGAAAAATCTCGTAGGCCGCTTCGGACTCGACAAAGGCCTCCTGCGCAAACAACGTATCCGCGATACGCAGCTCGGCCTCCACCGCACGGGAGCTATAGGGGTAACGGTGCTTCACGGCTCGGAATTTTTCGAGCGCAGTGAGGTAGTTTTCGTCCTCCAGCGCCTTTTCGCCCTGGGCAAACAGGCCGGCGGCGTCGTTCCCGCCCGACGGAGCCGAGGCACACGCGGAAAAAAACAATATCGAGAAAAATAAAACAGTTGCTGTAACTAATCGAAATATTTGCATTTCCAACCTAATTGCGCGCTAGTGTACCACAGGCCACTATGTAAAACCAAGATTAAGCTCTGCGTCAAAGCTGACGATAACTCTCTTGATAGGGAGAGCCTTTGACAAAGAAACCGGACACGGACAGCTCCTCGAAGGACGTCTTTGATGATTTCGAAGAGCTGCTCGAACAGGTGATCCTCCAAGAAGTTACCCAAGCAGTATGGGAACGTTTTGAGGGAGCGCTCGCCAAGTTTGATCCTGAGAGTCTTGAGATCCTCGAGACTCATCTGGATGGCGTTCCTGTGGAGAAGCTGTCCAACGACAAGAAACTGAGCACCAAAGACGCGGAATCCCTTATCAAACAAATGAAAAAAGACCTGGTCCGTCATCTCCGCAAGGACTGCAACGTTCGGCACTAACCAACTCCATGGTTTCCTTAGCCACAGAAAGTACGGCGCGCACAAGAAACCTACAAGCGCTAAAACACGCTATTGGTCTGTCTCCTTCCCGTTCTCACATTGAACTTGCCATTCATTTAGATGCTGCCCGCCGGGATGATGAGGCCGTCGTCGACAAATTCCTTTTGGATCGGTGGACTTTGTTGGCCCTTTCCACCGCTCTTGAGCTCAGGGCGGAAGAAGTTCTTCGGACGGGATGGGGAAAACTGCTGCACGAAAGGGATCGGGCCGTGCCCGCGCTTCTCTCCGGGGGCGCTTTGCACCCAGAAATAGTAACGGGCCTGCAGGGAATGGAGACTCGCCATTCGTTATGGCTTTCAGGAAGAAGTTTCCCTCTGGAAGAGGCGGATCGCTTTCTCCGCCAAGTGCGGGCCGCACCCCAGGACGGCCCGTGGAATCCGGGCTTGATGGGTACCGGACTAGGCCTTTTCTTTTTCGGGCAGGACCAGATGGTCGTCGATTTTCCGCTCCGGAATGTGCTTTCCGTGGCCCACCCCAGCCCGCATGAACTTCTTGAACTTAGTTTGAGGTGCACGCGTGCCGCCCGACTCACCGAGAGACTGCGGGACCTCGCTCAAGAACCCAATCAGGCCCATCTAGACCAGCTCGAAGAGGACTGCTTCCGACTTTTCGCGCTCTTCCAGGCCGTCCAATACACGTAGAGTAACCCACTGTAAAAACAGAGGTTTTTACCTATTGATACGTCGCGTCCATCTTCCGATAAGGGACCTGTAGGAGTCTGTCTTTGGGTAAGTATGTTCCATTTCAGAAAGGGCGACCGAGGTCTCTCCAGGATGCGCTGGACGAAGCCGAAGAGGACCACTTTGTGGACTGCCCCGAGGCGCCGTACCTATTGCGGGCGGCGGCCGCGATCCTTGATACGATTTTTCTTACGATCGGGCTCACCTCGTTTAATCGTGTCGCCACGGCGTTGTTTGTCTACTTTGGAACCTCTGATGGTACCGTACCCGTACTTTTCAGCTCTTTTGTAATCGCCTCCGATGTAACTTTGGTTTACGTCTATTGCCTTTGGACGGTTCACCGTTTCGGAGGCTCGCCCGCCAAGCTTCTCTTCAACTTGCGCGTAGTGGATACAGAAACAGGAAAACGCCTTGAGCTCTATCAGATCTTTCTTCGTGAGACTGTCGGCAAGGCCCTGAGTTTGGCCCTGTTGGGTTTTGGTTTCTTTCTACCGCTAATCCGTCACGATCAGCGCGCACTCCACGATCTCATCTGTTCAAGCTCGGTGAAAAAGATCGACGAGGGCGTCAAATGATTTTGCTCGTCCCGGAAAGCCCAGAGGTACCAAACTACCACCTGCCTCGGCTATGGCAGGGCCTCGTACTCGTTTTGATTCTATCGATCGCGTACTCCTACGTGGAACCGGTGGTAACCCGAGATAGAGCGTACGTCGATGGGGTACAAAAACTCGTCGACAATGGCACGATACAGCTCGGGACTGAGAAAGAAAGTTATCTGAAGTTAAGACCGCTCCTTGAAATCGCCCCTGCACACGCCGACTGGGATGTAAAACGCCTCTTGCTCGCCAATTTTATCCATGGAAACCGTGTGCATTTATTCTTGAATCTAATAGCCGCCTACGCCGGAGCTAGGATCTGTACGACCTTCCTCTCGTTTTTTTGGATAATGTTCATCTTTATCGTCGGTGGCACATTGGGACTTACAGGAAGCGTGCTGCTTCCGGGGGAGTATTCTCCTTACATTCCCCACGTCGGGGCGAGCGCCGGAATATTTGCGTTGATGGGAACCTACTACATCTACAACTTTAAATTTCGCACGCGGTATTTTTTTTGGTTTCCGTCGCGCCACGGGAAGTTGGCTTTGCCCACGTCGTGGTTCTTTTTCTTTGATGTGATTTTGTTGGAACTCGTTTTTTCAATGGGCCAACTGTACCCGACCCGTTTGGACAGCATCGACCACATATCCCATGTGATCGGCTTTACCTTCGGCGTTTCTTTCGCACTATTCTTAAGGTTGATCCAGAGGTGGCCGAATTTCATTCACACCCGCGGGGAATTGATGTTTTGGCACAATCTGAAGCAACCCCCAATACCTGCCTCAGTGCACACACCGCTCGAAACCTGGCTACGTTGTCTGGAGATCAATCCGTACAACGACTACATTAAAAAATTTCTTTTCAGTCTTATTCTTCAGTATCAGGAAAACATTCGAGACGAACAGATAGAACGGGCTTTTCGTTTTGTCCGCCCGGCCTTCTGCAGACGAGACGCCCCGTACGTTGCAGGAGTGATCAAAGGTCTTCTAAAAGCCCAGCGCCGCATTCCCCCCTTGTGGCTTCGCAATACGCCGTACGACGTGATCATACGTGTCGCACGCCACATGGTGACCGATCCGGAAGAGCAGATCCTTTTGTATCAGTTTATTAGCGCCTACCAGACGGCGCTGCCGCAAGACGCTGGCTTTCACCACAAACTTGAACTGCTTCTGACTAAGATCGGGGGACTTATCCCCCAGCGGTCTCCAGGTTTTGGTGGCCCGGGCGGAATTCCCGGTAACGCCAGCGCAGGTAATACCCCCCCGCAAGGCACACCACACTCACCCCCAGGAAAAGCGGGAAAGGGGTATTGAGCCAACTCACGATGTAGCGCAAGTAGATGTAAGGCAGCCACACGTTCCAGCCCAAAAAGCAGAGAAACTTCCCGAGCGCGTACACGTGATTTTCCCATTCAAGCGGCGGCCCCTCTGCCGGCTCAGGAAGATCGGACGTAGAAGGTACAAAAACCTTTTCTGCTTGGGCGTTCACACCTTCAAGCAGCCGTGCGTTTTCCACAACGGCCCGGTACTCAAGTAGAGAGACTCGGGCGTTGTAATAAAAGGTAAACCAGGCCAGCGCGAGGTGTGCCCAGCGCGCCCAGGCGTGCTGCCCTAGCGCGACGATTCCGCCGAAGGAGGTGGTCAGTAAAATCCAGCCAATGGCATATAGGGCAGGGGGAAACACTTCGCGCTTGAAGCGTTTCATTCGGAGAACGGCCTCTTGATTTAGGTGCAAATCCTGCACGAGGAGCCGGGTGTCTTTACCCGAACCGGTAAAAATCGCAAAGATGAGGCAGTGTAGGGAAACACAGAGCAGGGCTGCTGTGAGCCCAATGAGGATGTGCTGGCTAGGGCCAACGCCGAAAACGTAGGGGAACATCCCTAGACCAATGGCGGCAAGCAAGGCCGCCGAGCAAATGAGAGCAAAAATTCCGAAAAACCGCGTCATCGCTCGCAAAACTAGTTTAGATGCGGAGCGAGTGCAACCTATAGTGCATCGGCCGTCCAAAAATGAGCCTGCCGGGGGAATGTATTGAAACTTCCAGTGCTTTCAGATAAACAGGTGCCGATGTCTGAATCCACCGTAATCGAAAAATTGAAGCGCACGGCCAATGAGTGTCGTCTGGATATTATCACGATGTTGGAGAAGGCCAAGTCGGGTCACCCCGGCGGTTCCTTGTCCGTCATCGACATTCTGACGTGTCTCTATTGCCACGAAATGAAAGTTTATCCGAATGACCCTATGAACGAGGATCGCGACCGGCTCATCCTCTCTAAGGGGCACGGCGTTCCCGCTCTCTACGCAGTATTGGCCAAGCTTGGCATCTTGGAGCGCGAAGAACTGTGGACTCTGCGGCAACTGGGTTCACGCTTACAGGGACACCCAGACCGAGTAAAACTCCCCATCGTGGAGGCTTCCACAGGATCTCTGGGACAGGGCCTTTCGATTGCCCAGGGGATGGCGATGGCGCTCAAGATGAACCAGAGCCCCCGTCGGGTCTTTTGCGTGATGGGAGACGGTGAGATTCAAGAAGGCCAGGTTTGGGAAACAGCGATGTCCGCCCCCAAGTTCAAGCTGAACAACCTCATTTGTTTTGTCGATTGCAACAACGGGCAAATTGATGGCCACGTAACAGAGGTAATGGACCTCAGTCCCCTGCCTGAGAAGTGGCGTGCATTCAATTGGGCGGTTCAGGAAATCGATGGCCACAGCTTTGAAGAGATACTGGGCGCTCTAGAAAACTCCAAAAAGGAAACCTCCAAGCCGACCATGATTTTGGCCAAGACGGTGAAGGGGAAGGGCGTGTCCTTCATGGAGAACCAGATTAGCTGGCACGGGATCGGCCCCAGCGCGGAACAGGCCGACAAGGCCCGAGCCGAAATCCAAAAAACTTTAGATTCGTTGGGATGATGAAAATGGCAGAAAAAGCAACCCGGGACGCGTTCGGTGAAGCGCTTAAAACTTTAGGCGAGAAGAACCCCAAAATTGTGGCGCTCGATGCCGATTTGAGCTGCAGTACAAAGAGCGCAATTTTTGCAAAAGCTTTTCCTGAACGTTTTTTTCAGATGGGCATTGCCGAATCCAACATGGTGGGCACGGCAGCGGGCCTAGCGCTGGGTGGCTATGTTCCGTTTATATGCAGCTTTGGCTGTTTTCTTACGGGTCGTTACGAAACCATCCGCATGTCGGTCGGGTATTGCGAAGCCAACGTAAAAATTGTGGGAACCCACGCCGGGATCGGCATCGGAGAAGACGGAAACTCGCAGATGGGTCTGGAAGACGTAGCGCTGATGCGTGCGATTCCGGGGATGACGGTGTTCCAACCATGCGACGAGTTTTCCACGCACGCTGCCGTTGAGTACGCGGCGACGCACGATGGACCGTTCTACCTACGTCTCACCCGTCAGAAGTTGCCCAACCTCTACAAAGACAACCAGGTTTTCCAATCTGGTCGGGGAATTATTTTGAAAGAGGGCAAGAAGTTGGCACTGCTCGGGACGGGCGCGACAGTCATCGAGGCCTTGCGCGCCTCCGAAGAGCTTGCGAACTACAATCCTTGGGTGGTGGACATCCACACTTTGAAGCCCATCGATCGCGCGCTTGTCAGAACACTTGCCACGAGCTGCGACCACATCGTTACCATCGAAGATCACAGTCTCATCGGCGGACTCGGAAGTGCGGTCGCTGAGGTGCTTGCAGAAGTGCCTGACTCCAAAGCGCAGCTCATCCGAATCGGGATTGAGGCCTTCGGCGAATCTGGCGATCCGGACGCGCTCTACGAAAAATACGGCCTTTCAGCGCCGCAGATCGTTCAAAAGTTGCGTTCCAAGCTTCCGCCAAATTAGGCCTGGGGGACCCCGTGTCCGGAGCGTATACAGCTCCGCTTATTTCGCTCGCCATTCTCGGACTTTGCTAAATATTACAGATACTTAGGCTGTATACTCTTTGTCTTAAAGCTTACAGTTGCGGCGGCAGTTTGACGCAAGGCATAATTTAGAAAGCAACTTAGATTAGCAGCTTAGGAGTCCCCGCATGATCAAGAAACGCGCGCGCTATGCGTCCGTATTGTTTATTTCTGTTTTCTTCTCCGCTTGTGGAAACCGCTACGCGGTGAACCCATTTGCCGCCAGCACGGGTGGTTTGGGCGGACTCTTCGGACAAAACACGCAATCCAGTTCGAGCCAGAGTGGAAATCCGAACTTAGAATTTGATAATTGGAGCGCCGAAAACGGCCCGTCGTGGGCAGGTCTAGACGACGTTGGTGGCGCGGTCGGCGACGCCGAGCCCGTAGCGACCACGCCTCAAGGCACTCAAAACGCATTAAGCCAGGGAATCGCGGTACCTGGAGTTCCGAATTCCTCTGCGCCCGCAAACCTCACGCTGCCCCAAGCGGGAGGTACCGTGAATGGCGTCCATTACGATGCGATCGTGGACTGGGGCCGTATCCCTGCAGGAAAGAACCCGCTTTTCAATTATCTAACGATGCAGAACACAGGCGGGAACCCCGCGTACGTGGTGGTCGACAACGCTCCCACCTCGCCTTTCAATTTGGAAGCAGCAATTTGTTACCAATACGCTCTTTGCAGCGTACGTCTCTCCTACGCGCCGAGTGCGCCCGGATCCCACTCGCAGACGGTCAATTTGCGATGGAGAAGCGCCAGCAACTCCAGCTGGAATACTCTCAAGGTTCTTTTGAAGGGCAGCAGCTACGAACAGCTCATCGCTTTCGGTCCGGGCGAAGGCGGGGGCCCGCACGTGCTTGGCTGGAACCCGAGGACCAACAAGACTTATTCATTTTGGGGCGCCCCCCAGGATTTCAAGGGGGGCATGCGTGTCGCGGTGGCCGACTTTAACGGCGACGGCGTACTCGACATCGCGGCCGCGCAAGGGCCTGGTGCGGCGCCTACTGCAAGGCTTTACTACGGTCCCGAATTTCCCGGAAATTTCACGGAAATCGACGCTGGCTATGATCTGGCCTTCTCCGGTGGTAGCTACGTGGCGGCGTGCGACTTGGATAACGACAAGAAGGCCGAGCTTGTCTTCGGCGCCGGCGAAGGCGGCGGCCCTCACGTGTATGTAAAGTACGCGACCGGAGCCGACTACCCGGGTGGCAGCTACTTCGCTTTCGATCCCAGCTCAAGGGTGGGTGTACGCGTGGCGTGTGGTGACGTTAACGGCGACGGCACACCTGACATCATTTCAAGCGCAGGCAAAGGCGGCGGCCCTGTTATCGCAGTTCACAGTGGTAAGGACTTCTCCCTGTTGTACCTGGGTTGGGCAACCGATCAGAACAACCGCGATGGCGTTTCGGTGGGTTTCGGTTACTTCGATCCAACATCGCCAAAAGGAAACGTGATTACAGGCGTGAATGGACAGGTGAAAGTTTGGAAATTGGAAGGCGGTCAGCTAAAAACCGTCTACAGTTTCTTCCCGTACACCAGCAAGTGGAAGGGAAACGTCACTTCTGCGGGAATGCAGCTGAACAAAGATTGGATCACCGACATGCTAACGGGCGCCGGACCGGGTGGCGGGCCCCACGCGATGGGACTCGACCTCTTTAACGTTGATGTCCTGTTCTCGTTTTTTGCGTACAACCGTGAATTCACTGGGGGTATTTTCGTTTCGGGGCAGTAGACGCTAGTTCATTGTTTCGGAATACCCACGCAACATCAGGGCAAGTTTTTTGATTTCGCGTACGTCGTCGGCCTTCGGGCGGGCTTTCAAGTAGGAACGCAGATCTTCGCGCGCTTTCGAAAAGTATTCCATTTCGCAATAGAGAATCCCCCGGTCACGCGTAAGCTCGGGAGAGTCGGGATAAATCGCACTTAGGATCTCAATGGCTCTCAACGCCTTAAGGGAGCTGCTCTTCAAGATATAAACATGCTTCAGCTGCTGGGCGATGCGCGCCACCAACTGCTCGGTATCCAACACTTCAAACAGCTTTGCGGAGAGCAGACGATTCCGCTGCAGAGAGGCCTTGAACTTGCGTTGGAATTCTGGTCCAGAAAGGAATTTCCCCTTCTCAAACGGATTCACAAAAAATTCTCCGGCCTCGTGCCGAATACGTAAAAAATAGTGCGACGGAAACGCGAGTACTTCGCACTCCAATCCCACTTGCTGGGCCAAAACAGCGTACAAGGCCGCGTAGCTCAGCGGTCCGCCCTTTTTCTTTTCCAGGAGGTGGTTCAAATAGTATTGATTGGCATCGTCAATGATGTGCTTGTAGTCCTCTGACTTGCCCTTCAATCCAAACTCTTCGAACAGAACCGTGTTTATCCGCTTGGCGAGCAAAATAGGATCGTTGTGAATGTCCCGCCTGGATTCCAGAACCTGAGCCGCCAGATGCAAAACAACGTTGATGAACGGACGGTGGTTAAATGTGGGGTCTTCAATCTTTCCCAGGACCAAAGTGGCCTGCAAAAGATCGTCGCGACGCAGATAGGTCATGAACTCTTTTTTAATTTTTTGCATTCTTTTTTGGGGGTTACGAAGTGGAAATGGGAGGATTTAGACCGTTGAGGAGAACGGATTCATCCCTTACTTTTAGTGTAGCAGGACCGGATTAATTTTCAATCCCGCCGTTTAGCACGCTGTGTATTGTGCCTTGACTCGTCCCGGGATTTACGAGAACCCCCAAATAGGGGACAACAGTAAGTATGAAAAACAAGAACTTCTTCAGCTGCCAAAATTGCGGAAAAAGCTACTCCAAGTGGGTCGGGCGCTGCCTGGACTGCGGTGCGTGGAATAGCCTAGTCGAAGAGCGTGCGCACAACCCAAGAAAACAATCCTCAAAGAGCAAGTCCGCAGTGGGGCCGGAGAAAGGAACAAGTATGCCGCCAGTACCGATCTCCCAGATAACTTCCGAAGTTGTCGCGCGGGTACAGTCGGGTATTGCGGAACTCGACATCGTACTGGGAGGAGGCCTAGTTCCCGGAAGCGTTATCCTTGTGGGCGGCGAACCCGGGATAGGTAAATCCACGTTGCTCCTGCAGGCCGCCGGTCGCTACGCGCACGCTGGCTATCGGGTGCTCTACGTGACGGGTGAGGAGTCAACATCTCAAATCGCCCTACGTGCAAAACGGCTGAACATCGCAGAAGAAAATCTGCTCGTACTGTCTGCGACCTGCCTCGAGGAGATTTTTGAACAACTGGGCAAGGTACCGACCGATATCTTGATTCTGGACTCTATTCAAACCGTTTATAGCAGCGAGCTGGAATCTCAGCCTGGAAGCGTCGGACAATTGAGGGAATGTTCCAACGAGATCATCACCTGGGCTAAAGCGGCGAACGCCGCCACTTTCCTTGTAGGCCATGTCACGAAGGAGGGTGCTATCGCGGGGCCTAAGATCCTTGAGCACATGGTAGACGTCGTACTTTATTTCGACGGCAACACGGTACACTCTTTCCGCTTACTCCGCTCCATCAAGAACAGATTTGGATCCACAAATGAAATCGGCGTTTTTGAAATGCGCGGCGATGGGATGCGAGAGGTCACCAACCCATCAGATCTCTTTCTTTCCGAAAGAGCTACAGCCATACCTGGCTCTGCTATCGTCGCAAGCATGGAAGGCACTCGCCCCATTCTGGTGGAAGTGCAGGCCCTAGTTTCGTATTCTACTCTGGCCATTCCCCGACGCACGGCAATTGGCATGGATCCAAACCGGCTATCGCTGCTCACGGCAATTCTCGAAAAACGCGGTGGGTATCGACTAGGAGATCAGGACGTCTACGTAAATATCGCAGGAGGACTCCGCCTCACGGAACCCGCAATCGATCTTGGAATTCTGGCGGCAACCATCTCAAGCTTCAGCGGCAAATCCATTGAAGCTGAAACCTTGTTTTTTGGTGAGGTGGGGCTGGGTGGCGAGGTCCGAATGGTTCCCCGTGCGGAGGATAGACTCAAAGAAGCCTCGCGCGTTGGCTTTAAGCGCGCCTTCGTCCCGGAACGAATGGTAAAAGACCTCAAGGGAGATAGTCCTCTAGAACTCGTTGCCATAAAAACTATCGGACAGCTCAGCGACTATTTTTAGGGTTTGGAAAGTAGTTCCACGGCTTCCATCGCCCGGTCCCAACGGGCAATTTTTGTCTTACGATCGGCCGATGACATATTCGGTTCAAAGCGCTTGTCAGGTTTCCACTTCTTTTCTATCTCGCCTAGCCCGCTCCACATTCCGATCGCAAGGCCTGCCATCAATGCTGAACCCAGTGCCGTTGTTTCCGCCACCTGCGCCCTAACCACATCCACTCCGAGCAAATCACTTTGAAACTGCATCAAAAGATCGTTCATCGAAGCACCCCCGTCGACTTTTAGGGGCCTGATACGCTTCTTAAGATCTTTGCCCATCGCCTCCAACAGTTCCCGAATCTGAAAAGCAATCCCTTCCAACGTCGCGCGTGCAATATGAGCGCGGGTCGTCCCTCGCGTCACGCCGGTGATCAAGCCTGTCGCCGAGGGTAGCCAATGGGGTGCCCCCATTCCTGAAAGTGCGGGAACGAAAAGGACACCCTCGCTACTCTCCACCTCGCGCGCCAAGGATTCGATCTCTCCCGAACTCTTGATAATTTTCAATTGATCACGCAACCACTGCACCGCCGCTCCGGCTATGAAAGCGCTACCTTCGATACAGTAGGTAGGCTTATCCCCCAGTTGCCAGGCTACTGACGTCAGCAACTTGTGCTTGGAGAAGACCGGCTTGGGGCCCACATTCGCTAGTACAAAGGCACCCGTTCCGTAGGTCGCTTTTGCCATTCCGGGTTTAAAACACGCTTGACCGAAAAGTGCCGCCTGTTGATCTCCCACCAGACCGGCAATGGGAATACCGTCGGGAAGAAACGCCATCCCTCGGGTCTTACCGTACTCTACAGCGGACGGATAAATCTCGGGAAGGATGGCCTTAGGAATCTTAAACAACTTCAATAAGTCGTCGTCCCATTGGCACTTACTCAGGTTCATCAGCAAAGTACGCGAAGCATTCGTGGGTTCGGTCACATGCTTGCCGCTCATCTTGTAGACCAAAAAACTCTCGATTGTCCCGAAGGCAATTTTTCCAGACTGCGCAAGGCTCCTCGCCTTGGGGTAGTGCTGCAACATCCAAGCGAGTTTTGTTCCGCTGAAATACGGATCCAGAAGTAGCCCCGTCTTCTTTTTTACGCTGCTTTCTATCCCCTTGCGCATTTTGAGCTGAGCACAGTCAGCCGCCGTCCTACGGTCCTGCCAGACAATGGCCCTCCCGACTGGGGTGGCCTCGTGATCCCGATGCCACAAGCAAGTAGTCTCTCGTTGGTTTGTGATCCCGATCGCCCGGATCGCACCCGGGTTCACCTTGGCCTGCTGCAAAACCTTTCCTACGGCCTTGCATACGGAGTTCCAAACATCTCCGAGATCATGCTCGACCCAACCAGGCTTTGGGAAATGCTGAGGAAATTCAACGTTAGCTTTGCCTACAACCGCGAGCTCTGCGTCAATGATCAGGGCAGTTGTGCCCGTCGTCCCCTGATCGATCGCTAAAATATAGTCCGCCATGATCCTTACCTACAAATTTCTCTACAGTTCCCTTAAAATAGATTCACATGGGTGACAATAAAAAGCTCAATCTCCAACGTTATAAGAAAAGTGCCAAGGGCGTAATGGAATTTGCCCGCCTTATCGAAACGGCCTCCCCGGACTTGCGGGAACGCATGATCGAGCAGGCTAGGGAGGAAGATCCGACCTTTTTGGATACCGTTCTGGCCCAAGTTCGAAAATTGGAAGCCTTCAACGCCAAGCAGGAATTAAAGCTCGATCGCTTCAAGAAAAGTCAGACGGGCATTGTCGAATTCGCACGCCTTCTGGAACAATCGACGCCTTCAGTACGAGAAACGATTCTCAAAAGAGCCAAGGAACAAGATTCCCAATTCGTTGTGTCGGTTTTACGGAAAACAGTTTTTTTTGAAGAGCTTGTATTTCTGGATGAAGGCGTCCTTGCGGAAATTTTGTCCGACACACCACCGAAAGTACTCGCACACGCCGTGCATGGCATGGGAGCGAAGTTCTGCAAAAAGCTCATGGCAAATGTAGGGCACCGAACCCAACGCCAAGTGAAGGATGAGGAAGAGAACTTCCCTCCCAAAGGCCCGAGTGAAGGCTTGATTCTCGGAGCCCGACGTCAAATCTTGAAAATTGCACGCTCTTTGGAAGAAAAGGGGAAATTCGAATTCGAACTTCTCGACTGTCCCCGTTTTAGTGAATACGACTCTGACGAAGAGCCTGAGAGCGCCGCCTGAGCGGCCCCACCAACTAGCCTTTCCAATCAACGCGTGTTAAGAGACCCTCATGCTGGAAGATCGATTGCGTGCGGTTCTTGAGAGTACCTACCAAGATTATCACCTTCAAGAACGCCGCTCCTCGGATGCCGTTCACTGGGTCCACGACTACGAAGACTCTAGGGACAGGGAAGTCGTCGCTTTTTTTTCGGCGTTGCTCGCCTACGGAAACGTCACAACAATTCTCAATAGCATCCGTCGCTTCTTGGATCGGCTGCCCGATACCCCCTATCTTTCGGTTATCAATAGACGCTTCGAAGATAAACTTGGGGCCTTCCGGCACCGTTTTACCACGGGCGAGGATCTGGAAATTCTCTGCCACCAGCTGGCCTCCATTCTGGAACGCCACGAAAGCTTGGAGGCCTTTTTCCTCGCAGGAACCGAACCGTTAACGGTGGATAGTTTTGGAAAAACGCTGGCCAGCTTTGTGTCACGCCTCCACGCGACTCCGTTACCAAAAGGCATTACCCGCGAGCACCGGGCCCGTAGTTTGAAATACCTTGTTTCCAGTCCGAATGACGGAAGCGCGTGCAAACGCCTGAATCTGTTTTTGCGCTGGATGGTACGCCCCAACGACGGAATCGATTTTGGCCAATGGAAGCGGGTTTCGCCCTCGGTTCTGCGTCTACCTGTAGACACGCACCTGCTTCGTGTTTTAAGAGAGTTGCGGTGGACGCAGTCAAAAACCGCCAACTGGCGGGTGGTCGAAGCAGCTACGCATAAACTGCGACAAATGGACCCGAGCGATCCTGTGCGCTTCGACTTCTCTCTATGCCACTTGTCGATGCAAGGGTTCAGCATCCGACAGTATTTGAAAGGGGAAAAACCCATTGTCCCGGCGAAGGCCTGATAGTTTTACTAAACGTGCGAAAGCCCAAGACTTCCTGGCTCGATCCGTTTTCAAGCTCGAGGAAATCGACAAACGCGAGAAGCTGTTTCAGGGTGTAGAGACCATCGTCGATCTGGGTGCCGCGCCGGGCTCTTGGACCCAGTACTGTGTCCGCAGAGTTCCCAAAGCGAAGATTGTGGCTATCGATCTAAACCCACTCAAGTTCAGCCATCCCAACGTCCAGTTCGTTCAAGGTTCCATCACAGAAACCGACATGGCAGTTTATCTTGATGGCAAAGCAGCGGACTTGGTTTTAAGCGACATGGCACCCAAAACCACAGGGATTCACGATACCGACGTCGCCCGCTCCGCAGAGCTCGCAGAAATGGCACTTGAAACCGCATTGAAAGTGTTGCGACCCGGCGGGAGTTTTGTTGCCAAGCTCTTTATGGGGGAAAGTTTTGAGGCCTACGATGTGGCCCTGAAGAAACATTTCGAAATCGTCAAAAAGTTGCGTCCGGAAAGCACCCGCAAGCGCAGCCGAGAAATCTTTTTTATCGCAAAGAGTTTTAGAGGCCCCGCCCTTTCCTGAGGTGTTCGTGGAGGTGTTGTAGCACCCGTGCGGTCGCCCCCCACACAAGTTCGTTGGAAACTCGGATACCGATGCTCTGCACTTTATAGTCCTTTGCCTCAACGGTCACCGGCTGCAATCCCTCCTGCAGCAATTGCGCAAGCGGCAGGTACAAGACTTGTTCGACCTCTCCCTCGCTGACCAGTAGCTCGGCGGGAAAGTTGGTTCTGGCCACCCATGGGAAAATCGGCACCGCCCCTCGCGTATGCACCAAAGGCAAGGCCCCGAGCACCTCGATGTCTTGCTTAATAAGGCCAATTTCCTCTTCACATTCTCTCAAGGCGGTTTGCAAAGAGTCCTCGTCTCCGGCTTCCCAAAACCCCCCAGGAAAACTGATCTGCCCTTTGTGAGTCTCCACAAGCTCCGTGCGCTTGGTCAGAAGGATCTCTTCTTCGCCTTGCCCCGGCCGACGGCCAATAAGCACGAGGACTGCCGCCGTTCCTGGCCCTGGTGCTGTTAAGTCGGGCAAGCTAGCTCGTAGCTGTTCTTTCAAGGCATGTTTCCACGACATCGGCTACTTTTCTCCGTTCGATATGGATTTGGCAAACCCACCGACTTTCGCTAAAAGCTATGTCGAGGAGTCAATCTATGAGCAACCCAAAACAATCTAAAGAATGCATCTTCTGCAAGATCATCGAGGGCACGCTGCCATCCGAAAAGGTCTACGAGGATGACCGGGTTTTTGCTTTCAGGGACATTAGCCCTCAGGCCAAAACCCACGTTCTCATCATACCCAAAAAGCACGTAGTTGATATTCTCGACGTGTCAGCCGAAGACGCTCACGTCTTCTCGGACCTACTGCGGGCCGTCCAACACATTGCGCCCCAGCTTGGGATCGCGGGTACCGGCTTCAGAACCGTCTTCAACAGCGGGGATCATGCCTGCCAGACTATCTACCACTTGCATCTGCATTTATTGGGAGGGGAGCAGCTTGGCGGCTCCATGGTCGGTTAGAAAAGTGCCCAGGGACGGAATCGAACCGCCCACACGGGGATTTTCAATCCCCTGCTCTACCGACTGAGCTACCTGGGCAAACGGCAAAGTTGCCGCAAGACGTTTCAAAAGCAGACCAGAAACTACCTGGGGAGTTTGGTACGGTCAAGCAGTCGGATACTTAGTTTTCCACCATACTGAAAATTGCCGAAGGGCTTCGCCACGGTGACTGGCCTTCTGCTTATCGTCCGGACTCATTTCTGCAAAGGTTTTGCGCAGTAGCCTGGACTCAAAAACGGGATCGTAACCAAAACCCTTGTCACCGCGCGGGGGTTGAACGACCTGACCGCTGGCCTTCCCCTGGAAAAACACGGGGGGTTGGCGCCCGTCGTAGTAACAAAGTACGCAAACAAAGGCGCCGGTGTACGGGCCTATGGCTCCCGTTGCTGCAATGTCTTTGTACAGGTACGCCCAGCGGGCCTCCAAGTAATATCAGTCCCGCCGTAGCGAGCAGAATAGACGCCGGTGCGCTGGCCAACACGTCCACCTCTAGCCCACCGTCGTCTGGAGAACCGGGCGCTGTTCTTTCATAGAACCGAAGCGCTTTGAGTGCGTCTCCCCAGTGGTTGTGCCGTCTTCCTCAACGTCTAGTGTTCGGGCCATGCCGTCGCACTCAACAACACCACTCAGGTAGCTCTTGAATTCCTCAAGCTTTCCTTGTTTGTTGTCGCTATCAGTAGGGGAGTCTCTATGTTCACTGCAGAACTTTGTAATTCAAAAAGTTCCTGAATCCTTTGTTGGCCAATTTTACAAAATCATTCAGGCGTCCGTGGTCAAATGGGTAGATTCGGCGGTCCCTGTAACTTCGATATTAAATTCAAAGTTGCGATTCATCACAACGTTTATATCCACAGCAGCATCCCGATCTTCCTCGTAGTAATAGGTCCAAAGCAGGCGTGTTCTCAACTTGTCCTACGGAGATGGCGGGCGACGCCAGGGTCCTTTGCGAGAGCTTGCGACAGTTGCGGTACTTTGGACCGCAAATTTTTTGCTGCCAAGTGAAGTGCTGACCCACGCCCGGTGATAGACGCTGTTTCAACCCACCGTCCGCATCCAAAACATCGCAATCGACCAGCACAGACCGCTCTCCCAGTTCACAGAAAGAGTCCATCCAGTGCAAGGCCCGTCCATTGGCACGCTGAATTTCCTGTACGGCCCCGAGCTTAAAAAACGCCTGCGTTGATTCGATCACCGGAGGTACTCATAGCATTGAGTATTCCGCCGTCAGCCAACCCGTTAAAACCCTTGAGCCAGTGGGGAATGCTCTCCACCATCACACCACAATAGAATCCTGCGTGTTTCTATCTCAATGAGACAGGAACCTGAGGGATGTTTGAAAGCAGTGATTTTTGCTAGACGCAGCTGATTCATTTGTTCGCCCATCTTACGCGCATCTTTCCTTATGTTGGCCCTGGGTTGAAACCGACGGTGCCATCCGGAGCCGCAGTTCTGCAACAGTTTGAAAGATGCTAGAGCTTATAGCACCGACGAGGTGGTTAAGATAGTTTCGGTGGGCCGCCCGCGGCGTCTCGTTCGTTGGTGAACTGGCTTCATGAGAATGCTGGCATCCGGTGCCCGTTTAAGACTGTGAACGGCCCCTGTCGAACACCGCGAACGTTGGCCCGCAGGCCGTGCCGACATGCGCTCTAAAACTGCCGCGCCAACCCGGCCCACTTCCTGAATGTGATTGGGTTCGTTGCAGATCGGAAAGAATAGATACCACTGCGGAACCTTTTCATCTACAGAATTTTTCTTTTTCTACCAAGTAACGAGTGGCTGCCGGACGCTTCAGGGTACTTAGGAAAATAAATTTTAAACCACTTGGTGCAGGTGAGGGAGCCGCGTTGGCGTGTGAATGCTAATAAAGAGATCTGCTTTCCACTCGTTGGCGGTCAGGCACCCGATCCCTAAGAGTCACAAAATGATCTTAGCGAACGCGTGAGGCGTAATTTCCATCGGAACGCCGCGAATTTTCGCCGACGCGTTCAGAGCGCCGGGCGACGCGGCTAGCGACATCAAGGCAGAGAAGGTTTTCCTCCAAAAGTCCTGCTTCAGATCTCTTGCGCCCTTATCGTGTCCGCCGTGCTCCCTGGATCCAATAGTACGCGGAACGTCCTCTTGAAATTGGGTACGGAAAGGTATCTGGATATATCCTTCTGGTTCACCAGCACAACCAAGAGTGGAAAGCTGATTCACGGAGGCACGTGCGCCTAAAGGGGTGTAATAACGCGGAACCACCTTGGGCATGGATCGCTCCACGCCAGCATTTTATTGGGATCATGAAGCCAGGGCTCCGGCACAGCAAGCCGGTGCCACCACTTCATGGTAAATGATTGGGCAGCTCGACAGCACTCAACCCATGCTTGAAACCTACAAACATGTTTCTACTGCATTGCTTTTGTTAACGAATGCATTGTGCGCCGCAATACCACGCGGCATCGATTCGATTGAAAGGTTTAACTCTACTGATCGGCATAGCGATCCGGGTTCTTCAGCAAGGGCGTCCGAGAAACGCGCCTGCGCTCAGATGACCTGGAGGGTAGAGTCCGCATTGCGGATCACCGGGTCAAGCTGCCGGCCCTCATTCAGCCGCTCTGCAAAGGAAAAAGCTATTTTGAAATCAACGCCGTAGCTGCATCGCGCCTGCGCGTTCAGGGAAATACCGACACAGCGCACTCCAGTATGGTGGGCGTTTCTACGACGGCACTTTGTGGCTGCACCACCGGAAGCGCCACTGTAGTAAACCGCAAAAAAAAAAGCCTTGAAGACTATCTTGCCGGCACACGGGAAGTGAAAATGAGCCCGAGTTAGAGATGGAAGCGCTTATGCGCAAGCGGTTGTCTCCGCGCTCCTATGTTTTGCAATGGATTTCGAGGCGCCCGAGCCACAAACTCTACGATGTTCAGAGCAGCGTCGGATCAGGGCCCACGGTGGGCTGGTTACTAACGGAAACGCCCGAACGCGGGAAGCCGCCTCACCTTGTACCAGTGGCTGTACCATATTCCGGAAGCCCCATGAAGCGGTTAACGCGCGGTGGCGGCACGACAGCGCGGCTCCGAGCAAGTTTGGCGAAATGAGAAACCCGACAAAATAGGAATGTCGCTTGTCCTTATTGCTGTCGCCACCGTTTCCAGTAACGGTTTTCCGAAGTACCCGAAACTGAACCCGGCAGATTCAAGATTAACGGTTTGCCTGCTACCACTTTTGAGCCTGGCTCAGGGACCGTCCGACGCAAAATCAGATTTGGAACTTTGGCAATGAAAGCTGTCGCGCCTGCGCTCGAATCAGTTTCGGGCCCGTATGGCTGCGGAGGTTGAAGAGCAATGCCGTTCAGTTCTGGACGAAACGCCAGGTAAAATCCAATTTAGTGCAGCGCTGGCGCTATCGGTGTAGGAATGTGTCAGGTTCTGTTATTCGCGCAATAAAAGTGGTCTCTCGCCTTCAAAGCCATTTCGCACTATTACCCGCAGCCCTCACCCGGATGTGCGTTATGGAATCGCTGTGCTTGAGCCCAGTGACGGCGCATTTCCGACTTCTGCCCGATGAACCAACGCGCGTTACTCGCGATGTTGCGCTTGCTTTTGCTCGCGGAAAGCGGCGTTTTCTCCAACAGCTTCAAAACGCACGATCTACCGACCTGCTTGCGCGCCGTGCGATCGCCGGCTCTCAACGACTCCAGTTTTGCCTGCGCGTCTATACGGCAGTGCGGCGAGGCTCGTCGAGCTGCCATTGGTAAGAAGACTTTTCTGAAAAACCCAACGCCTGGTGGCGCTATGCCCGGCAAGAAACTCTCAAAATCAATAGCACCATGTTTTTGATTTTACTGCAGCTTAGCCATTGTTCAAGAGCTCCAACAGTTGGTCCTTCACTTTGACGCCATCGCCTGAGAATTTGTCGGCTGGCCTGATAGCCGGAAACGTGCCCTTCCAATCTTATTTAACCGATCCTGCGGAAACCCGAAAGATCGCGGAAACGTTACCAAACGGTACGCTAAAACCTGGTCAGTATGGCGGCCCTGATCGCGGGCTGCATTTCACGCTGGAGTTGCTGTGAACTACTGAGTCAGTGAACCGCCCGACCACTTTACACGTGTTACGGCACTCATATTCGGCTGGTCTGGGTGAATGACTTCCAAGAAAGTTACTTCCACCCTGAGGCTAGCTCCGAGATACCAAACAAACCTCAGTTCCCAGCTGCGGCAGAAAGTGATCGCGGTCGGTGTACCACGTCAACCTGTGTTCCTGGGAGCCCGGCATGGAATGCCGGCGAAACCAGCGGCGACCAGTATCTTCATCCAACCCGGGGTACAGATTCCGTGGATTTGGACGGTCTCACCACCATTTCCATCTCCCGCAGCTCACTGCTGAAAAAGCGAAGGGTTAGCTTTCTCGGCAAAGAGAAGACGCTGGCGGCTTACCGCCATGCCATCGCAGCTGGCTACCGTTTCTATAGCTACGGCGACGCCATGTTGATTCTCTGACCCGCGGCGTTTGACACCTTTAAATTTCGGTGTTGACTCCATCGTCATCGCCGCGCTAGGCTGTTGCGTCTTTGAGGTTTAAGGAGAGTGATTTCATTGCCTGGCGTAAAAGTGAGAGAAAACGATAGCTACGAAGTCGCTATTCGACGTTTTAAAAAGCAAGTCGAAAAAGCGGGCGTACTGTCGGAAGTTCGTCGCAGAGAGTTCTACGAAAAGCCTTCCGTGCGAAGGAAGAAGAAGTCTCTTGCCGCTCGCAAGCGTCTGCTTAAGCGCGAACGTAGCCGCGGTTAGTTCGGCGGATCCCAAACAAAGATCAAAAGCGATCTTGTCCAGGCGATGAAAGCCAAGGACTACGCAGCCGCTTCTGCTTATCCGCATGGTTCAAGCAGAGCCGCAGAAGCGCGAGGATCGACAAGCGGCCTGCTTGAGCGAAGACGAATTCCTCAAGGTCTCCACCCTGACCAAACAGCGGCGCGAGAGGAAGCCGCAAGAAAGGCGCGTACGAGGATTTCGCGGAAAAAGAAAGCAGAGAGCTTGAACGCTCAAGGCCATCTTTGCCGCCATAGCCGGACGAGAGCCTGAATCTATCGTCGTGTTCCGCAAATCTCCGAAACGGAGCCACTTCGGTTAAGGAGATAAAGCTACGTGCTTTACGCCTGCCGCAGATGGCAAGAGAAACTCAACAAATTGTTCAGTCCAAGCTCGCCTAAGCCTGCTCGTTCTTTTTGGATCTGGCAATCGCTACCGACAGAGTTCTTCCCTGCAAAACAGAGGTTGTCGCGCTAAGCTCCCTGAAAGTGCTTTGCGCGTTCTTGGGAAGCGTACCGCTGCGAGGATCGGTGAAGTCGCCCATTCAACCATCGATCCGGCGGAGCCGCCTATCGCGGCCCACAAGTAAAACCAAAGATGTTCCCGGCCGGCGGTACTTGTTGCTGCTTACCTTCTACGGTGTACCATCAGGATGAACGTTGCTACCGGAAAACCCGCAGTCGAGGCTGTGCCCTTCTACGCGCGCTAGAGCCCTCGAAGGCGAAAAGCAAATGCGGTGCAACTGAAGCCCGCACAAGATCGCTTTGAATCTCAAACGCCCGGGCTAACTCCAGGTTTTTTCCATCGATTTCGAGCTTCGACGGAGAGAGATTTGACAGGGAGTGATTTCAAACCGGTGGACTTCAAAAACGCCTTGTAGTGACAAAACAGGTGGCTCGGTCCCCTCGAATCGGCACTGGAAGCGAAGCAAAAAGAAAGGCCGTTTCGTTTTTACGAAAATCGTCTCCGGAAGTCACGATGAGGTCCCCATAAGCTTTCCGATAATACGCTTGAGGAACCAAGCCCGAATGAACAGAAGTGGACCTCAAAGGCGAACACCTGCTGCCGAAGCAAAAAGTGGAGCCGATTTTCTCTGGCCTCTGCCCCTTTCTGTTACGCGAAAAGCACTTTCACGCAACTGGTAAAGCAGGTATTCCGACGTTTTGCCACAAAGGCGGCAACGTTTTCATTTCTCTGCCCAGTGGTGGGTATTTTCCAGAGGCTGTCCGAAAGCCGGTTAAGGGACAAAAAACAGCGTACGGATAGAAGAGGAAGCTCAGCTGACGTGGTCGAGAAAACGGCCCAAAGCCCATCGCAGAACCCCACGCGCGCCCAAAAGCACTCGCATCAGGGCTGCTGGCATTTACCGTCTTCTTACTGAGGATAATGCAAAAACGCACGCGCTATTTTCTGAAAGAACGCGGGCTCACCGAACACTCCATCAATAAGTTCAAATCAGCCGGCACCCGTGAGGCTGGCATACGCTTTCCGAGCTCATGCAAAAAGCGCTTCGTCCGGCTGGAGCAGGCGGGCCCGTCGGTCTGAAGTCCTCCCGGAAAAGTGCGGTCACGATCGCTTTTAGAGAACGCTTGATAAATTTCGCATACGGCGATCCCAAAGGCTGATGCCATCGGCTTTTGAGCTCGCATTCCCCACGACGGAAAAGAACAAATAAAATACCCGAACTCGCCTGAGTCTACTTTGTTCAATAAGCGTTCGCAGCCGCGTCTTGGCGAAACCAGAGGGAAATTGTCTATGGGCAGCTTGCATCCTAGTGAAGCTATATGGACGTCGTCGGACTTCGGAGAAGGGCGTTACCAACGCCGTGGCGACCATGGACGGCGCTCACCAGCAGCATTGTCGCAGTCCGGCCCAATTCGTGCAAAAAGTTGTCACTGTTTTTGATCCCTGACGCTGCTGGCGCGATGCGTGGCACCGATCCGTGATATTTTATGAGGCAGATGCTCTGCTGCTGATCTTGAACTTCCTGATGCGGCCTGATCCGACGAGTTCAGCAGCAGCACAGTGGAGGAATTCCCCACAAAGGTGCGAGGGCTGCCCCACGGCAGTCACCAAGCCTTAGAGAGATAGCTAAATCTGGCGCGTTGAGCGAAAGAGCAGCGGGTACACTCGCTGGAACCGCCTGGATGCCCGTGCTGGACGCCAGTCGACGCCTTCCCGGATTGAGCGCTTTGATCTGGGGATTCCCCTGCATTGGTACTTAACGCCCCAGTCGAAATGCTCAAGGAGCCTTGCAGGAGGGCTGGCGCAGCGGACGGCTGCCACAGCCCCTCGCCGCGCCCGGCGTCCTGCCCCACCGCCGGCACCCAACAGCGGCTGACGCGCCTGACTTGCAGTTTTTCGCGCCGTCTCAAGTCCCGAAACTTTTTTGAAGACTGAGGCCGCGGAATGGCTGGAGGGAATTCGAGGAGGCGATCCGGACCACCCGTCCGAATTGTTCAATCAAGATCCCGCAGCCTGGTTATCCGCTGCTCGTCATCCAGACTCGCGATAGTAAAAATGGAGTTCCAGGAAGAGAAAGCAAAGCCCTCTTTTAAATCCCAGCGACTTGCGCCGTATTTGGAACGCCGTTGGTGGCGCGTTCAGGATCGCGCGGAGTTCCAATCTGGCGCTTTCCAAACAGGTGCGATCGGTCAACGGCTGGGGGAGGTTCACCGAACAGCTGCAAACTGGAAAACCGAAGAATTTGCGCGGAGGGCCATGAAAAAGGCAGGTGGCTCAGGTATGATTTTGCACTATTGCATCATGTCATTTCTCATGCTACTGTTCCGCGTTTGTGTGTCTGCTTGCCAGCATGGGACGCTCTAAAAGAACCCCAAGGAGTTGTTGAAGGTGGCCAAACTTTCCAAACGTAAGGAATTACTAAAACTCATCCAGGCGGGAAAAAAGAAGGGTTTTCTCACCTACCAAGAAATCAATGAGGCGATCCCTGAGGAGATTGTGGAGTCCGACGATCTCGACTCCGTAATGTCGCTCATTGAAGAAAACAACATTGAAATCGTAGAAAGCGAGAAAAAGTGGAAGCTTCTCAAGAAGCAGGCCAAGGACCAGAAAGAAAAGGAAGCCCCCGCCGCAAGTGAGGAAGAAGCAACACGGTTTGATCCGTTCCGCCTCTATTTTGAAAAAAGATGGGCTCGTCGCTCACCCGCGCGGGCGAGATTGAAATCATAAGCGCATCGAAGAGGGCGAAGCCGAAGTTCTGATCTGATTCTCACCTCGATGTAAAAGAAATTTTTAGCCATTGGCGAAAAGATTGAAAAAAAGGAAAACTGCGCGCCCGGGACGTCGTCCGTGCTGAGAAAGCGACGGGACAGTGAAAACGCAAACGTTGAACAATGTTGACGAACCTCGAAGATGAAGAGGGAAAATGCGGCCAACGCGGCTGGGCCAGTTGACGGCGGCGTAAACGAACAAGAGTGTCGGGAGCGTAACCTTGAGGGATGAAGCCTGTAAAGGCTTTGAGAAGTCGCTACTCAAATGAAGCGGTTTCGCAAGGCGGGCCTGGATCCGGTCGAGCGAAAGAAGACTCGTGAAAAGCTTGCATGGACAACCGCAAGAGCATTGCTACTGTCTTCCAGGAAATTAACTTTAACTGAAAAAGACCATCAATAAGATTGTCGCCAAGTTTAAGAATTCAGGTAACGCGCATCGAAATACACGCGGAGCGCGAAATCCAGCGCAACCGGGCGTGTCGACGTCACCACGATTGGTAAAATTGCGCAAGATGCTCAAAAGCGAAGCCAAGCGCAAATGGGCGAAGTCAGAAGACTTATAAGCGGCATTGGAATGGACTACGCGGGTCTCTGGAACGCCATTCATGCCATCCGCAATGCCTCCAAGAAGATTGGTGTTGTAGAGGAAGAACCAACCTTCGCGCCTGTGAATTAAAGGAAATGTACGAAGCCATTTTGGCAGGCGCGAGCGTAAATCGGAAATTGCTAAGGCTGAGCCAGAAGCCAACCTACGATTGGTGTCATCGCAAAGAAATACACCCAACCGCGGCTTGCAGTTCCTCGACTTGATTCAGGAAGGCAACATCGGCCTCTTCATGAAGGCGGTAGACAAATTCCGAGTACCGGTCGCGAGCGCCACAGTTCTCCACCTATGCGACCCGGTGGATTCGGCAGGCAATCATGTAAGTATTGCGGATCAGGCCCGCAATTCATCTGTATCTGGTGCACATGATCGAAAACCATCAACAAAGCGGTCTGTCGTTAATACCTCGTGCAGGAGTTAGGACGTGAGCCCAACCCCGACGAGATTGCCGAAAAAATGGAAATGCCGGTGGACAAGGTCCGCAAGGTACTAAAGATCGCCAAAGAGCCCATCTCTTTGGAAACACCTATCGGTGAGGATGAAGACTCCCATCTTGGAGACTTCATTGAAGACAAGGGAATGCTGTCGCCCACCGAAGCTGTGGCGAACATCAACCTGTCAGAACAAACTCGCAGGGTGCTTTCCACGCTTACACCGCGTGAGGAAAAAGTGCTCCGCATGCGTTTTGGTATCGGTGAAAGTTCCGATCACACCTTGGAAGAGGTGGGACAGGATTTCAACGTTACGCGCGAACGTATTCGTCAAATTGAGGCTAAAGCCCTCCGCAAGTTGCGCCACCCGAGTCGCAGCAAGCGTCTGAAGGCCTTCATCGAGAACTAGTCCCGGAATAAAGACTGGACTTCCTTCGATAAAACGATACATTGAGTGCGGCCTAAGCTCGCCTTGATCGAGCCCGGCTTTGCAGGGGCCCATAGCTCAGTTGGTTAGAGCAGTCGGCTCATAACCGATAGGTCCCAGGTTCAAGTCCTGGTGGGCCCACACAGCGGCCTATAAAGTTGGGCAGTCAGGCACTTTCAAAGGATCCGTTCTTATGAGTCAGGGAGTGGAATCTCAATATCAGGTCCTTGCAGACATCAAAAAGCTCGACGAAAGAATCTTCCGCTTACAAATCAGTATCAACAACATCCCCGTTGAACTCTCCAAACATGAAAAAGTACTCGGTGAAAAACGAGTCGTGTTTGAAGAGGCCAAGGCGATTTACGACAAGCACACCAAACGGCTGCGCGAAGCCGAGCAAGAGCTGAAGATCTTCGAAGACAAGATCAAAAAAGCGGAAGACAAGCTGATGGAGGTCAAAACCAACGACGCCTACGCTGCCGCTAACGCTGAGATAAGCAACCAGAAAGGTGAGAAGTCAAAGCTTGAAGACGAAATGCTCAAGCTAATGGCAGATCTCGACAAAGAAACCGAAAAGTTCAAGCAGTCTCAGGATCAGTTCAAATCCGAGGAAGCGGTTTTTAACGAACACAAGCAGAAGTTAGACGCTGAAAACGAAACCCTGCAAGAGCAGCTCAATTCCTTGAAGCAGGAAAAGAACGGTGTCGCTGAAAAGCTTGAGACCGCCGCCGCCACACTTTATTCACGGGTTTCTTCCCGTGTCGCTGGGCCACCGGTGGTTGAAGTCAGCCAGGGCATGTGCACCGGCTGCCGAATTAAGATCCGACCTCAGCTCTACAATGAAATCCTTGGGTTTACCGGGGTTAAACAGTGCCCCAGCTGCGGCAAAATTCTCATCCCGGCGCCGCCTAAGGCCGCGATGGATCCTGTTTCGGGAATGCCGACGAATGGGGCGTGAGTTTGTGCTTTATTGTGACGGGGCCGCAAGGGGAAACCCCGGGCCGGCGGCCTTTGGCTACGTCATCCTTGAAGGGGACGAAAAGGTAGCCGAGGCAGGCGAATGCCTAGGAATTGCCACCAACAACGTCGCGGAATACAAAGGCCTCATCCATGGCCTTCGCCACTGCCTTGAACTGGGTGCCGCAGCAGTACGCGTACGCACGGACTCCGAGTTGATGACCCGCCAACTGAACGGGCAATACAAGGTCAAGTCTCCCCACCTGGTGCCCCTCTTCCAGGAAGCTCGAGAGCTGCTTCGCCAGTTCCAAAACTCTCAAGTCGAGCATGTCCGCCGCGAGCACAACAAAGACGCCGACGCCATGGCCAATAAAGCCCTAGACAAAAAAATTTGATTCAAATATAAAAATTTGAGGCGGTGTCGTAATGACACCACTTGGGGTAGGGTTTGTTGCTTTGGAGATACGTTTACACAAAGATGCGGGGGAGGGTGAGTCCAACCAATCCCGTCTATTTTCCCACCTTTCAGCCAGCTTTTTGGCCGCTTTGTTTGTAATTGGAGTTTCTCAGTTTGAATTGGACGGGTTAAACGGCATCCTCATTGACGCCCAATTTCGTGCCATCTTTTGGAAGCGCCCCCATCCCGCCATCGCTCTTGTTGCCTACGATGACAAGAGCAGTAACCGCTATTACGGCAGCCCAAAAATTCCCGTGGTGGAGATTGAAAAGGTATTGGGCGCGCTGGAGGGAGAACACCCCAAAGCCGTCGCTTTCATCGGGTCGATTAACGATCGCATCTATAGCCCGGAAGAAATGACCGCGATCGCAGCGGCGTTCAAACGGCTGCCTCAAACACTCGTCGGCTATATCGACGACGAGAGTTTCGGCAAAGTCCAGACGAACCCGTACCTACCCGAAACCACTTTTCTCCCGGCCTTTATCTCGCGTGACAATTTCAGTTACGGAGCGGACTCGGTCACCCGCCGGGCCATGATCACCATTGGTGGCCTGCCCACCGTGTACGCAGAGCTCGCACGACTCTACCGGGGCGACGCGGACATCCCGAATTTCCATCACGCACACCGCTACGCCGACACAGGCCCTCTGCAGCTCTACATCAACTGGCAGGGGCCAAGCGGGACCTACCCCCTGCACCCTTCACAGGAGCTGGCGGCCCACCGCTTTGCTCCCGGCACCTTTACCGACAAGATTGTCCTTTTCGGCAGCGCCCTCAACGCGCGCCAGAGCGCTGACTATATTTTGACTCCCTATGACCGAAGCCCGATGGGCACCACCCTCTTGGAAGGTGCCGCACAGACTCTTGGAACATTGCTGGAAGACAATGCCATCAATAAATCCCCGCCGTGGTTCAATTGGCTGCTTTCTCTGGTGATCGGCATCCTGACGGTAAACGTCGTGCTGCTCTTCTCCCCAGTACGCGGCATTCTTTCGGTAGTGAGTGAAATCGCCTTTCTTTTTGTGTTTAGCTTACTCTCGCTGACGCTCTTTAACCGATGGATTGATGTAGCCCATCCGTTTATCGTCGCTTGTTTTGGGTATTATTTGGTCATCCCCTACCGCCTGGTAAGTGAGTACCGGCAACGGTGGCATTACCAGCAAAAAACCGAAATTATGTCGGAGTTAGAGCAACTAAAGTCCAATTTCCTTTCCTTGGTTTCCCATGATTTGAAAACTCCCATCGCTCGCATCCAAGGGAATGCGGAATTGCTGCTGAATGAGGCCTCTCCCAAGACCCCCAAAGAAACAAAAATTCTTTCTGCCATCGTAAATACCACCGAAAACCTGAGCCAACACGTGGAAGCCATCTTGGATTTGACACGAATTGAAAGCTCTCAGATGCCTCTGAATAAGGCGAGCAAAGACATCAACGCCACGATAATCGAGGTGGTGGAATCCAAGCAGGGAATGGCTTCGGATAAGGAAATCAAGATCCAAACTCGTTTGGAGCCCATATTCTCGTTCAAGTTTGATCTACGCCTAATTCGGCGAGTGATAGCGAACCTTATTGAAAACGCCATTAAGTATTCCCCCGCAGGGAGTACAATTACCGTTTTGTCCAAAGAAGAAAACGGGTGGATACGGGTTTCTATTGAAGATGAAGGCCCGGGAATCGCTCCCGAAGAACAAGACAGAGTATTTTCCAAGTTTTACCGTGGTCAAAACCCTCTCACGCACCAGGAGAAGGGGACGGGTCTCGGTCTTTATTTGGTTAAATACTTTGTGGAGCTGCACAAAGGCTTTGTCGACCTTAAGAGCGAGATCGGCAAAGGAAGTACGTTTACAGTTTCGTTACCTATTTGAGTATCAAGGAGAGCCGGATGAAAAAGAGACACGTTCTAGTAGTGGATGATGATACAGAGTTGAGAACTACTATCTCCGAAGCCCTTCTGCTGAACGACTTCGAAGTTGCCCAGGCAACCAATGGCGTCGAGGCCCTGCGCTCCATTGCTACCAAAAGACCTGATTTTGTCATGCTCGATGTGAACATGCCGGAAATGGATGGCATGGAATGCTTGTCTCGCATCAAAGAACTCGACCCATCCATCATTGTTATTATCATGACCGCGTATAGCAATATCGAAGACGCTGTTCGCGCTACCAAGGAAGGTGCTTACAACTACCTGCCGAAGCCCATCAAGCACAATGAACTTGTGGATATGGTGGAAAAAGCCCTGGAAGCCCAGAAAATGGTCCATTCCATGGCTTTCTCTGCACCTGTTGTCGAGCTCGACCGTGCCCAGTTTGTTGGTAGCTCGAGTGAGATGCAAAAGATCTTTGGAATCATTTACAAGCTCGCCAAGGTGGATACCTCAGTCCTTATCCGCGGAGAGAGCGGTACCGGTAAGGAGCTTGTGGCGCGAGCGATTCACTTTAATAGCGCGCGCAAGGATGAAAAGTTTGTTGCGATCAACTGCAGCAGCATCCCTGAAACCCTCTTTGAAAGCGAGTTGTTTGGCCACGAAAAGGGCGCGTTTACCGGCGCCACCCAAAGACAGATCGGAAAGTTTCAATATGCCGAAGGGGGAACTATTTTCCTCGATGAAATTGGCGATCTTCCATTGGCCATGCAGGTAAAGCTGCTAAGAGTTTTGCAGGAGCGCAATTTCATACCCGTGGGTGCGACGCGTGAGATCGACATGAATGCCCGTATCATTGCAGCCACAAACCGAGATCTCGAAGAAATGATAAAAGAAGGTAGCTTTCGAGAGGATCTCTTCTACCGGCTGAACGTAATTCCTATCTATCTGCCTCCTTTGAGAGAACGCAAAGACGACATCGAGAAATTGGTCCACCATTTTATCGGCAAGTTTAACCAGCTGCATGGCAATGCCATTTCAGGAATTACTCGGGAAGCGATGGACGTACTTCTCAAGCACAACTGGCCGGGCAATATCCGCGAACTTGAAAACGTCATCGAACATTCCTTTGTAATTGAAAACGGAAACGAACTTAGTCTCGCTTCGCTTCCTGAGACCCTGCTCGAATCGACCAAGTCGGCACCACCGCCCTTTCTCGGTTCTAGTGACAATGCCGACGACATCAGTTTCGCGGGCGTACTTTCCGCTGAAGACGGCGATCTGGATTACCGGACCCACAAGGAACGTTTCGAAAAGGACTTCATTATCGCCGCACTTAAAAAGTACAAGGGCAAGATTAATCAAACGGCCTTGCAGGCAAACATTCCCAAAAAGACGCTGTTGCGCAAGCTCCAGAAGTACGGCATCAACCCAGAGGAGTTTAGATCCTAGGCGCCCTGGCTTGATTCTGCGCACCCGCAAGTTGCCGTGTTAAAATGAATTTATGGCATCGGCACCAGTCGGACTCGAACGGCGCATCACAACCACCACCCTCATCTTGTTGGTCTTTGGCCATGTCATGCTATTCAGCGCCACAGGGGTGCTCGGTCTGGAGAACCAGAACTCCGAGTTTTACTACCTCTCTCGCCAGTTTATGGGCGCCGCCATGGGGCTTGCGCTCATGTTCTTCTTCTCGAAAGTTCGGTACCAGTTTTTAGGCCGCATCGCACCGATCCTAATGGCGGCACAAATAATACTTACGACAATGGCTTTTATTCCGGGCTTCGCACATTCCGCTCAAGGAGTGAACCGCTGGATCAGTCTCGGTTTCATGAAATTCCAGCCCAGCGAAGTAGCAAAAATAACCCTGATGATCTACGTGTGTCAGATCCTGGCACTCAAGGACAACGTGGGCTTTACCGCGAAGAGGAAAATGCTTGCTGTCGCTCCCATCCTGGTGCTGCTCGCTCTCATCTTTAAGCAGCCCGATCTGGGCTCCACTATCCTCCTATCCGTAACCATAATTGCCGTCCTCTTTATCGCGGGCGCCAGACCAATATATGTTCTTGGCTTTCTGGGGATCGGCGTTTTAGGTTTTGCGCTCTCTCTCATCAACTCGGACTACCGCCAGCGCCGCGTAATGGCGTTCTTGAACCCGTGGGCGGATCCGCAGGGAGGCGGTTTTCAGTCTATCCAGTCTTTTCTTTCTTTCTACTCGGGAAAGATCTTTGGGGTAGGTTTAGGGAACGGGAATAGTAAGCTCTTTTACTTACCCGAGGTACACACTGACTTTATCTTTGCCCTCGTGGGAGAAGAACTGGGTTTTGTGGGTGCGATCAGTCTAATGGTCGCCTTCGCGTATCTGGGGTATTTGTTGTTTAAGTTGGTTCGCTTCGCGCCTGACCTGTTCGGCCGTTACCTCGCTTTTACGCTTTCTTTGTCACTTTTGCTCCAAATCGTCGTCAATCTAGGTGGCGTGACGGGAGTGATTCCCGTGAAGGGTTTGCCGTTACCGTTCATCTCGTGGGGGCGCTCCGCGCTTGTAGTAAACCTGGCGATGATGGGAATATTGCTAAATATCTGCAAGCAAGCGCTTCCCCCAGCACCCGCCAAGCAGGCCGGCCGGAATAACGCGCCAGACCCCGAAAAAAATGATAAAAGGTAGCGTATGCCACAAAAAGGCGACCTGATTGTCATCACCGGCGGTGGAACCGGCGGCCACATTTTCCCAGCTCTGGCGATCGCCGACGAATTAAAATCCCGTGGGTGCCGCATTCTTTATGTAGGCGGCCCGAATAGCATGGAATCCAGGATCGTTCCCTCGCGCGGTTACGACTTCGTCCCCATGCGATCCATTCAGGTTAAGAACAAAAATCCCCTTGGAATTCTATTGGGAATATTCACGCTCGGAATTTCCTGCCTAAAATCTGCCACTTTGCTTTTGCGAAAAAGGCCGAAAGCCGTCATCGGTGTGGGCGGTTACGTGTCTGTCCCGGTGGGGGTAGCAAGCTTTATCACTGGAATTCCTTTATACCTGCAAGAGCAGAACGCTTCGGTGGGCATCGCCAATCGTTTTTTAGGGAAATTTGCGAAGCGCGTTTTTTTGGGCTTTGAGAAAGCCAAATCCTATTTTCCAAAAGGTAAGTCGCTGGTGAGCGGCAACCCAGTTCGAAAGGAGATTGCCCAGGCCCCTTTTCAACCAGCCTCTTGGAGCCCTCCCTGTTTGTTTGTCTTTGGTGGGAGTCAGGGAGCGCGTGCCATCAACTCCGCCATTGTGGAGCTTCTGCCTAAAATTTATGAGAAATGCCCAGAGCTAAAAATTATTCACCAAACCGGCGCCGCGGACTACGAGCGAGTTCGCGCGCTTTACCCACTCCAGTATGACAAGGTGGAAGTAGTGCCATTCATAGACGACATGGCTAGCTGCTACCAAAAAGCTTCACTGGTCATCAGCCGCTCCGGAGCCTTGACGATTTCGGAACTCATCGCCGCACGCCGGCCGGCGATCCTAGTCCCGTACCCTCGCAAGGGACAAAACGATCAAACGGCCAATGCCTACCTGCTCGAAGAGGCGGGGGTAGGCAAAGTGGTCGAGCAGGGCGAAAACTTCGAAGCTAGGTTTTGGGCAGCTTTGGAGGCGGCGATGAATCCGCAAGTCCATGAAAACATGGTGAAAAACTATTCTCAGTTGCGAGCCTTCGACGCTCTTGCTACCATCGGCGACCACTTAGTGGGAACTGTGGCAAACGCGAAGGAGCAGCCGCGCAATGTACAATAAAATCCATCGTATCCATCTCATCGGTATCGGTGGGATCGGTGTCAGCGGCATCGCGGAACTTCTGCAAACGCATGGTTACACGGTAACCGGCTCGGACTTACGCGAAAGCGATACCGTTCGCCGGCTACGCTCGCTGGGAATTCAGGTTTTTCTTGGCCACCAGGCTGAAAACGTGGTCGGTGCCGAACTCGTCGTTTACTCCAGTGCCGTTGGCCCAAACAATCCGGAGCTCAGCTACGCACGTGAACTGGGACTTCCTACCATTCGCCGAGCCGAAATGCTCGCGGAGTTGATGCGTCTAAAGCACGGCATTGCGGTCGCCGGCGCTCACGGCAAGACGACGACAACCTCAATGATCGCTTTAATCCTGCTACAAGCGGAACTCGACCCGACTATTATTGTAGGTGGTCGGATGGACAACATCGGCGGTACGAACGCCCGCATGGGAATGGGAAAATTTCTCGTGACGGAAGCAGACGAAAGCGATGGCTCATTCAATAAATTGGCCCCCTCTATCGCTGTTGTTACCAATATGGATCGGGAGCACATGGAATATTACCAAACCATGCGCAAGCTCAAACGATCCTTTCTTTCCTTTCTGAACAAGGTTCCGTTTTACGGATTGTCTGTGTTTAATGGCGACGACCCTTACTTGCAGTTGCTTCGTCGCCGCGTTACACGCCGAAAAGTTACCTTCGGTAAGAAGCCCAAAAACGATTATTGCATTCGCCAGTACAGCGTCACGCCGGGCGGAACGGAATCTTTGATTCGAATTGGAAACGGAGAACAGCGCCTAAAGTTGCGAGTCCCCGGTATTCACAATTTGTATAATGCCTTAGCAGCGCTCGCCGTCGCGGATGAACTGGCTATCCCTCGCAGCGTCAGCAGCGAAGCCTTGTACGCGTACACGGGTGTCCAACGTAGATTTCAAGAAAAAGGGAAACGCGATGGCGTGCTCTTTATCGACGATTATGCTCACCACCCCACTGAAATCCGAATGACACTCGCCGCGGCCCGGGAGCGTTTTCCGGGCGCAAAGATTCGAGCTGTTTTTCAACCCCACCGCTTTTCTCGCGTGGAGGACTTGTTCGATGAATTTAGCGAGTGCTTCAAGGATTCGGATGCCGTCTGTGTCACAGATATTTATGCCGCCGGCGAGGTGAATGCGCAGGGCCTGCACGCCGAACTTCTGGTCGAAAACATGCACCGCCGCGGGATAACCCAGGCCAGTTATGTAAAATCCCCGCTAGATGGGATCGCCTGCTTGAGCGCACAGAGCCAGGCGGGTGATGTCATTCTTACTTTAGGAGCCGGAGATATCCCTAGTGTCTATCGCGAGCTCTTCTAAAATTTCATCCGATCTGAGAAAACAGTTCAACGAACGCTTCGGAAATCGAGCCCGCTTCGATGAGCCACTTGCGCCCTATGTCGCGTATGGCGTTGGGGGCCCGGCTGACGTTCTGGTCTTCCCCAAAACCGAAGACGAGTTATCGTGGATAGCCCATATTAGCCGCGAACACTCCTTGCCGATCACCACCATTGGTACCGGTACCAATCTGCTCGTGCGCGACGGAGGCATCCGCGGCATCGTACTGTCTATTAGGGACACCTTCACGGACATCCAAATTCTTGGCAAAGAAGATGGGTGCACGAAGATCCGCTGCGGAGGGGGCGTCGAAAAGCCGACGCTCTTGAATTGGGCGGTAGAGCGAGGTTACGGCGGTCTGGTCTTTAGTTCCGGGGTGCCGGGCACCATCGGGGGAGGCATCTTTATGAACGCCGGCACCAAATATGGGTGCTACGGGGATATTTTGACCCGTTTGCGGCTGTTTGATTTTGAGGCCGGCGGCAGAGAGTACGCCCGTAATGAACTTCATTTTGGCTACCGACACCAATCGCACATCACGGCCAAGACACTCGTAGCGTGGGTAGATTTCTCGCTTCCCGACGCGGATCCAGCCGAAATGCGAGCCGAAGTGGAGCGCATCATTGAAGAGCGCGCCGCCAAACAACCGCTGGACTATCCCAGTTGTGGTTCGACGTTCAAGAATCCAGAAGGTTTTTCCGCAGGCCGACTCGTCGAAAAAGCGGGCCTAAAAGGGCGCCGCAGCGGGGGTGCCGAGATCTCCAACAAACATGCGAATTTCATTCTGAACAAAGATCGCGCGCGCGCTTCTGATATCCTGGACCTTATCCAAATGGTCCAATCCGAGGTATACTCTAAGTTCGGTGTCCAGTTAGAGTGTGAAGTTGTCGTCGTAGGGGAAGAGCCCTATGCCCAAAACTAAATTTAGAACCAAAGTCGAGTTCTCCAAGGCCGCTCTGGTATTCAGCGGTGGCGCCACCAAGGCAGCCGCGTTCCATGTCGGTGTTTGTCTTGCATTGCGGGACAAGGGCTTTTCGTTTGTTGGCGGTAAGGTCGAATCACCAGTGCCGAGAGACAGCTGCGCTTTTCCAGCGCCTAAATACCACCCACATCAAATTGACACCTACGTGGGTTCCAGTGCCGGCGCGTTGATCGTCACGATGCTCGCAGCTGGGATCAGCGTCGAATCGCTTATTAACTCCTTCAGCGAAGATTCGGAGTTCAAGGCCCCTGGTATCTTTCGGGAGCTTCCCAGGATTCAATACAAAGACGTCCTGACCCCGAAGTGGCCGAGCCCTTCAGCCATTATCGAAAGTTTCAAAAAAAGTCCTTTGTTTGCAAGAACAATGGAGTCCCTTGTCCTGCGGAATTTACGACTGCCCGGAATATTCACCACCAAGGGGCTTGCGGAGTACCTCCAGAATCACGTCCTGCCTACGGAGTACTTCCACGAGTTAAAAGCAAACCTCTTTGTGGTCGGAACCCAACTAGACCACTCGCGAAAGATAATTTTCTGTCGCTACGCCACCGACAAAAGCACCGATGAGTACTGCCAATACGCTTCTTTCGCTAAGATCTCAGACGCTGTTGCCGGATCCATGTCTTTACCTCCGATTTTCGCGCCTCATTTGATACCACACGAAGGCAGCAAGGATCGTTACTACATTGACGGTGAGATTAGAGAAACTCTCTCCACTCATGTGGCAAAAGAAAATGGGGCAGACCTGATTATTTGCTCCTACACGCACCAGCCCTACCACTTTAGTGAAAAGATCGGATCCCTGTACTTCTACGGTTTGCCCGCGATACTTATTCAAACAATTTACCAGAGTATCGAGCAAAAAGTTTACGGCGCGAAAAAGGCTCACGAGAACAAGAGTCTGGCACTGCAAACGGTTCAGGAGTTTTTTGCCTCGAAAAAATATCCAGAAGAAGACCTGCACGAACTCTCGCAGCTCCTGCAGGATCGCCTGGATTTCAAAGGAAAACTCAACTACATCTTCATTCATCCCGAGCCCAAAGATCGTGAAATGTTCTTTGGAGACCACTTTACATTGGCTCCGGCCGCGCTCCAGCGTGTGGTAAATATCGGTTACAAGCGCGCCATGTCCGAGCTCCGTCGCTACGACTTGATTCCAAATACAATTTAGGGGTTTAGCCCCTCTCCCGGCCTGATTTTTTGGCCTTCAATTTGCTCTATTAAGGGTCGAAGAGGGCTAAGTTCCTGATACGAGGCCCGCCGAATGTAAACAAGCTGTATAGCGGTGACAAAAAAGGGCGCTCACATAGATGAAGCGTAAGAACACAAAACCGAAGCCTTTTACCAGGGAACGCTTGCGCGACAACCTAAGAAGGCTGTCTCTAATTTACCTAGGGCTAGGTTTCCTACTGCTTTGTATCGGCGGAGTAGCCATATACGTGGGCGAGCTACAGGAATCGGGAGACTTTCCGTCATTTAGAAAGAAAGACGCTTCTTGGAACTACTTTTATCCCAGGTGGGGAAGCCAGTCGTTCTGGGACCACATTATGGAAACTCCCGACGAGTCGGATCAGAAACTCTCGAAGACCTTCGCCGACATCCACCAGATCATCAGTGACCCGGAGGATCGAGTAGACAACCTATTCTCCGTCCCGTCCGTTTTGTCGAGTCGGGTGCTTTTTTGGATGGACGTTTACGCTAGGTACGACAGCCGCATTAGGATTGTTCACGACAGAGACGACGTCGGTATCGTGTACGGCTACATTGACTTGCGGCCGCTCTACCAAAAATACCGCCGCAGCCCCATTATTGCGCACAAGAAAAGCCGTCGCATTGAAAAAGAAATTTTGGACCACCTCGGGAGCCTTTTGGAAAACGCGCAGTATGAATCCGCGCAAAGCCCCCACCTCCCCGATGAAAGCGCTCCACTACGATCCTATTTGAAGTCCTTGGGGCTCTTCTCAAGAATTTATGAACTCAAAGAGTCGCTGAGGACGCAGACCGGACAGAAAGACAAGTTCCAGATGGGAATTCTCAGATCCCAAAAGCTCATGACCCACATTGAGTCCGTTTTCAAAGACTACAAACTGCCACTCCCATTGGCGCGCATTCCTTTTGTAGAATCGAGCTTCAACCCAGCGGCTTATTCGAAAGTAGGAGCGACAGGTCTGTGGCAGATCATGCCCAGTACCGCTAAAGAGCTTATTCACCGAACGGACAAGAAGCGGTGGCGCGATCCGATTCTTCAAACCAAAGCGGCGGCTCGGCTTCTAAGAAACTATCGGAAGGTACTTCCTGATTGGGGAACGACCGTCACGGCCTATAATTCCGGTGTTGGGACTCTGGGCAAGTTACTCAAGGAGTACAAGGCAAAAAGCTACGAGCAGCTCTACTCAAAAATGGGAACCGAAGGACTCGGTTTTGCCGGCAGGAACTTTTACTCAGAATTGTTGGCAGCAACTTTGGTCGAAGCCTACAAAGAGAAAATTTTTAGTCTGGAAATTTCGCCGGACGACGTCGCGAAGGTTTACAAGCACCTAGCCCCTTTCGATGAAGAACTCTGTCAGGTTCGCTAAGCTAATTTACTGAAATGGAAACGCTCTTGGTACCAATGTTGCGGACGTGCGTTCTGAGGAGAGAACCATCTTCTGCTAGGAATTTTTGGCGGTACTGCCCAAGGGGAAGGTTGAAGTAAACAAAACCCGGACTCGCCTGGGTAAGACAAAGCTTTTCGTTTTTCATCTGGCCCTCGGCCCCAAAAGGGAAAGGGCCTTGCTCTGCCGAAACCAGATTTCCGTTCAAATCTTCCAAAGTAACACGAACGCAGCCGGTCCCTCCTCGGAAGAACGACGTTTCCGCCCCACCCACAAGGGCACCAGCGGAAGGCTGGCGTTTGACCTTCGCCCTACGGGCGGTCTCTTCGACCAGATCATTCTCCAGAATGTAGAATTCAAACTCGCGCTCCGAGTCTGCCGGATTAAAAGCAACATCCTGCCACATGGTCGGGTAACCTGGGGCCTCTATCTCTAATGTGATCTGGCCTGAGTAGTCTAGGCCCTCAATTCGAAAACGATTGTTCGCATCGGTAAAGACTTCATAGGATTTGTCCCCAACGATACGGATACGGGCTTCGGGAATTTTGCCACCAAAAGGATCGACCAATTTGCCATTTAGAACGCCGTTACCGCCCCGGCCAAACTCAAAATAGTTCAGGTGACCTGGATAGAGGTACGTAAAGAGCGCTCTTTTTTCTGGCCGTAGCAACGCTCGGTAAGATCCCGACACGTTCATAAAGGCAAAGAGCCCGAGATCGGTTGTCGCCTTCAGGGCAAGATCCGGGATCGCACCTAAAAACATCGCGGTCCAAGCGTTAAAAATTCCAAGTTTGGCAGCATCCTCAGACTGGTACTCCGAAAAATAGAGCGCGTCTCCCTTACGGAAAGAAAGCTTGAGGGACTCGCCCGCAAGCGGCGTTCGCGAGGCCGGGTCAAAACTTCGTCCCAACACGAGGGCCTTGTCTTTCTGCTGCTCCGTTTGCGTGTAGTAGCGGATAGCCGGGAGCTTCGACTGAGAAAGCATATAAATGGGTACATGCGTGCCGCTATCAGCAACATTTACTAGCTTCATCGTCGGCATAAACCCGTCGGCTTCGGAACGGATGAGTAGTTCTGAGCGAGAGGGGACATTCGATATTCGAACATTCCCGTTCGCATCCGATTCAAAAACTCCCCAGTCTTCAAAGCCAAGCACCGTAACACGCGCTTTCGGAATAGGGCGTGGAGTGCGGAAATCGCCTCGCAGCGGATCTTCCTCGCTCCCGCCAGCGGTCTCAAAAACAGGGATGGTAATCACGCTCGCACTCGATCCGCTTTGCTTGCGGCGGGTGCGTGCCTTCATGAACTCTTTGTCGGACACGTAAAAATCGATGAGCGCCTTGTAATTGTCGGCAGCAATCGGTTCCGGGTAGGCGACATCCGCGCGCAGCGAGCTACTTTTTCTGGAGAAAAATCTGGCGTGTAATCGGTATTCCCCCACCAAGTCTTGGCGCGCCAATTGGAAATTCTCTCCCGCGTGGATGGTCCCCAAATGCACATTATCCTGAGGGTCGCGGCTGCCGGTCGGGTGAAGCAGAATTTCCGCGTGCCCCTGTTCTCGCAGCCAACGTTCCAGGCGCGGTCCGACTCGGAAACGGCCTTCCAGTTTCCCGTCGATTACACCTGTTTTTCCCGATTTGGTGGCGGCCTCCGATTTTTGTGGCGCCACGGAACGGGAAAGCTTGGCAAGAGGTGCAGCGACTGTCGGCGCTTCGACGGCGCGTTCTTCGGGGGCAGCTTTTGCTGGCGGGACCAGTTCTTTTCTGGGGCTTGCAACTGGTACCGGAACGGGGAGCGCGGGAGTAGCCAAAACCGGCGCGGGAAGAGGCGCAGCTTGAGTAGTCACATCTTGGCTATCCAATTCGGGTTCCGCCGCTGCTACTAGTTGGTTTTTTTCTGAATCGGAAATTTCTGCCTCGGCGGCTTCCACGAGGGTAGGAGACTCTACCAAAGCGGCAGGCGGCGGCTCGATAGCAGCTTCGACTGCAGTAAGATTCTCAATGGGCTGTGGCGGCGCCTCGCGCGCCTCTACCACGGCCTTAGGGACCTCGTTCTTCGCCTCTTCGGCTTCGTGGGTCGGGGCAGCCACCGGGACGGGCTCTCGCTTCGCCTTAGCCACGATTGCGGGCTTGCTTTCATTCTTCGGGGCCGGAGCCTTCGCCACTTCAACAACAGCAGGTTTTACAAGCTTGGGCTCGGTCGGCTCAACGAAAGGAGGAGCTTCGATGGAGACAATTTCCGCGGCTTCTTCTTTCGCGGCCTTCAAAGTCGCTTTGTTCTCTTCAAAATTCTGCCCAACAAGTTTGGACATCACAGCGAGCTGCACCGGGCGGTAAGTCGGGATAGAGTCTTCCAACCAAAAGTCAGCATCCATTTCTGCGGAAGCCACCATTTGGTCCTTGTGAAAGAGTGGCGTGCGCGGCGTCTCGTCCAAGGCTTCGTCGAGAATCGTATCAAGGGGACCCGTCACGTTTAGTGCAGCGAGTGAGGGCAACGCCGAATCACTGAGAAGCTCGTTTTCCACAAGCTCTGCAAGAGCTGCCGCCGGCACAAAACGCTTCTTTGTAATGAGCACTGGGGCTTTTCTTTGGGAAGCGCGCTTAGGCTTCACTTTTGCCTCGGCCCTGCGAGGAATTTTTTTGTGTTTCCGACGGACAATCTTCTTCTTCGCGGGCTTGGCGATTGAAGGTTTCGGGGAGGCTGGCTTCACGGGGTCCACGAAGAGATCCGAAGCCGGGGCCGCCGGCTGGGCTACTTGGGCCACCGGCGCAGCCGCCTTTCGAACTTTGGGGATTTCTGGCGTCGAGGTAGAATCAACCCAGGCGTACACCACTGCCAATGCGGATACCGCAAAGGCCTTGGGCAATGTGGGTTTTAGCCATTTCCTCAAAAGTTGCACGGAATTTTCAGTCCCTAGGGAGAAGACGGAGTTAGAGGTGTGTCTGTTTACAGTATATCTTTCGGCAAAACTTTCACAAGACCAAAGCGCAAGTAAAGTATTGAAAATAAAGAATAATCTGGTTATCCTATGAGTACTCATCATGGCCCTTGAAATCACAAGCATTCCGGCACCGGTTACCCAGTGGGCGAGTCGCTGGCTATCCAAACTAGGCGGGGATCTTCCACCCAGTTGGGAGCTTTTTCGCCTTGCAGGTGATGGGTCCACGCGGCAATTTTTCCGCCTCCAATTTGGAAGCGAGTCCCGCGTCGTCCTTTACGATCCTGGCTGGCGTTTTACCAAGGATTACGCGGCACATCAAAGCTTTCTCATGGAGCGCGGCTTGCCGGTTCCCAAGTTCGGAGAGGTGGATCCGGACGCGGGCTTCCTTATTATGGAGGACCTGGGGGATGTACTCGCACAGAGCCGAATACAGGGATCGGAGAAAAAGACCTGGCTAGAGCGCTGTGTCCGTCTGCTCGCAGAACTGCACGGGAAAACTTTCCCGGTACCAGAGACTCTGCCAGCATTTGGACGGGCCTTTGATCGGGAAATCTATGGCCGGGAGTTGCGTTTCACCATAGAGCACTTGCGTGTTGGGCTTTTGGGCGTCAACGCGCCCGCCGATCTGAAACCCATAGATACTTTTGCCAAGTCTTTGGAGAAAATCGGTCCGCGGGTTTTCTGCCACAGGGACTACCACACTCGAAATCTGCTGGTGCACGACGAGGCCCTTCACCTCATTGATTTTCAGGACGCGCGTATGGGTCCGGCCGCATACGATCTTTGCAGTGTGCTTTACGACGCGTATGTACCCATCGAAACCGATTTGAGAGAAGAGCTTGTTGAGCTCTACCAACAGGAGCTCTCTCGCTTCGCACTTTCAAAAAAGATCGACTGGCCGAATTTCAGAGAAGAACTCAGGCGAGTGGCCTACCAACGCACACTAAAAGCTGCGGGTTCTTTCGCGTCATTCTTTACGCGCTACGGAAAGAAAACGCACCTCCCATATCTCCATCCGTGTTTTGATAATATACTGTCATTGCAATCGGTGGCCCCGACTCTTCACGCGTGTTTCCCGGTGGAGGAATGGCTTCCAAAAATCGTTGAATGGGAGAAAAGAAATTGGGACATTCCATCAAGAAAGCCATGATCCTCGCTGCCGGGCTTGGTACTCGAATGGCCCCCGTTACAGATTCTGTTCCCAAGCCTTTGGTGCCCATCTTAAATATCCCCAATATCGTTCATAACATCCATTTGCTGAAGCATTGGGGAATGGAAGAAATCGTAATCAACACATTTCACTTAGGGCCAAAACTCGTCGACTCACTCGGAGATGGATCCTCGTTGGGCGTTTCCATAAAGTACTCGGTTGAAGAAACCCTGCTTGGTACGGGAGGCGGAGTGAAACACGCGGAAGCGCTTTTGGGCGGGGAACCCTTTGTACTTTGCAATAGCGATCTCATCACCGACGTAGACCTGGGCGCTGCGATTGATTTCCATTATTCCCAAAAAGCGATCGCCACCATGGTGCTTTTGGATGACGAAGAAAAAAAGCGACGCTACGCAAACGTAGGTACCGACGACTCAGGGCGCTTGTGCCAGCTCCCAAGTAAAAGCACCGCCACACCGAAACGAACCGGTATTTTTACAGGTATCCATGTCCTCCAACCCGAAGCACACCAATTTTTAGAACCGGTCTTTAGCGGCATCAATCAGGTGCTCTATCCAAGCCTGATGGCGTCTCACCCGGAGAAAGCAGTCGGCTACTTCGCACCCGACACAACGTGCTGGCTCGACACCGGGGAGGTCCCTATTTTTTGGGAGACTTCCATGACACTTCTCGACGCGCTTCAAAAGGGAAAGCACCTCCTACCAGAGCTCTTGCACCGACACGAGTACCAGGAAACAAAAAGGGATTTTTGGTCCCACGAGTTGACGAACTCAGTGGATGACTTGGAAACTAACGGCGTCGTCTTACTGGCCGAAGGCTGCGATATTGGAAGCGGCGTAAAGCTCGGCTCCCACGCGATCGTCGGAAAGGGCTCTACGGTTGGTGCCGGTGCGCACATTGAAAGAAGCGTTCTCCTGCCGGGCTCGCAGGTCGCTCCCGGTATCCATCTGAAGGACACCATCGTTTTTGGCGATCGCCAGTTACTGCACAAATAAAAAGAGGGCTTCGGCTTTCGCCAAAACCCTCTTCAATGTTGACCGACTAAAAGAACTATCGGACAGAGCGTGCGGCTACAGGATTTCCACCGCGAGCTGCCACTGCCGTCGGGACACTGCTGGTACGGCCACCGAAGCTATTCGGCTGCACGTTACCGGTCTGCGTTCCCAATCGGAAGGTCGGGTTCGTACCCACTGTCGTACGGGGTTGCAATCCGCCCGCTGAAACAAAGTTCTGGATGCTGGTACCAAAGCCCGTTCCAACCTGTTGCTGTTGGTTGGGGAACTGGTAACCCGCAGCATAAGGGCCGTAAGGGCTCATGCCTTGGGCGCCTGCAGGGCCCATCATCATCCGACGTCGGAACTCAGCGTCCGCAAGGAAAGCGCTCTGAGAAGCCAGCTGCTGCTGTTGCTGCTGGAGCATCGAAAAACTATCCGTCGGCGCATTGAACGGTCGCGCCTGGTACTGTTGGCTCGCCACGGACACACCGTCGTTGCTGTCGTCGTTGTTCGCTAGCTGCGGCGGTTGCTGGAACGGCGGCGGCTGGAACTGCGGCGGCTGCTGATTCGGATCGAACGGAGGCTGCTCGTTTCCGCCCTGGGGCTGCGCCGTCGGCGTAGCCGCAATCGGAGGGGCTGTCTGAGGCGAAGCGGCTGCAGGAGCTGCGGCGGCTTTGCCAGCGTTTCCGTTCTGTCCAGGAATCGCAAGTTGTTCGTCTTCGTCATCCTGGTTGTCTCTGAGGTCACCAAACAGATCGTCAATCACTCTCCTCAAGTCGTCCGCCTTGTTGGCGTCTTCTAGATTCTTGCGATTGGCGTCGGCGGCGATCTGAGCTGCTAAATCATCGATGGCCTTTTGAGAGCCAGTCGGCTGCGTAACTTGCGGTACAAAGGGAAGAGAAGATCCCAAAGCTCCCGGGAGACCTAAAGGGCTACCCGAGGTAGGGTTTCCTTGATTACCTTCGTTGCCGTTACCTTCGTTGCCGTTACCTTCGTTGCCGTTACCTTCGTTGCCATTGCCTTCATTACCGTTGCCTTCGCTTCCGGTAGCTTTCTGGGGCTCAGGCTTGGGCAAACTCGTAAATACGCAAGCGTCTTTCTCGCTGTCGGCAATAGCCTGCATCGAGGATTTCAACGCTTCGTCTTTGATTTCCGTGTTCTTAGCCGGCTTGTGCTTGAGGAACGTCGCCAACGCCAGCATGTCCTTGCTGAACTTGGCATCGTCTTTTTCCTGGGAGCGCTTCACGTTGCTGACCGTGCTTTCGTTGAGGCCAGTACCCTTCCAGGTAGCAAGCTTCTTGAAAACGTTGTTTTCAGATTCACGACTGAAAGAAACTTCAACGGCTTTCGCAAGTTCGGTGAGCTGAGAAAGTTCTTTGGCGTCAATCTTCTTAACGTCAACTTCCTTTTCCTCATCATCTCCAGCGACCGGGGCACCCTTCACTCCCGCTGCTTTAAGATCTTTTATTTTCATCTTCGCATCGGTAGGGGCCGTATTGAGGCTGGCAACCACCGCATCAAGTTTCTTGGAGATTTCCATGATGTGCGTGTGCTCGTCTTTATTCCAGCAAAACTCTTGGACCAAGCGGCGGTATTCCACAAGACCGTTCAGGCTCGGAAGCAAGCTCTTCTTCAGCTGCTTGCCGGTTACGACCTTGCCATCTTCAAAAGAGAAAAGGGCGTCGTCTTTCCAGCCGTCAATTTTCTTGATCAAGCCGGTATATTCCTTAACTTTCTCGTCAATCTCTTTGGTAATCGCCGCACGATCTTTCTCGGGCGTAGTGGTGTGGGTTTCTTCATCGGCCAGAGCGGCACGATAAGGAAGTCCTGCCATGAGGATTAATCCACAAAGTAACGTCAGTTTCATCAATCGGTTCATCTGTAACCCCGCTTTCACAAGCTCTCCTTTCAAAGAGCTAAACGTACAAATCAAAAAACAACTTCAGAGTCGCTCAACTAAATTTTTAGCCTTCTGCCGTTTCCTCCCCTACGAAAACCCTACACCGAGTGAATACGATCGAAATCGCGTCACAGGACGGGTCCTCTTTGTGTGTCACTGCAAGCAGTGTTCCAACACCCTCAATTAGGCATGCCCGATCTGAGTAGTCGCCGCATCCTTTCGGAACACACCCGAAAAAAGCGTCAGCTCTTTGCACACTTCCGCCTCAAACGCCGTCGCTTCGCGTCACCGTGCGGGCAAAGCCTCTGAAAACACGTACGGAAGTCCGGTGTTTGCTGACTAGACGCTGGGGTGACGTTTTGCGGCGCCCTCCGGAAAGGCTATAAATTCAATGCCTTCAGCGGTCAGCTTTCTGGGCAAAAGCAGCGCGCTGCGTCGCGTTAGCAATTTGACGGAGTACGGATTCTGTGACAAAAGCGAGAGTTCTATAAGGATTTTCCGGCGCTTTGCGGATTATTTCCGGAACCGAAACTTGGTGTTATAACCGTATGATGGATCAAAGACCCACAACGTCGGAAACCATTCCGACCATCTCTGCTCTGGCGGCCCAAAGCCCGACCATGCGCGAGATGCTGCAACCGCAGGATAACAACTCTTCCAAGGTCAACGACAAGCGTATGCGCCGCCTTTACCTGCAAGCAACTTCGCAGCAATGGTTCGCGCCGACGCGTATACATTTTGATGACGGCGTCACCGAGCTGGATCAGATGGATCCGGAAAAAAAGCGCATCCTCATCAAGTTCAACCGCATCTTCTATACGCTCGAAAAAATGGGACTGACGACCATCCAGTATATGATGCCCAAAGCGGTCACAAAGCTCAAAAGCCAGGAAGCGGAGTTGTATCTTTCCTGTCAGGGCTTTGATGAAGCCCGCCACGTATTTACTATCGAAGCGTACCTGCGCAAATTGGGCGCGCCCCCAGTTTACGATCGCAAGTTGCACAAGTTTTCGCAGATTGCCTCCGGCGGTCCTTACCGCGTGGAAAATTGGCTCTTTTCTACGCTGTTTTCTGAGAATTTCGCCTCCACCTTTTTGAGGCTTTACAAGGCCGCCAATACGGATCCCATCGGGGTGGAGATGTGTCGGCAGTTGCTGGTGGATGAAAGCCGCCACCTGCACTTCCTGCATAGCGTGCTGCCTGACATTTTAGATCGGCTTTCAGTTTTTGGCCGCACCTACGTGAAAGCCTCGCAGTATTTCATCATGAAGTTTACTGAATCCATTTCTCGGACGCTCACAGAAGAGGGGGCCTATGTGGGCATCGACCGGCGCACTCTATTAGAGGAATCTTTTGAGAACGTAGAACGTGCGTACGAAAACTTTGGGGTAACAAGAGACTTCCTTTGGTTCCCCCAGATTAAGACCCAACATTAAACGCTGGGACTCTCTAAACACTAGGGTGGCATGGGAACAAAACTATCGACCAGTATTTGCGGGGACGCCTTGGAGGTTCTTGCTAGCTTACCCACCGCGAGCGTGGACGCGTGCATAACCGATCCGCCCTATAACATGAGCAAGAAAAAAGGACTCAGCTGGGCCTTTTCCTCTCACGTAACGATGCAGGAAATCTGGGACCGTTTTTCCAAGGACGAGTTTGCCGACTTTACCATTCGGTGGTTAAAAGAGGTCTTCCGCGTCGTGAAGCCGAACGGAAATCTCCTCATCTTCGGCACTTACCACAACATTTACCTGACAGGCTTTCTATTAGGCGAAATGGACCGAAAACTACTCAACAGCATTATCTGGTCCAAGCCCAACGCCCAGCCCAACATTACCTGCCGCATGCTTACGGAAAGTACCGAGCAAGTGGTTTGGGCCTGCAACGAAAGCCCGAAGCGCGCAACAGGCTGGACCTTCAATTACCAGGACGGGAAGGCGATGAACGGCGGAAAACAGCTCCGAAATCATTGGGTTTATCCCGTTACGCCCAAGAGCGAGCGCGTCGCCGGGCACCCGACCCAAAAGCCATTACAGCTCATGGAAAGGCTAATCCTACTGTTCACAAACAAGGGAGACGTGGTATTGGATCCCTTTGCGGGCGTGGGCACGACAGGTGTCGCGGCGCTCAAACACGGTAGGCGCTGCCTGCTCGTTGAGCGACAGTCTCCATATGTACGCGCGCAAAAAAAACGCTTCAGTCTAGCCGGCCTAGGCCGAATTGAGTTTGAAACCCGAAAAAGCGCCAAGCGCGCAGGGGCCAAAGCCGCCCCTCCCCGAAGGGAAAAAAATGGGCGATCGCACGCTACGTTATGAGGACAATATTGCAGGGAGCTGGTACACGGATCAAAAGTGTATCCTCTGCAGCGTGTGCGCCGAGCTTGCCCCGGAGAATTTTCGCGAGGCGCAAACTAACGATCATGATATCGTTTACAAACAGCCCACAAGCGAAAATGAAGAATTGCAGTGCCTAGAGGCCATGGAGGCCTGTCCCGTGGAAGCCATCGGGAACGACGGAGCCCCGTAAGTGAATCCAAATTCAAAAAAGCCCGCCATTTTGGTTGCGTTGAATCCCTTTAAGGGAACATTGAGCAACGAACAGGCCTGTCAAATTGTAGCCGAAGCACTGCAGCCACGCTTTGAGACATCAGTTCTCCCGATTGGCGACGGTGGTCGCGGGACACTCTTTGCAGTGAAGGCCGCAATCGGCGGAGAGATTTTCGAGTTCGCAGCCAAAACACCGATGGGCAAACCCACGCAGGCACGCGTACTCGCCCTGCCCAGCGTGCACGCGCCTACCTCTATATATATAGAAAGCGCTGAAGTCTGCGGGCTCCACCTGGTGCCTGAGTCCGAACGCGATGTCTTGCGCGCAAGCTCCAACTCACTCGGCACGCTCATGCTTGATGTCTTGCAGAAGTGGCCCGAGACAAAGCGGATCTACGTCGGACTCGGAGATTCCGCCACCTCGGACGCAGGAATGGGCATGCTGGACGCCTTCGGATTCAAGTTTACTGACAATGCCGGCAAACCCATTTGGGGAAACGGCAACGGCCTTAGATGGATAGAACACATCGTTCCTCCAAAAAGTTTCGCGGGATCAGATGTGGAATTTGTTGTCCTTTGCGATGTACTGAATCCCCTTTGCGGCCCCGACGGAAGCGCACGGGTTTTTTCGCCGCAAAAGGGTGCCAGTGAGGGGCAGGTTGCGCTGATTGAGCAGGGAATGGAGAATTTTGCGACTCGTGCTTACGAAATTCTTCAACAGAATATCAAGTTGGAACCCATGACGGGAGCGGCAGGTGGAATCGCCGCTGCCTTTCGTGCATTCTTCAGGGCGCGGCTCGTCCAAGGAGCTCAGTTTCTGCTCGACTGGTTGCACTTTGATGAAGTGGTAAGAGCCCACCAGGTCGTGATTACAGGGGAGGGAAGAACCGACGCCCAAACCTTCTCGGGCAAAGCCCCCTACGAAGTCATCCGACGCGCGAGTTCCGCTGGAGTAAAATCGCTGGTGGTTTCTGGAAGTCTCGGCAAGGGGCTGCACGTGCTCAAAGACATGCCTTCTGTTTTGGGATGTTACGCAACGGCGGGAGAGGGAAGTCCTGAAGCGCCCGATGCCGCGCTCCGCGAGAAAATCTCGGAAATCTTCTCCGATCCGGAATTCCTAAAAAAATCGAAATTGGAAGTCTAAGGTAGAACTATTTATCTTCGGGCATTTTATCTTCAGGCATCGGCGCCTCGGCCTCGACGGCCTGATCCTCAGCTGCAACCGGCGCTTCTCCGCCGGCCGCCGCGTTCTTCCCAACGCCTTGGTAGAGCACGGAACGCAGGGTCCAGCTTTCGGCGCTTTGGCCAGCTTCCTCTTTATCCACCATGAAAATAGTTTCCCACGGGCAGTACTTCGCACACAGCCGACAACCGATACACCGATCAAGATCGACCTCTACCACCCGCATGAAATCGGGCGCCTGGGGATCCTCACCGGGAACCTGCTCGATGCAATCCACCGGACAAAAAGGAATACAAGCGTGACAGCCCGTGCAACCTTTCTGATCAATAACCGCCAAAACTTTGGGTGTTTTGGTTTTGCGTTCCGGCTTTCCTAAAGAAGGGTTTTCGAGTTTCTTTTCAAACATAAGCCGTCTTTCCAAATATCTTTTCCGACTCGGCCGCCTCTTCCAAAAAAGGCTGCCCACCCATCCACGAATGTGCGGCAAACTCCCGCAAGATTTCTGCCTTTACACTCTCCATAGAGGGGCAATCCGCTGCGCCCAGTAACTCTAACATAGAAGTCATTACCCGGCTGTCAAATCCGCAGGGATGAATCTTTGCAAAACCCTTAAGCTCATTGCAAACGTTCAGCGCAAAACCGTGGTAGGTCACCCACCCCGATACGGCTACACCAATGCTGGCAATCTTCTGTTGGCCATCATTCACCCACACACCGGTCGCCCCATCCCGGCGGCCCGCTACAATCCCAAACCGCGCGAGTGTAACAATAAGGCGATCCTCCAACCACCGTAAGTAGCGGTGCAAATCGCGGCGACCGGGTTCCAGGCGCAGAATGGGGTATCCAACCAATTGGCCCGGATTATGAAAGGTTACTTGCCCACCCCGTTCGATTTCGATCCCATCTTGGGGAATCTCCTCGGCCTTACTCTTGCGGCCGTAAGTGTAAACTTCCGGGTGTTCCAACAAGAGGAGATAGTCAGCTAGATTTCCATCGGCACGTTTTGCCTCTACGAGTTGCTTCTGCTGTTCATAAGCAAGGTCGTAGGCGACCAGCCCCAAATCTCGAATGACAAGGGGACGCGTCACCTAGCGGCTCCTCCTTGGAACATTTGAGGTGTGAATAGCTTTCATATAGGCGTTCTCCACAGCTTCCGGAAACGCTTCGGGAAGTGTGGGATGGGTATGAATCGTGCGCACAATATCTTCCGCACAAGCGCCCATTTCCACGGCCAACGCTGCTTCCGCAATCAGATTGGACACTTCCGGACCAACCATGTGAACGCCCACAATGGATTCGTCCTTCTCATTGATGAGTACTTTTACAAAGCCATCCGTTTCGTTGGTGCTCAGCGCACGCCCCGAGGCCGCAAAAGGAAATCGGCCAACCTTGAGCGCAATCCCTTGCTCTGCCGCTTCTTTTTCGCTCAAACCACAAACTGCTATTTCGGGATCCGAAAAAACCGCCCAGGGAACTGTTCGGTAATCCCGGTAGGCATTTTCACCATTGATAGTGGAAGCCACGAGCAGTCCATCCATCGAAGCCCGGTGTGCTAGCTGCGGCGGACCCGTCACATCCCCAATGGCATAAATACCGACGACATTGGTGCGCCCCAGGTTATCCGTCTTGATGTTTCCCCGGTTGTCCAACTGTACGCCAACGTTCTCCAATCCCAGATCTTCGGAGTTGGGTTTGCGCCCGATGGAGACAAGGACAACGTCGGCTTCCAGCGATTCGGCTTTGCCGTTTTTCTCGACCTTGAGGTGCAAGGTCGATGCAGTCGACGGATCGGGTTCTTCAAAACCTTTCGCCAAGGTGTTTGTGTGGACCGTCATCCCAAGTTTTTTCATCTTACGTTCCACTACGCCAACCAAATCTTTATCGATGCTCGGCAAGATTTGCTCCAAGGCCTCGACGATGTGAACTTCGCTTCCAAGCTTGGCATACGCCATACCGATTTCGACACCGATAAAACCGCCACCAATAACAACCAGCTTTTTGGGAAGGGTCTTGAGATCCAAGGCTTCTGTCGACGAGACAACATTTTTTCCATTCATCGGCAGAAAGGGCAGGGTCAGGTTCCGCGAGCCTGTCGCAATTACGAAATTCGAGGCTGTCACCTGAGTCTCTCCGTCACTGGAACGCACAGCGAGCGTGCTCTTATCTTTGAAAAAGGCGTTCCCTCGAATGACATCTACCTTATTCGCTTTGAGAAGCTGACTCACTCCACCGGTGAGTTTCTTTACTACTCCGCCTTTCCATTCCTGCATTTTGGGCAAATCACAATGGGGATCTTTGGCGGTAATTCCCATTTTTTCAGTTTCATTTTGGATCTTCCAAAAGGTTCCCGCGGCGTGAATAAGCGCTTTAGAAGGGATACAACCCACGTTGAGGCAGACTCCACCCACCTGATCTTTTTCAATGACCGCGGTTTTGAGTCCGAGTTGTCCTAGACGTATCGCACATACATAACCACCAGGACCAGCCCCTATCACTACTGCATCGTATTTCATGCTTCCCTCTTAAACCAAAGCGTCTAGGCAAAAACAAATCGCTTAGGATCCGACAAGAAATATACCAGTCGGTTCATGAAGCGGGCCGCATCCGCACCATCCACTACCCGGTGATCTACGGAAAGAGAAAGGAACATCATGTCGGCAATGGCTATCTGATCACCCTTGACCACTGGACGTTTACGGATGGCATTCACACCCAGGATAGCCACCTCAGGGTGATTAATCACAGGTGTTGCGAATACCCCTCCGATAGAACCTGCATTGGTAATGGTAAAGGTGCCGCCCTTGAGATCGTCGACAGACACTTTGCCAGTTCGGGTTTTTTCAGAAAGAGTTTCAATTTCGTCCGCAAGATCCCAAATGCTCTTCCTATCTGCGGTCTTAATAACCGGCACCATCAGACCATTATCTGTATCCGTCGCTATACCGATATTGAAATCCCCCTTAAGAAGGATCTCCTGGTTCTCATCGTCCAAAGAGCTGTTCAGGTACGGAAACTCTCGAAGCGCTGGAATAAGGGCCTTGATGATAAAGGGAAGAAACGTGAGCTTGATCCCTCTCGCCTTGGCCTCTTCCTTGGCGGCACTGCGCATTTTTACGATTTCACTCATGTCGACTTCCTCGACGTAAGTGAAGTGCGCAGCGGTGTGCTTGGACCGAGTCATGGCTTCTGCAATTTTCTTACGAACTCCTCGAAGTGGAATTCTTTCCACCGAACCGGAAGGCACATAGGAAACTGGCGCCTTTGTGCGGGTCGCAACGGCAGTGCTCGGGCTAGGATGCGAGCTGCGAGAAGTCGCCGCTTGCTTACCTTCATACACCATTTGGACATCCACCTTGGTGATGCGTCCATGTGGGCCCGTGCCTTCGACTCGGGTTAAATCAATTTGTAAATCGCGCGCGAGCTTGCGCGTGGCCGGAGTTGCAAGCACCTTAAAGGGCAAACTTCAGCGCTGGGAATCCTCTGCTGGGGCAGACTTGGTCGCGGCACTCTTTGTCGGCGCCGGCTGAGACATCATGGCGGTCCTGGGCGCGTGCGCCCCGCCGTTCGAAGGTTTTTTACAGCGCTATCCCCAGCGCCGGCGATGCGAACAATGGCTTGGCCCACCGGCACCGTTTCTGCCTTCATCTTCGCAAGCAACTCGTCTATAGTCCCATTCATGGTGAGGGAATTTCGACCGTCGCCTTGTCGGTCATCACTTCGACCATAGGCTGATCCGCTTTACGGATTCCCCGGCCCAACGAGCCACTTGGTTATTTCACCTTCCGCGACCCCTTCCCCAATGTCCGGTAACTTGAATTCCATCTTAAACCTCTTCCAACTAAGCTCTAAAAATTCTTCACCTTCCCGACGGCCAAAGCGATGCGTTCCGCATCGGGCATATAAACATGCTCCAGCGTATAGGGGAAGGGGGTGTCTAGGCCCGCAACCCGCACAATCGGGGCTTCCAGATATTCCACTGCTTCCTCAGCGATGAGCGCTGATAGCTCGGCTCCAAACCCACAGGTACGCGGCGCTTCGTGAACGATGACGACTTTACCTGTTTTCCTTACGGATTCCAGGATGGTTGGCTCGTCCAAAGGAACTAAGGTGCGCAGATCCACGACTTCGCAATCGGCACCGCGGGGCGTGCACAGATCGGCTGCTTTAAGCGCCTCTGGTACCATCGCTCCCCAGCAGAGGATCGTTACGTCTTTACCTTCACGAACGACATTCGCTTTGCCGATCTCAACGGTATACTCCCCCTCGGGAACTTCTCCTTTTACTGCGCGGTACAGTTTCTTGGGTTCCAAGAAAATCACAGGATCTTCATCTCGGATGGCGCTGATGAGAAGCCCCTTCGTATCATAAGGATTGGACGGGTACACCACCTTCAACCCAGGAGTGTGCGTAAAGTACGCCTCCGAACTCTGCGAGTGGTAGTGCCCACCGCGAATCCCGCCTCCAGCCGGCGAACGGATGACCATAGGGCAGGTGAAGGTTCCCCCTGAACGGTATCGGATTTTCGCGACTTCACTCACAATTTGATCAAAAGCGGGATAGATAAAATCCAAAAACTGGATTTCGGGAACGGGGCGCAAACCGTTCACAGCCATCCCCATGGCCGCACCAATGATCCCGCTTTCCGCTAGCGGCGTATCCATGACTCTGGCTTCTCCGAACTCTTTCTGCAGGCCTTCCGTTGCACGGAACACGCCACCATTCAACCCGACGTCTTCTCCCAATAGCACGACCGAGTCATTGCGCTTCATCTCGTTGTAAAGCGCGTCCCGCACCGCCTGAACAATTGTCATCGTCACATGGTTACCCTATTTACAGCGGAAATGCTTCGCTGGTGTTTTCGAATTTGCCGCGTAACTCGCGCTCGGCAATGAGCGCCTGTTTCTGCTTTTTCAGCTGCGGCGTAAGTTCCGCATACACATCCTCAAAAAGTGTTTCGAGCTCCGGAGGTGGCATTTTCTCGACATCCTCCACGGCCTCTATAAGGTGGTCTTTAACTTCTTCGCGCAAAGAGTCCTCGTGATCCCATCCCAAAGACCTTTACCTTCCAGATATTGTCGGAAGCGCAGAATCGGATCGCGCTTTTCCTGAAGCAGCGTATAACCCGGGATCTCTGTAGCGCGTTGATCATCCGAGGAAGAATGGGGTCCCATTCTGAGTGTCAAACACTCAATGAGGGTAGGGCCACCACCACTGCGCGCGCTCTTGTCCACGGCTTCTTTGGTTTTGTGTACACTGCCAAAATGTCGTTCCCATCGACAGCTACGGAGTCGACGCCATAACCAATGCCTTTGTCAGCAAGTCGTTTGGCGCCTGTTTGCTTATGGAGCGGGACCGAAATCGCATACTGGTTGTTGGTACAGATAAATACTGTCGGGTTTTGAACGCCCCCGCAAATGTCAGGCCCGTGGAAATCGTTTTCCGAAGTCCGCCGTCCCCAAAGTAGGTGAGATCGTGACATCCTTCTCATTGCGGATCTTGCTCGCCATCGAACAGCCGACAGCCTGTATCACTGAGCAGAAATGGGGCTAGAAACCGAAAAAAGATGCTGCTTTGAAAACTGTAATGGTTGGGCATTTGCCGGCTCAAATATCTCCGGAATTTCCACAGAGGTTCGCAATCATTTGGAGCACGTCCGCTCCCCGGTACAAGAACACTCCGGGTTCGCGAAGCTCGGGAAAACCCAGTCACTGGATTTGAGAGCGGCTGCGGTGCCAGTGGAAATGGCTTCCTGGCCGGTCATCGCGGGAACATAAAATCCGATTCGCCTTTTGGCGTTGAGCATCATCCCACGCTCGTCGAGTAGGCGAGAGGTCACCATGTTGCTGTACATCTTGAGCAAGAGCTCCTCTCCCAGCTGCGGATCGAGTTTGGGATCGGCGACATTTTGCTCATCCAAAATGTGAAACAGTCTTCACGCAAGACAGATGAACGGGAGCGTGATTCGGATTGTTTGACGCTTTATTTTTTCATATCTTTTCCGGGTGAGGTTACTCCATTGTTCCACCGTTTCCTGCGACCGTAGATACCTCTTCCATAAACATCTCGCCCGCTTTGTGGTGGAACTTCAAACCAAAGGCCCTGAGGCGACATACATGAAATCCAAGTCCAACCGCCGCTAACCGGTAGGACTCAAACTCCTCGGGAGAGGTACTCAATAACTGGCAAGTGCCGCTGTGAGGGCTGGAAGATATTGCCCAAAGGTCATACGTCACAACCCACGCGCGCAAACCGCGCATCGCCTCAAAAACCTCGTCCAAGCTCTCTCCCAGACCCAACATCAATGAAGATTTGGTGTAGCGCGAAGCGATCGATTTCCTTAACTTCCTGAAGAACTTTAAGGATTGCCTGATAAGTCGCACGCTTGTCGCGTACTGTGGGGGTAAGCCTCTTTACTGTTTCTAAGTTGTGGGCCACAACGTCGGGCTGCGCGCGGACCAATCGCTCGAGGGCGGCGCGATCTCCCTTAAAATCTGGAATCAGGACCTCCACATAAGTTCGCGGCGAACTTTTTAGGGCCTCCACGGTGCGCCCAAAGTGATCGGCACCGCCATCGGAAGGATCGTCCCGATCCACCAGAATCAAAACTACGAAGGAGGTCCATCTGCGAAATCGCAGACGCAACTTTAACAGGTTCCAGCTCATCCACAGCCCCACGCGGGTTTCCGGTCTTCACATTGCAGAAGCGGCAACCGCGCGTGCAGGTATCCCCCAGCAACATCAGGGGCTGCCGTGCCTCCGCCCCAACACTCCGACACGTTCGGGCAGCGTGCCTCTTCGCAGACCGTGTGCAGATTCAAGGCACGAAACATCCCCTTCAGGCGGGTATATTCGTCGCCTGCCGGGGGCCTGATTTTGAGCCACTCCGGTTTGCGGTCCGAGGGCTTTTTCAATGGCGCTTGATGCTGCATATTATTGAGATTTCTAGTAGAAAAAGCCTAGAGAGGCAACTTGGCTTGTACTAGGATCCTAAGAAGATGAGCACTCGCTCCAACTCCATTGTGAAGGTCCTTTTGGTCTGCCTGTCGGCCAGTACCCTCGGGGCCGCGCTTAAGATTGTCTACGGGTACCGCACCGCGACTTTGGCCTTTACCGCGGACGGCATCCACTCGCTTTTCGACTCGACCTCGACCATCGTCGGAATTATCTCTGTAATTTTAGCCAGTAAGCCCCCCGACGACGATCACCCCTATGGACACCAAAAATTTGAGACGGTCGCCAGCCTCATCTTGAGCTTCATGCTCATCTTGGCAGGCTACGAGGTCGGGACTTTGGCCTTTGAACGCTTCATGCACCCCGAACGCCTGGCGCAGTACTCTTTTTGGGGGTTCGCCATTTTGCTGGGCGTCATGGTCGTGAATTTGAGTGTCGCCTTCCTTGAGGCCCGAAAGGCCAAGGAGCTCTCGAGCCAGTTTTTGCTGGCAGACTCCTACCACAACCGGAGCGACTTTTTGGTGACCTGCGCAGTGTTTGTGAGTCTGCTTTCCTCTAAGTTCTCGCTTCCGTATGTAGACGGAGCGGTGGCTCTGCTCATTGCCATTTACCTGGTGTACATGGCCATCCAGCTATTGCGCGAAACCATCGATCCGCTCGTCGATCATAGTGTGCTCGATCCTGAAGAAGTTGAGCGCGTGGCCTCTTCCGTAAAGGGAGTCTTGCACTGCCACGCCATCCGAAGTCGAGGCCACGACGGCCACAAGTTTTTGGATCTCAACATCCACTTACCGGGCGATATTTCTCTTTTCCAGGCACACGAAATTACACATACGGTGGAGGACCGACTTAAAAAGAAATTTCCCGATCTCGTAGACGTAGTCATCCATACGGAGCCGCACGGGCACCCGCCTTGCGCCGTTTAAGAATGCGCCTGAGCCTCCTTTCTCTGCTGCTGCTTTTGTTTCTAACCGCTTGCACGAACGGAGTTTTCAAGGGCTCTTCGACCTCCATTGTTCTGACCCCAAGCTTTGCTCTGGGCCAGCCAGATTTCGATACGACTACGGCAAACGGCGGCGCCTCCGGTCTCAACCGCCCTTTTGGCGTATTCGTTCTCAATACCCAACTTTTTGTATCGGACGCCTCGAATCACCGAATTTTAGTTTGGGACACTCTACCGACGACATTTGGCCAGGCCGCTGATCGCGTTGTGGGGCAGACAAGCTTTACCGGCACGAACGCAAACCAAGGGGGCAGCACCAACGGAGACACGCTTTCTTCTCCCGGCGGCATTTTCGCAACGGACACGCTGGGCGGCTTTCTCTATGTGGCCGATCAAAACAACAACCGCGCAGTGATCTATAACTTTCCATTAGCGACTACGGGTGAGTTTGCCACTTCGGTAGTGGGACAGATCGGGTTTAACGGAAATGGGAGCGGTACTGCGGCCGCTCAAATGAACGCCCCCATCGGCGTCGCCGCGGGCGGAGGTAATCTGTACGTTTCAGAAATAACGAACAACCGCATCCTGGTTTTTGGTAGCGAAACCCCGTCAACAGGCACTGCTGCCTCCCTAGTGTTGGGGAATTCCACCTTTACCTCCGCAGCCAGTGGGACAAGCTCCACACGATTTACAAACCTCTTTAATATTTTTCTCTATAGTACGCGGCTGTTCCTGGCAGATCGAAGTAACTGCCGAGTAGCCATTTGGTCGCCACTCCCCAACAGCGCCAACGACCTCCCCGCGGCAGCGGTACTGGGGCAAGACGATTTTGTTACTGGCTCGTGCGCTGGGGGAAACCTGGAAGCCAACAATTTTAACGATCCAAAGCACATCGCAACCAACGGTACTTACACTTTTGTCTCAGACGCAGCGGATCATCGCGTGCTCGTTTACGAAGGCATTCCCTCGGGCACACAATCAGCCAAGTACGTGATCGGGCAGGAGTCTTTCAGCGACTCAGGATCAGGCTCGGGCCAGTACGCTTTGAACGGCCCTGAGGGGATGGCGGCCACTTCCACCCAATTTTTTCTGGCCGATGCAAACAATAACCGGGTGCTCGTTTACAATTTGCCCTAAAAACATTCCACCACTATCCACAGAAGCTGTGGATAATTGACGCCCGGATCCGCTAATCAGACACCGCGTGCGTCTTTTCCCCAAATTTTCTTATGAAGCTGCAGCTGAAAGGTAACCGGGAGCCCACTCTCTAGCACCCAGGCGGCCAAAGAGTCGGCCGGGACACGATCTTCTACCGGGGAAAAAAGTACGGCCGCACGCTCAGTCAGTCTTTCTTTGCGGATCAGTCCGGTCGCCCAGTCAAAATCCACCTTGCTCGCCACGACAAACTTAAACTGATCCCTGGGCCCAGCCAGCTGGAGATTGTCCCAGCACATGCTCTCTGTTTCGCCACTATCCGGGCATTTGACGTCGATAACCTTGATAACCTCATCAGGCACCGAAGCCACGCTGAATCCCCCGCCGGTCTCTAGCGACACCGTGTAGCCTTGTTCGAGGAGACGTTGCATGAGCAACAGGCTCGCCTGCTGGCCGAGCGGTTCTCCACCTGTAACGCACACAAATTTTGTAGGGTACCGGCCTACTTCTTGTAGGATCTCCTCCACCGTCATCCGGTGGCCTTCCCAAAAGGCGTAGCGTGTATCGCACCACGAACAGCGCATATTGCAGGTAGCTACACGAACAAAGACGGTGGGTTTGCCTACCGACAGGCTTTCGCCCTGAAGGCTGTAGAAGATTTCGTTAATTTTGAGAGCAGCAGGGAACAAAGAGCTCCTCTTTCGAATTCTAATTCACCAACTGCTGGCGGATTAGAGCCCGTTGAAGCTTGAGCTGGTATTTCTCGTAGTCTTCGTCGCTGAGGGTTCCCTGAAGTTTTTCTTCTGCGTTTTTCTGGGCTGCCTGCGCACGTGCCTTGTCTATCTCGGTGCTTTCCTCGCAGGTTTCCGCTAGTACGGTTACTTTTTCGTTCTTAATTTCCACAAAGCCCTGGCTGATAGCAAAACGCCTACCATTGAACTCCAAGAGCCCCGTCGTTAGGGTCGATAGAAGCTCCGCGTGGTTTTCAAGGATCTCCATCTGTCCTTTGGAGCCGGGAAGCTTCACCTTTTCAGTTCTCTCCCCCGTCACCAAACGTCGGTGTGGCGTTACGATATCAATCTGCATTAGGCACCCTTCTTGAGCTTCTCCGCTTTTTCAAGCGCTTGCTCGATGGTTCCTACCATGTAGAAGGCCTGTTCGGGCACGTCATCGTGCTTCCCATCAACAATTTCCTTAAAGCCGCGAACGGTGTCCGCCACTTCTACGTATTGCCCTGGGTTGCCGGTGAACTGCTCGGCCACAAAGAATGGCTGCGAAAGGAATTTTTCAACCTTACGCGCTCGGGCCACCACAAGCTTATCTTCGTCAGACAACTCATCCATACCGAGAATCGCGATGATGTCCTGCAGATCTTTGTAGCGCTGCAAGGTTTTCTGAACTTCACGCGCTACCGCGTAGTGCTCGTTTCCAACAATTTCCGGAGCGAGCAAACGCGATGTGGAAGCCAAAGGATCCACGGCCGGGTAAATGCCCTTTTCCGTAAGCGCACGAGACAAGTTCGTAGTCGCATCCAAGTGAGCAAAAGTGGTCGCAGGCGCGGGATCGGTGTAATCGTCCGCAGGTACGTAAATCGCCTGTACGGAAGTGACCGAGCCTTTCTTTGTCGTCGTAATACGTTCCTGCAAGGCACCCATTTCCGTCGCCAGGGTCGGTTGGTAACCTACCGCGGAAGGGATACGACCTAGGAGCGCCGATACTTCAGAACCCGCCTGAGTGAAACGGAAAATGTTGTCTACGAAGAGCAGCACGTCCTGGCCTTCTTCATCCCGGAAGTACTCGGCAACCGTAAGGGCCGTCAGACCGACACGAAGACGCGCACCCGGAGGCTCGTTCATCTGCCCGTAAATCAGCGCCGTCTTATCGATAACGCCCGACTCTTTCATTTCGAGCCACAAATCGTTTCCTTCGCGAGTACGCTCGCCCACACCCGCAAACACCGAGTAACCACCGTGCTGTTTCGCGATGTTGTGAATGAGTTCCATGATCAAAACGGTCTTACCTACACCTGCACCACCGAAGAGACCAATCTTACCGCCACGGGCGTATGGGGCGAGGAGATCCACCACTTTAATTCCGGTTACAAGGGTCTCGGCCTCTGTGCTCTGATCCTCAAAGGTAGGGGGATCGCGGTGAATCGGATATTTCTTCTTCGCTTTGACTTCGCCGCCTTCATCGACCGGCTCACCAATTACGTTGAGAATGCGGCCCAAAACCTCAGGGCCTACCGGTACGCTAATCGGCTCACCGGTATCGCGGACTTTCATACCGCGGACTAAACCTTCTGTGGAATCCATCGCCACACAACGGGTCAAGCCATCACCCAAGTGCTGCGCCACTTCAAGAGTCAGGTTTTCCTGCTTATCATCGATAGACGCATTGGTAACTTTCAGTGCCGTGTAAATAGGCGGAAGCGCTCCCGCCGGAAAAGCCACGTCCACCGCCGGACCCATCACCTGTGTGATTTCTCCAAATGACTGCATTTAGCTCTCCTCCAAAATCTCTACTTCATCGCCTCAACGCCGCCCACGATTTCCATCAACTCTTTCGTGATTCCGGCCTGACGGGCTTTGTTATAATCCAAAGTCAATTTGTCGATCATTTCCGATGCGTTCTTGGTGGCACTTTCCATGGCTGACATCCGGGAACCGTGCTCGCTCGCAATCGATTCAAGAACCGAGCGGAACAACTGTGTCTTGAAGTGTCTCGGGACGAGAACGTCCAAGATTTCCTGACGGCTCGGTTCGAAAATGGGATCGATAAAGGTATCTTTCTTGCTCAACTGTCGGATGCCAACCACACCTTCGGGCAACTCTAGTCCGATGGGAATGAGTCGCTCTACAACCACGGTCTGCTGGATCGCCGACTTGAACTCATTGTAAACAAGATAGGCTGCATCAAAGTGCTCACCGGCAAAACTTTCAAGAAGCTCATCGGCGATCTTTGCCACGCGAGAAAAGGAAGGGTCACTAAGCAGTCCAGTATGGTAGACGGGACTCTCTCCATGATCCTTAAAGTACTCGTAGGCTTTTTTCCCAATGCAGGCGACCTGAACCTCAACGCCACTTGCTTGCTTGGCCTTGATGAACTTCTCGGACGCCTTGAAGATGTTGGCATTGAACGGTCCGCACAGACCACGGTCTCCGGCAAGCACAACGAGCTTTATCTTCTTCTCTTCGCGTTGGACGAGAAGCGGGTGCTTCGCGGCGTCCCCCTCCGTCAGCGAGAGCAGAATGGAATAAATCCGGTACGCGTACGGCCGAGCGGCCAAGATCGCGTCCTGCGCTCGACGAAGTTTTGCAGCGGCCACGAGCTTCATCGCGCGCGTGATCTGACGCGTGCTCTTGACGCTAACGATCCGTCGCCGAATGTCTTTTAAGTTTGCCATGTCTTATACAAAAACTTCCTGGTATTCAGCGATGGCTTTGTCCAGGCCCGCCTTAACATCATCCGAGAGCTCTTTCTTCTCACGGAGGGTTTGTAGTAGACCCGCGTGCTTCGCTTCCAAGTATTCGCTAAACCCTTTTTCGTAGTCAGAAACCCGATCGGCGGGCAGCTTGTCCAAGACACCCTTTTCACCGACGTAAATGATCGCCACCTGCTTCTCCACCGGAAGCGGCGAATACTGCGGTTGCTTCAACACGTTCACCATGCGTTCCCCACGGTTCAACATGTCTTGGGTGGCTTTGTCCAAATCGGAGCCGAACTGTGCGAAAGCTGCCAGCTCACGGTACTGCGCGAGACTGAGGCGCAGGTTACCGGCAACCTTCTTCATCGCTTTGATCTGCGCGCTACCGCCTACACGAGAAACCGACAATCCGACGTTAATCGCCGGGCGGACACCAGAGTAGAAGAGTTCCGTATCGAGGAAGATCTGCCCGTCGGTAATCGAAATCACGTTGGTAGGGATATACGCCGAAACGTCGCCCGCCTGCGTTTCGATGATGGGCAACGCCGTCAAACTTCCGCCACCTTCGGCGTCACTCAGTTTCGCGGCACGCTCAAGCAAGCGGCTGTGTACGTAGAAAACGTCGCCGGGAAAAGCTTCGCGGCCCGGAGGGCGACGAAGCAGCAAGGAAAGCTGACGATAGGCCTGCGCCTGTTTGGTCAAATCATCGTAAACAATGAGTGCGTGTTTTCCGTTATCCCGGAAAAACTCACCCATGGTCACGCCAGAGTAGGGCGCAATGTACTGCAACGGTGCCTGCTCACTCGCGGTCGCGGTGACGACAATTGTGTAGTCCATGGCTCCGTGCTGGCGGAGTTTTTCCACCACCTGCGCTACCGTCGACTGTTTCTGTCCGATCGCAACGTAAATACAGATAACGTCTTTGCCTTTTTGATTGATGATGGCGTCAATGGCGATCGCGGTCTTTCCAGTCTGGCGGTCACCAATGATCAGTTCGCGCTGGCCGCGGCCAATGGGAACCATCGCATCGATAGCCTTAATACCCGTTTGCATGGGCTCTTTAACCGGCTGGCGCTTCACGATTCCGGGCGCTTTAATTTCGACTTGGCGGTGCTCTTTTGCGTCAATGCTACCACGTCCGTCGACCGGAATGCCGAGCGCATTTACCACGCGGCCAAGCATGGCGTCGCCTACGGGCACCTGAAAAATCTTGTTCGTCCGCTTTACGGTGTCGCCTTCTTTTACCGTCGTAACACCACCGAAGATCGCGATACCAACGCTCTCTGCTTCAAGGTTCAGCACCATCCCGAAGGTATTTCCGGAAAATTCCACCATCTCACCGGCCATCGCATTTTGAAGGCCATAGACGCGGGCCACGCCGTCACCGACGCTGAGAACCGTTCCGGTTTCTGCAATCTGTACTTCTCGGTCAAATTCCTCAATACGCTGGCGAATAATCTGGCTGATTTCGTCCGCTCGAATGGTCTGCATCATGCTCCTCCCACAAGGGTTTCTTTCATCCTGGCAAGCCTGGTCGCTAGCGTGCCATCATAGGTTGTGCCTTCCGCGGTAACCCGTACGCCCCCATACAACGAGGGGTTAACTTCAAAATCCGCTTCCACCGGCTTTCCAAAAAACTTTTCGAACCGCTCTTCGATCTTCTTTTGCTGGGCGCTACCCAATTCGTCACGGGACTCCACCCGAAGCGGAACAATGTTTTCAGCTCGCGATACAAGCAGGTGCAACTCGCGAGCGATAGCGCTAAGGTTTTTTACCCGATTGGAGGACGCCAATAGCTTGAGCACGCGTCCTGTTACCTCAGAGCATTTGAGCTTTGTATAAAGGCTTTCCATTACGGCCATGCGTTCTTCGGTGCGAAAGAGCTCTGAAGAAAAAACGAGGCCAAGCTCTTTGTTCTCGTCGACAAGTGCACCGACCGAGGCTAGCTCTTCTTGGACCGCATGAAGTTCTTTGCCTTTGAGGCCCAAATCCAAAATGGCCTTGGCGTAAATTTTGGCGACTCTATCCTGCATGGCTTACGAGCTCCAAAGACTCTTCTACTAATTTTTTGCGTTCGCCCTCTCCAAGCGTGACCGATAGAAACTGTTTCGAGAGCGCCAGACTTTCTTCGACAATCTCTTTTTGCAAATCACTCTTGGCTTTTTCCATTTCACTTTGGGCCAGGCGATTGGTGTCGGAAGAAATGCGCGCGGATTGCTCGCGCGCAGCCGTCAAAGTTTTTTCCCGCAGGTGATTCACGTTCGTCTGCGCGTCCTTCATCAGTTTTTCTGAGTGCGCGGCCACGGAATCCCAGTTGGCCTTCCATTCGCTGCGTTCGGCATCGGCCTTGGAAAAAAGAGCCTCAGCGTCCGCCATACTTTTTTTGATGTTCTCGCTTCTTCCGGCAACGAAGGCTTTGGCGCCTTTGCGGGTACCAAAATAGAGAACAGCCACCATAGCGACAAAGTTCACGATATTGGAGATTACGTATTCCATATAATTAGCCGCGTAGAGCGTCCTCCGGTTCACTGTGCTTGGCCTTTTTTGCCCCCTGGATATTCACTGAGTAACCGAGGATCCGGCTGGTCATTTGGCTAGCAAACTCTCCGACTTTGGAATGCAGTTCGGTACGAGCGGCGTCGCTCTCGTCGCGGACCTTGTTGCGGACCGCTTCGAGCTGCTGCGAAGCGGAGTGGCGCGCTTCTTCTAAAATCTTGCGTTCTTCGTCTGCGATTTTGGCCTTTTCTCCATCGACGTAGGCGGCCACGCGCTGCTTTTCCTGATTGATCTTTACGTCGTAGTCAGCGCGGAACTTCGCCGCTTCGTTTTCAGCTTCCACGGCCCTTTCCGCAAGCCCCGTCGTTTTGGCTTCTCGTGCCTGGAGAAGTTCCACGAACGGCTTAAAAACCAAGGCGCGCATGACAAGGTAACTCGCCATAAAAATGCCGAGTTGGATGAACAAGGTATAATCGGGAATTAGGGTTGGTTCGTGCCCCATCTACTCTCTTCACATTCAATTCAACGTTCTTAATGCGGATCAGCCACCTAAACAATTAATGGACTGGCGCAGAAAGCCTAAAATATTACGCTGGTTTAACTGGTGAGGGGGAGGGTGTCAAGGCTCGCAAGCAGAGGATCTTAAGGCTTAGAGCGGAATTGCGCCGTTCCTGTCAGGCGGGTGGATAAGTAGTGATTAGGGCTTGAGACTTTCGCCGAGATCCGAGTGGCGCTCTTGCCTGAGTGCGGGTAAAGGCCCAAGCATTTTTGTCTGTCCGTCAAAAACGGCCCCTTCTTCTACCTGGAGTACGGCTGTTTTGATGGTACCTTTGACCACAGCCGGTGCCTGAATCTCCACCCGGTGGGTCGCAAAAATGTCTCCGGTGAACTTCCCGGAAATGACCACTACATCCGCCTCGATTTGCCCGCTTACCTGGGCGTCATCTCCCAAAAGCAGAATATCGGGGGTGAAGATTTCACCTTTGAATTCTCCGTCGATCCGGGCGGTCCCTTCAAATTGCAGGCGGCCCTCCAGGCGGCTGCCTTTCTGTAAGACAACGGTGATTTCGTGACTGACAGAGGGAAGATCAAAGGGATCGGTACGAGGCAACATAGGTGACTGTCCTTGGTATTAGCGCCTTTGCTACGTTTTCCTAGTAGTCTGTTCGGACAAAATGCCAGAAATCTTTTTGCGCGTGTCCCCGCTAGGCGTCTTTACCCAGCAGCAGCTCGGAAATGCGGTTCAAATCCTCTTGAGAGCTGTAAACAACCTGGATAAAGCCCTTCTTGGCGTTACCGACGATTTTTGCTTTCGTCCCAAAGTGGCGGCGGATGCGATCCTCCAGCGCCTGGATGTGGACGTCGCGCTCGGCGGCAGCTTTTTCAGCCGCGCCGGGATCCGCCTTCGCCTTTAGCCGCTCGTTCACGCGCTTCTCGGTGTCCCGTACAGACAATTTGTCGCGCAGGATTTCCTCTCGAACCGCCAACTGATCTTCAGTTTGCTCAAGGGCCAGCAACGAACGGGCATGCCCCATTGTCAATTTCCCGGCACTGATATCCTCGCGGATGACCGCCGGCAGCTTAAGAAGGCGGATGGTATTGGCCACCGTCGCACGGCTTTTGCCCACTCGCGTCGCGATCTCTTCGTGGGACAGCTGAAACTGGTCGACAAGTTGTTGGTACGCAATGGCCTCTTCAATGCAATTCAGCTCTTGGCGCTGGATGTTTTCGATGAGTGCCATTTCAAGAGAATGGACGTCCTGATCGACTTCCTTTACCACGACCGGCACCTTGGTCAGCCCGGCCTTTTGCGCAGCGCGCCATCGACGCTCCCCAGCAATCAGCTCGTAGTGGCCGTCACGGATGCGCACAATCAATGGCTGGATGATGCCATTCGCCTTGATGGAATCCACCAATTCCTGCAAAGCCGCTTTGTCGAACAGCTTTCTTGGCTGATAGGTATTGGGGACAATTTTTTCGATATCGCATTCAAAATACTGTCGCTTGGTCGGCGCATTGCCCCGCGCATCCGGAATCAGCGACGCAAGTCCCCGCCCCAACACACTCTTCTTATCGATTTCAGCCGATGCCATGCTCATTTACCTCATGTTCTTGAACGATCGGAGCCACATCGTGGGTGGGTTCAACCACCTCCTCTGTTTCCGTCGCTTCGGTCTCCTGGGACGGAACCACCGCCTGGACCGTGGAACTCGCAACCGCCGAGGCCCCTTCTAGCCGCCCAATGACTTCCTGGGTCAGCGCAAGGTAGCTTTGCGAGCCGGAGGACCCTATATCATAAAGGATAACCGGTTTTCCATGGCTCGGGCTTTCACTGAGTTTCACGTTCCTGGGGATTACCGTCTCAAAGACACCCCCGTTAAAGTGCTTGTTGACCTCCAAAAGAACCTGCCGCGAGAGCTTGTTCCGGCTGTCGAACATGGTGAGCAAGATTCCCAACTGCTCGAGGCCACGGTTCAGACCTTTTTTCACAAGCTCTACCGTATGGAGGAACTGTCCCAATCCTTCCATCGCGTAATACTCACATTGAAGGGGGATCATATAGTAGTTAGAAACTGTAAGGGCGTTAATGGTTAGAAGGCCCAAGGACGGCGGGCAATCGATCAAGACATAGTCGAAAGCGCCATGTTCCGATTTGGCCAGCTCCGCGAACGCGTTTTTCAATCGAAGCTCGCGCGCAATGGCTCCGACGAGTTCGATCTCCGCACCACTAAGGTTGCTGTCGGCCGGGCAAACACTCAAGAATTCCAACTCGGTTCGGTAGATGGCTTCTTGCAAGGGAAGATCATCTATAAGGACATGGTACACGTTCTTGTCCGCGTACAACTCGCGTTCCAATCCGAGACCGCTTGAAGCGTTCCCCTGCGGATCCAGATCGAGTAAAAGAACCCGACGTTCCGCGGCCGCCAAACAGGCAGCCAAATTCACCGCAGAAGTGGTTTTGCCCACTCCACCTTTTTGGTTAGCAATCGCAATGATCTTGGTCATGGTATTTCTTGAGTTCACTGTTAGGGTCCAATCTTTTTATCACAAAAGAAATCAAACGAAAACATTCTATCTATCTCGCATAGCGTCGACAGATGGGTGATATTCCACGATCTCCACTCCTCGTCTTCCTGCGTCGAAAGGTAGCTCATACTGTTCCACAGCCAATGACTGAAACTCTGGATTGTGCGGGTAGGTTTTGTTACCCCCGCCCCAACTCAAAACAGTCCTCGCACCAGGAAGAAGAAACGGGTCCACGCTATCGAAAAACTTTTCTGCACCAAAAGTCGCTCGCGACATCAGCAGGTCCGTTTCCCTAACGGCGTCCATAACTTCTATCGAACAGTTTTCAATTCCCAATTCTGCCACTGCTTTTGCAAGAAAGCTCCGTTTCTTTTTGTTGCGCTCGTAGAGCCGAATACGGTGCTCTGGAAAAAGGATCGCGTACACAATTCCGGGAAACCCACCTCCCGAACCGATGTCGCGCAGACTACTTCCCACAACGTACCGATTCACAAAGCGGCTCAAGTGGATGCTGTCGTAGTAGTGCACCGCGAGTGCATTCCGCACAGTGTGTGGGGAGATGAGGCCAGCATGATCGTTCCACTTCAGGAGGAGCTCGAAATGTTTCTCCAACTTCTCCCATAGCGGCCCCTCCACTGCGAGGCGAGCTTTAGTGGGAAGAGTGGCCAGTTGTTGGCTGAGTGTCTGCAGCGTTTCGTCCTTTACCGTTCTTTATGCCCGCTAGAATAGCGGTCAATGCGGCGGGGGTCACTCCGGAAAGGCCGGCTGCGTCCGCAAGCGTCTCCGGCCTCTGCCGTGTGAGCTTTTCGCGTACCTCATGCGAAAGGCCGGGCACGAGGAAAAAGTCCATCGACTCGGGGATGCGAGTAGACTCCAGTTTCTTTAGCCGCTGGATTTCCTGGGCCTGGATATCGATGTAGCCCTCGTACTTGACCTCGATTTCCAATGTCTCCCGGTCTTGGGGCTCCAACTGCAATTCTGTTGGCGACTCCGGCTGTGAGGCCAGCAAGTCCAAAGACACTTCGGGGCGCTTTAATAACCTGTGGAGGCGTTCTCCGCTGGTCGGAATTGCCACCCCCACCCCCTCGAGAAACTCTCCCATCAAACTCTTCTGTTTCACGTGGAACACTTTTAAGGCGCCACGGGCGACTTCCAATCGCCGCTGACGTTCGGCAAAGATTTCCGCCTGCTCCGCTCCAACGAGGCCCACCCGAATTCCGTAAGGCCGAAGCCGCAAATCCGCGTTGTCCTCGCGCAAAGAGAGTCTGAACTCTGCTCTCGAGGTAAACATCCGGTACGGTTCGTTTGTTCCACGTGAAACAAGATCGTCCACCATGACCCCGATGTAGGATTCTGCGCGAGAAAGGCGCAGGGGCGCTTCCCCTTGGACTCTCAACGCTGCGTTTATGCCGGCGACGATGCCCTGGGCGGCGGCCTCTTCATAGCCTGAGGTTCCATTGACCTGGCCAGCGAAGTAGAGCCCTCGAACAAGCTTCGATTCGAGACTGTGATCCAGCTGTCGGGCGTCGATGCAGTCGTATTCGACCGCGTAGCCGTAGCGGAGGAACTCTGCGTGTTCACACCCTGGGATACTGCGGATGAAACGCTCCTGAATCTCGGCGGGAAGGCTAGTGGACACTCCGTTGGGGTATATGGAGTCGGAATCGAGCGCTTCGGGTTCCAAAAATACCTGATGCCGCGGTTTATCTGGAAATTTAACGACTTTATCTTCGATAGACGGGCAGTAGCGCGGCCCGATGCCTTTGATCCGTCCGCTATAGAGGGGTGACAAGCTCAAATTATCTGAAATGACCTTGTGGGTTTGCGCATTGGTGAATGTCAGGTGGCACTGGACTTGTCGAAGTGGGATTTCTGTCGCGGAGAAGCTAAAACGCCGGGGAGGGTCGTCGCCGTGTTGGACCTGGAGCAGCGAATAGTCCAGGGACTCCGCCTTGAGGCGAGGAGGTGTACCAGTCTTCAGCCGTTGCACTACAAAACCAAGTTCTGCCAGCTGATCGGAGAGGCCGTAGGAGCCGGCTTCCCCGATCCGTCCCCCACGGGTCAGCTGTTCTCCGCAGTGCATGACACCTTTCATGAAGGTACCCGCTGTCACTAGCGCTGCAGGCGCCTCAAGAAGCTCAGTCTGTCCCGCAGTGGCGATCTCCACGCCTTTGATCGAACCGCTATCGGTGATGAGGCGTTTGACTTCCGCTTCAATGACAGTCAGGCGCTCTTGGCCAGTGATCACGGTCTGCATGCGTGCGGCGTAGAGCCCTTTGTCCGACTGGCACCTCGACGACTGCACAGCGCTGCCCTTGCGCGTGTTCAGGCGGCGGAACTGGATGCCTGTGTAGTCGGCGTTGATGCCCATCTCCCCACCGAGAGCGTCAATCTCTTTTACGAGCTGTCCTTTTCCCACCCCGCCAATACACGGATTGCACGACATGACCCCAATCGTCTCCGCCGACAAAGTCACGAGCGCAACCTGGAGCCCCATTCGGGAAACGGCGAGCGCGGCCTCGCAGCCCGCGTGTCCACCCCCGATGACGATCACATCAAAATGTTTCACGTGGAACACCCCGAGAACAACTGAAAGGCGTGTGTTTCACGTGGAACAAAACTACTTTCCAATGCAAAACTCCGAGAAAACGCGGTCCAAAACATGTTCAGTATCGACTTCTCCCACAAGGCCTTCCAAAAGATTCACCACCAGGCGAGCCTCCTCGGAAAGGTATTCCGGAAGCTCATCGCCGTCGAGACGCTCTCGCAGACTGAGTAGTCGGCTATTCACCTCAAGCAGCGCTGCGTACTCACGGTGAGTAGGCAGCGGACCGTGCGCGCTGGGTGAGGAAACGCCTGCAAGTGCGTCCATCGCAGACCAGAATGCCTCCATGCCATCGGCGTGGAGGGCAGAAAGCCGGACTGGGGCTGCGGGAAGGGCACCCAGATCGGCTGGGTAGGTCCACCCGGGTAGATCGGACTTGTTCCACACAATGACAAATGGTTTGGAGCGGTAGCGCTGGAGCAAGTCCGTCTCTATTTCCGTTAGGCCGACGGTCCCGTCTACCACCAAAACCCAAAACGCTGCGCCTTCGAGATAACTGTCGCCGAGCTCAATCCCTTCACGTTCGGTCCCTGTCGCTTTGTCGTGGCGCCCGGCCGTATCGACAAGACGCCAGCGCCTACCCTGCAGCATGAAGTCTTCCTCCAGCACATCGCGGGTCGTCCCCGGCTTGTCATGGACAATAGCGCGGTACCGGCACAGAATTGCGTTGAAGAGAGAGGACTTGCCGGCATTTGGACGTCCCACAAGCGCCACCCTCGGAGAGTTTGAGCTGCCATTGAGGCGGGAGTAGCGTTGAATAGCCAATGAGCACTCGCGAATAGCCAAATCCAGCGGTCCACGAGCCTGCTGAGTAACCTCAGCGTACTCCTCGGAAAAGTCGATGGCCGTGTCGAGTACCGCTAAAAGCCCCGTGAGGGCGCTTCGAAGCCTTTGCACCAGCTCTGTCGTGGCCCCATCGCGGCGTCTATATATATTGGCCACATCTATGGAGTCCTGCGCTCGAAACAGATCCCGCAGGTTTTCAATTTCAGTGGCACTTAGCTTCTCGTTCAAATAAGCGCGGTAAGAAAACTCGCCCGGCTGAGCAGGCCGAGCTGCCAATTCTATCAAGCGCTTTTCCAAAGCACTCACTACCGCTGGCGATCCATGACATTGAAATTCGAGTGATGCCTCGCCTGTAAATGAACGGTGATCGGGAAAAACTAAAAGCAAGCCCTCGTCTATCGGTGTTTCGCCTTCTCCAACAAAACTACCGAAATACATTCCGCGTTCGAACTCGCCACGAAAAGAAGGCGAGCGAAAAATTTCTCGCCCAATGGTGAGCGCTCGCGGTCCCGAGACACGTACTATTGCCACTGCACTTGGGAGCGGACCGGAACAAAGCGCAAATATGGTTTCCGACTTGTCTAAGCGGCTTCTCATATTCTCTAGTCAGCAAAGCTATCGCCGTGGCACGCGCCGCCGACGACAGAGATGCTTAACCCTTTTCTGTACTGGGGGAGTCGACTACTGCGGCTGCGGGACTGGGTGTTTCACGATTGGTGTACAACTGCTGGGCCATACCAAGTAGCGTGCTCACAAAAATATACAACGTCAGGCCTGACGGGAGATTGATCATGAAGAACGTAAATACGATCGGCATGAACATCATCATCTTTTGTTGCATGGGTTCCATTCCGGCGGAAGGAGTCATCCTTTGTTGGAAGAACATGGCAACGCCCATCAGAATTGGATAAATATAAAATGGATCCTTGGCGGACAAATCCATTACCCAACCAAAGAAGGGTTGGTGAAAAAGTTCCATCGAGTTCGCGAGTACCTGATAGAGCGCGATGAAGACCGGAAGCTGAATGAGGATCGGCAAACACCCGGCGGCCGGGTTCACCTTGTGAGTCTTAAACAAAGCCATTTGCTCGCGGTTCAATCGCTCCCGATCGTCCTTGTACTTTTCCTTGAGGGCATTGATCTGCGGCTGAAGCTTCTGCATGGCTTTCATGCTGCGCATGCTCTTTTGCGTAAGTGGGTAGAAGAGACCTCTGACCAGTAGCGTCAAGAGGATGATAGCCACACCGTAGTTTTTCACGAAATTGTAGAAAAATTTGAGCAGGTGCAGCAAAGGGAACGCGACCACCGAGAACATCCCGTAATCGACTAGCTTGGACAGTCCGGCAATTTCTTTGAGGTTGTTCAGGTCCTTGGGCCCAGTATAAAGGCGCACCCTGAAACTGAGGGAGTTTTGCCCAGCTTTCAGCTTAAGAGGGTAGCGCAGGTAAGCTCCCTTAAAAGCCTCGCCGCCTTGAAACACCACGTCAGGATTTATCTCAGACTCGTTGGCGGCGACCGTCGTAAAGTAACGGTTCCCGAAAGCGATCCAACCCGTATTCCCCTTCTGCTCTTCCGCGGCCTCCAAATCACTAATGTGGTGGCGCGTTACGGAATCGGACTGGTAAGCGACGGCTTCCCACGCGTTCAAAGGCTCCTGCGCCTTGAACTCCAAACCGGTACCGCCAAGCGGTATGACAAGTTGTCCCCAGTCGCTTTTGCCCGACTTCTCCGGAAAGCGGATTTGGATTTCCATAGAGCCAAAATACGCTTTCTCATCGAGGCGGTAGGTCTTTGTGACGCTAAGCCCCGGGGTGGCCTTGTGCGTCATCACCAGGGTGCCGGACTCGACGGATCCCGCATACGGGGAGACTTCAAATTCCTTAAGGGACGGATCAGAAAAAAGGGTAGCCAGTGAAAACGGCGTCTTGGTCTCTGAGACCGGCGCCACCAGCGGGGAAGTGTCCTTAACGGTTTCATGGTAGTTGGGCAAAACTATCGAGTGGATGTTGCCCCCTACTTTCTGGAACTCGGCCTGGACCGAAGGGGACTCGAGCTTGAGTGCTGGATCGGCAACGGCAGTCTGGAACGCCTGGAGCACGCGCCCACTAAAGAGCCCATCCGCGGGCAAGGACGGAAGGCTGGCGGTTCCCTCGGGGGAGACCATTTCCCCTGTGGCCTCGGTGGTGGGTGCTTCGACCGGGGGTTTTGGCGCAAACCACTTTAAGTAGCCGTACCAAACCAAAAAACACAGAACCACAGCAATCCAGGTCTTACCGGCCACCGGAGCCTCCTTCAAACTTCAAGCCCATCGCTCGCCCCGTACGTTTCGGGGTGGGAACAGGGTCGTAACCAAATCGCGCTCCCGGTAAACACCGGAGCAAGCGCCGGAAAAAAAGCCAACTGCCAGAGAAAAGCCCGTGCCTCTCCACCGCTTCGACTGCGTACGCTGAGCATGTGGGAACGAAACGACAGCAAGGACCAGAGCCGGTCAGGATGTGAATGGAATTTCGGAATAGGGCGACTAAGATTCGCATTTTAGCTCGCCTGCCTAACGAGTTTTGGCGATGAAGTCGGACAACTCGGAGGCCACGTCTCTAGTAGAGAGCTGTTTCCAGGCCTCGCGGAGCCGTTCGCGGCCCACCACGTTTAAGTCCATTCCCGCAAATAGTTCGCGGTTTTTGCGGAAAGCCTCGCGCGCGAGTCGACGGACCCGGTTGCGGGCGCTCGCATTCTTGAGAACTCGCTTCGAGATGGATAAGCCTAGCCGGCCAGAGCCTGCCGTCGTGTAAAAAATCCGAAAGCTGGCTGTTTCAAACCGCTTAAACGGCCTAAACGAAAAGTCCGAAGTCCTCAAAAGGCGGGCAGTCTTAGGGAAACGCTCAGTGACAGCCGTGCTCATTTGCCGCCGGTTTTCACCACGAGCCGTCTACGCCCTTTGCGCCTGCGGCGGGAGAGCACAGAACGGGTGCCCTTCACGCTATTGCGCTTCATGAAACCGTGCACTCGCTTTCGCTTTCTTCGACTTGGCTGATAGGTTCGCTTCACGTTCTTACCCTACACTTTCCCAACAAAGCTCCGCAGTCTAGGAGAAACCCTTCACTGTGTCAATGCTCGGCTCCAGTCCGCTTTTGCGGCGGAACCCCCCGAAGCGCCTGTTGCCAAATACCCGGCCGTTTGGTTTGCTAGCTATTTTCCTCGGGCTCTAATTTCCTGGGTCGGTTGGCTAAAGCAGCATGGAAGATACACTGTGGGAAGATATTCAAACACAACTGAAACATGTGCTGCCGAGCCATGTCTACCATTCCTACGTTGAACGGACTCGGGGCGAGGCCAAAAAGTCGGGCTTGCGCCTGGAATTCTCTGATTCTTTTGCAAAGGAAAACTTCGAGCAAAAGTGCCTGCCCATCGTTAAGGAAATTCTGAAGAAGCAAAGGCTGACGAAGCTACCTATCTCCATGCTCGTCACGGGCGCGGGGTCTTCGCCCGAGCAAACAGAAATTTCTCCGTACGCTCTCGGGCAGCTCTACGAGAGCTCTCCCTTCGACTCCAAATACACTTTCGATACCTTCGTCGTGGGAAGTTCAAACCAATTTGCGCACGCCGCCTGTCTCGCGGTAGCAAAACAACCGGGCCAGGCCTACAACCCGCTTTTCCTATTCGGAGGCGCCGGTCTCGGTAAGACCCACTTGCTCAGAGCCATCGGCTACGAAGTCTCGCTCATGGACAAGAACCTCAAAGTCATTTTCCTGTCCTGCGAGGCCTTCACCAACGAATTGATTCAGGCGATCCGCCTCGACCGAATGCGCGAGTTTAGAGAAAAGTATCGGCGCGGCTGTGACGTCCTCCTGTTGGATGACATTCACTTCTTGGCCGGCAAGGAAAGAACGCAGGAAGAGTTTTTCTACACCTTCAATTCGCTCCACGAATTGCGTAAGCAGATTATTGTGACCTCGGACCGTTATCCGAAGGACATTCCTGGCTTGGAGAAGCGCCTACAAACGCGTTTTGAGTGGGGACTGGTGGCAGACCTACAGCCACCCGAGATCGAAACGCGTGTGGCGATTCTAAAGAACAAGGCGGAGCTCGAGGGGATCCCACTTCCGGATGAAGTCGCAGAGTTCATCGCGACCCATGTGAAGAACAACATTCGGGAGTTGGAAGGGGCGCTGCACCGACTGCAGGCCTACGCCACCTTGATGGGAGTCCCCATCAATGTGGAACTCGCCAGCCAGACGATGAAGGACATTGCCCCCAAACATAAGCACGAGCTTACACCCGAGGCGATCCTCAAGTTGGTGAGCATCCACTTCAACGTAAAAACCACGGATTTGAAATCGGACAAAAGAGTCCGCAAACTCACCTTCCCACGCCAGATCTGCATGTACCTCCTAAGGAAGTACTTGTTGATGTCCTTCCCCGAAATCGGACGATTTATGGGCGGGAAGGATCACACCACTATCCTGCACGGCGTCAGCAAGATTTCTGATCTTGCCAGGAGTGATGCCGAGACGCTCAATCACATCACCGAAATCGAAGGTCTTATTCGCTAAAAAAACTGGGGATTGTTTGTCGCCCCCTGTGGATTGTTTTGCCAAAAGCCGTGGGATCTTTTGCCCTCGGATCAACGAGTCAGAGAGCCTGCAATTGATCACGTGCCATACACTGCCCTACATTTATTTCTAACTTTAGTTTTGGGGGGTTAGCGTGCCATACATCACGATACGATAATTTCCTTGCCGTTGATCGAGGCTAAAACGATGTTGATAACTCTGTTCATAACTCTGTTGATAACTTGTTAATTGTCTGTTGATAACTTGTTGATAACTCGTTTTCCACAGATCAACCGGGTTTGTCCACAGAGCTATCCACACCGTTATCCACAGGAAAGGGTGTTTGTTTTTAGGGGCTTAGGTGGGTTTTCAACATTTCAACAGTACTAAATACTACTACTATAAGATCTTATAAGATCTATGTTATGAATACTTAATTATAGCTTTCTGGGGAGTCGGAGGAGGCATGAAGTTCGTCATTTCTAAAAGCCAGATGTTGTTAGGGCTGCAAAGAGTGCAAAATGTTGTCGAGCGTCGAACAACTATGCCCATCTTGTCCAACGCACTGATCAAGACAGAACGCGAAGGTATCTCGTTAGCAGCAACAGACTTAGAAGTAGGGATTCAAAGTCTTCTGGAAGCGAAAGTTTTGGATGAAGGAGCGATCACCGTACGAGCACGGAGCCTTCTTGACATCGTTAGAGAACTTCCTGAAACGGAGATTCATTTCCAAACGCGAGAAAATCACCGTCTGGAGATTACGGCAAACAAGTCAGTTTTCAACATCTTGGGGTTACCGGCCGAGGACTTCCCTGAAATCCCTGGTTTTGGCTCCCTGGACCAGCAATCTTTCGTTCGGATGAATGGCCGTGCAATCATTTCGATGCTGGACAAGACCTTATACGCTGTGTCTAATGACGAATCGCGTTACCATCTTAATGGGGTCTATTTTGAAACCGTAGAGGAAAAGGCCAAACGGCTTTTCCGGATGGTCGCAACAGATGCGCACCGGCTGTCCTTGGTGGACAATGTGGAAGCTCTTTTTGATGAAAGTGCCTGGAGAATTTTCGAGCAGGGCGTCATCATTCCGAAGAAAGGATTGAACGAATTGCGACGTCTGCTTTCAGAGGGCAAAGACGACTTTTTTGCGGCGATCCAGGGAAAAATGCTGCTCGTGAAGCAGGAAAGTATTTTTCTCACAATGCGTCTCATCGAAGGAAAGTATGCCGATTATCGCCGTATCATTCCCAAGCGGGGAAATGATGCCATAGAGCTCGACCGGGATTCTTTCCTGGCTTCGCTGAAGCGCGTTTCTCTGGTCTCTAATGACAAATCCAAGAGCGTTGCACTAAGCTTGCACGACGGAATTTTAGAGCTTTCTAGCCAAAGTCCGGAGCTCGGAGAGGCTCATGAAGAACTCTCCATCGCGTACCAAGGGGAGCCTTTGAAAATCGGATTCAATTCCAAGTATCTGATCGAAGCGCTTTCCACCATCGAGAGCGACAAAGTTTTATTAGAGATACGCGGCAAGCAAAATCCGGGCGTGATCCGTTCGATGGACAATTCGAACCACACCAGCGTTGTTATGCCGATGAGAATCTAGCGGAGCACGATGAATGTCGACAGAGAATGAGCCGGTAACCAATGCCTCCGCCTATGGCGCTGATTCCATCCAGGTCCTGGAAGGCCTGGACGCGGTACGGAAGCGCCCCGGCATGTACATTGGCGATACCGCCATCAAAGGCCTGCACCATCTGGTGTGGGAGGTGGTGGACAACGCCATCGATGAGGCGATGGCCGGCTTCTGCCAGAATATTCACGTCACTATCCATGTAGACAATTCCATTACAGTGGAAGACGACGGCCGCGGTATTCCCGTTGAGAAACATAAGACCGAGAAGGTCTCTGCGCTCGAAGTTGTGATGACCAAGCTGCACGCCGGCGGCAAATTCAACAACGCGACCTATAAGGTTTCAGGTGGTTTGCACGGGGTAGGCGTTTCCGTGGTGAACGCTCTTTCGGAAACTCTCAAAGTCGAAGTGAAGCGCTCCGCTAAGGTCTTTATTCAGGAATATAGCCGAGGGATTCCGAAGGCGCCCGTCAAAGAAGTTGGGAAGTCGCAGAAGACCGGGACCCGCATTACTTTCAAGCCCGACGCCGAGATTTTTGAGGTACGCGAATACAATTACGATACGGTCACCAGCCGCTTAAGAGAACTATCGTTCCTGAACCGCGGCATCCGGATGTTTTTGTATGACGAGCGGACTGAGAAAAAAGCAGAGTTCTTCGCCGAAGGCGGCATCAAATCTTTTGTAGAACATCTGAACCGTGCAAAAACGCGTCTGCACGAAGATCCCATTTATTTTTACGCTGAGGCAAAAGGGATTTTTCTCGAACTCGCAATGCAATGGAATGACTCCTATAAGGAGAATATCTTTACCTTTGCGAACAACATCAACACGATTGAAGGCGGCACCCATTTAGCCGGCCTAAAGACCGCTCTGACCAAATGTGTAAATAAGTACATTGAGAAAAACGATCTAAACCGTGATTTCAAAGAAGCTTTGACCGGAGAGGACGTTCGTGAAGGTCTTACCGCTGTTATCAGCGTTAAGATTCCGGATCCGCAATTTGAAGGTCAGACCAAGACCAAGTTAGGCAACTCTATCGTAAAGGGGCTCGTGGAAAACTTGGTGAACGAGCGGCTTACCATTTACTTGGAAGAAAACCCTACCGTCACCAAACAGATTTGTCTGAAGGCCATTGAAGGCGCACGCGCGCGAATGGCAGCCAAAAAAGCGCGGGACCTAACGCGAAGAAAGTCAGCTCTTGATGTCGGCGGGCTACCTGGAAAAATGGCGGATTGTCAGGAAAAAGATCCCGCGCTTTGCGAGGTTTTCATCGTAGAGGGGGATTCAGCCGGTGGTTCAGCGAAGCAGGGACGCGAGCGCAAAAACCAGGCAGTCTTGCCCTTAAAAGGTAAGATCCTGAACGTAGAAAAGGCGCGTTTTGATCGCATGCTGCAGTTTGAAGAAATCCGCACGCTGATTACTGCGCTGGGGACGGGCATTGGCTCTAAGGATTTTGATATCTCCAAGATACGCTACCACCGCATCGTCATCATGACCGATGCGGACGTCGACGGGGCTCACATCCGTACTCTGCTTCTGACTTTCTTTTACCGTCAGATGCCGGAAGTTATAGATAAAGGCTATCTCTACATCGCACAACCGCCGCTTTTCAAAGTGAAGAAAGGTAAAACCGAGAAGTATTTGCAGAACGAAAGCATGTACGAGGATTTTATTTTGGATCGAGCCTTAGAAGAGCTGGAGCTTAAGGCCAATAAGAAAAAAATTGATGTAGATGCCGCCAAGAATATTTTCAAGAAGATGTCTCAATATGAAAATCTTTTGGCAATTGCATCCAAGAGAGCGGATGCGAGTTTGATTCGTTACGTGATAGATAACGAAGAATGGTCTATTGACCTCCTTAAAGACCAAAAGAAACTTACGGCTTCACTGAAGGCTTACGAGAAGCAGCTAAAAACGGATGAAGGCGAAAATACCAAGTTTTCTTTTGAGCTTAAGGAAGATGAAGAGCATGACTGCTCATCTGTCGAAACCGTGACTACGCGACGTAATATTCGACAGATCACTCGCATTTCTTACGATTTCTTGAGCTCTCCGCAGTTCGAGGAACTTCGAAAGATATCCCAAAGCTTCTTGAAGCTTGGGGAACCGCCTTATGAGGCGATTCGCGAAAAAGGCGACAAGAAAGAGTTTTCCAAGCTGGAAGAGATGCGTAAGCACGTCCTTACGGTGGGCGAAACTGGTTTAACGATCCAGCGCTATAAAGGTCTGGGTGAGATGAATCCCGAGCAGCTTTGGGAAACGACCATGGATCCCACAAAGCGCTCCCTTCTGCAGGTGCAAGTTGAAGACGCGGTAGAAGCGGATTCCGTGTTTTCTACATTGATGGGAGACCAGGTCAAACCCCGTCGAGAGTTTATTGAGGCCAATGCTCTTAGTGTGAAGAATTTGGACGTTTAATGGAAGTCGAAGTAGTCGAAAAGCAGATTGTTCCGGTGACAATAGAATCCCAGATGCGCGAAGCGTATCTGGAATACGCAATGTCTGTCATTATCGGGCGAGCGCTGCCGGACGCACGTGATGGTTTAAAACCTGTGCACCGTCGCATTCTCTATGCGATGTACGACTTGGGAAACTTCCACGACAAGGCTTTCAAGAAATCGGCTCGTGTAGCGGGCGACGTGATTGGTAAGTATCACCCACACGGCGAAAGAGCGGTCTACGACACCATGGTACGTATGGCTCAGGACTTCAGCTTGCGCTACCCGCTGATTGATGGGCAAGGGAATTTCGGATCTGTAGACGGCGATCCGGCGGCAGCGATGCGCTATACGGAGGTTCGCCTCGCCAAAATTACGTCTGAAGTTCTTGCGGATCTTGATAAGGATACCGTCAGCTTTTCACCCAACTACGATAACTCCTTAAAAGAACCCGATGTGCTTCCCTCTAGAATTCCCAATCTCTTGGTGAATGGGAGTGCGGGTATTGCGGTCGGTATGGCGACCAACGTACCACCACACAACTTGAGCGAGATCATCGAGGGAGTGAAGCTTCTTCTTAAGAATAAGGATACGTCTATTGACGATCTGATTAAGATTATTCCGGGGCCGGACTTCCCGACGGGAGCCTTCATTTACGGCCGATCCGGAATGCGGGAAATTTATCGCACCGGCAAAGGTGTTATCCGTCTGCGCGCCAAAGCGGAAATCGAAGAGGGTAAAAAAGATAAAGAACAGATCATTGTTACCGAGATACCCTTTCAGGTAAACAAGGCCCGTCTTATCGAACACGTCGCTCATCTGGTGCGTGATAAAAAAATCGATGGCATTACTGATCTTCGTGACGAGTCAGATCGTAAGGGCATGCGAATCGTTTTTGAGTTGCGCAAGGGCGAGGACAGCCGAGTTATCCTCAACCAGCTCTACAAGAATACTCAGATGCAAACTTCCTTCGGCGTCAGCATGCTGGCCTTGGATCACCAACAGCCCAAGCTGCTGAATCTGAAAGACCTGCTGACAATTTTCATCAATCACCGCAAAGAAGTGGTGACTCGTCGAACCGCCTTCGAACTCAAGAAAGCGGAAGAAAAAGCGCATATCTTGGAAGCGCTAAAGAAAGCCGTCGAGAATCTGGATGAAGTCGTTGCACTTATCCGAAAAGCTCAAAGCCCTGCAGTCGCTCAGGAACAACTTATTGCGAAGTTCGATTTCTCTGAAGCGCAGGCCAAGGCGATCTTGGAGATGCGTCTCTCCCGCTTAACCGGTCTGGAGCGGGAAAAAATCATCGAAGATTACAACGCTACGATGAACCTCATCAAAGAATTGAAATCGATTCTTGCTGACGAGGAAAAGGTTGTTCAGATCATTTTGAAAGAGCTGGATGAGGTCAAGAAGGCTTTTGGTGATGACCGGCGCACACAGTTTATTGATGAGCAAGAAGAGCTAACGGTAGAAGACTTGATTCAGGAAGAATCGATGTTTGTGACCGTGACCTATTCGGGCTACGTCAAGCGCGTTCCGCCAAGCACTTACCGCGCGCAGAAACGCGGTGGTAAGGGCGTTATTGGAGCCGCTACCAAGGCCGAAGACTTCATCAAAGATATCTTTGTGGCGTCTACCCATGACTACGTTTTGTGCTTCACGGATCAAGGCCGTGTGTACTGGCTGAAAGTCCACAAGATTCCAGAAGGTGGACGTACCGCTCGCGGCAAGGCCATCATTAACTTGCTGAACCTGGCTCCTCAGGAACGCGTGCAGGCGATCTTGCCGGTTAAGGAATTCAAAGACACCGAATACGTCGTCATGGTCACCAAGAAGGGCGTCATCAAGAAGACTTCTTTGGGAGCCTTCGCTCGCCCGATGAAGCGCGGGATTATTGCCCTTACTATTGACCCTTCTGACAGTGTGGTCGACGCCCGTGTGACGGATGGAGCCCAGGAAATTATCTTGGTGAGCCGCAACGGACAGAGCATTCGTTTTTCTGAGGGCGATGTGCGCGAGATGGGCCGGTCCGCGCGCGGAGTGACTGGAATGCGCTTCAAGGAAGACGACGATGAAGTCGTAGGGATGAGCATCGTGACTCCCGACGCGCGCGACAGCCATTTGCTCACGGTTACCGACAAAGGTTTCGGAAAGCGCACCGCCATTGAAGAATACCGGGTTCAAGGACGTGGGGGCTCAGGTATCCGTACGATGAAGATTACGGACAAGAACGGCCCGGTGGTTGCCGTCCGGTACGTGCATGATGAAGACGAGATCATCATCGCCTCGGACAAGGGCAAAGTAATGCGCACTAAGGTTTCTGAGATCTCTGAAGTCGGGCGCGTAGCACAGGGTGTCCGTCTTATCAAAGTTGCCGACGATGAACGCGTCGGTGCAGTCGCTACCATTGTTAAGGAAGACGAAGAATAACATTCAGGTCCGAACTTGGATTTGGGTGGCCAGTACCTACCTCCTTGTGAGCCTTTGTATGGCTATGGTTTCTTGTACCCAGCAGCGACAGGAGAGTTTACTGCGTGACGGGGACCATGAAATCGCCGAATCCCGATATGTAAAAGCCGTCGAACTCTTTCGGAAAGCTCTTGCTATGGATCCGGCTTCCCCGTACGGCGTAAAGGCCGCGTACAAGCTTGGCTTTGTTTTGGAAACTTATTTCAAGGACTACGAAGCCGCCCTGCTTAGCTACGAGGAGTTTATTAAGAACTCCCCGGACAAGGCGCGCAACTATGGGGTCCGCAAGCGGATCGCTAGTTTACAGCTAGAACACCTGCGTGACTTTGCCGGCGCTCAAAAGAGTTACAAACTCCTACTCGACGAAAGCCCGCAGGGCGCAGAAGCGGCGGAATTCATGTTCAAGATGGCGAGTGCAGCTTTCCAGCAGAACAATTTTGAGGAAAGCCGCGACATTTACCAAGGGGTAGTGGAACGTTACCCGGCAAGTGAATTGGTGCCCGGCGCTCGTTATGAAATCGGCAACACGTACTACATGCAAGAGCGTTACGAAGTGGCCTTGCAGGCTCTAAAGCAGGTGCTGCGCGAACACCCGCAAAGTAAGTATTCCATTGAAGCGCAATTCTTGATGGCACGCTGCTTGGAACAGCAGCTAAATTTTTCGGAGGCCTTGGAAATGTATGAAGGTTTGGAAGGTCGGTACTTTCCAAAACAAGTATTGAGCCAGCGTATCGAAAAACTAAGACCCAAGGTTCGTAAGTAAGCATGATTGTCGATCCAAAATGGGTGCGCTACGCCTCGATAATGAGCAGTGCCGTAACTGTGAAGGGCCTACTCATCTTCGGTGGTTATTGGGTTGGCGAGTACGCAGATAAACGGTGGGGAACGGCGCCGTGGTTTATGTTTTTAGGCGTGATCGCGGGAACGACTCTGGGCTTTATTTGGCTTCTTCACGTGGCGAAACGTGAGCGGCCACCGAGTTAGGCGCTAGGATGTATCGCCATTTTGCTCTTCTTAGAGACCAAAAGCCCACCCTTGTATGGCCAGAAGTCGTCGCATTGGATCCGCGTGATCCTATATGTATGGCTAAGTCTGCGCCCCCACTTAGAAAAATGGCCCTATAACCCTTAAGAATTCTTAATAATTTTGGGGGTTTCCTTCTTTGTAAGGCTTCCGCTATAATGCGACGCAATAACAAGCTCTATCGCATGCGTCAGTACCTAAAACTCATAGCTCTTTCTAGCTTCTGGGGAAGCTCTTTTCTGGCTATCAAGTTCGCGATCGCAGAAGTGCCGCCTATTTTCGCAGCCACACTGAGAATGGTAGTCGCCCTGAGCTTTTTCTTGCTGATTCTGTTGTTCCGCAAGAAACCACGCACAATAACCACCAAAATGTTGCCGCGGGTTTGGCTGACAGGATTGTTTTCAATTGGGATTCCGTTTTCCCTGCTGTTCCTGGGAATACGAGACGCCTCGGTTTGCTTTACGGGAATCATGGACGGTTCGGTTCCGCTCTGGACGTTTTTGTGGCTTTTGGTTTTTGCGCGCCAACTTGAACCGGTGACACCCACGCGTTTTCTTGGGCTTCTGTTGGGTCTCGGCGGTATTTTGATTATTTTTTATCCCCACCTGAGCCATTTGGGTGGCGGACTCAGAGGCAAAATACTCTTGGTTCTGATGGCGAATGCGTACGCTATCGGGGTCTTGATGAACCGCATGTTGTTTGTGGGCTCCAAGCAAATGGATTTGATCGAAAATGTCGCCAACCAGACTGCGGCGTCTTTAGTGTATCTTGCGACAGTTTCTTTCTTCTTTGAAGACTGGTCGACGATTCACCCCTCGCATTGGGGGGCGGGTGCGTACGCGGCCATCTTGTACCTCGGCCTTTGCTGTACGGCTCTTGCCTGGATCTTTTTCTATTCGCTGATTCGCGAATGGGGGGCTCTGCGAGCCAGCGTGGTCTGCTACCTGACACCCCCGATGGCTATGCTTTTTGACTTCTTAGTGACCGGCACGCCGGCCTCGGCATTTGAGCTGGCCGGCACGGCGACGATCCTGCTTGGGGTGGCGTTGGTGGAGACCCAGCAAGCCTCCCAGCGGCGTCGGGCCTCGGTGGCGCCTACCAGAACCGCTAAAGCCGCACTGCGTTAAATCCTTGAAGGTGCAGAGCTTTGAGCGGAAAGACCCCCTCGCCTACAAATGTACCTTGCCGCTGATTGCGAGTTGAATTCCGAGAACTTTGCGGGTAAGAAAAGCTCTGTATTTTTGAGGAATAGGACTCTGGAAAGACGATGACTGCGGCTGTTCATCACGCCAGTTGGCTAGAAAAACTGCCTTTCTTGCCCCACGATCCGCACTATGTGCACGTGAACGGGGCCATACTTGTTTTTCTATTCCTTACTATTGTTTCTTTGATCGCCAACCGTATCATCAAGAACAACGTCGAAAAATTCATCGTCCCGAGCCCCAAGTTCAATTTGGTGACCATTGTCGATATCATCATTGAAGGCCTCTACGGTCTCGTAGAAACCACCCTGGGCAAGCACGGGCGCAAGTATTTCCCGTTCATAGCGGCGGTTTTCATTTACGTTCTTTTTTGTAATCTGCTGGGACTGCTACCGATGAGCAGTGCCCCCACGTCGAATACCAACACAACGGTTGCCATCGGCCTGGCCAGCTTTATCTATTACAACGTCATGGGAATCCGTGAGCACGGATTCGTCGGCTATCTGAAGCACTTCTTGATGGGTCTGGGACCAGCCGGCATCGTGGTAGCTCTGCTAGAGATGGTTTCTCACGCGATTCGGCCCGTATCTTTGGGAATTCGTCTTTTTGTGAACATGCACGTAGATCACACAGTGGTGATGTCCTTCCACAATTTGTTTGCGTGGTTGTTGCCTGTTCCATTATTGCTTTTTGGAATTGTTGTCTGTACCATACAGGCCTTTGTTTTCGCTGTGTTGACGGCGGTATATGTTCAAATGGCTACGGAGCATTAGTAGAGTTTTTCACGGAGGGTAACTAGTAATGAGAAGCATGATGAATCGATTTTGGCTGGTCCTTGGCGGAGTTTTCGCGCTGCCCACCAGTGTGTTTGCAGCGGAAGAAGGCGCAGCTATGGCTGGCGGGCTAGGAATCCTAGGCGCTCCTGCCGTAGGTCTCTGTATCGCGCTTGCGGTTATCGCCGCGGCGACAGCGCAGGGACGTATTGCGACGGCCTACATGGAAGGCGCTTCTCGCAATCCTGGTGCGGACAAGGTGATGCGCACGCCGCTCATCCTCAGTCTGATTTTCGTAGAAACGTTGGTACTGTTCACAGTACTTATCTGTTTGATGCTGGTTGGAAAGCTGTAGGCTTTTTCCGACGAGCGGATTTTGTATTAGGGCTCTTACTGAGGATCTTCTTCAGGAAAGAGCCCGTATACGAATCCTTAGCATCGCAAATATCAGCTACAGTCCCCTGGGCAACGATGTTGCCTCCAGCGGCGCCGCCTTCTGGCCCCAAATCTATTAGATAGTCCCCTTGCTTGATTACATCCAAATGGTGCTCAATCACCACCACGGTGTTGCCCTGATCCACTAGCTGGTGAAGGATTTCCATTAGCTTCTTCACATCCTCGAAGTGCAAGCCGGTCGTAGGCTCGTCCAGAATATACAGGGTTCGCCCGGTGGCGCGTTTCGTAAGTTCTCGTGCCAATTTAATCCGCTGGGCTTCCCCCCCAGACAACGTTACAGCACTCTGTCCCACTTTTACGTAGCCCAGTCCGACGTCAATTAGGGTATCCAGTTTAGCTTTCAGCCGCGGTATACGTTCGAAGAAACCAGCAGCGTGTTCGATGGACATGTCGAGCACTTCCCCGATGTTTTTTCCGCGGTAATTCACTTGCAGTGTTTCGCGATTGTAACGCCTGCCCTGACACACCTCACAGGCCACAAATACGGCCGGAAGAAAATTCATCGCAATCTTGATGGTGCCGTCCCCCTTGCAGGCCTCGCAGCGTCCGCCTGGGACGTTAAAAGAAAAACGGCTGGGCTTGTAACCTCGCACCTTGGCTGACGGCAAGGAAGCAAAGAGGTTACGGATTTCCGTAAATGTTCCGGTGTAGGTGGCGGGATTAGAGCGGGGGGTGCGGCCAATCGGATTTTGATCCACGTGGATGACCTTATCGAGTTGTTCGAGGCCGCGGATCTCGCGGCAACGAAGTGCCCGCTCCTCACGAGACAACTTGGCCTGTACCCCTTCCAAAAGAGTGTCGATAATCAGGGTGCTCTTTCCAGAACCGGAAACGCCCGTAACACAGATGAAACACCCCAGCGGAAAGTAGGCGTCCACGTTCTTCAGGTTGTGCTCGGCAGCCCCCAGCACCTGTACGCTCTTTTCCTTATCGAATTCTCGATGCTCGGTGGGCTCCGGAATCGTCCGCGTGCCCTGCATGTATTGGGCGGTAAGACTGGAGGTGCTTTTTCCGAGCTCACTCGGTTCCCCAATAAAAGTAATTTCCCCGCCGTGCTCCCCAGCACCGGGGCCGATGTCGATCAGAAAGTCTGCCCTGCGTATGGTTTCCTCATCGTGTTCCACTACGATTACGGTGTTGCCCAAATCCCGTAGTCTTTCCAGTGTCTGAATGAGCTTTTCGTTGTCCCGCTGGTGGAGTCCGATGCTGGGTTCGTCCAAGATATAGAGCACACCCACAAGATGAGAACCAATTTGGGTGGCGAGTCTAATCCGTTGGGCTTCACCCCCGGAAAGCGTCGCCGCGGATCGGGACAATGTTAGATAGGGCAGCCCGACATCAGAAAGGAACTTCAAGCGGGCCGATATCTCTTTCAAGACCGGAGCGGCGATCAGCGCCTCCGTCTTGTTCGGCTTGAACGCTTTCAAGTATTCTTGGCAGCTTTCAACGTCCATTTCACAGAATTGCGAAATATTCTTTCCATCAATAAGAACGGACAGAGACTCTTTGCGCAAGCGAGCCCCGTTACACCCTTCGCAAGTCTGCGGGCTTAGATATTTCTCAATGCGGTATTGTTCCCACTCGTCCGTGGTCTCATCCAGCTGCCTATCCAAAGCGGGGATGATCCCCTCAAAGGCTTGCTTGAACTGGTGGGATGTTTTTCCGCGGAGAAGGGTGAAATTGATCTCTTCATCCGGCGAACCGTGCAGTATCTTTTCTCGAATATCTTCAGGAAGGTCACGAAAAGGCGTCTTGGGATCAAATCCAAACTTATCCCCTAGTGCCGAAACGACATTCTTCTTCCACGCCTGAGAATGCTCTTCCCAAGGCTCCACCGCATTTTCGAGGAGCGACTGCTCGGGGTGCGTAATGATTAGCTTGGGATCAAATTCGTATTCAACTCCCAGCCCGTCACAATTCGGACAGGCGCCGTGTGGACTGTTAAACGAAAAACTCCTCGGCTCAAGCTCCGAAAGGCTAATACCGCAGTCCACGCAAGCGAACTTTGTAGAGAAAAACCGGTGGCCAGGTATGTCCACGACTTCCATCTCTGCCATCCCGCCGGTGAGCGAAACGGCGAGTTCCACCGCTTCCGTTAGACGGCCCTCTATGTTTGGTTTCAGAACCAGTCTGTCGACGTAAACCGAGATGTCATGCTTGAGGTTTTTCTTCAGTTTGATGGGGCCGGAAAGATCTACCTGCTCACCATCGATCAGCGCTCGGACCAGACCCTGGCGACGCAGCTCATTCAGCTCTTTTTGGAACTCTCCCTTCTTTCCGCGAGCGATGGGAGCTAGGATCGCAAACTTGGTGTCTTTCGGGTAGTCGAGTATTTGGCCCACGATCTGCTGTACCGTTTGGGTTTGTATGGGTCTTCCACACTGAGGGCAATGGGGTTTGCCGATGCGCGCGTATAGCAAACGCAAAAAGTCGTAAATTTCTGTGACTGTTCCCACCGTCGATCTAGGATTGCGAGAAATGTTTTTTTGCTCGATAGAAATGGAAGGAGATAGACCATCGATGGAGTTCACCGCTGGCTTCTTCATTTGCTCCATGAACTGTCGTGCGTATGCAGAGAGAGACTCCAGGTAGCGACGCTGTCCTTCTGCATAGACAGTATCAAAAGCAAGAGAGGACTTCCCGGAGCCACTTAACCCGGTGATGACAACTAACTTGTCCCTAGGGATGGAGAGGGAGAGATTTTTTAGATTATGCTCTCTGGCACCCTTAATGACGATAGACTTCTGCACAGGATTGCCTGCTTTGCGCTAAAGAAACTGCGCGACGCCTTCTTCCACGGTCTTGCGAATTTCCTTAAGGCGAGTCTGCGATTGAGCTTCAAAACGGTAAACTAGAACTGGTTGGGTGTTTGAGGCACGTACTAGGCCCCACCCGTCACCAAACTCAACTCTTGCCCCATCGATATCATTCACGTTGAGTCCTTGCTGGACAAAAAACTTTTTTGCCTGCTCCACGACAGAAAATTTCTTTTCGTCCGCACAGTCCACACGCAACTCCGCCGTACTCCAGCTTTCAGGGACATCAGATAGCAGCTCCGCGGGGGTCTGACCCGCTTCAGCCACGATTTCCACAATACGAGCAGCGGCGTAGACGGCATCGTCATAGCCAAAATAGCGATCCGCAAAAAACATGTGCCCGCTCATTTCCCCAGCTAATGGAGACTTGAGTTCTTTCATTTTGCTTTTTATCAGGCTGTGTCCCGTTTTCCACATCACGGGCTTGCCCCCATGTTTTTCGATATCTTTGAAGAGCCGGTGCGAGGCCTTCACTTCCGAAATAATGGGCGCGCCGGGGTGTGAGGCCAAAACCTGTCTTGCGTAAAGAATCAGTAATTCATCGCCAAAAAGGACTCGGCCCGAGGCATCTACTACGCCAATCCGATCGGCGTCGCCGTCAAAACCAATCCCTATCCGAGCGCCTTCCTGTTTTACAGTGTCAACGAGCTCCTTAAGGTTGTCGATTACTGTCGGATCCGGGTGGTGATTGGGAAAGGTGCCATCAGGCTGTGAATACAACTCGACCACCTCAGCGCCCAGTTCTCTTAGGATTGCGGGCGCAACAACTCCGCCCATGCCGTTGCCAGAATCTACGACCACTTTTATCTTGAGGGGCTTCTTGAATCCCTCGGTCAGCTTCTTGACGTATGCAGGTTTGACGTCGTATTGGCTTAGGCTTCCGTCACCGGATAGAAATTCTCCCGACTTTACTAGATGCCTGATTTCCTGGATGTCACTTCCGTGGATGGTGGTTCTCCCGACGCATACCTTAAGTCCGTTGTAGTCGCCAGGGTTGTGGCTGCCAGTAATCATGACGCCACCATCGCAGTTTCTTTCGAAAACCGAGAAATAGAGCACCGGAGTCGGAACCAAACCGATGTCAATTACATGGATCCCCGCCGAGGTGAGTCCCTCGGTAAGCGCTTTGAAAATGCGGTCAGAGCTCTCTCGGCAGTCTCGCCCAACGGTAAGTGTGTGGCCCCCTTTGTGTTGTACAAAGGTGCCGATAGCTTTGCCGAGCATAAGGACAACGTCGTTTGGCAGGTCAGATTCCGCTATGCCTCGGATGTCGTACTCGCGGAAAATTTTTTCGTTCACTTCGTCACCCCTACTGACTCACCACTTTAATGTGGGCTTCTTTTTTCTTTCTTTCGAGCCATAGCACCATTCTGCGCTCCAGCTCTTCGGAGAAGACGGTGTTTCGGATCTCTTCCTTCTTGGCTTCGTTAAGGGATTTGAAAGGATCCTGCTTGGTCTCAAGGACTTTCACGATGTGATAGCCGGCTCCCGTTTTAATAGGCTTGGTGATGTCGCCTACCTTTGTATTAGGGACGACTGCTTGAAATTCCTTCGCAAGAGAATTGAGCGAAAGGTTGCCCAGTGCCCCTCCCTGTTCGGCTGTGCTGCTGTCGTCAGAGTACTGTTTGGCGGCGGCCTTAAAATCTATCTTCCCGTCCGACAACTCCTTATATACCGAGTCAGCGCGTTTTTTAGCGTTGGGGCCGCTACTGATGAGGATGTGGGCGATGCTGTACTGGATTTGGCTTCCCTTGCCCTCTTTACGGATGTAGTAGTGGCGGAGCTGCTCATCGGAAATTTTCAGTGTCGGTTTTATCTCGCGATCAATAAGATTGCGTCGCTCAATCTGGCGTTTGATGCCCTCGCGGTATTCGGTAAGAGAGGTATTTAGCTGCTTTAGCCTCTCTTGTAGCTGCGCTTTTGTAATATTGTTGCGGGTCAGAATAGACCGGATTTGTCCGTCAATTTCTTCCGGAGTAGCTCCAAGATCCAGCTTCTTTACCTGCTGGTTAATAATCTTCTCTTCTACCAAGAGTTGGAGGATTGCTTGGCGGCTATTTAGAATGGCGGGATCCACACCGAGCAGCTCTTGGAAACTCTTTGAGCTCAGCTTCTTCTTGAAATCGGAGATGTCCGAATTGAGAATGATTTCGTCATTCACAATGACGACCACCTTATCCAGCGCACGCCGTGCCCCGAGGGCGGGAACGGTGGATATAATAAGGAGAAGGAAAAGGGCGAGCGGACTAGGCAATCGATTGAAACAAAGGCTCATTGCGGTAAATCTTTCCTTCTTTCAGGAGCTTGGTAACCCACTCCTTATAGACCCGGGCTTGCTTAATACGCTTCAGCCGCTTGGCGATATCGGCCTTGGCCTGCTCGTAGGTCAACTTGGTCCTCAACTGTTTCTCTACCACCTTTAGAAGGTGGACGCCATAGCGACTTTTGATAGGCTGAGACACGTCGCCGACGTGCAATTTAAAAGCGTTATTAAATGCCGATATCTTCTCATTTCGTGAGAAAAAGCCGATATCTCCGCCTTTGGCGGCGTCCGGGCTCAGGGAGTACTTGCGGGCGGCCGACTGAAAGGTGATCTTGCCCGCGAGGATTTCCTGCCGAATCTTGTTTGCCTCATCTACCGTTGGCACCACGATCTGGTGGGCGTGGACACGTGCCGGCTGGAAAAACTCCTTCTCGTGCGTCTTGTGGTAGCTTTGCATTTCTTCGTCGGACACCAAAGTCTCTGTATAAAAGACCTCGTCGATTACCTTTTGAATTAGGAATTGCTCTTCAATGCGGAGCTTAAGGATAGCTTCCGTAATGTTTTGCCGGCGTAGCATCTCTTCGAATCCGCCGGTAGGGTAGCCGTCCTTCCAGCTTGCCAGGCGGCCCTCAATTTCTTCTTTTGGGATTCTTAAACCTCGCCGCTTTGCTTCTTCTCGAATGATATGAACGATGATCGTCTCGTTCAATGCTCGCAGCTTGACTCCGTCCATTACTTTTGGATTTGAGCGACTAACCTCATCCTGCTCGGACTTCAGTTGATTGAATTTAGTGAGGAACTCGTTAACCGAAATGGGAGACCCGTCCACCTTCGCTATCGTCTTATCTCCGATATTGAAATTTCGATTACACGAAATTAGAAAAACTAATCCCAAAAGAAAACCGAAGCGTAGACGAATCATTTTGTATCCTTTTTAGTTTTAGGGTACTTCGCTTTTCTCAAGGCCAATGAGGCCAGGTTTTTCCTTAAGAGAGTGAGCTCCTTTTGGTGCTTGAGCTTTCCTCTAAGATAGGCTTTGTAAACCTCCGGTGCCTTCGCAAAATCCTGCACGGCAAGCACCTCAATAAGGTGAGTCCCGTTACCAAGTTTTATCGGGGCAGAAACTTTTCCGAGCTTCATGCTAAGTGCGGTGGTGTACAAGCTTTCGGGCAAGTCATTCTCACCCTTAAAGTCCAAATCACCCGCAAACTTGGCGCCCGCGTCCTCTGAATATTTTAGTACTACCTTTTTGAAACTCTCACCTGATTTGAGCGATGCTAGCACGGACTTAATTTTCTTTTGTTGCGATTCCGGGCTGCCCATTACGGCGAGGTGCCTCAGTCGGATCCGAGGGTGGTCCTTATAGGCGTCCCTGAGCTCCTTTTCCGACGGCTGCAGTTCGTCGGCGTGTTTACCCAAAACTGTCTTGAGATAGTGCTTGTAAAGTATGCGGTCGATTTCCGCTTTTGCCTCTGGTTCGGAAGCTAATCCCATCCGCTTGGCTTCTTTGACGGCGAGCTGAAAAAGTTCATCTCTGTTCGGTGCGTTGGCGCCGAGCGTCACAAGAGGCGGAAAGCAAAGAAGCAAGAGTAAAGAGGGAAGTATGTTGTGTTTCCCGAAAGGCATCAGCCTTCATGCTAATGGAAGAGAAAGGGGCAGGCAATACAAGCGGGGTCTGGAACTAAGATTGGGTTAGAATAGAAAAATGATTCGAAGTATAACGCTCGCAGTCATGTCCTGGTTGGTGCTTGACGTCATCGTGCCGCCGGTAGCTTCAGGCGGGGCGGAAACAAGTTTGCGTTTTTACTACGCCTCCAGCCGCCAGGGGGAGGTCGAACCCTGTGGTTGCCAAACTGGCCAGATAGGTGGCCTCCATCGCCTTGCTGAATATTTGCAACGGGCAGGGCGCACCCAAAAGAACAGTCTGTTCCTAGATGCAGGGGACGCGTTTTTTGCGCTGCCCCAGATAGAGTCGAGCCGGCGTCCCCAGGAGTTGGCAAAAGCGGATCTCATTGCTAAGGCGTACGGTTACCTGGGACTGGATGCGTACGTTCCGGGCCGTCGAGACCTTGCTGCAGGTTGGAAGAAGCTTGCTCAATTGGCGAAGGCCACCGGTGCCCCGTTCTTGGCGGCAAACTTGGAATCCACGGGGGCCCAGACGCGGTTCTTAAAGAAGCACGTAATTTTGGAAAGGCAGGGATGGAAGGTCGGAGTCTTTGGACTTGTGAGCGAAGAAGACTTTTCCGGGGTAGCGGGCGTCGCGCCGCGCGACGCCTTAAAGGTTGCCCGTGAGGAGATTGCAGCGTTAAAGCGGGCAGGAGCCAAGATTATTGTCGCGCTTTCCTATCTGGGTTTGGAATCCGACCGCCAACTAGCTGCGGTTCCGGGAATTCATCTGGTATTTGGATCCCGATCCTTGGACGTCCTTACTCAGCCCCAATGGGTTGGAAAGGCACTCATTTTCCAGTCGGATGTCGAAGGGAGACAAATAGGCGTACTTGATTATGTCCCGGGGAATCCAGCAAAGAGTTCTCACACCTTGGTCGAGCTGGATAAAACCCTGGAAGCAAAAAATATCGTGACCGGTTGGGTAGAGGCGCACCGCGAATTTGTCCGCCAACTGGCCTTTTCCTCGCACCCAAGCGAGGGAAAATCCAAGCATGGATTTGTCGCCCAACCCAATGTTTGTCGTCGGTGCCATGAGGCGCAGTACGATTTTTGGGAAAAAACCAACCACTCTTCCGCCTATCTGGTTTTGTATTCCAAGAATCAACACTTCAACCCGGAATGTATTGGATGCCACAGCTTAGGCTTCCAGATGGCGGAGGGCTTTTCAAAGATTGCGGAACCTTTTGTACTTAAAGAGAAATCTGAGTTGAAAGGAAAAAAAGTCTTTGCGGAGCAACTAATGGAAGCTGTGTTTGGCAAAGATACGGGTCCCTTGGATTCCCGCGTCGATCCCAAGCGCTACAAACGTTTGCACGATCGTTACACCCGTACGTTAGCGCAACTGAACGAGGCTCAGAAACTTGAAAAGGTCTATGCAGGGGTCCAATGCGAGCACTGCCACGGCAACCGCCACGGGCACCCTGCGGTAAAAATTGCTTCCCGCACACGTGTGTCGGAAGCCGCCTGCCTCCAATGCCATGTGGGAAGTCACGATCCGAAGTTTAACTTTGCGGAAAAACTTCCAAAAATAGCTTGTCCGCGGATGCCTTAGTGCCTCGGCCGCCTTAGAGGGTCTTTAGTTTTGCTACAGCGTCCTCTGCTTTCCACTCGTTATCCTTATATTCCTCCACCACTTCCAGTTGCGAGTTCAGAAGGACGCTTTTTACGTTGTGCGTGATGTAATTGGCAGATGGGATCGCAACTACATTGGCGAGCTCGGAGGCGATCTTCGAAATAGTCTCGTCTGTCCCGGTCAGCAACGTGAAATCGTCGGGGTTTAGCTGATACCGTTTTGCGTACTCCGTCATCACTTCCGGTGTATCGAATACCGGATCTATGGTGAATATCACGAAGTTCGCCGACAGGCCCGCGGCCTTCGCCTGGTCATATACCTTCTTGGTTTTTTGCATCGTCAACGGGCACATGTCCGGCATCGGGCAACGCGTGAATATAAAGGATACAAACGTCGGTTTGCCCTTAAAGCGTTCGAATTCGACATTTTTTCCATTCTGGTCCTGAAAAGTGTAGGCGGCGTATGGGGGAAGCTTCGGTGCTTCCTTGCGCGTACAGCCTACGAATACCAGTGCCAGAGCCAATAGTAGGGGGGTTAGCTTTTTCATGGGCCCGAGATTAGGCGGGATGCCTTTGCAAATCAACTGACTGGGGCTATTCTGTCCAAATAGCCGTAAAGATTACAAATCCCATGAGAGTTCTACTGCTCAATCAGGTGTTCATGCCCGACACGGTGGCGACTGCCCTTCACGTCACCGATCTGGCTATGGAATTGCGCCAAGAGGGGCACTCCGTCACGGTCGTCGCGGACAAGCGGGAATACAACAACAGGAAGCGGCGCTACCCTTCGCGGGAAAATCTGCAGGGCATTGAAGTCCATCGTGTTTTCTCTACCGGTTTTGGCAAGAAAAACATCCTCACGCGTCTTTGCGACGCCAGCACATTTCTACTTTCCGCGGCCTGGAAACTCCTTTTTTTGGAGCGGCAGGATGTGCTTATCGTTTTCACATCCCCTCCAATGATCGGAGTTTTGGGGGTAATTTTTGCTAGATTGCGCAAGGAGCGTTGTATTCAGTGGATGATGGACCTCAACCCACATACCGCAGTGGAAGTGGGGTATCTGAAGCCTAAATCCTTGGTAACGCGGCTACTATTCATGCTTTTCAATTTTAGTGTCCGCGCGAGCGATCACATAGTGGTTCTAGATAGATGGATGGAAAAGCGAGTCCGTAACCACGGGGCACCCCCTGAAAAGATTTCCATTATTCCGCCCTGGCCCGTCCAAAACAGAGAAACGAGCGTCGGTAAGAAAAAGAATCCGTTCAGTCAGAAATATGGGATTCAAAATAAATTTGTCGTGTGCTACTCGGGAAACCACAGTATTGCGCACCCGTTGGACACCGTTTTGGAGGCTGCAAGACTTTTGCAGGAAGAACCGGATGTACTCTTCCTCTTCATCGGTACGGGCCTTCGGGTTAAGGACGTATCGGAATTTGTGGACAAGCACAACCTTAGCAATGTTCTACAAGTTCCTCACCAACCACTGGAAATGTTGCGCCATTCGTTGAATACGGCCGACGTTCACCTCGTTGTCATGGGATCGGGTGTGAAGGGGTTGGTCCATCCCAGCAAGATTTATGGCGTACTGGCAACCGCGAAGCCCTACATTTTTGTCGGTCCACAAGAAAGCCACGTCACCGATCTCATGGCGGACTTCCCAGGTGGGTTTCATGTTGAGCACGGTCATCCTGAACAACTTGTATCATTTATCAGGCAACTCAAGAATCGGTCCGAAGCGGAACTCTCGGAGCTCGCTCAAGGAAACCCGGATTCCGTGTTTTCTCGATTCGCGAAAGAAAAGCTTATTCGGCTGTTTTCTGACGAGGTTTTACGGACACGTCTCTCCCTCAGTGAGGCAAACCTGTGAATCACCTGTGGGCGTGCACGATTCTATTCTGGGCGTTGGCGACTCCAGCGCTCGGGTCGAGCCGCGTGCTTTCTTCAAAAGATCTTGTAAGCCTCAAGAAAGGGCAATGCGTGCTCTACCATTTCTGGGCCACCTGGTGCCACCCGTGCTTGAAAGAGCTGCCTATATTATTGAAGTGGCTTGAGCAGCGCCAGTTTGTCCAACCCGTGATCGTGGATATCAGCAATCCCTTTTCGCAAAAACAGTTTTCTCAAAAGTGGGTGGATCAAGTTCTGAAGCCCAGCTACGCTACCTATCTCAAACCGGAAGGCGATGCCGAAGACTATGTTCGAAGTCTGGATCCTACCTGGACCGGAACCCTACCTTATTCTGTTTTGTATCACCGCGGCAAAAAGGTGGAAGGCTGGGAGGGAGTACTCAACCTCTCCACACTAGAGCCGCGTCTTACAGTTCTCTGTCGAGAAAAATCTAAGACCTAAGAATACATAATGCGAAGCGTTCGTTGATCCTCATGGGACGCAATTTTGTCCTACGGCTCTACAAAAGGGTGCCGATAACCCCCATGTAGATTGTTTTTAGCTCGTGAGTTCAATTTTGGGGGAGATATGAAGCGTTCGTATGTGTTCGTCCTCGCCTTGGCCCTAGCCTTTTCTTTCGGTGCCCAAGGTGCAAGAAAGATGAAGGTCATCCGTGGTGGGTTGGGTTTCTTGTACCCGGATCATAACAGTGCGGCCAATCCCGGACAGATGTCCCGGGACGACGGTACGAGTCTCGAAGCGAAGTACACTCGAACGTCTGATGCTACCCCGGTCCAGTCGTTGACGCCTTCGCTGGCGTACTCTAACGGCCGCCTGGCTCTTTTCGCCGTCGGTACTCGGTCGGGATCAAGCTTTGACCCGGACCAGAGCACAGACGTGGCGGGTGGCGGTATTGGATTTAGTTTGGGTAAGCGCCGCGTTGTGAACGTTGGCGCAAGCTATTTTACCTCCCTCGAAAGCACCGGCACCAACCTCAGCACGGTCAAGGGAACCATCAACCTCAACCCGGCGCGGGATCAGGGAATGTCGCTGGGTGTCGCTGTAGGCACCACGATGGGCGGTACGACGAATCCCATCGCGGGAACGATCGGTTTGGGCTACTCCGGAAAGAATCGCAACAACAACATTGAAGCCAACCTCACGTTCAATGACATCAGTGCCACGGACAACTACACGTTATCTGGATTTTTTACGCTAGGCGGCGCAATGTACTACTTCGGTGGTGGCTATAAGCACACCAATGTGGGCACCACGTCGAGCGGCGAAGTTGTCGGCCGGCTTGGTTTTGTGCTTGGACGCGGCGGCAACGTGGATATTTCCGCACTTGGTAACTACGATCTGCAGTCCAGCGTTGTTACCTACGGCGGCAGTCTGCGCGTCAACTTCTAATAGCTTCTACTCCCGTTTTGCAGCGCGGCCCGGTTTACCGGTGCCGCGCTTTTCTTTTGCGCACCTTTCCCCAACCCGCGAAATCCAGTAAAATAAAGATAGGGGAACCCTTTCCCTTTCCGGCTCCACACTCTCTTCACCTCAATCTCAATGAGCATTCGAAGCAAAGTCATCGGCTGCTATTTGGCCGTTTTATTAGTGTTTGCCGGCGCTGCCGTCTATAACTACGCGCGCCTTTCTAGATCGAATGAGCGACTGGTTCTAGTGAACCAGCTGATCATTCCATTGTCGCGCCTCACTGTAGAGCTGCAGGCCAAGACATACACGCTCGCCGATGACCTTCGCCGTTTTTACTTTCCAGCTGGAAGAACTTCAGAGCAAAGTACTTTCTCTAGAGTGGCACGTGACCTGTACCCTTACATAATTCTTCGGAAGTTTAGTTTAGGCGAGCAGTTGCTTGCAAAGTATCAGAAGAACGGAAACGGTATTGAAGAAATTTCCAGTCTCTTTCAGCAGACAAGATCAGAGTTTGAGCAACTCTCCCAAACCACAGAAGGTAAGGAATTCAAACGACTCTATGTCAACCTTCGAACTCGGCTTAAGACTCTCTCAGAACGGCTGGACAAGGAAGCCGCCAATGTAACCCTGGCCGTCCAAGCGGAAGGTCGTGACAATCTAATTTGGAATCTCATTTTATCGACACTTGTTGTTGTTTTTGGAATTTTTACTCTCCTATTCTCAATAAAGGTTTTGCAACCCTTGCCCGCCTTAATCGGCAGTATCAAGAAAATTGCGGATGGAGATCTGAGCCAAAGTCTTAAAGTGAAGGCGGCACCCAAAGATGAAGTGTCGATGCTGGCACGTGAATACAACCGTATGTTGAACGCTCTTCTGGAAAGAGATAAGAAAATTCAGGTGCAGCAGAAGGAGCTGCTTCAGGCCGAGCGTCTTGCGGCCGTAGGGCAGTTGTCGGCGGAGGTAGTTCACGAAATTCGCAATCCACTCAACTCGATTAGTTTAAATATTGATTGGTTGGAAAGCGAGATGAACAATTCTGGAGAAGAAATTAAATCCACACTAAGAAGTGTGTCGCGCGAAATCGAACGGCTCAATCAGATTACAGAAAGCTACCTGGTTAGGGCCCGCGTTCCTTCCAGTCGAGAAGACTCCGTCGAAGCGCACGAAGTGCTCGAAGAAATCCTTAATTTCTCTAAAGAGGAGAATAAGGCCAAAGGTATAGAAGTAGTAACCGATCTGACCCCGACGGAAATATACGTAAAAACGAGTCGCTCGCGGTTGAAGCAGGTGTTCCTCAATGTATTAAAGAATGCGCGTGAAGCCATGCCGCTAGGGGGAACTCTAACGGTCCGATCCCGAGTGGAGAACAACACTTCAACAATAGAGTTTCAGGACACAGGCTTTGGAATGAATGAATCTACCCGCCGGAACACGTTTTCACCGTTTTTTACGACTAAACGGGACGGGACAGGCCTGGGTTTGGTGCTGACCAAGAATATCGTTGAAGAAGCGCATGGTTCAATCCGTTGTGACAGTCAGCTCGGTAAGGGAACCACTTTCGAATTCCAGTTTCCGGTTTAGCAGCCCCAGGCAGGGAGAAATTATGTCCAAGTACAGCATTGCGATAGTGGACGACGAGCTATCGAACCTAGACAGCTTAGAACGAATTTTGAAATCGGATGGGGCAGAGGTGCACCGCTTTCAGAATGCCAAGGACGTTGTGCCGATCTTGCAGAATGGCCACATCGACGTGGTGCTGACCGATCTTCGCATGGGAGCCATGAGTGGTCTGGATCTGCTTGAGGTCGTGCGCACCTCGCACCCCTCGATTGAAGTGATTCTGGTCACTGCCTACGGCACTGTCGAAATAGCGGTCGAAGCGATGAAAAAAGGCGCCTATGACTTCATCACCAAGCCTCTGCAGCGGATGCAAGTATTGCGAGTGGTGCACAAGGCGGTAGAGAAACGGAAGCTGGTTGCGGAAAACCTCTCGTTGCGCGAGGAGCTTAAGAGCCAGATGCAAGGAAAGGACCGCCCGATAATTGGTCGTTCTGCTGCCTTGAAGGGAATGATGGATCTCGTGGAGCAGGCCGCCCGCAGCCGAGCCAACGTACTGATCGGTGGGGAAAGCGGCACGGGGAAAGGACTTTTGGCGGAGTACCTTCACCGGAACAGCCAAGAATCTAGCGGGATGTTTGTAAAAATTAACTGCACGGCCATTCCCGACAATCTTTTGGAAGCCGAGCTATTTGGTTATGAACCGGGGGCGTACACCGGGGCAGCCAAAACCAAGAAGGGCCGCGTAGAACTTGCCCACGGTGGGACGCTATTTCTGGATGAAATCGGAATCGCTCCACAATCGTTACAGACAAAACTTCTTCGTTTTTTGCAAGAAGGTGAATTCGAACGGCTGGGGAGTAATCAAACCCGATATGTGGAAACCCGGGTCATTAGCGCTTCCAATACCGACCTAAAAAAAGCCGTTGCCGAAGGGGTCTTTAGAGAGGACCTCTTTTATCGGTTGAATGTCATCCATATCAACGTTCCGCCTTTGCGTGAACGCGTGGAAGATATCCCCCTCCTTGCGCGGAGGTTTCTGGAAACTTCTGCCAAGAAGAATGGGAGATCTATTCCGATTCTTCACTCTGAAACTTTGGATGCCTTGATCCGCTATGCCTGGCCAGGTAACGTTCGAGAACTCGAGAATGTCATGGAGCGAGTTGTCGTTCTTAATCGCACCGGGTCTGTCGAAGTCGAGGATCTCCCTCCCGAAATCGCAGGGGGGAAAAAGGAACACAAAACGATTGTGATTCCGGTGGGATTGACTTTGAGGCAGATAGAAAAGCTCGTGATGGATCGGACCTTGAAGAGTACGCGTGGTGATAAGCGCCTCGCCGCGCGTCTACTAGGAGTTCACCCCCGCACCATCTACCGGCACCTCGAATCGATCGTAAAAGAAGAAAAGCCCACTGCAGAAACACCCTCCGAGTAGCTGACATCCCTCCCCGAATTGCAATCCGCCGACAAGCTGTTATAAGACTACCGGCATGAATTGGCTTGAAATCGTTCCCATAGTTGTTGGTGTTCTTGGTGTCTCCGGAGCCGTCTATTATTGGCTGCGGAGCCGCGCCAATAGAGCCCTTCCACCGGAAGCCAAACCGGAGAAGTTACCAGACGCAATCCCGCTGTCTGAGCAGGAACCGGAGATTTCGACGCCGATTGCGGAAACTCTTCCAGAAACTCCTCCGCTGTCGCTAAAAGAGAAGCTGGGCAAGACGCGTTCGCGACTGCTTGGAAACCTCGAAAACTTGTTTGGGAAAGCGGCGAAGGAGGGGTTTGAAAGCAAAGACTGGGATGAGCTGGAAGAAGGCCTACTAGCTGCTGATGTGGGCATGGCGACTACGAGCTTGCTTTTGGATCGAGTGAGAGCGGACCTCAACGAGGCGAATGGCGCGAGTCTTCGAGATTTGGTTCGCACCCAATGTGAATCTGTATTCGCTGCAGTGGAGAAGAAAACTGTCGGAAACCCGAAGCCGCTGGTGATAAGCGTGGTGGGCATCAACGGCGTGGGAAAGACAACCACAATTGGAAAGCTTGCCAGCCGATTCGCGCGAGAAGGTAAGTCCGTCTTGCTGGGTGCTGCAGACACGTTTCGCGCGGGTGCCATCTCTCAGTTGAAAGTTTGGGCGGATCGATCGGGTGCGCAGTTGGTGGCAGGTCGAGAAGGCGGGGATCCGGGCGCCGTTGCCTTTGACGCGTTAACGGCCGGCGTGGCGCGTGGGATTGATGTCGTGATACTCGACACAGCGGGAAGGCTGCATACGAAAACCAACTTGATGGATGAACTGAAGAAAGTTCACCGAGTCATGACGAAGGTAATCCCGGAGGCTCCACATGAGACCTGGCTTGTTTTAGATGGTACGCTGGGCCAAAATTCTGTACGGCAGGCGAAGGAATTCGGAACGGCGCTTGATCTGAGCGGCGTGGTCGTCACTAAGCTGGACGGAACTGCCAAAGGTGGTGCGGTTCTTTCCATCGCAGCAGAGCTGAAACTACCGGTCCGCTACATTGGTCTCGGCGAAGGGGTCGAAGATTTGGTCCCGTTTGACGCGGATTCTTTCCTTGATGCTGTCCTAGGCACCGCTTAAACTGATTAGTGGCTTAGGTTGCTCCTTGAACAATTCACTACTCACATTGATGGGCGGCTCCGCGCTGCTCCTTTACGCGATTGAATCCCTTTCAAAGACGATCCAGCATTTTGCCGGGAGCCGCACCCGGGTTTGGATAAATCTATTTGCCGGGAATCTCTTTGCTGCCTGTGTCTTGGGTTTCGTATTGGCGATCGTGATGGGCAGTAGTGGGGCAGTAACCGTGATGTTAGTTGGGCTAGCGAACGCCCGCCTCCTCAATCTAAAGCAAGTTTTAGCCGTAACTTTGGGCGCGATTGTAGGAAGTACCCTCATCGTTCAGATTATGGCGTTTCAAATTTCTCACTACGCGATGCTGATGGTAACAGCGGGCGTGGCTTTGAGCTTCTTCACGACTTCCGATCGTGCCAAGCATGTTTCAAGGACAATCTTGTTTTTGGGCATCATGTTTCTCTCGATGAATCTCATCAAGGAAGCGGGCAATGTGCTGGAACAGAACAAGGTGTTCCAGCATGGTGTGCAGTATTTCAGCCACCGTCCGCTGGCCGCTTTGATCTTATCGACCTATCTAACGGCAATGATTCATAGTAGCGCCGCAACGATTGCGCTCATCATGTCTTTGCTCGTTGCCCAGGGGAGCAGTCTACAGGAGGCCCTGCCTTGGATTTTGGGAGCTAACCTCGGGACCACTTCCACCGGCTTTTTAGCGGGCTTTCGCGGCGGTATTTTGGGTAAGCAAACGGCACTCGCCCACTTTCTGGTGAAAGTGGTGGGTGTTGCTTTGGTGTACCCCTTGATGTCCCAGTTTGCCGGTCTGGTTGGGCATTTTGGCGGGGAGTTGGAAAGGCAGATTGCGAACGCTCATACTGCCTTCAATTTGGGTCTTGCCGTCCTCTTTTTTCCATTTATCTCGTTCGGTTCCAAGATTGTGGTTCGAATTATTCCGGAGCAGGAAGATTCCGGACCGTTTACATTCCACTATTTGGATTCACGTTCACTGGATACCCCGGAGTTGGCATTGGCGCAGGCCCACCGCGAGATTCTGCGAATGTCCGATTACGTAGAGGAGATGGTGGAAAAGTCGGTCGTGCTATTTGAGAATCCGGTGAGCCGTTCCATTGATGAACTTCGAGAGAAGGATCAACTCGTAGATTTCCTCAATAAGGGCATCAAAATGCATCTGACCCGGCTAAGCCAGTCAGAAATGACTAAGACTCAGGTGCATCGAGAGTTTGAGCTTCTTTTTCGAACGAGTGATTTGGAGAGTATTGGGGATGTTGTTGAAAAAAATATCCTTCCGCTGGTCAAAAAAACCGCCAAAAAGGGGTACTCGTTCTCTGATGAAGGTTGGGGTGAAATCGTTTCCATTCATTCCAAGGTAATGGAGTGCCTGCAGCTATCAACTGCGTACTTTTCCTCATCTGACCGAGCCCTTGCTGTGAAGCTCGCCCTCCTCTTTGAAGAGGTGGAAGAAATGGTTGCGGAATCAAATGAAAAGCATGTGATTCGGCTTCACCAGGGCATCAAAGAGACATTGGACACTAGCTCAGTGCATTTGGATTTGGTGGGCTTTCTACAGAGAATTGCCAAGCTGTCCTTGAACTTCACTCAGCTTCCGGATCTTCGTGGTGAGGATCGCTAAACCTTTCCGGGAAAAGTAGCTTTTCTAGCGCGAGCAGTATCTGCGCTGCAAGGGAAAGTACCGAAGCAGTAGGGTACAGGATCCCGTTCCGGAGCGTCACCTGCCGCCAGCTGACCAGTCGATTCAGGCGAATCTCATACATCCCTTGAGGCGTATAGGCTTTACTTGTTTCGTTTAGCGATTTCTTTTTCAGAAGTTGTCGCAGTAGCCGTATGCGGCGACTCGACTCGCTCATGTTGAATACATGAAAGTAAAAATGCGCTCCTAATATTGCTAAACAAAATGCAAAAAGGCTCGGCGTTGCGCTCCTGTAAAAGCGTGCCCCTTCGGTAAGGGCGAGTGTTAGCCATTGTAGAAAGACAACCCCCATACATACCGCAGCGGTCAGTGGCACGGCCGGAACAGTCTTGAACCGATGGATCCGCAAGACGATAGCATGGCAAATAGCCATCCACAGTGGTGCAAGCAAAAGAAAAATTACTCCCCAAGCAGACACTAACCGCTCCCTTCCGAGAGACCTAGAGTGTTACGAAAAATTTCGAATGCACGCGCGAGACAGTAACCCTTGCGAGTGAGGCGGTAGTCCCCGTTGTCCGGAGCGATAAGGCGAGCGCTTACTAACTCGTCGATACGATCCTCTAGGGCTTTTTCTACAGGGCAACTCTCCAGGACTTTTGACCAGGGAATTCCTTCAGGGTGTCTATGCAAGGAGTTTAGTATTTGGATCGTTGGTGATTGGGCGGCGATAGCGGGGTACGCTGCGATGTAGTTGGCGGCCAGGACGCAGTGGAGAAGCCATGCCGATAGCCACTCGGCAGCCATTAGGCCGGAGACAAAGAAAACTAGGTATATGGCGGTGGGGAGGAGAATGAGAACCGCGATCAGGCTGACGAAGCTTTTCGGTAGACTACTTTTCCTCCACAGAAAGACATGAACGGCAAAAAAACAGAGGAAATAAAAAAAACCACGCCACCATTCTTCCAAAGATAGGACAGTCGTTGTCACGATCTCGGTAGCGTATCCCAAATCAAACTCGTTTTCTACGGCGCGGCGCGCTGTGGAGGGATGCTTTTTGGCGCTACCATTTTTGGGGCTGTGCTCTCTTGGGACTCTAGATACAATTGAAGTGTGGGAAATCACAGCAAATCTTTCCAAGTGAAGGACCGCCATGGGAAGCTCGACCAGGATTTGTCGGAGCAGCGCATCCTATCGCGAATTGAGAGAGGGAAGTACACGGGGGAGGAGGAAGTCGCTATTCCCCCGTATGTCGAATGGCAGAAGTTGTCTTCGATCCCGGTTTTCTACGATGCGCTGATGAAGCGACTATTTGAGGATCAGTACAAATCCGAATCGGATGCCTCAGCGAGCCCAAAGAAAGACAAAAAAAAGGAGAATAAGGAGGAACACGCAACTCGCAGGGCCAGCGAAAAAGAGCTAGGTGGGAAAACAAAACACGCCGAGGGAGACGATGCCGGAAAGACTCAGCGCTTATCCAACGATGTTGGAACGCGGGTGGAAGGCACGATCGATCAGGCGCTTATTCAAGAACTCTTCAAAGACGATCGATCCGAAGTGGAAGAGGTCGACGCGGAAGCGGACGCGCAGGAAGAGCTGCGGGCGGCGGAGGATTTCATCGAAAACGATGATTCTCCGATGGCCGATCTTGCCTCACCGCTGAATGAGGTACCTCCCGAAGCCAGTCTGTCTATCCCCTTGGAAGCTCCGCTTGAAAAAGAAACTCAAGAGCCAAAAAAGCAGGGCAACCGGCGGCGGATCCTCCTTTACGCGGTTGTGCTAGCGGGACTTTCACTTCTATTACTAGACAACGAAGAAACCAGTCCTCTTAAAGAGCCTGCCTCTATTGCGCCGCCACAGCGTACGGTTATTTCTGATCCCAGCAAGCTGAAGCAAAAAGTTGAAGCTCTCATTTGGGAAGGGACGCAAGTGTACCGGCAGGATAACGGCAAATACTACCCGCGCGCCGCCGCTTTGTTTGAAGAAGCTATTGCCTATGATCCAAAAAGTTCCCAGGCATACGGAGGATTGACTCAGTCGCTAGCCATGTCACTTTTGGATGGTTCCACATCGAAACGGGTCGCCGAGAAACTGCAGGATACCTTGCGAAAGGGCCGTTTGATTGATCCCCAGTCGAGCGCCTTCTATCGAGCCGAAGCCCTCTTTTCTTTACAGCAGCAGAAATTGGAGGCCGCTCGGGAACTCGTGAGAAAGGCGATAGAAACGGATCCCACCGGGGCCGAGAATGCACTGGTGCTCGGGGAAATCAGCTACTCATTCAAGGATCTGGAAACCGCAAAAGCGTCGTTGGTGGAGGCGGTTAAAAGCCCCCAGACCGCCATTCGAGGAAACTACTTCTTGGGTCGCATAGCTTTTGACCTCGGCGACTACAAGGCGGCAAGGGAGTACGCCCAGGCGTCACTCAAGGCGACGCCCTTGCACCACCGATCCCAACTGCTGCTCGGGGACATTGCCGTGAAAGAAAACCTCATGCAGGAGGCCTTAAACCACTACCGTTCTGCTGTTCGGTTTTCCGCCCTTGCCGAATCTCGCGGCGCCGCAGAGGCTGCGTTCAAGTTGGCACGAACTTACGAGATATTGGGCCAAGTCAACGAGGCGGGAGAGTGTTACCTTCTGGCCAGCCACTACGACCCGAAGGTTTCTCCTGACATCCGAAGCAAAATCGCCTCACTCGATAATTCAGAGGAAAGCATTAAGTCGGTTGTGCAGAAATACGTATTAGGCAAACGGCAGTTCATTATTCGAGGGGAGACCTACTATCAGCAAAAGGACGTTGAGAAAACGTTCCTCTACATCCAGGCTGCCCACATCATAGACCCGAACGATGGTTCTATATTGTTAAGATTGGGAGAACTTATCGAAGAGAACGCGATCTACTACGAAGACTTTCTTCGAGTCGTAAGTTTTTATGAACGGGCCATCGACAAGGATGCGACTCTGTCAAAGGCGTACATTAAACTAGGGCTGCTTGAGACTGAGCAGTACAATCTCGATCGCGGTTTCCAGCTACTCCTCCAGGCCAAGGGCCTCGCCCCCGATGATCGGGATACACGGGTTGCGCTGGGCAAGCATTTTTACAAGCGGCAAGACTATAGCCGAGCCCTGGACGAATTCCTCGCGGCTTCTCAGGTTAAGGATGATGACAGCGAAGTGCTTTATTATGCGGGCAAGATGCGTTTGCTTTTTACCCGTGATCAGCGCCAGGCAATGGGATTCTTTGAGCAGTCTTTTAAAGCGGACCCCTTGAATTACGATGCCTTGGTCGAGTGGCTGAAACTCAAGGTATCGAACTTCGAGAAAAATTTTGCGATTAAGCTTGTGAAGAACCTGATCGAAAAGGATCCCAGCAATCCCAACTACTATTGGGCGCTTGGTGAGGTATACGCGGAGAACAAGGATTACAAGAAAGCCATTCTGCTCTACCAGCGTGCGTTGGATCTTAACCGGGAAGACAGCAAGATCCGCTTGGCCTTGGGCAAGGCGCTCGAGGCGGATGGAGCGATCGACAAGGCCATCCTGGAATACCGAATTGCTTCTCGGCTCAACCGCCGCAATTTGGAGGGCTTTTACCGAGCAGCGGAGTTGCTGATTGGTCAGAAAAAGTACGACGAGGCGCTCGAGGTGCTAAAGATCTTGATAGAAACCTCCCCGAAATATCCCGGGGCGCATATGAATCTTTCGAGAGTTTTCCGGGCCATGAACAAAAAGGACGAAGCCTTGGATGAGCTCGCGTTGGAGGTCAGCAATAACCCGGGCAACACCAAGTTTCGAGTCGAGTGGGCGGAAACTCTGATGCAGTACCAGGAGTTTGAAAAAGCCGTGGACCAGCTTACTGAGATTGCCAACCTCCCTGCAGCTTCCAAGGCGCCCGAGTTTCTCTACGACAAAATTCGAGCCTATTTGCTCCTTTCTCGCTGCTACCGGCAATTAGGGAATTTCGAATCGGCCGAAGGGGCCATTCGCCTCGCTTTGGACCTGGACGCCAGCGATCCCCTATTGCATCGGGAGCTGGGGTATGTTTACGTTGCCCTTCAGCGGAATACGGAGGCGGCACAAGCGTTCGAGGACTACCTTAAACGCGCGCCAGCCGCCCAGGACGCGGGAACAATAAAGAACCTGATCAACCGACTGGTTATACCGGAATAAGAATGCTGGACCTAAAGAAAGTAGTCAGTGCCCCGGATGAAGTGATCCAAAACCTCAAAAAAAGAGGGGCCGATGTATCTTCTTCAGTGAAACAAATCTGTGATTTGGATAATCGCCGTAAGGAGGTTATTCAAAAAGTGGAGAAGCTTAAGCAGTCGCGGAACGAAGCTTCTCAGGAGATTGCGAAGTTAAAAAAGGCGGGACAGGATGCGGGGCCGATCCTTGAAAAAATGAAATCAGTCGCAGAAGAGGTAAAAGAACTGGACGCTACGCTCGCGCCCATTGAAGCCGACATCCATCAAATCCTACTGCAGCTACCTAACCTCTTGCGGGAGACAGTGCCCGACGGGACATCTGAAAGTCAGAACCGAGAAGAAAGAGTGGTAGGAGAAAAGAAGACCTTTTCTTTCCCCGCTAGAGCACATTTTGAAATCGGAGAGCAGGCCGGGATTTTAGATTTTAAGAAGGCAGGCGAAGTGACCGGTGCCCGCTTTGTTTTTTTGAAAGGGCAGGCGGCCCGCCTGGAGCGCGCCCTAATTCAGTTCATGTTGTCTGAGCACGGCAAGCGGGGCTATGAAGAAATCTTGCCCCCGTTCATTGTAAATAGCCATGCTTTGGAGGGAACCGGTCAATTTCCCAAGTTTAAGGAAGACGTCTTCAAGTTGGAAGGGTTTGACTACTACCTCATTCCAACCGCAGAAGTTCCCGTAACCAACTATTACCGCAACGAAATTCTCGACGAGAAAATGCTTCCCCAAAAATTCATGGCCTATACGCCGTGTTTTCGTTCAGAGGCAGGGAGCTATGGCAAAGACACGAAGGGCATGAAACGCCAGCATCAGTTTAACAAGGTTGAACTCGTTAAGTTTGTGCATCCTGAGCGATCCGCTGAAGAATTGGAGAGCTTGGTTGGTGATGCTGAGAACATTTTGAAAAAACTCGAACTTCCGTATCGGATTGTGAGCCTTTGCGCGGGGGATACTGGTTTTTCCTCGAGCCACACCTACGACATCGAGGTGTGGTCGCCTGCCGGTGCGGGCTATATGGAAATCTCGAGCTGCAGTAATTTCGGCGACTTTCAAGCTCGGCGGGCGAATATCCGCTATCGCGACGCTGCAACGAAAAAGGTTCAGTATGTGCACACCCTGAACGGCTCCGGACTTGCTGTGGGCCGAACCTTGATTGCCCTTCTCGAAAACTACCAAAACGAAGACGGTTCGTTTTCTGTGCCGGACGCCTTAAAAAAGTTTCTGGATTAGCTACTTCTTGGAAGCCGTTTCGCGGTTCCCCTCTTCTTTTTTCGGAGAGGCGGTTCGGGTCTTGAGTTCCTGCAAACCCAATTGGCAGGCGGTACGAAGGTTTTGCGATTTCTCTCTGGTCCCGCAGTTGTCTAGGATGCGGCGGGGAGCGACCGGAAAGGCTTCTGCTTGTTTTCCCAATACCAGGGCGGCAGCTATTCGAATGTCCTCACCGACAGATTCCTCCTCCACTAGTCGCTGAAGGAGGTCAACAATGTCTGCGCTCTTGTTACCACAAACACCAAGGCTAAGTACGGCCTTTTCACGAAGTTCCGAGTCGTCCGCATCCGTAATAATCTGCAACAAGCGGGCGGAAACCTTTTGGTTAGGAGACTCGGGTAGCGCATCAATCACGTCTAGCGTAGTTTCCAGAACGTCCGGATCGCGACTGAGGATTGTTCGTTCCACAGCGGACCACGTTAGGGGATTTTTAGTACCCTGAGCTTGAAGTCCGCCCAGACACGTCAAGACGAGGGGAGTATCCGAACTTCCCGTGCATTCGGCCAGCAGTTCAATGACTTCTTTTTGTCCGTCCGCGCGTTCACTGATAACTTTGGCCACAGACGCCCGTACTCGAGGGTCATTGTTTTCATGATAGATTTTTGAAAGAGCTTTTACAAAATTGTCGTCGCCAGAACCGAACTTTTCGAAGTAGCTCATCAATACTACTAATTCACCCGGCTTTTTGTTCTGTTGCGCCTCCGACATTAGCATTTTTTGGATGTTCGCTTCATCGGCATTCAACGAGATAAAGGTTCGCACCACCGTATTTCTTAGAAAGGGCTCACTCTTGTATTGCTTGATTAGTGCATTTCGAACCTGTGTGGACTTACTTCGCTTGCGGGATCTTCCGAGCGCCTTGGTGCAAAGAACCTTAATGTGTAGGTTGTCGTCGCTCACACAGGAGAGTAGGGCGTCAATCACGGGCTCCTGAAAAATGGGCTGGGAATATTGGCTCAGCTTGAAAGCGGCAATTTTGCGCTGATCATTGTCTTTGCTCTCAGCGAGAGTTTTGGCCCAAAGATAGATTGGGTGCGTCGGGATTCGCAACCGCCGAGTTTGCTTTCGGCGCGCCTCAGCGGACGGAACGAAAAGGAAGGATAGGATCAGTGCAGCAAGGGCGAGTTTAAAACCGTTAAGCGGGCTCATAAAAAAGAGCCTATCCTAAAACAGATGTCTAGGATAGGCTCCGTAACTTTTCGAGGATAGAGCTTCTTAGTTATTCGCTAAGAAGTTCAGATTCAGCTTACCGCCGGTCGAAACTTTGCCAGCCAACGCTGAGGCCGACGCGGTTCCGCTAAGAACGGTGCGCTTTAATTCCTGCCAGGAGAGTCCCGGGTTCTTGGAGAGAGTCGCCGCAAAAGCACCCGCAACGTGCGGAGTTGCCATGGACGTTCCGTCCCAAGTAGCGTGTAAGAACTCACCTAGATCGATAACCGTATCTTGGTACTTGTTGCCCGGTACCGTCGAAAGGATCTTCACACCAGGCGCGCCCACATCGACCGAGTTTCGGCCCCAGTTGGAAAACGCGGCCAGGTTGTTCTCTGAGTCGATAGCAGCCACCGAGATGACGTTGTCGTACTGGTAGCTGGAAGGGTAGACGGGCTTGGCATCCGCGTCGTTGTCGTAGCCCTTACCTTGGCGTCCGTTACCAGCTGCTGCGACAAAGAGAACGCCAGCTGCCTGGGCTCTTTGAATAGCTTCACGAAGCGCCATGTCTCCGGCCTCTTCGCCTTCACTGCCCCAGCTTGCGCTGATGATCTTCGCGCCGTTCTTAACCGCATAATCGACAACTTGAACCGCCGAGGCTGTATCGCCCTGGCCTTTTTCGTTGATGAACCTAAGCGCCATGATTTGCGCATCAGGTGCGACGCCAGAAGCTCCCTTGCCGTTGTTGTGGTCCGCGCCGACAACGCCCGCGCAGTGAGTCCCGTGACCGGGATTGCCGCCGCCCAACAGAATTTGGAAAAGGTCCACCGTCAGATCATAGGGTTTGTTGTCGTTAGTCGCGAAGTCCCAGCCAACCACGTCGTCAACGTAGCCGTTATTGTCGTTGTCGATTCCGTCCCCCGGAATTTCCTTGGGGTTGCGCCACATGTTGTTGATGAGATCTTCGTGGTTGTAGTCGACACCCGTGTCGGTAACGGCAACGATCACGCCTTTACCGGCAGGACTGTGCGACCAGCTGTTGGTGGCTCCGACGTTCGCGAGTCCCCAAGCATTATTTAACAAGGGGTCAGCACCAGCGGATTGTTGTACCGGAGATTGAATTTCCGGGTTGTCCTGAGGCGCGGCACCAAGTCCACCGGGAATAGGCAGCTCGCCTTCTTCGAGCGCTTCAAGAATAGCCTGGCGATTCTTTTCGATGCTCGGGTTCGCGAATAGTTTGATCGGGTGATTTTTTTGGAAGTATTCGACCGCAGGGGTATTCAACACGTCAGCTGCATCTACCTCTGTGGAAGTGCTCCATTTGAAGAGTCGCCCTTCAGAACTGACAAGATCGACTTTACCGTCCAAACGCGAAAGTACATCCAGTGTGTCTGTCGGTGATTGAGTACGAAGTTTTACCAAATACTCTACGTTGTCGGCGCTTGCGATGGTAGACCAAGCTACCAGCAGGGCCAACACGCCCATTAATTTGCCGTGGATCATACGTTATCTCCCCAAAAAAAGTACTGCTGTCGTTTATGTGTAGATTAGGTAAATGAATTGTAGCTGAGTGTATCAAATTCAATCAGCATGTAACTTCTTTTTTTGATCAAACGTTAACCGTATTGCGTCAGGCCAAGACTTGTTTTTGGAGCGCTACAGTGTGCACAAACTGTTCTTACGGTGCGCCGCATTTTGAAACTGAACGACGTGGGATGGAAATTGCCGCGTCTTTGGGACGCTGCTACCATATTAGACATGAAAAAAGGTGTACTTCTGTTTTCCAAAAAAGAGGATCAGGAAGCCGGTAAGCTCGGGAAAGAGCTTAAGCAGCAGCTTGAGGCGCAAGGTTGTTCTGTTGAGGATTTCAGCGGAACGGACCATCTAATCGAAGCAAAAAAGCTCAAGCAATTCTCCGTCGGTGTGGTGGTAGGTGGTGACGGGACGTTCCTAACACTCGTAAAGAGAATGGAAAAAAAGGAAGAGGTTCCCCTGATGGGTATCAACCTCGGCACCGTGGGCTTTATCACGGAGTTTAGCCGCGAGGGAGTCCTGCAGAGCGTGCTGGACGCACTTGAAGGAAAGCTCCCGGTGGAAGAAAGACCCTTGCTGCGCGTTGAACTAAAGCGGCAGGGCAAGGTCGTTGAGAATGGGATCGTTTTTAATGACGTGGTGGTAAACAAAGATACGCGCACCTCTTTGTCCGTAATGGACGTGATGGTAGATGGACAGTTCTTGAGCCACGTTCGGGCGGATGGCTATATTGTAGCGACAGCCACAGGATCGACAGGGTACGCACTTTCTGCTGGAGGGCCCTTGTTGCACCCCATGGTGCCGGCAAACGTACTCGTCCCGATTTGCCCGCATTCACTTTCTGCTCGGCCCATCGTTCTGCCCTACGAGCAGCGAGTGGTGATTCGTGTGCACCGCTTTGGTGGGACCGCCTATTTGGTTTGTGATGGCCAAATCAATCTTCAAATGGAGGAAGGCGATGAGGTTCACATCGAGCATTGTCGGGATACGCACCTGAAGATTTTTAGATCGCCTCTTCAAGGCTGGTCCGATGCACTTAAGGCAAAACTTCAAATGGGGTAGGAATGCGGGATGCCGAAGAAATAATTGCGTACCTACGGGCGCACCCTAAACTTGCCGCGACTGAGGACTACGAGTTGTGCGTTCAGCATTCCACTGGGCACCTCTGGAAATTCAATGGCGATCAGGAAACCGGCCGTGGTAGCGACGAGAATATCTGGGTCGGACTCCGAGTCTTGCAGCGCAAACAACCGGGCTATAGCAGCGGTTTTGCCTCAGGGAAGGTGGCGCTGGATGAAATCGTTGCTAAGGCAGTTTTTGCGTCGACACTTTCGGATCCCGATCCTTGGTTCCGCTTTCCAGTGACTCGACAAACGGGTGATATAAACGCTTCGGTGCCTCTACCGCCTGCCCCTGTACCAGGCGAAGACTTAAGCGATCCTCAAATTGAGTCGTCCTGGTTTCAATGGCGGGGTACAGGCCATCTGCTGAGGCGTTTGGAAAAAAAGGAAGTTCGTTACCCGCACTACTTTGAGCGTTGTGAGATCCGTCACAAGCCAAAACTCGAAACAGCGGAAGAGTTTCGCGAGACGGCGGATTCCCCCATTTGGGTTCATAGTCGGGTAATGAGTCAGTGGCTTGCGATCATTGGTGACTGGTTTTGCGCCGACCGCGTTTTGTGCGGGCTTAGTCCGCTTGCGGGGAGGAAGGGCCAGAAAATTTTCTCCGAAAGCCTGTATTTGAAAGACGGGGAAAACGAGAGGCAAAGGAATCAGGTTCCGGTCGATTTGGAAGGCGTGGGACCACAGCCGGTGCAGTTGGTGAGCGCGGGTCAGCTGGAGGGGCTCCTTCACAGCAGCCGAACGGCAGCAATGGAAAATCGGCCAAGCACGGGACACTACCTCCGATTTCCCGAAGAGGTTGAGGGGCGCATCCGTCCTTTGTCACTTTGTATTTTGCCGGGTAAGGGTCAAGCAGATCCGCTTGCGCAGTTTGACGAGGGTTATACCTTGGAGTTCCTGGAAGAGCTTTCGCCCCTTAACCAAAACGCCATTGCCTTTCGCGGTGTTGGCCGTCGGATCCATTCGGGGCGGCCCGGGGCCTGGGTTTCGATGCGCAGCGCCAACTGTGATCTCTTCGCGCTGTTGACGCGTATCGTCGCCGTCGGCAAGGACCTGTCTTCATTCGGCAATTTTGGATCGCCGTCGATTTTGTTTCAAGAAATGCCGTTAAGCATAACGAGATGAAACTAACTACCTTCGCCATTACAGATATCGGGATGAAGCGCAAAGTGAACCAGGACGCTTATCTCAAGGATGATCAGTCTCTCTTTTACGTTGTTGCAGATGGGATGGGGGGACACAAAGGCGGGGAAGTGGCTAGCAAGATCGCGGTGGATGAGATGGGTAAGTACTACAAGGAAAACCCCAATCAATCAGGCCGCGATGTTCTGGACAAAGCGATAAACCGTTCGTGTGCCGAGATCCACAAGCAGTCGCAGGAAAACGAAGAACTCTCGGGTATGGGCACTACGGTCGTTTCCATTCTGTTCCAGGACGATACCGCTTATATCGGACAAGTTGGTGACAGCAGGGCGTACCTTCTGCAGGGCCAGGGGATATGGCAGGTGACCGAGGACCACTCCCTTATCAACGAAGAGATTAGGGCAGGTCGATTGGAAGCGCATCAGGCAAGTGGCTTCCAATTCAAAAACGTGATCACCCGCTCGGTGGGTTACGAAAGCCAGGTGGCTGTAGACATCTACCGACGTCGTGTCCGTGTGGGTGATACCTTCCTTCTTTGCACCGATGGGCTGAGCGGTTTGGTCGAAATTTCGGAAATCGCACAAGAGATTTTGGCACACGGCCCCGAAATGGGATTAAAAAAACTTGTTTCTATGGCCAACGCCCGCGGCGGAGAGGATAATATTACCGGTATCGTGATTCGCGTGGATGCCACGTAATTCATTTCTTCTCTCTCTCTGCAGGAACTCATATGGCAAAAAAATCTTTTTTTTCAGATAAGTCTCTTTGGCTGCGAGATCGTTTTTTGACGTTAATGGTGATCCCGGAGCGCACTCGAAAAGTGCATAAGCTCGTGATTCCCTTTTTCGCTATTAAGCTCTCCGTCACTTTGTTCTCTCTGGCTGTTATCTCCCTGATGTTTGTGGGTATCGATTACGTTAGGGTGCTTGGCCAAATCGCCGAAAACAAGCGCTTGAAAGGTGAGAATTTCAAACTGCGCCAGGAGGTCCAACTTATTCGCAATAAGGTGGACAACATGGAATTCACAATCGAGCGTGTCCGCAACTATGCAAAAAAGCTCCAGGTACTTACCGGACAGACGGAAAAAAGTTCTGGTGGAAGCAAGGCAACGCGCAAAAGACAGGAAAAGCAGGAAGAACCAGAGCGCGAGCCAGCAGGTGAAAGTGGCGATTTGGAATCCAGCCTCCAACTTCCCAAGGAGGAGCCGAAGGCCGAAAGCATTAAGTCTTTGGAGAGTCGAGTGGGCGGCATGGAAATCATGACGATCACCGTGCAGTCTCAACTTGCCAATCTTGAAGACTATCTCTTTTCGCGCCGAGCGATCGCAAAGGCGACGCCTTCGATTGTTCCAATTCCCGGCTACGTTTCCTCTACTTTTGGGTACCGTTACCACCCACTGGACGGTCGGCGGCGCCTGCACCATGGGGTGGACATCGTCGCAGAGCCCGGCACACCGGTGCGCGCCCCCGCGCCTGGCCTCGTGGTCTTCTCCGGTTACAAGTCTGGATACGGAAAAGTGGTCGTGATTGACCACGGTTTCGGGATCCGTACCCTTTTTGCCCACAACTCAAAGCTCTTCGTAAACCGCGGCGTGAACGTCAAACGAGGCGATGTGATTTCGCAGGTGGGTTCAACGGGCCATTCGACCGGCCCGCATCTGCACTACGAAATTCGCAAAAACGGCAGCCCCATCAACCCCGCCCCCTTTCTCCAAGAATCTCCTTTCTAGCGCTTGATTTTGCAAAAGCTGCGGGCATATATTGCATTGCGTGCAAGACGTTTCCACAGCTCATCCGCGCACCTCGTTCGGCCTAAGTTCTGACCAATGCGAACTGCTCCTGGCCTTTGAAATGGCGGGATCGATGGCGAAATTAGCGGACTTGGTGGGTAGGGATATTTCCGTGATTTCACGACAGCTGCAGAAGATATCGCAGCAAGCCCCTGTGCTCGAAAAGCGGCAGGGCAAATGGCAGCTTTCTCCCATCGGCGCCCAGATCAACCACTGGGCTAGAGACGCGGCGGAGGCCCAAAAAAGAATACTTAGTCAAAGCGGAGTTCTCCGCATTGCGAGCACACGTGAGTTTTCGGCTCGGGTTTTATCTCCCCAGCTTCCTGAATTCTTGAAGGGTGAAAACAATATAGTTGTATCGCTTCTCACCTCCGAGAGGGGAGTGGAGCACTTGCTTCTCAAGGGGAAGGCAGACATTGGTTTTGATTGCGGGCGACCGCAAGATCCGTCCATTCGGTTTAAGACCGCCAAGAGTGAGTGCTTCGCAATAGTTGCGGCACCCTCTTTCTTAAAAAAGTACAACGTTAAAGCCGCGAAACAGGTGTTTTCGCTTCCGCATTTGCAGTACAAGCGCGCCACCGCTCCGCAGTTGCTTCACCTGCCCTTTGAAGTCCCTCTGGTTTTTGCGTCCTTTGATGATATTGCCAGCATCCGTGCTGCGTGTGAGGCAGGTGTAGGCTGGGCCGTCTTGCCCCTTTACGCCATTCAAGCCGAGCTCGATGCCGGACTTTTACAGAGAGTTCCCGGTTGGAAAATCGAGCGGGAACAATTTGGGGTGTGGTGGTTGCGGGGCAACAAGTCGCTGGAGCCGTGGGTAAATCGCGCATTGAGCTGGCTGCGCAGCCAACAGTTTCAGTAGTTCAGGAGTTCTGGGTGACGATCCAGAGCGCCTTTGTCGTCGATATCTTCAAGCATTTCTAACAAGCCCACGGAGAGTTTAGCTTCTCTTGCTTTCGCAATGGTCTGCGCAAATACCTTGTCCGTGCTCCAATCGATGCCGTCAAACAACGCCGCATGCGGTTGCTTTAGTGCGATTAAATAGTAGCCACCATCGTTAGCGGGCCCTACTACCAAATCGCTCCCTCCAACTAGGAGTGCGAGGGTTTCTTCAAAGTGTTCCGCCTTAAGATCCACGCAATCGGTCCCGATAAAAGCAAAAGGCGCTTTCAACTCCGCGAGCTCAAAGGAAGCCTGCTTGAGTCGATCCCCCAACCCTCCGGGTGCCTGAGCATGCAGAGGCCAGCTATGGTTCGGTAGCAGCCCTTGGTAAGCCGCCACGGAATGCCGAGGATCGTAAAAAAGATGGGGTGCAAAAGATTGCGACGACAACTCCTCGAGCGAACCGAGTACTTGTCGCATCATTTTTTCATACACAAGAGCGGCGCGATCGGCTCCGATATCCGCGGCCAAGCGCGTTTTCACTTGGCCCGGCTCAGGGTACTTGAGAAAGACGCCGATACTCAGCATTTTAGGCTTTGATGCTGTGCCAGTCTTCTAGGAATTTTTTCAGTCCGATGTCCGTCAGTGGGTGCTCTACGAGTTGCTTGATAACCTTCAAGGGCATGGTTCCCACGTGCGCGCCCATTTTTGCGGCCTCGAGAACGTGGATGGGATGCCGAATGCTGGCGGCCAATACTTCAGTCTCAAAATCATAGGCATCAAAGATCTGAACGATCTCGCTTACCAGCAGCATTCCGTCCTGGCCAATGTCATCGTGGCGACCAATAAAAGGGCTTACATAGGCAGCGCCCGCCTTTGCCGCTAGCAGGGCCTGCAGTGGCTGAAAGATGAGCGTGGTGTTTACCGGGATGCCTTCCGAGCTGAGCGCCTTTATGGCCTTCAACCCGTCAGCCGTGATGGGGATTTTTACTACTACGTTGTCACCGTATTTGCGCAAGGCCTTGCCCTCCGCAACCATTTCCTTCCAGTTCAGGCTCACCACTTCCAGGCTTACGGGTCCAGGGACCATATCGCAGATTTCCTGGGCGACATCCTCGAACTTGCGGCCGGTTTTGGCGATGAGACTGGGGTTTGTCGTGACCCCATCAAGAAGGCCGAGCTCGCCTGCCTCTCGAATATCTTCCACATTTCCCGAATCAATAAAAAACTTCATTTGGCTCCTTACCGGCTTCAAAAGTTATGGTGGGGAGGGATTCTAATGGCTGGGGCCAATCTTGACAATATGATTCGCGGCTTCCAAAATAGGCTCGCGCGTAGGCACCTACCAATTTATTTCGAGCGACTGGAGCGTCTCATGATTGAAGTGCGGGAATTGACCAAGTACTACGGGGATCGCAAGGCAGTAGACAATATTTCCTTCAGCATTCAGAAGGGCGAAATTCTGGGCTTTCTTGGCCAGAATGGTGCTGGCAAGACGACGACCATGAAGATCCTGACTTGCTTCATGTCGGCCTCCTCCGGGACTGTCAAAGTTGCCGGATTTGACGTTTTTGAAGAGCCTTACGAAATCAAGAAGCGCATCGGCTACCTTCCTGAAAACCCTCCCTTGTACGGGGAATTGCTGGTTTCTGAATATCTCAGTTTTGTAGCTGAACTTCGGCAAGTTCCGAAAGCTGAGCGTAAGAGCAAAATTGATCGCGTGATTGAGCGCCTCAATTTGGGAGAGGTAAAAAACCGTCTGATTGGAAATCTTTCCAAGGGTTATCGCCAACGTGTAGGGCTCGCCCAGGCGATCGTGCATGAGCCGCAGGTATTGGTAATGGACGAACCAACCATCGGCTTGGATCCGAAGCAGGTGAGTGAAGCCCGCGAACTGATTCGATCCATGCGCGCGGAGCGCACGGTCATCTATAGCACGCACATTCTCTCTGAAGTTGCTGCAACATGTGACCGCATTATTATTATTGATCGAGGCAAGATTGTGGCGCAGGAGTCCCTCAGCGGACTGGGCCAAACAAAAACCCAGCGCACTGAGATGGTTGTGCAACGGGTTTCTGATGATTTGATTGCCGCGTTGAAGGGAATTTCAGGTGTTTCCGGCGTGCAGGCCAGTGAAAATGGTCGAAACCGATTGGTGGTCGAGTCTGACTCGAAAGAAGATCTCATGGCGGAAATATCAAAGACGGTGGTGGACAAGAACGCTGGGCTTATCCGCATGTCTCCGGTGCAGCTGCCACTAGAGGATTTCTATCTGAGCTTGATTAGCGGTTCTAAGGGGAGTCGACAATGACGGGCCTAAAAGCCATCTATAAGAAAGAACTACGAAGCTACTTTTTTTCTCCCGTTGCGTATGTGGCAATTGGCATCTTCCTTTTTATTATGGGAATGATTTTCGCCAAGTTTGTGGAGATTTACCACAGCTATAAGATCGCCAACCGCTACGGGGCGGCCCAAAACATTACCCTGGATAGGCTGGCGCTTTTCCTTTACCAAAACATGGCGTTCATTCTTTGTTTTTTAACTCCGCTCATCACCATGCGCCTGTTCGCTGAAGAGAAGCGCCAACACACGTTCGAACTCTTACTGACCGCTCCCGTAAAGGGCTTTGAGCTGGTTTTTGGTAAGTTTTTGGCGGCGTTTACCTTGATGGGAACGATGGTTGCCTTGTCCTTTTCTTACGCGCTCTTCATGATTGCGTGGGGTAATCCCGATGTGCGCATCATCTTTTCAAATTATCTTGGACTGCTTCTTTCTGTGGGCTGTTATGTCGCATTGGGGACCTTCTTTTCGTCCTTAACAAGCAACCAGATGATTGCGGCGGTAATTACCTTTATTGCCCTCATTTTTCTTTGGCTGTTGCAGACTTTCGCGCAGGGAATAACGGTCTCGTTTGGTCCAATCGACGTTGGTCCGACGCTCGTATACATTTCGCCCCTCACGCACTTGAACAGCTTTACCGAAGGGGTGGTTCAGATGAAACACCTTATCTATTTTGTTACCTTTACGGGCCTTTTACTGTTTTTCACCCACCGAGTGGTGGAGAGTAATCGTTGGAGATAAGACGCCATGGATAAGAACTCTCGAATTGCGCTCACCGGACTGGTCGCGATTGTTACCGCGCTTGTCAGCGTACTTGCGGCGTACTTGATCCCGCACATTCCGCTAGTTTGGCAGATCAGCGGGGTTGTTTCGGTGTTGGCCTTGATCGGCTACGTTGCGCTCGATATCTCATTTATCCGGGGGCTCTTCGGGAAGAAGACCGCTCGTTATGGGATGAATTCTGTGTTGATGGCCGTGCTTGGTCTATTCATCGTAATTTTCATCAACATGATTGCGAATGAATATGATCTTAAGCTGGATGTGAGCAAAAACAAAATCAACACACTCTCCGCAGAGACCATTAAAGTTCTGCAGGGCTTGGAGCAGGATGTAACTATAAGAGCCTTCCTGCCCCCTGCAAAAGTCCCTGCCTTTGAAAAACTGTTTGAGAAGTACGCCTACTACACCGCTCGTTTGCACAAGGACTACATCGACGTTGACAAGGATCCTCTGGCTGTCCAGCGCTATGGGATCAAGCAGAACAGTACGGTGATTGTTGAGAGTGAATCCCGGAAATCGACGTTGGATAATTTTCAGGGCGAAGAAGATCCACGTGTCGAAGAAAAATTGACCAACGCGATCATCCAGGTAGCCAAGGGCGAAAAACGGAAGATCTATTTTCTTAAGGGACACGCCGAGCATTCGATTACCGACAGCGGGCGGGAAGGCTATTCCGACATAAAAGCATCACTGACTTCCGGCCGCTATGATGTGGAAGAATTACTGTTACTCGACAAGGATGCTGTTCCCAGCGATGCAGATATTGTTGTGGTTGCGGGTCCGAAGTCGGCGGTTGTGGAGCGCGAGCTTACCTTACTTGAGAAGTATCTGAAAACCGGGGGCAAGGTTCTCTTCATGTTAGACCCGGAGTCCTCACCTTCGTTTCAGGGACTGGCGAAGGATTTTGGCGTGACTTGGGAGCCGAAGAAAGTGGTTGTGGAACGTAACAAGCTCCAGCAGTTTGCGGGAGGCAATCCACTCGCCCCCGTGGTGGTTGACTATGATCGGAACCACGAGATTACTCGCGAGAACCAAGAGCTTAGTATTTTTCCTATCGTGTCTCCGATCGAGAAAGCGAAGGAGGTCCCGAAGGGGATTCGCGTAAGCAAGCTTTTTTCTTCCAGTAGCGCCAGCATGGTTGCGGAACTAAAAGGCAACCGGATCTCCGCCGATCAGAAAGGTGTTCGACAGGGTCCGGTGACTTTGGCCGTCGCCGTTACGGGTCCTATTGAGGGTAAGGCCGCAGAAGAAAAGCCGGTGCAGCCTGAAAAGAAAATTGAAATGCCGAAAGACGAGCCGGAGTTTCGGGCCGTATTTGTCGGTGACTCAGACTTTGCAACTAACGGGATGGGCCGATTTGGAATCAATTCTGATATTTTCCAGAACATGCTGAGTTGGTTGGCTCACGAGGAAGACCTGATTTCTATTCGCCCGAAGCCAACGGATGTAAGCGAGTTTGATATAACTGAGGCCCGGATGCGAATCATTCATGTCGCATCCGTGTTTATCCTTCCACTGATTATGATGGTTTCAGGGATCGCGGTGTGGATTTCCCGCCGTCGCAAGTAGTGCTTAAAGTATCGGTGCAAACAGCCGGGCTACTCGAGCGACCAATTTGAAGCCGAGTGATTTGGCATCCAGCTCGGAAAGGTGGAACTGCCTCGCGTTCTTAAAGTCTTTCTCCAGCATTTGTTCGACTTGCGAGCAAAAGTCTTTTCCAATAATTAGGGCCGTTACTTCAAAGTTGAGTCTAAAGGAGCGATTGTCGCAATTGGCAGTTCCAATAGATGCGGCCTCGTAATCCACCAAAACTACCTTCTGGTGCATGAATCCCGGGAGGTAGCGGTAGACGGTAATTCCATACAGCGAAATCTGCCGCATGTACGTATAGCCCGCCATATTCACGACGATTCCATCCGGAACATCGGGGATAAGAAGGCGTACTTCTACCCCGCGTAGGGCGGCGAGTTGCAACGCCATAATGACCGCGCCGCTCGGAACAAAATAGGGAGTCGCTATCCAGATGCGCTTCTTTGCCGAGTTAATGAGGTGCACGAAGTAGAGCTCGCACGAGTCCAAATCGTCCGCTGGCCCCGTGGGAAGTACCAGAACAGGCGTATTTTCCGCTTCTGCCTTCGGGGACCACGTGAGCGCGGGAACATCCTTCGTTGCCCAGTACCAGTCTTCGACAAAGCCCAGCTGAAGACCCATCGCTGCCGGGCCTTGAACGGAGCAGTGGGTGTCACGCCACTGGCCGTATTTCTTAGTGTAGCCCATGTATTCGTCGCCGATATTGTGGCCACCTACAAAAGCCAGCTTCCCATCAACGAGGACCAACTTTCGGTGGTTTCTGAAGTTGATTTGAAATCTCGAGCGCGAGCGGCTGAAACCACCGAACGAGGCGACGTGAACCCCTTTTTCCGTCATTGTTCGCGTGTACTTGTGTGGCAGATCGCGGCAGCCGACGTCATCGTAGAGGAAATAGACTCGAACGCCTTGCTGCGCTTTTTTTATCAGCAGTTCCTGAATCCGTGTGCCGATGTCGTCGCTTCGAACTATAAAGAACTGAATGAGAACGTAGTCTTCCGCAGCTTCAATAGCCTTGAGAATAGCCTCGAACGTAGCGACCCCATCCACATAAAGTTTTACCGAATTTCCTGAGAGGAACGGTACCTTTACGAGTGTCTCCAGGGCGTGCGTAGCGCTCCGCTCAGCTTCAAAAGAGAACCGGTGTTTAGCGCAGTACTCTTCCACGTCATGAGCGAGATGCCCGAGCTTACGATCTTCGGAGCGTCGGGCCCTGACGTACCCCTGAAACTTATTTCTCCCAAAGATCCAGAACAAGGGGAGCGAAACATAAGGGAAGGTAATAAGCGAGATGGCCCAAGCGGTAGAACCTTGGGAGGTCCTCGATTTCATAATGGCGAAACCGGCGTGCAAAAATCCCAGCAAGTGAATGCATGCTGCCGCGATTCCCATCATTGTTAATAGGAAGGAGTTTTCCATTTAGCGCTTGCCCGGTTCAAAATGCTCGCCACCGTTGTAATCGGGTGCGAGCCGTATCAATGCTTCCTTAGTTTGTGAGTCCTGCAAAGTGTCTCTTTCAAACACTCCCTCGGCAAGTAAAGTTGCAGAGCAGGGAAGCTGAATGCCCTTCGCGGCATCGATGCGTTCGTCTGTGATAATCGCGTCAGAAGGCATGACAAAATCATTCGGGTGTACCGTGCCCTGGCCCAATATTCTTAGCGTTCCAGATTCAAAACGCTCCCAGAAAAGGCTACGAGGTGTGAGCGTCGTAAGAACGGTAACTTCCGTCGTGCCATTCTTTCTGAGGTACGCACGAGCGCGGGCTTCTGAACCTCGAATGGTTTCCACGGGGATCTGAATTGCGGCGGCAAAGCCTTTGGCGAAAGCAAACCCGATTCGAAGGCCGGTGAAAGAACCCGGTCCCGCGCCCACTATCAGCCGGGAGATCGAAAGGGTGCTTAAGCTCTGCGAACCGAGCAGTTTGTCGATCGCGGGCAACAGAAGTTCTGACTGGCGGTGGGGGCCCTCCAGGTCTGTCGCTCCCAATCTGCTGAGTCCGTCCGGTCCAGCGCTATGAATAGCAAGCCCACCCTTTGGGGTGGACAGATCCAAGCTAAGCCAAATTTCCTTTTTATCCATCGTGGCGGAGAATTAGCACGTTTAGGCTGTGATTGGAACGGTGCGGGCCCGCGAACGGGCGAAGAAAAAAAAGGGCGGCAGAATTGGACAATTGGACCAGGCGAGGGGTAAGCCCAATCCAGGATTCCGGTTTCGGGGGTTTGTCCGATTTTTTGAGGCAAAGCTAGGGGAACCTTACCTCTCTGCCGCCCCCTGTGCAGAAGAACAGGAACTCAACTAAGTACTTGATAACACTAGAAATCTATAAGTGGTGGCGTCTTTATAAATTATAACGCGGTGAATAATGGCAATCAATACACACTTTGTATACAGTCACCCCCGACCCAAGTGTTGGAATACTGGGGACTAAACAGGGCTGTCAGCGGCGTGACAGCCAAGGGAGCAGCCGGTGGCTGAAGTCACAGTGAAAATTTGGCTGGGGCCTTCGAATCAGAAGGCGCTCAGGGTGCGTAAGGGGTCCAACCTACGCTCCGCGCTGATGGAGGCGGGTTTTTCTCCTTACCAGGGACGCTTTAGGCAACTAAACTGTAAAGGTCTGGGTCTGTGCGGAAGTTGCAAAGTGCTCGTCGCTGAGGAATCCCAACTTTGGGAACGGCGTTCGTGCCAAATACAGTGCTTCAACGACCTCGAAATAAAACTTCAATAGCTGCAGGAGCGTACAACGTGGTGTATCGAGGCTTTTCCAAAAGTGTCATCGGCTCTCGGGAAATGAATCAGGATTCCATTCTGGTGAACAATGATCGCGGACTGTTCGCCGTTGCCGACGGTGTAGGCGGCGGAGTCGGCGGCGACGTGGCGTCCAAAATGGCGGTGGATACTATTAATCAAATGGTGCAGTCCCCCGCCGATCTGAAGCCTGCGGTCGTGGCGGCTCAGGAAAAGATCTACAACGAAGCCATGTCACAACATGGGGCACCGGTAATGGGAACGACTCTGACCGCGGTCCAGTTGTTGGGCGATTCGGTGCACATCTGTCACGTGGGAGATTCCCGCTGTTACCTGTTGCGTGACCGGCGTTTGGAGCTGGCGACCGAGGATCACGAATTTTTTGACGAGAGCGTCCAGGCCACGGTACTAGGATCCTATCTGGGTATCCCGGCGAATGAACACCCCCTCCAAATTATGGAGGACGTGGTGAAAATCCAGCCGGGGGATAGATTAATCCTCTGTTCGGACGGCCTTTATCGGCAGATCGACGAGCAGAGAATCGTAGAACTAGCCTACACACTACGTGATAGGCCCGCCGACCTACTCGAATCGCTTTGTGAAGAGGCTTCCTTGCGCGAGTATTCTGATAACGTTTCGGTGGTCTACGTGGAAATCGAAGCAGAGGCATAAGGATGGGAGAAGTCATTGCCATTCATCAAAAGCGGTTTTTTACGCTGAATGATGCGCGGCAGATCCTGCCGGTCATTCGACGGATTACTCGCAAGGCACATGATGAAGTGCGCTGTTTGGGAACTCAGATAAATGCGGTCGACGATCCTTCCCGGAAAAAAGATCTAGAGGAAGCGGTCTACCGGGTTTTTAAGTCTTGGCATCAAAAGATTACGAAGCTCGGCTGCGAAGCTAAGGGGATGTGGCTCGTGGATTTTGATTCTGGCCAAGGTTTTTATTGTTGGCGGTTTCCAGAAAGTGGAATCAACCACTTTCATGGATATGACGAGGGCTACCGCGGGCGGGTTGAGATTCACTAGATTCCTTTTTACGTGTCGACAAGCAATCAAATTGTTGTGCTTCCCAAAAAACTTTTCTCTGAGCTTTCCACGCAGAGTTTTCAGGTGAAATTCAAAGGGCGCATTGTGCGCGGCTTTGCTGTTTCTAGAGGCGGCGACTACTTCGCCTACTTGAATCGTTGCCAGCATTTGCCCGTCACTTTGGATCTAAACGACAACGAATTCTTTACTCATGACAAAAAGTTCTTGCAGTGCCATATGCACGGCGCGATCTATGAGATCGATTCAGGCCTTTGCGTTGGGGGACCTTGCCAGGGGGCTTCCTTGCTCAAGTTGAGTTTGGAAGAGGAGGAAGACGAGATTGTTATCACGGTCCCGGCCGACGCCCAACTCTGAAAGCCTAGTGGTACTTGGAGACTCTTGGCGTAGCCTTCTTTTGGCTTATGCGTTTGCGGAAAAGGGGATTTCAGTCGTGGTACTCTCCCCTGAGACTGCGCTGCCGCAAAGAACTCTGCCCGTTTACTTAGGAAACGGCGAGAGCCGTAACCGGGCAAGCCTCACCTATGGGAACCAGCTCACGGAGACGCTTTGGGACTTTTCGGAAACGAACTACGCGGAAGCCGAGCGGCGAGCCGCATCTCTCGGCGTGAATTTACGGGAGGGGGATCTACGCTGGACCGATTATGAGGGTCTTCGTGCAATGGATCTCGACTATCCAGAGCTTTGCGCGGCGCTGAGGAAAAACCTAAAAGAAAACTCCTGTCAATTTCGCAGCTTTTCAAAGATTCAGGTACTCCCGTCCGCCAAACTTGGTCAGTCAATAGAGTTTATAGAAAGATCGGCTCCTCAAAAAATTGAAGCGACGGCGGTCGTCTGCGCTGAAGAATGGCTTTGCTATCAAAACTTTACTTACATGAAAGACAAGCTTGTACCTGCGACGCTATGGTCCTTCTTGTTCAAAAAAACAACCGCCTTGGATTTTGCGCTTGCCTTGTTTAACGATGGTGTCGACTTCGCGGTAAACCGCGGATCGCAATTGGAGCTTGGAAGCTTTAGGAACCTCTACATGGACCACGGGGTGGGCCTGGTAACAGAACCTGATGAAAGAACCCGAGCCGGCGTCAAAAGTCTTTTCTCCGGTCTGGGTTGGATTGAAAGCGAGAACGAGAGTGCCGTGTTTTCCAGTGTGGAGGCCATCTCTTGTGATGGTTTACCGATTGTCGGTTCTCTTCCCGATCTTCCTAGTACGTATGTGGTCTGTGGTTTTTCGGGACGTTCACAAAATTTTTTGTTCGAGGCCGCTCGCCTATTGGTGGGAGCTTTGCTGGAAGAAAATGACTTTTCACTTTTGAGTACATTTTCCACCAAGCGCTTTTTGTAGCGGACTCTTTAGAAATTTGGTTGAGTAGGGTAAAACTAGGATTCGCGGATGAAAGCTAAAAATTCAAAACTTTTATTTTGGGGCTCGCTGCTTGGAATTGCTCTTTTGGCAGGGGCGACGGCGTATATGCTGTGGCCCGGCACTCGTCCGAGTGAGCAGATTGAGGCTTTGGTAGAGGCGACCCACAAGGAGGCCAGTGGAATGGTTATCGAAACGGAACACGGAAGTATTGAGATTGGGTTTTATCCCGAAGAAGCTCCGAAGACGGTCGAGCGCATCAAGGAATTGGTGAGCCAAGGTTTTTACAACGGCCTTAGCTTTCACCGTGTGGAACCCGGCTTTGTAGTTCAGGGGGGCGATCCGCGCGGCAACGGGACGGGTGGTTCCGGCAAAAAACTGCCTGCGGAGTTTAACGCCCACAAGCATGTCGAAGGCACGGTCGCGATGGCGCGAGCCGGGCACGATCCAAATTCTGCGGATAGCCAATTCTACATTTGTTTGGGAACTTTTCCCCATTTGGACGGCTCGTACACCGTGTTCGGCCACGTCGTCAGCGGGATGGAGGCTGTCCGTGCTATTCGGCCGGGCGACAAAATGGTAAGCGTGAAACTGCGCTAGTAGGGTTGGGCTGTCAAAAAGGATAGATCCTTCGCGCCGAATTCAGTCGCCAGAGCACGGAAGTCTTCCTCCGTCTCTGCGACGATCTCAACGTTGTGGCATCGCCAATCGAAACCGGAATCACTCTTTTCGGTGGAAAAGCCGAATACCACTCGACGCATCGGGCCGATGGTATGGTAAACCTCTCGTCGGTAGTCCTGACCTGCGTCACCTAGCTGCGCGTCAAGGTCCGTCACAACCCTTCGAATTTCTTCGAGATCGGAAGGTTTCTCTCTTCGAATGATGTATCGCATCGACATAGCAGATTTATATACCCGCGCAGCGGGGCGATGTAAAGACGTGCGTCTTGATCCCTCGGCCCGGGGCGTGGGATACTTATACTAAGAAGTGGCTAATGGTCAGCTTTCCGTGACCGGCCCTCGCCGGGTCTCTCTAAGCACCTTTATCACCCCTTTCATTCAAATCCTAATCGAACAATCAATCAGCAGTTGAATACGCTGTCACAGGAGAAATGTATGAAGAAACTCTACGTCGGAAATCTCAGCTATGAAGTGACCGAAGACGAACTCACTCAGGCGTTTACTCGTTGCGGTCAGGTTTCTGGAGTTCAAATCATCAAGGATCGGGATAGCGGACGTTCTAAGGGATTTGCGTTTGTAGAAATGACGGACGACGAGGAAGCGGAGCAAGCGATCAGCACCATGACTGGCCAAGATCTTAAGGGCCGCCCGTTGACGGTGGACCATGCACGTGAGCGCAGCAGTCGAGGTGGTGGCGGTGGAGGCGGCGGCCGAGGTGGTTTTCGCCGGGGGCGGTAGGAGAACTATGAAATACAAAAGCGTAATCGGCGCAATCTTGTTGGCCTGCTGGCTGTGGGTTCCGCTCACAGCTGGCGCCGCCGACATCTTTGCGAGAGGCTCCATCTCGCGCAACTCGATCGATACCGATAAGTGGAAAGTCAGCGTGTCGGCCATCGGAGGGCTTGCCTTCAAGGTCTCGGAGCAAATTCGTATCGAGGCTCGATATACAAATATTAGTTCCCTGCAGAACAAGCTAGATATCACCAGTGGTGGGACCGTGGGAACGTTGACCGACATTCTTACTGAAACAGAAATTTATAGTCTTGGTGTAGATCTGGAACTAACCGGAAAGAATAGCCGATTCAAGCCGTTCATTTATTTAGGGGCCGGCTACGTGATCACCAAACAAACCTACGACTTCACCCCCGCGGGTAGCAGCGTTGCTACACCTTTTTCCGAAGCGGAGCAAAAAGGGGTATCGGGGAATCTTGGTCTTGGCGTTCGGTGGCAGATTGCGAAAAGGCTCGCCATAGAATTGGAAGGCTTCGCGTATGGTACAGATTTCGACAAACCGCAGCCGCTCTTTAATATCTATGCGAGCGCTGGTGTGCGCTTCATGCTGTAGAGTTGCCGCCTAAGAGTCGCTCTTTCCTCGCTCCTTCAAAAATTCCTGAAAACGTTTTTCAGTTCCCCGCGGACTGGGCTTGTAGAATCGTTTCTCTTTGAGCTCTTCGGGTAGAAATCCCATCGGCACCCAAGCATTGCTGCTATTGTGTGCGTACTTGTAGTCCTTTCCGTAACCCCAATCTTTCATTTGTTTTGTTACCGCGTTTCGAAGTGCCATCGGTACTTGCAGGGCGCCAGTTTTTTCCACCACGCCATAAGCTGCCTCAATAGCCTCGTAGCTTTTGTTACTCTTCTCACAACACGCAAGATAGGTTGTAGCCTGTGAAAGGATGATCCTCGCCTCTGGCATACCTACGGCGTGTACGGCATAAAAAGCGTTGGTTGCCAAAACTAAGGCCATGGGGTTGGCGTTCCCAACGTCCTCCGATGCCAGAATCACCAATCTACGAGCGATAAATTTAGGGTCTTCTCCGCCCTTTAGCATGCGGGCTAGATAGTAGACCGCGGCGTCTGGATCGCTACCGCGGACACTTTTAATGAAGGCAGAGATCGTATCGTAGTGAGATTCTGATTTCTTGTCGTAGTAAAGAGACTGGGAATGAGCAACTTTCTCAAATTCTGCGAGGCCGATAGGATTATCCCCGAACGCCAGCGCGAGGTGTTCGAACAGAGTAAGCGCCCGGCGCGCGTCTCCTATTGATACGGCAGCGATGGCTTCCAGAACCTCTGGCGCTACATTCGGCGAATCCTTTGCAGCGCGTTCAAGAATCTCCCTCAGCTCCGCCTGGCTCAGGGGCTGCAAGTTAAACACTACACAGCGGGAACAAATCGCATTATTGATTTCAAATGAGGGGTTTTCGGTAGTAGCGCCGATGAACCGAATTCCACCGTTCTCAATATACGGGAGTAGTACGTCCTGCTGTGCCTTGTTCAAGCGGTGGACTTCATCGATGAACAGCACCCAGGCGGGCTGGCCCATACGGCGTTGGTTGGAGGAATTTTCGAGGATTTCGCGAAATTCTTTTACCCCCGCCGTGACGGCCGAGCTGGAAACAAAGCGGCGGTTGGTCGTTTCGGCTATGACACTGGCTAATGTCGTTTTACCGGTTCCGGGAGGGCCCCAGAAGATAAGACCGCTCCACTGATCGCCGCGCAGTAAGTTTTTAAAATGATCATTGAGGAAGTGGCGTTGCCCAACAATATCCGAGAGGGTTTTGGGCCGCATCCGCTGTGCGAGGGGGGTTCCCTCAGCATCCGAAAATAAGGTATCTTGGTTTTCCCAGCTCACGCTCCGGGTTATAATGTCGGGCGCGTCGCAATTCAAGGGAGGACGAGCCAGGCTCCCGCGTGGGCCCCGGCCCCGCCGGGGGAGACTTACTTATGGTGGAATTCAGCAACCGTTATCTTTCCTGGTCTCTTTTTAAGTACTTCTTTAGAGAAATTTTGCCCATTTTTATCGTGGGGACGCTTGTATTCCTCTCGATTGTAGTTTCCTTTCAGGCCCTTCGACTTGTGGACTTTGTTCTTTCTCGGGGAGTTCCGACTTCCGCGGTTTTCCAGCTGATTCTGCACTCCTACCACTCGATGTTGACCATTGCCGTTCCAATCGCTTTTTTGTTTGCGGTACTTTGGGGAACTTCCCGTGCACATTTGGATGGTGAGATCCTGGGGATGCAGGTGAATGGCATCAGCTTGTCGCAAGTCTTCTTTCCCATTTTGGCGTTTTCCATCGTGCTTACAATTTTCTGCGCCTATGCGGCCAATTACTCCGTTCCGCGGGGAAATCGGCGGTTTGAAAGCATGCTCACCCGCCTCGGAGCTCGAACGGTCATTCGCAATTTGAAACCAAAGGTGTTTCAAGAGGGTTTCTTCGGGATGGTACTCTATGCAGATGAAATTTCAGAACTGAACGACGAGATGAAGCGCGTATTTATTTACGACGAACGGGATCCTGCCTACCCATACGCCATCACTGCACGCTCCGCTACACTTCGGAAGGTGGAGTCCATGGGATACATTACTTTACGCCTCGCCGATGGCTCCATTCACATTGACAAAAAAAGCGCAGAGGAGCAACAGCAGAAAATCAATTTTGATATCTATGACATCAATTTGAATTTCGAGACAGGCGAGGATGCCGTGAAGTACTACAAGCTGCCTTCCTTGGATTACGACGTTCTGGTCAAAGCGATTCATGATGTTGCCAAACCCTCTAAGCCGTACACTTTGTATTTGGTGGAGTACCACCGCCGTTTTTCAATGGCCTTTAGTTGTATAGTTTTCGGTGCGCTCGGATTTTTCCTCTCGATAGCAAGCCGTCGTTCAATGGGAAGTTCCAGCATCGTGTTTTGTCTGATGGTGGGTGTGGTGTATTGGCTGTGTTTTGTTCTGGCCAACGCGGCCGCGCTTCAAGGCTGGGCGGCTCCCGTTGTGGCGATCTGGGCTCCCAACGCGATCTTTGGGACAATTCCCATTTTTCTGTACCGGCGCCACCTTCGACCCTAGCTGTATTCCGCCAGTCTACACACGAGGGGTCGATCCCCTGGACTAGCGTCCAAAAGCTCTACAAAAACCACAAATTAAAGCATTGAAAATATTGAGTTTTTTATGGCATTTGCCTTGCACATTTTCTTGGTAGGGGAATAGGGCATGCTTCGGGGAATACTCATCACCATAATGCTTTTGGCGTTGGCCGCACACGCGGAGGCGCCGATTACTGCATCTGAGGCGCAAGAGCAAAACGCGCTCTCGCGGGCGAATTCGCCGTCCGAGCGCGACTTTCTCCGCCACCTAAACGCGAGCCAGAGTCGTAGCGTGCCTCGCCACCGCCAGGCACGGCCGCCCAAGAAAAACGATGCGGAACTTAATCTTGATTTTCTTTCCTCAGCCTTCGGCCTAGGCATCGGACCGGTTGCCACGCCTCCAACAGGAAGTGATTTTGGCGGAGGAACCGTGGACTTTGGATTTGTAGATGGCTCCGGCGACGATAGTTCTGGAAGCGACGGGAGCGTTGGCTCAACCGGCAACCGCGCGCAAGGGGACGGCTCGGGGGCGGCCACTAGTAAAATCGGTTTCAACGACGACGCGCCAGACGGCCGCGATCCAGTGGAACTAAGAGGCAGCGACAACGGACGTACGGGTCCCGAATTACCGCCCGGCGAGGGCAGCGGGAGCGCCGACTCTGTTTTTAATCCACTCTTCAAGCCAGTTTGTTTTTTGATCGATCCAGCGAATACCAACGCCAACGCTGTCATTAAGGATTTTGTGGACGCGTACGCAAGCTGTGGGGTAACCGCCGTACCCTTCGCATTTACGATTAAGCAGAACTACCCGGTAGACCGTCCAGACATCATTAACGAGAAGGCGAAACAAGTCTGTCCTTTGAGCTCCGTCTTGGGAGTTAATGAGAGTTCCATCCAAACGCACGTGAGCTCCAATATCACGGCGGACATTATGTGTGATGACTGGATAGACAAAGAAAAACGAATTCCAAATACGCAGGTAGCCGGCTGCGCCGTTTTCGTTAAACCCCGACATTTCACTCCGGATCCCAAAAAAGCTAAGGATTTTTCACAAAATAGTTCTCACCACTTTGGTGGCGCTGGGGCTGACGGTAAAGACGCGGTTTCCATTGTCGACGTCAACCAGAGCTCTTCTGTCGCCATCCACGAAGTACAGCACAACAATGGTGGTGTGAACGTCGGTGAAGGTGACGGCGAAAAACCTCACGGCTTCGGAATCGAATCCGTCGGTAACGAGCCCAACAGAGCGGGATCCGGCGATGCTTTCACCGGTGAAGGCTGTGCGCATATTCGTAGCGCATCCAATCCCAATGACGGAAGCTACATGTATAGTCCGAGTCGTTCGACCTATTATGTACCCATTGATAACCCACGATACCAACGCGATTTGATGGCGGGCCGTAGCTTTTTTGATTCCGGCGCTGGCCCTCCGCCGCTTTCTCCGATTCCGCCAAATAACAACGGCGAGCTGCCGCTGGCGACAGCGCCGAGGGGCAAACAGGAAATCGTGGCGGGCCCGCCCTCTAAGCATAAGAAAAAGAAGCCGGGCAGTACCGGACCCATCGTACAGGCGCCCACGCGGGGTGGCCCTGTTTCTGGGGATTCCAACTCGTTTTTTGGATCAGCGGGAGGCCCTCAAGGTGGTCCGACGGAAGGTACCAACAAGATTGGTTTTAACGACAAGGCTGAAGAAGGGACGGCTCTCAGCAAAGACTTCTTTGGCGACGGCAAAACTAGCAAAATTGGCTTTAACGATGAGGCGCCGGAAGAAGGCGGTGCGATCGCAAAGGATTTCTTTGATAAGTCCGGTGCCCCCGGAGGCGAGGCGCCGGGCGGGGAAGCCCCCGGCGGGCAGGCTCCCGGAGATGCAGCAGGATCGAGATTGCTGGCATCTGTTGGAGACAAGAAAACTAAGGATCAAGAGAGCAAGCTCGATAAAGACTTTTTCGACGAAAAGCAAAAGAAGAAGAAAGCGCAGGAAAAAGATCCCGCGGCCTATGACAGCACAATCCGTCAGGAGAACGCACCGGTGTTAGCGGGACCTCAGGGAGGCAATAACATCGGAGCGCTTAGCGGAGACACGAGTCTTTTTTCTGCAGATACGAGCCTATTTGAGAAGGGGGCTTCTTTTATTCGCTCGGTCTCTGACCAGCTGGGCAACCTTTTTGATGACGGCTACTTTCAGGGCGTGAAAGGCCAAGGGCAAAAACCGGATTCTGCTCCACAGGAGCGGGTGCGAGTGATCCGTACGGAGGACATCTATTAGATTTATGCGTAAGAGCTACGCCATAGCCTTCTTGATATTTTCTGCGGGAGTATCTGCGGAACCTTCGCGCGTGGTGCGGGCCGAAGGATCTAAGTCTAGATTGGCGCAGGATCGCTCCGCTGAGGGCGTAAAAACCTTGGGCCGTGGCATTGGGACAAATGTGCCTCGAAGCCGCACCGCCCGAGTACCTAAGAATTCTCCCAAAAGGGATTTAGCAACCGAACTTTTATCGGCAATCAATCTACCGAACCCGCTGATTTTTGAACCGGAAGCGCCGAAGCCCGTTACAGTAGGCCCTGAATTCAGCACTGTAATTGAGGGTAGCTTTCCTGAAACGAACTCTACCTCCTCTTCGACGCCGACGAGCGGGACGCGGATTGTGGGCGGCCAGAAGGAGAACCCAGCAGCGGGCACCAGCCGCATTGGTTTTAACGACGCAGCCCCCGAGGGCAGAAATTCAGTCCAAATCCCAACGAATCAGAATAACCGTTCGGGCCCACAAAACGGACCCGGCGGCGGAAGCACGGGGGACGCGCAAGCGCTTCCCAAATGGTTTGCTCTCTGCATGCTTATTGATCCGGACATACCGAACGGAAATGAGATCGTGAAGGGAGTCGTGGAGCATGCGGCCAAGTGCGGTGTCGCCATGGAAGTGTTCCCGTTTACGATTCGCCAGAATTACCCGAACAACCCCGGAGCCATCAATTCCGCGGCCAAAACGGCGTGCAACCTTCCGGAAGTGCTTGGCATCGAGAACACCGCAGTTTCGACCGTAGTCCGTTTCACCGATACCGCAGGCGTTATGTGCGGCGAAACCGAAAACCCGGAGTCAGTAGCCGGGTGTTCTGAAGTAGGTGGCGGACCCAAAGGTGGGGGTGGCTCCGCGCAGGATAGAAAAGAGAAGCTCGCTCGGATGAAGGCGTCGGGGCACTCAGGCGGTGAAGCGAGTGGCGGCGTGGCGGCCAACATCGTAGTTCGCCAGGGCGCAGACGCCGACACGGCGATGCATGAGATCGGGCACGGCATACTGGCGGAAGAGAACGGGGGTCGTATAGGCTTGGGCCTTGGAAAAGGTGGTGGCGGTGGCGGAGGTAGCGGGTTCAACGCCGAAGGTTGCGCTATTTTTCAGGCCAGCGCTTTTGATAATGACGGCACTCACTTTTATGATCCGAGCCGTGAAACCTACTATGTAAAAACAGACAACGAGCGCTTCCAACGAGATTTAATGGCAAACCGTAGTTTCTTTGGCGAAGGGCCGCCAGGACTACCGCCTATTCCTCCCGCGCCGCCGCAACGTCCACCGGGAACAGAACTTCCTATTGGTGGGAGCGAGCCTCCAAAGGCGGCGCCTCCGGTCAAAAATCCTCCAGCGATTGCGACGACGGCAAAGCCGCCCAGTCTCAGTACGGCTATCAGCTCCGCTGGCTTGGACTTTACGCTGGCGTTGGATCCAAAGCACAAGAAGACAACTGGCGGGCCTAGTGTTTCCGGAGCGGACCAGGTTTCTATCGACAGCGATGAAAAATTCTTCGGACCAGGAAAATCCGGCGAGACAACGATTACAAAGTCCGTTGGCTTTAACGATGACGCCGAGGAAAAAGACGAGGCGCTCACCGATGAATTCTTTGGCGCCTCTGAATCCAAATCTAATTCCAAGGCCGGGGAAAGGCTGTTGAGTTCTATCGGTGGTGGGAACGGAGAAAGTGGTAGCAACGACGTTTTGGATGGAAAGAGCGTTAAAGAGAATACGGGGGCAGCCAGCGGATCTACGGCTTTTTCTGCCGAGACGCCCACGGGGCTTTCCGACGAGCGCGCGTTTTCTTTTGATGGAAAGTCTGAGGACGGTATTTTGGACTACGTAGCGAAAAAAACCCGCGATATTTTGGACTCAGAATTCTTCAGCGGCATTTTCTCGGGAAATGTAAAACGCGAGGCGCCACCAAAAGAACGGGAAGTACGCGTTATCAACAAGGGCATTTACTAGCTTAAGGCTCCGGCTGGATGGATTCTTTTTTTACTTCCTCGCCATCGTTCTTCTCTTGGCTAGGGCGCTTATGTTCCTGGTCGAAAGGGACCTCTCTTAGCTTAATTTTTTTCTCTTCCTTGAAAAAGCTGTTTACGAGCAGAAAGTTCAATCCAATCTTGGTGTAGTTGGGGTACTGGCTTCCCCAAAAAGACTGCGTGAAACCTAGTTCTATTGCATATTTCTTTTCTATGTTTACGCCAATTTTCAATCCGCCGTCGATACCCCGGGCGCCGCCGGAGAGTTTGGCGTAGGAGCCACCGCTGCCCAAAGCATCATGGGAATTAATAGAAGAATCAAACAAGGGGCCTGTTTGTAGGGAGAAAAGGGAGTGCAGAAAGAGAAAGCCGTAAATAATATTGAAGCGCCCACCTGCGGCAGCGTCTACCGTCATTGCACTTGGGAAGCCGCCGGATCGCAGTAGGAGTCCGGGCGAAAAGGCCACAAAAAAATCATCGAACCGATAGCCTGTGTGAAGAACGAGGCCAAGATCGAAGGTTCCATCGTTCAGGAGCAGTTCATCCACTGCAAGACTGGTCTGATCATTACTCGCCGTGGGAAGTCCGAAGTTGATCTCAGCAGTAAAAATAGGTTCTTTGGGGTGGATTCGCCACTTGAGTGCCCCCTTAATATTTCCAATATTACTGCTGCCGAAGCTCGGTTCGCTCGCCGTGATCGGTCCGATTCTTCCAATGGTGAACTCACCTCTCAAGGCGAAGGACAGGTTTTTTGCGAAACCATACTCAGGTTCTACGTAAAATCGAAATTCGTTCAGGCGGAGAGGGATATTAGCGAAGGAACCGCGTTGGTAGAGAATGTCTGTGCGCACTCCGTCTGCCCCAAAATTTTCAGAGCTGGTGAAAAACTCCCCCCCAAAACGCAAAAAGAGGGTTTGGTAGTTCGGGATCCAGGCGTAGTCCGCATAAAGTGGTGCCGTTGCTAAAAAGGATACAAGCAGGAAGAGTGAAAAAAGTTTTCGCACTGTGTTTTGCGAGCCGGTTTCTGGCTGTTTTATACGGGAGCGCCAACCAAATCGTAATCCAACGCTTTTTCAATTTTAACATTAATTATCTGACCCGGCTGAAATTCACCGCTGTGGAGCAGCACATACCCGTCGATATCAGGAGCCTGTCCCGCGTGCCGGCCCCGCCACAGGAACTCAGATTCCTCAGAGACGCCCTCCACGAGAACCGGTACGGTTCGCCCTACGTAGCGATTAATGACTTCGTGGGATATGGAGCGTTGAATCTCTAGGATTTCCTGGCGCCGTGCCTCCCGCACTTCTTCTGGCAGATGCCCATCCGCCTTGAAAGAATCCGTATTCTCCTCGACGGAGTACGCAAAAACACCCAGGTGTTCAAACCGAACTTCCTTTACAAACTGCTTTAGCTCCTCGAATTCTTCCTGCGTCTCGCCGGGGTAGCCTACGAGAACGGTGCTACGAAATGCCAAATCCGGAACTAGGCTCCTCAGCCGAGCGACGCGTTCGCGAATTCTGGCTCCGTCGACCCATTTGCGGTTCATCCGATTGAGCATCCGATCATTAATGTGCTGAATCGGCATGTCGATGTATTTGCAAATCTTCGGTTCGGCCGCAATGAGTTCTACCAGCTTGTCGGAAAGTTCATCCGGATAAACGTAGAATAAACGTATCCACTGGAGCCCTTCAATTTTTACAAGAGCTTGAAGCAGCTGGTAAAGACCGTCCTCGTAGCGCAGATCGCGACCGTAGTCCGTAAGATCCTGAGCGATAAGGTTTAGCTCGACTACTCCAGCACTAACCAGGCGCGTAGCTTCTTCAACGAGTGACTCAATGTTTCGGCTACGCAGTGTTCCCCGAATTTTCGGAATGATGCAGAAAGAGCAGTTCTTGATGCATCCCTCTGAAATCTTGAGGTAGGCTCTATAGGACGGCTGCGAGTTGATACGTGGGGTGTGTTCGTCGTGGATGTACTTCGGGTTCTTGAAATTGAAGTCATCCTCACGCTTACCTTCGATATAGTCCAATATGTTTCCGTACTGGCCCGTACCTACAAAGGCATCGACTTCCGGGAGGCTGACTTTAAGGTCCGCCTTATATCTCTGCGGCAGACAGCCCGTCACAATGAGTCGCTGGCAGCTCCCTTCTCGCTTATTCTCGGCAAGTTCCAAAATCGTATCTATGGATTCTTGTTTTGCTTCATTAATGAAGCTGCAGGTATTGACGACTATGACGGCCGCTTCTTTGGGGTCCTGCACGACCTGAAAAGCATTCTCGCGAGTGATCCCGAGCATCACCTCTGTATCGACGAGATTCTTGGGACACCCCAAGCTCTGGAAGAATATCGTCTTGCCGGCAGTAGGATTAGAAATCGGATTAATCACGGAAATTTACAAATTGGAAATCCAGATCCAGCTTGCTCTGGCGAACCATTCCCATGACGGACTGAAGATCATCTTTCTTCTTTCCCGTTACGCGGACTTGGTTATCCTGAATCTGAGGTTGAACTTTCAGCTTACTGTCTTTGATTTCTTTTACCAGGAGCTTGGCCTTTTCAGTCGGGATTCCCTGCTGAAGAGTTATCTTCTGTTTAGAGAGTCCACCCAGAGCATTTTCGGGCGTGGAATAAACCAGATTCTTAATTGAGATGCCCCGCTTAATCAGCTTCGACTGTACGATGTCGACAATAGTTTTCAACTTATACTCATCGTCACCTAGCAAAGAGATGGTTTCTTTTTTGTCCCATTCAATCTTACTTTTGCTTCCTTTGAAGTCGTAACGGGTTGTGATCTCTTTCTGTGCCTGGTTGATGGCGTTGTCCACTTCCTGAAGATCCACTTCAATCACAATGTCAAAAGACGGCATTCCCTCTCTCCTTGGCTTAGTTGGTGCGGTTCACGATGTCTTCTTTGCCCGGCGTATATTCGAAGAGCTTCTCGTCGATGGTTTCGTTCGCTCGCGGGTTTTGAAACTCAAGCCGGGTCTTGGTCTCTTCAGTTTCGTACGAAAGAGCGTGCAGAAGATAGCTTTTCTTATCAATTTCCGCAATATAAGTCTCTTCCTTCTTGCCGAGGGGTACCAACTCGAGCCGAATGAAATTCCCCTTTTGGTCCAATAGCTTGGGCTTGTAGAGCTTCTTGATCTGGACGTTTCCGGCAAGAAAATCCAGAACCCGGGCGTCGGCTTTTTTGGCAAAATCCGGGTAGATGTCCACCACCGTGCGGCCTCGCTGGGCTTTGGGCTGGACGAGGGTAAGGATCTTCTTATTGATGATTTGGATGGTACCGTCCGTTTTGGATTCCCAGCGGAAACGGTCGGGTTTTACGACCAGAATGAGCCCCTCACTCTGTTCGGTTGTGCCCATCAGCTTGGACTCTACGCTTTGCTGGAAGGGTGCTTTGAAGGTCTTTGTCTTATCCCAAACGGATTGAACCTCCTGCAGGACTGTCTCCAGTTTCGCTGCAGGGAGTGCCGCGGAAGATCCGAGGGCTACAAAAAGAAAGACGAGTTTGGCAATTGAATAGCGCTTCACGCGGCTACTCTAAGCTCTTTTTACGCTTTTTTCAAAGGCGGCTAGATGGGATTTACGAGCACGGCCCTGCGCTTGGAGGCACCGGTGGATTGCCCAACCACGCCTTCTCTTTCGAGCTGTTCCATAAGCGTGGCCGCGCGGTTGTAGCCTATCCGGAGGTGGCGTTGGATCAGGCTGATGCTCGCCTCGCCCCGTTCGGTGACCAGGCGTACAGCGGCATCGTATAGGGCGTTGTCTTTGTCGCTAGACGGCTCTTCATCTGAAGGAAGGCCTTCCTCTGCGGCTTCTAGGTTGGCAAGAATGGATTCGTCGTACTCTGGCGGGGCCTGGCTCTTCAGATGTTCAATAACAGCTTCGATATCTTGATCCTGTATGAACGAACCCTGCATGCGCTTAAGGGTGGTAAAGCCGGCGGAGTGAAAAAGCATGTCACCGTTGCCCAGCAGGCGATCCGCCCCGGTACGATCTAAGATGGTTTTCGAGTCCACACTAGAAGCTACTCGGAACGAGATTCGACTTGGGAAGTTGGCCTTAATGGTACCTGTAACAACGTCGGTGGAGGGCCGCTGTGTCGCTAGTACCAGATGAATGCCGCTGGCGCGGGCTTTCTGCGCTAGCCGTGTGACCGAGTGTTCGACTTCTTTTGCAACCACCGCCATCAAGTCAGCGTACTCATCGATAACCGTCACGATGTAAGGCATAAAGGATTTGTCGGTGTAAAGGCCTTGCTTGTGAAATTCGTTGAGACGTGCGTTGTATGCGTCCACATGGCGAACGCCGAACTCGTGCAGCGTTTGGTACCGACGTTCCATTTCTTCAACGAGCCAGCGCAATGCCAAGACAGCTTTCTTTGCGTCGACGACTGGGGGAAGCAGCAGGTGAGGAATTCCCTCGTAGTGGCTGAGCTCCACCATCTTCGGATCGACCAGGATCAATTTTAGTTGCTGTGGAGCAAACCTAAAGAGCAGGCTGCAAATTAGCGTGTTCACGAAAACCGACTTTCCGGTTCCCGTAGCGCCTGCAACTAGCAGATGGGGCATGGCCGCTAAATCCGTGAGTATGGGCTCGCCCGATGCCAGGCGTCCGAGAGCAATCGGGATCCGACGGTCACTCTTATAAAAATTGGTTTCCTGAACAACGTCCTTGAAACTGACGACTTCCCGATCCGGTGTTGGAATCTCTATACCCACCACCGGCTTGCCTGGAATAGGAGCAACGATTCGCACGCTCAGTACACTTAGCGCCAGGGTCAGATCGTCGGAAAGGTTCGCTATCTCGCGGATCTTAATGCCGCTTGCCGGCTTAAATTCATACACGGTGATGACCGGCCCGGGAGCAATGTGAACAACTTCACCTTCTACACCGAAATCGTTTAACTTCTCGACGAGAGTCTTCCCCTTCTCCACGTACCATTGTTTGTCGACAGTTTTTGCCCGCCGGTTGTATTTTCCAGCGAGCAGTTCTGGTGAGGGCAGTTGAAAACTCTTTGCCGCCAGGGGCATTTTATAAGTTTTTTTCGCAAGAGGTTTCGTCTTCTTTTCCGCTACGGCGAAGTCCTCATCCTTCTCAGATGCGGCTTCAAGGAAGGTAACCGGATCTGCCGGAGAATGGCTGCCCGAGACAGGTATAGCTGCAGGCACCGGAATGAGGGTGGGTGCCGGCGGACGCACCCTACGAAATCTGAGTGGAAACCGTAATCGGGGAATCCGGAACCTCAGCTTTTTGACGACGGTAAGAGCGTTGTATATTCGAGAAAAAAACTTTTGGAATTTCTTATTTGTCTCGTTCTTGGGTATCGTTTGTAACCACTTTGCCGGGCGCCATTGTAGCGCCAACATAAGAGACAAGAGCGCTCCCACCGAGCTGACGATGTACGCACCCAGACTTCCGGTTAAGTATTTTAACGCGACTTCCAAGCCCACGCCGACGAGACCTCCCGGTGTTTGTAGGCCGAGTGGCAACTTTGACGTGTGAATGCTTAGCTGAAAGAGTGAGGCGCAGAAAAAAATAAAGCCTACAGTCGGAACCCAGAACCTTTTCGCGGATTCTAGCCGGCGAAGCGATCGAAAAAGTAGAATCACAGGAAGTAAAAACGCACTCAGACCAAAGACCTGAAAGAAGAGATCTGAGAAAGTGCTGCCTAGTCGGCCGATCCAGTTGCGTATTTCACCTTGAGTGGTCCAAGTGGTCCACGAAGGATCTGCATCTGAGTGGCTGATCAGCGAGAGAAAGAAGATCAGCGCCAAGGATCCTAAAAAGATGCTGTGGACGTCACTGCGCAAAGAGGGATCGCTAAGCTCTGTAGGAAAAAATGGACTGGGCTTTTTTAAATTGCGTTTAAAGAACATTCGAATGGTTGGGATTGGTTAGTGAGGCGAGAAAGATAACCCGCCCTTATACATTAAGTATATATTAGTGACAACCTTAGTCAATCGACTTAGTTGACACGATGTGGGCCCTTGCTATCATCAAGTGGTAATTAACAATACGTTTCCAAAGGCTTTTTTAGTTTTACCAAAGAAATAGTGAGTCGAGTTTTTCACACCCGGGTTGGGGTGTTTTGGAACGTGGTGTCGGTTTGGGGGGAACATGCCAACGGGTTTCGTGAAATGGTTCAATGACAACAAGGGTTATGGGTTTATCGAGCAAGACGGTGGTGCCGACGTTTTTGTGCATTTCACCGCAATTGAAGGTGAAGGCTACAAGTCTTTGACGGAAGGCCAGGAAGTAGAATTCGAAATGGCGGATGGTCCTAAGGGCCCGCAAGCCACTCGGGTGAAGAAACTAGAGCACAACGCTTAGGGTCAATCCCACATTTCACCTAGGCGAATGCTTACAAAGTAGTCCTACACCTACATTTTGGCTTGACACGTCATGGAGATTTCTCTAGCTTCTAGCGTGCGGTCTTAGCTCGCACTTAAGATCTAACATTTTCACGGTCGGATTCGGCCAGCCGTAGAGGCGCTCTTGGGATGCCTCTAAAGAATAGGCGAGACGCAACTTTAACCAAACAAAACGGAGACTTGAGGCTGCTTATCTAACGCCAGTCCTCTTCGATTCTTAAACCTAACCCAATCTCTTATTCATTATGACTGAGGTATCGAACATGCGCTTACAGGAGCTGAAGCAAAAGAGTATTTCTGAATTGGCGGAACTCGCCCGTTCGTTGGGCGTAGAAAGCCCCGGCGGGTTGCGGCGTCAGGAATTGATTTTTGCGATTCTCCAAGCGCAGACAGAGCAAAACGGACAGATTTACGGCCAGGGCGTTTTAGAGACCCTACCTGATGGTTTCGGTTTCTTACGAGCGCCTGACTACAACTACCTTCCAGGGCCTGATGACATTTATGTTTCACCGTCCCAGATTCGCCGCTTTATGCTGCGCACAGGGGACACGGTGGAAGGCCAAATCCGACCGCCCAAGGATTCGGAGCGTTATTTCGCGCTTTTGAAGGTTGAGAAGGTTAACTTCGAAGACCCCGACTACGCGCGCGACAAAATTCTCTTTGATAACCTGACGCCAGTTTATCCTGATGAACGTTTTAAACTGGAGTCGGATCCCAAAAAGTATTCGACACGCATCATCGACCTGTTGGCGCCTATCGGAAAAGGGCAGCGCGGTTTGATTGTGGCCCCGCCGAGGGCCGGTAAGACCATGTTGATGCAAGAAATTGCAAACAGCATTACCACTAACCACCCTGAAGTCCTCTTATTGGTACTGCTCATCGATGAGCGTCCGGAAGAAGTGACGGACATGGAGCGCCACGTGGAAGGTGAAGTGGTGAGCTCCACCTTTGACGAGCCGGCAACCCGCCACGTTCAGGTTGCGGAAATGGTTATCGAGAAAGCTAAGCGCTTGGTGGAGCACAAGAAAGACGTGGTGATTCTGCTCGACAGTATTACCCGTTTAGCACGTGCCTACAACACGGTGGTCCCGCCGAGCGGAAAGATTCTCTCAGGTGGTGTGGATTCCAATGCACTCCACAAACCTAAGCGTTTCTTCGGAGCGGCCCGAAATATCGAGAATGGCGGCAGCTTGACGATCATCGCTACGGCCTTGGTCGATACAGGTAGCCGTATGGACGAGGTTATTTTCGAAGAGTTCAAGGGTACCGGTAATCTTGAAATTACGTTGGATCGAAAATTGATGGAAAAGCGTATTTTCCCTTGTATCGATATCAACAAGTCGGGAACCCGCAAAGAAGAGCTCTTGCTCGGCAAAGACATCATCAACCGTATTTGGATTCTCCGCAAAGTGCTCCAGCCGATGAACTCGGTGGATAGCATGGAGTTCCTGCTCGACAAGGTGATGGCAACTAAGACCAACCAAGAGTTCTTGGACTCGATGAGCAGCTAAGGCTGTCGCCGATCTTAGACCTTTTCCAATCTGTTTCTCTCTCTGAGAATGCTTCTCCTTTTGTTCTGGTGTAAGCTGCACATTGCAGCCTATGAAGAAGAAGTATTTGATCCTTTTTTCATTGAGTGGACTGATCGTTACCTGCGATCAGCTATCCAAACAACTGGTTCGAATGCTGTTGCTTCCGGGAGAGTACAGCCCAGTGTTGGGTGGATTTATCGTACTCACTCAGAAGCGCAATAGCGGTTTTGTTTTTGGAACTCTGCAGCAGATTCCGGAGCCGCTCCAGGAGTTCTTGTTTATTGGAATACCCGTTTTCGCACTCATTTTGATTATCCTGATCTTCCTTAAACTCCAGGACGATCAGGTGATGACCTCGGTGGCACTGACTACCATTCTGGCGGGGGCGGTCGGGAATCTTGTGGATCGAGCTCAGCTAGGCTACGTAATTGATTTCCTAGAAATCCGATTCGGGGATTTTTTTACGATCCCGGCCTTTAACCTGGCAGATTGTTCAATCTTGCTTGGGGTGGGAATCATGTTTTTCAACACGCTCTTTCATGCGAGAATGAAACACGCATGAGCAATTTTCAGAAGATGTCCCAATCCAGGTTTTTTGTTTTGGCAGTAGTTTTTCTTGTTACAGTCGTTCTGGATCAGTGGACGAAATATCTGATTTATTCTCAATTTCGTTGGGGCGAATCGGTACCAGTTTTCGAAAGCTTTTTTGCCATTACCTACGTCCGCAACACGGGGGCAGCTTTTGGCCTGCTTCACCAGGCGCCCGAAGCCATCCGGCTACCGTTTTTTCTGGTCGTTCCAGTGGTGGCCTTGCTAGTGATCGGCTACCTTTTTTACAAACTCAAAGACAGCCAGCGTTGGGTGACAGTCGCCTTGAGCCTTATCGTCTCTGGCGCGGTCGGAAATCTCATCGATCGTAGCCGTTTTGGCTTCGTGGTCGATTTTCTGGATTTCTATGTCGGCTCTCACCATTGGCCCGCGTTTAACGTCGCAGATTCAGCGATCGTGGTGGGTGTGGCGATGATGTTCCTCGACTCGTTCAAAAAGCCCGCAGCCGCCTCAAATTAACTACTTAGAATCATAGCTCTTGTCCTTTTTCCTGTGGGCCGAGTCCTGGAGCGGAACTTCTTTGGGAGCGCTGGTTTTTCAGGGGGGGGCGTGGTAGAACACTGGGCTCAATACGGGAGGAGAACGTGGAACACGCGCACGAGATCAAATTGCAAAAGGTGGATAAGCTGAGTGAAACCCGGGTTCGGCTCGACGTCGAAATTCCGGAAGACAGCGTGCGTAACCACCTCAATCAGACGGCTCGCCGGTACCAGACCAATGCAAAAATCCCGGGGTTTCGCCCTGGCAAAGCCCCCATGCAGCTGGTCCAGACCAAGTTTAAAGACCAGATTGAAAAGGACGTGGTGTCTCATTTGCTTGAGCACGGCCTTGCGCAGGCATTGCATGAAGCCAAAGTCTATCCGATAAACCGCCCAAAAATTCAAATCAAGGCGACCGGTTTCAACGGGACTAAGACGATGCAATTCTCGGCGGAGTTTGAAGTCCGCCCTGAAATTAAGCTGAAGAAGTACAAAGGTATTCCCGTAAAATCTCCAAAAGTTGAGATCAGTGAAAAGGACGTAAACGCAACTCTTTCGGATTTGGCGGACCGCTTTGCGACGTTGGAACCTCACGAAACGGAATCGCTCAAGAAAGGCGACTTTGCAGTTTTGAAGGTTGGCTATGAGTTGCTGGACGGAGAGAAAAAGACGGAGCCGGCAAAAGAATTTACCGTCGAGTTCGGAGAAGGGAAGCTTCTTCCGGAAATCGAGGAAGCGCTTTCCAAAATGAAAATCGGGGAGCAAAAAAAGCAGAAGGCCAAATTTCCTGAGAACTACGGGGATAAGGAGTTGGCGGGGCGAGATGTGGAGTTTGATATTGAGTTGCTGGAAGCAAAGAAAAAAGTGCTCCCAGAATTGGACGACACCTTCGCTGCTCAGGTTAAGCCCGGTGCTGATTTGAAGGCGCTCAAAGAAACAATCGAAGCTGAGTTGGCGGAGAACAAGAACCGCGAGCGCACGGAGCAACAACGTCAGCAGGTACTCGACTATTTGGTCGACAACCACAAGTTTGAATCGCCGGCCTCGATGGTCGCCGAACGAACCAAGTTTCTTCTGGATCGGGTCGAAGAGGACCTAAAACGCCGAGGCCAGGCGTTCCCGGAGCTCACCGATAAGGACCTTAAAGACCTAAAGGATCGGTCGGAGAAGCAAGTCCGCGGCTCCTTGCTGCTGGCGGAAATCGCCCGTGAAGAATCTATTAAGTTGGACGAGTCGAAGGTTGAGATGCGTGTTAATATGATAGCTACGCAGCTGAATCGGCCTGCCGATGAAGCGCGGAAGTGGCTCGACGGAAAGGGCTTCCTGAGCCAAATCCGAGACGAGGTCCTCACCGACCAAGTATTTGATTTTCTTCTAAAGAACGCTTCTTTAACCGAGACCAGCCCAAAAAAAGCCGGCTAAACCAGCAGGTTTTTCGACGGGCCTTGTCAGCCTGCGGTACATCGAGTTAAATGAGCAAGGAGCGCCGTATGTCAGATGTGATCTCCATAGCAAAAGGCAGCAAAATGGCAAAGCAAGTCGATACTCCCTCTAACTACCTGGTACCCATCGTTATCGAGCAAACTTCCCGCGGGGAGCGCAGCTTCGATATTTATTCCCGGTTACTGAAGGAGCGCATTATTTTCATCGGTACCGCTATCGATGATGCTCTGGCTAACCTGGTTTTGGCACAGCTCCTGTTTTTGGAATCCGAAGACCCGTCCGCCGATATCCATATTTATATCAATTCTCCTGGGGGCAGCGTTTCTGCCGGACTCGGGATTTACGATATGATGCAGTTCGTCAAGCCGGATATCTGCACTTATTGCACGGGTTTAGCCGCCAGCATGGGAGCCGTACTCCTTGCTGCGGGGACGAACGGCAAGCGTTTCTCCCTACCCAACTCGCAGGTTATGATCCACCAACCTCTGGGGGGTGTCCAAGGTCAGGCCTCCGACATTGCTATCCAAGCCAAACAGATTTTGTATCTCAAGGAGAAGCTCAATAACATCCTTGTGGACCACACTGGCCAACCCTACGAGAAAATCGAAAAGGATACGGACCGCGATAATTATCTTTCTGCCGCGGAGGCGAAGGAGTATGGTCTGATCGATCAGGTCGTGGAGCAGCGCAGTGGGAAGGAAACGAAAAAGAAAAAGTAAGCACGAGAAAGGCAATACGTGAGTCGAAGGGATAGTGACAGTTTTGGTAATTTGGTTTGCAGCTTCTGCGGCAAGAGCCAGCGCGAGGTAAAAAAGCTCATTGCCGGCCCGACCGTCCATATTTGCGACGAGTGCATCGAACTGTGCAACGACATCATCGCGGAAGAGGCGGAAAAGGAAGAACGCAAATCTGGCGGGGGTAAGATACCCAAGCCGATGGAAATCAAATCCATCCTGGATGACTATGTTATTGGGCAGACCCGCGCGAAGAAGACCCTGTCGGTAGCTGTACACAATCACTACAAGCGTGTTGCGGGTGGCAAGGTTCCCAATTCGGCGCATGGTGAAGTTGAGCTTACAAAGAGCAATATTTTGCTGATTGGCCCCACCGGTAGCGGCAAAACCCTATTGGCTCAGACGCTTGCCCGGTTGCTCAACGTACCGTTTGCCATCGTGGATGCGACGACCCTGACCGAAGCCGGCTATGTGGGTGAGGATGTTGAAAACATCATTTTATACCTGCTCCAGAACGCCGATTACGACATCGAATCCGCACAGCGTGGCATTGTTTACATCGACGAAATCGACAAAATTTCCCGCAAGGGAGAAAACCCGTCGATCACCAGGGACGTTTCTGGCGAAGGTGTGCAGCAGGCCTTGCTAAAGATTTTTGAAGGTACGCGTGCCAGTGTTCCGCCCAAAGGTGGCCGCAAGCACCCGCAGCAGGAGTTCCTGCAGATTGATACCACGAACATTCTTTTCATCTGCGGTGGCGCATTTGTGGGCCTGGACAAGATAGTGGAATCCCGTCAGCACAAGCGGAGCATTGGTATTTCCGCGGAAGTCGTTTCCAAAGAAAAGAAGGGTATTTCTGCCATTCACGATGCGCGCCCTGAGGACTTGCTAAAGTTCGGTCTCATTCCGGAATTTGTTGGCCGTCTGCCCGTTATTGCCACTCTCAATGAGTTGGACGAGGACGCCTTGGTCAAGATTCTGACTGAGCCGAAGAACGCACTTATCAAGCAGTACCAAAAACTTTTTGACTATGAGAACGTCTCTCTGACCTTTACAGAGAAAGCTCTTACTACCGTCGCGCAAGAAGCTATGAAAACTAGCACGGGCGCTCGTGGATTAAGAGCGATCTTAGAGCAGGCGATGCTAGAAATCATGTACGAGCTTCCGTCCATCCCGAACCTCAAGGAATGCGTAGTCGATGAGGATGTGGTTTTGAAGAGGTCAAAACCCAAGCTTATCTATAAGACTGCGGAAGAGGTTGAGAAGTCCAAAGCGGCGGCCGAACAATCTGGTAAGAAGATTGGTTCTGCAGGCTCTGCTTCCTAAGTCCATCTTTGTCAAGAATCGTCGCGTTCTATCTAACGCGGCCCTCAGCCATTTCATTCGACAAACACATGTGTCTGGCTTGATTTCCGGGTATAATAAATAGTAAGAGCCGGGCCTTTCGGTTCGGTGCGTTCTTAACTTGAAAAAACAAAAAAAATGTCGGCACGGGCAAGCCTCGGTCGAACCAAGTAACTCTGTTGCAGGAGTCCATCATGAAAAAGTCTGATGAGTTGGTGAGTTATCCTCTGTTGCCGCTTAGAGACATCATTGTCTTTCCGCACATGGTGGTTCCGTTGTTTGTCGGCCGGGAAAAGTCGATCCACGCCCTCGAAGAGGCGATGGCCGGCAATAAGCAGATTGTGCTGTGCGCACAAAAGAAGGCCCAGAATAATAGCCCCGGCGAAGGGGATATTTTCGATTTTGGAACCTTGGCCAATATCATTCAGCTATTGCGCCTTCCAGATGGCACATTGAAGGTCCTCGTTGAAGGAATGCACCGGGTCAAGGTGACCAAGTACATGGAGCATGATTCCTTCTTCCGCGTGGAAGCGGAGATCTTGGAAGAGAGCGTCCCTTCCAAAGTAGAGGCCGAAGCTTTTGTCCGAAGCATCAAGGAAACCTTTGAAGCCTATCTAAAGCTAAACAAGCGTATTCCGTCTGAGCTTTTGATGTCGGTCACCTCCATCGAAGATCCAGGGAAATTGGCCGACACGATCGTGCCCCACCTCAATATCAAGGTAGAAGAGAAGCAGGAGCTACTGGAAATTGTTGACGCTTGTAAGCGTTTGGAGCGCTTGTACCGACTGCTCGAAGGCGAAATTGAAATCCTCCAGGTTGAAAAGCGCATCCGTTCGCGCGTCAAGAAGCAGATGGAGCGGTCTCAAAAGGAGTACTACCTGAATGAGCAGATGCAGGCCATTCAGAAAGAGCTTGGAGAACGCGACGAGTTCAAGAATGAAATCTACGAGATGGAAAAGGCCATCAAGCGGAAGAAGATGACGGAAGAGGCTACCAAGAAAGCCAAATCCGAGCTCAAAAAGCTGAAGATGATGTCGCCGATGTCCGCGGAGTCTGCTGTTGTCCGTAACTACATGGACTGGCTGCTGAGTATTCCGTGGCACGAGCGGACCGAAGAGAAGATAGACGTAGATGCAGCTGAAAAGATTTTGGACGAAGACCACTATGGTTTGAAGTCTGTAAAAGAGCGTATTGTGGAACACCTTGCCGTGCAGGCCTTGGTGGACAAGATGCAGGGGCCGATCCTTTGTTTGGTGGGGCCTCCCGGAGTCGGTAAGACCTCACTGGCTCGCTCTATCGCGCGCTCGATTGGCAGAGAATTTGTGAAGCTCTCCTTGGGCGGGGTCCGGGACGAAGCGGAGATCCGAGGACACCGACGAACCTACATTGGTGCGTTACCAGGGAAAATCATCCAATCCATGAAAAAAGCGGGGACGATTAACCCGGTAATTCTCATGGACGAAATTGACAAGATGAGCACTGATTTCCGTGGCGATCCGAGCAGCGCCCTCCTTGAGGTGCTGGATCCCGAGCAAAATCAATTTTTCTCCGATCACTATCTGGAAGTGGAGTACGACTTGTCGCACGTCATGTTTGTGACAACGGCCAATTCTATCCACTCTATTCCGGGCCCATTGTTGGATCGTCTCGAAGTGATCCAGCTTTCTGGCTACACTGAGGAAGAGAAAACCCAAATTTGTGTTCGCCATTTGATTCCAAAACAGGTGTCGCGGCACGGACTCAATGAAAAACAAATCTCAATTCCTAACGCCACTATTCTCTCTCTGATTCACCACTACACGCGTGAAGCGGGTGTGCGTAGCTTGGAGCGCGAAATCGCGTCCTTGTGCCGTAAGACGGCCCGTCTCTATGCGAGCGACAAAGAGAAGAACAGCGAAACCAAGTATGTAGTTTCTCCCAAAAAGTTGGAAAAGTACTTGGGGCCGCAGAAGTTTCGCTACAACCGGCGCGAAGAGACTTCGGAAATTGGTCTTTGCAACGGACTTGCCTATACCGAGGCCGGTGGCGATCTGCTCCGCATCGAAGTGGCAAAGCTTCCAGGAAAAGGCAAATTGACCGTTACAGGAAAGCTTGGGGACGTGATGCAGGAGTCGGCCCAGGCCGCAATGAGCTACGTGCGATCTCGTGCGAAGCTTTTGGGCCTAAAGGAAGACTTCTACCAGAATCTCGACATTCACATCCATGTTCCTGAAGGAGCCACTCCTAAGGACGGCCCGTCTGCGGGTATCACGATGGCCACGGCTCTTGTGAGTGCGCTGACCCACATTCCGGTCAGCAAGGATGTCGCAATGACAGGTGAAATCACCTTGCGCGGCGATGTGCTGCCTATTGGAGGACTAAAAGAAAAGCTCTTCGCGGCCTACCGTGGGCACGTGAAGACAGTTCTAATTCCTCGCGAGAATAAGAAGGATCTCTACGGTATCCCGAAGAACATTCTTTCTGCTCTGAACATTGTTGAAGTTGATCACTGCGACCAGGTGCTACGCTACGCTCTTGAAGCCAATACCGTGTTCGTAAATGAGCAGGAAGCCAAGCTACCCGAGGTACCGCCTGAAGCGGCCATCGAGGTCAACGAGACGGTTTCCTCATCCTCGCACTAATGGGTACTAAGGGCCTGGGATCCCAGGCCTTTCTCCCGCCCTGTATTCTGCCAGAATACAAAAAGTGCATTGATTTCAACCGCTTAGGATTGCGCTTTTCTGTGACGCGCAGTACAATAAGGCTGTCTCTTAGATTTCAATCACAAGCATTCCAATCCAGATCAGCAGCTCGGTAGTTTTTATTTTGGGGAACTACACGATAGCTCGTGTGTAGTACGTAGGAGGTACGTAATGAGTCAGTGTAAGATCTGCAAGCGGCAGACCGCCAAGTTTATCCTTAACAACAAGCCAGCCTGTATGCGGTGTGATGTTCTCTTATTCGATCTAGAAATCGAGTTGGAAGAAGAGCGTCAGCAGAACGCAGAAAAAACTTTTCGAACCGGAAAAACCAAGCACACGGAAGTGCCAAAGTTTAACTAGAGCATAAAGCTATCGGCTTTGGCTTAAGTTTCCGTCCCGAGGGCCGTAACTAGGGCATCTCTCTGGGGAGGTTTGCTCCTGGTTCCACAGGGAGACGCGCAGGACTTTCGCCCTGGTTGCGGCCCCATTTTTCGCCTAATTCTTGGCGAGGGACTTGAGATCATCCACGCGGTTCAAATTTTCCCACGTGAATCCTTTTGCAGACGTACGTCCGAAGTGTCCGTACGCGGCCGTTTCCTCATAGATTGGCCGGCAAAGATCCAACGTCTTGATGAGCTCTGCAGGTTTCAACCCAAACATTTCACGAACGGCTGAAGAAATCTTCTCCGAAGAAGTGGTGCCAGTGTCGTAGTCGTAAACGTACAGACTAACGGGCTCGGCTACGCCAATGGCGTACGCAAGCTGCACCAAGCATCGGCGGGAGAGCCCTGCCGCAACAATATTCTTGGCAATGTAGCGGGCCATGTACGAGGCCGAACGATCCACTTTGCTGGGGTCTTTTCCGGAGAAAGCACCGCCACCGTGAGCGCCGTGCCCACCGTAAGTATCGACGATGATCTTTCGGCCGGTTAATCCGCAGTCGCCCATGGGACCACCAATTACGAAGCGACCCGTCGGGTTTACGTAAATCTTGGTTTTGGAGTCAATGAGCTTTGCTGGAACCGACTTGAAAATAACTTCCTCGCGAACCGCGGTTTCCAGTTCCTCCTGAGAAACTTCTGCACTGTGCTGGGTGGAAACGACGATGGCCTCCACACGTTTCATTGCACCGGTCTCATCATACTCAACGGTCACCTGAGCTTTTCCGTCAGGCCTTAGGAAACCCAAAATGCCTTCCTTGCGGCACTCCGCAAGTCTCTTTGTAAGGCGGTGCGAATACGCCAAGGTTGCAGGCATGAATTCCGGAGTTTCGTCGCACGCGTACCCGAACATAATTCCCTGGTCGCCAGCACCTTGCTCTTTAAACTTTCCTTGGCCTTCGGTTACTCCCTGCGCGATGTCCGGAGACTGCTTGTCCAGGGTTGTGATGACTCCGCAGGTTTTGTAGTCAAAACCCATGTCATCAGCTTCGTAGCCAATACGCTTAATCGTCTCGCGCGCTAGAGCCGGGATGTCGATAACTGCAGACGTCGAAATTTCACCCGCTACCATTACCAGTCCGGTAGTAACCAAGGTTTCAGCGGCTACTCGGCCTCTTGGATCTTGGGTAAGCACCGCATCCAGAATGGAATCAGAGATCTGATCGGCGATTTTGTCCGGGTGACCTTCAGTAACGGACTCAGAGGTGAAAAGGCAGTCTTTTAATATCATCGTTTATGACCCTGTTTTCTTAGAGGTTCGCAATTCAATTCGCAATGCTAAGCAAAGGTATCCCTACCAGCGTGTACGATTTTCAAACTTACCAGAAAATGGCCTCTAGAGGGGCCGTTGTCAACGGCTCATGAGGGACGCCTAGCGGCGGCCAGCGCGGGGAGGGACGAATCCTTCGTCTAGAAGGCCGTCTTGACGCATTGCAGAATTCTTTTTGCGTTTGTTGACCACGTACAACGCTATGAGTAGGACCACCACGATTCCAGAGATGGCGAGGGCAAACAGATTCTGCTGGATCATGCGGGCCGTGCTAAAGCGTTGCCGACTGGAGCTCGTGACCGGAGGCGGAGGCGGATTGAAGACCGGGGGCGGTGGGGCCTGAGCGATGGGGGGTGGAACTGCGGGCTGAGGCGCTGAATCAAAGCCTGAGTAGTCGTCTTCCTCCTGCCGAGAGGGCTCTTGCGCGATCTGGGGAGCAGGTTCCGGCTCAGGCGTGGAAGGCATAGGTTCTGCCTGGGCCACATTTTGTGAGTAGTCCGATCCACCTGAACCCGGATAGAGCATGAGCTGAGTACCGACCTTGATCTCGTCGGGGGCGGCAATGCCATTCAGCCCAGCGATTTCCTTCCAACTGCGACCGTCTCCATATTGACGTTGGGCCACCATCGAAAGAGATTCCCCGCGTTTCAAAGAGTAGGCTTCCGGTCGAATACCGCGCTCCTCATAATAGGAAACCATATTCGAATCATTCCGATTGGACGGCGATTCGTAATAGACGAGTTTGCCGGGACGGAGCCGACGGCCGTTCCACGTTTGAAGAGACAAGCTCTTTTCCCGCGTCCCATAAAGGGTTTGCGAAATGGAATCCCAGCTGTCTCCTTTTCTGGAGAAATAAAAGCGGTTCAGTAGAGCGCCTCCCTTTTCGAAGGCTTCGGACGGAATCTGCGGAGAAGAAGACGTAACGGCCGATCGCGGGCCACTACCCATAGGGACGTTCTCCCAGCTGCTGTTTTCTTGGCTGGTCTCTGTGTTTTCTGCGAACGACTCCGGAGTGGCTTCTCCTCCACCATCAAGAAGGTTGTCCAGATCCGCATCGCCAGAATTGTCCATGGGTTCGAGTTCTTCGGACTGTGCACTCGCAGACGTCGGGGCCTCTTCTTCTATCCCCATGTCTTCGAACTCGTTTTCCAGTTCCGACATGTCGTCAGAAGCATCGGCACTTTCTAGGTCATCCGCGCCCGCTTCCATAGAATCGAGTTCAGAGGCCGTCTCTCCGTCTCCCAGGGTGGCAAAACCACTGTCGTTAGTATTGTTGTTATTGTCGTTCGAGGCGCACGACAGCAGCCACACTGGTGCGGAAAACACTAATAAATAGAGGGCGCAAGATATGAAATACCTAGTTTTCATAATCGCATGAAGGGCCTGAACACACGTCGGTCCTTGTCCTTCAATTCCTTTTTCGGATCAAACCTTGAAGAAATTTAGATATCTTTCGCTAAATTAAGAGACTGAAAAGGGCTTTTATTTTAAGCATTAGCGAGGTTTAATCCCGGTATGGTCAAGAAAAAGCTGCGCATGTTGCCTCTCGGCGGACTGGGTGAGATCGGTCTCAACTGCCTTATTTTGGAGTGGGAAGATAGTATTGTACTTCTCGATTGTGGCATTCAGTTTCCCGATGCGTCCCACCCGGGAGTCGAACTCTTTGTACCTGACCTAAGTTATGTGATGGATCGGATCGAACACCTGAAGGGGGTGGTCGTGACCCACGGTCATGACGACCACATAGGAGCGATTCCCTATTTAGCCCGTCGGGCAACGTTGGACGTTTACTGTACGAAGTTTCCCAGGGGGCTCATCACTCACAAACTCGCAGAGCATGAACATGCAAAGAAAGTAAATTTTATTGAGATCGAGCCAGGAAAAAGCTTTAAGGTAGGGCCTTTTGATTTTACTCCGGTTGCCGTGCAGCACTCTATTATTGAAGCGCTTGCGTTCGGCATTAAGACACCCGTTGGACTGATTGTGCACTCCGGAGATTTTAAGCACGACCCAACTCCGTTTGAAGGTCAGACCATTGGTTTAGAGGCCTTTGAAGAGTTTGGTAAGGCCGGTGTCCATTTGTTGTTTGCGGACAGTACCAATGCTGAAAAGGCGGGGCACACCGTTTCTGAAGAAGACATCGCAAAATCTTTTTCGCATTTGTTCAAGGAACAGAACACAAGAATCATCATCGCCCTTTTTGCTTCCAATATCCGCCGCATTGGAAACCTATTGAAACTCGCGCACGAGCAGGGAAAAAAAGTTGTGCTACTGGGGCGGAGTATGCACTCGTATACGCGATTAGCTCACGAGCAGTCTTCACTTAACATTCCTGAAGATACGCTCATTCTTCCGGAAAATGCAGATAAGTATCCCGACGACAAAGTAATTATTTTGGCGACGGGAAGCCAGGCCGAACCCCAATCTGCTCTCCTTCGGGTAGCCCACGGAACCCACCGTGATTTGCAGCTACGTCCGGGCGATAGAGTGATGTTGTCGAGCCGTTTTATCCCCGGAAACGAAAGGGCAATCTCCGGAATGATCAGCCAACTGGCGCGCCAGGGAGCAGATATTCTTTATGAGTCCATTCACCAAATTCATGTTTCGGGTCACGGTTTCCAGGAAGAGTTAAGGCTTTTGCACAAAGCGTGTAAGCCAAAGTTTTTTGTACCGGTGCACGGAGAATACCGTCACATGGCAAAACATGCGGATCTCGCTACCGAGTCCGACATCGCCAGAGAAAACATTTTTGTCATTGAAGACGGACAGGTTCTGGAAACCGACGGAAAGATTCTTGATCGCGCTGAAAAAGTTGAACTGAAAAAAGTACCGATAGTTCAGGGCTGGGTTATGGAGCAGCGGCCGATAGTATTTACCCAGCGAAGCGGAATGGCGAAAGCAGGAATTGTATATTCGGTACTCATGCGTGATGCGGAAACAGAGGATTTGATCGGACGCCCGGTAGTGAACAGCTACGGCGTTCTATTCAAAGAGGGCGAGGAAGAAGATAGGGTGAAACTGGAGGCTGTGGATTTGGTGGAATCCATCTATGAAGATGAGCGTCGAGAGTCCGACGTGGCGGAGCGCATCCGGCTACAGCTTCGGCGCTACTATAGAGACCACGCCTGCTACAAACCTATTGTAATTACGCAGGTTTTTGACGTCTGAGCTGAGGGCTTGGTAAAAACCGCCGGGATTCCGATAAGAGTCTGAGTTTCGGTGAGCCACCAGTGATACCAAAAGAACAAAAAGAGCCGGGTATCGAGCGGTTTTTCAAGGTGCGGATTACATCCGTGCCTGTAGATATACCTCTACACTTCGACATGTTCCTCTTAGTGGGGGACAAACCAATTCACTTTCGCAAACCCGGAGACTGCCTTTCCAAGGACCGCCTTCGGTCCTTGTCAAAGCATGGGGCAACCGAGTTTCTGATTCCAACCGAACAACGTGACGCCTATCTCGAGATTCTGCAAAAGAGTGTCGCCGATCCGGACATGGAGCGATCCCAAAAAGCCCGTATCATAAAGGAGTCCGCGTTCGTTCATGTCGAGGATCTTTTTACAAAGAAAGATATTCGCCATGTCGTGGAGAGCTCCAAGAATCTTGTGCAGGAAATGGTTAGCTTCGTGAGTGAGGATGTAGAATCCGCCGTTTCTTTGATGCGGTTATCCATGCACGATTACTACACGTATAACCATTGTGTCGACGTGGCAGTCTACTCGATCGCGTTGGCAAAGAAGCTTTTTGGTGATGACAAGGCGATGCTTTTTCATGCGGGTTTGGGCGGCCTCTTACACGATCTCGGAAAACGAAAGCTTGATAAAAAGATCATCAACAAAACCACTCCGCTGACGACGGAAGAGTGGGAAGAAATCAAAAAACACCCGGACTACGGTGTGGAGTTCTTGAAGGACGTGAAGGCCATCCCCGAAGCGGCTAAGCATGTGGTACACCAGCACCACGAGAATTTCGATGGAAGTGGTTACCCGCGTGGATTGAGCGGCGATGAAATCTCGAAACTGAGCCGGGTCGTCATGATTGCCGATGTTTTTGATGCTTTGACGACGGATCGTTCCTACCACAAGGCGGTGACGCCAACCGAAGCGCTAAACACCATGTTCGCGATGCAACCAGGCAAATTTGACCCCTATTTGTTCAAGACCTTCAACAAGAACTTCGAGCAGCGAGGGAACATCGAACTTCCCAAAGACTTCGATCCGTGCCAAGCACGTCATATGGTGAGCCAGGAAGATCCGGAAGAATAGCCTATACGGTCGGCTTGAACCAATCCACCCGCCTTGCGAAGTGAACCGTCACATTCTTAAAATTGGGTTCTCCGCGGTAGAATTCTGCGTCGACGACTCCAGGAGGGGGTGCAGAGTCTTGTGCGCGGTGGACTTTGTATACGATGCTAGCATAAAGAAGCCCGAAAAAGACGAGAGCTCCCGAAACGATGAGGACCGCCAGAGCCGGAACCGCGGCGAAAAGCCACGCGGATGCCAACAGCAAGGCTGCAGGGATATAATGTTTCCAGCGCTGAACGGACATAAACACCTCCATCGCGTTCAGTGGCTAGATTGCGTACGATTTGCGCCAAGTCAAGACTTGGCTCAACCATGCGCTTCCATTACGAATACCGCGCTCTTTCGGCGCCTACGGTACCAGTGAAAATAGTCCGCCCTCACAAAACCTCTCCTTGTGCCGTTGCCCAGAGCCTCCCCCTTAACTCAGTACGTTGTCAAATTCTATTTATACAGTTGTCTAAGATCAGGGGTCGGTGGTCTGCGGGCGGCGGCTAGTAAGTATATGTTTTTATTGGCATAAAAAATATCCCCAGGCCCTGTGGATATTTTGGTCCGAATAATCCACAGGAGAAACAAAACCTGTGGGTTTCGTATATAATGCGCCCCATGAAAACGCCGGAACTCTCGGACGCCGTCTACTATCAGATTTTTGATTTTAAGCGAGGCCGGGGCGAAAAACGAAAAATCCAGATCGTCGAGGCGCTTATCGAGTGTCTTGCTACTCGAGGTCTAGACAACACAAGCTTTGAAACCCTCGGGAAGCTCGTGGGAATGAACCGCACGCACGTGGCCTACTACTTTCAGAACCGGGATGAGCTCATCCGAACGGCGGTTCGTTACGTGTTCGTTGTCGGTCAGCAGGAGACGATTACACGCATTGAGAAGGCCTCGGCAGGTAGGGCCCGTTTTCAGGCGTCCATCGAGGGTTGGTTTGAGTGGTTGCACCGGCACCCCCGCTACGCCTGCGTTGTCGGTCTATTTTATTACTTGGCGTCTTACGACAAAAGCTACCGCGCCATTCAAAACAGCATCCGATCGATGGGGGAAGAAAGAATCCTTTCTACCCTGGCCCCCTTTGTGGAAAAGGGGAAGATAAGTGCCCCGAAGGCTCGTACGGTCGCGCGAAGCGCGCAGGTAATGATTACTGGGGCCCTCTTCAACTTCTATGCCGCGGATTACCCGCTGAATTTGCGACAATTGCAGAAGCAAACGGTAAAGGACGCCTTTGCTCTCCTAGAAGCCAACTCCAACGTCTAGTCTTCGAAGGGCAGCGCCGCGTACGCATCTAACATCTTGCTTGTTTGATAGGCCTCTTCAATTGCGGAAAGCCGGTTAACCCGCGGTTGAAGCTGTTTGAGTAGGTAGGCAGCGGCGTACAACCCGCGGAAGATTCGTTTGGAAGAGCCCCGTGTAATACCGCTCCTAGCGACCTGCGTATCGGTCTGTGTCCAACCCCACGTAGTGTTGGAAAGGATCGCGCGCTGGACCAGGTACAGTTCCGCGGAATCGTGGTTTTGGGAAAGTCTCCGAAGCAATTCCGCAAAAAGATTTTTGGCGCCGTAGTCGGACTTATAGGCCAAAACACCAAAATCGCGCTTCGCTCGCGAGGAGAGTACATCCAATCCTCCATCTTCGGTATCGCGGAACGTCTCTTCAATAGCCTCCGTAAAGAATGGGAACTCCATTCCAAGCTGTGCCCAGTCCAGAAAGCGTTCCATCTCGCGCGCCCCATGGAGTTTTGATAGATCGATCTGGCACTGGGGTTTCACCTTGTTTAGGAACTGCGCGATGCTGCACAACGCTCGAAAATAGGCGCGCGTGTGGTTTGCGGAATGCTCAATAATTCGACCTCCAGTCTTAGTGCTCCATCCCCAAATAGCAACGTCCTGTAGATTTTTGATCAATGCGAGCTTCTCTTTTTGAAGATCCTTTTCTGCCTTGGGGACTTCGATGCTCTGGACAATCCTTGTAAGAAGCTGGGGCGCCTCTCGCGAAAAGTTTTGAACACCGAAGGTAGGCGCTCTTTCGATGAGCGTGGCAATGCCACCGGATTCCCTGTCAAAAAAGCTCCGCAACTTTGGGGCATCCAACTGTGTGTTGACCCGGTTGGGGCGCAATAGTGCGAAAAGAAGCTCCATCTGCTCGCGTTCTTGCAGGCGCTCTAGGTCAAGGTTTGTCGCTTCAGGGTGCTTTTTCATTATCTGAGCGATCAAGTAGAGCACCCGATAAATTCGCTGAAAAGGCTCCCGATTTCTTGCCCGGTTCTGATCCCCGTTCATGCGGTTGCGGTATTCGTTTGGCGTTGCAATGCCACTGTCCGACTTCAGCAGGCCAAGATCGTTGGGATCGAGGACGCGTTTTAATAGAGCTTCTCTCTCGTCGGCAAATTCTTCTGGGATGGAGCGCACCAAGGCCTCAACCAGTTTTTTTGCCGCCCATTCATCCGAGAAGGTTCCGATTCCGCGATCCCGGCATTCGTCATAGAATGCTCCCCAAGCACCTTCCACGCGATCGATGAAAAGGAGTTTTGCTTCGATTGCAAGTAGCGACTTCGCGCGAAGTGGATCGAGGCGCTGCATGAAATCCGCAAAGCCTTGCTCGCTGTGCAATTTTGTAATGTCCAGCTCTTCCGCTTCGGGGAAGCTCTTCATGATGGCAGCCATTTCAAAGAGGGCTTCGTAGATGCTGCGTACCGCCTGAGTATCTGGCGACTTTGCCACCTTTGCCGCGGTACCGTCACCCTTTGACCATTTCCAGTCCGTCTCAAGTCGTGTGAGAAGGTCTTCAGATTCAGGGCAAGGGAAATGTTCCACAAGAAGCTTCCCGAGCTTGAGAATGACTTCTTGCGCGCCAGTTCCGTTACCGAATTTTTGTATCGAGTAGTTGTAGGCTTCCTCATGTAGGCTACGAAGTGCTCCGCTCTGGAAGACTCTGAGATCGAAAAACGGAAATTTTGTCGCGTAGGTTTCTTGTTCGCTGAAAAGATCGTAGTACTTCCCTCGAAACTCAAGTGGGGTGAGATTCTCCTCATTAACAACGATTCGCTGAGTTCCTCCCGGTCCGTCGTGCGCGGGATCAAAAGACTCAACGATAATAGACTCGATGCCTTCTACCAGGACCCGTGCAAATCCCGTGTAGTCGTAGAGCCTAAAATAGGGCTTACGGTCAAAGGGACGCCCCGCACGTCCACCGTTTTGGATCAGGCTCCCGAAACCCGATGGAGAGTAACCATAGGGTTTGAGAAGGAAAATCTGGTTCGCTGCCCGCGTGTCAGAACCCTGGTGCAACATACGGATGACGAGTACGTACTTATGTTTCTTTCGATCTTGTTGCGTATCAAAATCTTTTTGGTCATTGAACCAGTCGTAGGTGCCTGGCTCACTTGTTGCGCCCCCATGGTAGACCCGTACGTCCTCTTTGAGATGAGCGGCAAGAATGGGAGCGTAAGCGTCCGCATGGGCAATGGAAGGAACAAAAAGGATACCGCGATCGGGAACCCCCGGGATGCGGGTTCGAAGAATTCTCTTGGCCACGTCCTTCAATAGGCCTTGGTGGACGGTGACCTTGCGCTCGATGGCTTCCTTCATCGCCTGGTTGTAGTCGAGGATCTCCGACATCGGTGTATTCCCAAGGCTTGTGATGATATGCAAATCGGCGAGGGGGGGGGAGTACCCCTGTTGGATGGAGCGGTACCAGGCAGTTCTGCACAATACTTGGAGATCGAGAATGCTGCCCGAACGCAGCAACTCCTGCTCATCGTCAGTAAGAAAGCCGCCGTAAATGTTTCCCTGCAAATAGTCCTTAATGAGTACGCGGTCGCGGTGCCAAAGCGTTGCCGTGAGGAGCAGAACTCTATGGCGCTCGTCCAATGTCGCTTCCAAATCCTTGCGAATCGTGTGGAATTGCGCCTCGTGCAGGACCTTGCTTTTGACTTTCATGTATTCGTGGCCCTCGTCAAATACGATGATCCAGGGTTGTTCGGGATCCTTGGCAAGCGTGCGGTGGATGTCGTCTCTTCTAGCGAAATACCCTGAGCGCGTAACGGCGATCATTTCGACGTTTCGGGGCAGCGGCGATTTTGATTCTGGACCGTAAAGGCGGGCGATGCGAGCAAAACCCAACTCAGTTTCGTAGGTCGCAGTTGCCTCGTCGAGAATGTTGTTACTCTGAACGACAAACAAGACCTTAGGCTTTTTTTTCCATTTTGATGTTCGCGTTTTCAGTCTCGCATGGAGTCGGCCGACGTAATGGGCGGAGACGACAGTTTTCCCGCTCCCGGGGGGCATGACAAGTGCACGTTTGAGCCCTGCTTTTCCTGGGACGCGGTCTTCCATCGCAATCAAAGCGTCGACAGCGCGATCTTGGGGGTTACTCAAAATTGCTTTGCCGTCATTCCAGTCCGGGTACGGTTGGAGCTGGCAATGGGCATACCGATCCGCGCGAAGGCTGGAACGCAGAATGCCTTGTGCGCGTTCCAAATCAAACGAAGTACTGCCGGGACCCTGAGGCCACAGAAATTGCACACGGCTCGTTACGCGCTCAGGCTCTACCAGCACTTCCGGCATCCCTTTCCCGGGACGTGCCTCGGCGGCATTTTTGGTGAATGAGTAGTGGTGGTAGCCGGAAGGAGTGCGAAAAAAAACGTCGTCGTTGTCTTTGCTAAACTCTACGTCCACCAAGTCGAGGCGGTGCCCTTCCATCAGTACGGGAACGGCCGCTAGGAAATAGAACGCCTGCTGTACCGCGCTTGCGCCCTCAAGCCCGCCGTGGACAGCGCCGGGGACCTCCGAGATAAAATGGCCACGGCACACATCGATGGGTTTAGAGGCTGTTAGAAACATCGCTACCGACAGCCAGCCGAGAGCCGAGCACAGAAATTTTAGGCGGTTTCGCATATAGGGCCAAAAGGGACTTATACCACACCGCATCAATTCGCGAGGACATATTTAAGTGATTGAAATAAAAGGATTTTAATGGTGGCTTCGGACCTGCCTTGTACCCCCTGTGGAATCTCTATATAAGGCGGGGGTGGCTCTCAGGCTTAAAATAGCTTGGTTATCGCTTTGGGTGCTGACCGGCGTGGCGCAGGCGGATTTTGTGATCCCGTACGAACTGCGCATCCACCATAAAAATGGGGGTATTTCTCGCTATTCGGTCATTGTGAGTTTGGCCGACCATTTTCGCTATTACTTCGGGCCGCAAGATCAGCTTTCCCATTTTCTAGCCACGAGCGAGTTCCGTGGGCAGCACGAGTATCTGAATTATGTTTTCGAATGGTACCTAAACTATGTTTCAGTCTCCGAGGCGATCTATGCCGACGGGGGCCCAGTCATAGCCGACGGACGGCGCCAGCACGAATCTATCATGGATGGTTTCTCCTCGGCCGTGGTCCTTACCGAATACAAAAAACCTGAAAAGATCCTGGGGCTACTGAGAACTTCCGTTCCGGATGAGTCAGGCCGTGTGCCCGTCGAGCGACACTATTGGGATTTGGGATTGGGGCAAGAGGGTTTTCCGACGGCCGAGCCGAAGTTTGAACTCTATGAAGAAGTTGAATTCTCTCGGAGCGCGTACAATCGTAATGCCGTTCCTCTTGGCGTAGATCTAAAGAAGCACGCAGGCCTTTGGGTGGGCGGCGGAAAAGTAGAGCTCAAGAATTTTGGTATCCCCGACGGACTATTCCGACGCGTTTTTCCATTCCTATACCTTACGGGCCGCATCCATAAGATGTATAGCTTTGACGGGCGGCCAATTCCCGACGCCATCAAGGCCTGGCCTGACGGCTTTTCAATTTCGGAAAAGGTCCGCAAAGTCCTTGGACGCCGAGTAACAAATGTTTGCCTGGAAGCGACCGGTGAAAAACTGGAAGGGATGTACGAGAGTTTGCTGGGTGTTCGGACGTGGCGAACACTACAAAATCAGCATACCGGTAACCAACTCATGCACTTCATGCATGCGAGCCTTGCCGAGGCGGACAAGAAGGTCGAAGAGAACATCCGAGTGATGAACCGGAACAATAAGAAGGTCTGGTTGATTTACGATTTCCAATTGGCGGAACAGATTCACACGTGCCAGCAGCGTTTTGTTTGGGAGACTAGATGAGAAAGAAGGATCTTAGGTTTTTTAGAAAAGGACTCTTGGTACTTTTGGTGGCCTCCTTTTCTAGTGCCAGTTTTGCGGCGGGACTCCTTCCGGGGTGCTTGCGGCCCCTTTATGAAGCGATTGTTCCGAGTCGTTTCAGCCGATGGGTGAAACAAAGCTGCCCGGCGCGTACACTCGTCCCAACCAACGCAAGACTTCCGATTCTCGTCATCGGGACCGGTCCCGCCGGCTTAGCGACGATGGACGCCCTCAAACGACGCGGAATTTCCTTTGTGGGCGTCGATTCAGCGGCCGGTTTTGGGGGAATGTGGCTGCAATCCAATCCCAACTCGGCGGCGTACAATCATCTAGTTACCAACTCCTCTAAAGCGACCACGCACTTGGGAATGGAGCACGAACCGGGCACACCAGATTTTCTGACTCACGCCCAAGCGCTTGCCTATCTCCAGCGTTTTGCCGAAACTCGCTTGGTTGGGAGCTCTGTTGTCTTCAATACCAAAGTGGAATCTGCCAAGTACGATCCAGTCGCAAACTATTGGAACGTTCGATTTGGCAGTGGTTCTTCTTCCCAGTACCGCGCCGTGATTGTGGCGACGGGCCACAATACACCGGCCAACGCGGTTATTCCAAAACGCCTTTTGGATCAGGCTCAGGCGGCACAGATACCTTACCTGCATTCTTCACGCTACCGCGATCCTGCAGACTTCGTTGATGGCGCTACACTCATCGTCGGCTTCGGAAACTCCGGAGCAGAAATAGCGACTGCGATATCGGAACAGAATCCCGAAACATACATCTCCATCCGCTCACCTCGCTGGCTCGTACCAGACTATGTAGGGCGTACTCCCGCGGACGAGTTTGCGAACTCGGGCTTTCCACTCCCGCACTGGCTGGAAATGCTAGGCTTCCATCTGATTCAGAGAGTAACCGTGGGCCACCCTTCGAGAATTGGAATTGGGACACCAGATCATGGCCTATTGGATCGTCTTCCCGTTGCCGATCGCGGGATTGCCCAGGCAATCCGTGACGAGCGCGTGCACTTGCGATCGGATATTAAAGAAATTACTCCGGACGGGAAGGTGATCTTCGTGGACAGCTCGCAGCCGGCCTTGTCCCCTTCGCGCATTATTTTTGCGACCGGATACCGGAGAGAGTACCCCTTTTTGGCGGGGCAGTATGGAAACCTGGAAGATCCGAACTTTTACCTGTCCTTCTCCGTTTTCCACCCGGATCATCGGGGCCTCAGTTTTTTGCCGGAGCTTGTAGTTCCTCAAGGTGCTTGGCCGCTCTTTGTAGAACAGGCGAATGCGATCGCGGCCTACTATGCGGCTGAAGCGCTGGGCGGGGGGCACGTCGAGTTGTTTGACTCACTCCGGGGGATGCCGAATCCGGATTTCAAGGGACATATTTTTAGCCGCGCCGATCAGTGGCACGTCGACCCCAAGCGGGTAACCGAACTCCTTCGTGCCTATTCGGAATGGATAGGTAGACCTTAGAGTTACGACCAGTGGTGGGCGAGCAGGGACTCGAACCCCGGACCTACGGCGTGTAAAGCCGCCGCTCTAACCAACTGAGCTACTCGCCCTCTGAAATACTGACTTGCCTGTATACGCCAAATCGAAACAATTTGCGAGCCCTGACCGGGGCTTGTTAATATATCCCATTCATTCGTCCGCTGGCCGTTCGGAGGCCCCATTGACCCTTACACAAGTGCGTTTTTCACTCTATGCTTTGCTCGCCCTTTCTTGGAGCTCTGTCAGTTCGGCCTTTGTCCCTTTCATGGTTGGAAAAACTCCCGAGCGGTTGTTTAGCGGGGCAGCCCAGATCATCGTGGCGAGAGAGGGTAAGCGCACTGCCGTCACCGTTGTCAGCACCTACCGCGGTGGGCAAAAAGAGTTTGCGTTGGTGATTCCTGTTCCTGCGCTTCTCAAGCCCGAACAGGTAAGTGTCGGAGATCTGAAGACGGTTCAGCGCCTGGACGGGTTTTCGGCCCCTCGTATCGTTGAATATTCTGACAACGATCCATGCGAGGCGGGGGACGCGAAGAAGTCCTCTAAGATCATTGCGGGTCTGGCTCCGGGCGCGAGCTTGGGGTTTGGAAAGGAATCAGCAGCGGAATCCGGAGACTACAGACTTATTACCTTGAATGCGGCAGATACGGAAAATTTCGTCGACTGGTTGGGCGAGCGTGGCTACCAAATTCCCAAAGATGTAGTCGGCTCCGTGAAGGAAGGCCTGAAAAAGGGTTTAAAATTCTTAGTTGTTGAGATTTCTTTGTCTGGCACGGACTCTACCGCGTACAAATACTTACGCCCCATCCAGTTTGCTTTTGAGGTCGACGAGCTCTCGATACCGTTGTCTCTTGGCAAAGCGGGGGCTGAGAAAGAGCAGGAGCTTACCTTTTACTTCGTCTCGCGCAGAGGCCGTTTTCTCCCCCGCGAAAGAAAACTTTCCGAGTTACCGACAAACGTCGAGATTCCTGAGTTTGTTAAAGAGAAGTTTCCTGCCTTCTACCGCGCCTTGTTTGCCAGGCAGTTTGAAAAAGAAAACCAAAAACCTCTTATCCTTGAGTATGCCTGGAATATGGGCTGGTGCGATCCTTGTGCGGCAGATCCCCTCAGTCAGGAGGAGCTGCGCCAGCTCGGTGTATTTTGGCTAGACGAGGGGGATTCCACCCACAAGAGCCAAATGATCTGGCCCCCCGGGGGCGGACCCGTAGAAGCTTTTGTTACTCGAATTCACGCTCAACAAAATGACGAGGCGGGGCTGCAATTCCGCGAGAGCAAAGCGGTTGAAAATTTTCAGGCTAAATTCTCGGTCCGTCACCCATGGGTGCCTCCCCAAAGAGCCTGTGCCCAGGCATCGGACTACATGCGAAAAGTGAAGGGGCGACGTGAAACAGAAGCCCAGACTCTGGTGAAGCTGACGGGGTGGAGCATCGAGGACGTGTACAAGCAGATGGGCGCGCAGTCCGCCCTGCTTGACCAGGAACGCAAGTGGTACGAAAAGATATTCAAATGAAGAACAACAATCTCGGAAAGTTCGGAATCATTGGCCTGGGACGCATGGGCAGGTGCTTGATTGAGGGGGCTTCAAAAGCGGCCCTTCTTCGCAAGGAAGACCTTAGCTTCACCACTCGCCACGCCGAAACCGCCGCGAAACTTGCCAAGGATCTGGGAATCCGCGCCGCCGCTTCAAACCGCGAGCTTTTTGAGAGCTCCGACACGATCGTCTTGGCGGTAAAGCCGCAAAATGTGTCCGATGTTGTTGGAGAGCTCAAAGGTCTAAACAGCAAAGGCAAAACATTGATTTCGATTGCCGCCAGCGTGCGCACAGAGCAACTGGAGCAGGCACTGGGTTCCAAGGTGGCTGTTATTCGGGCGATGCCCAACACCCCCGCTTTCGTGGGCGCGGGGATGACCGCAATTTGTGCCGGCGCACACGCCTCGCAGGGTGATTTGGATCGGGCGCGGGCGCTGTTCGCGCCGCTGGGGAGAGTGGCGCAGGTCGACGAGCGCCATATGGATGCTGTCACCGGTCTAAGCGGCTGTGGCCCGGCCTACATTTATCTCATCTTAGACGCTCTCACCGAGGGCGGCATAAAAGTGGGGCTTCCTCGGGAACTGGCCACGGAGCTTTCGGCCCAAACCGTTTTGGGAGCGGCCAAAATGCTCCAGGAAACAGGACGCCACCCCGCGGCCCTCAAGGACGAGGTGACCACCCCAGCAGGATGTACTATCGACGGCCTGGTGGAGCTTGAGGAAGGCAAACTTCGCATTACTTTGATTAAGGCGGTCGTTGCCGCGACGGAACGAGCCAAAACCCTCTCTGGTAGCGGCTGAGTAGCTATCCCGCAGCTTTCCAGATCGCTTTGACCCGCGCGCCATCGCCGTCTAGGATAGGTCCGAATATTAAGGAGCCAGAAATGTCCAACACAGCCATCCTCGAAGTTGACGGTAAGCGATACGAGTTCCCGATCGTCGAAGGTACTGAAAATGAGCGCGGGATCGATATCAGCAATCTGCGTAAGGAGACCGGGCTCATTACTCTCGACAATGGCTACATGAATACGGGCTCTTGCCAAAGCGCGATTACCTACCTGGATGGGGAAAAGGGAATTCTTCGCTACCGAGGTATTCCGATCGAGGAGCTTGCGGAGCACTCGAACTTTCTGGAAACCAGCTACCTGCTCATTTACGGCGAGCTTCCCACAAAAAAACAGTTCGAAGATTTCCGAACAAACCTGACCCGTCATACGATGATCCACGAGGACATGAAGCGTTTTTATGACGGTTTTCCTCGGGACGCGCACCCGATGGCGATTTTGTCGTCCGCGGTCAATACGCTTTCTACCTTTTATCAGGAAGAAGAGAGCCAGCCGCATGGGCGCAAGCTGACATACTCAATTTTACGTTTGTTAGGAAAATTACCGACCATTGCGGCTTTTTCTTACAAAAAATCTATTGGCCAGCCGTTTGTGTACCCGACCAACAGCCTGACCTACAGTGCGAACTTTCTGAAGATGATGTTTGCAGTTCCCGCGGAAGAGTACGAAGTGAACCCCGCGGCGGAGCACGCTTTGCGTTTGCTCTTCATGCTGCATGCGGATCATGAGCAAAACTGCAGCACATCCACCGTTCGCCTGGTGGGTAGCGCAGGCACTAATCTTTACGCAGCCATCTCCGCCGGTATCGCGGCCCTTTGGGGACACCTTCACGGTGGAGCCAACCAGCGTGTGGTTGAGATGCTCAAGAAGATTCAGTCAGAAGGCGGGGACGGAGTAAAGTTTCTTGAGCGGGTGAAAAACCGAGAAGATGGCGTTCGCCTAATGGGATTTGGCCATAGGGTGTACAAAAACTTCGATCCGCGCGCCACGATCATCAAGAAAGCATGCGACAACCTGCTTTCCAAGATGGGTATCTCCGATCCCTTGCTAGATATAGCGATGAAGCTTGAGGAAGCCGCACTCAAGGACGACTATTTTGTTGAGCGCAAACTGTATCCGAATGTGGATTTCTACAGCGGAATTATCTATCGCGCGATTGGTATTCCAATAAACATGTTTACCGTAATGTTTGCGATTGGTCGGCTTCCTGGCTGGATCGCCCAGTTCAAAGAGATGGTGGATTCTTCGGATACCAAGATTGGCAGGCCGAGGCAGGTCTACACCGGTCCGGTGCACCGCCACTACTTGCCGCTATCCGAGCGTGGCTAAGCTAGAAGTTGTACATCAAGACGCCCAGAAACTGGTTCTGGCTGTCACCGAAAACTTCGTCTACTGAAAACTGCCGGCGCGAGTATTGCGCGCCCAATAGGAAGTGGCTCGCAATTTCGTAATAAGCTCCCGCACGAATTCGATTAAAGGTCGCCGCTCCGGAGGATTCCTGCGAACCTGAGTTATCTTCCAAAGTCGTAGAGGCATTACCCAAAAAACCAAGAGCGAAATCTGCAGAAAACAAAAGCTTGGCCGTTGCGTAAAGATCGAAACCGGCAAGACCGTGCAAGCCGGAAACAGAGGTAGTTGTGGTGTTTGATCCTGCGGAGACCACGGTTATCTTTTGCTGAAGCAGAGAATAGCCCGCACCAATCTTGGGAACGAGTTTCGCACTTGAGCCAAGGCGAATGGGAACCTGGGCCTTTAGGGACAAGTCGCCGCCGATGTTGCTCAAGCTGCGATCTTCCGTAAAGCTATCTCCCAAAAAGACGGCGGATTGACTCTGTGCCTGCGAAGCAATGCCATAGAAGAAATCAAGTTCTGCTCCGAAATACGAGTACTGAAGATCGCCGCGTACACCCAACAAGATATTGTTGTTGAAGCCTTGAGAAGCATCAGAAGATGAGGAACTCAAGCCACCGACCAGGCCAATGCGAGCCAGCCAATCCTGGGCCTCGTCATCTTGGTAGGAGTCGGTCTCATAATAACTTCTTCGGCTGCGATAGCGCGAATCGTCGTAGCTCGCAAGCCGGCGTTCAGAACGCACCCGGCGGCGGCGTACTCTCTTGCGGCGTCTGGAGCTTTCGTAGTACCCGTCATTGCCAGAAGCTCTGCGGCGATATCGGCGCGATCGGAACCGGCGTGGGCTTACGGATTCCTGAATTCGGTACGCGTCGTCGTCTTCGCCATGCGCAGATTCTGGAACGATAAGCAGACCCGCTGCAAAAAACAAAAGTAAGAAGGCTGTGTAAGAAAAAGACTTCATTTCTACTCCAAAAGGCTGTCTTAAAGAAGGCGTATACAAAGAGTGTGCAAGGTGGGTGCCAGTAAATTCGTGCGGGGAGGGCGTATACAGCCTGTCTAAACATTAGACAGCTGCCAAGGGCTTAGTCCGCGCTCTTTGCGCTTAAAGGTGCTGCTGATTTTGGTATAATTTTCCGGCAGCTTGGTTTAAATTAACTAACTCATCGTGGCAAAAGACAAAATTACAACCAGTAGTACGGCAGAGTATTTCTCGAAGAACCTGCAGCAGGTAGGCTTTTCCTCGGCCACCAAGGCTGTGCTTACAACGCTCAAGGAAGCGGTGGACAATTCGCTCGATGCTTGCGAAGACGCCGGCATCCTACCCGAGCTAAATATTGAAATCGAAAAAAAGGGAAACGGTACGCTCAAAAATACGGATCTTATCCGTATTAAAGTGGAAGACAACGGACCCGGCTTGGATCTGGATGACGTTCCCAAAGTTTTTGGTGAGTACCTTGCTTCTTCCAAATTTGGTCGTGGTCGCTGTTCAAGAGGGCAGCAAGGGATTGGTATTTCGGCGGCGACGACTTGGGCGCAGCTGACTTCCGCTCGAGGAGCTCAGGTAACGACAAAAACCAAACGCATGCGCAACGCGGTTTCGATGGTTGTGAACGTGGATATCCGCCACAACAAAGGTTTAGTTAAAAACAAAGAAAGTCTTTCGAAGTGGGATCGGCAACACGGCTTGAGTGTGGAGTTCTTGATTGACGGCCGTGTGCAGCTGAACGGCGAAGGCGGATTGCTTACTTATTTGCAGGGCACCACACTTGTGAATCCGCACCTGACCCTCACCTACAAACTGCCGGATCAGGAAAAAGTGGTGATCAAGCGCGTGGAACAAAATTGTCCGCAAGTTCCAGACGCTACGATGCCCCACCCGCACACGATGAAGCTGGGTGAGTTTATTCACCACTCTCACCTTTTTGGACCCATCGCTCTGAAGAGTTGGCTCAAGAAGGGCTTCACGCGCGTGAGTGACAACATCATCGAACAGATGGTGAAGCATGGGCTTAAGAAAGAGTATCTTGCTAAGCCTGTAAACAAGCTGCACCAATCAGAAATGAAAGAAATATTCGCGGCTGTGCAGAAAACCGAGCTTATGGCGCCCACCACGCGTTCGGTGATGACCATCGGTGAAGCCCCGCTCGCGCTTAGTATTCGTCGGATGGGTGAAATTGATTTCTTTTCGGTTGTTACTCGCAAACCAAAAATTTGTGATTCCAAGCCGGTCGCGATCGAGGTTGCGATTGCTCGTTTCTTGGATCGCCAAGGCCCCCGAGACGAGGAAGACAGCGCGCCTGTCACGGTCCTGCGTTTTGCCAACCGTGTTCCTCTGCAGTTCGATAAGTCGGCGTGTGCGGTGGTGAGAGCGATCGAAACTGTCAACTGGCGCTCCTACGGCATTTCCCAGCGTACAAACAATCTTCCGCTTGGACCCTACGTTTTTGCAGTAAGCGTGGTATCGCCGTTTATTAAATTTAAAAACGCCTCTAAGGAAACTATTGATGCGAGCGACGAGCTGGTCGAGGAAATCCGTCGCGCATTGATGCAGGCTGGACAGAGACTTTCGCGCCACATCCGACGTGAAAAGAAAGCCGACGATCTCGAAAGAAAAAAAGAACACATCGAGCAGTTTGGACCGATCTTGGTTTCCGCACTTTGCCGAATCGTGAAGGCACCGGCAAAGCGCAAGAAACAAGCGACGGATGGACTTGTAAAACTGCTAGGACGTGAGCTAAACCAGGCGAAAGAGCAGCTGGTACAGGCAGAGGTAGAAGTTAAGAAAGTAGTGGCACAAAGAGAAAAGCGTCTGGGTAAGGGCAAAGGCAAAAAGGATGAGGACGCTGAGGCGGAGGCTTAATGGCAGGGACGCAAACTGATATTCCGAAAATGAGCAAAACCCTCTGTAATCGTTTGCTCACCGACTTGGAAAATGCCAGACGACCGGTTCTGGAAGCCATCAAGTGTTCCCTGGACAATGCCAATTATTCGGGAAAGCTTGGGTATCTAACACCGGGAGACAAGCGAGTTCGCACTGAGCTCAACGTGAGTTCCGTGCAAAAAATGTCGCGTGCCATCTTCCTGTTGGAAATTCTGCTGAGAAATCTCGAAACAGGGGCAGTAAACACGAAACGTGAGCTTTACTACATTTCCAAAGGTGAAGTGAAGCACAACCCGGAGCTGGCTCCGCTGGACTTCACGGACCAGAGCGAGAGCGACTCCATCGTGGATTTTATTTGCGAAATGTTGGTGTGCTACCGTGAGGATCTTAACTGCTTTGCGAACGATCGAGGCGGCCAGACCTATTCCGATTACTTGGTGGTAACTGAAAAACTGCCGAGTGGTGGGTCCGCTACCGTCGATCTCGGTTCTTTGGGAACAACACCGTTTCAGCCCAAAAACCGCCCGCAGAGTTTAAAGCTGAGGGCCAAGAAGAAAATCGATTTTTGTTTGGTTGTGGAATCAGAAGGTACCGCGAACACGTTCGTGGCTAACGGTTTTTGTAAGCGCCACAAGTCGATTTTGGTGGGCGCGCAGGGCGTTCCCAGCAACGCCGTACGTGGGTGGGTGAAACTCATTCAGGATCAATTGCGCATACCGATTTACTTCTTTGGTGACCTCGACGCGTACACCATGCAAAACATTTATCGCACGCTCAAGGCCGGATCGGCCGGTAGCCTTATCCGGAACTCAGATTTTTCCGCGCCGGACGTACGCTTTCTGGGAGTGCTACCGGAAGACATCAAGAAGTATGATCTGGCGGACTATGCAGTTCGCGAAACGGACCTGCAGGAAGCCCGTGCTCTTAAAAAGGCCAAAGATGCTTTAGCGAACGATCCTTTCTTCAAAGATCCGCGCAACAAAAAGGTCTCTCAAATTCTAAAATGGTTGCTCAAAAACAAACGACGTTGTGAGCAACAGGCCTACTTCATGGTGGACCCACGGGATCCTGCCAAACCTGAAAAGATCATTGTCGAAAAAATCAAAAAGAAAAATTACGTCTGATTAGAATTGGAACCTGAGTCCGGCACGGATGACATCGCCCCGCAGATCAAAGTTGTCGGGGTTCTTTACTCCGAGTTCCGCTTTGCGAGCGTATTCAACGGTAAGATAGGTTTGCTGTAGGCCAGCGTTAATCCTCAGAGATTTTGCCGCCCCAGAATCGATTCCGTTTAGCAGGACTTGGATTCCCGCCGCGTATTCAAGGCCAAAAAACTTACCCGCGCGCTCAGGGGCCCCGGAGTTTGAGGCCTGGCGCACAAATGTGATCGAAGGACCGATCCGAGCAAACGGAACAACTAGCTGGTTTTCGAGCAGCTCCGCACGGTAAGTGAGGTAGGTTTCCACCGGAATCGAGACGAGCACGTTGGAGCGATCCACCGATTCAATACCGGAGTCCTTCCGCAGCTCTTCAGCGGTGGGAGCCGACTTGGCGAGCGTTACAGTTCTGGGAGATACGGCAAAGCCGACCCCCAGGCCAATCGAGAAAGTCCCGACTGGTAGCCGCAAAGGCATCCATTCCACCCTTGCCTGGGCAGCGTGCCCGCGTCCGTTGATCCCCGCGCTGCTACCCGCGTAGGTGTAGTTCGTGTACGTGGGGGCGCCATACCCGAGGCTTAGTCCAAAGCGAGAAGGCTGCGCTTCTGCCGCCTCAATGGGGTCCGCGCAGAGGCAGACTAGGGCCGGGGCCAGCAGCATCCAGAATTTAAGATGGGTTTTCATACGGTGATCGACGGAAGTAATAGCGCATTGTGACTTTTCCCACAAGCCCCCGTGCCTAGCTTTCCCTTGACTGGCCCTTTTGCATCTCGTACGACAGTATTAAGGCGCTTCGCGCTGCCTAAGAACCGGCAACCGCCGGGGGGTACTTCTTACCGAGGAGCTTCCGAAATCTATTCGGTCGCCCAGTTCCTCGACTTTTTCGACCCTCATTTTTCTGACATTCTTTGGGATGACGGCTTCACGGTGATGCGTGCTTGGTCCCTTGCGTTCCTTGGGGAGACTAGGAACCTTGGGCTGTTGCTATGCGTTCATCACGTAAGGTCGTCCCTTACATGGGATGGGAAAATGGGAGGGTGAAAACCCCTCCCGCTTTCCCGGTTAGCGCATTTTCACTACCCACCCGCCTGTGGTAAGACCTTAGCTTTAGCAAGTACGGAGAACTCTTGAACTTCCTGAAGCACCTCAATGAGCCCCAGCGTTTGGCAGCCGCTTACGGAGAAGGGCCGATGCTCGTGCTCGCAGGGGCTGGTTCGGGTAAAACCCGCGTGCTGACCCACCGGATGGCCTATTTGATCTCCGAACTCCACATGGACCCGACACAGATCTTTGCGGTGACCTTTACGAACAAAGCGGCAGCGGAGATGCGGTCCCGGGTGCAACAACTCATTGGGGATCTTTGCGATTGGCGCTACCTTGAGCGGGATCTTTGGGTCAGTACTTTTCACTCTGCGTGTGTACGAATTCTCCGCGCGGACATTCACCACCTAGGTTATAGCCCCCAGTTCACTATTTATGACGATGCGGATCAACTCTCTGTTGTGAAGGCGTGCATGAAGGAGCTGAATATTAGCGAGCAGATGCTCGCCCCGAAAGCCATTCAATCCCGTATCAATAAGATCAAGAACGAGGGGGAAGATCACACCACCTACAAATCCGCCTTTGGTGGCCCGGCGGAAGACGCTTTTATTCGTCTCTTCGAGCGTTACGCTGCGGTTCTGAAGCAGGCCTCGGCGCTTGATTTTGCGGATCTCATTCTGCTGACGGTTCGACTTTTTCAAACCAATACGAACGTCCTGCGTGCGTATCAAAAAAAGTTTCAGTACGTCTTGATTGACGAGTATCAGGATACAAACCGGTGTCAGTACCTACTCGTGAAGCTTTTGGCTGGTACACGCGCGAATATCTGTGCCGTCGGCGACGAAGATCAGTCCATCTACCGCTGGCGTGGTGCGGACATCTCCAACATTCTTAATTTTGAAAGGGACTATCCCAACGCTCAGATTTTTAAGTTAGAGGAGAACTACCGATCCACCAAGAATATCATCGAAGCGGCTAGTCATGTCATCGCCTACAACACGGAAAGACGGGATAAGCAGCTTTGGACTTCGAATGCCGAGGGCTCCAAGATTCGGATCATTGAGGCGTATGATGAGCGAGATGAGGCCCTGAAGATAGCCAACGAGATTTCTGCCGCTTCCGTGGAGCACGATCTCAATCAAATCGCCGTCTTTTATCGTACGAACGCCCAGTCACGTCTGATTGAAGATACGCTCCGAGCTAAGGGAATCAACTACGAAATCTACGGTGGCGTAAAGTTCTATGCCCGCCTGGAAGTTAAAGATGCGCTGGCGTACCTGAAGCTTCTCTCCAACCCCGATGACGACGTGAGTTTCAGGCGCATTGTAAATGTGCCCGCAAGAGGCATAGGCGGTGTCACGATAGAGAAGATGGGGAATAAGGCGCGCGAGTTGGGCCTGAGTTATTATGCGCTCTTAAAGGCTAAATTTGAAGATGATCAAGTGGATTGGGATCCGGGGCGGAGCCGCAAAAACCTGCAGAAGTTTTACGAGATCATGAAGAGCCTGGAGAAGGCCAAGCCCAATTTGTTGCCCTCTGATCTCCTCGATATGGTGCTCGAAGAGAGCGGCTACCGCAAATCCCTTTTGGACGAAAAGACCGCCGAATCTCAATCGCGCTTAGAAAATCTCGCGGGTCTTAAACAAAGTTTGGTCGAGTATGAACTTGATCAGGGCAGGGAGGACCTTGAAAAAGTAATCAGTTTGGAAGGCTTTTTGGAGCGGATTGCTCTAGTCTCGGATATCGATCGCTTCGATCCCCATGCGCCGGCTATCAAGATGATGACGATCCACATGGCAAAAGGGCTCGAGTTCGATGTGGTTTTCATTAGTGGCCTTGAGGAAGAACTCTTTCCGAATATCCGCCCTTGGGAGGCGGAACAGCCCGAGGATATAGAAGAAGAGCGGCGCCTATTTTACGTGGGGATGACCCGAGCCAAGCAGGATCTGTGTTTGTTTTACGCCAAAAACCGAATGGTTTTTGGCAGCACGCAGTACCGGGTGATGAGCCGTTTTATCGAAGAGATTCCCTCAGACTACGTGGAATTGAAGAAAGTCGATTATTTTGAGCGCCGAAAGCACTATTTGGATAAACCTGGGTTGGCGCCTCAAAAAGAGCGCTGGGATGCTGACTTTGAGTTCGACCAAAGTCCGGTCTTTGAAGACGATGTTGTGGACGCAGATTTTGAAGAGGCAGACGAGTTCCGGGCGGGTCACCGAGTGGAGCACCCCATTTTTGGGGAGGGTGTGGTCCGCAAGACCGTCGGCAAAGACAAATTGCTGGTGGAGTTTCGGGGCCAGGGAATGAAGAAGATCTCCCGAAAGTTCAGCCAGCTTAAACACATTTAGCCTCAATCCGCGGGGCAAATGGTTGCGTGTAAGGCCGACAGAGGGGTATGTTTAGGCGTTTCGGAGACAGACGATGAGTGAAAGCGTGAAGTTAGATCGCGACGAAGTATTGAAGATCGCCCGGCTGGCGCGCCTGGAGCTGGATGACGCCGAAGTGGCGCTATTTCAGGATCGTCTGGGTCGAGTGCTCGAGTACGTGCGCGAACTCAATCAGGTTAAGACTGAAAAGGGCGCTTCCGTAAAGCATGTGCCTCGTGATGCCGTATCCATCCGCGAAGATCGCGCTATCGAATTTGTGGATCGAGAAGCTCTTTTGAGCAATGCCCCCGCGCAAATAGAAGACCATTTTCTAGTCCCAACGGTGATAGAGCAAAGCTGATGCAGTTAAGAGAATTTACCATAGAGCGTGTGTTAGCGGGTTATCGCAAGCAGGAATTTTCGCCCGTCGAACTGGCTACGGCGTACTTGGATGTCATTGAAAAGCAGAACGAGCGTCTAGGGGCTTTTCTGCAGGTAGATCGTGATCTCGTTCTTGCCCAAGCCACGGCCTTGGACGCCCGCAAACAAGAAGTAAATAAGCTGCCCCTGTTTGGTGTGCCGATCGCGATCAAGGACAATTTTCTAGTGAAGGACTGGCAGGCGACCGCGGCGTCCAAGATACTCAAGGGCTACAAGAGCCCCTATACGGCGACCTGCGTGGAAAAACTCGAGTCTGCCGGGGCGCTCATCATTGGTAAGACCAATCTCGATGAGTTTGCGATGGGCTCCTCTACGGAGAATAGCGCCTACTTTCCAGCCAAGAACCCGTGGGACACCTCTCGCGTGACCGGCGGATCTAGCGGCGGCTCAGCTTCCGCGGTTGCTGCCGCTCTGGCCGTTGGCTCCTTGGGCTCCGATACGGGCGGATCCATTCGCCAGCCGGCAAGTCTGTGCGGGATTGTAGGGCTGAAACCCACCTACGGGCGTATCAGTCGATATGGGATTATTGCTTTCGCGAGTTCTTTGGATCAGGTGGGCCCCTTTGGCCGATCCGTGCAGGATGTCGCAAGCCTGTTGGAAGTCATCAGTGGCTACGATCGCAACGATGCCACCAGTAGCCGAGCAATCGTTCCGCACTACTCAGACCATTTAAAGGGTGCGTCTCTAAAGAATGTTCGCATCGGCATCGCCAAAGATTGGCTTGAAGGTATCGACGACGAGGTACGTAAGTCTTTTGACGAAGCCGTCAAGCTGATGGTGAAAGAGGGCGCCAAGGTTGTGGAGATCAGTCTGCCGCATAGCCGCTATGCACTTTCGACCTACTATATTATCGCTCCCTGTGAGGCGAGCAGTAACCTGGCCCGCTACGATGGAATCCACTCTGGATTCCGCGCTGACGGAGTCACTGATTTGGATTCCGTCTACTTTAAGAGTCGTGGAAAGGGCTTCGGGGCCGAGGTGAAGCTAAGAATCATGCTGGGCACTTACGCCTTGAGTGCCGGCTACTACGATGCCTTCTACGGCAAAGCAAATGAAGTGCGCAAACTGATTCAACAGGACTTTCTGACGGCGTACGAAAGCTGCGATTGTATTGTGATGCCCACATCACCTAGCACCGCTTTCAAGTTTGGAGAGAAGTCTGCGGATCCCATAAAGATGTACACGTCTGACATATGCACGTTGCCGGTCAGTTTGGCGGGGCTACCCGCCTTGTCGGTGCCCAGTGGTCTAGATTCGCAAGGACTTCCCATCGGTTTGCAGTTTATCGGCAAGCACTTTGAAGAGAGTCATCTACTAAAGGTGGCCCACAAATACGAACAGATCCGCGGGGAGTTTCCGCTTCCTTCAGGGGTAGACTATTGAGTTTGCGTGACAAATACGAGGCAGTCATCGGTCTAGAAGTACACGCCCAGCTTCTCACCGAAAGTAAGATGTTTTGCGGCTGCAAGAATGCGTACGGCGCTCCACCTAACTCGCAAATCTGCCCAGTTTGCACGGGACAACCTGGTACCCTTCCGGTAATTAACCAGTTTGCCGTCGAGCTTGGTGTGCGAGCGGCTTTGGCAATCAAGGCCGAGATACACCAAGAGAGCATTTTTGCGAGAAAGAATTACTTTTACCCGGATCTACCCAAAGGGTATCAGATCAGCCAATATGAACGTCCGTTTTGCACTCAGGGCAAAATTACGATTGGTCTGAGTGATGGCAGTGAAAAAGAAATCGGCATCACCCGCATCCACTTTGAGGAAGACGCCGGAAAAAATATTCACAAAGGCGATCATACACAGGTGGATCTCAACCGGGCTGGCGTGCCACTCATTGAAATTGTAAGTGAGCCGGACATGCGAACAGCAGAGGAAGCCGGGCAGTACTTGCGCACTCTCCGCACGCTCCTTCGCTATGCGAATGTTACCGATGGTGACATGGAAAAAGGAAATTTCCGTTGTGACGCCAACATCTCAATCCGCCCGCGCGGGCAAAAAGAATTCGGCACTAAGGTAGAACTAAAGAACATCAATTCCTTTAAGTTCGTTGAGAAGGCCGTAGACTACGAAATCGATCGACAGATCCGCGCTACAGAAACTGGAGAAGCAATTGTTCAGCAGACACGCGGTTGGAACTCTGCCAAAAATGTGTCTGAGGTAATGCGAGAAAAGGAAGACGCGCACGATTATCGTTATTTTGCAGAGCCGGATCTTCCCCCTTTGGTGCTTTCGGACAAGTGGATAGACGAGATCAAGAGTGAACTTCCGGAGTTGCCCGATCAGAAAAAGGCCCGGTTTGAGTCAGAATATGGCCTTTCGGGTTATGACGCGGGTGTGCTCACGGCGTCTCGGGATCTGGCGAATTATTATGAGGGTGTCGCAGGCGCCAGCAAAGATGCGAAGACCAGTGCCAACTGGGTGATGAACGAATTGCTTGGCCGTCTTAACGCTGCGGGCAAAGATATCGTGGAAACCCCTGTTTCCGCGAAGAATCTGGCCGATCTGATCTCAAAAGTGCAGTCTGGTGCGATCAGCGGTAAAATAGCAAAGACAGTCTTTGAAGAAATGTTTGCAACCAGCAAGACGGCGGAAAGCATTATCGAGGCTCAGGGGTTGAAGCAAATTAGCGATCCCTCCGCTTTGGAACCTGTCGTCAGAAAAGTAATGGAAGCGAACCCTGGCCAGGTTGCCGGTTACAAGGCGGGCAAGGTAAAGCTACTGGGCTTCTTCGTGGGGCAGGTGATGAAGGAAACCAAGGGGCAAGCAAACCCCGGTTTGGTGAACGACATCGTCAAAAAGCTCCTCGATTCTTAGCGGCAAACATTTCCAAAAGTCTGCACTAAAGCCATTCATTAAAAGCGGAGAATCCATGAAGGCGCTGATTACGGGAATTACCGGTCAGGACGGCTCCTATTTGGCGGAGTTCCTGATCGCAAAGGGGTACCGTGTCTATGGTGTGGTACGCCGTTCGTCGACAGAAAAGTATGACCGGATCGCCCACATCCGCGATCGCCTTGTACTTGTACAAGCAGATCTTTTGGACCAGGTATCATTAAGTCAGGCGTTAAAAGAAATCCAGCCGGACGAAATTTACAATTTAGGGGCTCAGTCCTTCGTGCCCACTTCCTGGGCGCAGCCGGTACTTACGGCGGAGTTCACGGGTACAGGCGTGACACGCATGCTGGAAGCCATTCGTTCTGATTGCCCGCAAGCGCGTTTTTATCAGGCCTCTAGTTCTGAGATGTTCGGAATGGTGCGCGAGACTCCACAAAACGAAAAGACGCCGTTCTACCCGCGGAGCCCTTATGGAGTTGCGAAAGTTTACGGTCACCACATTACTGTGAACTACCGTGAGAGCTATCGCTTATTTGCTGTAAGCGGCATCCTTTTTAATCATGAGTCCCCGCGCAGAGGGCTGGAGTTTGTGACTCGAAAAATTACGGACGCGGTGGCTCGTATTAAGCTAGGTTTGGCCGATGAACTCAAGCTAGGCAATTTGGATGCAAAAAGAGATTGGGGATTCGCAGGGGACTACGTCAAGGCGATGTGGATGATGCTCCAGCAAGATAAGCCCCAAGACTACGTCATTTCTACAGGGATTGCTCATTCTGTAAGAGAATTTGCAGAAATCGCTTTCGGGTTTGTGGGCCTGGACTACAAAAAGTATGTAAAACTCGATTCTGAGTTGCTAAGGCCAGCGGAAGTGGATCACCTTCTCGGCGATAGTAGCAAGGCGCGATCTGAGTTGGGCTGGAGGCCGGAAGTTGGTTTTAGAGAAATGATTGAGATGATGGTAGAGGCCGATCTCCAGCGCTATAGCTATGGCAAACTGATGGATGAAAACCGGTACTCGGAAACCAAAACAAAGGCGCTGTCCTCATGAAGACGATGGAACTAGTAGTGGAATGCCAAACGGGTTTCCTGGGGGAATCGATCCCTCGGCGTTTCTTTATTGGCGCCAAGCCGTTCGAGGTGGTGGAGCTACTCGATCAGTGGGACGGTAAAGACTGCTGGTACTGCAAGGTTGCTGCGGATGACGGTTGTTTGTATATCTTGAAAAGGGACAAGGATTTGGGCTTTTGGGATTTAGCTGTATTCAAAGAGGAAGATGCCGGAAAAAAATACGACGCTTATCTCCTCCCCGGTAAAAAAAGCAAACAAGCTAAACAGTGAGCTTCTGATAAGAGGCCTTGTCTATTTTAAAGCGCTCGAGTTTGAGCGCCCCCATAGAGTCTTTCACATAGGCTTCCGATCTCATCCCATTTAGCACGCAGCTTATCTCCGGCGTGTTTATTAGAACGGCGAGTGCTTTTCGAGAGAGGGTTTCGTTCTTCAGGCTTTCGGGCAGCATCTCATCGACCCGCGTTGCCAATTTCGCCAGCTGTTTCTTGCTCTGCTTCGAAAAATCACTACGAATGCTTTCAAGTAAACTCCCCAGTTCAGTGAGGTAGTCTTCTTTCCAGTCCTTCCATTTCTGCGCCACGGGGCCTTGCAGCTGAGAGTCGATGGCAGTGCAAAGGTGATTTACCTGAGGACGAATGACCTGAAGCTCAATGTGCTTCCATTGCTCCAGCCCGAAGGATTTGAGGTTGGCCTGAGCCAGCTCGTGTCCCCACACGAAAAGGCTATCAGGTTTCGGAGTCCCCTCCGGAGTCTCAAACTGTGTGGCGATGCTTTCGTTGAATTCTTCCTCAAGGCCCATGACGATCTTTAGGTGCTCCGCTACGCTCTTCTCTGTCTTGACGATTTTTAGATCGGCGAGGCGGACCATCTTGTTCGCTGCGATCGCGTTCAGGGGACGATTTACAAAAACTGCGATTTCTTTTTGTTTGCAGAACTCCGGAGTCGTCAGATCGTCTTCAGCGTTTGCATTCAGAAAAGCGTCCGTTTCTAGCAGATTTGCCGGAAATTGGACGGCAGCAAAATGGTTTTGGTATGGGTTTCCATTCTTGTCTTTGGCAACGTGACAGGCGATTTCCCACAGTTGATTTACTGAAACCATAGTGCGTTCGTGAGGCCCCAGCCCCATCGTGTTGGAAGAGACTCCATAATAGGAAATCTTCCCTTCTTCTACCGCCTCTTCAAGTTTCCGAAAAGCGCGGGTAATCCGATCGTAGAAGATGTCTCTTACCTGATCCAGTCGCTGATCGGGATTCCGGTTTAGTTGGTCCATCAAATAGTATTCAGGATTGTGGAGAAGGTAAAAGTCGATGCGATCCACCCCCAGACGTTCCAGCGATTTTTCGAGTTGATCTTGGATATACTCTGGGTGGATGCAGTGCCAGCACCCGTCCATGTACTTCACCATATCTGCATAGGGGTGGGGACCTTGCTCGCGCTGGAGTACTAAATCCAAATTCTGACCCTGCACGTAACCGATCTTGGAGATGAGAATCATTTCGTCTCGCTCGATCCCGCTCTCGCGAAGCACTTCACCCACCAGGCTTTCGCTATGACCGTCGGTGTAGTTGGTCGACGTATCGATTACATTGCATCCCAGTGAGATTGCCTTTAGCAGTGCAGCTCGATGCTTGGGATCTTCATTGGTGACGCGGTAAGTTCCAAAACCCAGCGCGGATCCCTTAAGCCCAGTGCGCCCAAGCACGGGGTAAGCCGCAGGAGGGAGGCCCTGCTCAATCATTTTCATCGCAAAACGGTTGGAGCCTTCGGGTGTAGCGCCTGACACTGGGCCTCCTCATATAAAGATGGGTTGAAGTGTATTTTATTAACTTCGCGGCCACTGGGCAATCGCGCTTCGGTATCGGTTGAGAAATGCCAAGCACTTTTCAGGATGAACAAGCGCAGCGAGGATTTCACAGCTGTCCGCGATGCGAGGGCCAGGACGATTAAAGTACGCGTTCCCATCTACTATGTAACAACGGCCTTGCTGGACGGCCCGCAGTTGGCGGATCCCGTCGGGGATGTTTTTTAGCTCGGCTTCTGTGCGTTCAACGGAAAAGCCGCAGGGCATCAGTACGAGAAAATCCGGATCGACCTCTCTCAAGGTATCCCAGGAGACTTCCTTGAAGGGTCCTGGTTCACTTACAATGACTGGCTCACCGCCCGCGATTTCCACTATCTCTGGAATCCAACCGCCCGCCACCATGGGCGGATCCAGCCATTCCAGACAGGCAACTCGGGGCCGGGTACTGAAGCAGCCGCGCAGTGGGTTAATACGGTGGTAAATTGCTTGCACGATTTTTTCGCCACGTTCTTCCACGCCCATGGCTTCGGCAACTTTTCGAATGTCCCGCCAAATGTCGTCCAAAGATTCGGGTTTTAGAGAGCAGATATTTACCGGACTCTGGAAAAGATCCTTTACCGCGCACGTAACGTCTTCTAACGATACCGCGCAAACCTCACATTGGTCTTGAGTAAAAATCCAGTCGGGCTTTAGCGTTTGCAACAGATCGGTACGGATTTCGTAGAGGCTTAGCCCTTTCTGAACGAGCGTTCGGACCTTGCCATCAATTTGGGCACTAGGGGCATTTGGGTCAATCTTGGATTCCGTGAGAACGGGCAGCCCCTTAATTTCCTGCGGAAAGTCGCATTCGTGCGATACGCCCACAAGCTGTTTCTGCAGACCCAAGGCGCACAGGATCTCGGTGGCGCTTGGCAGGAGTGAAACTACAGTCGCGTTTTGCATGAAATCTCCCTCTCTCCGGCCCTCGGGTCGTTGCAAAGTTCAGGCGTTGTGGAGTATACCATCTGGATGATGCTTTCGTTGGAAGACGTTGAAAAAAAGGTACTTGCGCGATTCCCGGGGGGACAAGTGTCGGTGAAGGATATGACCGGCGGCGGGGATCATCTTGAGATCACCGTTGTCAGCGAGCTCTTTGAGGGCGTGAACCGAATAGGGCGCCATCGAATGGTATACGAAGCCTTGGGTACAGCGGTCGGCGCTGAAATTCATGCAGCTAAATTGGTCACGCGGGCACCTGGCGAACTGTAGAAGGAAAGAACATGGAAGATGTAAAAAAGCGAATTGAGGAACAGATTAAATCGAACAATGTACTCTTGTACATGAAGGGAAATAGGATGTTCCCTCAGTGCGGGTTTTCAAAGGCTGTTGTGGATATTCTTCAGCACATGAAAGTGAATTTTGAAACTGTTGATGTGCTCTCTGATTTTGATATTCGGGAAGGTATCAAGGCCTATTCCAATTGGCCGACAATTCCCCAGCTTTATGTAAAAGGGGAGTTTGTAGGGGGCTGCGATATCGTGCGAGAGATGTTTCAGTCTGGCGAATTGGAAGCCCTCCTGAAAGAAAGTGGAGTTCAATAAGGTGTTGCGACTAAGCGTAGTGCTTGTAGGGCTGCTAAGCCTCAGTGCGGCGGCATTTTCTTCCCCGAAGAAACCTGAGCTTTTGAAATTTCAGGGCATCCAGCCAGTGAGTGCCACAAGAGGGAAGCAAACTCAGGCGAAGCTCAAGTTTTCGGTGGAAAAGGGTTTTCACGTTCAGGCAAATCCGGCCAGCGAAAAATATCTTATTGCCACCGAACTCCAGCTTGTACCAAGCAAAGACTTTGAGGTCGCTTCGGTCGTTTACCCACCTTGCAAAGAAGGAAAAAAATTCGGTCCGTGCAAGCCATTCAAGATTGCCGGGAGTGAGAAGGCCATCAATGCCTACGAGGGGACCTTTGAAATAACGGTCCCAGTGACGCCAAGTGCCTCTCTCAAGCCAGGTGCGTACAGTCTTTCGGGTACACTGAAGTACCAGGCCTGCAACGAGCAGACCTGCTTTTTTCCGACCAAGCTTTCTGTGAACCTCCCGCTGCAGGTTAAATAGCCGATCTATTGTTTCCGTTCTCGCAATAGTGCTATGAAAGCGTAATGAGCTTGTCCTCCTTACAACTGGACGCTTTTCTTGCCGTTTGTCGCGAGCGGAGCTTTTCCAAGGCCGCGAGGCGTTTGTCCCTCACTCAAAGCGCTCTCTCCCAGCGCGTGACTGCTTTGGAAGGGCAACTGGAACAGTCCTTGCTCATTCGGGATCGCGAGGGCGTTAGGTTGACGGACGCGGGAGAGCGCTTACTTCGTTACTGTCTGGCTCGAGAAGTTCTAGAAACCGAGGCGCTGCATTCTTTGGGCGCTGAAGCCGCGCTCGCCGGTTCGGTGCGAGTGGCAGGGTACTCCTCGATCGTGCGTTCCGTCCTCATGCCCGCCCTGGCGCCTTTGCTGCGCTCTCACCCTGAGGTGCGTGTCGAACTGCTAAGTAGAGAAATGGCCGATCTTCCCGAAATGCTCCACCGCGGGGAAACGGACTACGTTGTTCTAGATCACGTGTGGCAGCGCGCCGGGGTTGAGTCGGTCGATCTGGGTGAAGAAAAAAATGTCCTGATCGAAAGTACAAGATACTCAGAGCGCTCCACCTTTTTCTTGGATCATGATGCGGACGATGCAACCACGGAGAGGCTGCTTCGAAGTCGCAGTGACCAGCTCGATCCCTCTAGGCGCTCTTACTTGGACGACGTTTACGGCGTCCTTGACGGCGTTGCGCTGGGGCTGGGCCGGGCGGTAGTTTCCAGTCATCTCATTCCTGACGGCTTGCCCGTAAAGCGCGTGCACGGCTACGGCGTGCTCAAGAATCCGGTTGTCTTGCACTTTCTGGCGCAACCTTATTACTCTGAGCTCCACCAACAAGTGCTGGCCTGTCTCGAAATAGGCTGCAAATCGCGGCTCGCTGAAAAAAAGTGACTGTCTGTAGTCTACCGGTTTCCTAGCTGGAATCGATACAGCGCCGACATTTGAGGCTAAAAACGTATGGCTCTTAAACAGTATGCTCGCGGTCTTCACGTGGCTTTGTAGCCGGAGGGACTACAGTGTTTTTTATTTTTCGGAAGGAGTAGACTAATAAGTGTGGAGGAAAATATGAAGCTGAAGTTGAGTCTGTACGTACTCCTCTCGTTTGGGTGTTTCCACTTTGCAGTAGCTAGCGCCGAACAGCATGAGTTTTATGGGGCTCGCCGCCCTCAGGCATCCTCACCTTCAGGAAATGTTGGCCCCGGCCGGGGACCAGCCATTATTTCGAAATCTTTGCTCACGGATTCTTTCGAGAAAGACGGTTTTTACTATTTTTCGTTTAAGTTGAATGGCCGCACGCGCTCCTACAAGGTTCGTTCTGAATCGTTGGAGACCGGGACCTACTTGTTTGGGCGGGATGTCGATTCGTCCCCGCTCATGGTTTCGTTTTTTGGCGGCACGGGTCAGCCCGTTGCACTTGAGCAGGCTTTGGTTGAGGAAAACATTCCGGCGCTTTCTTCCGAAAGCTTGCAAGAAATCCCCTGGAACGAGTTCTCCGAGAACAAGTCCAAGCCCTAGCATCGTCGGGGTGACAAGCTCCGGGTGCTGTGTTTTATCTCCGGCATACGCCGGAGGATTGAATGAAGTATTTTCCCGCCCTGCTTGCCCTTTTATTTTTTAGTGGCTGTCACCTTTTTCACCGTGTTCCCAATTCTCCGCCGGCGGTGGAACGGGTTATCCGGTCTCAATTTCCTGAAGGCAAGGATGAGTTCAATCGTACCCCAGAGAGCTATGAAGCGCGCGCCGCGCACGGGATGATTTCCTCAGAGGGAGTCCCTGCGACCAACATCGCGCTTGAAGTGCTCAAGGCCGGGGGCAATGCCGTGGACGCCGCCGTGGCACTCTCCTTCGCCATAGGGGTCTATAGACCGCACTCTACCGGAATCGGCGGTGGTGGCTTTCTTGTCGTTTATGATGAGCGCAGCTCAAAGGCCGAAGTACTGGATATGCGGGAGCGGGCCCCTGCGCGCGCGACAAGAGACATGTATTTGGATAAGTCCGGCGAAGTGACCGAAAAGAGCCGATGGGGTGGACTGGCCGTTGCTACTCCGGGGCTTGTAGCGGGACTTTGGGAGGCCTTTCAAAAACGTGGTTCGGGAAAAGTCAGCTGGAAGCAACTGGTGCTTCCCTCGGCTAAGTTGGCTCGGGATGGTTTTGCGGTGGATCCTGATCTGGCTGAAGCGATCCGCTGGACTTCCGACAAAGGCTTGCTCGAGCGCTTTCCATCCGCCAAAAAACTACTGGCACCGAACGGAAAACCCCTGCAACTGGGGGACATTTACAAAAATCCGAACCTTGCCAAAACCTTGGAAACGATAGCCGAGAACGGGAAGGACGGATTTTATAAAGGTTGGGTAGCCAAAGACATCTTAGCGGCGGTCAAGAAAGACGGAGGGATCCTCGAACAAAGAGATCTCGACTCCTATGCGTTACGTTACCGAGAACCTGTGAAAGCGGAGTTTGGTGAGTATACGATCTTGAGCATGCCGCCTCCTAGCTCGGGTGGTGTGCACATCGTGGAAATGCTCAACATGGCGGAGGATCTTATCCGTGATACGGATTTCGAGAGTGTTGCCAACTGGCACTTGAAGGCTGAGATCATGCGTCGCGCGTTTGCAGATCGCTCCAAGTACCTCGGTGATCCAAGCTTTTTCAAGGTCCCTGTCGCTGGGCTAACTTCAGAGGAATATGCGCGCCATCTTGCCAAAAGCATCGATCGTGCCAGGGCGTCCAAGAGTGTCGAAGTTGAACCGGGGCAGCCAGCTCCTTACGAAAAAGTGCACACAACTCATTTTTCTATCGTTGATAACAACGGTCTCGCGGTCGCGTCCACGCAAACGATTAATTACTTGTTTGGTGCCGTACTCGTCGCTGAAGAAAGTGGAATCTTTTTGAATGATGAGATGGACGATTTTTCTGCTAAGCCGGGTGCACCGAATTTGTTTGGGCTTGTCGGTGGGGAGGCGAACGCGATTGCTCCGGGCAAGACGCCACTTAGTAGCATGTCGCCCACCATTGTGACCAAGGCCGGGAAAATATATTTGGTCTTGGGAAGTCCGGGTGGTTCCAAGATCATCACTTCAGTTTGGAACGTGCTTTTCAATGTTTTGCATCACAAGTTGAGTTTGCGTGACGCTGTATTTGCGCCGCGCATGCACCACCAGTGGCTTCCAGACAAACTTGTCGCGGAACCCGGCTGGGAAGGCGCGACCTTGCAGGGGCTTCGCGAAAAAGGCCACGACGTCGAAGAGCTCAAGGGATTTGCTTTGGGTAGCGTCACTGCAGTGGAGGTCGAAGCCAATGGGGGCAAGGTAGGTGTGGCGGATCCCCGTCGTGGGGGGGCGGCCGCAGGGTACTAGTTGCGGCGGAATTCTAGGCGTGGGTAAGCCCCCACACATGTAGGGCAATCTATATATTTACTACTTAATATTAAGTACTTAGGCCAGTATGTCCCCGAGGTCTCCCTGGTGCGTCTTTTCTCATAGAGCCGCGGTACGGGGCTGATTGCACTTGATCCCTCCCCGCTCTTTGGACATAATGCGATGCATTAATGAGAGCGGAACGAAACACGGTTGAAGAGAGCGAACAAACGAGTCCCTCGGCGCGGACGAGTTGGGATTTTCGCTTCTACTTGCAGGATGAATTGCTGCGCAGGTGCCGCAAGAATCCAAGCTACAGTATGCGTTCCTTCGCTCGAGTTCTGAAGCTCGACTCCTCGGCCCTTTCCAAAATTCTTAACGGCAAACGGGGCATCAGTAAGCGGATGCTTAAGCGTTTGGGAGAGTCCCTGGGGCTCTCTCCACAAGACATGGTTCAGTTTCGTCCCACGCACGGAAACCGAGCCGTAGAGAACACGCGCCAACGGTCTTTTGAATTGCTGAGTCTGGATACCTTCCAGTTCATCTCCAATTGGTACTACTACGGGATTCTTAGTCTGATTGATGTTAAAGGATTTGTTCCAAACCCCAAATGGATTGCGACTGCCTTGGGTGTGACAGTATCGGAAGTGAAGATTGCGGTGGAGCGTCTGGAACGCTTGGGTCTGCTCGAGATACTGGAGGATGGATCCTGGTTGACAAAGCGGAAGGATCTGACCACCGTGGGGCACGAATACACAGCTCCGGCCTTTCGAGCGTTGCAAAAGCAGGTTTTGGAAAAAGCGCTAGAGGCCCTTGAGGAAGTTCCGCTGGAGCAGCGTGATCAGAGTTCCATGACGATGGCGATAGATGCCTCGCGTCTGCCTCAAGCTAAAGAGCGAATAAAAAAGTTTCGACGGGATCTATGCAACTTTCTTCAATCTACAGGGAAGTTGGATCAGGTCTACCAAATGAGTGTTTCTCTTTATCCGGTGTCTAACCTTCCTAAGGAAGGCTAGTACCCGGGTGAACAGGTGACTGAGAAACAAGGGACTGGGAAGGAATGGAACGGAAGATTGTTTCCTCTGTGACCGCTGCTGCGGTCACCGTTGGTGTTGTGTTGCTGCTGGGTGCTTGTGCGCCTAGTGCCAACGATGAAGGCGGATTTTCGGGAGAAGGTCACGGCGGGAACCCGTCTGTGAAGGCGAAGCTGGACGATGCCAAGAAAATTGCCCCGAGAGTGTTGCGTGATCTTACAGACGAACAAGTCGCAAGCGTTGATAACCCCGAAGTTAGAGAATTTCTGAAACGCCGGTTTACCTGGGCGAACGATATTGAGAGTAGCAGCCACGATTGGCCTACAACGGAAGAGGCGGAAAGAGATCGCTTATCGCATTACCCGCCTCACCTCCGGGAGCGTGCGGCCGTTACCAACCCCAGGATGGCTTCCGACATCCGGTTTTCCTGGACAGTGGCTGAAAAGGTGGTGCTTTCGCTGGATGAAGCGGTGGATGTACTTCTGCATGAGAGCGCGCACCATTTGGCTCAAACCGATGAGGCTTTTGTTAAGCTCGCTGTCGCTGAGGTGATGCGTCTGTGGAAGCGCACGCGCCAACCTGACGAAATGGCTTTAAGAGGCCCACTCTGTGATCGTCTCGGGGATTATTATCTTCTTTTCACTGATCCCGAGAGAGAAACCTTCCTGAATATTTGCAATACGGTGCTTCGGCTGCGGATAAACCAGGTTCAAAAGGTTCCGCCCTACGATGCGGTATCTAGTGTCGACGTGAGCTTTGAGTTTGTGACATCAATGGAGGAGCGGAACCCATTCGATCCAGGTCGCGATTTCCACATGCAAGGGATCTCCAATCTCACCCGGGTGGAGAATCCGACAGACGATGGGTGGCGCGTGGGCCAGCTATCGGTGCATTCGAAAGAAATCCGTGACGAGCTAAATGAGTTTTTTAGGATTCTGGATGAGAAGCCTGCGACTGTGTCGGACCTGCTTCGCCGCAATAACCCAAGAGTCCGCGTGTTGCCAGAGGCCGACCAGCCGCCTTTCTTGATTTATGATAGCGCGTTCCCCCGCCCGCCCGACGAGGCCCAACCGTCTCCTGTAGTCAAAGCCTTCCCCGTGCTCAATCAGGGGAGCCAGTTAATCGTTTATGTGACGTCGACAGGGAAGTGGTGGCCGTTGGCTTATACGCCGGGAGGCAATTTTAAGTATACCTTTTCCCAGTTCTCATTAATCCAAATGGGATCCAGGCCCATTTACACGACTGCGCGGTTGGCGGCCCCGTTTATGGATAGAGAACCTGGAGCCGAGCATATGCCGTTTCACACGGCTCGTTATAAGCCAGAGATGCTAACGGTGAACTGGAACCACTTGGCATTTCTTGGACCGGGCCCGTTCAACTTGAGGCCATTTAGTTCCGCAGGCATGACGATTGAGGAAGCCCAGGTGCAAGATGCGCTCAGGAAACTGCGAATGGCTCCCATCCTTTTGCCGGAGCTGGACGAGTTTGAATCTTTGGCAAAAGACGTCGAAACGAAACTCGTTTCGATGAAGAACTCCATTGAGGCCCAGCCGATTCTTAAAGCCGAGCTGCGTGAAATCCATGCGCAGTATTTTCTGCGCCGGGCGCGGGTGAGGAAAGGCGATGGAGTTCTTGCCTTCCTGAATTACATCGGCTCCGATAAGAATATCCTACGTTATGGTCTTACCCAGCTGGAGTTGCGATTCTTGGTTTTGAGGGCTCTCAGCACCTACTTAAAAACGGCGCACCATATTCCAGCTGCCCGACGCCTGGTGGCCTTTGAGGAGAACCTCGAGCTTCTAGGGTGGCGGTTGGAGACGTTTGAAATCTCCCGTCGCGATGTGTCCTCGGTCGTCACGGAAGATTCGAATTTGGCTCTCCGGTTTTATTTCTACGATCAGGCCCAGGCGATGATGAAGGAATGGCGCGAAACGGTGGGTGAGGATGAGAGCGTAGAGTGGCTGCTAAGAAATTACCTAGCGGAGTTGGAACGCGAGCTGGGGCTGAAGGCTTCCGAAGTTGCGATAACGGGATCCTCGATCGACGATACCGTTCGTGTTGCCAGCCTGATAGAAGCCTACAAGATCCTAAAAGACGAGTTGCTGCCCAAAATGCAAAAGGGCTTCGAACCCACCCCCGCCGATGTGGCGGCGTTGGCGTACTCCGCGGTCCGTTTCCGAGAGGCGATTGGACGTACGTTTTATACGGCGGAATACCTTTATGTGGGGCGGGATCCGTTCCCGAATCGCGTGCCACCCAATAATGATGGGACGTGGATTGAGAGCGAGAATTCTCCGTACAGTCAAAAAAGGTACGTGAATGGCCTCGCCCGAAATACTCTTCCCTCAAACGATCTTCAGCCGGATGCGGCTCGGATCGGGCCGGAACCCGTGGCTTGGCCGGATCCGCACGTTTTGGACAAATATGCCAAAAACAAGACCGGTAGTGGGCTGGAAATGGGAGCGCAGGTTGGGACAGAGATCGATTTTCTGACCAAACAATATAACCACTACCTGCAGTCACGCGACTACTCCCGCGAAGATCTAGCGGTTGGGAATAGTCCTAGGCTCTTCGCCCCTTAGCTTTGCTTCGTCGTCCGCTTGCGAAAAAATAGGAATAGCAGGGGCACGCAGGTGATGGCGAGTGTGAGTAGGCGCATCGGGCCCCAATCCACGACATTCAAAGTCTCAGAAAAAACAGCGAGGACGAGGAGTGCCCCACCTATCAGGCATAAGAAGCTTTGGGTGGCGCTTAGTGCGCCGGCAGTTCGTTGCATAGACCTCAACTACACTATGCAGAAGGGAAGTCAATATCTCCCGGACCTGACGTCGGCAAAAACACTTGAAGGGTGTGCGCGGAAGTGGTGAGCTACACTCATGCCGGCGGCTCGCATCAAGTTACTCTCTTACAACATCCACAAGGGTTTTAGTCTGGGGCGTAAGTTTGTATTGGAGAACATTCGCACCGCCATTCGCTCGACGGGCACGGATCTTGTTTTTTTGCAGGAAGTCTTGGGGCGGCACGACCGTCACCAAAGGAGAATTCCACGCTGGCCGCGTCAATCTCAATTCGAATATTTGGCCGATGAAGTCTGGACACACTATGCGTATGGGGAGAATGCGGTCTATTCCAGCGGTCACCATGGCAATGCCATTCTGAGCAAGCACCCGTTCACATCGCAGAAGAACGTAGACATATCTGTGACCCGGTTTGCTCGGCGTGGACTCCTCCATGGAGTTATCCAGATTCCCAGACGCAAAACGCCTGTGCACCTGATTTGCATTCATTTGGATCTGCGCGATACGGATCGCATGCTCCAAGCGGAGCTTCTGGCGGATCACATCGATTCGCACGTCCCTCATCGGGCCCCCCTTATCCTGGCTGGGGACTTCAACGACTGGCAGCAAAAGATGACCCGCCACCTGGAGGAAACGCTTCAGGTCCAGGAGGTCTTTATGGCGCTTCACAATAACCACGCGCGCACCTTTCCGGCCCGTGCTCCCGCCCTGAAGCTGGACAGGGTGTATTATCGAGGGTTTAATCCCGTTGACGCTCAGCGCTTACACCGCAGTCCCTGGAACCGTCTCTCCGATCACGTCCCGCTCTACGCAGAGCTGGAATTTGCCAAGTAACCAAAGCATGGTATAGCAAGGTTTTGACGCGTAGCAGTAACAGGAGGCAAACATGCGTCTGATGGTTGTGTTCTGGGTTTGGTCGGCTTGTTCCCTGGCAGCGGTTCACCGCACAGATGTAATGCTGGAGCCGGTGGGCGCCATTGATGGCGACTCCCTTCTCGTGGTGGATCTCGACAATACGGTTTTTGAGTCGGCGCAGATGCTTGGCAGTGCCCAGTGGTTTGAGTACCTGCTGGGGACTCTAAAGAAAAATGGCCTCAGCGCACGCGAGGCCTATCAGCAGGCGCTTCACCAGTGGGTACAAATTCAAAACGCCACTGAAGTTAGGCCTGTAGAAGCCTCGACCCCGAACTTTCTGCGAGGCCTGCAAACGATGGGAATCCGGGTGATGGCGCTCAGTGCGCGGCCTCCCGAAGTCGCCCGGCGGACTTTTGAGCAGTTGGCGAATGTGGGGGTGGACTTTACTCGCCCAAGTGTATTTGCAAAAGATCTTCCGATGGCGTTCAAGCGGGCGGATGCTCTTTACACTCAGGGAGTGCTATTCGCCGATCGCCTCGACAAGGGAGGCGTGTTGGCTGCGTTCTTCGATCGTATTCAGTACCGACCGAAGCGAGTGGTGTACGTGGACGATCAGCTCCAGAACGTGGAGAGTGTGGCGCGTGCAATGAAGAAAATCGGTGTGGTCTTTGAAGGGTACCGTTACGGAGCCGCGGATATTAGAGTGAAGACCTTTGATCCGGAAGTCGCCGAACTGCAAATGCGCTATTACGGAAAAATACTCTCCGACGATGCCGCGACCCAAATTAGAATGTTGGCGGAGTAACTAGCCACCTAAGCTTGGAAGGGCAGGCCCGTCCATCTTATCCAAGATGTATTGCCACCCTTTTCGCTGGCGCTTTACCGTCGACTCTTGCCATTGAAAAGAGGGTTGGAAACCTTGAGAGTTTGAGTTTACCTCAATCACAAAAGAAATGATCTTGTGCTGGGCGTACATCCAGTCGAGTGAGCCGCCATCGACGTTGTAAAGCAGGTCGTAGGAAGTTCCGGCCGTGTAGGTGCCCTGTCCGGAATCGCGCTGAAGAAGTCCCGCTAACTCTCTTCCGATCTGTTCGTACATTTGGCGATCAGGTGAGGGGACTCGCTTCGGGCTGCACCCATAGGGAAAGATTACGATTTCCGAAAACGAATGGTAAGAGATGTTGAACTTTGGCTTTATTCTTGCGGCCAGATCCATCAACGCCCTTGTTTCAGGTTCTGATCCGGCGCTTGGCCCTCTGTAGGTTTCGTTGTTTTGATTACCGGAAGAGCCATTGCATGTATTCCAGTCTTGGGGGTAGTTTCGATTTACATCGACGCCGTAACCCCCGCGAGTATTTTTTCTCCACATTGACGAGCTATTCCAGACTTTCGCGTTTCCGTCCGGGTTTACCATTGGGACGACCCAAACTTCATTTTCGGTTAGCCACTTTTGTACCTTGGGATCTTGGTTAAAATTTTCTGTAAGATATTTCACGATGTCCAACGCTACCTCCGGGGTCATGACTTCTCTTGCGTGGTGCATGGCATCGATTAGGATGGTTTGCTTTTTACCCGACGGTGGAATGAAAAAACGACTGGTAAGTTGAATAGCATGAATGTCGCGCCCCTCGTTGGACTTTCCAATCACCTCAACGCGGGCAAGGTGTGGGTACTGGTTTTCCGTTTCCTCCAAAATCCGTTGAACGTCTTCTGGACGTTTGTATTGCGAGTCGGGGGCAAAGGCGATGCGCCTTGTATTCAAAACTTTTCCGAGTTTGCTGTAATGCATCTCCTCGTCGGTCATCACGAGAGTCAGTATTTTCTTTTCGTAGTCTATTCCGCCGATGTCCACGCCTTGTTGGCGAAGGCTCTTCAGTTGTTCGTGCCCTGTAAAGGGAATGTCCACGTAATAGAAGGCACCCGAGTCAAATGTACCTGCTGCAAAGAGTAGGGCCAGTCCAAGGTAAAGTATTCCACGACGCATGCTTTCCCCTTCGCTAGTGTAGTACTTCTGTTTTTGCTTAAAATACGGCTCGCTTACTATAAGGATACACGCCCGCTAATTCGGAATGAGCGATTACACGAAAAAGCCGTTAACAGGCGTTAGAACGGCATCCGGTGTTGCATCGTTTCCACAAAGGGCGAAACAGCCGGCGGCGCGTCGCTTCCAGGCGTTCCCAAAACTTCAATAGGGGATACCCCCTCTCCGTACACGCTGCCGTTGAAGCGCGGGTTGTGGGTGAGCACAAAGCCGTTCACGGTCGCCCCTGCGTATAGGCCCTGAGTGCGGGAATAGGTAAGTACGTGGGCGTTTGGAATCACTCCGGTCCCTTGCCCGCCACCCAGGGGGCCCGCAGCAAAAGATAAATCCACGCCCAACTCAAATGTAGGGTGCTGCAAAATTTCGCGGCCATACGGGGTCATAAACAGCAAAACAGATTCCAGAAACTGAACGCCGATCTGGAGTCCGAACGTCACACCATCAATACTAAAAAACGAAGGGGCGCCCCACTCCCCGTTTACTTTACACGTCGCCAAACCTGTGCTCCCCTGGCCTCCCCAGATTAGACCGGCTTTGACAACTTTCAGGGATACCGCGCAGAGAGAGGCATCAATGATGTATTGGGGCACAGGGAACTGCGAAAGCATGCGGTGTGTGACCACTTCGCTCGCTACGCGCACGCGCCTTTCGACTGGAGTTTCGGGACGAGCGACAGCGGTTTGCGCAAAGAGCGCTCCAAGTACTAGGACTCTGAGCCACATAGTTTTCTCCGTTGAGTTAAGTAAAGCTTTGGGTGGTGTTCTACTGACCTAAAATGTAGCAAGGTGGGGGGAGGGAATGTAGGGGCACCGTGTCCAGTATGGCGCCCGCCTCTTTCTTAAGTTAGAATGTTGTCTCTTTGGGGGCGATTTCAGGAGGAAGCATGTCAAAGACTATCTTTTTTGCAATTGGGGCCGGGCTCCTTCTGTTAGCCGGCTGCGCCTCAAAGACCACAACCGAAAGCGCCCGTGTTTCTATTGAAGAGAAATACAAGGGTAAAGTCGGATCCGCCCGTAAGGGAGACTTTGTGGAAGACTTTGGCCCTGCAGACTGGTGCAAGCAAGAGGCCGGCGGCGGTGAAACTTGTCGTTTTCTGCGGCAAACAGGTACGGCGTGGAAAGGTAGCACTCGGTACCAGAAAAGCTACGCCACCTTTGATGAAGTGGTGGCGAATTTTGCGCCCGACGGCACCCTACGTCGTTATGAAGTAAAAACGCAGCGCTAGCAAAAGAAACTGGCGCTATTCCTCGTTCTCGCGTTTTACCTTACGGCGCATGAGTTCTTCTGGATCTTTGGTGGCCCCGCGCTTCATGCGCCAGACCTTGTAGCCATTCGGACCCTGAACCCATTCTCCATTCGCTTTTGTATCGTTCGGATTTAGCCCGTGCTGTACCAGCGCCGTTTGGTATTTGTGTTCGCAGGTGTCGAGTTTGTCCTTAAAACCGTCGTACTTGGTGGAGAGGATGCTCTTTGCCTTCGAGAGACGGGTGATCCGGTCATTCAGCGCCTCCTCAGTAACCGCGATTACATTTTTGTCGTCGCGAACGGTGTGCTCAAACTGACTATCGAGTTTGCCAATCTCTTCCCACTTCTCCATGGCCGGAGGGTTTCCGTCTCCTCCCACGCGAGGATCCGCCAGGCGAGTTCTGCAGCGGCGTAAGGCATCCCAAATGCCCCCGGGATCAGTCTTTGATTTTCCGTAGATGGTGTGTTGCAGGTCTTCAACTTCTGAATTTAGAACGGCCAGCTGTTCTTCCAGGTAGACCCGCTTTTGGATCATGATCTTATCGTCCTTGAGTCCAACCTTTTCGCCGTCGACTCCAGTTTTGGTTTGATACTCTTCTTCGAGTTTATCGGTGACTTTACTGCCGGCGCAGCCAACCAAAATTAGAACCATCACAAAACTGAGGCAAATGGATCTCATGGGTCCTCCTAAACTGAAGGCGTAAACATAGCCGATCGAGGGCAATTCAGGCCAGATCTATTTGCTGGCCTTGGTTTTCAGCCACTTTTGAAACGCGGCATCCAAGTCTGGGATTTCGCAAAAGGTTTTTAGATAAGTTTCGATACTCTTACCAACGCTGAGCTGCAACAGATCTTGAATGGGGCATTTTTCCGCGATCATTTTCATGAGGGCGGTGGACGCCTGGTAATGGTACTTCGTGTCCGCTCCGCTGCGGTACGGGTGGGTGAGCGATGCCACGGGGATATATTTCCTGGAATTGAGATACTTGTAGTCCACCCCGTCCAAACTACCCGCGTAATTGGCCAAGCCTTCCTCCAGCCAGGCGGGAATAGCTTGTTTGTATTTCTGGATGACGATGATATGGGCAAGCTCATGCCCAAATATGCCGTCGAAGTTTTTTTCATTCACGCCCGGTCCGATGTGAATGAGCTGCTTTTTGCGATCTGTCGCCGCTAAGGCGAGGGGCCCTAGCCCGTGGGCTTTCTCAAAGTCTGTTTGCGTGTTGTACCACCGAGCGCGCACGCGACGCGTATCCCATTCCAAAAACTCTTCGACTTTTCGAGATGCCTTGCGAATACGAGCTTCGGTTAACCACGCCGGTGCGTTGTCCACGGTAACAGAGTTGGTCTGTAAAGTTTTCGCAAATGCAGGGGTATAAAAACATAAGCTCAGCAAGCACGCGAGAGCTATCCGCATGACTAATCCTTACATTGGTAAGATGCGATCTTTTTGGGGCACCCGTCCACTGTGCAGACACCACTTGCGCTACAGCCGAAGCCGTTGCAATAACCGCCTGCAGGCCAGCAGCCGTAAAGATTGCACCCGCCGCCCTTCGGAAATTTTCCGTAGTTGTTGCTGCCCTCGCAGTAGTCTTCGCCCCGCTCGCCATCTTTTCCCGCCTGATCCATCACGGTGGTTTCTACTTCCGTATTAACCATCTCCACCACATGGCCATTCTCAAAAACGACGATCTTGGTCGTTTTGCCGTCCTTCGCAGGGTAGGACCACTTTTCTTTTTTCCCCCTAAAAGTGCGATCTTTGGGCTCGCCCAGCGCTTCACTGACTTGCGGCGCTGTCATCCCGGGGGCAACTTCTTGGAAGCGCGGGACCGACGCGCAGGCGGACAATAGGGCCAATACACCCAAGCAAAGGAAGTGTTTAATGTGGTTCCGCATCGAATTCTCCCCGAATATTTTCGGTTGCCTGAAGCGCTTCCGAGCACTAGTTGCTTCCAGAGAAGCTAGCCGTTTATAATGGCTACTTTTAAACCTTATGGACAGGAAGGGCAATATGACCCGCGCGATTTCGACGTTCATGGCTTTGGTGCTCTTGGCATTTTTTACGGGGTGTGGCAGCAAGCAGTTTACCCAGGGTGAATACGATGATCTCAGCGAGTCCCGTCTATTGGACGATAAGTTCAATGAAACGGACATGCGCCTCGTTGCAGAGACCATGGTCAACTCACTGGTGGGAAGCCGGATTATCAGCGAAGCCAAAAAGCCGCCGGTTGTAATGGTAACCCTTCTAAAAAACCGCACCCAAGAACACATCGACATGAAAAGCCTAACTGACAAGGTACGCGTGGCTCTCGTGAAGAGTGGCCGTTTTAGATTTACGTCCAAAGAGATGCGCGGGGATATGGCGGAAGAGCTCGAATACCAGGGGCAGTCGGGTTACGTGGACCCTGCTACTGCTCGCCGGAAAGGTAAGCAAATTGGCGCCAACTACATGCTTACCGGCGAAATGACGGATCGGGTGCAAGAAGTCGGCGACAAAAAATACGTTTATTACAAATGCACCTTTAACCTGGTGAACATTGAATCCGGAATTCTTGATTGGACGGATGAAAAGGAAATCCGCAAGTACTACACGAAGCACCGGGTTAGCTTCTAAATTGGTCGCAGCGATCCGCATTGGGTTTTTCAGCCTCCTCCTCTTTTTGGTGGCAGGCTGTGCGGGCTATTCTTCTCAGGTACGCAAAGCGCGGCATCTTTTTGAAAGTGGCGACTTTGAAAACTCAGCGAAGGAGCTTGAGCCGCTCGCGGCGAAAGAGAGCAATGATCAGCTGCTCTACCTTCTAGACCTCGGACTCATTTACCACTCTGCGGGTCGTTATGAGGATGCGATCAAGACTTTTTTGAAGGCAGAAAAAATTGCGGATATTAAGGACTACACCAGTATCACCGCGGAGGCGGCTGCGGTAATCACCAACGAGCAGGTCCTTCCTTACAAGGGTGAGGACTTTGAAAAGATCCTCATCAACGTTTTCCTGGCGATCGACTACACGCTTGCGGGTAAGTGGGACGACGCTCTTGTAGAATGCCGTCGAGTGAACCACAAACTTGATCTCATGCGGCAGCAGGGCCAGCTGCCGTACGAGCGCAATGCCTTTGCGAAATACCTGGCGGCTGTCCTGTTTGAGGCCCGCGGCGAATCGAATGATGCTTTCGTGGATTACCGCCAACTCGCTTCCTGGAAACAAGGTACGCCTTATCTGGGGGCGCCGCTTCTGCGGCTAGCGGAAAAACTGCATGCCGAGCAGGAATTTCAAATTTACAAGAAGCAGTTTCCTTCCACTAGTGACTACCGGATTGGGCGAAACGAGGGGGAAATTATCGTTTTGCTGGAAATGGGCAAGGGACCGGTAAAAGTACCCAACCCAAGCTTTCGTTTGGTTCCTATGTTTGAGCGCCGCAATTACCGCACGGCCTATGCGGAAGTACGGGTGGACTCCCTGGCTCCAGTGCGAACGCAGACGTTGTTTGATATTGAGGCGACGGCGATCGATCAATTGCAGAAGAAAATGGCAATCATCATGGCGCGGAAGGTGGGGGGCGTTGTTGTCAAAGAAGTCATTGCAGAGCGCGTGCGGAAGGCGACCGACAGCGAGTTTTTGGGATTGCTCACCAAAGTCATCCTTCACATGACCGATCAGGCAGATTTACGGAGCTGGTCCACCTTGCCTGCTTCCTTGCAGCTCGCGCGCATCCGCGTGCCGGCGGGTACCCACCGGGTTTCCCTGGATTTAGCTTACCGTTCGGGAGGCAGCCGCCAAAGCGTCAAGGAATGGGCGGAGATCAAAGTAGGACGGGGCAAGAAAGTCTTTCTTAATCACCACTTACGCGACTAAGCCCAAATTTTTTGGAAATTTTGCTTCCACCGGGGCATACTGCGGCTTCGAATCTGCGTCGCGGGGGCTAGAAACTGCTTCTCCCTCGAGGGCGTCTTTATCGAGGCTTAATATTGCTGTGCTAGTTGTGCTTTTTTAGAGGGCCTCTTATTGGACGTGGGCAGGTTTTTCGTCCAGTGGTGGTGTGAGTTATGGAGTCCTTCGAGGGACGCGAGCCGCAAAAAAAAGAGCGGCCAATCAAAAAAACGAATCCGCAAAGAATCGAAGATCGGAAACCTCGAGTTATTCCGCAACGGTTCTTGCCGACTATCCCCTCCTTACTTTCGACACCAAACATTCCTCTCATTCACCGCGACGTGAGTTGGTTGCAGTTCAACGAGCGTGTCCTGGAGCAGGCCCGCCCGAGCAGCAAGAATCTTCCCGTTGAACGTGTGAAGTTCCTGGCGATATCTGCTTCCAATCTGGATGAGTTTTTCATGATACGCATGGCTTCTCTAATGCGCGAGATTGCTGTGGGTAAAACACAGTCCAGTAAGCTCAGCCACCTGACACGCATTCGGGATGTGCTTCTTGAAAACGTTGTCAAATTTACTGCCCGTCAAGTTGAGATATTGGATCTGCTCGCTGCGGAACTTCAGAAGATAGGCATTCATATTGTCACGAATTTGGATGACGATGAAGAACTCAAGGCGATGGGGAGCCGTCTTTTTGAAACCGCGGTGTTGCCGCACCTCAAAGCACCCACGACGTTTTCGCCTCAGAGCTTAAAAGAGTTGGATAATCTGGAAATGGCCGTAATTTTTCCGGATGGGCTTTGGTACCGGGTTCCGCGCAATCTTCCTCCTGTACTTTCGGCAGGGGACGGTAAGGATTCCAAAATATATTTTTTCTTTTTGGATCACATCCTACAAACTTTCCTGGCGCGCGCGTTTCGATCTCAGGGAGCTCCGGCAGTTGTCCGAGTAACTCGAGACGCGGATGTGACGACGGATCTTATCGAAGAGGGGACCGCTCCAACACCGGACGTGATTCGCGGTTGCTTGAATAGTCGGGATAGGGGCGCGATGATGAGGCTCCAATATCTTGGCAATATTAGTCCGGAACTGATGGAGGCCTGCACCAAGGAACTGAATTTGGCCCCTGGTCAGGTGCTGCCTGCCCCGACTTCGCTCTGTTTGCAGGGATTGTGGTCGGTTGTTGATGTTTTCTCAAAAGGTAAAATAAAGAAAAAGCTTCGGCGCAAAGTGGTATACCCGCCTCTAAAGGCGCATACTCCGGAGATATTTAAGCATCCGAAAACGATTTTTGAACGCTTGAGTCAACGTGATTATCTGCTTCACCACCCTTATGATTCTTTCCAGGCTTTTGTTTCCTGGATTGAGGCCGCCTGTAAGGATCCGAAAGTTTCTTTGGTGGAAATTACCGCGTATCGATTTGGAACTTTGTCCCCCATAATCCCCGTCCTCAAGAAGGCGGCGAAAGAAAAGTGTGTTCGGTTGTTGATAGAGCTGCGAGCCCGTTTTGATGAGGGCAACAACCTCCTCATTGCGGAAGAACTTTCTCAGGCTGGGGTTCAGGTGGGTTTTGGCTTCGGTAAACTAAAATTGCACGCCAAGGTGGCATTGGTTGCGAGAAAAGAGAATGGGGTCGAGCGCTATTACACGCACCTTTCGACCGGCAATTACAATGCAAAGACGGCAAAACAATATACCGATCTCGCCATTTTTACGTCCAACCAGGAAATTGGTCTGGACGCGCGAAATTTCTTTGATGCGGTTTGGAAGGGAGAAATTCCGACTGGGTTTAAAAAGTTGGTATTGGCTCCGACCAATCTCCACCGTAGGCTTATCGCGCTAATTCAGGCCGAGATCAAAGCGGCGACTCAGGGTAAAAAAGCTCGCATTGTGGCCAAAATGAATGCCCTCGTCGACGATCAGGTAATCGCTCATCTGTACCGTGCCTCCCAGTTCGGGGTGCAGGTCGATTTGATTGTAAGGGGCGCCTGTTCGCTCATCCCCAAGGTCGAAGGTCTCAGCGACAACATCCGCGTTATCAGCATTATTGACCGCTTTTTGGAACACAGCCGCTTTTATTACTTCCAGAGCTCTCGGGAAATGTACCTCTCCAGCGCGGATTGGATGCCCCGAAACTTCTTCCGCCGTCTGGAAATCGCCTTCCCGGTACTAGACGAGCGGATTCTTAGCTACCTTGAGAAAGTGGTCATCCCTACGCACCTGAAGGACACCGAGAAAGCCCGGGAATTGACACCGCAGGGAACCTGGAAGAAGACTGTTTCCAAGTATGGGCGGCCACCCGTTCGGGCACAGTTTGTGTTCGCCGATCTGGCCGCCAGGCAATATAGAGGTACGAGCCTTGAGTAAGAAAAAATTGGTTCTGATACGTCATGCCCACCGCAAAGTTCCTAAGGACCGCACGGAAGACAACGGCCTAAGCAAGAAGGGCCTGCGCCAGGTGGAGAAGCTACTCAGTTATTGGAGCAACGCTGAGAAAGCCGGGCGGGTGGTGTTTTTGAGCAGCCCCAAAAAGCGTTGCGTACAAACCATTGCCCCTTTGGCGGAGATTTTCGGCGAAAAGTTGTCGATCGATCCGTTGCTGGATGAACAGAAGCAAAAAGGTGAGAGCAACAAGGATTTTTCTGGGCGGGTAAAAGCCTTCCTGGAAACCTCTAAATCAGGGCAAGCGGAAACTGTCTTTATCTGCTCCCATGCCGATTGGATCCCCGCAGCCTACGACAAGGTGAAGCACAAATCAGTTAGGGTCAAAAAGGGTTCTTGGGTCGAAGTAGAACTCTAAGCGTGTCCGACCTGTGAAATCACTTCTTCAAGCAAGCCGTCTCGTAGCGCGAACGGCGTAGGTATCACTCTATCTACGCGGCAGGCTTTCATGCAGGCCTCAAGCAGGATGGCCCCGGGTAGTATCAGATCCACGCGGCGTTCGGGTAAACCGGGTACCTTCTGGAGCTGGCGGCGGTTCATGCGCCGCAGTTCTCGGCGTAGCGCCATCAAACTTTCCAAACGAATCTGTTTTTCGCCCGTAGTACGGCGCAAGACCCGCGCCAGGGTTTTGATGGTGCCGCTGGAGCCTATGAAGTGCGTCAGTTGGTATTTTTTTAGTCGCCTGGCAGTGGGGGCCAGTATCTCATCAAGGTGAGTGAACACGGCTTTAGTGTCTTTAGGCGGTATCGCCGGCACAAATTGTTGCTTGAGCCGGGCCACGCCGAGGGGGAGGCTTGTGCTTAGGATGACGTTTCTACCCTGACACCCGGTGATCTCTGTGCTTCCTCCGCCGATGTCGATCAATCCAAACGTCCCCTCGCAGCGTTTTTCTTTGGCCAGAATGCCGGACGCTATGAGTTGCGCCTCCTGCTTGCCGCTAATAACCTGCACTTCAATTCCCGTACGCTCGTGGATCAATCGCAGAATCTGTCGGCGGTTTGTGGCTTCTCTTAGGGCGCTGGTCGCGTAGGCGACAAGGCGTTCTACTTTGAACTGGTATGCCTCGTACTGATAATCTTCGATCAGCTCGACTAGTCGGGTTGCCGCAGACGTGCCCACTTTTCCGGTCGAGAAGACGCTGTCTCCCAACCGGATCATCTGCTTTTGGCGGTGCAGATTTCTGGTGCGTCCCGTCTTGTTGATATCGTAGATATCGAAGCGAACAGAGTTCGTTCCGAGATCCACAACCCCCACCCGCATTGTTTGAATCCCCTTAGACTGAATGCCTATGTTAAAAAGGAAATTAGTGGGCTACAACAAAAAGCTTCTATTCGGTGCGTTAGTTAAGACGGATGGTATGAATCACGTTGATTTGGAGTTCTTCCCAATAAGAGTACGATCCTCTTACGTCGGAACCCAGTTGGGCTTCGCGGTAGAAATGGTAGTCGCCTGGCTTGTGGCTACCGTCGGCCTTCTCATGATAGAGGGCCTCATTCAGTACAAAGGCTGGCTCTCCCGATTGCATACGGATCTGGAATTCATAGTGCACTGCAACCAACTGATCCCCCTTGGGCCTTACAGTAAAACCGGGCAGCGCTGAAATTTTTCCGGCAAAAAGCCTCAAGACTTTGGATCCTCCAAGCTCACGACAATCTTCATCCCCTTCCAGGTCACGTACTCCCCTTTCATGGGACGGCCAATCCAATTCCCCCATTCTAACCACCCGGTATGCATGGGCGAGACAAGGCTAGGTTCAATTTCCTGGTAGACCTTGTCTGTGACGACATAGGCTTTGCTCCCGTCCTCAAGGGTAATTTCCATACCGTAGGCCTTTCCGCTGAGGTTGGGTGCAGCCGTATTAAAGTCCGAGAGCTTTCCCTTGAATGCAGTTCGTTTCATAAAAGGTCCTTCTCCAACAAACATCCCGAATAGCTTTCAGAGGTCGCTAGCTGAGAGAGCCGTCCCCAAAGCATTCGCATGTTGCGCTTGATGGTTTCAGTATTCACGCGAACGCCACCAGGCTCAAGTGTGTAATCGAGTGGGACCGGCTTGCCTCGGGGATCTTCTCGATCCCACAAATAGAGGCGTAAATGCTTGCGGGCGAACTTCTGTCCCCCCATTCTCAATGCATCGTAGACTAAACTTTGTTGGTCGCGTCCCAAGAAGATCTGGTTTCCGCCGCCAATGTAGATCGTTCCATACTTTCTGACTTCATCGGCTCTGTTTGGATTGCGCTGGGCCACAAACTGGGGGGCAACCTCCCCCTCAAAAGCGATGACGCCGTCGGGTCCTATCTTCGGGATGGTAAGTTCGGCAAGGACCATGAACGAGTTCCACTCCGAGAAAATCGCCCCGTCTATCATGGCTTGGAACTGTGAGAGAGGCCTGCCACTAGCCCGCGCCCACCAGCTGCCTAGCTGCCCGGTTAGCAGGCTGTCTTCACTCCACATTCGGTAAATCTTTTCGCCTTCCTGAAGTCCCACTTTCCAGTATTCACCATTCATGTACGTGTGATCGGTTAGCGGACTGAAGGAGAACGCACTTTGGTGATAATTGTAATTGTAATATTGAAACACCTGAGAAGATCCGAAAAAGCCGCGGGCCTTGAGACGTTGGTAACTCTCCTGTTCTTTACTCCGTAAACTGCGTTCGACATGCGTGTAAAGGGAAGGGCTTAGACGGATTCCCCAACGGCCAGCTAGAGTTCGGATTTCTTGCCGACTCAATAGGGGCTGCATTTGCCGCCGTTGTGAATCCCAAATCATGATGGCAACCTTTGGAAATGCCGGTATTCCCACTCCGTTCCTACTTCGCGCCAAAGCGTGTCGTTGCCAATCATTTCTCGGCTCAATTCCAATCCGTGTTTTTGCATTTCGCGTTTAACGGACCACAAAAAATCTGTCTGATTGACCGCTCCCCGGCCATCGGAAGCGGCCTTTGCGGCCGCCTCCCGGACGCAATTTCTAATATTGCCGCCGGTAAGAACAAATTTTGCTAGGTAGTCAAAGTCGACGTCTTTGGCCAGAGGCAAGGCCTTCGGGCAGTTTACTTTCCATATCCGCGAGCGCAGCTTACGGGAAGGGCGCCCAAAGTTGAGGGCGTAGGTGAACCTTCGCAGGAATGCGGGATCCATATTTTTTTCATGATTTGTGCTTAGGATTACGATCCCATCAAAGGTTTCAAGCTCCTGAAGCAAAAAGTTTACTTCCAGGTTCGAGTAACGGTCATGACTGCCTTTTACTTCCGTACGTTGACCGAAGATTGCATCCCCCTCGTCAAAGAGAAGGATCCCTTGAACTTTGCTGGCGGCGAGGAATATCTGCTTTAGGTTTTTCTGAGTGTCGCCTACATACTTACTAACCACCGACGATAGGTCGATTTGGTAGAGCGGGAGGCCAAGGGTCTTAGCGACTACTTCTGCCGCCATAGTTTTCCCGGTTCCGCTTTCTCCGTGAAACACAAGAGTCACCCCGTGGCCTCTGCTATGAAGCTTCTTGAATCCCCAGTCTTGTTCGCATTGCTGCTTGGTTTGAATGTATTGAATGGCCTCATCGAGTTTCATTTGCAGCTTGGGGCCGGTGACGAGTGTTTCCCGCTCATAGCGAGGCTGCAGACGTCGGCTGTGCTGCAAAAGCTCTTTATCATCGACGTTTGCCTCTGGTGAGGCTGCCGGCCAAATGGCCTGGCTTCCATAATGAGAAGGCAGTTCTATTGCTGGCGCGTCCTTGCTGGTGAGCAGAACCAGGTTCTTGCGAGGGTTTTGGGCCAAAAAACACTTGGCGAAAACACGTAGGGATTCCGCGTCCGTTATGTGGAGGGCGTCGGCGAAGGTCCAAACGAGGCCACTTCGATCAATTGCCTCGCGCGCTTCCACAAGGCCATATTGCTCTGGGAGAATCCATTGGTGCTGGTCCCGTTGGCCCCTATCCATGGCCGCACGTAGGCCGGCAGTGTCCTCCGGGCTAAGCCGGGCCTGCAAAAAGCGCGCAGGTTCCTTCAGGATCCTTTGTGCGAGTAGCTTACCCGGTGCTCGGGATGTGGGAGACACTTTCATCAAGGTTTAGGATTACAAGGGCTGTGCCAGAAAAAACCGTGGTGCGTGTTTTTTTGATCCTGAATACTTTCGATAACCTAAGCGTTTTTGGGTGTCCGGTTCTGGTTGGCGGAGATTCATTCTTGAACAGATCGCTTGAGGAATCTCAATTCTGAGACGGGCCTTCAGAGTTGCGGCGTGTACCAGGCGTCGAGTATCCTCCCCCCGGGGAGATGAAATGGAAAGCATTAACGCACGTCTAAAGGGATTGGTTTTACTTCGGCCGAGGGTCTTTTCTGATTCTCGAGGCTGGTTTATGGAGGCCTATAGCCAGATGGATCTTGGACGTATTGGCGTTGATGCCACGTTCGTGCAAGACAATATCTCCCAGACGGCGAAAGGAATAGTACGCGGCGTCCACCTTCAGCGCGCCCCGTACGCCCAAGGAAAATTAGTGCGCTGCGTGCGCGGAGCCATCTTCGATGTTGCGGTCGATCTTAGATCGGGCTCGCCTACTTTCGGAGAATGGGAGAGCTTCGAGTTGAGTGAAAGCAATCACTGTGCGCTCTACATTCCGCCCGGTTTCGGCCACGCCTTTCAGGCAATGGAAGAAGGCACGATGATCTATTACAAGTGCACCCGGGGTTACTCTAAGGAGAGCGAAGATGGGATTCGGTACGATGATCCGGATCTACGAATCACGTGGCCACTCCCGCCCCAAGGGGTTTCCGAAAAAGACGCGGCCTTAGCGCCTCTGGAAAAATTCCACCCCTTGGGCCCCGAAGACTGCACTTAATAGATTAATTGTCTTTTACAAGTTTGAGTTTCGGCTTCATGGTCGGCGGACTTCCCACCAGCACGCCGGTGGATCGATCGATGCCGTGCGCTGTGAGCGCAAAGAAGCCGTCATTGTTGGCGCCCTCTAATGTAAGGCTGCCGTTTGAGGTGAAGGTGTTGTTGGCGCGCTCAATCGCTTTTCTTAGAATTTGTCTTTCAGTAAGCCCCGCCGCGTCCTGGAATCCAACAATATAGGTGCTGATGCATTCAAACTGGACCGTGTATTCGGTTTCCGGATCAAAGTCGCGGGCCCCTCCAATAGTACGTTTCTTCATACGTCCTCCATGATCTTTTTTTGGAATTGTTCAGGTCCTTTCAAATTATGAAGGATTTGCGAACCGACTATCAACTGTAACCTTTTGTGCGTATAGCGAACGCACGCATACGGCCAGTATACGGGTAGTTTCGTGCCTGTGGCTCGTTGGCGGGGCTCGTGCTATGTTGGGGCTGTGAAAGACTTGAAGCGAACGCAGAGACCTCGACTCTTCTTTTACCTGCACTTGCCGCAGGACACGGATATTCTGCTGCCCCTGATGGCGGCGGCCGAGGCCTCGGGTCGAAGCCCTTTAGTCTGGTTGCGCAAAGGTCTTGAAGAGGAATCCCCGGCGCTGATGCCGGCGCTTCGGGCGCGCGGACTGGCGCCGAAGACACTGCCGTGGTGGAGACTGCGCTCAGGCCTTTTCATGGGGTGGCGGGCCGGAGATATTTTGCTAACGGCTTCGGAGAGTACGGCTCCCCCACACCGGCTTTCTTATCATTTAACCCGCGCTGCAAAGCGAGGGGGCGTGCGGTGCTTTACGCTACAGCACGGGTTGGAGAATGTCGGGCTGACATATTTTGATTCCGAATACCCGCCGGGCTCGGTTGAGTTTGCTTCGGATGGCATCCTGATTTGGGGGCAATCGGAGGCACTTCACCCGAAGGTATCTGAAGAAACCCGCTCAAAGTGCATTACCGTCGGCGTACCGAAGTCCTATCGTGTTTCCAATCGAGACGCGCAAAGTACAGGCAGGGTGCGCATTGCGATCTTTGAGAACCTCCATTGGTCTCGTTACGATTCTGCGTACCGTCGCGCCTTTGAGCAGGATCTTTTTGCAACCGTTTCGAAGTACCCAGAGATCGACTTTATATTGAAAGGGCACCCCTCAAGTGATTGGGCGAAGAAACTTTGGCGGGAGCTTGAAGGGACGGCCAACGCTCAACTGGTAGGCGCTAAACCCGGCACGCTTGAGACGGCCCCGACGCCGGCGCTCCTGGATGCGGTAGATGCGGTTATTACCACTCCCTCGACAGTTGCTATGGATGCCGCTTTCATGAATCGCCCAGTTGCAGTCGCTGCTTATGATCTCGATTTGAGTTTCTACGAGCCGCTAGTGCTACTCCGTAGTGCCGACGACTGGTCCAGCTTTATTGATCGCGCTCGGGCGCCTGAGTACCTAGAACGTGCCGAACAGTTTTTATCGGCACACACCGTCGGGCTTGCTCAGGCCGCACGAGTTTTCGAGTGCGTTGATAACCTGTCCTGCTAGACTGTCGGTCTAGGCTCAAATCTGTGCCTGGAGAAGTGCAAATCGTGCGGTGTACAAGTTTTAGGCGTTGCAAGTTCGCCATTTTCTCTCACAAATCGAATTTTGTAATCGGGCTGTTTAAAAGTCAGGCAACTATCTAGCTTTTAGAGGGTCGTTCTTAGGCTGGACGCGATTGGAACGAATCCTGCTAATAGTTTCAGTGCCGCCCCCCCACAACTCGTCAGCACTCAGTCATCAAGCCTTGTTCTAAAACCGGGAATTGAGACGCTTATGACTTTGAGATCCTACTGGCTCTTTATTGTTGGACTAGTTTTTCTAACTTTTTTTATGACGGCATGCCGTACTCGGAACAGCCTGCTGCTCGGTGCAGTTGGCGGAGGGCCCAACATTGCTTTGCCCGGTGACTCGGCAACTTGTTCCGGACCCATTCAGGGAAGTCTTATACGCGTGAGCCCAACCGGTACCGTCAACGCTGGACAGGCTGTAACGTGGCGAGTGGATGTACATCAATTCGATGGACAGGGAATCCCCTGTCGCGGTGACTACTACCTAAGCCGTGCACAAACGGGTAGCGAACCCTTTGATGGTTTGGAAGAGTACACAACGGATTATCCGGTACCCAACAACCTCCAGGTCGAAGAGGTGACGGTCTTTTCGGCTTCTAACCCTTCTCTTTCCTTGAATTTGGCTTCGGCCGCATTCATCGTTGCTGGCGGGAGTACCCAAGCGTCTACCGGTGAGGCTCAGTTAAGTTGCGATCTTGCTGCTATCCCGAACTCACGCGCGGGAATCGCGACAGCGCCCAATGGGATTTTTCGCAGCCCACTTTCTCTTTCTCTGGATGTGGTGGATCGAAGTGCCCCGGGTCAAAATCTTTTGATCGTGCGAGCGACGGAGTTTTACTTCGAAAACGGAGTTCAAAAAACCCGATCGATTCCTTTTCCTACTACGGCAAGCAATTTTCATCGGATCCCGGTTACCGTGGATCGGCCTTTTGAGCACTCGTTTGTGGTAGAAGTTACCTCTGCGAACACGCCGGGGCGATCCGCGAGTTGTGCGGTACTGGCTCAGTACCTTCCGGAAATTCCGGACTGTACGCTGAGCGCCAGTCCCAATGGAGACAAATTCGATTTCAACTTTGGCGTGGCTGGCTATCACACGAGTCTCTTTTTTGATGGAGTCAATGTGACCGGTACTACGCGGTTGCAACTTCCGGGACTTCAGGCTCCGGGTCGACACGAGGCCACGGTGGTAGTTGCTGGCGTAGGGCAAAAAACCTGCTCGACTGTTGTGGATCCGATTGTCGCTCCCACCTGTACTTTGAATGCGAGTGCCAATAGCGTTCAGCAGGGAACCGACTTCAACCTAACTGTGCGGGTCGATGCCGGCACTGCTAATACTTTTTTGCTGTCGGGGGGAGGAGTGGCTTCACCCAGCGCTTCCACTTCTGTGGTGCACACAGCGAATCTTTCTCCGACCACCTACCAGTACACGGCACGTGTAACCGATGCTTATGGCCAATCAGGCAGTTGTTGGAAAAACGTACAGGTAACGGCACCGCCGCCGCCGCCGACGTGTTCGATTAGTGTGGTGTCCGCACCCAATCCTATTCGGGTCAACGACTGGATCACTTTGCGCCTGACGCGGCAAAATAGCGTGGGCCACACGTTGTCGGGACCGAACCTTACTGCGACCACTCAGACCGAAGTAAATGTTCAGGTACCAAATACTGCTGGCGATTATGATTACCTCGGCATCGTGTTTGCTGCCAATGGGGTGCAGGGAAATTGCTCTAAGCGGGTAAGCGTTTTGCCCCCTCCTGGACAATGGTACTCGCTCAGTTCACCACAGGACTGTGCAGTCTACTGTGCGGGCCAAGGCAAACAAAACGTACCTTCGCCGGAAGGGCACAAGTGCGCTTCAGGGGAATTGATCCCCCAATCGGCGATCGGCGTGGTTAACTTCAGGTACGGCTGCTGGCGCGATTGCAACCCGCACGGGGCACCCGACGGGCAGTCGTATAAGAAACGCAGCGTTTGGTACTGTTACGGGACGGGCCAAAAGCGCGATTCAGATAGAACCGATAGGATCGTTGGTTGTTTTTGCCGCTAAGTTGTTTCACGGCGTTTTCGAAAAGAAACAGTATCGAAGTGACCCCAATTAGAAATTTTTTCGGGGTCAAATTGGGAAAACTTCTCCCTCCGTAGGCACAAAATCCTTGGCACCAAACTTGTAATGTAAGGGATCGACGGACGATCCCAGAAATTTTGGGGCGACAAGGACAAACAGACGACGGAGGACGGAATGAAGCGATTCTTATTATTTTCCCTTTTGGTAGTACCCATGGTGCTAATGGGCGCCGAGGAACGTGGCCCGCGGCCAGGACCTGGCCCGCGCCCGATACCTATTCCCGGACCGGGCGGTGGACATGGACCCGGAGGCGGTCATGGACCTGGCGGTGGACATGGGCCAGGATTGCCCGGACCCATCAACGGACACGCTCTCGGTTTGGCGCAACAACTCATTGGAAACCTAAACCAACTGACGGCGCTCACTCAGCGGCGTTCCACAATGGCGTACAACAATGGCAACTACCGCTTGTACAATGATCTGCGCGACATCACCTACATGAGCTCTCGTCTGACTCAGGAAGTACAACAAGGCGTGGTTCGTCCTCTGCGATTCGGCCAACCGCCGTTCGTGGTTCGACAAAACTTGAACGATCTGCGTTTTGATTTGGTTCGTCTGAATCAGAGCGTCTTGGCCCTTCCCATCGCGCCTCAGATCAAACGCGAAATGGATGAAGTGGAAAACTCGTTCCGCCAGCTGAGCTTGGTGCTAAACGGTGGATTTCCGCACCCTGGACCGGGACCTATTCCTGGACCGTTCCCGCCGGTTCCTGTTCCTGGCCCGCAACAGTACAAATGTCAGGCGGTAGACACCGGATTTGAAGAGCACGTCTTCCGTCCGCACGTGGGGTATGGACCCAATGTGGTCATTGCCCAACGGCTAGCTATCCAGAACTGTCAACGCGAGCATGGATCCTGTTCCATCCGCAGTTGTGAAGTGGTTAGGTAAGTAGTCTGCGGGACCCGGGTGGCCGGGTCCCGCACCTCCTAATCCTCTCCCCGCCTTCTTCAAGCCAAATTAAAGAAAACAAAAATTTAGTGTGAAGTTCGTCTCCCTGTATTGACGACGACAAACGATACCGTTAACAAGGCGCAACGTTAGGCGATCCATAGATCTGAAGGCTCAAATTTTGAAGGCATTTTAGGCGGCGAATGCGGTTTTTATTCCTAATTGGGTTGTGTGCTTTCTTGGCTCCTGCGGGAGCGGGCGAAAAGAAGTTCCGCATGCAATGCGCGAGCGAGATGGTGGCGGTTTCGAACGCTGTTGTTTGGAATGGCCTCAACCACCTAGTTTTACAGCCGGGTGCCAAGCGCTATCTGGCAGGAATCCTGGTCGAAGTCGGCGGTATTGAAGTCGACGGGGTAAGAGTAGAGGGCAAGGTCCCGCTTCTTGCGATTGGTGGTTACCGAACGCAGCACAAGAGTCTACTGACGGCATTAGAACTACTCCAAGACGACTACGGCTACGAAACTTTGCGAGTGCTCTGGATGGGGGAGCTGCTGGTTGCAAACTCCCTAAAACACGAGGCGGTGGGGCGCTTCACACGTGCTAATGAAGTGGCGGGCTTGTGGCACGAGAACTATGAGGGTAAGGAAGGCGTTCACACAAACGACGTGCGGGTGCTCGAAACCGTGCTTCGCGAGCAGACTCCTCGTCTATTGGATGAAGATTTCGTCGGTACCCGTTGGAAGGAGGTGGATGGCACTGACAACATCCGTCTGATGGGTCGAATGAACCGCTTCATTAAGGCCTTCGAAGACTTAAAGAGACGCGATCGCATCCCCCGCGATGAAACCTACCGACACTTCATAGGGAATCACGTACTGAGAATCGTTCAAGCGGTCGAGGAAGTTTTGAAGGATACTTCTTACGAGGTGGAGGGCAGAGAAGAGGACAGGCTCGCGGATTTGAACGCGCTTTTGGAGCCGGAACTGAGCTTTGAGTGTCTGTACCTCTATGTCCGCTGGCTGCAAAATGACGGTTACAGCGAACTCCACCCACTCAAAGCGCTCCTTAAGAGAAGCCGCAAGGAAGCGGGGCTTTCGCTCGCAGTTTGGAAGCGGGTGGACTCGGATCTTTCCAGATTCCTCGAATCCAATAGTAGGGTGAACGAATGGAGCCACCATGTCGGGGAGGCGCAGATCGTAGATTTGAACCAGCTCGACTTTACCCCCTAGTCGTCTTTACGGACTTTTGATGTCTATTTTATCAGCGGTTGCTTCTAGTAGCCGATCCTATCTATGGAATGAAAACCAGAAAACGATTTCTTGGCGACTTCCATGTACATTCCAACCTGAGCGACGGGCGCTTACCCATTCCCGAAGTCATCGACCTCTTCGGAAAATTGGGATTCGGCGTCATCGCCATCACCGACCACATCGCTGAATCACATACGTACATAGGCAAAGCGGCCGCGTACCTGAACCAAGTGCTTACCCGGGAAACTTTTCCGAAATACATGGAGCTCTTAAAAGAAGAAGGGGAGCGGGCCTGGAAGCAGTACGGGATGCTCGTCATACCAGGCTTTGAATTGAGCAAGAACTCGATCTCCAATCACCGTTCTGCCCACATTCTAGGTCTTGGCATCACGGAGTACGTGGAAGCTGACGGCGATCCAGTGGATCTGGCGGCGGCAATTCATAATCAAGGCGCTCTTGCGGTGGCAGCGCATCCGGTGAATACGCGAAAAATCGAAAAGCAGACTTATCATTTGTGGGATCGTCGCGAGGAACTGGCGAACACCTTCGATGCTTGGGAAGTGGCAAGCGGCCCGTATCTTTTTGATGAAGTTTTAGAAACCTCCCTTCCTAAAATTGCTAGCAGCGATTTGCACAAGCCTTCACAGATGACTTCGTACAAAACGGTGCTTGAATGCGAGCGCCACCCGGAAGCCATTCTGGAAGCGGTTCGCAAGCAGCAGATTAGTTTTGAATTTTATCGCGCCCCCGCACCGAAGCCCGCTGTCGAACGTCCCATTGCTCGACCGAGAGTTGCGTCCTTTTCCCTTGCCGGTTGAACTTCCCTTTCATTGACAACCTAGACGCTGAGTGTCACGTTTTTCCAAGTTGAATTGAAAGTGAGGAAAGATGCGTAGTCTTGTTCGTTTGTTCAGTGTGTTGGTTGTTTTGATTTATGTACAGCCGTCGCTAGCGACGATGGTTCCGAATGACTATGAGTTCGTTCCGGAAGGCGAAGTAGAGGATACGGCCAAGCTGATCGGATCGATTAAGTCTCAGTTGAAAGATCACCGAGACGCCCACGCCAAGGCACACGGTTGTGTCGATGGCATCAAGGTGAAGGTGCTCTCCAACTTACCGCGAGAACTGCAGGTCGGCTTTTTCGCCAAAGCGGGCGAAGAGTATTCCGCTATTCTACGTTCTTCCAGCGGTCCCGGTGTAAAAACTGCTTCGGATCTCGAACCGGGAGCCCAGGGTTTTGCGCTAAAGATTTTGTTAAAGCCAGAGGATCAGAAAAAAGTGCTATCTCCCCCTGGGGAAAACGCTTCCTTTGCGCCCGCTGAATACCCGAAGCATTACAAAACCTTTGATATTGTGACCATCAGCCGTGCACGGGAATTCTTTGTGAATAAGGTGCACGACTACTTCGACTTTTTTGGTGCCCAAGGGGCGATTGGTGCCGCAAAGGCCAAGGCCAAGGCCGAAGGAAAATCGGAAGAAGAAATTGCTGCCATCGGGCCGGCGCTACTCAAAAAACTTTACATAGCCCCCGAAGGCAAAGCGCCGCGGTTGAAAGAAGCCGCACTTCTTGGACTTTTGGGTCAGGCAAAAACAAAGAACCCGCTTTGGGAAACCTACGGAAGCTGGGTGCCTTCGCTTTACGGGAAACGTGCGGTGAAATACGAGTTCACTCCGTGTGAAAAGGTGGATCCGGATAAATACGAAGTGCCCATTGAAGGCTGGGATACGAACCCCAACTTCTTGCGTGAGGTTCTAAAGTATGAGCTTCGCCAGGGCGATCAGTGCTACCGCCTCCGTGTACAGTTTCATGAAAAAGGCATGCCGTCTGTGGAAGACGCTGCCTATGCGTGGAGCACGGAAATTTCGGACTACGTCGATGTAGCGGAAATCACAATTCCCAAGAAAGAGGCAGGCAAGGAACTTATCTCCGAAGATCTTTGTGAAACTCTTTCCTTTCACCCAGGGCACGCGTTTGCGGAGCACTACCCCATTGGCGGAGTCCAAAGAGCTCGTGTGGGTGGAAAAGATAAAGAAGGCAAAGAGTACAAGGGAATCTACACGGTCATTTCCGAACAGCGGAATCTTAACCGTGGGAAAACCCCGATTTTCTTCCGCTAGCGCGTAGCGGAGGGATTGAGATTCAGTGTGTTGGCCAAGGTGCGCGCCTCTTTGGCGTGTGCCTGGTCAACCGCTAACCAGCCGAAGAAAATCCAGCGAGCGGATTTCTTGCTTTTATAATGTTGTTTCAAAGTGGCATCATCCAAAGCCGCGAGCGCCGGTTCTAAGGTATTTCTCCAATCCGCGTAGGCAAGCTTCTCTTCCTCTGGCGAATATTTGAATTCCCCGCCCGTGAGGTAGGTTTCTAAACTGCGGATGGCCGTGTTGTAAGCATCGCTATTACCCAAATCGAGTTCTCGCTTTTTAATGAGTTTATCTATCCAGATGCGGATTTGGCGTGCGTTGAACTGCGCTGTGATTCTCTGGCTCATAAGGGCTTGCATGCGGTCCGTCGCGGCCACTGGAGAGGTTGTGGAGTCTTCTTTATAGCGAAGCTGCCAGGCCTGTTGGCGCTGTTCCTTCACGAATTTTGAAAGGGCTTCTGTATCTTGGTCTGACCAGGCAAAGACTTGGGTTTGCGACAACAGCAGTACGGCCCAAACCACAAACCAACGGGCCCCTTTTCCACGGGTATACATCTTCCGCTACTCCTCTTACGTGAACTATGACTGCGAAAGAGATGCAAATGGGGGGCCGTAGGCGTACGCACGAAAAGACACCGAGTGCACGCCTACGCTGTGCAAATCCCTAGCGCCGGGTACAGTACCTAAACGTATTCCCGTTTCTCCCGAGGATCGGCAAGTTTTGCTTTGAATTCCAATAGGATACGCGCTCTGCATTTGCATTGCGGAATGGCCTTCGTTTTTGTTATAGAGGGGGCCTCATGCGAGCCCTAATTGTATTGCTAAGTCTATTTTGTTTTTCGGCAAAGGCCGTGGATATTGAAGATCTGCGCCGTGCGGGTTGTCCCTACCTTTTTGTAACGGCGGCCCAGACTATTGCGCAGTATTCGGCGTTGAGTTTGCCCGAGGACGTCTGGGAACTTGCGACCCGCAAGGGGGCGCTGACCCGAGACGATCAACGTCAGCTTCTAATAGGCACCGCTCAGCACACGGAAGATGTTGCGGCATGGGAAGTGGCGATCGAGCTGCTCAAAAAGTACTGGGTGGAAATCGAAGATCTCGCGGCGAAGCGGGCGGCCGCGGTGTACGGAGACACCGACATCCCGTTTTCAGAAATTTTGGATTTGGACATTGATGAGCTCACGGACGTTGCGGATCAATGGGACGCGCGCCAAGTGCGCGTAGGTGTGGCACCCAATAGTCCGGTGGATTTGGTGGAAGACATCCTAAACGTACGAGTGGAGCAGAATCTGGACGTCCTGCACTTGGGGGAACGTCCCAAAGAAAATTCGAGCATCGCCGCTTTGACTCGAGAAGCCCAAGCCGATCGGGTGGCTATAGTTTTTCAGCAGAAAGTTGAACTGCAGCAATGGACTGCGGACCACTTGAGTTCTCACCCCTTGCTTTCTGTCGCTCCCACGCTTGCCATGGGGGACATCGATCCGGAGGCGCGATTGGTGAATGCCGATCTTAAAAGGCAAGTGGATCTGGTTCGCTACAACGAAAGAAGCGAAGGCATGTTTCCAGAGATACGCTTGAACACACACGCGCTCGATATCTTCGGGGGTGGCAGTCTATTGACCTTTAACGCCGCAATGAAAGAGTTTATCCGGGTTCCTTTGAACAGGCGCCAGGAAGTAGATGTCTACTACCACCTCGATTACATGTACGGCTTAACGGGTGGACGTTTGGCTGCAGTTGGCGAAGCGTCTTCTATCGGTTCCTGGTTCCGGCGGCAAACACCAACACGCATAGAGACGGCCATGCGCAGTTTTGTGGACTCGGTGATAACGGGCCAAATAGACGAAGGCTATAAGAAAAAAGGGCCTTTAAAGTACGAAAAAATTCAGGGTGTGCACCATTACACGCAAACCTACACCGTCACTTACATCCCTGAACAGGGGGAGAAGACGGTTCGGTTCCACTTGGAGTTTTCGGACAGCCCTTAGAACGAGCGCGTGTCGCTTTGGCTAAGACGAATCCCTCTAGGACTCCAGAACTCAAAACGAAAATATCCATGATCCAGAGCGCGAATGCTCAGGCTAAGCTTTCCGTCGGCCAGGTCGCTTAGCTCATTTGGCTTAAGCGCTCGACGCAGGCGGAGGGAGTGTCCGTCAAAGGCGGCATCGCTGCTCCAAGAGGCCACAACTTTGTAGCCTTCTGCCAAAGGGAGGGCCTTCCCACTAAACTGGAAATCCAGCCAGCGAGAGTCGCCGTCCTTTCTAAGCTTGGTAGCTAGAGAGAGTGTCTCAAAGTCCGGAATCTCAACAGGGTGTTCTTGGAGCTCTACTGCTACGAGAATCCAGTCTTGGACGTGGGGGCTCTTGGCCTCCAGGCGGCCGGTAAGGGCCAGGGCCATTCCAACAATCAATAACCAGGCAAATTTTCTAGACATAGTTTTCCATCCCAAAGGATCCCGTGTAACACCACGTGTCAGGTTTTTCAATGGGGGAGCGCATCGTTTCTTGACCGCTACAATCAGGTAATTTAACCGGGAGCTTATAGGGGAGGTTGTGATGGGAAAAGGCCGTGGGTGGCTATTGTGCGGAGTTTTGGGTTTGGCTTTGGTGGGCTGCGACCGGCAGATCAGCACGCCCTTGGAGCGCGATCCGGGGGTGCCCATCCGGGAGACGACAAGCTCGAAGTACTGCAAACCGGTGCCTGAGGGGGGCTACGCCTCTTTGGAAGGGGTCGTGGATTCAAAAGGTTTTGATGGGAGCCACTATTTTGCGCAAGGCGGGGGTTGCATCGAACGCTCCCTGTTGGACGTTTGGGCCGTCACCCACAACGGGGACGCGCTCAAGTGGAGTGAGGCATCTATCAAGAGTGCGATGGTCCGTATCCCCACTGAAGAAGTCCTTTTTCTCTTTGCCACCCACTACGAGGCGGGGAGCATTATCAAACCCAACTGGAAGATCAACTGGTACCACACCCTTGCGAAGGGAACGGCCGAAGCCCCTGAAAAAATTCTCATCGTTTACAAAAAAGAGTGGGGCACGAGCTTTATCTCGCATTGGGAAGGCAATATTGCCTTAGAGCGGCTCGAAGAAAACGTAACGGCTTTTTCAATGTACAACTCCATTAGCGGTACACGCATTGATGAAAAGAATGCGGTCGGTGGGGTGCACGATCTATTGGACAACTTCAGAAAGCATAAACCCAATTGGGAATATCTTCAGGCCGATGAATAAATTCGAAAGCGCCCGTTTTGTTGTGACCTTCAAGAGTCGACTGAGTGCAGACTCTGCTGACTATGGTGCGATGGCCGAAAAAATGCGTTCTCTTGCAGAAGCGCATGATGGCTACCTGGGAATGGATTCGGTACGAGGGGAAGACGGGATAGGGATCTCGATTTCCTATTGGCGGGATTGGGAATCGATTGTCCGCTGGAAGCACCACGCAGATCACCTCGTTGCGAAAAAGCTCGGCCGGGAACGTTGGTATGAGGACTACTGCGTGAAGATTGCCGAAGTCAGAGATCCGCCGCCTTAACAGGCGGAACGGATCTCATCTGCGCAAACGTCTCCCTCGGAATTCAAAGCATCAAAGCTTTCGATGAAGCGCGGGAGATGAATGCGTGTTTGCCTCTCCACTTCGTCTCTCCACCCTTCTGCTGAAGGGTAAAAGAGCTCCATGAAACTTTCCTGAATGCGTCGACCGTCTCGCGGGCGGCGGGAACCGTGCCAGTAGTTCTGATTCTCCAATACCATTCGGCTTAGCGAGGCGATGGCGCCCTGGTAGGTTTGGCTGTCCAAGGTCCCGTACTCAATGAGCATGGGGATTGCCGTTTTTCCATCCTTCGCCAAAAGCGCGGCAACATAGGTCGAGAAGTCGCCCTCACTCGAATAAAAGTCTCCTCCCGTTTGTTCAATGGGGTAGTCGCCAAAGATAAGACCGTAGTTTTTCAACAGAACCTGATCTTCGGTCGGGTTGGGGAGCAGGTGCATGAAGCCTCGTTTTCCAAACCCGGTGTGGAAATCCAAGCTGAGTATTTTTTTATAGGGTTTGGAGAAGCGTATCAAAAGTTGCTCGACTGACTTTTGGTTTGGTTCAAAATCGCGGCCGCCATAGAAAATCCCCTTCGGGTATTCGTACTGACCACCGGCGATAGCCTGCTTGAGACTGCCGATGGAATGTTTTCCCATCTCCATCAAAGCACTCAGAAGAAACTTGATGTGGGATACCCAGGAGCTGGAAGCAGGCTTCTCTGGCATCAAAAGGTGTTTTAGTTCTCCAAATTGACGGTTCTTTGTGTCGAAGTGCTTTTTGTCGATTCCGAAATTGCGATTGAGATCGACACTGTTTTCACTCACACGGCGCCCATATTTGAATCCGTACGGGTTAACGGCGTGAACGAAAAGGTAACCTGTTTTCTGGTTGGGTAATCTGCCCGTCAGGAGAAACTCCTCAAGAAGCATGTTTTGCATGGCACTTCCCGCATAGGCCTCGACGCCGTGGACACCTGACGAGATAATGACTAACCCGTCGGTAGATTCTTTGGCAGGGACGTAGAGATAGTCGATCGTCAGATCGGGATCAATTTTGCTGGGGACATATACAAACCCATAATGAGTCCCGTCATGTTGTCGCTTTGCTTGCGCAGATAGATCCCGAAACTGATATCGTGCCTCAGTGTAGCCGTTTGAAAAATAATCTGTCCCAAAAGACTGGACAGAGATCGCCAAGAAAATAGCGAAAAAGAACCTAAGCATTCCCATCTCCCATGTTACGCGCTCGCCCAAGTCGCGCGGTTTAAAGGCTGTCATCGATGCCGAAGTTGGGTCAAGCCTTCGCGAAAAATCCTTTGTCCTCGTGGGTTTTCAGACTTCACTTTGGTTGGAGATCGGAAGCAACGCGTTGGATGGCGTTTCTTGGACGCGAACGATGGAGTCCTACTTGTCAGATGTAGTGTAAAACGGAATTGGCTCCCCGGGACGGATTCGACCGCGAAGCGAACGATGGAGTCCTACTTGTCAGATGTAGTGTAAAACGGAATTGGCTCCCCGGGACGGATTCGAACCGCCGACAGGGTGGTTAACAGCCACCTGCTCTACCGACTGAGCTACCGGGGAACACGATCGGTCAAAGGGGGCATTCTACTTGCTTGGAACGGAATGTAAAGAGCCCCTTTGGGGACAAATTTAGGACCGCAAGGACCGGAGAATCTTCTTGGACACGGATTTGAGGGTCTCAAACACGCCCTGGCCGTCTTTGGCCACCGCCTCGAACTCGTCCGCACCGAAGGTGTTGAGCTGCTCGTGGAGCACCTTCAGCGGGATGGGGTTGTCGGTGTCGCGCTTATTGTACTGAATGACAAAGGGAAGCTGGCGCAGATCGTAGCCCTGTTCCCGGAGGTTGGTGTCCAGGCTCTTCAGGCTCGCGATGTTTTCTTCCATCCGCTCGACCCGCGAATCCGCCACAAAGACCACCCCATCGACTCCCTTGAGGACCAGTTTCCGGCTGGCATCGTAGAAGCGCTGGCCAGGAACTGTGTAAAGATGGAAACGTGTCTTAAAACCACGGATTTCGCCAATGTTCAGCGGCAGAAAGTCAAAAAAGAGAGTGCGCTCGGTATCACCGGTGAGCGACACCATCTTCCCCTTATTGTCAGGACTGGTTTGCGAGTAGATGTACTGCAAGTTAGTCGTTTTCCCGCCCATGCCAGGGCCGTAGTAGACAATCTTGCAATTAATTTCGCGAGCCGCGTAGTTGATAAAGGACATGACTATCCCTACTGTATTACAAGGCGACGCGATTTTGAAGTGCCTTGCCGAGGGTTGCCCCATCAAGGTACTCAATTTCTGAGCCGACCGGTATTCCGTATGCGATGCGGCTAACTTTCAGCCCGTTCGTTTTGATAAGCCGCGCGATGTAAAGTGCGGTTGTATCCCCTTCCACGGTGGGGTTTGTCGCTAAAATTACCTCCTGTACCTGATCTTTTTTGATCCGATCCTGGAGTTCCTTAATTTTCAGCTTATTTTCGTGCACGCCGTCCAGCGGTGAAATGGCACCATGCAGTACATGGTATTTGCCAGCAAAGTGCCGGGCTTTTTCAAAGGCAGCCAAATCTGCAGGGGTTTCCACGACACAAACCAGATCGCTTCGGCGCTGAGGGTGGCTACAGATAGCGCAAATGGGCGTTTCAGTAAAATTGCAACACACTGCGCAGGTCTGCAGTTTCTGACGCGCCTCCAAAATGCTGTGCGCCAGAGTTTGTGCGTAGATCTCCGGTTGCCGAATAATGTGATGAGAAAGCCGAGTCGCGGTTTTTTCACCAATTCCGGGTAACTGTTTGAGTGCCTGTACCAGATTCTCTAAGGCACCGATGTCGATAGTTTCGTTGTCCATTAAGAATTAAACAGGCCGGACAGTGGTCCCAGCCCCCCCATCAAACCCTTCATTTCTTCAGAGACCAAGGCATGTGCGCTCTTCAAGGCTTCGTTCACCCCCGAAGTGAGTAAGTCTTGTAGCATTTCTTTATCGTTCATTTTCAAAACTTCGGGATCGATTTCAATGGAAACTACCTCTTGTTTTCCATTGGCAACCACCTTGACCATGCCACCGCCCACGGAAGATTCCGCAGTTTTTTTAGCGGCTTCGTCCTGAATGCGTTTAAGCTCCTGCTGCATTTTCTGGGCTTGTTGCAAAAGGCCGCCCATTCCTAAACCCTTCATGGTGTGCTCCCGGTTAGTTGTCTATCTTAACATCCACAATTTCCCCTCCAAGCATTTCTTTGGCTTGGAGAACGGAAGGGTGTTCCAGCGCTTTTTTTCTTAGGCCTTCAGTTTCTATCTGCCGAGTGGTTTCAAGACTTTGGTGGGTGTCCTCTGTCGCATTGGATAGAGTAATTTCGGTTTCTTGTCCGAAATGATCTTGGATAGCCTTGGTGATATCGTCCCAGTTCTTGGTTTCTTTGGCTTGTTTTTCGTAAAAGCTTTCTTCGGGGAAACTCACCACCACAATTTTTTTCTTTCCCTTGTCATCGATCTTGAAATTTGCGTGGCTCAGTAAAGCCCCCAGCAGTGGGCGTCTTTTCATTAAGGCGTCCACAAAAGATTTCCAATTCGGCTGACCGGTTATTAGCGGTGGAGGCGCGTACCCTGCCGGCGGACTAGGAGACCCGTAAGCTTCTGGCGGTGGTCCCGGAGGCGGCCCCTCAGGGGGCAACGGTGCAGATTTCGCGGCCGGCTTTTGAGCGGGAGACGTCGCTGCTTTTGCGGCACTCACAGGGGGAGCCGTTTGCGCAGGTGTCTGTTGCCACAAGCTTTCAATCTTGGATAGACCATCCAGCTTCGCCATTCGGGCGACGGCCATCTCCAATACAAATCGCGGCAAGCTAGCCCAGCTCAATTGAGAAAGTACCTGCGAAAAGATTTGCGCCATTCTTTCCAGCTGTAGCAGCGAAGCTTGTGCGCTCAAATTTTCCAATTCAGCAAAATGCGTGCTCGATATATCCAGATCGGCCGTTGTTAGGGGCTTTTTTTGTTCGTTGGCCAAAGCCATCAAGTAGAGCATCCGGATCTCTTCTAAACAGCGTTCGCAAAAGTTTTTTAGATCCACCCCGCCAAAATACGTTTCTTCGATTAGCTTGAACGCCGCTGGCAGATCCGCTTTTAGAATGCAGGCAAGCAATGCTCGCGAGGCGCTGGAGCTGCTGATGCCAAGTGCTTCGACCACTTCCTTTTCGTCCAGCTGGCTTTCAGGGGTGCTGGAATAGCAGGAAAGCACTTGATCCAACAAAGATAGGGCGTCTCGTAGGGCGCCGTCGCTATGAGCGGCAATAACGCGCAGGCCTTCTTCGGAGATGCTCAAAGACTCTTTTCCCAAGATGACCTTGAGGCGTTCAATGATCTGAACGCTGGTGAGCCGCCGGAATTCAAAACGCTGGCAGCGGGAAAGAATCGTCATCGGAATTTTTTGCACTTCTGTGGTTGCGAAAATAAACACCACATGAGGCGGCGGCTCTTCCAAGGTCTTGAGCAGCGCATTGAAAGCGCTCAGACTCAGCATGTGGACTTCGTCGATGATGTAAATTTTGTAGGTACCGGTTGAGGCCCCGTACGCGACGTTTTCACGAATTTCTCGCACGGCTTCCACGCCATTGTTTGAGGCGCCATCTATTTCCACAACGTCCAAGGAGCGTCCCTCGGCAATTAATTGGGATTCTGGCATCTCATTGTTCGGGCATCGCAAAGCGCGGGCAAAAATGCGGGCGACCGAGGTTTTACCGATCCCTCTTGGTCCACTAAACAAATAGGCGTGTGATACTCGGTTGTGTGCGATGGCATTTCTTAAGGTCTGAACGACGTGCGTCTGGCCCACAAGGTCTTCAAATTCGGTGGGGCGCCATTTTCGTGCAATTGCGAGGTAACTCATCGGAACCAGTAAACCTTAAGTAGAGGGCTTGGGAAAGCCCAAGCCCCATACTTAAGTGGCTCGGGTTACCTGCGTCGCACATTGCACCAAACTACCGCTGCTTCCTTCCGGACCTGACGGGGTTCGCTGGGCTCTGTCGCGCAGGGCCGAGCCATAGATATATGGCTGTAGGTTTAGTGGAGTTTCCCTGGCCGGGCAACCCTATTGTTTAAGCGTGTGAATTCGGTGGCTAGGGGAGGTAGTCCTCAATGGCCTCAATTTTTGCTTCCAGTACGTTGGACAATGCCGTGTCGCCGACCGTAGTCAGTAAGGTCTTATAAGTTTTGCAGTCCGCAAGGAGCGCCTCGAGAGCGTCTTCAATATCCATAGCATTGCCTGTGAATTCGGCTGAGTCGTTGAGCGTGACCTCGTACTTTCCAGCTTCGGCCGCCTTGGCTACCTTGAATTTTACGTTGTGATCGCTTGCCAGCTTGGCTGTCGCCTCTGCCATCCGTTGATCCAACGTATTGAAGTTGTTTTTCTGAACCTCAGTATATTCAGGTTCCTTTTGATCCTTGAATTTCTGTCTTTCCTCTTCGAGTTCCGATTTCAGCAAGACAACTATCTTGTCGTAACGCTCTTTGAGCGCTTTGTTCTTCAAGAAATCTTCGTGTTCTTTCAGGAAGGCCTCAATTTTACGTAAGAAGGCAAGCACCTGGAAGTAACGCGTACTCAAGGCGTAATGGTGTTTGGCCGTAGTGGGGAAGTCGGCGCGGATTTCCGGATTTATGGAAACCGAATCCACCTGTACGTTGTCCGATTTATATTTATAGAGAAGACCAATGCCCGTGTCGGTCGGCAGCGCCTTTTCCATATTGTCGAGTGCCACGCCGTCAGGGATGAAACTAGATTTTGCTTTCAACGTGTCGGTTCCATCGCCACAAGCGTTGAGCAACAGCAGCATGGCAACGAGCACGGCATTCCTGATAGCGGTGGTGACAAATTTTGGCACGAATTCCTCCACAATCTTAAGGATAGGGCGCACATAATACAGAATTATCGATTTGATCTCAATGGGCATGCAGTAAGCTTTCAGAATCATACTGGAAAGAGCTCGGATGTTGGTCTTGCAAGTTCCTCAGAACAGCTCTATGTTATTGCTGTTCTCGGGTAACGGGCTAACTTCGTTGAATCCGTCCGGCATGAGTCATTCTGGTAAGGCATCAGTGTAGGGAATTCGATGGATCCTATGGATAGTCAAATGTCTTTGATCGATGAAACTCAAGAGGTCATCAAATTCTTGGAGGACGCTGGGAAAAACGGCATTATCTCCGAAAACGCCATGCACAGTCGTATGAGCGCCTGCAACAATCTCTTCGGAGTCCTTCGCGAAGGCGAAACCAACGCGGAATATGTACTCAAGAATCTCGGTCTCTTGGTTGGCAGATTCAAGAAGAAGAATACCAACGTAAACAAAAACACTTTAAAGGTCTACAAGTCGCGGGTGAAGAGCTCGGTTGAGGACTTCATGCAGTGGAGTCGGGATCCCATAGGCTGGGAGCACGCGATGATGAACAAGGTCTCCGTGGCAAAGCCGGAAGCGCCGGCGCCAGTTCGCCCGAAAACGAAGTCAAAACGTCCCGTCGTGAGTGAGACTAAAGAAATCTCGCTGCCGGAATCCAAGAAAAACGTCCGCCACCTGTCGCTTCCCATCCGGTCAGAATTCGAAATTCAGATGACCATACCAGCAGATGGTTTGACAGCGGACGAATTGATTAAACTACAGCTCTTCCTGTATCCTTTCTGTAAGGACGCTTCTGGCGATTCGGCCCCGGAGTGGCCCGCCCTATCAACCAGTAGGCATTGATGCAATTTTGCCCCAAGCAACTAGGCTGGGTAAGGAAATCGGTTCTGCTTCTCGTATTGTTCGCCCTTCTTGGGGACGGTGCGCCAGCGATTGCCGCCCGCAAGAAGAAGGTGCGCCGAACCAAAGCGCAGCACAAAAGCTATTATGTCCCCTGGCTAATCGGCGCTGAGTTGGGCATTAATTTCGCGTTTTCCAAGAATGAACCAAAAGGAGAAGGTTCGACGCGCCAAGGACTCATTATTGGGGTGTTCTGGGAAAGGGCTTTCCTTACGGAACGCCTCTTCATCCAGCCCGGCTTGCGCTACATACAAAAGGGAGTGAACACGATCCTCCCGGTGCTTGGATTTGGCGTTGGCGGCACAATCGCCATGGACGCGGTAGAAGTTCCAATCCTCCTAAAATACAAGTTTGGCAGCGCCAGATTCAATCCATACGTCTTTGCGGGCCCCACATTTTCGTTGGCGCTCATTCGCGAGATTCGGCTCCTGAATCTGGTCACGCAGACGTTGATCGACCGTTTCAACGAGTTTGATATCGGGCTTGCCATCGGTGTGGGCACCGAATTTGTCTTCGCTAAAAACTTCCGTGGGTTTGTGAATCTTCGCTACTCGCTCGGTCTGGTAGATCTGCAAAAAGACGCCGATCAGTACTACAGTAGGGGGATCGAGCTCACTGCCGGGGTCATTACAGTCTTGTAAGGCTCACCCAGCTTGATTTTCCGGCTCATCGTTTGATTCACTGGAATTCTTCTGGTATGAAAACCCTGTCTCTCTGAACGATTCCTAGGAGGTCTCACGAAAAATGGCTCGGATGTTTGACCCTGCAAAGTCGCCTGTTTCCCACTTTATTACCTACCATTACCGCCATTTCAATTCGGCGGCCCTGATTGATGCAGCGGAAGGTTACCGTGTGCACCTGGAAAAGGGCGGGAAAATGCTGGTAACCTTGGCGGGCGCGATGAGTACCGCCGAGCTCGGCCTGTCGCTCGCAGAGATGATCCGTCAGGGAAAAGTACACGCGATCAGCTGTACTGGCGCGAATCTGGAAGAGGACGTTTATAACCTCGTCGCCCATGAGCACTACCGAAGAATTCCAAATTATCGAGATCTCACAGCTGCTCAGGAAGCGGCCCTGCTTGATAAGGGCATGAATCGAGTAACCGATACCTGCATTCCGGAAGACGATGCGATGCGGGTTATCGACAAGTTGATGGTTCGGAAATGGGCTTCCGCCGAGGAGTCTGGGGAGCGCTTCTTCCCCCACGAGTATTTTTATCAGCTAATAGGCGACTGGATGGCGATGCCGGAGTCGGAGCGGCCCTTCCAGATCGATCCGAAAAACAGCTGGCTTGTTGCCGCTTGGGAGAAAAAGCTCCCGATGTTTGTTCCTGGCTGGGAAGATTCCACGCTCGGCAACGCCTGTGTCGCTGAAACCCACCGCGGGAATTTACGATCTCTGCGCTCGATGAAGAGTGGTTTGGAGTACATGGCGGCACTGGTGGAATGGTACCGAACCGAGGCCACCGAGAATTCGTACGGGTTTTTCCAGATTGGCGGCGGTATAGCGGGTGATTTTCCTATCTGCGTTGTACCTTTGATCAATCAGGATATTCTGCGACACGATGAAACGAAGTCCGTCCCTCTGTGGGGCTACTTCTGTCAGATTTCTGATTCCACGACGAGCTATGGCTCTTATTCAGGCGCCGTGCCGAATGAAAAGATCACTTGGGGCAAGTTGGGCATCGACACGCCTAAATTCATCGTCGAATCGGACGCCACCATTGTGGCGCCCCTCGTGTTTGCCTACGTCTTAGGTTGGTAGCTTAGAAGCTCGAACGTCTGGGCATAATGACGAGGAAGAAAAGAGCCGCAAGCCCAATCGTCATTATGACGCCGAGAAACAACCAATTCTGACGAATAAAGCCACTGATGCCGACATTTGCTTGTTGGCTGTTTGCATTGCGTTCTATGTCGGAGAGCGGTTTATTGAACTCGGCCTTGGCCTGGGCGGCCATCGCTTCTTCGCTGAGTTCGATATCTTTGGGATCCATTTGACGGGCGACGATCCAGTTGTTGCGGGCGTAGTCGCTCAGGTTTTTCGGTGCCAACGCGAGTAGCTGCCCTTCTTCGAGATCGGTCGGATCTCCCATCTGGTTCACTACAGCAATTTCTTTCCAGCTTCGCGAATCGCCATAAGCCTCTTTTGCGATTTGCGCCAAGCTGTCGCCGCGCTTAATCGTGTAGGTTTCAGGTTTTACGGTACGTTCGTAATAAAATGAGCGCATCTTGGAGTCAGTCGGCTGCTCGGTCGATGTATAGTAAACGGCCGTTCCGGGTTCCCAGCTCGGCGCTCCTCCGGCGGAGGCGAGCAAGTCAGCGACACGGTCTTGCGTTCCATAGATCATTTCAGAAACCGATTCAGGGGTGTCTCCGTTTCGAACGAAGTAGTAGCGGTTCAAAACTTTGCCACCCTCTTGGATAGCGTCACCAGCGATTTCGGGCGTTTTAGATTTCGCACGGGCCCGGCTGGGCGTGCGACGGGCCGCTGGTTCTGGAGTTAAGGCCGCCACGGTGGCCGGCTCAAAATTGGAGGAATCAAGCGCAAGAGGCGCTGCTTCCGGGGCCGCAAGGCTGTCCAAGGCGATGTCTCCAGCGGGTTCGGAGTCAAAAAGAGGGCCGTTGTCTTCCATCGGCATTTCCGCACTCACGGCTTGCGCGACGGGCGCTGCGCTGTCATTGAAGAGCGCATCGCTACCTTCAGTACCGGCTTCTTCGTCCGAAAGGAGGGCGGCCATCTCGCCGTCCAACTCTTCCGTTTCCGCGTCCATGTTTTCTGAAGTGCTGTCCGAAGGTTCTTCAGACAAAAGGTTATCTACGCTCAAATCTGCGGTCTGGGTGCCCTGGCCACCGAGCTCATCTACGCTCTCGATGCCTGTGTCGAGGCTATCGCCCATCGAGGCCTTTAGGCTTTCATCAAAAAATTCGCTCTCGTTCTGGCCCGCGCAGGAGACAAAGAAGAGTGCCGTTAGAAAGGACATCATCCAAACGGAAAGTTTCGTGGTTCGTTTTAGGAACTTCATGGCTCTCCCCTTTCGTTAAATGGGTACATCGGGGCCTACTCCTATTATTTCGGACGAAATTAAGAAAATTTTGATTCAAAGAGGGAGACGACAGCACAATCTCTTAAGTATCTGTTAATAAAGCTTATTTTGTGGCATAGCGCGACGCCGCATTCCACTACCAAAGGGACTCGCTTTCTGGTACGAACAGTCCAACTTCTATGAAGCGTCGCAACCACGGACCGGCTCAATGAGGTGTTAGATGATGCGAATCCTGGTGATAACGCTGGGGGTGGCTTGGCTGGGGGCCTCTTTCGGGGCCAATCAAGAGCTGATAGCCGTAAAACTCGGCATGCTCCAGGGGCAGGCTTCGCCCAAGGAACGTCTAAGCGACTACGAACGCGGTTTAGAGGCCGCGCTTTTCTACGCGATCGGCGAAAACGACAAGCGGCTCAATCAATGCGGATACGAACTCGAAGCGCGTCTCTCCTATTTTGACGATGATGACAAGCTTTCGGCCAAGGAGCGGGCGCAGGCTTTGGAAAAAGAGGGTGCGTGGGCTATTTTCGGCCCTCTCTCCAGCTACCCATTTCTTGTGGCACGCAAAGGACTTACTGAAACGGCGATGGTGTCGGCTATGGCGGGTGCGCGCGCTGTAACGAGCCTTCCGCCTCCTTTCTTTACGATGTATCCCGCAATTGATGAGCTGGCGAACGGCGCTGTGGTGGGAGCGGAAAAAGGAGTATTTGGGCGCCATTACGGGGCGTTGATTGATGCGAGCTGCCCTTCGTGCAAAGACTTCGGCGAGGAGTTTGCCAGGCAGTCCCAGGGGAAGTTCGAGCGTCTTTTTTGGATCGATGTGGTGGGCAACACGCCGGATCTTTTGGGCTTGATGACCGAGCTCGCCGCAAAGCCTGTGGATTTTCTGCTGATTCCAAATTTTTCCAGTTTGTCCGCCTATGTCATCAAGCAGGTACACGAAAAATTTCCGGCCATTAAGTTTGTCGGGGCTGATTTCTGGGGGGACGAGCAGGTTCCTAACTTGGACAAGTACAACTTACCTCTGTCCGTGAGAGGTATCCACGTGCGCGGAGGCCCCTCGGCCTCCAATATGCGTGACTATTATAAGGTGCGATCGCTTCGTCGCGAGCATGCGGGTAGGAGTGTGCTGCCGGATTTTGCTTCATTCATGCTCGTCGATTTTGTGCGGAGGCTCTCAGACGAGTTGTGCCAGTTGAAACCCAAAGACAAGGCGGCGTTCCTCGCCTACCTGAAACGACTAAAGCCCGATCACTTTAAGACAGACATGAAAGTCGCGGTCTTTACACTCGAAGGCCCCAAAGTGAATTACGCTTACGTAGTTTCCAAATGAAAACGATCGCCGAAACTTCCCACATATCTATCGATTGGATAGCCAAGAAAGCTTCGGTTTGGGCCTTCATCGCGACAATTTTCTTTGTCACCATTTTTTCGCTCATAGCGCTACTTCAAGAAGTACGGGCCAGGATCGACAAGGAAGAGCGCCGCTTGGCGGTCGTCGCACCCGCGATTACGCGCTCAATCGCGAGTGAGTTGCTTGTTGGGGACGAACGATCTCTTGAACTCTTGAGCGAAGAACTGAAGCGCCAGTTCAATCTTAGTTCGCTTGAACTGGTAAAAAACGAAAATGTATGCACGCTTCGTTCCGATACCTGGCGGAAATGGATCCCTACTTTCGAAAGTTGCCTCGCGGTCCCGTTAAAAGAAATTAGTGCTTCGCTGTTTCTGGTGGTTCGTAGCCGTACACCGGAGTTAAGTTTGGCTACCGGATTCTCGGTTGTCTTTTGGTTCTGCGTGCCTTTGATCCTTTTTGGCCTGTTTACAACGTATAGAATCCGCAAAGAGCTTGAAAAATCTATTGTCGAACCCATCAAGCGGCTCGCCCGGGATCCGGAAAACTGGGATGGGGGGACCCAACCTTGGGTGGCCGAAGAAACGGTGACACTCTACAAGAAACTACAAAGTTACATGCGTGAACGGGATTTGGAAAAAGACAAGGCCCTTACGTTGCAAACCCAGGCATCTATCGGCGATATGGCCGCACAAGTCGCACATGACATTCGTTCTCCGCTTGCCGCTTTGGACATGTTGGCGACCGGCCTCACGCAACTTCCAGAAGAGAAGCGAGTACTGATGCGTGGGGCGCTGGGCAGAATTCGGGATATCGCAAATGGCTTACTGGATAAGCACCGCACTCATCCGACTGACACAGCTGCGGAAACGGAAATTAAAGCCGAATTGATTTCCAGCTTGGTCGAACCACTCCTCTCTGAAAAGCGGGTCCAATACCGAGGCAAGCTGGAGATTCAGATTGATTCTGTCGTTGGCCCGAGGTCATATGGGCTATTCGCCAAGGTGAACTCTACGGAATTTAAGCGCGTTCTCTCCAATATCATCGACAACGGAGTAGAGGCCTTAGGTAAAAAAGGAAAGGTAGTGGTGGAAACCTTTGCCGACAAAGAGGCCGTCACTATCTGCGTCGTAGACAACGGGAAAGGGATTTCAGCAGAGAATCTTCCGCGTTTGATGACTCGGGGAGAAACTTTCGGTAAATCCAGTGGCGCGGGTCTAGGGCTGTACCACGCCAAACGGTCCGTGGAGGCCTGGGGAGGATCTATTAGGATCCAATCCCAGGAGGGCAAGGGAACGACCGTGCAGATCGATCTTCCTCGAGTGGCGATCCCCAACTGGTTTTTTTCCCAATTGGTTCTTAAGCCGCGTACTACTGTTGTGATTTTAGACGACGATCCATCGATTCACCATGTTTGGGAAGGGCGGTTCCAATCTCTCAAGTTGCGGGAGCGATCGGTTCAGATTTGTCACTTCTCGACTGGGGAAGACGCTAGCCGGTGGTTTGAGAACCCCAAGAACGCATCACCGGGGGATGTCTATTTGATCGATTACGAGTTGGTGGGCGAGTCCAAGAATGGCCTTCAGCTCATAGCGGAGCACTCTATCGCTGCTAACTCCGTGCTGGTGACCAGTCGCTCCGATGAAAAAGCTGTCCGCGCCCGCTGTCAGAAGCTCGGCGTCCCTCTGCTACCGAAAAACCTAGCGGCTTTTGTTCCCATTTTGTTAGAGGGTTCTTCCCCCGTATAACGCGATGCATTTTGTGCCTGATTGTTGGCATTCTCTCGCGAGGCTTATATCATCTAAGGTTTCACCAAACGAGAGATGAAACAGCATGAAGAAAATCATCATCTGTGGAGCGGGTGAGGTTGGTAAACACGCCGCTGAGGTGCTCGCCCGCGAAGGGCATGCGGTTTCCGTTATCGACGTTGCGGCAGCAAGGCTCGCCCTGGTGGAGGAGAGCGTGGATGTGCGGTCTATTCGCGGTTCCTCCTGCCACCCGGAAACGCTGAAAGAAGCTTCGGTGGGTTCGGCAGATCTGTTGATCGCGGCGACTAATCACGACGAATTTAACCTTCTTTCTGCGGCGTTGGGAAAGCGAATGGGCGCCGGCCGGGTCGTTGCGCGGATCCATCACCGGACTTACATCGACAGCACCCTGATGGATTACGGTAAAGAGTTCGCTATCGATCATCTTATTTGTCCCGAACAGCTTACCTCGCAAGCCATTACCGGAAAACTAGAGGACCCGGGCGTCATGGCGATAGAAAGATTTGCTCAAAATAAAATAGAAATGCATCGTTACACCGTGGAGACGGATTCCAAGGCGATCGGCACCAAGTTAAGCGAACTGAAGCTTCCCAGCGAAGTGCGCCTTGCGGTCGTAAATCGGGACGGGCATTTCTTTACGCCGGGGGGAGAGACCACCCTGCTAGCCGATGACGTGGTAACCCTGATTGGCGAAACTAAGCACTTTACGCTGGTACGGCATCTATTCAGCCCGCGCAAGACGTCGAATAATAGTGTGGCGATCATGGGTGCCACTTCGATGACGGAGTGGCTTTCCGAAGACCTAAAAAGAAGAGACTTTGCGATTCGGGTATTTGAAAAGAACCGCGCCCGCGCCATTGATTTTTCCGAGCGCTTTCCTCACCTCACTGTTTTGGATTCGGATCCTACGGATCCTGTCGAGTTCAAGGAAGAGCATTTAGATGAAGCAACTGCTTTTATTGCCGTATCTGACGACGACGAACATAATATTTTAGGTGCCTTGCAAGCCAAGCAATTGGGTGCTCGCCTAACGGCAGCAGTCATCCACATGCCGACCTATCTGCCTCTGTTGGAGAATCTTGGTGTGGATTGGCCATTGAGCCCGAGAATTGTTGCTGCGCGAGAGCTACTCAAACTCGTAGACGATGCCAGCGTGCGACGACTCGCGAATCTGGCTCCCAATGTTGCCGACGTTTATGAAGTGGGGCCGGTGCGCGAGGGCGAAGCGGTGGATCGACTGTTAAAAGATATTTCCTTACCCAAGGGTTCCTTTGTCGCTGCGATTCAGCGAGGGGGTGAAGTGCACGTCCCGGGAGCCAACAACAACATCATACGGAACGATATCCTAGTAGTAATTGGACCAACTGGAGTCGAACCTGAGTTGCGAAGGCTCTTCATAGATAAGTGAAAACGATCAATCACAGATACGTTCTGCGGCTCCTGGGTTTGCTGCTTCTATTGATGAGCGCCTCAATGGTTTTGGCGTTTAGCTGGTCTATTTTTGAGTACTTCTTTCGTGTTTCCACTTGGCGCCAGGGGGTGGAGATTGTCCGCGCATTTCTGGTGACTATGGCCATTGGGGGATTTATCGGAGGTGGCCTTTGGTTCTTCGGGAGTACGGACGGGCATTTTGGGAAGCGCGAGGCATTATTTCTGGTAAGCATTTCTTGGTTGGTCGGAGCCATGCTGGCCGCGTTCCCTTTTTATTTCTGGGCCAAAACCCACGTTTTTGTACCGCTTCAGGACCGGGCGTTCCTATCCTTTGTTAATTGTTACTTCGAGGCAATGAGTGGGCTAACGACGACAGGCGCTACGGTTTTGTCTAATGTGGAATCTATACCGCGTGGACTTCTCTTCTGGCGTGCGTTCACCCACTGGCTGGGTGGGCTGGGTATCGTGGTCATCTTCGTGGCGGTTCTTCCCTCTTTGGGCGGCGGGGGGAAAAAACTTTTTCACTTCGAGTCGACAGGGATCGGATCAGATACGGCCTCTTCGAACATCAAAGAAACTACTCGGATTTTGCTACTTATCTACAGTGCCCTTACCGTTTCTCAGATCGTCCTCATGAAACTGGTGGATCCTAGCATTGGTTGGTTTTCGTGCATCACTGAAGCCTTCGGTACGTTGGGTACTGGTGGTTATAACATTTACAATGCGAGCTCTGGTCAACACAGCCCTGCGGTTCAATGGGTGATTATCCTCTTCATGATTCTGGCCGGAATCAACTTCGGGCTCTACAAGAAGGTGGTACTGGGAAAAATTCGGTCTGCGGTGAAGGATACGGAGTTTCGCGTTTATCTGGCTATTATTGCGGCGGCCTCTCTTACCATCGGGTTTTTTATCTACGGAACCGAGTACCACGCGACAACCGGTGCAGTGAACGAGAAAGACATTTTTACGACAGCTCGGGATGCTATTTTTCAGGCAGTTTCGATTCAGACCACTACTGGTTCCGCAACTGCGAACTTTGACCAGTGGGGTTTGATTCCAAAGGCCGTCCTCGTCGCGCTGATGTTCATCGGGGGGTGCGGGGGATCTACGGCCGGCGGCATCAAGGTGATCCGAGTCATCGGGGCACTTAAGATCATGAAGGTGGAACTCGAGCGGGCTTTTCGCCCGAGTGTTTTGCGTTCGGTACGCATCGGGACCCACAATGTCGAATATCACCAGAGAATCTCCATTCTTGCTTATGTTTTGGGGATTCTGTTCCTTTTCGGCCTTGGTTCCGTGCTGATAATGATCACAGAGGCCGGGAGTGGCGTGTCGGGGACCACCGCGATGGCGGCGGCTATTGCTACTTTAAACAACGTGGGTCCCGGACTGGCCGCCGTTGGTCCGGTGGAGAATTTTGGGTGGATATCGGCATCGGGTAAGCTCATTCTCTCCTTGCTGATGGTGATTGGACGCTTGGAGGTCTTTGCGATTCTCGTACTTCTTATGCCCGCCTTTTGGCGATCCCATTAGCCTCAGGCCCTTGTGCCGATCGCCTGACTATTCTATAAGTGGGCCTAGAATGTCTGATTCTTCAAAAAAGAGATGGGTGGTCAAGGTCGGTAGCCAGATCGTTTGTAACGGCGGGCCCTTGCTATTGCGGACCTGGATGCAGCAGGTGGCCGCCCTAGCCAAGAAACAGGTAGAGGTGGTCTGGGTTACTTCGGGCGCGATCGCGATGGCAGTAGAGCGCACGGGCTTTGAGTCGTCCACGCGGACTTTGGCAGAAAAGCAGGCACTGAGTGCGATTGGGCAGCCCGGTCTAATGGATCTCTACAACTTGAGCCTCAATGCCGTTGGGCTCAAGGGTGCCCAGATTCTACTCACCTATGGGGATATGGCAGATCCTGTGCGCTGCCAAAACCTAGAGCGTACCCTTCAGACATTGCTCCAGTGGGGTGTCGTTCCCATACTCAACGAGAACGATGCCGTGGCCACTGAAGAGATCAAGTTCGGTGACAACGATTCTCTCAGTGCGAAAGTTGCGGTGATGTTGCGTGCGGACAGGCTGGTCCTCCTTACGGACGTGGATGGTCTGTATGAGAAGAACCCCAAACAGGATCCGAAAAGCAAAGTCGTTTCACACTTGAATTCGGTGAGCGATGAATTGTTGGAACAACTCGCCCCCTCGGAGGGATCGAAATTTGGAACCGGCGGCATGTACTCCAAACTGAAGGCGGCTAAAGAGGCCAACGCTGCGGGCATCCGTGCGTCGCTGGTACGGGGAGATCTTCCCAACGTTCTTTTGCGATTAGCCGACGGAGAAGCTTTGGGAACATCAGTAGGAGCTGAACGATGACAGAAAATGAGATTCTCAGTCAGTTGGCCGCCTGCAAAAAAGAAGCTCGTGAGTTGCGAACTTCCCACGTGGAAAAAAAGAATGCCGTGCTACTAACCGCCGCTGAATTGCTCCTGAAGAAAAGCCCTTCAATTCTTGAGGCCAATGCGAAGGATCTTGCGGCGCTGCCCGGAGACGCGAGTTCTGCCTTTAAGGATCGGCTTTTGCTCAGCGAAGAAAGGCTGAAGCAAGCAGCCGATAGTTTGCAACAGGTTGCCGCTCAACAGGATCCGATTGGCGAAGAAGTTTCTTCCCGCGTGTTGGAGAATGGCCTGAAATTGCGTCAGGTGCGAAGCCCACTCGGAGTTATTTTGCTCATTTTTGAGTCGCGACCCAATGTAGCGCTCGAAGCTTTTTCCCTAGCCTTTAAGTCGGGCAACATCATTATCTTGCGTGGGGGAAAAGAATCCCGCCACTCCACTGCCGCTATTTATTCCTTGCTGCAAGAAGCACTTTCGCTGAATGAAATGTCGACCCAATTGTTTTGGGGCATCACGGATCCGGACCGAAGTTTGGTGGAGTTTCTGCTCAAACAGAAACGCTTCATAGACATAGTGGTGCCCAGGGGCGGCGAAGGGCTTATCAACTATGTCGTTGAAAACGCGCGGATGCCAATCATTAAGAATGACCGTGGATTATGCCACGTTTATTTGCATGCCGACGCCGATCCGGAAATGAGTCTGAGTATCGTTGAGAATGCCAAGACGCAGCGACCAGGGGTCTGCAATGCGATGGAGACTTTGCTGGTCCATGAATCCATAGCCGACGATCTCTTGCCCAAGATGTATGAACGTTTGAGTTCAAAGAGTGTTCGGTGGTTTTGCTGCCCAAGGGCGCTAAAAGTATTGGAAGGCAAGTCGGGGGTTGCGGCTGCTACTGACCAAAACTGGGATACGGAGTACCTCGATTACCAGCTAAATTGTCGTGTCGTGCCCAGTCTTGAGGCGGCCCTGGAGCATATTGAAAGGCACGGTTCCGGACATTCGGAATCTATTGTTACGGCCTCGCCGGAACCCGCACGTGCGTTCCAGCAGGAAGTGGATTGTGCGGCCGCCTATTGGAACGCTTCAACTCGTTTTACCGATGGCTTTGCCTTTGGTCTCGGGGGTGAGCTCGGCATCAGCACCCAAAAACTTCACGTGAGAGGCCCCGTCGGCCTCAGAGAATTGACCAGCGCCCGCTGGATCATCGACGGGAGCGGCCAGGTCCGTTAACGGAAGTGGTAGCATTTGTTAACACTATGCAATGGCGGGCTGTGACATCGCTGGCCTAGCGCGCTACGTTTTTTTTACGCAACAGGTTTTGGAATCAGTTAACAGTTTTCGCGTCCATCCCGGTTATTGCGGAAGGACGCACCTTTTTGAAAGTTCCAAAACAGGGGGGAACGCTTTCAGCAACGAGGCCCCGCGGTCGGGGGTTTGCGGGTACCCTGGTTGCAAGCCGTCGGACCCTTTCTTTGTGTCCCACGGTGAAAGCACAATGGAGTGGGCGCCAGCTTTGAAGAGCTGGCGCCTCGCCTAAACTCAAATAATTCTGGATAAAAAAACGAAAGCGCGGGCACCGTGCCCACGCCTTCGTCCGCTAATGGAAAAAAAGGAGAGTTTAAGTCTCCAGTTCTTCTTGAAAACTTAATTGAAGAGCGTCCAAGATGTTGATGAGTGCCGAGGTTGCCGGCGCTTCATTCCGATCGGAGGCGCCGCACGGCGCGCTAGCTTCATATAGCGAAATGGAATCGTTGGCAGCATGGTAGGCAAAGCGCTTGGTGGGGAGTGCGAGACATTGTGCCGCCCGATGGGTGTGCGAACCATTGTCCACTTCTGAGATCTTAGTTTCGAGATCGTCCATTTCTTTTTTTAGAAACACGCGCAAGTATACTTTGTGTACTTCTCCCTGTGCTCCTTGCAAAATCCCGTAGGCGACACCATCCTGGTTAACCCGAATCATCTTTTGCAGTCCTGCGGAAACACCGTCTCCCTGGAGCTCGGTTTCCACCAGGCTTAGCCGGATGTTCTCCTCGCTTCCCTGTGCCATTAGTCCAACTAGAAGTACAAATGCTGTTACCAGGCGCTGCATGGTGCCCCTCCAAGCCAATGAGATTGCAATCGTGATGCCAGAATTTTCGTGCCTCCGAGACAGAGAAACTTGGTTCCAAATTGGTGTGACGGTGCCACAAGGCGCCTTGCAATGACAGCAACGGCAACTTGCACCCTTTGCGCTGCAAAGAAACTTCAAAAAACCGGAAACTGAATGCGGGGCCTAGATGGGGCCCGCCATGGAGGTTTTGAATGCGCCTACGCATCAGTATTTCATTCTTGGTCCTTGCTTTATCGGCGCAGGCGCAAAGTCTACGACTGTCTGAAACAGGTCTCTACACAAATATTTCAACCAAAGAAGTAAAACCGGAGAACAGATTTTATGATCCTCAGTACCCTCTATGGACCGACGGGGCAGAAAAGAGAAGATGGATCTACTTGCCTCCGGCGCAGACCATTCGGACTCAGGGCGAGGGTGCTGACATCAACCACTGGGCTTTCCCCTTGGGCACCAAGATCTGGAAGGAGTTTGCTTACAATACTGATAGTGGGCTGCACCGTGTGGAGACCCGTCTCATAGAGAAAGTAGCGGAGGGCGAATGGGAATTTGGATCGTACGTCTGGGAGGAGGGTGAAAACGACGCTGTATTGGCGCCGTCAGGAGGCTTGTCCAACCACTATCCCGTCGCTCCCGGTGTTTCTCATGATATCCCCCGCCGCGCTGATTGTCTGACCTGCCACCGCAGAGGGGGCGATCCGGTTTTGGGGTTCGGCGCGCTTCAGCTTTCTACCGATCGCGATCCGCTGAGTATGCCTTCCAATTCTGTAGGACTCGACTTGCTTATGCTGGCAAGGGAAGGTCTGATAGATAGACAGGAAACGGAGCTAAATCCTGCGCCCCGAATTCATGCCGCCACAGCTGAAGCACGGGTCTCGATGGGCTATCTGCACGGCAACTGCGGACATTGCCACAACCCGCAAGGCAGTGCGGGATGGACAAACCTTTGGATGAGACACGACGTAGAAATGACCACTGAGCAAGCGGCCCCGGCATTCCTGACTGCCGTGAATCAGCCGACCCTCTTTTTTCAAATTCCCGGAATGGAATCCACCTTTAGACTGAAAGGCCATGAGCCTGATAAAAGCGCGGTGCTCTACCGAATGGAATCCACCGACTTTAATCGAATGCCCCCAATTGGCACAAAACTAGTAGATGAAAGGGCAGTTCAGTGGTTGCGGGAGTGGTTGGAACAGTTGGATCCTTAGCCCGTTTTTCGGAGCGTTGTGGAGGTCACCGTCGAGCGGAGAATACGTTGGATTTCCTTAGATTGATCTTCCGTAAGATTTTGCAGCGCGACCCCATGCAGGTATAATCCGTTGCTCTTGGGACGCCCCCAGCGGATTTCTCCCACCAAAGAAGGCAGTCCGATCTTCTTTAGCTGTTCGATTAGTTCTGGTGATTGGGATTCGATATGAAACTCGAGAATTACTCCGCGGGCGAGGTACTGATCCAGTTCGATTGCCATTCCACCTAAGGAAAAATTAACGACTCGACCTTTGCCGTGGGTTTTTGTGATGGCCTCTATTCGGACGCTCTCTGGTACTTCCCAGCGTGGACTGTGCTGAGCCTTGTGTGCGAAGTTCCAGTAGGCGCTCAGTGCGGCCTGCCGTTGTTCCTGCAGTTGGGCCAGTGGATCTACTTCGTACCCTTCAATCAGTTCCTGGTAGTGCTTGATCTGCAACATCTTCTTCTTGATTCCCACTCCCTCGGGCTCCAGGGAAATCAAGTCATAAGTGGAGGCGCCTAACATTACGCAGTAGTCTTCGCAGGCGCTTTCAAGCCTTTTCGCAAAATTAATAGCATGACCGATGATGGTGAAATCCATTCGCTGAGAGTTCCCCAAATCACCGATAAAAACGTTCCCCGTATTGAGTCCGATGCGCAAGGGGAAGAGGGCTTTGTGATTTTCGTGCGCCTTTAGATTGAGTTCCAGGCTTGTTCGCTGGATCTCGATAGCGCAGGCCAGCGCTTTATTGGCGTGCTCTGGATCTACTTTTCCGGTTACGTAGTCATAACCAAAAAAGCACAGCATCCCGTCTCCAGTGGTTTTGTCGACGATTCCATCAAAACTATGAATGGTGTTTGTTAAGCGGGAAAGCAGGTCTTTCAGTGAGAGGAAAACGTTTGCCGGTGCTTGCGTCTCAGCCGTTAGGTAAAAACCGATCACGTCGATAAACATGATTGTAGTGACGTGTTCTGAGGGTTTGGTTAATTCTGCAAGGGGTTGTTTGATTATTTCGAGAAGTTGTCGCTGAGGAACCAAGCCGTCCAATGCAGCCCGAACACGACGAGTTTTTTTGTCGATTAGCCGATACTTTTCTAGAAATACCGTCGCCCCGGTGGTCAAGAGTCCCAGACCGGAGAAAAACCATGGAGTATGGATAGACCCATAGGAAAAGGCCGCGCAGCCGGCAACGAAAATGGAAAAGGTCCCTGCCGCCAGCGTGATCCAAAACTGACTTCCTTGAAAGTACAGCCCTAGAGCGCCACCGATTAAACAGAAAACCGCCACCCAGAAAACACCCATAGGCAAAAAGCGAACCCACTGTTTTGTCAGGACGCTATTGACGAATGCGTTTAAAACCAGGCCCTCAGGGATGGGACCAAAAGGCGACTGTGTCATGTCTACGTTTGGCGAAAACATAAAAAGGAGAAGTACCACGGAGTTATCCGGTAATGTGGTGACCTGCTCTCCTTGGGACGCTCTTTTGATCACGCTTTTCAGCGCGTAGATCCGCTCGTAGTACTTTGAGGGGTCTCCCATGTTAATGAGAACTCGACCACGGCTGTCGGTCGGTATTTCTGTTCCGTCCGCATAAAGATCCCCGTCGTCAAAATATAGAGTGTCTGCCAGCAGCAGAGGCGCCGCAGGCAGAGCTTTTTTTTCATTAACTCGGACAAAAGTTTCAAAGAAGAAATCGTCATAGTAATTGATATGGCCAACGTGTGAGAAGGCTTTTTCAATAGTTGGGTGAGGTCCTATGGGATTCAGATCGCTTGCTTTGGGAAGCGTCAGCGATTGTAGAGTTTCCTGAAATTTTCCAGCCGCCGCTAGGCTTTCCAGGTCTGAAAAATCTTGCTCCATTCTTAGGGGTGCCCGGGAAGCGTCGTGAGTCAACACAGCCGCGGTGATGACGGGGAACGGGAGTTGCTGAATTCTTTTCTCGAAATGTTTTGCATACTCTCGGCCGCTCGGAGTCCCAAACAATTTCGGAATAATCACTGCCTTCGGATTCGCCTTTATGAAACTTTCCAACGTGTCGGCCCACTGCTTGAGGGTGAGATCCTCTTCGTCGACGTACTTAAGTGTGGAGTCATCAAAGGCGTACACCTTAAGGCGCGGATCGATCTTCGGATCCATGCCGAGCAAATGCCGGATCTGAAACGCGATAGGATGTGCGGCTCGTCGTTCGATGCGCTCTCCCCATTGTGAGGAGTACAAACCTGAAAACGCCGCCGTGCAGACTGCTACGATCACAAGCCCCCGCTGCAAGGAAATGTCCCGGGGGGCAAAGCGGTTCCAAAATGACTTTGTCTTATTCACTAAAATTAAGTTGTTTCAGGATCTTATCGGTACTCAACGGCCAGCGCTTAAAAGCACTGTCGATCCACCTTGATGACGTTTGAGGACGGCGCGTTACGGGAGAAGGCTTCGAGGATTTCGTTCTCGTAGACGGAAGAAAAGCTTTGCGCGAAAACGAGCGAAGTCTGGTTCTGCTCTGCGTCGCACGTGTTTTTGCCGGCAAGCGCTCGGATGCGTGCGCGGCAGTAGTTGGACAAACTGGCACTCAATTGATCGAATAGGTTTGAGGATTCACTGGAACCCTGGACAGTACCTGTTCCGCAAGTGTTATTCAGGCGGCCACCCACAAGCAAACTAACGCGAAGCGTTGTATCTTGTTGAGTTTCGATCACACGGATCCGCGTGCTTCCAGAAGATATGTCATACCCCGGTGGGATATCGCTGAAGTCGGGATTGGCCGCACCATCAGCCATGTGCATGCGCACGATGGCGCTTCCGCCGTCTGCAACATAAAGGCGATCATTGTCGTACGCCAGTGCGGCGGGGTACTCAAATTGAGCGCTGAGAGCCGGGCCTCCGTCGCCTGCACTTCCACGCGTTCCGGTACCGGCGATGGTGACGCCGACGTTATCGCTTCCAATTCGGTGGATTTTTGAAGTCTCGGCGTCCGAAACGTAAATGTTTCCATCACCGTCGGAAGTAATTCCGATGAGCTTTTCACGCGTGGGGAGAGTTGCAATGGAATCGCACCCACCTACGTAGTAGCGAGGGGCGCCTTCAGCAGGGATTTTTACGATTTCCTGGGAAGCGCCCAAGATAGCAAAGACGTTGCCAGAGGGGTCTGCCGTCATGGCTGTCGGGTACGGCGTGTAGATGCCGCAAACCGCTGGAGGTTGCGGAATTTCATTTCCTTCTTCGTCGTACAGGGGCTCGTTATAGCCATTGTAGTATGGAGCAAACGGACTCTCATTACAATTTAGTCCAGTCGCCCGAGAGATGTTGTACACAAACAAACCTTCGTGGAATTTGAGGATACGATGGTTTCCTGTGTCGCTCACAAAAATATCACCGTTTTCGGTAATGGCGATACCGGTCGGTTCATTCAATACTAGGGTAGCCGGATTGCCACCGAGAACATTCGTGCAGCCACTTAGCCCAATGCCCGCAAATCGACTGACGACGTCCTGTCCTCTACTTCCTTTGTGAATCCGCATGACGAGATGGTTCTGGGCGTCCGTGTAGTAAATGTCTCCATTCGGGTGAAAGGCGATGCCAGACGCTTCTCTTAACTGCGCAAAGCGGGTATCTGGGCTCAAATTCAAATCTATGGTGGCCTCGCCAAAAACAACTTTGAGCTCGTTGCTTTCATTCAAACCAAAAACTCGCCTCCCGTTTGGAGCCGGCGAGACTTGTTCAAACAACTGAAAAGCAAAATAAACCTGTGAAGGGCTACCCGACACCACTGAAAAGGGATGAAAGACGGCAGCCGAAAGAGCGCTGTCTCCGTGCGAAGGGTTTCCTTCGTCGCCTGAGCCAACAATCGTTATGACCTGGTTATTTTCAATCTTCTTGATCCGGTTCACATCGGAGTCGGCAATATAAATAGTACCGGCAGAGTCAACACTGACATCTTGAAGGTAACCCAACTGCGCGGCCAACGGGCTCGCACCGTCAGTGGTTTGAGTGCCACCGCCAGCGAATGTCGAAACCATTCCATTTTCCGCGACACGGATCCGGCGATTCATTTCATCGGCAATGTAGAGTTTGCCGTTGTGATAAGCCAAGCCCTTGGGCGAGCTGAGCAAAGATTGGCTGATGGGGCCATCGAGATAACCATTTCCGGTAAACGTGCACCACGGAGGGTTTTGATCGTTTCCATTTTCATCAGGATCCGGATTGTAGGTGGCACAAGGGCCAGCGCCGGCGTAAAGGTGGATGTTGCCACCGTCGGCGTCCAGCTTTCGCACGATACCGCGTCCGGGTTCGGAAAAATAAAGTGCACCATCGTCGCCAACGGCACCGCCGCCTAAAGAATCGAGGTTGGCGTTCACCGCGGCCTCGACAAGGGGGGGCGTTAACCAGTTGTACTCGCCTTCGCCGGGATTAGCGCGAACGACCACCGAAACCATGTCGTTCTCTATTTTATATATCTTTAGGAGCGCATCCGGAACGTAATAGCCGTTGGGGTCGACACCCTTTTGACGGACTAGAACATAGAGGAGATTGGGTTTGGCGGGACTACACGCCAGGAAGAGATCTCCCGGCTCAAAGTGAACGCGCAGGCGGTGTTCGGTGTTCGGATAATCCAAAGTGTTTAGCGTGTTCGCGGTACCCGCGAAGATTTCCGCTCGTCCGGTAGTGGCGTTTCGGGAATAGATGTAGCCTTCAGTAGAGATCTTGTGGGTGCCGTCCCAGCACTGCGACTTGATCTCATCGACTGAGATGTTGTCCGCCACAAAACTTCGGGTGGCGAAGCCCATTTCCGATCGGTCTTTGCCGCTCAAACCGAGCAGTCCGCGCGGGCCAGGGTTGAACGCGATCGGTATTTGCGGAACCAAGCCATAGGAAGAAACTGAATAGGCGAGCAAAACGAGTGCGGATAACTCATCCGCTTCTGTCGTTACGGTGTTTGTTCGCAACAAGCCGACTTCGACTTCAGTCGTTCGGGGCTCGTCTAATACGAGATCGCAATTGTGGCTCAAGTTCTTGTAACCGGATTCGCAGGTCGAAGTGAGAATTTCCGCGCCGGAAACGCGACTGGGCGTACCCCAGTTGAACTCAACATTTTCAGCTTCGTTGGCTACCAACTCCTGATTGTTCTGGACGACTACGACCGCGCACTCTAGGGAAAATTCCACGAGACCCATTTGGGTGAAACTACACCGGGCCAAACTGTTCGTCGCCGTGGCGATAACGGTCGCATTGCGGCCCGTGCCAGAGGTGGGAATACTCGCCAAGTCTTCGCCGTCGCCGCCTGAGCTCGCACCGCTATCGTTGAGCTTAAGGCAGGCAGGGCTGGCCATAATCAGACATACAAAGGAGAGGGATTTGAGAATTTGTAAGCTTTTTTGGAACAATCAACGTGCCTCAGATTAGTCCTCTGAGTATGACACGCAATTGTAGGGGAATTGTGCCGAGTCGGGCACAATTAAAAATACTAGTAATTACAGATATTTAATTCCTGTTGTTTGCGAGCTTCCCATCCCTTCGGGATTCCGGTATGCGGTGATTATAGCTTCAGGAGCAAATGATGGGAAAATCTAGTCTGTTTTTCGGCGTAGCGAGCCTAGGCCTATGTCTGCTGGTTGCCTGCACCAAGAATTCTACAAACGGGATGGGAGCGAACGTGAACCGAGCATCTAAGAGCATTCTCACTCTTCCGCACCAGACCGCGACTTTGGAGAACGGGCTGAAGGTGTTTTTGGTGAAATACCCGAGCACCGGTGTTGTCGCGTACCAGCTGGGTGTGCGAGTCGGCTCGAGAAACGAAGTGGAGAAAGGCAAGAGCGGTTTTGCACACTTCTTTGAACATCTGATGTTCCGGGGAACAAAAACCCTTAGCTCGCAGGAATTTGGTGCGATTTATACGGAAAACGGCGTGAGTTACAACGCTTGGACTTGGTACGACATGACCAATTACCACGGCAAAGTCGCCTCTCGGTATCTGGACAAAATCCTGGCGGCCGAGGCCGATCGTTTTCAAAACTTGGATTTTTCCGAAGCCGCGCTGAAGGCTGAGGCCGGCGCGGTGATGGGTGAATACCTAAAAAGCGCGTCCGATCCCGGCTTCCTGATGGAAGAGACCATGCAGGAACTTGCCTATAAGTCCCACACCTACGGTCATACGACTTTGGGTTACAAGGCGGACATTGAGCAGTACCCGAATCGGTACCAGGATGTGTGGCCGTTCTTTAAGCGCTACTACCGTCCTTCAAACGTGCGGATCGTACTAGTGGGAGATATTGAATTCGATAAAGCGCTGGAGCTTATCCGCGCCAATTTCGGAGCCTGGGAAAACCCTGCCGAACTCCCGCAGGAGGTAACGCCGGAGTCTGAGCAGAACGATGAACGTTCCAAAGCCGTTGAGTTTCCGTCTGCAACACCTACACGAATAGCAATTGCACACAAAGTACCTGCCTTTGGTACCAAAGACGTTGAAAACGCCGCGCTCAAGCTCATCGCCGACGTTTACTTCTCGGAGACATCTGAGTTCCAGAAAATCTATCGCTTTGAAAAAGGCTGGTTAGATTCTGTTTCTGCATTCCCCTTTGAGACCGTTGATCCGGGGCTGTGGAAGGTCGAATTGGTCCTTTCGGAGGCCGGTAAAGACAAAGAAGCGGAACTCAAGCAGGCAGTTTTGGACGAGATGGAGAAAATCAAAAATTCGCCGGTAGACACGGCGGAGCTGACGTCGGCAAAAATGCGCGCGCGTAATGCCGCGTTGACCCAGTGGTTCAGTGCACCTGACTCTTTGGCAGGCCAAATCAATTGGTACACAAACTTTGAGGCCGACTTCGAGGTACTCGATCGCGTGTTTCAACGAATTGACGAAGTACAGCCGTCCGATGTGGCGGCATTCGCCAAGAAGTATTTGGTCAATACCAAGCGGACTACAGTAACGCTGAGAGGGAAAGTACAATGAACAAGAAGCTATTTGGATTGGGCTTTGTGGTTCTGGCTTTAGCCGGGAGCGTTTTTTATAGTCCATCTTGTTTGGGGAAGGTGCTCTTGGAGAAAAACAACGATTTACCGCTGACCGTTTTCAACATTACGTTCCGCGCTGGTTCGGCAGATGATCCGCAGGCCCGTCAGGGTCTTGCAAATCTGACGGCGCGTCTGGTTCGTGAAGGCGGTGTGAAAGCGCTGGGAGATTTGCCCGCTTTGACTCGACCCGAGTTGGAGAAGGTACTCTTCCCCTTGGCGGCAGATATTTCCGTTTCCGTGAACAAAGAGCAAACCTCGTTTTCTGTAATGGCAACTGCGGAGAATGGAGACCGTGTCTTTGCGCTTCTTCGCCAGGTGCTGCAAGCGCCCGCTCTTGATCCGGTCGAATTCAAGCGCATCAAAGAGGAGACTAAGCTCTCTCTTACCCAAAAGTGGCCGCAGCAGGATCAGGAAGAGCTCGGCAAAGCCGCCTTGGAGCGAGTGATGTATGGCCCTGCACACCCATACTCTCACGTCGTGGAGGGCACACTGGCCGGGGTGGAAGCGACGACTATTGAAGATGTAAAGGAATTTGCCGCGAAACTCTACACCAAGCAACGACTGACGGTGGGTGTGACCGGTGTTATCGGTGGGGATCTTGAGGCTGCTGTAAAGGTCTTCAATGATAGTTTGCCAGAGGGTGAGTCTGCCAAAGCCACTTTGCCGGCCGCTCCAGCGCATACGGCGCGTACCCTTACTTTGGTGAAGGGTGATTTCGAAGGAACCGGCGTGCATCTGGGACACCCGACGAGCTTGACTCGCGCGAGTGCTGATTTTCCTGCGATGTTTCTCGCCAACAATGCTTACGGCAAGCACCGTGATTTTGTCGGCCGTTTGATGCGCATTGTCCGTGAGATCCGCAGCATGAACTACGGCACCTATTCCTATATTGAGGAATTTCCAAACGGCGGCCGCTATCTTTCGGAGCAAACCCAGGTCGCGCGCAGCCAGCAGGCCTTCACGGTTTGGGGACGTCCCACGACGGCCGAAAACGGGTGTTTTCTGCTGCGACTCCTAGCCCGTGAGACGACAAAGCTCGCCAACGAGGGAATAACCGAAGAGGAATTCAAACGCGTTCAAAAATATCTCATCGGCAATATACCGATTACCGCTGCCGGTATCGAAAAGCGTTTGGGGATCTCTATCGACTCTGAGTTCTATGGGGTTACCGGGGATTACCTCGCGAACCTTCAGGCCAAAGTCAGTGAGCTGACGCACGAGCAAGTGAACGCAGCGATCAAGAAGTATGTTCAGCCGGAGAGTCTGCAAATGGTGGTAGTCACCAAGGACACGGATGCCTTCTCCAAAGAGATCTCAAGCGACAAGTGCGAGATAACTTACAAGGACGGAGTTGAGGTCCCTGCAGAGATTTCGGAAGAAGACAAGAAGATCGCCGTTTATGATGTGGGTGTCGAGGCCGCACAGATTAAGGTGGTTCCGGCGGCCTCTTTGTTCGAATAGTTATTTCTTGCTCACTTGCTGCCCTGAGAAGAGAGCTGCGTACTGGCCGTAGCCTTCCTTTTCCAAGTCGGCGACTGCGATAAACCGCAGGGACGCTGAATTGATGCAATAGCGAAGCCCTGTTGGCTGTGGGCCGTCGTCGAATACGTGTCCCAAATGAGAATCGCCATTCTTGGATCGGACTTCGGTGCGTCTCATGAACAGTGTATTGTCCGACTTCTCGACCACGTTTGCTTTTTCCAAGGGCTGGTAGAAGGACGGCCAGCCGGTACCTGAATCGTATTTATGAACTGAGCTGAAAAGAGGTTCGCCCGAGACGATGTCCACGTAGATGCCCGCTTCTTTGTTGTTCCAGTATTCGTTCTTGAACGGGGCTTCGGTGCCGTTTTCCTGGGTCACATGGTATTGCAATTTGCTAAGTTTCTCTTTCAATTTTGAACCCTCCGGTTTCTGATACTTTGAATTTTCCGCTTTGCGGTGCGAATACCGCTCTTCTCCCCAAGTCTTGTCCAAGAACTGATCCCGTCCGGATCGGTAGCGGTAGTACTTGTACCGAATCGGGTTCTTCTTGTAGTAATCCTGGTGATACTCCTCCGCTGGGTAAAACGTCACAGCAGGAACAATCCCAGTCACTATAGACTTACTGAATCTTTTGGATTCTTGCAGGGCTTTTTTGGAGGCCTCGGCGGCCTTCTGCTGCTCTTTGTTGTGGTAAAAGATTTTTGATACATATTGCCCACCACGATCCACAAATTGCCCGCCTCCGTCTGTCGGGTCGATATTCCGCCAAAAGACGTGGAGAAGATCTTCATAACTCACTTTGGTGGGGTCATAGGTGATCTGAACGGTCTCGATGTGTCCTGTTGAGCCGCTTGATACTTGTTCGTAGGTGGGGTTTTTCACGGTCCCACCTGTGTAGCCGGAGATAACAGCGGAAACACCGTCGAGTTTTTCAAAAGGCGATTCCATGCACCAGAAGCATCCACCGGAAAAGGTGGCGGTCTCGGTTTTGGAAGTTGTGGACTTTTTTTCTTTTGTGGCTCCCAACGCGTTCAAGGTCACTATGGATAGGAACGCCGCTAACACGTACCGTTTCATGTTATTCTCCCTTCGAAAGATTGCCGCCAACGGCCTGTAGTACCGTCCCGTTGGAGGTCGTAATCCAAAATGAAGCTCCCAAGTTTGTGACTTCTTTGGGAGCGGTCTTAAAATCAAAACTGGCCTGGTAGACTCCATTTTTCTCTACCGCATTGCTCTGCTGCAAATCCAGACTCAGGAAATCGTGTTTCAATACTTTTCCACCGTTTTCTCCGGACGTTACGTTGGTGGCTATTTCATTCCCGAGAAGTGCTGCGAAAACGATCAGTCTGTCTTTGCGGTTTCTTGAAGGTCTAAAAGTAACCGTAAATTGCAGTCCTTTGCCTCGGTCTGCCTTGAGGACGCCGCTATCGGATCCCACTTCATTGAGTTTGGTTGTGGATCGATCCCGCCATTCCTTGCCGTCCAACACGAACATCGGAGTGTAGACCCGAGATGACTTCCATTGTTGTGCATACCCGTGTTGTCGGCGTGTATAGCTTTTTTGTGAGTAAGGATCTTTCCAACCTAGATAATCCCAATAGTCTACGTGGTAAACAACCGGAACAAAATTCTTCCACAAGGTCTTTTCTTCCTTCAGTCCGGATACCCAGCGTTGTGCGGGTGGGCAGCTGCTGCAGCTTTGGGTACTGAAAAGCTCTAGCAAGTGCGCTTGCCGCGAAGGGCTTTCAAAGCTGTCATTTTTGCCAAAGGAGAGGGTCGGGGCGACCGCAAGAACGGCACTTATTAAGAAAACTAGTTTCATTGGCCCTCCCTCCATCAAGTATAATCTAACGGGCTCACTTTAGAATTCGTCCAAAGGCTGATTTTGTGACATCGGGAAAAGACAAATATTCCAGTATCTTCGAGCGCTGGCAGCGTTTGGCGGCCCAGAGTCAGGCGGGAGACAGGCAGGCGTACGAGAGCCTCCTCCAAGAGCTTTACCCGTTTTTCCAGGATCTGTTTTCAAAGAAACTTCGTGGGGTGGTCGACGCGGACGATGTCACCCAAGAGTCTCTGATCGCCGTCCACCGATCTTTAGCTTCTTACGACACTCGTAGAAGCATTAAGCCTTGGCTGTATGCGATTGCGCGCTTCAAGATCGTGGATCACTTCCGTCGTGTATCGCGGCGCAAGGAGCAGGCACTGCCCGATAACCTGGCCGATGTCACAAAAGCGGAAGGCGGAGCGAACTCCATGGAGAAGGGCGAGACCCTTGCGCACTTGCAAGAGGCCATCGGACGCTTGCCCGAATCGCTCCGCGAAGCGATCCAGCTTACCAAGGTCGAGGGCCTAAGCTATGCCGAGGCCTCCAGGCGAGTTGGGGTAGCTGAGCCTGCGCTTCGCAAGCGTATCTCTCGGGCGTACAAAAGTTTGGGTGATTTATTTAGTCAGTCTCTGGAGAAAGATAGTGCCGAAGAGTAAGGACACTTTTATTTCAGAGCTCGTGGAGAGTTACAAGCCGACGGGGAGGCTTTGGCCTTCTAAGGTGCGGGCGGCTGTTGGTTTTATCGGAATTCTCGCAGCACAGATTCTTATGCTGTTTCTGGTGCAGCCCTTCCGCGCGATGTGGTGGGAGGACATGCTTCGCCACCCGCACCTGGGCGTCGAGGTGGTAGCGGGCCTCGCGCTTTCGCTTTTGAGTTTCCTTTATCTTTTTCGAAGCGCGGTACCGGGTGAAACCGGAGGCAGTTGGTTGCGTTTGCTTTCAGGAGCGGCCCTCGGCGCTTTTCTCGCTGCCCTCTACTTTGGGCTCTCTTCGGATACGCCCACAACAGCGGAAGGGGCACGGCGCGGGTGCGAATTTGAGGTTATCTTTTATGCCTTGCTCGCCTGGCCCTGGCTTGCCTTTTTTCTCTATCGGGGACTCGTCCAAGACTGGAAACGGGCAGGGGCCGTCGCGGCCTTGGCCGCGGGTCTTATTTCCTCATCCTTGATGCAGCTCGCCTGCATGTACAACCCTTGGCACGCCTTCTTTTTTCACTACCTACCTTTGGTGGTTTTGATGCTGGTCGGAATCGCCGCCGGTTCTGCAGCGCGGGGATTTGTGGAGAACCGCAATAAAAGTGTAAAATAGACGTCTAAAGAGGCCTTGTGGAAAACTTCAAAGAGTACGTAAAAATGTTTCTAGAATTGATTTCTCGTCCGCTTTTTGAAATCGGCGGCAATACCATCACACTTTTTTCTCTCATTACTGCCGGTATCATTTTTGGCGGTTCGTTACTATTTGCCAAATTTGTCGGCCAGGTGGTCGAGAGAAGGCTTAGAAACCTTCATCTGGACCGGGGGGTCAAAGGGTCTATCGAACGCTTTTCACGTTACCTCGTGATTGTTGTAGGCTCACTGATTTCCTTGGACACCGTTGGGGTCAGCTTGCAATCGTTGACGGCACTCGGCGCGATTTTGATGGTCGGTATCGGTTTCGGTCTGCAAAATATCACACAGAACTTTATTTCAGGCATTATCATCTTGATTGAGCGGCCCATTAAACAGGGGGACATTCTACAGGTTGGGGATGTCGAGGGCAGGGTGTCCGATATCCGTGTTCGTTCTACTATTCTACTGTCGCGAGACGATGTGGCGATGATTATCCCGAACTCGCAATTGGTATCAGAAACGGTGGTAAACGAGAGTTTTTCCGCGGACCGAGTGAGGGTGCACGTGCGAGTCGGTGTCGCCTACGGATCGGATACGGCTGCTGTTAAGGAGCAGCTGCTTCGAGTGGCCGCGGCCAATGAACACGTACTCAATAATCCGCCTCCTCTAGTGTTTTTTGAAAACTTTGGCGACTCCTCGCTGGAATTTGATCTCCGCGTTTGGGTAGAGGAACTTTGGATCAAAGACCGAATTATGTCTGATTTGCGTTTCGCCATCGATGCGGCCTTTAGGAAGAGCGGTATTGAGATTTCCTTTCCGCAGCGCGACATCCACATTCGGACGCTTCCGGCCCAAGGCCTGCAGCTCTCCCGAAACGCTTAGGCATTGCCAGATGCCACCGTTAGTTTTACACGGTAAGAATGGCCTTTAAGATCGACCTCTATGCGCCCGCCAATCAGGAACTAGCTCGCGTGATCCGTGAGGAGCTCACCGAGTCGCTAGTAAACACCACCGAAGGGAAGTCACTCGCTGAACGAGTGCACAGTATTCGGAGAAGTTTGAAAAGGATTCGCGCGAGTTTGCGACTTTTTCGCGCCAGCTTGCCTGTAAAAACCTATCGCAAGGAGAACAGGTGGTACCGCGATACCGGTAGATTGTTGTCGCGGTATCGGGACGGCGAAATTTTGCAGCTAACCGCGGCAAAATGGGGCGAGTCTCAGCCAGAGGCAAATTTGTGGTTGGAGAAGTTAAGGGCCGAGCAAGCGACGGAATTGGAGATTGAAAAGGTACTCAAAGAGGTCCGGCAGAGATTGCTGCTTGGGCAGGCGCGTTGCGGTAAGTGGAAGTTTTTAGAGGCCGCTGGGTTTGCTCCTGGTTTCTTGAAGACGTATCGGCGCGCGGAGCGCTGTGGGCGGGAGGCGGAGGCGAAGCCCTCTGCACTGAAATTTCACGTGTGGCGGAAGCGCGTGAAGTACCACGGCTTTCATTTGAAGTTGCTTCGGGATATGGAGTTTGCCGCCAGGAGGCTTGAGGCCGTCGAGGCGCTCGGTAAACTTCTCGGTACGGCCCACGATCTGGCAGTGCTGGAGGAGTGGGCCAAGGCCAACGGCGTAGAAAAGGCGTCTCGCCAAAGTCTTCGTGCCCGTCGGCGGCAGCTCGAGCAGGAGGCGCTTGAGGCGGGTATTCCGCTTTTTGCGCACGGGATACAAGTGCTGAGCGAAGGGTTGAATCTAACTAGCTGAAGGAATCCGCTTTCGGATCCACTAGGGGCCTGCGCGGCGGGTGCGCGATTCCCGCGCCATGCGTAGTAGGTAGTGGGGTATTTCTCCGTGTTGGTAGAGTGTTTCTACTTGATCGTAGAATTCCTCAAAGTGTGCGTCTCTAGTCAGGAAGCCCCGTTCCAGAAGGAGCGCGGGCTGGTTCCCTAAAGCGCCATCGAGGCGAATAACTTCAACGATTATTTCTTTTAACCGCTCATTTTCAATCTGGTACCCACCGTTGGATCGGAAGCGTTCGATAGAATAGAGGGAACTGAGCATTTCGAGTGCGATTGTTGAATCATCCTGAGTCGTCAACCGTTGGCCGTACCAAGGGTCAAACTCACGATCCGGAATCGCCCGCTTGTCCAACGCTGCTTGCCACTCAGTAACGGAGTCAAACACTCGGCTCCATTCAAGCATTGCAACTCTGTCCGGTTTACCTGGGAGTTCAGCCGCGTGGCTGTGAAGCGGCAAGACGCCATAATCAGTCGAAACATTGATGAGTGGCGCAGCATTAGGATCGGTCGATTGGCGAACGCTGCGCAAAGTGATCCGTAGCGCGTGGATATCATCAAGGGGAGAGGGAGGGTTTCCCCTTAGCGCACTTGGCGAGACGTATTTCAGCGTGCCCGAGAGGGTGGTTGGTCCGAAGGCGGCGCCGTCGATGGCCATTCCGTAGTCGATGACCCCCACGTTTCCCGAGTCGTCCACCAGAATGTTTTCGGGTTTAATATCGCGGTGGATGATACGGCCTGAAGTATGGAGAACAGCGACGCTATCCAGTAGGCTCCGTACGAAGTGCTGGTACCGTACCGGATTTTCTTGAGGATCCAAGAACTGCTCTTTAATACGTTGGCTAAGCGCGGGAGCTGGCTCGTGACAGCCGGGGCACTTTTCGAAAAGGGCCGCGATGAGCAAGTTATCTTTATTGCCGCCGCGCTGGTACGGAAATTCAGTGGCGGTTGGGTACCACACTGACGGGAAGTAGAAAAACTGCGGTGGAATTTGGGGCAATGCGGAGATGGCCTCAGCCTCTCGGATCAGGGACTCTGGTGAGTGCCCCTCTTTTACGACAAAGCGCTTTCCGTTTTTTTCAATAAGGTGTGCGGTGCCAAAAGCGCCTTGCCCGAGTTTGCGGATTACCCGATAGCCGGCTTTCTCCAAGGCGGCTACCGCGGAATCGGAAAGGGCTCGGTCACCCGCGACGTGCTTACGCAAAGAGTCCTCCAGGCTCGACGGAGTTCGGTAGTGGTTCTCGATGATGTGGCGAAGAGAGGACGGGGACGCCTCGTTCATGAGCGCGGAGGCTTCATCGGGAGTAAGGCCGATTTCTTGGAGCGCCGCACGGCAATCAAGGGGGGTGGCGGGTGGTGAAAGAGTGTCGGCCATTACGGCGCGCGCAAGCAAAAGAAAAAAGAATAGTAGTTTGTGACCCCCAGCCATACTAAGGAGCGAAAATGCAAAGCTAAGGCCACGGTGTGAGCCCGAGGGGGCCAGGAATTCTGTCGGAATACGCCTAGATCGTATGCCTGCTGGACGGGATCCTGTTGGGGCTGGAATTCTGTCCGGGAGCCGTGTTGGGGGGCAGGTCCCTCATTCCTGGCAACTGCGCCCAGAACGCTCTAAACAGCTAAGATTAGGCTACTTTTCTGGCGTAGACGCGTGTGTGAAACCGTGTTATCTCGTTACTCTTGTCAGTTTCCAAATCGCCTAAGGAGAGATGGCCGAGTGGTTGAAGGCGCACGCCTGGAACGCGTGTATAGGGAAACCTATCGAGAGTTCGAATCTCTCTCTCTCCGCCAGTTTCACTGGCTGACGGTTTTGTGATTCGTTCCCTTCGGGGTCGAATCTCTCTCTCTCCGCCAGTTTCACTGGCTGACGGTTTTGTGATTCGTTCCCTTCGGGGTCGAATCTCTCTCTCTCCGCCAGTTTCACTGGCTGACGGTTTTGTGATTCGTTCCCTTCGGGGTCGAATCTTTCGCTCTCCTCGGGAGCACACTTCTAGAATGCAGCTCCTCGCTTTCACCTTATATCAAGACCCAGACTGGTGCTTAGATCTACTACGAACTCAGCTAGTTTACAGGCTGCTAACCAGTTGAAATGACGGACAAGAATTGGCCGTCTCCTTGCATAACAACAAGCGACGGATTACGCACGAGGAGGCCGGGATCAAGTCCCTAGCTAAAATTCTATTTTTTCTGTTTTTTGCCTTCAGTTTTGCCCTGCACGCAGATCCTACGGACGATGAAGACAAAGCGCTTGCGCGTGGCGAGATGTCTCAACGCCTTCAGGAAAATCACCGTGTGGTGGATCTCCAATCCCCCGTGGCGCGCGACTTCGACATCGAAATGCAAGAGCTCTTTAAGCGGCTCTTTCCCAATCACGACCTAAAAAAGCACCCCGTTCATTTTTTCCTGATGGATAGCGATCGTCTCGGGCACAAAAGCTTCGTTACCGACGGACACAACTTCATTGGCTTCACCACGCAAACCGTGCGGACGGTAAAGACACAAGATGAGCTCGCCTACTTGCTCGCGACCGAAGTCATTTCGAACCAGATCGATTCCGAGCCACAAGCCCGAACCGGTATGGCAGATGACGCTCTCGGGGTCACGCGCGCTTTGGAAGTCCTCCATGAACGCCATTTCGACGCTACGGCCGCGCTAAGCGTACAGGACGCTCTTGAAAATGAACCCCGATCGAAGTTCGGATTTGGAGATCGCTCAATATTTGCGTGGGACCTCCCCACGCGCCGCTCGATGGTGGAGAAAGGGTTAGGGCATTTACGTTTCAAAAAAGGAAAGCTTGAGGAAACGGACGCCGGGGAAAAGATTGCCAGCACTCCTGTGGATCCCAAGATTGCCGCGGCCGGCAGTAGCAAGCACGTATCTTTTTTAGATAAGGAAATGGAAAAGGCCAAGTTCTCCACTCTGGACGCTGTAGAGAAACTGAAATTTGTCCAGGCGCAGATGCCCCACATTCTTTCCGGTCACGATGCGCGCACCGAGGACCTTAGCGCAGCGATTGGAACGATCCCCTCCCTGGAAAGCATCGAAATGGACGATGATCCGCGTTGGGTGGAACTCAGCAAGGCCGCAAATCTCATCTTGCATCTGCCAACACGTGACCCAGATGAAAAACTTGGACTCACGGGCCCACGCCAAAGACTCTACACCGCTCTCGCGCAGCGCTACCACAAATCCGACACCGCTCTGGGAGATGCAGAGCCAATCTTCGTCTATGCTTATGATTTTGTGGAGGCAGTGAGAAAAGCCACCGAAGCCTCGGACGAAGGGGATACCCGCACCGCAGACTCTTACAGAAAAGCCGCAGTGGAAGCCGCCATCGGCCTGAATAAGGCCATCAAAGACGGAAAGATTGATGCCGCCTTTCTACAGGATCTTTACATCCCAACCTTTCGTTTTCCCCGAAAGGGCGAAACCGTGGAATGGGAACGGGCCATCGTTTGGTCGCAGGGCGTGGGGGACGATTCCAAACACCTAAGCTTGGCGCTCTATCATCTCGGAGTGAAAGAGCCGCGCGTCTATCAGCTGATGGATCTTAACGACAAAGCGCTCTGTATGCTGGGACGCTGCAAATCGGTGAACGAAGGCCCTCGTCGGGACGATCGCACCATGGATCGTTTGGTTATTGGCGCCGACGGTGAAGCGGTCGGGCTGCGAAAGCCGGGCTCGGGAAAAGCTGAAGAGTTACGCCGCGAACTCTTCGGAGAGTATGTACCGGAACTCTTTCAGCGAGCGATTCACGGCGATACGGAAGCCCACGACATTTTAGCTACTGCGAGCGCTTCCTCAATGGGAAAATCAGACGGCCTCATCGGACTCGAATCCATAGATAAAGATTTTGATCTTTTTATGCGGGTCAATATGCCGATCCTGTCTGATATCCCGGCACGCTCGGGTGCGCCCGCCGGGCAACTCATAAAAAAGCTCTCCGAACTCATCCGAGAAGATCCGGACAAATGGAAACCCATCGTCCGCGAGTTTTATATGAAAGGCGCCTTCCCCGATATCGCGGGCAGAGCGGGGGCCTCTTATGGCGAGCACGGTTTTGACGGTCTGCCGCTTGCCCACCCGCTAGTAAGCTTTGCGCTCGAAGACCCTCACGGCCTATTTCCCTCGCGTCAGGACAAAGTCCATGTGCTTGGATTTACCTCAGCCCTCGTGCCGCCGCTCGCCCCTAGCGGTATGCCCGATGTCCGGCAAGATACAGCCAATCTCTATCTCACGACCGTTAGGAGGCAGTTGGGTTACGAGCAACCACAAACGGCCGAGGAGCTCTACAAGCTACTGGAAAGTCTGGGATCCCGTCCCGGAAACTTCCTCGCCGGGCTGGCGGCGATGGAAGCAGAAGTCTTTCAGGTCAACCACCCCAAAGAAAACCTGGATCCAAAACGCGTGCTTCCATATCTGCATAGCGAATGGCGAGAGAAAACCACAAGCTTAGAAAAAAGGTTTTCGAACTACGTAAAAAACCGCAAAGACTGGCCAAAAAGCGCACGGCCACTACTCAACGAGTTTACCCTCTTTGACAAGGCGAGGCTTTTCCCGGAGGACGGGGTGCTGCGCTACAAACTTATCAAAGACATTCTGGATCGGCTTTCCGAATACAGCTCGCCAGCGCTTCGCCAAGGCGCCATTGAGCGCATCTTTAGAGGCCCACGAGTACAAGACCCAAAACTGCGAACCCGCATGCTTAAACTCTGGGCGCAATCCGCGCGTGAGCGATTCGGTAAGGATGCAGGCGATTCTATCTACACCGAAACTATCCTCGCAGAAGCTGATCGCGCCGGGACACACCTCTATGCCCAAGACCGGCACGAACTATTCAACCACCTCGCCAACGAAGTGGAATCGCAAGAAGATCTCAGTTTGAAGCTAGGAGAAGCGCGAAGGGGGCAAGGTGTCGAGACCGACCTAAAAATGATGGGGCTTAACCTCTCCCTGCGCTTGGTGCGAGCCAACCATCAATTTCGCGACGAACTAGTCGATTTTCTCACGCGCCCGATGACCGCGCGTTCTCTTTCGGATTTTGGCCACGCCCTAAGTCTTGAGCAACAGCTCCTCACCGATGGTCAAGCCATTTCAACCGATGAGGGTTACCAGCGTCTGGCCCGCGAGATTCACCAAAACTTCTGGGCGTCCGACATGGAGCTTCGGGTCGGGATCATTGATGAACTTATTCTTCCCGGAGACAGGCGAAGTGACGGTGAATTTGAAAAGGCTGCCGAGAGAATCCTAAACAAGGTTTTCCCAACGGGTGAAAAGTACTCAAAAGAGGCGCACGATCTGGTGCGACTCTACATCGAGGAGATCCCCAAGTACCAACGCAGCCTTGTGATCGCAGCGCTTATGGCGGCGGCGCAAAATACGGAGCAGTCTCGCTTTAAGACCACCATTGGAGAACGTCTGGCGCTTATTCTAGAACGCATGGGACCCGCCGAAACAAAGTTGGGACAAGTCCTGCACAGTAGTCCGCACACCCCACATGAAATCCGTGATGGGATGGGCCGCCTCAAGAGCGAAGCGGACGTGCTAACGCGTTGGGATCTCTTTAAGCTGCATGGAGATGTCATTCCCGCTTCTCTCAAAAAGCGCATTAAACGCGTCAAACGGATACTTGGCGCTGCGTCCTACTATGTCACCTACGAAGTAGAACTAGAGACCGTGCGGCCCAATGGCGGCGTCGTACTAGAAAGCCGCGTGATTTCTCTCCTTCGTCCGCATGCGAAGAAGCGCGCCAAGACTGGTTTTGAAGTCATGAAGAAGATGGCGCAAAAGCAGGCCGAAAAGAACTCCGCCTTTAAGGTCCTTGTTTCCATGATCGAGCAAGCCGAACGGATGGCTGATATTGAAACCGATTGGCAAATCGGGAAAAAGCAAGCCGAGGACGCTGAGCGCCTTTATCACGGCGCCACGATTAAAGTGGGCGATGGCAAACCCTTCGAGATACACGTGGCCCGCACACTGGAGAGCGGAGAGGGTTACCGCGTGATGGAGCAGGCTAAAGGCGTGCATTTTAACGATCTCCCCGAAAGAACCGCCAAGCAAAAAGCACGCAAGCGCGACATCGCGCGCGCTTATGTGGCGCTTGAGATTTCACGGATACTGAGAGGCGAGAAATTCGATCACGATCGCCACGGTGCGCAGCTCAAAATAGACGGAAACAAGATCTACTTGTTTGATTTCGGTGCAATGGCAACCGACGATCAGCTGCCAACGACAGAAGATAGAAAAGTACTCGCGGATGTCCTCTATGAGGGGGTAAAAAGCTTCAAATCCGAACTCGGTACCGGGGATCACGCCTTTGGGGACTACCTGTTTAAACTCATTCAGGAAAAAACAGAAAAAGGTGGGGCATCAGATTACCTGATCCGCGTGCAGAAAGGGGTCATCGCGCTCGGTGACTTTTTCAAGTACCTGCAGCCGGGGGATCTGGAAGACGTTGTAAAGGGGGTCATCCAGGAAGGTCAGATCCATTCTGATATCGTTGTAGAACTCATGCCCCGCATCATGACCGACATGACGAAGGGGAGTTCGTTATTTGACGCAAACTCCTGTAACAACGCGTACGTACGTATCAGCAAGTAAGTGATTTTTCGCCGCCGCGGCCGAAGAGCGCCATGTTTACAAGGATAAAACCCGACTCCAGACACTGCGGGCGCTAGTCTGGAGTCGGGAGTTGCGTGCTTAGGTATTAGGGACCATTCCTTATAATTGAACCTCGTTTCTGAGCTGGCGAAGAATGTCGTACAAGCGTACCGCAGGGTTGGTACGATCTTGTCGGACTCGGCTCAAGCATTGCGTTCGGATCTGTTCGAACAGTACGAATTCTCGATCGTTTGCAGTGAAGCGGTCGAAGTTCGTTGCGGGCCGAGCCGGGTTGCCCTGGCAAGTGCGGTCGTTCACAAGTACTTCGAGATCTTCTTTTTTGAGCTTGGTAAGCGCTTCGCGAATATTGTTCTCGCGCTCGGTCGTGATCTTGCGCACGGTGCGGTTCGGGCATTCCTGATCACCCGAGCAGCCGGTGACAATGTCGCGGTTGCGCATTACGCGCAGGAACTTCGCCGAAGTACCGCGGCGCATGCGCACCTCAATGAGGATGTGCGGGTTTGCCTCGTGGCCTGAAAGCGGCTCTGTTGGCTCGATGACAACTCCAGGAAATTCCGGAACCGCGCCGATAAAGCACCGGGGATCGAATACAGGAGCGCCCCCAAAGAGAAACGCGAGTTCGCAGTCGCTAGGCCCGGAGTTCAAAGGCAGCGGCGGGAAATAACCAAAGGCTTCGAAACAGCGATCGATCCCAAAAAGGTAGGTACAAAGATCAAACTCGTTGTAGCTACCCACGTTCAAGAAATAGTACGGATTAAAGAGCTGCGTGTACCCGTATCCAGGTTGAGTGTAGTTGAATTGCGAGTTCGCGAGCCCTCTAGCGCTGCTTCCGCCCGATCGAACTTGGCTTTCCGAGAGCGCGCATTGCTCCATGTCGTCCGCACCCATTTCGATGAGGCAGTTGACTGGGTAAATTTTCCCGTTCCTAGCGGACTTGATAGCCGCCTCTTGCGGGACAAGGTTTATCGGTGCTTTTTGGCAGGCGACAGTCGCCTGAAGGATTACTATGAGGGTGAATGCACTAAGTATGTTTTTCATGTTGGCCTCTTAAGTAAAAGGGGTTCGTATTCTCTTAGTTTACGGAAATGGGACGTGCGTTCCGATTTAGCATTTTGGCGAGAATAGCAAGTAATATATATGAATAATATTAATAAGTTATGCTCGCGTCGGGCCGGCCTGCGGTCACCCCCATGGTACAATAAACCCTCCTATGAGCTCTCCCTACAGCACCCAATTGGAGCAAATCCACCGGCTAATCCAGGCGGGGCAGGGGGGTGAGGCCCAGGCCCTTTTAAAGGATCTAGCGGCTCGAAAAACACCCCGAGATTTTCGGGCGAAGCTCGCGCAACTCTCCTGGCGCGCAGGTCTACCCGAAGCTGGCCTTTTGGCTTTGCACGCGATCGTCCGCCCTTCGGAGCGCAAGAAAAAAGAAGCGAGTGTTGAGGAGAAGCTCGAATACGCCGCGTGTTTGATGCGCTTGGGGGCAACCCCGGAGGCGTTGGGGATCTTAGACTCCATCGCTGAACCTACTCCGAAAACCTCTCTCTACCGGGCTTTTGCCTATTTTGGGTCCTGGGCGTACCAGGAAGCCATTCCTCTACTTCAGGAATTTTTGGAAGCCCCTGGTGAGGATCCGTACCAGAGACTGGTAGCGAAAGTGAACCTTGCTTCGGCGCTGGTCTTCGAACGCCAGGAGGTACCTGCGACGGCTCTTTTACGAGAGTTGTTGCACGACACGAGCCTCCACAAGCACACAAGACTTTTGGCTAATGCCCTTGAGATATCCGCGACGCACGCGGTTTTTCTTGGGGACCTAGCGGGTGCAGGTACTTTTCTTGATCGTGCGCGAACTCTCCTAAAAGAATCTAATACCGTCGATAGATTGTTTATTGATAAGTGGTCAGCGATTGTTTGCGCCAAACTCTCACCGAGTTCCGAAAACTTTCGGAACATTCACTCGGTACGCTCTCGGGCCGTAGAATTTGGACACTGGGAAACGGTTAGGGACTGTGATCGGTTTTTAGCGTTAATCGCTAAGGATGAAGAACTGCTCTTAAAACTTTACTTTGGAACTCCCCACAAGCGGTATCGTGAGTATCTTTTAAAAGATTTTGGTGAGGATCTAGCAATTCCAAAAGAATTCAATTGGGCCGTTGGAAATCTAAAAGAAGAAAAGGCCTTCCGCCTTTTTGAGGAGAAGTCCAATTTCAGAGATCCGCTTAAGGTGGGTCAACTTCCTCATCGATTGTTAGGGGCCTTGTGCTCCGACTTTTATCGCCCCCGTCAGATCGCCGCACTTTTTTCGGAGGTTTTCGGCGATGAATTTTTCAATCCGAGCACTTCGCCGGGCAGGATACATCAGGGAATTGTGCGTCTTCGTGAGTGGTTTGAGCTGAACAAGATCCCGCTGGGCATCGCCCACCAGGGGCGCCACTATCGCCTCGTCGCTAAACCGGAATGTACAATTACCGTGCCGCACCGGGAAACCTTGGCCTCGCGGGGTGGGGTAAAACTGGAAAAACTTCGTGAGAAGCTCAGCGCAACGCCTTTTTCGCTAAAGGAAGCGGCGTTTTGCCTCGCGATGTCCGATCGATCGGCAACCAGGCTGCTCGCGGACTTTGTCGCGGACGGAATTTTGGAAAAGACAGGTGGTGGGCGTTCTACTCGCTACCGCTTCAAAGCTTAGGTTTACTGCCTTTCAAAGACCCGAATGCCTCTCCAGGAGGTCAAATCCGGATGAGTATCTGGGAAGAATTTCGGGCCTCTGTCAGACACTTCATGCATTAATTTCAAGTGCAAACGGTCCCGAACTTCCGGGGCAGTTTCTTCGGTAACCAGGAACTCAAGTGTATCCATATTGCTTTGAAGCAAACCATGGTCGCACCAAACTTCTAAGGGATTCTGTGACGGGATGTTCGGGTTGGACGTGCGCACGCGCACCGTCACCCGCCCGTTCGCGGGTGCGTTCGGGTCGTTCCTATCGGGAATTGTTTCAACCATTGCATACACCATCAACCTTTTGCTCTCCCCTTCGCGCAGCTCCGGGTAAATGGGAATGTAAACCGTGCTTGTTAGCTCACCCGCTCTCAAGCCCGAGACTTCACCGGTCAAGATGGATATGCGCGATTCGCACTTAGGCGGGAGAAGGGTAATTTGTGCTGGGTAGCGGGGGGTCCCGTTTGCACCCGCTTCACACGCGTAGTAACTACCGTCTTTACCTAGTACGGAGGCCTCAATCTGTTTCACCCCGTCGCGCGCGAAGGAAATCATCCGGCTGGCGACGAGAGACTCATCGCTGTCTTCCTCGATAGCGGCAACTTCACCGTCGATTCGGGCGCGTGCTCCGGCGTCACCGGATACTACGCGGACGGTTGCTTCAATATTTTCGTTGAGCTCGGCTACGCTCTTGCTCAATCGCAACTCGCAGTGGGGGCGCTCGTACTGAGGGCCCAAGCTGTCTGTCGGATTCCCGAAAACCGCGACACAGGCGCCTACGTTATCCATTTCCGGAAGCTCCTGCGCAGTTTGCTCTACAATGTGAATCAACTCATGAACAATGAGCATTTGAAGACGGGAGACGCTCATGTCTTTGGTTCGCGGTCGGCTTAGGGCAATCGTTTGATTGCGAAGGTTGACGATGGCGTCTTTTTCCGTACCGTTGAGGAAGAGCGGATTCTCACTAATAACCAGTTCCATTGAGTTGATTGCCGTCACAAGGTCAATCACGTTGTTTGGGTTCACTAAAAAGTCCCGCGCAGATTCCAAATCGATCGTGCTCACAGCCTGAAGGTGCGCACAGACCTCGGGATTCTGATCGCAAAGCGAAGCAACGCAGAGGCTGTCCCGTTCTAGCGTTCCCGCGTTAATCGCTGTTTCGATTTCCATGATGTGCTTATTCGCTAGTGCCCAAGCAGATTGCGCCTTTTTCTTGAGCCCGTCACTGCCGCCATAGAATTCACCGTTGTTTAGATCGAGACAACCGGTGAGAAGCGCGCTTAGGCTGAGGCCTAGAACCAAAATTCGGAAGTTTTTAGCGAAGTCTCTCAAAAAGCACCTATCGGAAATGCCTGGGTGCGAATCGTTGGAAAGAGTTTCTAAGAAGTGGCCGGCAAAGAAGTTATCTAAAAGGCGTCACACCTAAATAAAGCAAGTGACGTGCCAGATTCGGGCGGTAGATCAGTTGGTAAGTTATTGAAAGTAAAGGATAATATTGCTGCACACCCCCCGGTCAGTATACAAGTTGTATACGTTTTGGGCAGGCGTTAGGGCTTTGTTCAGTGGGGGCCTACGAGCAGAACCGGTACTTGGTTTGGCGACCCGAACCCGTCTTCTGGATTTCTCCCGAGTCGAGCGGTTCGCTGAGCAGACGCAGTACCGAACGAGGCGAGAGTTCGAGCACCTTACCCGCGGTTTGGAGTGAGAAGGCCTCTTGCCCAAAATTTTCTTTTAACGCCTCCAAGCGGTTCTCCGCGGCGGGCTGAGGGGGCGCCACGTACACGTCGATTGGCTCATCGGCACTGAGAAAAAAACCGTCCTCACTTCTCTCAATCTTGAGTCCGTTACAATTCTCCGAAAGCCATTGTCTCGCGCGTTTTACCGCCTGGCGTACGCGTAGCGGGGAGCTTTCGTATCGATAGTGCTCGCCTTCGTAAATGGCTGCGTAGAGCGTAGCTACCTTTGTCGGTCGGTAGAGGTCCTTTAGTAGCGCAGAAAAAACCTTTTGAATGAGCAGGCTGGGTTTGCCTTCCTCCTCTTTTCCAAAGAGAGATAGGGGCTTCGCTTCGCCATTTTCGGGACCCAGCCGCAGTATGCCGCGTGGGGCGGGGGCTTCATTGGGCCATGCGCTCAGCATCTTGCTTCTGAATGCCAGATAGGGGGTGCCCTCGTAAACGCGCAAAAACCTTTTATCGTCCTGATTGTAAATAGCGATACAAGCTTCCAGATCCCTGACCGTTTCGTAGTGGGCAATTTCCTTAGCCCGCAGGAGGAGCTCCTTTAGCTCCGCAAGAAGCCCTGCTTCTCCAGGGTTGGCGTGCATCCGCGCGTAGAGTTTGAATTTAGAAATGAACAGGGGCTCAAAGTTTTTCGCCTCGCCCAACATCTCGCCCGCGCTGTTCAGCATTTTTTGCGCGATCTCTATGTCACCTCTTTGGATGGCATTTTGCGCAGAAAGCTCGAGCACTTTGGCATTTGCGTATTGGTACTGGTACAGGTTAGTCGTGTGCAGCAGCTCTCTGAGGAGATAGTTGGCCTGAATGGCTTCACCCAGAACGACAAGCGCTTCGGCGACATTTATCCTTGCAACGAGGCGCTCGTAGGGTGTGATACGAGAATTGGATAGAAAATTTCTGAGAATTGGGACGGCTAGGTGGTATTCCCATTTAGAGATGTGTAAGGCGGCCCGATAAAATAAGACTCTCGGGTACTCCCCCGGGTCGCAAGGCGCTAGCAAAAATTCCGCTTCTGCGTGGGCCCCAATGCGAGAAAGGCAGGCAGCATATTCCGCAACTTCTGCCGTTGAGGGATCTTGCGTTGTTTTAAGATCCGGCCGTACGTATTTTGCTAAAGCTCTTATTCCTAGTTCTGGGGCGTTGGCCCGCCAGGCAAGTTGGGCGTAGGCCGGCAAATCTGAACGCTCCAATTCTTTGGCATTTAGATGAGATAATTTTTCAAAGGCTTCCTGGCTTCGACCCTTCTGAATCAGATGGTCGATGTCAGCGAATCGCGAGGCAAGATCCATGGTTTTTATCGGATGAAAGCCAAAGTGCGTGGCCCCGTGGCTCCCTGAGATAGCTGAAATTGAAACGCTATCGAGGAGTTTCTTGGGTTAAGCACTTTCAATGGCAAATTTTCGATTTGATGCGGCACAGTGATGATTTCTGCTAAACCATCTCCATCCGTATCACCACTGGCTACCAGCACGCCCCCCGTGAAACCGGGATCGTAGGGGAAGCCATCATAAGCTATGGTTCCGGAGACGACGTCCAAAGCGCGAACGTGAGGACCGGCGCCAAAAGCGGCACCCACAATTATCTCATCCCGGCCGTTACCGTTCAAATCCCCTGCGGCAACAGAGACACCGCCGACATAGGCGGGGTTGTACACGAATCCATCATATCGGTAGATCCCGGCCATTGGATCATAAACTTTGAGGTGAGGGCCGCCGCCCAACCGAGGGGTGGAGACGATCTCATCGCGTCCATCTCCATTTACATCGCCTGCCGCGACGTAAACCCCACTGATAAAACCGGTGTCATAGGGTTGGTGGACATATAATTCCGACTGGTTCAAATTGTCGTAAACTACAATTTTGTTTACGGGGCCAGGAGGCGTACCCACGAGGACATCGGGGAGACCGTCGCCGTTCACGTCTCCTACCGCGACGGATGAACCGGCGCCCAAACCTACCCAGCTCGCGAGCTGGGAGCCGGTTTTTCCATCGATAGCGATCACTTGTGAGGAGAGTGCGCTTGAAAGAACCAGATCCGCTGTCCCGTCTCCGTTCAGATCTCCTGAGGCAATGGCGGGTGCGGCGTCTTCACCAAAGGCGTCCAGCTGCTGAAAAAGATCAGAAGCGAGTTTTTGTTCTGAGACCAGAAGAGTGCGTAGAATTCCCGAGTCTGTTCCGACCGCGATGCGAGCGGTTTTGGCGCTTATTCTCCTAAGCGTGCCGATTCCCACTACCGTTGCGATGGCATCTAAGAGTTTTCTTCCCTGGCTAAACGGCGAAAGCGAGTCCTCGTCATCCAGGTATCCCGTTCCAGGCATTAGATCCTGAACTTTGTGGAGGAATTCATGGGCAAAGAGTGTGGCGATTTCCGAATCCGTCAGGTTTTGTTCCCGTACGCGGGCAACGTCCACTCGAATCGGGCCGCTACTGGATAATGAGGTAATTGCAGAGACGCGTGCCCCATTATCAAAAATAGGTTTTTCGGAGCTTTCCATCGTAACTTGAGTTGACTGCACTACGGAGAGAAGTTTTCCGATGTTTCTTTGGATGATGTATTCACAGGCTTGAACTTCGGTTTGGTTCAGTACAGGACGCGATTGGCAAACGCGCGTCTCCGAGTGCTCGCTGCAAAGCGCTTCAAGGTTGCAGCTGACTTGTCGCCCATCCGCTAAGTTTCGGACTGAGTCCAACAGGATCGTATTGCGGATGCGATTGAGAAGCTGTTTGGTAATATCGCCGCCCCCGAAAACTTCGCCGTTACCTCCGGTAATCCGGGTACAACCGGCAAGTGCTATCAGGGAGAGCAGAAACAAATTTTTGAAAAGCGCGGACATTAGAACCCTTCGACTTTGCTTTGCTTGGAAGATTCAATGAAGTGGGACAGGGATGAAGGTCAAAGGTGAAAGCAGCCAGACAGCCTCTACAAATTGCAAGGCCCGGGCCATCCCGGCAGTCAATAAGCACTTGATTATATTGGTATTATATGGCAACCCCCATCGTGCCTGAGGGCCTATGAAGCTCGACACTCGTCCGGGAAAAATCCATTTAGCTAATGAATACAGCTATCTCCCCAGCTGACCAAGCTCTGTACACAGACTGAATACGTTTCCGACAAACTGGGCTCAGCGTGGCCTCCTTTTCTCGCCACCCTTGTCACGTGAGCTTGGGCCCGGTGAAGCGCACAATAGCTATAGATTGTCCCGTAAGCAGTGGGAATAAAGAGGGCTGAACACATACGCGATCCAATACTGCAATACCAGTCACCTAAGTCTCATAGAAAAATTAGTTGCGTAGTGTTCGGCCTACCCACCTTTCCTTCCTTCCCTTTATTACGCAGGTGGCTATCCTGCTAATGCCGAGCGCCGTCCGATTTTTCCGGTTTTGCTTCAGATGCGTTGTCGCTTCATCTAGAATGAAGAGTACCGCCCGGTGTTTCCCGCACTCGGCCTAACGCTATGCTCGATAAAACCCTCAAACGGCTTTCTAGCTCATTCTATCTCTGTCTTTCTGTAGCTGTTCACGCGGTAATTCTTTTGGTTCAGATACAGCCGCCGCAGATTTTTATAGCGCAGCCTAAAAATCCGCTTTCTGAGGAAGATCTCATTGAGATCTCGGAAGCCGAGTCTGTTCTCGGCGAGAGAGTCGTTCCCGAGTCGGAACAGAGCAAGAAGCTCGTGCGTACAGAAGCCGCACTGGACGACTCAAGAGCGGGGAGCGAAGATCAGTTGAGTGATCGCAGCCAAACCGTCGACAAAGAAACCCGCGCCCCGATAGGCGAGGCCTTTTTCACAGGCGACCCCGTCGCCTCGGGCGGCTCAGAGGATTCTTTGCAAAGTTTGGGGCTATTGCCCGATGCGTACACGATGGGAGATCAGACGGCGGGCCCTAACAAATCCGAACACGGTGTTCCAGACTTTGAAATTCGCTTTGGCAGCACCCGGGACGAATACCTGGAGGGAATAGACGGCGGGCCCCGCACACTTCTTAATACCAAGGAGTTTGCTCACTGGATCTATTTCGATCGGATCAAACAAAAAATCGCGCCCAAATGGCGGCCAGAAGTGCAGCGCCGTGCACGCGCTTTGGTGATGAGCCAAAGAAAACTCAAGGATGGAATTAAAAGGACCAAAGTCTACGTGGAACTAGATAGCGAGGGCAATCTGGTTGATTTGGCGGTTGTAGCGAGTAGCCAATCCGGGTATTTGGATGAGGCCGCCATCAAAGCCTTTAAAGATGTCGGAAGATTTCCCAACCCACCACAGGAACTTTTGAAGAACAACAAGGTCAAATTCAATTGGGATTTTATCCTCGATGTGAACGAAAAGCGCATCGCCCGATCCATCGAGCGGCCTAAAAAACGAGATCGCATCGATCGGCTAAACTAGCCCGGAGTTGGCTTTGCCCGCCTCCACCCCTTGCCGATGATTTGCTGGCAAAGAGCGCTCGTCCCCGCGTCGTCTGTTGGGCGGAGCGAGATAATAATCGACATCTGCGATTCAAGCTTTGTATCGAGGGGCAACTTAAAAGCGAACCCTTTTTCGGTTTTAGCGAAGATCACTTCCCCAGTTTTTTCGAGCAGCACCGGCGTAAGTTCATAGCGGGTGAGAAGATCGTCTAGGCGACCCGCAAATTCCTCCGCAAACTTACCTTCCTTCAAAAAGAAGAGATCACTCGAAAACTCCTGAGCCGAGGAGTGCTCGAGCCCCATCTGTTTAGCGATGCGATCCATCTTGCTCGAGGCTTTTTTGTCAAAGTCGTTCTTATCACCCAAATACTCCAACACAACCGGGAGCTCACAAACGGAGGCGATTTCCCCCTGGACTGGGCTAGTGACAAGGAAGTTTAGCTGGCCTGCTGTACGTAGGCGGTAGGTGTTCTTATCGCGCTTCACAGCTATCTTTAAGCTAATACGATCAAACGTGGGGAGATGTTCGTTTGTAGGCGTTTCGGTAGGTTTGGATCCTCCCAAGGCTAGCAGCAAAAACGAGCAGCCAAAAAGTACGGCACGGTGCAAACGCATAGGCAACCTCATTGCCTAGCTATACCAGAGAATTCGCCTGGGGGTGGATTTTTGTTTTAGTCCGAATTGAGGTAATTGATGATCATCTCGACATCAAGGGGGGTCAGTCGATTGTCCCCGCTGGGATCCGCATAAAGAACGCCGACTGGCTTGCTTCTCCATGGGGGGTCTATCGCCAAATCTATTTCTTGGCCATATTGGGTCATCAAGTTTTGGAGTAGCATGATATCGACGGGTGCGATCACGCCGTTGTTATCTACGTCCAAACGGTTGAGGGGGTTTTGCCACGGGTGTGGAGGGGAAAGGTACATATTGAGCAGATCTAGATCGTCGTGGTTGAAGAACAGGTTTCTATCGACGTCCACGAATATTGAGGGCGGGGACGTGATACTTGAGTCCATCCGCCGATACCCATTGACCTCAAATTCTTCATTCAAAGCTGCTACGTCGCCCGCATCCACGATACCGTCTGCGTTTACGTCAAAGGGCAGGGCAATATTGGTATGCGGGAGTGCGAGAATTCTTCTAAAAACGACCCGAATTTCGATCTGGTCTCCGAAAAATGGAATGAGATCGCCTCCGGGGCCGAAGAACGAATCAGTCTTGTCCAAAAAATAGAAGGCCGGGTCACTGGAGCCTTCGACATAGTCTTCATTCACTTTGAAATCGACCGCTCTCCAAAAATAAGAATTTTTTCGATCAAAGACCGACACGGCAACGATCTGCCCGGGGAGCGGCTGCGCAATCAAAGACGGCGAGCGGCTCCACCAGCACGAGAATTCAGCTCCCGGTTCCTCAAACTTTTCCGAATGGGAAAGCTGGCAAAAAGGTTTCGAGGCTACATTCTCTTCCCCGCCTCCGCTTCCGAAGATCGGGTTGGTGGTGGTGAAGTCATCTTCTGAAATGGGGGGGAAATTGGACAGCGAGTCCTCGCCGCTTCCCGCAAGCCGGAAAAAGCAGCCGCTTGCCGTTAGGGCAATTCCAGACAGAACGAGCAAAATGAAGCCGTGGCGCAATGAAGCTGGCGTTAATTTCATCTACGATATAGGGGATCCCTATCTGACTATTGTAGTGAATCTGTTTCTTCATAATCAATGTAAAGCATTTGGACAGACTAAGGGCGGTAACATCAAGGAGTTGGCTAACCAACGCCAGCCAGCGAGGGGTTTGAGGAGGCGAGTGTCTCAAAGAGCGCGTTCTTCTCGTTATCATTTAGGTTTAGAATGCGCACGCCGTGAATGTAGCCGTCTCGATGTGGCTGGCCCCAACGGATTTCGACGTCCAGGAGCTGGGGAAAGGAATTGCCCATTTTTTGGAGATGGGGCGTACGCAATTGCAGGCGGCTCTTCACGCCCAAATAGCCGGAAGTAAAAAGTAGGAAACCAGATCGCGAGAAATTTAAGATCTCGGCCTGGATGTCATTCGCTTTGAAGTGGGCCTCTAGACTTTGGCGGAGAGTGAACCGGGATTCTTCGCGCTCTAAACCAATTTGTTGTCGGTGGTGTCGAATGACTTGCTGTACCTGAGTTCGATTTTCCTCCAAGGGTTCGAGCTCCCAAACGGCAAAGGCCTCGTCATGGTGTTTGATTTGGATCGCCCGCTCGTGAAGTTTGAAGGTACTATCGAAGCCTCGTTTGAGCGATTTTTTTGTGGCGTCTGAGAAGATCACACGAAAGGACTCACAGGCAGCTTCACAGCGTTGAGCAAAATTAACGCCTTGACCGACGATACTAAAATCGACGCGGTTGGCTCCGCCCAGATCTCCGATAAAAACCTCCTCCGTATGAATTCCAATTCGAAGTGGGTAAACTGGAGCCTTAACCGCCACGCACTCGAGAGCGTATTCAAGCGCCATTTGTTGTAGGGCTACCGCACATTGGACAGCGTTGTCAGCGTGATCGTTTGAAGAGCTCCCATCGAATTCATACCCAAAAAAGGCAAGCAGTCCGTCTCCAAGCGTTTTGTCGATGATCCCGTTGTGTTCGTGTACTACGTGGCTTGCTTTTTCGAGAAAACTCCGCAGATTTAGAAAAACCTCTCTCGGGTCTTTTCTCTCAGCGCTTTTCGAGAACCCTACAATGTCGACGAACATCACGGAGAGTTGCTGCAGTCTTGGCTGCCATTGGATGTCGTTGGAATTCCGAATGAGTTGCTTCAGTTTCTCAGGCTCAACGAGGCCTTCCAGAGATTGTTTGAGCGACCGCACCCGTTTTTCGCCAGCGACCATGTTCAACGCGAAGTAGGTTCCGCCGCAAAGGACGTACGAAACTACTGGAGCAAGTAATGGCAGCGTAGTACTCCCGTAGGCAAACAAACTGAGAGCAAAGCCTATCCAAAAGAGCGAGAAAAGGCCCGCCGACGCCCAAAACAGTAATCCCCGAAGAAAGAAAGCTGTTAGAAGAGCAAGTGCGCCCGCACCGAGACTCGCTAGAATAGGATGATCGAATTCGTGGATCCACTGATCCGACAAAGCACTATTCAGAGTTGCAATGTTCAAGTACGAACGTGGGAGGGAGCCGATCGCTGTCCGTATATAGGTTTCTTTTCCAGAATAAAGACCCATCACCAACGCGACGATGTCGCCCTCTTCGATTTCGTCGATGGGCGCGTTTTTCTGAATCCTAGAAAAGACCGCAGCAATGGAGCGCGCTTTTTTCCCGAAGACCTCTAAGGGGACAAGGTTAACTAGAGTCGTTCCGTTACCAGTTACGGGAATCTGCCCCCAAGAGCTCGTGATGCCCGATGGGTTTAGCTCCGCTTGATCCCACCAGCGAAGTGCCCAGTGTGGGAGCAGTGCCTCACCGACGCGCACGACCGGCTGGATCCTTTCGGCCTTTGCGAGATTGAGGTGGCCTACCTTTGTGAACGCTGAGCCGTACGTTGCATTGGCCCCGTACGCGAAAGTCGCGTTGGGTATCCAATCGGCCTCCGAGACTCTCCACCCGCTCGACTGGTTGATAAGGACTTCATTGGAAATTGGATTGCGGTGGGGAATCGCGGAGTCAGAAAACGATGCGCTTGTGTAGATGGGGGGAACTTCGCCAATCGCGGCCTTGAGCTTTTCCACATCCCCTTCTAGGCGGTAGCTAAACATCTTGTCTATTAATATGGCTTTTGGTTTTTGGGCTTTTATGGCGCGTAGGGTTTCCGCAAGAATGCCGGCCGGAGGTTCACTCTTCTGGAGGAGTGAGACGGCTAGATCGTCATAGGCGAATACTTTCAGCTTGGGATCCCAATTGGGATTCTTGCCCAATTTCGATCGGGTTGTAAAAAGGAGACGAAGATCAAAGTTGGAGGCGGCGTTTTCCACCCCAAGAGATGACAGAATCAAGAAAACCGCCAAAAGACTCACCGCGGCAATGATTGCGGCCTGACGCGGTGACAGGTACCGTTGTCCGCGCCAATTTGAGACTGTGGATCGCATAAGGCTTCGGAATCTGTATCGGCACTCTTAGGGGTTTTCCCAATGTGGACCCTTAATTGGGAACGTAGGTGCCAGTGGACACTCCTACTGACGCGTTTACCGGGGCATAGCTAGTTCCGGCGGGTTTCAGCTCACTTAGTTCCTGTTCCAGAATCTGTACGTCGCGCAGAGTTAGACTGGCAGAACGTACCTCTGCCTCGGGAAAGCGGGCGCCCGCTTGCACGATCGCCATATTCGTTTGCTTTATAGCTGCAAGCGTTCGGTAAATTCTATTGTAGTTCTCTCTATATTCCGGTGTATCGACCCAGTCTTCGGGTAAGCGTGTGGTTTGGCGGTATTCCGTGTAAGGCTCGCCCGCCCTGATGCCGGCAAAAACCTGCTCGCGTCTTAAGCGGAATAGATCCATCGTGATGTGAGATTGTATGTCGTGTAGGTTGCTAACAATAGTGACGTCCCGAATGACGTTGTCCTTTTCGTTCATATAAGGGTTTCCGGAATCGAAAACGACTATTTTTTCGCCGCCCGGGGCGGTTTCGTAATGCCACTTTATGCTCGCTGGAATTTTGTGCTCGGATCCGTCCGCGTAGTACTTCCATCTTCCGTTTCCGATAATGACTTGGACACCACCACCGGGACTCCCTAGAGTTTCGCTCGCGTATTGATCACCGTTCGGTGCGCGCACCGCGCCTCTCACCTCACCGCCGGTGGGGTAGATTGGCCCCGTTGTTCCGTACCACGCCAGTACCGGTTGAGTTGTCGGATCCTCCCCGGGTTGAAGTGGTTTAGCAAAGGTAAACTTCACTGCGTGGGTGAGGGTGTTTTCATAGTCGCCGTGGGGCGTGGCTAGGCGGTTGCGGTTCACACTCGCATTGGTACGTGGTTCGTAAACAGCGCGGCTAGGAAAAGTCGCAAAACCCCCAAACATACCGGCGTCCTGTCCATAGACACGGGTAAGAACAGTGTCGGGTTTCAAAAGCAGAAGCAAAGGAGGGGCTTCGTCTCCCCAAGGCGGGACATCTTTTTCACCACTGTGGTTGAGAGCATGCATTTGGCTCGCGTCCATTTGGGTGATGACCTGAAGGATCTTTCCCTTGTCGTGCAGCTCTTTGAGTCGAAGAGCGGCGCGGTTGCGTCCAAGGAGCCTTTGATTGGCATCGTACTCTGCGCGCTTTTGGAAGTATGCGGCTTCTGCGGCTGCGAGATCTTTAGCGTGTTGAACGGGATCCGCTGGCGATTTTTTTGCTGCTAGAAACTCATAGCGCTTTGCCGCCAGATCGCGCTCTGCCATGAGTCGAAACGCTTCATCGTAGAGACGCTTTGTTTCCGTGTGGATCGTTGGGCTATTGGCAAGTTCGAGATACGGTGTGAGATGGCCTTCCGGATCGACGGCTTCTGACGCTCTCGTACGCGGCGGGAGCGTCATCGGACGGGCCACAGTTGTTGAGTGGGCCAGCGGAAGCGAATCGATGGCTTCGGCGTAAGCGATGGCTTCGTTTGTAGCTAGACAGGCAGGCCTAGGTTTTCCGAATGCGGGTGTGCTCAGCACACACCTCAAGGCTGGTTTTTGATTAAAACCTCTAATATCGGCTATTTATCTCAGTCTTGCGCATGAGGGAAAAGTTGTCCAACGGGTGGACTTTGAAGGTCTTTTCATAATTGCCCCACAGTTTCTTGGGATAATCAGGAGACTTATCCGGTCATTAGAGGAACGTTAGTGAAATTAAGACCTTATCTACAATCGTCTATCTACGTCTTTTTTCTATTCACGTTAACGGCGTGTCCGTTTGCCATGTTTGGTAACAAGAGCAGCGGTTCGGGTAGCGGAAGTACGGGGAGTAACGGCGATGAAGGCTTTGAAGAGTTGGCCGCGCTCCCCAACAATGGCGTGGGACGAAACGTCGGCGGCGCGAACATGGATTCCGAAGCGGTTTGCGTGTTGGACGGAGAAAAGAAACAGAGCTCGAAAGATTTCACGGTCCAGTGTTACACGGTTAACAAAGAAAACGGAAATGAGTTACGTAACGTCGAAACCTCGGTGCGCCTGAGCTGGACAGATCCTCCCGCCAGTGAAGAAAGCAACATTCGTAGTATCAGTTGTACGAGTTCTCCCGACAGGACCACTCATACTTGTGACATTAGTGTTTACGAAGAAAAGACCACCTCCGTTGACTTCCATTTAACAAAAGAAGACGTACGAAACGGCGTTGTAGTGGATACAGATACCAGAACGGCGACAGTTACCCTGATCGAGGTAGAGGCCTACGGATTTGTATTTGCGATACCTCAGGTATTCTTAGCGGGCTCCAAAGGGCAAATTTCAGACACTGAATATGCGGGTTACCAAACGCTAAAATTTAACCCCCGTGCGGTGCAAATTGACCCGGCGGAGTCTGGCTGTTTTGATGGAAACGCCTACTACGTGACCTCGCAGGGATTTGTTTACAAAGTGAATTTAGATGGCGCCGCTGAACTTTTTGCAGGTTCCGCCAACCCATCCGATACGCTTACCCCGGGCAACACTGCACATCGATTAAAAACAAACTTACACCCTACGCTCTACACTACCTGCCATCCTAAGAACCCCGGCGTTATCTGGGTTCTCAGCAAGATCCAATACAACCCATGGGATTGGACGATGTCGACTATGGATCCCATGTACACGACATCCGGAGAGCGCTGGAAAATCTATATGATTAAGGGCGATGATCTCAAGTTCGTGGCGGAGACTAGTTCGATTGAAGCGGCAACCATGGTCTACGATCAGGTGCCGGCAAATACCGTGAAATGGGGCAACTATAGCACGGGTTTTGACCTTTATAACATTATGGGCTATGCGGCCGGTAAAGACGGCTCATTGTATTTGGTTGAGGGTAGAAATGTTGTTCGGCGAATCGATCCGACCGGCACAACTGTATACCGATTTGCGGGTAAGGGCCCGTGTCCCGGGGCCTTTGATCCTACAAACTATCAAACAGACTATAAGAATTGGGCGAAAGACCACTGGCTCGTGGATATGGACGCCCGCGCCGCAGTAATACGGCAGTCTAGCGAGTACAACGACGCTTGCTCAACGATGGATCCGTCGGATCCTGACTACTACGCAACGTGTGATCCGGAAACCATGTACAATGCGGGAACTTCCGTAGATTCCCTGCCAGAGAACTGTACGATGATGGGGTCGCCCGATGGAGGGATGGCTTCGACCGTAGCTCGGGATGCACTTCTCTATCAGGCGAAAGATCTTGCGGTTAGCCTCGACGGCTCAAAGATATATATCACCATGGGAAATAGTATCTACCATATCGATCAAAATGGCACTTTGGTCGCTGATAAGTATATAACCGGTGGTCTTGTTCCAAGGCACATTAGTGTCGGTTCTGGGAACAACATGTATTTCTCTTCGCAAAAAGGTCTGCACCGCCTTGATCTGGCGACCAAAGTCGTCACGGCCATCGCTGGAAATGGGGTCAGCCCCTACGCCTACGGCGGTACTTATACGTTCCCCGAAGGCGGCGTGCCAAGTACCACAGAATCCTTGCCGATTGTAATTTCTGTGACCGCAATTCCTTCGACCGAAGCGGGCACGAGTGATCGCCTCTTCTTTATCTATAATGACCGCGACGGTAGACCGGACAGGCACGTGCGGTCCATCGGGGCAGACGGGTTGTACCGAACCGTTTTCGGGAAGGTGCCTGGCGTGGAGCCGAAAAAACGCCTCGCCTCCATCACCCAGCTGGAAAAAGCTTCGGACGTGGCAATCGGGCCCGACGGTTCAATTTACTATGTCGATGCAAGTCACCATCGCGTTTGGGTCATTCACCGGGATGAGGAGGGTGACATGGTTGTGGATCCTTTCTTGGGTACTGGACAGCCCGGTTGTAGCCGCGACCTCGGTGCGCCTCTCGAGGTCAAACTAGAATACCCGCGCTCCCTCGCGGTCGATAAGGACGGAAGCGTTTATGTTGCGGACACCGACAACCACCGAGTTCTAAAAGTTACGCAAGCGGGGGTCGTGACCGATCTTTTGAACCGCGGCTGCGACGCGAGACCTGATGACAGTGAAGTTAATGCACCCATCAGTGACACAGGCTATTACGCAAGCACGTGTACGCCCTGGTATGAGACCGATAGTGAAGGCAACTCAGTAGAAATACCGTGCTCAGACGAATATGTTCCGGAACCGGATCCCCCGGCGGAGCAATGCTCCGCTTACACGACTTTTCCGGTGGGTGTCGCGGTGGACGCGGCCAAAAACGTGTATGTGGTTACGAGCGGTCATATCATGACGTCGGATCCTTCCAATAGCGGCGGCGTGGATGTCTCGACGAACTATGTAGTTAAGATTGATCAGGTCGCCCGGAAGGCTACCTACCTGACCCGTGGCCATTGCTGGTATGCAGCGGCGGGAGCGACCTTTCAGTCCGCTACTGACATTGCGGTGTCTTCGGACGGCACTCTTTATGTTCCGGAGGCTTTAAGCCATAAGGTTTGGAGAAAAAAGCCGGCCGGGAACTGGGAAGTTTTTGCTGGAACTGGCCAAATGGGTGATTCGGGTGATGGTGGACCCGCTTCTCAGGCGAAACTTAAACTCCCGTTTGCTGTAGCGGTAGATGGTCAGGATCGTGTTTATGTCTCCGGCGGGTCCCCCTTGGGCCGCGTGCGAAATGTCGACGGTTACTCCTCCACTAGCTACATGACTGCGATGGGTTCCGAGGACGGTTATTATGTAACGGCGGGTGCGACCTACGTTCGACTTTTCTCCCCGAATGAATCTGGAGTGCATATTGCTTCCAACTTTTTGGGAGGCAAGACAGATAGAACCTGTGCTACCGGTTCGTTTGAGCTTGAGGGCGAAAAAGAAGAAGCCGAACGCTACCTTAAAAAGACTGTCGCGAATTTCTGTGTTGCCCAGATTGGTGCAATCGGCGCGTGGCCGTACTGTGATCTAAACGGAGCGGCTCGCACAGGAGCGGTGTTTGGGCAGTCTTTTGCAAACTGGAATCACGACGAAAATATGGAAAACTTCGACATGACAAACCCCGGGATGCCAACGGAATTCCAGGAGCAAAATTACGCGCCCGCCTCAAATATTCTCAGTATTTCGAGAGATTGCTTCTAGGTCTCCCAGCTTCGAAACTTCTCTCTAGACCTATCCGCCAGAAAATCTTTTCCTTTTGACGGCCGTTTCCGCGCGTGTAAAAGTTGCTCTTAACTACTCATGGAACACTTAGCGGAACCCGGCCTCATTGAGAATTCGCATGAAACGGTGGGATTAATCACCAGCATACTGCTTTTGCTGGTTTTCTCTCGCCTTTTGGGTGAGTTGATGAACCGGCTAAAGCAGTCGCCGGTGGTTGGGGAAATCCTTGCGGGAATTATCCTCGGTCCCGCCGCTTTGGGCTTTATTCAGCCGACCCTTGAGCTGAAAGGGATCTCCGAGCTGAGTGTGTTTCTCATTCTACTTTCCGCCGGTCTGGAAATGGATTTTCGGGAAGTGATGAAAGCCTTCATCGGGCGAGGCTCCATACTCGGGGCCGTATCCTTTTTGATCCCACTCAGTAGCGGGATATTGCTCGGTATTCTATTTAGCAAGACCGCGACGCAAACAGTTATTCTGGCGCTCGTCATTGCAATCACGGCATTGCCGGTGATTATCCGTATTTTTTCTAACTTTAAGCTTCTGAACCACCCAATCTCGCAGTTTTCGATAGCGACGGCGATGTTTAATGACATTGCGGCACTCTTCTTTCTTGGTGTGGTACTGGGCCTGCCCGCGGCGCAGTTCAGCTTTTCGGAGCTACTAACATCTGTGCAGCACACCGGCGGAAAACTGATGATTTTCGCTGTAGTGATGTTTGTCATTTACTATGTATTCCAGTGGGCGGGCACACAGCGTGGACTTTTAGAAAAACAGCTGACCCGCATTATCCGACTGTTCGGGAAAGAATCCCTTTTTGGCCTTACGATCCTCTTTGTGTTGATAGTCGGCTCTCTTAGTGAGGAACTGAGCTCCCATTTCGTTATCGGGGTCTTTTTTGGCGGCCTACTGATTAGCAAGGACGCCATCGGTCCGAAGCTCTATAAGAACCTGGAAGAGACCCTGAATTCCATTACGACAGGGTTTCTTGCTCCCATCTTTTTTGCGTTCATCGGCTTGAATTTTAGCTGGTCCCCCTTGCAGTCGTTCTGGGGAATCTGCTTCGCGGTAGCCCTCATTTCAGTGTCTATCGGTAGCAAGATCCTATCCAGCAAACTTGCGGGGAGATGGGCCAAGGTGGATCCCAAGGTCGCACTTGGCATTGGAATTATTCTAAACTGTCGGGGGACGATGGATTTGGTGGTTGCCGACATCGCCCTCACTCGTGGCGTTATCGGCACCGACCTTTTTTCAACCTTGGTGCTGCTCAGTGTGGTTTCTACGGTCCTAACGCCCATCTTGTTCAGTCGTTTGGTGAGTCCGTATTTGCAGGTGGTTCCGCCGCCAGAACCCAAGCCAGCGCCGCCGCAAAACCCGCCGCCTACGCCGCCGGTTTTTCCTACTCCTGAAAAAGGCTGACGGGTACCGCGCAGACTTCGGTGGATTCCTCGCCCTCGAGCTTCAGTTCGATGTAGTTCGCGCTTCGCTTGGGCGGTAGGTGTACCTGGTAGATTCCAAGCGGCTTGCTTACAGCGCGCAACTCGCAACTTTCCTTTTCGCTATCAATAACGTTCACCTGAGTGATTCTCACGCTCTGGTTGCAGAATGCGGGGACTTGGACGCGCACGTACTGCAGATTCTTTCCTTCTGGTCCTAGAGGAAGGGAACGCAGTTTGTTGCCGCCTGCGTATAGAATCGCGTCTAGATGGTGGAAGCGGCGTACGTCCAGATGGGGTGCTGGTACGGATTCTTTGTAGGGTTCCGCATTTACGACTACGGCACATTCCCAAACATTGTCGTTTTCTCCTACATTTTCCAGAAAGAACTGAATTTCCTCGATGTTCGGATCGTTGAGCCGGAAGTAGGAAAAGTACTTGGTGTCAGAGCGAAAATCCCCCCGCTCCGAGTTTTCGCGGTACGGAGTATAGGTTGAAAAAACATCGGAACCTGGCGTGTGTTTTACCGCGATTCCTTTTAGTTGGTACTTACAGATTCCAAGACCATTCCTTTTGACCATCACCTGGATATGGTTTGCGGGCATTTTCTTGTCTAGCTTTCTGAACCCTGTAATGTAATCGCCACCCGCGCTGTCAAAGCCCTTACCAAAAATCTCGGGGCCGAAATAACTCGCATGGGCCGGAAGACTCAAAATCAAGAATATCCATATGAGCTTCATGATTGACTCCAAAGCAAAGCGCTGACCTCAATCGGGCATTCCATTTTATCGTCGTCTGATGGGAACTTCCCATTAACTCGCAAGCGAATCTTCGTCAATGAATCCTTGGACGAGTTGTCTACCTGATAAAAGTATTCGCCCTGACCATTTTGACTGGGTACCGCGCGGTGGAATTGGCCGTTCACAATGGTACCGACTTCCAGGATTTCCATTTTTTGGATGCAGGAATTCGGGGTCTTAAGAAGCAACTTCTTCAATGGCAGGCGTTCACTCAGATCATAGTCCAGACTGCGTACAAAACCACCTTCGTATGGAACCGATCCTATGCGCTTATATTGGGCGCGTTCTTTTTCATCTGCTGAGGGTTCCGGTTCGATGCCTGCAAAGGCATGGATTAGGCAGCGGGTGGCATAGCCGTCTGCCGCACCAAAGTCCCGGAACGTGAAACCTATCTCAGAGAACTTCATGGCTTTTATAAGCGCCACTAGATTTCCCTTCGCGGTAAATGTCGAGAAGCTCCCGCTATCTTTTAGCTGTACAGCGTGTGGAAGTAGGGTGCAGTGGGAGGTGCTCGCCGTTCCCAGAGTGTAAACATAAAGTTTATCGGTGGGGCGAATCAGTGTGACACCAGTCGGTTCTGTCTTTGGGTACGCATCCCCATAGCGTGCTTCAAAAACAGCTCGGTCCACAGGTTGCCAGGTCCCCGTGGGAACGGTCATTCCCAGAACTGCGCCAGTCCACCAAAGCCCCGCAACCACGAGCCAGCTTCTACGCATAGTGTCCCTCCGGTGCAACAGCATAGGGGGAGATAATGCGCTGAGTCAAGCTAGCCTATTTGTCGGCTTTAGCTCCAGATTCGATAAGTTTTACAGCAACTTCCTTGCTGGCTTCTCCGAAATAGAGGCTTCGGTGAGGGAAGGGAATCTCAATCCCCTTCTTATCAAAGGCGTACTTGAGCTGCTTGCGGTACGCGCGGCCAACGAGCCACTGCTGCCCCGGCATCGTTTTCAGGCGGGCTTTTACGATAATCGCGGAATCCCCAAAATCATCCACGCCAAAGACTTCGATGGGTTCCAATATGTAGCGTCCAACGGGAGAGTTTTCCTGAAGGCTTTTACCCACTTCCTCGATAGTGTCGATAACGCTATCCAAATCCTCTTTGTACGCGACACCAATGTCCATCACATACCCAGACCAGTTGAGTGTCATGTTGGAAAGCGTGTTAATGGTTCCATTGGGGAAAACGTGGACTGTACCGGTGAGATCCCGCAGAACAATAGTTCTGAAATTGACGGCTTCAACGAGTCCACTGGTCCCATTCACTACGGCCACATCGCCCACCCGAACCTGATTCTCAAGTAACATGAAGAAACCGGAGATCACATCGCGAACCAAATTTTGTGCGCCAAAACCGATGGCCAAACCAGCCACACCGGCGCTCGCCAGAACAGGCCCGATGTCGATCCCTATTTCCCGCAGAATTCCCAAAACAAAAATGAGCGCAACAGAGATGGAGACCCCTTGTTTCATTAGTCTCGCAAGTGTCTCGGCGCGTTTTTGGGCTTCACTCGCCGGCTCACCCTGTTTGCGGGTCCGACTGACCACGCGTTTTTCAAAACGAAAGATGAGCGATCTAAGAAGTGCCCATACCACCCACATCGCAACGACCCACACGAAAATGCGAATGCCGGACTTGATGGCGCCCGCCCAATTAATTTCCCCCCAGAGTGTGTGTAGCGCGTCCTTCATGACTCGTTCTCCAAATCTGTCTTTAGCGTTTCGAGTTCCTGCCAACGTACAAAAAGTTTGTCGACGACTTCCTGGGCCGCCGCAATCTCAGCATAGAGAGAGCTCAATTTAGCTGCGTTCGCAACGTTTTCCGGATTGTGTGCTTGTGCCGTCAACGATTCCAAGGTTTTTTCAGCTTTTTGAATGGCGGCCTCCATTCCTTCTAGTTCTCGAACTTCTTTGTAGCCGAGTTTTCGCTTCTTTTTTTCCCGCCTGTCTGCTGATTTTACAGATTTTGCACTCTGGGACAAGTTTTCTCGCCACTGTTCCCATTGGTGTAGATCGGCGAAGTTCGTCAGTTGGCCGTTGTGAAATCCATATAAGATATTGGAAACCCGATCCAAAAAATATCGATCGTGACTCACTAGGATGACGGCTCCAGGAAACTCAATAAGGCAATCTTCAAGTACGTCCAATGTGCTGATGTCTAAGTCGTTAGTGGGTTCGTCCAGAACTAAAACATCCGCCTTTTTAAGCATGAGGCGTGCAATTAGTAAGCGGGATTGCTCCCCGCCAGAAAGTTTCGATACGGGTTGATCCGCCTGTTCCGCAGAGAAAAGAAATCTGTCGAGATAGCTGCGTACATGAACAGAGCGGTCCTGAAAGAGTACGTGATCGCCGCTCGGGCAGACCGCTTTCTGAACAGAAATCGTTGGGTCGAGTGATTCTCTGTGCTGTTCAAAATACGCTATCTGTAGCTCGTCTGCCTGCAGGATAGACCCTGCATCCGGAGTCGTTTCGCCCAGCAAAGTACGGATCAGTGTGGTTTTGCCGCAACCGTTCTGCCCTATAAGGCCCAGCCGGCTACCCGGACCCAAAAAAACGCTGAAGTCTTCAAAGAGCGTTCGATCTTCGATGCTTTTACTGACACCAACCGCTTCGATGAGTCTTTTGGATCGGCGTTGGCTGCCGTCGAAGGTGAGACGTACCGACTGGGATTGGTTTCTGGCGGCCAGCTCGCCGACATCTTCTTTGAGCTCTCCTGCACGTTGGATCCTGGCTTTCTGCTTTGTGGTACGTGCCTTGGCCCCTCTTCGCAGCCACTCTGTTTCCCGTCTCAAGCGGTTGCGAAGTGACTCTTCCTGGCTGCGTTGGTTTGCGAGCAGAGCTTCTTTTTTTTCGAGATAGGTCGCGTAGTCGCCGGCTACTTTGAGCATCCCGCCTGGGTTACGCCGATCCAGTTCCAAGATGCGATTGGAGGTGTTTTGGAGAAAAGCCCTGTCATGGGTAATGGTAATGGTTGAAAAGGGGGCTCGGCCCAAGAATTCCTCTAGCCAGAGAATCGACTCGACATCCAAGTGGTTGGTAGGTTCATCTAGCAACAAGAGGTCCGGTTCCGCCGCCAGCGCTCTCGCGAGTGCCGCACGCTTCCGCCAGCCGCCGGAAAGCTGCCCGACGGGTGTTTCGGGGGTGACCCCTACAGCATCAAGCCCTGTTTTGCTAAAGACTTCTAGGGCCGTCGAGATGGAACCCTCACAATTTTCTAGGATCGTGTCCAATACCGTTTTTTCTAGGTCCAAAACAGGTACCTGATCCAGAAGGGCGATTTTTGCGCCCTTTTGCCGGACCACTTCCCCGCTGTCTGGGCTCTGACGATCGGCGAGAATTGCGAGTAGCGTAGATTTACCGGCACCATTTGGACCGATGAGGCCGACGCGCTCCGCGGGTTCGATGGCGAAATCAATATCTTCAAAAAGAGTACGTGCGCCAAACGACTTTTTTAACTTCTGCACTGCGATCAAACTCATCGAGCCAACGTACTCTAGAGGCGTAAGATGGTAAACCCGAGCGGCGCGGGGGAGGGGCCTTGTATTTGTTCCCAATCCGAAGCATGCTGGGATCGCCTCTTTAAGCATGGGAAGAGGCAAGGGTTGGGAAATGTCCAGAAGCCGTTTGGAAGAGGCGCTTGTCCTGCTTTGTGTAGGACTCGGCCTATTCATAGTCGTCATCGACGTCACTATCGTAAACATTGCGCTGCCCTCGCTTGCGCGAGAACTACAAGCACCGTTTGCTACCGTTCAGTGGGTCGTCATCTCCTACACCTTGATGTTGATAGGCCTTGTGCCCGTGGCTGGAAGACTCAGCGATATAGTGGGGCGAAAGAAACTCTTTATCATCGGGCAGCTCGTATTCGCGGCGAGTAGCTTGCTTGCGGCACAAGCTCGAAGCATAGAGTTCTTGATATTCGGTCGAATTGTGCAGGCCTTTGGTGCTGCGCTTATTTCAAGCAATACACTGGCAATCATCTCGGACACTTTCCCACCAGGGCGCCGTGGCGTGGCAATGGGAATACAGGCGATCCTCATCAGCGGTGGCGCTGCAGTAGGTCCTTCACTAGGTGGCTTTTTGGTTACTCACTTTGGGTGGCCGTCGATCTTTTTCATCAACATTCCCATAGGTATTTTGGGGGCGGCCTTTAGTTACCGCTTGTTGCCCGATCACCAGCTCCTAAAACACGGCGAGCGGCTGGATTGGATGGGCGCCGTGCTTTGTGTGTTTGGTTTGGGGGCCCTTTTTCTTGGGCTTACCGAAGGAGCGGAGAACGGGTGGAGTTTCGCCCCTGTTGCCCTCATGAGTTTTGGAGCCGTGACTACGGCTGTTTTTGTGTGGATGCAGAGTCGCCACGCGCACCCACTTGTGGATCTTTCGCTCTTCTCGAACCGAGAGTTTGCCTTTGGCCAGTTGGCGGGCGTGCTCGCGATGATCACGCTTTCCGGGGTGCAGTTCCTCATGCCGTTTTATTGGCAGAGCTTACGCGGCTTGGATGCTCAAACCGCCGGGCTATTGATGTTGCCGCTTCCAATTGCTTTCATGGTCATCAGTCCTCTTTCCGGACGCTTTTCTGATGTTTTTGGTTCGCGAGGCATTTCTACTGTGGGACTTTCAATGGTCGGACTGAGCCTCTGGCTTTTGACGGCCTTGGACGCGAGCACTCCGGTTTTTGGTGTGATTTGGCGTGTGTTTCTACTTGGGATCAGCCTGGGGATGTTCATGGCTCCCAACAACAATTCCATCATGTCTGCGGTGGCCGACGATAGGCGAGGGATTGCGTCCGGGCTGCTTGCGATGTTCCGCTACACTGGCCAAAGCTTGGGAGTGGCCATTGCGGGGGCAATTTTTAATTTCAGCTTGCGCCACGCGGGCAACGTGGGTTCCGGAGGGCAGGGCCTAGCGCGGGTGCTAAGTGCGATTCCGCCGGGCGGGCGTCTGCCTGCAGATATCGGTCTGTCCTTTTCTTGGGGCTTCCAGAGTGTTTGCTGGGTATACCTTCCCTTAGTTTTGTTGGGAGCCTTCTTGTCATCGCAGCGGAATCGAAGCTAAGATTCTCGCGTATGCAGAACCTGCTGATAGCGACCCTTCTTTTGTGTTTCGGACCGTTGTATGGGGCATCCGATGAGCACCGCGCGCTTTGCAAAGAGCGCGGTAGTGAACGCACCCACGGAACGATTGAATGTATTTGTCCGGACGGTTTGAAGATTCTCACCGTAAAGGAAGAGTATTGCCCGGGCGTAAAGACCTTCGCGATAGAAGAAATCCTGGAGAAGTATTACCGAACGTATCAGAAGTGGGAAAATCCTCGTTACGGCGAACCAGAAAGCTATGCAGATTTTAAGAACAATGTCGAAATGCTCCACGAGAAACACGGTTTCACGGATCTGGATTCCCTGTTAAAACTTTTTGCCACCGATCCCAAGTTAGAGACTTTTTATCATCGCCACACACGCATGCATCACAGCTTGAGCACGCAGAAAGGTAAACGGCTGCTTGCGGGCAGTCAGAACCTTATCTTGGGAATCCCGCTCGATGGTCAACGGTCGGAACGCATTGAGATTTTCGAAATTGACCGTAAGGCAAAGCCCAAAGAGATGTTCCGTGTCCACGTCCTCGATTTTTCGGAAGGTAAACCGGTCTTCGTTGATAACCCGCTGGATCCGGAGGAGCGAAAAAAACACCGCGTTCCTAACTGTGCATCCTGCCATGGAAACCCACCCTTTTTGCGTTGGCCCACCTACAGCTATCGTCCAGGCGCGTGGCGCGGATCGGACGGCCGTGGCGAAGAACCCAAACGCATGCAATTTTTTGAGCCGATTGGAACCTACGGAGAGGGGACGGGCCCCTTTGCACGTGACGACCGTTTTGGCATTTTCATCGGCCAGCTGGCCTTCGAAAAAATGCTGCGGGAGTTAAGGACGCCTGCTGTTTGGTTTGGCCGCTACAAGTACGCGCTTTTAGGCGCTTTGATGACGTGTGATGAGTTGCTGGACGACAAGGGAGGAATGAAGAGCTTTCTCCCCGAGGGTGAGCGCAAGAAGATAGAGTTAAAATTGGGTATGGGACTTGAGGCCCTGCGCGCCGATACCAAAGACCACATTGAAGCAGACTACCGGAAAAGGCACCGTGACGAAGCCATCATTGCGCGGGCCTGGCAGGCCAATTGGCGCCGGGAACATCCGGGTGAAGACTTAGTTCCTGAATACCCGTTTTATACGGGGCCCAAGGAAGAGAAAGACGCGGTTGCGGCGGCTTCGACTCTAGATTTAACAGAGAGCAACTTACGTACCGCTACATGGATGCGCTATTTGGTTGAAGGAAACGGCATTGATATGAGCCGTTGGTCCACGGCCAGTACGCCACAACTGGTTTCCTATTCTTTCAATGGACCCGGGGCCCATGGTCTGCAGTACCTGCTCTATCCGTTGTTGGAATCGATGGTTAAAGATGGCGATCGCGATCTCCTTCAGTACAGCTTTCACAACGATTGGATTTTCTCGAATTATCACCAGCACATTTGCGGCGTGCTTCAGCAAAAATCTCTCAAGGCACTGGCTGAGTAGTGAATTTTGAGGAAAGCAACAGAGTCTCCGCGTCTTTATGACACAATCAAGATGAATAATAGAGGGCAACGCATCTCATGGAGGAGGCTACATGCGTGTCATCTTGTTATTCATTGTTTTGTTTTCCGTCCAGGCCCATGGGATGGCCCCGCGCCGTCCAAGCCTTTCGGTCGATAAGGAAGTGGCTCCCTACTACCAAAGCTTTCAGGATCTAGCTCAAACTTACGGCGCCAGCTTCATTGCCGATCGGATCGTTTTTTCTTTCACTAACTTCTGGTTCAGCTCAGTCGTCGGCATGTGCACGTACCGAGGAGGGAGCACAAATTACGTCGACTTTTCTTCCTCTGCCTGGCGCAGCGGGAGCGGTACCTTTAAGGAAATGCTTGTGTTCCATGAACTCGGGCACTGCCTGCTTGGGCGCGGCCACACCAACACCTCGTACAGTGACGGGCGCAAGGAAAGCATTATGAACAGCTACATTTTCTCCCAGTCCACCTATCGGGCGTACCGAGACGAATATCTCAAAGAGCTCTTCTCGGCCAACGTGCGGTATACCGCGTACAGTGACCCCTACGGCGAAGTCGACCACGATGTGGGCGGCTGCACCTTCGGCCGTTAGGCCAGAAAGAAAATCAACTAAGTATATGAAATTATAAGCGTCAAACGTTTGTTTGAAAATTTACTGGACTCTCTTGCCCCTGCGAGTCATACTATTGTTTGAAACGATCGTTTGAAAGGGGCTTATGATTTCTCGATGGGTTGGGTTCGGATGGTGGTTGGGATTCCTCGTAGCCGGCTTGGCGCAGGCGGAAACCGTTAGAGTTTCTGAGGGTTCGCTCTTAAAGCTTGTGGAGGAGTCCACCCCTTCCGTTGCTCGCATCCACGCGGCTTTGTTAGACGCTCGATCGCAACGCGACAGCTACGACGAAAAGTTTTCGCCGTCGTTTTTCGCGGGCGGGCAGATCGCAGAAACACGGGAACGCGCGCTCATCTCCTTTGCCCCAGTCTTCTCTCCCACTCGTAATGCCCAAATTGGTGTTCAAAAGTCGCTGCCGTACGGTGTCGACATGACGGCAAGTGTAGTGATGGATCAGCGCACCGCCGGAAGTCTAAATCTTACCAACGGAACGTCCCTTACTGGCGCCCTCGATCTAAGTATCGACCTATGGAAAGATCTCCTTGGGTACACAACTCGCGCTAAGCGTCGGGAACTTGAAGCTCGTGCGGAAAAGAGCGAGCTAGAAGAGCAGATCAATCGCAAGGCATTCAATATTTCTGTACGCCAACTGTATTGGGCTCTGGTTGCGAACGAAGAATCCCGCAAGATCTCGCTGAGGCTATTAGAGACGGCGGAGATTCAAGCAAAAGATGCCAAGAAGCGTCTACGCAACTCTATAGCGGATAAAGGAGAGGTTGCCCGCTACGAATCCCAGGTAGCGCAGCGACGTGCTCAGCTGACTCGATTGGACTACGAGAAAGACGAGATTGTTAAGCAGCTCATGATCCTTCTTCCAGGTTTGGCGACGCACGAATTGGAACTTCTTCCGTACGATCTCCAGGCCACGGTGGCCGAAGTACTTTTGTGCACGGCTCAGATCAATACAGCGGCCGACGCTCCCTTGCAGTACACGCTTTACGATCAAATCATAGAAAAGATTGAGGCTGAAAAAAATGCGCAGATGGCCTCCCACGCTCGTTACGATGACATCGATGTCCACTTCAAGACGCGTCTCAAGACCACGGGTGTGGATAATGATGCCGATAGCAACCTCGGGGGAGCCTGGAACGACATCAGTGGAAACAATCGATTTGGTTACGAAGTAGGCTTAGAGCTCCGCATTCCGCTCGACGGCAAGAAGTCCGATACATCAAAACTCAGAACGCTGCGCGACCAACTTCGATCGGATGCTGAAGCAAAGGAACTTAAAACGCGAGTTGAGAGCACCCACAGGCAGATTGGCCGTTCGATTCAATACCTGACTCAAGTCGTTAGTTTACTTAAAGAGAACAGCGCTAAATTACGAATACGACTGAAGGACATGGAGCAGAAGTACGCTCAGGCCCGTGTTTCGGTTACCGAACTTGTTGCAGAACAGGATGCATTGCTGGGCTCCGAACTGAACGTTGTTCAAACTCAACTGGAAGCTTTGAATGCTCTTTTTGCCTATTTAACCGTTTTTACCGAAACGCCTTGTTCATTTAACCAGCGTTAAGGAGATTGTATGCGCCGGCTGGCAGAATTTTTTCTTGTTAACAATAAGCTTACTGCGATGCTTTCCCTCTTTATCTTTATCGCAGGCCTGCTCGGCATGATGATGCTGAACGCAGAGTCGTACCCCTCGGTCAACTTCGCGACCGCAATTGTGGAGACAAACTACAGGGGGGCGGCACCCGAGGATATCGAAAGTAAGATTACCAAACCCATAGAAGACAAAATACGAACAGTCAGTGGGTTAAAAGACGTTCGCTCAACCAGCCAGTCTGGAAAAAGCCGCATTGTTGTCCGGGTGGACATGGATCATGAAGACGTAGAAGCGGTGATGACGGACCTGGAAAAAGCCGTCAATCAAGTGAGTGAACTCCCGACCGACCTCTTGGAGGATCCCTCATTCACGGAAATGAAGTCGGAAGAGTTCCCAGCGATAGAAATCGCGATTGTTGGCCCGAATCCCAACCGTAGTCGGGACAAGCTCGCCGACCAGCTCAAGGAAGACCTGGAAGACAGCAAGCGTGTGAAGAACGTCATTCTGTCGGGATTCCAGAAGCGAGAATTCAATATTCTCCTAAATCGGGAGAAGCTCGATAGATACCACATTGGAGTATCCGAAGTTCTTAGCAAGCTGTCCGCTCGCAACGTCGACGTTCCAGGCGGGGATCTCGTAAAGGAAGGCAGCCAGCAGTTAGTGCGAATCCAAGCTAAGGTCCGCAGTGCCGAGGATCTGCGGCAGATGCTCATTCGATCGAATTTTTCAGGGAAGGGCGTTCTATTAGGCGATGTCGCTGAAGTGGTCGATGGTTCCGAGGAACCGCGCTTTCTGTCTCGTTACAACGGAAAAGAGGCCACCGTCCTTATTGTTAACAAGAAAGGTGGAGCCGACACGATTCAGCTAGTTCATGAAGTTGAGTCTATCATTAACAGGGCCAAGGCTGAAAACGAGGGCAAGTTTGAGATTGTAGTCGTGAATAACGAAGCGGAGAAGGTAAAGAATCGCTTGGGAATCCTAAGTTCCAACGCCGTCAGCGGCTTGGTGCTCGTTATCGTATTTTTACTTCTGTTTCTCCCAGGAAGAATCGGTGTGATGGCAAGTTTGTCTCTGCCTCTTGCGGTTCTCGCTACGTTTGGATTGATGCCCTTCTTCGGAATGAACTTGGACGCAATTACCATTCTGGCTCTAGTCATAGCGCTCGGCATGCTCGTGGACAATAGTGTAGTGATCAGCGAAAACTTCACGCGACTAAAGAAAGAAGGCCATACCTCATTAGATGCGGCAGTTACTTCAGTTGAGCAGCTAGCTCTTCCCATCACAGCTACGGCACTGACCACTATTGGGGCGTTTTTGCCAATGCTCGTCACCCGCGGCATCATGGGCGAATTCATCAAGTTCATCCCTATCGTTGTGACGATTGCGCTTGTCATTAGTTTGATAGAGAGCTTTTTCCTCTTACCTTTGCGCCTGAAATGGGCGGGCGACAGGGTAAACTTTTCCAAGGACGAATCCAGTCGCGACTGGTTCGATGGTTTTACCGATCGCTTCGAAGGGCTCATGGCCAAACTTGTCCGCCATCGGTACTGGGTGGGACTTGGTTTTACCGGGCTTTTGGTCGGCTCTTTCTTAATGCTCGGGGTAGCGAATAGGTTTGAACTGTTTCCCGCTGAGCAAACAGAGATCTACTTGGCCCGCTTCGAAGCCCCTACCGGCACCACCCTCGAAAAGACGGCTGAACTGGGTTCTGTTTTGACCAAGAAGGTGGAAGAGGTGCTGGGGGATAACATCCGCGGGGTCGTTTCTAAGATCGGGAGTTCTCAGCAGCACCCGACCGATCCACGTGGCAAAGAAGGGGATAACCTAGGTATCCTCATTATGTATGCGTCCCAGTATGCCAAGTACAACATTGATTATCGGGTGATCGTCGAAAAACTGCGGCAGATAAAGATGCCGGAGTTTACGTCTTTAGAGTTTGAAGAGCAGGTGAACGGACCGCCTGTAGGGGCGGCGATAAACGCGACGTTTCGGTCAAATAATCTCAACCATCTAAATACAGTCGTAGAAAACCTTAAAGGGGAGCTTGCAAAGCTGCCCGGGGTTTATGACTTGAAAATCGATGACGTGATTGGGGACGATGAGGTATTCGTTCACGTTGATTATCGCTTAGCGGATCAACTTGGACTCTCAGTCTCCGACGTGGGGAATACCATCCGTACTGCCTTGTCCGGGACCATCGTTTCGGATGTGGTACTCGACAATAAAGAAGTTAACCTAAACGTAAAAATTGCGAACCTTGATCGGGAAACTATTGACGATCTGAATGATTTAAAGGTGATGGATCGTCGCGGGAATCTTGTTCCTTTAGGAAGAATTGCTAAGTTTGAAAAGCGACCAGGTACTCCGCAAATTAAGCGATTCGACTACAAGCGGGCCCGTACCTTGACCGGAAGCGTGGAAACGCAAAAAGTAACGAGCATCGAAGCCAATGCCCTGCTCCAGAACAAATTTTCGGAACTTCGCCAGCAGTATCCGGATGTTTCTTTGGTATTTGGAGGACAGCAGGAAAGTACCAATGAATCGATGGAAAGTCTCGCCGCCGCAATGGCGTTAGCGTTGCTAGCGATCTTCTGCTTGATGGTATTTGTTTTTAACTCTTATTTAAGCCCCCTGATCATTATGTCTACCATACCCCTTGGGTTGGTCGGGTTCTCTGTTGCCTTTTACTTCCACGGTAGGCCAGTGAGTTTTCTTGCGATGATCGGGATGGTTGGACTTGCCGGTATTATTGTGAACTCGGGTATCGTTCTGATCAGCTTTATCGAGCAGATGCGGGCCGAGGGGAAGATGACTTTGGAGGAGATCCTTGTTAAATCTTCAGGGGTTCGGTTGCGTGCAGTAGTGGTGACATCTTTGACCACTGTTAGCGGTCTTTTCCCGACTGCGTATGGAATAGGCGGTTCAGATTCCATGCTTGTTCCCATGACGCTTGCGATGGCATGGGGACTAACAAGTGGTACTCTGCTCACACTACTTTGGATCCCTTGCGCCTATGCAATTTTGGAGGACTTTAAGGAATGGACAGCGCGTTTGTTTCAGAAGAAAGCGGTAGCGGCAGAAGCCCCGGTCTTAGCCGCCGGGGGGGCCCACGCGCACCGCGAGGAAGAGGAGAGGCCACGAGAGATTTCGGGATGAGTGAAGAACTTGGAATAACCGAACAATCGTCGGATACGAAGAAGCGAATCCTTGATTCAGCTCTCAAAATATTTGCTGAGCACGGGTTTGACGGTGCTTCTATTCGGTCCATCTCTCAAGAAGCCAAAGTGAATATTGCGGCCATAAATTATCACTTTGGGAATAAGGAAAATCTTTACTTTGAGGTAGTGCGGTACTCCTACACCCAGATGAACGTAAAGATTCAGGAACTAAATGCGGTCCGGGAGCTATCGCTTGAAGAGCTGGCGGTGGGCATCTTTGATCTTCTTCAGACAAAGAGTTCCATGCTGGTAAATACGTTTCGGATGCTGCTATCTGGGCGTCATGTGTTTGACCGACTTTGCGAAGTCGGTTGCGAAGGCCCTCCCGGCGGAGACTATATAGCGGCAGCCATCCGAAGGAAGATTCCCAAGATCACCGATGCCGATCTTTTCTGGGCCGTCCGCAGTTTGTTTTCTCTGATTATTCACCAGTCGTTAATTCTTTGCATAGCGCCGGACAATAAGATGAAAATGAAGGCGACTGCGGTCGAAGTCCGGGATGGCATTGGACGCGTTGCACAACTTGTGCTTTCAGACCTAAGCAAGAAATATTCTGTGTGAAATAAACCACGCCACTAAGACTCAGAAACAATTAACTTCTGCCCTGCGCAGTTCCATGCCGGGGCGCGGAAGTGGGGTTAGGATTGTACGCGTTTATGCGTTTAATCATTCAAGACCCCCGCAGGCCGTTTACATTACTTCTCGTAGCAGCCGTACTTCTTGGGGTTGTAGCTTTTAGCTTTTTCTGCCAAAGAGGCGGCTTCCTGGACGTCGAGTCGCAGGCCTTTCTCTTAAATTACACCTCCGGGCGAAGCGTTCTGGAGCGAATCTTCGATGTGGCCCGCAATGACTGGAATTGCTACCAGGCACGGGAGCTCAGTTATGCGATAGATTTACTGGATGCTAAGTTTATCCAGGCCTCTGCGGCGGCGGGCTTCCTCCATTTCCTGTCGCTTTCACACTATTTGTTCCTGTTCGCCATCGGGTGGCTGCACTTGTTTTTTATGCGGCGCTACTTCCCTGAGGTTCCTTTCTGGGTGTCGTTGGGGCTTCTGCTAACGTACTTTACGACCCCGAGCTCCCTGATCGCGAGTTTCTTCCGGTCTTCCAAGATTTTGGTTGGATTTTTTCTCTACCTTTTGGTTTGGGTGTCTTTTTTTGAAACGGGTCGTTGGCGGTGGGATAAAAAAAATTCGAGGCACCTCATTCCGCTACTCTTGGGAATATTTTTCACCTGTTTGTTGATGACGTTGGCGGATCGGCAAGGCTTCTTCTTTTGTTGCGCCCTGGCCCTTATCTTCGCGGCGGCGGCCTGGCTTTATCGCGAGGCAAGGTGGTATTGGTTGTGCGGCACGTGCCTAGCAGTGGCCGCGGTGAATACCGTATATAATTTGTATCTGGGCCCGGCGCTCATCTATTCGATCAATGGCTACCTTCCCGATTTTTCCTTCCAGAACATGCGCTTTTTGTATTCCTTCGAGGGCCTGTCACTTCACACCATCGTTGGGCGCGTTATTCGGAGTCTCTTTCTGCTGGGGGAGACGGTTTCTTTTTATTTTGGTTCGGTAGGGGTTTTCTGGGGCCTCGCCGTGATGGCCGGAGTTCTTTTTTACTTGTTTAGAAAGGACCGGCAGCGAGAGGGGTGGTTGTCGCTTTTCGGGATGTCTTTGTTGTTTGGTATGTCGCTTATATTGGTTTTTAGAGCCCCTTACTTGCTGTGGATCGAGCACAAGCTTGTCTACTACTGGATCCCCACGAACTCGATAATACTATTTGGCTCAAGCTTGGTGGTTGCCGACCTGATTAAGCGAAAAATTATTTCTGGGATGTTACCAGCGTATTTTCTTTCTGCCTGCGTGGTTTTGAACCTAGCGCAGCTCCCGCTGCACTACCGGGCGTACACTTCTGCGGAAAGCCATTTTGCGGCTCCAAGCCAAGCTGCGAATGAATTGCGCGACTGTGTTCGACAAAAGCGGCTTCCAGTCGAAGCGTTTGGGCTCACTCATCGTGAGAAAAGTGTTTGTAACAAGCTAAGAGGGTAGAGAATGTTTGCAGAAAAACCAAAAAGGAAAAGTTGGCAGAACATGGTCATGGCAGTGTCGATGGCCAATCTTGCCTTATATTCTCTTTGGACTTTCTTGGAGATCCACACAAACTCTCTGCTGTCGCAGTACGAGAATGAAAGCCCATACCCCGCCACGTACCTAGCGATGCTTGTTTTTTTCCTTGGAACGAGCCTCGTTTTCCACAAAGGCTTGAACTGGTCACAGGCCAAAGGCCTTGGATGGCGCCTTACCGGAAAGCTTGTGATTGCCGTCGGGGTTGTCTTTATCCTCAATTCAATAAGACAGTTGCTCCGAGCCAAAACGGGGCTGGAGATTTTCTCCTTTTCTTACTTGCGGTCGCAGCTTGGTTGGTGGGGAGGGGTCCCCATTCTTTTGGGAATGGCGGGCGCGTTTCTTTATGGCTTTGCCCGTTTTCGCCAACAACTCTACGCTACGGGACGGGTCTTTGTTCACCTGATGTTCCCCGTGGCTGTCTTCCACGCCGGGTGGGTGGGTTACAAGCTTTTTACCGATGACTACGGGCCAGTAAAGCGAATGGATCCGCTAGTAGGCGCGAGCACCTCGGAGCATAGGGTGGTTTTTGTGGTGTTTGACACCATGGAGGAACGTTCATCTTTTTCCCACCGGCCCGCTGGACTCCAACTGCCCAATTTCGACTCTTTTCGGGAGAAGTCTTTCTATGGCACTCAGGTGTATTCTCCGGGCGCCAGAACTCAGTATTCATTAACCGCGTTTATCACCGGACACAGGATTGAAAAAGCGGTTCCAGAGGGCGGAAACGATCTTTGGGTTACGTTCGAGGGGGAACAGCATCCAGAAAGGTTTAGCAATCTACCCACGATTTTCACTGACGCCCATGCGCTCGGGATGCGTACGGCCCTAGTTGGTTGGTACCATCCGTATTGCCGGATGCTCGGCTACTCCATTACTTCGTGCCACTACTTCTCCGCCAATGAACCCAATGAAATGCGCCCACGAAAAACCCTCGGGGCCAATCTTTCCATGTTTGCGTCGCGCATTCTAGGTACGCACCCCAAGTACCATCCGGTAGTAGGCGCGTATCAGCGAATTCTTGAGCAAGCCAAAAAGGATGCCGCTAATCCCGAATTCAATCTCGTTTTTGTGCACTTCCCGATTCCTCACTTGCCAGGAATCTACGATAGAAAAAGCCGCGAGCTTGCGTATCGTGGGGAGGCTCCGACCGCGGAGGAACATTTTTGGGGCAACTTGGCGCTTTCCGATCTCGCGCTTGGAGAGATTCGCGGTGCGATGGAAGCCTCGGGTGTTTGGGAGAATTCTTCTGTGATTCTAACCTCCGATCATTGGTGGTGGCACGGAGAACCCAGTAACCAGATTTACCGTCCCGATGGCACTCTTGATTACCGAGTTCCCTTAATGGTAAAGCTCCCTCGGCAGCAACGCGGGATGGCCTATGAGGCGCCCTTCAACAATGTTCTTGTCCATGATCTTATGCTCGATTTACTGCGTGGTGAGATTTCGGATAGTAACTCGTTGAGTTTGTGGGTGGATAAGAAAAAGGGGACCGCGCCCTTATACCCGCTTATCAAAACTAATATTTACGGCTAACACAGTTTTTAGGAGCCGCTGCAGCTCGCTGGAGTTGTTGTTGCAGCAGAAGGCCTGAAAACCTACCGATTTTGCGGCCGCGACGTTTTCCGGTCGATCATCTACAAAAATCATTTCTTCGGCGGGAAAACCAATAGCATCACGAGTCCTTTCATAAATGACTCGCTCTGGCTTTCGGCAACCCAATTCGTAGCTTGTAAAAATCTTCTCAAACGTCGCCAAAAATGGATAAGTGGCGGAGGCGTATTCGATGTGTGAAGGGCTGGTGTTGGATAGTGCGTAGGTCGGGAGGCTTCTTCGTGCGTAGTCCAACACCGCCTCTATACCGAACACAGGCCCCACAAATACTGCGTTCCAAGCACGGCGAAAGGCTTCTTGACTCAAGGGTACGCCCCAGTGCTGGCTGAGGAACTCCGTAAACTCGGTCTCGTTCATTGTCCCGCGTTCAAAAGCATCGAACTCGGGCCATTTCTCCATCTCATCAACCAAGCGGATTTTGCCTGGTTCCAACGCCGAAAAAGCCGCCGCCATTTTGGCATGGGAAATCTCTAGCACGACATTTCCCAAATCTAAAATGATTGCGCGCACCGGTTTCGTTGACATGAAAAGCCCTCAGGTGGTTTTCCACGCTAGAGCAATTAAACTATTACGGCAAGCTGCGATCTAGTTAGTTGCGGCTTGGACCTGTGAGAGTCTCGCTTCGGAGGCTTTTAACTCAGCTTTGAGTTCTTCTACGCGCGCCTGAATGTAGCGTTCGTTCAACTGGCTGTGTTCAAAGTTACGTTCTGCGTCTTCAAGCTCGGATTTTGAGATCGCGTTCTTGAGATGAAGCTTTTGCATGCGTTCAAGATGCGATCGATCATACTTTGTATCGACTTGAGCCTTTGAATGTAGCCACTGTACCGATTGGATTCTGGCTTTGTAGTATTCGACGTCCGCCTGAGCTTCCTTGATTTTGGCCTCTATGACCAGAACATTGTCTGAATCAAGTTTAGCCACGCCAGCGCTTTGGTGTTCGCATTCGATGAGTTCCGCGAGACGATCGACTGCCTCCAACGGTGGGCGACGGTCTCCTGCGGTTAGCGGTGTGACACAAACCAGTGCCAGAAAAAAACCTAAACGTAAAAACATAACTTACCCCCAACTGTCAGCAGACTACCTACATAAAAAGGTGGCGGCAACAAATCGATGCACGAAGTGAACGCAAAGGTTTCAACAGGGACGCTGTATCGCGTCATGTCTCAAGGGGGCTTAACACGAGACCATTCTTAAGTTCTGTTTGGATACCTTTAGGGAGGCTTTTTCGAATGCTTTCTTGCAGAGCGTTGGTAATCGCGGCGCGTACCATGTGGCGGTGTCGGATCAAGCTTACCTCTCTGAATGCGTGGCGCGTACTTAGCTCTCTTAGCTGCTTTTTATTCGAGATCCTGTGGACCAACAGTTCCGGTATGAGTGTCATTCCCATCCCTTGATCCACTAGGGACAGCAAGGTTTCAAAAGCACCGCTTTCAAAGACTACGTGATCTTGGGGGCGTTTTTGTCCGCACAGTTGGGTTACTTGATTTCGAAAGCAGTGCCCCTCACCCAACAACCAGACGGAATACTTTTCGAGATCCGATTCTTGTATTGCCTTCTTTTCTAACAAGGGGTGGCCTTTTGAAAGGTACGCAAAAAAACGTTCGTAGAACAACGGGACTTCCTGGATTTGTGGATCTTCTAGCGGTGTTGCCGCGATGGCGCCATCAAGAGCGTCGTCTTTCAGCGCTGCCAGGATGAGTTCAGTTTTCATCTCCTCAATAATGAGCGTGACTTGAGGAAAGGCTCGACTGAAATGCGGTACGAAAAGTGGCAACACGCCGTTGGTGAGAGTCGGAATAATACCGAGCCTATACTCACCGCGAAGCCCGTCTTTTTCGCTTTCAATAACTTCAACGATTCGATCCGCTTCACGCAACACGGTTCGAGCCTGATCAATGACTGAAACTCCGATCGGAGTGGGGACCACTGGTTGTTTGGAGCGATCAAATAGCGGGGCGCCTAGACAATCCTCCAGCTTTTGAAGCTGCATGCTCAGAGTAGGCTGCGAAATCGCGCAGTGCTTTGCAGCTTTGGCAAAATGGCGGTATTTATCTACTGCGACCAAGTAGCGAAGCTGCGTAAGTGTGAAATTGAGCATATCGATAAGCTCTATATGTTACTAGACATTATCGATTTGATCAATGAGCTCTTCTTGGCGATACTTAAGTTAGACGCGGAAAAGGAGATCAAAGATGCAAGTAAACACTGGAATTGATGAAGGAAAACGTAAAAGCCTAGCGGACGGTCTTGGCCGGGTTTTGGCAGATAGCTACACGTTGTTTCTCAAAACCCACAACTACCACTGGAACGTAAAAGGCCCCCAGTTTAACAGCCTACACGCCATGTTCGAGGCGCAATATACCGAGCTGTTCCAAGCCGTGGATCTTATTGCGGAGAGAATCCGAGCCCTGGGCTTTTCGGCCCCTGGGAGTTATGCCGAATTCGCCAAGCTGACCTCGATTCCCGAGGCTGACAAATTACCGCCAGCCGAAGGAATGATCCGTGGCCTTGTTGAAGGCAACGAAGCGGTTATTCGTACTGCACGAGAACTCTTGCCTCGTGCTGAAGAAAGTAAGGACGCTGTAACTGCGGATTTGCTGACACAGCGGATCGACCACCACGAGAAAACAGCGTGGATGCTCCGCAGTCTGCTTGAGGAGTAAGCTCCCATTAGAAGACTTCGGACGTACCTAGCAGTCATCGGACCCGGGATCGCCCTTGCCGCCACCGGTGTGGGCGCGGGGGATCTGGTGGCTGCGGCGGTGGCTGGCTCCAAGTTTGGTTACGCTTTGGCGTGGGCAGCTGCCGCGGGGGCATTGCTCAAATACGTAATCAACGAGGGCCTTGCCCGTTGGCAACTTGCAACCGGGACTACGTTGTTGGAAGGCTGGGTACGCCACCTCGGTTCTTGGGTTAGGTACTTCTTTCTCACTTATCTCGTACTATGGTCGTTCATCGTTGGGGGAGCCCTTATCTCGGCGTGTGGCCTTGCCGGACACACGCTTTTTCCCCAATTCTCCGTCAAGACCTGGGGAATTGTCCATTCCGCCCTGGGCATTGCCTTTGTTTATGCAGGTTCCTACCAACAGTTTGAAAAGCTAATGAAGTTTTTCATCGGCTTGATGTTTGTTTTTTTGGTGGGGTGTGCGCTTTTTGTGAATCCCCCGCTTGCTACCGCAATTTCCCTGGTTCGGGAGGCCGGAATCCCGGCAGGTAGTCAGAACATGTTGCTTGGGGTAATTGGCGGAGTGGGAGGCAGTCTTACTCTTCTAGTTTACGGCTATTGGATGCAGGAAAAAAAGTGGGAGGGTAAAAAGTATCTTTCTGCCATCCGAGTGGACTTAGGGCTTGCCTATTTCTTGACCGGACTCTTCGGGGTGGCAGTAATCGTCTTGGCGGATCACACACTCTTTGCGAAGGGAATCACGGTCAAGGGCACCGACAGTGTTATTCAGATGGCCCAAACGCTCGAAGTCTTCTTGGGGCGACTTGGCTATTGGACGTTTGTCTTGGGCTTCTGGGGCGCTGTTGCCACCTCGCTCCTTGGGGTATGGCAAAGTGTCCCGTATCTATTTTGCGATTTTATTGGAATCTCAAGAAATCTAAACGCTTCTGCGCGGCAGGAGATTCTACACACGCATTCCAGATGGTACCGCGCTTACCTTTTTTATTTGGGCGTTGCTCCGCTCGTTCTGTTGTGGGCCGACAAACCGGTGTTGATTATCGTTGTCTACTCAATCGTAGGCGCTCTTTTCATGCCCTTCTTGGTATTGACGCTTTTATATCTGAACTCGCGTAGGTCTCTCGTGGGCGAGCTCTCCAACAAGTGGTGGGAAACCGCGCTGCTTCTCGCGGGATTGGCGCTATTTGCGTACCTGTGTTTCGATGGGATACGCGAAGCATTCGTAAAAATCGGCTAGTCTTCGTCTTTTTTATTTTTTCGGCCGAACGGCGACGTGTCTTCCAGGTGGATAGAGGGAAGTTCTCCAATATTGAAATTGGTATGAGTGTCCTCTTCTTCTAAGTTGAGTTCCCCGAGTGGGGAATCAGAAGGTTCTTTATCCGAGATAGGTTCAGCATTGGTGTTCGTTAGTTCGTCCTCGCTTGCAAGCGCGACGTCGTTGGAATCCTCCTCGGGAGGGGCGGGGAAATCCAAAGGCGTTGAAGGAGCCTCACCGGAACTTGGTGGGATTTCCGACTCCTGCGGGAGAGCAGCCGAACTTTCCTCTGTTTGCCAAGTCTCAGTCGTCTTTGGGGCTTCCTGCTCTTCCCAAATTGAGGATTCTGGTTTTTCCAGATTCTCTTCGACGAAATCATCGGGATCTGTTTCCGTCTCTTCCATGCTTTGGGAATAGCCGTCCATCTGCAACGTATTGGGCAGCTCGTTGGTGTCGTCCGCATGTGGAGGATAATTCTGAGCTAGCATCTCCCCGATCGCGTTTATCGCATGAATGATTGCCTGGCTTGCGTGCTTAGTGTGGATCCCTTTAACGATCACATCGGCCTGCTCTTGCCAAAAACCCGCGGGAACTTTTTCGTTTATGCCTTTGTCGGCCAGTATTTCCACCCGGTGCTCGAGGTGTGAAATAAATATAAGTACCCCGGTGCGGTCGCGGGTTTCAGTGAGGCCGCAGGCCATAAAATTTGCGAGTGCGGCGTGGTGCACTTGCTTGTCGGTCCAACGCTTCGGAAGAACCATGCGCTTTACGGGTTCTAGAAAGCCGAGGCCGAAACCGAAAAGTGCAGCGCAGAGCTGAACCAAAAGTGCGTCGTGCACTCTAATATTCCAGAAAGTGTAGTCGGTTTTGGTGCGTAGCCACTCGTGCAGGTACAACGCCCAGGGTTCTTCTGAAGTCGCCCACCAGAGGGAGGCCGAAATCAGAGCCACAAACATTCCGGCCCAGTACCAGTGCACCCACCAGTAGTTGTGGCTTTGGCGGACAATCATTGGAACAATCTCACCACTCGTCCGCTTCTCAGCCCGGGCAACGGCCTCTTCAATGGCTTTTTTGTCTTTGCGGCTAATGCGAAACTTTCTCGTCATGCTTTCCCCTACCAGGAAGAAGAACTTCCGCCTCCTCCAAAGCCGCCACCACCACCGCTGAAACCGCCGCCGCCGCCAAATCCACCGCCGCCAAAACCTCCGAAACCGCCGCCGTTCCGGCCGCGGTATCCCCAGCCACTGCCGGCGCCAAAAGGAAGAAAAAGGCCACGAAAGAAGAGCATAAGCCAAAAAATAAGGAAAAGAAGAACAATGAGCTTGGCAGGTGTGGATCGTCCGCTGCTCTTCGCAAGGGGGTTCTTGACAGGCGCGTCCAGGCCCTCAAGCTTGAGTTTTTCCGCAATGGCCTGCGTGGCGAGCATGAGGCCATCGCCGTACCGTTGCTTGCGGAAATAGGGCACTACCACGTCATCGAGCACCTGTCGGGAGAACGCGTCGGTGATATCACCCTCAAGGCCATAGCCCACTTCCAAGCGCATGCGCCGCTCGGCCGGTGCGATGACCATGAGAAGTCCTTGATCTTGGCCCTTGCGGCCCAGCTGCCATTTCTCAGCGACGGAAATCGAATAGCTTTCGATATCCAGGCCCTCAAGTGAGCGCGTGATGAAAACGGCCATCTGAATCCGGCCCGTTTCATACATCTTGGTGAGCATTCGCTCTAGTTGCTCTTTTTCAAGCGGCCTGAGCAGGTCCATCTGGTCTACTACCGGACCCGTCAATTCTGGAAGATTCAGATTGTTTTCGATTGCCCACGCAGGGGCAGCGCAAAATACAAGCAGAAGAGTAGAGACGAAGAAATTTCTAAGAAGTGTATACACTTTCTAGTTTTCAAAATTCGACTTTTGGAGCTTCTTTCGCTGCTTCAGTCGTCTGGAAAGTCTCGCGGACTTCGAGTCCAAGCAAATACTTGGCCGTTAAATTGGTCGGGAAGTAGCGGACCTTCTTATTGTAGGTCGCGACTGCATCAATGTAACGCCTTCTGGCTACCGTAATTCTATTTTCCGTGCCCTCAAGTTGTGACTGAAGATCTCTAAAATTCTGATTGGCTTTCAAATCAGGGTAGCGTTCGACGACTACCATGAGCCGCGAAAGCGCTGAGCTCAAGGAGTCCTGCGCTTGCTGGAACTTACCAAAGCTTCCGGCGTCGGACAGGCTCTTAACATCGATTTTCGTCTGAGTTGCTTTGGCTCGGGCTTCGATGACGGCTTCTAGTGTTTCTTTCTCGTGCTTTGCGTAGCCCTTAACCACAGAAACCAGATTGGGAATCAAGTCCGAACGTCTCTGGTATTGATTCTCCACTTCCGCCCAGGAAGCTTTGACATCTTCGTCTAGGCCTTGCAGCGCGTTGTACCCACACCCACTTGAAAGCGCCAATGAAGCGACGAAAACCAGCAACACAACTTTTCGCATAAAACCTGATAAAGCCATCTCTAAACCTCTCTGAGAGTAAAAACAGTATAACACTATTTATCTTAGCCGAATGAGTCAAACAGGAGCTTTGATTTAGTAATCGCGGACAATTAGAAAGACAGTTCCAATTTTTGGGACCACTTTCCATCCCAGGGTCGGTGAGTTTGCAGGTTCAGGCGTTTGAATCTGTTCGCTGCGGATGACTCCGAGATGAACGAGAGTTTCAATAAGGGGCTTCATAGACGGCCCGGCGTTTAGACAGCCTTGAGTAGGGTTGAAGAGTTCATTTTCGTGGGATACAGCAGTAGCCGCCTTATTCCCAATTTCGTCCGGGTTTGTGTGAATTCTTAAATAAGCTCTTCCAAGTTTGTACGCCAGAGGCCATTCATGGATCCAATACTCATCCCGCGCGGATGCGGGCACCAGTCCGTCGAGCACTGGGGAGTTGAGTTCGTAGACATATGAGTTAATCGGCGGCATGTTCGCATCAAGATCAATCCTCGGTGTATTCCCGAATATTGGATCGGCGGTAAACATGGTGCCCCAGATGTAAAAGATGCCTTGGGGGGTGTCGCCGCCGAAGAGGATTCTTCTACTGAGCTCTTCGGTCCGATTGGCGCGTCCTAGAATCGGGTAACTAAGGCGTTTCCCGGTTTTGGGATCCCGCACCCATTTGCCTTTGTGTCGTATCTCAAGCCGGCATACCGTTTGACGGTTCTTGGGACACAGGACGTAAAGTACGGTAAATCTTTTGTCCGTCTGGTAGGCCTGTAGTCGTTCGGCAGAGATTTCCAGCAGGGGTAGCTTTTTGACTGACTCAAGGCTTTTGGGATTGATGAGGCCAAAGTGCCGCGATCCATCTCTCTTCTTCCAATATACGACCGGCACAAGCTTCAGCTTTTCTACGCTTGGTCCAATTCCAAAAAGTTTGCCCAAACTCTTGAAGAAATTTCCTTCTTCGGGGAACTGCAAAGGGAGTTCTACTGCCTCATTGGGCTCGTACACGATGCAATCACCGGGGTAGAGTTTTTTCAGCACCAAGTTTGTTGATGGGCCCGCATTCCGGGCATGAACGACAAGGGTTTCTCCTGCCGACACCATTGCGTGAAGCTGTTTGACGGATTCAGGGCCATCAACGTTCGTCGAGACGATAATCTGAGCATGGGTGCTTTGATCCAGACAGGCTTTGTGCGGCGCGGCAATGGCGAGTGTAGAGATAGATAGACTAAGAGACAGCGTGCGGAGCAGGTAAGCCATCCACACACTTTACCAAAGCCGGAGCGTTATGGGATCTGCGTGTGTACCGGTGCCCGGAATCCGTGCAGGAGAGCATAAGGATCATCACTACAAAAAGCACCGCCCAGAGGAAGATGATCGCCTTGATATTTACAGTCGAGCCGGAGCCCTTCATCTCGCCATCCTTTAAATGCTACCCGCTTGCACGAAGTGCATTCGGGTGCCCAGTGGTTCGCTTTGCAGGATCATTGCCAACCCTCTGGGACGGGCCCCAAAAGATGAAACTCAGCGATTCCAGGGGGTTAGAAAATGCTCAGAAATGCCTATATGATGGAAATTTCACGGTGCGGTGTATTTTTGCTACCACTTGTTCCCTTAGACTGGGGAAATGGAGTCGTTTTGGCTTTCATTTCTTGAGGGCGGTCGCAGGGCCCAAAGGGCGTGGGACACCGCAGCGTGGTGGGCAACCCTATGCGCGTTTCTGCTTCCCGCCGTTGTTTTGGCCCCTCCTCATGAACAACACCCTCGCTATCTCTTAAGTCCTCCCCCTTCGCTCCCGATGATCCAATGGAGGGGAACCGTGAAGTGCGAAGAACCGGGTGCGGAATCCTGCACGCTCGTTTTCACGCGAGAGGATGGGGAAATTTTCCCTGTGGCAGATAACGCATCGCTTCTCGATCGGGTCATCGGTTCGGCGGGGGAGCTCGCCGTTCGGGTGAAAGGGAAAAAAACTCCCAAGTTCCTCTTTTGGGGAAACCGACTCGTAGTTGAGAACTTCGAAGTTCTGGACTAACTTCCAAGTTGTCCACGTAAACAGCTATGGCAAAACTCAAAAAGAAGAAGCGCCGTAAGAAAAAAGTGCGCAAGAAAAAGCGCAAGAAGGTCCGAGTCCGAAGAGGTCGGGGGCGCGCGCGTGCGAAGAAGAAGAAGAATCCAAAGCGCAAAAAAAAGAAAAAGTTAAAACGTCGCAAACCTAAGCGGCGGAAAGCGAAGCGCCGTAAACCTGCCAAGAAAAAAAAGAAACGCCCGAAGAAAGTCGCTCGGAAGAAAAGGAAGTCCAGGACCAGGCCGACAAAAATCGAGGCCTTTAACTTCCCTCCCGGGAAAAGATTTTCCAGTAAGTATGAGGTGATCTCTCAGCTGGGCGCGGGCTGGGAGGCAGAAGTCTATCTGATTCGAGAAATCGAGACAGGAATCCTGCGGGCCGCTAAAATATTCTTTCCGCACAGAAATCCTCGCAATAAGGTTTTGAAGTTCTACGCGAAGAAGCTCCACAAGCTCCGAGAGTGTTCGGTGCTCATTCAGTACCACACAATGGAGAGCTTTTATCATGAGGGGGCGCTCGTAACGGCTCTGGTGTCCGAGTATGTCGAAGGAGAGTTATTAGCCAATTTCCTCAAAAGGCAAAAAGGGCAACGAATGCACTACTTCCAGGCCCTGCACTTGCTTCATGCTCTTGCGCGTGGGATGGAACAGATCCACCAAGCGCGGGAGTACCACGGAGATTTACACTCTGAAAACGTAATCATTCGGCGGCAGGGCTTGGGTTTTGATCTCAAGATTCTTGATTTTTTTCACTGGGCCGCTCCGCGCCCGGAAAATATTCGAGATGACGTTGTCGCCATGATCCGGGTTTTTCACGAAACGCTTGGGGGAAAACGAGCCTACGCGAAGGTTCCCGACCAGGTGAAAGAGATCATCTGCGGGCTGAAAATTGGTTTGATCTGGAAAAAATTTCCCACAGCAGGCCATCTACGCCGCTATTTGGAAACCATGGTTTGGTAATAGGCGCACATGCTATTTTGGAAGACAAAAGACCTCGTCAAGAAAGTCTACTTGGAAGACGAGATGCACGTGGGCGAGGTTATCCAGCTTCCCTTTGGTCAAGTAGCGGTCTATTCGACACGGTCTCCGGAAAAAACTCCTAAACACCAAAATGAAGACGCGGCTGGGCTGTTTTCCTACGGCGATGGTACCGTTGTCTTGGCCGTTGCCGACGGCGTTGGCGGGCTCCCTAAGGGATCGCAGGCCTCCGAAGTGGCTATGCAGGCCTTGGAGGAGGCGATCGACAAAGGTCAAAAAAGCGGCCTTCAGGTACGTGACGCTATTCTTAATGGCATAGAAGAAGCGAACACTCGTATTCTAAGTTTGGGTCAGGGTTCTGCGACGACTATTTCGATTGCAGAGGTCAGCCAAGACAGTATTCGTCCCTATCACGTTGGCGATTCTCTCATTTTGCTTTTTGGCCTTAAGGGGAAGACGAAGTGGCAAACGGTGCCGCATTCTCCCGTCGGCTATCTTGTCGAGGGCGGGGCGATGAATGAGCGCGAAGCCTTGGAGGCCCCAGACTCCAACTTGATTTCGAATATGCTCGGATCGCAGGAAATGCGAATAGAAATCGGTCCCAGTATCAAGCTGGGACAACGAGATACATTGTTACTTGCGACCGATGGACTGTCAGATAATTTTCTCATGGATGAAATTATCGAAAGAGCGAGAAAAGGAAACCTTGAAGAGGTGATGAATCGCCTCTCGGCAGAAGTCCACCAGAGGATGGTATCAGAATCCGGTGGGCATCCCTCCAAACCAGACGATTGTACCTTTATTCTTTTTAGGCCTCAGGCAGCTTGATGGCCCGAATCCTTAGAGCGTTCCCGATTACCGAGACAGAGCTCAAACTCATCGCTACGCTCGCAAAGATTGGGCTGAGAAGAAGCCCAAAGAACGGATAGAGAATTCCCGAAGCGATCGGGACGCCCAAAGAGTTGTAGAAAAAAGCGAAAAATAGATTCTGGCGAATGTTTCCCAAAGTCTTTTGGGATAGGGCGTGGGCCTGTGCCAAATGGAATAGATCGTCTCGCATCAAGGCCACGCCGGCGCTTTCCAGTGCGATCGACGAGCCCGCTCCCATAGCAATGCCAACGTCCGCGAGACTCAATGCGGGTGCGTCGTTGATCCCATCGCCCGCCATGGCGACGGTTTCCCCACTTTTTTTAAGCTCGGCTACCAAGCTGCCTTTTTGTTCTGGCAGCAGCGGAGCCCGCACTTCATCGATGCCGACTTCTTTGGCAATGGCTTCTGCGGTTTCGAGTCGATCGCCACTCGCCATAATGACTCTGAGACCGCGCGCTTTTAACGCTTGTACCGCTTTCTTGGAACTCGGGCGAAGTGGATCGCGGATGCTCAAGCGAGCTGCCAGCTGATTGTCTACGACTACGTAAATGTACGAGCTTCCCGCTTCGGTGGGACCAAATTTTGCTTTCTCCGCGTTCTGGGCAATATGCGTGGCGGCCGTTGCGCTTCCGACAAAAATCGCTTTTCCGTCTACGTTTCCAGAAATTCCCTTGCCTGTTTCGGAGTGAAAGTCGGTGCAGGTTCCCAGCGTCAGTTTCTTGCTCGCTGCTTCTCTGACGATTGCTTTGGAAATTGGGTGCGCACTTTGTTGCTCCAGGGAGGCGGCCAGACGCAAAACCGTGGCTTCCTCAAAGCCGCTCAAGCATTCTACCCGATGGAGCGCGGGGTTCCCTTGAGTGAGTGTACCCGTCTTATCGACAATTAATACGGTGACCTTTGCAAGGCCTTCAAGGCTTTCCGCATTCTTGAAGAGAATCCCGTTGGCGGCTCCTTTGCCTGTCGCGACCATCACGGACATGGGCGTGGCCAGTCCCAGGGCGCACGGGCACGCGACAATGAGCACGGCCACTGCATTTACCAGTGCGTGGGAGAGCCTAGGCTCGGGGCCCACGGCAAACCAAATCACAAAAGTTAAGATAGCTATGCCAAAAACAGCCGGAACAAAATACTCAGAAACCTGATCTGCTATCCTTTGAATGGGGGCGCGGCTTCTTTGTGCTTCGCCGACGAGCTTAACTATTTTGGAAAGTGTTGTGTCTTTACCAACGTGGGTTGCTTTGAATACGAGTACACCTTGTTGGTTTAGAGTGCCAGCGGTGACTGGTTCGCCCATTACTTTGTTTACGGGTAGAGGTTCTCCCGTAAGCATCGACTCATCGACGGAGCTGCTTCCTTCTTCAACGATACCATCAACCGGAATTTTTTCTCCGGGCCTAACTTTCACCAGATCGCCCACTTTTACCTGGCAGATATGTACTTTCTTGTATTCACCTTCACGAAGTACGTGGGCGGTGTCAGGAGCAAGTTTCAAAAGCTGCTTGAGAGAGTCGGACGTTTTTTCACGGGCCCTGAGTTCAAGAATCTGTCCTATGATTGAAAGTACGGTGATCATCGAGGCCGCTTCAAAATAGACGGCTGCGCCGGATATCGACATCGGGAAGAGCGTGACCCAGGTACTATAGAAGTACGCTGTGAGTACGCCCAAACTGATTAGTGTAAACATGTTGGGACGCAAATGGTGCAACGAATGGTAGGCTTTTTCGATGAATGGCCAACCCGCCCAGAAGACAACGGGCGTGCAAAGCAGCCATTGGATCCACCACGTAGTGGAGCTGCCCATATTTCCCATAGCTAGAACGAATAGGGCGACGGCAAGAGGTAGTGAGATCCAAAACCGCTTTAGAAAAGAAGCGTACTCCTGGTTCGGCTCTGATTGCGCACCTACTTCTACCGGTTCCAGTGCCATGCCACATTTAGGACAGCTCCCTTGGCGATCGGAGGTGACTTCAGGGTGCATCGGGCAAGTGTATTTAGCCATTGGAGGGTAACTCAGAAAAAGCTTGTTTAGCGTTCTTGATAAATTCTTGGACCAAGAGTTCGTCTTTGCGGCCGTTCTCATCCTCTAGGCCCGTATGCGCGTCGACTCCCGCCGGTTGTACGGCAGCGATGGCCAACGCGACGTTTTCGGCACGAAGGCCACCCGCCAAGATTACTGGCTTCTTCGTCATTTTTACCACGCGGTGGCTTTCCCCCCAATCATGCGTAACTCCCGTTGCGCCAGAGCGGTTGCTAGCATGGTCGTACGTATCAGTAATGAAGGCGTCCACGAAGGGATCGTATTTAAAAACAATTTCGTCTGGGCTGAATTTTCCAATCACGATGCTCTTTATTAGATAGAGCTTTTCATTTTTCTTGAGTTTCTCGACTTCTGCCGGGGGGATCTCGCCATGGAGTTGAATGCGCGTCATCCCGACTTTGTCCGCCAATGCCTGCACCTCAAGTGCGGTATTCAGGTAAGTTATGAGCACGGGAGTGGCGCATTTGGGAAGCTTGGAAGCGATCGCCGCAACCTCGCCTTCGTTGAGTTCTTCCTCAGAAATACCGGGTCCCAAAGGAAAGCCAATGTGATCAGCTCCGGAGAAGGAGAGCATCAGAGCTTCTTTTAGATCGCGAACGCCTGCGATCTGAATGCGGGGGTGGTTCATGCCCGAAGCATAACCGAATTACTTGCATGGATAAAGTTTAGCGTGGCTTCCGAAGAGAACTGCCACCTTGTCTTAGACCGCGTTGGCGTTGTCCGAGTCCTCTGGGTGCGGCTACCGTTGGCTCAACCTGTCCAAATGAATCGAAAAAACCAGAAGAAAAGGCACGGGCGCTTTGTTGATTCGATGTAAGACTACGGATGACAGGAACAGTGCCTTGCCTAGGTGCAGGTTCGGACGGCGTTGCAGCGCTGGCTGAAATCGTACTCGTGGGCGCACTTGCCTGGGGCGCCTTCACCCCTTTGCCCTTATTGCAACCGCCGCAAGCCAATAGCTCTGGTGTCGACCAGGCTAGCGCGATCACTAGAATCATCAATTTCATGGAATCCCCCCTATGCGTCATTAGAGTGCAATGCAAATGCCACGGTCTAGGCTCGACTTTTGGGCGTCCTTTTCTTGTATACGCCGAGCTCCTGGCCGGGTGTCAGGATTGGGGGAATTCTCTCTGAATACGCCACCAGCTTGATTTGTGGGACAACGCCGCCTAAAACCCTTCTATGGCACTCGCACGATCTGAATTGAAGCGACTTTTTGTGAAGGAGGGTCTGGAGTTTTTAGGCGTCTCGTCGCCGGAAACACCAGAGGCCTTCCGACGCTTCAAGCGCTGGTTGGGAGAAGGCCGCCAAGGGGGGATGCACTTCTTGGAAAACCACTCGGCGCTGCGCGAGAACCCGGCAGGACTGCTTCCCGGGTCTGTGTGCGCTTTAGTCTTTGCGCTCAGTTATGATCAGCGTGAGAGCTTGCCGATCCAAGGGCCGCAGGTGGCCCAGTACGCCCGGATTCGGGATTACCATCGACTATTAAGGCAGAGCGGAGCGCGTATTGTCCGTGAGTTGAAAACGCATTACCCAAACGCGCAGGCGAGGGTGTTTGTAGACTCTGCGCCGGTACTTGAGAGGGCGCTGGCCGCACAGACGGAACGGGGTTTTATTGGTAAGAACACTTGCTACATACACCCGAAGCTTGGCAGCTTTCTTTTGCTGGCGGGTATTTTGACTTCCATTGATTTTGAAAAGGATAGCCCCAGCCAGGTTGACCCCGCGATGCATCTGCCAGACGGCGGCTGCGGTGCTTGTCGAGAGTGCCAGCGCGTTTGCCCAACGGGAGCTTTGGATACGGACTACTCCATCGATTCTCGCAAATGTTTGGCGTACTGGACCATAGAACACCGCGGTCCTATCCCGGAAGAATATTGGCCCTGGCTCGGTACCTACTACTTTGGGTGTGATCTTTGTCAGCTCGCGTGCCCGTACAACATGAAAAAAACGGAAGGGTACCTTCCCGAAAACATCCCGGTTCGCGACTATCCCGATCTTTTTGAGATAGCTACGATGAACCAGTCTGCGTATGAGTATCATTTTGGAGGCACCCCCTTGACGCGTGCGAAACGTGAAGGTTTGCGCCGAAACGCACTTATCGCAATGACCGTTACGCGGCACCCTCAATTGCAAGCGGCTGTAGCATTGTGCGCTAGCGATCCCGCCCCGGTGCTTGTGGAAACAGTTCGCCAGATTGAAAGTTGGAGAAAACGAGATGCAAGTTAGGAAAGCAACGATTGAGGATCGGGATGCTTTGGTAGATCTTTTTATTACGTTGAATCAGGAGTCCTCTTTTTTGGCCTTTGAGCCGGGCGAGTGCGAACGGCAAAGGAAGAATCTGCAGGCCATGATGGAGGGCAACTTGCGGCAGGAGCAGTCTCTCGTACTGATAGCGGAAGACGGCGAAAGTCCGGTAGGGATATTAATTGCAACAGGAAGCCTGATGCGGCGTCGCCGGTTGAGCGTCCATCTGATAATTGGCATTTTGGCTGCGCAAACGGGTAAGGGACTTGGAAAAGATTTGATGAAAGAGTTATTTGAGTGGGCAGAAGTGAGAGGTTTGCACAGATTGGAGCTCACCGTAATGTCGCACAATGATCGCGCTGTGGCTCTTTACAAAAAATGCGGATTTGAAATCGAGGGGACTAAAAGACACTCTCTTCGAGTTGGGGAAGAATTTGTCGATGAGTATTATATGTCGAAGTTGATCCCTTTGAGGGAGGGCGCCAGCGCACCCTCCCCCTAGAGGTGACGGACTATTTTACCGCGAGCAGCGAATGGATTAAGGACTCCGCTTCCGCGTTGACGACGAAATACTCGTGCTTCTTGTACATCGCAGGTGGCTGCTTGTTGCTGTAAGCCAGGATCGTTTTACCTGCCTCCTTGTATTGTTGGAGCAGATACCGGGCCTCGAGTACTTGAGGCACCTTGGCGAGATTTTCAGCTTCTTCCAGGGCGGTTACCAGGAAATCCACGGTTTCTGATTCGGTTAGTTTTGGCACCGAAATACCGTTCTTTAGGAAGGCCCAACCAACGATCTGGTCTTCGAAAAGGAGAGGATTTCTTTTTAACACCTCTATCTTGGATGAAAACTTGCTTTTCCCGTAGGTATTCAGCAACTCATTCAGTTTGGCGCCGATTTGGGTGCCCGGATGTAGACTGACGAAAGAGCTGGTGTACCTGGTTGTGTTTTCAAACAGAAGGATTAGATCCTCGATGTATTGAAGCACCAGATCCTCTTTTTCAAAGCTCACGGCCAAAATGAATCCGAGAAAGTCATCGCTGTCGGCACTAATACTCTGGTATTTTTTCCCGTATTCAATTGCCGAGTAGGCCTCTTTGAGGAGTTTGGTTTTATCTGAGTCCGCAAGTTCCGAGACAGTTAAACTCCCGTAGGTTTTTTGCGCGTCAAGGGTTCTTGTTTTTCCGAGGATGGAAAGGCTCTCTTGGTGCAGAGTTGGGAAAAAGGGGAGCGTTCCATACTTTGTCTGGTAACCGAAGTGCTGCTCCGCTGAGAACGGGTAGGTATTACCCAGCCGTTGCGACGCGAGTGCCTTAGCTTCCAAAAAACTCCCTTCATAAATGGATTGGCCATACGGAAGTTCATCGCCGATCTGAATTTCGATCTTGTAGTTGGGTTCCAGCAACTCACAACCTGGCCCATCCAGTGAGAGTACCTCAACAGTTTCGTGCGTTCCGGATCTTCCGGGGGCCCGCCCCATGGGCGGTTTGTAGTATGGCTCGGCCTTTAGAACCTTATATTCCCCGTGGCAATCCAGCTTCAGATCTTTCGAGTAAACGGTTCCCGCGTTTGCAAAATCGCTCGAACCGATTGCTAGCAGTACTAAACCAAAAAATTTTAACGTTTTCATATCGTCCCTCCAGCTCCTTCCGGCCGTTGTGGCGACGGAAGGGATGCTTTAAGGCATACGTCTTTATTTTAGTTTAGAAAAATTAATAAATATTAATGTGGCATTAGAAAAAATGAATATCCGATTCGTACTCTTTGCGTGCCCGCATGCGTGAGAAAAAGCTACTCATCATTGCCGAACATTCTTCGCCGAGTACTCCACCGTGGATACTGCAAAAGCGGTGATCGTAGACGCCTTCGCTGATAAGTGGCTGTATGCGGAGAAGCCCCGCGCCTCGGGGATCCTCGCAGCCAAAATATAGGTGATCGACACGCGCCCAGAGCAAAGCTCCGGTACACATGAGGCACGGTTCCGTCGTGACTACCAAAGAGGTCCCGGGTTCGCATCGCCACCGGCCGAATCGCAGGTTGTAATCTTCAAGCGCGACGATTTCCGCATGCGACGCGGTCCGCTCGCTCCGGAGGCGCTCGTTCGTGCCGCGTCCGACAATCTGGTCGCCGCGCACGAGCAAGGCCGCGACAGGAACCTCACCGTAAAGGGAGGCTGCCTCTTCTGCCAGTGCGTAGGCCTGTTTCATCCAGAGTTCGGGATTCTCAAGTGACATGCCTCCCGATAGCACGTCCTGACGCCCGAATCCAGCCTAGAACTCGGAGGCGATGACAGAGTAGTCTTCCACGCGTTTCTCGGCGTCGAAGGTAAGGATGATGTCGTAACTGGAGCTGGACGAGGAGGTGAAGGAATCGTCCCCCCCATAGAGGGTAATGCCGCCGGCAAAGCGCTGGTTTTTCTGGTCAAAGGCCTGGCGCGTGTAGGTCCAGACGGGGTTCCCCTGTGCGTTCGAGGTGGTGATGCTCGGAGAGCCCAGTAAGCGCATCACTTCTTTCTGGTTTGTTTGGCCTCGCAAGATCTTCGTTTTGAAATTACCAAGTGTGATTTGCTTTTCGTTGCTACGGGGACTGGTAGCGCAGCCGCCTAGCAAGAGACCCGACATAAGAATAATTAAGGTAATCCGCATGCTTCCTCGTTCGGATCATCCTAAGCACGCAACGAGGACTAGGCCAGCCAAAAAAGAATTCGGATGGCCATACATGTAGGATCAGGGGTCAATAATTTCCGCGCTTTTTGCCATACATTTGTGTTGGCAAGCCGGGAAGGCTCGGATACAGTCTTATTCAGATTTAGTCTGAACAAGAGCCCGAATTTTTGGGGGAGGGATAAAATGAAAAAACGCTCTGTAAACCCGGTCCAATCCATCCAGCGTTGCGGTTGCGGAACAATCCGCGTTGATTTAGGGAACTTTTCCATTAAGTACGAAAAGGAAGCTTTTCTGCAGTTTGCAAAAACGGTGTACCACGCGGCGCAAATGCTGGAGGACAAGGCCCCGGCAAAAGCGACGGTCGTTCCGATTTCGCGGCACAGCCAGCCGACTGCCTAGGCTTTTTCTCTCAGTTCCTGAATCAAGTCGGCTTTACGTTGTTCTGAGGCGAAAGAGGCGAGGAACGAATTTTCAGCGAGGCGAACGACGTGCTCTCGACTAAGTTTTAGAGCCTCCGCTGTTTGCGCGAAGTTTTCCTCGAGGTATCCCCCAAAGTAGGCGGGGTCATCGGAATTCACAGTGGCTCTGAGGCCCCGATCCAGCAACTTTTTGAGGTTGTGATCTTCCAGTCGCTCAAAGACCTTCAGTTTCAAATTGGAAAGCGGGCAGACCGTAAGTGGAATTTTTTCTGCGACTAGTCGTTCGGTTAGCTTTTCATCTTCAAGGCAGCGCACGCCGTGATCGATGCGTTTCACTTGGAGCAGATCAAGCGCCTCCCAAATATACTCCGGGGGGCCTTCCTCCCCAGCATGGGCAACGGCGAGAAATCCCTCACTTCGGGCCTGGTCAAAAACGCGTTTGAATTTGCTGGGCGGGTGTCCGACCTCCGAGGAATCCAACCCAACCGCGATTATCCAGTCCTTGAAGGGAAGGGCTTGCTTCAACGTCTTTTCCGCTGCCTCACAAGAGAGATGGCGCAGGAAACAGAGGATGAGTTCGCTGCTCATCCCGTAGTCCTTAGACGCGTTCTCCAGCGCCGCTCGTATCCCCCGGATAACCACCTCGAAAGGGATGCCCCGATCCGTATGTGTTTGCGGATCGAAAAAAATCTCCACATGCCGTACATTTTCGCTGTGTACTTTTTTTAGATATGCCTTTGTGAGATCAAAAAAATCTTCTTCATCGCGAAGCACGTCTGCTCCACGGTAATAAATGTCCAGAAAAGATTGAAGATCTGAAAAATCGTAGGCTTTTCTCAGCGCCTCAACACTCGAGTAGGGTAGCTTGACTCCATGCTTTGCGGCCTTTTCAAAAACCATTTCCGGTTCCAGGCTGCCTTCGATGTGGAGGTGTAGCTCCGCTTTAGGAAGCTTCGATAACCATTCGCGGGTGGGAGAATTCATTCGGCTGCTCCTGTGCTTGGCGCAAAAAGAGGTCTCGAAAATAAAGCGTTGTGACGACGACAAATAACATCAAGGTTCCGATTGTCTTGGCGGCGCAGACGGGGCTACCGGGATCCCAAAGGGTGCGTGGCCAGATGTCGGTAAAACTGATGGTAATGAGAAACGAACAGACAACGAGAAAGCAGCGGCCGAGTTTCTCCCACGCAGTGGATCCAAGCCAGCGTTGCATCAGAAGGATGTATAGGGGGGCAACGATGACAAAGGTCGGCGATTCAGATCTCGGATTCCATAGCGTGATCCCCAAGAGAGCGGTACTCAACCACAGCACCCAATCGGGATCTTCTTTCTTGAGCAGAACGGGGATGATCATCAAACCTGCCGTTACAAACAGTACCGACCAACGTAGAAAAGCTCCAAGGGTTGGAGCTCCCAAGCGTTCCATGAGCGACTGGATATCAGCAATCCCTTGAGTGTGGATGTCTTTTGCAAGGAGCTGCATCCAATCAAGGTGAAACTGAAGATTCGTATCAAAACCAATAAAAAAGCCGGGAATAACAAAAGCCAATGCCAGAGTGAGCACTGCATAGAAAAGGTACTGCCGGCGCATTTGAAGGCCGAGGGTCCCAAGGAGCGGAAGTGGGATAATCTTGAAGTTGGTGGCCAGTGCCAACAATGAACCCGCGTACCCGTAGGCATGCCTTTGGTATGCCGCCATTCCCAGGAATGTCATCCCACAAAGCAGGCCGTTGATTTGCTGATGAACGAGAGAAATATTGAGTTCGCACGAAGCAACAATTACGGCAAAACAGAGCCAAGGAGAAGTCTTGCGGTCGAGTCGCACCCAGGCACTGACGCCCATCCAAAAGAAAAGAACGTTAATGAAAACCCAGAGCAGTGCGTGTGCCTTGCCGGGTAGCCAGGTCATCACGGTGTAGCCCAGGGCCAGAAGCGGCGAATACTTGAACCAGTCTGTCTCTAACCACTTTGTGTCGTGGAGGCGTTCTTTGTAGGGCGAGACCCCTGAAAGCAGGTGATCGGAAGCGAGCGAGTAGGTTCGGCTGACGATGAGGAGCCCGGTTTTGTAGGTTTTGGGTGCGACGCACGCAAACGTCACCAAGGTCAATAACAGCACCTGCACCCAGTAGCGTTTAGTCATCCTCTCTCACCTTGTGAGGATAGTAGTTGAGCTACCGATCTCTGACAAGCCTCGATGGACGTGCCTCTTGAGACATGTAGGGGCATTCGTCGGGTTTGTGGCAGAGAGTTCACCCGGGTTCAAGATGAAGGAAACCGGCGATTGTGCGATACTAATCAGGAACAAGAGGAGCCAATGGCCGATCGAGTAGTGATTCTAGGGGGAGGCTTCGCGGGTCTCGCCGTTGCTGGCGGGTTGAAGCACGCCGCAGTAGAGATCCTGATTATCGATCGGCAGAACCACCACCTCTTTCAACCCTTGCTCTATCAAGTTGCGACCGGTGGGCTTTCACCGGAAGACATTGCTGTCCCCATTCGTCACGTGTTCCGAAGGCAAAAAAACGTCAAAGTGCTGCAAGCCGAAATTAAAGGGGTGGATCGCGAGGCGAAGCTCGTCCAAACCAGTGTGGGACAAGTCCCTTACGATGTGCTCGTTGTCGCGACCGGGTCGGAATACAATTACTTTGGTAATGATGTCTGGAAGAAGAATGCGCCTTCTTTGAAGGCCATCGACGATGCAACCCGAATGCGAGATCAGGTACTGCGTGCGTTTGAAGCTGCCGAGTTTGAGACAGATAGTTCACGCCGCAAGCGTCTTTTAACTTTTGTGATAGTAGGTGCGGGCCCCACCGGCGTTGAACTCGCCGGGGCGTTGGCGGAACTGTCCCACAAAGCGATTCGGGGGGAGTTTCGCAACTTTGACCCCGCTTCGGCGGAAATTATTTTGGTGGAGGCGGGCCCTCGGATTTTGGGGGTGTTCTCAGAAAAGCTTTCCGAAAAAGCACAGAAGGCGCTCCATCAGCTGGGCGTGAAGGTAATTACCGGCTCTGCCGTAGAGGCGCTGGACGATTCAGGGGTTACGCTTAAGGGCCGACGTATTGAAGCGGGCTCGATCTTTTGGGCTGCGGGCGTACGGGCGACCTCCGTTGCTTCGAAACTCGGCGTGGAAACCGATCGCTCTGGAAGAGTGAAAGTGGGCCCAGATCTGAGCCTGCCAGAGGATTCGAGTGTTTTCGTGGTCGGAGACGCGGCCTGTTTTTTGGATGCAGGCGGGCGGGCACTGCCTGCCGTGGCACCCGTCGCGAAACAACAAGGGCAGCACGTGGCGCGTGTGATCAAGTCCCGACTGGAGGGAAAGAATTCCCCCGCGTTTAAGTATGTTGATAAAGGAAATCTTGCGACTGTCGGTAGGCGCTTTGCCGTTGCTGACGTCTTAGGACTTCGCCTAGCCGGTTTGCTGGCCTGGTGGATTTGGGTAGTCGTACATATCTTCTACCTAATCGATTTCAAGAACCGGATCCTGGTGATGACTCAATGGATTTGGTACTACCTGACCTTTCATCGGGGACGTCGCGTGATTTCCGACGCAAAGCCCGATAGTACCTAGCCAAATCTTTCTTAGAAACGAATCCCAATGGATGCGTAGAAGCGGTGGCTTTCCGGATCGTAGAAGTTCTGGTTGCCGGTGTTTAGACCGTCATTCGGCAGAGAGTTTCCACGAAGCCAGCCTGCCTGCAATGAGAGGCTGTCTGAAATTAGGAAATCCAAATACGCTCCAAAGTTCGACAAAGTAGATGCCGGAGGCGCTACCGAGCGGTCATCAAACTCTTCATAGAACTGGCCACCGATGCGATCCCAGCCGACAAGCTTAATCGCGTTGGGTACCACATGGAACTCTGCCTTGGTGATCGCACCCACCGCAACGAGCGGGGACGGAACCCTGTCAGGGCCCGAGACGAATCGATTAAAATGGTACTGGACGTACGGGGTGACAGAAATCTCTAGTTTGTCAGTTACCTTTTTGCTTGCAGTCAAAGCAATGCTCGGACGCGTGATCGTCTGGCGATCGCCGGACTGTTCAGAAACCGGGATCGTGACGCCAGCGGTAACTTTGAGCGACGTACCCAAAGGCCCGTTCATGGCATTGGAGCGCCAGAACAAAACCGTGTCATCCAGCAGAAGTTCTTTTTCACCTACCGGCGCAATGTCATAGAGCTTCTTCGCCGTTTGGAGGACGCCGATCTCAGCGCCATTCTCAAAGAGGTAGCTAGCTTGAAGCTCCATCTCGGTGAATGTGCGATCGGAAATCTGCGTACCGAACCTGTGTCCCGCTCCGATGAAGAACGCGAGTCCGGTCTTCGGTACGGAAGCTTCCATGGAGCTTGTTCCGACTATGGGCATCGGTGCAAACTTCAGCGACTTCGGCTTGGAAACAACCGGAATCGGCTTAAGAGGGCTCGGACGTCTTGCAATGACCGGCTTTTGTGCGGGTTTGACGACCGGTACCGGCGTTTTTTCAACCGCCGGGACTTCATTGCTCGCGACAGGAGCTGGCTCGCTGGGAGCCGCTTCCGTTGCTTGCTCGACCGGTGCCGTGTTTTCCGCAACAGGGACTTCGGCTTTGGGCTCAGGTTTGGAACGCGTGCATGCGGTCCAAAACGAGAGCGCCGGTACTAGCATCAGGATAGCTAAGGCTTTTGAGACTGAGTATTTCATGACAGTATTCCTCTAAGTCTAATTGCTACGGTGACTATTCTTCCGAGGAGGAAGGCTCTTCAGCCGATTCCTGGTTACCATCGTCGACCTTCTTTTTCAGGTCGTCGAGCTGCTTCTTGAGGTCCTCAGTCGATTTATCGATGGCTTTCTTCGCCGCTTCGATTTTTTCATCCTGAGCTTTGTTAGCGTCTGAAATCTTCTTTGCTACGTCTTCCTTAATCTTGTCGACTTCCATTCCCTTCGTGTTCAACTTGGTGGTGAGGTCTTCAAGCAACTTAGAAAGCTCTTTCTTTGCAGCGTCTACTGCTGCTGCGATCTTGGTAGCATTTTCCTTCTGGAGAGCCTCTACGGTAGACTTGTCATCGTCAGAAGCTTTCTTCTTTAGGTCTTCAAGCTTCTTGTCCATGTCCTTGGCAATGAGCGTTTTGAGGTCGTCCATCTTCTTGCCAAAGTCCTTGGTCAGGGAATCCACAACCGCGGCTTCGCCGTCTTTGTTTTCCTTGCGGAGGGTTTTGGCGAGATCATCAAGCTTGGTTTGGACCTCACCGAGGATCTTGGTTTCGAGCTTGGTGCGCTCTTTTGCCGCATCTTCCTTCACCGACTTTTCAAGTGCGGTCAATTTTTCAGCGAAATCTTTTTCGATAGCGGTAAGTTTTGTTGCCACGTCTTTGAAGCCCTGCTCTGTCTTGTCGCTCAAATCCTTGATGGATTCTTCGAGGGCTGTTTTGATGGTGTCGAGTTTGCCATCCAACTTCGTTACGCGTTTGGAAACTGCATCCACTGCATCGTCCGTACCGTTTGCACGGGCAAGGAGGATGGATTGGAGCGTGTTGCCTTTATTGAGCTCGATCTTGGCGATCGTCATGTCGCCATTAACTTCAATGTGGCAATTCTTGGAAAGATCCATGCGCATGAAGGTGTTGCCTACGCAAAGGGAATCTAAGCGCATCAAATCGTCTTCATCTTTTTGATCGTTGATATCAGTAATCACACCAACGGGTACATTTTCGGCGGAAATGGAGGAGTTGCCGGCCATTAGAAGGGTGGAATATTCATCGCCCACCTGAATCCAACCGCTCCACAATTTGAGAGAGGCGATAGGGGCGGCCGCGAGGGAGTTGTTGTCCGGGCAACCAGGCGCTGAAATCTCGAGCACGACGTCTTTGCTATCAGTCATCTCGACGAGCATCATGCAGTGGTCAGGTGTGATTTCACGGCCAACCATATAGTTGCGGAAGTCCTCGCCTACCGAAACGGTTCCAATCCGCTTCCCACGAGGGGGCAGCGGGCGCTTTTTAGCGCAGGCAGAAAGTAGAACACTCAGGACAAGAACACCCATAACCAACTGAAACTTCATGTGTTTCCTCCAAAAAGTCGGCCCAAATTAAAATTACTGCTTCTAACGAGAGAAAATTAATGAAACCGTGTTTTAAGGGATTTGACTCGGTGTGTCAAGGTGCAATAATTGTCACTGCTTAGGAGGGAAAAGCGCGCCCGGAAGGAGTCGAACCTCCGACCTACAGATTCGTAGTCTGCCGCTCTATCCAGCTGAGCTACGGGCGCCCATAAGAACCAATAGAAGCGCCCCATAATAAATGAATCCGGTTGGAGATCAACCTTATTTCGGGCAGGGATTTTCAATCGTGCTTTCACAAGGTGGGTTGCCGCCGTCAGCTCTATATTAGAGGTAAGGCTCTAGGTAATGGGTGACCGGGCTCCACCTGTGGCTGTCGTGTGCCGCGTAGAGGTCGTAGCCATCATCGGGTTGTTTACTGGATCTTTTCTTTCTGTAGTGGAGATCAAAGCGCTCTGCCGAGGGCTTGGGGGTTTTCTCGACAAGCTCCTCCGCCATTTGGCGCTCGTCTGCGTCGAGGCCAATACACTCCCATGAATGGACGGCCGCATTCCTTGAATTGATAGCCATACCCAAGCCTCCTTTTTTGCTTTTCACCCCATTAATAAGCAAGAGCGGTGCCAGTACTTTTTTGGGCTTCGTTTGTGGAAACTGAAACAGAATGAAATAACTTTGGAACAAATCGGTACATTGAGGCGTCTTTCAGTATAGAGGCGGCATTGAGGCGCTTCGGGGAGGATTTACACATGGGCGCAAAACAGTTTCTTAAATTACTTAAACAACTTATCCAAAACTCCTTAGTTCGTCCCATTTCGTTACATCCTATCCCCATCCAGTTCGCGCCCGTAGGTATGTCAGGCACGAAAGACAACAATGCGAACTGGCACACAAGTTGCTCCTCCAATTACTAGTGCCTGACTGGATCGCTAAAACGCGAAAGTTAAAGGTTTGGGAAGAAATCTGGGTAAAACCGGTTTTCTTCCCAAACTTCTCCAAATCGGAAAACCACCGAACATCAGCAACGTTAACCACGAGAAAGAAGGGGGAAACTCATGTCTATACGTTTTGCATTTCATCAACTCGATCCATCGCCCGCTCTATGCCAGTACACCGAAGAAAAGCTTCTTGGAGTGGTCGGTAAGCTCACCAAAAAAGCTCCTATGATTCACGTCACATTTTCGAGGCGACGGCGCGACAGCGTCGCTCATTGTGACGTTCTGGGCGCCTATGGCACGGATCTCCACGCGGAGGTCAAGGCACCGAGTCTGTACGGTGCAGTTAACCAAATGACGGAGAAATTAAGACGTCAGCTCAAGCGCCATAAAGACAAAATGAAACACCACAAGAGCCATGCGAAACAGCGCGCCGATAGGTTGCACTCGATTGCAGAACATCACAACCTGGTTTTTGTGGGAGAGAGGGCGGCGGTTCCGTTGCCCCTATGAATCGGAGCTGATTCACAGAATTTGTTTTTGGACGTAGTTGTGGACTTTCCTGCTACGCAAGATGGAGTTGTGTCCTGTCTGCGGGAAAATCTTTACGGTTGAAACCCGAAGAAGGGTTTCTGCAATGGCGCTTGCGGGTGTTACCAAACCGTCGCCAAAGTACTTCGCCATAAGTGAGTCTTCTTCCTTGGAAAGATTGCCAACGAGAATGTGGTAGTGGACTCCAGGAAGTGGTGGCACCGGAGTATGTTTATCGTAGCTAAATATGGCGGGTTCGCCGTACTTCCAGTCTTCATCCACCATAGCTCCGTGGCGGAGGTCTTTGATACCGTTGCTCCGCTGCTCGATAAGCGCGCCAATATGTCCAACGTAAAATCCTGCAATAGCTTTCAGAGCGATAGTGGAGATGTGGCCAATCTGCTCAAGGGCCGCTCCATAATTAGGCACTGCGATAAGGAAAATGGTTTTGACCTTGCCTACCCAAGCACAACGCGCGAGTTTGCCATAGTGGCAGGCACTTCGAATCACAAGCCCGCCCATCGAATGCCCAATCAAAATGATCTTCCTCGGGGAACGACGGCGAACGAGTTCTTCCATCAACTCGCTCAGGGATTTTCCGTTCTCGGAGATATGGCGTCCAGTATTATAGCGAAGGTGAAGGATTGAATAACGTTTGCCGAGTTTGGGTGCGAACCCGTTCCAGATTGCTTCGTCAGCCATCAAGCCGTGAACGTAGATAACCCAATCATGTTCCCGAAGGTCCAGATCCTGAACAGCAACATCCTTTCCGTTCTCGCGAAACGCCATTTTGATGGCGAGCCTGTTGTTTTGGCTTTCAAGTTTATCGCCCACAAGGCCGTTCAAAACTGCGTTGAGTCGTGATGGAAGCGGAGTTGCCACGCTCCCATGATAGCCGAAATTTGCTTTGTTGCTGAATAATTCGCATTGAATGTATTATTTGATAACAGACCATGACGCTACCGAAACCCACACGCCGGCAGAAAGACGTACAAAACGAACGGCTCTTTTTGCGTGGTGCTCAAACCCGGTGGAAAGAGCTTCAGCGCGCCTTCCGAATCTTTTTCGAACTTTTACGTGGGTTCAGAAAACTTCACTTTGTCGGACCCTGTGTCACTGTTTTCGGCTCCGCCAGACTGAACGACGGGAATACCTATTATGAGATGGGCAGGCAGCTCGGGGCGGAGCTCGCGCGATCGGGGTTTACTGTTATGACTGGAGGCGGGCCAGGCCTAATGGAAGCTGCAAACCGCGGCGCCCAGGAAGCTGGGGGCTATTCCGTTGGCTGCAATATTGTTCTTCCTGAAGAGCAGCAACCCAATCCGTACTTGGATCTGTGCATGGAGTTTCGCCACTTTTTCATTCGCAAGTTGATGCTCGTTAAATACTCCTACGCCTTTGTTGCTCTACCTGGTGGCTACGGCACCATGGATGAGCTTTTTGAAATTGCGACCCTGGTTCAAACCGGCAAGGTGCGCGGCTTCCCGGTGATTCTAATGGGGCGCGAATATTGGACGCCCTTTCTTGAGTTCATGAAGCAACGACTGGTAAAGATGGGCACGATTTCGGAGCGCGACTACGATCGCTTTATTGTAAGCGACTCTCCTGAAGAAGTAGCGGCGCTTGTAAAACGCGCAGGCCTGCGCAAATTTGGTTTGAGCTATGGAGCTCGCGTCCGGCGCAAGTGGTTCTTTTTTGAGCGCTAGGTTCTTGCGCTCTAATGTGGTTCCTTTGGGTCGGTTGGTGGCAGTTTCGGTACCGGTTCCAATTTCGCAACCCCGCATACATTAGAATAGAGATTAAAATTGCCGGGAAGGGGAACGACAGTCTCTTCGACTATTTTACCGACTTTGGAAGTTGGGGTCTTGGCCTTGGCATCCTGGGTTGTTTTTTCTGTATACTCACAGCTCACGTAGGTCAGCTCTTTCTCGCTTAATCGCACCACTTCGCAGTCCCTGTATCGAATGTTGAAGCTTGTACCGTCGCTCAAGGTTTCAATTCGTGTACCGCAAAGACTCGGCCACTCCAAGACCTCTTTCAGGTCGTTACTCACTATCTTTTGCGGGCCTGCGATATCCGTCTTGATCTTTTCTTGGATCTTCTTTTTGGAAGTAAAGTCTTCCCCTTCTAAAAAGTACTTGAGAACATCCCAACTGCAGTCGGTTGTCTTTGCATCCTCAGGTTTCTTGTCCCCGACTACCTTCTTGCAGTGTAGCTCAAATACTTTGGGGGTTTTCGATGAAAACTTCCCCTTAAGCTTGTCGCATTGGTCCTTGAAACCCGATATATTTTTTAAGTCTGACTTCTTGTACTCTGAGGTCATATTCTTCTTAAATGGGTTGGATTTCCGAGATAAACCTAGAACTCCATCCAAATAGACTTGAAGCTCCTCTGGAGTGAGATGCCCGTCTTGGTTTTTGTCGGCGGCCCACCACTCTTTGCATTTGTTGGAATCAATGGACGCGCACATCAATTTCACTACTTCATGTTTTGCTTTTGATACCTTGGTTGACTCTTGGCGCTCTGTGCAAGACATCGCTAGACCGGCCTCTGAGGGTAAGCAGTAGCGGCACTGGCCGGAGAAGCAGGCATCCAACCAGACCTGCGGCGTCTTTATTCGAGCCGCCAGGGTTTTCAGTACGGTATCCGTTTCGCAGACCTTGCTCGCAACGTCTCCTTTTTCGCAAAGCCAATGATCCCAATTGAAGTGCCCGACGAAGTCGCCGTTGTCCTTAGCGTTGGCGCCCGTAACAGGATCAAAGGTCTCGCCATGAGAATCCAGAAAAACCACGGTGTTCTTTGCGCGCTTGGCGGCGTCAATGGCATCCAGTTGCGTATCAATTGCGGTGTTGGAACTAGCGTCTATTTTCTCAACGTTGAACCCGCAACCACTGAGAGTTTCACGCATCTTTTTTACATCCTCAGTAATCTCTTTATCGGTAGGGGAGAAATTGATCGAAATGACGGTGGGCGCGTCACCCCAAGAATAGATGGGTATTGCAAAAATCGCTATCAGGATCGCCAGGAACAATATTGGGCCTTTTTCGTGTGGTTCAAATAGTTTAGCGGATTGTCGCGAAATTGACTACAGAGGTGTTGAAGGCGTTGTGTTGCGTTTTTTTTGCTCTCGTCCTAGATCTACCTAAGAGAAAGGATTTCTGGATGAAGTTTCTGATGTTTGATACCCATCGTTTCGAGAGGCAGTCTTTTGAGCTGGCAAACAGAGACTTTGGGCATGATCTACACTTTGTCGAACCCCGCCTTACAGAGGAGACCGCGGTTTTAGCGAAGGGATTTCCCGCCGTTTGTGCGTTTGCGAACGACCGGCTAAACCGCACTACTCTGGAAGACTTGAAGAACTGTGGAGTAGAGCTCGTTGCTCTTCGTAGTGCTGGCTTCAATCATGTGGATTTATCGGCAGCAAAAGAGCTTGGTCTACGGGTGGTTCGCGTTCCGGAGTACTCACCCTACTCCGTTGCAGAGCACGCGACCTGCTTGTTGCTCTCTCTAGATAGGAAGGTACACCGGGCCTACAATCGTGTCCGCGAGATGAATTTTTCGCTCGATGGTTTGGTTGGTTTCGATCTTCATGGAAAGACTGTAGGTGTAATCGGAACTGGAAAAATTGGGCGCGTCTTTTGCCAGATAATGTTGGGCTTTGGTTGCCAGGTTGTGGCGTATGACCTCAAAAAAGACGCCGACTTGGAAAAAAAGGGCGTCACTTATTTGGAGCTGAATAACCTTTTCCAGACTTCGGACGTTATTTCGCTGCATATTCCTCTGAATGCCGAAACCAAACACCTTGTGGATGCTGCAGCGATTTCCCAGATGAAAAAGGGCGTGGTGCTGATTAATACGGGCAGGGGAGCCCTTATTGACACGAAAGCCCTGATACAGGCGCTCAAGGCCGAACATCTGGGCGGTGCCGGTTTGGATGTTTATGAAGAGGAAGAGAAGATATTCTTTCAGGATCTTTCGGAGCACATTCTGCAGGACGATCAGTTGGCACGGCTGCTTACTTTTCCCAATGTGTTGATTACCTCACATCAGGGTTTTCTGACTCGAGAAGCGTTGGCGAATATCGCCCATACCACGCTCAACAATATCGCCGACTACGAGGCGGGCAGGCCACTGGTGAACGAAGTAGCAGTCACCTAGATTCGGCCGGGTGCATCATGCCTTCTTTTTACCTCCCGCAAGGCCCCTTCAAAGTTGGCGTATACTCTAAGGATGGATAAAAGAGTCCGTTCCATCGATGCCTTTCGGACACTGGCGATCGTCAAAATGTTGCTTTGTCATTTTGTGCTCTACCTCGCGTCGGATCGAGAACCCAACTCCTGGATAGTGGTGTCTCTTTGTGGGCCTTACGGGAGCTTTGGCGCCCAGTTTTTCACCTTCACCGTTGGGCTTAGTTTCTTCTTCAGCGACAAGAAACATTGGGGAGACGGGCGCACTCACGGACTTAGACACCACGTGCGGCGTGCAGCCGTACTTTTTTCGATGGGAATAGTGTTTTCGATTCTGGCTTGGTCCCTAGATGGTGCTTTGGATTGGGATATTTTGACATTGATAGCTTTTTCGATTTTTGTCCTGGCGCTCGTCAGGCGGTTACCGTCCCCGGTGATTTTACTTTTGATGTTGATCGTTGTCGTTCTATCCCCGTTCCTGCGGGCAAATGTGGATTTTTTTTCCTACTGGGGAAATGAGACTTTCGAATATGCCGCGCGTTGGGACGGGGTGCACGATCTTATCGGTTTTTTTGTGACCGGTTACTTCCCGATTTTTCCGTGGCTGTTTTTCCCGCTGAGCGGTTTCTTGGTGGCGCGGTGTTTGTTTACGGACGAGGCGCGCGGACGTGTCTGGGCGACGAGGCTTTTTGCCTTGGGAGTCTTGTCACTCGTCGTTGGCCCGGTTCTTCAGGCCTTTGGGAACCCATGGGGATGGAATCTTCGTGGCTCTTTCTACCCGCTTTCGAGCTTTCGTCTCTTGGCCTCCATAGGACTTTGCTTGGTCGTGTATCTTTGTTTCTACCGAGTGTTTGATGTGCGCCAAAGCGTGTTACCGCAGTACTTTGATTCTATGAGCCGGTCCTCACTCACGCTCTACCTTGTGCACCACTTTGTTATTCTTTGGCCGCTTTGGATCGCTGGAGCCTTGGAAGAGGACGTGGCGAAGTATTTTCAAAAGAGCATGGAACCTTACCAGGCTCTCCTGTTGGGCTTCGTTTTTCTCCTGGCCTGGATTCCTATCTCAAAGGCCTGGCGCAGTAGGGGCTACAAGTACGGGGCGGAATGGCTACTCAAAAAACTTACTTAGTTTTTTAACTTAAGCATCTCCGCCAGTGTTTTGCCGCCTTCAATCCCGAAATCCAAAGTGCGTATGGGAAACGGGATCGTAATATCATTCTTGTCGAAGGCCTTTTTCACGGCCACTACAGCGTCGCTCTGAATTCGGAAAAAATTTGTCTGGGGGTAATCGATCCAAAATCTTAGGGCGAAATTGATCGAGCTGTCGCCAAACTCCTGATAGTCGACCTCGGGTTTGGGATCACTTAAGACTCCCTGAAGGGCGCCCACTGCCTCTTTGGCAATGTTAGCAGCCTGCTCAAGATCCGTGGCATAGGAAACCCCGATCGCAAGATTCACCCGGCGTCGTTTGTAACGGGTGTAGTTGAGCAGGGGGTTCTCAATCACGATCTTGTTGGGAATGAGTACCTGCTGCCCGTCAAAGTTAAGGACTACGGTATTTCTCAAATTCACGTTTTTGACGGTGCCCATGTGGCTATTGGATTCGATGATGTCGCCCACCACAAAGGGGCGCCGGAAGCTGATCATGATGCCCGCGAAGAAGTTACTCATGAAATCCTGAAACGCTATACCAACGACCAAGCCCAAGACGCCCGCACCAGCGAGAAGAGAGGCGACGGTTTTTTCGAGGTTGAGAACGCCGAGGACGAAGAAAAGTCCAACACAGAGCAAAACAAATCTGGCCGTGCGGGTGAGCAACGAGACCAAGGTCTCGCTATCGACAAAGCGGCGGAAGGCGCGTTCCAGCATTCGGCTTGCAAGTCCCGCCGCATACCAGAACAGGACGGAAAGAAAGACAGCGACCACCAGGTTCGGTAGCGCCTTTACGACGCCCTCAAACCATTCCACCATTTCTTGTTTTAACAGCTCGTAGCCGTCGTTAATCCACTTAGTCACGGTAGGTCGTGTACCGTTTATCGCCAGTTTCGTCAAACCCGGAAAACTGCTATGGGACTGATTTTCGGGCCTGCGGTGCTTTTGATCAGAAAAAAAGTAGGCCGGTGTAGTACCGGCCTACTATCAAGTTTCTAGCGGCCGGAGAACGTGGTTCCATAGCCGTCAGAGTAGGTGCCCCCACGGGTGATGTTGCGGTTCAGGATAATGACTCCATGCGAGTTGTAGTACTTGTTGCTCAGCCACATGTTCACCGCCCCTTGCGGGCTCGAAGAGCCGGACCAGGTTTGGTAGCCATTTCCCGGGTACCTGTGACGACCGCCCAATCGGTTATTTTCCCGCGAAACGGCGGCGAAACCACTATCCCACTGGATGGGCGGAATACCTCGCGCAGCTCGGGCCTGATTGATGGCGTCCAGGCCGGCATCGCCTGTGGCTCCTGCTTTGACCTCGCGGGTTTCAGTGCGTGCGACTTCTTTGCCTCGATTGAGAAGCGTGATTTTTTCGGCGCTAAGATCTTCCGGCACCACGAATTTAACCACCTTGTCTCCCGCTTTCACGTAGAGAAGCACGTTGGGTGTGACACTGTGATACGCTTTTACCCGGTAAAGGTAGCGGCCGTCTATTTCGACGCCTTCGAAGAAATCTTCCCACGTTCCAGTGAAGTGCTGAAATTTGGGGGATTGTAGTTTTTCTGAGGAATATACGTCGACAACATAGCCGCTCTTGCCTTCGACTTTTGCCAGCACGGCTTCCAAATCTGTTTTAGGTTCGTCTGCGAAAGTGGCCAGGCAAAGCGCTGCCACAAGAACAATCAGTAGTTTTTTCATTTGTAGAGTCTCCCTTATTGAAACAACGAACACCGACTAAAACCATTTGATGTGGCATGTCAAAGTTATTCGAAAAAGGGAAGGAACTAACTGGCGGAGAGGAGTGGATTCGACCCCGAAGCGAAAGCGGAGGGAACGAATCACCATGAACTCTGGCGGAGAGGAGTGGATTCGACCCCGAAGCGAAAGCGGAGGGAACGAATCACCATGAACTCTGGCGGAGAGGAGTGGATTCGAACCACCGGTAGGGGGTTAACCCTACAGCGGTTTAGCAAACCGCCGCCTTCAGCCACTCGGCCACCTCTCCTAATGGGGAGCCATCCTATTTCGAATGCAGTAGAAAAGCAACCAAACGGGGCCTGGATTAGCCGTCCGAATCGGACGATTCTGCGGCCGGAGGCGTGCTGCCTGGGTCGCCGGCCAGCGGGTTTCCCGCCAGGTTGTTGCGGATAAACAAAATTCCGGCAAAAAAGAACACGATGGCGATAAGAAAATTAATGCCGTTGCTAAACTTGTGTGTCGGCGCATTCGGGTCCTGCAGCCGAGCGTCCCGCACACCCTTAATCGTGCGGTAGATGATATACGGACCAGACACCACAAGGCCCGCGCCCAGGATTATCAGAATGATGTTGCCGGTGGTGATGGGGTAGCTCATAGGGGCAAACTTTAAACCCTTTGGGGGTCCTTGTCGACGCTCAAGTCTCGGTCAAAGGGAGGGGTCCGTGGTACACTTTCCACGTGGTCTCTAAACTTTTTATCTTTGATACGCACCCCATACAGTACCGCTCGCCAGTGTTTCGGGCCTTGGCCGCCAAAGTTCCGGGGCTAAAGGTCTTCTTTTTTAGTGAGAACTTCGACGGGCGCAAGTGGTGGTTCAACGAGGTGGGCAAGATTCCCTCTCAAAACTGGAACTTGGAGCTAAAAGAGGGGTTTGCAAACGAGGTGCTTGAGTCACGCCGTGGGCTTTTCCGCTTCACGCGGAAGGTGATGGGCCTATTGTGGAAAGAACGCCCGTCCGCGGTGCTTATCTACGGCTGGTACCTTCCGGAGCACTGGATACTTTGGGCACTCTGCAGAGTGCGTGGGATACCCCTGATCTTTGTGGGAGAGACTTTTTCCCATGGTGCCTCCCGATGGCGTGTTCGCCTCAAGCGCGTTCTGCACCCATTATTTTTCAGCGGTGTACGGCAGTTTATTTCAATCGGCAAAAAGACATACGATTTTTACCGGTCCTTCAACATCGCACGCTCGCAAATCACTGAGGCCCGCTATTGTGTTGATACTACTTTTTTTAGCCTACCGCCTGACAAATCCATTGGGGCGCGCGTAGAAAAGCGAACGGAGCTTGGGATTCCTCAAAATGCATTCGTCCTCTTATTTGTCGGCCGTTTGTTTGAACGTAAGCGGCCATGGGATTTGTTTTCCCTCTACCGCCGGCTGAAGCAACATCAAAATCTTCACCTCGTCATCGTCGGCAATGGCCCCTTAGAAAAAGACCTGTTGGAACTTCGGGGACCTGGTGAGCGCATTCATTTTGCGGGTTTTAGAGACCAGGCCGAAACCCGCGCCATGTACCACGCGAGCGATCTGCTTGTGGTGCCCTCTGAGTTTGAAACTTGGGGCCTTGTCATCAACGAGGCCTTTGCGAGTGGGCTGCCCGCTTTGGTGACGGATACTTGCGGCGCTGCAAACGATCTGGTGATCCCTGGTAAAACCGGGTTTGTGTACCCGGTGGGAAACATGGAGATTGCGGCGGCCTTGATTTCTCCTTATATCGAACGCCCCGCCCTAGCCGAACGCTTAGGAGAAAATGCTCGGGAACGCGTCGTGCGGGAATATAACGTCGGTCAGTTTGCTAAAGCTATCGAGCAGGCTCTGCAGACTACTACGTCTTACTGAGCTTCAAGATTATCGTCGTTCCGCTATCAGAGAGTTCAGTCGTCCCACCATGAATCTCAACTATAAAACGGCAAATAGCGAGCGAGAGTCCTAGGTCTTTGTGGTGATGGAGATTGTTCTGGGATCCCGAGGTAAGTGATACAAAGGCCTCCTCAGAAAGAGGCGGTCCGCCTCGAGAGATCGAAAAACTGTAAAATTTGCCCTTGTCTTCAATGTGAATGCGGACTTTGTCTCCCTCGGGAGCGAAAGCAATCGTGTTGAGGAAGAGGCGCTCTAAGGCCTGCCGCATTTTCTCTCTGTCGCAATGAATGATCGCGGGGCTAGGAGCTTTGAGTGCCACACTGAGCTTTTTTGCGTTAAACTCTTTAGCCAATTCTTTGGCAAGGGCGCGTGTTTCCTCGTCGAGATCAAAGGCCTCCGTACTTAAGGAGCGTTCTGATTCCAACTTCGTGTAGAGAAGGACCTCCTCAATAATCTGAGAAAATCTTCCAGTTGCACTATCCAAAGAACTCACAGCTTTTTGAATGTCCTTTGGGAATGAACTTTTGTTGTCTTTTAGCAGCTGAACAAAAGATGTCAAAACGGTGAGTGGTGTGTTGAGTTCGTGGCTTACAAGTGAAAGAAAGCGAGCTTTCGCGCGGTCGAGCACACGCAAACTCTCAAGAGCCGCTTTGAGTTCCTCATTGCTCTTGCTTAAAGCACGGTTTTTTTGTTCGACCTCTCGTTTTAGCTGATAGGACTCCGCCGCTTGGCGGAGAGTAATCTTGAAGTCGTCCGGATCCCAGGGCTTGCCGACATATTGGTAAATCTGGCCGCGGTTGATGGCGCCGACTACGGCATCCATGTCGCTGTACCCGGTGAGAAGAATGCGGGTAGTTGCCGGAGAAATCTGTTTCACTTTTTCGAGTAGTTCAACGCCCGTCATTTCCGGCATCCTCTGATCACTCACGATCACGGAAAATTCCTGCTGTTGTACGCGCTTGAGTGCTTCAAAAGGGGATGTCTCCAGGGTGACATCGTAGTCATTGCGCAGCAATCGCCGGAGCGCTTCAAGGTTGTCCTTTTCGTCATCTACTATGAGGATGGGTTCCATGCCGTCTTTACAGGTTGCTTAAAATGGGGTTCTGTTGAACAACTGGTTTTTATGAAAGTGCGTTAGATCCAATGATATTTGGTCCGAGCGCATTATTCAAGGCAGGAGGCGGTAGGTCATGGAATCCAAAAGCATCGATACGGTACTCAAGGAAACCCGCTCATTTGAGCCACCGGCAAGTTTTGCGCAACACGCCAATTTGACTACCGCCAACTATGATCGACTTTGGAAAGATTCCCAAGAGCAGCCCGTGCGTTTTTGGGAGCAAGCCGCAAAGAACATCCATTGGTTTGAAACATGGACCGAAACGCTTTCCTGGGATGAACCTTTTGCCAAGTGGTTTGTGGGAGGGAAAACCAATGCCTCCTTTAACTGCTTGGATCGCCACGTAGCAGGTGGACGCAAAGACAAAACCGCGATTCTTTGGGAAGGTGAAGAAGGTGATGTTCGCACCCTTACATATGGTCAGTTACTAGATAGGGTCTCTCAGCTAGCGAACGGAATGCAAAACGACTTAGGTCTCAAGCCGGGTGATACGGTGGCGATTTACATGCCGATGATTCCCGAGGCCGTCGTAACAATGCTTGCTTGCGCAAGAGTCGGTGTTACACATAGCGTGATTTTTGCGGGCTTTAGCAGCAGCGCGATCCGGGATCGCGTTCTGGACGCCGACTGCAAGGCCGTCTTTACCGCTGACTACGGAAGACGTCGAGGGAAGAAACTTGAATTGCAACCTATCGTGGAAGAAGGCCTTAAAGGAGTGGACTGCGTCCAGCACGTGGTCGTTTTTAGGAACGATAAGAACTCCAGTCTGGGATCTAAAGGTATTGAGTGGCAGGCTCTAGTCGACCGACAAGACAAAAAACATGAAGCCTTGAAGCTCGATGCCGAGCACCCTCTTTATTTTCTCTACACTAGTGGAACAACGGGAAAGCCCAAAGGGATTGTGCACTCGACAGGCGGCTACATGGTAGGAGCCACGCAGACTGCAAAATGGGTTTTCGATCTCAAGGAAGACGACATTTATTGGTGCACTGCCGATATTGGCTGGGTTACCGGTCATAGCTACGTCGTGTACGGAATACTATCTAACGGCGCGACGGCATTGATGTACGAGGGGGCGCCCAACTATCCGGACTGGGGTCGATTTTGGGAAATCATAGACAAGCACAAGGTGACGATTCTTTACACGGCACCTACGGCTATTCGGGCGTTTATGCGCGCCGGAGAAACTATCCCGCGAAAATATAAACTCGATAGCTTGCGCCTGCTGGGTACGGTTGGCGAACCTATCAACCCGGAAGCCTGGATTTGGTACCACAAGGAGATCGGGCACGAAAAGTGCCCCATTGTCGATACGTGGTGGCAGACTGAAACAGGTGCGATCATGATCTCGCCGCTTCCCGGAGTGACCGCCACAAAACCTGGATCGGCGACTCGGCCGTTCCCGGGAATTGTCGCCGACATTGTTGATGAGAACGGTAAGAGTTGTGCTCCTAATGAAGGGGGATACCTTGTGATCCGGCACCCCTGGCCGTCGATGGTGCGAACCATTCACAAGAATCCCGACCGTTTCAAAGAACAGTATTGGGCCCGTTTTCCCGGATTGTACTTTGCCGGCGATGGCGCCCATAAAGACGAAAACGGCTACTTCTGGATCAAGGGTAGGGTGGATGACGTCATCAACGTTTCCGGCCATCGTTTGGGAACTATGGAGATCGAAAGCGCGCTCGTGAGTCACCCAGCTGTCGCGGAGGCCGCAGTCGTGGGGCGACCGGATGAACTCAAGGGGCAGGCGATTACGGCTTTTGTTATTCCAAAGGAAAGCGCAGATCTGTCAGATTTAGCAAGTTTGACGAAGGAGCTTTGCCAACACGTCGTAAGTGAAATTGGTGCCTTGGCCCGTCCAGAGGAAATCAAGTTTACGCGCACGCTTCCCAAAACTCGCAGCGGGAAGATCATGCGTCGTTTGTTGAAAGATCTGGCTGCCGGCAAGCAGGCCTCGGGTGATACTACCACCTTAGAAAACCCAGATCTCGTTCAGCTTATCCAGTAAGCTAGTCTTCCCCATATTCAGGAAGGGAACCGAGTGCCGGGAATTGGCGGCGCATCCCGCGCAATACGGAGCCTCGTACTTCCGAGTCATTTTTTACAAGAAGGATGCTACGTTGGAGACTGGTATCGCCTGTTTGCTGAGGCGATGCCATGGCTCCCCTAATCCCACGTGCAAAGAGATAGCGCGCTAGAGTCATGCGTTCGTCGCGCGTGAGAAGTTGCTGTGCCAGAGGCAACAGAGCTTCGAAATCGGCTTCACTCGTTTCTTTGGAGAGCAGGTTGCTCCAAAGATCTTTGCGATCGGCGGTGTCGGATTCCGCAAGCAAGGGCAGATTGTCCGAGGTGACCTCAGGGAAGATTTGCAGGCCGCGCGTGATGGCCGCTGAAACTTGCGGGTTCAAATAGGGGCGAACGCTCGCGAGCCAATTGAGGATGCGGTTTCCAGATTCAGGTACGGGGCCGTCCGCGAGCCCCATCGTTTGGGGATCGTAAGATCCATTGGGGTCGCGGCGGAGCCATTGGGCCGCGCTCGCAATATAGCGTCCGCACGTCACCACCCACTCCCAGCGCGATTGCGCCGCGGATGCCGAATAGGGGACTAAGGCGACAAAAATAACTGGGAAAACTATGTACCGAGCACGTGCGTGCATCCTGCCCTCCAAACCAGTAGATACCGGTTAAATCGGGATGATGCCGCATGTCAACAGCGGTCTAGGCGAGAAGGGTCTCGACGAACGAAACGGCGACCCAGACAAAGACTAGAGCCACCCAAAAGCGTCTACGTATTCCAACGGTCCACATAACAAAACCTCAATCGGGGACTGTTATCGCAAGGTGCGTGCCGCTCGGGTCAGGCTTGGGGGCTTGGAATTCCGTCCCAAAGCGCCCAAAATCGGAGATCGTTTGCCTAGAGCATGGGCAGGGGCGCGTTGACGGGCGCCAAGCCGGAGGGGTACTTAGGTAGCGTTTGATGGAGTCGAGCACACAAATTCTGAAGAGTCCCGAGATTGAAGACTACTTCGTCTTTCTAGGACAAGCTTCGTCCGGGAAGCAGTACTATGAGCAATACGGCGAGCAGCTTTCAGAATGGTACGAGAGCGGCAAAGTGATCGTGGTGCCTGAAGTTGTGCTGCCCTGGGACCGAGAATTTTTGTGGTCGGTGCAGTACCCGCAGACTCGTTTCTTTTCCAAGATGGCCCAACCCGATTTGTTGGCACCGTTGCACTTAAGTCCCAAGGAAAGAGCCGTAAGATTGGCCCGTCACTTTCGGGAGCGTTTCGCCGGAAGGGAAGATCTTCCAGCCCGTCACCCGCTTCACCAGGTGTTTGGTGGCGACATGAAAAAAGCGCGCCGCTATCAGGACATGATCCGTCAGACAAATGAAGCATTGGAAACTTTCATGCGCGAGATGTTTCCGCGCTACAAGACGCTTACGGGTCCTCAGATCAGTTGGCGATTCTCGGAGACTCGCGTACAGGATTTGCATTTGGACGCCTATAAGCGCAAAGATGACAACTGGACGTTGCGCGCGCTGATAAACGCGGATCATGTGCCACGTGTTTGGTGCACATCACACTCACTCGATACTTTGGCAGACAAGTACTACCGAAAACTCGAGATGCAAAAATTGAGTCATCTGCCTCCGGACGAATTTAACCGACATTTTAGTAACAAGTTGTTCGGTGGGGTTCCCAATTCGGGTAAAGATGGTTTCCCGCGCCACATCTGCCACTTTGGGCCTGGAAGTCTTTGGTTAGCCAAAACCCGTCTCATCCCTCACCAGATATTCTTTGGACGTCGGATGATTTCCATAGATTTCGAAGTCGACCCGGCGTCGATGGGAGCGCCTGAGCTAAGTTTCAAAAATCGAATTCAGCGGATACATTCAAAATACCAATGATAGAAGTCACACAAAAACAATTAGGTTGGATTTCAAAGAATACGTACAAGAGTCGCTTGATGAAAATTCCGTACTTTGAAGTGCGGGTGCAAGGTAAACGACTCCGCTACGTGGATGGTGGCAATGTCATTAGCCGCTCTCGAGTTTTGACGCTGCTGGAAAAAGAACCGACCACCGTGGCTTGGCTAGAGAGTTTCGCTCCGGGTGAGGTTTTTGTGGATATCGGTGCCAATGTTGGCATGTATAGTCTGTACGCCGCTGTGGTAAGCGGTGCCCGGGTGTATAGTTTCGAGCCTGAATCCCAAAACTATGCCGAGTTGAATAAAAACATTTTCGTGAACGACGCCCACGACAAAGTTTCCGCATTTTGCGTGGCAGTCAGCGACTCAGACGAGGTTAACTTTCTAAACCTAAGCACTTTTGCGACCGCTTACGCGCACCACGACTTCAAAGAAAATACTTGGAAAGGCGATCGGCAACTCGGGGAAGATACATACTCGAAATCGGAGCGTTTGAAGCAGGGATCGGTTTCCTTTACCCTCGATAGTCTTATTCGCTTGGGGGGGATCCCGCAGCCCCAACACATCAAGGTCGATGTTGATGGGATTGAGCATAAAGTGTTCAAGGGCATGCAAGAGACCTTGAAATCGGACAAACTCAGGACAGTACTCTTTGAGATCGACAACGCCATTCCGGAGAGTCGGGCGATTGTCCCAAAAATGCTTGAACTAGGCTGGAAATTCTCCAAGGATCAGGTCCGCATCAACCAGCACGAGATCGCTGATTTCTCCACCGTGGAAAGGCGCATGCAGAAAGGTAAGGGAGGCCAGAATTTCGTTTTTTTCAGGGACGAGGCCTATCTGCAATTTTTTGAAAATTATCTTAAGAGTTACAACCCGCCGAATCCGCCAGCCCCGGCAGGGCTCGCCAAGTGGCCTCACAAGGCTTCGCGACTTGCGCGTCGGCTGAAGTGGATGCGCCTTAACTCCTAAGCGGCTCTAGCGTCCCAGAAACTTTGCCAGGCGTTTCATGGCCTCTTCAATTCGAGGTACGTCGACGGTGAGAGCTAGTCGGAAAAAACCTTCTCCCTCAGCGCCGAAACCAACTCCAGGAGTGCATACTACGCCCTGTTCTTCGATTAGCTTCTTGCAGAAGTCCATTGAAGACTGACCGTTTGGAACGCTTGCCCAGACATAGAATGTAGCGTGGTTAGGGAGATACTCGATACCGAGTTTGTCGAGTGCTGCCAAAGCGACTTTCCGTCGCGCGGCGTACATCTGGCGTCCCTCAGAAGCGATCGCGTCCTCGTTGTCTAGCGCGTAGACGGCCGCTTCCTGGGTTGCCGGGAAAGGGCCGGAATCGATGTTCGTTTTTACTTTCAGTAGGCCTTGAACCAATGTCTGATTGCCCACCGCAAAGGCGATGCGCCAGCCGGTCATATTGAATGTCTTGGAAAGCGTGTGGAACTCAATGCACAGGTCTTTTGCTCCAGGAATTTCAAGTGCGCTGATGGGCTTATTATTGTCGTCGAAGTAGATCTCGCTATAAGCGTTGTCAAAGGCCACAAAGCAGCGGTGTTCTCTGGCCATATCAATGATCTGTTTCAATGCATCTCTTGAAATTACCGCAGACGTAGGATTGTGCGGGTAGTTTAGGATCAAGTACTTGGGTTTGTGGCGCTCAAGTTGCACTTTGAGATGCGCCAGATCTGGCACAAACTGCTTGTCAAAAGTAAGTGGAATTGCAATCGGGTTTCCACCGGCCATGCTGATTGTCGTCGCATACATGGGGAATCCGGGAGTTGGGTACAGGATGTTGTCGCCAGGATCACAAAACGCCAATGGCAAATGGGCGATGCCTTCCTTTGAGCCTACAAGAGCCACCACTTCGGAAGCAGGATCCACGCTAACGCCAAAGCGCCTCTGCATGAACCTGGCCGCCGCTTCGCGGAAGGCCTTTGTACCGTCGTAAGGCGAATACTGATGATTGGGCTGCTTCTCGATAGCGGCCCGCATTTTTTCCACTACGGCAGGCGGGGTGGCTTTGTCCGGATCGCCAATTGCGAGGCTGATGAGGTCCATGCCTTTTGCGCGGGCTTGTTCCTTGATCTTATTTATCTCACTAAAAATGTAGGCGGGCATTTCGTCGATGCGCTTAGCTACCTTGATGAAGTCACTCATTGTCCTAATTCCTCGTCCCTAGAGCGTCGGCCATCTTGTAAAGGCCGGCTTTCTTTTGTTTCACCAAAAACGCGGCGGCGATCAGGGCGCCTTCCGCAAAAACTTTTCGGTCCAGCGCTTCGTGCCGGATTTCTATGGTTTCGTCTGCCGCCGCAAACTTCAGTGTGTGGACACCTCTGATGCCGCCAGCACGTACCGATTGGACCGGAACCTCTCCATAACCCCTGCGTTCTAGAACCTCAAGTAGGCTTTTCGCGGTTCCGCTGGGGGCGTCTTTTTTGTGTACGTGGTGCTCTTCGCTCAAGTTCAAGTCGAATTTCAGCCCTTCAGGGAGTTGCTCCAGCCACTGGAGAAACAAATTCATGCCAGGACTAGTGTTTGGGGCAAGCAGTACCGGAAAGCGATCCGCGTACTTTTTTATCTTGCTCAGCTGAGAGTCTGAGAATCCGGTGGTGGCGATTACGATGGGAGTTTCTATCGCGTCAAGGAAGGCCATGCTCGCATCGGGGGTACTGAAATCAATCCAAACATGAACAGGTTCGCGCGGCGGTTCCTCCATTTTTCGGACCGGAATCCCCTCTATCGACCTCAATTTTCCCGATCCGGAGACCGCGTCGGCAAGCTCGAAACTGTCGCCGTCGTGGCTAAAGCCGTCCTGCAAAAGACCTGCGATCTGGAGCCCCATTCGTCCTGAGGCGCCCAATAAGCCAACTTTATAAATCATGAGAGAAGTTCCAGGCTCCGGAGGTTGCTTTCAATTTCGCGCTGAGTTTCGGGGCGTACGCCAACCAAAGGCAGACGAAGGTTAGCCGGCATCCCTCGACGGAGCTGCAGTCCAAATTTAATTGGGCCCGGATTTGTTTCGCGAAAGAGCGTTTCGACCATGGAGTGAATCTTAATCTGCTGGCGGAAAGCCTCCTCCAGGTTTCCTTCACTGGCGCGTTCATAAATCGAAACAAAATGCTCCGGTAGCAGATTCGCGGAGGCGGAAATTATTCCCGATCCTCCAAGGGCCATGATGGTGCTCAGCGCGTGATCGTCTCCGGCGAGAAGGGAACGCTCGCTTAGGTTGGTCTTCTCAGCTAACGAGAGCCACTGATCGAGATTCCCAGTCGATTCTTTAACTCCCACAATGTGAGGGTGCTTAAAAAGTTCAGCGACAAGTGCCGGGGGGATGTTCACCCCCGTGCGCCCAGGGATATTGTATAACACCATCGGGAAATGGGTCTTGTTTGCAATTTCGAGAAAGTGGGCGCGTAAACCTTCAACCGTCGGTTTGTTGTAATAAGGACTAACGACTAACGCCGCATCGCAACCGAGGTCCTTGGCTTCTTCCACCAGCTGCACGACGGTGCTCGTGTTGTTTCCGCCACAGCCAGCGATTACCTTCAGCCCTTTCTTGTCCGCGATCTTCTTGTGCAGGCTTATCGTCTTTTGGCGTTCTTCGCGGCTGAGCGTGGGGCTTTCCCCCGTGGTTCCGCAGGGGACTAGTCCATGAATGCCCCGCTCTACAAGAAACTCAAGATGGGATTCCATGGCTTCGTAGTCGAGATGCCCTTCGCCCGAGAACGGGGAAACTGTCGCCACATATACGCCGTTAAACTTCATTTCAGTTCTCCCTTCCAAAAAGTGTGCGCATCTCGAAAGAGTTGATATCTTCGCCGATCCAATTGGACTCCATTACAAAGGCCGCGGGCCCGCGGAGGACAACAGCGTTGGCATCGTCGCTGGTATCTACTTCCAAACGCCCACCCGGTACTTCTACTTTTACCGGAAAACGTTGGTTATAGAGCTGAGCGTAAACAATACTCCCCGCGGCCACTCCGGTTCCGCAGGCATAGGTTTCGGTCTCTACTCCACGTTCGAAAGAGGTGCAAAGAATCGAGCCGTCTTCTTTTCGCTGAAAAAACGTAATGTTTGAACCGGCCGGGCCAAAAGCGGCGTGGTGGACGAGTGCGTTGCCGACTTTCTGGATCGGGAACTTCGTAATGTCATCGACTTCAATAACTGCGTGCGGGACTCCTGTGTTAACCGAGTAAACGCGTAACGGCATGTCATCGACCTTCAAAACTTTTTCATCGTATTCGATAGCAGTCCCACCTTGGACCTTAAGACTTACTTCTACCTGTCCGTTCCCAAGGGCGCGACCGCGCAAAATGCCGACTGCTGTTTCGAGTGTTACCCATTCCTTCTGAGGAAAATAACGCTTGGAGAGGAAGAGAACAGCGCAGCGAGCCGCATTACCGCACATTTCCGCGATGGAGCCGTCGCAGTTGTAAAACGTCCATTTGGCATCGCTGTTTTTCCCGCGTTCGATAATTGCGAGTCCGTCCGCTCCGATTCCGAAGTGGCGATCGCATATGGCAGGGATAGCTTTTCTGTCAAAGGCCGGGACCGAACGGTCCATCGCATCGATGAACAAGAAGTCATTCCCACAGCCATGCATTTTTAGAAAGGTAGAATTCACGGCGATTCCTTTTCCACCCCAGCTGAGTCGGGGGTGCGTTTTTGTGCTTTGGCCTCGGCCTCTCGCTTGACGTCGATGTAGGGGCGCGGTGGCGTCTTGACGCCGCAGCTGGTGCAGAAATAAGCGACTGAAATCAAAACAAAAAGATACCGAGGGCGTCTCACGGCCCGAAAGTAGCACACTGCCTGCAACAGGTCTAGGTAGGTATTTTATTATTGAATATTAGATACTTAAGATGGATCGGCGAGTACCTTGGTGACCTTTTCTACGCCGTCCATCAGGTCCTTTTCGCTGATCGTGAGCGGCGGCGCGATCCGAATCACGGTATCGTGGGTCTCTTTGCAAAGTACCCCTCTCTCGGCAAGCTTTTCACAGTAAGGTCGAGCGCTTCCTTTGAGTTCGATTCCAATCAATAGACCTTTGCCACGGATTTCCTTTACCTGTGGGAAGCTTAGCTCACGGAGCCGGGCCATCGCCTTTTTCCCAAGTTCTTCGGAGCGAGCACTTAGCTTTTCTTCACGTAGTATGCGCACGGCCTCTCTTCCGACGGCGCACGCCAGTGGGTTACCACCGAAAGTGGAGCCGTGTTCCCCGGGACGGATGACATCCATCACGGACTTTGGAGCGAGCACCGCCGAAAGTGGTAGCAGCCCGCCACCGAGAGACTTTCCGAGGATCAACAGATCCGGTCTGGCAGCTTCGTGCTGAAAGCAGAAGTCTCTCCCAGTACGGCCAAGCCCAGTTTGAATCTCATCAAACATGAGAAGCACATTATTGGCAGTGCAGAGCTCGCGTACCTTGGAGAGATAACCCGCCTGGGGAATAAGTATTCCCGCTTCTGCTTGGATGGGTTCCATCAGTACGGCAATGGTATTTTCATCGATACATTTCTCAAGGGCTTCTGCATCTCCAAAATCCACGATAGAAAAGCCGGGAGTGAACGGTCCGTAGCCATTGCGGTACAGGTCTTCGGTCGAAAAAGAAACTACTGTGATCGTGCGGCCGTGAAAGTTATTTCTCATCGCGATGATCTTGTTTTTCTCTGGGGGAACACCTTTCTTCTGTTGCCCCCATTTCCTCGCGATTTTTAGCGCTGTTTCGACCGCCTCGGTCCCTGAGTTCATCGGTAGGACACAATCCATTTCGCAAAACTGCGCCAGCTCCCTTTCAAATAGGCAGAGCTGTTCGCTCATAAAAGCGCGAGAGCATACTGCCAGTTGCGTCGCTTGCTGCGTAAGGGCACCCACCAGTGAGGGGTGTTGATGTCCGAAATTTAACGCTGAGTAGCAAGAGAGGAAGTCCAGGTACTCGCGACCGTCTACGTCTCTGACTCTGGATCCCCGTCCCCAGTTTAAAACCACGGGGAGGGGAAGGTAATTCTTAGCGCCATATTTGTCTGCGATGTCAATGAGTTCACGAGTGGTGTTCATGGCACGAGCCTACTCCATTTTTGATGAGGCGGCCAGTCGGTCGCTATCTGGATATTTCGTAGATTAAAAGGCGATCTCGGGTTAGGTTGCGGCCGTGGGATTTTACTTTGAAATGCAACCGGCCGGAGATCGCGAGTTTAAGGAGGCCTCCGCCCCTCCAGTATTTTGGACCCTATACGCCATTCTCGGGTTTGCCTTGGCCTGTATGAGCGGGGCGGCTTTCACGATTCTGCGCGGGATGGCCGCGAAGGGCGATGCTTTGGATGTCGCCCTCTATTATATGTTTCTTTCAACTTTGCCCCTCTTTCTCTTGTTGGGCGTGCGGCTGCTTTGGGTCCGAAAGTTCATTGCGCTCGGTGATAAGACTATACAGTGGGGATACCGTCTAGGTGGGTGGACTCTTTTCAAAAAAACATTGTCGCGAGATCGCGTAAAACAAGTGCTTTTTCTCTCCCGCGTACCAACCCCGAACATGGCGCCGCAGATACATGATGACCAGCAATACTACTTCCAGGGGCATTGGCGCTTGGTGCTCAGACTAGATTCCGGCAAGGATGTGCGTTTGGATCGGCACAACGAGAGAGCAGCGCTGGAAGAGCTCTTCGAGTGGGTTTCAAGCTGGCTGGGTCGGTCGGCAGACGCTAGCGCTTAGCGGGTACACGCTTGCTTTTGGGAGTATTGAATAGCCTAATGCGATCACGCACTATTTCATCTTCTTTTACCGTATACTCTTTGGTGACACGAAGACCCAGAGCCTCGTTCACGAGCATCACGGTATGCTTTTTTCCAGAAGTTACTTTTATCTTCACCGGTACACCCGGTGTTAGTTCCACGTCTTGAAGGTTGCCGTCGACGTATACACGAGCGTTTTGAGTTACTGTAATCTCAAGCAAACCCTGCGGAATCTTCTTCAGGGTTCGATAAAAATTTTGTTTGGGCCGTCGTAAAGTTAGATTCCCTTCGATGATTTCATAGCCCGACTTTTCCAGTCGGATACTGGTGTTTTTGTTGCAGCTGACATAGATGCTGTTGGGAGTACGGCCCGCGGCCTCTCCGTTTATGAAAAGATTTGCACCGCTCGGATCCGATTCCACCTTGGCAATGCAGGGTTTTTCACCTGGGGCGAGCCGAGTTTGGGTCGAGGGGGGAGGTGCCACTTCAACTTTTGAGTCCTTGGTTGGCTTGGGTACCGCCGAAGTATCCCTCTGCTGCGGGCGCGGGGTTTCAAGGTTGGGATCTTCAATCGAAAAGTAGTAGTAGAGTGTTCCTGCCAATGCGGAAAGTACCAAGGCGGATGTAAGCATGCGCGCAATTCTGGATACGATGGACGGTCCGGGATCGCTTGCGAAACCTGGCGGAATTTCGGACAGGTACGGATCCTTTTCCGCTTTGGCGGCACGTAGGGGCTTAGAGAAGCTTCCCAGTCGGGGCTTCTTCGGGCTGGGCGCGGTACTGCCGGTCGGTTCGTTCTCCAGCTTCAATTCGATCTTTTCGTTCGCAACACCAGGATTGGTAAACATGTTGTCCGCCGCGTCTGAGGGCGGGGGGTCGGATACCGGTGCAGCGGTAAACGACTCGTCCAAGGGATCGCGTACCAAATCGGCGGCATCGGAAACCGCAGTCTTGTCGGAGTCAGACTCCGCACTACTTGCCACCAGAGTTCGATCCTCTGGGATGTTCGGAACTTTTGTTTTGGCGAGAGTTTGGCTTGCCGAGTTTACGCCTGTGCTTCGTTCGATATCTTGAATGCTCGGGGTATAGCTGTTGTCCTCGATGATGCCGTCTGCAAACGTATTTTGGGAATGCCCAGTATCAGGCGCTTCCGGCAGGCTTTGTTCGTCCCGAGCCAAGGTTGCTGGGGCGTCGTCCTCCGGGAGAATTTCCGGTAAGCGTTCGTTGTCGTCAAAGGCCTTTTCTGGACGAGGCGCCGGGATTGAAGGATCGCTTACCTTAGTAACGAGCGACTCGGGTTCATGTTCTGACTTGGTTTCCTCTCCCTCAAGGACCAGGTCGAGGCCCGCCATATCCGCACCTTCGTCGCGGACCTGCTGTTGTGAATAGGGAATGGATTGTTGATAGACTTGCTCCAAGCGTCGTTTTTCTTGTTCCATCTCTGCGCGGAACAACTTGGTCATGATGTGTTGGACGCTATTTTGGTTAAAGGAGCCATGGTACTTGTTTAAGTACTCTTGCAGCTTCTGCTGAAGTTCTCCCGCCTGCTGGTAACGAAGGGACCGATCCTTGGTAAGCCCCTTGAGCAGCAGCTTTTCAAGGATGTTATTTACTTTTGGATTGAGCAGAGACGGCCGCTGAACTATGCACTCCTGAATTCTTTTCAGGGTTGCCATATCGTTCTCTGAGGCGAACAGACGACGGTTAACAAGTAGTTCGTAAAGGATGATAACTGTCGAAAAAATGTCTGACCGGTGGTCAATTTCCTGGCCGCTGGCCTGCTCAGGCGACATGTAGCCAAACTTGCCTTTGATCACACCGGATCGAGTTTCGTCCACTCGGTCGCGGGCCTTGGCGATTCCAAAGTCCACGATTTTCACCGCGCCGTCGTAACTGATCATAATGTTCTGCGGCGACATATCTCGGTGAATAACGTTTAGGTGTTTCCCTTGGTACCCATCTTTCAAGTTATGTGCGTAATCCAGGCCTTTGCAGACCTCGTTGATGACATAGACACCAAATTCAATCGGTAGGGCGAAGTTTGCTTTCTTCGCCTTGTTGACCACCTGACGAAGATTTTTTCCATCTACAAACTCAAGAGCCAACAAATAGGTGTCGCCCGACTTAACAAAATCATAGACGTGCACGATGTTGGCGTGATTGAGAAGGCTGCTCAACCGAGCTTCGTACTCAAACATTCTCCTGAATTCGTCGTTCTCTGCATAAGACGGAATAATGCGCTTGATGGCGAGTTGCTTTTCAAAACCGCCCGCACCACTCGCCTTGGCGCGGTAGACTTCGGCCATACCGCCGGTCGCGAGGCGCTCCAGGAGTAGGTACTTTCCAATTTTGAAAGGCTTAAATTGCATAATCGTTCGAAGAACCGGTTGCACGGGTCCCCGTGTTTCCGTCATCGGTTGAGTTGTAGAGGAAATTCAGCAAATATCGGCTTGATGCGATGCATTAATTAGTAAATAATCATTATGAAAAAACAGGAAACGGTGGTGACTCTTCTATCAAGAGAGATTATATTTTCCACAAAGTACCCGTTTTCAAAGGCAATTAAATTCAGAGGGTTAGAGAATGGGATCGGCCTTGGATTTTTTTCGCGGTGCCTCCAACAAGTTCATGGGGATGTTTTCCAGTGATCTTGCGATTGATCTTGGTACCGCCAATACACTTGTTTACGCCAAAAATCGCGGCATCATCATGGATGAGCCATCAGTTGTTGCGGTGCATAAAAACCCGCGGGGAGGCCCTAGCCGGGTCTTAGCCGTTGGGCGGGAAGCCAAAGAGATGTTGGGGCGTACCCCCGGCAGCATTGTGGCTATTCGCCCGATGAAGGACGGGGTTATTGCTGACTTCGAAGTGACTCAGAGCATGCTGAAGTACTTCATCAACAAGTCGCACGAAAAAATGACTCTTGTTCGTCCCCGAATCATCATCTGCGTTCCTTTCGGCATTACGCAGGTGGAACGGCGAGCGGTGCGCGAATCTGCCCAATCGGCGGGCGCTAGGGAAGTCTTTCTTATCGAAGAGCCCATGGCAGCCGCCATTGGAGCGGGATTGCCCATCACGGAGCCGTCCGGCAACATGATTGTCGATATCGGCGGTGGTACGACGGAAGTGGCCGTGATCTCGCTTGGTGGTATCGTTTACAGCCAATCGGTACGGGTGGCCGGAGACAAGTTTGACGAAGCCATCGTTCACTACATCAAGCGCCAGTACAATCTTCTTATCGGTGAACGAACCGCCGAAGAAATCAAAATGGAAATCGGCAATGCCTTCCCTTTTGATGAGGTGAAGTACTGCGAGGTCAAAGGGCGGGATTTGGTCGTGGGTTCGCCCAAAACTGTGACCATCAGCAGCGATGAAATTCGAGAAGCTTTGGTCGACCAAGTGAATATAGTTGTCGATGCTGTGAAGCAGGCCCTTGAGCGCACGCCTCCTGAACTGGCGGCGGATATTGTGGATAAGGGGATCGTTCTTGCCGGCGGAGGTTCCTTGCTGGCGAATTTCGACATCCTGATTCGAGAAAGAACCGGTTTGCCAGTCATGTACGCTGAAGATGCACTTAAATGCGTGGTGATTGGCTCCGGTAAGGTTCTGGATCAGCTCGATCTGCTGAAGTCGCTGACGATCGATTAGTCTTCTGGGGGACCCCAGGCCGGCATGGTGCATTCTTTGTTCGGCGGGGAGATCTTCTTAACTACCGATCCATCCAAGGTTCTAACGTAAATCTGGTAAACCTTGTTATCTTCGTTTCCGGCATAAGCGAAGTGTCTACCCGTTGAGGCCCATACCGGGTTCTCATAGTTAATTTTTCTCATCCCTACCTTGCCGCCCGCGGTGAGTCTCGCCAGGTTGTTCCCATCGGGGTCGATGACGTAAACATCGAAGTTGCCGTTCGCATGGTGTTGGGCTGCGAAGAGTATCTTGTCGCCTTTTGGTGACCAAGACGGGCTGGAATTGTATTGCCCTGCAAAAGTAAGCTGCCGGGCTTCTTTGGACGCAATGTCCATGACGTAAATCATCGGGTGCCCCGTGCGAGCGCTCGAAAACACTAGCTGGTCGCCCTTCGGCGCCCAGGACGGCTCCACATCGAACAGCGTCGAAACGTAAGTGGGCTGGAAGCCGATGCCGCTAATACGCCGAAGCTTCATGGCCCGGCTGAGAGGATCCGGCTCACCCTTGCCGCTCGCGTTTAGCAGGTAGATCTCCGGGCGACCTGTGTAAGAAAGCGTGAGCGCAAGTTGGTTTCCGTTCGGGGCCCATGCGGCGCCGCTGTTCATACCGTTTCGCTCAGAGAGTACTACTCGCCGCCCCGTCTTTAGAAAATGGTGCATGAGTACCGGAATGGTTCGGCGCTCGATGCGTCCCAGCTTGTTTTTTACGCGCCGGAGTTTGTACTGGGTATAAGAGACCGATTTCCCGCCGGGTCCCCAGGCTGGTCCCACCGTTAGCGTGTTGTCTCGCGTGATTTGGGTCAGCTCTCTGCCGTCAGGATTCACAAGATAGATTTCTTTGTTGGCATTGCGGCGATTCGTATCCCGGCAAACCATTAGGATTCGGCTCTTGAACAGTCCCGTTTCTCCCGTGATTTCCTTGAGTACGTCGTCCGACATGGCGTGGACAAGTTGGTAGTACTTGTTGACCGCGTATTCGTAGCGAGTGCTAAAAACTTTGTTTCTCCCTGGGATGTCGTACAAAAAGACTTCGAGAGACAGTTTGGTACCCACGATTCGGTAACCGAACTTAATAACGAAAGAGGCCCCGGTAAGCCCCCATTCCTGGTACCGGATTTTGTACAAGTATTCCGGCGTATCCAAATGCGAGTAGGTGGACTTATCCATCAGTTCGAAGAGATCGGTAAATTTGAGATCCTCTCTGATTTCCGATTCAAGCTCCTTCAGTTCTGCTGCGGAGGCCGTTCGGGATCCTTTCAAGGCGTGGAGTTCGCCCACGGCTATCTTTGCCTTTCGTACGGAGGCACCACTGATGTCGATGTAAACGCGCGCGAAGCTCGGGAGGCTAACGCACAGCGCTAAAAGTAGTGATAGCTTTCTATGGGGTGAAGCCGATGGTTGCCCCACCTTCTTCGGCGATGGGCGTCCCTTCCGGGGGCGGGGGAAGTTGTTTGGTGTCGTCAATTGATTGAAGAACAGCTGAATCATATCGGGCATTTCCTGAGGATTTTACCAATTCTCTAGAGACTATCGCACCTGTGCTGGATATCTCAATTCGAACATCGGCTTTTAGCGTCTTACTTTTTAACCATTCAAAAACATTAAAATTCGACTTTATCGCAGATTTTATAATAGCGATGTAACGTTCCTGGGCGGCGAGATCTCCCGTTTTGCCTCGCGTCGAAGTGCCTTTGGACGGGATATTCCCTTTGATGGCTTCTCGCCCTTCCTTGCCGCCGGCGAGATCCTTAATGGCGCGTTCGCGCTCCATTCTAGCTTTGAGCTCCTCCATGGCCTTTTTTGCGTCGGCTTCCCTTTTCTTGCGTTCGGCTTCCTTTTTGGCGAGTTCCTTCTTTTTTGCTTCCGCTTCCTTGCGTGCCTCTTCAGCCTTCTTGGCTTCCTCGGCCTTTTTTGCTTCCTCAGCCTTTTTCGCTTCGAGATCGGGAAGGGTCATAGTGTCTTTTGGAGGCGCGGCCTCCTCAGCTTGGGACGGGGGCTCCGGAACAGACGGTGCCTTCGACTTGTCGACTACAGGTAGGCTCGGATCGACAAACTCATCCAACATGCCCACCTTCTCCGGTAGGGCGACCACGTCCACCTGCACGTAGCTCTGGTAGATCTCTTCCGCTGTTTTCTTTTTGAGTGTCTTAAATCTGGAGAACTCAAATTTACTGGAGGTGACAAACAAAACCGGTAACAACAAATGGAAGAGGACTGAGATCAGCAGAGCGCGCGGCGTGATATTGAGGAAATTGTTATCAAGCGTGTGCGTGGCCATGCAGGGACTATTCCCCTTTTTTGTCCGGAGGCAGAGTGACGAGCCCTATTTTGTCGATCCCGGCAAGTTTGATCGCCGCCATAGTTTGCGCTACGAATTCGTAGGGAAGTTTGCCGTCGGCCCGTACAAAGATCTCCTTTGAAGGCCTATTTTTATAGTAGCCCTGCAGGGACTTGATTAGCTCTGCAGCGGAAATCTTTGACTTATTTAGATAGAAAACTCGCTCGCGCGTGATGTGTAAGACCACCGGTTCTTGCGCATGTTTCAGGGCCTTTGCCGTGGCCCTTGGTAATTGAATAGGGATGCCATTCTCCATGAGTGGAGCAGCAACCATGAAAATGACGAGTAACACGAGCATTACATCGACAAAGGGTGTGATGTTTATCTCCGCTACAGGGCCGTAGTCGTCGGAGTTCTTGATGGAGGCGCCCATACTTAGCTCGCTAGAAAATTGCGTTTAACGATATTTAGAAAATCTTCGGAAAAACTGTCCACCTGGGCCTTAATGTAACGTACTTTTTGAATATAGTAGTTGTAGCCCATCACTGCCGGAATGGCGGCGGCCAATCCGATTGCGGTGGCGATCAAGGCTTCCGCGATCCCGGGCGCGACTACCGCGAGACTGGCTCCCCCTTGCGCGCCAATGTTTTGGAAGGCGTTCATGATTCCCCATACTGTTCCAAAGAGCCCGATGAACGGCGCGGTACTTCCTGTGGTCGCTAAGAAGGGAAGGGAGCGTTCCAGACGCATGACCTCGTTACGCCCGGCCTTACTAAGTGAGCGCTCTAGGTTCGTAATAGAGGACTCTGGCGGCACCATCCTGGCAGGATCCGACGTCGAAGCTTTGCCTTTTCGTTGGCGCTCCTTTTCCATGAGTCTTTGGAGCTCTACGTACCCAGCTTGAAACACGCGGGCTACGGGACTGCTCGGGTGTTTCTTCGCCTCCGTGTAGATGTGGTCCATGCTCTTCCCACTCCAGAAGAAATCAAGGAAGTCTTCAGTATTCTTATAGGAAAGCTTGAACGTTCCCCACTTGAAGAAAATGATAGCCCAGGTAATGACCGAGAAGATCACTAGAAGGAGCAGGACTAGCTGAACCAAAAAGCTGGCGTTAGCGATCAGGTCCATGGCCCCCATGGAGACTATGGTTTCCTGTGCTGCAGGCACTTCATTCATCTTGTTTTTCCAATATTTGCTGTTGTTGATGGCCCAAACGATAGTGTAAGAGAACCCCTGATTACGGTCAAGGAGACTGGATGCGTCATTCTGGAGTCACAGTCATAGGAGCCGGCCTGGCGGGCGCGGAAGCTACATGGCAGATCGCGTCGCGGGGCGTGCGTGTCGACTTGTATGAAATGCGGCCCACGCGGATGACGGAGGCCCATGTGACGCCGGGCTTTGCGGAGCTTGTGTGCAGTAACAGCTTCGGCTCTTTGGGTGAGCACTCGGCCTCCAATCTGCTCAAGAAGGAGCTGGATAAGCTGGGTGGCTTTGTGCTTGGCGTTGCTCGAGAATTTGCGGTCCCCGCCGGAGCGTCTCTTGCGGTAGATCGCGTTAAGTTCTCTGAAAAGATTACTTCTACGCTCCAGGATCTTCCCAATGTTTGTGTTCACCGGGAGGAACTGCGAGAAGTCCCTGCATCCGGGGTCGTAATTTTGGCTACCGGGCCCCTAACCTCGCCAGATTTGGCATCGAGTTTTTGCGCCTTGGCTGGTCAGGAGTCTTTGTACTTCTATGATGCGATTTCGCCGATCGTGCTTTTTGATAGTCTAGATACTGATCAGATGTTTTTTGGAAGTCGGTATGGAAAGGGGAGCCCAGACTTCTTGAATGTCCCTTTGACCAAAGACCAGTATGACGAGCTCATCTATGATCTCACCCATGGTGAAGTCCTTAGCCCCCATTCTTTTGAAAAGGAAAAGTATTTTGAGTCTTGCATGCCCATCGAGGTGTTGGCCTCCAGAGGTCCGAAGACTCTAGCATTTGGACCGCTCAAGCCAGTTGGTCTGGAAGTACCTGGGACGGGGAAGCGGGCGTACGCAGTCATTCAGCTTCGCAAGGAAAACAAATATGGCACCTCCTACAACTTAGTCGGTTTTCAGACCAAGTTGAAATATGGTGAGCAGCTTAGAGTTTTCAGAAAGTTACCGGGATTTGCGGAAGCTGAATTTCTAAGGTTGGGAAGTCTTCATCGTAATACCTTTATCGATTCCCCTCGCTTGTTAAATCCAAGTTTGCAGTTAAGAAAAGATCCGCGGGTATTTGTAGCTGGGCAACTGACCGGGACAGAGGGCTATTTGGAGTCGTCGGCGACAGGGTTGCTGGCGGGTTTGAATTGCGTCCGCTATCTTGAAGGTAAAGAACTTCTTACGCTGCCGCCTGAGACGATGCTCGGCGGACTACTTGCTGCCATTACTGATCCTGAAAAAAAGAACTTCCAACCGATGAATTCCAACATAGGCGTTTTGCCGCCTCTTGAAGATTTGCCAAAAGCTTTGAGGCGCGACAAACAGGCCCGCAACGCGGCTTATGCTGAGCGGGCGCTCGACAGTCTGGAAAAGTGGATACACGGCGAAACGCTTGACTCGGTAATGGTGCGCCCTACGTTGCCTGGCGCGAACCTCAATCAATTTAATGCACTGTTCAACTAGTGCGAGTGTCCGTCACCCGAGCCGTGATTGTGCCCGAAGTGCGGATCGCTTGGAGTGCGGTTGAAAGCGTCTACGGTGTCTGGTGTGAAAGCATCAGTTTTCCCTGCGACGTCGCGAGCCTCGCGAAGCGCGGCCGTAGCAGCAAAAGGACTACCACTTATCCCGCGTGCTGCCATTGAAGCGCCGACCTGTTCAATACCGAGAATGAAATCGTCTCCAGTGGAGGTAACGACTGTTTGCGGAGCGTTGTTTTGTAGTTGGACTTGAACCTGGGCCTGGACCAAAAGCGCTTGAATCTGAGACTGTGTATTCGCAGACACCAATTGCAAAATCGGTTGCGCGGAAGCACTCGTGCCGGCCCCAATTCCTCGGCCCGCATCGACCAGTGAAGTGAGTTCTTCTAGAAACTTGTTGTCCTCTTTAGAAGCTTGATCGTCAACTCCCAACAGTTTGCTCAGCTGATCGAGTTTGGCGTTCTCACTGCTTTGAATTTGTTCCTGCAAACTTTTAAAGGACTCTTCTGCGCTCTTGCGCCCTTCTTCAAACTGCTTTGTGATCTCGCTTGGATCCCGCCGCTCGGGCAGTTTGGCCTGCGTGCTTTGCATCAGGTTTGAGATAAACGCCTGCTGAGGAGATTGGTAGATGTTGTTCAGGCTATTGGGGTTCGTGGAGTTATTAAATGCGGCCAGAGAGTCGTTGAAGGCGCCTCTGCGCTGGTCGGTTTGTTTGCCGAGCAGCCCATCAAGGCCTTGGGCGCCCGCGGACGATGCCACGGAGGCCAGTACTAGAACTATGATTGCTTTGAATTTCCCCATACCCTTAGCTTAAAGAAGTGCATAAGCCTTGCCACTTGAGCCCTCGAATTAACCTTTTAATTTTAGGTGTTTAGTATGGCGCCTGAGCCGGCCTGCTGAAAAATGCAACTAAGTTTTAGACAGAGGGACCTTCAAAAAGAAGAAGGCGGGGTCCAGGCACGATTGCCTGGCCCCCACCTTCTAGGTGCCTTCCGTCCCGCGCATCAAGATCTATAAACTCTTCCTCGACACTTTGAGGTCCTTCTCGGGCCTCACTATCTCGACCGTGTGCGTTTTCTCGGAGGCATGCTGGAGTTCTTCCGCTACTCTCTTCCGTTTGTCGACGTCAAATCCTTCGCGTGCTAAGTTCAAGGTGAGCACCAAAAGAAAGACAACAAACAAATTCCAAAGTCGCGGGTCCATCCATCCTACGCTTTAAAGTTTTCAAAACCAGTTCTGTTGATAGGTAATTGCAAGCGCGGAGCCAAGTTTGGTGCGGGGTGTAAACATTCTGGATTCACCAGCGATTAGGGGACCTTGTCCAGTCACGCAACGATCGACTACCAGGCCGCCAAGTGGCGAAGCTTTGGCCACCCCAGGGAAGTATTTCCTATAAGTAAAGTATTTTCAGGTGGTTACGTGCGTATTCTTGTTTTATACACTGCCAACGGGTCGGACGCTGTTCCCGCCTTAGAATTGATGCGGCGTGCTTTCTAAATTCTCATCACATTGCCGATAAGGGGTTTAGATGAAATGTGCAATCTACATCCTAAGTTTGGGTTGGCTGTTCTGGTCAAATTGGGCCTTCGCGGAGCTCCCACCGGCACCTGCCGGCGCGCCTGCTCCCGCTCCCAATCTGGCTATTTCAAATGAGTTTGAAGATCTCCTCTCGGATAACCCGACTCCTCGAAAGGAAGCGGCCGCAAAACCTGCAGCCGGAAATCCGTTTGAAGAAAAAGAACCTGAGAAGATTAAAACCTGGAGTTTTGACGAGCAAAAACAGCGCACACTCAGCAGCGAGCCCGGCCCGGTTCCCCCTGCGCCAGGCGTCGTGAAACAAAAAACGAGCGGTCTGCTAGGCGAGAAGCTGCCGGAAGAGGTAGACAAAACACCTCTGGATCTCGGTCCAGTAGAATGGGATTTGGATACCAAATCCGAGGGACAGGCCGCTAACGAAGCGCCTCCCGCGAGTGAGGTTTCGATTATTCTTTCACAGCAGAATTTCTTCCCGGCGACGATTCGGCTCGCACCAGACAAACAGGCGAAGCTCTATTTCACCACAACGAACAAAAAGCCCGCGGCCCTCATTATCGAACGCCTCAATATTCAGCGGTGGATTGCCAAAGATGGCGCCCCCGTTCCACAAAACGACGTCGAGCGCGCTCCGTGGGAGATTACACGAGAAGTCGGGTTTGATCGTGTTACAGAAGTTACAATTGTTCCTAAAAAAGGAAGCTATTCTTTCTACGACGCTCTTTCCGGAGCGCGCGGAGAAATAGTAGTCGAGTAAGCGGCAAAAGGTCCTCCATGTCAGTTTTTGACTCCTCAGTACAGGTATTCTTAAAACCTGTTTGGAAATACATCCAGGATGATTCCGTCACGGAAATCATGATCAATGGTCACCAGACCATCTACGTAGAGCGTCGGGGCAAGATCGAAAAAACAGATGCACAATTTGAAGACGCAAATGCGCTTATGGCAGCCGTGCGGAATATTTCTCAATTTGTGGGACGTCCTATCGATGCAGAGCGCGCCTTCCTAGACGCTCGTCTCCCGGATGGATCTCGTATCCACGCCGTGGTTCCTCCGATCGCGAAAAACGGGACGACCGTTTGTATTCGTAAATTCTCAAAAGAGAAATTGACGCTCAAAGATCTGATTTCGAGACAATCCATCACTCCAGCTGCTGCCCGGTTCATCGACGTTTGCATCTACCTCAAGAAGAACATCATGATTTCAGGCGGTACTGGTTGCGGTAAAACAACCATTTTGAATATTCTCGGGGGACGTGTTCCCGCCGGAGAACGCATGGTTATTTTGGAAGACTCGTCAGAATTGAAGATTGATAACGATCACGTGGTTTACTTTGAGGCACGCCCTGCCGACGAGTACGGAAAAGGTCTCGTAACATTGCGTGACCTAGTGAAATCTTCTCTGCGCTTGCGCCCGGACCGAGTGGTAGTCGGCGAGGTGCGCGGTGGTGAGGCCCTCGATCTACTGAATTCTATGAACACGGGTCACTCCGGCTCGATGGGAACGGTTCACTCGAATAGTCCCAAAGAATGTCTAACTCGACTAGAGACCTTGGCCTTGATGAATGATGTGGAAGTACCAGTAAGTGCCATCCGGGCGCAGGTTGCCAGCGCTATCAACATCGTTATTCAGCTGTCCCGCCTTTCAGACGGTTCGCGAAAAACCACTCATATTACCGAATGTACAGGGATGGATTTGAACGGGAATTACACTGTAAACCCGATCTTCCTGTTCACTCAAAGTGGTCGAAAAGAGGACGGAACGGTCCTAGGTTCGATCGAGCCCACCGGGAATCTTCCGAGTTTTATGCGCGAAATCGAAGTAAATCATCTTCCTTTCAGCCGCGATATTCTATTGCGTGGAAAAAAATCTGCCGCTTAAGGCGAGACCTCTTGCCCTTCCTGTCCGCTTGAATGCTTTATAGAGATAGAATCAAAAACTCGCTGAGGTTGAGCGTCTATGAGCTCCAAGTAGCCAAACAGAGTTTGTCTTAGAGAGGCAACCGCCTCATCGTAAGGATTGATGCGAAACTTGATTCTAGCGTCTGCTTTTTCCTCGGTGATGAGCCCGTGATTCTCGAGCATCTGAATCGCGGTAGAGAAGTTCTGGATGGAAATCGATTCCGCAAATCGGAGCTGGCGACCTTCTCTCAACGAGACGGCGAAACGGGTTATTGTCTGGATCAGCGCCTTTTTCTCGAAGGTACCTGATCCAATCTCCTTAGTAGCATCAAGGGCAATCAAGTAGCTCTCCAAGAGGTAACCCGGGCCCGACGTGTAGACGGTCATGTCCTGAAGTTTTTCAAACGTCGATGAGAGTGCGGAAAAGCGAGTTCCGTTGCGCGCGGTTTCTGGAAGAAAGTACTCGAGTAGGTGAGTGATTTCCTCACGAAATTCTGAAGTCGGGTTAAAAAAGAAATCAAATTTAAGCAGATTTCTTAGCTCAGTGGCGTAATTGAGGAGCTGTTCCTGCTGGTATTCGCCATGGCGGGACGCCATTTTCATTGCGGCGAGCAGGGTGATGCCCGGAAGTACGAGTGCATGTATAGCGTTGTTCTTGTAGTAGTTGAGCAGAGTGCGTTTAGATTCTTCGCAAAAATAGAGTCGGGGGACAGTGTCTTCCGCACTTCCAATAACGCCTCGGCGCCTTTGCGTTCGCACAATTTGCTCGATAGCTCGTTTGATCTCCGAATCTCTTCCGACTGTCATCGGGGTTTTGGCCCACCGCAAGTAGTTAGCTACCATGGACGCCAGTCTCAGGATTTCTTCGAGAGAAAGGGTCGAGATCTGGTGGTTAAGTAAAATGGTTGAGACAATAGCTTTCGGAGTGATGGGAGTGACGTCGCAAATCGATTTGGAGACCCGAAACGCCGTCTTTTGAAGCATGAGAGTGGACGTTTCAGCTTTCTCGCGAGAGAGTTCCTCGATTTCCTTAACGGAAAGGAAGTGGGCAAACCTGAGATAGACGCGTCCCATTTTTCGCTTTATCACACGCCGAGACTTTAAGAGGGCTGCTGTAGACTCTTCCGTCTTTTTTTTACCGCCCAGTTCCTGGGAGTAAGTGCCTTCCTCCGGAACCTCGTCGTAGGTGATGGAAACGGGGATGAGAGCAATGTCTTCCACAATATGATTCTGGAAGCGTTCGAGCACAGTTTTGAGAATTCCGTATGCAGGGGGAAGCATTTTTCCAGATCGGCTCCGCGTCCCCTCGATAAAAAACTTAAATGGAGTGCGGTTCTTCAAAATGTACTCAACGTATTTCTTGAGGCAAAGCGCGTAGAGTTCATCTCCTCTGAAGGACCTGCGAATGAAAAAAGCCCCCGCAGAACGAAGTACCGATCCCACCGGCCAAAAAGACAGATTCACGCCCGCAGCGATGTGGGGTGTTACGATGTCATTTTCAAAGAGAACGTAAGGCATGACGAGATAGTCGAAGTGGCTTCTGTGACATGGGATAAACACTACGGAGCGCTTCCTCATGATTTCCCGTACCTCTTCGATCTGCTCGGAAGAGTATTCGACGCCGTCAAAAACCTTTGTGAACATCCACCGCAAGAAAACGTACAAAACCTCCACTGTACGGACTTTGTAGTTCGCTACAATTTCCGTCAGGTTCTGGTACGCTCGCTGCATTATTTTTTTAGGGTCTACGCCTTCTGCTTTGGACAGCCGGGCAATAGTGGCGGTTATCTCCGCGTCTCGCAAAATCGATTCTTTGACGAGATGGGGGGAATCGTAACGTGGTCCAAGAATTATCCGCATTTCTTGTTGGGTGAGGACGAGAATTTTTCGGCGTGTTGCCTTGGCCACTCGCACCGCTTCGGAGGCCTCAAGCATTTCCATTGTGTCTGTGGCAGGGGAATGCATGTCTAGCGGGTCCAGTGCGCGGACAGTGGAATCTCTTCGCTGTCTTAACAAGTAATACATTTTGCCCAGTATGTTGGGGCGAGAACTGAGGCCTAGCAAATACTCAAAGGGGCGTCGCTTGGCCCCTCGCACATACTTTCTCCAAAGGATGAGTACAGGAACCAAATGGAAACTTTGCAAGGTGCCTGTGGGGGCTAGTTGTTTGTAAATGCCTGCTAGAACACTTTCCGAGGGCGTCGGATCAAACGGCCTTTTGGGTTCACGGGAGGGGCAAAAAAGCAAACGGGGCCCCATTTCCGAAGATAGAAACAGATCTTCGTACTTCTTGTGGCGAAAAAGGATCTGCAAAAAGTACAGCGGTTTTGAGAACAAGAGGATGCGTTTGCGATTCGCAATGAGTACCGCACCGAGGTTATTCTGCCGGCTCCAACTGGAAAGAATCAGCCACTCGACGATTCCACCATGGGTGAGGCAAAACGTGAGTCGACCATTCTCCGCCATGTGCTTCAGGTTCGTCGACGGCAAGTCGAAATCGAAACGCACAAAGACCCGCTCCGCAACCCATTGCCAGGCGCTATCTATCCACTGATAAATCTTACTCAAAACAATACAGAAGTACGTGGGTGGGAAAAAAATGGCAATGCCTATTGGCGGTGTGCCCAAGGCACTGCGGCCGTAGCGAAACGGCGCCGCTCCGTTTGTACCAAAAGGCGCTCTTGATATTATTGGTTTTTTTGCAATCGCTAACGCGGAAATAAAAAAACCCCGGCGTTCAGTCGCCGGGGTTTTCAAATTGGAAGAAGGGACCCTTTATATAGTGGTGGTGCTTTCGGCAAGAGGTCCCTTCCATATCGCTCCACTTACGTTCCACTCAGCAAGAAAAACTTTTTTTTAATTAGGCCAACCAGACCTTTGGGCTTAGCGCATCGTATAATAACTTCAGCTTGGGCAATGTAAAGAGCAAAGATTGGGCCAGACGCACTCGTTCTCTGGGAAAAATAAGTGTTTGAAAATACGCGGGTAAAGTGCGGCGTTTAGGCGCCCAACGCGACGAAGCGTTCTTTGTTTAGGCGAATACACGACGTGAAGGGATCGAAGACTAATCTGATACGCGCGGACTTATGAAGGAAACGCCAGATTGTCCAGATTATGGCGATTGTGAAGCATTCCGCCGGAATACCGGATGTCTGTCGTCCGATTACTTGGTCAGGGATTCGTGCAGCGAGATTTTCGGGAAACGATTGAGGTGAATGGATTCCAGGAAGTCGAGCATCGCTCCTGGCGTGATGACGTCGTTTAGGATCTTGCGCTTTTGGCTGAGCGCCCAGCGGCGGCGCTCGGAAGTCAGGTTGGTGTCGACAAGGTACCAGCGATCTGTGACCGCCCAAAAGGTTAGGCTAATGTTTTTTAGCCGGTCGCGACCCAGCAGCACGTCCCCAGAGTACGTGGCGACCACGCGGTATTTCCCCCGGTTGTTTTTTTCCAACTTGACGTCGGGAGTGCCTGCCAAAGTAATGTCCGGGAAGTCGGCTTCGAGGAGGTTTGTAATACCCTCCGTAAAGTGAAACGAAAGTCGTTCGAACATGATTCGGAGCTTTTCCTCGGTTGATTTCAGGTAGTATCCGAACGGGTGCGCCCGATTTGGGAATTCACGAGCGAGGAGCTGGATGCGCCCTCCGGCCTTTTCGCGCGATTCGGCGCTGTTGAGTGGCCCAAGAAGTAGATTGATATTGCGAACAAGACTATCAAAGCGGATCTCACCATCCTTAGTGCCTTCATAGGCCGCGAACAGCGCTGTTTCCGCCCTTTGGTAATTGGGGGGATCGTAGAGATAGAAGTCAGCAGCTTTCAACGGCTTCTTCGCTTTCATCAGTAAATTTCCGGCGTCTACGTACCGACGGTTGCGGCGGTAGTATTCAATTGCTGCCTCAAGCGCTTCCGTGCCCGGAGCATCCGTGGGATCCTCTTCGACGATTTTTTCTAGGCGCGGCAGGGTTTCTTTCGGCTTAATGATGAGCTCGCTCAGAGCCTGGCGTACTTGTTGGGCCCGGGTGATGCGCACGCGCAGACCTTGCTTGGTACTCTTTACGATGCTCTCTTGTACCGCGGAGAATTTCGCCCTCCAGTAAAACAGTCCGAAAGCAAGCGTTCCGAAAAACGAGATGAATAGGACCGTCATGCCGAGGCGAGTGGTGATAAAAGCTGGGCGCGAGAAGACCGCTTCTTTTCCTTTGAAGACAGTTTCAACCTTTTGGCCTGGGCCGGCGAAGGTGGAGGTTGCGTTTACATCCAGTCCGGAGGCAGCGGTTGCGCGGACGGGCCGCGCGGCGCGATCGCTGGCCGGGGCCTCGGGCTGGTGGCTCTCGTAGGTCTCTTCGTCTGGGCTCGGCAAGGCCGAGACTCCCCCGGGCATAGACGGGCTTGCTGCCGGCGGCTGGGCGGCCTGTACAGCAGCGGGAGGCGGCGGTACGTCGAGGCCACCACCACCACCAAGGGCTGACGCGAATGCCGGAATCGCTTGAATAGCCGTCCACGCGGAAAGGCCTTCATGCCAGACCAAAGCGTCTTCGGGAATCGTCTGGCTTTGGATCTTTTCAATGATGTCGGCTTCGCTGTAGGGACCTGTCTGGTCGCCGTCAATGCCAAGGTAGTATTGTGGGGATTCTTGGGCTACTTGGCTCATCGTCTCTACATTATAGCAAACCGCGTTTCTCAAATGATTGGGGTTTGCTATAAGTAACTAATATTAAAAGAATATTTTCCTAGCTTCGTCCCCGACCGAAGACTCGATTTCGGGCCACTTCGAGCTGCTTCTTGCGGTACTCCTCGTGGTTGCTCTTGCCGAAGATGCTATCCGCATAGGACTTCACGTCCATTATCTGAATTTCATACGGGAAGAAAATGTACTCATGGGAGGGAACGGGCTGAGGGTAGATCTCGTGAAAAATTTGGGACCCGCCTGGAACATGCTCAAGCTGCTCCTTGGTCAAACTGTAGGCCTGGTAGAGCGGGTTCGGAATTTTTACCAATTCACGGCAAGTAAACTGGATCGCTCGGTAGTGTTCGCTCGTTTGGGGGTTGAGGAGGCTGCCGTGTTTTCTTTTTAGGGCGATCCGTCGTTCCATGCGTCGGATGTATTTGGAAATGTCGAAGCGTTCTTTGTTTGCGCCTTTCTTGATGGCTGTGATGATGCGCTCGGTTTCTGTTTTTAGTTTCTCAACATCGATCAACCAGTTGCGGGATCTCGATGGGCGAACACTCGGCGTGCTTATGATGTTCTTATTGATCATCAGGCGAACCGCTCGCATGGCATCGAACTTGGTCTCGGTTACCAACCTAAAGCCGATTCGGTCATAGATGACTTCTACGGTGCTCTCGGCCTTGTGAAGCATTTTTACGATTTCTCGCTCGCGATCTTTGCGGTCCTTTTTTTTGAAAAACAGGAGTTTGATTCCGCCGCCTTCCTCTTTTTTCCCCAGGTAGATAGATCCTGTCGAACTGTCGACATAAAGGTGATCATCAAGCCGACCGAGGATTTGGTTCTGTGCGTGTGCGAAATAGCGAAGACGTGGATCATGCGCGAGATGGATAAGTACATGGGCAACCCTCAAGATTGCGCAGGCCCAAAGCTGATCCGGATTGTCCTTGGATGAAGCCAAAAGGATGAGTCGCCGGACGTCCTTCATGGCATCCCGGGTGCGCAGGTGTTCCGGAACTTTTGGGTATTCGGCATCCTGGAGGGTTTTCTCGATGAATAGGACGGCGTCTTCCACGTACTTCCAGATGAGCTCGATGTCCTTGGGGTCACTCGGGTTGTATCCGTAGGCCTGTATGAAGCTCGTTGCGCCTTCCATCGTTTTTACTTCCAAGCTTGGAACATCGAGGATGGAAATGCCGTCCAGGATGACGGGTAGCAATTGCCACGGGAAGCGGTATTCTTTGGTGCTCATTGGCATCTTGCCCAGAGTACACAACACATCTTTGAAGGGACAGCCTTCAATTCCCAACCGTCGGAAAATCTGCAAGCGCGCCCGCTCGTTCTGGTTAAGTATTTGAAAATATTAGTTTTAATTTGTTATGCGTTGCGCAAAGTTTAGAATTGGGCTAGTTTAGCGCCACTTTTTTAATCCCCTAAGAAGATCAAGGTGAAAGATGATGTTGCGTAAGCGTTGGATGGGTTGGGCTTTGGCGACCTGGCTACTCTTCATGCCGTTTGCTTTGGCGGACGAAATGCCCGGACCTGCAAACAAAAAGTTGGCCGATGTCATCCAAGACGTAGTCGGTTCGGTGGCGCGTGTGAGTCCCTTGGACGGAGATTTAGCCGGTAAGCAAAGTTCGATCGGTTCGGGACTGCTGGTCGACAAGAAGGGTTACGTACTCACAAACATCCACGTCATTGGCAATGCGACGAAAGTTCGGATTAAGTTTCCCGGGAAAAGACGCGTGGAGAGCTCTGAGATCTTTCGCGACAAACGCACGGACATCGCGGTCATCAAAGTAAAGCCCGAGGCAGTTGACGGCATTCGCGTGATTGAAATCAGTAGCGCCGAAGATATCCGAGTCGGAACCGAAGTTTTTGCGATTGGTGTTCCTTATGGCTTTGAAGGGACTGTTTCCCGAGGAATCATAAGCGGCAAAGACCGCTACCTGAAAGTAAACCCCTACGTCAACTACCTGCAAACGGACGCTGTGATCAATCCGGGAAATAGCGGCGGCCCTCTTCTATGTTGTACAGATGGAAAGTGCATCGGGGTGGTAAACGCGATACATAGCAATTCGGGATCTAATATCGGACTTGGTTTTGCGATTTCTGGCGAGCAAGCGAGATTCGTACTCGATCAGCTCATCAAGAACGGAAAAGTAATCCGAGGCTACTTGGGTGCCGCATTTATAGAGTTGAGCGACGAAGAGTTTGATGCATTGGATATCGATAACGGCGTCAAGGTTGATAGTCTGGTGGATGGCGATACCCCCGCCCGCAAAGCGGGCTTAAAGAAGGGTGATGTTGTTTTGAAGTACCAAGGCAAGCCGGTTACTTCTGTAAACATGCTCGTTCAACGGATTTCAAGTACCGCGCTCAATACCAAAGTCGAGATGGTGGTATTCCGGGACAGCGAGGAAGTTAGCCTCTCGGTAGAGACTCAGGAATATCCAGAGAAGAAATAGCTTCGGCTTTTTCAATGATTGGACCCTCTCCGTTAGCGAGACGCTCTCGGACAGTATCTTCCAATTGTTTCGCCAGAGCCGAAAGATTTACGTCGTGCCCAGCGTTGGTCAGGATCGCAAATCCCAACCCTTCCTCCGGATACAAATTCAATCTGGCTCGTGCCTTTTCTTGCGAACCACTGTGAGATACTTTCTTGTGCCCGTCCGCTGTCGTGTAGACGTTCCAGCCGACGCCATAGCTAATGGTGCTGCCGTTGTTTAGTTTGGTTTTTGTCCAGAGGAGGGCCTTTTCTGCGGGGGTCAAAAAATCCTCTCCCATAACGGCCAAGGCGTAACGGCTGAGATCTTCAGTAGTAGAAATGAAGCCGCCGCCCGCGAGTTTCCAAGAAACATCGTTGTCTGCGTCGAGCACAAAATTCGTACCGACGGCGATATAACCCTCGGCGCGGTGAGGAGCCATGTTCCACAAGGTGTCCGGGCGAAGTGTCGTGATTTTTGAGGGACTCGCTATCCAATGCTCCGTGAGATTCGCAAAATTTTCGCCTAGGGCTTTTTCGAGTACCACCCCTGCCAAATTAAAACTGGGAGTGGAATAGTGGTAGGAGTCTCCCGGAAATGATATCAGCGGATTAGATACCCAGTATTTGAGCGCCCATTCCATACCGGTGTTGGCCAACTCGTTGTTGGTGAGTTGGTAGGGCGGGGTGGGTGAACTTTTACCATTTGAATAGTGCTGCATTCCCGCGCTATGGCTCAAAAGTTGTCGGAGTGTCACGTGGGTTCCGGTGGGCATATCGACGGCCACACCATGGTTCATATAAGTAGAGGGAAGGACGTATTGCGGGTAGTACGTGCGGATGTCTGCGTCGAGGTCGAGATAGCCTCTTAGATGCGCTTTGACGGCAAGAATTCCCGTCACGGTTTTAGAAAGAGAAGCCCAGCGAAACCTTGTGACGCTCGGATCGACATCTCGGCGCAAAGCAATGTGTTCTTTGCCGTAGCCTTTCAAGTAAACAATCTTGTTTCCGTGAATGATCCCCAAACCGAGTCCGGGAATTTTGCTAACGGTCATGTGGGCGGCAACGATCTGGTCAATGCGGAGATCTTCGGCAAGTAGCCCCGAACACAGTACGAGGGCGAAAAGGAGTAGGTATTTGATTGGATTTTGGCCCCGTCCCATGTTCCTATCCGTGGAAAATCAGGACTAGAATAAGTCCTCCCAATGCAACTGCAAGATGAGATCCAAGGAGCTAGGCACGCAGCGCGATGCGTAGAGGCTTGTCAATGTGTGCTTTTTTCCTGTCCCTGGTGTCAAAAGGAACCTTGTTTGCTACAATTTGATCTGAGTGAAATCCAAGCTTACTTTAACCTTCTGCATACATATCAGGAATCGCTTTTGGCAATTATCCAAAACCCTTCCGCAGAATCTGACCGATAACTTCGCCGATCGGGGAACCGTGAATTTTGTTTTGGTGGATTTTGCGAGTACGGACGGAACGGTAGATTGGATAATAAAAAACTTTTCCCGACACTTGGAAAGCGGCTTTTTGAGTCTGTACCGTGCGCCCGCACTCGATCCATACGACACGTCGTTCGCAAAGAACACCGCTGCCGTGCTTGGAAGCGGCGACATCCTCACCAACCTGGATGGCGACAATTTTACAGGCCGACGCGGAGGCAGGCATGTGCTTGAGACGTTTGCTTCGTACAAGGGGCCCATCGTTTATCATCAGCAGGCCGGTCCCGGTGATGGCTCAACAGGCCGCATCTCCACCCTTAGAGCGCACTTCTACGGCGTCGGGGGATACGACGAGCAATTTCAACCCTACGGCTACCAGGATCACGATTTTGTGCGCAGAGTTGCTACCAAGTACAAGGCGAAGATAGTGCCCCAAAGAATTTCTCGATTACTGCATTTTTGGAATACGCTACGGTGGCGCGGACCTTTCGAGTGTCGTTTCAATAGATGCATACCGAACCCTCGACCTAGTTCGATAGATCACCAATCATTAGATTGGGAAGAAATGAACGCGGCAAACCACTTGCTATCGGTTCACAATGTTAGAAAAGGGAAGCTCGTTGCAAACTCAGGGTTAATTGGGAAACGTGAGCTGGAAAAATACGTAAACGGCGATTTTGTTCGAATTAATAGCCTTGAAGAAGGTTCGCAATTTCAGACGGCTTAGCCTGACTTTTGTTGCCTTTCGGCTCCCTCTTGACTGGAGTCTACGGGAGCAGCGATTTTGTTTGGATGGGTTACCGCGGGCCAAAAACGCCTTATCAGCATTCGGTAGTTCCTTGCCACGTCGCTTAGAGAATAGAAAGCTTTCTCTTTCCAATAAGAGGCAATCTCAGGGTGATCCCAGATCTCGATATTTAGTTCCTTGCAAACCCAGCCAATAGTCCAGTCGTGGCTGGTTAGGCCAAGCATTGCTCTTTCTTCCTGATGTGTCCCCTTACGTGCCCAAGCAATATCCGGCGGTTTGAGCCGAGGATCGAGAAACAATTTGGACTCGTGCATGAGAGAAGCCGCGGCGTGATTGAGGATGATACACCCCCCCTGGACCGACACCAGATCCTCTTCTCCGTCTCCCGCTACTTGGCGAGTCCCCATCAGTAGCGGCCTTTTGGTAATTGGTAGGTAAAGGATGCGTCGATTTACGAGCGTGTCTCCGTCTATCTTTATAAGGTAATCTGAGGGTCGATTTAGATAGTAATCAAGTAATCGATGAAGAATTTCGCCGCCGTGCTCGATGCCAAAGAGGCGTTCCCCGTAGAAGCACTCACTTCCAAACTGATTCGCAATTTGTTCTATTTTTGGGTTTGGATCTCCGTCCGAGATGAGAAAGATACGTGAGTCTGGGTACGAACGGCGCAGAGCTGAAAGGCACTCAGGCAAGTACTCTTCGTCCTTGTATACCTGAATGTGCCAAGTAATAGAGGGCACGCCGTCCTTCTTTATCAAGATCGGGGGCCTTAAGCGTCGGCCAGTTAACTTTATTATTGTACCGCAATTTTTGCTCGTGTCCGCTATGCAACCTGATGTTCTTTAGTGCGGAGGGGTGTGGGCGGTAACACAGTCAGTTGGTTGTGGACAGGAGTCGAAAAAGGCCCTCCTCTAGTTCCTTTTCGACGCCCTCAAAGAGGTGATTTGCGCGAGGGACCGACGTCCACTTGGAGCGCGCTTTTTCATGAAACTGCTGTTGGTAATAATCTTCGGAAAATAATTCATCCTCTGCGGCGGTAAGAATGCTGAGTAGCGGAGATATCTCCTTATCCACCTTCGCAAAATCGATGGCCGGCAATAAAGCATATTGGGACTTGAGTTTTACAGGGGGCATCTCCAGCAGTCCGCTGGCTTCTTCAAAAAAAGCGTCGTCAATACCACAGCCTTCAATGCGCGTGAGTGGGGCGAGAGCAATCGCTTTTCCGGCAACACGCCCTTCGGAGAGAGCTCTTAATAGATTGTATCCGCCCATGCTATAGCCCAAAGTCATTTGCGCGGGGGCGGGAATTTTTCTCACCTCTTTTAGCCATCCACAAACCGCCACGTAGTCTTCGTGCTGTTTCGTCAGCGCATACTCCCCCGTGGAGCCCCAGCAACCGCGGTAATGAAAACTCAAGCCGTTCCAGCCTAGGCGCTCCACCAGGCGATCTACGACCGCTCGGATGTGGAGGCTAGGTCCAGGCAGGCCATGCATAAAGATCAGGGTTTGATGGGACTGGCCTTGAGTGAGGCGGTATTTGAGCTCGCCGTTCGGGGTAGGGATTGTCGCTTCTTGAATTTCCATTTCTTAAAAGAGAACGAATCACCTTAAACACCGGAGAGGGAGGGATTCGAACCCCCGGTCCCCTTGCGGGGACAACGGTTTTCAAGACCGCCGCTTTCAACCACTCAGCCACCTCTCCAAAAGGCCACTCAAAATAACTCTTGGCGCCCGAAACTACAATTCGAAACGCAGACCGGCCCGGTAGGCATCGTGCGAGAGGTTTGGGGATCCCGAGGGACCGACGGATCGGCTTTGGGTGTACTCCACCACAAGATAAGTCGAGTTGATTCCCACGCTGCGGTCCAACTTTCGGCTGGCTTCCGGGTCGATTCGACTCAGGCAAAATTCTAGTCCCAGCGAAAGATCGCGTCCATAGTAGGTGCGTGTTCCTGGTACGGCCGCACCTGTTTCTGATGTTTGCCTCGCCCACACCACACTCGCGCCTACCTTAATATAGGGGACCACGACCTGCTGGTGAACGTACTCGGCCCTATAGCTCAGAAACCCCTCAAGCGGGATGACATTGAGGGACGCGTACCGGTTCCCGCTAAGCTCTACATTGCTCAACCCAAAAACCCCGGCGGTTCCAAGTCCTATTCCCAGCTTTCCGATAGTTTTTAGGGGGAGCCACTCAAAGGCGATGTGTACCGCGTGGCCGAGCTGAGTATTCGTGTCAGTGTCAGTAAACGCATAATTTCTATAGTCGATTGCTGAATATTGGATATCTAGGCCGAAGTTGAGCGGCGAGTCCATGATGGCCGTGGTTTCGGTGGTGAAACCCCATAGTTGAAGGGAAAAAAACGCGCTGCAGAGACCCAAAACGAGAGCTTTCCATGTGTTCATCCAAACTAGTTTAGCTCAGCCCCAAAGGCCTTTCATGGCGCGCCAGGGTAAAGCTTTGAGATACCGAAAGGAAATTTGCGGTGGGGTGGGAATATGGTAAAAAGAAGCCCGTTTTTACTGAGGCGTGGAGACTAAAAAATGTCAGTCTTGTTGACCCTTTTTGGGGCGGTAGTAGGCACGGCGACCGTGCTGGTTGGGTTTTATGCTCTGGTACTTGGGGTCTTGAGTGTACGGGCCCGCGCGGCGCGGCCGAAATTTGGGGTTTCGGGAACCGGAGACAATGGCCAGTTGGCTTACTGGTTCAGTTGGGATCCCGCCGTTTACGCCATTGAGGCGTACCGCTTGACGGTCAACGTTCTCTCCCCGAGCGCAGTTAAGAAAGAAATGCGGTTCACAGTGACAATGGATCCGCCTGCCAAGGGTCCGTTTTGGCAGCCGGTCATCCTCCCGGACGAGTTTAAAGAATTTCTTTCTGATGGCTCTATCAAGTCCCGCGAAGCTCTCATAACGGTCAGTTTGAGAACGACCGATGAACTTTGTTTGCACAAAACTTTTTACATTGGAGCGTTTAGAAAACTTCTAGCTTCCAAACCCACTAAGGTTACTGGTTTGAATAAGCTAGCGCCCGTAGATCAGGATGCGCCTTCAGTCAGTTCGCTTGATTACTCCGAACTGGTGGTACGAAAAGACAAGTTGAAGAATCTTATCGCTCAGGCAAAAGCAAAAGCGGCCTCGAAGAAGCCGGCGGAACCCAAAAAAGAGGCCCCCAAGCCTGCATCCGCCCCTGAGGTTAAGGCCGACGTTGCCGAAGGAAAAGTTTGATGAATTCAAAGGACGAGGAAATCAAGGTTATTGATCGCCGATTTTCCGCCAAGGACTCCAAAGCGGAGACCAAAGAGTCGGAAGGCGATGGATTTGTGATGAAAGATTCGGGCAAATCTGACTCGTCGCCCTCCCACCCCGGAGAGGTAGACTTTTCGACGTTTGTATTTTCGCTCGCGACCGGTGCATTGATTAATCTGGGCCTCTCACCCGACCCGATTACAAAAAAGACTCACAAGGATGTAAATCTCGCCAAACAAAATATCGACATTTTGGCGATGCTTGTAGACAAGACCCGTGGAAATCTGAGCAACGAGGAAGCGGAGCTTGTCACTAGCCTACTTACCGAAGTCCGCCTACGCTACGTCGAAGCCACCAAAAAGTAGCTGGAGCTTCGCCGCCTAGACGTTTACCTCTAGTATTCCGCCCATTTTTACCCTCGACAATTTGGCTCTTAGTTTGCACCTCAGAAATCAAGGCCGACTTGTGATTGGAGTAGCCATGAACGTATACAGAAGGTTTGCAGTTCTTCTAATTTTGGTTTCGTCGTACTACATAGTAGCGGCGGAACAGGCATCCCATTCGGAGCGAGCACTGAGAGCCGCCCTTGCAGATGCTTGTGCGAACGGTAGTGGGACGAGCTGCGACCCAGATGTGGCGTCTTCTGCAGACTATGTAGCGGGCAAATCAGAGCTTCTCAAAAAAGAAGATCTAGCTTTTCTTAAAGACAACTTTAGGCCGTTTGAACAGGTCGCCAAAGATTACCCTGATTTTTACGATTGGTCTGAAAAAGCTAAAAAAGAAAAAGACGGCAAGATTAAAGAAGAGATTTTGGCTCTCGAAAAAGACATGCGTCAGGCAACCATTCTTGCGATCGAGTTGGTAAGCGCCAATGCGAAGCAGAACTTGGGAAACTCACTAGAGAAACTGCTGGACGAAAAAAAACAAGAAGGAGCTGAGCGTTCCGATAAAACAGAGAAAAGCCGCGAAGCAAAGGCCAGTCCGCAAGAATTGCCGCAAGCTTCGAACAGTCCTAGTCCGCAGCCTCCTAGAACAGGTGCGGCACCCATTTTCAAACCTAATTTTCTACAAATTCCGCTGCTGAAAGTGGCGCTCACTAACTTCGCCAAAAATACAAACTTCAAACGCGACTTGGGATCCGAAGATCCGAAGCTTAGTGATGAAGAAAACGTTGAGCTCTTGCTTGGTAGAATCAAGGATCGCGTTACTCGTTTTGGTAAGCGAATCGGTTTGGAAGAAGCCGACGACTACCCGATTGGCCGAGCGGGAGCACCGTTAGACGCTGCTGACTACCAAGATTTTCCAGATCTGAAGGCCAAAGAATAGCTAAAAACTAAGCCCGATATCCATTAAGAAGGAAGGGAGTACGGTCGGGATGGTGAGCGACGCCAAACTTTGTGGGGTCGTGTAGAAGCCTTGTGCTCCGACACCAATTCCGAAGTTAAGACCCCAACTCCAGCGCCATCTGTGGCCGAAGTAGAGCATTCCTGAAAGGCCGACGATTGCCTCCGAGATCGAAGCCTGCTGGGCGCGAAGATCATAGGCCGCGACTCCAAGCTCTACATACCAACCCGTAAAAGGTGCCGCGGAATACCAATTAAAGGTGAACATCGCCCCAGGCCCGATGAACTGTCCCGCTTCTGTTGGTAGCGTCATGTGAGTAACTCCCAAACCGAAGGCAAAGTGTTGGGTAAGCGCTTGCTGAAAATGAAATACTGGGAAAACCAAATTGAGCCCAATGGTTGCTGCGTTAAGCGGGTAGATGTCGTCCCTCAGAAGTTCGTAGTGGTTGAGATCGGGTTTGGCTTCAGCCACGCTCTGGATGGGCTCGTCGGGCGCGGAGGCTGGAGCGCGTTTCCAGTTCTTTTCTTTCACGAATGCCCCCACACGAATAGGAACCCGTCGGAAGCGAACGCTTATGAAGGTCCCTTCCTTCCCCTCGTTGATTTGGGGCGTCGCGGGCTGCGAAACGTGCGTGTCGATTTCAAGTTTGGCGTAGTGCGCAAGCACGTCCACGATGCGGCCGCACGCGATAGGGTTTGCCTCTGGACCTACGCAGGCGTTTTGCCCCCGTGCCCAACGCTTTTCCCCGTCATGTGACACGTATAGCCATTCGTAGTCGGGCCCGATTTCGATAACGCGCGCCGCCATCGCCGAGGCGGTGCAAAAAATAAGCAAAATGAATGCAAGCGGACGCACGGTTTAGAGTCTCTGCTTACTTATCGAAAGTTTTGAATAAAAAGATGAGCTTAGAAGACCCAGCCGACGTCGGCGATGACGATGGGGAGAACCCCCGAAAATCCTAAGTCAAAGTTGTCTAGCCGGTTGAAAAGAAACCACTGGACCCCGCCCGCCAAGGCAAAGTTAAAGCCACTTCCGAATCTCCAGCGCCAACCAAGCGTGGTATGTGCGATGGGACTGGTTTTTCTTTCCGTGTTGGCACCTACATAACCTCGGTAGAGACTGAGTCCTGCCCCCATCTGTGCCCAGAATCCACTATAGAGATAACTACCGTAGTAATTAATACCCAAGTAAATCGCAAAGCCGTCAATTTGCCCCAAGGAGGTTTGCTGCCGAAAAATCACCGTAGGCATGATGCTCATCGAGAAATTTGGAAGAATGGACTGCTGTATATTCAGGCCAATTCCCTGCCAATGTGAGGAAATCGTCAAATCCGCCAGATTGAACCACTCATGAGGATTTGCCTCTGTCCGGATAAAGAAGCGTTGCTCTTCTTTTGCAGTGGCGGTCTCTCTGTACTCGACGGTAGCGCCCTTCTTAATTTGGCTGGTGCGGGTGTCGATGCGACCGAAGGCGGCGCGATCCTTAGTTTTAACAACTTTGCCGCAAGCGATTTCCTGTTCATCTTGAATGATACAGAAATCTTCGTTCACCGCCCAACTGCGATCGTCCCCATTACTGATCGCGACCATTTTCTGGCTGGAAGTAACGAGCACTACCGTGCTGGCATTCGCCACGGAACCGGCAAGTAGCAAAATAAACACTAACAGTAGCTTGGGCATAAAAAGTACGATAAAAACGAATCTCTGCTAAACGTTAACACCGGCCGGTTTTTGCGGCAACTGATGCTTGGGGTTGTGATGGAACGAGTCATTGATCTGATCAAGTCGTCAAAGCGGCCCCTGATTACGACACACCACTATCCGGATGGCGACGGTTTGGGATCGCAAATCGCCCTGTACTCCGGGTTGAAGCAGCTCGGCAAAAACGCCATTGCAATGAATGTGGACGCGATACCTTCCAAATTTAGTTTTCTCGATCCGGCCCAGACTATCCAGCTTTTCCGATCTCCCAGCGATCTTAAGGGAGTGGATCTGGTTATTGTCGCCGACACGGGCGACTGGCGGATGTTGGGGAGTTTTGCTGAACCCTTGCAAAAAATTGGCTGTCCAGTTGTTTTTCTGGATCACCATCCCCCCGTTCAGGAGCCTGGACGAGAGGTACACTGGGTCGATGTTTCCTGTCAGGCGACGGGGGAGCTGGTTTTCTACCTCCTCAAGGCATTGGGAGTGCGCCTGGACCCGCAGATGGCGACGGCAATTTATGCGGCGATGATTACCGATGCTAGTGCCTTCCGTTTCCGGGGAACCACCGAGGGCTTCCACAAGACTCTCGGAGAATTACTTAAGGTTAAGGTCGACGTTGAAGACGTTTACCAAAGGCTTTATGCGCAAGACAGTGTTGGGAAAGTGCGGCTCTTTGGACACGTTCTTCGTGAAGTCGAACTCTTGGAAAAACAGCAGGTCGCTGTACTGACCATCCCTGCCGCGTTGCGAGAAAAGTATGGGGCGACTATTGAGGACACACATTCTTTCGTGGAGCACCTCACTTTGATGAAAGGGGTGCGGGTGGGCATACTTTTCAGAGAGGATCCGGCGGGTTTGGTAAAAGTGAGCCTGCGTAGTGTGGACGTCTCGGTTTTGGCCCTCGCTGAGCAGTTCGATGGCGGAGGGCACCCCTTTGCCGCCGGCACGCTTGTTCGCGGGACGCTGGAAGACGTCAAATGCGACGTGCTTCAAGCTGTTAGACAGTGTTTGAAAGACGGTTCCAATTGCTGACGCTGCTTGGCGCTTGCCAGCCGTGGAAGCCGCTCCTATACTAACTAAGCGTTTTGCGACTGGTACGTAAATGGCCTCCATAAAAGAAGTTAAGAAATTAGTCGGTCAGCTTTTTGTAGTGGGCTTTGACGGGTATTCCGTTTCCAACGAATTTGCCCAATTCATCAAGTCCTACAATTTAGGCGGCGTCATCTATTTCAAGAAGAATGTACAGTCGCCCGGTCAATTGGCCGAACTTAGCAATGAGCTGCAGTTTACATACCGCCAGCCGGATGCCCCTCCGATGTTTATCTCGATCGATCATGAAGGAGGCAAGGTCAATCGCCTTGTGAAACCCTTCACAAAATTTCCGGGTAATGATCACTTGGGAGAGTTGGGGTCACCCAAAATTGGTTATGATTTTGGCGCCATTCTTGCCAAAGAGCTCAAAGCGGTTGGTGTTAACGTCAACTTTGCACCAGTTGTGGATGTGTATACCAACTCTGAAAATACAGTTATCAAGAGCAGATCTTTTTCTAGCGATCCCGAAGTTTGTGCCAAGTTGGGCTCCGCCGTAGCGCGCGGGATTCAGCGCAACGGCGTGATGGCAGTTGCCAAGCATTTTCCTGGACACGGCGATGTAAAAGAGGATTCTCATTTTAAACTCCCGCGTTGCGACAAGAGTGTTGAGGAGTTGGAGGCCTGTGAGTGGATCCCTTTTAGACGCGCGATCCGCGGCCGCATAGATGGAGTGATGACGGCCCACATTTTGAATAAGGCTTTGGACGCTGAGTTTCCTGCAACGCTTTCAGAGAAGACAATTCAGACCTACCTGAGGGATCTGATGCGGTTTAACCGTGTGATTTTCTCTGATGACATGGAAATGAAGGCGATAGCGGCCGAATATACTGTGGAGCAGGCAGCTGTGCTTGCCGTAAACGCAGGTTGTGATTGCCTGATCTACAAGGGGACAAAGATCCCGGTTGAAGCAGTTGAGGCAGTGATCAAGGCCGTAGAAGAAAAAGCCATTCCTCTTTCAAAAATTCAGGAATCTGTTAAACGGATTGAATCTGCCAAAAGGCTTTACTGCGATGTCCGCCGACCCGTCGATGTGACAAAGGTGAGCCAGCAAATAGGCCTACCGGATCATTTTAAATTGGCCGACATCATCACCAAGAAAGAAATTCCGGATTCCTACACCAGCAGTGCGAATGTTTAGAAATCAGCAGGTGGTAAATAGCTCGGGCTGTTCCAGCGAGCTTTCAATACTCTGGCAGATATACTCAAGATCTTCGCCCTTATGCTTCCAATCTAGTCCGTCTGCCTCTACGGTAAGTACCTTACCGATCTTGTAATTTGAAATCCACTCGTCGTAGCGCTCATTGAGACGCGCGAGATAGTCGTCCGAGATATCCTGTTCGTAGTGACGTCCCCGTTCCCGGATGCGCTCTTTCAGGCCCTCCACCGAGCGGTGCACATAGACCACCAGATCGGGAGGCGTCAAAAACTGAACCATGTTCTCGTAGAGCTGCAGGTAGTTTTGGTAGTCCCGCGTGGACATGTTCTCAGAGTCAAACAACGTTCGCGCAAAAATGTGGACGTCCTCGTAGATGGAGCGGTCCTGGATGGCGGACGAGGAGCTGCGGGTAATCTCCTGGTGCGCTTGAAAGCGTTTGGACAGAAAAAATATCTGGAGCTGGAGCGACCACCGTCGCATGTCACTGTAAAAATCCGCTAGATAGGGATTGTCGTTCACGACTTCATAGTAGGGTTGCCACTGGTAGCGCGCCGAAAGCAACTTCGTGAGGGTGGTCTTTCCCGAACCAATATTCCCTGCAATGGCGATGAATCTCTTTGACATGTTTTTGTTCTACCCCAAGCCGAACTAAAGACTTTTACTTCGGAAAACGGGGGATCGTCAACTTTTTGCGGGATTGTAACGTACGGCGCACCTGACATTGCAATTTGGAGGGTACTTCCTGTAGTCTAGGCCACCAGCATGGGTCTCAGCCAAGGGTTGAGACGGGGGAGGGATTTAATCATATGACTTTGAATATTGAAGAAATAAAAATCGATGGTTATGAGCGCGTCGTCCACGCCCAGGTTCCTGAGGTGGGGCTATCGGCGATAGTAGCGATACACAACACCAACCTAGGTCCTGCCTGTGGCGGTATCCGACTCCTCCCCTACCAGAGCAAAGACGAGGCCCTGCGGGATGTTTTGAGGCTCTCCAAGGGGATGTCCTATAAATCCGCGTTGGCTGGCATCTCGTTTGGCGGTGGGAAAAGCGTCATCATTCAGGACCCCAGCAAGAAAGATCCCGCACTTTTTCAGGCCTTTGGCGAGTTCGTAGCTTCGTTTGGTGGAAAGTACATTGCCGCCAAAGACATGAATACGACGAGTGAGGACCTGATCGAAGTGAAGAAGAAGACCCTTCACGTATTGGGTATCGACGGGATGGAGAAATCCAGCGGGGATCCGTCTCCGGTCACCGCTCGTGGAGTCTACCGAGCGCTGGAGGCAACGGTAGAGTTTCTAAACGGCACCCGCTCACTCTCTGGGGTGCGCGTGGCCATTCAAGGTCTCGGGCACGTTGGCTACTCTCTTGCGGAGCGCGTGCATGAAGGGGGAGGCGAGATTTGGGTGACCGACGTCGATCCTCGGCGAGTGCAAAAGGCCGAGGCGGAACTTGGGGCCCATCCAGTCGCCCGAGATGCTATTTATGACGTCGAGTGTGACATTTTTTCTCCTTGTGCGATCGGTGCGATTTTGAATGCGGATACGGTTGAGCGCTTGCGCTGCCGGGCAGTTGTCGGCGCCGCGAACAACCAGCTGGCTACCCCGCAGGACGGACTCCGCCTTCATGAGCGCGGTATCGTGTACGCGCCGGACTATGCCGTTAATTCGGGCGGTATCATCAATGTGTACCAAGAATTTGAGGGGTACGACTCGGCCAAAGCTTTGGACAAGGCCGATCACATCTACGACACCGTCGCTGAAATCTTAAGACGGGCCAAGGACCAAGGGATTGCGCCGTTTGTCGTCGCGGATCAACTGGCCGAGGAACGTCTGTATGGCCTTCACTGAGCGGGAGCAAGCAGGGCACCGATTAGGCATCCACCGCACTTTGGACGGCGGGGCCCAACTGCCTCAGGGAGCCTCCAAGTTAGACAACTCCCTGCCCATTTACTCCAACGAAGTATTGATTTCCGTCCGGCGGCTGAACATTGATGCCGCAAGCTTCGTCCAAATGGAAAAGGAATTTGGGGGCGATCCCAAGGTCATTGGTGACCAGGTTCTAAAGAACTGCCGCGAGTATGGAAAGCAACAGAACCCTGTTACCGGTTCCGGCGGGATGCTTTTGGGTCGTGTATCTCAGGTGGGTTCCGCCTACCGGGGGAACTTTGCGGCCAAGGTCGGGCAGCGGGTTGCCACTCTGGTTTCGCTGACCTCTACGCCACTGCATCTGGATCGGGTTCTGCGCGTATACCCAGAAACTCATCAAATGGACGTGGAGGGGCACGCGATTCTCTTTGAGTCGGGCATTGCAGCGGAGATCCCGGAAGACCTTCCCGAAATAGTCTCGCTCGCGGTGCTGGACGTCGCCGGGGCCCCTGCCTGGTGCCATGCCTTGGCGAAGCCCGGGCATACGGTGGTTGTTTTCGGCGCGGGGGGCAAAGCGGGGCTGCTCTGCAGCGTTGCGGCGCGGGAGCAAGTCGGAAAAAGCGGAAAAGTCATAGGGATAGAGCCCAATAGCGCTGCTGCAGCGCAGCTAAAGTCTCTTGAGGTCTGTGACGCGGTGCTTGAGTTGGATGCCAGCGATAGTCTGGGTGTGCTCTCTCGCCTCGAAGCGGTTACCCATGGTAAAATGGGAGATGTAGTCATCAATGTAGTTTCTGCGCCCAATACGGAAATCAGCTCCATTTTAGCCGCGCGATCAGACGCCAAGGTCGTGTTTTTTGGAATGGCGACTGCTTTTCCCAAGGCCGCTCTGGGAGCAGAAAGCGTTGGCAGCAGTGTCCAGATGATTATTGGCAACGGCTATTATCCTGGCCACGCGGACTACGCGTTGGATTTACTCCGACAACATTCAAAACTTAAAAAGCTTTTCTGCGAACGCTATCAGGCCTAAGTCCCATCAGGTCTAAAAAGGAAATTTATGAAAGTTCCTCTGTGTAGGATTGTCACTCTTGGTGAGTTCACGCCTTGGGGAGCCCACTTTATTGAAGTGTTGGAAAAAGAAAATGTGGTGGAGATCTCTCAGGCCGAGAGTCTGAAGTACTTGCTGGACAACGACATCTCGGGGGCCTCCCAAATTGTATTTTTGGAAAATGGGCCTGAGGGGCGCCAGTACGTGGGTGAGCTACGGGCGAGTGGAAGAAAATTTTATGTGGTTCTCATCGGGAAACTTTTCACCAAGGAAGATTATGCCTTTGCAATGCATAATCGAGTATTCCGAGTGTTTGAGAATATCACTCCCGAAACTCCCGACGTTTTGGCAGAGATCAAGCACCTTGCCGATACAGTAGATAGGGAAAAGAAGTTTGAACTTCTGGTCCGATCCTTGAAGTCCGTTCTGCTGCAGGCAGAGGGCGACGTGGCGGACTCTGTGATGAGCGAGCTAAAAACCGCGGTCGGAAAACTGGGAACGACGGTTACTTTTAACGAATATACATCTCCAGGTGCGGAAAAAGCGCAGCACCACGACAAACTAATGTTTCACCAGTCGGAAGACCTGCCGGATGTACTGGAAACGATCGATAGTTTGGAGCGCACCGGGGTGCTCTATGTAAAAGGCCCGCTTCCATCTGAGGAAGGGCAGATCAATTTTCTTCAGGGAAAAATTGTAAGCGCCTCCACCGGTGTTGTGCATGGCCTGAAAGCGATCTACCGAATGTTCCTTTGGGACGGTCCTCAGTTCTTGTTTACCCGTCGGGATCCAGAGGAAATGACCTTCGATGATCCCATTAACGTGAGTATGAAACACATCAATGTTGAGGGAGCGGCCCACCGCCGGCGTTACGAGCGAGTCCGCCAGGAGTTACCTCCCAATCGTATCGTGCTGGAACTCGATCCTGGATTTCTTCACCCAGGGGTGTCCCTCCCCAAAGAGGATTTCTATACCCTGGCCAGTGTCGTCGAGTTTGGTAAAGTCTCGCAAATATTGGATTATAATCCGCTGCCGGACGCCGTACTGTTTGAATCCCTCATCCAGCTCCGCAAACTGAACATGCTAAGGATACTGGGCTAGCGTTTCCCCTTTTCCTACGGCCCAATCTACGCTAAAACCGCCGCCATGCGTTCATTTTTCGGCCTCCGCGGCGCCATCAAAAAAGTGGGGAAAACCCGCGAAGATCTAGCCTACGAAGTGCTTCCCAAGTTTTTCTTGGAAATCATTAACCGCTACCTGCGCGTCAAAACGGTGGGTATTCGCCACATTCCGAAAAAAGGGCCGGTGATTGTGATCAGCAATCACAGCGGCTATATGGGATTTGATGCCCTGATGTTAGGTCACCAGATCTACAGCTATACCAAGCGCGTTCCGCGCATCATTGCTCACAAAATGTGGTTTGTGCGCCCAGAAATATCCGTGCGCGCAAAACGAATGGGGATGGTGCCGGCTACCTTCACTAATGGATTGGAAATTCTGAAAGACTCCACCTGCCTACTCCTCTTCCCGGAAGGGGAGGAAGGCAATTTTAAACCCACGCGCTACCGTTACCGGCTCAGGCGTTTTCGCCGGGGTTTTGTTAGATTGGCACTCAAGACGGGAGCACCCATTGTTCCGGCAATGGTGATTGGCGCGGAAGAGACACACATCACGCTTTCTCAAGTTCGTTGGGCGAAACAAGTCATAGGGATTATTGTACCCATCCCGCTCAATGTGCTCCCTTTGCCGGTGAAGTGGAAAATCAAGTTCCTGAAGCCAATTCGGCTGAAGGCAGATCCTGAGAAGGCAGATGACATCAAGTACGTGACACACCTTTCTCGAGAAATTCGCATCCAAATGCAAAAAGCCATCCACGCTGAGTTGAAGAACCGAAAGACGCTCTTTCTGTAACCCCCGTCCGCTTTTCGAACTCGCCCACAAAGATCTAAGGCTGGTTGCGATGGCACGCCATTCGCACTTCAGCTGGCCATGGTAGCCAAGACCTTTGGTAGTGTACTGCATGGAATAAACGGTGAGGTAGTCGAGGTCGAGTCCGTCCGCTTCAACTCACGGCCGGAGATTCAGATAACAGGACTTGCCGGAAACGTTGTTCGGGAGAGTCGAGATAGGATTCGGGCGTGCTTGCGAGGGCTGGGGATAGATACCCCTTCTGCTAGATTAGTCGTCCATCTAGTTCCTGCCACACAGAAAAAAGAAGGTAGCCAGCTGGATTTGGCAATCGCGGTTGCAATTCTCGCCGTCGAGGGGCTCCTTCCGGTCAACAAGATTGGAAAGATGGGGTTTCTTGGCGAGCTGAGATTGAGCGGCGAGGTTGTGGGAATTCCTCGCGCGATCGCGATGATGGAATCACTTACGGCTCGCAAAGAGCTCGAAAGGGTTTTTGTTCCGGTAGGCAATCGCTGGGATGCGGCAGTGCTTGGATCTCCAAAGCTTGAATTGGTGGACTCCTTGCAATCAGTCTTGGAGGTCCTCACGCAAAATGAAAAACGCGAGACGGCCGTGTCTACGTTGCCTCCTCCCGAGACAAGTGCCGCCCCTTCGGATCCTTTGCTCGATTATGTTCGCGGACAGGCAACCGCGAAGCGCGCTTTACAAGTGGCGTTGGCGGGGCGCCACCATCTTATCCTTACCGGAACTCCGGGCGTCGGAAAGAGTTTGCTCTCTCAGAGTGCCCAAACCCTTCTTCCCCCTCTGAATGATCAGGAACGCATTGAAGTCAGCAAAATCCATGGGAACCGTGCGGCCTTGGATGAACGGCCTTTTCGCGCCCCCCATCACTCCGTTTCAGCGAGTGCTTTGCTTGGAGGGGGGACGGGCGAGGTCCGTATCGGAGAGGTGACGCTCGCGCATCATGGAATTTTGTTTTTGGACGAGTTTCCCGAGTACCGGCGGGATGCGATTGAAGGTTTGCGAGAGCCACTCCAGGAGGGGGCGGTTCGAATCAGCCGAGTTGGAGCAAACCTCAAGATGCCCGCGCAATTCCTGCTTCTAGCCGCAATGAACCCGTGCCCCTGTGGTTACTTACTCAGCCGGCAGCAGCCCTGTCGCTGTCCCCCCGATAGAGTCTGGGCCTACCGAAGGCGAGTGTCCGGTCCCATCTTGGATCGGATTGAAATCGCAGTCGGGTTGCCGGGTGTGGAGCTTCGCGAGGGACCTTCCCACGCCCTGGTGAAGGCTTCCATAGAGCGTGTTTGGAAGATTCAGAAGTCGCGCTCCCCTGAAGGGCCGGCCTTGGAGGGACGAACAAGACATTGGTTCAACGATCTGTGCAACAAAGAGTTTCTGAGTTTTCGTTCTCGAGACAAGTTACTGCGGACCGCCCGCACTCTAGCGGATTTGGGTGAACGGCGAGAGATTGATCGGCAAGACCTTGTTGAAGCGTGGGCTTTGCGTTGTGATGCAAAACTTCTTTCATCAGTTACTTAAGGAGGTAGTGGCCACCGTCTTTCAAACTTCTTGCTTTCTTTGCGGGGCCCGACGTTATGAGGGACCCGTATGTGGTGAATGCTTGGAGCACGCCCTCATTCCTATTCCGAATCCCAAGTTTATGGTGATGAAGTCCTTCATGGCCGAGTGTTACTATTGGATTACACCGACGGTACTAAAGTATCTCCACCAAGCGAAGTTTGGAAGGGATCCAGCGTTCTTCTCAGCCCTCACTCCGTACCTCAAACTAATGCAAAACATTCCGCCGGATACCTGGCTGGTTCCCGTGCCGGTTCATTGGCGAACACTCTGGACGAGGGGTTTTAACCAAAGCGAACATCTTTCCAAGGGTTTGGCTTCGCGGTTTGGCTTTGAGAGCCGAGTGGCGCTGGAGAAGAGTGTTGAAAGCACCCCGCAAGCATTTTTGGGTAGGCGTGCGAGGCTACGCAACTTGCGCCGGTGCTTTAAATGGATAGCTAATGATACCCCTCGGTGTGTTGTATTAGTTGATGATGTTTGTACAACGGGTGCGACTCTGAGCGCTTGCATTGAAGCCGTTCGCCGAGCTGGAGTCGAGCGGGTTTATGGTTGGACATTCTGGCGAACTCCGCCCTTGGTTACGGCGCGCTCTCGTTTTCAGCAAAAAAATTTGGAGGGATGGCGTCCATTGTTGTGTCGTCCAGCGGACCTGGATCCAAGCTAATCCGAAAAGTACTCCCTTCACCGGGGTGGGAGGCTACCAGAATCAAGCTCCCGCCCAAGGTCTCTGCTACCTTGCGCGAAAGCACAAGTCCGAGTCCCGATCCCCCGTAACGCCTTGCCGTCGAGTTATCTGCCTGCGTAAACGGACGAAAGAGACGTTCGATTTGCTGTTTGGTAAGGCCGCAGCCGGTGTCGCGCACTTCGATTATTAGTTTCCGACGCAGATTCTCCAGCCAGCTGCCCACACTCACAGAAACTAAAACTTCCCCAGTTTCCGTGAATTTCAACGCGTTTCCGACGACGTTGAGTAAAATCTGCTTTAATCGCACCGCATCCGTGACAACTGTTCTGGGCACGAGTCCGCGGTAGACGAGATTAAGTCTAACGTGAGGCCGATGAAAGCGCTGTCGCAAAAGTGAAAACGCTTCGGCAATCGCTTCACCGAGCAAAATGCGGGAGCGCTCCACTTCCAGCACGCCACTCTCCACTTTAGTAAGATCCAGGATGTCGTCCACGAGGTGCAGGAGGTGTTGGCCGTTTCTTCGAATTCTGGACATGTAATCCTTGAAATCGCGCTGGCTTACTTCGGTTGTTTCTAGAATCTCAGAAAATCCCAGGATGGCCGTCAAAGGTGTGCGGATCTCATGGCTCATGTTGGCGAGAAACGTGCTTTTCGCTCGGTTAGCGCGTTGAGAGTCTTGAACTGCCCGGTTTAAACGTTCGGCCGCCTGTTTCTGGGCCGTGATGTCGCGTATCGCTACTACCCGTACTGACTTGCCTTTATAGGAGATGTTGCGGCCGTTTGCCTCAGAGACAAAAAACGATCCGTCCTTGCGCATGGACATAAGTTCAAATGGATTTTCGTCTCTCTGTTGGATGTGCCTCATCGTTTCTTCAAGGGATTCGGGCGCGACGAACTGGGAGACGTGCATCCCTTTCAGCTCGTCCAATTCATAACCATAGAGTTTTGCTGCGCGCTGGTTGGCCTCCAAGATAGTGCCACCATAGTGGATTACTACTGCTTCAGAGGTAGCTTCCGAAAACTTTCGAAAAAGGTTTTCACTTTCCCGAAGTCTTTTTTCCATTTCTGAGCGTCGGGTGATATCTGTGGCCATCGCGATCACACCCGTTGGTTCACCGTGTTCGTTTAGAAAACGGTCAATATTCCAAAGAACAAAACGAACGCTACCGTCATTGCGAATAATGATCTTGCGTAGGTTTCTAGTGGGTGTTCCCGCCATTACCTGTTTGATGCGCTTCCTCGAAGTCGCTCGTTCTGCGGCGGGTAGTAGGGTTTCGAAAAAATTGTTTCCTAGTACGGCATCTCTGGAAAGTTTATAAAGCTCTTCGGCGCCGCTATTGAACTCGCGGATTGAGGCGTCTGCCCCGACAACCACCATGGCCGAACTTAGCATTGAAGTGAGGGTACGTTGGTAGTTCTCGTTGGTCTCGCATTGGTGCCCCAGTAGAACTCCCAAACGGGGCTCACATGATAAAAAGCCTGGCACCCTTTCCGTCATAAGTCTTAGCCATAGCACGGCGCGGCATGGCAGGGAATCGGGGAGATGCTTTGAATTTCAGTGGTTTATCGAGGCTAGGGCTGATAATCGAACTGAAAAGCCGGCCCGTTTGCCGCGACATTGACCGGAGCGCGGCGTTCACCGAGCTTCTCGTGCCAGAGTACCAGAGTGTATTCGCCTGATGGTACGTCGGGAATGGTGAAAGATCCTTCTTCGTCGGTCACTGCAAAAAAGGAATGGGCAGCCACGCCAACGTAGCCCGCCATCCAGCCGTGCACATCGCACTTGAATTTGATCACTTCGGGACGGCTAAAAGTCTTTTCGACGACTTGCCCGCGAGTTGCCATGCCAACGTTGAAACTAGAGTTGGTTTTTGCCTGGGCGTTTACGTTGTGCAAAGTAGAGTCGCTGTTCTTAATCTGTAAGGTTTGGCCTGCTTGGATTCCGACGACGTGCGGAATGTAACGGCACCCAGCCTGATCAAAGACCACCGATTCGGTAGGCTCCGCAGGTTTGAAGTTTCCCTCGACGTAGACAAACACGTTGGCTAGTCCGTTCCCTTCGCCCACCAGTAGCGTCTCAGTAGTCGCAGGATTGGCTTTGTTTTGTGAGTTGCATACTGGATCGGCCGCCATCTTGATGGGTTTCGGGTCTGCGACTTTTCCGGAATAGGTGATTTTGCCCTGCAATAGTGCGGGAGGCCCACCCACAACTACCGGTGCGGAATCGGTGCTTTCTTTTTTTGTGCAGGACGCAAAAATGACAGCGATGGTCAAAACGACAAAGCGAAATTTCAAGGGAGCCTCCGAATAAGGATTTTGGCAGAAATCTTATTTTACGATCGGATCCCTCAAAAAAAAAGGGCACCCTTCAAGTGAAGGATGCCCTTGGAACTCTACAGAGTATTATTCTGTGGGTTTGCGAAAGTGGGCGTTGGCGTAATCTACTGCCGCCACCGCATCCACACGTCCCGCACCGCACTTATTGTCGAATTTGGACTCTGCATTGACCTCTACCGCGCTCATCATAAGCGTTTCGGTGACCTGCTCTACAGTGAGATCAGGACGGGCCGACAGAAGCAGAGTGGCCACTCCGGCAACGTTCGGTGTTGCCGAGGAGGTACCGCCAAAGCTATTGGTGTAGCCTTCGCCAAACTGACTGGTGCTGGGTACTTCGCTGGGTCCGCAGACTTCGGGCTTGGTCAGGCCCATCTTGACCCCATTTTCGTACGCGTAGTCTCCGTAACCTTCGATATTTTCCCAGCTCACCGGACCGGTGCTGGAGTAGGAACGTAACTTGTCGTCCTCGTCCGTTGCACCAATGGTGATCATAGCCGTCAGCCCGCCCACGAGTTTCTGAAGCGGGTGGAGCCATGCAGGAGGATTCGAGGCAGGGGCACCGACGTTCTTCGGTGTATTGCCTGAACCGAGATTTCCGGCGGAATTGATGTGTACGATTCCCGCTTGCAACATGACTTCGCTCGCGCGGCGCCATTTGTCGTAAGTTGGATTGGAATAGTACTTTGCGCTAAGAGACATGCTGATTACGCGGACCTTGGTGAGGATGGCGTATTGCATTCCTTCCCAGGTGTTCGATTCGAAAATCGAAGTACCGCTTCCACAGCAAGACTTGATTCCTACGATTGTTGCCTTCGGTGCGACACCGGTTTGGATGCCTTTGCTACCATTTCCAGCGACGATGCCCGCGACTTTTGAGCCGTGGCCGCCATCATCCGAAATATCCCCGTTTTTAGCTTCGAAGTTGTAGCCCATCACGTCATCGATGAATCCGTTGCCGTCATCATCGACACCGTTGGTCCCTTTGTCTCTTCCTTCATCGTCGAGACCGGACTCTCCAGGGTTTTGCCACATCTGAGGCGCCAGATCCGGGTGGGTGAAATTGATGCCAGTGTCAATGATCGCGACCTTAATGCCTTGACCTTGGATCTGTCTTTCCCAGAGTTCAGGTGCGCGAACCTTCTCGACACCCCACGAAATCTTGGTTTCTTCTTCGGGATCGGCGAAAAGGGAGCCGTTGCTTTCACCAAGCTTGTCGAGTGCTTTTGGAGCGTGCAAGGAAATGCGCTCGATACCGTTCATTGCCATGATCTCGCGAATCACGTTGCCCGGCGCACGAACCCGCAAAGAGTTTGTGATCCAAATAGGTGTAACTTCCTGCACACCTTCAGCCGTATCCGTGAGGTACGTGCGGAGCCTCGTGGATTTTTCATTGGTGAACTTCTTGAGCTTATCGACCATATAGTCGATGCGTGCTTCACGGCTGTCGAAAGTCGCCGGAAGCGTCTTGAGGTCATACTGACCATCAAGGTGAATGATTACGGTCGACACTTCATTGCTTTCCATGTCGTCCAGAACGTCTTGATCAACTTTTGCTGCTGCGAAAGTGTTCGTTGTCAAAAGCGAAGCGAATAGAGCTCCGCCAAGGAGCCAAAGTCTTGTTCCCATCTAGATCCCCCAACCCATGTAGTAAAGTTCAAGCTAACGTTCCGCGAGAGAGTACAGATTTAAAAAAAAGCGCAGATCCTTCAAGGATCTTTTTGGTAGGTGGAAACAAATGAAGCACAAGTGTTAACAGCCTGCCCTATGGCGCGGTGGGCCACCATGGCGGAATACGCACGAAACTCGTGTTAGCTGTTAACAGCCGATCTTGTTATGCGATGTGGTAGGACTTGGCCGAACGGGGCGTCGTAGCCGGTACAGCTTGCCCATCCAGTTCTGGATCGCTTAGCTGCTTTGACCATTCCGCCGGTTCATGAACTAGTGCGGCCTTGAGGACCTCACCCAGTTCCTTGGCGAAGACAAACTTCACCTTTTTGCGCATTTCCTTCGGAATATCGTCCAAGTCTTTCTGATTTCTGTACGGAAGAATCAGGGTTTTGATGCCTTGCCGCATGGCCGCAAGTACCTTTTCCTTAATTCCACCGACAGGAAGTACTTTCCCGCGTAGTGTCACTTCACCTGTCATCGCGACATCTTTGCGTACAGGGTTACCTGTGAGCAACGAGATGATGGCGGTTGTCAGGGTGACACCGGCGGACGGACCGTCTTTCGGTGTAGCGCCTTGGGGTACGTGGACATGGATTTCGTACCGAGCAAAGTCCTTGTCGGAGATGCCAAAGAGCGCGGAATTGGTGCGCACAAAGCTGAGTGCGGCCTGTGCAGACTCTTTCATGACGTCGCCTAGTGAGCCTGTAAGTATGAGGCCCCCACCGTTCTTGCGCATTTTGGTCACTTCGATATTGAGAATTTCTCCCCCGAACTGTGTCCAAGCAAGGCCGGTCGCCACGCCCACTTCATCCATGTCGCGTTCTTCTTCACGGAGGTACTTAGGAGGACCCAAGTACTTCGGAACGTCTTTGGGTGAAATTTCAGTGACGGGTCTCTTGCCATCTTTAGCGCTGGCAATCTTGCGTGCGACTTTGCGGCAAATGGCTGCAATGTGCCTTTCAAGATTGCGCAGTCCTGCTTCCTGCGTGTACTGCTCGATAACCCGAGCCAGTGCAGCGTCAGGAAGTTGCAAGTCACCGGGCTTCAAACCATTTTCTTCTGCCTGCTTTTCGACCAGGAACTGCTTGGTGATTTTCAGCTTTTCTTCCTGGCTGTAGCCGGAGAGCTGAATCACTTCCATGCGGTCACGCAAGGCCGAAGGCACGGGATCGATCAGGTTCGCTGTAGCGATAAACATCACGTGCGACAGATCGAACGGCAGATTCAAATAGTGATCACGGAAGCTGAAATTCTGCTCAGGATCCAACACTTCCAGTAATGCGGAAGCCGGGTCACCACGGAAATCCGCGCCAAGCTTGTCGATTTCGTCCAGCATGAAAATCGGATTGGCCGATCCAGCCTGTTTCAAACCTTGGATGATGCGTCCAGGGAGTGCACCGACGTAAGTACGGCGGTGACCGCGAATGTCCGCTTCATCCCGAATACCGCCGAGCGAAATTCGGATGAACTTGCGGCCCATCGCACGAGCGATCGATTTCCCCAAACTTGTCTTACCGACGCCAGGAGGGCCAACGAAGCAAAGGATAGGTCCCTTCATGTTTGGCTTCAGCTTGCGTACGGCAAGGAACTCAAGAATACGTTCCTTAATCTTTTTGAGGTCGAAGTGGTCTTCGTCCAAGATCTTCTGTGCTTCATCCAGATCCAGCGTGTCGTGCGTGAAAACACCCCATGGAATCTCAATGAGCCAGTCAAGGTAAGTACGGACGATCGTGGCTTCGCTTGCATCTTGATGCATGCGTTCCAAGCGGCCAAGTTGCTTGAGTGCCTCTTCGCGTACTTCATCAGGCATCTTGCTGTTTTCTACTTTGTTGCGGAGTTCCTGAATTTCCTCGGTCTTGGATTCGGTGTCACCAAGTTCATTCTTGATGGCGCGAATCTGCTCGCGAAGGAAGTACTCGCGCTGACTCTTGGTCATTTCGTCGCGAGCGTTGGATCGGATTCGGGCCTGCATGGCCAAAACTTCCAATTCCTTCACCAGGATTTCATGAATCTTCTTAAGACGGTCAGCGGGATCGAAGAGTTCAAGGATCTCTTGTGCTTCGTTTACCTTGAGTCCCAAGTTGGAAGCGATCAAGTCTGCCAGGCGTCCGGCGTCGTTGATATCGTCCACGACCATAAGAATATCGGGCGAGAGCATGCGGCCAAGAGAAATTACTTTTTCCAGCTGCTCTTTCACCGTACGCATCAACGCTTCGACTTCTACAGTCTCACGCGTGATCACAGGCTCTTGGATCTGCTTGATACGAACGTTAAAAAAAGGTTTTTCCTGCGGGTAGTTAAGGATGGTTCCTTTGGTCAGACCTTGAACCAAAATTTTGATGCGGCCGTCGGGAAGGCGGCGCATGCGCATGATCATCGCGACGGTCCCAACCGGATAGATAGCATCCGGACTTGGGTGTTCGTCTGTAATCTCCTTTTGCGCAGCCAGGAAGATGAGGCGGTCCTTACTCAAGGCCTCATTCACGGCTTTGATCGATGACTCCCTACCTACAAACAGAGGGAGGATCATGTACGGGTAAACGACCACATCACGGATCGGCAATAACGGCAGCTCTTCCGGGATTATGGGCTCTTCATTGTTTTCAGAGAATTCAGTCGACATCCGCGACCCTTTGAAAGGTTGTTAAGTGGAACCACTTATTTTTTCGGCCTTTCGGGGATGTCACTTAAGCGAGATTTAAAGGAGTTTTGAATGCAGTGAATTAATAAGGAGAGCGCATACGTGCCACTAACTATTTGTTTTTATTTACTAATGTTGCTTATGCGTAGATTTTCTCATCCCGTTCCTCTGCTTCTTTGCACTGGATGCAGAGTGTCGCGACCGGCCGGGCTTCCAGGCGCTTAACTTCGATGGGCTCTTCGCAGGCGTCGCAGATGCCAAAGGTACCTGCTTCGATCTTGGCTAGTGCGATCTCGATCTTCTGAAGCAGGGATCGCTCACGATCCCGGAGGCGAAGCGTCATGCTTTGGTTGAGCTCGGAGGAGGCAAGATCAACCTCGTCGGGAAGATCGTCGGGACTCAGGGTCATTTCCGCATCGATCACGTGTTCCGAATGATTGAGAATGCGGGATTTTTCTTCCAACAACCGCTCACCAAATCGCTTAAGGTCCTTCTTGTTCATACGCCCGTGCTCCTGTTGGCAAGGAGGATCGGTGTGCACAGCTTCTATCCAGAGCAGACGTACCGGTCACACGTATCACAGAGCTGCTGGCTGCCGATCGATTCCTATTGCTGGGAAATTAAATAACGGTAAATCTCCCCAATTTTAGCATAAGGGAGTCGCGGCGAGATGACCCGCTGCACCTACTGTGGAGTGATGCGTCCGCGGCTTTCGATTTTGAAGATGGGTAGCGTGCGTTGGGCTACGCGTGTCTCGTCAAAGCTGACGTTACCGAGGACCGTGGGCATGTCCTTGAGTTGTGCCAGTGTCTGCGCCAAGTCGGTTCGGTTATAGGATTCGGTGCGCGCGATGGCCTGTCCTAGCAACTCCATCGCCTCATACGCCTGGGCGGCGAGTAGATCGGCCGCATTCCCGTAAGTTTTTTCGAAGTCTTCCAAGAAGCGGGCCTGTCGGGTGTTTTGTGTTCCGGGCTGGATGCCGCCGGGGAACAAGGCCCCTTCTACCCATTTTCCACCGCGGCTATATAAAAGAGGGTTATTCCATTCTGATGTCCCAAGGAGCGGAACACCCACCACGTCCAGGTAGGCGAGACTCGGAGCTATCTGTGCGGCCGTTTTTGGATCCGCCGGAACAAAAATCGCGTCAAAATCAATAACGGGTCGCAATGTCATTGTGATTTTGCGTCGTCTTCCGGCATTTTCTTGCTCTTCAAAGGCCTTCATCGCTTCGTATTCGGGCTTGCGCAGCTCGGGGCGATCCAGACCAACCATCGAACGGATATAGCCCTGGAAATCCGTTTCGTTAGGCGGGTAGGTTTCATACGCTACGATCTTGCCGCCGTTGTTTTCTGCCAAGGTCCAAAACTGCTGGGCCATGTCTCTTCCGAAACTGTCATTGGGCGATAGAATGGCAAACCGGCGAAAGTCTCCGCGCTCAAAACAGTAGCGCACCAAATTCTCCAACTGAACTCGCGCCACTAAACCATTTTGGAACAAGTGCTTTCCTTTGGCCGAAAGTCCTTCCTTGAGGGTCAGCAGCATATCCACGACACCAAGCTTCTCCGCCCGCTGGGCAACCGAAACCGATTCTTTCCAGCTGATGGGGCCAATGATGGCAAATACCTTTTTCTTGTAGACGAGCTCATCGACAGCGCTAGCTGCATTGAGCGGATTGCTTCCGGTATCTTGAATGAACACTTTGAACGCCAAGCGGTGTTCGTCTTTGAGTTTTTTTGTAGCAAGTAAGATCGCGTCCAGGGCCCGCTTTCCGAAAGGTGCCCAGCGCCCGGTAAGTGGAAGGATGACGCCGATATGGCTTTGATCTGCAGTCGAACCGGCGCTGCCACTTTGAAAACTTTCTTGTTCTTCAGACACAGGAGCGCCGCCTTTTGCGACGGCACTGCCGCCGAGGCCTTCCAAGCGCTCCGTGATGTGCGCCCGTGTCGTGGGTTCGCTTACTGCGGCGAGCAATTTCTCCAGTTCCGTGCGGGATTCAATACGTTCTAGCAAACGATCTATTCGAGACTGAATCTTTGAACGGTGACCATCTCCAATAGGAAGTTGGGCCTGTGCCGCGTAAGCGACGATAGCGCCCGAGTAGTTTCGGATTCCCGTCGCTGCAAGAGCGGTAAGGCGATAGATCATGGAGGCCCGGGCGGCGCCTTGCGCTTCGATCTCGCCTGGTTCGAGGCGCGCCAATGTTTCGTAGGCCACTTCGTAGTTGCGTTGTTGAAATTCGGACGCAGCCAAGTTGTAGGTGGCGTCAAAGCTCAGATCGGTTCGCGGAAACTTTTCCAGCAAGTACTTGAATTCGGAAGAAGCTTTTCGGTATTGGCCAAGCGTGTAGTAGATCGTGCCCAGTCGGTAGGTAGCGATCAAGTGCACTCGGCTTCGCGGATTTTTACTCCGAGCCACATTATATAGGTTTGCCGCCTGATCATAGCGTTTGAATGAATAGGCCTGCTCGGCCTGAAAAAACATCTGCCAATCGGCTGTTTTTTTCCCGGTCGTCGGAATTCCGGATGGCTGCAGCGTCTCAATGGGTTCAGATTGAATTTGGCTGGGAGCGCACGACGCCAGGACCAGCAGTAGACCTAGGGAAAATAGAAGTGCTTTCATCATTTGAATAAGTCTTTAAAACTTTCCAAGAAAGACGAAATTCCCGGGTGGCTGCTGGGATTTCCTTCTTCCTCAAATTGACGCAAGAGCTCTTTCTGCTTTGCGGAAAGTCGAGTGGGGACTTCCACAATCAATTTAACATACTGGTCCCCGAAACCATTGCCGTTGAGCCGGGCCACCCCTTTAGACTTCAATTTTACGACCTTACCAGACTGAGTCCCTGCTGCAATCTTCAGTTTTGTTACACCCTGCAGGGTAGGCACTTCAGCTTCGCCGCCCAGCGCCGCAAGGGTGAACGCGATCGGCATTTCGAGTGTGATGTGCTCGCCCTCTCGTCGGAAAAGTGGGTGTTCCTGAACCACGATAACTACGTAGAGATCTCCGGGGGGACCGCCAGGTTCTGCCGTTTCGCCTTCGCCACGGATGCGCAGTCGTTGTTCCGAATCTATTCCGGCCGGTACTTTGACTGTTACGCGGTGGGCTTTTTTCTGTCTCCCTTTGCCGCGACAGTCGGTGCATCGATCTTTAATAAACTTGCCGCTTCCACCGCACTCGCTGCAGGTACGGGTAAGGGTGAAAAAGCCCTGGTTCAATCGCATTTGCCCCGAGCCGTTGCAGCCGCGGCAGGTTTGCGGTTGGGTGCCCACCTTTGCACCCGATCCGGAGCAAGTTTCACACGAAACTTCTTTTTCGAATTGGATAGCCCGCTCGGTTCCGAAAGCGGCTTCTTCAAAACTAATCTCCAGCGTGTAGCGCAGATCGACACCGGCCGCGGGGCCGCGTCTCCCGCCGCCAAAAATGTCTCCAAAAATGTTGTCAAAGATATCGGTAAAGTTGCCGCTAAATCCCTGCTCAAATCCAAAGCCGCCCGCCCCACCTAGACCTGCGTGTCCGAAACGATCGTAAGTCGCGCGCTTATTGGGATCACTCAAGACTTGGTAAGCTTCATTGATCTGCTTGAATTTTTCTTCCGCTTCCTTGTCACCAGGATTGCGATCGGGGTGAAACTTGATCGCCTGCCGCCGAAACGCCTTTTTTATCTCGTCGTCTGTTGCCGAACGACTGAGCTCCAGCGTCTCATAGTAATCGGGTTTCATTCTTATTATTCTTTCTCTTCAAAATTCGGATCGGCTTTTCCGACGATGACTTTTGCGGGCTTTAGAAGGCGGCCGTGAAGCCGGCATCCCTTTTGGACAACGGATAGCACGGTGTTGGCTTTGCTTTCCGATGTGGCTTGTTGCGAGATGGCCTCGTGCCAGGCGGGGTTAAAAGGCTCTCCTTCTGTTCCCACCATTTCTACTCCGAAACGCAAGAGAATTTGCAAAAGCTCCCGATGAGTCATCTCGACTCCTTCTGCAAAGGTCTTCACATCCTGATTGCCATCCTTCAAGCTGGCTCCATGCGCGAGCGCGCGTTCGAAGAGATCAATCACAAAAAGGAGTTCCCCAATGATCTTTTCGTTTGAAAAGCGAATGGCACGGTCTTGCTCGCGTTCCATTCTTTTTTTGTAATTCTCGAATTCGGCTCTTAGGTAGAGCAGCTCCTCAGCGATGGCGTTGCCGCCCGCAGCGGCCGGTTCGGCTGGGGCCTCTGTGGCCTGCGAAGGCTCCGCTTTTTCGGAGGTTTCGGCAGCGTCACCCACGAAAGTTTCCTGGCTTTTTTCATCTTCTGGCATCATGCATCCTTCATTATAGGTATTGTTGGGGAGACTTCCACCTCCCGCTTGTATCTGCCCTTATATTGGATATCGCCGGGACTCAGGTTGCGCGAAATCTGCTCCAGAAGCCCGTGCAGGGTCTGGGCCTCTGGGAGGTGCGGCGGAAGAGCAGCAAATATGGTTTCCAACTTAGCCCGCATCTTGTGCGGGTCCCCTGGCAAAATAAAGCCCGAATCCTTAGCAATTTGAAGCAAATGGGCCACCAGGCGGTCACGCTGCCCCATCTTAGGGGCTGAAAACTCCGCCGGCCGGGCAAGAAGCTGTCGGTTTGCCTCATACAAAAACACGAGGATAGCCTGCGCCAGGTTCAGGCTGCGGTATTGCTCCACAGAGGGGATAGTGACGACCCAGTCGCAGAGCGAGAGATCGGCGTTATCGAGACCGGAGCCTTCCGACCCAAAGACCAGAAAAAGTTCGCGGTAGCTCCCGTCTCGTAAGCGCGATACTGCGCGCTCCATGGCCGAATCCACCCAAAGAGGGTGCGGCCGCTTGCTGGAGCCGATGCGAGCGGTAGCGGCCAGAGCCAGGCGCTGCGGCGCGGATTCCAAAACCGACGCCAAATCCGGACTAAATTTAACCTGCTTGAGATCTTCTTTGGCGTGCATGGCGAATTTTTCTGCTTCGCCTGTAAGAAAAGCCTCGTTTTGCCCTACGACAAACACCCGTCCACGGATTCCCATATTCGCGCGTGCGCGCAACGCGGCACCGAGATTTCCTGGCTCCTCGGGGCGAACAAGGACCAAGTGAATTTGATTTCGAAGAAACTCACAGGGACTGTGGAAAACCTTATACGGGTTCATCGCGTTTTGTCAGACACTCAAAAAAAGGCAAACACCGCCGTTTAGCCTGTAACTCTAATACCTTATTCTCAGACAGAATCCAAGACGGCCCACTGCCCAAGTCGCATAGGGTCATAAGAATGGCAACAATTATCCACAGGCTGTGGATAACTCACTTTGAAAAGCTCTAGAATGTAGGGGTTATCAGATACCTGATGCAACCCATGACAAGTATCCGAAAGTTTTTATTTTTTGAGTCCTTCAATGTCAAGACTCAGAATTTACATTTTCTTGATGCCGCTATTGGCGCGGGTTTCGAAGGGAGATCCTCACTCAAAAAAGGTCATCTGGTTTTGATGCATTTGCAATGCATCGCTCCGATTTCGGGTGTTTCGCTGCGACTGTGACTCAAGGTGGCCAAGGATTTCCCGAGCTCGGACCAAGACGGGCTGTGGAAGACTTGCTAACGCGGCGACTTCAATCCCATAGCTGCGGTTGCAGATTCCTGGGGCAAGCTTGTGGAGGAAGACGATTTCACCCTCCCATTTTTCCACGAGGACGTTCATGTTCTTGATTCCGGGGGCGTGCTGTTCCAGCGAGGTCACCTCATGGAAGTGGGTCGCGAAAAGAGTTTTGGCCCGGACCTGGTTATGCATGAACTCGATGAGCGACCACGCCAAAGAGAGCCCGTCATACGTGCTGGTGCCTCGCCCGATCTCGTCTACGAGTATCAAACTGTTCTGTGTGGCTTGCCTCAAAATGCGCGCCATCTCGGTCATCTCCACCATGAACGTGGAGCGTCCGCCGGCGAGATCGTCGGAGCTTCCGATCCGCGTGTAGATTGCATCCACCAGTGGAAGGGCCGCGCTTTTGGCCGGCACAAAAGATCCGGCCTGCGCCATCAGGCTGATGAGCGCGACTTGTCTCATGATGGTGGATTTTCCGGACATGTTGGGGCCGGTTAGGATAAGCGTGCGCGCGGAGTCGTCGAACTGTACCGAGTTCGGCACGAACTTTCCTTTTTCGAGCAAGGTTTCCACGACCGGGTGCCGTCCCTCTTCGATGTTTAGATCCCAATCCTTTTTTAGCGTGGGGCGAATCCAATCGTGTACTTTGGCTGCGGTGGCAAAGGATAGCAGCACGTCGAGTGTCGCGAGCTGGTGAGCGTTCTCCAACAGCGCGGACGCAAGGGAAGCGGTGTCTTTGCGCAACTCGAGAAACAGTGCCTCTTCGATGGCCTGCAACTTTGTTTCCGCGCTAAGCACCTTTTGTTCAAACTCCTTGAGCTCCTCGGTGACGTAGCGCTCGCCGGTGGAGATTGTTTGTTTGCGAATATAGTGTTTTGGAACTCGCCCCAGGTGCGTTTTGGTAACTTCGATTGTGTAGCCGAAAACTTTGTTGAATTTTATTTTAAGACTTGGGATCGATGTCGCGTCTTTCTCGCGCATTTCCATCGCGGCGATGGTGGACTTCGCATCGTGCGCGAGCGACCGGAGCTCGGCAATTTCGTCTGAGTAGGTATCTCTAAAAATGCCGCCGTCTCGAAAAGAAAGCGGTGCTTCATCCAATAGGGCTTTTTCTAACTTCTCCGTTAACGATTCTAGAGGGTCCAGCTTATCGTGGATTGCACGTGCTAGCTTGGAAGGGAAAGAGTGAAGCGTGCGCTTGATTGCCGGGATGCGCTTTAGAATCTCACGGATGGCGACCAGATCTCTCGGCTGGGCGAGGTTGAGCGCGGCCTTCGACGTCAGCCGCTCCAAATCACGAACATAGCGGAGTTCAGCGGTGAGCGAGGCGCTTTTTGCGGCGTCAGAAATGAAAGCGCCCACGACATCAAAGCGCGCTTCCACCGACGCTTTATCCAACAACGGAGTCGCGAGCCATTCTTTCAGCAGGCGGCGCCCCATGGGTGTCTGAGTAAAATTAACTGTGTTGAAGAGTGTCGGCCCTTCCCAACTGCCTTTTCCTGTTTTGAAAATTTCCAAGGTGGAGATGGTCGTGCTATCGAGCGCCATTCCCAGAGTCGAGAAGAGTGGTGCCGGGGCTTTCAGGTAGTCGAGGCTTTTTACCTTTTGGGTTTCTTCTATGTAGCGAAGCACCGCTCCGTGCGCTCCGTGCTTTTCGAAATATTCGCCGCGTTCTGTGAAAGCGCTTCCATTGAAGTGTTTTCGAATCCGAAGAAACCAGGAATTGGTCAACAGTTCTGGCGCAATCAGAAATTCCTTGGGGTCGTACTGAAGGAGCGTGTCTTCAAGACGCCGTAAATCTTGGGTCTCCCCGCAAAGTAACTCTCCGCTAAAAAGATCTAGTAGGCAGGCCTCCAGGCCTTTGTCGCTCGTCTCCTGAAGCGCGACGAGAAGGTGGCGGTTTTCTTCGGAGACCATTTCGGGATCGCCCACTAGTGCCGGGGTCACGACGCGGATTACGTCTCTTTTAACCACTCCTTTAGCGGCGCTGGGGCTTTCAAGTTGTTCGCAGATCGCAATTTTTTTCCCGTGCGCGAGTAATTTCTGAATGTAGTTCTGCGCAGCGTGGTGTGGGATGCCGCACATGGGGATCGGGTTTTCGGCGTTTTTATCTCGGGCCGTGAGCTGCACCTCCAGTAGAGGGGCCGCTTCCAACGCATCTTCAAAAAACATCTCGTAAAAATCGCCCATCCGGTAAAAAAGGATCGCGTCCGGGTATTGGGATTTGATTCGCTGGTATTGTTCCAGCATTGGGGTCACTTTTTGAGGTTTTTTGCTCGCGCTTTCCGCTTTTGAATTTCCCGCCGAATCCACCATGTTCAGTTTCGTTTTCCTTAGTGTGCGAGTATCAAAGCGCCAAGTATTAGACAAGTTTAGACCCGCGCCCGAGTGAATACTTTTAGTGATCAGCGGGCAAGCTCTTTGGCCCGCTTTTCAGACAAATTGAATACATCGTCTTCAAGAGGGCTTAGCGCCACCCAAAAAAGATCGGGGTGTAGACAAGCAGTGTGTCGTTTCACTAACTGTTCCCGGAGGCGACACCGTCAACTTCTTGGGCGCTCCAAGTACCTGAAATTCCGTGCAAAGATTGGCCACTCCTTGTATGCAGCTTTAAGCCCTACAAAAGAACCCCCATAAAACACAGTGTATTCATGCACTTAGGTTGGTATTCCCCTTGCTATTTATAGGGGTAGGGAACACTTATGGGGGGAACTATTAAAAGAAGCGTGCTCATAGCCGCGATGCTGCTCAGTATGCCGCTCTTTGCGAGGCAGTACAGCATCCAGCTCGCCTACGGAGATGAATCCAGCGCCAACGAGCGCCTGGCTAAGAAGCTCCTGCACCTTCTGGGGACCTCTGAATTGACCGTAGGTCAGTACTCTCCCAGCAATCAAACAGACGCGAACTCCAAAAACCCTTTCGGATCTCGATCCACGTATCACAGTTACACCTGGTCTTATTGTTTGAAGTGGACGACTTCCACGCTCTGCGAGCGCTGGTTGGATCCTTATGTATCGGGCCACGGTTTGGGTGGCAGCCCCGATCAGTCTCCGCTAGAAACGGGAATCGCTTCGCTTTGGGCCGGTTTGAAGAAAGACATTGATGCAAACGAGGCCGGCTCGGGAGCGATGCAGTACGGTATTTGGAATGTGGCCGGCGGACGCCAAGGCCGTTCGACGTTGAACAACGGTGTGAACGGTATTGGTAAGCGCAACACTTTGGATACCAGCGCCCTAACGGAATGGGATTTGGTCCAGGAAGCGAAAGATCTCGCGCGGGATGTGGGCCGAAAGACGGCCGACTTGGCGATTTTGCAGACCTATGAATCGGAAGACAAAAGCGGCAAGGTGATGCCCAATATGGAGAGCCTACGTGCGATGGCGGCCACCTGGACACGAGCCCTTCGTAACCGCCTGCTTTCCAACGTGGGTGAAGCCCGTGCCGCGCAAGCCGGTATTGAATTTGAACTCGGTGAAGATCGCCCGACCTGTGAGGCGTATCTCGCCAACGTCGACTTCTACGAAGGTGCGGACAAGAGTCCAGGTGCCGTGCCGTTACCGCTTCGTGATTTAAGAACTTACACAAACCAGGATCCTCAGGATCGCTACAACCTTTGTAAGCAGGTCACGGGCCTGTCCGTTTACTCTGATGCGCCGACGGTTGATGGCCAGTCGGTTACAGGGAAAAATCCGCGGGACGCTGCCTACGACGCCGTCGTGAGTGCCGCGAACGTCGCGATGATCGACTTTGTGGGCTACGATCCGAATAAGATCACCCAGTCCGCCGGCTTATCTTTTGATCAAGAAGATATTTCGCAAGAAATCGTCGATTATGAAGTGGGCGGTCAAGAATTTCAAAAGTACCAAGCCACGAACATGCGGCAGATCGCTTCGTATAACAACGCGCTTTCGGAGGCTGCTGCAGCCATGCGTGGAGCCGCCGCGCGATCGGATTTTATTAAGGACAACAGTGATCAGATCAACAGCTTCAAGATTGCCAAGGAAAGCCGCAACCTGATGCAGATCAATGGGCTTACCGACGGTATGAAGCTGGATACTCTCAGCAACACTTCAATTGCGAGCGCGCCGATCTATCAACAAACCGGTGTGTTTACTTCAAACCCGGACGATCCGGGAATCGAAAAAGAGCCTTCTCGTCTCACCATCTCCACTTTGGGTACCGAGAACTAATCAGTCCGGTTGATAATCCACAAAACTGTGGATAAGTCGGTCTTTTCTGGGGAATATTATCAACCTTTCGAGTAAAGCGTTTCTGAAAGTGGGCTTTGAAAAAACTCGGCCGCTTTCCCGCAATACACGACACCCGCGCTCCCGATCGCAAGCACCCAATCGCAGTACTCCCGCACCATGGAGAGCTCGTGTGTGCTCATCAACACACTGAAATGAGCCTGTGCGTGGGCTTCACGAAGTAAAGTCCAGAAACGTTTGACGCCTCCTGGATCCAGGTGATTGGTGGGCTCGTCCAACAGCAGACACTTTGGTGTTTGCAGGCACGCGCGCGCCAAAAAGGCGCGCTGGCGTTCGCCGGTACTGAGATTTCCGAGAGCGCGTCCGCAAAGCCCAGAGAGTTCAAAGCCTTCTGCAATGCGGAGAATTCGGGGATCGTCCTCCGGCGGAAGTGGCCTAAACCAACCCGTGGACGGCAAAAACGCATACCGCAGCAGATCGACGACTCGAAGGTGCATGGGGTATTCGTGATCTTGCGGTACGTAGGCTACTGTCGTCGATAATTCTTGAGGCGAAATCTCAAAGATCGGTCTTTCGAATAGCCGCAATTCACCCTCGCGAATTTTTTCTTCCCCAATCAGAGTGCGTAGCAAAGTCGTTTTACCGATCCCGTTTGGGCCGAGTAGGGCAACAAACTGCCCTTCGGGTAGCGCTGCGGTGATTTCCAGACCCAGGTGGGCAAGGCGAAGTTTTTCGGCTTGAAAAAAGTTCATTGTACCCGCCTCCACAGCAAAAGCAGAAAGGCGGGACCGCCGATTAAGGTCGTTACGATTCCAATAGGGAGTTCAAAGGGGGGGAGGAGAATCCGTGACAAGCTGTCGGAGACTACGAGGAAGGCGGCCCCCAACAAAAAAGAGAAAGCAAACAAGGTGCGCGAACCGGAGGGGCGAAGCGCGAGTCGCACGGCGTGTGGGACCACGAGCCCCACAAAACCAATGGCACCCGTGTAGGTAACAAGCGCGCACAATAGAACGGAACTTAGAATCAAGATCCAGATCCGCTGCCGGTTGGGCGAAAAGCCGAGTGTGCGGGCCACTCCGTCTCCCAAACTAATGGCGTCTAGAGGTCGGCCAAGCACATAGAGTATTCCCAAAAGAGGAAGGCAGAGTGCGTACAGAACGGCGACTCCACTAAAAGAAATCCAAGGGACGTGTCCAAAAAGCCAGCGCAGTGAGCCTCCACCTATGTGCTGGTTATAAAACGAGAGGATCAAGAAAAGTATCGACGATAAAACAAAATTTAATCCCATTCCAAAAAGAACGATACGCTCTACTTGGCGGGATCCTGCGTGCAGACTGATGAAAACTAAAAGCGTGGTGGCTAGTCCCGCGCAAAGAAATCCAAGACCTGCGCTGGCGGTCGAAAGCACTGGAACATGGAAGAGCGCTTCGCCCGCGACAACTCCCAACACTACGGCGCTGGAAACACCGAGGATGTAGGGTTCTGCGAGTGGGTTGCGAAAAAGAATTTGGTAGGTGCCACCCAATTGAGCGAGTGCCCCTCCCACAAGGACAACAAAGAGTAGCCTGGGGAGTCTCAGTTCCCAAAGAATTCTATAGCTGGCACTTCCTTTCAGAAACATTTCACTTGCCTTGATAGGTTCTGCCCCAAGACTAAGGCACAGAACAATCAGTGAAAGTGAGCCTAGTACCCAAAGCCACCGTTTGTAACTCACGGGCACGCCCCCTTTTGCAATCCTCGGAGTTTCAGCTGAGTTAGGGACTTCAGAGGGGAAAAATTAGCATGGGAGAATTGTGCGGCGGGAAGTGCGATGAGCTGGGTGTCGGACTCCGGCCACCATTTGTTGAGATCTTGCCGGGCGCGCTCTACGTCTTTTTCTGTGTACGTCACTACAAACACATAATTGGGTCGGTGCTGGAGTAACCACTCCACCGATAGCTGCGGGTAGGACTGGTTCCATTTATCGGGGACCAGATTTTCGCCGCCAAAGGCGTGCAAGATATCGGAGAGTAGAGTTTTCTTACCAAAGGCCATCGCCGGATTTGTCCATGCGAGCAAAAGAAAACTAAATGAGGCCACTTGGGGACGTTCCTGCAGAGACAGCACGCAGGACCTAAGCGCATCTGGAATTTTACCGCCCAGTGTTTGGGCTAACTTCTGCGCGTCCTGCAGCAGCGATTGCAAACTCGTAACGTGTATTCCCTCATGTGGGATTCCCAAACGCTCGATCGCTTCCTCAAAATAGACCTGGTGTAGAGATCGATCGACGACGACGGTGTCGACGTTCGCTGCCAGTAGCTTTTCGATGTTGGGCAGGTACAAGGATCCCAATGAGGGGAGGGAGCGGTAGGGCTCCGCGAGAACTTCAGGCTGCACGGTCGCGACTATTTGAGCCCCTAGACCCAGATCGGCGAGCAGCTGGGTGCTGTCGGGGCTCGTGGTCGCGAGCCTAAGCTGTGTAGCTGGGGCGGTCGCGACGAGTCCCAAAATATAGATGCCAATGACACGATACACCATCCCTCAATAGCAAAATAATAAATAAAGTCAAATAGTTATATCAAATCGCCCGTTCCGGCTTCAGGCAGAGGGCCCGGGAAGCCGATAAGTTTGAAGAGGCGTGTCAAAAGGTGATAGAATATAGGTAGTTATGCATGGGCCGTTGGGGACACCCTTCGGATCTAGCGCACAGCTGCCGCAGCTTACCGCATCATTGAGTACGGATCTCTAAGCGACCTTTCTTTCATCTTAAGCCCCACTGGGCTTACCCCACGCCCGCAAAGCATTAAACTCGGAGGAGGTCGCGCATGGCATTTGTTAAGCCTGCCACCCTTGATGAGGCCCGGGAGTTTTTTAAGAAAGAGCTCCGCGAGGCGATGACCAACCAGAAGCTCAAGGCGCACGATAGCGCCGTGGAATATTTGGCGGACTTACTTGTCCGCAATATTTCTTCGGAGAGCTTTTACAGCAAAGACGAGCAGGGAAACCTCAAAGAGAACGTACTCGTGGATCTCTACGCGCAGTACCTGCAGGGAGATGAGTTTACCAAGCGAAACTCCTTAAGGCGTCTAGGCGATATTTGCTTGATGATTACCGGCTTTTTCTCTGACAGCATCACCCGCAAACTTGTCGATATGGATTACTACTTTGGAATGGGGGGCGGCGCCTACTGGCAGCTTTCCACGATCACCGTTGGGAACACGGGTACCTACCAGGAACTCTCACAGAAATTCCGCCCCTTTTCAGATGTACTTGGCGAAATGAGCGAGCGTAGCGGCATTCAAAACAACTCGGATCTGCTGCGTACCTATGAGCGTTGGTTGTTTACGGGGAGCGACCGGTTAAAACAGTTGCTCTCTACCCATGGGATTGAAACTCCCTTCGCGGTGAACCCAAAGACCAAGCATTAATATGATTGAAGTCGTTCGGAGCATTGAGAAGGCCCTTTCGGAGATCTACAACCTGGATCTACCGGTGCGTGCCGAAGATTTTCTGCTCGTCCAACCTACTGCTGGAACCGTCGTTTCTTCCGGAAAGAATTTTGAGTCGATGCATGGCGCGATCTATTTGCAATACAATGAGGCCGCGGAAGTCGCGGACGAGCCGCAACTGGACGTAGGTATCTTTTTTAGCGACTCCTTAAGGGAAACCTTAAATTCCACGCCGATAGATAAGCCCCACGCTTGGAGCGAAGCGCAGAGCCATGCCGTGGCGATTGCCGGGGAAGAAATCAGCCACTTCCATTATCTTTTGTACCACGCGCTCTCCGGGCGGAGTGTCAGCCAGTTGGAGTTAGAGATCCAAGGCGATATCGATAAGTTTCTTTTGCTCTATTTTTCTAGGCAGCAGTGGGAAGAACAGTGTTTTGAGGAAGTGTTTGAACGCGTATTTGAAAAGTTTTCCCTGTCTGCTCGCCTAACGACCGAACAGGTTAACCGGTACCTTGAAGCGAATCAATTTGCGCGAAAGTGTATCCACAAGCACAGAAAAGTTTTGTTAAGCTCCGAAAACATGGAAACCGCTCTGAAGTCTCTGCGGCGCTTTTATAGGCTGGGCGCTTCGGAGAAGATTAGTCTGCTCGCGGGTTAGCCTTTTCTAGCGACCTTTCAAAAAGCGAGATACAATTCCTCTATGTCCAGCCAATCCCGCTCTACCTTACTATTTGATGGTGAATGTGGTTTTTGTCGACGTTGCGTGGAGTGGTTGCGCCCGCAGGCGACGGAAGTAGACTACCTTGCCTACCAGGATCGAGGCGAGCGCTTTTCCGATGTCCCAGAAGCAGAGTGCAAGGCAGCGGTGCAATTTATCGATGGTTCCGGTGTGCGTACTCGGGGGGCGGCAGCGATCTATGAAGTCTGCGCGCTGATTCCCGGCCTTGCGCTTTTTCGGTGGCTCTACAAAAAAGTCCCTCCTTTTAGGGGGCTCAGTGACTGGGGTTACAAGTGGGTGGCGTCTCACCGCCCGCTGGTTTCCAAGATCTCACGCTGGGGAATGGGAAAGGACTTTAGCCCGTCTTCCTATCAGATAGTCAGCTGGCTTTTTTTGAGGGCCTTGGGCTTTATATTTTTTGTGGCATTCTTGTCACTATTTTTCCAGATTCCAGGTTTGTTTGGGACCAAAGGTCTGGCACCCGCCGGCGAATTTCTTGAGATGGTTAGCCGTCACTACGGGAGCAGCCGCTATTGGGAGCTCCCTACGCTGGCCTGGATTTCCACGAGCGATGGTTTTTTGCAGTTTCTCTGTGCCTTGGGTTTGGTCGGCTCGGCAGCTCTCACAATCGGTTTTTTGAGTCGTGTTTCTGCGTCTATCTGTTGGTTGTGCTATTTGTCTCTCACGGGTGTGGGCGGGGTTTTCATGCAGTACCAGTGGGAGGGGTTGCTACTCGAGGCAGGCTTTCTCGCCATTTATCTGGCACCGAACAAACTCTGGACCTTTACTCCCAAGTCTCAGCCTGCGCCTTCTCGCATAGTCGTATTTTTGTACCGGTGGTTGTTGTTCCGATTGATGTTTGCAAGTGGCATTGCAAAACTCGCCAGCGGGGACGACACCTGGAGAGACTTTACCGCGCTCAAGTACCATTTTGAAACCCAACCGCTTCCAACTTGGCTCGGGTGGTATGCGCACCAGCTTCCTAATTTTATGCTGCAAATTGCCACGATGGGGATGTTTGTGATTGAGCTGGGTGTTTCGTTGCTTATTCTGATGCCTCGCCGACAAAGACGCGAGGCCTTCTACCCCTTAGTGGCGCTGCAGGTTTTTATTTTCCTGACGGGGAACTACACTTATTTCAATTACCTGACGATGGCGCTGTGCTTGTTTTTGCTGGATGACCAGTACCTGCTTCAAAAATTTGTGGTGCTTCGGCGGTGGGCTCCCAATCTTGCCTTTTTTCAAGGGCGGGCTCGCTGGAAAGGTTTGGTTCTGCAAGGACTCCTAGTGGCCTTTGTCTTTGGCGGTTGCGTGCGCCTTTTGCAGACGGTTGGCTTTTCGCGCCCTGAGTACCCACCGTTTAGCACGGTGATGAATTGGGCAAACCGGATGAATCTATTAAATGGCTACGGGTTATTCGCCTCGATGACCGTGAACCGCCACGAGCTTGTGATTGAGGGTAGCGATGACGAGAAGGATTGGAAGGCCTACGTCTTGCCCTCCAAGCCGCAGGGCTTAGGAGAAGCGCCCGCTTTTGTGGCGCCTCACCAGCCGAGGCTGGATTGGCAGATGTGGTTTGCCTCACTTGGTTTATTTGAGAATCAAAAGTGGCTGCAGCGGCTAAGCTACCGGCTGCTTACCAACGATCCAGCGGCGTTGTCACTTTTCGAGGTCAATCCGTTTCCGGATAAGGCCCCTAAAGCGTTGCGCATCCTGCGCTACCGCTATCAGTTCACCACTCCAGAGGAGAAAGCAAACACCGGCCATTGGTGGAAGCGCTAACTCTTGCAGGAGTACAGTCCTGTGTTGAGTTTGGAGTAGCTGGTTACCCCATTAATCCCCAGTAGCTCGATTTGTTGTTTAAGCGGGTGTTTGGTTGTCTTCTGCATATCCCGCCATTCTCGTAAGTGTTTTAACCATTGCCGCATTGTCTTTTCCTTGAGCTTGGTCATGAGCTACGCGGCGTCGTCTGGTCCTGCGTCCGTCTTGTGACAAGAGATACACGCTCCCGTAGCACCGACTTGGTGGAAACAAACTCCGTGCGCTTGGCTTCGTTGAGTTTGTCGAAGCCAGTAAGCCTTGTCCCCGCTCCAAAAACCGTTGCCGAGGTGGGCACAGGAGGTTGTGTTCCAGTAGGGGCCCATCCTTCTCACGGGCTCCGTAGGCTTTTCGCCACGGCCGGAGCCTTAGCTCCAGGCAACCACGTGTCTTGGGTTTTGTACTTCTCAGGCAACTTCACTGCCTCCTTGCGAGCCAATGTTTTTCCCGCAGGCAAAGTGAATCCGCCCGGACCCGGAGTGGCGACATCGAGCTTAGCGCCGTCCGCAGTAGCGTAGAAAAGTTTTGTGGGCACGTCTTGGCTGTTTGCCGCGAGCAAGCCAACGTTACGAAGCCGCCCATACTTCGGATCAGTCGATAAGCCCTCGAAGGCTTCCGTGACCGTATTGTCTTCCGGGAGCGTGCCTTGCTGCTTAAAGCGATCGAGCGTCGCTAGAACCTGCTGGACCACCTCTTCGTTGGTGTCGCCGGATTTACCGACCACGACGCGCAAACCAGTGGCGGGCTCTTTTCTTGTCCGATGGTCGCACGTAGCCCTGGTAGGTTGTCTTTACTCATCAGTGTCAGATGTTAAAATCCATTACGTAGTTTCGCCGTCTTTCTTCAAACCAGTGGCGATAACTGTTCGTGCTGCGTGGACTTTATCATCCGCTTTTCTGAAGCAAGCTTGGTGTTAGTAATCTTGTAAATTTGCGCCACTGTAGTTGTCGTTCAACCACGGCTTACACCAGCGAAATCTGCGTGGCTCGGCCTGCGTTTACGGCGTCTACGCAATGTTCGAATTTCAAGTTATCGTTGTGTACCTGCAAGTAGTCCTTACAAATTGGTTCTTGAAGGCCGTCCGGGGCTATTGTCCTTCAAGATTCTGTAAGCCTCGATATTGTCCCAGGTAATGGGTTTTTTCGGATCATTAGTTTTATTTTATTCGTGCGAATCTGTTCGGCTAGATCGGCCGCTTCGCCCAGCTGTCGATCGTACAGGCTAGCGCCCTCTTTGCCCTTCCGTTCCTTGAATTCTTTAAGTCGGGCACCGTACCAATAAGAGGCAAAGCTGGTAGCGGCCTTTTTCATTTCCGCTATTTTGCGCTCGATTCCAGTCCTTCCATTTCGGATCGTTTAGCGCGTCTGTGCCGCCACCATAGTACTGGATGAGATCGGCTCTCATGTTTTTAAAGTCTTCCAGCTTTTCTTTCCTGCTTCAGAGGTTTTTCGTCGATCAAATTCTTTCTTTGCTATGCGGCGCTGAAGGTTTGTTTGCTCTGGTCAAAAATGTCAGAGTAAAGTTTTTCGTCCGTTTGCTCTCTGGCGCCCAAAAGTCCGTAGGAACCCGGATCATCTTTTTTTCCGAAGAGCGCTAAAGCACGATCGTCCCCACGTGGGAATCCCAGAGCTGTTTTAAACTCATCGTCGCCAAGTGCCTGCCACCTCTCCAGAAGGCCAGGGTGTTTTTCAGCCAACTGTTTAGCGGCTTCGATACGTCCTTCCGGTCCGTCTAATTTTTCTTTGAATAAATTCTGTGCGAGTTTTTTGAATTCATCTTCGCTGGTTGTACCAAGAAGCTTCTTCCACTCGTCATTAGCCTGAATCCTGTCCCAAAGGCTGTTCGCGTAGTTTTGGGCGTATATCGTTTCCTTAGGCCGCCCGTGTTGGCTGGATCGCGGAGGTGTCCGGGTGGTGTCATCACCAGATTTTGCGGGTTTTCCAAGTTCTTGAAGAGCCTTTTGAATATTTTTTGCGTGAGGAGCGTTTTTTGCAGTCGCCCATTTTGTCCATGGGCTATCCTCTTCTTTCTCTCCGTCGTCTTTCTTTTTTTCGGCCTTCAAAGCATCAAATACGTCTTGCAACGTAATCTTTTTCCAATCGCCCTTTACTTCCGTTAGGTGCGTTTTGCGAGCCTGAGGGAAATCTGCTTCCTTCAAACGTCGTTCGATACCTTCTTTGATCATAGCTATGGTTTCGGGGCCGTCCGGGTTCGTGTCGTCCTTCGGTATCTTTTTAAGCTCATCGAAAAAGGTCGGGCGCGCAGCGGTAAGCGTATCGGCTTGATCGTAAAGTACGGTGATGGCCCCTGGATCCATGTTACCGGGATCCGTGTGGTTGAAAACGATTTTCAACCAATCAAACGCATTGTCGGGCTCTGGAGTGCCGGCATTGGACGCAATTGGATAAAGCGATAGAAATAGAAAAGCTGCTACTAATGCCGCAGGACGGATCTTGGTCAACATTGAGGTTCCCCCTAAAAAAATTGCCCCTATAACCTCTAACAAAAGAAACTAATTTCCCACTTATAGAGCAAGAAGCTTGCCACTTGGGCCTTGTGCCTGAGCGATAGCAGTTTGTGCGTAAACGGGGGTGTATACTGGGGTGTATTCTAATTGTTTTTCCTGGGATTACAGCGTGTTGCGTTTGAATACGATTTTAGGAAGATGATCGGGGCACTGTACTGTCGGTAAACACAAAAAAAAATGCCAGAGATCCGAGGTCTTAGACCCCGTAAGTCAGCAAATGCCTACTTACAAAACAGGCTGTAAACGAGAGTGGCGCTGGTTTCTTGGCTAGTGTCCGGCCTCGCGAACCGCGATGTCGTGGACGGATTTCTTGAACTCCGTAACCACCTGCGCGAGCGCGTTTTCCGGTTTGTCCCAAGCGGCGTCGAGGTCAATGACTTCAGAGGTGTAGTAAAGGCTTTTCGATGCCTTCTCGACTGGGATGGCTTCGAGATCGGCGATTTCAAACTTAAGCTTATCTGCTCCCATCTCGAGCTGCGCTTGTGCGTTGCCCGTCGCCGATGACATCTTAGCTTTTAATTCGGCAATGCGATCTTCGCGCCATTTCTTTTCTTCACGGATGTAGCTTGCAAACTCCTTATTGAAAAACGGCTGCTGGGCTGGGCCCATTTCGATTTGAACGCGGGCCATTTGGCGGCCTTTAACAGAGGTAGTCAGGTGCATGCTCGAGTTATTTACCTGATAAACTCGGTGGTTCCCAATATTACTAATTCCGCCCAAAACCAGATTTATCTGCGGGAAATCCCTAACCAAGGTATCACGAGCGTTGTCGTTCAAATCCGAAAGCACGACAACAAGATTGGCCTCTTTGAAGACGTTGTCCATCAGCGGCCGCAATGCATCCGCGGGTGACTGAATAGAAACATCCTTGCTTACGGGCATACCGATCTTGCTCGGTTCTGTTACGGCGGTGACGGCGACGGTGTAGTTGTCACCAAACCTGAAAATCTCATAGGTCTTGAGAATAGGCTGCTTCGTTTTCTTATTTAGCAAATTCGCACTTAGGATCGGGAACTTAGCTTCTGCGGCGAGTTCTTCCAATCGCTTTAGACCGAGCGCAGTGTCTTCAGCCGAAATAGAGGCCGCTTGTACGCCTAACTGATTCATTGCTTTGACTACAAAAGACGCTTTTTGGGAATAATGCTCTTCCTTTTTCTCGTATTCGATAAATGTTTCCGGGAGAAAAAGCTGGCCGGGCGAAAGGAACAGCGTATTCTTACCATTGCTCCATTTCTTTAGCACGTTGGCCTCACGGGCAACGCCTCCGAGCTGGTTATTTGCCTGCTGGCAACCACACGGTTCAAGCTCTCCCATGCGGGCCTGAGTCGAAATGATCGTGAGCATCGGTTTGCAACTCAAAAAATAGGCGGCTATGCCGACTGCGATTGTTGCGACCACTCCTCCAAGAATCATCAATTGCTTCTTCTGCATACTATTCTCCAGCTATTTTATAGTGGGGGTAACCCGGGTCCCGTTGTTTGCAAATTCTGTCAGTAGATCTGAAATGGTGGCTTCCTTTGGTATTGTACCGCTGTTTTGCTTTTTCTGCAGCCACCGCAGGAACTTGTCGGGGTTTACTGACGCACGTTGCGCCAAGTTTTTAATAAATTTGCGGTGCTCTGGGCTTCCGCTAGGTACCATCGTGCCGTTGGGACCTGGTACGAGCTTGGCGTCTCTGCCACCGGAACTGGGTAGGCCGAGATCCAGATGCTGAACCGGTACCAGGTCGTAGCCAGCGCCTTGAGCGAAGTAAGGCTGGCGGACGAGATCGTCCACTTTTGCGGCACGCTGCTCTGGCGTCGGGGCGTCTTCCACCTTTTTCACTTCGACGAGCGCCGCCTGGTGGCGAATCGCTGCCCCAAATTCAGGGCTGCTTAGGTGATCCGGGTGCAGGGCTTCGATGAGAGTCATGTTCTTCGTACTCTCTTCCAGTGCTTTGGGATAGGCCCGCATCATCGTATCGTAACTGAATCCCGTCGCCCGACTAAACGCTCCGATGATGCGTCCGTTTTCGAGAACGTGGACCATTGTGTCTCCGTACCTACCATCGGCCACCGCGTGGCGGACGTAGGCCTCGGGGACACCATTTTGAGAAGCCATGAATTTCACAAACTGCTGGGTCACCGGATCATTGAGATCTAAATGCTTTGTCGGCAATTGGGCCGCGGCGCGAATAACAATTTGAGGATCCGCTGCGCCTTGGACGTCCATTAACTCCTTTAAGAGTTGATCGATTCGCGCGCGGGCGTCTTTTTTCTGCCGCTGAGCATCCGCCGCGTCTTTGAACCGTTTGTCCCCATCTGGGGCGTTAAGTATGGCGGTGTCTTGATCGTACTGGTCGAGTTTCTTGCCAACCTCTTCGGTACGCTCGATTTCACGCGCGTGAGCGGGTGAATCTCGGCGATAAATAGCTTTTTGATCGTCCCTGCCGAGTAGTGCCATGGCGTTGTCTGTATGCGCGACTCCGAAGGACGACACGGAATCCTGCAAGCTAATCTGGCCCTTTTTGAGCGCCTGTGCGAGGGCTTGCGCGCTTTCGAGCGTCTTGTATTCCTTTCGGATAGCTTTGATATCATCCTGGCCGCCACCCTTTAGGCGAATACCGAGGAAGTGCGAGAAGCCCTCGAGCCGTTGCTGGTAGCGTTCGGCTGCCTTGCTCTGTTGGTTGTACCGCCAGTTGTAGACCGGTTGAAGCAGACGCTTTGCGAGAGCTGCAAAATTGCCATCTTGTTCGTGCGCGGCGACTGCCTCGTGTAGACCCTCGTTCGGCGGCGGCGGCGGTTTGTGACCGACAAAATAGTGCTGCGCCAGGAACGGTAGAAGATCCTTGTGAGCGGCGTTATTCGGATCGTACTTAGTGAGAATTTCTTTCGGCCCGAGTAGCGCTAGTACGGGGTTATCCTCTTGCGCGAACCGCCACATCGGGTTGTCTGCGTTATTGGGCGTGTGGCGCTGGGCCATTCGAATGATCTCTTCGGCCGAGACCGAGGCGCGATCGGTGTTCCATTTATGCCAGAAGTCGGCAAGTTCGCGGCTCTTTCTAGATTCCGCAATTTCACCGACAGAGCGGCGGCTATTGGCAAAGTCATCCGTTTTGAGTTCATCCAGAGACACCGGTAGGAGGCCCTTCTCACTCATCTGTTTCAGGTGGTCCAAAAATTTCTGGGCATCGTTGCCGGGCTTTGCTTTGGCTTCCAGGCTTCGGATGAGACCCGCGACATCTTTCCCTTCCATTTGCTTGAGGGCCTCAAACATTTCCGGTACTTCTGCTTTTAGCTCCGCCTGAAGTCTTTGAAAATCGGCCAAAGTTTGCGGGCGACTCTTCTCAAGTCGTCGCTTGATCAAATCCACCTTGTACCGCTTCCTAGCCTGGTTGGCGAAGTAGAGGTTCATTCCCATGTTGGAACCTACGGCGTCGGTGATCGTCGTGATGGGAACGCCCATAAACGTCTGGCCAATGGGTTCGTTCGGTTTCAGCCCAAAAGCTTCGAGATCGCGGTTGGACTTGTGATAGTTAATCACAGCGCCCATAACGTCGACCGCCGTATTGGCGGCGAAGTCCGCGAAAAATCCAGGGAAGCGCGCACCGTACAATGTGCTTGTTCCGCCTCGAATCGCTACTTTCTCGTAATCGATGTTTCCGAACCCGTGTTCCGCACCTTGGAACCCGACCTCTGTACCCGCCGCCGCCAAACCAAATGAAAGCGGATCGATGAGTGCGGCGTACCGCGCAGGGATTAGGTAACCCAAGCCGGCTCCAATTGGAGCCATGAAGGCAAATGTAGCCATTGACTTGTAAAACTCTTTTTCTGTGTCGGCATAGCGCTGTGCCACTGCGGGCATGCTTCCGGTTTCATAGTAGTCGGGAATCATGTTGCCGTTCGTATCAATCGACGGATCGAGCGCCGTCGGGCCTTTGGCGTGATTGTCGATGTACTCTTTCCATTTTTTCGTCTCTGCTTCGTCGTCTGTCCACCAGATGGCGTTGACGGCATCTTTCCATTCCAAGGGACCATCACCGGCGGAGGTGAGCATACGCGTTTTGGCGCGCATGTATTCGTAGTTGATAACCCCGCCTAGGCGGTTAAAGCGTGCGGCCAGCCGGGCGGCTTTGATCATCTTAGTCACCATGCCCGCGGTGCGGATCGCAAACTTGCCAACCCGGTAAGCATTCTTTGCCCACTGTACAGTACGGGAGGCGTACAACAGCAGTTTAAGACCCGCCCGACCCATGGTAAGGAGCTTGCCCGCCCCTAGGGTGACAATTTCCACTGCGGCCCAGACAAGTGCCTCTCTGAACTGCGCGTCGAGATCTTCGAAGTTTTCGTGGTGGGTGAGGGCCTCTTGTGCCAGCATAGCAAAGGAAGAAATCATGAGATTCATCGCGATGTCTTCCGCTGAGGTTGGCTCAACGTATAGCATTAGACTTCCATCCGCTTGTTGGTCATCTCCGGGCTTTATCTCGTCCCAGTACTTGATGCTTCCGTAGCTTTGGAGCTCATGGTAGGCGGCCCGGCTAGACTTGGCGCACTCATTTAGCTTCTTGCCTCGCTGGTCTTCATTTCCTAGAAGAATGTCACCTGCCTCCGCAATTCTCCTGAAGTCCCCAACGAAGAAGGCTTCGGCCGGGATATTTACGAGCTCACGCATTTCACCTAAAATTGCACCCCAGATGCGTTGGCATTCGCGGAGTCTACCCAGAATAGCCTTGATTTTTTCGCGGTAGGGAGCGGCGTCTTCGTATGTAAAATGCTCTACCCCGCGTTCATCGAGAGAAAGGGTAGCGACCGTATTTTCGTTAAACTGAAATTTGCCGGCGTGGCCACCATTGTGGTGACCGTCAAAAGCCTGGCGTGTAGCGTTCTTGATTTGCTTTAGGAGATCGATCTTCTCGTGTGAAATCTCGCCCGCTTCCTCGACCAATGTTTTTAGATTGACGGGTACCGTCTCTCCTTCGAATCGTACGCGCGTGGGGTTATCGAGGCCGTAAGTCAATGCCACCACATCGAGTTTGCTCGCATCCCACGTAGATCCATTCCAATCGAGCTTGAGCGTACGCCACGAACCATCAGGCATCTGAACTCTGGCGGCTCCCAGCTGACGAATAATCCGCTCTTCTTTGGCGCGCTTCGCGGTGGACTCTTTATGAGCGTCTTGCCAGAACCCAGCAAAGGTACTTGCGGCTCCCCGGCGTTGGAGATTGGTCAACGCGGTTCGATAAACCGCATAGGCAGGGAGATCCTTACCGCCCTCTGCATTACGGATAGCAAGAATTTCTCTTTCCAATGCCTTGGGATCGATTTTCCCAAAGCCAAAGAGCCTATCTTCGGCAAGAGCGCTATCTATCCATTCATTGATGGCGCGGCGTTCGAGTTCCGTGTCCGGATCCGTGCCGTCGAGTCTAGGAACCGCATCTGTCGAGTGGCCCGGGATTTGAAGGCTCTTGGCAAGTTCTTTTCCCCGCTGCAGGGTGCGACGGTAGTCCAGCAGGGCTTCAAGGGCGTAGGCGTTCGCCCAGGCCGGCGTGGGTTGGCCCATCCCAGTCGGGTTATCGACGGGAATACCGTCTTCATAGAGCTTGTGGTAGCCGACGTATTCCGAAGCCGCTCGAGCGTAGAGGTCCTGTGCCCAGGCGTTGAGTTCTTTAAGACGTTCGTTCTCTTCCTTGAGAGTCTTGTTACGTAGTGCGATAAGAGTCAGCTTCGGGTTGCTTCCGTATTGTCGCCCAAAGGCTTTTTCCGCCTGCCTGGGCTTCCTCTTGTTTTTTCTTGGCGTCCTTAACTGCTGTCTCAATGCCTCGCTTGACACCGCTCCAATAGTGTATCTGTTCAATGATGTCCTCCCCGGCACCGAAGAAATGTTCGCTGCGTGAACCGGTTGCCATGGCAATCAATCGGTCCCACTTTTGCCACTGTTCCGCCGTAAGTTCAGGGGATAGGTATTCGTCTTTTAAACTTGCTTCGGAGGCATCGAAGTAAGCTCGGAATTCTCGGACGAAAGCTTTGTCGCTGTCACTCTTTGAGGAGAGTTGGTCGGTCGGGATCTTGCCTTTCAACTTACCCATAAGGATCCCAAATAAACCGTTTAAATTCTGATTCGCTATCGTTTGTTCTAGCTGCAGACTTCTAAGACGACGATCGGCCATCGAAGTCAAAAAATTGATTCTTCGAATTTGTTCTTCCTGCTCCTGCTCGCCCCTCTCGAGTTCTCTTTTGCGGCGCTCATCAAGCGGGGAATGCAGGCCCAGCTCGCCGATGTTGGCCGCGGCGTGTACCCGATCCAAAAATTGATCGGGATCCGGATAAATGATCGAGGGCGACTTGCCACCGCTCACGGCATTTTCGTTCATGTAGGACAGGAGGGCGTTAAAGTGGGCCACTCGAGCCTTATTTCTTTCGGTATCCGGCGAGTCGGGCAATTTTGCCAGCAACTGCCGAGCGCGCTCAGCAATCTTTGCCCGCTTTGTAGCCGGAGGAAGCTCCCGCCAGTTGTCTCCATGCTCCGCCCGCAATTCATCGCGAGTTTGGTCAAAGAGATCAAGGATATCCTGCTGAGCGTCTGCGAACGGCTTGATATTGTCACGTAAATGCCTCTTGAGCTTGATTTCATGGTAAAGCTGCTCAAATACATGGCGGCTCAAGAAGGCATCTTCGGCTTTGGCGGTGACGAGCTTCCACTGCTCATCTTCTGATAGTCGATCAAATCCTGGGTGCTCTTCGCGGACCATCGCACGAGCCGGAGCGAAGAAGTGCTTTTCTAAGAAATCAACCGTCTGTTTTTGTGCCGGTCTATTCTTTCGAACGATATCGACCCAGCCTTCTCGAGCGGGTTGGCCATCATGGGCCGGGATTCCTTCAAAGTTTATTTTTGCGTCATTGCGTGCCTTGAGTAAGGATGGATCCTTTAATAAGGGTGCAACTGTACGCAGAAACTGAGGATCGTGGCTCATTTCCCAAAGTTTGCTTCCCGGCTGGGCGATGCTTCCCAACTTACTTTCGTCCAGAAGCTCTGGATTTAGCCCTTCTGTGGCGAACTTTGCGATCAATACCTGCCGGGCGGCGTTGCGGCGGATGTCCTTCTCGACTTCCTCACGAATGGCGTCCTTTCGCTCAGCGATAAGACGTTCTTTTTCCGCTTCCACCGTCGCTTGGAAGTTGGGGGAGTTACTCGCGAGAGCGGTCGTAAGGAGCTGCGGAACAATTTCCATTGCGATTCTAAGTGCGACAAGCTCATCTAGCTTCTCCTGGTTGGCTTCGTCCAGTTGGCCGTTCGGACTTTTTGCAAGGGCGTCAATGAGTTGCCGGCGCACTTGTTCGTGGATCTGCGTAGCGCGGCGGTGATTCAGGTAGTTCGGATCAAAGAGTTCCGCTAGGGCGTGCAGCTTCTTTTCATCATAGAACTGAAGCATGTCCTCTAGGCGCTCGCGAGCGTAATTGTTGCCGCCAAGATGAGGGATCGCCTTGGTCAGGTGAGTGAGCACATCCCAGTTGGATTCGCTACTATCCTGAAGCATTTTGATTCGGCTTGCGGAATGCAATCCGAGCTTACCTTTTCCCTGATTGTGCAGAAAGCTCAGGACTGCGTGGTACTGATCTCGCTTGCGTCTGGCAAAATCCGCTTTGTCATCGCTACCTGCGGCCAACTCGTCTAATTTCTTGAGACCTTCAAACTCTTTTCTAGCTAGCGGCCAATTGCCTTCAGGAGTGAACGCTAGGTTACCACCCAGCGCGCGGCGGATCTGAGCGGCCCGAGGATCTTGCCCAGACTGGTTACGCCTATCGATCATGGCTAGAAGAAGCGCGGCGGCGTTGGCTTGCTTATATTCAGGGGTTCCGAGTGCCGGGTATTTTGGGTTTTCGGAATCGGGATCGCCCACTACGGCCCTGAGTTTTTCATACAGCCAGGCTCGGAGGGCTTCTACTTTCTTGAAATTAGTTTCCGGCGGGACACCCTCTACACCCAGTAGCCCTTCGATCATTCTTTTGACTTGGTCAAAGTGCGCTAGATCTGCAAAAGGAAGGCTCGTCCTGATCCTATCAAAAAATTTGCTCCTGAGATCGGGGTTCTTCATGATGATATCAATCAAACGTTCGGCGTACGGATTCTGCAGGATGTCGGCGGCGTAGCGTTTCTTCGCCCAATTGAGAATATCTTTGAACTCCGCTGAAACTGTACGCCCCGCTTGGTCCTTGCGGACCTTCGGGCCTAGCACCTGAGAGTCGTGTGTTACGACCGATCTGTCGCCGTCATTCGTCAGTTCGATAAAATCCTCTAAGGAAGAAACGAGAAGCGGATTAAGTGTCTGCGTCGCCGTTGTGGCTTCGGCAGAAACCGGCGCCAACTCTCTCGCTTTGGCCTTAACGCGAGCCACATTGTCGCTACGCGTGGGGTCGTGGCTACCGTCTACTTCCTGCGCGATTAGTGTGCGGTATTCGCGAACAGTCCCCGAATGGAGCTTCGGCAAGTTTGTCGCCATGAATGCGGTGCTGTCTTTTTGGCGTGTATCGAGGAGAGCCGAGTCAATGGAACGAATGACGTTCGTTAAGGCTATGGACAAAACCTCGCGGTTGCCGTTTCCGGGTAGGACCGGTGCCCAAGGCGCCAGCTCCACGGGCTTCCCGTCTCGGATGTCAGCGAACATCTGGAGGTACTTCTTTCTCAATTCGAGCATCTTATCGCGCGGGACCTCAAACATTTCTTTGGGGTTACCTTTTACAAAGGGCTTCTTTTTGAGGCGGAGTTCCAGCTCATACATTGCTTCTTTGAGTTCTCCGTCCTCCTGAAGAACAGCCCAAAGATAGGCGTCGTACCCGGTAGGTAGGCCATAGTTAAAATCGGTATAGAGTTCCACGACCGCGAGCGGGTCTTTGGCTTTTTCACGAAGCTTTCTCTGTTCTTCCAAGAGCGTAGCGCGGACCTGGTCGATAGAGGTGCGGACATTGGGACCGGTGTGTCCAAACCGGATGCTCTTTTTCAAGTCTTCGGTGGTGTCACGGCTCGGATCTCCCCCGAGTTCTCCGAGGCTATGGGCGCGGAACAGCGCCGCAAGCTGGGAATCTGTGGCGTTGGCCAAAGTGACTTTGTGATCTGCGATCTTGTCGGAATAGTACTTGGCGGTGGTGATAGGCACGGCTTCGTCGAGTCCCCATTTTAGCTCAAGGAGTCGCGGTGGGTATTTTTGTTCGAGTGCGACGGCCCATGAAGCCCAAGAAGGTACACGCTCCGGAAAGGACTTGTTTCTGCTTTGAAGGTTTGCGTAATGAAGCAGGGCCTCTTTTTCGTCTTGGCTTAGCCGTGCAACCCAATTGTCTAATTCTGCGCCTTTCAAGGCCTTTGGCGGGAAAGTCGGCAAATGCGAGGCCAGCTGCTTTTGGCGCTGCTCAATTTCTGTGCTGACAATGGCATTAAATTCCGCAGTCTTTGCCGCGCTGGCTTCTGCTTTTTTCCGCTCTTTCTCGCGCTCGGCCTTAAGCTCCGCTACTTTGGGATCCGTTTCAGCTTTTGCTGCCACGTCTTTGAGCTTTCGGGTCAACAACGTTGTTTGTAGATAGGTCGGTACAAAAGATGGGGTAAGCGCGATCCGACCCTGTCCCCTTTTTCCGGAAGCGCGCCAGGCGGCCACATCGATGTTGGCCAATGACAGCGTCAACTCAGGATTCTCGAGTCCCTGTGCGGTAAGGTCCGCGATCACTTGATCGGCGGTCTTTCCTGACGTGTCGTAAACTCGAAGGAATCGTGCACCGTCCACGAAAATGGGTGCGGGCTTCTCTTCGGCCCAGTTCCACCAGGCCGAAGGTTCATTGAACCTGGATCCGGTTGGCAGACCTTCCTGATGGAAAACCCGGAATAGTAGGTGGTCAAGACTTTTTCCTGGAGGGTCTTCCAAAGTTGGGTTTAGAACTCGGTTCCAATCAAAGTTCTGCTTGAAGGGGCCATCCATTAAACCAATAGACGATCCCGGGTTGGTCTCATAACGTAACTTGCCCTCTCCAATGCGGTGGAGAATTTCGGCCGCGAGCATGCGGCTCGGTAACCAACCTCTATCCGCGAAGGTGATGCCGTTGTTGTACAGCTTGCTGTTCTTTTTGAGGCTAGCTCGCAGGTCTTTCATTTCCTGCGAATCAGACATAAACATTCTCGCCAGAGGGTAGTCCCGGTAGAAAGTCTCATCGACCATTTCCTGTTTTCGTCGCTTGAATTCGGCGGCCAAATTGGGGTTGTTTAGCTGTGAGAGTTGAAAGGTCGCATAAGCGTATAGCGATCTCGCATCTTTTGGATCTACGCCTCTAGGGAAGGTATATTTTTCGGGTGAGCGGAGAAAGTCCGCTCCCAGTTGTAGCGCCAAAGTGTGGATGTATCGTCTGCGGTCTTGGGAGCGTTCAATCTCATCAATTTCGGCCTGGGCTTCTAGCTTTTTCTGGGCTAAAAAGGCCGGCATCTCGCCTGACTCGTATTGGTAGAGAAGCAGAGAAAGATCCAATAGGTCTTCGTTGCTCATGTTCTTGATGAAGTCGGGCAAGGAGTTGCGAACCACCTTTCCATCGACGATTTGGAGTCGGGTACCGGGTTTAAGTAGCGCCGTAATGTCACTTAGTCCCCCGAATACCTGTTTATCGAACGGTAAAAGGCCGACAAAGGCGTGCTTGAGTGTCGTGCTGTCCGCACCCATAAAGTGCATTAGCGCGTAAAGTTTCTGGTACAGTTCCTTGTAGCAATCGTTTACTTCCTGCACGTTAAAGTCGCGCTGCTCCTTGCTGGCCTTCGACAAGCAATTCATGATCGTCGGAGTCGAATTAACAGCCTGATTCGAAGAAAGGGTTTCGAAAAACTTAAGCGAGCCCTTTTTTCGCTCCTCACTCTTTTTTGGAAGTTCGTCTTTAGCACCACCTAGTTCTGCCTGTAGGCGCTTCAGCTGAGTCAGATCCATTGCGTGGGGATCGGTGACTACTGATCGGAAAGTGTCCGAGTCCATGTTTTCTAAGTTGTCGCTGTGTGCGAAGACCATTCCGCGACCGGAATAGGGAGTATGGTTGAGATAATGGTTTGCGAGCTGGATGTGTGGGATGTCGACTTCATTATCGAGATCGTTGGCTTCCTGTCCAAAGCGGCTAGCCAGATCCTTCAGGGTGTCCCTTTTGTTTTCGTTATTCTCGTTGGCTGCCTGGACCTCATAGAGATTGCGCAGGCGAGCCGCTTCATGGGCTCTGGCAGTCAAGTAGTCGCGGATCCTATCGGGCGGCAACTTCTGCCTCAATGCGGGATCCGTTAGAAGGAAGCGCGAGATCTCGGACGCCATAATTTGATTGAAAAAGGTCGAAGGAAACTCAATTTCTTCATCTGTGAGAGCGACGTCTTGCTGAGCGAGTATTGTTTGGGCCACTAAGTTGGCCCACTGGGGCGTCGGGTTCTTATTTATCCCGTCCTCAAGCAGACGCATGAGCTTTAGGAATTCCTCTTCCGGGAGTCTCTTCTTTAGTTGTTCGAATCCCACTAGGGCGTAGTTGTTTAGATTCTCAATCATGGCCGGAGCGATGTTGACTTTCTTTTCCTTTAGGTAGCCGTTCAACCCTTGGTAAATTTTTGCGCGCCCCTGCAACTGATCTTCCAGGTACCAAGGGTCGACTTGCAGATACATCTTTTTAATTGCCCGCCGAATGGAATCAACTGAAAGGCCCTCAGGCGCGCGGAGCGAGGTTAGGAATTCGGTGAAAGCTTCTTTGGTCGATTTTCCCTGGATTTCTTGGAGCATCACAAGGTCACTTGCTCGGAGATGAGGCAGAAGCGCCAACACATCCGCCGGGGCATTTTCAAGTTCCTTGGCATAGAGCTGCGCGAGACTTCGCCCTTTGGCAGACGCGAACTCCGTTGGCAAGTCATACTTGTCTTCAAGAAGCACTCTTCGGAGTGTGATCTTATCGGCCTTGGGGACGTACTCGTAAAAATCCCATAACGGGAGTGCGGCTTTTTGCGCGTCTGTCAGCCGGTTATAATCGAGACCCATCAAGGCGGCCACAATGCGTTTTCTTTTTTCACTCGCGACTCCGGCCTTTTCTTCTGCCAGCAGTGCCTCGTGCATTTTTTTGAGAGTATCTCGCGAAGCCTGAAGGGCGTGGTGAAGTTGCTGGCCCGTGCGTTTCAGGTAGTAGTCGCCAAAGCGGTCAATAAGGTCATCAAACTTGACGGGGTTGTCGAGTACTTTTAGGGCTGATTCCACAAAACGGTGGTTGCTTTGTCTGAACTGATTCTTCCGGTACGTAGAAACATAATCCGGCACGTTGTACGGGCTGTATTTGCCATACAGGTTCGAAGCTTCCTGAATCCCATAGCGAGTCGGGTGGGCGTGCAAGTTGGCGTAGCCGGTCGGGTCTTCTCGCTTAAAGCGATCTCCTAATGGCCCGCTTTTTAGGGCGGCGAGAGCTTTCTTGTCATCCTCGGTAAGCTCGTGACGGGTCAAAAAGCGAACTCGGTCGCCGCTATTCATAGAGAGACCCCGCCGTCGCGCGCGCTCTCTTTCAGCGGTCAATTCCGGATCGTTAGGCTTGTATTTGCCGAGGTTGTAAAGATTCAACTCCTGCATGAAATCAACAAAGTCGTGCGAGTAGTTGCCAATGGTGGCGCCCTTCCACTTGTCCAGGTAGTCGGGGATAAAACCCTTTGTCCCTTCCCAATTGTCGATTACGGACATCAGGAGAGTGCCCAGATCCACGACGTCAGAATCCGCGCACGCGAAGTCGGTCTTTTTGGGGTTCTCGGAATCGACGTATTCTTTACCCCGCGCCATCGCCGCCAAGATGCGGGTGATGATTTTTTCGCGGAGCTGATCCTTGTTGCCCGGTGTGAGGCTTTCATGTTTCTCGCGGTAGGGGTTAAAATCTGCATAGGCCTCCGACGTGGAGCTAAGGTCAAATACGGCCTTCCAGTCCAGCGAGTGGATAAGGGCACCGAGCTTGGGTAGGCTTGGTGAGAAGATCAATTCGTTTAGGAACTTCTGGCGTTCCTCAATTTTCATTGCGGCACGCAAAGCCGGCTGTCTATCCTTTATATCGATTTCCACCGTTCGCAAGTCGCGCACCATCTGCTTGGAGAGTGCGGCGAGTAAAACCCTGTAGGATCTCGGAAACTTCAGGAGCTGGACGCGTGCAGAAGGGGGGAGGGGCTGCTGGGTGCTCTTGGCCACAAAATCCGCGATGCTGCTAAGATTCTCCTCAACATCGTTCTCACAGGCCTCTTTTGCTGCCGTGATGAGATTTTGCTCCTCTGTCAGCTGCACAATGTAAGGGGTTGCATGGGGTTGCTCGGGCTTGAATCCGTCGACGCGTGCGAGAGCCTTTTCGACCACGCGGCGGTACGCCGCTCGGGTTTCGTCAGGCAGCGGTTGTAAGCCCTTAGGCTTGTTGCCCGTTGGAAAGAAACCCGCAAAGTCCGGCTTTTTTGTTGCCTCGAGCATGCGTAGTAACTGCTTGCGAGCGTCTTCGCGGTTTCCAGATGGCTGATAGTCCAGCGCTTCGAGGGCTTTGGGGCTGTGGCCGTAGTGTAAGCGTGCGGCAATATCGCTGGGCTTGGTAAAGTGTTGGCCGGTGGTCACGGGGTTGTTCGATCGGAATGGGTCATTCGATCCAACGGCTTCCGTTAGAGCGCTGAGCGAGCCAACATCCTTTTCTCCGAGATTGAGAAATTGTCTGAACTGGCGCGCTTTGTCGGAGCCAGATAAAAGAGCGACGGTCGTGCGCGCATCTTTTTGGACTGAAAGGCGCGGGTTCTTGGCGATATCTGCGAGGCGTTTTTTCAGAGTCGGAGCGAGTTCTACGGGGGCGTCTTCCGCGAATCTGTCGAGGGTTTCTTCTCCGCGCAAGATCAGTTGATCGCCCCATCCTTTCCGGAGTTCTTTGTCCTCGAAGTCCAGAATGAGCATGGCCGAATCGATGAGGGCGGCTAGGTTTCGATTAAAGTCTTCCTCGCGGACATCCCTGAAAAGGCGAGCATGGATGGGGAAGATCGCTTTGATGGATTCCACCATCTTTGAACTTGCGTCACAATTCTTGATGACGTCGCCGAGAAAACGGCTCATGTCGTTCAAGTACTTTTTCCGGAGTGCTTTGGCGCTTTCTCTTGTGCCGAAAAGTGCAAAGAGGGCGTCATCACGGCCCTTGATATAGTCAGTCTTTCCGTCGCGGCGTTCAACAAAGAGAAGCTTTTTACCGTCGGGATCGTCTTGTACTTCCCCCCCGCAGTTCACATTGCGTTCGCGCATGTCGCGTTGTTTTTCTAGCGTGATGAGCTCAATCCGGTACTGCAGGATTAGGTCCCGCATCGTACCGCCTGCATACTTTTTCAGGTTGCCAATCCGGGTCTGGAGATTGATGCCGGGGTTGATGACGTCACCCAGGGAGGCGGTTTCATTACCCGCAGACGGGTAAATGAAGCCCTGGTAGTCGCCGACGAGCCGGGTCAAATCCTGCTCGCCCATGTTGGGGTTCATCTGGAATTCTCGGTCGAGCCCCGCTTTGGCGGACTCCAATTGAGCGATCCGATCTTTCAGGGCTTTCACACGTTCGGTGTTGCGCGAAGGCAGAGGCTCGCGAAGGATCGTGGCTAGATCTTTCCCACCCTCACTTTGGCTGGACGGGCCCGCGTGGCCGGGATTGGAGAACGGACTCCCGTAAGACGGGGGCACGTTACCCGGGCCCGAGGACTCGGCTTGCGCAGAAGTCGTAAGCAGCAACAATGCTGCGCACGCGTGCGCGATGTAGCTCCTAAAATTCATTTCCCCTCTGGCCGCCGTTCGCAGATCGGCAGCTAAAAACCGTATGCCTATACCCCTGCGAGGAGTATGCCGCACGGTGTCGTATCGGAATTTTTGAGTAAATCCCTTAAGATTCCCGGTCTTTGACGCGCTGTATGATTGGGCCTGCCTTGATCCCAAATCGTATGCGGCAAGGACGGCTTTTGGGGGTGGAGACGTAAGTATTTGTAATTTAACAGCTATTCGGTGAACCGAGTGTGTTTTTGGCTGAGCTTGTTTGTCGAGTGATTGGTCATAATTTTTTCAGCATTATAAAGAAGCCGTTTCTTGCCACGCCTGTACAAACCCTAAACGCACGCTTTTTGTCTACGGGAAGTCGCGATCAGCAATCAAACCCGGGGAGGAACAACTAGAAGCCCCTGGTATTTTTGAGAAATTTGAATCCGTCCGCGCCCGGGAAAATTACCCGAATACTTGGTACTGGCTTTGCACCCATCCTAGTTGGAAACAAGTTTTGTGTGCCTGCGTTTGGGCCAGGCTGTACGAGTAAGGGAGCAAACAGATGTTTCGCGGTTTAGGAATATTTTCTCTTTTTATCCTCATTGGACTCATTCCGAATAGCGCTTTTGCGGGCCTGTTCACGCACCCGAACGATGCTGCGGCAGCTGCCAAAGCGTACCACCGTTACGGCAGCGAAGGGACGTCCCCTGCCCAGGTGCAAAAACGTTACGAAACATTTTACGAACATTTGATTCGAGTTCAGCGGACACATGGCAAGCCAGTCGGCGATCTTGAAACGCATTCGAAAGAGACAAGCGCCATCCTTACCGAGATGAGTAAGCTTCGCGAACAAATCGGCAAAGAATCCGACGCGAAAACCCGCGAAAGATTGGAACAAGAACTGGCGCTGCAGCATTCCAAGCTCTCTGAGCTTCAGGACGTCGTTCTTAAAAAATACCGCGCTGATATGGAAGAGACCCTCACTTCTCTCGCCAAGACGAAGGTCGCGGATCCAAACGCTGCTATTACACTTAAAGATCTCAACCGTTTGATGGATGAAAAACACCAGGATGTGTTTGGTAGCATTCGCGATACTGACGCCGATCTTCTTCCGGCCGCTGGGCAGAAAGCGCTCAAAGACCTAGATGATGCCTTTGCTACCGATGGTGGAAAGGGCCTAAAGGGTCAGATGAAAGCCGCCTACGACGTCGCCCGTAAGAGTGTTATTGATTACTTCCGCCATGAAGATCCGAGCAATATTAAGATGGAACGCATCGCAGAATTCATTAACGGGATGCGTGCGCAGGCAATCTCTTTGGGTGGCCATCAAGTTTCTATTCCGGGACTCGATGCGGGCACGCATACGGGAGTGGCAGCGGGCCGACCGGTAGACGCGAGCTACAAGCGCGTTGGAGACAAAGTTCCCGATGGGAATAAAGACGCTGTGCTGTCCTCGATGGCGCTTACGATGCGCGTGGGAACGCCGGACATGGTGCGCGATTTCATCGACTTTTTTAAGGCCGCCGATGTGAAAGAAGCGGAAACTGCAGGCACGGCTCTCCAGAAGCTCCACGATAAGTGGGTGGAAGTTTTGATGAGTAAAGACATTGGTTGGGACCCCGACAAGGGAGCGCCGGAGCCCTGGATGATTATGGCGGCGATTCACCGCATGCCGGACGCATTGCAGGAGATTTTGAAAGGCAAGTCCCCGGCCGAAGTGAAAGACATTATCAAGACGATGGTCGGTAACAACTGCCCCGGATCGGGCTTCTTTAATCCCGCTGGGTTGACGTCGTTGCTCCTGGGCGCCTAGGTTCTAGGGCCCGAAGGCCAACGAACTAGGTACCGCTGCGAGATATAGCATCGAGAGAGCGCAGAAGACGATGCAGACAAATACGGTTGGCGCTCGCAGCAAGGGAATCCCTTCGCGTTTGTTTTCCCGCATGTAGAGATAGACGAGTACTCTCAGGTAATAGAAGGCTCCAATCAAACTACTGATGACTGCTAACACCACCTGGAAGGTGTGTCCCGCTTTTACTGCCTCCAAAAACACAAAATACTTTGCGAGAAATCCAGCCGTCGGCGGTATGCCCGCTCCCGAAAGCACCAATATCGATAAGCAGATTCCAAGGACTGGGTGCGTGAACCCCATTCCGGAAAGCTCGTGCAGTTCGGAACTCTGGTAGCGAGTTTCCAGCAGCTCAATCACTGCAAAAACTCCCAAAAACATCAGTCCGTACGTGATCAGGTAATAGTAGAGGGCGTCAAAATTGGGACCAAACGGTGCCACCGCCGTAACACACAATATAAGGTAGCCCGCATGCGCCACGCTCGAATAGGCGAAGATGCGCTTCAAGTTTGTCTGCGCGAGTGCCGCCAAGTTCCCTACAAACATGGAAATAATTGCCAAGGTATTGAGTACTGGTACCCAACGGGAAGAAACCGGAATGAATATACCCCACATGAGCCGAACAAAAAGCGCAAAACCAGCGAGCTTAATGGCACTCCCCATAAAGCCCGTAACGGCGCTAGGCGCGCCTTCGTAGGTGTCGGGCACCCACATGTGAAATGGGGCGAGCCCGATCTTAAACCCGCCTGCGATAACCAGTAAGGTGAGGCCCCCGTAAGTGAACACCAGGAGCTCAAAGGGAGAGTTTTCATACGACAGGTAAACCTGGATGCGTTCGGCGAGGAGTCCCAAATGCAGGGTGCCGTAGCTTGCGTACAAGAACGCTGCGCCCAAAACGAAGAGCACCGAGGCAAAGGCCCCGAACAGGAAATACTTTAGAGAAGCCTCGCAACTCTTGGGATCCCGTCGGTGGGTCGCGACCAGTACGTAGGTCGGAAGCGACATCAGCTCCAGCGCGAGAAAAAGAATAATGAGACTATTGGCTGATACGAGAAACTGCATCCCTGAGATCACGAATAACAGGAGTAGGTATATCTCTTGCGGTCCCTTGCGGTGTTGGAAATGAAAGTGCACAAGAAAAATGGCAAGGGTGCTAAACAGCCCAATGCCAAAATACAGCGCTAAAGTGAAGACATCGAGCCGGTAGGTGCGTTTGAATTCGAGCAACCAGCCCGAGGTTTCCAAGACCTCGCTTGAGATTTCGAAGCTCCCGGTGGCCCAGAGAAGAAGCGTAAAAACTATCGAAAGCATTGCCGCAAGCGCCGCTACGCTCGCCTTTACCCTCTGCAAACGGGCTTCGGGGAAGAATTCCAGTATGGTCAGCAAAATGGCTCCACCCACGATGGCGAGTACCGGGCTAAGCGGGAAAAAGAATTGCGTGACCAGCGTGTTCATAGGTTTTCATCCACCTTCATGGTTATGACCGTCGGTCCCTGCTTCCAGTAGGATTCCAATGACGCGCGCATTTTATCGATAAACGGTTTCGGGTAAACACCCAGCCAGATGATAAAAACTCCGAGTGCCGAAAGACAAAGGGCTTCGCGCCAATTTAGATCTGTTAGTTTCTTGTTTTCTTCCGAGGAAAGAGGTCCCCAGAGGACGCCTCTAAGCATCCAAAGCATGTAGACGGCAGCAAATATGACTCCCAGTACGCCGACACATCCCCAGATAGCATTCGCTTTGAAGCTTCCGAGCAGGATAAGAAACTCACCGACAAAGCCATTGAGCCCCGGAACACCCATGCTGGAGGCAGATACGAAGACCAGAAAAAAAGCGAACCAGGGTATCTGCTTGGCCAGGCCGCCGAAATCACTCAGCTGGCGAGAGTGCCGACGTTCGTAAAGTGCGCCAATGAGAAAGAAAAGCGCTCCCGTGCTGAGTCCGTGGTTTACCATCTGGAGCATGGCACCGGTCAGCGCCTCTGGGTTCATAGCGCAAATACCCAGAACGATAAAGCCCACATGACTTACCGAAGAGTAGGCCACCAATTTTTTGACGTCCGCCTGTTGGAAAGCGACCCAGGCGCCGTAAAGAATCCCTACGAGTCCGAGAGTGGCCAGGTAGGGGGCAAATATGTGGAACGCGTCCGGTGTAATCGGCACACAAAAGCGAAGAATTCCGTACGTCCCCATCTTCAGCATGACGGCCGCAAGCAAAATGCTCCCTCCGGTGGGCGCCTGCGTGTGGGCGTCCGGCAACCAGGTATGGAGCGGGAAGAGCGGGATCTTAATGCAGAAAGCGATCGCAAAGGCCAGGAAGATCCACTCGGGTGCCGCGAGACCGAAGTACGTTAGGTTGTGGTTCCAGCTCAGGGAGTAAAACGAGCGAATTTCAGCGGAGTAAAATCCATATTGCTCCTGGTGCGCCATAAAGACCCAAAAAATGGCGACAAGCATGAGCAGACTACCGGCAAAGGTAATCAGGAAGAACTTGATGGCGGCGTACACGCGCTCGCTGCTTCCCCAAACCCCAACGATAAGTACCATCGGGATGAGCGCCAGCTCCCAGAAAACATAGAAAAGAAAAATATCTGTCGCCAGAAAAGTTCCCGTCATGGCGGTATCGAGTAGCAGAAAACAGGCCATAAAGGCGCGAACCCGGTGGGTTTGGTTCCAGCTTGCGGCGATAGCAATGGGCATCATGAACTTGCTAAGTAGAACGAGCGGGAAACTCAGGCCGTCGACTCCCAACCCAAAATGAATTTGGTATTGGGAGATCCAAGGCGCCAGGTAGAGAAACTGCATGTTGGCCGCGTTCGAAGCGTCAAATTCGTTGTACAGGACAACGGCCAACAGAAGTCCCGCAAGACTGCTGCCGAGCGCGATCAACTTAGAAAGCCGTTCGGGCGCGGCGAGACAGAACACGGCTGCCAATGTCGGTAGGGTTACCATCCATAAAAGAAGGGTGCTCATACTATCAATCCCTTCAGCGCCTGCCACAGCACCAGAAGTCCTCCGGTCAACATGATCCACAAGTAAAACTGCGCGCTTCCCGATTGAATAAACGTGAGTAGTGTTCCTCCAGCGCGGGCCAGCCGGCTAGGGAACAAGACTGCCGCATCAATGACTCGGGGATCGATGAAACGGGCAGCGATCCCTGAGAGAAACCGGAAAGGTGCCACAAAAAGAACTTCGTAAAGCTCGTCGACCCAATATTTATTTTTCAGAATCGTATCGATAGCGAGAAGCTTGCCGGCGGCTTTTTCACTGCGTGCAGGGCTGGGCAGGTAAAAGAACGCGGCAATGCCGATCCCAAGACAAGCGACCGCTACAGCGACCCCCATGCTTTGAATCTCAGTCAAAAATGCATGGGATTCTTCCCACCCAGGGACTGTCGGGACGAGAAGTTGATCCAGGTAGTTGGGCAAAAGGTGCAGTCCGTGAGGCATCCCCAAAAAGCCCACAACCGCGCTACCAATGGCTAGATCCAAAAGCGGGAATTTCATTGCCCAGCCGCCCTCATGCGGGTGGGCGTCGCCGCGGTATTCACCGAAAAAGACCAGGAAGTAAAAGCGGCTCATGTAAAATGCAGTCAGTAGCGACGCTAGACTTAGCCCTGCCCACAGGTACGGGCTTCCGTAGGGTCCTGTGAGTGCCGCAAAAACAATGGCGTCCTTGCTGAAAAAACCCGAAAGTGGCGGCAACCCACAAATCGCGGCGACCGCAATGGTGGTGGTGATGAACGTTACTGGGAAGTGCTTACGCAATCCCCCCATTTTGCAAACATCCTGTTCGCCATGCAGTCCGTGGATAATGGTACCCGCAGCTAGAAAGAGAAGCGCCTTAAAAAAGGCGTGGGTCATTACATGAAAAAGCGCGACGCTGTAGGCACCTACGCCAAGGGCCACAAACATGAAACCAAGCTGACTTACGGTCGAATAGGCGAGAATTTTTTTGATGTCTCGTTGGGCCGTGGCGATGGAAGCGGCAAACAACGCCGTGGCACAGCCGATCGTGGCCACGAAGTGGCTGACGTCGGGGCTGACCTGAAAGAGGAACCCCATTCTTGCCAATAAGTAAACGCCGGCGGTCACCATGGTCGCCGCATGGATCAACGCACTTACCGGCGTCGGTCCGGCCATCGCATCCGGGAGCCATGTGAACAGAGGGATCTGGGCCGATTTTCCCATCGCGCCCACAAACAGGAAGAAAGCCGCAAATTGTAGCCAGCGCACATTGAGTGTGCCCGATCCATCAACGATTTGCTTCATCGATTCAAAGTCAACGGTACCGAAAATCTGAAACAGCATGAAGATGCCAATGAGAAAGCCCGCATCGCCGATGCGGTTAATCACAAAGGCTTTTAGCCCGGCGTCCGCTTTTTTGATGTCCTCGTACCAGTATCCGATGAGAAGATAGGAGCAAAGGCCGACCCCCTCCCAACCGACAAACATTACCGGCAGATTGGCGCCCGTTACCAGAATGAGCATCGCAGACAAAAAGAGGTTCAGGTAAGCAAAGAAGCGGTAAGGAGTGGGCTCCTCGTCCATGTACCCAACCGAAAAGATGTGGATGAGGGTGCCAATCCCCGTTACCACTAGCGACATCAGGACGGTGATAGCGTCAAAGCGGAAGCCCCAATTCAGATCGAGACTGCCGACGCGTAGCCACTCAAAGCTCGCCGTTACAATTTCTCCAGTCGTCAGGTAATTCCACGATAGGGCTACAGCGGCTATAAACGACAGTCCAGCGGCGGCCGAGGCCAAGGTACCTGTGCGTGTCGGGGAACCCGAACGCAAAATCAGGCCGTTGAGCGCGCTGCCCAAAAGCGGAATCAAGATCATCCCTAGTAACAAGAATTCCATCATCTAGTCCTGCACCTACCCCTGTAATTCCCGGAACGCATCAATGTTCACGGTCCCTTTGGCACGGTATAGGTTGAGAATAATTCCTAAGCCGACAGCGGCCTCGGCCGCCGCCACTGTAATAATAAAAATCACAAAAATGAGGCCTTCCGGGTGGCCAGAGCGCATTGAAACTTCCACGAGAATCAGATTCACGGCATTCAACATGAGCTCGATGCACATCAGAACAACAATGGCGTTTTTGCGGATGAGGAAGCCAAAGAGTCCCAGAGCAAAAAGGCAGGCCGCCACGTAGTGGGACCAGTGCAGGATTTGTACGGAGGCTGGGATCATTGATCGGCCTTCCTTTCCATGTGCTCAGCGCGGGCCAATACGCAGGCCGATACAATCAGAGCCAGAAGAAAAACCGAGAGGATTTCAAAGCCCCAGAGGTACTTGCTGAACAGAAGTGTCGAAATCGACTTCATGTCCGACGCCGCCTCTATGTTGGTGCTCTTGAAGAACGTGGCCCTGTTGAGCGCTCTTAAAACGAGGAGTGAGAAAAGCCAGACCGAAACTCCCGCCAGCACGAGCGGACCTGTTTTCGCGGAATCGAGCGTTTCTTCTTTTTTGAGATCCAGGAGCATCACGACAAACACAAACAGTACGACGATGGCTCCCGTGTAGATAAGGATCTGCAACATGGCTACGAATGAACTACCCCAAAGGAGGTACAGAACAGCGAGCCCAAAAAAAGAAAGAACGAGGCTGAATGCGCTAAATATAGCGTGACGGCTGACGACGACACCGAGAGCGGCGAGCACCGTGAAAACGCTAAATATCATGAAAAATACTTCTCTCATCGTCCCTCGAAGAAATATAGAAGTATCGCCGTAATGATGATGTTCGCAAGGCCCAAGGGAATCAGATTTCCCCAGGCAAGGTGCATCAGCTGGTCAAAACGGAAGCGGGGCACAGTCCAACGAACCCAGACAAAGATGCAAAGCAGTACACTTACCTTCGCGACAAACATCGAGACCTGGACCAGAGCTACCAGGTTTTGAGACCCGAGCTTCAAGAGGAGCCACGAATCACTCAGCCAAGGCACGTGCCACCCGCCAAAAAACAGTGTGACGAGTAAGGCAGACGCCGTAGCAAGATTGATATACTCGGCCATGAAAAACGTCGCAAACTTCATGCTGCCGTACTCAGTATGGTAACCACCGACAAGCTCTGCTTCAGATTCCGGCAGGTCAAAGGGCAAGCGGTTCGTTTCAGCAAAAAGGGCCACAAACAGCACCAAGAAACCAATGGGCTGAAACCAGATTCCCCAGTTGGGTAAGAAACCCAAGATTACTCCTTCTTGCTGCAGGACCATCTGCCTAAGGCTGAAAGTGCCGTAAAACATCACCGCGTTGGCTGCCGCGAGCGCAATCGGGATCTCATAGCTGATTACCTGCGAAGAAGAGCGCATTGCGCCCAAGAGAGAATACTTGTTGTTGGAAGCCCAACCACCGAAAAGGATGCCGTACACTCCCAAAGAGCTTATCGATAAGAAGAAGAGCAAGGCGACATCGATGTCGGCTACCTGCAGAAGGACGTCACGCCCAAAAATTTCAACCCGATCCCCCACGGGAATGGCTGCAATGATCAGAGACGAAGGAAGTAGGATCAGAAACGGCCCCAGGTTGTAGAGGAGGCGATTTACCTCCTTGGGCACGGGATCTTCCTTGAACAAGAATTTTACGGCGTCAGCAATAGGCTGAAAGAGGCCAAAGGGGCCCACGCGGTTGGGGCCCGGGCGATCCTGAATCAAGGCGGCACCCTTGCGCTCTACCCAAATCATGACCGGGACGACGTGAATGAACGCCACATAGATGAGAAGAGTTTTGATGGAAACTATGCTGAGTTCAGTCAAATCCATTTTCGTCAATCAACGTTCAAATAGTTGTTCTGGAACACGTAGATAAGTCCCAAAATAATAAACAAACTAAAAACAAGCATCGCTACGAGCAGGTTGGCGTTCACTTGCAGGGACTCACGGTAAACCAGAGCCCAAGGAAGGAAAAAGGCGCCTTCTACGTCAAAGAGCAAAAAAATCACAGCGATGAGATAAAAACGAAATTTGAAAGGCAAACGGGCATTCGTTTCAAAGAGCGGGTTTTGTACGCCGCACTCGTAAGTCGACAGCTTGTTCTTTTGAAAAATACGCGGTCCCAACAGGTTGGTGAGCACGTAAATTCCGACGCAAACGGCGACGGCAAATAGGAACAGGATTCCTATGGGTAGGAATGCTTCCAAAAACGGACTCCTTGAAACGCGGAGCTACAGGATAGTGGCGATGGATCGTTCCACAAAGTGAATGACCGGAGCAAACCAAAGCCCGAGCACCACTGTGGGGATAGCCAATCCCACCAAAGCAACTCCGTGATAGATGGAAAGTTCCGAGGGGTTTCCAGGCTCTCGGCCTTCCAACCAAAGCTCTCTCAAAATCTTGGCGTAGTAGTAGAGCGAAACCACGCTGTTTAGCACACCCAAAACCGCCAACCACAGGAGCCCTGGCGTTTTTACGATGGCACCAAAAATAAGCATCTTTCCGATAAAGCCGGAGAACATCGGGATCCCCGCAAGCGAGGCGAGGAATATGACCATAGTGACACCCAATACTGGCATCGACCAACCCAAGCCACGAAACGCGTCTAGACGATCACTGCCTTTCAGGTCCGCGACGATGCTCACCACCCAAAACGCTCCGAAGTTCATGGCGCAGTAAGCGATGATATAGAACAGAATGGCTCCTAGGCCGAAGGTGTCGAGCGTCAGGATTCCCATCAGCATGTAACCGACGTGAGCGATACTCGAGTAAGCCAGCATACGCTTAACACTGTTCTGGCCAATCGCGCTCAGGTTGCCTACCGTCATCGTAATAGCGGAAATAATGGCGACTACTGAAACGAGCTGCTCTCCGCCGATGGCCTTCCAGCTTCCGGAAGCGGCATCGTACGAGAGAATGTCCAAAAAGAAGCGAAGAATGGCGGCAAAGCCGGCAGCTTTAGGACCCACTGAGAAAAAGCTCGCTACGGGCGTCGGAGATCCCTCATACACGTCCGGCGTCCAGAAGTGCATCGGGAACGCAGAAATCTTGTAGGCCAAACCCGAGTAAACGAGGATAAGGCTTAGCGGGAGCAAGTAGGGCATGTTGCCGAGATTCGCTTGTACGTACTGAGCGATTTCACCGTACTGCAGACTGCCCGTCAGACCATAAATCAAGCTGAAGCCATAGAGCATCAGGGCAGAAGCAAAGGCCCCGAAGATGAAGTACTTGAATGAGGCCTCACTGGCGCGTAGGTCTTCGGACTTAAAGCCGGCCATTACAAAAGAGAGGATGCTGACCGTTTCAATCCCGATGTAAAGCATCAGTAGATGGGTGGATATGGCCATTAAGCACATGCCAAAGGTCACGCATACGATCAAAAGAGAGAACTCCATCCGGTTTTGCTTCTCAAGTTCTTTGGAGCCAAATGCCAGGTAGGTTCCCGCAGCACAGGAAAATAGAAATACGTAGCGGAAGAATGCGGAGAAACTATCGTTGGCTACGAGCCCCGAGAAAAAAACGGTGGGAGCCAACTTTGATACCCAGCAGGTAGCGATCGTGCCCAGCAGGCACGCGGCGAAAACCAAGGCCAACGGAACGAAGTTTTTTCGGGTTTGCTCCCAGATGGAGTCTACCGTAAACAGCACTACCAGGAAGAAAACCAGCACGAGCTCGGGACTGAGCAGCTTAAGGTTCTGTACAATTTCACCGTTCATGAACTCTCCGCTTACGTCAGCGACGTCAAAAGCTTAGCGACTGTGGTTCCCATCAACTTAAGAACCGGCATCGGGTAAACACCGAGGACCACAACCAAGATCGTCAAAGGGATCAGCGTGAAACGTTCCCGCCAGTTCATATCCGTCAAACCGCTCCATTCCTCATTGAGCGGTCCAAGGAATACGCGCATGAACATCCACAGCAGGTAGGCGGCACCGAGCACGATACCCAAAGAACCGATAATCACGTACATCTGGAACCGAGGAACCGAGAAGGCGCCCAGGAACACGAGTGCTTCACTGATAAACCCGCTAAGTCCGGGGAGGCCTAAAGACGCGAAGACGGCGATGGCCATAACTCCGGTGTACACCGGAACGACCGGGGCGATGCCGCCAAAGCCACGGCTGCCGTCAGGCTTGACGATCCAACGGTGGTGAGCGCGGTCATAAATCACACCGACCAGCAAAAAGAGCATGGCGGTAGAAGTACCGTGATTGAACATCTGCAACACAGCGCCGTTCACACCTGCAGTCGTAAGGCTCGCCATCCCGAGTATGACGTAGCCCATGTGGGATACTGACGAATAGGCTACGAGTTTCTTGAGATCCTTTTGCGCCATTGCGCAGAAGGCGCCATACAAAATACTGATTACACCCAAGATTGCCATAGCGTCCGCAGCCCACAGAGTCGCGGAAGGGAGAATCGGGTAACTGATGCGCAAAATACCGTAGGTACCCATCTTCAATAGCACGCCGGCTAGAATGACAGACACGGCAGTGGGGGCTTCTACGTGCGCCCAAGGCAGCCAGGTATGGAACGGCCAAATAGGAACCTTAATCGCAAACCCGATGAACAAGCCTACGAAAAAGACCTTATCCATAGGCAGCTGCCAACCGAATAGGTCCATCGTCATCGTCGAGAACGGGTGCAGGTTTGCAAGCTGCAAAAGGCTGAAGGTGTGCGGCTCTGTCGTAAAATACATGCCCAGCATTACGAGCAGCATGAGTACCGACCCCGCCAGGGTGTAGAGAAAGAACTTGGTAGCTGCGTACACTTTGTTAGCACCGCCCCAGATTCCGATGAGGAAGTACATCGGTAGGAGCATGACTTCCCAGAAAACGAAGAACAAAAAGAAGTCCAGCGCGCAGAAGACTCCGAGCATGGCGCTTTCGAGAAGAAGGAACATGGCAAAGTAGCCCTTAACGCCGTTTTCGATGTTCCAAGAGGCGAAAATGCAGATGAAGGATAGCAGTACCGTGAGTAGCACCATCGGTACGCTTAACCCATCGATTCCTACGTAATACTCGATATTGAAGGGTGCAATCCAGCTAACCTGTTCCACAAACTGCATGGCTGCTGTGGACCGATCAAACTGGCTGAAAACCATTACACCCAAGGCCAACGGGACCGCTGTAGTTATGACAGCCGCCCAGCGAACAATGTCCGGACGGTTTCTGGGCATCGCCAGGATCGCCGCCATACCGATCAAAGGGCTGAAGATCATCCAACTAAGCATACGCGTTCCTCACTCATTTACTTCGCAGCTTTTGCTACGCCGCCTTATCTCAAGTTTATTTTGGGCCCGCCACTAGGCAAATAAAGGCCACAGTAAAACCAATCAGAGACAGGATGACATATTGCTGCACTCGCCCGGTTTGGAACCTGCGAAGGATCCAACCACCGGCCGCGGTCACATACCCCGTCCCGTCTACAAAAATCCGGTCGACTACCAAATCGTCGAACTTGCCGATGAAGGCTTTGATGCCCATCGAAATGTCTTTCCACCCGTCTACAAGGATGCGATCCACCACACGGTCGTCAAAGCGTGCCAGCAAGTTGTTCCACACGAGCAGTCCGCGTTGGATGATGACGTTGATGTACAACTCGTCGAAGTAGTACTTGTGGACCAGGACGTTGTAGAGCGGGGCCAAACGAGACTTCCACGCGTCGGCCGAAATCAGGTGCTTCAGGTACGTGAACGTCGCGAGCAAGATGCCAGCTGTGGCCAAAATCAGAGAGAGCACGAGCGCGATTCCGTGTGCGCTGTGCGCAATGTGTTCATCGCCATGGTGAAGCGCGATACCGGCCTGTGTTTGGGCAGCGGCAACCGCGTTGTCAAACCAGTGGACTTCAAAAGGATCCAAGCCGTGAATGCCCGTGGGGCCAGCGAACCAAATCGAAAGCGAAAGACCGGAAAGCAACAAGGTAGGGAGTACCATGTTCCAGGGCATTTCGTGGGCGTGCGTGTGTTTGTGTTCGTCTTTGGCCGGTCCGCAGAAAGTCATATAGATGAGGCGGAACATGTAAAAAGCCGTTAGCAGAGCCGCAGCAAAACCCAAAATCGGTATCAGGGCGTGAACCTGGTGCTCCATCCCGTAGGCCAGAGCTCCGCCCAAAATTCGGTCTTTGCTCACAAAACCGGAAAAGAACGGCACACCTGAAATAGCGAGCGTCGCGATCAACATCGAAATGAAGGTAAGCGGCATTTTCGTTCGCAAAGCACCCATTTCGCGCATGTCCTGAGTGTGAACCGCGTGGATGACGCTGCCGGAGCAAAGGAACAAGCAGGCTTTGAAAAGTGCGTGTGTGATGAGGTGCAGGAAGGCCGCTGCAAATGCGCCTACACCAATGCCCATCACCATGTAGCCGAGCTGGCTGATAGTAGAGTAAGCGAGTACCTTCTTGATATCAGTTTGTACTACCGCAACCATAGCCGCGAGGAAGGCCGTGATGGCACCTACGTAGGCGATGATCGGCAGCACGTGTCCAGCTTCCAAGATGGGGAAGGTGCGAATCAGCAAGAAGACACCACCAGAAACCATCGTGGCCGCGTGGATGAGCGCGCTAACAGGCGTCGGGCCTTCCATCGCGTCTGGTAACCAGATCTGCAAGGGAAACTGAGCGGACTTTCCGATGGTTCCCATCATGATCATAAAACCGATAAAGCTAAGGGCGCTGACTCCGAGAATGGTTTTCCCCTCAGCGAATCCGCCCTGGAGTCCCTGGTAGATCTCCGAAAAATTGCTCGTACCAAAAACAATGTAGAGGCCCATGAGGCCGAGGAAGAAACAGGTGTCACCCACCCGTGTGGTCATGAAGGCCTTGATGCTGGCGTTAATGGCGGAGGGCTTTTTGTAATAGAAACCAATCAAGGCATAGGAACAAACGCCCATGACTTCCCAGCACATGAAGAAGGTAAAAAGGTTGTCAGAAACCACGAGACCCAACATGGCTGCTGAGAACAGCGAGATGTAGGCGAAGAACATGTGATAGCGGTCCTCCCCCTTCATGTAACCCGTCGAGAAGAGGTGGATCAAAAAGCAGCAGAACGTCACCATCCCAAGCATGATTGCTGTGGGGTTGTTGAGGAGAATGCCAATATCCAGGTTAAACGTTGGGGAACTGATCCCTGGATGTGACGTCAGAAACGAATCTGGGATGGGCAGCGGCAAAGAAATCCAAGTGAAGGACATGGCCTCGGAAATGTTTCCCGTGCTCACAACCTGGAGAAAAATGGGTAGCGCGAGCAGGAACGAACCGAGCAACGCGATAACCGAAATGAAATCTCCTTGGCGAGGCAACTTCTTGCCCAAAGAGGCCTGTAGTACGAAAGCTATCAGCGGAAGCGAAAATATCCAGATGCAGTTCTGAACCATTAGTTCCTCATCAAATTGGCTTCACCGGCGTCAATTGTCTCGCGCAACCGATACAAGCGAAGGATGATGGCAAGTGCCACGGCGGCCTCGGCGGCCGCGATAATAATAATAAATAGAGCAAAAATCTGCCCGTCGATGGCAGCGGTTCGGAATTTGCTAAATGAAATAAAATTGATGCTAGCGGCGTTCAGAAGCAGTTCGATGCCAAGCAGTACGCCGATGGAGTTGCGGCGGTAAACGACCGCAATAATACCCAAAGTGGCTAGAATGGTCCCAACGAAGAGGTAACCGTGTAATCCCGTTGCCCAGTCCAGAAAACTCATTTAGGCCTCGCAAGCCAAACAGCGCCAACCAAAGCGCCGAGGAGCAATACCGTGATCCCCTCAAACGGCAACAAGTAGTTGCCCAGAAGCGCTTCTCCAACGGCGTTGGTTTTTGGAGAAAATGCAAAAGCTTCAAAATCAGGCGGAACCGTCCGTAGTACTCGGCTCGCAAGGTGCTGAGCTCCCTGATAGAGGAATGGGAGCAAGCCGAAAAGCGCCAACAATAGGGGGACAATGAGTTTGGCACGAGAGTCGCGCAGTTTTACCTGGTACATCCAGCTCGTCAGCATGATCGCAAAAAGGACGAGGATTGTTACGCCGCCGATATAGACGATAACCTGTACGCCGGCCAAAAAATCGGCCCCCGCGTACAAGAACATGATCGCAACCCCTAAAAAGGCGAAAAGTAGGGAAATGGATGCGTAAAGAATATTCGGGCTAAAGGTAACCAGTAGAGCCGAGGCGATGGTCAGCAACTGGAAGAGGACCAGAATGATTTTAGCGGTTTCTGACATCTTAATGCCCTGCTATCCCAAAAATAAGCTGTGCCAAGGAACGGCCGTTAAACAACCACATCCAAACAGCTGTTCCAAATAGATTGATCAGCGCCAAGGGGACTAGACCCTTCCAACACATCCCCATCAACTGGTCGACACGCAAACGAGGCAGCGTCCAGCGGAGCCACATCACTACAAAAACCAAACTCAGCGTCTTGATCGAAAACATTCCCAGTTGGACGAGAGCAATGAGCCCACTTGGCAGTTTTACAAATAAGGAATCCAAGTTGAGAAAGGGGATATGCCAACCGCCAAGATAGAGCGCGGTCAACATCCCACTCATCACGAAAATTTCCGCAAACTCTCCCAGCGCGTACAACCCAAAGCGCATGCCGGAGAACTCGGTATTGAATCCGGACACCAACTCTGACTCCGCCTCGGGTAAGTCGAAGGGAATACGGTTTGTCTCAGCCAGTCCGCCGATGAAGAGCAGAATGCTGGCAACAAAACAAAATGGGTTATGGAAGACGTTCCAAAAATGGTAGGCCGCCGCGTTTTCAGCGCCCGGCGCCCAACCTTGCTGCTCGACGATACTTCCTATCTGCAAGGTACCGGAGATGAGGACTACCGGAAGAATGGAAAGCGCTACCGGGATTTCGTAGCTTACAATCTGGGCGGCGCCACGAAGGCCACCCAGCAAGGACCACTTGTTGTTCGAGGACCAAGAACCCAGCAAAATGCCTGGAGCCACCAGCGTCGAGATAGACAGGATGTAGAAAATGCCTATGTTCACGTCCGCACCCATCAGATACTGGCTAAGCGGGAGAACTGCAAAGGCGGAACACGCGCCGACCACGACCAGCAAGGGAGCGAGGTTGTAAAGGAAGCGATCCGCTCCGGCCGGAACAAAATCTTCTTTCGCGATCATTTTCACGGCGTCAGCGAGAAACTGTAGCAGCCCGTAGGGTCCCACACGATTCGGACCGATTCGGTCTTGAAAGTCCGCCGCCACCTTACGTTCGACGTAGGTCGCGAACCCGCCGAAGGGAAGTGCGATGAGATATATAATAAGGAAGGCGGAAAGGGCGGCCCAGATCCAAAGCGGCCCGCCACCGGTCCAAGTTTGTAACGAATGTGCAAACGATGCCGTATCCATGCTACCTTTTATTTCCTTGGCTTAATTCCCTGAGCAGCGCCCTTGATCCATTCAAGGTCCCCGCGCACCCAGCAATAGACCAGCCCAGAAAGCAGTAGACCAATAAACAGGAAGATCTTGATGAATGCAATCCCTCCGGCTCCCTGAGCGATGGCCGATTTGTAGAGCGTCATAGCCGGGAAAACGGTCGCTACCTCGACGTCAAAAATAATGAAAATGATGGCCACTACATAGAAGCGGATATTGAACTTGATCCACGCTTCGCCTACCGGTTGCTCACCGCACTCGTAGGCCTGAGATTTTAGTTCGGATCCCTTAACTTTGGGCCGGATAAGCCAACCGATGCCCAACATGAGCGGGACGGTAACTGCGGAAATTACGATGAACCATAACGCCGTTATATAACCCGTTTCCAACGATGCGCCCTTCTCCTTGAAGCGCTTGGGGGCCGCGAAGACACGACTCCTAAGTACCTGAAATCATAAAATCTCGTGAAAACTAACGTGTGGGGTCTTGTCTTGTCAACGCTCTATATGAGTGGGGATATCTCGTGTCGCTGCCGCTTCTAAAAAGCCTGCGGATCGGCGATAGATTGGGAATCTAACGACACTCGTCGACTCGAAGATGGGCCTTGGTGGAGGTGCGCAAAGCGCCGTCGAAGGCGACGATTTCAAAAACATAATCTCCGAGCAAAAACTCTGCCGGAAAAAACTCGATCGTACCCCGTTCCGTCACGGAAACATCGGAGAAGGGGGGTGCGGGGAGTTCAAACCGAAGGGTGTCGCCATCGGGGTCGCTCGTCCGGAGGTTCAGGTTGAATTCGTAGTTTTTCCAAATACAGGCTATAGGAAGATAGAGCGGGTTAGCTTTCCAGATCGGCGCCCGATTCAGAGGATTTTTTTTCTCCCCGAGATCTTTACCGCAAGCACCCAAAACCAAGGCCAGGCAAAAAGCCAGACTGAGATTTCTAAGCATTTAATTTCCTTTGGGATTTCTACGATTCTTACATCAACTTACCCCAATTCTCATGGCTTTGCCCTATGCGGTGTTCCAAAAACTATCGTTTGGGAACAAAGGGGTGTAGGCAGGAAGTATGGAAATGCGAAAGAAAATAGCGGTCATTGGTTCGGGTAGCTGGGGAACGGCTGTGGCAAACGTTTTTGCTGATGCGGGATCCAGCGTTCGGTTGTGGGGGAGAGACCCCTCGGTCGTTGAAGGGATTAACGCAACGCATCACAATCCGCGCTACCTGAGCGCCTTCGAACTTTCAGGGCAGCTGGAGGCGAGTGGGGATCTCGCCGGCTGCCTCGATTGGGCGGACGTTGTGGTTTGTGCAATTCCTACGCAAAAGATTCGCACGGTTTTCGGAGGGCACAGCGGTGTGTTGGCCGGAAAATGGATCGTAAATACTTCAAAAGGCATCGAGGAGAGCACCTACAAGCGGATCAGTGAGATTTTTTCGGAATTGTCTCCCAGTTCGCCCTTCGCGGTGCTATCTGGGCCGACGTTTGCTGAAGAAGTGGTGAAGCGGCTGCCATCGGCAATCACAGTTGCCTGCCAGGATCTAGCGGTGGCTACGGAAGTGCAGAGACTTTTCTCGACGCCCTACATGCGGGGTTACGCTTCCGAGGACGTTTGTGGCGTTGAGTGGGGCGGAGCGCTCAAAAACGTGGTTGCCGTGGCAACGGGGATAGCCAGTGGTGTTGGCCTTGGGCTCAACACGCAGGCCGCACTAATAAATAGAGGGATTGCCGAGATCGTGCGCATGGCTACCTTCAAAGGGGCCCGTCCCATTACCTTCTTGGGTCTGTCTGGAATGGGTGACCTCGTGCTTACTTGCACGGGCGACCTCAGCAGAAATCGGAGACTTGGGATTGCTATCGGTCAGGGCAAATCGCTGGAAGAAGCCTTTGCTCACCTCGGCGGAGTTGCCGAAGGAGCTTTCACCGCACGGGCCGCGTACGAAATGGCCATTAAAGACAAGATTGAAATGCCGCTAACAGAACAAGTGTACAAAATTCTTTATGCAGGACAAACGCCCAAGCAGGCGTTGACGGAGTTGATGGGTCGAAACCTGAAAGTCGAATGGGACTTCGTGTGATAGACTCCCGCGGATGTCCGATAATACCCCCACATATTTAGAAGGCTGGCTTGCAGAGGGCGAAAGCATACCCGAGTTTGGTAGCCGCTTTACGGGAGTGGGCGCACTCGGACGTGCGCTTGCGATAGCGTCCGTTTACCGCCGATCTTTTCAAACTCTAGTTGCGGTATTCAACTTGAAGGCAGACGCTCGCGCGGCGGTGGATCATTTGAAGTTTCTCCTCGGTGGTGAGTCTGCGGATCGCGTTCACTATATCCCTCCAGTTGATTTTGATTACTACAAAGGTCTTTTCCCAAACGCCGAAGTTATTGCTGAGAGAAACGTCGCACTCTTCCAGGCGATTTGGGATCCTGAGAGAAGAATCTTTGTCACCACAACGGCCGCACTACTCCAAAAAGCGATGCTGAGAAATTCATTTGAGGACTCTCTTTTCTCAGTCCGTCCTGGCCTGGAAATGGACCGCGAAAATTTGACGCTCAAACTTCGTGAATGCGGGTACCAGAAACAACCCATCGCGTACGACCCGGGTGTTTATTCGGTACGGGGAGGTGTTGTCGACATTTATTCTCCCGCACACCCGGCTCCCCTGAGATTGGAGTTTTTTGGCGACGAGATCGAGGCGCTGCGGTACTACGATCCTAAAAGTCAGCGGTCCCTCGATCCGCTTGAAGAAGGGTGGGTACTGCCGGTCCGACAGAGTCTGCTGCCCTATGGTGAAAAGTTTCAGCAGGCATCACTGAAGCTTAAGCAAAGATTGGACGCGCTGGGAATTAACAAAGTCGACAGAGACCAGCTCATTGCCGGACTCGAATTGGGGCAACTCCCGGAGCAGGACGCGTTTCTGTTTCCTCTCCTGAGTGGTGGGTCGAGCGCATTGGAGGAATTCTTTCCGCAGGACGCTATTTGGTTTTGGGATGGAGCCGAGAAAACCTTGGAGCTAGGCCGAGATCAGGAACTCCCGCGGTTTCAAAAAAATCTCGAGCTTTTTGAGAAGGACCCAACTCCCATTGCAACGGCTGCCGATCTTTTTGTAGATGCTGAAGGACTTTCAAAACAGCTTGCGCACGAGCGTGCGTATTATTTTGAAGACTTTGATAAAGGTGGAAGCCACAAGGTTCAAGTGTTGGAAACCGAACCGCTTTCGCTCGAGGCTGAGCGCAGTTCCGCCCATCGCAAGGGCAGCTTGCAGCCGGCGCTCGAAGGTTTTGCGATGCGCTTTAAGAATTGGATAAGCGAAGGGTATCGTATTCACCTCGTTTGCCACACACATACACATGAGGATCGCTTTCGCTTGCTTTTTGAGCCCTACTCCATGCGGGTGGAAATGCACGAGGAGCAGATGTCCGCCGTTCCGACCATTTATCGAGCGGACTTCTCTAAAATTCATCTTTGGCAAGGAAACCTGAACGAGAGTGCGATCTTTCCGCAGCTTAAATTGATTCTTCTCAGTGAGGAGGAGATCTTTGGAAAGAAAAAGCGCGTTAGTGCGGGCTGGAGTTCCCGCTCCAAGGTCGGGGAGAAAATAGCGTCCTTCAGAGAGCTTAAAGAGGGCGACTTTGTTGTGCATAAACAGTACGGGATCGGACGTTACTTGGGACTTCGATCCATGCAGTTTTTGGGAGTCCCCAATGACTATGTCTTGGTGGAATACAAAGATGGGGACAAGCTTTATGTTCCTTCCTACCGACTGAACGTAATTCAGAAGTACGTTGGGGGGGAAGGCGCTACCGTAACGCTTGACAAAATGGGCGGTGAGCGTTGGGAGAAAGCCAAGGCCAAAGCGCAGAAGGCAGTCAAGGAACTCGCCGGCGAACTGATCAAGATTCAGGCGCAAAGGAAACTGGTGCGTGCCCACGCTCTACCGGAGCCGGGTCAGGAGTACCACCAGTTTGAAATGGAGTTTCCGTATGACGAAACCCCGGATCAGATGACCGCCATTGAGGATACGTTATCGGACCTGCGCAAGGAACACCCGATGGATCGTCTCGTGGTCGGAGATGTGGGTTACGGGAAGACAGAGGTTGCGATGCGCGCTGCCTTTCGGATGGCTTCCGAGGGGCGACAAAGTTGCGTGGTCGTGCCGACGACGGTCCTTGCGTTTCAGCATTTCGAGAGCTTCAGGGAAAGGTTCAAGAATACGCCCGTGCGCATCGAGATGGTTTCGAGAATGCGCAAGCCCGCTGAAAACAAGGCAACCCTGGACGGACTCGCCAAGGGCAATATTGACGTGGTGGTGGGAACGCACCGTCTGTTTTCTGCAGACGTAAAGTTTAAGAAATTGGGATTAGTTATCGTCGATGAAGAGCATCGCTTTGGTGTGAATCACAAAGAGCGACTGAAGAAGATGGTAGCGGGGGTCCACTTCCTTTCAATGACGGCAACTCCCATTCCCCGTACGCTCAACATGGCGATGACCGGTATCAAGGAGATATCGCTCATTACGACGCCGCCGCCCGATCGGATGTCGGTGCGCACCTTTGTTTGCCGGCGTTCGGATGAAGTGATCGCCGAGGCTATCTCAAATGAGCTCACCCGTGAGGGGCAGGTATTTTTTGTTCACAATCGTGTGGAAACTATCTTCAATGTTGCGGATCAGCTAAAAGAACTTCTGCCCAAAGCCACGTTTGAAGTGGTCCATGGGCAGATGGATGGCGACACTCTCGAGAAGAAGATGCTTTCCTTTTACAAGGGTGAGAGTCAGGTTCTTATTACGACATCAATCATTGAGTCCGGCTTGGATATTCCTAGAGCCAATACCATCTTGATAGACAGAGCCGATCGCTTCGGGTTGGCGCAGCTTTACCAACTGCGGGGCCGTGTCGGGCGGGCTGCCAAGCGCGGTTACTGTTATTTACTTGTCCCGGGCGAGTCCCAACTTACGGGGGACGCCAAGCAACGCTTGCAGGTGATTCAACGCTACGCCGATCTGGGTGCCGGCTTCAATATCGCCAGCTACGATCTTGAAATCCGTGGCGCGGGCGATCTCCTCGGTAAGCAGCAATCGGGGCACATCAACGCCATCGGTGTGGACATGTATTTTGAGCTACTCGAAGAGGCCGTGGGATACCTTAAAGGTGAAATTCGAGAGGAACAGATTGAGCCTGAAATTACGCTAAAGATTGCCGCCTATTTTCCTGAACCGTACCTTCCGGATATCAGTGAGCGGATCAACCTCTACCGACGGCTTGCAAGCGTAGATGAAGAAGATGAAATAGCTGAGTTGGAGACGGAGATTCGAGATCGCTTTGGAGCCCCTCCGGAGGAAGTAAAGAATCTTTTGGGCTTGATGCGAATCAAGTTGTATTTAAAGCGCTTACACGTGACACACATGAGTTGCGGTCCGAAGCGGGCCTCTCTGCTATTCGCGCCGTCTACTCCAGTGACCCCTGAAAAAATTATTGAGCTGATACGTGCAGACTCCAAACGCTACGCTGTCACGCCCGACAACAAGTTGGTCTTCAACATTGAAGAGGCGGAATGGCCCTTTCTTCTGCAAGAGATCAAAACCCTCTCCGATCGTTTGGGAATTGCTGCCCCCTGACGAGTAAAAAATCTCTCATGTATTAAAATATAGCCATGCTCGAAAAATACCTACGCCGTCTTAATTTTACTCGTTCTAGCTCTAGCGAATTTACCGAAGAGCACTTTAGGCGCCTATTTGCGCTCTCCTCGGAATTGCTGCTTCCTAAACGGGACGTTGCAGTTATGGGGGTGGGCCTTATCCCGATGGGGCACGTGCTGGTAAATCTTGGGCATAAGGTTTGTGCCTTGGAGTTTGCCGAGGGGGAACAGAGTTTTCTACCGGCCGCTGGAATCGTCGACGCGACGGGCAGTGTACGCGGCCACAGAACGAGTTTATCTGCAGAAGATCTTGATGTGTTTGTTGGTATCTATGCCTTTCTTCGGGATGTTTCCCGTCCCTTTCTACTTCGTGAAATGGCGAGAGTCCTTCGTCCAGGCGGGCAGCTACTTCTTGTGGAACCGAAGCCGACCCAAGAGGCTCGGTTACGTCGTCTTCAAGCCCGATTTGGCTTGCCGGTAGTGAGTGTCGAACCCGTGAATGAAGAGTCCTTGCGCTACTACGGCAATGAGTTTTTTGATTGGAAGATGCCCTACCATTTCCCGTTTGGCGATGGTTGGCAGGTTTTCTTCGGCGAGCGCCGGTGGGAACCTGTTTCGAATTCCGATTAGCTTGGGTTCGTGCAAAGCGAAAGTACGCCCGCTCCCTTTCCTGAAGGGTTCTGCTTGCGTCCCAACCAGGCTATGAAATTTAGAATCGGAAAGGCCAGGGCGTAAAGTACCTTGTTCTTTTGCGCTGCCCCGGTAATCAAGTAGCTCACATTGTTGGAAACGGTTTCCAGATAGCCATAGGTCTGTGATATTTTATCCAGCTTGAATCCTGCGAGCTGAAGTTTTTTCGCGATTTCGTCCTGCTCGTACCCTGGACGAACGTGCCCGGGTACGTCGAAGTTCATGGCAAGATTTCTGAAAAGCCAGATCCGTTTTAGTGCTGGTACATGACAGATGAAGGTGCCACCGGGTTTGAGGGCGGCGCGAATTTTTTTGATGGCTTCAACGTCATTTTCAATGTGTTCAAGGTTGTCTACAGAGACGGCAAGATCGAAGCAGTGATCGTACCCGTGATCGAGGATATCCCGCACTTCAAAGCTAAGATTGGAGATGCCCTGTTTCTTGGCTATTTCGTTGTTAATCCGAATTTGATTCTCATCGAGATCTATACCGACGACCTTGGCCTTTGGATAGCGTCTTGCCAACTCGAAGGTGAAAACCCCTTTGCCACATCCGAGATCGACAATCGAGTCAAAATTTCCCTGGATCGCCGGTAGAATTCGTCGCAGGCGAATGCGCATTCCGCTAACCGGTACACCAAACAACCATACGTAGGCTTTTTCGGCTAGGCTTAGCTCCGGATGGTCGATGAACTCACGTCCGTGGTAATTGAGTAGCATGATTTCTCTCTCTCTTGTTGCCGGCACCATTCAGAAATAGCGGCGGCGATTGTTCTCTGTTCCGCGATGCCTAACGACGGGTAGAGCGGCAGATGCAGTGTTTCTGCGCACAGGCGACGGGCATTTGGAAAATCTCTTTTTGAATTCTGGTTGGGGGCAAGGTCAGACAGTAATCGGTTGAATAGGCGGTTACTGCTAAAAATTCCGGAGCGAAGTAGGTGCTTGTGCAGGCCATCCCTATTCTGGAGTCTTACAGGGTAGTGCGAGAGGGGTACACCGGTCGGAGGTAGCGCCAACACTCCAGTCAGGGGTTGTAGTAGTGTTGAGTAATGGTCGTTGATTTCTATTCGCTTCGCGGAATTCTTGATTTGGGTCTCAATTTGCTCCCACGCCATCTGAAAAATGGATTCTGAAACTAGTCTGTTCCAGTTTCCAGGAAGGCTGGTACCCCCACCCGCTGTGTTTCCGCTGAGCTGTCTAGCAGGCGGGAGCGAGCCCGCAATCTGCTGCGTGACGCCAAAAAGCATTGGCTGGAAGGCCAACTTTAGAGCGACGCATTCTGCAAAGTCTCTTATGGGCAGCGCGGGCAATAGATTAGTTTGCTGCCAGGTTTTCCAGCGTGCGGCCGCGGGCGCAAAATTTGTGAATAGAGCGGCGCCGTGTAGGCTCGCTATGGGTTTTCCCCAGCCGAAGCTGTGTAGTACGGCGTCGTCATTTTTCAAGTGTTCTACCGGACTCACGAGATCGCAGAGTGCTTTGTCGTGTAATAACGGGTTCGGTGTAGCGTTTACGGGAAGATGAGGATCGATTCCCCATTGGTGGACAATAATACCCGTTCGTTTCTTAGAGACACGCAGTGCACTAAGAAAAAGGTCGGGATCCTGGTTGAAACCAGTGGGTTCTGTATCGACGTAACTTATGTTTACTCTGGCCGAGAGTAGACCTGCCAGAAGTGCCGAGCAGTTAAACGGGGAAAGAACAGCGTGCGCGTTCCCGCTCTGACTCTCGAAATACGCTTTCACAGCGACGCGCCCGTACGGAAACCACACGGCATGCGCGTACCCTGCCGCAGCGGCTAGGCGCTTTTCCCAATCTTCGAGCGGAACTTCGGCTCCGCCCAAGATCTTAAAGATTTGCTTCCACTTCAGAGGTGGACGAAAGCGAGGGATCATAGATTTTTTCTTTGGGCCTCAACAACTTCTGCAGCTCTGCCTGGTAGGTGTTCATAGCCCAGAACATCCAACTGTTCGACCAGCGCATGAGTTCCAGTTTCCAGGTAAAGAGTTTGTGCTTTTGGTAATAAAAATTGCCTTCGGGCCCTGCAAGGTTAGTTAAAGTCCATTCCAGTATATTTCGCGCGAAAGAGAGATTGCCCGGGCGAATCGTCTCCGCTTTGCAGAAGGTCAAAATACCTTGCGCGGCTCCGTGAATATCCTGTGGGTAGTCTCGGTGAGCTCGCCACTTTGGAGCGTGTTCCGCGGTAAAAAACTTGTCAGCGTAGTAGGAAAGCCCTCGCTCGTAGGTTTCCTGAACTGTGAAATCTCGGCTCGCCAGCATGTAGTCGGCGATGCCGTCGAGTATGCCCCCTGTATGGTAGTTGTCTGGTCCAATCCCCGATTGGTTTTTCGGACTAGTGTAATTCCAGGAGTAATCTGGGTTTCGCGCGTCGATGACCCAAGCTACCATCCGTTTCGCCTGGCCGATAAGTTCCGGGCGGTTGGCGTGCACCCCCAATTTGGCCAGGAAGCCGGCGCTGACGGCGTTGATATTGATGACGCGCCAGCGGAGAGGGGCGGTGACGTAACCGATGCAGAGGTGGCGCTCCGTTGAGTCGAGTACGGGAAGTGCCTGGGTGATGAAATCCGCGGCGCCGAGTGCGGCCTCGAGATAGCGCGGCTGTCGAGTTTGCAGGTAGGCGTTCAGAAGAGCGTCCCCACAAAAGATTGTAACAATGCAATTCGGGTAGTGGCGCGGGGCAAAGAAGCCCGGACTTTGCCAGGGGAAATTGTAGCCCCAGGCGGTACCTTTGCCTTGATACGCTCCGTGAGCTTTTGAAGTGTTAGCGAGCAACCAGTCGGAAAGTGTGGTGACCTGTGCGAGTGCTTGCGGAGAAGGTGCGCTCGAGTTTGAAAGGCAGTATCCCTTGATAAAGTTTGCGATCCCTTTCGGATTGCGGCTTTTGCGAACCCCCAACCAACGGCGCAGCGGTAAGGGTACCCGGTTTACCAGCTGGGTTACGAGCAATCGGCCGAATGCGGAGCCCCCAAAAACCGTTTCCATCAACGGGGAGTTGAGTGCATCAAACTTGCTGTACCCTGCAAAGTCTCGAGTTCGGCAGTGATTTTCGAGCCTTTGGATTGCTTCGGTAATAGATTGTTTACTTGGTTTCTTCACGGTCAAAGAGCATGGCAAAAAGAAAGAACTGGAATCCCGATATCAAGCAAAGTGCAATTAATATAGTTCTCGGCGCCGTGATATAGGTGCCTTCAAAAAACACCTTATCAGCAATAAGTCCTATGCCGGCGAGCAAACCCGTGGGAACGAGCACAAAAGCCAGGAGGTAAAAGAGCACCAGAGGGTGAAAATCCAGATATACGTACTTGAATTTGAGTCTCCATAGAAAATTTCGCACCAGCATCGGTGTCACTTGAAAGGCGTACTTCCAACCGTTGATCTGTGACTGACGCACGCCCGGTAGGTAGATGGCACTCCGGGGAATATCCTTTACCCGAAAACAGTAGGCATTGAGCCGAATGAGAAAATCCATGGGGTAACCGTAACGCTTCCATGCTCTCGACCAATTGATCGTGTCGATGGCCTCTTTGCTTATGGCCGTGTACCCGTCTACGACATCCATAATATTGAAATAGCCCGAGGCCATTTTGGTCAGCCCGGTAATCAGCCAGTTTGCGATGAGCCGTAGTTTCGGCATGCTGCCGATGGTTTTTTCGAGCTGCTCTCGCAGAAATCGATTCCCCTTGGTGTAGTCTGCCTGACCATCAATAATCGGATCGAGGAACCTGCTAACTTCGTTCAGGTTCATTTGAAAATCGCCGCCTACAACCACCGCAATATCGAAGTTGTCTTTGCTTGATTGGAGGTAGCCCGTGATGATGGCACCCCCGGGCCCCTGATTCACTTGGTGCTTCAGTAACTGAATACGCGGGTCGGTCTCCGCGCAGCGCTCAATGATTTTGTTTTGCTCGTCGGGACTGCAATCATCGACAACATAGATTCTGTCTATCAAATCGGGTATTCCGGAGAGGGTCTGGTCAATGAGTTTCTCTTCCCGGTAAGCAGGAATAACGAGTGAGATTTTTTTGTTTCGGTACATAGTTTTTCCTATAAGAGCAGAGCGGACGGTTGAGTTGCGGGCTTTTCCGTCTCACCCAATTTGACATCCTCGAAAGTTCGGTATTCCCACTGGCGAATCAGTTCAGCCGGGGTGGTAAACCAGGCTCCGTCCCGAATTCCCTGATCCACCATCTGGTGGAGAACTTCTATTTCTTCCGGGGCGTGATCGGCATTCATTACTCGGAAGTGCCAGTTCAGGACCAGCACGCCGCCCTGACGACGGACCTCATCTTGAATTGTCGAGCACGTCTGCTTGGCTTCGTTGCGGTCAGGGTACTGTGCGCGCAAAGAGGAATCCATCAATTGGAAAGGTAGTTCCCAGAGATGACCCATGCGAAAGGGAAAGCTTGTGCCGCAACGAAAGCCGTTTGCGAAATTGAACCCCATGGTGCTGTCATAAAGGATTCCAGATTGCGGCATTATTGATTCTGTAAACCCACGATCAAAATTTAGGTAGTGATTGCGGACCCCTCGAACTTCTCGAACTCCGAGGCCCTTAAGCGCCTCAAGTTCCCGCTCAAGAGCTTCCTTGTCGCGCCAGGAGTCAAAAGAGGCATGCAGGCCAACCTCATTTCCGAGGTTTTGATACATGCGCAATTTGTCCTGCAAAGTCTTTGGGGTGTACACGCCCAACACGTGCTGCAGCTCCAGGTTTCGCAGTGCAAAGAAAGGGCGACGTTTCTCAAAGAGCACGTAGACTGTGGATGGAATTCCCCAGCCTGCTTCCAAAGACATCATTCGGTCAAAATTAAAAAAAGGATTCTCCTTGTGTCGGTGGGGGGAGAAGGTCGAGCGGAGATCGTGAACAAGTGACTTTAAAGTTCGGCCTGGCGCGCGAGTTAGATTTTTTAGCGCGTGCACTGAAGAAAAAATTCGGTCGATGTCGTGACTGACACAAACTGCATAAGGACGGCCATTCGGCCAGAATGCCTTAGGTCGGACTCCAATCCTCTTTGCCATTCGCCAGAGTCCCCTGTCTGCGGTAGCAGTCTGCAAAGCCCGAGTTTTTGAGTCTGCCCCCGGGGGGAAGTAGAGTGCGGAGGCCAGGCGATTGAGTTCGATCGAGAGCTGAGTTGTATAGGGCCGGAGAGTTTTCTCCGCCTGGGTAAACGGAAGCCCCAGCCACATCCCAAAGTGCTTCAGTGCCTTTTTACTAAGCTCGTTCATGCTCTCTCGCTGCGTTTACTGTTAAAAAAGTGATCATGCCAGATATGAAACCCTGCCATTACCCACAAGTTAAAGTAGTGCCAGCGTAGTTTAGGGGAGGGCTTTGAGTTTAGGACCCGCTCGATCCAAGGCCAGGAAAACCAGCCAAGATCCTTTACCGCCGCTTTTGTCAGAGTTTGCCTTGCAAAGTCTCGCAGCTGTTTTTCGAAGAATAGATGGGGAGTGAATGAAAATCCCCATTTCTTCTTATTTAGAATCTCATCGGGCAAGTAGCTTTGGCCGGCCCTTTTCAGTAATCTCTTTTTCTGCCGAAATTTGTATTTTACTGACGAGGGGAGAGAAAACGCATATTCTACGAGAGTCTTGTCCAACAAGGGCGTACGTACTTCAAGAGAATGCGCCATCGAGACCCTGTCTTCGGTAAGAAGGAAGTCGTTCACAAGCTTTGTCCTGGCTTCAAGACGTAACAAGGCATTTAGCACGTCCGGATCCGTAGCATCAAAGTAGGGGCGTAATGACTCGATCGAGTAGTTGTGCCAATGCTTTTGCGGTGAAGCGTAGATCTCCTGCAGGAGAAATGGGCTGTGATCGAAACAGTTTCGTAAGATAGCGTAGTAGCTAAGAGGATCGTTCAGATTCATTCCCAACTCAAGAGCTCTAAAATAGTGCTGGTTTCCTAGGGTAGGGAAATGCTTTTGGATTGCTCCAAGATTTCTTGAGAGTCCGGCAGGGAGAAAGCGCGAAGCGACCGTCATGGGAAGGAGTATGTCGTTATTGACATAACCGACGAAGAGCTCGTCTCCTCCCAACCCTGATAAGGCGACCTTCACTTCCTTGGAAACAGCCTCCGCCAGAAGATAACCTTGCAAACAATTGATCTTTGGCTCTTCGACAAACCAGATGGTTTCAGCAAATCGGTCTAGAGGGGTTGTTCCAACAAAGAGATCTTTGTGAAGGGTAGAAAGAGAGTTCGCGACCAGAGCCGCATCTTTGTTTTCGTCGGAGTCTTCGCCAAATCCCATGCAGAAGGTCCGAATTCCAGGGCTAAAGCGGGAAGCCAGCGCGGTTACTAACGAAGAATCGATTCCCCCGGACAGATAGCTCGCGACTTCGACGTCTGAAATGAGATGGCGCTTGACTGCATTTTCGAGTAAAAATCCGAGCTTTTCTACGGCTTCTTCTCCATTGTCTCTACTCGTGGTTTTTGGAGTTAGTTCGAAATAGCGTTCGACTCTTAAAGAGTGGCCGTCGAGTGTTGCGACGGCCCCCGGGGGAAGCCGGTATACGCCGCTAAAAAGAGTCTCTTCATTGGGAACATAACGAAAATTCATGAATAAATGGGCCGCATCGCGGTTCGGTTCGGTGGACCAGCCCGGGATTTTTAGTAGTGACTTAATTTCACTGCAGAATGCATAACCTTTGCCGAAGCGAGAGTAGTGCAGGGGTTTTATGCCCATCGGGTCGCGCGCTAGAACACAGGTCCTCTTGGGGATATCGACAATAGCCACTGCGAACATTCCGTTGAGCTTAGAGAAAACCTCATAACCCCACATCTCCCAGCCTTTGAGAATGACTTCAGTGTCGGATCCTGTTTGGAATCGGCTGCCAAGGCTCTGTAAAATTTGCCGGAGTTCTGGGGCATTGTAGATTTCGTTGTTGCCGATAATTACCCGGGTACCATCTGAGTTCCAAAGCGGTTGCGCGCCATTTTCCAGATCGATAATTGCCAACCGTGTGTGACCAAGCGCCCAGTTTTCACCCTGAGCGAAACCCTTGGCCTCAGGGCCTCGATGGTTTACTTCGCCCGCCATTTTTTGAATGGTCGGGGTGTAGTAGTCTGGGGAATCAAATGCGTTCCATAGGCCTACGATGCCACACATTTCAGGAGTCCCTTGTCCGGATTGGAAAGAAGGTTGGTCCTTATATTATAAGGCATGATGCGGTGCGCTTTGTAGAGTTCTCGGTGGCACGACACCGGTGCTTTATAATGGGTCCATGCCACTCATTCTTCTCATTGTTCTGCTCGTTACTGGTTTGGCCTGGCGCTACGTTTTTTATCGACACGACGAGTTGGTGCTCAGCGTTAAGGAGTTAGCGCTATCTTTGCTTGCGGTGCAGTTAGTTTTTCTTCTTTCCGCTGTTCCGCTGGTTTGGCTGGATAAGTGGAGTTTGTCGTTACACGCCGCGTCCGCGCTGGTCTGCGGCTTGCCGGCCTTTTATTCTTTAGCAAAGCGTTTCTGGTTTCGTCCTCTCAGCTTTCGAAACGACTTAGTGAGGGCCGACGTTCTTATCCTGGCGAGTGCAATGGCTTTAGCGGCGGGCCTCCAGTGGCACAGTATCAACTATATCTTTCCGACCCACGACTCCGGAGTTTATCTAAGTGCGGCGCACCATTTGGAGACGAAGGGGCAGTTTTTGTTTCACGATCCTACAGTCGAGTTAAAGAAGATGGCGGGGGTAAGTGAGTTTTTGAAGAGTACAAAAGGCTTCGAACTCTTCGGCTTGTATCCCCACCCTTCGGGGGAAGGCGTCCGAAGTTTTCATGGGCTATTTGGTGCCCCCGTTTGGTACGCCTTTGGCCTTTCACTTTTTGGTCCATTGCACGCGGTAAAGATGAACCTCTTCCATTTGCTTTGCTCTCTACTGCTTCTCTTGGCCACGTTGCAGTCGATTCGGGTTCAAAAGTTGTGGAGCTTTGCGTTTCTTTTGCTTTTTGTTGCTTCTCCGCTGGTGGCCCCCCTTTACCGCGAACCGCTTTCCGAACCCTTGGCTCAGGTTTTCTTTCTCGGGATGGTTTTTGTTAGCGTTGAACGGTTGTCTGGGTTTTGGGAATGGCGTTGGTGGTTTTTGGGATGCCTTTTGGCGACGATGGTGGCGCGAGCTACAGGGTTAATGTACGTTCCTTTTTTTGCACTCGCCGTGGGCATGCTATACGCGGAGGACAAACGAGCTCGGGGTGATTGGCGGTTTTGGATCTCGTTTTTCTTTGGATTATCCATTGTGGGAGCCACGGTATGTAGAGTGGCTCCGCACTATATTACCGGGCTCGTAGCGTCAGTGGTGGATCGCGTAGCGGTAAGGTTGAGTGGTGCAAACTGGGAGCTGCCGTATTCATGGCTCATTCCAATGCTGCTCCCGGTGCTAAGTCTCGTTCTGGTCATTGTCGGTAGCCATCTAAAGTTGTCGACTGTTAGTAAACGCGATCGACGGTGGTGGGTTTTTGCATACTTTGGGGCGCTGCTTTTCGGGCTTGTAATTAGGTACGGAAAAACTTTTCTCTACCTGCCGGAGTCGATTGGTGGTTTCCCATTTGTCGAGTTCAACCTGGATTCCGTACTTTTTTACATCGGGCCCTTAGTTTTTTTCTTTGCCCTTTATGGATGGACTGTTTGGCTGTCAAAGCAGGCGCTTTCAAAAAGTCTGTTTCTGCAGACGTATCTTCCGTTCTGTCTCTTTTTCTATTTGGTTTATTATTTCGGGCCTTTTCCGTTGCAGGTATACCTGCAACGCTGCTTCTTAACGGAGTTCGTCCCCCTCGCAGTTATTGGAATGGCCATGGCTTGCGTACACCTCTATGTCGGGCGCAAACGCATGTGGATACGGACGGCCTACGCCTTTAGCCTCATTTGGGGATTATGGGTGCTCAGCTTGATAAATCATGCGGACGTGGCGCGTGGAACTGCCTCGATCTATGAAGGCGGGGCGGCCAGGCTGGCATCCGGTGGAAACAAGATTTTAGTTGCTGGCTCTGACAACTGGAGAGAACTTACGTACATCGTACCTTTTGCCACGGCGTACGGTTATCCGCTCCTTTTCGCCGGTGAAGCCAATCCGGACTCGCAGGAAGGGATCCGCTTCTTTCAGGCCCTCAGAGAGAAGAACTACCAACCGCTTTGGGTAAGCCGTCCGCAAAAGTATTCCACGCTCGTCGAGACGGGTCGCCTCGACCAATGTGTCCGCTACCCACAATTTAGTTTGAAAGCGCCTCCGCTTGAACTGGGGGAGCATTGCATGCAGTTGGCTTTTTACCGCTCTTCAGAAGAGACTCGACTCACTCTCAGTAAGTGAGTGGCGAGGAAAGGACTTAGAAAAAGAACTTCCGCTAGGAAAAGCGAAACCCCACCGGAGAGCGCAACGAATACCGCAACCCCCATGGGAGCTTTGAGTCCCAGTAGGGCGGCAAAGAGCCCTTCGCGGACCCCTAAACCGGCAGGGGTTACGATGCTCACATAGGCCCCGAGTACGGCGATGGCGTAGCTGGCCATGATGTAAGTTAAGATATCGAAGCTGACAGGTTGCCCCGCGAGATGCCATAGGCAAAGGTAAGAACCGCATGTAAGAGCCCAGCTGAGCGTCGACGCGAGTATGCCGGCCGTAAAATTCCAAGCGGAAATCGCCGGTATTTCCTGAATTTTCCCGCGGCTGAGAAAGCGGAGTGCTAAAGATACTTTCCCTCTGGACGTGCTATGGGTGAAGGCCACTACAAGTAAGAAGAGAAAGACGCTTGCCAGCGCGAGCGCTTGCTCATTCCTGGCTAAGTTTACCGAACCCAGATTCAAAAATAGCAGCAGAAAGCCGCCGGATAGCCCACACAAAGTGGCAAAAACCTGCGAGCTGGCCGTGCGCACTTTCATCTCTGGTGTTTCAGAGAACTTAATCAACGAGGCGTATTGCCAAACTTGCCCGCCCGGTAGGTAGCGGCTTAAGGAAGCCAGCGAATAGAGGCGGTAGGCGCTTTTTGTTGCGATTGGGATTCCATTTCGGTTTAGAAGCTGCAACCAAACTTGGAAGTTTAAGCTGATGGTCAGGAAGCTGCAGATCAGAGAGGCGAGCGCCCAATGTGGTGCACCCACTACGCGGCTCCACTCTACGGCATTCGAGTGGCGCCATCCGAGGTATAAAAGACCGACGAATACCACGAACGCAGCGATTTTCTGGAGCTGGCTTTTCGATGGTTTAAGCATTCAAGATCATATCCGCTACAAATTCGGAAACAGATGGCCGGTCTTTTAGAAAACGTTCGGAACGGGTGGCCCATTCTTTTTTTTGTCCCGGTACATCAGAGAGCTTGCTGAAGTCGGTCCAAAAGTCAGACCATGTCAGGTAGCACTTTAAAAGCTTGTAGTCTTTGTCCAGGTGGACCATGTTGCCCAGTCGGTGGATACGGGGCGACACCAAATAGGCGGGTGTCCCAAGTAAAGAGGACTCCACTGCCATAGTCGGGCTGTCACCGACAAAGAGCTGTGCCCCCTCAAGAACAGCGTGGATCTGGGTGATGGGGATATTAAGCTCGTATTCCTTGAATTCGTGTTTCAGCGGGGACTGACTACTGATATGTACTTTTCCTTTCCGCGAGAGAATCTGGATGAGTTCTCTTAGACCTTCCTCGTCGAGATTCTTGGTGTCATGATCATGTAAAGCGTCGTTCGAAACTAAACGGATAATACTGTAGGGTTCGGTGAAACCAAGTGCTTGGCGGATTTCCTGGGCTTTTTGCCGATCGAAGTCCTGCAGGTAGGCGAGTTCATGCAGGCCGTCGTAGTAGACCTGCTTCTTCCCCAGACCTTTCAGAAAAAATCTCGGTGTCACTATCTTGGAGCTAAACGGAAATGCCACAATGTTGGTGAGGTTGGCGTCTTCAGTGTCGGTAAAGGTGTAGCTTTTTATGCCGGTAAACCAGGCCGGGAAGCTTGTGGAAATCCCTGAAATGCTTACCGCCAGGTCAATTTTTTCTTTGAGGATGATCTCGATGATGTGAAACCAGCGAACAAAGAGCTCTAAAAAAAGACCGATTTTGCTTCTGCGCGGGGAAGACAGGCAGCGGTACGCGATGTTCTCTTTCTCAAGAAGTTGATTTGTAATCTCCTTGTTACGGCTAACAACAGTGACCTGGTGACCTTTCTCCTTCAAGGTGCGTATGCAGCGAGAGAAAAAATGCACGTGGGCCGGATGCCCGATTTCGATGAGCACTTTCATGCGATCGTGCGGATTCTCGTAGGGACCTGAAAGACGTGCGGTCCGGAGGCCACCTGCTTTACGGGTACGCGTTTGCCACTCTTAAGTGCCTGGTCGCCAGCTTCCAGAACGGCCACTACATCCCGAGCGTGTTCAGGTCCAGTTAGCGGGGCGCGCTTGTTGATAATACAGTCGACAAAGTGTCGGGCTTCAACGTGCAGCGGTTCTTCGGATGGGATTTGAGGTTGCCAGATGTCGCCCTTGCGGTGCTGAATCTTGTACCCAGCTTCATCGTAATCCATTTTTTCTCCGGCGACGGGGACGCGATCGACTCCCTTGTCCAGCACGGTGATTTTTTGATCCATAATGTCATCGTAGATGACCATCTTTTTTGTGCCGACTAAAGTCATACGTCGCACTTTGGCGGGGTCCAACCAACTTACCTGAATATTCGCGATGAGCTTGTCGGCCCAAGTTAGGGTGACGAAGGCGACATCTTCTACGCGGTCTTGGATGTAGTCTGCCCCGTGCGCGGATACGGAGACCGGCAGTTCGCCATCCATCAGGTAAAGAAGAATGCTGACATCGTGGGGCGCTAGATTCCACCAAACATTTACGTCCGAGCGCACCTGCCCCAAATTCAGGCGATGGCTGTAAATATAGTAAAGCGATCCCAAGTCCCCGCGAGATAGAATCCCCTTTAAGTAGCGGACGGCCGGGTTGTAAAGGAAAGTGTGTCCGACCATCAAGGTACGTTCACTATGGTGAGCGAGAGCCACCAATTCATCCGCCTCAATCGAGGATGTTGCCAGCGGCTTTTCCACAAAAACATGCTTTTTAGCGAGGAGCGCGGATTTCACAAACTGAAAGTGAGTGGAGGCCGCGGTCGCGATGATCACAGCGTCGACCTCCGGGTCTTCCAAGACGGATTTCCAGTCGCCGCTAGTTTGAACTTTCGGGAAATTTTCTTCCACGTAAGCGCGCCGCGAAGGATCGGCATCCACGACCCATTTAAGGCGGGCGTTCGGGAGCCTACTGAAATTTCTAACCAGGTTGGGACCCCAATAACCGCATCCCAATTGGGCAAGCGTGATCGATTTCATGATTCCTTAGTTTGATTTTGGTTGTGATGGTTTAAGGCAGAGTGGAGACTAACTCCTTTAATTATAGCAGGGATCCCAAATGACGCGCACAGTCGTTCCATGCACGCGTGAATTTCGTAAAATCCTAAACTATGGATAAAAAGCGCGAACCAGGGTTCAAAGACGGCAACTTTGAGGCATCCACTCCGGCGGGATTCTCTGAACTAAAAAAAGTAATAGAGGAAGAGCTGGGGCATGCGGATCGGTGGGATGACTATTCCAATGCTTTCAGCCCTTTGACGGATGGCCTGGGGCTGGAATCGCCCAAGAAAAAGGAAGTTCCGGTAAGCACCCCCGAGCCAATTCGGGCCGAAGCTCCTGCCGCGCACGCTGCACAGGTGCAACGCGTCCAGAACAAATTTGAAGCGCTGAGCCGAAATGTTGAAAAAAAGGCCCCCGCACCTGCATCCCAAGGGCAGGCGCCATTGGCCGCACCCACTTCTGGGGTGCTGCCGCCGCCCATCAATAGCCCCTCTCTCGCGCGGCGGGTTTTGGCGGGGATCATCGACCAGATCTTCGTCTTCACACTTTGGCTGATCGCGATGTCGGTAACCCTGAAACTCCTGACGGGCTCTTTTGTGGGCGGCGTGGCGAGCTCAGCCATTCTTGAGGAATCGCGCTTTATGCAGTTCGCTGTCCTGGAATTTGCCACCATCTGGGTTGCGTACGCGGTTTTCTGTATGGGCGTCTTAGACATGACTTTTGGCATGTGGGTTTGGGGGATTCGCGTTGGCTATATGACCCAGTCCAAGCGCACTTGGATTTTGCGTAAGTTTTTGCGTACACTCTTCACGTTTGTCTTCTACGCGCCTATATTGCCTGTTATTTTTCTGGTCTTTGTGGGTAAACGCGGGCGAAACCTGCTCGACGCGCTTTCGGGTACCGTCGTGTACCAATCCGTGGTAATCGAGTAGCGATGTGCGTACAACCCGAAGAGAAAATCCTTCCCCTTGCGGAAATCGTATCCCTTTGTGAAAGCTGGAAATCGGATGGCAAGCGCATCGTCACCACGAATGGCTGTTTCGACCTTGTTCACTATGGCCACGCTCGGTATCTAGCGGCCGCTAGTCGGCTTGGTGACCGGCTTATCTGTGCGGTGAATTCCGATGCCTCCGTACGATCGCTCGGGAAGGGAAGCGATCGCCCTCTTTTTCCCGAACAGGTTCGCGCTTATCAGGTGGCATCCTTGGCCGTAGTGGACGCCGTTGTTGTTTTTTCGGAGAACACACCCGAGGCTCTCTTGGAGGCGCTCCGACCTGACATCCACGTAAAGGGTGGCGATTATAGGCCAGAAGATCTACCTGAGACTAAGGTTGTGGAAAGAAACGGCGGGGAGATTCAAATTATTCCCCTAGAACCCGGTTACTCGACGACAGCTATTTTCGAGCGCATCCGAAAGTTAAATTAGAATTTCTTACCTACAAAAATCGAGCCTTGGAAATTCAAGTTCATCATATCTAGCTGCAGGGTGATATTGGCGGGCAACTCCCATTCAATTCCGCCAAAGAGATGGAACGCGGAGTGTTTCCCTTCGAGTTGTCCCGAGACAGTATTTTGAACTGTTCCGGAAGCGAACAAAACCCCCAAGCCTACAAACGGACGGACTCGAACGAGATCGCGGCTGGCTACCAATCCGAATTCCAGATCGGTTCCCACGTAACGGTCGAGCCCCCTTAGACTCGTATAGTTGAAATAAGCGGCGATGCTTCCCGGAATATTTTCCCGCTCCGACAAGAATGTCCATTTCAGTGCCGCGCCAACGGTTGATAAGGACGGCACTACGCCTCCAGGGAGAAAGCTTAAGATGAGATCTACATCCGCAACGAGGCCCTTGGCGAGGTAGAGCCGGGGGATAAACAATACAGGCGGGACGCTTCCGTCCGCATTCCCCAAACCAATCAGCGAGCTGGTGGAAAAGAATAGAGCTTCAAAACCAATTTTTATTCCTGGATAGAACGGGTAAGGCTCCGCACTACGCATCAAACGTGTCGCGCCACCCGTTCCCAGAACTTGTACCGTCTTGTCGACTTCTGCCTGTGTCATGCCGGTGGGAAGCGAGGCGGCCATAGTGGTTGTTGCAACAAAGAGGCATAGCGCTACCAGGTGTTTCATGGCGTTAAGCATACGAAAATAGGGCGCATTTTGCGAGAATTTGCCAACGGGTGCTTTCCAGATCATGATCGTTTCATGGGAAAGCTAACTCAAAATACCGCGCTTTCGGCTCTGAAGGCGCAATACATGGAATACCTGCGGGTGGAGCGTAGCGCCAGCCCGCACACGCTCACTAATTACGATATCGATCTTCGCCAGTGGTTCCGTTTTGTGGGGACGACAGGGACGTTGAGTCTGGAGCAGCTGGCCGATCTGAAGCGGCTACGCGATTTTCTCGCGGCGGAAACGGAGACCTATTCCCGAGTGACGGTGGCGCGGCGTCTGTCTGTCATCAAAGGTTTTTTGAAATTTGCGCACCGGGAAGGCTACTTGGCCAAAAACGTAGCTAAACTCATTAGCTTACCCCGCATCCCGCAAAAGCTTCCGGCTGTCTTGAAGCCAAAGGAAGTCGTCGCCCTGATTGAAGGGATACCCACTTCGAATTTGCGTTACAAGCGCATCCGTGCGGTGGTCGAACTCTTTTACTCGACCGGGATCCGGCTTTCGGAACTGGTGTCCCTAAACGTAGAAGACGTGGATTTTCGGGCAGGTACGCTGCGAGTGATGGGAAAAGGAAGCAAAGAAAGGCTCGTTCCGCTGGGCCGCCATTGTCAAAGTGCGATTCGTGACTATATTGACAGCGTGCCGGAGATTCAGAAGCGGGGCGCAGGAACGCCGTTGTTTCTGAATCGAGAAGGAGACCGGGTTTCCGGACGTACGGTTCAACGGAACCTGCGTGAATTCGCCGTGGAGGTACTTGGCGATCGTGGAAATGAGGTAACTCCCCACACTTTGCGGCACTCCTGCGCTACGCACCTGATGGGTGCTGGTGCGGGGTTGAGAGAAATTCAAGAGCTTCTTGGTCACCGCTCACTGGTAACCACACAAAAGTACACCCATGTCGACATCGAGCGGTTGAAAGCCTCGTACGACAAGGCACACCCAAGGGGCCGTAGCGACACGGAGCCCGAGGCCAGTGAATAAAGCGTTAGATGATAATAAAAGAAGAATCCGTTCCACAACCATCCTATGTGTTTCTCACAAGGGACAAACCGTTATGGTTGGCGATGGTCAGGTGACATTGGGAAGCAATGTCCTGAAACAAAACGCCAAGAAAGTACGTCGTCTTTATAGGGGGAATATCCTCGCTGGTTTCGCCGGAAGTACGGCCGACGCTTTCACTTTGTTTGAGCGCTTCGAGAAAAAGCTCGAAGAATATTCAGGCAACCTAACCAGAAGCGCAGTCGAGCTTGCAAAAGAGTGGCGAACCGATCGGATGTTGCGTCGCTTGGAGGCCCTATTGATCGTAGCGGACAAGGAGCACCAATACATCCTTTCCGGCAGTGGGGATGTGATTGAACCGGATGACAATGTGGCGGCAGTAGGTTCAGGCGGGGCGTTTGCGGAAGCGGCCGCATCTGCGTTGATGAAGCACTCAAATCTGACGGCGGAGGAAATAGCTAAGGAGGCGATGGCGATCGCTGGAAGAATTTGCATCTATACAAACGCGAATACCACGGTTGAAGCGTTAGACTAGAGTTTTGTTAAATATTGAGGAATGAGTCGTGACACAACAGACAGAAAAAACATTGGACCAACTGACTCCCAAAGCCATTGTGGCGGAGTTAGATAAGTATATCGTTGGACAGAAAGACGCTAAGCGTGCTGTTGCCATTGCTCTGCGTAACCGTTGGCGTCGTCGTCGGGTAGACGAAGAGTTTCGTGATGAGATCTACCCGAAGAATATTCTGATGATCGGCCCTACAGGCGTCGGGAAAACCGAGATCGCGCGCCGGTTGGCGAAGCTTGCGGACGCTCCTTTCCTTAAAGTGGAAGCTACCAAATACACAGAGGTGGGCTACGTCGGTAAAGATGTGGAGTCGATGATACGCGATCTCACTGAGATCGCTGTGGCGATGGTCAAGGAGAAGGAAGAGGAAGCGGTTATCCCTCGCGCGCGTGAGCTTGCTGAGGAGCGGTTGTTGGACCTGTTGGTGCCTTATTCCTCCGCTCCGAAAAAAAATGAAGCTATCGTAGAACTGAATGTTGAGAATTCTACGCGAGATAAGTTTCGCACCATGCTGCGAAACAAGGAGCTTGAAGACAAGGAGGTTACTCTCCAGCTTGAGAAGAAAGGGAACTTGGGTTTTGAGATCCTTGCCATTCCGGGCATGGAGGACATGGAACACAATCTCAGGGATATGCTTGGCAACATGGTTCCGAAAAAGAATCATCGTCGTAAAATGAAGGTTAAAGACGCTAGAAAGTATCTCCAACACGAGGAAGCGCAGAAGCTCATTGATATGGACCGCGTGATCCCCCAAGCCCTAGACTTGGTACAAAACAATGGGATCGTCTTTCTGGATGAAATGGACAAGATAGCTGAGGGCAAAGACCGTGGCATTTCGGGTGGCGTTTCCCGCGAGGGTGTACAGCGCGACTTGCTTCCGATTGTAGAGGGAAGTTCGATCAAGACGAAATACGGTATAGTCAAAACGGATCACATACTTTTTATTGCGGCCGGTGCCTTCCACCAGAGCAAACCTTCGGACCTAGTGCCTGAATTGCAGGGCCGGTTTCCGATCCGTGTGGAATTGAACTCGCTGACCACCGAAGATTTCGTTCGGATTCTGACAGAGCCCAAGAACAGTCTGCCCAAGCAGTATTCTGTTCTACTGGCGACAGAGAAGGTGAACCTGAGTTTCCGCCACGATGCGATCGAAACCATCAGTCGTCTGGCGACCGCTGTGAACGAGAAAACGGAGAACATCGGAGCTCGGCGCCTGCATACCATTTTGGAAAGGGTGCTGGACGAGGTGAGCTTCAATGCCTCGGACATTGCAGGCCAGACCATAGAGGTCACGCCGGACTACGTAAATTCACGCGTCGAAACACTTGCACATGATACCGATTTAAGTCGATATATCCTGTAATGTTACCGGCTATCGACCAATTTGCCTCGCGGCATGGGGCCGCCCGTTTTGTGCTCGCCCCCATGTCGGGCATCACGGATGGGGTTTTCCGCCTGCTCATGCGGGAAATGGGCGCCCATATCGTGATTTCTGACCTTGTTTCCGCAGAAGGGCTGATGCGTGGGGGGGAGAAAACCCGTTCCATGTTGGCGTACTCGGAGGCTGAGCGCCCTGTGGGCATCCAGATCTTTGGGGGCAACCCCGAGTCCTTGGTCGAGGCCTGTCGCATAGTTGAGGCCGAAGGGGCCGATTTCGTTGATCTGAATCTAGGGTGCCCGGTAAAAAAAGTGGTGAAGACCGGTGCCGGATCCGCCTGGTTGCGCGATCCCGCGGCACTCGGGAAAATCCTACTCCAAATGAAGCAGGCCATTCGGATCCCCCTAACCATCAAGATCCGTACGGGCTGGGACGAATCGAGTATCAATGCAAAAGAAGTGGTCCACGTTGCTTACGAGTGCGGAGTGAGTTGGGTCGCGATACACGGGCGCACCCGTGCTCAAGGGTATTCGGGCGAGGCCGATTGGGAGCTCATCCGGGATGTTGCGCAGTCCAGTCCTCTGCCCATCCTTGGAAACGGCGATATCCTCACTGCTGCCCAGGCCCGAGCGCGCATTGAGGGCGGCTATGCGCACGGTGTGATGATTGGTCGCGGGGCGCTCAAAAACCCTTGGATTTTTTCTGAGTTGAGTGGGGTGGCTTCTGGGATTCCCGACTTTGCCTCGATGATCGATAGGCACTTTGAGTTGGCACTCAGCATGAAGAATGAAGCCCGCGCCTTTCTTTCACTCAAAAAGTTTTTAGGGTGGTACGCATCCGGTTTACCGGGCGCCTCTCAGTTTAGAAAGTCTTTGTTTGAAATCCGTGAAGTCGAAGGCTTGAGGCAGCTTGCGACCAGCTTTTTTGCGGGTGTGGATGTGCGCGCCAAAGTTGACGATGGCCAACCTTTTCTAATGGGCGGACACGGTTAGGCCGTCGGCCGCTCGCTCTGCCAGGCAACGCGCTCAACCGGTGCGGCCTCCATTTTCGTTAGCAGATCTTCCGGATCCGACGATTGAGCAATGGCCGCTCGGTGGTTGATGCGCAGAAATTGGTTTTCGCCCGCGAGATCCAGAAATTCCAAGAGCTTGTCGAAAAAGTCAGCTGTGTTGAGTAGGCCCATCGGATAGGTATGGAAGCCGAGCTGGTACCAAGTAAGAATCTCAAACATCTCATCCAAGGTTCCCAGTCCGCCCGGTAAGGAGATGAACGAATCGGAAAGTTCGTACATTTTTTGTTTTCGTTCCGCGAGGGTGTCTACGACAATCAGCTCGGTAATTCCGGTGTGAGCGATTTCCTCGGTGCGCAGGTAAGAAGGGATCACGCCGATTACTTCTCCTCCGGCCCTCAGCGCACCATCCGCCAAAACACCCATGAGTCCGACGCGACCACCTCCATAGATGAGCTTCATCCCTTTTTCCGCGATGAGTTCACCCAGCCGAGAGGCCGCAAGTACAAACTCGGAGTTGTTTCCGGGAGCTGCGCCACAAAAAACACAAACGTGCTTCATGTTTTGGCTGCTTCCAGGATGGCGCGACAAAAAGCGGGCAGGTCGTCCGGTTTTCGCGAGGTGATGAGGTTGCGATCCACGACCACTTCCTGATCCACCCATTTGGCACCGGCGTGAATCATATCGTCCTTGATCGCGCTAAAACTTGTGCATTGCCGCCCCGCTAGCATTTTTGCTGAGGCGAGGACCCAGCCCCCGTGACAAATGGACGCGACGATTTTTCCAGCGGCGTTCATTGAGGCTACTAGATCCAGAGCGGTCTGATTGCGGCGAATAATGTCTGGGGCCCAACCACCTGGAACCACGACAGCGTCGAAGTCACTGGAGCTCAATTCTTCCACGGAAGTGTCTACCGTAATCGGGTAGCCGTTTTTTCCGGTGTAATTCTTTTTGGCCTCCACTCCCGCGGCGACAACTGTCCACCCGGCCTCACGCAATCGCAGTAGCGGGTACCAGACTTCTAGGTCCTGGTAATGATCTGCGATTAGAATCACGGCTTTGCTCATGACAACTCCTATAGGATGGGAGATGCTACTCCCAGTTATGGGGATAAACAAGTGATTCAGCGAATTCTGCCGGTCGGACCGCTTCAATGCAATTGCGTGGTATTGGGCTGTGAGCGCACTAAAGAAGCGGTTGTGATCGATCCTGGTGCCGATCCGGAGCGAATATTGGAAGCGATTTCATCGGAGGGCCTGCGCCCAAAGTACCTGCTACACACGCACGCACATTTCGATCACGTGTGCGGCACCCGCGGGGTAAGAGAGGTTTGGGAGGCCCCGACTTGTTTGCATGCAGGCGATGAAGCACTCTATAAAAACGTCCCGATGCAGGGGAAGTTTTTTGGCTTTCAGTTGGAGGAAACCCCACCGTTAGAAAAGCTATTAGAGGATGAAGAGATCTTAAGCTTTGGAGATCTCCGCCTGCAGACTTTGCATACGCCTGGCCACAGCCCTGGTAGCGTCAGTTTCAAACTGCTGAACGGCCCTGAAACCTTGTATTCCGGAGATACGCTATTCTATAGGAGCATCGGACGTGCGGATCTTTGGGGAGGCGATGCAGACCTGCTTTTGAAGTCTATCCGCGACCGGCTTTTTGTCTTTGAAGGCGAATTGGAAGTTGTTCCCGGACATGGGCCCGTAACCCGTCTTGGCGACGAGAAAAAGCTAAACCCGTTCCTGCAATCTTAGTTTACTGTTCCAAGTTCCGAAATGGTTCGGCGAAGCGAAGGCGATCGGCTTCCTTTTTTGGGAGAGTGGTGGCCGCTCCATTTACCTTCTGACGCATTTCCACCCTGCTTACTCAGGGAGTTCACGGCGTTAGAAATCCAGGTTGTGGAGGGACCGGCGCTAGCCGTATAAACAAAATCGTTCTTGGAAGGTACGCGTACTCGGGACTTCGGTCTTGCAGCCTTAGGCTGAGGAGCCGAACCGAGAGCGAGTTTTTCAATACCGTCTTCCGACGTCGTTGAGGCCATCACGCGTTCAGCGGTGCGCACGGGTCCGTATTTGTGAATACGTTCCAACTTGCGGTTTACATGCATGTAATACTGAACTCGGTTCTTCAACTTGCGTGCGTTGTAATACGTCCACCAAGGAACCGTTTCCTTTTGAGGATTCGCATCTTTGAGATCGCGTAAGATCCAAGCTGCGAAAAGAAAATTTTGCTCGGGTGAGTGGAGGTCGCGAATAGAACGCTTTCCAAACTCTTTTACAAATTCCCCATTGCTGAGCCAGTTTTTGCGGATCTGGCAAAGACCAATTTCACCTGCTGCGCCCTCAGGCAGGTTTTCTCTAAAACTGGTTTCCTGGTGCGCGATAGCAATCAAAAGTCGGGGATCGATGCGGTAGTGCTTGGCGGCTTTATAAATGCCAAGAGCGTATTGAACGGACTTTTCGTCGTCCAGGCGGGGCTGTAATTCCGAGATAGCCCGTCCCAAGGTCATCACATCGTGCAGTTCGCGCTTGCTGAGGCCCAATAGGTTTCCGTAGGCAGACGGGACCGCCCACCCCATAACTAGGGCTAGAACAAGGCAAAGCTGTGCAAAACGATGGTGCATGAATGGCTCTTTACGCGTGGACACAAGGCAACTCCTTCCTGCTTCAATTGCAACCGCAGGGCCAGAATTAAGTTATTGAATTTATTCGATTAAGTATAAAAAACTGCAGAGATAGGGTGTCGCCCCGTCCCTGTAGGCCCGAGCTTATAGCGCATTGAGTCAATTATTTCCAGGGATTAATCCGGATGGAAAGTAGGCAGATCGAAAAAAGAACCTGCAGAAATCTAAATTTACCAATTTTATTATATACTTAACAGATTAATGAGGGCCCAAACGTCCACGGCGTAGACAGGGAGAATACAAGCGGAGGGAGCCGCACCCGGCCCGTGCGACCCCCTCCAACCGACTTCTAGTTTCCCCCTCTGCCTGGCCTGTCGCCATTGCCACCGTTGCCGGGGCGTCCTCGTGTATAGCGTGGGCCACTTCGCGATCGCGATCGTTGACCATGCGGACGCTAGATTGGATGACTCTTCGGCCAAAGTCTCGTTCACGCAGCGGACATCTCCACTCTGCTCACCGCGGAAATCTCGGTCGACATCTAAGGCATTCGTTTTCGCGCGAAGTGTCAATTGGTAGGGATTGTTTCCGCGGGGAAACTAACAAATACTGTGGCCGGGACGCAGTTGCGAGCTAGGAAGAGGGAACAAAAACTCCCTTTTTGAGTCCAACTTGCAGGCGTTTAAGAGCTTGATCCGGTTTCTCTGGTTCGAAACCAAACTGCTTTCGCAGTTCACCCAACCCTAAGCTTAAGTCGTGGTGGTGGTGGCTTTGGGAATGGAAATCTGCCCCACTGACAGGGTTGATGAGTTTCGTTGGGATGTCGAAGATCCGCGCCATTCGTGTTGCAAAGCCATAGTAGGTGTCTGAGTGCGAGGCGCCTAAATGATAAATCCCCTCGTGGATAGGATCGGCGTCCACAAGCAGCCCGATCGCATGACAAAGATCATGGGCAGAAACAAAAGTTCGAGTTTCGTCGCTAATGCACGAAATCTGTTCTCTGCGCCACAGCTGCCGGAGTAGTCGGTTAAGCATTGATCGTTGGTTCAGACTACCGAGCGCAAAAATAGTTGGGAGTCGCAGAATGAAAACATTCTCATAGCGCTTGAGTATTTCTTCACCGCGGCGCTTTGAACTTCCGTAGATATCTTGCGGATCGGGAAAGTCATTCTCAACGTAGTTTCCCTTACTTCCTGAGAACACCTTGGCAGAAGAAAGGTAAACAAAGCGGCCGCCGAAGCGCGAAAGGGCGCTAGCAATAGTACCGGGATAGGTGGCGTTGAGAGCAAAGGCCAGATCCGAGTCCCGTTCACACAGTTGGGTATCGGTCACGCCGGCGCAGTAGAGGACCGTATCCGGCTTTAGCGTCTTCAGCACGCCAAGGATGGGCGTTTCATCGTCCAGGTGCATTTGAAAACAGGGGACATTCTCAATTCTCGGGCGATTGTGCGCGTAGGTTCCATAGACGAGGTAGTGCCGGCGCAGATATGTAGCGAGGTTCGAACCCAAACAGCTCGAGGCACCAATGATGAGAACTTTTTTCATGCGTCAGGAAGTCAGAGCAAACACGGCACGGGTATTCGCAGTCGTTTTTCCGACCACTTCTTCCAAATCCAGAGCCAATACCGATGATAGAACCTTAGCGGTCAAAGGTAAATAGGAAGGCTCATTGGGCTTGCCTCGATGCGGCTCCGGCGTAAGAAAGGGGCAGTCTGTTTCGATCATCAAAGCATCGAGCGGCAAGGCCTTCGCGGTTTCTCGAAGTGACTCCGCCTTTTTGAAGGTCAGTATTCCAGAAAAAGAAATTTTGAAACCGAGATCTACGGATTTTTTTGCTTCCTCAGTGGTGCCCGTGAAACAGTGCATAACTCCGCGCCGGTTTGGCAGTCCTACTCGGTTGAGAACCTCGAAGAGATCGTCAAAAGCCTCTCGGCAGTGGATTGCAATAGGGAGATCCAACGATTTCGCGAGTTCCACTTGTTCTTCGAAACACAGAAGCTGCTCTTTGCGCGGGGAATTATCGTAAAAGAAATCGAGACCTATTTCGCCAATTGCAACACATTTTGGCGGGACCCCTCCATTGAAATAGCTGAGTAACTGAGGTTTCCATTCTTCCCAAGACGTTGCGCTATGTGGGTGAGTACCCAACGTGTAAAAGATGTTTTTGTGAGTTTTCCCAAGTGTCTTGTTCAGATCCCAGTCGCTTTGCTCAGTCCCAATGGTTACCATGGTTGAGACGCCGGCCTCTTTGGCCCGGCTAAGGACGGTATCCACATCTGAGTGTTCCAGCATGTAGAGGTGCGCATGCGAATCAATGAGTTCCATAATTATTCCATCTTGCTAAAAAGAATGCCTGGCGCTGAAATTTCGGTACCCGATTTTAGAGGTTGGGCCGCATCTTCCCAGTTCGGTTTTTGAATGGATAGGCAGCCATTTATCTTCTCTGCTGCAAAAGGAAGGAAAGGAGTCAGCACAGTTCCCAGCAATTTGATCGCATTTAAACTATAAACCAGTGTTACTTTTGTGCGCTCCATATCGGTTTTGCGCGTGACCCAGGGCGCGCGTTCGTCCACGTATCGGTTACACTCGCGCGAAAATTCCATGATGGTTTCTAGAGCGCTTTTGAAAGCGAACTGGTTCATCTGCTCTGTAAGGTTCGCAAGCGCTGACTTGAGGCAGTCAGCAAATTTGCGGTCTTCCGCGGAAATCAAACTTGAATCAATTTCCGGGACCTGACTCCCGACATGCTTCAGAGTGAACGAAAGAATCCGGTTTACAAAGTTCCCCAAAGTATTTGCAAGATCTGTGTTGTTTCGGAGCTGCAGATCCTCAGGTTTGTAAACTGTGCGCGCTTTTTCAGGCGCTATCGCCGTCAGGTAGTAGCGCAGAACATCCGGGTTGCCCCCTTCGGCGAGGTAGTCGCCTATCCAAACAGCCGTACCACGGGATTTTGAGATTTTTTCGACCTCTTTGTCCGGGAATTTGATGTTTAGAAACTGATTGACGACGACGGCCTTGGGCAACTGAAAACTGCCTTCCGCGCTCAGCATGGCGATCCAGATCACACAATGGAATATCGTGTTGTCCTCCCCAATAAAGTGAACGATCTCCGTGTCCGGAGACTTCCACCATTCGGTGTACTGTTCGGGCTTTTGTCCCCTTGCTTCGCAGAGTTGCATGGTGTTCGAAATGTACCCGATGGGCGCGTCAAACCAAACGTAAAGAACTTTGCCTTTTGCTTCAGGATCGTCCAGCGGAACCGGAATACCCCAGCTGATATCGCGGGTCATCGATCTTTTTACGAGACCCTGAGCGAGCAGGCTCTTGACGTAGTTCTTAGTCGTGTCACGCATCTCGGCGTGTTGAAGCCACTTCTCAACCGCCCCTTGAAATTGAGTGAGATCTAAAAACCAGTGAGTCGTCTCCCGAACCGATGCCGGTTTGCCCGAGAGTACGCTGATGGGATCCTTCAAAGTATCAATGTCTAGTACTTTGCCACAGTTTTCACACTGGTCCCCATTTTGATCGGGCGTGCCGCAAAAAGAGCATGTCCCCTTTACATAACGATCCGGCAAAAATACTTGTTTGCTTTCATCGTAATGTTGGCGAGTGACCTTTTTCTCGAAGTAGTTTTTCTCGAATAGCTTAAGAAAGAAGTCCTGACTGGTCTTGGCGTGGAATTTCGTCTGGCTAGTAGATCCATAGACGTCAAAATGAATGCCGAGGCCTTCAAAATCCGCCTTTTGCAGTTTGTGGTAATGCTCGGCGACCTCTGCGGGCGTTTTCCCCTCTTTGTCCGCGGTCAGCATAATGGCGACCCCGTGATCGTCGGAGCCGCAAACAAAGGAGACTTCACGACCGGTTAAGCGCAGGTAACGCACGTAAATATCAGCGGGTAAATACGCGCCCGCGATATGCCCCACGTGTAAGCGTCCGTTGGAGTACGGAAGACCGGAGGTGACTAAGACGCGTTTTTTGTCCGAACTCAAAGCTGAGCATCCTTTGTGAAATGTTTAATGAGTAAATTCTCGATGAGTAAATTGTGATTAGCGTTAGTGCGCAATTTCCCCTCGGTAACGAGAGCCGCCTCAAAGGCTTTAAGGTTTTGGTACTCGTCCCGCGTTGAAAAAGGAGAGGGACGGCCGTAAACGCTTGCGCGGAGCTTTCTTTGCAGGAACTGCAAAAACCGCAAACTGCTTTCGCGATCGCTAATCTTTTTGATGGCGAGAGTGTTTTCACTTTCCATAAACTCAGTCATCATCTGCTCGAAGTCTGCTTCCTCTTTTTCAAAACCCTCTTCAGATTCTGCGGAAGGGTTTGTACGAAATTGCAGACATCGAGAAAGAATGGTGTTCAGCAGAGAACCTGGCTGAGTTGTCAGAAAAATGAAGTAGCGGTCTGAGCCTGGCTCCTCAAGAGACTTCAAAAAAGCGTTTGCCGCGGCCGGAGTCATGCGGTGGCATTCGTCGACTACACAAACTTTGGGCCCGCCTTCCATAGAGGCGACTCCCATCTGATAGCAGAGTTCTCTCACGGACTCTATTTTGATTGAGCTTGCTTCCGGATCGCTTAGTACGTAGACGTCCGGATGCACGCCGCGCTCGATCCGAGTGCATGCGGTACATTTGGGGTCGAAGCTTCCATCCTGGATGCGCTTAGGGCAGACGAGCCATTTTGCCATGCCTACTGCCAATTTATTTTTGGTCTCGGCATCGGGTCCGGTAAGCAAAAGAGCGGGGTGAATGCGTTCACTCTTGAAGTAGTGCAAGAGCTGTTTTTGTGTTTCTTGTAGGCCCCTTACTCCCAAGGGGCCGATGCTTAGTGTCGCGGCCATAATCCTTTTCTTTCAAGCCTAGTTTTTACCAGTCTTTGGATTTCTTGGCCAATGTCCTCAGGATCGCGCGTTCCATCGAATACTTTGTAGCGTCGGGAATTCTTTTTTGCGAGGGCAAGAAAGCCTTTTCGGACCTTCTTATGGAAGGCCATTTTTTCCCGTTCCAGCCGATCGGGGGTCCCTCTGCCTCGGACGCGGGCCAAGCCGACTTCAGGAGGAACGTCCAAGATAATGACGAGGTCAGGTTGGAGTCCCGATGTGGCAATTCGGTTGAGCGTATCGGCAAAGCGCATGCCTCGCGCCATTCCTTGGTACACCGCCGTGGAGTCCGCGTGCCGATCCGAAATAACGACCTGACCCCTAGCAAGCGCCGGACGCACAACGCTCTCTACGTGGTGTGCCCTGTCGGCCTCGTAGAGAAAGAGCTCGGCCTCTGGAGAGACCTCGTGTTTCGCGTGCAATAGCAGCTTGCGTATTCCCTTGCCGAGTGGAGTGCCTCCCGGCTCGCGCGTGAGCAACGCGGGTAAGCTTTGGCGCGCCAACGCCTGCGCAAGCTTGCGCAGCTGGGTGGATTTGCCGCAGCCTTCGCCGCCTTCGAAGACCAAAAAGAAGCCTGGGTATGTTTTCTTTTTCTTCATGTCTAAGCGTGAAATATAGACAACTTCGGGCGGAGCAGTTAAGAGTTTTAGGTGCCGCAGGACGTTTTTGCTCGGATGGCGGAATTGGTAGACGCGCATGATTCAGGATCATGTAGGGCGACCTGTGGGAGT